>NZ_JAMXQU010000001.1 GCF_024054035.1 Asaia lannensis NBRC 102526
ATCAGGCTGCCTTCCTGAGTGAAAGAGAGGCGATTGCCGGTATCCAGATAGGTTTCGGACAGAGCGCCATTGGCCATGATGATGGCATGGTATTCGGTCTCGATATGATAGACCTCAAAGACATCCTGCTCATCGATCACGATGCTGCTGCCGTTGACGAGCATGCGTGCGGGGATGAGATGATCGGCGAGGAAGAGGCAATGCTCTGGTGTGATCAGCAGATCCTGAGAGGGGGAATTGTCTGCCAGGGCGTTGGCACGTACGCGGACGGGGCGTTCTTCTGCTGAGGTGGCGGTAACGGTTTTTTTGCCGATCCAGCAGAGGGGGACGGCCTCGATCCCTGTTGCCTGATAGGTGAGGACCTCATCGCCGACAGACAGTGCCTCGACAGCGACCGGACCGGAAGGCGTGGCAACAAGCGTGCCAGGCAGATAACACGGCGTCGTCGTAAGGGGCAGATAAGCCATCACACTGCCACTGACTTGGTGGATAAGTTTCGGCTTATTATAATCTAGAGCATACGGGTTACCGTCGAGTACGAGATTCAGATAGGTTGTTTTCGTACCGTATGTAATCTTGAATGTTATGGTTGTGGTTGGTCCTGTATAGATTCCGCTAACGGCAATCGAGCCAAAGCTGGCAGATATTGAATAGTTGATAAGAAAATCTGCAGTAACCTCACCATGAATTCTGACCGTGCGCACACTACCGCCTGCCGTTGCAGGGGTATAGCCATTGAGAGATATATCGATCGACTGGGTCGCGCTGGTGCAACCAGGCATGATGTAGACATCAGCTGAGTCTGTCATAGACGGAGAGGGCGGCGCGCCCAGTTTCAGCGTACCGCCACTGAGATTGTAAATTCCACCGTCGACGAAAGATGCCGTTTTTCCTGGAGTAAGGTCGGTCATGAGACAACATATCCATTATTGGATGGTTCTTGTTGTCTTCTCGATAACACGTTCCAACAAAAGATTTTACAATAAATATTTCGAATTTAATACTAAATATTTCTTTACCATCGGGTAAAACATCAGATTTTTATTATATAAAGTTATTGACCGTAAATAATTTGAAATAGTGGGTTATGAGTATAATGCAGGGCTGGTGCGGTCGCCGGGGCGGGGCGTCCGCTTTGCCGCGCAGGTTAGGTGGGTCGTGCCCTGCAAGGGTCGGCTGCGCAGGTGAGACGCCCCGATTCTCCTTCGTTTGCACGAGTGGCGGTTGTATGGCGGCGTCCATACGCGACAGGGAAGAGATCCTTCTTTTTGTGGACGTGCTCGGCTGCAATGCAGGACAGTGTAGCAGGACGGTGTAAAGGACACGCAGATGTCCATTGGGCAGGCTTTGAAAGGCTGACTGTTGTGTTGACGGCAGACCCTGACCGACCATCTTTCCTATGCGAAAATGCTTGACGAGACCGCGATAACCAACGAAAAGCGAGCCAATCCCTCTATGCCGGGTTAGCACAGTGGTAGTGCAGCGGTTTTGTAAACCGAAGGTCGGGGGTTCAAATCCCTCACCCGGCACCAGAATTTCCCTCACCAGAAAATATGACGCTGTTTCACCCAGATGATGACGGCACATCATAGGGCCTAACGGATAGGCGCTGTTTATGTGTCTGTGGGTGGTCCCGTGACTGGCAGCCGTGCGAAGGTCCGGGACGATTTACAGCATAATGACAGCACAAAGGGTGTGCTTTTCGGCGCGTGCTGAAACGCCCGCGCCGGTTTATTGGTCAGGCTTCCGGGAAGGTTTCCCGGACGAGGCTTTCGGGCAGGCTCTTCAGGCAGTATCGGCAATCAGTCATTCCTGACGGTACTGCCTGAATACTCAGGAGGCGGCAGGAAGTGTCATGTTTCCTTCCCATCTCCCGAGCGACGGGATTCAATGATACTGCGCGAGATTTCATGCCAGACCCGACTGGGCCGTGCCGCTGCGCCCCCGAATGCTGCAGTGGTCTCCGCTGAGGACATGCGTTGGGAAATATCCTCCAGAACAGCATCGGGCGCGTGTTTCATCAACGGTATGATGACCTCCATCAAGACGGCCATCTGTGCATCGACAACCCTGGCCGCAGCTTGCGACACTACGCCATCCAGTCGCGTGATCTCTCGCTGAGTGGTCTTGATAATTCCCTCTGGCGAGAAGTCATCGCCGGTAGATGGGTGCTCATTCCCACTACGATCCTTGCGCTCCCTGAATGCAATGATCTGCGGTTCATCTGAGCCGTCCATATCGACATCGCCCCCTTGTGATTTTTGGAAGCACAGAATGGACGATTACTGTCGGCAGGGCGAGCCCTCCGCGACATATAACAAAAAAGAAACCCTCGTTAGTTTCGGCGTTGGGATCTCTCTATCCTGTTGGCCGATGCATTGCCGAAACCCGATGGACGGTGGGTAGGTCTGTGGCTGGGGGATTGGGGGGTATTGGCATGAAAAAGGGCGATCCATGGATAGGACCGCCCTTTTTATGTGTTGCCGGGAGGATCGTCCTTGTTGCGTCCGGACGACCCTTTGGCGTGCGGTTTATGCGATGGCCCTGAGTTCGTCTGTCAGCGCGAACCCGGTTGAGGGTTCTGTGTGGTAAGGACCTGCGGCGACGATATCGATCATGACGAGAGATGGTGAGGTTGCGGCGGTTTCGGCGAACTGCACGAGCGCGCGTCCGTCGGTCCATCGGCAGGTATCGTTTTCGTATGACTGCCATCCTTCGATGGTCCTGTCTTCGAGATGAGCTGCGATGTGCTGGGTGCTTCTGCTTTCGAAAACCATAATGGTTCCGACGAGGACACCGAGATTGCGCCGGTCGTTGACGAAAGGCCCGATGGTGTCACTGGGACGGCTGGCCCGTGAGCAGAGCCATGCCCGATCGATGCCGGCGGGGAGTTCGAACACATAGCCCTGCAAAGTACGACGGATGGGTCGGATTTTTGCGCCCTGGCTTGTCAGCAGGTGCAGATCGGGGTCGTCGGTCAGGGGGGTGGAGGGGCCTTCGCTGACGTAGCCGAGCTGAGCGGCGCGTTCCTGAAGGCTGGTGAAGACTGGCTCGACAAGGGAACGTGCGACGCCCAGCGGTGCGGCTGCGTCGGTTTCCCAGCTTTTCACGGGGGTGAATACCCCGTTGATCAGGCTGCCTTCCTGAGTGAAAGAGAGGCGATTGCCGGTATCCAGATAGGTTTCGGACAGAGCGCCATTGGCCATGATGATGGCATGGTGTTCGGTCTCGATATGATAGACCTCAAAGACATCCTGCTCATCGATCACGATGCTGCTGCCGTTGACGAGCATGCGTGCGGGGATGAGATGATCGGCGAGGAAGAGGCAATGCTCTGGTGTGATCAGCAGATCCTGAGAGGGGGAATTGTCTGCCTGGGCGTTGGCACGTACGCGGACGGGGCGTTCTTCTGCTAAGGTGGCGGTAACGGTTTTTTTGCCGATCCAGCAGAGGGGGACGGCCTCGATCCCTGTTGCCTGATAGGTGAGGACCTCATCGCCGACAGACAGTGCCTCGACAGCGACCGGACCGGAAGGCGTGGCAACAAGCGTGCCAGGCAGATAACACGGCGTCGTCGTAAGGGTGCCGAGGACGAACTCATTCATCCCGCCGGTATAATCAGCCATGGTTATCTGCTCACCATAGGGTAGTCGGTATGGGTTGCCATCGAATACAAGATTGATGACTGTCTTTGCTCCGGTAAACTTATAAGTCGCGGTAAACGAGATTGTCGTCGTGGCGCCGTCGAAAAAGGCATTTACAGCGATATCGCCACCATATGGCCATAGGTTGAAAGTAACAATCATATCTTTTGTTACTGTACCATAGATTCGAAGCGTTCGAGTGCAGTTCGGGGAGGATAAGGCTGATGAGGACTTGAAATCTATATCTATTGAACTTGTATTTTTTGTGCACCCAGAACCGATATACGCTTCTGCATATTGTGTTACGGACTTGCCTTCTGCGGCCGACATGGTGAGAGAGCCGCCGTCCAGATTATAAACCTTACCATTGGAGTACGGAGTTTTGGTTCCGGATGTCAGATCGTACATTGAGAGAATCCATTCAGGAAATTTTTCTCAATTAATCATGAATAAAAAGATCACGCTATAGTAACAAATGTTAATAATTTAGCTTTTAGTTATGTAAAATGCACGATGATTTGTAAAAATTGGATATTTGAAATCAACATACCATTATTTTATCATAAAAACTATATATGTGCTTGATCTGTAGATGCGGTACTGGAGTAGAAAATCATTATCCAGCCATGAAGTCGGATCGATCGAGTGATGAGGGATCATGATATACAGGGGTCGGTTATCCTGCCGATTTATCTGCTATTATAAGAAATAACCCTATATAAAATGTTAACTATAAATTGTTTTATAAGAAAAAGTCATAATTTTGGATTTTGTACTGAGTTCGCGATGTATGGATAGAAGTTTTATTTTTGTAGATGTTGTCCGGTAGGTCAATGTACCACGGGCAGGGTGGCCAGAGCCGGCCGGGCATAGATGTAGCCTTGCTGTAACGAGATGCCGATCTCCGAGAGGATGCTGGCCTCTTCGGCTGTTTCAATTCCTTCGCATATTGGCGTTACGCCCAGATTGTCGAGCATGGCGATGGTGTGGCGCATCATGACCTGCTTGACCGGTGTTGTATCGATATTGCGCACCAGCTCCATATCGAGTTTGACGTAATCAGGCTGAAAACGCGACAGCAGGCTCAGACCTGCGTAGCCAGCACCGAAATCGTCTATGGCCGTCTTGAACCCCATACTGTCATAGGTACGCAGAATATGCAGAAGATGCTCGGTATCGAGTGCTTCGTTTTCGCAGAATTCGAACAGGATATTCCCGGTCGGAAAATTGACGCGCTCAGCCGCTTCGAGCGTGGTGCCGATACACGCACTCGGTTCATAAACGGCATTGGGCAGGAAATTGATCGAAAGCAGAGCTCCGCGCTCGGCGAGTCCGAGTTCGGCTGCCATCGTGATTGCGGTCACACGGCATTTCTGGTCGAAAGCATAGCGGTTTTCAGGCGTTACACGCGATAAAATCTGCTGCGCCCCTGTTCCATCCGCGCCGCGCACCAGGGCTTCATACGCGAAGATCCGGCGTGTGGAGAGATCGACGATCGGCTGGAACGCCATAGTGATGGGAAAATCGAAACCCGCATCGGCGCTGCAACCCGCGCAGGCCTTGCGCTTACTCCGCCCCCAGAAAGAAGCCATCATCGCGTCACCCCTTCGCGCATTGATCGTGCGCCTTGCCGAACGCCTCGCCGGCTCACGAGTTGGTGAAAAATTTGTAACAGGATGAAGAAACGTGATTCCGGGGGACGAAGCCTGTCCAAAAGGCCGGTTCAGCTCAGAACATAGAAGGCGCACGCTGAAACGGTGATGGTTACCGGCAGGGTTATCAGCCAGGCCAGAGCGATCTTGGCCAGCATGCGCATATTGATCCCCGATCCTGCGGCAACCATCGTGCCGGCTACGCCGGAGGTAATGATATGCGTGGTCGAGACAGGCAGTCCCGTATAGCCTGCCGAGGCGATCAGTCCGGCGCCGACCAGTTCGGAAGCTGCGCCCTGTGCCGGAGTAAGGTGCTGTTTGCCGATCCCTTCGCCGAGGGTTTTCACGATACGCCGGTAACCGACCATCGTCCCGATCCCGAGGCAAAGAGCGCTCAGGATACGCACCCAGTAGGGAGCATACTCCACTGTGGGTCTGAGTGCCTTGGCCAGACCGGTGCTCGTATGCTTTTCCTCGGCAGAAGATGCGGGATTGGCGCTGACATCGCGCAGGCCCGACAGGATTTCATACACATCCCCGCGTATCTGCGCTGGCGTGGCTGGCCTGGAGACGTCACTGAGCCGGTTTATCGAGGCAAGGGCATCAGGTTTGAAGCTGTAGCGGTCGTATTGCGCGATCAGGGGCTTTGCTTCCTGAGCCATCCGGGCCAGCGCAATGCGGTCTGTCGGATGATCCGGGTTCATTGCAAAGGTCGCAGGCATAAGGCCTATGATGGTGAGCATGATGAGACCGATGCTCTTCTGTCCGTCATTGCTGCCGTGAGAAAAGCTGACCGATGTGCAGGTCAGGATCAGCAGGACACGCACAACCGGGTTGGGGCTTTCCCCCGGTTTCGGTGGTGTGAACAGGGCGGGCAGCTTCACCGCAAAGCGGATCAGCAGATAGAGCAGCCCCGCCAGAAAGAAGCCCAGCAATGGCGAGATGGCAAGCGCACGCAGAACTTTCCAGATCTGCCCCCAGTCCACGCTATGGCCGAGATCGCGCGCATGAAGAAATGAATCGCCTATCGCAATGCCGATCAGGGCACCGATGGTGCAATGCGAGGAGGAATTGGGAATACCGAACCACCAGGTGCAGAGATTCCAAGCCAGCGCCGTGCCGAAAAGCGCAATCAGCATTGGCACCGCAGGATTGCCATTGGGGGGCGTAAGCACATCGGGCGGAAGCAGTTCCACCAGGGCATAGGCAACTGCGATGCCTCCCAGCAGAACGCCCAGCAGGTTCATCAGCCCCGACCAGATCACGGCGACACGCGGTTTGAGCGAGTTGGTATAGATGACGGTTGCGACGGCATTGGCGGTGTCATGAAAGCCATTGGCGAATTCAAACACACATACAAGCACGAAGCAGATCGCCAGCATGATGAGCGATCCGGTAGAAGAGGGGGCGAAATGGAGCATGGATCCGGCAGCCTTCGCATGAGGAAGTCCTCAATCTCGGCTACCGTTTACATTTCGGAAAGACTTTGACGCAGGGTTTCGCAGAAACTTCACGAAAGCCCGGATAGGGAGAAGGGGAGCGTTCTCCCGGATTCCACGCCGCAGCGTGGGGGCAGATGGTAGGGCTGTGCTCGTGCCCTACCAAGACAAAAGGCAGTCGGCCTTCTGAAACCCGTTTTTCAGACCGGGAGAGGGGGACTCTCCCGGGAGCTGGGCCAGATTATGTGCCCTGTGATGGGCTCAGCGGCCGAGCTTGCGCAGCTTCTCGCCGCTCATCAGGCGCTTTTCGATCACTTCGAGCGACATGCCCTTCGTTTCAGGCACGAAGGCGAAAGTCAGGACAATGAAGAAGGCGTTCAGACCGGCGAACAGCCAGAAGGTGCCAGCTGTGCCGAAGGTATTCATCAGGGTCAGGAAGCTTGCTCCCACGACCATATTGGTAATCCAGTTGGTAAGGGTCGAAAGCGAAATACCCAGATTGCGGCCTTGCATGGGCTGGATCTCGGAGCAGAGCACCCACATCAGTGGTCCCGCCGACATTGCAAAACCTGTGCAGAACAACATCAGCAGGAAGATTGCGATGAATTTCGAGGTTTCGCCCGACATATCTGTTCCGAGCAGGATGGCGAGTGCCCCCATGCCGATCGCCATAACCGAGAAACCGATATAGAGAATGGGCTTGCGGCCCCATTTATCGACAAGGCCAACCGCGATGAAGGTCGCGAGCATGTTCACCAGACCGATAATGGCCGTGCACCACATCTGCGACGTGGCATCGAACCCGGCGTTGGAGAGGATTTTCGGCGCGTAATACATGATGATGTTGATGCCGGCGAGCTGCTGCATGGCCTGAAGCATGATGCCCAGCGCAATCGAGCGTCGGAAATTCGAGTTGGTTTTCAGCAGCTCGAAGCCATGCTGCTTGACCTCAAGCTGTTCGCGGATAGCCTTGATTTCCTTTGCGGCTTCAAGCGGGTCTTCACGCAGGGAAAGCAGAACCTCGCGGGCCTCCTTGTGTCGTCCCTGCATGATCAGCCAGCGCGGGCTGTAAGGCAGGAAAAGCACGCCGATCAGGAACAGGCCGGCAGGAATGGCGGCAACGCCGAACATCCAGCGCCAGTCGCCGCTATAGGAGAAGTAGGTATTGGACAGGAAGGCGAGGAAAATGCCGACCGTCACCATGAGCTGATAGGTCGAGACCATGGCGCCGCGTGTGGCTTCGCTCGCGATTTCCGACAGATAGAGCGGTGCTGTGAAAGCCGAGATACCGACGGCCAGACCCATCACCACACGAAAGGTGATCATGGATGGAATGGACCAGCTGAGTGCGCAGCCGATCGAGCCGATCACGAAAATCGAGGCGCCTGCAATCAGCGAGCGCTTGCGCCCCAGAGTATGCGCCATCCAGCCCGCGGCAAGGGCGCCGACGGCCGCACCGGCCATCATGGAGCTGACCACCCATTCCTGGGCGAAGGTCGAGGCGTTGTACTGCTTGGCGAAGAAATCGAGTGCGCCTGCAACGACACCGATATCCAGACCGGACATCAGGCCGGCAAGAGCCGCCAGTACGCCGATGACGATGATCTTGAATTTTGTCGCATCGAAAACCGATGCCAATACGCCTTCTGTATTACCGGCATCTGTGTCTGTCGCCATTGTCGGGTCTTATCCTTTACCGGCGGCACGCAATGTGCCGACTTCTCGTCCGTTCCAGTTCTTCATCGTCTGATGCGACAATCCGGCCAGCACCGCGCGGTCGGCGTCGGACCAGCACGCCCCCTGCAGATCGAGCAGAAGCGAGGCCAGAGCCACTTCTGCTGCCCGGTTCGCGCCATCATCGGTCTTGATCGCTATTCCCAGCCCGAGTTCGGGCAGGGAGGCGACCATCACCCCTTCTGCACCCATTTTGCAGAAGATTCGGTTACCGAAATGCGCCATCAATGTCGTATCGAAACGTCCGCTCCCCGCCACCATGAAGGGGTTGGACGCGACTGCTGAACGCAGACGCGCGGCGGCAGACGCATAGCCGGATGAAAAATTTCTGCCCGTACCGAAACGGGCAAAACCCGTGGCCAGCGCTGAAAGCGGTATGGCATAGGTCGGCATCGAACAGCCATCCAAGCCACGATTGCTCTCATTATGTGGGACTGAGGTCGCCATGACAAGCGCGTCGGTGACCTGGCGCTGTGCCGCGTGGGCAGGGTCGATATAACCGTGCGGGTCGAGCGACTGGTCTATGGACAGGCAGATCAGACCGGCATGTTTGCCAGAACAGTTGTTATGCAGGGCGGAAGGGCGGGCACCTGACGCTGCCAGTTCCTGGGCGGCCCTGTCATAAGTCGGCCAATGCGCACCGCATTCCAGACAGACAACGTCCTGCCCGGCTTTGGCAAGCATCGAGGCGGCCGTTTCGGCATGGCGTGGCTCGCCATTGTGAGAAGCGCAGGCCAGAGCCAGTTCGGCATCGTTCAGGCCCATACGCTCTGCTGCACCCGTCTCGACGAGAGGAAGCGCCAGAAGCGCCTTGACGGTCGAGCGTGGAAAGACCGGCCTGTCTATGGCGCCATGCGCCTGCACGACGTGCCCTCGATCGTCCATGACGGCAATGCGGCCGAGATGAAGGGATTCGACGCGCCCGCCGCGCGTGACTTCTGCAAGGGCGATATCGTCCATGGCGTGATCCTCGATGAAAGAAACCGGAAGGGGTGAGCGCAGCCCGGACTAGCCGGACGCAACCTGTCGCGACAGCAGATAGCAGGAAGCCCCTAGCTGCGCACTCATATCGGGGTCGGTCTCGAGCCACGGGGCGATATGGGGGTGACGCACCCGCAGCAGCACCCTCTCGACATGGGCGTTCTCCTCGTCCTGCGAGGAAAGCAGGGCCATCACGGCGGGGCGGGTACAGAATGAGAGCGGATGACGCGCATCGAGCGTCAGTCCGTTCTGCATAAGGGTTTCACCCTCATGACGACCCACCAGGCAGTACAGCCATCCGTCCTCCCTGTCCCGATCGGTGAAGGCGCGTGTCGTTACGACAAGCAGGGGGGCTTCTTCAGGCGAGAGGCTGGTGCGTGGAATGGGGGGATCATAATCGAACAGATCCGGCTGCCGGTCCTCCTGCCCCTCGGGCTGGCGCACGGGGCGCGCCATACGCTCGGGACGTGAGCGAAGCGATCCGCCGGAAATCGGCAAAGAACTGGGGCGCTTGTTCGGGGGAGCCATGGGCCGGGTATCGGCTGTGCCTTGTCAGCCTTGCTGGCAGGACGCGCAAAGCCCTTCGACCTCGACGGTGGCCTGATGGGGTTTGAAGCCGATCCGGCTGGCGGCAGTGGCGATGGCGAGAGCGATCTCCTTGTCCTCGACTTCGCTGACTGCGCCGCATCCGCTGCAGATCATGAATTGCGCACGGTGACCGCAGCCATGACCGTGGTGACAGTCCAGACGATGGGCACAGCCGATGAAGGCGCTCATACGCTCGATACGGTGGATCAGGCCCTGAGACAGAAGGAAATCGAGCGCGCGATAAACGGTAGGCGGCGCGGCATTGCGCTGATAGCGCCTGAGATGATCGAGAATGTCATAAGCCCCGACGGGTTTGGGGCTTTCCAGGATCAGGCCGAGCACGAGCCGTCTTGTGTCGGTCAGCCGGCTGGCGCGTGTGGCACAGAAGGCAGCCGCGCGGTCGAGCAGCGTCAGCGTCTCGGCAGAGAACGGATCCTGTTCGGTCGTCGCCTCAAGGGTAACCATCGGGAATTTCCTTTTCCGGCTTGTCCTGACCAGAGATCCGCCTCTATATCGCGTATCTCAGTCGTTATAATATAACTAAAGGCGACTTTTTTGCGCCAGTTTCTGCTCTTCCTGCTTTGTGTGGTGACCTTGCCCGGATTGGCCCGGGCCGAGGGGATACGCGTATTCTGTGCCGAAGCGCTCTGGTGCGAGCTTGCATCCGGGCTCGGTGGTGCAGTCGTGGAGACCCGGAGTATCCTGACTTCCCCGCGTGTCGATCCGCATGATTTTCAGGTGACACCGGATATGGCGCGTGCGCTTGCAAACTCCAATATCGTGGTGCTGACCGGCGGACATTACGATGACTGGGTTGCGCCTCTCCTTGCCGCACAGCCCGATAAAGCGCGTCATGTCATCGATGCCGTTTCGCTTGTCGGACTGAAGGATGGAGACAATCCCCACCTCTTCGACGACCCTGCGGCCATTCGTGACGTCGTGGATGCTCTCGCAGCCGAGCTTGTGCACCGTCTGCCCGGTGAAGCCGGGGCCATCGCGGCCAGGCAGGCGCAGTATCGACAGGCAATCGATGGCATCGAGCATCGTCTGTCGGCTTTGCGCCCTGTGACGAACGGGATGAAGATTGCAGTGGCCGAGCCTGTGGGCGGCCCTGTTTTCAGGGCGCTCGGGCTCGATGTGATCGATCCTGATTTTGCCCTGGCCATGATGACGCATAGCGATCCGGCCCCTCAGGAAGTGGCCCGGCTGGAGGATGCTCTGCGACAGAAGGCAGTGAAAATTCTTGTCGTCAATCCAGCCATGACCGGTCCATCCCTGCAGCGCCTTATTGCGATTGCACGGCAATCCGGGGTTTCAATCGTCGAGTTTGACGAATTCCCCGTGCCCGGCGTCTCGTGGCGCGACTGGATGACAGCGCGGCTCGACCGGCTGACTGCGGCCCTTGGCGTTCATGGCTGAGGCTGTCCCTGCAATCGCTCTTCATGACGTGACGCTTGCCCATGGTGCGCGCCATCTGATCGAGCACGCCGATCTGACGCTTGCGCCAGGCAGTTTTACAGTGCTGGCCGGAGCGAACGGTCATGGCAAGACCACCTTGCTGCGCGCCCTGCTTGGCCTGCATAAGCCGCAGGTGGGATATATCGAGATATTCGGCAGCCCCCCGCAGAAGGCGCGAGGCAGGGTCGGATACATGCCGCAGGACAGACGCCTGCCCGCGCCGCAGATGACCGGTCGCTCATTGATTGCCGCATCGTGGCGCGGCACATGTTTTGGCCTTCCAGCATGGGGGAGCGGTCTTAGGCATGCATTGCATGAGGCGCTCTCTCTGACCGGGGCCGAAACCCTTGCCTGCCAGCCATTGAGCCAGCTTTCGGGCGGCGAGCGGCAGAGACTGTTTCTTGCCGAAGCCCTTCTCGATTCGCCTTCGCTTCTCGTTCTGGACGAGCCGCTGAGCGGTATGGATCTCGCGTGGCAGGACCGTATTCTCACGATGCTCAGGACGCGTTGCCGGACAACGGGTATGGCGGTTCTCATGTCCTGCCATGGTCTCGAAACTGTCAGGCCTTTCGCCGATCATGTGCTCCAGATCAGCCACACCATGCTGGAGCTGCACGATGCTGCATTATGAGTTCATGCAGAACGCCTTTCTCGCCTCAGGGGTCGTGGCTGTTCTGAGCGGTCTCGTCGGGTGGTTTCTCGTGCTGCGCGGGCAGAGCTTTGCCGGACATGCCCTTTCCCATATCGGGTTTGCCGGTGCGACAGGTGCTACGCTGATCGGCATGACGCCCTTCTGGGGCATGATGCTTTCCGCAGTGGCGGCCGGTCTCGTTCTGGGGTGGGAGCCGCAAGGCGATCTGCGTGGCAATGCGGCGACAGCAAGCCACAGGGATAGCGTGATCGGTCTCGTTCTGGCGGCCAGTCTCGGGTTCGGATTGCTGTTCCTGCAGATACAGCATGTGCCGGTAAGCAGCACGACGGGGCTCTTGTTCGGCAACGCTCTGGGCGTCGATCGTCACACCCTGCATCTGCTGGAGCTGCTGGGCGCCCTGTGTCTTGCAGGCCTCGGCTTTCTGGGCCGACCGCTCCTGTTTGCGAGTCTGGATCCCGATCTTGCGGCTGCAAAGGGCGTGAAGACAAGGCTGGTTGCCTGTGCCTTCATGTGTCTTGTGGCGCTTGCGACCGTTGTCTGTTCTGCCACCATCGGCATTCTGATGGTGTTCAGTCTGCTTGTCGGGCCGGCAGCCTGTGCCTTGCGCCTTGGGCTCTCGCCATGGCCGGGGCTTTTATGCTCTGCCGGTCTGGCCCTGATCCTGTCCTGGGGTGGGCTGGTCCTGTCATGGTTTACAGGTATGCCCGTCTCTTTCTGGATCAGCCTCGGTGCTGCCCTGAGCTATCTGGCTGCACGCGGTCTGATCGCCGTCAGACGCTGATTCCTGAGGTCAGGACTTCAGAGCCTTGCGCCTGCCCGAAAAGCGCGCGCGGCTGAGGAGTGAGCCGTTTATGCGGCTCTTGTCAGTTCAGATGCCAGTCCAGCATCATGATACCCACGACGAAGACGGCAAGCACGATATGCATGATGATCAGCTCGCGCAGGTTGATTGTCGGCACGTCTGGTTTGGGCTTTGGCGGTTTTGCCATCACTGGCTCCTTCTTGATTTTTGCCAGTCGATCTTAAACCAAATTGCGGCACTCAAGTTATGTCGTCATGAAAAATAATTCAGAGACAACTGAGAGCGGGGCACGGCCCCATGACGAGCACCCGATCGAGGTATCGCCCTATGCAAAATATATCCTGATTCTGGCTGCCGTCGTGGCCGCAATCTGCGGCGGTCTCTACGGCTACGATACCGGCATCATCTCCGGTGCGCTCCTGCTGATTTCCGATGATTTCCATCTGAACAGCACCATGCAGGAGATGGTGGCGTCTGCCATTCTCGCCGGTGCCATACTCGGGGCTCTGGCAGCCGGATCGTTCTCGGAGAAATACGGGCGTCGTGCCTGCGTAACGCTGGTGAGCGGTATTTTCGTGCTCGGCGCTCTGGCCTGCGCATTCTCGCCCGATGTGTGGCTTCTGATCGTCTCACGTGTGTTTCTGGGCTTTGCCGTGGGGGGCTCCACGCAGGTCGTACCGATGTATATTTCGGAACTTGCCCCGGCCGAAAAGCGCGGAACGCTGGTCACCATGTTCAATGTGGCCATCGGGCTCGGTATCCTTCTGGCCAATATCATTGGTTATACCGAGCGCGAAGCCTGGGGCTGGCGCCCGATGGTCGGCATGGCCGCCGTTCCTGCTGCCATCGTTTTCGTCTCCATGTTCTTCATGCCCAAAAGCCCGCGCTGGACGGCTGAAAACGAAGGCATGAAGCGTGCCATCATCGAACTCGGCCGTATTCGCACGTCCAGGAAGGTCATCCGCAAGGAAGTGCGCGAAATGCGTGAGAATGCCGAGGGGGTCGATCCGCGTAACCGTGGCTGGAAGGGCCTGTTCCGTGCCTGGGTTCGTCCGGCGCTCATTGCCGCTCTGGGTGTCGCATTCTTTACGCAATGCGGCGGCCTGGAGATGATGATCTATTATGCGCCGACCTTCCTGCGTGATGCAGGTTTCGGTGAGTCCTCGGCCCTGATGGCGTCACTGGGCGTGGCCATCACCTATTGCATCATGACGTTTATCGGCTGCCTGATCGTCGATCGTGTAGGTCGTCGTCGTCTCATGCTCATCATGGGGCCGGGCTCTGTCGTCAGTCTGATCGGGCTCGGTATCGTGTTTGCCATGCATCCGGCACCGCATAGCATCGGGTCCTATCTGGTCATCGTGTTCCTGTTGTTGTTCATGGCGTTCAACTCGGGCGGTATTCAGGTATGCGGCTGGCTGCTCGGGGCCGAGATGTTTCCGCTCTCGATGCGCGGTCAGGCTACGAGTCTTCATGCCGCCACATTGTGGGGATCCGACCTGCTGGTCACAGGCACAGCCCTGACGCTGGTGCAGCTCATCACGCTGGGCGGAACGATGTGGTTCTATGCCGCTGTCAATCTGGCATCGGTTCTGTTCATCTACTTCTTCGTGCCCGAAACCGCAGGGGCTACACTGGAAGATATCGAGCTGGCCCTGCATGAGAAGCGTTTCCGTCCGACGCGTGGCCATACACGCATCGTATCGGAGGACGCGCAGGAAGAGGCTGCTGCCTGACAGAGCGGCTTTTAGCCGAAACAGCCCGGCCTGCGAGTTTTATCCGGGCTATCCTCCCGCGAACAGGGGGATATCCCGGGCCCCGGCCCAGACATGAAGGTCCTCGCGCTTGAGGGCGGCAGCCATCATGTCGGGAAAATGGTCTGGTGTGCAGGCGAAGACCGCACATCCCATTGCGGCAAATGCTTTGGCATGATCGGTGTCGCAAGCGGGACGGCCGTCGTCTGAAAGTGCCAGCAGGACGATCAGGTTGACTCCGCTTTCAATCATCTCCGCAGCGCGAGCCAGCATCTGGCCTGCATCGCCGCCCTCATAGAGATCGCTGATCAGGATGAAGTGGGTTTTGGCAGGCTGCTCGATAAGCGATGCGCCATAGGCGAGAGCGGTATCGATATCTGTGCCGCCGCCGAGTTGTATGCCGAATAGCACGCTGACAGGATCTTCAAGCTGGTCAGAGAGATCGATAATCGACGTGTCGAAGCAGATCAGGCGCATATCCAGAACGGGTAAAGATGCCATGACGGCTGAAAAGATCGAGGCATAGACCACGGAATTCGCCATGGAGCCCGACTGATCGACACACATGATAACGCGATCCAGATCGGCACGTGTCTGTCGGCGTCTGGCGTGGCCGACCAGCTTATGGGGCACCACTGTCTGGTAATCGGGTTGCCAGTGTTGCAGATTGGCCTTGATGGTACGAGGCCAGTCGATATCGGCAGGGCGCGGTCTGGCTGTGCGTTGCAAGCGGTTGATCGCGCCACGGATGGCATTCTGAGTCTTGGTTGCAAGACGGGCCATAAGCGCGTCGACCACTTTTGAGACAACGAGCCGGGCTGTCTCGACCGTCCTCGCGGGCATGATATCTTTCAGTGCGATCAGATCGGCGACCAGATGAACATCGCCTTCCAGACTCTCGAGCAACTCGGGTTCGAGCAGCATGGCTTTCAGATTGTGCCGCTCGAGCGCATCGCGCTGGATGATCTGTACGACGGGGGCCGGAAAGAAACTGCGTATGTCGCCGAGCCAGCGCGCAATCTGCGGCGATGAGCTGCCGAGCCCTCCCTTGCGCCGTCCTTTGTCGACATTTCTGCCGTAAAGAGCGGTCAGGGCCCGGTCGAGACGCCGATCGTCCTGACAAAGTCCTTGTGTATCGTCTGTCCCAAGTGCCAGACACCAGCGACGATGTCTCTCGGCTTCTCCATCCTGGATAGCCTGTTGTGTCTTTTGCGTGGTGGCAGTCATGATGCCAGTCCCAGAATACGGCATAGCAACGGGAGCGCCTCATTGCTGAAAATGGCAGAAAGGGGACCTGTCGTGTCTCCGGCGTAAACCGCTTTTGTCGGTGTAGGCTGAAGAAGGGTGTCCAGAAGGCGTTTACGGGTTGTAAGGGCGAAATCGCTGAAGCTTCTGCGCATCATGGGCAGGATCTCGATGAACTGGGTCTCATCGAGAGTCATGATCCAGTCATCCAGCGCAGCCAGGAGCGCATGATCCTGAACCAGTATTTCAGCACCGCCCGAAAGGAAGCTCTCGATGAAGTCACCCGCATCCGCAGCTGGGACAGGCGGAAGCAACGAACGCGAGAAACCTGCCAGAACGAACGTTACAGGTTCGGCCTGTCTGTCATGGAGGAGCCGCAACGCCGTGCCTCGTATCGTGGGCGACACGGTATCATGCGCGATGGCCGAGCGCAGGGCATGATCCCACAGGCCGGTCAGATGGGCTTCGCCGAACAGGGTGACAGATTGGTCGAAACCAGCCATGACCTCTTTCGTGCTGCACGCGGCCTTTTTGTCTATTCCGCGGCATGAGAACGAAAATCCAGCACATATTTCCACACATAGCGTCCAGACGAGCGTTCTCAGTGCGGCTTCAGGCAGAGGTCTTGCGCCGCCATAGCGCAGCAGTGAAACAAGTGTTACGACGCTTTCCATCAACGATGCCATGGACTGGGTCGTGACGGCGACATCGTGTAGTCTGGTAATGACTTGGTCCGTCGCATCGGGCAGATCGGCAAGGAGACACTGCCGCACGAGCCCGGACAGCACGGCGATATCCGCACTGCGTCCGGCGTCGGCAATCGCCTTGTTGTTTGCAGCCTGCTCGATGGTAACCCCGTAGGGTAGGGCCTGGACCAGAGCGATTGCATAGGAGGGCGACCAGCTCATCCGCCAGATTTCGCGATAGGTACCGCGTCCGGCTGCGCCATCGACAAGCCTCCCCCATGGAAGGTCAAGCACCGTGAGACGATGGAGCAGGGTCGAGCGCAACAGCCCGGCCTCCGTCCTCAGATCAAGGGTGATATCGCGTGGCTCGGTTTCGGGCTTGAGGCGGCATTTTTTCTGCCAGCGCTCCAGATCGCGGGCGAGGGGGATCTGAGGCACCGCAGGATCGAGTGCCCCGATTTGCTCACCGATCAGAAGCCGAGACTGGATCAAGCTCAGAGGTGCCGTTTCGCCATGGCACAGAACGGCATGCGCGGCATCCTGCATTTCAGCCAGATCGGGCAGGGATTTGCCTCTTATCGCGGCAAGAGCCAGAGCAAGACGTGCGGCTTCAAGGGTCGAGGCCGACGAGGTAACAAGACCCTCGCTACGCAGGAGTCCCGATACTTTTGCAAGCCATCCGGCAGTAAAACTTTCAGCGGTGAGGGGCAATTGAACGGCGCGCTCCTTCAGGTGCCAGAGATGGCGATACCAGCCCGGTGCCGTTACACCGGCGCTATAGCCCGATCCGCTGGCAAGTCTTGCGTCGCTCCAGGGCACCCAGGCTGAGTCCGTCCTGACCTTTTTCAGATCGCGTATCAGGGCCCGGTCTGCGGAGTAGCCGGTCTTTCGTTTCAGAGCCGGGACATGCCAGGCACCTGTTACGACTGCAATCTGACCCTCCTCATCTTTCAGTGCCTGACGCAGTGCAATGCGCATGAAAGCCTCGCGCAGCAGATCGCGTCTGTATCGTTGCGGGGTCAAGAGCGATCCAGTCTCGGCTGAGTCACGCAGTGCAGTCATGGCCGTGTCGATGGCTGCGAAAACAGCCGGTCCAGGAGCGGCATGCTCGACCATGGCATGCCACCAGGCCTCGCCATCCGCATATCCCGCAAGCTGCGCCAGATCGTCGAGCGGATCGAGCTTCGTAATTGCCTGCAATTCTGCCTGATGATCGTCTGTGTATGTCTTCTGATCTTGGTCGTTGTCCGCAAAGTTGCCCGCAGCGGGAGTTTCACGGCCTGGGGGGACGGACGTATCCTCCCATGCCAGAAGACAGGCGGCAGGCCAGTCAATGAAACGTACGTTCCGGTTGTGACGTGCAGCCCATAAAAGCGCCTGCCATTCGGGAGAATAATCGGCGAACGGGGAGAATACCGCATTGGCGGGATTATCTGTCTGGTAGTGCAGCAGTGCGAGCGGGGGCGTCATACCTTCGAGCGCGGCATAGGGCACCAGCCTATCTGCCTCGGGCTGTCCCTCTATCAGAACAAG
Source organism: Asaia lannensis NBRC 102526 (assembly GCF_024054035.1). Lineage (GTDB taxonomy): Bacteria > Pseudomonadota > Alphaproteobacteria > Acetobacterales > Acetobacteraceae > Asaia > Asaia lannensis. The sequence goes on from NZ_JAMXQU010000001.1 coordinate 18,169, forward strand.
GGCCGGAGCGAGATCGTCCAGGGCCGCGATCAGACTTGCTGCCGAGCCTGGTCCGTGATGACGTATGCCAAAGAAATGCAGACGTGGATCCATGGGTTGTCAGATCACATCCCGAATGGCGCCATAAAGATCGCGCCAGTCCTCACGCTTGCGCACGACATTTTCAAGATACTCCTCAAGAGCCTGCAAATCTGCGGCAGGATCTTTTACGATGGCACCGACCAGATTCCCGGCAAGCGATTGCGCGTCGATGGCGCCGCTGCCGAAATGGGCAGCTTCGGCCCAGGCATTGATTCCGACGGAAATCGCTTCAGCGGTGGAGAGCGAGCCACTGATGGTCTTGAGCTTCAGCTTTCCATCCTGTGTCTGCCCTGCGCGTAACTCACGAAACATCGTCACGATACGGGCAATTTCCGCCTCTGCCGGAGCAATCGGCGGCAGAGCAAGAGAAAGCCCGATTTCACCAATACGACGGGTGACGATATCTGTTTCTTCCTCATACGTGGCAGGAGGCGGCAGAACGACGACATTGAACCGTCTTTTCAAAGCGGACGAAAGGTCGTTTACGCCTTTGTCCCGGTTATTGGCTGTCGCGATCACGTTGAAACCCGGTTTGGCATGGATGGCATCGTCGAGTTCGGGAATGGGCATCATTTTCTCTGAGAGAATGGTGATGAGCGTATCCTGAACGTCCGATCCCATACGGGTCAGTTCTTCCAGACGGACGAGTGTGCCGTCCTGCATGGCGCGCATCATAGGGGTGCGCACGAGAGCCTCGGGGTCGGGCCCCTTGGCGAGCAGCATGGCATAATTCCAGCCATAGCGTATCTGGCTTTCATCTGTGCCTGCCGTGCACTGGATAACCCGGCTTGAGGTGCCGGAGATTGCCGCCGTCAGATGCTCCGATACCCATGATTTAGCCGTGCCCGGCATACCCAGAAGAAGCAAAGCGCGATCGGTGGCGAGGGTTGCGACCGCAGTCTCGATCAGTCGCGGATTGCCTACGTATTTCGCGCTCACAGGCGTTCCATCTTTGGCTGAGCCGCCCATTAGATAGGTTACCACCGCCCGGGGCGAGAGCGCCCAGTTTGCCGGACGGGCATGGGTGTCGCCACGTTTGAGCGCATCGAGTTCATGGGCGTAGCGTTCTTCCGCGCCTTGACGCAGACGTGTTTCCGTCATGATGACGTCTTTTCCTGATAAAGTCTGATGAGGGTGTCGACCAGAAAGATAGCGCGTTCGCCTCCTCGCGGAGATCTGGCTTCAAGGTCATGACGCAGGGAGACGAGCCCCTCTGCAGGGGTCAGGGTGACACAGGCTACGAGACTACGCTCGCCGTGCGCGCCGTGATTTATGATCCCGTTCGACAGGATCTGTGCCTGAGCGCATGGCAGGGGGCCATCGCAGCGCTCTGCCAGACGTTCGATTGCATAGTGCCATGCGGTTGTGATCGGTAGATCGGCTTGATGAGCAGGGCTTGCGATGACTGCTTCGAGACAATGGCGGCGGTCTGCCGCAGAGCGTAGACCGAGTTCGTCAAGGCCGTATGCTACGAGAAATGGCCAGAGAGGTTCCGGGGCATGGGCCGCGAGTTTCGAAAGCATGGCCCAGTTATGGTCATTCGCAGCGGCTACACTCAAGCACTCCATCAGCCACTGGTCTTCGCTAGCCGCTGTCGCTAGATCGTCAGTGCTCATGCCCAGCATGGCGGCTATTGCCCTGCTTTCAATCAGACAATAATCCTGCCTCATCCACATGCCGATCAAGCTTTTCTCGTCCCGGTGTTTTTCGAGTGTCGCGGGTAGCTGCAGGGTGATTGTGGACTTGCGTCGCAGCAGGCCGGACCGGGTGACGATAAGCCGGGAGATGAAATCCTTAAGCTGGGACTGGGTCCGTATCGAACCGGGTAATCGGTCAAGAAAAACGGTCGCGCATCTGCGTATCTCGGCCGAGCGGTCTTTGCACAGCGCCTCAAGCAGGGGACGATCTCCAGCCGTACGATTGATCCAGAGCAGATTGACGAGCTGAAGCCTGGCTTCGGCTCTCTCTAGCGGCAGCTGTGCAGCAATGAGGTTGCGCGCCTGAATGGAGTCGCTTTCACGTAAAGCAGCAAGAAAGGCGAGACCGTCGGGGCGGGGGGCATGTGACCAGTTCGAGGCATTGATATCCTGAGCCACAGGGAAAGGCGTGCCGTCCCCATTCGTAGGTAGAAGAAAGGTAACGCGTTCATTCAGGGCGGCGTGATGACGCCGCCTGAATGCCCTGAGCTTTCCTTCATCGAAAGGGTGAAGCTGCAAGGCACAACGCGACAGGCACTGTGCGAGCGCCCGCCCGGCACTGTCCTTGCAGCTTCCCTGTTCTGTTCCGACAAGATGAAGAATCTGCCGTCTTGCTTCGTCGGAGACGATGGGGCGCGAGGCGACGAAAGGCAGAACGGTATCGAACATGTCCGGGCAGGCAGGCAGCCCGAAGGCGTGCGACTGGGTTAGCAGCGCCAAGACCGAGAGAGCGGCGGGGAGGGGAGGAATATTCTGCGATGCGCAAGAGGTAAACGCTACACCACAGAAATCAGGCAATGCCTCTGTATCGACCGGATGACGTGCCGTACCAAGCAGAAGAGATTGTGGGAGGCATGATCGGCGCATCAGAGCCTCCATATACCCAGCGAGGTACTGGCCAGCAAAGGAGTGAAAACCCTTCCGTTCCACAGACCGAACAGGCCCACTGGGCCGACACGGCACAGGCAGCGGGCAGAGTCGACGCAGTTTTGCACCACGGGAAGGACGATATCGTCCTCGACGAGAAAGAGACTGTCTCCTGAGCTGCGTAGAAAGACCGGTGACACTGCGAGAGGAAAATCACCGAGCCAGGGTTTTGCGGCAAGGGCGTGACGCCAGTCGTTCAGGGCGGTAGCAAGCGACCGGGGCCGGCATGACCACGGAGCAGATGCCTGTTCCGTGCCGTGGCTGGATGCAATCTGGACACGCAACGGCACAGGGGAGGGATAATAGACGCATTCTGCATCCATCGTGTCGTCGACGAGAAAAGGAAGCGACCCCGCTTGGCTTCCCGGAACGATATAATCGACCAGCAGAGCGAAAACGGTTGGCTCGTTTTCGAGCCCGAGCCATGTCTCGATACGCTTCATACGATCCGGTTGAACCGTTTCCTTGATGCCGAGAACACGCCAGGACCCGGAGCGCTTCAGTGCTGAAGATTCGCTGAGCAGCTCCTCGCGCGTCATGACCCAACCCGACGCTCTTCTGGCATCAGCGACGAGCGCGGCGGGTAGCGTGTCGGACCGGAGGCATGTCCGGCCCAGCAATAGCAAGGCAGCAAAGCATCTAGCCGCTTCGAAAGGGCGGTCGTGTGAGTCGACGGATAAAAGCATGTCGGGCAACGCCGACACACGATTGGCCAATCCCGGCGCTTTTGCATCGTAAAGGCGTTTTGCCAGGGTCACGCATGCGGTTCTGGCGCGCTGGTCGAACCCAGCCAGACCTTGATCGATCTGATCGCTGAGCCACTGTTCCATGCACTCCACCCCTTCGGTGAAGAGGGCTTCACGTTTGAGCCTGTTTCTCTCGCGCTGTGCATGTGTTTTGAGAAGGGAGGCCGCAGCGGGTCGTTCATTGCCGGCCTCTGCATCGGGCACAGAGAATCCGGCTTTTGCGCCCGACGCGTTTTCCTCTTGACCCTTTTGCTCTCTGTCTTGCGTACGGGCCGCCCCGCGACGGCGGGACAGCCACTCCTGCACCCAGAGTGGAATGGCGGGATCCACGGTAAAGGGAATCGTTCCAAGGGCACGAAAGCCCATCAGGGCCAGACAATGCTTGCATGGAAATTTCCGGCTTGGGCAGCTGCATTTATACCCGGCATCGCTTTCAGAAAGGCATACGCGATATGGTGTTGCTCCCGAACCCTGACATTCGCCCCAGACAAGGCCCCGGCCATCCTCGCCGAGATTGACCCAATGCGAAGGCGTCATGAGTTTTTGAGCAGCTGTCAGACTCGCCTGATCCGGCGCAAGTCGGGAGATCCGGTCAAGGGCGTCAGACAAAGGGGCTCCAGTCGATTGGGGTGGCCGGAAAGGACAAAGTGCCAGAAGTAAAACGCTCGGTCGAATTAACAGTCCGTCGTATATCGACAGGTGAATGACGGGAGTTATCTGCCATCGACGTAAACTGTATTCCAGTCCGACCGGGATCGTGGCAGCTATGGATCGGCAATACCAGTCAGATTCGCTTGAGCAGGAAGCTGTTTTCTGCATCCTAGCTGGAAAGGGCCGACTGCAGGGAAGAGCGTGACGTCAATCTGGCGTTGCGCGTCGGAAATCGCTAAAAGCGGCCTCGGAATGACTGTTGCCCATCCGACCGCAGCGCCTTTGTGCCAGGGGAAACCATGCGGAACAGGCGAGAAGTAGGATCAATATGAGCTGGCTGACCGAATACGTTCGACCGAAAATCCGTGGCCTTCTGCAGCGCGAAGTGCCGGAGAACCTGTGGACCAGCTGTGAGTCCTGCTCGCAGATGATCCTGATCAAGGATCTCGAAAAGGCACAGCGCGTCTGCCCGCATTGCGGCCATCATGGCAAGGCCAAGGCCAGTGAGCGTCTCGACTGGACATTCGATGACGGCAAATACACCAAGATCGAGCTTCCCAAGGTGCCGAGCGATCCGCTCGGTTTTCGCGACCAGAAGAAATATGCCGACCGTCTGAAAGATGCCAAGGCGAAGACCCATCTCGATGAGTCGCTCGCTGTAGCGCATGGCAAGATCGGCGGTCACGATGCGGTCGTCGCCGTCATGGCCTATGAGTTCATGGCCGGTACCATGGGCACTGCGCTGGGTGAGGCCTTTATCGCGGCATGCCGTCTGGCTGTACTGCAGAAAGCCGCACTGGTCATTTATACCGCATCGGGCGGTGCGCGCATGCAGGAAGGCGTTCTTTCGCTTATGCAGATGCCGCGCACGACCATTGGCGTCGAGATGCTCAAGGATGCGGGTCTGCCCTATATCGTCGTGCTGACCAACCCGACCACGGGTGGTGTGTCGGCTTCGTTCGCGATGCTGGGCGACGTGCAGATTGCCGAGCCCGAGGCTCTGATTGCCTTTACCGGCCCGCGTGTGATTCAGGATACGGTGCGCGAGAAGCTCCCGGAGGGCTTCCAGCGTTCCGAATATCTGCGTGACCACGGCATGGTCGATATGGTCGTGGCCCGTCCCGATCTGCATGCCATGCTTGGCCGACTGATCGGTATGATGATGAACAAGCCGGTCGAGTCCTCCGTCGAAGCGGCCTGACACCTCCGGTTTTCCTCCCGCCCTGCGTGACAGGGCGGGTTCTGACCTGCCTTCTCCCGAAGTGACCCATGACGACAAAAGCCGCTCCGGCCAAGCTCAGCGATGAATATGAGGGCCGGACCGGTGTCGTTCTGGCTCGCGTGCAGGCGCTCTACCCTAAACTGATCGATCTTTCCCTGTCCCGGCTCCATACCCTGCTGGACAAGCTGGGTAACCCTGAGCGCGCATTGCCGCCCGTCATTCATGTGGCAGGCACGAACGGCAAGGGCAGCACCTGCGCCAATCTGCGCGCTATTGCCGAGCAGGCCGGTATGGCCGTGCATGTCATGACCAGCCCGCATCTTGTGGATGTGACAGAGCGCTTTCGTCTGGCCGGGAAGCTGGTCAGTGAAGAAGAACTCGTCGACACGCTCGAGGAGATCGAGCGGGTCAATGACGGGGCGCCGATCACAGTGTTCGAGGTTCTGACGGCGGCCGGTCTGCTTCTGTTTTCGCGTCATCCTGCCGATCTGGTCATTCTGGAAGTCGGTCTCGGCGGTCGTCTGGATGCGACCAATGTCGTCGCGCGCCCGGTCGCCTGCGTGATCACCCCCGTCGACCTCGATCATCAGGCGTTTCTGGGAGAGACGCTCGCCCTGATCGCCTCTGAAAAAGCCGGGATCATCAAGCCGGGCGTGCCGGTGGTCTGCGCAATGCAGCATGATGAAGTGCGTAACGTCATTGCGGCCAAGGCGTCGTCCTGCGCTGCGCCGCTCTGGCTGGTCGGGCGCGATATCGACTATGCCTGGCATGAGGATGACAGCCCGGCTGACGGGATGTCTCCCGCTGCTGACGTAGGCGACGGGACGCTGGCGTATCGCGATCCCCTGGGTGAACTGACGCTCCCGGCACCGGGATTGAAAGGCGTGCATCAGGCGGCCAACGCTGTGCTTGCGGTCTCCGCGTTACGGGCAAGCGGTCTGTCTCTGCCAGAGACTGCCTGGGCAGGCATAGCCCATACCCGATGGCCTGCAAGACTGCAGCGTCTTGAGGGAAAGCTTGCAGCTCTTCTGCCCGAAGGGTGGGAGCTGTGGCTCGATGGCGGCCATAACCCGAATGCCGGCGAAGCGCTTGCTGCGACACTCGCGAGCTGGTCGGACCGCCCGCTTCATGTGATTGTCGGGATGAAACAGAGCAAGGATGCTGCGGGTTTTCTGACCCCCATCCAGCGTCATGCGACAACCCTCCATGCGGTGGCCGAAGAAGGGCAGCATCTGGCTTTGCCTGTCGATGATATCATCGCCGCATCGGGGGGCGTTGCTGTTGCCGGTCCGACCCTTGCTGCGATCCTGCCCCGTTTGCAGGGTCCCCCTGCCCGAGTGCTGATCTGTGGCAGTCTCTATCTGGCGGGTGTGGTTCTCAGGCAGGATGGAACGATACCCTGCTGAGGCAGGGTATCGTCTCGCAAAAGGTTTTCTCAGCCTTTGTGATACCCATCCGGATGAGCAATGCGCCAGTTCATCGCGGTTGAAACGATCGTATCGAGGTCTGCGAAAGCAGGTGTCCAGCCGGTCTCTTCTCTGATTCTTGTGGAATCTGCAACAAGAATGGCGGGATCGCCCTCACGGCGTGGGGCATAATCCCATGGGACATTCTTGCCAGAGACACGCTCGACGCTTCTGATGACTTCGAGAATGCTGAAGCCGGTGCCATTGCCGAGATTATAGGTAACCGAGCCCTGATCCATGCGGCTAATCGACCGGATATGAGCATCGGCGAGATCGGCAACGTGGATATAATCGCGAATGCAGGTTCCATCCGGCGTCGCATAGTCATTGCCGAACAGTTTGAGGCTCGGGCGCCGCCCCAGCATGGCATCGATCGTCAGAGGAATAAGATGTGTCTCGGGTCGATGATCTTCCCCAAGACGGCCTTTCTGATCTGCACCCGCGGCATTGAAATAACGAAGGCAGGCATAACGCATCCCGTGAATGTGGTCTGCCCAGAGCAGGGCACGCTCGATGAAGAATTTGCTTTCTCCATAAGGTGACCCCGGATCGATGGGAGCGGTATCGTCGATCGGCAAAGAGCGCTCTTCCCCTCCGAACAGGGCGGCGGTCGAGGAAAACACGAATTTCCGGACGCCGTGTTTCGCGCAGGCTTCAATCAGGTTGAGGGAAGTAAGGGTATTCTGACGCAGATAATGGTAAGGTTCGACCATTGAAGCGCCTACCAGGGACAGGGCTGCAAAATGCAGAACCGCATCCCAAGGTCCTTCCGCAACGAGACGTTCCGTTGCCTCCCGGTCGGCCAGATCGATTTCCTCGAAACGTGCACCTTCAGGGATGGCGCCCCGATGCCCTGTACTGAGATTATCCAGAATGACGACCTCATGTCCGGCATCGAGCAGGCTCAATGCAACATGACTGCCTACGAAACCGGCACCACCTACAACTAGAAGACGCATGACAATAGCCCCAATGATTTCAGGCAGCGAATAACAAATTAAAAAGAAAAGTCAAACACAGGATCATGCCGGCATAATTTATGGCAAGACAAGATAATAATTATATTTCCAAACTAAATCGATTTAATAATGATTATTTGCAGATAAAAATTATGCTACTTACATAAAAAATCGGTAAACATGAGAGAATCATTTGTATTCATATATTCCAGATTAAAAATTAGTATATTCTATACTATCGATATCCTCTGCAGATGAAGTTGACTGGCAAATATGAGCGAGGAGGCCCGCTCAAACAGCGTCCTGGTTTATTAAATCCTGCCGAACGGTGCACGTCTGACGTAACGGCCTTTGCCGCGCTCGGCGCGAAGGGTGCCGTCGTCCCATACCATCAGGCTCTGGCTGATCGTTCTTTTTGCAACGCCTGTCAGGGTCATGCCCTCATAGAGCGTGTAATCGACATTATGGTGGAGCGCCTTGTTGGAAATCGTGCGCGTGGCCGTAGGATCCCACAGGACGAGATCGGCATCGGCGCCCGGTGCGATACAGCCTTTTCTCGGGTAGATATTGAAAATGCGTGCCGTATTGGTCGAGGTGATGGCCACGAATTGTTCCGGGCTCAGCCGTCCACTCACCACGCCATGATGCCAGAGCACACTCATGCGCTCTTCAATCCCGGGGACGCCATTGGGTATTTTTGTAAAATCGCCCCGTCCGCGTTCTTTCTGTGTGCGACAAAAGCAGCAATGATCCGTGGCAGTGGTTTGCAACTGCCCTGACACCAGACCGCCCCAGAGTGCCTGTTGATGGGATTTCGGCCGAAATGGCGGGCTCATGACATGACGCGCGGATGAGAGCCAGTCCGTCGTATCGTAGACGCGCTCGTCGAACACCAGATGCTGGGGCAGGACTTCACCATATATTTTCAGCCCCTTGAGCCGTGCAGCAGCGATGGCTTCTGTGGCCTCACGGGTTGAAACATGGACGATATAAAGCGGTGTATCGTGCAGAGAGGCCAGTGCGATGGCGCGCTGGGCTGCCTCTCCCTCGACTTGCGCTGGCCGGGAACGTGGATGCGCCTCGGGGCCGGTTTCTCCTGAGGCCAGTAACTCTGCCTGCAGAAAGGAAACGGCATCGCCGTTTTCAGCATGGACGGTGCAAAGCGCGCCGAGTTCGCCGGCGCGCTGCATGGAATGCAGAAAGATAGCATCGTCGATCATCAGCGCATTTTTATAGGCCATGAAATGCTTGAAGGAATTGACGCCACCTTCGTGCACAAGCCGGCCCATATCTGTATGAACGCGGTCGTTCCAATGCGTGACCGCAACATGGAAACCATAATCCGAAGCCGATTTTTCAGCCTTGACGCACCAGTCCTGCCACGCCTCGAACAGGGGTTGCCCTTCTGCGGGTATGACGAAATCGATGATACTCGTTGTCCCGCCCGCCAGACCTGCTGCGGTGCCGGTAAAGAAATCGTCGCTGGCGGTCGTGCCCATGAAAGGCATTTCCATATGGGTATGCGGGTCTATCCCGCCCGGCATGACCAGAAGCCCGGAGGCATCGACGATCTCGCAGCCGGTCGGACAGTCCAGATCGGGGCCTATGGCAGCAATACGGCCTTCATCGTCACACAGGACATCACTGCGCGTACTGCGCTCGGCTGTAACGATCGTTCCACCCTTGATGAGCAGCATGACACTGTTCCCCTGTGAAAAAGCCCGGATAAAAGAACCAGCCATAATATCGTTGTAATATCGAAATCATAGAGCTAGCCTGACCAGATGGTCAATCTGTTGCTGGGAGCCTGGGCTTTCGGCATCGAACGAGCAGGATGGTTCTGCCGCAACGATCCTGACAAAGTTGTCGGGACAGGGCCGTTGGAACTGGGCGGTTGGAACATGGCAATCGTGCCGGGGCGATCGGGGAAAGGATGGCGATGACGCAGGCACACATGAACATGCTCTCTGGACCGTTATCGAATGAGGATCTCGCCCCCGTGGCAGAGCGACACTGGGGGTGGAGGGACTATCTGTTCCTCTGGATGTCCAATGTGCACAGCGTCGCCGGCTATATGACCATAGGCAGTTTTTTCATGATGGGCCTGCCTGTAGGGACCGTTCTGTCAGGACTGCTTGCTGCTGTTATCATCGTACATGTGCTGTGCAATCTCGTGGCTCTTCCCAGCCAGCGTGCCGGCGCACCGTTTCCCGTGATTATCCGTGGGGCTTTTGGCGTCTATGGCGCAGTCATTCCCGCTCTGGTGCGTGGGATTATCGCTGTGGGATGGTACGGCATACAGACCTGGCTGGCCTCGAATGCCATCGTGCTGCTCATCCTGCATATGGTCCCGGACGCGATGAACTATGCCGATTTCCATCATCATGGGGCGCTGGGCCTTTCCATGATCGGATGGGGGGCGTTTGTGTTCGTCTGGCTGTTTCAGATTGCAGTATTCTGGCGCGGCATGGAGGCAATACGGCATTTTATCGACTGGGCAGGGCCTGCGATCTATGTGGTCATTCTCGGCCTCGACATCGCCCTTCTGTTCAGAACGCATGGGAGCATTCATTTCGAGGTTCTGCCGCAGGGCAATGTTTCCTGGTCAGTCGCTCTTGCGGGTGCGATGAGCGTTACCTCACTGACCTTGGCCTATTTTTCTCCGATCATTCTTAATTTCGGTGATTTTGCGCGTTATGGCACAGGCATGGGCGCTGTACGTCGGGGTAATTTCTGGGGGCTGCCTGTCAATTTCATGGCCTTCGTCCTGCTTGTTCTGACCACTATCGTGCTGGCCCGTTCGGCACTCGGAAAACTGATTCTCGATCCGGCCGAAACCATCATGCTTTTCGATAGTCAGACGATCATGCTGGTTGGGACAGTCACGCTGGTCGCTGCAACCATCGGCATCAACATCTCAGCCAATTTCGTCTCGGCGGCTTTCGATTTCTCGAATATCGCGCCATCCGCCATTTCGTGGCGCAAGGGTGGATTGATTGCCTCGATCGGTGCCGTTCTGCTGACGCCCTGGAACCTCTATGCGCATCCGGAACTGATTCACCTGACCCTTGATATTCTTGGCCTGTTTATCGCCCCTGTAACCGGTATCCTTCTGATCGATTACTATCATGTGCAGAAAACACGGCTCGATCTCGATGCGCTTTATTCCATAGATCCCAAGGGGCCGTACTGGTACAGAAAAGGTATCAATCCTCGTGCCGTTTGTGCACTGTGCCTATCCGTCGCACTCGGCCTGATCGTGGTTTTTCTGCCTGCGTTGCGCTGGGCTCAGAATTACGCCTGGATCATCGGTTTCCTGTCAGGCGGATTTTTCCACTTTATGCTTTCGAGCCTGTCGGTGAGGGCTGGAAAAGCGGTCTCACAAGGATCATGAATGTATCGAGTGCGGTATCGTAATCGCGCATATCGAGCGGTGCATTTTCCAGGAGTGCCTCGAACTGCACCTGCATATCGGCATAGGCCTGCGTGCCCGACCAGAGCAGACAGAGAAAATGCGTGGGATCGATCGGTGTCATGAGCCCGCGTGACTGCCAGTCGAGAAAGAGTGCGGCATGTCGGGCCACATGGGCACGCAGCACGTCTCTCAGAAAACTGCCGAGATTATGCCCACCCGAAAGAAGCTCCTGAGCGAAGAGCCGTGAACCCTCCGGACGCGTACGGGAAAAGCCTATTTTCGCGCGAAGATATCCCTCCATACCCTCCAGCGGGGGGCGATCCGGATTAAGCCAGCGGTCGGCATCGCCCAGCCATACCTCAAGAAGGCGGTTGAGCGTGACATTGTAGAGTTCTTCCTTGGAACCGAAATAATAGAGGATATTGGCTTTGGGGATGTCGCACAGGGTGGCGATTTCTTCGAGCCGCGTACCTTTGAGGCCGCGCCTGCCGAAAACCGTTTCCGCAGCGTTGAGGATCTGGGGCAGGACGGCCTGTCGCGGGGCGCTCGGCTTTCTGGGTCTGGGACGATCTGTCGTGATATCTCCCCGTCTGCGCCCTCCGATGGCATCGATCCGGTCTGCAAGAGGTGCCGTCATGTCGTTCATTCCGCTCTCTCCTGCCTGATGTCTGCCGCATTCCGACCGGGCGGTATCCCGGAGCAACGCGGATATGGATCAGAAAACCCTGTCTGCACGCAAAATAGCTCCCAGAAGCACGTTGGCGCCCGCTTCGGCCTCTGCCTCGGTGATGCTTTCGGCTTCGTTATGGCTCAGCCCGTCACGACATGGCACGAAAATCATGGCCGTTGGCGTAACACGTGCGAGATAGGCTGCGTCATGACCGGGGCCCGACACGATTTCCATAGGGGTGAATCCGGCCTCGTTTGCGGCTTCGGCAACCATATCGATACAGCGCCGGTCGAAGGGGACGGCAGGGGCATCCCAGATACGGGTCATCTGCAGGGTTACCCCGGCTTCTTCGGCAATGGCAGCCAGTCTGGCTTTCATCATCTCTTCCATTCCCGCCAGAGCGGTATCGTCGGGATGGCGCAGATCGATGGTGAAAAAGGTCTCTCCGGGAACGACGTTATGACTGTTGGGCCGGTTTTCGATCAGCCCGACCGTGCCGAGACCCTCGGACGCAAAAGCCTTTGCCACATCGGATACTGCCACGATCATGGACGAGGCTGCGAGAAGTGTATCGGCACGCATGGTCATGGGGGTCGAGCCCGCATGGGCATCGCGTCCGGTGAGCGTTACCTCATACCAGCGCATGCCCTGCACGCCTGTCACTGCGCCAATCACCCGGTTTTCAGCCTCAAGAATCGGACCCTGTTCGATATGCAGCTCGAAATAGGCTGCGACCGGATGATCGCCGCAGGGTTGCGTGCCGCGATAGCCGATAGCATCCAGCGCATCGCCAAAGCGGTCACCCGCACGGTCGCGCTTGTCGAGCACCTCGCTCTCGCTGAAGGCGCCAGCAAAGGCGCCCGAACACATCATGGGAGGCGAAAAGCGTGAGCCCTCCTCGTTGGTCCAGTTGATCAGCTCGATCGGATGGTGTGTCACATGACCTGCCTCGCGCAGGGCGCGGAGTACGGCCAATCCACCTAGCACGCCAAGAATACCGTCGAATTTCCCGCCCGTAGGCTGGGTATCCAGATGACTGCCCATGGTGATGGGGGGCAGATCGGCATTCTGCCCTTCCAGACGGGCAAACATATTGCCCAGACGGTCTACCGTCATGGTGCATCCCAGTGACATGCAGGCAGAAGCGAACCAGTCACGAACCTGACGGTCCTCGTTCGTCAGGGTCAGGCGCCTGATGCCGCCTTTTTCCGTGCCGCCGAAACGGGCCGTTTCCATCAGATCGGCCCACAGGGCCTGTCCATCGATACGGATATTGCTCATGGGGCAGGCGGTCCTTTCAGGCGGAAACACGATGGGGATTGGAGGGATGGTCGAGCCATGTCATTTCACCCTCCGTCGGTTGAGGGGCCATGGTGATGCAGTCATCCACCGGGCAGACATGGGCGCAAAGATTGCAGCCCACGCATTCCGCCTCGATCACACTGTATTCGCGCCGGTCCGGCCCGATGCTTCTGGCAATGGCCTGATGCGACGTGTCCTCGCAGGCGATATGGCACAGCCCGCATCCCACGCAGCTCTCCTGGTCGATCTGCGCGATGGTGTGGAACTTCATGTTGAGCTGGTTCCACGGCACAAAGCGCGATACGGCCCGTCCACTCAGATCGGGCAGCGTCGCATAGTCCTTGCTGTCCATCCAGTTCGAAAGCCCGTCGATCATGTCCTCGACGATACGAAACCCGTAATGCATGGCAGCTGTGCAGACCTGTAGCGTGCTCGATCCCATGGCGAGGAACTCGGCCGAGTCCCGCCAGGTGCTGATGCCCCCCATGCCCGAAATGGGCATTCCCGCCATTTCGGGGTCGCGGGCAATCTCGCCGATCATGCGCAGGGCAATAGGCTTGACTGCTGGGCCGCAATAGCCGCCATGCGTACCCTTGCCACCGACGACCGGCATGGGGGCCATGGCGTCCAGGTCAACCCCGATGACCGACTGGATAGTGTTGATGAGCGATACCGCATCGGCTCCACCACGACGGGCAGCGCGCGCGGGCATGAGAATATTGGTGACATTGGGGGTGAGCTTGACGATGACCGGCATGCGCGTGTTCTGCTTGCACCAGCGCGTGACCATCTCGACATATTCAGGCACCTGCCCCACAGCGGAGCCCATATTGCGCTCGGACATGCCATGCGGGCAGCCGAAATTCAGCTCGATTCCGTCCGCTCCCGTCTCCTCAATGAGCGGCAGGATGGCTTTCCAGCGATGTTCCTCGCAAGGCACCATGAGGCTGACGACGAGTGCCCGATCCGGGAAATCGCGTTTCACGCTCTTGATCTCGGCAATATTGGTGGCAAGCGGCCGGTCGGAAATAAGCTCGATATTATTGAGCCCCATAAGGCGCTTGCCTTCGAACTGGAGCGCGCCGTAGCGCGAGCTGAGATTGACCACAGGCGGGTCTTCTCCCAGCGTTTTCCAGACCACGCCGCCCCAACCGGCTTCGTATGCACGGCGTACGTTATATTCCTTGTCGGTCGGTGGGGCAGAAGCCAGCCAGAACGGATTGGGGGAGGTGATGCCAGCAAAATTGCTAAGCAGATCGGCCATGATCAGGGGGCTCCTGTGCCGGAGAGAGAAAGACCGGAAAGGGTCAGGTCACCATGAATGGCCTGTGCTGCCTCACGCCCGTCGCGCACGGCGGCCACAGTGAGGTCTTCCCCCGCTGTGCAATCACCTCCGGCATAGACGCCAGCCAGCGAGGTACGCCCTTTTTCATCCACTACGAGGCGGCCGTTTTCGATCAGGATCTGATCCTGAGAGAGTGGATCGGGAACGAAAACCTGCCCGATAGCCTTGAGCACCATATCGGCGGCAATCGTAAACTCGGCAGGGGGCATGCCGGGCCCGCCCAGGGTCTCCGGGGGCGTGTCAGTGCGTCTGAACGTCACGCCGGTCAGGGCGCCATTGTCGAATTCCAGCCGGGTCGGCGCTGCCCAGAGCCGAAGCGTCACGCCATTGGTCTGCGCCCAGTCGCGCTCGATCTCTGTGGCCGACATGGTGAGCTCACCCCGGCGATACACCAGCGTCACCTCCTCGGCACCGAGGCGTTTTGCCTGTACGGCGGCATCGATGGCTGTGTTGCCACCACCGATCACGACCACACGACGCCCGATCTGCACCGAGGCGAGCGGGTGGGAGCGCAGATGCTCGATAAATGCCACGGCATCCCTGACGCCGGGCATGGTCTCACCCGGCAGGCCGAGCGCCCGTACACCTGACAGGCCAATGGCCAGAAAAACGGCGTCGTAATCCTGACGCAGCGCTGCAAGGCGGATTGTTTCGCCCAGAACGGTTTTGCCCTGATAGTGAATACCGCCGATGGCCATCAGGAAATCGATTTCCTTCCGGGCGAAATCATTGGCCAGCTTATAAGCCGCAACGCCGTATTCGTTCAGCCCGCCCGGTTTCTCGTGCTTGTCGAAAATCGTTACCTCATGGCCGTGCATGGCCAGACGGTGCGCACAGGCGAGACCGGCAGGGCCGGCACCCACGATAGCGATATGACGCCCTGTCGGCGCGGCGCGTGTGAAAGGATAGGAGCCCTGTGCCATCTGCCAGTCTGTAGCGTAGCGCTGCAGGGCGCCGATGCGAACGGGCTTATGGGCTTCTATGGCCGTATGTACGCATTTCTGCTCACACAGGATCTCGGTTGGGCAGACCCGGGCGCATGAACCGCCGAGAATATTCGACTGAAGGATGGTTCTGGCCGCCCCGGCCGTATTTTTCGTGGCGATCGCCTTGATGAAGCGGGGGATGTCGATATCGGTCGGACACGCCTCGATACAGGGAGCATCGTAGCAATAAAAACAGCGATCGGCTTCGAGTGCAGCCTGCTCGGGGGTCAGCCCCGGATGCGCATCGGCAAAATTTTGCGCCAGAATATCTTGGGGCAAACGTCCACAGGCAATATCGGGGCGCATGGGAGAATCCGGTTCTGTTTGTTCCGTAAAACGAACGTTACGGCTGCTCCAATGCGTCCTGCAAGGAAAAACTGACTGAATGTTCAGATATTATCGGCTGGGCCGCGATTTCCGGTCCGGAAGGGAAATAGGGCGGTTTTGCTAGAATGATGGGGTTCGATTGAAAACCTACAACACAGGCCCCGTTCAGCCGGTCATAAAAAAGATTTCGCGCATCTCATACGTGAGAAACAGGCATGTCCCCACGTAAATATGATTCGTCCGTTGAGGATAGAGGATCGATCTTCGTTCGTGCAGGGATGAATGAGCGTGGACCTGGCAGCGACAGGACACTGAAGGGGGTATGGCATGAGAATGATCGGGCTTCTGGGCGGTATGAGCTGGGAGAGCTCGGCCATGTATTACCGGCTGCTCAACGAAGGCGTGCGTGACAGGTTGGGGCCAGCCTCATCGGCCAGATGTCTGCTGTGGTCGTTCGATTTTGCCGAGATCAAGACGCTGCAGCATTGCGATGCGTGGGATGTGCTGACCGAAAAGCTGATTGAGGCCGCGCGTCATCTGGAAAAGGCCGGCGCCGACGATCTGGTGATCTGCACGAACACCATGCATCGCGTGGCCGAGGCCATCGAGGCTGAACTCTCGATACCTGTTCTGCATATTGCTGACGCGACTGGAGAACGGATCAGGCAGTGCGGGGTGCGTCGGGTTGGATTGCTCGGAACGATTTTTACGATGGAGCAGGATTTCTACAAGAACCGGCTGACCGAGCGTTTCGGCCTTGAGGTCATCGTTCCCGACAAGCCGGATCGGAAGGAAGTTCATCGTATCATCTACGATGAGCTTGTGGCCGGGCAGATCGTGGAGTCATCGCGGGATCTCTATCGTGCCATCATGGCCCGTCTCGTTGCCTCAGGGGCAGAGGCGATCATTCTCGGTTGTACGGAAATCATGCTGCTCGTCAGGGATGGCGATTGCGATGTCCCGCTTTTCGATACTACGGCCATTCATGTTCAGGCAGCACTGGAAAGAGCCCTGGCCGACTAGCCTCATAGCGGAACGACAGCGTCAGACGCGTTAATGTCCCACAGGGCATGCCTGAACCATTAACGAATCGCTTTCACGTTTTACCGGTCACGACCCGGGGGATTCACTATGATGCTTCTGCTTGTACACTGAGGCTGCAGTCCATAACGTTTCGATAATGGATCGTTGTGGTATTCCGGATCTAACAAGGCTTTCAGGCCAATGCTGTTGTTTCACCGAAATGCTTCCTGAGGTTTCGAAAGGCTGTGCAGGATTGTGGTGGATGATCGTCACCAGGTCATTCGTCAGAATCCGATGAACGTGTTCTGCCACATGCGAGACATGCCGTCTCGAGTGAAGGCCATGCTGTCCGTTTCTGTCACCGTTCCTGTCACCGCCACCGTTACTGGGGCTCTTGCAAAAAACCGCACCCTTGCCAGAGCGTTGCCTGTTACGGCCTCATTTCCAGGATTACCCGTCTCTTGCGCCCATTCATTTTCGGTACGTTGTTTGTCGTTGTCATTCTGAACTGGCTCTGGCCGCTTCCTTTGGCACTTCCCGTCAAACTCGCCGCGGTCGTGCTGATCGTCATGGCTGCGCTCTATCATCAATGGTGCCGCCTTTCTTCCGGTTCCGTTTTTACCCCGGAGATGCCGCGCCCGCTGATCATTCTGTTCAACTGGGCCTTCGGGGCCCTGATGTTCGTCACCCTCGGGCAATTGCTCGTCGATATCGTGGCTGCCCTGATTGCGCTGGTACAGTGGCATGGCATCGTGATCGGCACCGCCCCGCGCGTTGGGGTCGGCGTAGTGGCTGCTTTTCTTTCGGCGCTGGGTGTCTGGAATGCCATACGCGTGCCACCGGTCCGGCATGAGACCGTTTTCATTCCCGGGCTCGCACCTGTTTTTGACGGCTATCGCATAACCCAGTTGACGGATCTGCATATCACGCGGCTTTTTCCCCGTCGCTGGGCCGAAGAGGTGGTGGCGCGCACCAATGCCATCGGAGCGGATCTGATTGTGGTGACCGGCGATTTCATCGATGGATCGGTGGCCATGCGTCGCGACGACGTGGCCCCGCTTTCACAGCTCAAAGCCCCCGATGGTGTGATAGCCTGTCCGGGCAATCATGAGTATTTCTTCGATTATCGTGAATGGATGCAGCATCTCGCAACGCTCGGCTTTCACATGCTGCTCAATACGCATTGCGTCATCACCCGCGCAGGCGCGTCGCTTGTGGTTGCAGGCGTGACGGATCGCTCAGCAGGGCGACACGGCGAAGCCAGACCCGATCTGGCGGCTGCTCTCGCCGGGCGGCCTGCTGACGCGCCGGTCATTCTGCTCGATCACCAGCCCGGTGAAGCGCGTCAGGCTGCCGAACGCGGCGTATCGCTCCAGCTGTCAGGACATACGCATGGCGGTATGCTCTATGGTCTGGATCGCATGGTAGCGCGGGGAAATAACGGTTTTGTCTCGCGGCGCTATGAGATCGGCGCCATGACGCTCTATGTCGGTAACGGTACCGGCATCTGGCCCGGCTTCGCTTTGCGCCTTGGAAGACCCTCAGAGATTACCTGCTTTCATCTCAAGTCGGCCTGAGCACAAGGGGGAGGTGGCTCGGTCTGACCGATGGGGTCCTGATGTAGGCATGACTGTATGAAGCTGCTACGTCCGGCAGGCGCGATGGCTGCGGTGAAAAATGTGCCATCGGTCAGGGCATGACTCTGGCGCTTCGTTGATACCGGGGAGCCCTGTCATCGAGAGCTGGCGCGGCAACGGGTTTTGTATGGACGGGGGAAGAAAATGGGCCGGTATTGCGTGACAGTGACATGTGAGGCGCGTCGCGGCATTGTCGCTGTGATCTCTGGTTATCTTGCCGGGAAAGAATGCAATATCCGCGATAGTTCGCAATTCGACGATATCGAATCGAACCGCTTTTTCATGCGCACGAGTTTTCTTGCCGAGGCCGATACCAGCCTTGAGGAATTGCAGCGTGATTTTGCACCGATCGCCCGACAATACGGGATGACGGCTACTTTCCATGACGAGAACGAGCGCCTGAAGGTCGTGATTATGGTGTCACGCTTCGGTCATTGCCTGAACGATCTTCTTTACCGCACCCGCATTGGCGCCCTGCCGATCGATATTGTCGCAGTGATTTCCAATCATCTGGATTTCCAGAAGCTTGTCGTCAATCACGATATTGCATTCCACTACGTCAAGGTGACGAAAGAGAACAAACCCGAGGCCGAGGCGCAGCAGCTGGCCATCATACGCGAAAGCGGAGCGCAACTGGTGGTTCTGGCGCGCTATATGCAGGTGCTGTCCGATGAGATGTGTCAGGCGCTTTCGGGGCGTACCATCAACATCCATCATTCTTTCCTGCCCAGCTTCAAGGGAGCCCATCCCTACCACCAGGCCCATGCGCGTGGCGTCAAGCTGATTGGGGCCACCGCCCATTATGTGACGGCCGCGCTCGATGAGGGGCCGATCATCGAGCAGGACATCATTCGCGTTTCGCACAACCAGTCAGCCGATGACTACGTCACGCTGGGGCGCGATGTGGAAAGTCAGGTTCTGGCGCGGGCAATCCATGCCCATGCCCATCGTCGTGTCTTTATCAACGGCAAGAGCACGGTCGTTTTCCCGGCAAGCCCCGGTTCATTTGCGTCCTCCCGTAACGGTTGAGAGGGGGCGCAGAATGCGCCGGGGTGAGGGTGATGCGCTACCGGACGTGACCCGGATTAAGCCTGTGACCGCTCTCAGGCGCAGGTCAGTTCGCGCCTGACGATTTCGGCGCCTCCCGCCAGCGCCTTGAGCTTGCCTCTGGCGACGCTGCGCGAGAGCGGTGCCATGCCGCAATTGGTGCAGGGGCAGAGGTTTTCGGCATCGACGAATTGCAACGCCTTGCGCAGGGTATCGGCCACTTCCTCAGGCGTTTCGATGCGGTTGCTTGCCACATCTATGGCCCCGACCATCACCTTCTTGCCGCGCAGCAGTTCGATCAGCTCCATCGGTACGTGGGAGTTCTGGCATTCCAGCGAAACGAGATCGATGCTTGAGGCCTGAAGTCTGGGGAAGGTTCGCTCATACTGCCGCCATTCGTGACCGAGGGTCTTTTTCCAGTCCGTATTGGCCTTGATGCCGTAGCCGTAGCAGATATGGACGGCAGTCTGGCATTTCAGTCCTTCGATAGCGCGCTCGAGCGTGGCGATGCCCCAGTCATTGACCTCATCGAAAAACACATTGAAAGCGGGCTCATCGAACTGGATAATATCGACCCCGGCCTGTTCCAGTTCTCTGGCCTCGGCATTGAGAATGGCGGCAAATTCCCAGGCCAGTTTCTCGCGGCTCTTGTAGTGCGCGTCATAGAGCGTATCGATCATGGTCATGGGGCCGGGCAGCGCCCATTTGATGGGGGCTTTTGTCTGCTGGCGCAGAAATCGGGCGTCTTCCACAAAAACGGGTTTTTCGCGCGCGACAGCGCTCACTACCGTCGGCACACTGGCCTCATAGCGATTGCGTATGGTGACGGTCTCGCGCTTTTCGAAATCGACACCGGCCAGATGCTCGATAAAGGTGGTGACGAAATGCTGGCGCGTCTGTTCGCCATCACTGACGATATCGATCCCTGCGACCTGCTGTTCGAGCAGCGAGACGCGCAATGCATCCTGCTTG
The DNA here is from genome assembly GCF_024054035.1 of Asaia lannensis NBRC 102526. Taxonomy (GTDB): domain Bacteria; phylum Pseudomonadota; class Alphaproteobacteria; order Acetobacterales; family Acetobacteraceae; genus Asaia; species Asaia lannensis. The sequence goes on from NZ_JAMXQU010000001.1 coordinate 38,642, forward strand.
GCCTCGGTCAGGGCCTCGCCTTCCATTTTCCAGGGAGACCAGAGTTTTTCGGGTTCTGCCAGCCATGAGGGTTTGGGCAGGCTGCCAGCCGTGGCAGTCGGGAGAAGCTTTTTCATAGGGTAGGACTTTCCGGGAGTTCCGTCTGGGCAATCAGGCCGCATTCTGGCTCGACCACCGGTCGAGAAAGGATTTATGCGGCGCGATAAAATGTTCGCCTGCAAACTGCCCCTGCTCGATGGCCAGACGTGTGCGTTCATCGCGGTCGTAGACGATACGCGTATTCGAATAATCGCTGTGTTTGAGGCTCGGCTTGAAGTGCGCCGAGGCAGCGGCGTTCGCATTGTAGATTTCGGGGCGATAAATGCGCTGGAATGTTTCCATCGTGCTGATCGTGCCGATCAGTTCGAGGGGGGTATACTCGTTGAGAAGATCGCCGAAAAAATAAAAGGCGAGCGGGGCTTTTGCACCGGGCGGCATGAAATAGCGCACCCGCATACCCATTTTTGCGAAATAGCTTTCGGTCAGGGAGGCTGCATCGGGTGTATATTCGACACCCAGAACCGGGTGATGGTTATCGGTGCGGGTATAAACCCTGTTTTCTGAAACGCTCAGGCAGATCACAGGATATTTCGTGAAATGCGTTTTGTAGATCTCAGAGGCGATAAAGGCCTGAAAAATCCTCCCATGCAGAACACCGAATTTATCGGGCACGGAAAAACCGGATTTTCCACGATTATGTTCGGGCAACAGCACGCTGAAATCGTAATCTCTTACATAGGATGAGAAATTATTGCCGACGAGGCCGTCGAGATGTCTGCCTGTCACACGGTCCAGAATACTGGTTTTCAGCAGTTCGATTGCTGGAAAGCTTCTGTCCGATTCGCCGAGAGAAAGCGCGATGGAAACAATATCGAGTACGATACCGTAACGGTTTCCCTCGGCATTATCCCAGTGTGCAAGATCGTTGAAACGACGCTCGATCATCGTCAGCGCCGCACGCAGGTTCTCCTGACGGGAGGTGCCTCTTGCGAGATTGGCAAAATTGGTTGTCAGCCGTGTGCCAGGTGCCGGCGCATAATTTTCATCGAAGCGAAGGCTTTTGATCGTGAACCTAAAATCGCTGGTCATGTCGGGCGGATATCCTTTGCTGGATGATCGATCCGCGCCACGTTATGCCTGCCGCCGCGCGGTGCGAGCGAGGCCACTTATCCGGCAGCATGTATCATGAAGACAAATGATTATAAGTCGCTTTAACATGACTCGTTGTCATGGTTTATCGCGACTTATGCCGGGCAGGAAGGCCGGCGGAGCGTAAAGCCGCTAGACCTCGACGCTGGCCGCGAGATTTATGAAGCCGTCGAGGTAGGAAGGAGCCTTGCCGGTGCGATGACCGAGATGGATGGATTTGAGAATACCCTCTCCGATCCTGATCCCCTTTACGCCTTTGACCTTGCGAAGCAGCCAGTCCGGCGTTGCGCTGACTGCACGCCCCGAGGCCACGAGACGCAACATGAGATCGGTCGTTTCCACCGTGCGGTGCCGGCGTGGCTGAGCGTGACCGGGGACGAGAAACCTTGTGTAGATGTCGAGCCGCTCGCGTGAGACGGGATAGGTGATCAGCGTCTCGGTTGCCAGATCTTCCGGCTCGACATGATGCTTCTGTGCAAGCGGATGGGTGTCGGCTACGGCAAGCACCAGTTCGTAATCGAAAACGGGAGTAAAATTGAGCTCGGGGCGCGCACTGGGGTCGGGCGTAACCAGAATGTCGATTTCATGCCCCAGAAGGGCAGTCAGGCCGCCGAACTGGAAGGCTGTGGTTACGTCGAGTTCGACGTCCGGCCATGCTGCCAGAAACGGGTCGACCACCTGCATCAGCCAGTCCTGACACGGGTGACATTCCATACCAATACGGATCGATCCGCGCCGGCCGCGTGCATAATCCTCCAGGACTGTTTTGCCGTGTTCGAGCTGGGGCAGGACGCGCTGGGCGAGCTCCAGCAGGTATTCTCCTGCCAGCGTAAAACGCAGCTTATGCCCTTCGCGCTCGAAAAGCCTGACATTGTAGCGCTCCTCGAACCGACGAATGGCGTGGCTGACCGCCGATTGTGTCAGGCAAAGCTGCTCGGCTGCCTGTGTCAGGCTGCCCGACCGGTGAATCTCCCGCATGATGGCCAAAGGCTGGATTTCGATCACTACACATGAACTCCCGTCAGCTAACCCTATCTGGAACGGATCGGGCGTCATGCGCAAGCGATGCTGGGTGTTGGGTTGGGAGAGCGAGAAGAGGAGCGGCGACATGTCTGTGCTGGAAATAACGTTCTGGTCTCTATCGCCAGACTATAGAAAACCGAACGTCCCCCCTGCGCGCATTTTCAGGCAGGTGCCTGATTGCGCACCGGTTATTTATGACCCGGTCTCCTGTCACGCTGCGCCTCAGGCACAAGGCGGGTTGTGCCCGAGGACAGGGTCATAGGCGTGTCCTGACCCTGTTCTAACGACGCAGCGCCCCTCCGATAAGGTGCGCAACATCGCCTGCCCGTCCTGACAGAAGCCCCTTCGCAGCATAAAGGGCCATTCCTGCGACTTCTTTTGCATGAATATCGGGAGGCATGACCAGTTCGAATTCATTGGTCACCACATCCAGCAGGGCTGGTCCCGGTACGGCAAGGAATTCCTGTACAGCGGCATCGAGATCGACCGGATTTTCCACCTGGCGGCTCCACAGCCCGATGGCCGAGGCCACATGGCTGAAATCCGGATTGATCAGATTTGTGTAGTGATCGAGCAGACCCTCGACCTTCTGTTCGAGCTCGACGAAATTCAGGGAGCTGTTGTTGAAGACAACCACCTTGATCGGCAGATTTTCCTGTATCGAGGTCAGCAGATCGCCAAGCAGCATGGCAATGCCACCATCTCCTGAAAAGGAGATGACCTGACGATCGGGAAACGCCTTCTGTGCCCCCAGCGCCTGTGGCATTGCATTGGCCATGGTGCCGTGGCTCAGGCTCACCAGTGTGCGGTTCTGTCCGGTTGAGGGAACATGCCGGAGAACCCAGACCATAGGAGAGCCGCCATCAGCCGTAAAAACGGCATTGGGGGCAGCATGGCGTGCAACTGTTGCGGCCAGATATTGTGGGTGGATTGTGCCTTTCCCGCCAGTCACAGCCCTTTCGTCCAGCTTGTGCTGCGCCTCATGGGCAACTTTAAGCGAGGCATCCAGAAAAGCCCTGTCGGTACGCGGCGTGATATGCGGCAGCAAGGCGTCGAGTGTTGCACCGACATCGCCCGCAACGCCCAGATCGACAGGATGACGCCGACCCAGATGGACGGGATCGATATCGAGCTGAATGATCCTTGCCTTGTCGGGATAATACTGCGACCAGGCAAAATTGCAGCCCAGCAAAAGCAGCGTATCGCAGGAGGTAACGGCATGCAGGCCGCCTTCCGCTCCGATCATGCCGGTCATCCCGACATCGAAGGGATTATCGTGCTCCAGAAAGTCTTTGGCTCTCGATGTCCGGGCAACGGGCGCCTTCAGCGCATCGGCCAGACGCACGATCTGGTCGTGGGCGTCCTCACATCCTGAACCGCCGAAAATGGTAATGCGCTTACCAGCATTGAGCATATCCGCCATCAGGGCGATTTCGCTGGCATTAGGCGTTACGACGGGACGTGCGAAATGCGGACGATAGCCGGATGTATTTTCGGCTTTGGCGGCGAAAATATCGGCAGGCACGATCAGAACGGCGACACCGCGTCGTGCCATGGCGGCCTGAGCCGCCATAACCGTCATGCGGACCGCCTGTTCGGGGGTGCGTATCTCTTCACAGAAGACGGTCCCTGCCGCATAGACGGCGCGAAAATCGACCTCTTGCGGAAATTCGAACCCGAGCTGGTCACGTACGATCTGGCTTGCAATCAGGACCACAGGCGCGCGATTGCGGTTGCTCTCCCAGATGCCGTTAATGAAATGCAGACTGCCGGGACCGCACGACCCTGCGCAGAGGGTCAGTCGGTCGGCAAGCAGCGCCTCTGCTCCCGCTGCGAAAGCACCAGCTTCCTCGTGTCGCATATGAACGAAGGAAATCGCACTTCTGGAAAGTGCATCCGTGAAGTGATTCAGCGTATCTCCGGGAATGCCATAGCAGTGTTGTGCCCCGGTCTTTTCCAGAACGCTCACCATGGCTTCAGCAACGTTGCGGCTCATCTAGAAATCTCCACAGTCGACATCTGGTATGACAACGTGGAAAGCCGAAAACAGGTTCTGTTTTCGTACAAAACCTCACAATAAAGATATAATATGACGGGTTGTCGACTGGGATTTATCGTTAGATAATTCAATGAATAAACATGATTATTCCGTAATAAACTTGTTTTTCAGTGATCTCGCAGGGGGCATCGGCCATGAGAGTAAGTGGCTGTCGTGAGATGGTATGGCGAAAACGGGCCCGCTATCGCGATCCGGTCCTGCCAGAAGTGCTTCGGTCGATTTCCCGTTCAAGCCAGCCAGCAATAACGGCCAGAACGTAATTCTGCTGCTCTGGTGGCAGGGCAGTATTTTTCTCAAAACCATGCCACTTCATCAGGCATGACCGGCAACATGTGGCTGTAGCGTGCTGAGCGACAAAGACCGGATGGCCTCGCCATGGTGTCTGTCGACCGTCATTTTCAGGGCGGGCAGGAGCCAGCCTGCGGGCGATGAAAGCTGCGCCATGGTCGAGAACCTGTGGCAAGCCTGTCCGTTCGAGATAGGCAATCTCGTCCTGCGAAAGGTGGAATTTGCTGCGGAAACGCGATCTGGCGAGTTTCTCCCACAGCATATTGGCGACGGTCGGTAAATTGCGTTCCTGTGCGAAGAGATCGCCTTGTCCGCCCGATGGCGCATTGTCATGCGCTTTTGTCACCCGCCTACTCCTGAGAAGCTGTTTATGCGTGCCGTATCGACATGTCTTGCACCCGTGTCAGTACACGCGCTGCCACAGCATAACAGATCCTCTCTTGGATTCTCCCGGGCATACGATTTTCGGGATCAGCACCGGAATAGCTGGGAGTAAGCCCAAAACGGTCATATCGCTCGACGTTTCCATCGGTATTGAAGCGCCTTGCGCGGACCGTAATCCCCAAGCGTATCACGCCGTGACAGACCGTTGCGGTTTACAAAAATGATGCTGTGCAGTACGCGGCGGTCGTCAATGCGAGGCCGACCGGTGACTTCCGGGAGAGAACGGTCGCATACGCTCCTTTTGTCCAGCCCATCAGCCAAGACAGGTCGCTCATCTTCAGTCTCCTCAAGAAGCCTAAATCAGATTTACCCACCTCAAGCAATGGGTCCTGAGCCTACGCAAAAACGCTCATCTGTGATTATCCAAACGGGCTCTTGGAAGAGATCTGTCTATTCAAGAACTTGCAAGAGAGCTGAATTATTTATTTTTCTTGAGAAATACAAATGCCATAAACACTACAAAATATGCCAGCATTGCGATCTTTTTAATCCCGAATGTGCTGGAGCTTTCCGGAAACAGGAGTAGCGTAACAATCAACGCCAATATAAACACCGCAAAACCTACGGTGTAATTTTTTCTAATATTCAATTTTTAATCCTTCAATATAAGTTCTTATAATTGAGAAAATAAAAATAAATACATGGAAAACGACTCAATCTATCCTGAATTTGATAAATTTTTCGATCACGCCTGCAATTCCGCAGTCCCCCACCATGGGGTGATTCAACAAAACAGGATTTCAGCTCGTAAATATCCCAGCCTGCCATGGTACCCACCGCTTCGCCCCGATTGCGCGGCTCTCCATCCAATACTCCACTGCGCTAGGCTCAGGACCCCTAGCCGGAACATGACGGTTGCGGCGAGGCAGATAGCTAAAAAGAAGACTGTCGGGCATCTGTCATAGCGGGTCGTGCCTCTCAGTGAGCCAGCGACAAGCCAGTGCTGAGGATGCAAAGATCTTTCTCAGGCATTTGCCATCGACCATCCTGGGAGCTTGATACTGACCCGCGCCACGCTGATCAAAGTGCTCAATTGGCTGAATGGCTGTAACCGGGCCGATCTTGAATGCGCCAACGAGCAGTACTTTCTCCTTCACCCTACGTCGCCCGTTACGTGGCGTCGGGAGCAGTTCGAGACCTTTTTGACAGCATTGATTAATTTCTGGAACGACGGAGGCTGAGCAACTCGGGTGTCCCCTGCAGAGGTGTTTTCATCGAGTTCAAGGGGCGCCAGAGAGAACGGCAGAAATGCCCCAATCGTAGTCTATCACTGCTCCCCTAACAGTTTGTCTGCTTCATTTTCCTTGAGCGGACAGGTGCTACAGGGGCCCAGCTGTGTTGGTCATGTGATCTGCAACGGCTGTCCTTCCTAGATTTGCCATTCCTTTTTTACGAATGACTCGAATTCTCTTTTTGCGCGCATGTTTCATCGAATATTTTGGTCTTCAGCTAGGGGCACACCAAAGCTAAACAAATCATCAAGATAAGAAGCACTCCGAAAAGATGGAAGGAATTGTCGACATACATGAGAATAGATCCGAAAAGATCCCAATTGTTTGATATATAAACACAATCATGGCATGAATCAATTGTAGGAAATGCTTTTATATACTGACTGTGAGTATCTACAGAAATTAATCCGCTCGCTGCACCGACCGTAACCGCCATGGCGGTGAGAGGAAACTTACTTTCGCCTCCGGGATGTCGCGCGCCGGCAAATCCGAGTATCACCGCCAGCACGATGCCTACAACAGCGACTATTTTACATGTTAGGTAGAGCTATTGATGCTCTGAGGAAAAGAATGTTTCAATGCCCTCTCCTGTCAGATCGCTTTCCCAACCCGCCCTGTGAAAGCAATATGTACCGCATGCATAGATCGATATCATTATAACAAACGCAAGAAGTGGCATGAACTTACCGAAATATATCGAAGGTCCTTTGATATTTTTAAGCGCTATGCAGATTAGTTCGCGTATTAGTGTAAGTTTCTTACTTAATACTTGTATAAGTAAAATAATAACTCCTCGGTTTAACAGTGTTTTGGATTTCACAGTCGCGCGACCATCCGCCACTATCGTTTTCCGATAAAGATGAATGGGAAGACTGAAATTGTACTACAGCAGTGTTTTTTGCTAGAGTGTTTTCCCCTCAATCTGGCTCGTATCCAGCGGCGGTGAAGAAGTTGGCGCATTCTGCGGGCGCGACCTGATCGATGAGCTTGCCGATCATGTCCCAAAGCCCGTCGCTGGTGTGCTCGGCGGCGCGGCGGAGATGAGCCTTGAGTTTGGAAAACGCCATCTCGATCGGGTTGAAGTCCGGGCTGTAGGGTGGCAGGAACCGTAGGCTGGCTCCGGCGGCCTCGATCGCCGCCTGCACGCCCGGCCCCTTGTGCGAGCTGAGATTGTCCATGACGACGATGTCGCCGGGGCGCAGATCCGGCACGAGGACACGTTCGACATAGGTCAGGAAAGCTCTGCGGCCGTTGATCGGTCCGTCCAGCACCATGGGGGCCACGATGCCGATCAGCCGCAGTCCCGCGATGAACGTTGTGGTCTTCCAGTGCCCGTGCGGCACGGCGGATCGTAATCTCTGCCCCGGCCGACAGCGACTATGACGTCACGCCATGTTGGTCGAGGCCTAGGTTTCATCAATGAAAACCAGTCGCTTGGGGTCGAGATCGGGCTGGGTATCAAACCAGTCCCGCCGTCGCGTCAGGACATCCGGACGGTCCTGCTCCGCCGCATGGGCAGACTTTTGTTCCATGTGATCTGGTGGCGCGCGAAGACGCCCCACAGCGTGCCAATCGCGAAATGGTAGCCACCCTCAGCCAGCCGGATACGGATTTCGGCAAGGGTCAAGTCGTCCTGCGCCGCGATCAGGGCATGGATCCAGTCGGCCTGTGCTTCGATCCTGTGTAACAGTCGATCCCCACCGCGTGGCTTTGCTGCGGGGCTGCCAGTCGACGCGGTCAGGACACACCAGCGAACGGCACTCGCCGGACTAACGCCGAAGCGCTCGGCAACCTGCCGGCGGGACAGGCCCTTTGAAACCGCCGCAACAACGCGGGCGCAAAAATTTAGAGACAGGGTGTGTGACGACATCCAGCGCCGACCTCCATCCCGGCCGTCATCTTGAATCAGATCACACCCAGATTGAGGATCCCCAATGCTTCAATCAGCAAAGAAAAGTGCTCTAGCCTGCAAATCGTTGATTAGAGGGTAGAGCGGTGGCGGTACGTGGGACATCGCGTACCGGCCTTTCGGCATCGAAAGCGCCGATCAAATCTACGCCTAGCCGCCGTTGACGAATAGCTCGTCGAGCCCGGTCAGACCAAGGCTCACGATGTTCGAGTAGATGCGGCGATCCTTAGGTATCATTCACAGCCCGCTTCGATGGGTGAAAATCTTCTCGGTAACGTCGCAGCGATAGTGGCCTACACGGGAACCGCGTCATACTTCACCTGATTGCTCAGCGCATTCGGCCCTGGGCGGCTTCACACGGTGTAAGCTCAAGCGTTCCTTTGCCGTCAACGTTTTACCATACGCGTTGCTGTGAGGTCGTTTGCGCTACGTCGGGCGGTGTGACACACCAGAAATGGTGCAGTTTCTGGCTGCCGCGCTCGCCTAGTGCATCGGTGACGATGCAGATTCGATAGCTCCCGTCGAGGAACTTCCCGCGTTGCTCGAGACGTATCTTGTCAAACTCGTTGAAGGTGAAGTCTGCCACCACCGCGCTCCCGGATCGGCCCTTCACCTCGATGCAAAGCGTAGCATCGCCTTGAACGGCGACGAGGTCATATCCTCGATTCTCTATCGAGACGTCGTCAACGTTGTAGCCAAGCACTTTGAAGTGCTCGGTCACGATCCGCATCGCGGCATCTTCGATCTCCTTGCGCTTTTCCGGATCTGGTTGGAAGCGATGACCCTTGCTTCCGGACTTTGGCGAGACGGCCTCCGCAAGCGGCAATGCTTTCCCGGTCTCAATGAAATGACGGATGCGACGTGCGATCTCGGGCCCGACCTCCGTCTGCAGCTCAGGAAAGTAGACTGGGCTCTGGCCGGGTATTCCCTTGTCGCCTTTCTTGCGCGGTGGGATCCAGAGAACCCGCTCCTCTGGCGCGAGCAGTTTGCAATCCTTTTCATCCGCCTCGACCTGAAACGACAGCGTGTGCGACTCATGAGAGTACGGATCGTGATAGGTCCTCGCCTGCCTCAGCGCGCCCTTGGGTTGCTGGCGATCACGATAGACCGTGGCGTTGTAGTACCACCCGACGACGATCCTCCCTCGACGAGGCGACGGATCCGGCGCGGTCCAGACGACCAAAACATTGTCGATGGAATCGCTCGTGGGCGTGGTCCCGAGCTTTTCGATATGGAGCGACTTTTCAAGTACTTCGACATGCCCAAAGCAGCGACCAAAGGTCGGCTTGAAATTCAGGACCTCCCCGCCCCATCCATTCTCTGCCGCCCATTTGAAGCCGCCCGCATAGAATCCTTCCAGGCTGCCGTCATAGTTATTAAGATGGATACCGTGCAGCACAATCAACGGACGGTTCATTGGGGTCACCTCCATATTACGATTAGACAAACCGGTATCTTGGCTAGATTTGCCCTTCAACAAGCCACGACGGAATGACAGAAAAGCACCAAAGCTAAGTCTATCACGCTTGGCTTAGCGATGTCCGCTTTCGCGGCATTACCATCAGCGCTCGAATGTCCGACATGAGGGCGGAAGCTGACATCCATGCTTGAACGCAGCCGCACAGGCAGACAGATGATCTGCGCTGCATCGAAACCATACCTCTGGGACAGAGATTTTGGGCCATCCCCTGCCGTTTCGCGTCCATTCCATCTACTTCCGATCATTAAGGCCATCTGAAGTAGGTTGGTATACGGGAAGCTCGCCCCGGAGCTCTCTGCGCATAGTAGGAGGCTATGGAATCCTGACTGTGGAACATAGAGAATTAGAAGTGGACTGTTTATTTCGAAGTCGAGAAACCGGAAAGCGGATTTTTCTATGAATACAAGCGGAGTTCATTTTAAAAGCCGGGACGTCTTCGTTTCGAGAAATATTGCCATCCTGCTGCATATGACACGCGTCTACTATTAAAGATCCCGGAGAAAGTCAGGGTTGCAACATGCTCACGCCGGTCGAGACGCATCCGCCCCATCTCTACCTCTGTTGCGCACGTCGCAGGATTATTGTCAGGCAAGAACGGAGACGCGGCCCTCAGCCGAACATAGAAACGAGTTCTCGGTCTTTTTTCTGGGGAGGCCTTGCCCATGATTGAAGACCAAAAGGCAAGCTATAACTTCTCTGCTGAGAGGTCGGGAAACGCGACGCTATCAACCATGCGTACCGGCCGGAGCTGCATTTACCCGCCCTGTTGCGGAGGAGGGACGCAACAGAGGCTGATTGATGGCTCGCACGCCGCGGGAGGCGTCTCAGCCCGGAAAGGGGCGCCATGTGGTGACATAACGCATGAGTGTGAGAAGCACGGTCTGGGTCTCTCCAAGTCTGCTCTCATCGATTGTCCACGGGGGCTGTTCCTGCGCCATATAGGTGCTTTGGGCCATTTCCATCTGGATGGCATGGATATTGCGTGAGGGCTGACCGTAATGACGGGTTGTGTAGCCGCCCTTGAACCGCCCGTTAACGATGGTGGTAAGGCGGCTTTGGCCAGCAAGGAGCGTGCTCAGCGCGTTCGTCAGGTGGACATCGCAAGATGCCCCGTCATTGGTCCCAAGGTTGAGGTCAGGCAATTGCCCCTCAAAAAGCCGGGGCACGAGCGAGCGTATGGAATGCCCGTCCCAGAGTAAGGCCCAACCCCATATGTTGCGCAGTCTCTCGAGTTCTGCCTCCAGGGCTGCGTGATAGGGTTTCCAGTATGTTTCGAGACGATGGGCGATCTCATCCTCTCCCGGAATTTCACCGGGGCGATAGAGATCTTCGCCGTCAAAGCTGAATTCTGGCACCAGCCCGGTTTTCGGTCGGCCGGGATACAGCGTGGCATCATCAGGCCCACGATTGAGATCGATGACATAGCGGGAATATCTCGCTGCAATGACGCCCATACCCAGATCAGGGGCAAAGTCATAAATACGCTCCATATGCCAGTCCGTATCGGGTCGGGCCAGGCCAGTAGCGCTCATGCGCGCCTCCATGCCCGGGGCCAGAAGCGTGCCATTATGCGGTAGCGCGATCAGGACCGGGGACTCGCCGCGTGTCAGGGTAAAAACGCTCGTTTCGCTCATGGCCCGGTTTCCTGTCTCTCTTTCTGACGTGTTCTGGGGGGAGTGCTCAATGATGCAGCCTTGTCACTACACGCCGGAAAGCATCAGCTATGATCCTCTCCCGGGCATGATGACCGCTTTCGATGACCCATTCTCCCGCGACCAGCATATGCTGCACCGGCAGGCTCGGACGGGCAAAGAGTGCGCCATCGAAAATCGCGTCCTGCTCAAGCCCGGGCAGGGCCATGGCTTCAGGGTCGAGAACGCAGAGATCGGCTCTCATGCCGGGGGCCAGCCTGCCGCCATTCTGCTGGCAGGCCTGTGTCCCGCCTTTGAGAGCCGCTTCGTAGAGATAACGTCCGACCGATCCGAGCATGTCGTCCGGCAGGGCGCAGCAGCGTTTTCGGCTCACAAGACGGCGGCCGTATTCGAGAAGGCGTAGTTCTTCCGACACCGATGGCAGGATATTGCTGTCCGTTCCTATTCCGAAACGACCGCCTTGGGTAATATAGGATTCCAGGGGGAACAGCCCGTCTCCAAGATTGGCTTCCGTGATAGGGCACAACCCAGCAACCGCCCCAGACGCCGCAAGCCGGCGCGTTTCATCCTGATCTAGATGGGTGGCATGGACCAGGCACCAGTGCCGGTCGATCGGTACCTCATCGAGGAGCCATGCCACAGGACGTCTGCCAAGGTAATCCAGGCAGTCGGCAACTTCTTTCTGCTGTTCAGCGACATGAATATGGATCGGCATGTTTTTGCCGATCATTCCGAGCATGCGGTTCAGACTCTCCCTGTCGACGGCGCGCAGGGAATGTAGCCCCAGGCCTGCCTTGACAAGGGGATTACCCTTGTGCCGCGTCTCGAGGGTCTCAAGTATGGTTGCGATGAATTCGGGCGAACTCGCAAAACGCGCCTGCTCGGGGGCCAGCGCCTTGCCGAACCCTGCGTGCCGGTAGAGCGTCGGCAACATGGTCACGCCAATGCCCGTATCCTGTGCAGCCTGAACGACAGCGAGGGCCATCTCCGCCTTGTCGTCGTAGGCGTTTCCGTCGGGCCCACGATGCAGGTAATGGAACTCGCCCACTTGGGAAAAACCGGCCTTCAGCATCTCGAGATAAAGCTGGGCTGCGATGATGCGCATATCTTCCGGCGTGATGCGCGATGCGAGCGCATACATCTGCTTGCGCCATGTCCAGAATGAGTCGACGGGATGGCGGCGTGTCTCCGCCAGTCCTGCCATGGCGCGCTGGAACGCGTGAGAATGCAGGCTGGCCAGCGGCGGTACAACAATGTCGACGACCCGATCGCTTGCACGGGGTGTTTCATAGACGTCGATATGAGTGAAATGCCCCCCCTCCCATTGCAGGCGCACGTCATGACGCCAGCCACCGGGCAGGAAAGCCTGCTTGGCGAAAACCGCGCAGGGAGACGACATTTCAGACATCAGGAACTCCGCAGGATGAGATCAGAGGGAAGGTTCCGGAGCCGGATGCTCCGGCATGGAACGTGTTACGACTACCGTTGCGCGTTAACGTTATCATAACTAGACATGTATAGATAAGTCAGGTCAAGCGGGCTAGGAGTTGAGCAACGATGTGGGACAGGCTCTGGATCAATGCGCATCTTGCGACGCTAGCGCCCCATGTGGATCATCACGATATCGAGACGGAATCCGGCTTGTTGCGCGATGGTGCGATTGCGGTCGAACAAGGCAGGATTGCCTGGATAGGATCACGTTGCGACCTGCCCGGCGCACCCGAGACCCTGTCGAACGAGGTAATCGATTGCCGGGGAGCATGGATTACGCCGGGGCTGATCGATCCGCATACCCACCTCGTCTATGCCGGCGACAGAAGCGAGGAGTTCTCCGAACGACTCTGCGGTGTGTCCTATCAGGAGATCGCCCGACGCGGCGGGGGAATACTCTCCACTGTGAGAGCCACGAGGGCTGCGAGCGAGGACGAGCTTTTCGCGCTCTCCGAAAAACGAGCCAAGCGGCTCATGGCGAATGGTGTGACGACACTGGAGATCAAATCCGGCTACGGACTGACGCTTGAGGATGAACTCAAGCAATTGCGCGTGGCGCGTCGTCTGGGTTCCGAACTCAGGCTGCGCGTGCATGTGAGCTTTCTTGGTGCTCATGCCTTGCCGCCTGAATTCGTCGGTCGTCGTGAAGCCTATCTGGGGCATCTTTGCACCGACCTCCTGCCTCAAATCGCAGCTGGAGGACTCGCAGATAGCGTGGATGGTTTCTGCGAAGGCATTGCTTTTCAGCCTCATGAAATCGAGCGTCTGTTCATCACAGCGCGGGATCTCGGTTTCACACTGCGTCTTCATGCTGATCAGCTTTCCGATCTGGGCGGTGCCTCGCTTGCTGCGCGGCTGGGAGCACTCTCTGCCGATCACGTGGAATACGCCCATGAGGAAGGTATCAGGGCCATGGCGGCGCAGGGTACGGTGGCTGTTCTTCTGCCGGGGGCCTTTTATTTCGTCCGCGAAGACAAGCTGCCCCCTGTGGAGGCTTTCCGTGCGCATGGTGTGCGCATGGCGCTTGCGACGGATTGCAACCCCGGCACTTCGCCTTTGCTGTCACCCACGGCCGTGATGAACATGGCCTGTACCCTGTTCCGGCTGACACCGCGCGAAGCGCTGGACGGCCATACGCGCCACGCGGCCGCTGCGCTCGGACTCTCGGCAACCTGCGGTATGCTGGCGCCTGGAATGGCTGCCGATATGGCGCTCTGGGACATCACCGCCCCTCACGAGCTCGCATACTGGATCGGCGGGGTGATGCCTGTGGGACGTGTTTTCGCCGGCGTTCCGGATCAGGTTCTCTGATAGGGGGCAGCGCGGCCGGGAGTAGGAAGGTTATGATCCCGTGCTAAAGACTGGCGAGCCGGGTATGACCGGTATAGACATCTGGCCTGGGCAGAAAGGGGATGCAAGAGGGTGACCATATTGCTGGGCAAGGACAAGCCGGCCGCACGTTACGAGCAGGTCAAATCATACATCCTCTCCCGTATAGAGACGGGAGAATGGGAGGTCGGGCACAGGCTTCCTTCCGAGAGTGAACTCGTCGACCTTCTCGGTGTGTCACGCATGACTGTGCATCGTGCCCTGCGCGAACTGACCGTCGATGGCGTGGTTACTCGTGCACAGGGTGTGGGCACCTTTGTGGCCGAGCCGCTCAAGCGTGTCGAGTTGCTTGAATTGCGCGATATCGCAGAGGATATCGTTTCGAACGGCCACACCCACACCACGCGCGTCATCACGCTGGGCTCCATCCGGGCCGATAGCGACCTAGCCATGGCTTTCGGTCAGCGCCCCGGCGCACGGCTCTTCCATTCGATCATCGTTCATCTCGAAGACGGTACGCCGCTTCAGGTTGAGGAACGCTTCGTTTCGCCCCATTTTGCCCCCGATTATCTGGAGCAGGATTTCAGCCTGTCCCACCCGCACCGGCATCTTTCCTCGATCTCGCATCCCGAGGAAATCGAGCATGTCGTCTTTGCTGTCACGCCCAGTCAGGAAACATGCGATCTGCTCGACCTCGAGGCGCCCGAGGCCTGCCTGCAACTCATGCGTCGCACCTGGGTTGATGAGCGCGTGGTGATGAAAGGCATCTTCACCTATCCCGGGAGCCGCTACAGCTTCGTCGGGCGCTATCGCCCCTGAACGGGGGCGATATCTAGCGAGCCTCGTCGTACACGTCCCAGATTTCCGTTTTCTTCTGTCTGTACCCGGATCGCCATCCCGCCCATGTGCATGTTCGCTCTCACGGCATCTGGGACTCACGAAAGACACGCCGAGCCGGGCGATGCATTGGGATGTCATTCTCAAATCGTGACGATTTTTGATTGACAGAAACAGTTCTTATGACACACCTTAACATGTATATACATGTTTGGGTCAGGAGATGTCGTGAGCGCCCAGGATTCCTTGCCAGCTAGGCTGGCCAATGACAGGATTATTCGCGCGGCCCATGGGCCGGAACTGACAGCGCGGTCATGGCAGACCGAGGCGGCGCTGCGCATGCTGATGAATAATCTTGATCCCGATGTGGCCGAGAAGCCCTCAGAACTGGTAGTTTATGGCGGTATCGGTCGCGCGGCCCGCAACTGGGCCTGCTATGACGGGATTGTGCGTGCCCTGACCGATCTGGACGCCGACCAGACGCTGCTCGTCCAGTCGGGCAAGCCGGTCGGGGTGTTTCGTACCCATCCCGATGCTCCCCGTGTTCTAATCGCCAATTCCAACCTGGTACCGCACTGGGCGAATTGGGATCGGTTTAATGAACTCGACCGGGCCGGGTTGATGATGTACGGCCAGATGACTGCAGGGTCGTGGATCTATATCGGCAGTCAGGGCATCGTGCAGGGGACATACGAGACCTTTGTCGAAATGGGGCGGCAATACTATGGGGGCTCGTTGCGCGGCCGCTGGATCCTGACGGGAGGTCTGGGCGGGATGAGCGGTGCACAGCCTCTCGCCGCGGTAATGGCAGGCGCCTCGATGCTGGCCGTCGAATGTGAGCCGAGCCGTATCGAGAAGCGCCTCGAAACGGGCTATCTCGACCGAAAGACGGACTCGCTCGACCAGGCGCTCGAATGGATCGATGCAGCCTGCAAGGCTGATATGCCGATCTCGGTCGGGTTGCTGGGTAACGCTGCGGAGATTTTCCCCGAGCTTTTGCGTCGTGGCGTCCGTCCCGATGCCGTGACCGACCAGACATCGGCCCATGATCCACTGAACGGCTATCTGCCCGCAGGGTGGTCGCTCGATCAGGCAGCTCATAAGCGCGTGACAGATCCTGCTGCCGTAGAACGCGCCGCCAAGGACTCCATGCGCCTTCAGGTCGAGGCCATGGTGGCATTTCATCGTATGGGTGTCCCGACATTCGATTACGGCAATAATATCCGGCAGATGGCCTTCGAGGTCGGATGCGAGGACGCTTTCGCTTTCCCGGGTTTTGTCCCGGCCTATATAAGGCCGCTCTTCTGCCGCGGCATCGGCCCCTTTCGCTGGGCTGCCCTCTCTGGCGATCCCGAGGATATCTACAAGACGGACGCCAAGGTCAGGGAACTGCTCCCGCATGACACGCATCTGCACAACTGGCTCGATATGGCGCGCGAGAAGATCCAGTTCCAGGGTCTACCCGCACGCATCTGCTGGGTCGGACTCGGCGATCGCCACCGGCTCGGTCTTGCCTTCAACGAGATGGTCGCAAGCGGTGAGCTCAAGGCCCCTGTCGTGATCGGTCGAGATCATCTCGACAGCGGTTCTGTCGCCAGCCCGAACCGCGAGACCGAGGCAATGAAGGATGGGTCGGATGCCGTTTCCGATTGGCCCTTGCTCAATGCCCTGCTCAACACGGCGTCTGGCGCCACCTGGGTTTCGCTGCATCATGGCGGCGGCGTGGGAATGGGTTTCTCACAGCACGCGGGCATGGTTATCGTTGCCGACGGAACAGCGGAGGCAGCAAGCCGTCTGGAACGTGTGTTGTGGAACGACCCCGCGACCGGTGTCATGCGTCATGCCGATGCGGGCTACGATATCGCCAGAGACTGTGCCCGGGAACAGGGTCTCACCCTGCCTATGATCGACGGAGCCTGATCCATCATGAAACCTGTTTTCACTCTCGTTCCCGGCGCTCTCGATCTGGCATCCCTGCGCAGCTTTATTCTCGACAAGCCCGAAATCGTCCTCGAGGCCGGCACCGAACCCTGCCTGCGCGAGGCCGCGCGTTCGGTCGAGCGCATCGTGGCGGGCGGTGCAGCCGTCTATGGCGTGAATACCGGCTTTGGCAAGCTGGCCAAGACGCGTATCCCTGATGAGAAGCTGCGTGATCTGCAACGCAACCTTGTGCTCAGCCATGCCGCAGGGATCGGCAAGCCTCTGGCGGAGCCGGTCGTGCGACTTATTCTGCTGCTGAAGGCTAATGGGCTGGCGCGAGGCTATTCGGGTGTGCGGTACGAGATCGTCCGTCTGCTGCTCGACATGCTCAATCGCGGGGTTATTCCCGTGATTCCGGAAAAAGGGTCGGTTGGGGCATCGGGTGATCTCGCGCCTCTAGCTCATATGTCGGCAGTTGTTATCGGCGAGGGAGAGGCCTTTTTCGCCGGTGAGCGTCTGCCGGGCGCCGTAGCTCTGGAGCGCGCCGGGCTGAGGCCTATCGAACTCGGGCCGAAGGAGGGGCTCGCTCTTCTCAATGGCACGCAAACCTCGACGGCTCTGGCTCTGATCGCCCTTTTCGAAGCGGAAACCCTTCACCAGACCGCGCTTGTGACTGGCGCGCTGACCCTCGATGCCGCACGGGGAACGGATGCTCCCTTCGATCCGAGGCTTCATGCTCTGCGCGGCCAGAAGGGCCAGATCGAATGTGCTGCCATCTATCGGGCACTCATGGCCGGCTCTGCCATACGTGCGTCACATGAGGTGGACGATGAGCGCGTGCAGGATCCTTATTGCCTGCGTTGCCAGCCTCAGGTCATGGGGGCAGCGCTGGACTCATTGCGCCATGCGGCTCACGTCCTGCTGATCGAGGCCAATGCGGTGTCAGACAACCCCATCCATTTCCCCGATACGGACGAAATGATCTCTGGCGGTAATTTCCATGCCGAACCTGTAGCCATTGCGGCCGATCTGATGGCGATTGCCGTATCAGAAATCGGAGCGATTGCGGAGCGCCGTCTCGCCCTGCTGGTGGACCCTGGCATGAGCGGATTACCGCCCTTTCTGGTCAATGACAGTGGCGTCAATTCCGGCTTCATGATTGCCCAGGTCACGGCAGCAGCCCTTGCTTCTGAAAACAAGACGCTCGCCCATCCTGCAAGCGTAGACAGCCTGCCTACTTCAGCCAATCAGGAAGACCACGTGTCGATGGCGACATTCGCGGCGCGCCGTGTCGGTGATATCAACGAGAATGTACGTACTATTCTCGGCATCGAATATCTTTCTGCCGTGCAGGGGCTCGATTTCCTGGCCCCACTGCGTTCCTCCGAGCCGCTGGTCGCGGCGGCCGCCCTGCTGCGTGAGACCGTGCCGTTTTTCGCGCAGGACCGGCTTTTCACGCCCGACATGGAGGCTGCCAATGCGCTCATTGCCTCAGGCGCGCTTGTCAAGGCAGCGAGCCAATCGCTGAAACTACCCACACTCGACGCCGCATGAAGGGGGTGATCGCGCCGGATGACGGCGCTTTCAAGATCGAGGCAGCGCGAGCGCGCCGTCGTTTGCCTCGCCTGTTTGCAGATTATCTCGATGGTGGCGCCCATGGTGAGAAGACAATTCTCGCCAATCGGGCCGCTTTCACGCGCTGGTCCCTTCTGCCTCGCGGGTTGCGCGATGTATCCTGTATCGATCAGAAGACCACCTGTTTCGGCATGGCTCTGAACGCGCCTGTCCTGCTCTCGCCGGTTGGTTTTGCCGGGCTGTTTCATAGCGACGGGGAGATTGGCGCGGCGCGGGCCGCGGAAAGATGCGGGATTGCCTCGGCGCTTTCGAGCTTCTCCATCCATTCTCTGGAGGAGGTGGCGACGGTAAAGGCGCCTCTCATGGCCCAGCTTTATATCCTGCGTGACCGTGGCGTGACACAGGATATGCTCGACCGGGCCGCGGCAAGCGGGGTCGGGACGCTTGTTCTGACCATCGATACCGCTATCACGCCCCTGCGCCCGCGCGACATTCGGAACGGGTTTCGTAACCGTGTGCGCCCCAGTCTCGGCCAGAGTATGGGTCTGGCGCGGCACCCGGCCTGGCTCCTCGACCGGTTGCGGGCGACACGCAACGATCTGGGGACGATGGGGCGTTATACTGGCGCGCGCGGTATCATGGCGCAGGCCCGTGACATTGCATCCCGGATCGATCCCGCTCTCTCATGGGCCGATCTGGAGACGTTACGGGCATGCTGGAAGGGCCGCCTCGTTCTCAAGGGTGTGCTCCATCCTGATGATGCCCGGCAGGCGGTTTCCTGTGGCGTGGACGGGCTGATCCTGTCCAATCACGGCGGTCGACAACTGGACCCTGCACCATCGCCTCTCACCATGCTGCCCGAGATACTGGACGTCACGCAGGACCGGCTCGAAGTTGTGCTGGATGGCGGGGTGCGTCATGGCGGTGATGTCGTCACGGCGCTTGCGCTGGGTGCGCGGGCCGTTTCGCTGGGCCGGCCATGGGCTTGGGCTCTGGCTGCGGCCGGAACGAAAGGTATCGAGACCGCCCTGCAGCGTTTGATTCGCGAGACGGCGGATTGCATGGCGCTCACCGGGCTGTGCACAATCCGGGCGCTACGCGAGGCAGGCCGGACTGCGCTTCATTCTGCAGGATGAGTGTTCAGCCCTGCCGGGGTTTTTGCGAGTCTCGTATGCGTCCCATGATGTAATCCCCGGCGGAGACGGGTAGATAAAGGGCGTCTGTCCCGGCTGGCAGGTTGAGATCGTGCGGATCGATCCGGGCGTCGTAATCCGGGTCGTAGAATGTGGCGAAAGACACACGCTCGCGCCCGGAGCGATTGGTGACGCGATGCATGTTCGAGACATAGCGCCGGTTCGACCACCGGCACAGAAGGTCGCCGATATTGATAACGAGCGTTCCCGGAATCGGCGGCGCGGGCATCCAGGCGCCATCCGGGCCCTGCACATCCAGCCCTCCGGTGTCATCCTGCCAGAGCAGGGTAATGCAGCCGTAATCCGTATGAGGAGCCACGCCGAACTGATCCGCCTCGCGTTCCGGCGGGTGGGGCGGGTACCAGATGGCCTGACTGCGCTGCAACGGTCTGACATAGCGGGTGACAAAGAAATCGGGCGAGACCCCGAGCGAACAGGCGACAGCGCGAAGAAGCACCTGCCCGCACACGCCTACGGCCCCGAAATAGGCCTCCATGGCGGCGCGGAAATCTGGCCGTCCCTCAGGCCAGAGATTGGGGCCGCGCAAGGGCTGGCCCGCGAGGACGAGGGGATGATCCTGCGGCAGATCGAGCCCGATCTGGAAGAATTCCTTATAATCCGGGTTGGCCGCACCATACATGGTGGTGCGGTTGAGCGCGTTGAAACCCCTCACGGCCTGATGGGGCTTGCAAAGAAGCTTTTCTTCCACGGGGGCATGGAAAAAATCGAGCGCCTCGCGATGGATCCGTTCAAGCAGGCTTTCCGGAATGCCGTGGTTTCGTACGTAGCAAAACCCCGATTGCGAAAAGGCGGCATTGATGGCGCGCCCTGTCGCCTCAAGATCGCCGGCACGAGCCGGGGCAAGATCGATGACTGGAAGATAGCCAATATCGTTCATGAAAAGGCTCCGTCGGATTGAGGGTCAGGAAGGTGGGATCAAGGCGGCGAGGCAGAGCGGGGCCTGTGGCCCGGAAGATGCCATCGGGGAAATGTGCAGGGGCGTATCGCCTGCGACAATCTTCCCCTGAAGGACGCTGCCCGGGCCGAATGCTGGTCCCCGTCCGGCGACATGCCATGGGCCTCTCAGGGGAAGCAGGGTGAAATGCACGGTATGGGGCAGTGGGAAAGGCGTCTCATGGGCGCGCAGAAGGGCAGGCTGTCCGTGCGAAGCCATCAGATTGAATGCCATGACCGGGCCGGAGGGGCAGGCCGCTGTCACGACCATGGCTCCGTCGAAGCTCAGAATGGCTCCGGCACTGTTGAGATGATGAGGGCAGTCGCCTTCGGTGTTCAGGATCAGATTGCCAGGCGAGGCAAGGGCGAGATGGCGCACGAGGCCCGGAAAGGACGAGAACGGACCATCCCCCTCGATCGAGGCAAGGCTGACCCGCCATGTCCCGCCCTGTGTATCACCCCGAGCCAGTTCGCGGGTACGACCCTGACCGTTCTTCCAGTCCGTCTCCGGGAAGGTGGTGAGGTCGTGGAGCGCGATCATGGTCGTGCTGCGGGGAAGATCTTGCCGGGGTTGAGGATGTTTTTTGGATCGAGCGTGGCCTTGATGCTGCGCATCACGTCGATAGAGACCGGATCATGTTCCTGCGGGAGGTAGTCACGTTTGGCCAGTCCCACCCCATGCTCGCCGCTTGCAGACCCGCCCAGAGAAAGGGCGCGGGCGATCAGTCTGGCGTCGAGATCATGGGCGCGCGCCAGAGCGTCTTCCCCCGGTGGCACGAGCATGACCGTGTGGAAATTACCATCGCCGATATGGCCAACGATCGGCGCGGTAATGCCTGATGCCTTGATATCGCTCTTAGCGCCCAGAATCATCTCGGTCAGGGCGGATATGGGCACGATGGCATCTGTTGAAATGCCGACATGGCCGGGACGAAAGGCGAGACAGGCCCAGTAGACGGCATGGCGGGCCTTCCAGAGTGCGGCGCGCTCATCATCGCGCGTGCTCCAGGCGAAGGAAGCTCCCCCGTTATCCATACTCAGGGCCTCGATCGTGCCGATCTGCTCCGCCACGGCCTGCGGGCCGCCGGAAACCTCGAAAAACATGGTGGGCACGGGGCGATAGGAATCGAGCTTCGAGTAGTCGATGCAAGCCTGCATCTGCACGTCGTCGAGCAGTTCCATGCGCGCAACCGGCAGGCCCATCTGCATGACCTGCACTGCAGTCTCGACACACCCTGCAAGGGTTTCGAACTGGCAGATGGCCGCGGCCGTGGTTTCAGGTATTCCCTGCAGGCGGAGCTGTATTTCGGTGACGATCCCGAGTGTTCCCTCCGAACCGATCATGAGATGGGTCAGGTCATAGCCCGTGGCTGATTTGCGCACGCGCCCCCCGGTCTGCATGATGCGCCCATCGGCCAGCACGATAGTCAGGCCCAGCACGTTTTCGCGTATGGTGCCATAGCGTACAGCCCCTGTCCCCGAGGCGCGTGTGGCGCACATACCGCCTATCGTTGCCTCGCCACCCGGGTCGACCGGAAAGAAAAGTCCCAGATCACGCAGATGCAGGTTCAGGGCCTGACGGGTCACCCCGGCCTGAACGCGACAATCGAGATCATTCTCGTGGACCGCAATAATTGCCGTCATGCGCGACAGGTCGAGCGATACGCCACCCTCGACAGCATTGAGCTGCCCTTCGAGCGATGTACCGCCGCCGAAGGCCACAACGGGCAGGTTGTGGGCGTTGCAGAATGCGAGGGCCTGCGAGACCTCCTGTGTCGACTCGACATAAAGAACGGCATCGGGCGCATGGGCGGCGTGATAGCCCTCGCCGTGGCTGTGCTGTTCCAGCAGGGAGGGGCTGCGCGAGACCCGCCCGGGAAAAAAGGTGTCGAGTTCGGCGACAAGTCGGATACGGTCTGGCGCAGAGGGTCTCATTTCAGGGCACTTTCTCAAAGGCGGGTGGCTCGGCAAGGATGGCACGCAGTGCCACGGTGAAACGCCTGTTTTCCTCATCGAGGCCAATGGAGACGCGTATCCTGTCTGTGAACCCCGGCTCTTTCCAGGGTTTGACGATCACGCCGTGACGGAGCAGCGTCTCTGCAACCGGTGCGGCTGGGCAGGGTAGTCTGACAAACAGGAAATTACCGCTCGAGGGAGCGACATCCAGGCCCATGGCTTCGATCGTGGCTTTGAGGGCATCCCGCGCCCTGACCGTGGCCGCTACGCTTTCGCGCATATGGCTCTCTCCCTCCAGTGCAGCGAGGGCAGCGAGCTGTGCCACAATATTGGTATTGAACGGATCACGAACGGCCTCGAGCGCGTTAATCAGGTCCGGGGTGTCACTCAGGGCCCAGCCGATACGCAGCCCCGCCAGTCCCCAGGCCTTGGAAAACGTACCGAGCACGATCCAGGGGCGGGATTGGCGGCGCAGAACGCGGCGCGCATCCGGGTAATGCGCGGTATGGGCCGCATATTCCCGATAAGCCTCGTCGATCACGATCAGGCAATCATGGGGGCAGGCAGAGATCAGCGTTTCCAGCTGCGTCTCTGTCATCACGCAACCCACAGGATTGGATGGATTGGAAAAGATGAGGATACGCGTCGGTTGGGATACCGCAGCGCAGAGGGCCTGGAGATCGAAATCGCATGTTTCGGTGACCGGCACGGAATCGACGACCCCTCCCATCGCCACTGCGTTCAGGATATGCAGGCCGAACGAGGGCAGAACGGTCACCACCCTGTCGCCAGGGGAGATTACCCCCTGCATGATCATGCGTATAAGTTGTTCCGAGCCATTCCCAAGGATGAGCGCCTGCATCCGCTCATCCAGGTAGGTGGCAAGACGCGCGCGCAGCTTCGGTTCTGCTTCGGGATAAAGGGCCAGCTTGTCGAAAAGGCCGGTAAGGGCTTCGCGCACCTGAGGCGGGGCCCCGTGGGGATTTTCATTGCTTCCGAGTTTGGCGATAGAATTGAGGCCGTATCGTTCCTTGACCGCATCTGATGCAAGGCCTGCATTATAGGCTGGCAAGGCCGCTATTTCGGGGCGGCAGCATGAGACGGATGACGGGGTTCCAAGGGGAGAATGCACGGCCGATATCCAGTTTATGGTTGTATAGACAAGACTAACGATATCGACTCGCATCATGCAAGCGCGAAGATTTATAGCGCCTTATATACGATATTTATGGTGGTTATTCGCTTTTTCATTACGAAAATCGATTGACCTTTCTTGTACAGACAACATAGGCTTGCTGTCAGATTGTGTCAGGAGATCATGCCGTGATGATGTCTGCCTCCCCCTTGTCGTCCGAACTGGTTAATGCTTTTCGTGATGACGGCGTCGTCATTCTGCGTGGCGTTTTTACGCCCTGGATCGAGTCCCTGCGTGAGGGAATCGATCGGTTGATGGCATCGCCCAGCCCGCTCGAGCGATCCTATCAGCCGACCAACTCGGCACCGTTTTTCCAGGATCTCTGCAACTGGCAAAGGATCCCGGAATTCCGCGCATTCATAGAAGACTCGTCCCTTGGAGTTCTGGCTGCGTCGTTGATGGGCGCGCGAGAGGCGCGATTTTTCCATGATCATGTTCTGGTGAAGGAGCCAGGAACATCGCTCGTGACGCCGTGGCATCAGGACCGTCCCTATTATTGCGTAAGCGGGCCGCAAAGCGTGAGTTTCTGGATTCCGCTCGACCCGGTGCCCCAGGCGAATGCGCTGCAATGTGTCGCCGGGTCTCACCGATGGGGCGTCGATCACAAGCCCATGCGTTTTGACGGAACGCCCCTGTATGCGGGCGACGACAGTACGCCCATGCCGGATATCGATGCCGACAGGAGCGCTTACCGGATCGTCTCTGCCGTTATGGAACCCGGCGATGCCGTGGCTTTCGACTTCGGTACAGTGCATGGAGCTGCTGCGACTCTGGGCGCGGTTACAAGGAGGCGGGTGTTCTCAGCGCGGCTCGTGGGAGATAACGCGTGCTTTGCCGACAGAGGCGGCAAGGGATCGCCGCCTTTCTCCCATCTGACCCTGCAAGATGGCGAGAAACTAACAGGCCCCGATTTTCCCGTTCTCGCGACGGCGGCCTGAATGGCCGAACCGGCTCCCGTCGCGGCGCGCAGGTCCCGGACAGCCAGCACAACCCGTGCGCACCTATCTCAGTGCCGCTGGCAGGTGGCGCGTCGTTTTGCGTCCTGCTGTCTTCTCACTTTGGTGGCGTCGGTGACGGGCGTCGCACAGGCAGGGTGTCTTGACACGATACGTGCATCGGGGGTGCTGCGTGTCGGGAATGGGCTACTTGGCGCCCATCCCTCTCTCTGGCAAAGCCATGACCGGGTATATCACGGTATCGATGCCGACCTTCTGGACGTATTGACGCAACGCCTCGGCGTGGCGCGTTCAAAATTTATCATCACGGAGTGGCCGACCATGGTGCCCGGGCTCAAGGCGGAGCGCTGGGACATCGTTCTGAGCGACGTCAATATTACCGAGGAACGGCGGATACGAGGGCATGTATTGTTCTCGACGCCTTATTTCATGCTCTATGACTATGTGATTGTGCTGGCGGATTCGCCAATCTGGTCTCTTGCCGATCTTAAGGGCAAGACGATTGCCTCTGTCATGGGGACCAGCGATTCAGCAACTGCGCACCACCTGGTGACTGATGGTGTGGCGGCCGATGTGGCCGATTTCGAGACGTTCGCCGATCCTTTCACGGCCCTGCGCAACCACCAGGTTGCGGCGGTGATCGTCGATCAGGGAACGCTTCATGCCCAGAAAGCGCATTTCACCGATCTGCGCACTGTTGGCATGCCCGTTTTCTATGCCCCCAAGCCGCGCTGGGCCGCGATACAGGCCAAGGCCCGCTATCGTCTTGGAAGCGAAGGGGTAGTCATTTCCGATCGCTGTCCTGATTTGAAGGTTGCCGTCGATAAGGCGCTGGACTCAATGCGTCGGGATGGCACAATAAGAACGATACTGAAACGTTACGGTGTGTGGGAGCCGCAGCAGGACCACCTTATCCTGCCCGACCGTACTGATTCGGAGTAGCTGTTTCCATGCTGGATTTCCTGGCTGAGGCGGGCGAATATCTGCCCTTTCTCCTGCGCGGGGCGCTCGTCACGATCGAGCTTTCCCTTGTCGCGATGGCGCTCGGGACAGTGACAGGGTTTTTCATTGCCCTTGGCCGTCGTGCCAAGACGCGGTTGTTGCGATGGCCGCTCAATGTGTTTGTCGAGATCATGCGTGATACGCCTTTGATCGTGCAGTTGCTGATCATCTATTTTACGCTGCCGCGCTGGGGCCTGACACTTGGTGCCTTCCCGGCTGCCATTGTGGGTTTGTCTTTCAACCTGGCGGCTTATGTGTCGGAGGTATTCCGGAGCACCATCAATGCCGTTGATCGCGGGCAGAGAGAAGCAGCTATCTCGCTGGGAATGTCGGGAGTGCAACTCTATCGGCGCGTGATCATGCCCCAGGCGGGGCTGGCGGCATTGCCGATACTCGGGGGCTATTTCATTGCCCTGTTGAAAGATTGTGCACTGGTGTCATTCATTTCGGTCAACGAGCTTCTGCGCAATGCGAGCATTGTCATTTCGGACACGTTCGATGGGGGTAACATTTATCTGCTCGTGGCGATCATCTATTTCATCATGAGCTTTGCCTCGTCACGTCTGATTCTCCATCTCGAGAACCGGCTTGCCCATAGTCGCCGATCCGGACCCGATACGATGTCTGGCACAGTTCTGACCATGGAGAAGGAAGCCATACGATGAATCCTGTCCTGACGGTCAGACAGCTTGGCAAGAGTTATGGGGGCAGAGCGGTGCTCGATGGGGTGGACCTCGTTGTTAAAGAGGGTGAAATCGCCTGTCTCATCGGTCCGAGCGGGGCAGGAAAATCAACCATCCTGCGTTGCCTGAATTTTCTCGAAACGCCGGATCGTGGCGAGATCACGTTCCGGGGCGAACGCCTCTGTTCCGAAGATGGCAATCTTTTCCAGATATCCCCCAGGCGCCAGTTACAGGCGGCGCGGGCCCGCATGCCGATGGTCTTCCAGCATTTCAACCTGTTTGCCCATCGTACCGTGCTTGAAAATGTGATGGAGGGTCCCTGCGTGGTTCAGGGGCGCCCGAAGGAGGAGGCACGCATGATGGCCAGTGCCCATCTCGACCGGGTGGGAATGCTGGGCTTCGCGCGGCATTACCCCGATCGTCTCTCTGGGGGGCAGAAACAGCGTGTGGCGATTGCTCGTGCACTGGCCATGTCACCCGCCCTGATTCTTTTCGATGAGCCGACCAGTGCTCTCGACCCGGCGCTGGTGCGCGAGGTCGAGAGCGTGATGCGCGACCTGTCACGCGATGGGCTGACCATGATCGTGGTCAGCCATGACATGCGCCTGGTGCGCAGCATTGCCTCGACCGTTCATTTCTGCGCTGACGGCCATATCGCCGCAAGCGGACCGGCCGGGCAAATGCTTGGGTCGCAGGCCCCTCAATCGATGCGGGTTTTTCTCGAGGCAGTGTCCGACCATGCCGGGCAGGAGTAACATGATGAAGCATCCCCCTCTCGATCGGAGCGCCACATCGATATCTGCCGGGCATGCTCACCCGGATGACGGAAGCATGACCGAAGTCGAATTCGAAACGATCTATCCGATTGCGCCATCGAGACGTCATGGAAAGCCGTCGGACCTATTCGGCTTGTGGTTTGGCGCCAACATGACCATGCTGGCCGTCGCCACGGGCGGGGTCATGCGTGGAGAATTCCATTTGACCCCCCTGATAGCCCTGCTCGCGGCGCTCATAGGCAATGCCGTGGGCGGTGTGTTCATGGCGCTTCATGCGGCGCAGGGGCCACATCTCGGTATTCCGCAGATGATCCAGTCCCGCGCCCAGTTCGGCATGATTGGGGCAGCCCCCATGACCGCGCTGATCGTGCTGATGTTTCTTGGTTTTGCTGCGTCGAATCTGGTTTTGGGTGCGCAGGGGCTTGCCATGATGCTCCCGTTTCTGGGAGGCAGGTCGGGCATGATCGCAATTGCTGTCATTTCAGCCGTTCCTGCCGTGCTGGGTTATCGCGCTATTCATCGCCTGACCCACTACATCGCCCTGCTTTGTGGGGGCGCGATCCTGCTTTGTCTGAGTGCTGTATTATTCGTTCCCTCTGCCCCGAGCATTGCACTGACAACCGGGGGGCATGACACGGTTTCCGGCTCTCTGGGGGCCATATCCATTGCCGCACTCTGGCAGATTGCCTACGCACCTTATGTTTCGGATTATTCGCGCTATCTGCCGCAGACGCGCGAAGGTGAGAAACAGGCTTTTCATGCGACCTACTGGGGCTGTGTGCTTGGCTCTCTTGTCGCGATGGTCGTTGGGGCTCTCGCCGGACCGGCCGTCAATGATCGCCTGATTCTCTGCCTCGGTTTTGCGGCCGCGCCCGTTCTGGGAGTGCTGTCGCTGGGGCTGGTCGTGGCGAACGCCATGACGCTTTACTGTGGCGCGCTTTCCTCCATCACCGTGCTTCATACCCTCGCCCCGACGCATCGTTTCGGCAAAAATTGGCGTGGAGCGGTGACCCTGGTTCTGCTCGTCCTGTCTTTCGGGCTGGCGCTGCTCATGGCGGGCCGGTTCGAGACCGCCTATGCAAGCTTCCTCGAACTGCTCATGTCGATCATGGTGCCATGGTCCGCGATCAATCTGCTCGATTACTATATCCTGAGGCATGGAGCTTACGATCTTCCGTCACTTTTCAGGCGCGACGGAGGTATGTACGGACGATACAACGTTCCGGCTCTGGTCGCCTATACAATTGGGTTGGCTTCACAAGTCCCGTTCATATCGACGGGACTGTATACCGGGGCTATGGCGCGTTTCCTGGGTGGGGCCGATCTCTCATGGATAGCCGGACTGGCTGTGACCAGCATGATTTATCTCGCGACAGCCCGTATGTCGAAACATGTAAGATGATTACGAATCCAGATCGAATTTAGTTGACCATACTCGTATATACATCTTAGCGTTGCATCATGGTCAGCCTTTTCCGGGGCAGGCCCTTCCTCCTTCGAGTGCAGCTCGCCCGTCTTCGGCCGCGAGCCGCCAGCACAGCGCGACGGTGACTCATCATGCGGATCATTTCGTTTTCAAAACTTTGTCTGATCTCGACCATGCTCGTTTCTGCCGCAGCCCCCCACGCCATGGCACAGACCAAGCCCGCTCCAGCGCATGGCACGAAGGCGAAGGCAGGAACCCGGACCTCACCGCCTGCCGCTCGTGCAAAAGTGGCGGCGGTCATGCCTCAGGCCGTCGGGAAGTCGGCAGTTTATCTAAGCTCGACTTCCGAGACGTTCGACGTCAAGGCCAAGCATATCACGCGTGGCGCCCTCGTGACTGTAAGCCAGAAGCTCCTGTCTCAGGCTCCAGCCGGCACGAACCCTCTCAAGGTGCTATCGCAATTGCCAGGCATCATGTTCCAGTCTGCCGAGCCCCAGGGTGTCGACATCTGGTCGCAGCAGCTTTTCATGCACGGCTTTCAGCAGCAGGAAATCGGTTTCACGTTGGATGGTATGCCGCTGGGTGAGCAATCCCTGCGTAATTATAATGGTCTAAATACACTGCTTGCGATTTCGGCGGAGAATATCTCCCGCATCGATATCTCCCAGTCCGCTGGTGCCGAGGATGTGGCTTCGACCAGCAATCTCGGCGGGTCGCTGGCTTATATATCACGCGACCCGGCGCACAAGCTGGGCGGGACGATCAATCAGGGTTTCGGCAGCTACGCCAATTACCATACCTTCCTCCGCTTCGACAGCGGCGATCTCAATCGGACCGGTACGCGGTTCTATACCTCTTATAGTCGGCAGGACGGCCAGATCTGGAAGGGTACGGGTGATCAGTTCATTCAGCAGGTCAACGCCAAACTGGTGCAGCCTCTCGGGCAGGAGAGCTATTTCTCGACCTATTTCGACTGGGCCGATGAGCATCAGTTCTCGACGCCTGATACCTCACCTGAGGTTATCCAGAAGGTCGGCTACAAGGTGGCCAATTATTATAATGGCAAGCAGAGTGGGCTCCAGGCGGCCATCAATGCAGCGAACGGGATTTTTCCTTCTTCCTTTGCCGGACTGGAGGATCCTGAGGACTCGGCCTACTACGATGCGACCCTCAACAGCGCCGATTATCTGGGGGGCATGCGGGCGCATCTGCAACTCACGGATCACTTGCTGTGGGATAGTACGGCCTATGGTCATGGAGAGACCAATCAGGCCACTTGGACCACGCCCTATTACCCCTCGCCGAATGGCTCACCGCTTTCCGAATTGCGCAAGGCGCCGGGTATAAAGCGCCTCGGGTTTTTCTCGCGTGTGCAGTATGAAACTCACGACAACACGCTGGGCGGCGGTGTCTGGTATGAGAACAACAGCTACCAGTCGCCCGAATATGTGTTTCAGATGCCCAACATCGTGAATGGCCAGCTAACCGAGAAGCTACCCAATCCGCTGGATTACTGGAAGCATCCCTTTGCGAAGATTTTCAATCAGGACTACAGCACAAATACTTTCACGGCTTTCGTACAGGACACGTATCGTCCCATCGAGCATCTGGCACTCCATTTCGGTTTCAAATCCGTGCTGAGCACCACACGCGTGGGTAATGGCTATGCCAATCCGGACTATTATTCACCGACCACACAGCTCGCGAGTGGCGTCGGTCTGACCACGGCTGAGGCATTCCTGCCGCATATCAGTGCAGACTGGCATTTCCTCACGCATCATGAATTGTTCTTTGATATTTCGGAAAATGTTCATACCTATGCGCAATGCGGTTACAAGCTTTGTGCTTCTCCTTTTGCCGTGACACAAACGGCATTCGATCAGGGTAAATCCTCGTTCAGGCCCGAGACGGCCTGGACCTATGCGGCGGGGTATCGTTATTCAAGCCAGTATGCAGGGCTCTCGATTTATGGGTATCGCACGAACTTCAACAACCGGCTCCAGCAGGTCACTTCGGGCTCTTCCGTAAACCCCATTTCCACAGTTTCGAATGTGGGTGGGGTCACGATGAATGGTGTCGATACAGCACTGACCATCATGCCGGTGCGTAATCTCGTATTCACCAACAGCTTCAGCTATGACCATGCGACCTACGACCAGAATATCAACGAGGCCGGAACGGTCTATCATCTCAAGGGCGCGCAAATCGTCAATTATCCGCGCTATATGTACAAAACCCGCCTCTCCTATGACTGGCAGGGTCTGACTGCCTATGTCGATGCGAGTTTCAACAGTAAGCGCAACTTCAGCTATACGGGCGACGTCAAGGTGCCGTCCTATTGGCTCTCCAATCTGGGGATTCAGTATAATCTTACCCATATCGGCGCGATCAAGCGGAGCCTGCATCCCCTGAAGGATCTGACCCTTTCGCTGAGCGTCACCAATCTGCAGAACACGCATTACATTGCAACGATGGGAGAAAACGGGAATCCGCTCAACATTGCGAATGGCGCATTATCCTACCAGTCTTTCCTGATCGGCGCGCCACGCATGGCCTTCGGCTCGATTAGCGCAAACTTCTGATTGCTCAGGCTCAGTATTTATCGTCGGTACGATACAGTTGTTGCGAGAAAGATAAAGGTGGGCCCGTCCGTTCGGACAGTTTGTGGGCTATACCCTGATGTCGTTATGTCACCCGTCTGACGGCGCTGGTACGTCATAATACGCCTCATCGGGCGAACATCCGGCCAGCGCCTAGGCTCAGGACCCATTGATTTGATTTTGGAAATCTGATTCAGGCTCTGTGAGGAGACTGTAGGTGAGCGACCCTTTTTAGCTGACAGACGAACAAACAAATGGAACGTCTGCGGCCGTTTTTTTCCAAGAGTCACGGCAAACCTCGCCTTGATGACCGCTATGTGCTGAGCGGCATCATTATTGTGAACCGCAATGGTATGCGGTGGCGTGATGCGCCCCGGGAATACGGTCCGCACAAGACGCTGTACAACCGCTGGAAGCGTTGGGGCGACATGGGCATTTTCATGCGGATGATGGATGGCATAGCTGGTGCAAAGGCCGAAGCCCGGCCCCTCATGATTGATGCGACGTATCTCAAGGCGCACTGCAAGGTTTCAAGTCTGCGGCTAAAAAGGGGGATCCAGGCCGCCTGATCGGTCGTATTAAAGGCGGCATGAATACCAAACTGCATGCGGTCACCGATCAGAACGGACGACCGCTGAGCTTTTTCATGACTGCGGGGCAGGTCAGCGATTTTACCGGCGCCGTTACCCTGCTGGACAGTCTTCCTGCAGTACAATGGATGCTGGGAGATCGCAGGTATGACGCCGGCTCGTTCAGGGACGCCCTGGAAGAGAAAAGAATAAAACCTTGCATTCTAGGACGAAGATCCCGCGGAAAACCAGTCAGATACGACAAGCGAAAAATATAAACGTCGCAACCGGGTCGAGATCATGTTCGGAAGGCTCAAGGACTGACGGCGTTTTGCAATGGGCTACGACAGATGCCTCATCTTCTTCTTCTCCGCCATATGCCTCGTCGCAACCGTCATGTTCTGGCTATGAGTCTCGAGCCGATTCGCATAATCACCGTTCTTTTTCGGCCATTTCCATAGTTTGAGAGCGTCACCCAATGGAACGGTGTGACCTTTTTCAGCGTCGGAATGTTCCACCCAAGGGCGTCGTTTATCTCATGCCACCTAACGTGACATTGCCACTTAACCGCGCGATATGCGCTGTCTTCCTCGCCTGGCCCTAATTACGATAATAAAAATTATTGGAATTAGGTGGGCGATCGAGCATCTATTCTATACGCGTTGGTTCATTCGCCTCAATCTTGTCCGCAAGTTCCTGCATGATGGGCTGGTAATATCGGTCGAGCGATTTCAGATCGCGATGTCCGGTGACCCGCATCAAATCGAGCGGGTTCGCGAGATAGCGCGCGAGACGCGACGTAGCCTCGTGACGAAGATCATGAAAGGTGAGGTTGGTCAGGCCCGCCCGTTTTGTCATCCGGCCAAAGCGGACGGAGAACGCCTTCTCATTGCCGATATCGAAGATCTTCTCATGCGGCTCCGGCCTATGCGACATCTGCTCGAGTTTCTCGACGAGGAGGCGCCGTGCACCAGGTGTCAGAGGACGCTTCTCAGGGCCGAGCTCCTCCCGGTGTCGCTCGATTTTCACTCTGGCAAGCGATAGCGTGCGACTGCGGAAATCGATGTCTTTCCAGCAGAGAGAAACGGATTCCGATAAACGGCAGGCTTGTTCGATCGACCATTTGACGAGCCATACATCGTCCGCATGCTCAGAGGCCGAAACAACGTCTACCAGCCGGTCATATTTACTCTGATGAGTGTTGTCATTGTCGAGCATGGCCAGTCGCCTATTACGCTTCCTGTCAGCGCCTTGTGGCCGTTTCACAACCCTGCCCGAAGCATGATTGACCGTATGGATATCCCATTCACTGATCGCATGCTGATTGATGCTGGCGAGAAGATTGAGCCGCTTGACCACGGTCGCTGGCGCATAGCCGTCCGCAAGCATGCGATCACGGAAGGCCCGAACGTTAGCAGGCTGCCATCTACTCACCATGACATTGACGACAGGGTCATCGAGCAGGGCAGGGATGTGGCCCGTACGGTCCGCCTGGCGATGGGCCATGCATTCGTCGCGGTAGCGTTCCACCAATCGTCTGAGAGGTGTCTTGTCGAGGGACGATGTGTCCTTGAACTGACGAAGATCGACCTCGGCACGTTTTTCAGTGAGCCAGCGACGAGCCAGAGCTGAGGATGCAAAGGTCTTTCTCAGGCGTTTGCCATCGACCATCTTGCGGGCCTGATACTGACCTGCGCCGCGGAACCATACGCCCTTGGGCAGTGGTTTACCTGTGGCAGGATCGATGCCTGATCTTTCTGCTTCGCTCATGCGAAGCCCTTGATACCAAAGAGCCATGTTTTCCTGATTGGCTCAAATTCAACACTCTGGTAAATCAGGATTTTGCTTCGACTTGGCAACATCCCGCAGAGAACTGCGGTAAATGCCGTGGTGTCCCGTACGGGATTCGAACCCGTGTTACCGCCGTGAAAGGGCAGTAAGAAACTTTGGTATTCCTGAGGTTTAGAAGATAATTACCTGATTATCGAGTGTTTTGTATCACCATTGGTCACTGTTTGTCACCCCTGATCTTCCTCCGTTTGGCTCATGGTTGGCTCATGGCTCAGCCACATTCAGTTGACGTGTCTATCATCTGACGGCTTAATAAGAGGCTTCGTTTCCGAACGCTGGACTCATGGCCGATACACCTGATCCTCTCCGACCGGCCGTGCTGAACTACGAGGATGCTGCGCGCTATCTCGGCATTTCCCCTGGGCGCTTACGCAATCTCAAGTGGATGGGTATCGCTCCGAAATCCATCAGCTATGGCAGACGCGACGTGCGCTTTCGCGTGACTGATCTGGACGCATGGCTCGACCAGAAAGCAGGCGTTGCATCGCCACCCGAACCAGCGCGTAAACGCCCCAAGAGACCGCGCAGAGGTGTCACCGTCTGGCTTGTTCCAGCCCTACTAGGTCTCATTGGCCTCATCATCTGGCTGATCAATCTGTTCCTGTGACGTATTCGGGTCTGGTCTAATCTGACCATTACGGCTCAAAAACGGAAGATGGTTTCACCGAGCAGGGAGCTGGAACCTCGGCGAAGGGGCTAGCTTTTTCGCTCTTCATCTCCTCTGCCAGTCGTTCTGCCTCAGCCTCGTCCAACTTCCTCAAAGCGACTCGCGTCACGTATTTGGCTTTTTCAAGATTGCCGGTCAGCTTGCATTTCATGATCTCTGCCTGTGTCTCACGAGGCAGTTTTGCTGGCGGCATCCAGATAGCCTCCAGCAGATCCAGATCTCTCCTGGCCCTATCGCACTGTGAAACATGGCGTGCTTTCCATGCGGCGATCTCCTCTTGCCTGCGCCTGTCGGCCTCGCGGCAGAGCGTGACAAGCCATTCCCTGCATGTATCCCGTCTGACGATCTTCTGAAGCAGCTCACGGTTCTCTCTCCGCAGCCGTGCATTGGCTTCTTCGCGTTCGGTCGGCACAGGCAGGCAAAGTGGTTCGGGTGGCGTAGAGCGCAGGCCGAGATGCCAGAATACAGTCTCCAGAAGATAGCGCAGGATCTCGGCCAGCATTTTCGAAAGCCGTTCGATTTCCTCATCGAGGTGGGAGAGGCGTTTCTTCTTTGATAGGACGAACACCTTCGTACGCAGGGCGTCACGCTCCTGTTGTGTTTCCTGCAGCTGTTTTCCCGTCTGCCAGAGCTGCCTGCGCGTGTCTTCTATCTGCGCAAACAAAGCCGCGCCTTGTTCATCGACAGAGCGCCGTGGACCATACTCCTGAGGCGGTCTTGCATTCAGTACCGTGCGGCACGCCCTGGCTTCATGCTTCCACTGCCGGATGTAGTGAGCGAAGTTTGGTGGCAGTAAATCGATACAATCCAGCGAGACGATCCTCGGCTGTTTTTCCGCAGGTTGTGACGGCCCTCCTTTGGCAGCCGCTCTCGCAAATGCTTCAGGGTCACGCCTGAGTTCCTCAAGGGGCGGCAGAAGCAGACCGCTCCGCTCTCCATGATGCACCATCGCTGCCATCTCCAGAGGGGCACGCTCCAGGAGCGGTTTGACTGCTGCCCGGATATCTCCGCATTTCGGTCTGGTCGCTTCACCCACCAGAAGCTGGCGGAAATCCTTCATGCGTGTCTTCGTCAGGCGCGTGAAAGACCCGATCAGCACACCATCAGCCGTCTCGATGATATGCGCATCCTTGCGGGTATCCTGCCGGTCTCCAGCACGCATGACCCAGCCCCTTGTCTTCAGCAGAGCCCGAAAACGATACAGCTGATTATCCGACTGCGCCCAGAGAGAGGCGATAGCCTTCTTTGCTTCAGCAAGATCCAGCCCCTGTCGCTCGGCTATACGACGTGATTGCGAGGTATAGGCTGCACGTGGAAGGGGCTGGGGTCCGAGTTTGGATGCGGATGCTGCTGGAGAGAGGGGTGTGTCAGGATATGCTGGGGCAGGGGCGGGGAGGTTTGCACTATCGACTGCTGGTCCCTGCAGGACCGTCTCAACCCGTCCTGCTTCTGTCGTCTTTCCCTCCTGACGCAGGGCTTTGACAATAGCCCTGTCATGTCGCCCCGGCACCAGCTGATGCCCGAGACGCAGTTCCTCGAGACGGGCGCATTTCTCCAGACGCTGCCACGAGAAGCGCGAACTCAGCACATGGTCGTCCTGCCATTCGGGTAGGAGAAGATGACCATGGGTGCTGCCATTCTTCTGATGCACGACGAGCGTCATACGCTCCCTGTCCGCCTGCAGTTCATCGCACAACCTGGCTGCAAAAGAGGCGAGGGCCTCGTCACTCATGGGCTCGGCAGGGTTGAAGGCAATATGACGCAGGCCATAGCGTATGCCTTCGCGCCTTGCTTCCTTCATCCAATCGGCCAGACACCAGTCACTGCCAGAGAGAACGCGTATCGCCTCATTCCTCGCGCCCTTTAGCACGTGCCGGGAAACGGCCTGATGGCCGCTGGTCGTCCGGATACGGGTTTCCTGCACAATCATGCGTCCCCCTCCGGAGTTCGAGGGGGCTTAGTGTAGTGTTGTGGGGGCGGTCGCTATCGGCTTGGACACCTCCGCCTCCGCCTCCGCCTCCGCCTCCGCCTCCGCCTCCGCCTCCGCCTCTGTTTCTGGTTCGACCATCTCCCGCTGTCGGGACGTCCTCCTTGTCCTCGTCACCCGCAGGGATTTGAGCAGGACATCGACCCGGTCCTTTGTCTCTTCCAGCGCATCCAGAACATTCCCCGCCCGGACAGCGTCACCACAATGGGCAGAATGGGCCAGCTGGTTGAGGTTGTTGCCAATGCGCCCAAGCTCGCCCCGCAGCTTGCGCAAGGAGACGCTCACCGCCAGCCCGTCGTGACCGGTCAGGTCGGCCTCTTTCAGCAGGGATCGCACCCAGAGGGCTGTGGTCTCATGACCCAGAAGACGCGCTGCGCCGGCCCAGTCAGCCAGCTCCTCAGGTGAGGCACGAACCGACAGGCGGGAGGAGCGGGCAGGGCGGGACAGGCTGGGGACGGAAGGCGTCACCGGGACGGGAACATGGGGTGAGGCAGACATGGGATGCGCTTTCCATCAAGGGGGTCAACGGGGGCGACAGCCCCCTTGCCAGCTGCTTCGTGCACCCAACGGGTAGCCACGAAGCACTGCTGGCTCAGGGGAGCCAACCCACGAGCTCATGATAGAACAAGACAGGAACGAATGCCGGAAAGAGCAGGCGACTTCTGACAAACACCGAGCATAATGACAGGAATTTTCTGCCCTCCGTCTGCGAGGAAACCGCTCTCTTGCGGGCTGTCCCCTCCGCTCTCCCGGAGGGCTTACCTCAGTTTTCCGCGGTTTCCTGTGAGGCAGTCTCGGCGGTATCAGCATTGGCAGCGGCATCGGCGGCAGTCTTCGGTTCCTCGACGGCCTTCAGTCTCACACCGGGGCCGAACTGCTCATCCGCCGGGATGAACACTGCCCCGCAGGCCTCCAGCGTCTCACGCATGGCCCGCAGCGTGCGGATATGGGGTGTGCGGGCATTTGTCTCGAAATCGGCCACGGTGCGATGCGCCATCTCGGCCATCCTGGCCAGGTCACGCTGCGAGAGCCCCAGCATGGCGCGGGCGGCACGGCATTGTGAAGCAACAAGCGTCATGGAGGGCTCCGTAGAGGTAAGGGCAGGAGATGGAAGAGAAGAGGGAGAGAGACAGGCGGTAGGGACAGAAAGAAGGGCAGGGATATTAATGCCGATACTGCATCATATGAGCTGCTTTCGGAAGGCGTTCAGTCGGTTTTCTGAAAAAAGGCCGGTGTTTTTTCGCGGGTTAGGGTGCTGAGAATCTAATTGCGAGTCCATATAGGATTGTAGGGAGTCCAAATATGATTTGGAGTCCAAATATGTTGACTGTGACCTAAGAACGCCGCTATCTGTCGTCTCGAGAAGGAGAACGCAGTCATGGCGCGCTATGGATATGCCCGTGTGTCGACCGATATGCAGAGTGTCGATGCCCAGCTTCCCGCCCTCGAAGCCGAAAAGCTGGACATGATTTTTGTTGAGACCGTGTCAGGTGCCGTGCCCGCCAGAGAGCGTCCCGTTCTCGCCTCGCTGCTGGACCGGCTTCAACCTCACGACAGTCTTGTGGTGGTGCGTCTCGACAGGCTCGGGCGCGATGCAATCGATATGCTGCAGCTCGTCTCCGCGCTGGATGAGCGCAACGTCAGAGTGCGTATTCTCTCGCTGGGCATCGAGACGGGCACGGCCAATGGACGCCTGTTCCTCACTATCCTGATGGCCATTGCGGAGTTTGAACGCGAGCTCATTCGCGAACGTACCCGGGCGGGGATTGCTGCAGCGCGAGCGGCGGGGCGTCACATCGGACGGCCCCGTGCCCTGACACCGGCGCAGACCCGGCATGTCAGGGCATTGGCGGCACAGGGTCTGTCCATCCGGGACATCGCGTCCGTCATGAATGTCGGGCGCGCCACCGTGCATCGAGCGCTGCAGGGTGAGGCCGGTCCGCGGCAGGCCACGCAATCCTCCAGCGCCGCAGCCTGAGCCTGACGCTGGAGTGGTGTGTTGCCTCAATGACGGGGCCTTCGCACCAGCGTGAGACCTGCCAGACCGCAGGCGGCGACAAGCGCAAGCCAGTAGCCGCTGTTCCATGAGGTCGCATCAACCAGCGCGGTGGCCTGTTTCTGTACCATGGCCTGCAAATCATGCTGCATGGCGGCACTACCGCCAAAACCGCCAAGAAGCTGACCCGTGCTCTGGGCTGCTTCGTTTGCGAGATGATGCAGCCTCGCATGCACGACCAGAGGCAGGGCGAGCAGCAGGAGTATCGGCAGGGGATTGAGCAGACGCGCCCGGGCAAAACCGAGCCATGGTGTCACCCAGGGCAGGAGCGTGATGGCGCAGCCGAGCAGACGCCAGAAGCCGAATGTCATAGTGATGTCCGCGCCACCCGTCTGAACACCGAGCAGCTGGTTCAGCGTGTAATCGAGCCTCATGCCCAGCATGGTGTTACCCGCATCGAGCGTCCATCCAGGCAGAATGTAGAACCCAAGCAGCAAGGCACCTGACATGACCATGCCAGGCAGGGTCATGCGGTCCCTCTGCTGGCGCAGATAGGGCAACATCACAGCTCCCACTGAGCCACCATTGCTGCGCAGGGTCTGACCGAATGCGCTCAGCGTCTTATTGGCCAGGACATCACGCCCCAGCACATGGATGGACGCGATGCGTCCTTCCGGTGTCAGGGTAAAGCTGACTTTCTGGTTCAGGGCCGGAGCTGCTGGTCCCTGCCAGATGCCGGAGAGCATAAACTCATGCTGTTTCCCGTCAGACACGAGAAGGCCCGGCTGGGCGTCGGGAATACGGATGATTGTGCCGCGACTGGCAGCGCCCGGCTGTGAATCAGTGGGTGCATGGGCTGCGGAGCTGGCGTCATGGGTATCACCAGCGCTGGGCAAGGAGGAGGGATGGTTCATCGGTCTGTCCTCACAGGGCGGGCTTCGCGGTGGCATGCGCGAGTTTGGCGTCGATGGCTGCATTGAGCTGCCGGATGATCTCGGCTGTGATCGCCTGTTCGGCACCGATATCCTCGGTCGTGAGGGTCAGGCTGCGCACGGCGGACGGGTTTTGCGGGACGACGCTGACAGCGATGCGCAGCCAGGCCTGTGTCGTGGCAGCGCGCGGGTCTGACGAGGGCGAAGGATCAATCCCGGTGCCATCTGCTTTCTCGATGACGTTGCCGTTTTTGAGAGCGTAGAGCGCGGTCGTGGCACTCCCGCCCGATAGCGGCGGCAGATGCGCCGTGTAGTGCGCATTGAGTTCGGTCTTGAGGGTATCGTATCCGGGTGCATTAAGAGGCGGGTAGGAGACAGTGCGCTCGACGCGGGTCACCACGCCGCCCATGACCGGTGGAGCGAGGGTGACATCGATCCTGTCGTTCTCGCGCTGGCAGGCCAGCGATGCCGGATAGGGCTGGCTCTCGATATCCACGCCCTTATGCGATGTCCGTAGCGTCTCGGTCCGGATGCTTGGTTCTGTCTGGCAGTACTGGCGCAGCACGGTAGTAGCTTCGGGCGCGGACATGCCGAGCGAGAGACCGAGTATGGAGGCCTGACCGAGCGCATTGCTCATTCTTGAATAGGTGAGCTTCTGCGTGAGCGCGACGCCGCCATTATCCTGTGTCGCAGGAGAGGTTGGAGGTTGCGCGACGTGCCCCTGACCAAGCGCATTGGCCGCATTGACCATGTTGCGGCGGAAAGCCTCCATATCCTGAGCCTGAGCAAGCGGCGCTGAGGCCGCAGACAGCAAGAGGCAGGCGATGACGCGTTTCATGGTTTCCCCCGGAGTGATGTGACGCAGGCCATCACAGGGCCGGGGCAGGTGTCAGTCTGAGCCACCCCGAAAGCCATGACAGGACAATGGTGGGGTTATGGGTGAGCGGAAGCCCGACCTTGCAAAACCCTTGCTCTGACTGACTTTGTGGCGGCTCGACCCTGTCCTGGCCGGTTGGTGATGACCGGTTCACAATCCGTCGGTTTCGGGACGGCTCGGCATCGGGCCGGGTGTCCTGTCTCCAAACCGTGTTCCGAAATCAGCGAGGGGGTTTTCATGACACGGTATGGCTATGCGCGCGTCTCGACCGATGAACAGACGCATGATCCGCAACTGGTGGCACTCGAGCGGGAAGGGGTGAGGGAAATCGTGCTCGACACGGTTTCCGGCGGGGTTCCGGCGGCATCACGACCGGGTCTGTCAGGGCTGCTGGCGAAGCTGCAGCCGGGCGACAGTCTCGTTGCAGCGCGTCTCGACCGGCTGGGCCGGACCATGCTCGACGTGATGGGGCTGGTGGGCACTCTCGTGGAACGTCAGGTGCGCGTGAGGCTTCTCGATGTCGGGATCGAGACCGGCACGGCAAACGGGCAGCTCTTTCTGACCATCCTTGCCGGGTTTGCGGAGTTCGAGCGCGAGATTATCCGTGAGCGAACGCGGACCGGACTGGAGGCGGCCCGGCGTAGCGGGTCACGGCTGGGGAGGCCTGCGCGGCTGACCGAAAGGCAGTGCAGGCACGCGGTTGAACTGCACGCATCAGGAAAATCTCTGCACGAAATTGCAAAGATCATGGGCGTCTCGAAAACCACGATCTGGCGCGCGGTTTCCTGCGGGGGAAAGTGTTCCGGAAACGGAGGTTCCGGGACAGGTGTCCGGGCCGCCCGGTCGGTCTGATTGACACCGACACGATAATGACCGGTTCCGGGACAGAAGAACGTGGCTAGAGGCGCGGGGTTTGGCGCGAAAGGTCGGCGTTGCGGTGCTGATGCGCAGGAGCGGACATCTTTAGCTAGTCCCGAAAATATATGAACGGGGGCAATTCGTCGCATCAGCGCTTCGGACGCGGTGGTCTTGGCCCGATGCGGGCCCAAGCCAGACCCTGTCGTGAGAAAACCCTGGCAGTGAACACGCGATGATGCTTTATAGCACGATGCTCGTGAAACGGGCATGGGTCCGTCTCACTCGCGAAGACGCGCAGGCAATGAAAACGCGAACGATAGAGGACGCCCAAACCGGCCTTTCTGCATTTTTGATGCCTCTTGACACCATGCACGGAGTTCCCAGATTGAATTTGCCGGCCGCCGAAGGGGTCGGCAGACAGAACTATCAGTTTTGATCTTGTGTCCATGTTGCTCAAAGGAGGATATGGCTATGAGAGCCACCGTTGATTTTGCTCCCCTGTTCCGTTCGAGCGTGGGTTTTGACAGAATGCTCAATGCCCTTGATCTCGCCAGCCGGATTCCGACGGTCGATAACTGGCCGCCTTACGATATCGTCAAGACCGGTGAGGATGATTACCGGATTGACATGGCGGTTGCCGGACTTGCCGAGAACGACCTTACGATCACACAGGAGCGCAATACTCTTGTCGTGACAGGACGAAAGGCGCCGGAGCCGCAAAGCGCCGCCGAATATCTCCATCGGGGTATTGCGGGCAGAGAATTCGAACGCCGCTTCGATCTGGCCGAGCATATGAAAGTCACCGATGCGCACTTCGAGAACGGACTTCTGTCCATTACCCTGAAACGTGAGATACCCGAAGCTATGAAGCCGCGTCGTATCGCGATTACGTCCTCTACAACACGTGCGGAGGAAGCCGTGCCCCAGATCGAGGCGCGGAAAGAGGCAGCCTGATGGCGTGACGAAAACTCTCCCCCGGCCATTCATCCGGCCGGGGGAGAATCTCGAAAGGTCATGAGCGTGAAGAGGATGAAAATATCTCTGTCGTGCGCTGCTCTGAGCTTGTCTCTACTGAGCCAGTCGGGCGCACATGCTGGTGATATTGTCCGGACGGCTGCAACATCGTTCGATGCGAGGGCGACTGAGGGAACGTCCACAATCCCCAAAACCGGGGCTCGCACTCATTACGAAGACGGCACAGGTGATATGCTGGTCGACAGCTTGAACGCAAGCCAGTTGGATCAGAACTACAAGGGGCCGGTCTATTATCCCGGACAATTCATTCCGCCGTTCTGGCCCATCGACACAGATCATCTGGCACCGTCAGGGTCAGAGACGGCGAAGAAGACGTCCTCATCGCACGGGACGTAGTGGGGATTGAGTAAAGGCGGCGTTATAGACCGCCTTTACCTCGATTCTTCAGGATGAAGACCGTTCAGGCTCACAGCGGGCCGCAGGATTATCTTCGAGATGCGCCTGTTCCCTGGCATCGCGCGCGACACGCGCATCCTGCTCGCGGACCAGCCAGTAGACGATGCCCAGCGCAAGAACACCCGCCGAGAGAGCGAACAGTTCCATGGCAGTCACATCATGCAGATCCAGCAGGATGAATTTGCGGGCAATCGCCAGGAGGGCGATCAGGACGATGGTCCGCACCCGGATGACGTTCTCATGCTGGGCAAGAACGACCAGCAGGGAGTGTTTGAACTCAAGAGCGATGATAACAGTAAAGATTGCGCCAAAAATCGCCTGGAAGGTCGTCTGGTTGATCGGATCGATTCCGACATCGACGACCAGATGCCATACCGCGCCGATCAGATGAATCGTCGCGATGGCGGTGACCAGCATGATGAGCGCAATCAGGGTCAGAATGATCGCCTGTTCAAAACCCTCGTAGAATGTCAGGCCCCTGAACAGCTTGATGAAGCGGGACCAGTCCCTGCTCTGCCAGGAACGTTTCATGGAGAGGTCTTCCATAGCCGTTTTCCCATCTATTAATTGCGTTATAGTTCCCACGTCCTGGGTCTGGTTTTTCTT
The DNA here is from genome assembly GCF_024054035.1 of Asaia lannensis NBRC 102526. Taxonomy (GTDB): domain Bacteria; phylum Pseudomonadota; class Alphaproteobacteria; order Acetobacterales; family Acetobacteraceae; genus Asaia; species Asaia lannensis. Next base: position 81,584 of record NZ_JAMXQU010000001.1, read on the forward strand.
TTAGTGATGGAGAATGTCCCCATGCAGGACACGTTACGGATCATGGGCGCTCACCGCCCGTTCGAACCGCCTCCGCTGCTTCCTTCTCGGGAGAAGAAACAGCGCTCGCGTCCGGCGCACATCCGGGTCAGAGCCGGTGCCAGCATGGCAGACGACAGGACAATGTTCTGGCATGGTCTCACACGGCCTTTGGCAAGGCCGATGTCAGCTGGTTTTCGAGGTCTCCCAACGACCGCGACCAGCCCAAGGCCTTGTCCATGTGCGTGCGGTCAGCGCCAGGCAGGAGTTTTCGGATCACGGCGACGGTCGTCCCTTCCGGATCTGACGCGGTTTTCCAGCGAGAAACCCGATCGTAAATCCGGCGATCGGCCGCCCGACGCCGTTATATCCTTGGTCTTTTTCCTGGTCGCTGAGATGGTCGGCCAAGAAGACCGCCAGATTTGTGCCGATCTGAACGGTCGAAAGCGACTTAATTCTGTTCGGCCTGTCCGTGTGAAGAGTCATGATGCAGTCCTCAGGCCGGGGCGCGCGTGGCCCGATGTTAGAGCCGTCGCATCCAGAGGGCTGACGCTTAAGCCCGAAACAGTGGCGGTGACGTCGACATGCACGGACCCGAACAGATGCAGGAGGGCGGCCTGAGGCGTATAGGCACCCTTGACGGCTGCCGAGGTCCGGCCATCCATAAGGATTGGGTCGACAAGGACCGGGCACCCGGTCTGCTGGCCCAATATCTCGATGGCGCGGGCCAGTGGCATGGATGGAATGTTTACCGGCTGCTTTTCTGTCTCGCACGACAGCACATCATGCGGCGCATGAGCCGATGCCTGCGAGGCCATTCCGACCAGCAGCATGAGGACGAGACCCACAGCAACGTGTGGTCTCTCCCTCTGCCGAAGGCGCCGAGGTTGCTTGGCCGTCTGTTCCGCTCGCTCCGTCTCTCCGGCGGAATGCGACCAAACTGGCCCCATCGTCCCAAGTGAACAGGGCACGGGAGGATGGTTATTCCAATAGTACTGAAGCGCCTTCAGGTTGAGAAACTGGATAAAACTCGACATCTCCCTATTCTCCCTGCTTTCAACCTCACCTTCAGAGACGCGGGGCCTCCGATGGAAGGCCCGGCTCCACCCTCTCATTCGTGCGGTCGTTCCAGAAAAGATGGCGCTTCCGCTCGGAGAAGGCGTTTCTGATCTAACCGGCGCGGTCAGTGCCTTACGCCGCGACCGGAACTGGCGGTGCGGCTCTTGCCCGCATGGGGAGACGGAACGCGAGATCAGAGGCCAGGGGATCACACCCGGCAGGGGCGACCGCGCCCGCCTGGACCAGGCGTTCCAGCGTGGAGCGAAGTCTGATCCCCGGTATACCGGTATGGGCCACCAGAGATGTTAGCGTCACGCCACGTCCGTCATGACCGAGGCGGCGGAGCACGGAGAGGGCACGCGGAGCGAGCGGATCGTCTCCGAAAAGGGCGCGCGTTACCATGATACGCCTCCCTCTAGTCGGTTGCGCCATCTCCGAGCGGCTGTGCGCAAGGAGCGGCGATAGCGGGAATAAAGTCCTTTCAGTGTCGACATCCACATCCTCCGATTAAAGCAACATGGATTTCAGTTGTCTGGCTCACAGAGCCTATGCCGGACCCGATGGCCTCCAGCGAAAGCAAGATTGGAAGAGATGCTTGCCTCGTCAAGAGGGTACGAAATGCAGATTCTTTTCATAAATAAGTTTATTATTTTTATTTGCATTTATTTTCTGTGGCGGTGTTGTAGACAGAAATTACATGGGTTTTGTTGATTTTCGTTAACCGTCATAGCGATGATCGCAGAAAATCAATATATTTTATTTCTATGATGGTGGCTCGGGGTTTTCCGGCCACCATCTGTCTAGAGCGTTTTCTGCGCGGATAGAATCGACAGGGATTCCTAATCTGGCGGTGATCTGATTCAATATGACGGCCGTGAAGCGCGCGGCCGGGTCGGTCGGTGTCAGCTTCTTCGGTACGACGGGCGTCGAAGCGCCGAACGCGACATCGTCCAGCGTTTCTAGAGCGTTTTCCTCTCAATCTGGCTTGTATCCAGCGGCGGTGAAGAAGTTGGCGCATTCTGCGGGCGCGACCTGATTGATGAGTTTGCCGATCCTGTCCCAAAGCCCGTCTCGGTGATGTCACGTTAACTGACGGGGGTTAGCCAAAGCCCGTGGAAGGGATATTCAGATGCTGAGAGCGGTTACGCTGCTCCATTGAGCGAAGGCGCTGATCCGATGGATGTGGCGCGAAAGAGCGGTGGTGATGGAGGCAGGTGGAACAAAGAGATTGCGGATGGCTGAGAAGACGGACACGAAACGCTGGCATCCGCCTGGTGAACGGAAGTGCTGCATAATGCGTTCGCGTTTTCGCAAGGGAAGATGGTTGTTCTCTGCCCGGTTGTTCAGCCCCTTGTGCGAGAGGTGCCCTACGGAAAGACGCATTCTGCGTCTGGCTGCTCCATAGGATTTCAGCTTGTCGGTGATCAGGCGACCGGGGCGCACCCCCTGCTGTTTTAAAAGCCGGGTCAGTAGACGCCTTGCTGCCTTGGTGTTCCGACGGGTCTGCAGGATCTCGTCGAGAACATAACCGTCCTGATCGACTGCCCGCCACAGCCAGTGAGGCTGGCCACGGATCACGATCCGCACTTCGTCCAGATGCCAAATATCATCCGGTCTTGCCGCCTTGCGTCGCAGGGAGCGAGCGTAAGCTGTGCCAAACTTCAGGCTCCAGCGACGGATCGTCTCATACGAAACCACGATCCCCCGCTCGAGCAGCATCTCCTCCACAAGACGAAAGCTCAGGGGAAAGCGGAAATAGAGCCACACCGCATGCGCTATCAGTCCACGCGGAAATCGATGCCGTTTGTAGCTCACACATAACGCTCTCATCGTCAGCGTCTAACACGCCGCACTTAACGTGACATCACCCCCCGGCGACATCGTCGTCATGGACAATCTCGGCTCGCACAAGGGGCCGGGCGTGCAGGCGGCGATCGAGGCCGCCGGAGCCAGCCTGCGGTTCCTGCCGCCCTACAACCCGGACTTCAACCCGATCGAGATGGCGTTTTCCAAACTCAAGGCCCATCTCCGCCGCGCCGCCGAACGCACCCGAGACGGGCTTTGGAACAGGATCGGCAAACTCATCGATCAGGTCGCGCCCGCAGAATGCGCCAACTTCTTCACCGCCGCTGGATACGAGCCAGATTGAGAGGAAAACGCTCTAGATGTTTCTAACGAGCAGGGTTAATCGCTCTCTCACCCATCGCTGCACCGGATGCGTCGTAGTTCGGTCATGCCAAAGCAACGCTAGTTCGAAACCTGGTACACTGATCGGCGGATTGAGAACCTGCAGCCGCCCTCTTTCCTCACGGACAATTCGCGCTGGCACGACTGCGATCATATCAGAGTTCGCGACGATCCGGGGAACGATAAGGAAGCCCGGGGTGGAGAGCACAACACGTCGTGAGCGGCCCATAGCTTCGAGAACAGTATCGGTGGGTCCGGCGAAGCCCCCCCCGTCGGGTGATACGATGATGTGATCAAGACAGCAAAACAGGTCGAGATCGATAGTGCTCTTGATATGAGGGTGCCCGTTTCGCGCAATCAGAACATAGTCTTCACGACAAAACGCACGCATCCGCAACTGCCCTGGCTCCACTTGCGGCAGGTCTATGGCGAGATCAACCACTCCGCGCTCCATCTGGCTGTGCAGCGCCGTGAGGTCGAGGTTGAGCCACGCAATACGAAGACCAGGCGCTTCGCGCCGTAAGATATGGACCAACGGCAGGAGCAGGGCGCTTTGCGTGTAATCGCTGGCTGCAACACGGATGGTGCCCTTCGCCCGGGATGGATCAAATGCAGTGTCTGTTGCCACGACTTGGCGGACGGCTTCGAGTGCCTCGTGTAAACGCGGCTGTAATTCCAGCGCTTTCTGTGTCGGCACCATCCCGCGTTGCTTCGGAATTAGCAGCGGATCGTCGAAGATGTCGCGTAAGCGTGACAAGCGCGTCGACAGTGCAGGCTGGCTCATGTTCAATCGCCGAGCAGCACGGGTGACATTTCTCTCGGCCAGCAGCGTGTCGAGAGTAACAAGCAGATTAAAGTCGAGCCGGCTCGTATCCATACCGTGGATACCAGCACATAGAATATTTGATTTCAAGAATGACGAGCAGGCTCCTAACTTCAAGGCGAACGGTCGAAAGCCGCCTCTTCCACTTCTTGTTCAGGATCGCCGTATGAGCAACGTTCTGATTGTCCATGCCCATTCCGAAGCCCAGTCACTCACCAGTTCCTTGAAGAACCTTGCGGTTGAGACACTGACCGCGCAGGGCCATCAGGTAGAGGTTTCGGACCTGTATGCCATGCACTGGAAGGCTGTCGCCGACGCAGCTGATTTCCCAACGCGTAAGAACGCCGACAGGCTGCATTATGCATCTGAATCGGGTAACGCCTTTGCAACGGGCACGCAGCCCGCTGACGTCGTGGCCGAGCAACAGAAGCTACTGTGGGCGGATGCGGTTATTCTCACCTTCCCGCTGTGGTGGTACAGCACGCCGGCGATCCTAAAAGGCTGGGTCGAGCGCGTCTATGCGCTTGGCTTCGCCTACGGTGTCGGTGAGCACGGTGGAGAGCGCTGGGGTGACCGCTTCGGCGAAGGGACGCTCGCCGGGCGGCGGGCGATGGTTGTCGTCAACATTGGGGGTCGCGAGCCGCACTATAGTGAACGCGGCGTGAATGGCCGTCTGGATGAGATCCTGTGGCCCATTCAGCATGGGCAGCTCTTTTATCCGGGTATGGCGGTCATGGAGCCCTTCCCGGTTTATCAAAGTGACCGCATGTCGAAAGAGCGTTGGCTCGAAGTCGCCGCCGCCTTCAAGGTCCGGATGGAAAATCTCTTCACCGACACGCCGATCCCGTATCGCACTCAAAATGGCGGCCACTACGACGGCCAGCAAGTGCTCAAGCCCGGTCTTGGTGGTGATGAGACAGGTGTGCGGATCCATCTGGTGCAGCCTGGCGATCCCAATGAGGATCTCGGTGCGTCCCGAACGGATACTGCCGAAGTAGCCAGCTACATTTGAGCTCAACGCAAGTAAGCGCGTCGTCTCATGGCGCGGACAGTTGGAAAAAAGATCTACCAGTAGTCGAGTGTGACTGTACCCCATTCTGCGCATCGGAGGTCTCCATATCCATCGCGGAATATGGAGATCAACCAGATGGACTAGGTGTGGCGCTGGGATATTGCCTGTATCTCGACGCAAAAGGGACCTCTTTGCCTAATGGCGATCATAACTAGGCAACCCGCAAGGTGGTGTACCGGCGGTTTTCGCACACAATGGCTGACGAATTTCGCATTGAGACGCACTGGAAGTCTCTGATCCGCTACGACGCACCGAAGATCTTCGATACGGACTCGGGCTCACAATTTACGACACCTCGGTTCAGAAACGTGCATCAGCGAAAACGAGAGCAACCGCAGGCCGGAGGAACGCCTGATGAGAAGGGTCATGATACGTCAGCAGCAACGAAACGGGCCATACGACCGTATCCATAGATCGCATAGCAGGACCACAATACTGTCCGAACGGATGGGTTGACCTCATACTGCAATAGTCGAGTGCTGTATGTGGCGGACGTACGTGACCGTGAAGGGATGCGGATGTCACGCGTGAGTAGGACCAACCAATCATTCGAAGCGAAGACAACAACCAATGCTGCGCCGTTCAATACTCGTTTGAACAGCCGTCGTGGTTTGTCGGCCCGTAGCGTTTTTTGGCGTGCCGGGGGCTTCGCCTTGCAACCTGCTGGTTGACCGGAGACGGCTTAATAAATGGCTGACTAGCACATCTCCGGCCAAAATGCCTGCTTCCATCCAGAGCTATGAACATGCTGATCAGGCGAACGTAATCTGATCCGCCTCTGCATGAAGTTCCTGCCAGACGGATCAGACGGATATCAAGCTCTCCCTGGTGATAATCGTTGCATTGGAGAGATTTGAGATCGTAACTTTGGCCTTGTTTTTGACAACGTCCAAGGATGCCTGATTGAGGGGAGCCTGCGTCCTCGACCATGAGGCCGTGTCAAACCTTCGTTCGTCACGAAGGAGCGGGATAAATCTCCCGCGAGACAGTTGTTTTGATCGGACGCAAGCGTTTCCTAGCCGCGCAGCATGCCTGTAGCCCGCTCGCCATGCAAGAACGTTCGAGTATCCTTCCTACCAGGCCAATACTTTCATAATCAAAATCAGCTTATGAAGCGAACCAACAAATAAGTCGTTGACTCAAACATAGGATGAATTGCAAGAATGGGCGTCGCCGACGGCTCCATCCGTTCAGATCTGATTTGCGTCACTCTAGTCAGAGCCCTGGGAATGAGGGCTCAGTTCACCACCCGCCCATTGCAGTGAACGCGAAGAACACCGTCGGACGCACCGATATCAAAAGACTGTTTTCCGAAGAGGTTAGTGCCAATGAGCAGCAGTCCGAAAAATGAAGCCCGTGAAACTACTATTAAAGGCCAGTCAGTTGAGCAGACGCCTGCGCCTGGCCTTAACGCGATGCGGCCAGTCGGTTTCTTTCCCGGACTAGGCAGCCGCGCGGCGTATCGCGAACTCGAACGTGATTTGTTCGAGTGTGGCGTGCCTGTTGTTCGACAAGTCTTCTCGGAAGCAGGGGCAGCTTTGGGCTGTGATCCCGAGTGCCTCGTCTTGCGGGATTCGAATATTCCTGATGATCGGATAGAGCGACAGGCATTCCTGGGAGCCGCGCTGCTGGCTCACGGGATCGCCTTGCACCGCTATCTCGTCGATGTCTTGCAACGAAACGGGACGGACATTCATTTTGTGTCGTTCACCGGCGAAAGCTTCGGCATCATCACTGCGGCTGTCGCCGCGGGCGCCTTGTCATTAGCCGACGGCGCAAAACTTGCCCATGCGCTGGCCCCGTTCATCCTCGTCGGCGCCGAAGGCGTGTCATCGCCGTCAGCCCTGCAGGTGCGTGTCGCCGAAATGCTGGCCGCTGTTGGCGTCACACAACCTCTTGTGCTCCAGCCCGCTCATGTCGTGGCGCTGACGGGTCATCCGGACACCTTGAATCGCGTCTTGGTGGCAATCGGTGATGTCTATGACGTGTCCGACGTGGAGCTGCACAAGACATACGCCGCGAATCAAGCGAATATCTATGTCCGGACGGGTGCAAGGGAAAGCTTTGGGCTCTTCATGCGCAACTTTGCGGACGTCGCGGTGACAGAGTTGAAAGAGCCGACGTGCTTCATGGCCCATGCTGCCCGCATGGCGCCGGTCCGGGAAGCATTCGCTCGGATGATGGACAGCGAAGGCATCCGGTTCCAGAATGCACATACGCCGCTGATCTGCAATCATGCCAATCGTATCGTCCATAAGGCTGCGGACGTGCGCGATGCCGTTTTATCCATCATCGACTCCGTTATGGAATCGCGCTGGACCGCCAACAATTGCGAGCATGTCGGCGGCAATATCGTGCTGGAACTTGGCCAAGGCGGCAAATCGGTGCAGCTTCTGGTAGACAATGGTCTCACTCTGCCGGCGATCGCCTATGCTGGCGGACAGGAGAATACAGACGCCCTCGTGGCGGCCGCAACGCTGCTGCAGCAGATTGACTGCGTTACAGCGCGAGATACCGCTGGGAGGGCACATCTCCAAGACGGTGATTTGGCCGTGTTGAGGCGAATGTTTGGCGTGCCGGCACGCTATCCGGTGGTTCGGGAATTCATGCTCCGGGAATTCACACGTATGGTTGCTACCTTTCAAGTGACTGCCCCGAGTTCTTTATCACCCTCTCTACGACGGTTTCTGGAGATCTACCAGCACACCTCCGCCGCGCGCGACGATCTCGACCTCGCGGGAGGAGAACTTGCGCTTCAGGTACAGGCGAAGAAAAGTGTCGTGGGTGATAGCCATACGCTGGGGCGGGTGACTACAGAAATCAAAGTCCTCAAGCCGGACGGTTCGGTGACGGCCCGGTGTTCTGCTGGTCGCTGGACGCCGGAAGCACTGGTCTTTTATTTCAGCCGTTTGGACGACGCTCCAGTGCTTGACTTGATCCGCAGTGCCAGACGCATGGCTGAACATCATGATGAGGTCGCAGCACTCTATGAGAAGTTCACGTCCGCGCTGTCGTTTGACATCACCGCAGCGGGGCCGGGTCAGGCCGCGGTGATGTCCCCGCAGGCAGTTGCGACGTTTCAGATCCTCCATCAGCTTGCACTGTTGATCCTGTTGCGGGCGGAACGTCCGGCGATTTTCCTTTCACACGACTATTATTTCGCGAGCGGCGACGTATTAGGATGGTGCGTAGCGCTCTGCGCTGCGGATGCGCTGGATCCCAAAGACGCCGTAACGCTGTATTCCGATTACCTGCGTGGTGCTATCCAGGTGGACACAACGTTCAATACCGGACACAATGACGTTCTAAGGCGGCTTCGGGAAGCTTCGGCCCCCCTTGTCTCGGCGGCTGGCGTACCGATGACGGCGGCCAAGGATATTGCGTCCGCTACGCGGGGCCTGTTTGAACTTCCCCTTGCTAAACAACGGCGCTGTTCGCTTCGTCTCAACGGCGATGTCCAGATTGTTTGCCTGGGCGCGGATCCCGGCGAGGGGATATTCGACACGGCACCCTATGGCAGCGCGGTAACCGTCGTATCTACAGCGGAGCAGATAGCTCAACGCAGCCATAACGCGTCCCTCGAAGCTTTGGAACATGGCTGTGTTTCGTCCCTCACCAGCGACAACCAGCGTGTTCTGCATTTCGCGCGCGGCCGGAAGATTCTTAGCAGTACAGTTTTTTCCTACGTCAAACTGGGCGAGCGCGTCCTGGGTTTTGGGAAGGGCGGTAGTGAATCCATGACCATGTTCGTCACCGCGGAGGACCACCATGCAGCATGAGAATGTCATCGTTCGAAAGATCCTGAGCGAAGCCCTAATAGCAGTCGGCTGGAATCCGGAGGGGACCGGCGTCATGCTGCCACCCTTCACCAAGGCCAAGCGGCAGGCTGAATTCCTGCAGGCCCTGCCGGACCCGGCACGGCGCTACTTTCCGCACGTATTTGATATCCTTGAGCGCGAGATTCAGGTGCCGACCCACTATCTAAAGGAAACGGACCGGCTCACATTCAAGGAACTAATCTATGAGATGAGCTTCGTTCCGGGGGAGGAGGTCAGCCGCTATGTCGAGCGTTGCAGCCCGCCGCCTGCGATCATAGCCCGCATCTACGAGCAGATCGCTCTCGTGCTGCGCAATGACGTGCACAGCCTGCGGCGTGTAAGGTCTCCTGGCAATACCCTGGAGACCTCCTATTTCCGTAAGATCGAAGACCGCCTTGATCTATGCCGCAGCACAGCGCCAAACACTTTCAACGAAAAGCTGTTGGATACGAGCCACATTATTATCAACGGGGTACGCTACCGAAACTTCCGGACAATCCTGAGCATCCTGCGAGGAAACGCGGCCTATTGCGACATGCTCGAGCCACACTTCCATGCCCTCGTCATGGGTGACACCAATACTGAAAATATCAAGATCAATGACGTAGCACCTTTGGTCCGTGCTCAAGCGCTGATTGAGGCAAGCGCACCGGCGGCAGATATCGAGGCCGCGCTAGACGCGATTACGGCAGCCTCGATCGATTTGCGGTTCCTCGATCCGCGGGCGATCGGTTTCAACAGCGAAGGCGCTGAGACGCGCGACGACCCAATGTACGACAACAAGCCTTGGCACAATTCGCTCGGTCACTATGACGAAGTGCATCACGAGCGCTTCGATCTTTCAGTCTCGGTCGGGGAGGGACGCTCACCAGAGGTCGAAATCCGGTATGAACCGGGTAATCCGTATGAGCGCTCCTATAGGGTCGAGGATCTGACCGAGCGCAACATTGATGTCGACGAACGTCCTGATGTTACGGGGATGGAGCGCTACTTCGCGCCAGTGATGCGCAAACTCTATGACCTCGACAATCCCCAGTCCGCCGCTGTTGCCGAGGATCCGCATTGGCTGGTCCGGTTCGTTTTCATGATGGGCGCTCATTTCACCGCCATGCCGCCATTCCATTTCCAGATGGAACTCGACGGCAGCCTGATCGACTCGTATCTCGTGCAGCGGCGCCCGGTCGCTATCTTCTGCGAGGGAGTCCGCTGGTTAAACTGGGCACTCGAAATGCTCGAGGGTAAGCGCAGGAGGTTCCTAGGCATCCCCGTGCCCGATTACGGAGGAGCGTCTCTATCCGAACCGGCGTCAGCAGACATGATGGAAGCGTAACTAACGAATTGACGGCTCTCCTGAGACCAAGTTCTCGGGCGGACATAGTCGCCGGCCGCTGAGGCACCTCGAAGGAAAAATATTATGGTCACAACGCCCAATTCCGCATTGTCGCGCTTCGGTATGGCGGCTCTGGCTCCCGAATCTCGTGTTATTTGCACGCCCTGGAGCAGGATGGTACGCGGGCTCTCCCTCGGTCAGTATCCCGTCGATTATAATGAGCATCTCGGATCCCTCGTTCATCAGGCGCGTGATATCCTGCTTCGCAAAATTCCCGCCCCTAAAGGCTATCTACGTTTCGCGCTACTCTTGGCAGATTTTGCAGTTGAGGTATCTAATCCGGACGTCGTAGTAAGTAACGACCGCCTAATAACGACCACATGCAAACTCACGGATGCGCTACGGTCAGAGAAAAATCCGTATTACGCTGTCGTCGGCGCTGGTATACTATTTGACGCTTTTGCCAAACTGCATCTCGACATCGCCTTGCTGGTCAATGCCGAGTACGATTTCGCCGAAGAGATGCTGGCAATGGTCGATCGCATCCAACCAGACCAGATCAGGGACGAGAATGCCGGCAACCACGGTGAATACGAGAAGTTGTTCGCCTACACGTCGCTCTTTCTGGGGATGGGGCAGGCGGGACTGCAAGAGAAACTGACTGCGGGCCGCCGCAATCGTGTCCGGGAGGCGCTAAGCCTGATCCAAACCGTTCCTTCCCCCTTTTTCAGGGGGCGTGGATGCTCGATGCTGTTTTCGGTGCTGTCAGCGGTCGGACTGGACGGGATGATTTTCGACGACGGTTATGATTTCATGAGGGACGTGCTAGAATACGTCGATCAAGATGACGAGATTAACTTTCCGCTGCGCTTTCCACAGCCGATCTCGCCGGCCTACGTCAAGATCTACCCGCGTGTAACGATGCTGAACGCGATCGCGGTTTCGGGGCGTACATCCTACGTGACGATGGGGCACGATCGGCTGGCCGAACTGAGGCCGCTATGGGCTGAGCTAGAACCAGCGGAGAAGATGCACCAGGGATTGTATTACCTCATCGCCTTGCATAACCTTGGCAAGATTTCAGAGGAAATCGGCGCGGAGAGAGTGATTGTCGACGATCTGGTTCGTTTTCTCGATATTGTAGATCCCGGTGCCAACTTTTTCCTCAACGGCTTGTCACATGCCTATATCGTGGAGACCGCGATGGTCACGGGCCAACTCGATGCGATCTCCGATCGGGCGATCAATCGCATCGCCGATTGCTTCGCGCACATGGACGCGACCCCGCTCGACCGCCTTAGCCGGGCCTATCCGTTTGCCTATAATCTTAACGCCTTGGGCGAGGTGGGCGAGGCAGAAAAGCTGTTCGAGCCACGAGCAACATATGGCGGTGTCTCTGCGTTCTCCTGGCTTGTCGACCAGTTCTCATCGGAGGGTCACGCTGAAGGCAGTCGGATACTGATGCTCGGGAATGCTCTGATCGGGTTGGGACTGCGCTTACGTGGTGCAGAGAACGACACCACACCAATGTTTGATCATCTCGCCAAGCGATTGGGATGGCAAAGATCGGATGCTCGGGTCTCAACGATGTGACTCACATCACCCTCGATCTGTCGCCGCAGATCCCATAATTTTGCAGATAGCCACGACTGCCAGAATTCAATCTCAGAACAAAGTCTTGTTGCACTGGGAGCTTCAGACGCAGCGAGCGCTTGCGCGCCTCTGTCGAAAATCGTCTGCGTCTGGCAGAGAGGGCGAATGATTGTCAATTTTATGGACTAATACCTTCGGCGGACAATGTCCGACCAAAGATTGGAAAGATAATGTCTGAGGTTTTTCTCGCACCGCATATGCCTATCCTCACCTCGACCCGACGTCAGTCTCTCGTGGACTCTGCCCTTGACGCCTTGAATCAACGTATAGCCTCAGGAGTATGGCAGCTCGGTGAGAGAATTCCCACGGAGGGAGAGCTCAGCGAACTACTACAGGTTGGGCGCAATACAGTGCGCGAAGCTATTCGAGTGCTGTCTCACGCAGGCATTCTTGAAGTCAGGCAGGGGGACGGTACCTATGTGCGTTCCCAAGATGACCCCGCTGCGATGATGCGAACGCTACGTCGGTCTAGCCTGCGTGAGCATTTTGAATTGCGGGCTATGTTAGAAGTGGAGGCGGCCAGACTCGCGGCCCTACGACGCACAACAACTGACCTGAAACGGATCAAGTCACGACTCGATGCCCGAGGGTACTGGGTTGAAGGCCAGAGTGTTGACATGTTTCTTGAGCGAGATTCGGCCTTTCACTGTGCAATTGCAGAGACCAGCCGAAATCGAGCCCTGATTGAGCTCTATCGGTATTTCCTTGGCACCGCCCGTGATGCTGCGCGCGCGGCGATGGTCGAACACGGCGTTACAGAGCCAAGTTTATCGCTTCACGACGACCTTTACCACGCGATCAAAGCTGGTGATCCCATCCAGGCAGCACACGCCGCACTTGCAATCCTTCATCCGCTGATAGATGCCTTCAGTCTTGACCATAGAGTTCCAGACATACCTATATCCGAGCGCAACATTTCTGGGATATCTAAGCAGGGGCGTTAAACCAGCGCCACTCGCGTGTTTATTACCTAGACTGTTGACCCTCTCGCAACGTGACTTCGACACATGACCTGCATCACAGTGCGTCGCAGCCACTGATGAATCAGGTCGTTCTCGTGCCGAGGGTGCCAAGCTTGAAAAATAGTTACGGGATCAAGCTCGATCGGCAATGGAAAAGCGAAAAGTCCCAAACGATCGAGTCGTGAGGCGTCGATGACGATATCGGGTACTGAGAGAACGAGATCGGTCTGCGATAGACCTTGAAGCGCAGCATAGAAAGAAGTGAGTAAAAGAGCGACGTTGCGTGTCAAGCCATATTGATCCGAGAGTATCTCGTCGATCGGTCCCCGTCGTCGCCCCCGGCGTGAGACGGCAATGTGATCGTAAGTCACCAGGGTCTGAGGTGTGATGTCGCCCAGCAGAAGGGGATGGCCAGCCCGTACTACGCCGCGAAATCGGGTCTCGAACAAATTCCGCCGCATGATCTCAGGCCGCAGGAACGCTGTGGCTCCAATATAGAGATCTATCCCTTCCTGACGCAAAAAATCGCTATCGTCGCTGCTGGACTCTGCTGTGAAAATCAATGTGGTGGCGGGACAATCGACGCGCAACGCACGAAGCAGCGCCTCGGCATATGGACCGATCACCACGTCAGCGGCCCGGATACGGAAAATCGGCGCCAAGCCCGTGAAATCTAGTTCACGGCGCGGGTGATAGAGGTCACCGATAGCAGCGAGGATCTGATTGAGTCGCGGCTGCATCTGCAGGGCGCGTGGTGTCGGCACCATATGACGACCTGACTGCACCAGAATGGCATCTCGAAATGTCTCGCGCAGACGCGACAACGTGCGGCTCATGGTTGCGGCACTCACCTGTAATCTCGCGGCTGCCCCAGTGACGCTCGCTTCTTCGACTAAAGCGTTCATCGCCTTCAGGAGATTGAGGTCGTAGCCGCTTGTTATGTTCCCCATCGAATATTCCCCTGCTTAAAGATCCGATCATAGGATGAATTGTGTTGTATCTTTGTTGCGTTGTTTCCGGACAAGCTGGCAGACACTTCGCCCTGTCGCAATCGATATCTGACACTGCCCAATTCCATATTTGCTCTCAGACGATTGCATAATTGAGTGTTCACAAAGATGGGATGTTTCTTCAAATTGGAAAGCATTCTTCAATGATCCCGCGGCGAGGTGTCCCATGGACCACGCAGATAGTATGACATGGTCCCTAGCCGGCGGCGCCACGGAATTGACCCGCATACCGATCCGTCCCGAAGCACCCCCTAAGGCGCCGGTGTTCGGTCTGCGCCTGGCCACGGGGTTGGCGGGTGTGTTGCTGGCAGTCCTGTTGGCGGGCTTCAACGAGCACACGACCGAGGCGGGGCTTGCCGATATAAGGGGCGCGTTCCATCTGGGGCACGACGAGGGAACCTGGTTCACGGCCCTGTTCGAGGCCTTCAACATCGCCGCGATGGCGTTTGCGCCATGGTGCTCGGTGACGTTCTCCATCCGCCGCTTGACGATCGCGATGACGGGACTAGTCGGCGCGCTTGGTATGATCGCCCCTTTCATGCCCAACCTGACATCGCTTTTGCTGCTGCGCTGCGTGCAGGGGATGGCATGCGGCTGTCTGCCGCCAATGCTGATGACAGTTGCGCTGCGCTTCCTGCCGCCCAACATCAAGATCTACGGCCTGGGTGCCTATGCCCTAACCGCGACCTTCGGGCCGAACCTGGGCGGCGCGCCGCTGGCGGGATTCTGGTTCGAGTATGTCGGCTGGCCGTTCCTGTTCTGGCAGATCGTGCCGCTATGTCTCGTTTCCATGATATGCGTGGCATGGGGCCTCCCGCAGGACCCGATCCGGCTGGAGCGTTTCCGTCAGTTCGACTGGCGTGGCCTTCTCACCGGCTTGCCTTCAATCTGCATGCTGGTGATTGCGCTGGAACAGGGGGACCGGCTGGATTGGTTTCGCTCGCCGTTGATCACTCATCTGTTCTTTGGCGGCGGATTTCTTTTCGTTCTCTTCATCGTCAATGAATGGTTCCATCCGGTACCATTTTTCCGAATCCAATTGCTCAAGCAGCGCAACGTGACAGATGCGTTGCTGACATTAGCGGCGGTTCTGGTGTTGGGCGCGGTCACAGCGGAAATTCCTGCAGTCTATCTGGAAGAGGTGCGCGGCTATCGCCCGATCCAGATCGCGCCGGTCATGCTGATCCTGGCGGTACCGCAGGTGCTGGCGCTGCCGCTGGTCTCGGCCTTGTGCAATATCCGCCGGGTAGATTGCCGTCATGTGCTGATGACGGGCCTTGCGATCCAAGGGCTGTCTTATTTCCTGGGCACCTGGATCGATGCCGACTGGGTCCGCGAGAACTTCTACGCCATGCAGTTCCTGCAGGTGGCCAGTGAGCCCATGATGGTCATCGCAATCCTGATGCTGGCAACGATGGGGTTGGGCCCGGCCGACGGGCCGTTCATCTCCGGCATGTTCAACATGACCAAAGGAGTGGCCAACGCGATTGCGGCGGCCGTCATTTCCGCGTTGCTGCGCCGGCGTGAGCAATTCCATTCCACCATGCTGCTCGACACATATGGCACCAACCATAACGGTTTGCAGCCCTGGGGCGACCCTGCGCATGCGCTTCTGGCGCCGCATATCGCAGATCCAGCCCGACTTGACTGGAACATGATCGTCCTGCTGCACGGCGAGGTATCGGAGCAGGCGCTCATTCTCGCCTGTGCAGACATCTACACGATCATGATCGGCGTCTGCGCGGTCTTGCTCGTCCTCAATCTGGTTCTGCCGCAACGGGTCTATCCACCCCGCGCGCTCTCCACCACCGCTCCCGCTCGCTGACGGCGGCGGGCAGTATGTCATGTGAGACTAATATGAAGACCAGTTCGTATCGGAATGCTCGCCGACTGCGGCATCGAGACATCCTATCATCGGATTATACGAGCTGCTCGATAGCTCCGAGGTGGACGCTGCGTGACCGGATCGAGGGCTACTTCGTGGCCCTCGTCGTGACGATCTACCTGAAGCTGACCTGACGGTCCCGCGCAATCCGCGACAGACAATGCGGCCAGCGGGGCCGCCAGAGGGAGTATTCATGAACGCAACAACGAAGGTCTTGCTGCTAGTGGCCGGCGTCGTGGTGCTAGGAGCGGCGGCCTGGGGCGGCGATCGGCTCGTGCTCGGCGATGGTGTCAACGTCGAGACGAATGACGCCTACGTGTCGGCCTATTCCTCCGTCGTCGCTCCCAAGGTCGGCGGGCGCGTCGATGCCGTGATGGCGCAGGACAACGAGCGCGTCCGCAAGGGGGAGGTGCTGGCCCATATAGAGGATGACGACTACCGTGCGGCACTCAAGGTGGCGCAGGGCAACGTTGCCGCCGCGCGGGCGGACATCGTCAACCTGCAGGCGGAATTTTTGCGGCAGGACGCGCTGATCTCCGCCGCGCGCGCTGCGGTACAGTCCGACGACGCCTCACTTACTTTCGCCCAGCAGGACGAGGCGCGCTACCGCACGCTGGCCGCAGGCGGCGCCGGCTCGATCGAGCAGCGCCAGCATACGGTCGCACAGACCCGCCAGGCCATGGCCGCCAAAGCACGCGACGAGGCCGCCGTACTGGCCGCAATACAGGAAAAGGACGTGCTCACAGCCCAGATCGAGCGCGCCAAAGGGAATTTGATCCGCGCCGAGGGCGAGCAGCAGCGGGCGGCGCTGGACCTGTCTTATTGTACCATCCCGGCCCCGGTGGACGGCGTGGTCGGCGCTCGCGGCGTGCGCGTGGGCAATTACGTCAATCCCGGCAGCGCGCTGATGGCTGTCACCCCGGTCCAGGACGCCTTTGTGGTCGCCCATTTCCAGGAGACGCAACTCACGCATGTCGTGCCGGGGCAGAAAGCGACGGTCTGGGTCGATACATTCCCAGGTCAGCCTCTCCATGCCCATGTCGACAGCATCCCGCCGGCGACCGGCGTGGCCTTCGCGCCTATCCAGCCAGACAACGCCACCGGCAACTTCACAAAGGTGGTCCAGCGCCTCCCGGTGCGCATCGTCCTCGATCCCGGCCAGACTCTGGCGGCGCGGGTCAGGATCGGGATGTCGGTCGAAGTCCGGATCGACACGGCATCGCATCCCGAGGGCGTAAGGGCGAACGATCCCCGCTATTTGTGGCGGTGAGGAACGGATCATGACCATAGGCTTTAGCCAACGCACGCTCTCCCTGGCGAGCATGCTCCTAATCGGCGCCTGCACCGTTGGGCCCGACTATAACAAGCCCGATATCGCAAGCGGGCCGCACTGGCATCGCAGCATGACCGATGCTGAAAGCCGACCCGAGGAAAGTCCCGCCGATCCGCAATGGTGGACGATCTATCGCGATCCGGTGCTGACCGCACTGGAACAACAGGTCGCGTCCGCCAACCTGGATCTGCGGGCAAGCGCCTATCGCCTTGCAGAAAGCATCGCAGAGCGGCGGATCGCAAGTGCGGCACAGTTCCCGCATATGGAGGGGAATGCCTCCTATGCCCGCGAGCGGGCTAGTACCAACGGTATCCTCGGCTTGCTCGGCACGCTGGAACGCGCGGGCGCGGGTGATGTCGCCAGCGGCGCGCAGGGCTTCGGTCCCGTGGCCATGCCGGGCACAGTCGGCAATCCTTCCTTCAACTTACCCCAATACGGCATGAGTGCGTCCTGGGAAGTCGATCTCTGGGGTCATGTCCGACGCCAGGTCGAGGCCGCAACTGCGGCGGTCCAGGCGACGCAGGACATGCAGCGCGACGTGTTGGTCTCGCTTATGGCCGAGACCGCGCAGGACTATCTCGATCTGCGCGGCGTGCAGGCGCAGATCGCAATCGTCGAGCGCAATATCGACACCGCGCGCCATAGTGTCGATTTGACGACGATGCGCTTCACGCAAGGCGCCTCCACGCAACTCGACGTGGCGGATTCCCGTGGTCAGCTCAGCGGATTCCAGTCGCGCCTGCCGATCTTGCGCGCACAGGAAGTGCATCTGATCAACGCGCTGAGTTTTCTGGTAGCACGTGAGCCGGGAGCGCTCCGAACACAGCTCGGCACGCCGGCACCGATACCGCCGGTACCCGATACGGTGCCCGTCGGTCTGCCGTCACGACTGGCGGAGCGTCGGCCCGACATTCGCATGGCAGAAGAACAGTTGCATGTTGCCACCGCCAGCATTGGCGTGGCTGTAGCGGATTTCTTTCCGCGCATCACCCTCTCCGGCAGTCTGGACGTGCAGGCGCTGCAGTTCAGCGGGCTCGGCTCCTGGGCCTCGCGGCAATATGGTTTCGGCCCGACCATGACGCTGCCGCTGTTCGAAGGCGGCCGCCTGACGGGGCAGTTGCGCCTGCGCCGTGCGCAGCAGAGGGAAGCGGCGATAACCCTTCAGCGCACCATCCTCAAGGCATGGCAGGAAATCGACGATGCCATGGCTGACTTCTCGGCCGCCCAGCAGCAGCGTGACCGCCTGAGGGAGACCGTGGCCCAGAACGAGATGGCCGTGCGCCTCGCCCAGTTGCAATATGTGCATGGGGCGTCAGACTTTCTGAATGTGCTGACACTACAGAACGCGCTTTTGACAAGCCAGAGCCAGCTTGTGCAATCGACAACGACGGTTTCGGTTTCTGTGGCACGTCTCTACCGCGCACTTGGTGGAGGCTGGGAACCACGATATCCTGTCGCTACGACGCAGCAGGCGGTTCTGAAATCAGCCAGCGATAAAAGGCGGGAGGGATGATCACGGTACGACACCCTGACGAACTGGTTCATATGGTCAAGCACGATATCACAATTGGCGGTCATTTTTCGTTTAGGAACTGTAGCGACCATGCATTCAGGCGCTGGGGGCGAATAGGTGTGACTGAACCGATCAAACTGAGGACCGACGCGGCCTTTAGGCTGGGACGCGAAACTGCTGTCGACATTGGAACTTTTGTACTTGATGATACGGTTATAACGGCGACAAATGGGGCGGACAGCGCCTGTCTGAGGTCCGGCGACTGCCTGGTCCTTAGCGCTGGTGCAGACATAATCTTGGGGACGTGGGCAGCCAAAGGTGACCCGGCTGTGCTGTTTTCATTCAGGCTGATGTCCGAAGAGGAAGGCTGCATGTCTGATGTCGGCTTGCGCCACGTCAAAAGTCGCTCTTGGCAACACACTGCTCTGCGCGCCAGCCGCTTTTTGGTTGATGATCCAGAGGAAACAAAGGCGGGACAACGAGGTGACTCACTGGCCCTAACGATAAGGCCCCCTGTCTTGCCCCTCGCTGCCCACGAACGGACAAGCACTATCCCGACCTATACGTATCAATACACCTGCGCGTTCGATATAACGGATCGAGCGCAGATACTTGGGCACGAATCGGACCTGGGGAGCAGTAAAGCAATTACAGGATACACAACATAGACCGCTTACGCATTCGAAGCATCCGCCGCGATCATTTGTGATCACGACAGACAGGCGAGGATTCAGATATGAAATTATGCCGTTACGGAGAGCCGGGAAAGGAATTACCGGGCCTGGTGGATCAAGCTGGCCTATTGCGAAGCTTGACCGGTGTCATCGAGGACGTCTCGGCGTCCGTCTTAGCCCCTAGGCGGCTAGCCGAATTGGCTGCTATCAATCCATCAAGTCTACCCTTGGTTAAGTCTAATCCCCGTCTGGGTGTCCCAGTTTCAGAAATCGGAAAATATATCTGCATTGGACTTAACTACCGCGATCACGCGGAAGAGGCGGGTCTTCCTCTTCCAGCAGAGCCAATCATATTTCTGAAGGCGATCACCGCATTGTCGGGACCCAATGATCCAATCATAATGCCCCAAGGCGCCACAAAACTCGATTGGGAGGCCGAACTCGCCATCATAGTCGGCACGCGCGCGCGAAATGTGACAGAGGATGAGGCACTACGCTATGTCGCTGGCTATTCCATCGCCAATGATGTTTCCGAGCGTGCTTTCCAAATGCAATCCAGCCAATGGGACAAAGGAAAAGGCTGCGATACATTCGGTCCACTCGGCCCATGGCTTGTCACGAAAGAGGATGTACCTCGACCTCAAGAGCTGGATATCTGGCTGAACGTAAACGGGCGTCGGATGCAAACAGGCAATACCTGCGCAATGATTTTCTCTGTGGCGCAGATAGTGGCCTATGTTAGTCGCTATATGACTTTGCTCCCGGGCGATGTTATCGCCTCCGGCACCCCACCGGGAGTAGGTATGGGGATGAAACCAAATCCGATCTATCTTGGTCCTGGAGATGTTGTCGAACTCGGAATCGGCGGGCTCGGACAGCAGAAGCAATACGTCGTGCGGCAAATAGATGAAAAATCATGCTGAAATCTACTTGGATATTGCTCTAGTTACTTAAAAATGACTAATTTATGCATGTAAGTTTGTGAAAAAAGATGGCGTACATAACTTTCAATAGTCTTACTTACCCCTCCCAAGGAACCCCTATGTCTTCCAACGCTATCCTTGTTGCGGATTGTCTTGAACGCAGCAATCATGCCTTGGTATTTGTCTAGCTGAAACTGGACAGAAAAGTCCGCACAAGAGGTGGCAAAATTTCACGACGCGTTACCAGAGACGCCACACATATCGCTTCATCACCACGGACTTCAACATAGGAGACCCCATTTACGCTGGTAGCGGTGAGCAACTCCGGAACAAAGCCACATCCTGCGCCGGAAGCGACCATTGGGGCGAGAGATAACAAGTCGATATCGTGATTGAGGTTGGTTTTTACTGCACTCTCGGGTGGAAATAGATTTTCCATCATGTCTCCAAAGTATTTATTGCGATATTTTGACGGACTCAATATGTGTTTATAATCGACATCGTAAATGCTCTGGTAGAAGCTATTTTTTTTAGAATTTTTGTCTGGTATTACCGCGAATATTTTTTCTTGAAGTATAATTCTGCTCGTAAAATTATCATCGTCAACCTCTCCCCAAATTAGAGCGACGTCTACCGCCCCATCTTTGAGCATAGCGATAATATTTTCATTGCAGTCGTGCTTTAATCCGAAAATTACCTGAGAGTCAAAAGACCTCATGACCATCATGGATTTTATGAGCCGGTCGAGATTATGTAAACCATCTGCAAGTCCTATATTTATCTTGTGGTTGTATTCTCTCCTGGAGATTTCTATAATACTATCTAATATATTTATTTCCTCCACGATTCGACTTGCGTGCCGACTCAATACAGAACCAAGCTCGGTAAGTCTCATCCCAGTTCGCGATCGAGTGAAAAGGTCAAAACCGACCTCTTTTTCAAGAGACGAAATCTGTCTGCTCAGCGGCGGTTGCTCGATGTGCAAATGACGCGCAGCACGGGTCAGACTCCCGAGTTGCGCCACAGCCACGAACGATCGAAGTCGCCTTAGATCCATACCCATTCGGCATGAATAAGACATTAATCGGTATAATGGTAGGATGATAGGATGTTGCATAATCCCAGCTGATGTCGTTGAGCAGGACCCCTGACATGCTTCCTGCTTTTAACGCTTTATGCTGGAGGCGGCCACATGAGCATTGTCACTGTAGTTGGTTCGTCGGGCATGACAGTCCAGGTCACAGTAGACGGGGCCCGGATGGAAAGCCTGGCGTCCGCTTACGCGAAACAGATATTTGATGCCGCTAGTGGTGGATCGTTTGGATCGATTGATCTCGGTAGGGGTTTGGGCACGGTATCGAACATCACCACGGGTACTGCGCAAGGTGTCGTGACCATTGGTGGCTCTTTCGCCATGAGCGGTAATTACACCAATCTCTTGATTGGCTCGGAAAACAGCGCAAGCGGCGCCATCAGTCCCCTGGGACTGCCTGTCACCGTTAATGGGAGTGGTATAACGTCAAATAGCCTCTCCGTGCTGGCGGGCAACACGGCGAGCACGAGTTTCTACGCCGGGAACTACAACGGAACTTTCGTATCGACGGCTGGCAATAACCTTTTCGACGGTACTGGCCGGAGCGGAAACTGGACGATTGCAACCGGTTCGGGCGACGACACCATCATTGCCGCACGTGGCGTCAACAATATTCGTCCTGGAGAGGGGCGCAATCTCATCACGCTGGGCACGGGGACGAATTTTGTGGCGTCCGAGGGTCAGGACACGATCACAGGTGTTGAAAATGGGTCCGATACGGTCACCCTGATCGGCGGAGATTCGAGCGTCACTCTCAAGTCCAATGCATTAGTCGTCGACACGGCGCTCACAGGCAGCGACATATCGGTTGGAACCAATAGCTCCGTTTTTGGCGGTACGGGATCGACTGTAACTTTTACTGGCGAGACAGGAACCATCATCGGGACAGTCGGAGACACGATTTCTGCGGCCGGTGACTTGCAGGTCTATCACGGGACAACGCAGGCCATTAGCGTCTCTGGTGCGCTGCAATTCATCTCCGGTACCGGCGATACATCCATCAATGCGGGTCTAGGAACCATCTGGGGCGCTAACAGCCTGCACGCGACGGTCGATACAGCCGGACGTGCACTATTTACGGCCAATCAACCCAATACCACCGGGGATCAATATATCGACGCGTCCTCATCCAGAGGGACGCTGGAGGCTTGGACAGGGGCGGGCAACAACACGCTCATCGGTGGGTCGGGCTCTGATCACTTTGTGTTTGGAACACAATTCGAAAACGCGAACGGAAACAGTTATGCAACCGTCACCGGCGGAAATGGTGCGGCCAATAGTTTCGGTGTTCTTGCCGGGCATAATGGTGGAGATATCACCATCACCGATTTTGGCAGCGCCGCCGGAAACATGTTTTTCATGTACAACTACAAGCCCGCAGATGCCGATCAGGCCGTCAAGAACCTGTTGGATACCGCAACAGTTTCGGGCGGCAATACGACGCTACAACTCGACAACAATATGAAGGTGACCTTTCTAGGCGTGGGAGATCTCAAAGCGTCCAGTATCACCATTTCATAATTCAAACCGGATGGGGGCCGGGATCGCCCGGTCCGAATTTCGCGGACAAGGAGACAGGGATGAGCAAGATCAGCCGAAACGACAGGACTGTCAGTACTGAGCGTGCAGCCGATGTCGGCACCCCGAGTGGCGCTGGCGAGACCAAGCGTATTGTGATGACAAATATCGACAATGCCCCGATGATATTTGCCGATAAAGTGCCCGTCTATGGGACCATCGGCGACGTAGTCACCGTCACTCTGGCGGCAGAGCGGCCGGTCGGCGAGAATATAGCAGTCTCGGCAACTGTACATCTCCGCCTGACCCGAGACGCGACCAAAGTGCTCGCAAGATCGTTGCTCGAGGCTCTCGCAATGATCGACCGCAATAATTTACCGGCGGATCGTCTGAACTGAACTCTCAAGACAGGCGACGGCACTTGAGCTGAACGGATGCTGCGACAGCAGCCTGCCGGGAGTATTCCCAAATGACGAATTACAAAAACGCCAGTGGCGTGACTTACGGCCTTACCTATCATTCCGGGCTGCTCGGTATAGGGGCGACTTACGACCTTCTCATCACATACGCGAATGGCGGGACGAATACGGTAACCGGAATTCCGGCCAGTAATGTTCTCACCACATCCAACACAACTCTCAGCATTGTATCCATCCTGGGACTTGGCGGCGGCACGTATGTGATTCCCCCCGGGTTCTCAGGCACCGTGACCACCGTTCTGAGCGCTCTCTCAGGCGCCACGATCCATGTCGGGGGTACGGCGGTCATATCTACCGGTGCGTCGGCGCTGAGCGGCACTACGATCGATGTCGATGGGGGCAACGCCACCCTGGCATCCGGTCTTGTGGCGAACGCCCTGAGTGGCACAACCGTCAACATCAATAGTGGAGGTGTGTTCAGCAACGGGAGCGGGTTGCTCAGCCTTTTGTCAGGGAGCACAATCAATTTCGGCCAGGGTGGTGGGACATTCATAGCCAATGCCGGAGGGGCTCTGGTCAATCTGTCATCGACAACGATTACAGGGTTTGACGCCGCGCGTGACATCATACAGTTCACGAACCTGTCCTCGACACCGGCCGCTTACCAGATTGCGACGTCGGGTAATTCCCAGACGATTACCGTCACCGATAGTAGCGGCAACACCATCGCTTCAATAGCGGTCGCGGGCACAAATTTCACAGCCGGAACCTACTCGACGTCCGGCCGTGGCCCACTCACCATCAGTAAAACGGGTAAAACGTTATCGATCGAAGCTCTGGCGAGTGTGTGCTTCCTCGCGGGGAGCATGATCCGCACGCCTGATGGTGACAGACCTGTCGAAACGCTCGAGAGCGGTGACAGTGTCATTGTGAGTGCCAACGGTGAACTGGCAGTGCGAAAGATCATCTGGGTGGGGAGTAGACACAGGACAATCAATCCGGATCGCCCGGATGATGAAGCTGGCTATCCTGTAAGGATAAAAAAACATGCTATTGGAAATGACAGGCCTTATCAAGATCTGCTGGTCACTTCGGAGCATTGTGTCTTCATTGACGGACGGTTCATACCGGTACGTATGCTGGTGAATGGTGAAAATATAGTTTATGATCGGACACTGACGGAGTATCGTTACTACCACCTTGAAACTGCCGAGCACGCTGTCATTTATGCAAACGGCGCTGAAACCGAGAGTTATCTTGATACGGGCAATCGCATCGCATTCTCGTCATCAAGCGGAGCAACGCCTATAAAGACGCCGCGCGATTGGTCTCGCTCTGCCGCCCCCCTCTGCGTGGATCGTGCGTTTGTCGAGCCGGTTTTCAAAGCATGCAAGGCGCGTGCCATAGCGTCCATGCCCTCCTGTGACGGGGTGCCCTTCATAACGGATGATTGGGACATCAAGTTGGTTACCGAAGATCAGTCGATATTATGGCCCCGACGCATCTTTCCGGACCGTGTAGTTTTCTCTTTGCCTCCCGATATCCAGGTCTTGAGGTTGCGGTCCAATGTATCACGGCCCTGTGACGCCATAGGTCCCTTCGTGGATGACCGTCGATATCTTGGTGTCTTGGTAAGCAAGATCACTCTGTTTGAAGCGAGCAAAACCAGTGAGATCCGTATTCATCTGGAAAATAACCACATCGCAGGCTGGCATCCGCTGGTGGAAGCGAACATGCGATGGACAGATGGCGACGCGACGCTCGTTTTGCCAGTACGGTACCCGACATCGTTCGCGATACTATGTATCGATATTCTGGCAGGCGGCCCCTATCCCCTCAAGCAGCCGGAGAAGATGAGGGGGGATACAGTTGGGCGTAATCCCGCTGTTGCAAAGACTGCCACTTAGTTTTTTGATACCCTATCGAGTGCAAGGTGCTTTCCTTGAAACGACACCGCCAATGATCTATCGCTTAGCCGCTGAACGGGACGAGTGTCCATTCGGTCGGTGGCGCCCACAACTTCACCTAATCGTCGCACTTCGTGAATTGGTGAGCGGCACAAGCACGCGACGCACATCTGCCGTACTCTGCTGTGAGTCAGTGAGTGCTTTCATCACAATACTCCGCAAATCAGCGGCTGCACGCTCTCTCGTTATCTGCCTGATTTGCTGGACCGAGCACGACCGGACTCATGCAAAGTATCCAGAGCATCGGACGAGTGTATGCGCGTGGAATAGGTACTTCGTCTTCTCGCGAAGCCGAAGTACCTATGGTTGGTAGAACTCCCCAATCTCCCGGAGGGTTTTAAAGCGGCCCACCGGCATACGCTTCCTCAGGGCGGATTGGCGTCACCGTCGTGACTTCAATAAAATAACCGCCCTTGGCCCGGAAGTAGAACGACCAGGCGCCATGCGTTTTGTGCGGCATCTGAGTTTCCCAGCCATCCACCTTCAGTCGAGCGAACAAAGCATCTACTGCTTCGCGGGACCTCAGAATGAAGCCGATATGCAAAATATCGAGATTTCTTGGGTATTCGAACCCATCGAGTTGCCTATCGAAATGATTCACGATCAAGATAAGACCGTCATCATCTTGCATAATCGCCATCCTGCTTCCGCGTACGACGAGTGTTTGCAGGCCGAAATACTGCTCGAACATGACGCGGTCAGCTTCCATGTCATGGCTGTAGAGATTAATGTGATTGAGCTTCATGAATCGTCCCTTTCCGTTATTGAGACGGACACGAGCCAATCGCGATGCAGACAGCGACGACCGACCACTAACGAGGCCAATCCTCGTTGTGTCCGGCCATGGCCAAAAGCGGGTTCAAACGCTCAAGCGTGACTGTCTCCAGAGAGACCGCAGGTTGTCACCATACCTACATCGCTGTCTTTTTAGGCAACGCTACCGTAGCTGAAGAACGTGGTAGGTCAAGGCTTTAGACACTGATCCAACGTTGCGGATACTCTCATAGATCTCGAGCACAACAAACTTATGTCCTAGTATCATTCCCATTCATCACCGTTCCGTCGCCATTCCCCTACTTCCGATAATAGAAAGAAGCGGAAGTAGGGGAATGGCGGGAAACAGCCATTTTCTCCGATCGTCGATCTTATCACCCTAACCGCCCATACGCTCGACGTAACGATCATCTTTACATCGTTGATGTAATGCATTACCTTACACGCATGGAGATCGAGAGCATCAGCCACAAAGGCCTCCGACGCTTTTTTGAGACGGGAAATGCCAAAGGGCTGGTCGGCGATGTAAGCCAGTTACGAAAGATGCTCGCCTTCATCAACGCTGCGGAATCACTCGATGAGCTCACGGTGCCTCCAAATTATAGCCAGCATCCTTTGGTCGGAGAGCGGGCAGGCACCTGGTCCATGACCGTCACTAAAAACTGGCGGCTTACTTTTCGTCTCAATGAGCAGGGACAACTCTGCGATATGGCTTTGGAGGACGACCATGGCGCTTAAGATGCATAGCTCGCTCGCAGTCCATGTCGGGGACTGGATCAAAACCGAGCTTCTTGAGCCTCAGAATATCAGGATCAACACCGTCGCCGAGCATCTGGGGGTTTCCCGCCAGGCGATCAGCGCCCTTCTGAATGGGAGGTGTGGGCTAACCGCAGAGATGGCGATCCGCTTCGAGAAGGCCTTTGGCGTACGAGCCGAAACGCTGATGCGCATGCAGAGCACCTTCGACCTTGCTCAGGCCAGAGCACATGCGAGCAATTTGTGCATTCAGCATTTCGGAATCCCAAATCGGGCAAATACCCTAGAGCGGCGGGTATGAAGCAGCATATTATCATGTAGACAGGGCAGGGGTTTATTCGACTGCCCCTCCCAATTCATCTCGACTGCTTCATCTGGCGTGCGAATTGGGGACGACTTAATCCAGGCGATAAGCGAGAGAGCCGTGCTTTCTCCCAACCTCTCGATCTTTCCGTGCTAGACTGCTGGCCTTCTGAGTATCGTCGCCACGCGTAACGCCCGGCTTGTATGATCCGGCTTAGCCCATGGGCATACGGTGCTGCCCCAATGGAGCTCTATATGCGTCTGCTTCTACCGATTGTCTTAAGTCTGCTGACCTCGACGGCATCTGCGGCCGCCTCGTTTGACCGCAAAGCGTGGCAACAGGATTATTCACAGCTCAAATCCGAGCTGGTGGACCGTTACGCTAATCTCGCATGGAAGGCGTCCGACGCCGGCGGAATCGACTTGCCTGCGCTTGATCGTAATACTGCGGCTGCAGTGGCGTCGGCAAATGACGACACCCAGGCGGCCGACGCCATTCGCGCTTTTATCGCTGGCTTTCATGATGGACATCTCTCGGAGTTGCCGTACCTCGCTGTAGCGACGACACCTCCGATTGAGCCCAGCCGGCCTGCTCTTGATCCGGCGGCACCGATCGAAGGATGCGCAGCGCTGGGATACGCCTCGACCGGATCAGTCGCTTTTTCTTTGCCACTGGAAGGGCTACCCGGCTTCAAGTTGATATTGGACGGGCTTGGCTCGACGTTCAGGACCGGCACAATCACGCGATCGGGCGTGACGCTTGGTATCCTCCGCATCCAGAACTTCCGTGCCCGCGCCTTTCCTGCCGCCTGTTTGCATGCCTGGGCAGACCTGCGGCAGGCTGGCAGGGCAATCACTCCCAATTCAGTGCGTGAAGCGGCGGAGTTACGCTGGTTTCATGATATGGCGGCTGAGATCAGGGCGCTGCGTCACACCGGGGCCACGGCCCTTGTCGTTGATATTGGCAATAACAGCGGAGGCGACGATAGCGGCGATTGGACGCCCCGTCTCTTTACGGACAGGCCGGTACGATCCGCACGGCTTCTAATGGCAGACGCATCCGATGCCGGTCGCTACTTCGCTGACGAGATCAGAGATATTAACGAAGCGCTCGCCGCCACTCAGTCGCACGACGCCAGGGCTGCGCTCACAGATGCACGATCCTTTT
Organism: Asaia lannensis NBRC 102526; assembly: GCF_024054035.1. Lineage (GTDB taxonomy): Bacteria > Pseudomonadota > Alphaproteobacteria > Acetobacterales > Acetobacteraceae > Asaia > Asaia lannensis. Next base: position 109,842 of record NZ_JAMXQU010000001.1, read on the forward strand.
TCTCCCAGCAGACCGCGGCGATTGGTAAGCATCGTTGCGACTTGTCATGGGTCTGGCGCGAACAACGCGCCTGGTCGCCGACGAATTGCAATCGGCTACTCTCTGCGGGCTATGCTGGAGGCTACTCCGCTGGGCTGGCCCGAAACGCCCTAGGCGACAGCAAAGCTGCAGCCGCTCTTTCTTCTGCATCCACAGTTCAGTCATTCTTTGGCAGCTGGACCGGGCCGACTTACGTTCTTGCCGACCAGCGCCCCTATTCGTCGGCTGAAATGTTTGCAGCCGTTATGCAAGACAACCGGATCGCGAAGCTTGTTGGCAATCGCACAGGTGGAGATGGGTGCGGCTTCATGACGAAAAGCGACCCCATCATCCTTCGACATTCGCGTCTTCGTTTCCGAGTGCCGAATTGCATGAGATTACGTGCGAAGGGTGCAAACGAGGAAGCTGGCATTGTGCCCGACATTTCCGTGCCACCAACTGAAGGCGAAAGCGAACGGGCACGGGCCGAACGGGCTTTACTGGCGATCACCAACGATCTGGCAGGCGCTTCTCGAAAACCCCACTAGGCGCAGATTTTGGCAAGAATTGGCGTTCACGCTTCTCGATCCCAACTAGAAGAGCTTATGGCAGCGGCCCAACCACAACTTACTCGTTATCGCATACGCGATTCTGTTCTGCTTGTTGCTCTCGAGGTAACTTTCCAATTCGCGCGTCGCAATTTTCTGCGTATTTCACCTACTTCCGATAATGTTCGATGGTTATCGGAAGTAGAGGTGCATACGCCAAGCTGGCGGACATCATTCCCATCCTCCGCCAAGGGCCAGGAAAAGATCGATTTGTCGATCAATCAGATCGATGCGCGCAGAGGAAAGGTGTGTTTGTGCATTCGCGTAACTGGCCTGCGCATTAAGCACATTGAGGAAGGGTGTGCGCCCAAAACGCTGAAGCAATCTGGCCTCGTCGCTTGCCCTGCTAGTAGATTGGGCTGCTCGTTCCAACACATCCAGACGTTCCTGCGTGCGTGTATAGGCAGACAGGGCAGTCTCCGTTTGCTGCAGTGCGAGAAGGACTGCGCCATCAAACGCAGCCAACGCGGCCTCTGCCTGTGTGTCGGCCTCGTCGATCTTCACCCGCGCAAGGACGCGATTGGGAAAAGACCAGGAAATCATCGGGCCGACGCTTACGCCAAATGACGACAGAGAAAGCGCGTGGCCAACCGACGTGTTGGTCCCAGCCGAGCCACCGAGACTGACTTTCGGATACAGATCGGCTCTGGCCACGCCGATACCCGCAGTCGCCTCAGCAAGTAATCGTTCTGCTCTTCTTACGTCGGGACGACGCATCAGCAGCATCGCCCCGTCTCCGACAGGCAGCGGACGAGATAGGGAAGGGATAGTCGCGCATTCTTCAAGTCGGCGCGGATAGTCTGATGGCACGCGCCCCATCAAAGTCGCCAACATGAACAGGGCGGTCCTACGATCAGCAAGGATGTCGGGTATAACGGCTTCGCTAGTGGAAGCCGCCGCATCAGCGCGATCAATATCAAAACGGGTCCCACGACCTGCCCGAGCCATATGACGAGCTACATTTAGAGTTGCCTGTTGGATAGCAACAACACGCCGCGCAGCGGTCAAAGCTACGCCGTCAGCGCAGACACGAGCATAACTGCGAGCAACAGCGGCAGCTACCACGACCCTGACCTGATCACGCGCCGCACGAGCCGCCTCTGCCTGGGCATTGGCGGCCTCGATGCCACGCCTGATCCCCCCTGCCAGATCGAGCGGATAACTGGCGCTGATGCCCAATGCATAACTGAAGGGTGCTGGCAGAAACCGTGTCGGGCCACCTAGACGCGCACCGGTTGTCTGACCGCTGATATCAGTCGTCGGGATTCGTGCTGCCTCTGCCTCGCGTATGAGTATGCTCGCACGACGGAGATTGGCCGCGGCGCTACGGAGATCAGTATTTGCCCTTAGGGCTGCAGCAACAAGAACGTCAAGTTGCTGATCATTGTAGAGGCGCCACCAGTGTGCAGGTAACGCCGCGCGGGCCAGGCCTTTGGTCTTATCTCCGAGAAATGGGGCCTTTGCACCACCCTGATTGATCATTGCCTTGCCAGGAATGCGATAATCAGGACCTGCCACGCACCCCGCTACGAGTAGCGCCAGTAAAGGGGCAAGAAGGGGTCTCAACTGCCGCTCTCCACCCTAGGCGAGAGAGGCGCTGGAATGATCTCTATCGTAGCGGTCCGCCCGGCGATAAGCTTTGTTCCTGATGGTACGTGATCTATGTGTATTCGAACCGGAATACGCTGAGCGAGCCGCACCCAGGAGAATGTTGGTGATACCTTTGGCAGGAGGTTGACAGTATCATTGCGTTGGTCGTCGGCTATCGCGGCCGCAATGCTCTCAACATGACCAGCAATATCGGAACCATCTCCCATCAGGCGGATACGGGCCCTGTCGCCAACCGAGACACGCCCCAACTTCGTTTCCTCGAAATACCCCTCTACCCGTAGCGACCCGATATCGACCAGAGCCATGGCCTGCGTTCCGACAGACAGGTAGTCACCAGGATGAAGGTCAAGATTCGTCACGATGCCGGCAACGGTAGCGCGGATCTCAGTGCGCTGGAGATCAAGGAGCGCTATATCCCGGTCAGCACAGGCGCGTTTCAACGCCGCTTCCAACGTTCTTGTTTTGGCGACATTCTGCTCATGCGCCTCGGTTGCGACGAGATTGCCCAAAGCGAGATCCCGGCGCGCCTCCTTGCGCGCCTGATCGAGCTGAGCCCGCGCCTCTGCGATAGCTGCCTCTGCGTGGCCTAAAGCTGCCGCACGGCGCGGCCGATCGATGACGATCAAAAGCTGCCCCGGGCGCACAACCTGATTGTCGTGCACCAGAACCTGCGTGATGAGACCACCAACATCCGTCGTCACTCGCACTACGTCGGTGCGAACATGGCCGTCGCGTGTCCATGGTACATGTTCGCTGCGATCCCACAAATCCAGCGCTACCAGCGCAGCGATAGCGACGAACACCAAAGTAACGGCGTAGCGGCTCAAAAGGGCGAGGTAATGTTTCATGGATGTGGTCCGATGATGGAAATGGCCCTAACAAGCAGGCCTAAAAGAATGATGAAGACGGCAATTTCGACGATGCTCCGTGTGGTAAACCATCGCGACGCGCCTGTGATGGAGAACAGGTGCAGCGCCGTGACGGTCATCAGCAGAGCCAAACACGTGACGATAAAGAAGCCAGGTATGTAGACGCCACTCAGGCAGAGATCGGGAATCATGCTTGCACCTGCCCGTCCAAGACAGGCGAAAGCGCGAAGCGGAGATCGATGAGGTGATTCCGCAAATCATGATCCGCATCGCCTGTCAGTGTCGCCGAGGCTATCAGCATGTCCACTCGACGTTTCAGCACTTCGAGCGAGGACTCATCTTTATCGAAATACTCTGCGAGATCACCGAGCAATAAGCGCAGTTCTCCATTCCTCGCCGTTTCGCCTCGCTCCAAGCAACCGCGTAGACGGTTCGACGACCGACCAATACGCACGTCGCGAACGATTGCCTCTGCAGTTCCCATAGCAGAGCGTGGCGAGAACCCAAGCCGAGGAAGCAACAAGGCGATACGATCGACCATCAGACCATTCCAGGCTGCCTCGCCGGGCCCTATGCCCCGAGCGAGCCGCGCCACGTCCCGACGCCCCAGTCGAACCAGCCGGTCGATTACGACATCTGGAGACACAGTCTGCAAAAGCGCCATGCTCGCTGCCGCGAAACCTATTCCGAGGAATAAGGCGATGCCGCTATTGATGGCTTCAGCAAAATATCCGCCATATAGAGGACCTAGCCCGACAAGGATCGGCGTCGTCAGCGTGATACCGAGCGCCATAAATGCGGTCGCCGGCCGTGCCTGCAATGATCCCGCAAACAGAAACACGGGAGCGAGCACCGCAACGAGAACATCGAAATCGAAGACGCGCGGTAGGACTACGAAGCTATATATCAGACTGATCACCACGCCGTAGAAAGAGCCGACGAGATACTTGCGGACGTAAGGCACGGGCGCGTCGACATTACCGAACAGCGCACAGGTAACGCCCACCACTGATACGGCCAATCCGCCATCCGGCCACGCTGACCAGATCCAGATGAGACAGCCGATGCCAATCCCCACCGTCGCGCCCAAGGCAGCACGTCCTGCCATCAAGACATCACGATGGAAAACATAACCCCTGGGGACCTTCTCGCCATGCAATCGCAGCGGAGTTCTCATTCCTGGGTACGTCGCAGCAGCAAGCTGCTCCACATCGGCGATGAGATCGATGAGATCGGCGAGATGACGGGCGATGTTACCTGCCAGCATCCCCGAGGGGGCAGGGGCATCAGCATTGGCAAGCGATCTCGCATCATGACTCAACGCGCGCACTTCCGCCTCACGTTCGTCTCGCGTACCCAAGGTAAGCCACTGGCATACTCGGCCTAGAAGATGATCGAGATCCGGCGGCATCCCGAGGGTTTTAACGGCCTTGAGCTGGGCCTCGAGGTCCGACAGAAGCGGCAGGAACCGCACCTGACGATCATGCATCAGACGCAAGGTCCTATCGTGTGGAACGACAATGATCGGATCGTACGGCAGGTGGGTCTCTAATCCCCTTAACGCAAGAAGATCCAGAGCCAACCGATACCGGTCATTACCACAAGAACCGGTCAGCACGTCGCCAGCTAGTCTGCGCACGTCACAAGAGATCGCCATGACCTTGGACAGAAACTGACTGGTGAGCCTCCGAGGTAAGATATAACGATGAACCACAACAGAGCTGAAGATGCCCAGAGCGACTTCCTGAACGCGCACCGAAGCAATATCAAATACGGTACCGGGAGATGCTAGGGCAGGGAAACCTATCAAGCTGGTGGTATAGCCGGATAAAACAAACGCGTAGGCGCGCGGCGTACGGTCGAGTAGCGACACGAACAGGCCAAGACCGATCCAGCAGGCGAGCACCACGCTGCAAACTATCGGCTCGTTGACAAAATTAGGGACGATTGCAACAGTCGCGATAGCACCGATAAAAGTACCTGTAAGGCGATATAGCCCGCGACTGAGCGACGCCCCGGCGCTAGGTTGGGATACGAGATAGACGGTAACAATCGACCACGAGGGGCGCGGCAATCCAATACGAAGCGCTATAAAATACGCCAGCATAGCGGCTGCGAAGCACTTGCCGGAATAAAGCAATGCATCAGCGTCCGTCCTGAGCCCTGCTATCCTTGGGTGATGGATAAGGTGCAGTAGCCTACGGATAGGCCCATTACACCCGGCCAACCTATGAAAAGTTAATGTCATCCCTTGTTGATAACGACTTGCAAGAACTTATAAAATTAGATATCCGGACATTCAATCACTGAAAACTGCCAAAAACTTGGTTCATCCCCCATCAGTCATCACCCTTGTTGATCCGGATAGCTCGAATGCGATTGCGATCGCTCATCGGCTAGACTTTACTGATCAGGCGTCCGAAGTCCCGACGCATAGGCATAGCAAGGGGCAACTGATTGTAGCCTCCTACGGCGCGGTTACCTGCACCGCTGCTGGTGATGTGTGGATCGTTCCACCAAATTGCGGGATCTGGATTCCAAGCGGGGTGATGCACAGCGCGAGAGCAACCGAGAACGCTCGGGTCGATTATCTGTTTGTTGCAAGGGATGCCAGCCGTCTTCCTGACCATTGCTGCGCATTAGAGATAACGCCGATGATCCGAACGATGATCGATCGTTTGGCCGCCGAACGGGACGAGTATTCCCCTGACAGCCACGCCGCACGAATAGCGCGAGTGATGCTTGACGAACTCGCTACGATGCCACAACAGCGGCTCAATTTGCCCGTTTCAGACCACATAAAAATCCGCGCGATCGCCGACGCTTTGACGGCGAACCCGGCAGATCGGAGTACTTTGGCCGAATGGGCTGGGCGTATCGCGATGAGCGAACGATCGCTGGCAAGGCTGATGATCCGTGAGACCGGACTAACATTCGGTCGGTGGCGTCAACAACTGCACTTGGTTGTCGCACTCCGTGAATTGGTGAGCGGCACAAGTGTGCAGCGCGTATCTATCGCGCTTGGCTATGAGTCAGTAAATGCTTTCATCACAATGTTCCGCAAATCGGTCGGCTACACGCCCTCCCGTTACCTGCCCAACCTGCAGGATCGATCACGACCGGACACATGCAAAGTCTCCGGAACGTCGGACAAGCGTATGCGCATGGAATAGGTGGAGGGATCGAAGAACCGTTGGTTGATGGAGCTGGCTGGTGATTTAGGGCTTTGTCATTCTGACTGACGGTTTCCGGGGTGACTTTTGGTCTGCGCTTTGGGCAGATCGGGCGCTGTTTCCTCCGGGATGGCTACGCGCTCGCGTTCAGTCTTTCGAGGAAGAGGAAGCGGCGCATGTTGTAGACGATATTGGCCAGACCGATCCTCATGGTGGCCCGGGTGATGCCCATGGTCCGGACGAACAGACCCGTCTGCGATTTCTGATCGGCAAAGACATGCTCGACACGCGACCGGATCACCGACTTCCCTGCGTTGGACCGCTGGATGTGGCGGGGCATGGGCTTGAGATGCGGCTTTTTCCTGTGAACCTTCGAGACGAAGCCCTCCTTGTCCATGAAGGCCTCATTGGCTTTGGAGCGATACGTCGTGTCTGCCCAGACGCCTGAGGCCGTATTGGTTTTATCCAACAGCCCCTCTCTTAATCGCGCGCCATCACTGGCGGCGGCATCCGTCGCTTTCCATTTTCGGATGAACCGGAACTTCCGGTCGATGGAGACGTGGGATTTGTAGCCAAAGAATGGGATGGCGAGATCACTCGACGGCATGGTTCCATCGTCCTGCCGCTTCGCTTTCGTGAACTTCAGCGTCCAGCGCGCATGCCTGTCCTTATGGGACAGCTTTGCCGGCTTGTCTTCCCAGCCTTCGGGGATCCGCCCTGCCCGAAAATCGGCCTTCTCCGCATTGGTATTGCGCTGCCTGAGCGCTGCCGCCAGCGTGGCATCCAGGATCTGGCCGGACATCGGCAAATACCCAGCGTTGCGCAGGGTAGCATCAAACCGGTCAAACAGTGTTTGGATGGCGCCCGCCTCGGTCAGATGCTCGCGAAACAGCCAGATTGTTTTGGCATCGGGTACCCGATCCGATAACGCCAGACCCAGGAAACGCATGAAGGACAGACGGTCGTTGATCAGATACTTCGTCCGTTCATCGGAGAGATTGTTCAGTGTCTGGATAACCAGTATTTTGAACATCAGCACCGGATCGAACGGCGGACGCCCGCCCTTGCTCCCGTCCGAGTAAGCCAGAGCCTTCTTCAGATCAGGGCGGAACGCCTCGAAATCCACAGTCCGGGAAAGCGCTTCGAGCTGGTCACCAAGCCCGCTCAACCGCGCAAGCCGCTCCTCAACATCAAAGAAACCCGGCTGCTTCATCAGCCACCCCCCCAACATCACAGCTGGGATAGAATCACACCAGCAGCCCCAGACCACAGGGGTTTTTCGAACCCTCCACTGGGTTTCTTCTGCCGCCTAAACGCAGGCATTGGGCCGAACAACGTACGTGACATGTCCTGCTGAGAACCCTGGTAGAAACAGGGCCGACCGACCACTGGCAGCATCGCAATCCTGATATTCGCGGGGCACGGGGGCAAACAGGAAGGCTCACAGGACAGATTTTTGCTAAAACCTGATTTGGGTTTACTAAAAATGTCATTCCAAATACGTAATCTGGGGTCGTCCTTTCGGCTTTGTACCTGCTGGCGGGTATGTCTCGGACTATAAAGCCGTGAGTGCCCCAGTGTTCCCTTTAGATCTCAACTCGTAGTGTATGCGGGCTGGCAGATGCTATGGGAGCCACAGCGTCTGCCTGAACCTACTGATCCAGGGGATACCCCCGGTCACTCCATAACGCAAAGGCCGTAGAAGCGCTTCTGCAAACAGGCTTGCAACGCTACGGGACCGAAATCGTATTGGGCGGATGTACGTGGGTCCCAAGCAACTGCCCCGTATCGCGATTTGCTACGACATGTCCGCCTAGTCCTTGAAACGTTTCCGCAATATCGCCGCCGTAAGGCTTTGGATCAACTCTTTCTATGAGCAAGGCCTAGACAAATAGAGAGTGTTCAGCCTGTAGCGCTTTTACCAACGCGTCTATGTCAGACGGGCTGCTATAAAGCCCGGGAGTCACGCGAATCACGGGTCCCTTGGCAATGCCGCCGCGCCAGACTGTATGAACGTTGTGTTTCTGCAGCAGTACGCGCTGCAAATGTAGTGCATCGGCCTCTGTCGTCATGCCTTTGAGACGAAAGCTAGTGATTGTGCAATAGCGGGCGGGATCTGCGGGTACACATATTTCGACATTTCGAAGGTCTGCCACAGCATCGACCCATCCATCACGTAGTGCTCGCAAATGTGCTTCCTTCGCCGCAGCTCCTACAGCAAAATGGAAATCAACTGCCTTGGGGATCGTCAGTATGGCCGCAAAATTGATCGTCCCTGCAGGCACACGTGCCTGTATTTTGCTAACTGGAATATGATGGTTGTCGTAAGCAACGTCTATGTCCTCAAGTCGGCTAGAACGGATATACATCGCTCCTGTCCCTAAGGGCGCTGACGTCCATTTGTGCACGGACCATCCAGCAAAATCGGCGCCAATATCCTCAATCTTGAAATCAAGGCAGGCGATGCCGTGCGCTACGTCCACCACGGTATCCACGCCACGTTCCCGTGCCATGGCTACAATTTCCTTGACCGGCGTCACCAAGCCTGTCCGGTTAGAAACCTGTGTCACAAGCAGAAGCTTCGCATTGGGTGTGCGTTCTAGCACATCATGATAAGCTTGCAGTATATTGGCTGTCGTCGCGGGTTCCGGCATTGCAAAGCGCACGACCTTTGCACCACGATGCGTACCGAGCCAGTTCATCGCATCGATCATCGCATCGTAATCCAGGTCACAATAGATCACAGCTTCACCAGCTTTTAGCAGGCGATAATTAACTATGAGCAATTGTAAAGCGTCTGACCCACTGCGTGTGACGGCGATTTCTTCGGGTGAGCAGCCAACCTGTCTCGCGATTGCCGCCTGAGCTTCCTGTCCGCCTCCTGCCAGGCACGAGCCGCTTGGAAGCACGTTGCGTGCCCATATAGAGTTATCGCGGTTCACCATAGTGATCTGTCGTGAGTATTCCGCAGCTATCGTACGCGGCATAACTCCCCAATAGCCATTCTCCAGATTATGGATGTCCCGGTTCACGTCGTAATGAAACGGAAGCTGCGAAACAGGGATCGAGCCAGGCACAAGGGCGGCCTCTTGCGGATGGTACGGAGCTGCAACGGAGCTTGATGCCAGCAACGCTGGAGCACCTGTAGCGAAGGATTTAAGCAGGAAACGACGGTTGGGAGAGGTAGTCATGACGTTGTCCCTAGGTAAAATTAAAGAGTAAAAAAGAAACTAGTGCTGATTTTATAAATATAACTTATGATCTATCTATCTATAATATTACGATTTTCCATTCGAAGATTTGATATATTCAATTATAAATATGATACGGGTATCAAAAACAGAATATGGTTCTTTCTCATGTCTTGTATCTCAGCTGCTGGGCCGGCGGTCTGCATTCGCTCACATTTGTATAGGTCAGATCATCATCCAAATCCGGGTTTGAGCACTTATAATCCGAGTTCTCAACAGAAGCATCCGAATGGATTTGAAGGTAAGAGGCGAAACCTTTTTCGCAAGTTATATCCTCGACTGTATCAGAAATAACTCCCACCTACGATTACTTTTGATGTGATATTAGTTCATTTTTTATTTTCGGACAGGCTTATCCTTCGACTGACCCAGCGCGCCCAGATGAGCATTAGGACGACTGACAGCGCAGCAGTCAAACCAACTGCCGTGAAGCCAATATCTCCAATCTCTATCTGAACGCCAAGGGCTTCTAGTAACGCGAATAGTGCCATCCCGTATGATAAAGTCACAATAAGCCAACCTACAATCTGACGGTAGCGTTGGACTCCGGCTCCCCCATCGCGTGTCGTCCTGAGTAATTGGCTGACGATTTGACTATCGCATGTATCGGCGAGCAACATACCAAACGTAAATGCGAGGGTGATTGAAGCCGTTGCGAGGATTCCTCCATGTGTAGTCGCGGCTGCACCCCATGCAGCAGCTTGGGTTGCCGTGTCGAAGACCAATCCAAAGATAACTCCAATCAACATTACGGCGGCCGGATGGGTGCTGCTACGCAGCGGAGCTGGTAACAACCGTGAGCGCCAGCCGACTGGAACGTACTCTCTGCGACGCAGGAGCGCGACAACATTGAGTGTGCCGACCAAAGTCAGAAGCGCGATCACCATGGCGTCGATGACGCCCCCTATCCAGCTTGGTAACGCGATCCAAACCGACAGGACCGAAACACCCAATACGACGGCTGCAACGGCGAGGCCGTGCCCGAACGCAAACAGAGTTCCAGCCCATCCGGACAGGCGCGGACGTATCTCGACCATGCGAAACACTATATTATCGATCACGGCGACATGATCAGGGTCGAGCCCATGCCGTACACCTAGCACGAACATCAGGCTCAGTGCTGGCAGCGTGGTGTCGATCAAAGAGCGATCTCCGGCACGAGGTTGCATTGCGCTCGGGAGATGAGACAAAGCTGCATGTTCATTTGTATCGGCATCGCCCCTGCGATCACCGGTGAAACGACGACTAAGATCGCACCGGTAGCGGGCACTTGAACCCATAATCGTTATGTTATAACGTAACATTAGTTCCTTCCATCGCTAAGGTCAATCGCCTGGCAGGCCAGCCGGCTGACGCTGTGATTGCGCATCACGAAAGACCAAAATCTTGTATCGACGAGGCAATGAAGCAGCAGTGCTGATTAAGCCCAAATTCCCCCACTTGTTTGTAAGGTATGGCGTGAAAGCGAGGAGATTGATTGCCAGTACCGGTCTTTCTCTGGCATCGCTGAGCATCGCGACAGCAGCGGCGCAGCCTTTGCGACCTGCAAACATGTCACTATCTCACAGACGACCTGCCACCGCTCGCCCGGTTTCTGTAGCACGGGATGCGCAATCGTTAGCTCCCCCTTCGCCTGCTCAGGACGAGACAATCGAGACAGTGGGGCGTCATCAGCGTTTGCGCGCCACGGTGGCTGTAGGTGGTCGCCTCGGGCTGTCGCTGCAGCACAGCCCGGCAACGATAGACATCATCCAGCGCTCGGTGATGCTCGAGCGCGGCTACACCCACGCGGAAGATGCGGCAGACAGCGCGCCTGGCGTCAGTTCGGGAGGATCTCCAGGTAATCCGGCGCAGCTTCTGATGCGCGGCTTCACCGGCGATCAGATCCTGATGCTGCGCGACGGCATCTACTACGGCCCGACGACGACGGTGAACCGCCCCCAGAACACGTTCAACCTTGAGAGCCTTCAGATCATCAAGGGGCCATCCTCGGTCATCTACGGCCAGGGGGCGGTCGGCGGCACGGTGGACATGACGACGCGCGATCCAGCGCTGGATGCAGCGCACGCAAACGCCCTGGTGTCCTACGGCAGCTTCAACACCTGGAACGCCGGCATCGGTGGCTCGCTGCCGCTGACGAAGACGCTGGCGATCCGCGCCGATTTCAGCCGCACGTCGTCGGACGGTTACGTCAAGGGTGCCGACCCCCATAGCAACGACCTGACGGTTGCCCTGCTCTGGAAGCCGAGCAATACATTCACCGCGCGCCTAGGCATGGACTACCTGACCGATCAGCTCTCAACCTATTACGGCACGCCGCTGGTGCCGACGGCACAGACGGGGCCCCCGGCGCACGGATTGCTGCAGTCCACGCAGGGGCTGGGAGTCGCAAGAGCCTCTCTGTGGCGTTACTACAACGTGCGCGATCCGCGCGCGGCCAGCACCAATGCGACACCGACACTGCGCCTGTCCTGGCAGCCGCGTTCCGATATGGCGTTCACCAACAAATCCTATTTCGTTTACGCCAAGCGGCGCTGGGACAACGCGGAAGCCTACACCTACATAGGCGGGCCGGGTAGCGCGGATGCATCTGGCAATCCGATCGCGCCGGGCAGGATCGGCCGCGATCGGTTCTATGTCTATCAAAACCAGCATCAGGTGGGCGACACGCTCTACGGCCAGTTCGACCAGCATCTGGGATCAATCCGAAACCGTGTTGTAGTGGGCGGAGATGCGTATTATATCCGCTTCATCCGCAACCGAGGCTTTCCGGATGCGAGCTATGCCGACAGCGTTTCGCTCGTCAGCCCCGAGGGTGGGGCGCTGGGCGCCTTTTCTGGTGAGTTACCGTATCGCAAATCGCCTACGACACTGCGGGACGCTGCCGTCTTCTTCGAAGACGTGTTGACGTTTCACGACAATCTGCGCCTTGTCAGCGGCTATCGCTACGACTGGCTCTATCTGGACCGGCAGAATTATGCGCAGAACGGCGCCTTCCTGCCCGGTAGTAGTTTCACGGGGCACTATAACCCGAGCAACTTTCGTATCGGCCCTGTCTGGGATCTGGCGCCCAATCTGAGCCTTTACGGCACATTCACCACGGCCGAAGACCCACCAGGCTCCAGCCTGTTTCTGGCCAATCGCGGTCAGTTCACGCGGCTCGCTCGCACACGCCAAGGCGAGATCGGTCTCAAAGGCAGCTTCTGGCAGGACCGAGTGACAACGACGCTCGCACTGTATGAAATCCGCCGCAGCCACATCCTGGTGGCTACCGGCCCTGACACGGTTGCTCAAGGCGGCGCACAGGTCTCGCGCGGCATCGAATTGCAAAGCGACCTGACTCCCATGCACAACTTCAGGATTTCTGGTAACGTCGCCTACACCTATTCGCGCTATCGCAACTTCTTTCCCTATGCGGGCGTGAACGCGTCAAACAATCAGGTGCCGGACGTCCCGTCCGTCACGACCAATCTATGGGGGACCTGGAGCCACGTCGCGGGGCTGCCCGCTGACCTTGGTGCAGGCCTGCGCTATGTCTCGCAGCGAAAGGGGGACTATGCCAATACCCTGACGCTGGATCGCTATGCGCTGGCCAACGTCTTCGCGGCCTGGCACTTTCAGAAGCACGTCACTGTCTATGGTCGGATCGATAATCTGGCGAACAAACATTACATTCAGTGGGCCGATGTCAGCTATCCGAGCGAAGTGCTCCTCGGCGCGCCGCGATCCTTCTCCATCAGCGTGCAGGCCGGCTTCTGACATGAGCGCCTCCATTCCTCGCGAGGAGGCGCTTGCCGCAGCGAGGAAGGCTCCAACCACCGGTCGGACGGCGCGATCATGCCCCCGTGTACCACGCTGGTTCGCGCTGCTGCATCGCTGGCTCGGGATCGGCATGTGCCTGTTCTTCGCCATGTGGTTCACGAGCGGCATCGTCATGATGTTTGTGCCCTATCCATCGCTGGATCCGGCGGCGCGTTATCGTGGTGTCCCTGCGCTCGACATGCGGATGGTCCGACTGGCGCCCGGGGATGCATTGACACGGTTGGGACTGCACAATCAGACAATAGAGCGTTTGATATTGCTTCCAAGACCTGTTGGTGAAGCATCCCGTCACACAGCTATGGATCACCCGACCTATGTCATCTGGTCGTTACATAACAGAGCGCGAGTGATCGACGCCGCGACCGGCGCCATATTGCCTCTACTTGAGGCCGATGGGGCGCGGTTTCAGGCGGAACGGTTTGCGGGCGGTATGGCGCGCACTGTGAACGGCCCGTGTGGGGACGATCAATGGACTGTCGCCCAAGGCTACGACCCCTATCGCCCGCTTTGGCGCGTCGATCTCGCGGACAGCGCGGGCAGCGAAGTTTACGTCTCGGCCATCTCTGGCGAGATCGTTCTGGCCACGACCCGGATGGAACGTATTGCCAATTATGCTGGCTCTGTCGCGCACTGGATCTATCCAACGTTACTGCGACGTTATCCAGGCTTTTGGGCGAATACTGTATGGTGCCTATCAGGGATCGGCGTCGTGCTCGCGCTCAGCGGCATGGTCCTCGGTATTCTGCGCAGCATGATCTCGTTGCGCAACATGCGTCGGCCACGGCTCAGCCCGTTTCTTAGGACCCACCGACTGCACCATCTGCTTGGTCTGTCCGCTGGCCTGTTCCTGACCACCTGGATCGTCAGCGGATGGCTATCAGTGGATCACGGACTGATTTTCCCAACCGGGCAACCGGATGCGGATCAGAGCAAGGCTTATCAGGGAAGATCCTTGGAAGCGGCGGTTGGCGAGATTGCGATCTCGGCGCTGAACCGGATAGCCGGTCCTTCAGCACTTCGCTTTACCTCGGTTGGCGGGATGACCATTGTAGAAGGGAGCGATGCGAGCGGCATACGTACTACATGGAATGCGCATGGAGATCGTCTCGCATTTGTACCTGACGTAACACTTCTTCATGCCGCCGCCGCAGCCTGGCCATTAGCACGTCCAACGCGTGTAGATGCAATCAGCCCAGACGACCTTTATGGACATCTGATCTATCAGGGCCTACCGGAGGGTGCCGTGCGGATGCGCTTGGGCAACATCCATGGACTGCCTGGCAGCACGTGGGTCGACGTGGACCGCACAAGTGGTGCGTTGCTGGATGTGATGGACTGGCGGCGTCGGCTGTATCGTTGGCTGTTCAACGGGTTGCATACGTTCGATGTGCCGGGACTGAGCCATCACGGCGTTCTTCGCCGACTCATCATGGCGCCTATTCTGCTGGCCGGGCTGGCTTTGAGCGTTACGGGTATAATTATTGGCATGAAGCGACTACGCGTCCAGCCCCGTAGGCTGCGCTGATAGACGAGCTACTGGGTTTACCTGAGGCCTGGTTCGTGTGATGCCGGTTGGACGAGAAGCGAATCGACAAGATATGGCATGAGGTTATCTGACGGATTGGGAATCTCACACGATTCAATCTGCGCGGAAAACGCTCTAACACTACTTTGGCAGAAAACATTGGGAAGGGATTCCCTTGACGCCCGATCGCTGATTGATAGGAAACCGGATATGATGAGGGCTGGCGATGGACGGGGATTGGCGAGCGGATCTGGATGCATGGCTTGACCCCAGTTAACGTGACATCACCGCATCTCTTCCACAAGGCGAAAGCTCAAAGGGAAGCGGAAATATAGCCTTACCGCATGAGCGATCAGCTCAAGAGAAAATCGGTGCCGTTTGTAGCTCAAACTGGACGCGCTCATCGACCGCTTTTACCATGCCGCAGTTAATGTGACAGTGCCCCTGCCGTTTCGCGCCCATTTCACCTACTTCCGATAATAAAGATTATTGGCGGTACGTCGACATATTGGGAGGCGATTCCAAGGATCTCTGTCTGGAATGGGGGGGGCGAGCCGTCGGTCCGCTTTCAGGAGGCAATGGGTCGTAGCTGCCGTCCCGATTGGAATCGTTCATCGGGGAAGTCGAAGCTTTCCTGAAACTCATTCGCAGCGCCCTTGCGGGAACGCTGCTCGCCTGACGTTACTGCCAGTCCTGCAACCATCCCGCACCGGCAAGAAGGTGTATGGCCTCCCTAATCCGATCCGGAGCAGCGGTTTCGAGCGCTGCTACGTCCTCACCCATCAGGGCGCGCATCTGGTGCGGCGCGAACACAAGGTCGATTAACTTCGCCGCCAGCGGAAGCGCACGCGCCAAGGTGTCGGGTAATACGTCTTGCTGGCCGATAATGGCAGCGGCGACCCGAAGCATTCCGCCTTCGCGTCCGATCCTGTCGGCGAGGCGGGCCAGTTCGGGCATCCTGTGCGCCGTCGACATTACGACGCGCATCAGGGCGATTACCTCGGGCCGAAGCGAGTGCGACAGGATCGATTGCCCCGCCACCATCAGCCGCGCCTCCAGCGGAAGATGCCATGGCACGTCGGTCGCCGGGGCGAGGCCGCGATCGACATTATCCCGGATGACGGCGGCGAACAGTTCCTCCTTATTGGCATAGCGCGCATAGATGCTTGCCTTGCCCGCTCCAGCCAGCGCCGCGACCTGATCGCAACTGGTCGCGTCAAACCCACGATCGAGGAACAGGCTCGTTGCAGCGTTAAGGATGCGGCGGTCGACCTCTCCGGCCTGCGTGGCCGGTGGACGCCCACCATAACGGCGTGGCCTCTTGCCTGAGGTCGAAGGGAGGATCGTTGACGTCATTCCCATCAGATAGAGCCAACTGCTGTCAATGTGAACTAGACGGACACGTTCAGTTTATATAGATGGTTGGATATGACCAACATCCTCATAGCCGGTGCGGCCGGCGACCTGGGCTATCGCATCAGCACCGCGCTCGTCCGACGCGGTGCGGCGGTATCAGCGCTTATCCGGAAAGGATCGCCACCAGACCGGCTGGCGAAGATCCGCTCGATCGGTGCTACGCCGGTCGAGATCGATTTCGAGGACGCCACGGCGCTGCGCGAGGTCTGCCATGGGGCTGGCTGCGTCGTCTCGGCGCTGAATGGACTGGAACCCACCATCATCGGTGCGCAGGGACGACTGCTGGATGCGGCGGTAGCGGCGGGCGTGCCTCGCTTCATGCCGTCCGATTTCTCGCTAGATTTCACGAAGACGCGCCCTGGCGACAACCGCAACATGGACCTGCGCCGCACCTTCATGGCGCGCGTGGATGCGGCGCCGATCCGCGCCACATCGATCCTGAATGGCGCGTTCGGCGAGCTGCTGACCGGTGAGGCCCCGATCGTCCTGCACAAGCTGCGCCGTATCCTATGCTGGGGTGATCCCGACCAGCTACTCGACTTCACCACCAAAGACGACGTGGCGGACTATGCCGCCGATGCGGCACTCGACGGGCAAGCGCCTCGCTTCCTGCGGATCGCGGG
This sequence comes from Asaia lannensis NBRC 102526, assembly GCF_024054035.1. Lineage (GTDB taxonomy): Bacteria > Pseudomonadota > Alphaproteobacteria > Acetobacterales > Acetobacteraceae > Asaia > Asaia lannensis. The sequence continues at coordinate 126,758 of NZ_JAMXQU010000001.1, forward strand.
CGACGTGGTGTCGCCCAATGACCTCGCCGCGCTGATGTCCAGACTCAACGGGCGGCGCTGGCGAACATTGCGACCAGGCGGCCTTGGCCTGCTTGGGGGCCTGATCCGCATCACACGCGCGTTGTCGCCAGCGACCGACGTGCCATTTCCGGCCTGGCAGGGGATGCAATACATCCGCGATATGTCGAGCGGGCGCGGCAAGCTGACGCCGCTTGACAACGATCGCTACGGCAAGGCCGCCTGGACGCGCGTCGCCGACATTCTTGCGCTCACCATCTGACAGGCCGTTCGGAGCCACGCCATGACCGATGCCGTCGAGCCGTTCCACCTCGCCGTTCCGCAAGCCGATCTGGATGACCTGGCGCAGCGCCTAACCGACATTCGTTGGCCGGATCCGGGGACGATAGACGATACCAGCCAGGGGCCGCCGCTCATCAAGGTCCGTACGATGGTCGAGCGCTGGCGCGACGGCTATGATTGGCGGGCGTGCGAGGCGCTGCTGAACGGCTGGGGCCAGTACCGCACCACCATCGACGGCCTCGGCATTCATTTCCTGCATATTCGCTCGCCCGAACCCGACGCGCTGCCATTGCTGGTGACGCATGGCTGGCCGGGATCGGTGCTGGAGTTCCGCGATGTGATCGCCCCGCTGACCGATCCTGTGGCGCACGGCGGTGAGGCGTCCGACGCCTTCCACCTCGTCATCCCGACGCTGCCGGGCTTCGGCTTCTCAGACAAGCCGACCGCACCTGGCTGGAATATCGGCCGGATCGCGGGCGCCTGGGTGACGCTGATGAGGCGGCTCGGCTACAATCGCTGGGCGGCGCAGGGTGGCGATTGGGGCGCGGGCGTCACCACGACGCTCGGTTACATGATGCCTCCTGGACTTATCGGCATTCACCTTAACATGGTGTTGTTCCAGCCGACCGACGATGAACGCGCCGGTGCTGATGACGCAGAGCAACGCATGCTCGCGGACGCTCAGCGTTACGATCAGGAATATGCCGGCTATTACAAGCTTCAGAACACGCGACCACAATCCGTCGCCTTCGCGCTCGCGGATTCGCCCGTGGGCCTTGCAGCCTGGGTCTACGCGCTGTTTCAGGACGTGTCGGATAGTGGCGGCGATCCAGAAAAGGTTTTCTCGCTCGACGCCATGCTGGACGACATCATGATGTATTGGCTTCCCAACGCCGGGCCGAGTTCGGCGCGCCTCTATTGGGAGACGGCACAGGCCATGCGAAAGGGCGGATTTTCGACTTCGCCGATGGCGACGCCGGCCGGTATCAGCATGTTCCCCGGCGAACAGGTCCGCTTGTCACGGCGTTGGGCGGAGTCCCGCTTCGCCAACCTGGTCCACTTCGGCGAGCCGGACCGCGGTGGGCACTTCGCCGCGCTGGAGCAGCCGGTACTATTCGTGGGCGAGGTACGCCAGACGTTCCGCTCCCTGCGCTGATCCCCCGTCCCCCAGGCGATTGTTGATCGGGAAAGCGAACCGCACCGGAATCGACAGAGATCAGTTCTCACAGAAGCATGTTGCCACGTCCGCTTTTCGGAGAGGTCATACCACGCTTTGGCGTCTGTGAGGCAGGCGATAGCGGGATAACCGTTCAGATTGAGCAGTGTCGCTGCCGAACCGGATAAGCCGCCATTTGACCATCTTCGGACATGAACAGGGCATCCTCGGCGATGGCCTGCGCGATAAGGAGATGATCGAACGGGTCGCGATGATGCTGCGGGAGCGCCATCAGACCCTGAAGATGGGCGGAATTGATCGCGAGCCAAGTAAACCCGTCCCGTTCAACGGCTTTCAGTATTTGATCCAGATTCCCCTCCAGCTTGCCGATGCGTATTTTTACCGCGATCTCCCACAGCGAAACGACGCTAACAAGGATATCGTGCGCCGGGTCGGCAATCAGATCCCGCGCTTCTGGCCCCAGGCGGTCACTGTCCACCAGCCACCAAAGTAGGGCGTGGGTATCAAGGAGGATCTTCATAGAGGCTGATCGACGCTTTCGAGCATGTCGGTCGGCGTCTGGTCAAAATCGTCGGCCACGCGCAGATGGGCGCGCAGGGAGCCCGGAACCCGCCGAGCCCGCAGGGCCGGGCCCGGCGGCCGCAATTCGGCAACAACCTCGTCATGGGACGTGACGAGGATGACCTGTCCCTGACGGACCTGACGCAGATACGTCGTTAGATTGCCACGGAACTCCCGTACGCCGATTTTCTGCGGTTCGTGACTGACAGCATGGACCATGGATACTCTCCTTTGTGTTATCATATCCTGTACACAAATGGAGCGCATCCATTATCTCGGCATCCCCCTACAGGTCGGTCGCCTCGGAAAGTGCAAGTGCGTCCTCCACGTCGACGCCGAGATAACGTACCGTGCTGTCGAGTTTGGTGTGGCAGAGCAAAATCTGGATTGCCCGGATATTCCCGGTACGCTTGTAAATCAGCGCCACCTTGGTCCGCCGCAGCGAATGCGTGCCATACTCGCCCGCCGACAAGCCAACCGCGGTGACCCATTCGTCGAGCAGGCGTGCGTATTGGCGTGTGCTGAGATGCGCCGAAGCACCCAGGCGGCTGGGAAAGACGAAATCGGTCAGCGTCCCACCGTGATGGTCGAGCGAAATCTTGATGCTTTCTCGGGTTGTCTGGGTGATCTCGAACTGCACCGGGCGCCCCGTCTTTTTCTGAACGCTCAAGGCACGATGACGAACCTGACCGCTGGCGACGATATCGTTGATTTTAAGGGCGACCAGATCGTAGTCGCGCAGTTTACTGTCTATTGCCAGATCGAACAGGGCACGGTCACGGATCCGTTCTTCACGGGCGAGATGAAAGCGGATTGCCCAGACATGCTTCTCTTTAAGCGGACGCTTGGCGCCGACAAAGCGCCCTGCATTCCATGGAAGTGCGGCGCGGAGCGTAGGATGGGGGAAGGACGTGGGCTGTGGCCTGACAGATCTCCAGACGCTGCGGATTGCAGCATCAGGATCAAGCGAGATTAGCGATCGGCTACATCCGGTTTCGGAAACGACGGAAAGCGCTTTCTGCGTCTGCGAAGAGGCGGAAGCTGCCAGCCGGTTGGAGCACATTGGATAAGAGCGACGAGCCTCCGAGGCACGCTTTCCAGCCCGTCCTCCGCCCATCACACCTACTTCCGACAATAAGAAAAACCGGAAGTAGAAAAAGTGGCGGAAGACCGGCAATTTTTGGCGTTCTAGAATCTTATCTCGCTATGCCTTATCGCCTGATCCGAAACATCAGGCTCGAGAAGTTTTCCATGAAGGCCGCAGGCCGCAAAACCGTAGCGGGCAAGCCTGGTAAGGCACTGTGCCGCTCGATGATCAGTTTTCTCTGGAAACGGAGCACGCCGCACCGCCACTCCACCCCACCCGAAGAGCACTGAAGGACAGAGGTAATAAGCTGGTGAGGCTCCACCGTCACGATCTGGCGAGTGACAGAACGGCAAGCCCTCTGCTGGCAGCTTCATTTTGAGGCATATGCAGCGTGCCACCGCTCACTCGAGCTTTCGCGCCTTTAGCCACCAGATAAATTCATCAAGCCAGTAATCGCTTGTCGTCCCCTGCGGGGCAAGGCTAAAGCCATGTCCCCCATGCCCGTAGATATGAAGCTCCGCATCGACCCCGGCCCGACGCCACGCCGTATAGATCTGCACGGCGTCCATTGGCAGCAGTGGGTCGTCGCTGGCCGCGGCGATGAAAGCCGGGGAGGCGTCTGAGGGGATTGGTCCACGAAGTCCGCCATACAGGATGCCAACGAATGCAGGACGCGTTTCTTTGGCACCTATCGACAGATCGACAGCAAGAAACGCCCCTGTCGAGAAACCCAGGAAGCCAATCCGTACAGGATCGATCCCCCAGTCCCTGGCATGCGCTTTCACGAGGAATATTGCTCGTCGCGCATCCTCCAGAGCGTGCGCCTCCCCCGCAAAGGGAGGAACGGGTTCCGTCGAAGCCTCCTTGGCGCGCTTCGTGATCGCCTGCATCTCCCGCAGATGAGTAGCGGGCATGTGCATGCCGGTATCAGGGCTCCTTATCGTGCGATATTTAAGAACCAGTGCGGTATAGCCCCGTTCGGCCAGGGCACGTGCAATGTCGACGCCTCCCTGCTGGTAATCGATCCCGACAAATCCCCCACCTGGAGCGACAATCACTGCCGTTCCGTTCGCGTGATTTTTGCCAGGTCTGAACAGCTCGAGAGTGGGCTCACTGACGTTGAAGACGATCGAGTCTGCCATGCCGTCAACCCGGGCAACAGTTTCCGGCACGCCAAGCGTCGGCAATTCGCCTTTACTGTAGAGAGAATATACCTGGCGATCCCCGGCTGCGGGCGTATGGGCAACGCCCAGGGCACAAGGCGAGAAGATTGAGAGTAATGCTGCAGAAACGAGAAAACGGATCTTCCTCATCACAGCCGGACCTTAAGCGTAACATATGCCGATAGCGGCTGGAGCGGGGCGATGACAGGATTGCCCATGTAAGAATAGGGATCCCACGCTTTGCGATTGCCTAGATTTACGATCGAGATACCAAGAGTATATCGATCGAAGGAATAGGCTGCTTGCGCATCGAACACCGCATAGCCGGGAACAGCGATCGTATTGGGCAGTGTCAGCTGGCGGGAGGTATAGGCCGTCATACCTGCGCCGAAGGACAGACCTTTGGCCCATCCGTGGAGGAGGCGGTACCGGGCAGCAACACGGCCGCTGTTCTTGGGAACGCGGGCAATCCGGTCCCCAGGAGAGACGCCGTTGTCACGTGTGTCGGTAAAGGCGTAGTTCGCAAGAACCGAAAAGGCCGGGCTTGGCTCCCAGATAAGGTCGGCCTCGAAACCACGCGCGCGTTGACTCCCGCTTTGCACGTAGTAGCCGACATTGGTCATGTCCGGCACGGCCACGTTGTCATGTGTCTGATGAAACAGGGCCAGAGTGCCTGAAAGACCCGTGCCGGGTAAGGCAAGCTTGAGACCAGCTTCTACGTTACGGGATTTTTCCGGTTTGGGAGGTTGCAATCCAAGAAAACCGAACGCTGCGCGAAATGCAGTCGAGTAGCCGGCATAAAGAGCAAGGCCATGCACAATGTCAAAGGTACCCCCGATGCGGGGCGAAACATGGTAATAAGTCTTGTTGTTTGAGACACCAAAGTCGGTTGCCTCCTGGAACTTCAGCGTCGTGAAGCGCAATCCGCCCGTGATATGCAGGCGCCCGTAGCTCGCCTGGTCCTGAACATAGACTGCGTAGGTCTTGTAATGATCATCCGTATAGGAATTGACCGGTAGCTGCGCCACGTAATGCAGGTCATAAACCGGGTGGGCAAGATCAATCGTGCCCAATGGAGTATCGCTCACACCAAATCCCATGGCACTGTAAAAGCTGGTCCAATCGTAATTAAGGCCGCCGAGAAGCTGATGTGTCCCACCCAGCATGTGCAGCTTCGCCGACAGATTGGCATCCAGCGTCGCTTCCTTGACCCGGTTATGCATGAGGATAGGGGAGACGTCATATACGGTCGGTGCGGAGGGGTCTGTGGGAAAGATGTCCGGATCAACGAAGCTCCCATATTCATGGACTGTGTTGCTGTAATAGCGCCCCGTGACTGTGAGTTTGACTGTGTCCGAAAACGCATGGTGCAGCGCCACGAAAGCAGAACGATTGATGTTCTTGGTTAGGGGCTGACCGAGGGGAGAGCCGGGGAAGGCATAGCGATCCAGCTTGCCGGCCAAGGCCATATCCGCTGGGAGACCTGAATATTCGAGGTTGCGTCTGTCGTTATACTGACCGCGCAGCACCAGGTCGGTTTTTGAGTCGATCCGATAGAGGAGGCTGGGCTGCAATGAAAAACGCGCGCCATGAACGCGATCGATATAGCTCTTGTCGCTGAGATACTCGCCCGCGAGACGAAACGACACTCTGGAAGAAAGCCTGAGATTGATATCTCCAGATGGGTTGAGTGTAGTGTAGCTTCCCCCGCGCATCGCGACGTATCCGCCAGTCTTGTCACTTGGCAGCTCGGACTCAATGTTGATGACGCCACCAAGAGGCGTCCCCAGGCCACCACCATACAACGTGGCATTGGGCCCTTTCAGGACATCGATACGGTCGACGCCGACCAGCGCCGTTGGGGCGAAAGCCTGCTGATTGCCTGCAAACAGGGGCAGCCCGTCGAGATAGACCTCCGCGGGGAAGCCGCGAATGATCGGCGGGATGAACAGAATGCCATCTGTCCGTGTGGGGGTTATGCCAGAGACATTCACGAGTGCCGCGCTCAGGGAGTGACTGTCCTGCTCCTGTATCAGCGTACGCGTAATGACCTGAACGGACTGAGGCACCTGTATGAGCGGCGTATTGGTACGCGTCGCCGCTGATGATATCGGCGCGGCATAGGTTTGACGCTGTCCGGTCACAGTTATTGTTTCGCCAGACCAGTTCGAGGTCGGCGTTTGTTCGGCCGTGTTATCCTGTTTCTTGCGGAGAACAGTTTTGGCCGGCTGATTTATGGCCTGATCGGATGCGAAGGCGGATGGGTAACATGTAAGAGCGGCAAATGCGCAGCCGCAAGCAAGCTTCCATGCATTGGCTGCACGGATAGATGATATGTCCACGGGGGGAATTCCGGATCCAGGATACTGGGCACGACAACACGGTGACTCAGCGCATCGGAGGCACTGAATTCAAAGTGTCGTAGCTGAAGGCAGGATCAGAAGCCCAGGGGCGGGCCGGTAGGCGGCGGTAATCCGGCAAGGCGCAGGACGGGCGGTGCACGCGACGGAGGCAGAACATAGGCCGCCTGATAGAGCAATGCGACAATCAGCAGAACAATGATAACCGGGCCAAGGATAACGCTTGCCAGATGAAGCAGGGGGCATAATGCACAATAGCCCCCGTCATGGTGATGATGACGGTCGGGGGATCCTGATGGCGCGTCGGTCATGCCCAACATGTCCATGCCCGGCATATCGTCACAGGCTGACATGGCTTGCCCGTCGTCCGGATGGAAGCCAATGTCGAGACCGGTCAGACGCTCAAGGGTTTGACGGGGCATCTCGCCCTGCCGAGCCTGGCTCTGTATCGTCAGTTGCCCAAGCAAACCGACAAGTATGAGCAGGACAAGGAATCCTCTCAGCCATATACTCGGCGACCTGTCAGTCCGGTGGGTACTGCGATATGCCAAATGCCTGCTTCGTCGGGCTGAGGTTTGAGACGCCAAAAAACACCGCTCTGGGCATCTTGTAAAGAAAAGGATTGCTCCGCTTGCATTCGAGCGTTGCTAGTGTCTGCTGCGTGCGTCAGCGGACAAAAGCAGTTCACATTGCGGCAGTCCTTTGAAAAGGGTTCTTTCGATCTCATTCAGTGCCGTTTTCGGCGCATCCACCCTACTTCCGATAATCAAAAGAATCGGAAGTAGGAAAATGGCGCAAAACCGCTAATTTCCGCCTATCGGCAATCTTATCTCGCTATGCCTCATCGCTCGATCCGATCAGCAGACTACCACAGGCGTTCGCGGCTATCCTACGCGCGTTGCAGCGCCCAGTCCTCGAGCGTCAGCAATACCGGGTACTCGTGCCGCAGAGCAGGGATATCAGCCTTGAAGCCGTCTCGGGCGATCCACTCGAACATTAGGCGAAAGTCCTCGGGCAGGCGCTTTCGCATGACAGAGGGGATCGTAAAGCTGTGGCAAGGCCGTATCCCGGCATCCTTCAAAATTGATGCAGCGGAGCGGCCCGTCACGCTGTCGCCTGCAAGCTCAATGGCCCGACCAAGGTACTGATCAGGTTTCTCGAACGCCTCTGCAGCGAACCAGGCGACGTCCTGCACCGAGACAAGCTGCATGGCCTGATTCCGCCTCAGATAGGTCTTCATCATGGAGAGCATGGTGATCCGAAAGATCATGCTCGAAAAGTTTTCCATGAATGCCGCCGGACGCAAAATTGTAGAGGGTAAGTCAAGGGACGCTATGTGCTGCTCGATCGCCCATTTGCTCTCGAAATGCGGCACGCCGCTCCGTCGCTCTACCCCGCCTGCGGAGCATTGCACGAAGTGCCTCACACCACTCTCCTTGGCAACCCTGGCAAGCGTCTTCCCCTGTCGCTCTTCGCCGACTGGACCGATCTTCATGGGCGACTGGACAGATAAAACGCCCTCAGCCCCATCAAGCGCCAATCGAAGGGAGTGATCGTCGTCTAGATCGCCGAGAACGAGCTCAACTCCATATTTTGCGAGAGCGACTGCTTTTGGCGCCTTCAGATCCCGAACAAGCGCGCGAATGTGCCAAAGCCCTCGACGTTGCATCTCGCGGATCGTGGCCCCGCCTTGCTGTTCGGTTGCGCCCGTAATCAGAATCACTGGTTTTGACATCTCGGCCCCCTTACTGAAGAGGCACGATAAGCCGTTCCCGTTGGACAGGGCAGATGCGGCATCGTAGACGTCTTGTTCCATATCTGGAACACGAGCCCATGAACTCAGATGATCTCGGCAGCTTTCTGCGCATCGCAGAGACCATGAGCCTCAGCGCGGCCTCGCGCGCCACGGGAACGCCTAAATCATCGCTCAGCCGGGCATTGTTCCGTCTGGAGAGGGAAATCGGGGCAAAGCTGTTCGAGCGCGGCCCGCATGCCCTCAGACTGACCGAGGCCGGGCGCATACTCCTGATCCACGCAAGACACGTCATGGACGATCTGAATGAGGCTACCGCGGCCCTCGATGGGGTGACGGGGCAACCTCGAGGCGTCCTAAAAATCTGCGCAGCAACGACATTCGCAATCGGGCTGGTGGCGCCGATGCTGCCGCATTTTCTGCGAGACTACCCTGATCTGCGCGTTCATCTTGAGGCCGAGAACCGGATCGTCGATCTGGCGAGGGAGGATGTCGACGTGGCAATCCGGATAGGGGCAATGGCTGACTCTGACCTGCTCGCCAGCAAGCTGGGCAGGATCGAATTATGGCCCTGCGCCAGCCCGTCCTATCTCATGGAAAGAGGTACGCCCCAAACGCCGCAGGACCTGGCCAATCATGAGTTGCTTGGGTGGACCGATCAACCGTCGATCTGGCGTTTTAAAGATAGCTCGAACCGCGAGCATTGCGTGCCCGTCGCTGTTCGATCCGTCATCCCGGAGCCCGCCGTCCTGCAGGTCGTCCTCGAGAACCGGGGAGGGGTCGGACGTTTGCCTGCCTTCTTGGCAAGCCCCTCAATCGAGGAGGGGCGGCTTGTGAGACTGCTCCCCGATTATGAAGCGGAGACGGTGGAGGTACATGCGGTCTACGCAGCGCATCGGAGCTTATCTTCAAAGGTTCGGGTATTTATTGATGCTTTGCGCGCGCACCTGGGCGCGATTTGAGTCCCACGCCAGGGCAACAGCATGATGACTGTCGGCCCTTGGTGAAGGTTATTTTCATAGATTTCAGGCTGCGTTGCTCTCACTCTCGCCGCATAATCGTCGTCTACTGGGGAGAAGTCTGACGCCCATGATTTCCAGACGGAAGGCTCTTGCCGGCACGATTGCAGCACTGGCTTCAGCCAGCGGAGGGGCTAGCGCGCGAGGCGGTTATACACGTCTTTCCTCAGAGAACCTGCGCGAAGATCTTGATGCAATCTGGCTCACTCTGCACGAGATCTCTCCCAATCCATTTCAATCGTCCGAGGCTGGGACAGTTGAAAATCTATACCGTCAGATACGCGCGCGAATAACATCACCCACGTATGTCCGGGATGCATGGATGACAATCGCCCCCTTATTGGGAGCGCTGAATGATGGTCATGTGGCCCTCGGCTTCCCGGGTCTGATGAATAAAGCGCCGCACTATTTTCCTGTAACTTTCACCGTGGACGAACTATCCGGCAACCTCATTGTGGAGCACGACCGATCTGGCATCCTGCCTCCCGGCACCCATGTGCTTTACATCGAGAACATCTCCGCAGCCGAGTATCTGGATACGACGACCCGCGCTTTTGGTGGGCAAACTTCTGCACTGATACGGTCACGAGTTTCGCGCACAGGGGCATGGACATCAGCCGCCCTGTTCGGCGTCAAGGCTGCATACCTTTTACGGTGGCGGGATAGAGCTGGTATCGAACATGAGTCTCTGGTTCCCGCGCCAAGCACCGCGCAGTCTCTTCCCCACACACCCCCTTACAGTTTTCGATGGGCTGCTAACGACGTGGGCCTGATCGAATATCGCCGGTGCGAGGATCTCAGTAGATTTCGTGCCTTTCTCGATGAAAGCTTCACGACCCTTCAATTAAAATCAGCTAAAGCACTCATCATCGATATACGCCGGAATTCCGGGGGTGATAGCGAACTCGCGAACTGGCTCTGGTGCTACGCCCAATCACGTCCCTTCAAGCAATTCGGTGGGAAGATTGTACGATCAAACGCGATAATAAAAGCGGATTATGGTCAGGGTAAATATACTAGGTATTATGGCCCCAAAGCGTGGTCAGCGCCAATTGGCGAAGTCATTTCATTTACCGAAGGTCCGTCAGATGGACTGGTATCACCGAAACCTCTCCCCTGCCGGTTCAGCGGCCCAGTCTACCTTCTCATATCGCCTGCAACATTTTCTTCAGGAATGGCCTGTGCGTTAGCAGCTAAAGATTATGGCCTCGCCACCATTATAGGACAGGAAACTGGTGAGCCGGCGACGGGGTCAGGCCTGTTGTATAAATTTCACATACCAAACATTGGCTTCCCGGTCTATCTCACCACGGCACGCTTTCTCGCTCCAAAATTACGTCCATCCCACCAGGGTGTGGTGCCCGACATCATTGTTCCATCCAATACGGTATATGATCTGTTTGCCAATCGAGATACGGCCCTCGAAAAAGCGCTGACACTTATTTGAAGACTAGCGAAGCGAGCTGACCCATGCGGTGACATGTCAGATTCCGGACGCAGCTCTGCAAAGTAAACCCGTATACGTCCGTTTCGCGCCCACTGAACCTACTTCCGATAATATAATTTATCGGAAGTAGGTATAGGGTAGAGGTCATGTCTGTTCGACAGACATTAGTTCATTCGCCTCAATCTTATCTGCAAGTTCCTGCATGATAGGCTGGTAGTATCGGTCGAGCGATTTCATATCGCGATGTCCGGTGACACGCATCAGATCCAGCGGGTTCGCGAGATAGCGCGCGAGACGCGATGTCGCCTCATGACGCAGATCATGAAAGGTAAGGTTGGTCAGGCCTGCCCGTTTTGTCATCCGACCAAAGCGGACAGAGAACGCCTTCTCATTGCCGATATCGAAGATCTTCTCGTGCGGCTCGGGCCTGTGCGGCATCTGCTCGAGTTTCTCAACGAGAAGGCGCCGTGCGCCAGGCGTAAGAGGACGCTTCTCGGGGCCAAGTTCCTCCCGGTGTCGCTCGCTCTTCACTCGGGCAAGCGACAGCGTACGACTACGGAAATCGATGTCTTTCCAGCAGAGAGAAACGGATTCCGATAAACGGCAGGCTTGTTCGATCGACCATTTGACGAGCCACACATCATCGGCATGCTCGGATGTCGAAACGACCTCTATAAGGCGGTCATATTCACTCTGAAGATTGTGCTCATTGTCGAGAATGGCCAACCGCCTGTTACGCTTCCTGTCAGCACCTTGCGGCCGTTTCACAACCCTGCCCGAAGCATGATTGACCGTGTGGATATCCCACTCGCTGATCGCATGTTGGACGACGCTGGCGAGGAGATTGAGCCGCTTGACTACGGTCGCTGGCGCATAACCGTCGGACAGCATGCGATCGCGAAAGGCCCGAACGTCAGCGGGCTGCCATTTGCTCACCATAACATTCACAATAGGGTCATCGAGCAGGGCAGGGATGTGGCCAGTGCGGTCCGCTTGGCGATGGGCCATGCACTCGTCGCGATAGCGTTCCACCAATCGTCTGAGAGGCGTCTTGTCGAGGGACGATGTGTCCTTGAACTGGCGAAGATCGACCTCGGCACGTTTTTCAGTGAGCCAGCGACGAGCCAGAGCTGAAGATGCGAAGGTCTTTCTCAGGCGTTTACCGTCGACCATCTTGCGCGCCTGATACTGACCCGCGCCTCGGTACCATACGCCCTTGGGGAGCTGTTTACCTGTGGCCGGATCGATGCCTGATCTTTCTGATTCGCTCATGCGAAGCCCCTGATACCAAAGAGCCATAATTTCCTGATTGGCTCAGGAATGGCTCAAAATCAACACTCTGGTAAATCAGGATTATGCTTGTAACCGGCTGCACCCCGCAGAGAACTGCGGTAAATGCCGTGGTGTCCCGTACGGGATTCGAACCCGTGTTACCGCCGTGAAAGGGCGGTGTCCTAGGCCTCTAGACGAACGGGACTTGAGGCGTGAGCGGCTGATTATCCCAGCACCGGGTGGGGGTCAACCCTAAATCGTGGCAGCATCCAAAATAAAAAAGCTCAGCATATCCTGACCTTGCCACTGCTCGCAGCGTAGCTGGCCCGCGACATGCAGCACAGGCATGGTCCGATCTTCCAGAAGGGCGGCAAAAGCCTTGTCTGCAGCGCGAAACACCAGACCGCGCAATCTGCCGCCATCTTCGCCCTGCAGAATGACACGAAGCGTGTTGCCATCGCGACCGATACGTTCGGTTTTGACCGCACGAACACGGCTCAGGGCAATGACAGGCTCTTCATGACCTGTGCCGAAAGGCCCGAGGCGAGCGAGTTGAGCCGCGATTTCGGTGGTTGCACCGCGAAGCGTCAGAATGCCGTCGATACAGAGCGCGTCGTAGCGTGGGCGTAACCGCGCATCGGAAAGAGCGTCATCCAGAAAAGCATGGAATGCCCCAGCTTTGTCTGCGTCGAGAGAAAAGCCTGCCGCCATGGCATGGCCGCCTCCCGTCAGCAACAGGCCGGACTGGCAGGCACTGATGACGGCTGCACCGATATCCATACCCTGGACTGAGCGTGCCGACCCCTTGATCTTTCCGTCCTGAAGCGCGCCCACAAGAACCGGTCTGTTGCAGCGCTCACGCACGCGGCTGGCGACGATACCCACAACGCCCGGATGCCAGTCCTCTCCATGCAGGAAAAGAACGGCATGGCCCGAATCGAGCTGCGTTTCTGCCTGACGATAGGCCTCGGTTAGGATATCGGCCTCGACCGTCTGACGCTGACGGTTGATCTCGTCGAGCTTCTCGGCCAGAGCGCGTGCCTCGAAAGCGTCGTCGCTCAGGAGAAGCTTTACCCCCAGCTCCGCTTGGGCAATGCGTCCGCCCGCATTGATGCGTGGGCCTATGGCAAAGCCGCAGGCCATGGCGCTGGCTGTTTCCTTGACGCCTGCCACAGAGGCAAGCGTTGCAAGTCCCAGCCGCTCACCTCGCCCCATGACGCGCAGACCTTGCGCGACAAAGGCACGATTGAGGTCACGCAGGGGCATGACGTCGCAAATCGTGGCCAGGGCGACCAGATCGAGCTTGCGCAGCAGCGCGGGTTCCTCATGTGTATCGAACCACCCTGCAACACGCAGGGCACGGCATGTGGCGACGAGCGTCAGAAAGGCAACGCTCGTTGCACAAAGATGACCGAGGCCGGAGTCGCAGTCGAGCCGGTTGGGGTTGACCACAAGGCATGCGGGCAGAATGGCTCCATCGGGCTTGTGATGATCGAGCACGATAATATCGCCGCCCACGGCCAGTCCGCTGAGCAGATCGACCGCAGCAGTCCCGCAATCGACACAGACAAGCAGCGTGGCACCCTTCTCACGAAGCGCCTCCAATGCGGGTCCATTCGGGCCGTAGCCCTCTTTCTGTCGGTCCGGAATATGGAAGAAGACCGGACAGCCCAGTTCACGCAGGGTTTCGGTCAGGATGGTGGTGCCGCAGGCGCCATCCACATCGTAATCGCCGAACACACCGACCGTTTCGCCGCTCCTCACAGCTTCAGCCAGTCTTGCCGCAGCATCGTTCATGCCCTGAAGGCAGGAAGGATCGGGCAACCAGTCGCGCAATCTGGGGTCGAGAAAGGCCGGGATACGTGCTGCATCGACATCACGGCTATGCAGAATGCGGGCCAGCAACTCCGGTATGGCGGCACGCTGGGCAATGGCCATGGCAATACGGCCATCGCCGCTGGCCAGTCTTTCGTCGCGCCAGACCCAGGAACGACCGCTGCCACTTTCATGGACGGAAAGAACCGGTTCTGGCGAGGCGATGGTCAAGGGGGCGTCAGACATACGCCCCTTTATAGGGTGGGATCAGTGACCTGCCCACGTCTTGGTGGTGAAATTGTGCCTTCCTTCGATGAAGCGCACCGTCGCCGATTTCGACCGCATCACGATGGAATGGGTGCGTGCGATGGTCGGACCATAGAAGCGTACGCCACGCAGGAGCGTGCCGGTGGTTACGCCCGTTGCCGAGAACAGCACGTCGCCACGTGCCATGTCATGCAGGCCAAGCTTGCGTGTCGGGTCGTTGCCGGGGTCCATCGAGCGTGCGCGCTCGACCTGGCTTTCATCCTCGAACATCAGACGGCCCTGCATCTGGCCACCTACGCAGCGTACGGCAGCAGCAGCGAGAACACCCTCAGGCGCACCGCCCGAACCTGCATAGATATCCACGCGGCTCTCATCCATACAGGCGGCGATGGCCGCTGCCACGTCGCCATCGGTCAGCAGCATGACGCGTGCACCGGCCTCGCGGGCACGGGCAATCAGTTCCTCATGGCGTTCACGGTCGAGCGCACACATGGTGATCGAGGAGATATCCTTGCCCTTGGCCTTGGCGAGATCGCGCAGCGTGGTCTCGATGGGCGCATCGATATCAATCAGATCGTCGGGAAGGTTGGGGCCGACCACGAGCTTCTGCATGTAGATATCGGGGGCGTGAAGGAAATTGCCGCTTTCTGCCAGCGCCACCATGGTCATGGCATTCGGCATGTCCTTGGCGCAGAGATTGGTGCCTTCGAGCGGATCGACGGCAATGTCCATCTTGGGGCCGCCAGCACCGACTTTCTCGCCGATATAGAGCATCGGCGCTTCATCCATCTCGCCTTCGCCGATCACGACCGTTCCCTCGATCGCGACCGTGTCGAATGCGGCCCGCATGGCCTGAACGGCTGCACCGTCAGCCTCGTTCTTTTCCCCACGGCCGGTCCAGGCCGATGACGAGATGGCCGCAGCTTCCGTCACGCGCACGAGTTCGAGCGCGAGGTTGCGATCCGTCACTTTATACTTCGGAGAGAAAGGCATCCGGTAAATCCTATCTGTACTCTATCCGGCCAAGCCGGAATTGCGACACATCCTGTTATGCCGGGATGTGCCGCCTTTGCCACATCACACAGTCTCGATTTTCATGAGCAGCGGTGTTCCGATGACGGTTTCAAGCGGCTTGAGTGCCGTGAGGACGGAAAGCATGGCCGCTTCGCTGGTTTCATGTGTGACAAGCGCAAGGGGAACAACCGTCTGTGAAGATGATTGCTGACCGGCCTCGTCAGCGGCATGCTGCGACAGGGCGCGCAGGGAGACGCCATAGTCGCGCAGGGCCGCTGTGATATCTGCCACAACGCCGGGACGATCCTGCACGAAGAGCCTGAGATAATACTGACCGCGCAGTGTTTCGCGAGGCGCGCAGGCGATTTCGGGCTTGGGGTCCATACCCCAGACCGGAAGCGCCGTACCACGCGCCAGATCGATCACATCGGCCACGACTGCACTGGCAGTGGGGCCCGCACCTGCACCGCGGCCTTCGATCAGCATGGGGCCGCTGAAGGCGCCTTCGGTCAGGACCGCATTGAAAACGCCATCGACATTTGCAATGGGGGCGGATTGCGGAACCATACAGGGGCGCATGGATGCCTCGATCATGCCCTCGCCATTGCTTCGCGCGCTGCCGAGCAGCTTGATGCGATAGCCCATTTCGCGTGCAAAAGCCTGATCGCAGGCAGCAATGTTGCGGATACCTTCGACATGAAGACTGTCGAAACGGACCGGCTGACCGAAAGCCAGACCTGCCAGAATTGCCAGTTTATGGGCAGCATCCCACCCGTCGACATCGGTCGATGGGTCGGCTTCGGCATAGCCAAGTGCCTGCGCCTCGGCCAGGATATCGGCAAAATCGCGACCGGATTCGCGCATGGCAGTCAGGATATAGTTGCAGGTGCCGTTCAGAATGCCGCCTACACGCAGCAGATGATCGGCGGCCAGGCCCTCACGCACCAGTTTGATGGCCGGAATACCACCAGCCACCGAGGCCTCGAACAGCAGCGAGGTCTCGTTCTCGCGCGCCAGCGTGGCCAGGGAGGCACCATGAATCGCCAGAAGGGCTTTGTTGGCGGTCACGACGGGCTTGCCCGCCTTCAGGGCGGCTTCGACCAGCGTGCGGGCAGACCCTTCGGCGCCGCCTATCAGTTCGAGCACCACATCGACCTTGGGGTCGGTCGCCAGATCGACGGGGTTGTCATACCAGGTGAGCCCCGTCAGATCGACGCCACGATCGCGCGTGCGATCGCGCGCCGAGACGGCGACAACCTCGATGCGCCGCCCGGCACGGGCGGTGATGGCCTGGGCATTCTCGCGCAGCAGTCGCACCACGCCAGCCCCGACTGTGCCAAGACCTGCAATACCAAGATGGAGTGTTTGACCGTTCACGAAACTGCCTCTGCCTGTTTGACGCCATGTTTGTTGAGGAAGGTCTTGATGGCACGTGTGGCCTGACGCAGGCGCTGCGTGTTCTCGACAAGACCGATACGAACGAAGCCTTCGCCATATTCGCCAAAGCCCAGACCCGGCGCCACGGCCACGCCGGCTTCTTTCAGCAGCAGCTTGCTGAAATCCACGCTGCCCATTTCGGCAAACCGCTCGGGGATGGGAGCCCAGGCGAACATCGAGCCCTGCGGTGAGGGAACATCCCATCCGGCAGCATGCAGCCCGCGTATCAGCACGTCGCGTCGTTCGCGATACATGTCGCGAATTTCGGCCACGCAATCCTGTGGGCCGCTCAGCGCGGCCACAGCCGCCACCTGAATGGGGGTGAACGCACCGTAATCGAGATAGGATTTGATGCGAGTGAGCGCCTGGATCAGATGCGGGTTGCCTGCGGCAAAACCCATGCGCCAGCCCGCCATGGAGTAGGTCTTGGAGAGCGAGGTGAACTCGACGGCAATGTCTTTCGCGCCGGGCACCTGAAGGATCGACGGCGGCGGCTCATCGCCGAAATAGATTTCGCAATAGGCCAGATCGGACAGGATCCAGATCTGCTCGCGACGGGCGAAAGCCACCAGCTCCTTGTAGAAATCGAGAGAGGCCGTAAACGCCGTCGGGTTGGATGGAAAGTTCACGATCAGCGCGGTGGGTTTCGGCACGGAATGGCGCACGGCGCGTTCGAGCGCACGCAGCATGTCCTCATCCGGCGTGGCCGGGATCGAGCGCACCGAGGCACCCGCGATGATGAAGCCGAACTGATGGATGGGATAGGAGGGGTTCGGCACCAGAATCGTATCGCCTGGGCTGGTGATGGCCGAGGACAGATTGGCCAGACCCTCTTTCGAGCCCAGAGTCGCGATGACTTCTGTCTCGGGGTTCAGATCGACGCCAAAGCGGCGTTCGTAATACCCCGCCAGTGCGCGGCGCAGGCCGGGAATGCCACGGCTGACCGAATAGCGATGGCTGCGCGGGTCCGCCACGGTCTCGACCAGCTTCTTGACGATATGCGGCGGGGTGGGGCTGTCGGGATTGCCCATGCCCAGATCGATAATGTCTTCACCATGCGCTCGGGCCGCGGCCTTGGCCTTGTTTACCTCGGCAAAGACATAGGGCGGCAGGCGACGGATGCGGTGAAACTCTTCGGTCATTTTTCGGCTCGGGGGCACAGGGTTGAAATAAAATTGCCGAAGTCAGGGCGACTCCGACAATCTTCACTAACCTGTTTCCAGAACCGGGTGAACCTTCCTCAGTAAGGCGTGGTGTCAATTCTCACACCGCGGCCCAGCGCACCGGCGCTGATCCTGATATCCGAAGCGGGCACACCATGCAGAATAAGCGTCTGGGCGACCACGCGCGCGCGCAGAAGGCCGAGCTTGATCCCCATGACCTGTTCTTCGGGACGGAACGATGTGATCTCGCCGAATCCCTTGACGTAGATCGGCGCGTGAGCGCCACGCGATCCGACAACCTTGCCGATTGCGCCGTCCTGACCGTTCGCCATCTGGTCCGAGGCCTGATTGAAACGGATCAGCGTGCCATGCGGCTCTGTCAGATCGTAGGCAGGCGGCACGATATCGGGCAGCGATGCATCGCGCGGGATGGCGAAACCGGGAAAGCTGGGTGCCGCAGGGGGCAGATCGCCGATCTGCGGCAATTCGCCCGGTTTGATGGGCGGCGGAGCGAAGCGCGTGACCTCAGGCAGGGCCGCCTCGGGTGCCGCAGGCGTTGCAGCGCTTTCCTGCGATGTCGGTTTCGCATGCGCAGGCTGGGCCTGCTTGCCGGGCATCGCGCCCGATGCAACGGGAGAGGATGCCTGGGCTGCTGTCTGTGTCGACGTGGCTGCTGGGGCAGGGGTCTGGCCCGGGGCCACCACGCTCATGGAGGAGCCGCTTTCGGTACTGGCAGGGCGTGGTTTGGGCGGTGGCGGAGGGGCAGCAATGATCAGAGGGCCATCGGCGACAGCCAGATGCTGGCTCAGATTGCGCTGGAGTGTCAGCTTGTCGGTCAGGGCCTGTCTGGCTTGCGCACTCGGCAGGTCGACCGTGGTGGTCGGTGTCAGGCCGACGCGTGGATAAGTGCCGTGGGCGCCGGGTGCGGGCGGTCGCTGCTTGGCGATCTCGCCCCCCTGATACTGGTGATACCAGTTATCGACCGTATCCACGGCGTCCCTGTGTCCGCAGGCGGCCAGTGTCATCATCCCTGTCATGACAAGGCCTGTTCGCAGCCAGCCTGTATTGTGCATCTCTTCCGATCGACCTTTGCATTTCTTGTGCGGTTTCACTGTGCTGGCGCCACCCTAACCGCTCCCGCCCGTTGTGGCGAGATGCTTGATCTGGAGCAAAAAGCGGGGGACCTCTTGTGAGGGCCGCCCATCAAGCGCAACATAGAAGAGATGAACAGGCTGTATGGACATAGGAACACCAGCATGCGCGGCATGACGCCCCAGGATATTTCCCGTATCGCCCCACGTCTCGACGATGAAGATCCCGACCAGACGCCCGACACCCCCGAAGAGCCCAAGGAACCGGCCGAGAAGGCACCCGGGGCCGAGCTTGAAGGCAAGCTGTTCGAGCAGCGCAAGGTCCTGATTTTCGGTGGTATCAACGACAAGGTCGCCCGTGACGTGACCGGCCGCCTGCTGGCCCTGGCTGGCGCGTCCGACAAGCCGATCGATATCTATGTCAACTCACCGGGCGGTCACGTCGAGAGCGGCGATACCATTCACGACATGATCCGCTTTGTGGATTCCATCGCCCCCGTGAACATGATCGGTACGGGCTGGGTGGCCTCTGCCGGCGCGCTGATCTTCGCAGCCGGTCGCCCGGAGCGTCGTCTCTGCCTGCCCAACACGCGCTTCCTGCTGCATCAGCCGATGGGCGGCGTGCGCGGCCCGGCAACCGATATCGATATCGAGGCCCGCGAGATCATCAAGATGCGCGAGCGTCTGAACCGTCTTTTCGCCCGTGAAACCGGCCAGTCCTACGAGAAGATCGCCAAGGACACCGACCGCAATCACTGGATGTCGGCAGAGGAAGCCATTGCCTATGGCCTCGTCGCGCGCGTCATCACCAAAATGAGCGATATCAAGGAATAAGAAGAGGATACCTCTCTCATGTCACGTCTTGAAAAACTCTATAGCCATCTCCCGGATGCGCCGTCAGACAAGACTCTGGCCAAGGCCGATTTCGAAGCCCGCCACTGGAGCAGCGCCATTCCCGGCCCGCTCAAGCCGGGCACCGAGGAACACAAGCGCGCTGTGGCCGACATGTTCAGGGAGACGTTCAACCCTTACAAGCCTTCGGTCATCGAGTGGCCCAAGCTCGATCCGCAGACCCTGCATCGCATCACCTCCCTGCCGATCTGGGATATTGCGGTGCAGACCGAAGGCAAGGCCCGCCTGCGCATGGCGGCCTATGCCGACATGATCGACGATCCCGAGATGAAAGACGCTCTGCGTCGCAATGCCTGGGAGGAGAACCGCCACAAGGAAGTGCTCTCCAAGCTCGTCGAGGCCTACAACATCCCGATGGCACCCGAGCCGCCCTATATCGAGCCGAAAGACACGGAATGGGCCTATCTGGTGACCGGTTTCTCGGAATGTGTGGACAGCTTTTTCGCGTTCGGCCTCTTTGCTCTGGCAGAGCGCGCCGGTCTGTTCCCTATGGAGCTGATCGAGACGTTCGAGCCCGTCATGCAGGAAGAATGCCGCCATATCCTGCTTTTTGCCAACTGGCTGGCCTGGCATCGTGCCACCATGCCGTGGTGGAAGCGCCCGCTGTTCGAGGCACGCGTGCTGGGTGTCTGGGCGTTCCTTGCATATGAGCGCATGGATCTGGCGCGTTCGATCGATGCCGACGGCAACGAGCACACGCAGGACAATAATTTCACGGTGACCGGCGCTAAGGACATGACGGATATGGACATCAAGGTGCCTGAGCTGATGCAGCTCTGCCTAGATGAAAATGATCGTCGCTTCTCGGGTTATGACCACCGCCTGCTGCGCCCCACCACCACGCCGACACTCGTCAGGACCGGGTTGGCGGCCTACCGCCTGTGGGGCAAGGCCTCCGGGGCAGTGCGTTCGCGCTTTGGCCACAAATCCCGGCACGCTCCTGCATGAGTGCGATCGAGCCGGGATCGGAAGCCCATAAACACTATTTCTGTCAGCAGTTCATCGACACCCATCAGGTTTTCGACCCCGAAACCCTGCCATGGCCCGAGCTGACGGAAGAGGAACTGACCCGGCTCCGTGCTGTCCCGTTCTGGCAGGAGGTGTATCACACCGAGCGCCGGGCCGGGGCCATCGTCGATGCCTTCACCCCGCAGATCATCGATCCGGAAGTGAAGGAAGCCGTTCGGCTACAGGGGTATGAAGAAGCCCGTCATGCCGAACTGATACGCGTCATGATCGAGCGTTACGGTCTCGACGCACAGAAACAGCCCATCGAGAAATTTCCAGCCGATCTCGAAAAGGCTTTCATCGATTTCGGGTTCGGCGAATGTCTCGATGCCTTTCTCGGTTTCGGGGCCTTCAAGAGCGCGCGCCAGTCGCAGTTTCTGCCTGAGAAGATGTTCGAGATTTTCGACATCCTGATGTTCGAGGAAACGCGCCATATCGTTTTCTTCATCAACTACATGGCCTGGCGCGAGAAACGCCGGGGTCTTGGCCGGGCAAGACGCTCCTTCAAATCACTGCATTTCTATCTTCGCGCGCTCAGCCGTCTGCTTGGCATGGTGCGTCGCGGGCAGGAACCCAATGACGGGCGCGATTTTGCCGTGACCCAGACCAATCTTTTTCTCGATGGCTTCTCGTTCCGCGGTTTCGTTGAAGATTGCTACCGTGAAAACGCCAGACGCATGACAGCTTTCGATCCCGGCCTGATGCAGCCACGCCTGCTGCCCGGCATTGCCGATCTGGCCCTGCGCGGCCTGCGCCTGTGGGACAAGGGACGTCGTCTCAAAGGGTAAGCAGGCTTTCTGTCAAAAACCTGTGGGGCGCTCCCCCATATTCCGCCAAAGACCAGCCGTTCCCCGGACACCTGACCGGGTTATAAAGCGGGGATCGAAAAGGTTTGTCTCTTCGCGGGGGCAGGGCTGAGCCCTGCTGGTCCGTTATGGTGGGAAAGCCGTGGCACCTCAGTCAGTCAGGCCGAGCAGACGTTCTGTATCGGGGTCAACGGGAATGCCATTTTCCGCACGCAAGGCAGCTTCTTCCCACTCCTTGTCGCCAGGCGCGTAGACAGCCAGGTCGGGCTCTGCGGGAGGGGCGTTGCGCAACAGGTCGAGGTAGCGCGCCATTTCAGCCTCGAAGGCGTCCTGTCCAATGAAACGCGCTGGATCGAAGGCCACCATGATGTGGCCGACATTCTGCGGTTTGTGGCCCTGCTGGGCCTGAGCCGTGCTGGTCATGACCGGATCGGGATCCGCGCCTGAGAGAATGGCGGAGAGGATCGTCACCAGACCGGCCAGGGCAGCGCCTTTGTGACCATAGGCCATGCCACCGAGCGGCTGGAGAAAGCGGGCCTGACTGGCGTCCAGAGTGGGGTGGCCCTGTTCGTCAAGGGCGACTTCCGGCGGCAGGGGAAGGCCGAGACTGCGATAGAGCTTTACCCTGTTGAAGGGAATGGAGGAGGTGGCCATGTCGAGCAGCCAGGGTGCGCGGTCGCGTACGGGTGCTGCCATGGCGATGGGATTGGTGCCGTGAAAAGGCGTCCGGCCGCCCGACAGGGCGACAGCGGGGTCGGAATTACTGAGGACGAGCGAGACGAAGCCTTTTTCGGCGGCGGCTAGCGCATAGGCACCACCGGCACCGTAATGGGTCGAATGATGCACGGTGACAGCACCGATACCGGCATGACGTGCCAGAGCGATGGCCTCGTCCATGGCCTCATAGGAAGCGGCATGAGCCAGGCCGAAATCTGCATCCAGTCGTCCGGTGGCAGGTGCCGTTTGGGTGAAGACCCGCTGGGGTCGAGGATTGACGCCGCCTTTTTCGAGCATATCGACGTAATAGCCAATCAGGCGCACACCGTGGCTGTCGGTGCCAAGGCGCGAGGCATGCATCATGGCGCGTACGGTCTGCGCGGCATCTTCGGGCCGTGCTCCGGCGGCAACGAGCCTTGCCTGACAGGCCTCGGCAAGGCGTGTGGCCGGATAGCGATTGGCAGTGTCCATGAAAGTCCCGTTTTATCGGTGATGTGAGCCGAGCATCGTACGTGCCCGTTCGCGATCCAGCGCGCCTTGCCATGCTGCAAGAACCACCGGTGCAACGCAATTGCCTGCCAGGTTCCCCACCGCGCGGGCAATACCGCTGAACCAGTCAACGGCGATCAGAAGCACGAGGCTGGAAAGCGGAATCGACGGGGCAGCAGACATGGTCGCGGCCAGGACGACGATGGCGATTCCGGGTACGCCATGCGCACCTTTCGAGGTGATGAGAGCCGTGGCGAGCATGGAAAGAATCTGGGTGAGGGTAAGCGGCGTATGCGTGACTTCGGCCAAAAAGACGACAGCAAAGCCGAGATAGATCGAGAGCGCATCGAGATTGAGAGAATAGCCTGCTGGTACGACGAGCCCCACGACCTGCCGCGAAATCCCCATGGCTTCGAGCTTGGTCATGATGCTGGGCAACACGGAATCCGAACTGGTCGTTGCAGTGACGATCAGGATTTCCTCACGGAAATAGCGGGCGAAATGCAACGGGTTGATTTTGCAAAGCGCCAGAAGCCCACCCAGAATGACCACGATGAAAACGGCAATGGCGCTGAAATAGAGAATGACGAACAGCGCCAGATGATCGATGGCGTCCAGCCCGTATTCCGCAACGGTGGTTGAGACGGCGCCGAACACGCCCAGAGGCGCGGTGGCGATGATCACGCGCATCATGCGCGAGAACAGGGAAGAGAAATTCTCGATCAGCTTCGTGATGGGGGCGCCAGCCTCGCCGAGGCGAGACAGGCAACAGCCCAGAAGCACGGCGAAGAACAGGATCTGGAGAATATTCCCTTCCGCAAAGGCGGCGATAGGGGATCGGGGAATGAGGTTGAGAATAAATCCGGTCACGCCCTGGCCATGCAGGGCATGGGCATTGGCAGCGTAGCTGGCCACAGCATGGGCATCTTCAGGGCTGGGCGTATAGCTCATGCCGCGCCCTGGATGGAGAAGCAGCGCCGCCCCGACCGAGAGCAGCAGGACCAGTGTGGTCATGGCCTCGAAATAGATCAGCGCCCGGCTGCCGAGTTTACCGACAGCGCCAAGAGATCCCGCGCCGGTAATGCCGCTGACGACAATACAGAACAGGAGCGGCCCCACGATCATCAGGATAAGACGCAGGAAAAGATCGGTCAGCCAGCGGCATTGATGCGCGAGGTGAGGGGCAAACAGACCGAGCATAATACCGCCTATGGTGGCGATAATGACCTGAACGAAAATACCGGGGCGATAGCGAGCGGCTCTCTTCAGGTCAGGGGGGCTCAAATCGGTTCTCCGGTCAGCAGGGCGGGGCCGGGTGAGGCCCCGGCATGGGGATGGTCGCATCGTGCGATCAGTAGGTTACGTTGATCTTCGCGCCGACGAAACGGGGTAGACCGGGAATGACGCCATAGAAGGTTGCCTGCGTACCGCCGGATAGCCAGTAGCGGCGGTCTGCAAGGTTCTGCCCGTAAACCGTAAGCGACCAATGCTGCTTTGGGGCGGCGAAGGTCAGGAATGAGTTGAGCAGGAAGTAGGCCGGCGCACGGTAGATGCCGCCATCGCCGATATGCTGCGGCTGTGTCTGTGCACCGCGATAGTTGTAATCGACATCGAAGCTCATGCGATAATCGCGGAATACGTTCCAGCTATAGACGGCAGCGCCCGAGAGGGTGAGGTTCGCAAGCCCCATATTGTAGCCGTTATAATTGGTATAGACGGGCGACCAGACGCCGGTGGAGGCAAATTGCGCCGTTGTGGCGCTGCGGTTCAGGCTCTGGAACTGGGTATAGACACCGTTCTGGTAACCGAAATTCTGGGTCAGCACGAGCCCGCGTACAGGATGCGCTTCCATGTCGAATTCGGCACCGTAGATATATGAGCGCGGTGCGTTCACATAGCCGCCGAGCACGCCATAAGGCGGCACGAGAATACTGCCCAGGATCTGCTGGTCGCGATAATCGTAATAGAATCCGGCTGCATTGAAGCGCAGACGGCGGTTGAACAGCATGGATTTGAACCCGCCTTCATAAGTCAGCACGGATTCAGGCTTGAAGGGTTTGAGCTGGTTGGCGTTCTGCGTGATGTTGGCCGAGAAGCCGCCCGGCTTGAAGCCTTTGGAAAAAATTGCATAACCCATGATGCTGGGCGTGATCTGGTATTGTGCACCGACACGCCCGGCAAACTGGTTCGTCAGGGCTCCGGCACTGCCGAAATTGGTTTGCGATGTGGCGAGACCGGTATTGAGATTGACGTTGGTGCTCGTGAGGTTGAGCATTTGACGGTCGTCAGATTCATGATTGATGGCGCCAATCAGCGTCAGCTTGGGCAGGATGCGATAGCTGAGCTGGACATACTGATTGAAATTCTGCTGGTTCTGCCGGTAGCTGGTCTCGTTCAGTGGCGTGGTACCGGGACGGTCGGAGCTGTCGTACCAGAAGCTCTGCGCCATACGGGCGCGGCTGTAATACAGACCCGTCTCCCAGTGGAAACGTGCTTTCGGATCGCGCGATTCCAGCTTCACTTCCTGAGAAAAGACGTTGGTCTGGTTATTGCGGAACATGTTGCCGTAGGACGCGACCGAATTGGTCTGGTTCGTCAGCTCGTGCTCATCCACCATTTCATAGGCGCTTTGCGACCACAGACGTCCCCAGCTGAATTCCTTGGTGTAGCGGACATTCGCACCCCAGAAGAGATTGTTCTCGCGCGGCTTTGTATTGTCCGGGTTGATGCCGATGATTTTTGCAAAACGCGGATCCAGACCCCAGGCGGTCTGGTAGATGTCGCCTGTAATGGGTACGCCATAGGAATTGTAGAGATTATGGCCTGAAGACGATTCAGACTGATCGGTCGTCCAGTGACCGCCGATATCGAGACGTGAGGTCTCGTCGATCTGCCAGCGCAGCTTGCCACGTAACGCACCGATATTGCTGTTTCCATAACCGGTGCCCTGAGCATTGTGCTGAAAGCCGCCGCCTGTGAGGGATTGTCCGGCAATACGATAGGAGACGCTTTTGGACAGCGGTCCCGAAACGAAACCCTCAACACGGTTGCGACCGTAACTGGCGATGTCTTCCGTAAGACCGGCATGGAACTGCTGGGTGGGGTCACCGGTATGAAAATTGATTTCACCGCCCGTGGTCGATTGCCCATGCGTAAAACCGGACGCGCCCGGCGCGACGGAAACATCGTCCATATCGAACAGAATGCCTGTGGTCATGATGCTGACCGGATAGGCGATGCCATCGACATAGGGCATGACCGAGGGGGTGTTATTCTGGGTGAAGTCCATCAGACCGACACCGCGCAGCGCAAAATTGAGCGCGGCGCTGCCAAAGCTCGGCTGAATGGTCAGGTTGGGTGCCACGCGCACGATATCGGTCAACTGCCGAACGTT
Source organism: Asaia lannensis NBRC 102526 (assembly GCF_024054035.1). Classification (GTDB taxonomy): domain Bacteria; phylum Pseudomonadota; class Alphaproteobacteria; order Acetobacterales; family Acetobacteraceae; genus Asaia; species Asaia lannensis. Next base: position 153,010 of record NZ_JAMXQU010000001.1, read on the forward strand.
CCGGTTCTGCAACTCCTGGCGCGAGAGGATGGTCTCGGAATGCGCATCGTGCTGTCCGGCGCTGGTGACACCACGGCGCGCTGAGACATGAACGGTCTCGCTGCTTCCCGCGAGAGGTGCTGCGTGGCGATGTGCTGCGGACGCGCCGGTTGTTCTGTGTCTGACCGCATGACCCTGACCCGTGCCGGTAGTGGTCACGACCTGACCGGATGCCGCCACGGCCTGTCCGGTCCAGCCGGAACCCACACCCGAAGAAACGGCAACGGTGGTAACCAGCAATGCTGCACGACAGGAAAGGGATCGGGCGAGGCGCGATGTCGGAAAATAAGGCATCTGGGGCTCCGTGGCATCCTGTAAGGGGCCGCATTCCGGGAATAATCTTGTATACCAAATAGAATACAACTCGCATCAATTCAATATCGGAATGAAAGATTCGTTACGATGCCGTTTGGCTGTGTCTTTCGGGTTTCTTCCCGTTCGGGCGGTGCTTGCCGAAGGTCGAGGAGACGGGCATAGATTCATCATGCCCTACGAATACAGGTCCTCCGGTACCCCTCTGGACGAGAGAAGCGAACCCGAACGCGCGAGTGGCCTCGTGATCGAGGAGAAAATCATCCGTGCCGTTCTTTCCGGACGCATCGCGCCCGGCGAGCGCTTTGGCGAGAAAGAGGTGGGTGAGATTTTTGGCGTATCGCGCACAATGGTGCGTGAAGCCATGATCAGGCTCAGCTCACGCGGGCTGGTCGATGTGACGCCGCGTCGTGGCTGGTTCGTGATCGAGCCGAGCGTGGCCGAAGCGCGGGAAGTGATCGAGGCGCGTCGTGCTGTCGAGTCCGGGCTTATACTCGACCATGATTCGGTCGGACCGGAAGCGATTGCCCGTTTGCGTAGCCATCTCTTCGCACAGGAAGAGGCTCTTGCCGGGCAGGATCTGGCCCGTCGTTCATATCTGCTCGGCCATTTTCATGTGCATATCGCCAACGTGCTCGGGAATTCCGTTATCGCAACGATTCTGGAAAACCTGACAGCGCGTACCGTGCTGATTGCAGCACTCTACCAGTCCGATGAAGACGCCCAGCATTCCTGCCACGATCATGCAGCCCTGATTGCAGCCATGGAACGAGGTGATCGCGACGAAGCGTTGCGTATTACGCGCGATCATCTGATCCATCTTGAAAAGGCTCTGCGTAACCGGGCAAGGAGCAATCGCCATGACAGGCTGCATGACGCTTTTTCCGAAATCGGAGAATAAACGGGGCAATAATGAAACTCCGCCTCTCAATGGCGGGCTCTTACATCGTGCTGACCGGTTGAGCTTGTTCGCGTTTGCGAACCTGACGAAACGCCTCTGCCATCGAGGGGCCGGATAAGGGCGTTCCGAGGTCTGTTAATGAAGTCACCCTGAACAATCCCTGCAGCACAATGAATGGTTAGAAGCAGAACCGGTCACTGATCGCGGAATAATCAGTTACACCATGATCCATGGGCAGGTTATGCCCCTGCGCATGACAATATCGCCCGCTCGCTCCCCGATGCTCACCCCGCATTTTGCGGCAGATCTGTCATCCGATGTGCTTGGCCACCCTGTTTTCGGGCGGGATCTGCGCGTAGGCACACGGGCGTCGCCTCTGGCTCTGGTCCAGACACGCAGCTTTATGGCGCGCCTTGGCGAGGCATTTCCGTTTCTCGAGCTCTTCGGCACGCTGCGTGAGCAGGAAATATCGACCAGAGGCGATCGCGATCAGGTCAGGCGTCTGGCCGAGATCGGTGGCAAGGGGCTTTTTTCGAAAGAAATTCACCAGGCACTTCGCGCGGGCGATATCGATTTTGCCGTTCACAGTCTCAAGGACCTTGAAACGTTCCTGCCTGACGACCTGGTGCTCGGGTGCACCCTGACTCGTGAAGATCCACGTGACGCGCTGGTTCTGCGTGACCGGGACAGGGTGGGTATCGGGAGCGATCCGCTCGATGCGTTGCCTTATGGTGCCCTGATCGGCTGTGCCTCGGTGCGTCGTCAGGCCCAGCTTCTGGCGCGTCGTCCCGACCTGCGTTTCTGCCTGATCAGGGGCAATGTCCAGACGCGCCTTGCCAAGCTGGATGCGGGGGCCTGCGATGCGACTTTCCTCGCGCTGGCAGGGCTTAACCGCCTCGGATTGGGCGCGAGGGCGGATGTCATTTTCGAGCCAGAGGAGATGCTCCCAGCCTGTGGACAGGGGATTGTGGGCATTACCCTGCGTCGTCGTGACGCCCATCTGCTTTCCCTGATGCCCGCTATCGAAGACAAATCGAGCCGTTTTGCCGCTACGGCCGAACGCGCCCTGCTCGAAGGGCTCGATGGTTCGTGTCGGACACCCATCGGTGGGTTTGCGCGTATCGATAACGGGCAGCTGGTTCTGCACGGCCTGATTGCCAGTGAAGACGGTGCGTTTGTTTTACGTCGTTCCCTTGCCGGTGCCCCAGCAGAGGGTGCTCGCATGGGGGGCGAGCTAGCCCGGATGCTCAAACGCGACACGCCTTTGGCCATATTCGAACGTCTGATCGGCCAGCCCGGCTGGTAGTCCCGGCAGGTAGTAAGGTCTGGAATTGTCTGTGTTCTCACAAGCTGAACCTGTGGAGACCACAAACGAAAACGGCATTACTGGAGTATGGCAGCTCCTGTCTTGTTGCAGACACTTATACGGTGCAGTGAGGATCCGACGTTCTGGCATGGAAACCTGATGTTCCCGAACTGGTGCTGGATGAAAAACTCAAATGTCGAATAATTAAGATATTTCCAAGGAGCAGGATACTTGGCTGTTATCTGTACAAGGCGTTACTGTGACTGGCAGTTTATGCCCTGACTCCATTTGGGATGTTTTTCATGTTGTACCGTTCATATCTTTCCGCTGCCCTCGTTCTTGTGGCCGGGCTAGCCCAAATTCCCGCTGCCCATGCTGAAAACGCGGGTGACAAGCCCTGCGAAACCGATTTGTGCCGCTCGGTTCGTCAATCCTGGTCCAAAGTGCGTCAGGATACATCTGATGCAGCACGATGGACGAAAGACGAGAGCGTGAAGGGCTGGGACGCTACGAAGAAGGGAACGGACCGGGCTGCCAACTGGACCAGAAAAGAAGGCACGAAAGGTTGGGACAAGACGCGGAATGGAGCAAAAGACGTTGCTCACGACACAAAAGATGCTGCGCACGATGCGGCTGACTGGACAAAAAAGAAAGCGCACGACGCCGCCGAATGGAGCGCGGATAAGACAAAAGACAAGTCTGCCGGTAATTGATGCGGAGTTCCGGTCTGGCCGGATGCCGTAATGCCGAGCGTTTGCGCCTGTCGGGCGCAAACGATTGACCGGATCTGTCGCGACGGATCCGGTACGCGTCGTACCAGCATTATGCTCTGGGCAGCGCAGTTGAAAAAGAGCGCTTTGCGCGACCTCAGAAAGAGACATTTCTTCGACGACTGAGCAGCCGAACATTGTTCCAGCGGTTGGTGCGAGCTGGCTCGAACGGGACCTCGACCGTAACGACATTCTCAGAATTCCGTATCGCAGGTAAGCGGAAAGACTGGCTACACGCTTTACGCCCGGATTTTCTGTCGATGTGATCCGGTATCTGTCAGGGGCGGGGCGTGAGTGTGGCTCTGCCTGTCAGAGATATAAATACAAACGGTTGGATAGATAAGGGAAGGATCAATAGGACAGGACCAGCAGTCTTAACCAATAGAAATATCTGGTTATTTCCTCTATTGCGGAGTCCTGTAATGAAGTTGTTGAAATTCGGTATGGCGGCGCTGATCGCAACCACGACCCTGACGACAATGCCCCACGCTGCTCATGCAGACGGCATCGAAAACCCCAATGAGTTTTACTGGCCGACAAGGCTGAGCCTTGCACCTTTGCGTCTGCATGGGGTCGAATCAAATCCCTACGGACCGGATTTCAATTACACACATGATTTCCGCAAGCTCGATCTGGATGCCGTCAAGGCGGATATCCGCAAGACCCTGACGCAGTCCCAGCCCTGGTGGCCTGCCGATTACGGCACCTATGCACCGTTTTTCGTGCGCATGGCCTGGCACGCAGCAGGCACCTATCGCGCCATGGACGGTCGTGGCGGTGAGGAAGGCGGTGAGCAGCGTTTCGAGCAGCTGAACAGCTGGCCCGATAATGCCAGCCTCGACAAGGCGCGTCGCCTGCTCTGGCCAGTGAAGAAGAAATATGGTCGCGACCTTTCATGGGGCGATCTGATGGTGCTGACCGGCAATGTCGCGCTGGAATCCATGGGATTCAAGACCATCGGTTTTGCCGGTGGACGCGCCGATGACTGGGAAAGCGAGCTGGTCTATTGGGGCCCCGGCACCCAGTTCATGAGCTCGAACGTCGACTCACAGATCAAGAAGTCGAGCCTCGAGCCGGGCGGCCATCTGCCCAAACCGCTGGCTTCGACCACAAAGGGGCTGATCTATGTGAACCCCGAAGGCCCGAATGGCGTGCCTGACCCGGCTGCCTCGGCCAGAATGATCCGTCTGGCTTTCGGTCGCATGGCCATGAATGATGAAGAGACTGTGGCACTGATCGCTGGCGGCCACACCTTCGGCAAGGCGCATGGTGCGGCCTCTCCCGCCAAATGCGTGGGACCGGCGCCTGCAGCGGCACCTGTCGAACAGCAGGGGCTTGGCTGGGCCAATCACTGCGTGCAGGGCAAGCTGAAGGCAACCGATGCCATCACCAGTGGGCTCGAAGGGGCATGGTCGGCCGATCCGATCCATTTCACTTCGCAATATCTGGATAATCTTCTGGGTCACGAATGGGTGCAGACCAAGAGCCCGGCCGGTGCCACACAGTGGATCCCCAAGGACGCGGAAAATATCGTGCCCGATGCCAGCGACCCGAACAAGCTGCATCCGCTCATGATGTTCACGACCGATATCGCGCTGCGTACCGATCCGTCCTATCGCGCCATTATCACGCGCTGGGCCGCTCATCCCGAGCAGTTTGCCGATGCCTTCGCTCATGCCTGGTTCAAGCTGACCCATCGCGATATGGGGCCGAAATCGCGTTATTTCGGTAACGAGGTTCCTGCAGCCGATTTCCTGTGGCAGGACCCGCTTCCCGCGGCTCAGGGCGCCATGATCAATGCGGCCGATATCCGCGACCTCAAGAAGGCGATTGCCGCTTCAGGCCTGACCGAACGTGAGATGATCAAGACGGCCTGGGCTTCTGCGGCATCGTTCCGTGACTCCGATCATCGTGGTGGTGCGAATGGGGCCCGTATCCGTCTTGCTCCCGAGAATGACTGGGCTGTGAACGATCCGGCCGAACTGCGCACTGTGCTCCCGAAGCTCGAAGCCGTGCAGCAGCGCTTCAACAGTGCCAATCATCATGGACGCAAGGTCTCGCTGGCCGATGTGATCGTGCTGGCGGGTAATGTAGGTGTCGAGCAGGCGGCCAGAAAGGCGGGTACGACGCTCGATCTGCCCTTCGCGCCGGGACGTGTGGATGCCGGTCCGGAACAGACGGACAAGCAGAGTTTTGCCCTTCTGGACCTGAGTGCGGATGCATTCCGCAATTACTACCGCACCGAGCCGGACCAGAAATCACCCACGCAGATGCTTGTCGATCGTGCCAGCAATCTGGATCTGACGATCCCGGAAATGACAGTTCTGCTGGGCGGCCTGCGTGTGCTGGATGTCAACACGGCACATTCTGCACAGGGTGTGCTGACCGCCCGTCCGGGTACGTTGAGCAATGACTTCTTCGTCAATCTGCTCGACATGTCGACACGTTGGGAAAAATCGTCTCAGCCGGGCGTGTATGACGGGTTTGATCGCGAAACGAACCAGCAGCGCTGGACGGCCTCTGCTGTCGATCTGATTTTCGGCGCAAATGCCGAGCTGCGTGCCGTGGTCGAGGTTTATGCCTCTGACGATGCCAAGGCGAAATTCGTTCATGATTTTGCCAATGCATGGACCAAGGTCATGACGCTCGACCGGTTCGATCTGCGTCGCAACTGAGGCGCGCGTAACGGGCCTGTCTGCTCCCCGCGACAGGCAGGTCCGTGATTTTACACCTCCGATATCAGGGAGACCGATGTCATGATTCCAATATTTCCCGCTTTAGCGATACGCATGCGTCCGATCGTCTCAGCCCTGTCTTTAGGGGTGATGGGCGTTGTTGCGCCCTGTCTGGCAGTCCATGCCGAGGCGGCGACTGTCGAGGTCAGAATGCTCAGCCACGCACCATCCGGCGGTCGTGGCTTCGATCCTGCAATCGTGCATGTTCATGCAGGCGATACGGTGCATTTCGTGGCGGCAGACCCCGGCCATAATGTGCAGTCCATTGCCGGTATGGAGCCTGAAGGCGCAGCGCCGTTCAGTGGTCCCATGGGGCACGATCTGAGCGTCACGTTCAGCAAGCCAGGTCTGTACGGGTATAAGTGCCTGCCTCATTACTGGATGGGAATGGTGGGACTTGTGGTAGTCGACAAGCCTGTCAATGAGCAGGCAGCGAAGGCTGTGTCGCAGCCCGGTGCGGCTGGCATACGGTTCAAACAGCTTTTCGAAACGCTCGACCACGGCTGAGCCGATGCCCGTCAGCTCCAATAAAAATGTGGGATCGCCCCTGGTCACGGGACAAGGGCGTTATACATCAGTGGCAATCGTGCTGCACTGGTGCCTCGCCCTTGTGCTGATCGCCCAGATCGGGCTCGGTTTTGCCATGGACCGGGCAGGGTTGCCCGACGCACTTGCTTTCACTGTTTTCCAGATCCATCGCGCGCTGGGTGTTCTGATCCTGCTTCTGGTGATGATGCGTATTGGCTGGCGTTTCACTCATCGCCCACCGGCTTTTCCTGTTGTCGGAAACGCTTTCGAAATGCGTCTCGCCCATGGGGTGCATGGACTTTTATATGGTTTGCAGGTGCTTGCACCGCTTTCTGGCTGGGCACTCGCTTCTGCCTCGACCCTGGAAATTCCCCTCTCGTTTTTCGGGTGGTTCGATTGGCCCCTGTTGCCAATTGCGCCGACCGACAATCACGAAGCCCTGTTTCGCTCACTGCACCACATAATCGTCTGGAGTTTTGCCGGGCTCATCGTTCTTCATAGTGCAGCGGCGGTCTACCACGCGCTTGTCAGGCATGATGGTGTCTTAAGGCGTATGCTTCTTTCCTGATGGTATCTTCGTGCGCTGGATCTATTTGTATTTGTAAAATGACATTTTGTTGTAAATGGTGAATATTTATGGAGTGATACGGTGAAATTTTTATAAACGGATATTTCTCATATCTGTTTTTTTATATCCAGAACCATCCTTTCTGATTTCTGGATGGCACGATGAAACGTTCGTTTCTGTTCGCTGCGGCGCTGATCATGTGCGGTAGCCCCCATGCGCAGGCTGATTCACATAGAAAAAAAACTGCGCCTCGCGCAGTCATGGCCTCGCAGGAGGAGCAGGTGAAAGTTTCTGGCCGTCATCGTGAAGGCGGTGGTGGAATGATGGTCAAACACCTCACGCCAAAAACAATCAGCACACTGACTGCCGATTACATCGAAAAACAGTCGCCCATGTCCACGCCAACGGGTCTGATTGCCAATCTGCCGGGGGTGGTCGGGTCGAGTCAGGGGCCGCTGACAGCGTCTTTCGAATCCTTCCACATACGCGGTCTGGACCGGACGGAAATCGGGGTGACCTATGAGGGCATACCGGCCGCCAATCCGTTTACCTACAGTGTTTACACGCCATCGATGGTCGATACCGAAAACATGGGATCGATTTCGGTCATGCAGGGTTCGGCAGACGTCAACGCTCCCGTCTACAACGCGGTCGGGGCGCAACTCTCGATGACATTACGCAAGCCTGCCACCCATCAGAACCTGTTCGTACAGGCATCTGGCGGGACACATAGCCTGAACAAGGAATTCGTTCGTTACGACACCGGTGAGATCGGTCATAGCGGGGTTTATGGCTTTGCTTCCGGGTCCTATTCGAGCGGCAATCTCTGGCGCGGACCCGGATCGGTCAGCCGCTGGCACGTGGATGCCGCCCTGACCAAAAGCTGGAATACCCATAGCGATTCCGAAGCAATATTCGGCTACACCAAGTCCGATCAGACGGCATGGCTTTACCCGACCCTCGGCCAATGGCGCACTTATGGTGTGGGATACAATACCACGAAAGATCCGAGCTCGCCGGGCTTTTATGAAATCAACAAGCGCAATACCGGTACGGTTTTTGGCGCGCTCAAGAACCATTTCGGCTTCGATCATGGGCTGTCGCTCGATGCCACAGCCTATGGGGTCGAATTCAACGGCCCCTATTTCTGGGGCGCCAATGTACCGGTTTCGGGCGGCTATATCGGCACACAGCGCTACGATCACCTCGATGGCTACGCGCCGTCGAGTGCGTCGCTCAGAACGGCCGTACATCAGCCCTGGTTTACCCTGTCATCGGGGCTGAATCTGGTGGGAAGCTGGAAGCGCTCCTTCAATACGCTGAGCGTTTCCTACTGGTATTCCTACGCGAATGAATCCTCGAACCAGCGCTATTATCCGATCAATGCCCAGGGGCAGTGGACGCGCTCAACCGGCTATCTCACCGCGTTTGGCGGTATGCCGATCAATGAGGACCCTGAGAACGCCCTGCAACAGGCCAACACACTGGCGATCAATGACAAGGTGAGCCTCCTGAACGATCGTCTTGTGCTTGAGGCAGGGCTCAAAACGGCCATGTTCAACCGGCAGTACACCATGGATCTGCCCGGTGCCACGCCCTATAAATCCGTGCGCAATGCGTTCATACCGGCCCCGCAATTTCTGGCGAGCTACCGGTTCGATAATGCCAGTCAGATCTATGTCAATGGAACGACAGGTTATCGTATGCCGAGCAGCCTGAACTCACAGGTTTCGATGTACAGCCATCTGAATGGACAGCCCACTTCCACGCCGCTCGATCCCTATGAGCCGGAATACATGATCGGCGAGGAAATCGGTTACCGTTACAGCGGCGCGATGATGGCGAATATCGCCTATTTTCACTACAATATGACTCATCATCAGATCACGAGTGCAACCTATCAGCCTGGATCGACCAATATCGTGGCGCAGGTGATCGATGCTGGCGGCCAGGAAGCCAATGGCGTGCAGCTCGAACTTGCGACTCATCCCTGGCACCATCTGAGCGCCTACGCGTCGGGCCAGTACATGATGACGCGTATTAGCAATAATATCGCCTATCAGGGGGATTATCTGCCCACCAAAGGCAAGCAGGAACCCGGCGCCCCCAGATTCCTTGCGACGATGGGGCTGAGTTATGACGACGGGACCAATTTCGGGACCTTCAACCTGCGCTATTCGGATGCGCAATATGCCACGTTGATGAACGATCAGAGCATCCCGTCCTACATGACGGCCGATATTTCACTGGGTCGCACCTTGCCGAAATTCGGGCATGTCTCGCCTAAAATCATGCTGAATCTGATCAATATATCGGACCAGCATTATCTGTCCGGCATCTATGGCTACACTGCGGCTGCCGCCTCGCAACGTGGTGTGTATGGCGGGGCGCTGACAGGCTCGCAGCCGACCTACGATATCGGTTCGGGTTTTGCAGCAGTGGTCAGTCTGTCGGGCAACTACAACTGATCATCATCCAACTGACCCTATTAGGCAGATAAATCGTAGCGGGGTGGTGTCGGTGCCCCATCTGCTTCACGCTGCACGGTATCTGAGTCACCTATGGTCATGCGCCTCTATCCAGTCGGTCACAGCCTTAAGAGCGCTCGGGTCGATATCGTTCTCAATCAGGGCATATTCGCCCGGATCGCCCGACCCGGCTTTCTGAAGCAGATGGTTCAGATCCGGCAATTCGATAATGCGTGCCTGGCTGTTATGTGCCAGAGCCCTTTTCAGAGCGGGCAGGTTGAGTTCGGGCGGCACCTGCCGGTCCTTGCTCCCCATAGTCGCCAGAACAGGACAGTCTACCTTCGACAGGACCGAAGCCGGATCGTAGCGGTCGTAAAAGCGTATGGCGGGCAAGGTCAGGCCGTGCAGACTGTCCGGCAGGCCGGATTGTGTTCTGTTGAGGCGATTCCATGCAGCACTCGCGGCCTGCTCGGCTGCCTTCTGGGATTGCTGCGGTGTCATGGCATTGAGCACCGTCTCAACCAATAGGTCGCTCTGATGAGACACGGTTTCGGGAACATGCTGTCTGGCAGCGCTCCAGTGTCTTTGCGCCAGCATGGTCTGGCGTCCCGGTACCGCAGGGGCTTCGAGCAGCACAATAAAGCTGATCTGTCTGTCATGGGCTGCAATCATCGCAGCAATGACACCACCTTCGCTATGGCCCATCAATCCGATCCGTTTCGGATCGATATCCTGACGCTGGCGCATGAAGCGTAATGCAGCCTCGATATCAGTGGCAAAATCAGCGGTAGTGGCTTGAGCAACAGGACCGGTCGATCTGCCCCTCTGCCTGTCGTCCAGACGCAGGACGGCAATGCCCCGTCGTGTGAGCGTGTCGGCCCATAGCAGGAAAGGCCTGTGTCCTGCGATCGTCTCGTCACGGTCCTGCAATCCAGACCCGGTGATCAGAATGACGGCCGGGAAAGGCCCTTTGCCTTCGGGCACGGTCAGTGTGCCGGCGAGATGGGACGGGCCGGAAGGATTATCGAAAGCGACGTCTTCGCTGCGATAGGGGAAAGGGGGGTGCGGTGTCTGGGGCCGCGCCGGTGTCGCACGCACAGGAGCCATCGTCATAACGGTTGCTCTGGTCATGCGCAGGGGAAAGGAGGATGACCCCTGTGACCATGTCCCCGCAAGAACATTGCCCTGTTCGCTCAGGGTGCCAACATAGCGGGCGAAAAGTGCGGGCAGCTCAAGAGTGAGTGTTTGCCCTTTCAGCGTGGTACGTTGAACGGGCAGACCAAAAGCAGACTGCGCGGGGCTATCGAGTGTGGCGGACCATTCGCCCTGTGGAGCACCAGCCCGCGACGAGAGGTGCAGCACAAGCGGGAGGGACTGTCCCTGGGGTAAGGCAAGAATGCCCTGCCAGTCGCCAGTTGGCGTAGGGGCCGCCGCAAGGGCTGTGCCCATGCCGCAGAGCGTTAGAAGAAGTCTTGCCAGCACCATGACCTGCATACTCCGTGTCCAGACCCGGCCAATGGCGAAGCCCGCCGGTACAGGTCACATCATGGAGCGAGCGTGGCTCGATGTAACGCGTTTTACGACGGGGCTGAGGTGCGTCACGGGGTTATGAAGACAAAGCCATCGTGACAGCGGGACAGGAAGCGAGGGCAGGGGCAGAGGTGTACAGAGTCAGCACTTGATGCCTGATATCGAACGAGCTGAGTCCTCCCCGGTCAGAGGAGCATGACCGGGGAGGGAAAAGACTTCAGGCGTCGAACAGGGCCGAGATGGCACTCTGGGCGTCTTTCTGGATCTGCTTCAGGTGATCCTCGCTGACGAAGCTCTCTGCATAGATCTTGTAGACATCCTCCGTGCCGGAGGGGCGGGCAGCGAACCAGCCATTTTCTGTCGTGACCTTGAGACCGCCGATCGGCGCATCGTTACCGGGGGCGCGCGTCAGTTTGGCCAGAACCTCGTCACCGGCCAGATGAGTCACGGGCAGCTGTTCTGGCGTCAGCTTCGAAAGAATGGCCTTCTGGGCGGCGTTCGCTGCGGCATCGATGCGCTGATAGAACGGCGCACCCAGCTCTGCCGTCAGAGCCTTGTAATGCTCGGACGGCGTCTTGCCGGTAACCGCCGTGATTTCGGCTGCCAGCAGCCCGAGAATGAGCCCGTCCTTGTCGGTAGACCAGACGCTGCCATCGCGACGAAGGAACGACGCACCGGCGCTCTCCTCACCACCGAAACCGAGCGTGCCGTTATAGAGCCCGTCCACAAACCATTTGAAACCGACCGGAACCTCGACCACCTTGCGGCCGATCTTGGTGGCCACGCGGTCGATCAGAGCCGAGCTGACCAGCGTCTTGCCAATACCGGCATCCTGGCTCCAGCCGGGGCGGTTGTTGAACAGATACCAGATGGCGACGGCCAGATAATGGTTCGGGTTCATCAGCCCGTCAGGGCGCGAGACGATGCCATGACGATCGGCGTCCGTGTCGGTCGCAAACGCCACATCGAACTGTGAGCCCATGCCGATCAGACGGGCCATTGCGTAGGGGGATGAGCAGTCCATGCGGATCTGCCCATCCCAGTCAGCCGTCATGAAGCCGAAGGTCGGATCGAGTTCCGAACTGACGATCGTGGCCTTGAGGTCATAGCGCTTGATGATGGCCGGCCAGTAATCCAGTGCCGCCCCACCCAGCGGGTCGATGCCGATACGGATGGTGGAATTGCGGATGGCCTCCATGTCGATCACGGAACCCAGATCATCCACATAAGGCGTGATGAAATCATGGCCGCGCACACAATCGGCCTTGCGGGCCTCCTCATAGGGCAGGCGGTTCACATCCTTGAGCCCTGCGGTCAGGAAGGCATTGGCCTGATCCTGGATCACCTTGGTGATGTCGGTGTCGGCAGGGCCACCATGGGGAGGATTGTACTTGAAGCCACCATCGATGGGCGGATTATGCGAGGGCGTGATGACCACGCCATCGGCCAGACCTTCGGTGCGTCCCTGGTTGTACGTCAGAATGGCATGCGAGACGACAGGCGTGGGGGTAAAGCGGCTGTTGCAGTCGATGCGGACTTCCACACCGTGCGCGGCAAAGACCTCGATGGCAGAACGCTGCGCAGGGTCGGAAAGGGCATGAGAGTCGATGCCGATGAAAAGCGGCCCCGTAATGCCCTTCTCCTTGCGATAGCGGCAGATCGCTTCGGCAATGGCGAGAATATGGTTCTCGTTGAAACTGGTATGAAGCGATGACCCACGATGACCCGATGTGCCGAACGACACGCGCTGCGCGGCAATGGCCGGATCAGGCTTGCGGTTGTAGTAAGCCCCGATAAGCGCCGGAATATCGGCGAGGGCGGAGGGGTCCAGCGTCTTGCCGGCGAGAGGGCTGACAGCAGTCATGGGTATTCGGGTCCTTGATCTTGCGGGCGGTTTTCAACCTTTTGAGGTGACACTGCCCAATGGCACTGAGTCAATGCGGCGGAACACACGCATAGGCACATCACATGGCCGTTATGAGGCAGGAGCGACACGCAGCGGGCAACAAAACCTGCTGACAATAACTTGATACAAAACTGATCCTGTCCGGATTGCGATGCGAAACGTTCCTGCCCAGGCAACAGGAACGATAACGCTCACAGGACATTATGATGGAACTCAAGATGCCGCTCGCCCGCAGAGGGTTTCTGACCACGGCGCTGGGTGGCGCAGTCTGCGCCGCCCTTCCGGCCCGTGCCGCCTCGGATGCCACGGCAACCCCGCCAAGCGTGATCAGTCAGCCACCACGCCAATGGGGGGCAGCGGCAGGACCGGCCTATTTCCCTGACCCGGATGTGATCGCGCTCGATCCGTCTTTCGGCAATCTGACCTATTTTGCTGCCCCCATACGGCGCATCTATGACAAGGGCGACTGGACCGAAGGCCCTGCATGGAGCAGCGAAGGGCGCTATCTGGTTTTCAGCGATGTCGTTCAGTCCAGGGCGCTGCGCTATATCTGGGAGACGGGTGAGGTCACCGAGTTTCGGCCTGACAGCTATGCTGCCAACGGGAACTGTTTCGATTTCCAAGGTCGACTGATTACCTGCGAGGATTTCTTCCGTCGTGTCGTGCGCTTCGAACACGATGGCAGCGTGACCGTGCTTGCCGATAAATTCGAGGGCAAGGGGCTGAATTCGCCCAACGATGTCGTGCCGCATCCCGATGGCAGCATCTGGTTTACCGATCCGGGCTATGGCACCAATATTTCGGAAGGCCATGCCGATGAGCCGGGTGGTCCCACCAATCCCGATGGCAAGATCAAATGGAAAATCGGTCGTGAGCTGATCGGTGAGATCGGGGGCGTCCGACGTCAGCAGGATCACGTGTTCCGTCTTGCGCCTGACGGCACGCTCAAGGCCGTGCTGATGGAAAAAGATGTGACCTGCCCGAACGGTCTGGCTTTCTCTCCTGATTTCAAAAAGCTCTATATCGCCTCAACTCCTGCGGCTCCGGGACAGAAAAAGGGTGGCGATCAGGCTATCCATGTTTTCGATGTGCAAGGTGACAGCCTGACCAACGGGCGCGTCTTTGCCGATATGCGTTTCCATGGTGCGCAGATGAATCCCGATGGGTTCCGGGCGGACGTGTTCGGCAATCTGTGGTGCGGCGTCACGGGACCGCTCGGTCTGTGCGGCGTGTTCGTGTTCAGCCCGCAAGGTGTGCTGCTTGGGCGTATACGTCTGCCACAGGGATGTTCGAACCTGACCTTCGCTGGACCGAAGCGCGACCATATCGTCATGTGCGCCGGGAGTGCTCTGTATATGCTCCAGGTGGGCGTGCAGGGCGCTGCATCTTCCTGATATCTGTCGTTTTGCCCTGGTGATTGTTATAATCGTCAGGGCAAAATGTCCGCATGCATGGATGAGGCATTGAGGGTGATGGAATGTAGGTGAATGAAGGCCTCTTGCAGAAGAGTCTAATGGCTATCTTGATGGTTTATTTCAATTTTTTCATATGCAATATTAAATTAATACATCGCTCAGACTGCAAGACAAAAATATATACAATGTCTATATATTATATACACAAACAATACGGCGAATAAGTGCACCTAGCGTGACAAGTGCATTGTATCGTTATATAAAGACTTATTGCGTATAGTTTTGTGTTTGTTACAGGGCAAGCTGCTGTTTGTGTCTCGATAGTTCCCTTTGAGGAGACATGCGGGGCACCCGGATCGTGACGGATGTCACGGCTATTGCTGTATCGACAAACTTTCGTGCCTGTCAGGCGCTCACTCCTAATGGCTCATCGCGGGTGTTTGGATATCAAAAATAATGAGATCTCCTCTTGGATCGATTCATCTGTCTGACACAAAGCTATAACTCTCGAAGCGACAAATACAAGGAAGATAAATGTCGAGCATTATGGAGGAAATGTCTAACCTTAATCCGTGGTTTGCAAGTATAAATGAAGAGACGCGATCTTTTATTTGTGAAAATGCGCGACTGATTCATGTCGGTAAGGGAGAGGCTCTTTTCAGAAGCGGTGAGACGATACCCTATGTTGCCATGATCCGTACGGGTGCTTTATGGGCCGAACGCGCCTCTCCCGAGGGACGTAACTATGTTCAGGCCGTGATGGGGCCAGGGTTTTTCGGGCATTTCGAATGGGTGTTCGGCAATTCCAAGTCGCGTTACGACGTGAGAGCGGTGGTCGATACCGAGGTATTCGTTATTCCTGCGCCTGTCATAAAGGAAGCCCTGAACACCAGCCGGCAGTTTACCGACAAGTACATGGAGCTGATGGCGACATCGCATTCCTTGCTTGAGGAATATTCGTTTGTGATTTCGGTCTATGACAAGACGCAAAGGCTGGCGTGGATATTGAGCATGATAGCCGATGGGCATCGTGGGCTGAGCCATCGCATTATCAACATTCCGGTCACGCAGCTGCAGATTGCCGAAAACATGGGGCTGACCCGTCAGACGATCAACAAGAGTATGCAGTACCTTGCAGAACAGGGCATCGTGCAGATCGGAAAATCGAACGTTACCATTCTCGATGTCGAAAGACTGAAGGATATCTGCCATTTCGATACCCTGAACTAGGGCGGGTATCGCGGTCCTGCGGCGCAGGGAATGGCTGTACGGGTCGTTCCCTGCCGGGTGTCGGGGGGCATCGCCGGAAAACCTGCCGGGGCAGTTCGCGTTGGATCGGCATCCAGTCAATGCGGAGAGTTTTCGATGCCAGTTCTAGATGCAGCACAATCCGGCCACTTTGCGATCGGTGGCGATCTCAATGTTGTCCGTCTCGGCTTCGGTGCCATGCGCATTACGGGCAAGGGTATATGGGGTGAGCCGGAGAACCGCGAGCAGGCCCTGGCCACGCTGCGTCATACACGCGATCTGGGTATTACCCTGATCGATACGGCAGATTCCTACGGGCCATTTGTGTCCGAGGATCTGATACGCGAAGCCCTCTTTCCTTATGACGGGCAGGTAATTGCGACAAAAGGCGGCCTGACGCGCCATGGCCCCGATATCTGGCGTCCGGTCGGCAACCCTGACTATCTGCGTCAGTGTGTGCTCATGTCGTTGCGCCGTCTCGGTCTGGAGCGGATCGATCTGTGGCAGCTCCATCGTGTCGGTCCGGACTGCGTACCCGAAACGCAGTTCGAAGCCATTGCAGCCCTGCGCGAAGAAGGACTGATACGTCACGTTGGTCTGTCTGAAGTCGACGTTTCGATGATTGAGCGTGCAAGCGCGTTTTTCCCTGTTGCGACGGTGCAGAACCGCTTCAATCTGGTCGATCGCAAGTCGGAGGACGTGCTTGATTACTGTACCGCGCACAAGATCGGTTTCATGCCCTGGGCACCGCTCGCGGCAGGCTCTCTGGCGCGTCCCGGTACAGTGCTCGATGCCATCGCCAAGGATCGTGAAGCATCGCCCGGTCAGATCGCTCTCGCATGGCTGCTGCATCGCTCTCCGGTCATGTTGCCCATTCCCGGAACGGGCAGCCCGGCGCATCTGGATGACAACGTCCGGGCTGCGTCCATACGTCTGAGTGACGAAGAATTTGCAGCCCTCGATAAGCAGGGGCGTGAAGCGTGGAAAAGTTCCGAAAAATAAGGCCTTTCGTGCCATGATTGGAGGGGGCGACGAGGTCGCGGGAGAATGCTAGAACGCTTGCCATGATCCACGCTTCCACCGCCCTTTCCTCCCGAGAGTTCCCCCTGATCTGGTTCTCTACCGCCTTTGGCGGCGGGGGCGGTGGGCGCAGGCCGATGGGTGGCCAGCGTGGCCCCGAAGGGGGCGGTCAGCCACCGCGCGGGCCCCGTTATCGCCGCTGGCGTCAGGGACTGGCCGTTGCGGCCGGGATCGTTCTTGTGGGTACTGCGGGAGCCGGTCTTTTCGTCTGGCATCAATACGAGAAAATTGCTTCCGATTTACCCAGCGTCGATACGCTCAAGACCTATCAGCCTCCGACAGTCAGCCGTATCTATACGTCCGATGATCGTATCATGGCTGAACTTGCGGCCGAGCGTCGCATCTACATGCCGATCAACGCCATTCCCGATCGCGTGAAAAATGCCTTCATCGCGCCCGAGGATCAGAATTTCTATACCCATGCCGGTCTGGACCCGCTGGCGATCATACGCGCCGAGCTGACCAATCTGACCCACCGCAGCAAGCGTGCCCTCGGTGCCTCGACCATCACCCAGCAGGTGGCGCGCAACATGCTGCTTAACAGCAATGTGCGTACGCTCGAACGCAAGGAAAAAGAGGCCCTCCTTGCCTTGCGTATCGAGCAGACGCTGAGCAAGGACAAGATTCTCGAAATCTATCTGAACGGCATCTATCTGGGGAATGGCGCCTATGGCGTTGCCGCT
This sequence comes from Asaia lannensis NBRC 102526, assembly GCF_024054035.1. Classification (GTDB taxonomy): domain Bacteria; phylum Pseudomonadota; class Alphaproteobacteria; order Acetobacterales; family Acetobacteraceae; genus Asaia; species Asaia lannensis. The sequence continues at coordinate 170,499 of NZ_JAMXQU010000001.1, forward strand.
GCCGCGCAGACCTATTTCAACAAGCCGCTGGACCAGCTGACCGATGCCGAGGCTGCTTTCCTCGGGGCGCTGCCGAAATCTCCGGCCAATTACAATCCCTACCGCCATCCCGAGCGCGCCATCGAGCGACGCAACTGGGTGCTGGATCGTATGGCCGATATCCACGCTATCACGCGTGAGGCGGCGGCTGAGGGGCAGAAAGAACCGCTGATCCCGCACGATGCCGTGCGTTTCGGCCCCCTGCCCAATGCGGAATGGTTCGGTAGCGAGGTGCGCCGTCAGCTGATCGAGCGTTACGGACCCGATCGCGCCATGCAAGGCGGTCTGGAAGTGCACACCAGTCTAGACCGCAAGTTGCAGGATGCTGCGACGCAAAGCCTGCGTCAGGGGCTTCTTGACTACGATCGTGCGCATAGCCGCTGGCGCGGTCCGGTGACGAAGTTGCACGATGCGGTGGCTGGCGGAACCTGGGCCGAGGCGCTCAAGGACGTTACGCCGCCTGCGGGGATGATCGACCAATGGCGTCTTGCGGTCGTGCTGTCGCCCGCTCAGGGGCGCGTGGGCTGGCTGTCGCATGGCACGCCGCAGGAAGGGCAGGTGCTTCCCAAGGATCTCGGCTGGATGCGCAGTGCGGGCGCATTGGCTGCGGGCGATGTCATCATGATCGAACCGCAGGCTGAATCGGGGCGTGTCGCCGTAAGGCAGGTGCCCAAGGTCGAGGGTGCGCTGGTCAGTCTCGATGCCCGTACCGGGCGGGTTCTGGCCATGGTCGGCGGCTGGTCGTTCAAGGAATCGCAATTCAACCGCGCGACGCAGGCCCTGCGTCAGCCCGGTTCGTCATTCAAGCCGTTCGTCTATCTCGATGCCATGGAGCAGGGCATACCGCCTTCCGAGAAGTTCGACGATGCTCCCGTTTCCTATGGAGACTGGCATCCGAAGAACTACGAGGAGGATAACTGGGGCCCGACAACGCTGCATGATGCGCTGCGTGAAAGCCGCAATCTCGTCACTATTCGTCTGGCTGCTCATCTGGGCATGAAATCCGTCGCGGATATGGCCATCTCCATAGGTCTGGTCGACCAGATGCCTCATGTGCTGCCGGCAGCACTGGGCGCTGTGGAAACCACCGTCCTGCGGGAGGCGGGGGCTTATGCCACGATTGCGTCGGGCGGGAAGCTCGTCACGCCTTCGCTGATCGATGCAGTTCTGGACCGTGATGGCAGTGTGCTGTGGAAGCCTGAAGGTATTGCGCTCAGCACAACAATGCAGGCTCCCAACCAGACGGCTGTTGTCGCACCGGCCATGCCGGCTCCTGCCAGTCCGGCCGATGCTTCAGCCTCTGCACAGTCTGCGGCCGCTCCTGCGCCCGCAAACCCCACAACGCCGGTGGCGGGTGGCGTCGAAGTGCCTGCTCTGCAGGATAACCGTCGTCAGGTCGCCAGTGCAGCCAGCGCCTATCAGATTACAGCCATGATGCAGGACGTGATCAAGCGTGGTACGGGTTCGATAGCAGGGCAGGGCATTACGCGCGAGATTGCCGGCAAGACCGGCACGAGCCAGGACTTCCGCGATGCATGGTTTGCCGGGTTCTCGCCCGATATCGTGACAGTGGTCTGGATCGGGTTCGATACGCCGCAATCGCTCGGCAAGAGCGAAACGGGCGGCCGTATTGCAGGCCCGATATGGAACCGCTTCATGAAGGTCGCGCTCGAAGGCCGACCCGAGCTGCATTTCCGCGTTCCTGAAGGCGTGACGCTCGCGCGCTACGACACGGGGCGCCTGATGGCGGTTGATGGGTTCAAGGCCGATCAGGTGCCGGGCATGAGTATTGCGCTGCATGGCTTCGGCGCTGGTACCGAAGCCCTGACAGCGGCCGATACCGGAACCGACCTGTATGATACAGAGACCGACATGGCGGGCGCCTCGGCACAGGCCGGGCTGAACGAGCCGGGAAGCGAGAATTCCGGCGCCCCGAAAAAACAGCAGGCCCCCAATGCCCAGCCACAGGGTGACATCGGCATGGGCGGCCTTTATTGAGACCTATCCATCTTTCAGGAGCATGAATCATGTCGGCCGAAACCGAGGCCCTTTCGGAGCAGATCAAGCAGTCGGTGGCACTGCTGAGGAGGCATCTTTGACTGGGATGCTGCACAGACACGTCTCGCCGAACTCAATCATCGCGTAGAAGACCCCGATCTCTGGAACGATGCCGATGCCGCGCAGAAGCTGATGCGCGAGCGTACGCTGCTGGCCACGCAGATCGAGGGAGTCGAGAAGATCGAGCAGGATACTGCCGATATGCTCGAACTTGTCGAACTGGCTGAGGACGAACAGGACCAGGATACGGTCGCCGAGGCAGTTGCCACGCTGCGCAAGCTGGCCGAACAGGCCAATGCACGCCAGATCGAGAGCCTGCTTTCGGGCGAAGCAGACAGCAATGACTGCTATATCGAGGTGAATGCAGGCGCTGGCGGTACGGAGGCTCAGGACTGGGCCGAAATGCTGCTGCGCATGTACACACGCTGGGCTGAGCAGCGCGGTTACAAGGTGACCGTGATGGAAGTCAGCGAAGGCGAGCAGGCCGGGATCAAATCCGCCACGCTTCAGGTCACCGGGGCCAATGCCTATGGGTGGCTCAAGACCGAGGCCGGGGTGCATCGCCTGGTGCGCATTTCGCCTTTCGATGCGGCTGCGCGTCGTCAGACGTCCTTCGCTTCCGTATGGGTTTATCCTGTCGTGGACGATACGATCGAGATCGAGGTCAATGACAGCGACCTGAAGGTCGATACGTTCCGTGCCTCGGGTGCGGGCGGGCAGCACGTCAACAAGACCGATTCGGCGATTCGCATCACGCATATCCCGACCGGTATCGTCGTGGCGTGTCAGACCGACCGGTCCCAGCATCGCAACCGCGCAACCGCCATGCAGATGCTGAAAGCGCGTATGTACGAGGCCGAGCTGCAGAAGCGCGAGGCCGCTGCGGCGCAGACGGAAGCAGCCAAGACCGATATCGGCTGGGGACACCAGATTCGTTCATACGTTCTGGCGCCGTATCAATTGGTCAAGGACCTGCGTACCGGGGTGGAAAAAGGCAATCCCGATGCAGTGCTCGACGGCGCGCTGGACGACTTCATGTCCGCCGCACTGGCGCAACGCGTTGGCGCAACGCGTTCGGAGGCGAGTGCCTCAGCTCAATAAGGCATAGGGCTGCAACGGGGCTGAATCTCTTGCGCAGCAAGACTTTCAGCCCCTTTTTGCGCGTTTCACAAATATTACTCTTGCAGTGAATTAATGTTCCGTTTCACTGTGTCTTAAAGTGCCGTACCCTTGGTATGCAAAACCACGCAGGCCGGAAAACGGTACGGACGCAACGAAACTGACTTGACAGCAGTGCCTTACCTTTGCCCAATTTGCACGGGTGCCATGCGCTGGGAGCATGGTAAACATTTCGGGATGTGTCGGCCAGACTGACGCCTGACCGAAACGCAAGTCGCATGGGGCGGTTGCGATAATATCAAGTCGGTCCGCCCCTCTCGCTGCGAGAGGTGTGGGGCACAGGACAGAGGGTTTGGAGTGACACAACCGATGAACTACGCCGAGCAGGAGCGACGCCCGACGAAGTACATCGTCGGCATCGCAATCGCTGTGCTTTTCCACATCGTTGTGATCTACGCCTTGATGAACGGGTTGGGTTCGAAAATCGTCGAACAGTTCCATCCCCCGATCAAGACAAAGATCATCACGGAGCCGAAGAAGCCGCCGCCGCCGCCGCCACCGCCGCCGCCGCCGCAGATGACGACGCCGCCGCCGCCGTACATACCGCCGCCGAAGATCCAGATTCAGCCGCCGCCACAGAAGCATGTGATCAAGCAGGTCACGCATGAGAAGCCGCCGGCACCTGTGCCGCCTGCGAATAATGCGCCGCCGGCACCTGCAGCTCCTGTCGGTCCGCCTGTGCCTGATCACTCGGCCGGCGCCTCGCCGATCAACGGTGCCCGTCCGGTCTTCCCTGAGGAGATGCTGGAAGAAAACCGTGAAGGCAGTGTCACTGTAGCCTGCGATATCGGTACCGACGGTCGTACATCGAACTGCCAGGTAACCAACTCGACGGGCGGACATGCCTTCGTCGAAGCGGCCATGGAGTTCCTCCGCAAGGCCCGTTACCAGCCTGCGGTCACGAACGGACAGCCGGTGGTGGAGCATCATCACACCCTGCACATCAACTTCACCCTGGGTGACTGAGTGCATGGCAGCCGGGCTCACACCCCCGGCTGCACAGGAGAATGACGGGGGAAGAGGTTCCGGGAACCTCGACCTCCGACGGGGCAGGGGGGCAGGCAGCCTCCGCGCCCCGGAAAAAGAGAAACCAAGCCGTGCCCGGCCGAGAACGGGACGGCACTGCCAGAGTCCTTCTAGGAGGGGCTCTTTTTCAGAGGATTTGGAGTTAATGACGAGACTGTTCCGCCTTCCCGCTCTCGCCGCCCCGGCCCTGGCAGTCACGCTTGCCGTGGCGCAAGGTGTGGTCGTGCCGGCTGTTGCTCTTGCCCAGGAAACGCCGGCCGCACAGCAGCCTGCCGCCCCTGCTCCCGACGCTGCTGCCCCGGCTCCCGCAGCGCCTGACGCTGCCGCTCCGGCTGCGCCCGCCCCCGATGCAGCCGCTCCTGGTGCAGCTGCTCCCGATGCTGCCGCTCCGGCCGCGCCTGCTCCCGATGCCGCTCCGGCTCCAGAGGCCCCCGCCGAAGCCACGGCCCCGAAGTCCCAGGAAAATCCGTACGGTCTGGGCGCTCTGTGGGCCAATGGTGACGCCATTGCCCGTGGCGTTCTGCTGATCATGGTCATCATGTCTGCAGGCACCTGGATCATCATGGTCACCAAGTTCCTGGAGCAGTCCAAGGTGTTCGCCGCTTCCAAGGAAGCTGCCCGTGAATTCTGGACCAAGCCGACCGTTCAGGAAGGTGCTGCTGCCCTGAAGCCGGCCTCGCCGTTCCGCTACATTGCCGAGACCGGTATTGTTGCTGCCGAGCATCATGAAGGCTCGATGCGCGACGCCATCGACCTGCACAGCTGGACCGCCATGTCCGTTCAGCGTTCCGTCGACACCATCAACACGCGTCTGCAGGGCGGCCTTGCCTTCCTCGGTACCGTGGGTTCGACCTCGCCGTTCGTCGGTCTGTTCGGTACCGTCTGGGGTATCTATCACGCCCTGACCGCCATCGGCATTGCAGGCCAGGCTTCGATCGACAAGGTTGCCGGCCCGGTTGGTGAATCGCTCATCATGACGGCTATCGGTCTCGCGACCGCTGTTCCGGCCGTGCTCGGCTACAACCTGCTCGTTCGTCGTAACAAGGGTGCCATGGATCGCGTGCGCAACTTCGCTGCTGACGTCCAGTCCGTCCTGCTGGGTGGCTTCCGTCATGGTGTTGCTCCGACGCCGAGCGCCGATCATAGCCCGACGACCACGACCACCAGCTCGCGAGTTGCCTGATCATGGCAATGAACGTCGGTGGGGGTGGTGAAGAAGACGAAGTCGTCTCGGCGATCAACACGACGCCGCTCGTCGACGTGATGCTTGTTCTTCTCATCATCTTCCTGATCACCATCCCGGTTGCGACGCATACCGTGAAGGTGCAGCTGCCGCGCGACGCCAACCAGCCGACCCAGACCAAGCCAGGCAATATCGTCCTGGCGGTCACGGCGAACGGTCAGGCGTACTGGAACGAAGTTCCTCTGCGTGGTCATCAGGATCTGCTCGATCGTCTCGAGAAGATCGCGGTCATCAAGCCTCAGCCCCAGATCCAGATCCGGGGTGACGGCAAGGCCCGTTACGAAGCTGTCGGCAAGATCGTTGCGACATGTCAGGAAGCTGGCATCTATCGCATCGATTTCATCACCGAGCAGCCTCACTCCTGATTTCGGTCAGGACACTGCTTCAGGAGTGCCCTGCTGATGCCGCAAGGCGGCAGGGCACTCCGGCTCCGTTTTTCCCGGATGCCGGTCTTGGCCGGCTTTCCGCCTGTTGGAGAGTTCTCTCATGGCCATGAGCGTCGGATCCGACAGCACGCATGAAGACGAGGGCATCGTCGATATCAACACGACGCCCCTGATCGACGTCATGCTCGTGCTGCTCATCATGCTGATCATCACTATTCCGCTTCAGACGCATTCGGTCGCGCTGGACCTGCCCCAGGGCAACCCGCCGCCGAGCACGGAAGAGCCCAAGGTTGTTACGGTCGCCGTCGATTTCGACAATTCCATCAGCTGGAATGGCGAGCCTGTTTCTTCCGAAGCCGATCTTCAGGCGCGCTTCATGAACGCGGCAAACATGCCCGATCAGCCCGAGATGCATATTCACCCCAATCGCCTGGCAGACTACAAGACTGTGGCCCATGTGCTTGCCGACGCCCAGCGTCTTGGCATCACCAAGCTCGGTATCGTCGGTCAAGACCAGTTCATGGAAGGACAGTAAGTGCGTTTTCCCCGTTGTTCTCGCGCCCTCCTGGTTGCCAGCTCGCTTCTGGCAGCTTCCTCTTTCGTTCCGGTCATCGGGTCGTCGTTCGTCTCGGCCGCTCACGCTGAAGACCAGCTGAGCGCCAAGGTCGGCAAACCCCTGCAGGAAGCGCAAACGGCTCTGGGCGCCAAAAACTACGCCAAGGCCATGAGCGCCGTGAACGCGGCCGATGCGATTCCGGGGAAAACCGATTACGAAAAATACACCATCGCCCAGATGCGTGCCGCCGTTGCGGCATCGTCTGGCGATGTGGCTGCGGCATCCAAGGCCTATGACGTGCTGATCGCCTCGCCGCGCACGCCTGCTGCCGCAAAGCAGCAGATGCTGATGGCCAACGCGACCATGGCGTATAACGCCAAGGATTACGCTCACGCCGTTCCAGCAATCGAACGCTATATGAAGATTGCCGGTCCTACCGCCCAGATGCAGACGCTTCTCGTGCAGTCCTACTATCTCCAGCAGGACTACAAGAATGCGGCGCGCGTCCAGCAGGACCAGATCAATGCAGAGATCAAGGCCAAGCGCGTTCCCGCAGAGAACCAGCTTCAGTTCCTTGCCACCTGCTATCACCAGATGAAGGATTCGGCGAACGAGACGCATGCCTATGTGCTGCTCGCCAAATACTATTCCAAGCCCGATTACTGGGCGATGCTGATCCATAATCTCGCGGCCGATCCGCAGATGCCTGACGCGCTTCAGTTCAATCTCGAGCGTTTGCGCATGACGACGGGCGTTCTGAAAGACCCGTCCGATTACATGGATATGGTCGAGCGCGCCGTTCAGTCGGGCCTGCCCCAGCTCGGGCTTAACCTGATGAACCAGGCCTATGCATCGGGTGCCCTCGGCAAGGATGCCGGCGCAGCCCGCGAAGCACGCCTGAAGGCGATGGTCGTCAAGCGCGCAGCCGAGACTAAGGCCACGCTGGCAGCGGATGCCGATGCCGCGCGCAAGATGCCGACCGCTGCCCCCTCCCTGACTGCAGGCTATAACCTTGTGCTCAACGGGCAGGTCGATGCGGGTCTGGCGCTGATGCGTGAAGGGCTGGCCAAGCACCCGACCGCGCCTGAGGGAGCGAAGCTGCAATACGGCATGGCCCAGATGGATGGCGGACGTACGGCCGACGCCATCAAGACCTTTGCCGACGTTCATGGTGATCATGGTTCGCAGGACCTGGCCCAGCTATGGACCCTTTTGCTGACGAAACCATCAAAGTAAGGTAATAAAGCGTCTTATCCCGTTGAGGTAGTTGTTCTTGCGCGAACCGAGACATAAATTGTATCAAATCTCGTTTACCACAGAATGATCGATGGGATAATGACGACAGCCACTACTGCTCCTTCACCCGCTCCCGACCTGCCGGCTCGTATCCTGATCGTAGAAGATGATCCCGGCATGCGTACGCTCATTCAGCGCGCCCTGCAGGGCGACGGCTTCAGGGTCCGCAGCGTCGCCTCGGGTGATGAAATGTGGGACGCCCTGGCCGTCGGTCCGGTCGACCTCTTTGTCATGGACGTCATGTTGCCCAAGACCAGCGGTATCGAGCTGTGTCGCGCGATCCGTGCCGGTCAGGGCACCAACCACCCTGGTGAAGCACCGCTGTCCCAGACCCCGATCATTATGGTTTCCGCACGTGGTGAAGAGCGTGATCGCGTTCTCGGTCTCGAAATCGGCGCCGACGATTATGTGGCAAAACCCTTCGGTCAGCGCGAGCTTCTTGCACGCGTTCGCGCCGTTCTCCGTCGTGGCCATAGCGCAGCCCCTGCCGAAATCTCGCGCAAGGAAACCATTCTGTTTGCTGGCTGGAAGCTCGACCTGCGTCGTCGTGAACTGACCGATCCTTCCGGCGCCGTTGTCGATATCTCCGGTGCAGAACACGATCTGCTGACCAGCTTCCTCGACAATCCCCAGCGCGTGATCGCACGTGACCGTCTTCTGGAACTGTCCCGTACGCGCCTTGGCGACGTATCCGATCGCAGCATCGACGTGCTGGTCAGCCGCCTGCGTCGCAAGCTGGGTGCCGATGCGGATTCCCTGATCCGCACCGTGCGCGGTCTCGGTTATATTTTTGTTGCGGAAGTCGAGCGCGTCTAAATCCCGATGCCTTTCACTCTAGTAGGGGGGCACACGCCCCGGATCATCCGTCTTTGGCCGGTCGGTCTGGTCGGGCGTGTCAGTGTTGTGCTGCTGGCGGCGGTCATTCTCGTTTTTGTCGCCAGTGCCTTCTTCTATGAGGAAGCCGAAACCTATATCGACGACGACAGTCGTATCACCCAGCTTGCCGAAGAACTGAGTACGGATCTCCGTGTTCTTCGGACCACTCCCATCAGTCAGCGTGGCCTTCTTGGCGCACTCCTTTCCGATAACGGTATCAGCGTCAGTTGGCGCTCGGCCAACCAGCCGATCGATCTGGAGCAGCCGCATCGGCTGCGTCAGGTCGAAGAGAGCCTGATCAGCAATGATCGGGACCTCGAAAAGGCGGATATCCGGGTCTGGGCAGACAGAGCCGATTCATCAAGCATTCATGGCAGCCTGCAGCTGGCAGACGGTAGCCGTCTCGCTTTCAACGTTCCAGGCATTCTCAAGCACAGGCACATGACGGGGGGACTTGCATCTGCGGCAATTACCGCAGGTGCCGTTGCTCTGGCTGCGGCCATGATCGTGCGCGCCCTGAGTACCCCGTTGCGGGCCCTTTCCGAGGTGGCCGACAGCATCGCCAAATCCGACGATCTGCAATGGTCGATGGTCGATGAGCGTGGCCCGCGCGAGGTGCGTGGGCTGGCCAGAGCCATCAACAAGATGCAGCACCGTATCCGTCGTCTGATCAACGATCGCACGGAGATTCTGGCAGCCGTATCGCACGATTTGCGCACGCCGCTGGCGCGCCTGCGTCTGCGGGCCGGGTTCATGGATGACGAGGAAACCCAGATGGCCATCGAGGCCGACATCGACGAGATGGAGGCTATGGTGACGGGCGTTCTCGCCTATCTTGCAGGCGATCTCGATCCTGAACCCGTCAAGCAGGTGGATCTTGTCGCGATCCTCAACACGCTGCTCGACTCACAGAGCGATCGTGGGCGCGAAACCAGCTATACCGGACCGGACCGTTGTCAGGCGATTATCCGCCCACTAGCCATCAAACGCGTTTTTGCCAATCTTATCGATAACGCCTGCAATTATGGCGGCGATGCGCATGTGACGCTCGATACGGACGGTCAGACGGCGACTATTTCGGTGGTGGATGACGGTCCCGGCATTCCGGAAGACGAGCTGGAAAACGTCCTTTCGGCTTTCTATCGCGTTGAAGGGTCACGTTCGCGTGCCACCGGCGGTATGGGCCTCGGTCTTGCCATTGTGACGCGCGAAGTGGGACGGGCAGGTGGCAAGGTCGATCTGTTCAACGTGAAGGGACGCGGTCTGTGTGTCCGGATTACGTTGCCGCTTGGAGCCGTTCCGGTCTGATTCCGGCCCAAAAGGGACTTGCGTAGTCGCGATTGATGGCACATGTCACAGCAGCAACTGATATCTGAGAGCTGTGATGTTTATCGAGACTGAGGATACTCCCAATCCCGCTACCCTGAAGTTTCTTCCTGGCCGCGCCGTCACCGGCCATCGTGGCACCGCCGATTTCGCCGATGCCAAGGCTGCTGAGGGGCGCTCGCCTCTCGCCATGACCCTGTTCGGTGTCGAGGGTGTCTGTGGTGTTTTCCTTGGAGGCGATTTCATTTCGGTCACAAAGACCGACGAATTCAGCTGGAACACGCTGAAGCCTCTTCTGCTTGCGGCTATTACGGCGCATTTCGAGTCAGGCGCTCCCAGCCTTGAATCCGCTGCCGAGACGCAGGAAGAGGAAATCGCTCCTGAAGACGAGGCGGTCGTCGCCCAGATACGCGAGCTGCTCGATACACGCGTTCGCCCCGCCGTTGCAGGGGATGGGGGCGATATCGTATTCAGGGGATATCGCGACGGTGTCGTGCGCCTTACGATGCAGGGAGCCTGTGCAGGTTGTCCGTCGTCGCGCGCAACGCTGAAGCACGGTGTGGAAAACATGCTGCGACACTACGTTCCCGAAGTTGTCGCGGTCGAACAGGTCGAGGACTGATCCCGTGAGTGAAAGCCATCCGGAAACTCCAGATACGGTGTCCCTGGATGGCACGTCCTCGCAAGAGGCCCCGATGGCCCCTCCGTCGCCTTCCGATCCTTCCGTCGTGAACGGCTCTACAAGGCAGGATGCCGCTGGGGGAAAAGGCGCGGCTGAGCCGCTGGGCGATGAAGCCCTGGACAGGCTTTTTCGTGAGGCACGCACGCCGCTCGGCTGGTCCTCGCTCCCGGTCGGCCGGGAGCAGCTGGTCGCACTTTACGATCTGATGAAGCTTGCGCCGACATCGGGTAACTGTAGCCCTGCGCGTCTCGTGTTCCTGACATCGGACGATATGAAGGCGCGTATTCGCCCCGCGCTCTCCAATGGCAATGTCGAGAAATGTCTGACGGCGCCAGTGATTGTGCTTGTGTGTCACGATCCGCTGTTTTTCGAGCATCTGCCGCGCCTGAGTAGTGAAACAGACCTGCGCAACTGGTTTGCTGCAGATGTCGGTCTGTCGGAAGAAACTGCATTCCGGAACGGTTCGCTCCAGGGGGGCTATCTGATCATGGCTGCCCGTGCGCTCGGGCTGTCGGTCGCACCGTTCTCGGGGTTCGATGCCTACACGGTTGAAGACAGTTTTCTTTCCGATACCGGCTGGCGCGTGAATTTCATTGCGGGGCTCGGCTATCCGGATGACAGGCCGGTTCCGGCAAGAGCCATGCGGCTGGCGTTCGATGAAGCCTGCCTCGTTCTGTGATGCGATCGCATGACGAAACGCGCTGTCTGGTCCTGAATGGTGCAACGCTCGGTGCAACGAGTACCGGGGATCTTGCGGCATTCAGAGGCAATGACTGTCTGGTTCGTATTGAGTTGGAGGGGCTGAGTGCAACAGCCTCTCTTGCCGCGCAATGCAGGACCCTCTTCACGAATCTGGACTGGGCCGACGGACCGGAGCTGATCGTTGCGGTGGTCGGGCCGGGCTCCTTCACGGGGCTACGCGCAACACTTTCTCTGGCGAATGCGCTTGCTCTCGGTTATGGCGCCTCCTTGCGTGGGGTGACGACCGGCGCCTGTTTTCGTACGCATCCCGATTACGCAAAAGCCATATGTCTCACGAAAGCCAGACGTGACCGGCTTTATGTGGAGCGGGAGGATGGGCAGTTCTGGGCCGGACCGCCGGGCGACTTTCATCCTTTGCCCGGTGATGTGCTCATTGGCGGTGGTGTCGGAATGCTGAACCGTGTCCTGCCCGAAGGATGTCGTACGATCGAGGCAGACAAACCGGACCCCTTTCATATCATGCAGGCTGGCCTGCGTGCTCGGGCCTGCACGGCTCTTGAGCCGCTCTATATCGATGCGCCTGAAGCAAAACTTCCCGCTCGCGGGTTGAGGCCGATGCCACAGTCGTGAGCGACCAATTATCTATGGTCGCGCTTGGTACGCCCCATGCGTCGCTCTGTGCGATCATTCATGGCGAGTGTTTCCCCGCTGAAGAGCGATGGGGAAACGACGCTTTCCTATCCCTGTTGCAAAGCCCCGGTATTATGGGGTGGATGGCCATGAGAGGGGCCGAGCCCGCCGGGTTTATGCTGGCGCGGCTCTGCCTCGATGAGGCCGAAATACTGACCCTTGCCGTGAGACCCAGCCAGCAGCGAAACGGTGTAGGGCGGTTACTTGTGCATCAGACAGCCGTATCGTTGCGCGATATGGGGGCCGGGACGGTATTCCTCGAAGTATCCGTTCGGAATGCACCGGCTCTCTCGCTGTACCGGCGATCCGGTTATATCTCATGTGGCACGAGACGCAGATATTATCCCGACGGAAGCGATGCTTCGGTTCTGCGTCAGGATTTACGCAGGGAAATACAGTAATCGGCGCTGGAATGACGATCGGCAGGTGCGGATTCCGGCGCCTGTCCGAGCGTCTTCAGAAGTGACATGACATTGCGATGGGTCTCCTCTCCTTTGAGGAGAATGCGCATATCCTCGCCCGATTGCGCCCTGTCGAAAGATAATCTGACATAAACTGTCGTCATTGGGCATATCTTGTCTGTGATATCAATAATTTGCAATATTGTCACACCTATTATCGATGGTTATTTGATATATTTTCTTGGACGTTGTGCGGTAACTGGTATATTTTATGTAAAAGATATATTCATTAGGGAGGATTTATATGTCGACGGATCCGGATAATACGACTTTGCAGAAGTTGACCACTCAAATTATCTCTGCCTACGTGTCACATAATGAAATTTCTGGTCAGGATTTACCAAATCTTATCCGGACTGTGCATCAGACATTGTCGACTGTTGCCAATACCAAGCCCGAAATTGTCAAACCCGTGCCAGCCGTGCCGCCCAAGAAGTCTGTATTTCCAGACTATATCATCTGTCTTGAAGACGGCAAGAAACTCAAATTGCTGCGTCGTCATCTCCAGACTGTTTACGATATGACGCCCCAGCAATACCGCGAGCGTTGGGACCTGCCGCCGGAATATCCCATGGTAGCCCCCAACTATGCCAGTCACAGGTCGAATCTGGCACGCAAGATAGGACTCGGCCACCGGCGATGAGAAAGCCGCCCTTTGTCCGCTACTTAACGTTGGCAAAGGGCCGGATTTTCGGCTACGCCGTATTCCATGGTATCTGAAGCGAAAGCTGACGCAAAGCGAAGCGGGCGGGCTCAGGAAGAGTCGCGCATCGGGCAATTATGTATCGACCGGGGCCTCAAGATGACAGGGCAACGCCGTGTCATCGCGCGGGTTCTGTCCGAGGCAGAGGATCATCCGGATGTCGAGGAGCTGTACAGGCGTGCCTCGCAGATGGATGCCCGTATCTCGATCGCAACGGTCTATCGCACCGTCAGGCTTCTCGAAGAAAAAGGTATCCTGGAGCGGCGTGACTTCGGTGGCGGTCGCGCCCGTTATGAGGCAAGCGAGCCCGGGCATCAGCATCATTACCACCTGATCGACGTCGAAACGGGGCATGTCGTCGAATTCGAAGACGAGGACCATGCCGCGCTGATGGAGACTCTCGCCCGTCGCCTCGGCTTCGACCTGGTTTCCCACCGGCTCGAGCTTTTCGGCCGCCGGATGACTGCCAAGTCAGGTGACGAGACGACAGGTCAGGACGGATGAACGCCAAACCTTCTCACGCCGAGATTTTGCGCCTTCTGGTCACGGATGGCGAAAAGACGACGCCTTCGGGTCAGTCCCTTTCAAGTCTCGATCTTGCTCGCGATTCCTTTCCCGAACTCCGGGGCGGCCAGCTCGGTGTGCGTATTGCCACGACAGATGCCGAACGCGAGGCCGCGCAGGCCCTGCGCTATCGCGTCTTTTTTGAGGAAATGGGCGCCCGTCCCGATACGCGTACAGCCAGACTCAAGCGCGATATCGATGATTTCGATGAGGTTGCCGACCATCTTCTGGTGATCGATCACGCTGTCTCTTCGGGGGCAGAAGGCGTCGTCGGGACCTACCGTCTGCTCACAAGCGACAAGGCCGCACAGATCGGACGTTTCTATACCTCGAGCGAATACGATATTTCCCCTCTGACCGAGTTCCCCGGGCGTCTGCTCGAAGTCGGACGGTCCTGTGTGGATCAGAGATATCGCGGGCGCTCAGCCATGCAGCTTCTGTGGCGGGGTATTGCCTCTTACATCTTCCTGCATCGCATCGATGTGCTGTTCGGTTGTGCAAGTCTGCCCGGTACAAATCCCGAGCTCATGGCCGATGAACTGACCTATCTGTATCATAATCACTTGGCCCCTCCGGCTCTGCGCATCCGCGCGCTTCCCGACCGTTATGTCGATATGCAGCGCAGCGACCCGCATCTGCTCGACCATCGCAAATGCCTCTCGAGACTCCCGCCCCTCATCAAGGGATATCTTCGTCTGGGCGGATTTATTGGTGATGGCGCTGTGGTTGACGAACAATTCAACACCACAGATGTTGCCGTGCTGGTAAAAAGCGAGCTTCTGGCAGATAAATATTACCGTCATTACGAACGTCGCCTGAGGGATGCACTCGAATAGGTCAGGATTTAATATTAATGCTCCGGCTCTGGAATAAATCTTCCCAGTCGAGCCGGCTTCCATTTTCGACAGGGAAAATGATACTGGCTGATCTTGTCGTCGGAGCGCTTTCTGCTCTGGCGCTTCCGCCTGTTTATTGCCTTCCTGCGCTGGCTCTGGGGCTGCTTTATCTCTACCGCTGCACCCAGGATGCTTCCAGTAACCGGCAACTTGCCGTTCATGCTTTCTTCTTCGGGCTTGGATACCATACCGCTGCCCTGTCGTGGCTGACCAATGCCATTCTCACACGCGCCCACGATTTCTGGTGGGCCGTGCCGATTGCCGCTCCAGGGTGCGCGCTGATCCTTGCGCCCTTCATCATGGTACCCGTCCTTCTCTGCCGCCTTGTGCCAGCGGGCCCATGGCGGATGGTTCTGCTGGCATCGCTATGGACCCTGGCAGATATGGCGCGGGTCTTCATTTTCACCGGTTTTCCGTGGAACCCGACCGGGAGCATCGTGGAGATTCCGGGTCTCGTCGGCGATCTTCTGAGCCAGCCTGCATCGATCATCGGTGTGGATGGGCTGACCTTCGTGGTTGTGCTGCTGGGCCTGCTGGTCTGGGAAGGTAGAAAGCACCGTCTGGGTCTTGGCTGTTTCCTGCTCGTCTGGCTTGCGGGCGGAGCATACGCTCTTACTCATCGTCATGACCTGCCCGTGACGAATCCTGTGGTGGTTCTGGTTCAGGGCAACGTACAGGAACGCGATATTCTCTCCCGTGACGGCGCCATGGAGGCCTTCAGGCTCTATTTGCGTCTCACCAATGAAGGTGTCGCAAAAGCGCGCGATCTCGCCGGTGACAGCAGCGCGGGCGACAGAAGCATTGTCTATCTCTGGCCTGAGTCGGGCTTTCCTGGTCTGCTGGATGAGGATGAGGGCGCACGCCGCATGATTGCCCGCGCGGCTGACGGTACCTGGGGTATGATCGGCTCCGACAGACGCGATGAGGCCAACCGGTATTATAACAGCATCATGGCGCTGGATGAGAGCGGACAGGTGAGGGCTGTTTATGACAAGTCGACGCTTGTTCCTTTTGGTGAATACCAGCCGCGTTTTATCCCTTTCAATCTTCTTCCTGGCCAGTTGACGCCAGGGAGCGGTGTCACGACCTGGGATCTGCCCGGTCTCGGTGCCGTCGATCCACTTGTCTGCTACGAAGTTATTTTTTCCGGGCGCGTTGTCGGTGCCAGGCGTCCGGACTGGATCGCCAATGTCACCAACGATGCCTGGTTCGGAAACAGCGCTGGCCCGCGTCAGCATCTTGCCACGGCCAGAATACGCGCAGTCGAAGAGGGGCTTCCCGTTGTTCAGGCAGCCAATATGGGCATAACTGCTGCGTTCGATGCCTCGGGGCACGAGCTGGGCCGCCTGCCGTGGGGTCATGCAGGAACGCTCGTTCTGGCGCTTCCCTCGCCTCATCGGGCAACGCTCTTCTCCCGTTACGGAAGAACGATTCCACTGGCGCTGTGTCTGCTCAGCGGTGCCATGGCTGTTTTTCTTGGGTATCGTCGTAAATAGATAATAAAAAGTTAATCAGCGTCGTTTGGCGTCGAAGATTAACCTTAGTATGAGTCCTGATTTATGAGTAATACCGTGAAAAGCGCCTCGGCAGCCGGGCCGGTCGATGCCCTAGTGGGAGCGCGGATCAGGTTGCGCCGAACCCTGCTGGGTATGTCCCAGGAGAAGCTCGGTGCGGCATTGGGGCTGACTTTTCAGCAGGTGCAGAAATATGAGCGCGGCGCCAACAAGGTCGGTGCAAGCCGTCTTTACGAGATGTCCAAAGTGCTCGATGTGCCGATAGGGTTCTTCTTCGACGATCTGGTGAGCGATGGACGTGACGGGCGCGGTCTCGGAATGGCATCTCCCGGTTTTTCCGAAGCGCCCTCCGGTTTCGGTGAAGGCAAGGAGACCGGGAGCGGTTTCGGAAAAGCGAGGACGCACGCTTATCCTCCGCTGGACGAGATGTCTGTGGAGCTTTTGCGCGCTTTCAGGAATATCTCCGACGTACGCGTGCGTCGCCAGCTTGTGAATCTGGTCAAGAGCATGGCCACGACAGTCGATACTTCGGACTGATCGCTTATTCCCGACGCAGTACCCGGTCTGTCAGAAACGAGGCCAGTTTTCCTGCCACGAAATCCTGTTTCAGCTTCACCTCGTCATAATCCCGCTCGACCCACTCCAGAAAGGGAACGCGCCCTTCTGCCACGGATTGGTAGTGCAGGATGAATGCGTCGAGAATTCCTGTGCGCGACCGGTTGAAATGACCGAAACGCCAGTGAAGCTGTCGCAGGGCCTGTGCTGCGGTGCCCCCTTCGAACAGGATGACCAGAGCAGAGGCAAGTCCGGCACGGTCAGCGCCGGATTTGCAATGCATGAGCATCGGTCTGTCGAGTTCCTTGTACAGCCCGGCGAAACGCAAAATGCGGTCGCGATGCGGGGCGCCCCTGCTCTCGAACGCCATGTCGATATGGGTCAGGCCGAGTTGTTCTGCCGCATTGCGTGAAAGAGCGTCGGACCCGCAACGCCGATGTCCGCGCAGATTGACCAGCGTACGCAGGCCAAGGCGGCGTTTCAGTCGTGCCAGCCGTGCAGGCGTGGGATGATTGCAACGATAGACCTTGCCCGGCACGACAGTAGCCAGATTGGTCCAGGGAAGCCTGAAAATGGCGTGATCGACAAAAAGACTGTCGATCCATGCCTTGCGGCGTCCCGCAGATGTTGCAAGCGTTCCATCGAACACGATGTCTCTCCTAGAATTGGTGTGCGGTGCCTGCCGCACCCATCATCATCCGTCAATTGCCGCCCATGATCGAGGTTGATACAAGATTATCATGCGCTCAGCCTCGTTCCTTTTTCTCATGATCATGCTGGCGGGCTGCGCTGACAACGCGTTCGGGCCGCCCAAGCCCGATCTGGCGGTCAACGGTCCTCCCGGTCATCCGCCCGGGCAATCGCCGCATCATGACCGGATGGCGCGTGCCTACGCCTCTCTTCCTGTTGCGATACCGGGCATGGACGGCCAGTCGGGGCCGCCCATGCTGCCTGGCCTTGCGACCGAGACGGTCACAACCAGCGAGGTCAAACCCCAATATGCGGTGCCGGATGCTGAGGTTTCCTATGGAAAGAGGGATAGTCATGAGTGATTTCGTCACCGGGCATTACAGCACGCGCGCCGATGACTATGTGCGCAGCGCCACACATGCAAAGGGGGAAGATCTCGATCATCTGGCGCGTCTTCTCGCCGAGGAGCAACCCGCCTCCCTGCTCGATCTCGGTTGCGGCGGCGGTCATGTGGCTTATGCAGCCGCACCGTTTGTGCCATTGATTCTTGCCTGCGATCCGACGGCTACCATGGCGCGGGCAGTGCAGAGCGAAGCCGGTAAAAGGGAGATCGGGCATATTCTGCCCGTCTGCGGATTTGCCGAGATGATTCCCTTTGCCGATCGTGCGGTCGATGCCCTGGCGAGCCGGTATAGCGCGCATCACTGGCGCGATCTGGAAACGGGTCTGGTCGAAGCACGTCGTGTCCTCCGACCGGGCGGACTGGGTGTATTCATCGACACGGTGGCGCCTGAGGATGCAATGGCCGATTCGGTGCTACAGACGATAGAGACGCTCCGTGACCCGTCGCACACACGCAATTATCGCCCTTCCGAATGGCGTCAGAATCTCGAGACGGCAGGTTTTGCGATTCAGGATCACATTCCCCTGCGTCTGAGGCTCGATTTCAGTTCATGGGTCGCCAGAACGGCCACCTCCGAACTGCATTGCAAGGCCATTCTGTCGCTACAGGCGGCAGCAAGCCCGCATATACGTCAACGCTTCGCTTTCGAAGCCGATGGCAGTTTCACGCTCGATACGGCACTTTTTATCGTACGCTGAGCGCGCGAGCACGGATTGGGGCAGGCATTTGCCCCAATCCCGACCCATTACGGATACTTGGTCAGGAAGAAAGCGCGCGGGCCTCTTCCGGCAACATGATCGGTATGCCATCGCGCACGGGATAGGCGAGTCCTGCGCTCTTGCTGATCAGTTCCTGTGCATCGCGATCGTAGATAAGCGCCTCTTTCGTGACAGGGCACACGAGCATGGAGAGAAGACGCGGGTCGAGATCTTGGGTCATGAGACGATATCCGAAAAAGGGAGGACGCTCTCGATTGGGCAACCTGAAAGCGTCTCACGGGGTCGAATTTCAGGAAAAGAGAATGGCAGAGAGCTTGCGACGGGCAGGCAGCGTTGCCGGGTCGCTATTTCCCCAGGCTTCGAAAAACCGCAGCAGCTCGGCTTTTGCCGCGCCATCGTTCCAGTCGCGATCCTCACGGATGATCGATAGCAGCGTGTCGGCGGCCTCCTGTTTCATGCCGGCGCCGTTGAAGGCCCCTGCAAGACGAAAACGCAGGGCGAGATCGTCCGGCGCGGCTTCACATTCCGCCCGTAGCCCGTCCAGCGCTGCGGCTGCCTGTCGGCTCTCCTTGTGCAGGGCCAGGGCGGAGCGGGCACCGGAGATGGCAGGATGTTCTGCGAGCTTGGCGGGAACCTGGCTCAGTGCTTCGTCAGCACCTTCGTCGTCATCCAGCGCAATGAGTGCCCGGATCATGCCGCCCCATCCTTCGGGGTTTTCCGGCTCGATTTCGAGAAGCGAGGCGAAAAGGCTCGCCGCCTCAGCGGCTTCACCCCCCTGAAGAGCTGCCGTGGCAGCCGCCAGCAGGTCGGCGCTGGGGAGCGTAGCCCCTGTCGCCTTGACGATCTGTTCGATAAAGCGACGCACTTCGCTCTCGGGCTGCGCGCCCTGGAGAATGTCGACAATCTGTCCTTTATAGAACGCAGCGACGAGCGGAATGGACTGTATGGGCAATCCGACCTGACCCAGCTGGGCTGCCAGAGCGGCATTGGCCTCGATATCGACCTTGACCAGCTTGACCCGACCGCCGGCGGCCGTCACGGCGCGCTCGAGGATGGGAGTCAGCTGCTTGCAGGGGCCGCACCAGGGGGCCCAGAAATCGACCAGCACGGGCAGCTGACGGCTGGCCTCAAGCACTTCGGGCATGAAGCTGCGCTGATCGGCATTGACAATCAAAGTCCCCGCCGGAGCACCGGTGGCTGCTCCTGTGCCTGTCTCGCTTCCGGTCTGGGGACGATTCTGCCCTATAATATAGTCCATGAATTCTCTCTGTTCCGAAGCGCTGTGGCCGTAGCCCTCAGACGCCTTGATAGGTTTGCCCTGTAGATTGCCCTCTGGACATACGGAAGCAAGTCCAGAGAGAGATCCCGGTGAACTCCACACCGGAAAGAGAGAGAAAAGTGAAAAAAAACGACTTTTTCGAAAAAACCCTCTTGCACGGTAGGGCTGTAGGCAGTATTCACCCGTCCAACGGAACGCGGGCGTAGCTCAGGGGTAGAGCACAACCTTGCCAAGGTTGGGGTCGTGGGTTCGAATCCCATCGCCCGCTCCAGATAATCGAATGAATTATCTGGAGCGGCGCTTCCGAAATCTACAAAATCAAAATGAATATTACGCTTTCCGGAAAGTTAACTTTCTGAAATTTGCGTGATTATTTCGCTATCAAATCCTTGCATACCAACGAACCTGACCCGTCGATCAACTAAAACTTGCTCTGATCCGGTTGCGTCGTGCACAGAACGTTTTAAACCGTCGCAAGGTAACAAAAAAATAATGCGGCGAGATTTTGAGACACTTTCCCACGATAAGAAGGTATTTGCGCTCAGTTCCTGTCATGGCAGGAATCGGGGTTGTTCTGACTGCATCCTGGCTCATGGGGGGCAAGGCCCATGCGTCGGATGCCGAACCCCAGCCGAAACATGATCAATGGTACACGGGGTCGCTTATTTCCCCCTCCGGGCCGCAGTTCAAGGCGGGCGTTCTCGGGCTCGAGCCTTACCTGACATATAATCAGCCTGTGGATTATCTGGGCTCCAATGGCCGCAGCATGCCTTTCGGTCCAGGTCAGAGAACCATCACTAGCTCCACCATGGTCAAATACGGCCTGACCGATCATATCAGTATCCAGATTTTCCCGGCCATAAGCTACGGTTGGAAGCGTGGCGACGGCACGACCAGCAGCCTGAAATTCGGCGATATGCCTGTCGATTTCCTGTGGCGCTTCGTCGACCCGAACCCGAAACGCTACATTCCGGCCCTGAGCCTTTTTGCCGGTATGCTCATGCCGACGGGCGATTACACCAATCTCGGTCGCAGCCAGGACGGTGTCGGTAACGGCGCCTATGTATTCCGTACGGCACTGGTCGAGCAATCCACCTATGATCTGCCTCACGATCATACGCTGCGTCTGCGCATGTGGGCGACGTTCCGCCGTGCAGTGACCTCTGCCCGCCTCGACAATCTGACGAGCTACGGTACCACGAAGGGCTTCGTCGGGCGCGGCCGACCCGGCATGAGCGGTCAGACGGGTTTTTCGCTTGAATACGGTATCAACCAGCGCTGGGTTCTGGCCGTGGATATGGTGCGCGACTGGGCCAATGGTGCACGCGTCTGGGGTTCGGACGCATTGGGGCGCCGTATCGATCGTATCGGTGGATCGAGAGGCGACTGGATGGTGGCGCCTGCCGTCGAATATAGCTGGTCGCCGCGTTTCGGCGTCATTATCGGCGCATCGACCTTCTTCGCCGGACACAACACCAATCTGAATGTCGCGCCCCAGATGGCCGTCAATATGGTGTTCTGACAGCCTCAAGGCGTCATGATGTCTCTGCCGGTATCCTTGCGGGCTTGCCTCGCCGGTAAGAGAGCGTCACCCTCGATCGTTTGCAGGTTGAGGAAACTTCATCATGGCGGTCGAGGACCAGTCGCATAGCCTTCATCGTCAGCTTGGTCCGTTCAGCCTGCTGATGATGGGGATCGGCAGCGTGGTCGGGGCTGGTATCTATGTGCTGCCGGGGATCGCCGCAGCGCAATATGCCGGACCCGCTGTTTTGCTCTCCTTTGTTCTGGCAGCCCTGAGCTGCGGCTTCATAGGCCTGTGCTATGCCGAGCTGGCCTCTGCCCTGCCGCAAGCCATGGGGGGCGCCTACGGCTATTCACGCGCCATACTGGGGGTCAGGCCTGCCTGGTGGGTCGCATGGATGCTCGTGCTGGAATATGCCCTGGCCGGGTCTGCGGTTTCTGTCGGACTGACAGGATATCTCTCGAAACTTCTTCAGTCGCTTGGCGTGGTTCTGCCGTCATCACTGACCGAATCGATGGTCGTATGGCGCGACGGCAGTTTTCACATTGCCTCACAGATCAATGCCGTAGCTCTTTTCCTCGTTCTGGTTCTGGGGCTGATCCTGTCGCGCGGCATCCGTCAGGCCAGCTGGGCCAATGGGTGTTTCGTTCTGCTCAAGCTCTGCGTGCTGGTTGTGTTCGTCAGCGTCGGGTTTTTCCATGTCAGGCCCGATCTCTGGCATCCGTTTCTGCCTCCATCGGAAGGCGGATTTCATTTCGGGCTGATGGGGCTGCTGCGTGCCGTCGCTGTCGTTTCTTTTGCCTATCTGGGCTTCGATTCGATCTCCATCGCTGCATCGGAGGCGCGTAACCCGGGGCGGGATGTTCCGTTCGGGTTGATTGGCGCGCTTGCGATCAGTGCCGTGCTTTACGTCATGGTGTCTCTCGTCATGACAGGGCTTGTCCCGTTTCGTCAGCTCGGGGTTGCCAGCCCTATCGCCCTTGCGGTGCAGGCTCTGGCCATGCCCGCTCTCGGGCTCGTTCTGCAGTTCGGATCGGTGATCGGTCTCGGGTCGGTGCTGTTCGTCAGCCTCTACGGACAGTCGCGGCTATGCCATATTCTGGCTCATGACCGTCTGGTAAGCCCGAAGCTGAGCCTGACCGATCCTGCAAGCGGGGCACCTGTTCTGGCCATCGCGCTCACGACTGGGCTGACGGCGCTCACTGCGGCCCTGTTACCGATCGTCCTGCTGGCCGATCTGGTCAGTATCGGCACCATGATCGGATTTCTCGTCATTGCCGTTGCCGTGATGAAACTGCGTGGCGACGATGAAAGTCCCCGTGCCCGCTTTCGTGTACCGCTTGGTGGCATACGCGTCGGCACGCTCTGGCTGGGAGTGGTGCCGGTTCTCGCCATCGTGGCCTGCCTGATCAATCTGGCAACAGTCCTGAGCGATCTGATGGTCCAGAGCCTGCATGGCGACTGGATACCGCTGGTTTTCCTCGTACTTTACTGCATGGTGGGCTTTCTGCTCGGCAGACGCGCCGTGGTGCGCAACGCGTGAAACGCGTGCTGCGGCAACCTTTCACACCGTGAAAGGTTGAGGTCCATACCTGTTGCGCACGCAAGGGTTCGGCGCGCAGTATGATTTTCGACAGATTGGGGAGATGGTGCCGACACTCGGAATTGAACCGAGGACCTACTGATTACGAATCAGTTGCTCTACCCCTGAGCTATGTCGGCGTCCTTGGCGCGGTGCTATAGCCGAGACCGCATCGGACTGCAACAGGGCAAACACCTATCTCTCATCGGAATCGTCCGCTACACTATGATTCATGTCTGATCGCTTCCACAAGCGTCTTTGGCGCAACGCTGTCACCATGACCACCGTGGCGCCGCCCACCCCAACCCTCAAGGTTGTGGAAGGGCTGCGCGAGTGTCCATGCTGTGGCCTGTTCCAGACGGTACCCCGCCTCAAGCGTGGACAGGTGGCTTATTGCACGCGTTGCGATGCCCAACTGGCGCGCCGCCGTCGCACGGCACCGATTGCCGCTCCGACGGCGTTCTGTATCGCTTCCGCAGCGCTTTATCTGGCGCTGCTCATGACACAACTCCTGACGATCAATGTGCATGGCCGCGTCAATACCGTCACGATCCTTACGGGCCCCATAGAGCTGGGGCGCGAGGGATATGGTGAAATCGGTCTGATTGTCGGCCTGACGACTCTCGTCATGCCGGGTGTGGTGATCGCGCTTATGTGCGCCATACTTTATGGTGCTAGCAAGCGACAGATGCCCGACTGGGCGCCCATCCTCATGTCCTGGTACGAGCGGCTACGCGAATGGTCGATGATCGAGGTCTATATCCTCGGTGTTTTCGTCGCCTATACCAAGCTGATCGACCTTGCGATCGTGGATCTCCAGGCAGGCGTCTTCCTGATCGCGGCACTCATGATCACCATGGCGGCGACCGATTCGACCCTCGATGTCGAACGCGTATGGGACAATCGCGACATCCATGACGAAATGGCGGATGGAGAGGGGCGTATCCTGCCGGTCGAGCATATACGCGCGACCGATGAGTCGATGCCGCCCCTGCAGCATATGCTTTCCTGCCATTCCTGCGGGCTGGTCATGGCATTCGACCATAAGGTGTCCAATGAGGGCGATATGGGCGATTGCCCGCGCTGTCACCAGATACTGCGTCGTCGCAAGGCGAATGGCATGAGCAATGCAGCAGCGCTGCTTCTGACAGGGATCATCTGCTACATTCCTGCCAATCTGCTGCCTGTCATGACCTATACGAAAATGGGCCAGCCAGATACCAGCACCATTATCCATGGTGTGATCGAGCTCTGGCAGTCGAACCTCATTCCGCTTGCCCTGCTTGTGCTGTTTGCCTCCATTACCGTGCCGGTGCTCAAGATCGTGTCTCTGGCCTGGATGGTGCTCGGCACATGGCGCAAGCAGAAGCGCGGTTTGCGCCAGCTGACAAAGCTTTATCGTCTTATCGATCTTATCGGTCGCTGGTCGATGATCGACGTGTTCATGATCTCAATTCTGGTTGCGATCGTACATTTTAATTTTCTCGCCAATGTTCTCGCCGATCCCGGTGTGGTTTTCTTCACCATCGTCGTCATCGTGACGATCTTTGCGGTACATAGCTTCGATCCACGCAGCATGTGGGACGCCGCTGGCGAAAACGGGCCTGTCCCTGTTCCCGACGAAGCACAAGATAATTCCGACCGAGGAGGGATCTCCGAGGGCGGTTCTTCATTTCCTCCTCACGATATGGAGCCTGAGCGCGCGTGAGCGACCAAAACGATCAATCCCGGCAGCAGACCCCGGCCCCTAAAAAGGCCGGGATCAGAAAGACACGTTTCTCGATCGTCTGGCTGATTCCGATCATCGCCATCGTCATTGCAGGCTGGCTTGCATGGCGCAGTCTGGCCAATCGCGGTCCGGATATCACCATCACATTCGACACGGCATCCGGCCTGACCGCCGGACAGACACAGGTCAAGAACAAGGCCGTGACGCTGGGAACGGTGCAGGATATCAGCCTGACGCCAGACATGCGTCGCGTCATTGTGCATGTCCGTATGAATGGCGGTACCGAGGACATCCTGACAGATCATACGCGCTTCTGGGTTGTGCGGCCGCGTATCAACGGAGCCAGTATCACAGGCCTCGAAACGCTTCTTTCCGGCGCCTATATCGCAATCGATCCGGGCGAAAAGGGTGGGCGTTACGAGAGCAACTTCACCGGTCTCGAAGCGGCGCCCGGTGTGCGCTCCGATCAGCCGGGTTCGACCTTCATGCTGGTAACGCCCACGCTCGGTTCGATCGGTGAGGGGGCTCCGGTCTTCTTCCGTGACATGTCAGTCGGTGAGGTGCTCGGCTATACCATGCCGCCGGGTGGTGAGGGGCCGATCATGGTCCAGGTGTTCATCAAGGCACCCTTCGATCATTACCTGCGCACCGATTCCCGGTTCTGGAACGTGTCCGGCGTTCAGGTCGGTCTGGGTGCTGGCGGTCTCAAGGTTCAGCTGACGTCGCTTCAGGCTCTGCTTTCCGGTGGTGTCGCCTTCGGTCTGCCGACGCGTCGCCTCAAGGTCGATGCCCCCGAGGCCCCGGCCAATTCGGTATTCCGCCTTTATGCCAGTCAGGCAGAGGCGGATAACGCGCGCTATCATCAGCGTGTCAAGGTGGCCACCTATCTCGACAGCTCGGTCAAGGGGCTCACATCGGGCGCTACGGTCAGCATGTTCGGCATTCAGGTGGGCAGCGTGACGGATGTGTCGCTCAAGGTGAACGAGAAGGACGCCTCGGCCCGCGTGCGCGTCGAAATGGAGCTGGAGCCGGAACGTGTTCTGAACTCCGACGAGACATCGCGCGATGCGCAGCACAAGCTTCTTGAAGCCTTTGTGGCCAAGGGTATGCGCGCCTCGGTGGAAAGTGCGAGCTTCCTGACCGGCGAATCCATGATCGGCCTGCAGTTCATCAAGAATGCCAAGCCGGCTTC
Organism: Asaia lannensis NBRC 102526; assembly: GCF_024054035.1. Classification (GTDB taxonomy): domain Bacteria; phylum Pseudomonadota; class Alphaproteobacteria; order Acetobacterales; family Acetobacteraceae; genus Asaia; species Asaia lannensis. The sequence goes on from NZ_JAMXQU010000001.1 coordinate 196,367, forward strand.
GCTGACCTATGAAGACGATGTCGCCATTATTCCGAGCCAGCCGGGCGGTCTCGATGGCATCATGGCATCGGCTGCAACGACCATGGACAAGGTGGCTGCCATGCCCCTTACCCAGATCGGTGAGCATCTGAACGATCTTCTGGCACATGCCGATCAGCGTCTGGCCAGCCCCGAGGTCAAGCAGTCGATCGTCGCCCTGCGTGACTCCCTGCGTCATGTTTCCGAGCTGACCCAGAACACGAATGAGGGCATGCAGCCGTTGCTCAAGAAGCTGCCCGCCATGAGCGATGCGCTTCAGGGAACGCTCAAGAACGCACAGACCGTGCTGGCGAGCTACGGTGGGGATACGGATTTCCATCGCGACCTTCAGGCCATGATCACGCAGCTCGGCCAGGCCGCGCGCTCGATCCGTTTCCTGACGGATTACCTGAACCATCATCCTTCGGCACTGATTACGGGACGCCACTGACGTGAAGATGCTTTCTTTCTCCTCCCCACGCCACGCCATGCGTCGATCCGCCCGGGTTCTGGCTCTGTCCGTCATGATGGCTACAGGTCTGACAGCCTGCGGCAGCGATCCGGTGCTCTATGCCATTGCACCGGTTCCGGGTGTCGCCCAGCAGGGCGGCCCGGTCACGGTCGAGGTCAGAACGCCGGTTGTGACCGCGAGCCTCGACCGCGATGAAATCGTGCGTCAGGACAAGGACTACAAACTCGCTATCGCCAAAGGAAATGCCTGGAGCGAGCCGATCGGTGACATGATCGGCCGCGTGCTCACCCGCGATCTGGCGCAACGCCTGCCCGGCACGACGGTCTTCGCCCAGAACGACGCCGTGTCGACGAAGCCTCTGGCTTTCGTCGAGGTGACGATCACTGCATTCAATGCCGATCAGCAGGGCAATGCCTCGCTTATCGGCACGCTTTCCGTCCACAGCGACAGGCCGGCCATCGGTCCCAATCTGACGGTGCCCGTCCAGCTTCAGGCCCGCTTGCAGAACAAGCGTGCCGATACGCTGGTTGCCGGTCTCAGCACGCTGACAGGACAACTGGCCGATATGGCGGCTCAGAAAGTCCGGTCCCTTCCTGTTCTGCCCATCACACCCTGAGACACGTCAGGGCTTTGCCCTGACCCCCAGCGGAAGCGTTCGCCGGTCAGGCGCCATCTACCGATGCTGTCATCGTGCATCGCTTCCGCGTCGGGCTCAGGCAAAGGGTTCGCAGGCAGGATATAAAAAAACCCGCCTCCTTTCAGGGGCGGGTTTTTCGATTCTTACGCCTGTTGCGAGACGATGAGAGCTTTTCGGCCTGTCAGAGCTTTTCGACCTGGGTGTAATCCAGCTCGACCGGTGTGGAGCGACCGAAGATCGACACGCTGACCTTGAGGCGCGAACGTTCTTCGTCCACTTCCTCGATCACACCGTTGAACGACGTGAAAGGACCGTCTGCCACGCGGATCTGCTCGCCGATCTCGAAGGTGAGTGCCGAACGCGGACGCTCGACACCTTCTTCGGCCTGCTTGAGCATACGCTCGGCTTCGGCCTCGGTAATGGGGGAGGGGCGATTACGCGTGCCCAGAAAGCCGGTAACCTTGGGTGTGTCCTTGACCAGATGCCATGCATCGTCGGTCAGTTCCATTTTCACCAGAACATAGCCAGGGAAGAACTTGCGCTCGGCATTGATCTTGCGACCGCGGCGGACTTCGGTGACGTCCTCTGAAGGAACCAGAACTTCCTCGAACTGGTCGCTCAGACCCTTCTGGGCAGCCTGTTCCTTGATGTGGGTCGCAATCTTCTTCTCGAACCCGGAATAGACATGCACGACGTACCAACGCTTAGCCATGGTTGTTCGTCTTAGCCTCCAACGCCAAAGAGTTCGCGTACGCCAAGCCCGATGACCTGGTCGACGACGAAAAAGAAAACTGAGGTAAGGGCAGCCATGGCAAGAACGGCGCCCGTCGTGATCAGCGTGTTACGGCGTGTCGGCCAGGTGATTCTGGTCGCCTCCGTACGCACGTCCTTCAGGTATTGCACCAGATTGAAACGTGCTGCTGGTTTGGAAGAGGGTTTCGGGGCGTCTTTTGAAGCGCCTCCCTTGGAGGGCGAAGACTGTTGCGACCCGTGTTTGGGGGTAGTGACCGACACCGTCATCCTCATATTCTTCAGAAAGCCGCGCGTGGCGGAATACCGCGCCCGACTCCGCTCGTTGGCTTGAAAGCCAGCGGCTGCGGCGTGGTGGCAGGGGCGGAGGGTCTCGAACTCTCAACCTCCGGTTTTGGAGACCGGCGCTCTAGCCAATTGAGCTACACCCCTATCGTCGTCCGCCTGGTCAGCTTTCCTGGATGAAACATCCGGTCCGGCTGGGTCATGACGAGACCACTTGCGGCGTAATGCGGCGCTCGGGCTTTTAAGTCAAGAGATCATTTGAAGTTTTTCGGCTAAAACTGTCTCTTGCTTCGCGTCGGGATCGGCGTTAGGGAAAGCCATCGACTGAAGCGCGGGCGTAGCATAGTGGTAATGCAGTAGCCTTCCAAGCTTCTGAGGAGGGTTCGATTCCCTTCGCCCGCTCCAGTCGTTTCCCATAAAATCGCTCAGTTGGCGTGACCGCCCGGTCGCAGTAAGCTTCCGGCAGTGCTTGTCGGTCTCGGCGGTCGGCCGTAGCCCTGCCGATTCCTGATACCCCCCGCATTTGCTGCCCGGCCCTCTGGCATGTCGTGCCAGAGGGCCGCAGGGCTTGCGGAGCCCATCACGACGAGGCTCCGGGTCTCATGCCGACCTGCTGGGGAGGGAGGTTACTCCGTCTCGCAGGGTTTGTGGCTGGGTTTTGCCGATGCGAATTGCGTGATCATGAGTGCGACGGGCGCATCGCCCACATTGCCGGACAGGTGTCCTGTATGTCCGTGGCTGTCGCGTTTGGCCCCGACATCCTCGCTCAGAAGCGCATCGCCCGGGTTCAGTTCCACGCGGGTGCCATCCATACTCTCCACGAACCAGACACCCTGAAGCGGGACGATCCACTGTACGCTTTCGGGGGCCTGCCACCCACCTTTCCAGTTTGCAGGCTGGATGCTGGTGATCATGCGTGCCTGACCCTGCTGGGCATGGTTTACCCATTGCGGGTCCGCATGAGCGGCCAGCTGGCTCAGTTTGAAGTTCTTGAGCTTGCACTTCGTCAGATGGCTGATGCCCGCCTGATCGACCCAGTTGTCCCAGTAAGGCACGCCAGCCGGTTGCGCGTTGGCGTCCTGCGTGCCGGACGGTGCGACGGGGTCCGGTCCGTCCCGCAGGATTTCGGCCTGCGCCTCGAACGAGGCGAAGGCAACGATCAGTGGAAGCGCGCGCAGAACAGATCGCCGGGGAAAAGAGAGGCAGGAAAAAGAGAGATGGGAGAGAAGGCGAGCGGGTGAAACAAAAGGCATAAAAAGAAAGCGCTTTCCTGTTTTTGCTTGAAAGAGAGGCCCTTTTGGCAAAAACCGACCTGCATGGGCAAATCTGCAACAATTCACGCCTCCCGAAGCGCAGGCGGATAAACCCCTCGTGTTTTAGGGGAGTCGCGCCGCAGAGTGTCAGTTGCACTTGGCGCGGCCCGCGTGCTAGACGCCCCGCGAGGCCTGATCCGTTATTGCGGAATCGGGACGAACAGTCTCGTTACCTGAGTCATGATCGATCGGTTCCATGAACGATGCGTTGGGCACCACGCCCTGCACTGTGGTCGCGACGGTCATCAGGATGTTTGTGTAATTGGGGTGGGAACGCCGGACGTGACAGTGGTCGAAACAGCCGAGGCACCGCAGATCAGCATGAATGCGTCGGGGGGCATGGCGCAGCGCTACGCTCTCGCGCTGTATGAATATGCTGAAGAGAAATCGGTGCTTCCGGAAGTGCTGAATCAGGTACGCGCTCTGCGCAAGCTGATCGCGGAGAGCGCTGCGCTGCGCGAATTCCTGTCTGACCAGACACTCGATTTCCGTCAGGAAGCCAAGGGGCTTGAGGCCGTTCTCAATGCCCAGGGCTTCAGCGATACGCTCAAGCGCTTTATCGGTGTGATCGCCCGCAACCGACGCGCCTCACGTCTTGACGATATTCTCGGTGCCGTTATCGCCCTCGACGCAAAACGTCGTGGCGAGACGGTTGCCGAAGTGCGCAGCGCCCAGCCTCTCACGGCCGGTCAGCGCAGCGCCTTGCAGACCCGCCTGGCCGAAGCGGGCTATGCCCGCGTCTCCATGATCGAACGCGTCGAGCCCGAGCTGATCGGTGGTCTTGTCGTGCAGATCGGCGCCAAGCTATTTGACACTTCCATTCGCGGGCGTCTGACCCGCATCCAGAATGCCATGAAGGGAGCCGCGTGATGGATATCCGTCCCGCAGAGATTTCGGACATCCTCAAGCAGCAGATCGCGTCCTTCAATGACGAAGCGCAGGTCTCCGAGACGGGCACCGTCCTGTCCATCGGCGACGGTATTGCGCGCGTTTATGGCCTGTCCAATGCCATGTCCGGTGAAATGGTCGATTTCCAGGCCACTGGCGATCGCGGCATGGTGCTGAACCTTGAAGAAAACAGCGTCGGTATCGTTGTGTTCGGCGATGGTGATGGCATCCGTGAAGGTGATATCGTCACCCGCACCGGCGCCGTGGTCGAAGTGCCGGTCGGCAAGGGCCTTCTTGGCCGCGTTGTCGATGCGCTCGGCAACCCGATCGACGGCAAGGGTCCTCTGACCGACGTCGTGATGAAGCGCGCCGAAGTGATGGCTCCTGGCATCATGCCGCGCCAGTCAGTGTGCGAGCCGATGCAGACCGGTATCAAGGCGATCGACGCGCTGGTGCCGATCGGCCGCGGCCAGCGTGAGCTTGTGATCGGTGACCGTCAGACCGGCAAGACCGCCATTCTGGTTGACACCATCGTGGCCCAGAAGCCCGTCAATGCCACAGGTGACGAGAAGCAGAAGCTTTACTGCATCTATGTCGCGATCGGCCAGAAGCGCTCGACCGTTGCCAATCTCGTTCGCACGCTGACGGAAGAAGGCTCGATGGAATACTCCATCGTCGTTGCCGCCACCGCGTCCGATCCGGCACCGATGCAGTATCTCGCTCCTTATTCGGCTTGTTCGATGGGTGAGTTCTTCCGTGACAACGGCATGCATGCCCTGATCTGCTATGACGATCTGTCCAAGCAGGCTGTTGCCTATCGCCAGATGTCGCTTCTGCTGCGTCGTCCGCCGGGCCGCGAAGCTTATCCGGGTGACGTGTTCTATCTGCATTCGCGTCTGCTCGAGCGCGCTGCCAAGATGTCCGATGCGTTCGGCGCTGGCTCGCTGACAGCCCTGCCGGTCATCGAGACGCAGGCTGGTGACGTTGCTGCCTACATCCCGACCAACGTGATTTCGATCACAGACGGTCAGATCTTCCTTGAGACCGACCTGTTCTACAAGGGTATCCGTCCTGCTGTGAACGTCGGTGGCTCGGTGTCGCGCGTCGGTTCGGCAGCCCAGATCAAGGCGATGAAGCAGGTTGCGGGCAAGATCAAGCTGGATCTCGCCCAGTATCGTGAAATGGCTGCCTTCGCGCAGTTCGCCTCCGATCTCGATCCTGCAACCCGCAAGCAGCTCGAGCGCGGTGCCCGTCTGACGGAGCTGCTGAAGCAGCCGCAGACGTCGCCGCTGCCGGTTGAAGAGCAGGTTGTGGTGCTGTTTGCCGGTACGCGTGGCTTCGTCGATGCGATCAAGGTCGATCAGGTTGTGCGTTACGAGGCTGCACTGCTCGCCGAGATGCGCGGTCCGGGCAAGGACATCCTCGATGCCATCCGCAATGATCGCCAGATCAAGCCGGAAACCGAAGCCAAGCTCACCGAACTGCTGACGGCGTTCAACAAGCGCTTTGCAGCCTAAGGACGGACCATGCCCTCGCTGAAGGAACTGCGCGCCCGGATCGTGGGCGTAAAATCGCAGCGCAAGATCACGAGTGCCATGAAAATGGTCGCAGCTTCCAAGCTGCGCCGTTTTCAGAAGCACGCTGAAGCTTCGCGCCCCTACGCTGCCGCCATGCGTCGCATGCTCTCCGAGCTTGCAACCGCAACAGCCGGTCAGGGCGAGCTGCCCGCTCTTCTCGAGGGCGGCAAGGGATCGACCCATCTCGTCGTTGTGCTGACCAGCGATTTCGGTCTGGCCGGTGGCTTCAACGCCAATCTGGTGCGCAGCACACGACAGATCGTCTCGCGTCTGGAATCCCAGGGCGAGCGCGTTCGTATCCTTCCTGTCGGGCGCAAGGGTGGCGAAGCCATGACGCGCCTTTATCCGGACAAGCTGATCGAGCTGATTGCCGGAACGGCAGGCCGCGAGGTCCAGTTCCAGAAGGCCGCAGATCTCGGTCAGCGCGTTACCGAGCTCCTGATGAACGGTGAGGTCGATCGCGTGACGGTGGTGTTCAACCGCTTCGTCAACGCCATGACACAGATCCCGACCGAGGAGGTTCTCGTACCGCTGACGGTGGCAGAGAACGACAACGCGACCGAATATACCGCTCAATACGATTTTGAGCCCAATGAAGGTGAGCTGCTCGCTCAGCTTCTGCCGCGTAATATCCAGATCCAGTTCTACGCAGCACTTCTCGAAAGTGCGGCCGGTGAGCAGGGTGCGCGCATGACGGCGATGGATAACGCGACACGGAATGCAGGCAAGGCGATCGACTCTCTGTCGCAGCGCTACAACCGCACCCGCCAGAGCAACATCACCAAAGAACTTATCGAGATCATCTCCGGCGCTGAAGCCGTCTGAGACTTTTACGCAGGAGCCGAAATACGATGTCCGAAACTCTGTCGTCTGCCAGCAGCAACGTCGTGGGTCGCGTGACGCAGGTCCGCGGTCCCGTGGTCGATGTCCAGTTCGAAGGCACGCTGCCGCATATCCTCAATGCGCTGCACGTCCAGATTGGCGACAAGACCCTTGTGCTCGAAGTGGCACAGGAAATCGGTGAGCGCGAAGTGCGCTGCATCGCCATGGAAAGCACCGACGGGCTGGTCCGTGGAAGCGCAGTGAAAGATACCGGCGCGCAGATCACCGTGCCGGTCGGCCCGGCAACGCTCGGCCGCATCCTGAACGTCATCGGCGAGCCCGTCGACGAGCGCGGCCCGGTCGTGTCCGACAAGCATTACCCGATCCACCGCAAGGCTCCGTCCTTCGAAGATCAGGCTGCTGCGTCCGAAATTCTCGTGACCGGCATCAAGGTCGTCGATCTGCTCTGCCCCTACCTCAAGGGCGGCAAGATCGGTCTGTTCGGTGGTGCCGGCGTCGGCAAGACCGTCATCATCCAGGAACTGATCAACAACATCGCCAAGGCTCATGGCGGCGTGTCCGTCTTCGCCGGTGTCGGTGAGCGTACGCGTGAAGGTAACGACCTGTATTTCGAAATGCAGGATGCCGGCGTGATCAAGATCGGTGAAGACGGCTCGACGGCTGGCTCCAAGGTGGCCCTGGTCTATGGCCAGATGAACGAGCCGCCGGGTGCCCGCGCACGTGTCGCTCTCTCCGCCCTGTCTCTCGCAGAATATTTCCGCGACGAGGAAGGTCAGGACGTGCTGTTCTTCGTGGACAACATCTTCCGCTTCACACAGGCCGGTTCTGAAGTTTCGGCTCTGCTGGGTCGTATTCCTTCGGCCGTGGGCTATCAGCCGACGCTGGCCACCGAGATGGGTGCCCTCCAGGAGCGTATTACCTCCACCAAGAAGGGCTCGATCACCTCGGTTCAGGCCGTTTACGTGCCTGCCGACGATCTGACCGATCCGGCGCCCGCCGCGACCTTCGCCCATCTCGACGCCACGACCGTGCTTAACCGCTCGATCGCTGAAATGGGCATCTATCCGGCCGTCGATCCGCTGGACTCCACCTCGCGTTCGCTCGATCCGAAGATTGTCGGTGACGAGCACTACCAGGTTGCCCGTGACGTGCAGCGTATCCTTCAGACCTATAAGGGCCTGCAGGACATCATCGCGATCCTGGGCATGGATGAGCTGTCGGAAGAGGACAAGCAGGTCGTGGCGCGTGCGCGTCGCATCCAGCGCTTCCTGTCGCAGCCCTTCCACGTGGCCGAAGTGTTCACGGGTTCGCCTGGCAAGCTGGTCTCGCTGGACGACACGGTACGCAGCTTCAAGGCTATCGTGGCCGGTGAATACGATCACCTGCCGGAAAGCGCTTTCTACATGGTCGGGCCGATCGAAGAAGCGATCGCCAAGGCCGAAAAGATGAAGGAGTCGGCGTAAGCCCATGCCGGTTCAGGTCGAAATCATCAGCCCGGAGAAGCTGCTCTTCCGTAAGGAAGTCGAAATGGCAGTCATTCCGGGCGAGGAAGGCGATATCGCGGCCATGCCGGATCATGCGCCGATCATGCTCCTGCTGCGCGGTGGCGTCGTTTCCCTCTATGAGGGAAATGTCGTGACCGAGCGCTTCTTCGTCTCCGGTGGTTTCGCCGATATCACGGCCGATCGCTGCACGATCCTGGCTGACGAGGCCCTGCCGATCAAGGACATCGTCCTGACCGAAGCGCAGTCGCGTCTTCAGACCCTTGAGCTTCAGCTGACCAATGTCACGGCTGATGATCTCACGGGCATGGATCAGATCTCCCGCAAGATCCAGGCCGCGCGCGCCGAGATCGAGGCGGCAGAGGCGTCTCACCCGATCTACTGATCGCGCTCTGACGCAATCGGTTCATCGAACAAAAAAGGCCGGTTGCCTCAGGGCACCGGTCTTTTTTGTATCTCTACAGGCACTGCGGCCACCCCCGGCAGACATGTGCATACATATGCGACATCCGAGAGGGGGAGGCCGGGGATCCGGTTCTTAGCCGCGACCGCGATAGCCCGGAACATCCTGCGCAGGAACCCAGACGCCCTCGGGCGGCAGGCCGGTCTGCCAGAAAACGTCGATCGGAATGCCGCCGCGCGGATACCAGTAGGCACCGATACGCAGCCATTTGGGGTTCAGAACCTCGACGAGCTTCGTCGCGATGCTGACTGAACAGTCTTCGTGAAACGCGCCGTGATTGCGAAAGCTGGTCAGATAGAGTTTGAGCGACTTGCTCTCGACGATCCATTCGTCGGGAATGTAGTCGATGACGATATGGGCGAAATCGGGCTGCCCGGTGACCGGACAAAGCGATGTGAATTCCGGTGCGGTGAAACGAACGACATAATCGCGCCCCTTGTGCGGGCTGGGTACGCGTTCGAGCGTCGCGGTTTCCGGGCTGTCGGGTTGTACGGTCTGACGTCCGAGCTGGCTGAGTGCCGAGAGATCGTTCTCTGATGTGGTCATGAGGGTCTGCCCTGATGTAAGGAAGGAAAATGCAAGTGTCTCAAGCCGGTTTCCCAGCCCCAGTCATCGTGTCTTCTACAGACGATTTGGCCCAACTCTGTGCTCGACTCAAGCATGAGCCGTTCGTGACGATCGATACGGAGTTCGTGCGCGAGCATACATACTGGCCTGAGCTCTGCGTCGTGCAGCTTGGCGGCGTGAACGATGTGGCAGTGATCGACACGCTGGCGCCGGGGATGGACCTTGCCCCTCTGGCCGATTTGCTGGCAACCGAGAGCTGCGTGAAAGTCTTCCATGCAGCGCGTCAGGACCTTGAGATTTTCCTGCATCTTTTCGACGTTCTGCCACGGTCGATTTTCGATACCCAGGTTGCGGCCATGGTGGGCGGCTATGGCGATCAGGTGGGATATGACACGCTGGTCAACGCTATTACGGGCGCAAGCATCGACAAGACCCATCGCTTCAGCGACTGGGCCGCGCGCCCTCTGTCGAAGGCACAGATTGCCTATGCGGCGGCGGACGTCACGCATCTGCGTACGGTCTATCTCGCCCTGCATGACGAGCTGGAAAAGCAGAACCGTCTGCACTGGGCCGATGCCGAGCTGGCCGTTCTCAACGATCCGGCAACCTTCCGGCCCGATCCACGCCGTCAGTGGGAGCGCCTGAAGGCACGCACCAATAACCGACGTATGCTCGGTGTGCTGCGCGAGGTAGCGGCCTGGCGCGAGATGGAAGCGCAGGCGCTCAATATTCCGCGCCAGCGTCTGATACGCGACGAGAGCCTGCTGGAGATCGCCGCCGTGCGTCCGCAGGATGCCGAGGCTCTGTCGCGTGTTCGCGGCGTTTCGCGTGGCTTTGCCGAAGGCAAGGCAGCGCCCGGTCTGCTCGCTGCAATCCAGACCGGTCTGGACCTGCCTGAGAAAGATCTGCCCCGTCCACCGCGCAAGCAGGAGGGTGCCAAACCTTCCGCCGCACTTGTGGCTCTGCTCAAGGTGGTTCTTGCTGCCGGCTGCGAAGCCAATCGCGTGGCTCCCAAACTTGTGGCGACGAGCGATGATCTGGACAGCCTCGCGCTGGGCGAAACGGACAGTCCTGTTCTGAAGGGCTGGCGTCGCGCCGTCTTCGGTGAAGATGCTCTGGCACTGCTCAATGGCGAAATCCGCCTTGCCGTCGAGGGGCGTTCGGTGCGGCTCATCCGCAACAAGAACGACTGAGCATACGGATCGTACAGGGCAATTGTCAGGCGGTCCCGGTCGGGACCGCGCCTATGATTTATACCTCATTCTTTGGTAATTCGGTCGGGTTCAGATTGACTTGGGCAAGAGCTCTGTGTTTATCCGCCAGTCTCACTATAGAAAAATCCGGTTTTGCGGATTGAGCAGATCGTATCGACACCCTAGTTTTACGTCACAGGACTGAATGAGGAGCACGGGCGATGGAATGGACTGACGAAATAATCTCCCGTCTTCAGACGTTATGGCAGGAAGGACTGTCGACAGCCGAGATTGGCAGGCAGCTGTCGATCACCAAGAACGCTGTCGTTGGCAAAGCGCATCGTCTTGGGCTGCCGCCTCGCCCGTCTCCCATTCGTGCCGCAGCCAAATCCCGCAAGGATGCGACTGCCGAGACTGCTGCAGCTGCCCAGCCAGCCGGTTCTGGCGAAGCCCTGTCTGAAACGCCGGTCGCACCCGTTTCCGGACCTGTCGCCGATACCCGGACGAAGCCCGTTATGGCTGAAGCCGCAGCGCGCAGCGCGCAGTCCGAAACGACCGCTGCCAAGGCAACGCCGGCTGCCAGACCAGAGACCGTCTCCGCTCCACCGACCGCTCCCAAGGCCGAGCCCGTCAAGCACGTCGCCGAGACCCCTGCCGCTGCAGCCGAGACGGCGCAGGAAGCTCCGGTGTCCAGCAAGGCTGCTCCGCCCCGTAAACCTGCAGAGGCCAAGACCATGGCACCAGATCTGATGCTCCGTCCGCTCCTGCGTCCGTTGACGGCCGATACGTCGCCCCGTCGCGGTCCGTCCTGCTGCTGGCCGAATGGCGATCCCGGCACCCCGGGCTTTCATTTCTGCGGTGCCAAGCCTGTGCCCGGTAAGCCCTATTGTGCCGAACATTGCGCAATTGCCTATGTGAAGCTGCGCGACCGTCGCGAAAGCGCCGGCTGAGCCGACCCGGTCTTATGTCCGGTCTCATGCAAGAATAAAAAAAGCCCGATCCATGCGGACCGGGCTTTTTTCTTGCGCATCACGCGGCCTTGTCAGGCAGCAGGTGTTGCGTCTTCGGTCTTTTCGGAGGCCGGAGCAGGCGTTTCGACCGGAGCCGGGCGAGACGGCATGTCGCCTGTGATCATTTCGAGATGACCCGTGATCTGGCCGCCATCTTCCACCTGCAGGCGACGCGTGCGCGTCTTGCCGATCAGACGTCCGGTTGCACGCACGGTCAGATTGCCGCGCACAGTAAGCGTTCCGTCGATCGTACCCGCCAGATCGGCGTCTTCAACCTCGATTTCGCCACGGAAAACGCCGCCCTGTGCCACGGAAAGTTCCGTTGCCTGAAGCAGGGTCGCTTCGACCGTGCCTTCAACGACCAGACGCTCTGCGTCCTGGATCGAGCCCTGAACCGAAATGCCGCGGCCTACGACCAGCGTACGGCGGTCGGATGCTTCACGACGGCCACCCGCTGCGGAGGGCGCTGCGGCAGCTGGGCGCGCAGGAGCTGCCGGTGTTGCGGGAGAGGGCGGGGCAGGGAAAGGCGAACGACCCATCGCGGCAGAATCCTTCTGTTGTGAGGCTGGTATGGCGTCTGCCGCTGGGGCCGGACGCTCGGGAAAGAGCGAAGAGCTGCCCGAGGCAGGAGCAGCCGGTTTTTGGCCAGGATTGGCCGAAGCACCTGAAGATGAAGTTGTCTCTTCTGGTTTGCGTCGTTTGAACAAGAGAACCCCGCTGCGCGTTCTGGAAGGTGGCGGTTCGGGTGCCGCGAACGGCTGGTAACAGACAAAAAACCATCCCGGGGATGATTTGCGTCCTGACCCGGCTTACACGTTTAGTTGCGCAAGCGACAAGCGGATATAAGGCAGGTTTTCGCGGTTTTTGACCCTGACCCGGTCTTGTGTCATGGCCTGTCGGAAAGAATGCCGAACCTGTCGTTCACGCACCATAACGATCACGCCCGATCGTGTTGATTTCATGGCGCGATCCCGGTTTATTCCGGCAAAATTCATCGTATCGGAGACTTCATGACTGCCCCCACACTCGATCTGCTCTGCATCGGTAATGCCATCGTCGATATTCTGGCGCCCGTCTCGCACGAGACACTCGCCACGCTGGGATCGCCTTTGGGCAGCATGACGCTGATCGATGCCGACCAGGCCGCTGCGATCGAGGCTGAAATCACGCCTGAACAGGTCATGGGCGGCGGTTCGGCAGCCAATACGGCTGTCGTGGCAGCGCGCCTCGGTGCGCGTGTGGGCTATCTCGGCAAGGTGGCGTCCGACGAGGCCGGTCAGGGCTACGCGCGCGATCTTGCTGCGCAAAAGCTGTTCTATCCTTCCGCGCCCGTTCAGAACGCCGATCGCCCTACGGCACGCTGCATCATTCTGGTTACGCCTGATGGGCAGCGCACCATGCATACCTATCTTGGCATCTGCACCGAGTTCGGGCCGGAAGATGTCGATCAGGCTGCCGTTGCTGCGGCCGGCGTGACCTATATGGAAGGGTATCTGTTCGACAAGGATCGCGCCCAGTCGGCCTTCATCCTCGCCGCTGAAACCGCTCACAAGGCCGGTCGTCGCGTCGCTCTTACATTGTCCGACACCTTCTGCGTTGCCCGTCATCACGCCGCATTCCGCGCCCTCGTCGCCGGGCATATCGACATCCTGTTCGCCAACGAGGCCGAAATCTGCGCCCTGTACGAAACCGAGGATTTCGACTCTGCTGCCGAGCAGGCCGGTCGCGATGCCGCTCTTGTGGTCCTGACCCGCAGTGAAAAGGGCGCTGTTATTCTGTCCGACGGCCAGAAGCTTGTCGTCCCGACAGAGGCGGTCAAGGTGGTCGATACGACTGGCGCTGGCGATGCGTTTGCAGCGGGCTTCCTGGCCGGGCTGGCCAAGGGACGCAGCCTTGAAGACTGTGCCCGTCTCGGCAATGCCTCTGCCGGTGCCATCATCACCCGCATGGGGGCACGTCCTGCCGCCGATTTCGCACTCAAGGCCTGAAGGGTATTGCGGGGCAGCGCCCCGCAAGGACCCGGAGAAAGACCCGGAAACGCTAAAAAACCGGCTCTTTCCGATCCTTTCATTGCACTCTGACGCGAAATTGTGCAGAACACGGCCAATCCGTCAGTCCCGGCTTTGTGTCGTTCCAAGGGAGCGATCCGGCAGGGCATGACCCTGCAAGCCCGATCAGGACCGCTTCATGGAAATCCGTAACATCGCCATTATCGCGCACGTCGATCATGGCAAGACTACCCTTGTCGATCAGCTTCTCAAGCAATCCGGCTCGTTCCGCGAGAACCAGCATGTTGCCGAACGCGCGATGGACAGCAACGACCTTGAGCGTGAGCGTGGCATCACCATTCTTGCCAAGTGCACCTCGGTCGTCTGGAACGACACGCGCATCAACATCATCGACACCCCGGGCCACGCCGATTTCGGCGGCGAGGTCGAGCGTATCCTGAGCATGGTGGATGGCGCGATCATCCTGGTCGACTCGGCTGAAGGCGCTCTGCCGCAGACCAAGTTCGTTCTGGGCAAGGCGCTGGCCCGCGGCCTGCGTCCGATCGTTGTCGTGAACAAGATCGACCGTGGCGATGCCCGCCCCGACGAAGTTCATGAAGAAATCTTCGACCTGTTCGCAGCACTCGGCGCTGACGAGCATCAGCTCGACTTCCCGATGCTGTACGCTTCGGGCCGTCAGGGCTGGGCCGATCTGGAAATGAACGGCCCCCGCAAGGATCTGTCCCCGCTGTTCGATCTGGTGCTGCGCCATGTGCCCACGCCGGGCCTCGACAAGGAAGCGCCTTTCGGCATGGTTGCGACCATTCTCGAAAGCGACAACTTCCTGGGTCGTATCCTGACAGGTCGTATCGAGCAGGGCCGCGCCCGCCTGAACATGCCGGTTCGCGTGCTGCGCCCCGATGGCTCGATCGTGGAAACGGGTCGTCTGACCAAGCTGCTGTCGTTCCGCGGTCTCGATCGTGTGCCGGTGGAAGAAGCCGAAGCCGGTGACATCGTGGCCGTGGCCGGTCTGTCCGATGCGACGATCCCTGACACCATTGCCGACCCGTCGCTCGATGCGCCTCTGCCCTCGACCCCGGTCGATCCGCCGACCCTGTCGATGACCTTCCGCATCAATGACGGTCCTCTGGGCGGTCGTGAAGGCAAGAAGGTGACGTCGCGTCAGATCCGTGACCGTCTGTTCAAGGAAACCGAAGGCAACGTGGCCATCAAGGTGACCGAGAGCGCCGAGAGCGAGGCTTTCGAGGTTGCGGGTCGCGGCGAACTCCAGCTCGGCGTGCTGATCGAGACCATGCGTCGCGAAGGCTTCGAGCTGACCATCGGTCGCCCGCGTGTTCTCTTCCGTAACAACGAAGAAACCGGCGAGCGTGAAGAGCCGTACGAAGAGGTTCTGGTTGACGTGGACGAGCCCTATTCGGGCGTGGTCGTCGAAAAGATGTCGATGCGTAAGGGCGTGATGCAGGACATGCGTCCGTCGGGTGGTGACAAGGTTCGTCTGACCTTCCTCATCCCGTCGCGTGGCCTGATCGGCTATCACGGCGAGTTCCTGACCGACACGCGCGGCACGGGCATCATGAACCGTCTGTTTGCAGGCTATAAGCCCTATGCAGGCACGATCGATGGCCGTCGCAACGGTTCGCTGATCTCGGCAGAAGACGGTGCGACCACGCAGTACGCCCTGTTCTCGCTGCAGGATCGCGGTACGCTGTTCGTCGAAGCCGGTGAGAAGATCTACACGGGCATGATCCTCGGCGAGCATTCGCGCGAGAACGATCTCGATGTGAACGCCGTACGTGAAAAGAAGCTGACCAACATCCGCGCTGCCGGCAAGGACGATGCGCTGCTTCTGACGCCGCCGCGCAAGATGAGCCTTGAGCAGGCCATCGCTTATATCGAGGACGATGAGCTGGTCGAAGTGACGCCGTCTGCGGTTCGTATCCGCAAGCGCTACCTGGACCCGAACGAGCGCAAGCGTATGTCGAAGGTCAAGTCTGACGTCTGATCCGGGCATCTCCTGACCGCTTGACACAGGCAGGTCAGGGGATACCTGGACAGGTGGACAAGATGCGTTCCCGGGTAGAACGGACTTTCAGAAAAAGGCCACCGGCAACGGTGGCCTTTTTCATGATCGTGTCTTGATTAAGGCGGATATGTGCCTTTACGGTGCGATTACAGTCATTTTATCTAATTTCTCCCGAGACGATTTGAGAAAAGGCTGATAGCGTCCACAAGGTCATGAGTTCAGGTGGGTGAATTCTTCATCCCGACTGACGCCTGTGATTATGTGAATTCGTTTTCTGGAGCTCGTTTCATGCTCGTTTTCAATCGTCGCCTTCTCACCGGTGTTGCCGCTCTTGCCATGACGCTGAGCGCTCCTGCTTTCGCTCAGACCGCACAGGAAGCAGCTCCCGCAGCCCCTGCCGCTGCGGCACCGGCAGCCCCCGCTGCACCGGAAGCCACGGCACCCGCTCCCACCTCTGAAGCGGCTCCGACGGCCACGACGGAAGACAAGGCCGCCAAGCACAAGGGCAAGCACAAGCATAAGCACAAGCACCACAAGAAGGGTGCAGAAGCCGCCGCCGAGAAGGATGCTTCCGGCAACTGATCGATCTTCAGATCGACATGAAAACGGGGCCCGAAACGGCCCCGTTTTTTATTGTCCATATCCCGCCCCCTGAGTCGTCCCGGGCATTGCGTATTCCCGGAGCACTCCGTCATGAGCGCTTCGTTTCATGGCGCCGGAAGAGTTCGGGTCGATCTGCCCGAAAGCGCTCAGGGACAGGCAAAGATAGCGTGCATCACTGAATGGTTGCTCAGGTCAGCGTCGGGACAATGACTGCTTTGCGTGGCCGTGCACGATTGGCCGTTGCGAAACTGACCATTCGACTTTCCGTTTCGTCCCAGAGCGTATGGCTGAAAAGCTCTTTCAGTGCTTCACCCAGCCCAAATGTTTTGACGTTTGCAAAAACGCTATGAGCTTCATGACAGGCGGCCAGGCGATAATTCGGAATGCCCGGAGCCGCATGGTGAATGTGGCGCAGGCCAATACTGCCGGAGAACCAGTTCAGCCGGCGTGGCAGGCGCAGACACCTCATTCGAAAACTGGGTCCGTGGCATAACCGGGCAGAACCCGATTATGCCTGCTGAAAACCGGGCGGCTTCAGGATGTATAGCGATCCAGCGACAGATCGAGTGAGGGAATATCCGTGCGCTTGCCGCTGATACGATCGGCCAGAATACGTCCCGAGCCACAGGCCATGGTCCAGCCCAGCGTGCCGTGGCCCGTGTTCAGCCACAGATTGCTGTAGCGCCCTGACGGCCCGATGACGGGTGTGCCATCCGGCGTGCAGGGGCGTAGCCCGGTCCAGTAGCGGGCGCGGCTCAGATCGGCACCGCCGAACATGTCGTTGAAAGACAGTTCGAGCGTTTCGCGACGATCCTGGCTCAGCTTGAGACGCCAGCCGGTCAGCTCTGCCGTGCCGCCGATGCGAATACGATCGCCCAGCCGCGTCATGGCGACCTTGTAGGTTTCGTCATTGACGGTCGAGGTCGGTACGCGGCTCTCATCGACGATCGGGGCCGTGAGCGAGTAGCCCTTGACCGGATAGACCGGTAAATTGAGTTCGATCGGCTTGAGCAGGCGTGGTGAGTAGCTGCCGAGTGCCAGCACATAGGCATCGGCCGTCAGGCGACCGGCGCTGGTGCGAATGCCGTAAATTGCGTCGCTTGCAGCCTCGATGGCCTCGATCTCGGTGCGGAAACGAAAGCTTACGCCCTTTTCCGCCGCCATCGCAGCAAGACGCTGCGTGAAGAGATAGGCATCGCCCGTCTCATCGCCCGGCAGGCGCAAACCGCCCTTGAGTATCTGGCGCGCGCCGGACAGGCCGGGCTCGTATTTCAGAACCTCTTCCGTACCCAGCAGCTCATGAGCCACGCCGCTTTCAGAAAGCAGGCGCATGTCCTCATGCGCATGCTCAACCTGCTTGTCCGTGCGGAAAAGCTGGATCAGGCCTTTCTGGGCATCATCATAGGTAATGCCGGTGCTGCGTCGCAGCTCGGCCTGACAGTCGCGGCTGTATTCCGCAATACGCAGCATACGGCTCTTGTTGATGTCATAGGCATGATGCGTGCAGTTGCTCAGAAGCTGCGTCATGAAACGCAGCATCGGCATGTTGATGGCAGCAGCGCGCACAACCAGTGGCGCGTGCTTCTCGAACATCCAGCGGGCAGCCTTGAGCGGCAGACCCGGCATGGCCCAGGGGGTGGAATAGCCCGGTGAGACCTGTCCCGCATTGGCAAAGGAGGTTTCGAGCCCGACGCCCGGCTGACGGTCGATCACCTCGACCTCATGACCCTGTTCGGCAAGATACCAGGCAGTGGTGACGCCGATGACACCGGCGCCCATGACGATGATCTTCATTGTGAACTCTCGATATATTCACGATGGAAGCGCTTACCGAGTCCGGTCAGCAGCTCATATCCGATCGTATCCAGTGCCGCGGCCAGCTCGTCCAGCGGACGATGGGGGCCAATCAGCTCGAAACCGGTGCCGGGGGGCAGGGATATGTCTCCCAGTGCGGTCAGATCCAGTGCCATACAGTCCATCGATATCCGGCCCACGACAGGAAGAAGGATATCGGGTCTGTCAGGCAATACCGCGCTGACGAGTCCGCCACCGCGTCTGTGAAATCCATCGGCATAGCCGACGGAAAGGGTTGCAATGCGCGTCGGACAGGATGCCACGAAACGCGCACTATAGCCGACTGCCACGTCAGGCTCGATCCAGCGATCCTGCACCATACCGGCCAGCAGGGTGACCACCGGGTGCATCGGGTTGGGGCGATCGGGGGTCGGGTTGCCGCCATAAAGCGCATAGCCCGGGCGCACCAGATCATGATGGAACGACTCACCCAGAAAAATACCGCTCGATGCTGCAAGGCTGGCCGGCCGGGCAGGCAGTTTGCGTCTGAGCGTTTCGAAGCGTCGCCGCTGGCCTTCGTTACGCGGGGATGTCGCATCGTCCGCGCAGGCCAGATGGCTCATCACATGGCTGATCGCGAGCGTATCGAGCCAGTTTTCGGCGATAAGCGTGTCGATATCGTCCTCTGACAGGCCAAAACGCGACATGCCGCTATCGAGCTGAAGCAGACAGGACGGCTGTATCTGTTTGTTGCGGCAGAGCGCGCCCCACCGACGTATCTGATCGAGACTGTTGAGAACGGGCGTCAGCCGGTTCTGCACCAGCAGGGGCTCGCTGCCCGGTGTCGGCCCGTTGAGGATACAGATGGCAGCATCGTCAGGGAGCAGGGGACGCAGCTCCAGTCCTTCCTGCACGGTGGCCACAAAGAAGCGCCGGCATCCAGCCCGGTAAAGGGCGGGGGCGATCTTCCCGACGCCCAACCCATAGGCATCGGCCTTGACCGCTGCGCCGACTGCCACATCGGGGCCGACCATGGTGTTCAGCTGGCGGTAATTCTGTTTGAGCGCATCGAGATCGATACGCAGCCAGCCGCCAGCACATTCCCTTGCATCGGTTTCTGTCTCTGGCGGCTGTCCTGTCATCAGGGTCTCGTGTCTCTCGATCATTTCGGGATCATACTAAACTGGCGCCCCGTTTCGGCTCAAGAGCCTGAAGGCACACCCTTACTTGTGGAATATTCAAAGTGAAGGGCTTGGTCGGGGTGAACGATGGGATGAATGGCGTGGGCCGCCATGGCGCCCTCGCTGAATCCCTGCAGGATCAGCTTGAGCTTGCCGGGATAGGTCGCGACATCGCCGATGGCGAACACCCCTGAAAGGCTTGTTTCCATGGTTGAAGGCGTGACCGGTACGGTGCTGCGGATCGTGTCGATATTCCAGGTGGCGATGGGGCCGAGATCGGTCGACAGACCGTAAAAGGGAAGAAGCGTATCGGCTTCGATGCGGCGTATCTGGCCTTCGAGGTCGATCACATCCACCGCAGAAAGCGTACCGCCTTCGCCCTGCAGGGCATGGAGCTGATAGGGCACCACTTTCTCGATACGCCCTTCTGCAACGCGTGCCTCGATCTGGGAAAGAGTCTCCGGCGCGCCACGGAATCGGTCGCGACGGTGCAGCAGGTAGATCTTGTCGGCAATGTCGGAAAGGGAAAGCGCCCAGTCGAGCGCAGAATCGCCACCCCCCGCCACGATGATGCGCTTGCCCGCAAAATCGGCACGCTTGCGCACGTAATATTGCACGGCACCGCTTTCCTCATACACATCGAGGCCATCGAGCGGCGGGCGATTCGGCCCGAAAGCCCCTGCGCCTGCGGCGATGATCACGGCGCGCGCCGTAACGACATTGCCCTTGTCGGTTTCCAGCGTGAACGCGCCGCGTTGGCCGGAGAGTTTCTCCACGCGCTGGCCCAGAAGGCGCGGCACATCGAAAGGCGCGATCTGGGCATCGAGAGCCGCAATCAGGGCACCGCCTTCGATCGAGGGATGCGCCGGAATGTCATAGATCGGCTTTTCAGGATAAAGCGCCGCACATTGGCCACCAATCTCGTTCAGCGCATCGATCAGCACGCAGGAGAGTTTGAGCATGCTGCATTCGAACGCGGCAAAAAGCGCGGTCGGCCCTGCACCGATAATGGCGACATCGATGTCGAGAGGGGTCTGGCCCATGTCAGCGTCTATCCGTTTCTGTTCAGTCTTGCTTTGCAATGAGGGCGATAGAAAACACATTCCGTCAATCGATGCACCCCCTCCCTTGGTGCACGTCCGGCGCGCGCTCTGGATGCAGGCTCTGCTCCTGCGCACAAGCGCATTGCACCGTTCCTGCGGCTTTGATACGAGGGTGACCAGCATCAAGAGCCGGTACGGTCGTACCGGCGCCAACCTGCTCCCGGGCAAGGTGGTATCTCCGGGCAGCCGGAGAGATGTGGCCGCTCCGGCAATCTCGGGACATGCCACGCCTGCCTTGTCCGGAGCTTTTAGAGAACTCCGCAGCGATCAAGGACCCAACGCCCGTGGCCCAGCAATTTGCCAGTGACAATTATGCCGGTATCTGTCCCGAAGTGTGGGACATCATGCATCAGGCCAATACGGGCTCGGTCCCTGCCTATGGCGAAGATGAGTGGACCAGCCGCGCGGCAGACAGTTTCCGTACCCTGTTCGAAACGCGCTGCGAGGTTTTTTTTGCCTTCAACGGTACGGCGGCCAATTCGCTCGCGCTCGCTTCGCTCTGTCAGTCCTATAACAGCGTGATCTGTTCGTCTTTCGCGCATGTCGAAACCGATGAATGCGGCGCGCCGGAGTTCTTCTCCAACGGGTCCAAGCTGCTGGTCGCGCGCACCGATCACGCAAAGCTCTTCCCTGAGGATATCCGTGCGCTCGCGACCTGCCGCAGCGATATCCATTACCCCAAGCCCAAGGTCGTCACGATCACCCAGCCGACCGAAACGGGAGAAGTCTATTCACTGGACGAGATACGCGCCATTTCAGCCACGTGTCGTGAGCTCGGGCTGCGCCTGCATATGGATGGCGCACGTTTTGCCAATGCCTGCGCCACGCTGGGCTGCACGCCCGCCGAAATGACATGGCAGGCCGGTGTCGATGTATTGTGTTTCGGCGGAACCAAGAACGGTATGGGCGTAGGCGAGGCCATACTGTTTTTCGACTCTGCCCTTGCGGAAGGATTCGACTATCGCTGCAAGCAGGCCGGTCAGCTGGCTTCGAAAATGCGCTTTATTTCCGCCCCCTGGATCGGCCTGCTTGAAAGCGGAGCCTGGCTGCGCAACGGCGCGCATGGCAATCGCTGCGCCCGGACCCTGGCCGCACGTATCGAGGCACTGCCCGGATTGTCGCTCATGTTTCCCGCTCAGGCCAATGCAGTGTTTCTCAAGGCACCCGAGAGTGTCCTTGAGGGGCTGAGGACGAAGGGATGGCGCTTTTACACGTTCATCGGTGGTGGCGCGCGTTTCATGTTCGCCTGGGATGCCGATCCTGCACGCGTGACGCAGCTGGCCGATGATATCGAGGCGCTGGCAGCGTGAGTCCTGCGACACTTTCTTCCATCCATGCGCTTTCGGCTTCGACTCTCTCCGATCTCGACATGGCGGGTACGGCAGTTTTTGCCATATCCGGTGCGCTCGTAGCGGCCAGAGCGCGTCAGAACCTTGTGACTTTTGCCTTTTTTGCCGCCATGACCGGTGTCGGAGGCGGCACATTGCGCGATCTGCTTATCGGCGCACCGGTTTTCTGGATGCACGCTACAGCCCCGCTTGCTGTCTGTCTGGGCATTGCCCTGCTCGTGTGGTTCACACCGCATCGCTGCTGGCCTGAAGGCGCCATCGACTGGTTCGACGGGCTGGGTCTGGCATCCTACGCGGTTTATGGCGCAGCGAAGGCCACCGCCTACGGCATTCCATGGCTTCCTGCCGCCGTCATGGGCGTGGTGACAGCCTGTATGGGCGGTATCATACGGGACGTTCTGGCCGATCTGCCCTCGATCGTGATCCGCCCCGAGCTTTATGTCACCGCCGCTGCCCTGTCCGCCGGGCTGTATGTCGGGCTGAACGGTATCGGGGTAACACCGGTTCTCGCTGGCGCCGTGGCTGTGACACTGGGCTTTGCCCTGCGTGGCTATGCGATTGTGCGCAAGATCGATCTGCCCGCCTACAAGCGATAGGACAGGGCACTCCCGCGCGGTCTTCCCGGTGCTTTCCACTACCCATCGGACGGGTGCGTCACTAGATTGAGCGCATGACCGAACTCGACCTTCCCGACCAGCCCGCTACTGAAGCTCTTGCTGCCCGGCTGGCAGCGTTGTCCGGTGCGGGCGATGTGATTGCGCTGCATGGCGAGATGGGAATGGGCAAGAGCGTGTTTGCCCGGGCATTCCTGCGGGCGCTGGCGGGAGATCCTTCGCTGGAGGTGCCGAGCCCTACTTTTTCGCTGGTGCAGATCTACGACCTTCCCAAGGCGACGGTAGCGCATTTCGATCTGTGGCGTCTGGATGGACCCGATGCCCTGTTCGAGCTGGGCTGGGATGAGGTGCAGGAAGGCATCATGCTGGTCGAGTGGCCAGAGCGAGCCGGGGACGAGCTGCCGCGCCATGCCCTGCATCTCACCCTCATGCCGGGTGAGGGAGAAGAAGGCAGGCGGGTCATACTGGAAGGCTGGAGCGACCGGCTGTGACGCTCGCCACGATCCCGCCCGACCGTTCGTTTCTCGATGACGTGGCCCGACGCTGGCTTGCGGGTCCGGCTCATCAGGGGGCGGAAAACGCGCTGATTCTCGTGCCGAGCCGACGCGCTGCGCGTAATCTGACCGAGGCTTTTCTGCGCTGTCTCGACGGCCGGGCAGCTCTTCTGCCGCGTATCGTCCCGGTTGGTGACGTGAGCGAGGACGATCTGGCGCTCTCGGGTGTCGAGGCATTTTCCTTTCCGCCTGCCGTGGACAAGCTGCGTCGCCTTTCCGTTCTGGCAGCCCTCGTGCTGAAAGCGAAAGGCGTGTTCAGCGCCGATCTGACCCTTGAGCAGGCGTGGCCGCTGGCTTCGGCTCTTGCCGAACTGATGGACGATGCCGAGCGTGTGGGCGTCGATCTGCGCGAGCGCCTGCCCGATGCGGCTGAGCCGCGCTTTGCCGATCACTGGCACAAGACCCTGCAATTCCTGCACATCGTGACCGAAGCCTGGCCGCAATGGTTGCAGGAGACGGGCGTGATGAACCCTGTTGCGCGTCAGGTCGCGGTGCTCAGGGCGCAGGCTGCACGCTGGCGCGATGTCCCGCCTCAGGGGCCACTCTGGGCCGTGGGCTTCACCGATGGCATGTTTGCCGTTTGCGCCATTTTGCGTGCCGTGCTCGATGCGCCTCAGGGCTGTGTCATTCTGCCTGGCGTCGATCTCGATCTTCCCGAAGAATTGTGGAGCACCCTGCCGGAGAGCCATCCGCAATCCGGTTTTCGTCGTCTGCTCAGTGACTTGTCTGTTTCCCGTGAAACCATGGCACTCTGGGACGATCTCCCGCCAGGCAGCAGCGAAAGCCGACGTGAGGCACTCAAGGCGCGCGCAGCGCTCACCAGTCTGTTCATGCGGCCCATGGAAGGATTATCTGCCTGGGGCGAAAGCCGTGAGGCCCTGCCTCTGGAGGGCATGACGCGCGTCGATGCTGCAGACCAGCAGCAGGAGGCCGCAAGTATCGCCATGATCCTGCGTGCGGCAGTGGAGGAACCCGGCAAAACGGCCTCACTCGTGACGCCTGACAGGGCCCTAGCGCGCCGCGTAGCGACCGAATTGCTGCGCTATGGCATTGTTGCCGATGACAGTGCGGGCGAGGCGCTTGCTCTGACACCTGCAGCCATATTGTTGCGTCTCGTTGCCGAGGCGGCTTCGGAAGATCTGGCGCCTGTGGCGTTGCTGGCCCTGCTCAAGCATCCTCTGGTGGCGCTGGGCAGCACACCGGGAAATTGTCGTGCTACGGCACGTCGACTTGAGCGTCTGGTCCTGCGTGGTCCTGCACCGCCGCCCGGCATGGCCGGTCTGCGTCTGGCTCTGCAAAAGCAGGATCAGAGCGCCAATGACACGGCAGACAGTCCCGATCAGGCCGAACCGCTCTCCCTGTTTCTCGACCGTCTGTCGGAGGCAGTGTCGCCTTTGCTCGATTGCGGGGCTCTGCCCCTGCCAGAGCTTCTCGCTCTTCTGGTGCGTGCCGCAGAAGCACTGGCGACCACGGTGGATCAGCCCGGTGAGGAACGTCTCTGGCTCGGGGCTGAAGGACATGCGCTGTCACGTCATATTGCCAGCCTGATGACCCATGGCGCTGTGCTTCCCCCTCAGACACTGGCGGGCATGCCAGCTTTTCTTCTGGCTTCCATGGCGGGACAGATGGTGTTCGGCCAGCGCGTATTGCAGGGGCGCGATGGCGAGGCCCTGCATCCGCGCGTTTCCATTCTCGGTGTGCTCGAAGCCCGTCTGCAATTTGCCGATCTGGTCGTACTTGGGGGCCTGAATGAGGGCATATGGCCGCCTGCGACCGATCCGGGCCCCTGGCTGAGCCGCCCCATGCGCACACGTGCTGGTCTGCCTTCTCCTGAGCGGCTCATCGGCACGGCAGCGCATGATTTCACCACAGCGTTCCTTTCAGGGAAGGAAATCGTGCTGTCGAGTGCCGCCCGCCGCGATGGAGCCCCTGCTGTTCCGGCGCGCTGGCTCGTGCGTCTTGACGCGCTTCTTGAGGGGCGTGGGCAGAAACTGCCTATTCATCCTGCCTTGTTCTGGCAGGCGCGTATGGACCAGCCACAAGGACCCGCCCGCCCGGTGCCCCCACCCGAGCCGCGGCCGCCCGTTTCACGCAGGCCGAGGCGTCTTTCCGTTACCGAGATCGATCTGTGGCTGCGCGATCCCTACGCCATTTATGCGCGTCATGTTCTGGGCCTGCGCGCGCTGCCCGCTCTGGAAGAAGCCGCCGACCGGTCGGATATCGGTGTGGTGGTGCATGAGGGAATCGACCGGTGGCTGGCCGATGGCCAGAAAGGGGGGAGGGCCCTGCACAAGGCCTTGCTCGACTCCCTGAATTCGCATGATCTGCGCCCTGCCTTGACTGCCTGGTGGCGACCGCGCGTGCTGCGCATTGCCGACTGGGTATGCGAACGTGAGGCCGGGCGTGAAAAGCCGCTCCAGATCAGGACGGAGCAGAAGGGAACGCTGACCCTGACACCCCCCTATGCGCCTTTTCGTCTCAGTGCGCGCGCCGATCGTATCGAGATCGGGCAGGACGGTCGGGCGACCATCATCGATTACAAGACAGGCAGTCTGCCCAAGGTGACCGATGTCGAAGCAGGCTGGAGCTCGCAGCTGGTGCTGGAAGCCGCCATGTTGCGCCTGGGCGGTTTTCCCGGCCTGCCGGAAGCTGAAACGGCATCGCTGCTCTATTGGCGTCTGACAGGCGATCGCCATCGCGGCGAAGAACTGTCGGTTCCCCGCAAACCGGACGATCTGGCCGGACTGGTCGAGAGCGCACTCGACCGGCTGCGCCGTCGTGTCGAGGCTTTCGACAATCCCGACACGGCCTATCGCTCTCATCCTCACCCCGATTACGTGCCGCGCTATAGCGATTATGCCCATCTCGCGCGTGTGTCGGAATGGAGTGCCGCACGCGAGGAGGGAGGAGAATGACCGACATGGCGCCCACAAAATCCCGAGGTGCAAAAACGCCTCTGAACGCGCAGGTCATTGCTTCTGCAAACGACATCCAGCGTCAGGCGTCCGATCCTCTGGCATCGGTGTTCGTCTCGGCCTCGGCAGGCAGTGGCAAGACCAAATTGCTCATTGACCGTTTGCTGCGTCTGATGTCGCCGGTGCTGGTGCCCGATCCGGAAACGGGGGCGCCTGTCCTTCTGCCGGGATCCGATCCGGCGCGTATCCAGTGCCTGACCTTTACCCGTGCCGCGGCCGCCGAAATGGCCAATCGACTGCAATCGCGTCTGGGGCGGTGGGTCTCCCTGTCCGACGAGGCGCTGGATCGCGAACTCCATGCACTGAGCGTGCCGGTTTCTGCTGAGACGCGTCAGGCTGCGCGTGCCTTGTTCGTACGTGTGCTCGATCTGCCGGGTGGCATGAAAATCGGGACGATCCATGCCTTCTGCCAGTCGCTTTTGCGACGTTTCCCGCTCGAGGCCGCCATCAATCCGCATTTCACCCTGATGGAGGAAACGGATTCGGGTCTCGCTTTGGCCAATGCCATCGAACAGACCCTCTCACGCGTCGCCCGTGATCCCGCAATGGAAGAAAAGCTGTCCCTGCTGGCCGGGCAGGTGGGGCTGGAAGATTATCTGGATCGTATAAGAGCGCTTCAGGGCCGGGCTGCACGCCTGCGTCAAAGCTTTATCCGCTGGCAGGTCGATCCGGGGCGCATCGAGCAGGCGTATCGACGGGCTTTCGGCGCCGGTAGCGAAACACTGGCCGATCTTGAAGCGACACGTCTGGTTTCGCCGCAGGAAGACAGGCTGAGACAATGTGCGCAGGAGGCCCTCGAACTCGGCACGGCACCCATGCAGAAAACGCTGCACAGGCTGCTCGATATGTTGTCTCGCCCTGTCGCTCAGCGCGACGCCGCGATGTGGCGTGAGATTTTCCTGACGAATGCCGGAACGCCCCGCGCTGCAAAAGCCTTCGTTCAGGCTGCCATTGCGCGCGATCGCCCTCACCTGATGGAGGCGTTCACTGCTGAGGCGGAACGTCTGATGACGGTCGAACGCGCGATAGCGGTCGAACGCCTGATTGCGCTCAATCTGGCCCTGTTCGCGCTCGCTGCGCCCACGCTTGAACGCTACGCACAGGACAAGACACTGCGCGGTCTTGTGGATTACGACGACCTGATTGCCAGCACGCGCGATCTGCTGCGCGATCCGGGGGCATCCTGGGTGCTGTACAAGCTCGATGGCGGTCTCGATCATCTGTTGCTCGACGAGGTGCAGGATACGTCTGCCGCACAATGGGAGATCGCGACGGCGCTGATCGAGGAATTCTTCGTGGGCGATGGCGCGCGCGAAATGGAAGGTCGTCCGCGCACGGTGTTTGCCGTGGGTGATTTCAAGCAGTCGATCTATGCGTTTCAGGGGGCGGACCCGCAGGGCCTGTTCGGCGCACGCGAAAAATTCCAGGAGATGGTTCTGGGTGCTGAGCAGGAGTGGCGCGTGCCGGAAATCGGCGTGTCTTTCCGCTCTGTCGCCCCTGTGCTCGATCTGGTCGATTCGGTGTTTTCCAGTCCGCTGGCCGCCGACGGTCTGCGTGAGCCGGGACGTGACATTCTGCCGCCTCATCGCTCGGCGCGCCCGGGTCAGGGCGGGCGCGTGGAGCTATGGCCTCTGGTCCCCAAGGACGAGAAGGATGGCATAGACGATCCCTGGGCCGCGCCGACGGGCAATGCGGGGCAGAGCCGTGCCCCTCAGAAACTGGCCGATCATCTGGCACAATGGATTGCCGACCAGATCGGCAAACCGCCCCAGCCCGGTCAGGCGCCGCTTCGGGCTGGAGATGTGCTGGTTCTGGTGCCGAGGCGCTCGCCTTTTCTGCGCGCACTCATAAGGGCGCTGAAGGGGCATGGTGTCGAGGTTGCGACGCTCGTCGGTGTCGGGCTGACCGACTCCCTTGCCGTTCAGGATCTGATGGCGCTGTGCCATGCGCTGCTTCTGCCTCAGGACAATCTCACTCTTGCCTCTGTGCTTACCTCGCCTTTCGGCGGGGTGAGCGATGGCTCCCTGATGGATCTGGCCATGGAGCGGGGCGAGACACCGCTCTGGACGACCCTGCGCGAACGCCATCGCGAGCGGCCTGACTGGAAAAGTGCGTGGGAGCGTCTTTCGGCCCTCCAGACGCGTATCGACTTTGCCACGCCCTACCAGATTCTGGCCGATGCCCTGGGCCGCCATGAAGGGCGTGCCCGTGCGCTGGCCCGTCTCGGTCCGGAAGCGGCCGAACCGCTGGACGATCTGCTTTCTGCCGCTTTGCGCTACGAGGCGCTTCATGCGCCTTCCATGCAGGGGTTTCTGCACTGGCTGGAGTCAAGCAGTCTGACGGTCAAGCGCGAGGCCGAGGCAGAGATCGATGCCGTGCGTATCATGACCGTGCATGGATCCAAGGGATTGCAGGCGCGTCTTGTGGTGCTTCCCGATATGACAGGCGATGTGCAGGGCGAGAAAAAACTGCTCTGGACCCGTCAGGGCGGTCTCGACCTTCCGGTCTGGATGCCCGGCAAGGAGTTGCCCTCAGATCTGGGAGACAGGCTCAAGGCCGAGGAAAAGGCCGCTGCCCAGGCAGAGCGCAACCGGCTGCTTTATGTGGCTCTGACACGCGCCAGCGACTGGCTGGTGGTATGCGGCTGGGAGCCAAGGAAAAAACCCGCCGAAACATCATGGTATGCGCTGTGTCAGGCTGGCTTCGAGGCCCTTGGCGCAACATCTGCGCCATTCGATGGAAGCTGGGAGGGAGAGGTACGCGTCATCGAGGCGGTTCCGGCAGAGCCGCCCCGCAAACCGGACGCGTTGCCAAAGCTCATATCTGTCGATCTGCCAGCTATTTTCGGTCACGCACCGGACTGGAAGGTAAGCGCCGCACCCCATGAGAACCCGCTGACACGTCCTCTTGCCCCAAGCCGTCCAGATAACGCGCGATATGGCGCGACACCGCCAGCCCTTTCTCCTCTGGTGCTTGCGGCAGGGCAGGTCAGCAAACGGGCGCGTGCGATCGATCGTGGCACGCTGGTGCATCGTCTTCTGCAGTGGCTGCCAGACCGTGAAAGAGCCTCATGGCGCGATCTTGCGCTTTCATGGCTTTCTCACCCTTCTCATGGCCTTTCCCGTGAAGAAGTGGGGAAACTGGCCGATCAGGTTATTGCCGTTCTGACGCACGAGGCGCTGTTGCCGCTCTTTGAGCCCGGCAGTCTGTCGGAACAGCCTGTAACGGGCATTGCATTCGGTCAGGTCGTGCTCGGTCAGGTCGACCGCCTGCGTATCACCGACCGACAGGTCATGCTGTGCGATTACAAGACCGGTCAGCATCCGCCACGTGCGGGTCAGACCGTACCTGCAGCCTACAGACGTCAGATGACAGCCTATGGATCGGTGCTGTCACAACTCTATCCCGATCATGAAATCGTTCTTGCCCTGGTCTGGACCGAAGGGCCTGTAATCAGTTTCATTCCGTTCGAGCCCTCCACGCTCTGAGGTCGGCGAGCAGAAGAAACGGTCGGATCGCTATGCCAGAACAGGTCGGGCATAGCGGGTTTTACCTCTGGCCAGGAAAAGCGAGAACCGGATGCGAGTGAGGTGCCGTCAGCGACGCTGATAACCGCCGGGGCCTCTGCCGCGATCGTCATGCCTGTGGTTGTCCCGCCCCCGGTCATCGCGGCGGGGAGGATTGAACCTGTTGCGATAGCCCGGACCGCCGAAGCCGCGTCCGGTATAATGCGGCCCGACCGAATAACCGCTGCCCCAGCCCTGGCGCCCCCAGCCACCGCCGGGATAGCCATAATAGCCTCCCCCATAGCCGTCATTGTAGCCGCAGCCTGTCAGGCCGATCAGACAGAGCGCGAAAAGTGCCGGAATCTTACCTGCTGAAAATCTTTTCATCGGACTGCTCCCCCTTCCAGCACATCGCCCTGCGGCTCGATCACGCCGAATACTGCGCCTGCAGGATCCGAGAGAATCGCGACCTGCGCACCGTCACGATCGATATGGGTCGGTACGATCACATGCCCTCCAAGAGCCTGCGCCCGCTCTGCAACGGTTGCGCTGTTGCCGACCTGAACGAACTGTATCCAGCGCGCCTTGTCTTTCTGGTCGATGCCTGAAGGAAGCGTATTGATACTGGCGCGTTCCCTGTCTTGCGATGTGACGATGAAATGTGTCGTGCTGTCCTGTTGGGACGCTGCCGCAATCCGGTAGCCGAAGAGCTGCTGGTAGTAGCCGGCAGACGCCATGGGGTACGGCGTCAGAAGCGATGCCCAGGCCCAGCTGCCGGGCTGAGGATCGATCGGCTGATCGACAGGGTCGCCAGAATCGGAGCTGAGGGCGCCGAAAATACCGTGTTGGGGGTCCGAGACGATGACCGTCTGCCCCAGCCCGGCAATGCGGTGCGGGCCGAACAGCACCTTGCCACCCTGTTTTCTGGTCGTTCGCGCAACTGTCGCCGTGTCGGAGGTCGAAAGGAAGGGCATCCAGAACGGCACGTCCTGCCCGGCGCGACGCACCGCATGGGACACCATCGTGCCGACAGGCCGGGAATCGAGCAGGATCTCGACACGCTGCGTCCGGTCGTCGCCTACCGGCCGGAAAGTCCAGCCGAAGAGCTGGCCGTAGAAGCTCTGGGCATTGGCGAGATCGGGCGTGACAAGCATCGAAAACACGATCTTGCCCGGCAGGATCCGGTGCGTAGGCGGTGAGGTCAGGGGAATTAACGGGCGGTCTGTCGCCTTGATGGCGGGTTGCGCCCGAACCATGGGCGCTGCTGCGAGAAGGGTCGAGGCGCAAAGCGTCCCGAGACAGAAAAAGCGAAACATGGACCGCGTCTTCACAAGGAGACCTCCGTAGATTCTTCCATAAACTCCGGGAGTTAAACGCCCGCCATTCCCCTGTGTTGCGCCTTGCGGGACAATTCACGGTTCACTAGCTCTTGAAGCGTCTGGCGGAACTGCTGATATGTCTTTCTGAAGCAGACCCCAGCGGTCGGTATTCCCAAGGGAGAAGATAATGAGCGAGAACACCGTAGCTGTCAGCGACAGCGGTTTTGACAAGGACGTGCTGCAGGCTGAAGGCCCTGTTCTGGTCGATTTCTGGGCGGAGTGGTGCGGCCCCTGCAAAATGATCGCGCCCGCGCTCGACGAGATCGGTGGCGAGTACAAGGGCCGTCTGACGGTCGCAAAGATCAATATCGACGAGAATCCCGAAGCACCGACGCGCTTTGGCGTGCGCAGCATTCCGACGCTCATGGTGTTCAAGAACGGTGAAGTCGTTGCCCAGAAGACCGGCGCCCTGCCCAAGAGCGCCCTGAAGGCCTGGGTCGAAACGGCTCTCTGATGTTTGCCTCTGCCGGGATTGCTGAAAGATCCCGGCAGATCATGCAGAATTCCATCACCCGGCTACACGGGTGATGGCACCCGATATCCGGGCGCATCGTAGGCCGGTTGAAGGCCTGGCGATTTACCGAGGCATTCAGGCCTGAGGCAGCGTCGCACCCGCCCAGTCGGTCAGTGCGATCCCCGAGCGGCGTACGGCGTCGCGCAATTCAGGGCTTATCAGGGCATCGAACTCGCCGCGCTGATCGTAATCCGGCATCAGGCTTTGCAGCAGGGCATTCTGCTCCAGCGCCGGGTGGAAATAGAGTTCGGACAGACCTTCGGGAAGATGAGGCACCAGCCCGGCCACGCGACCGGCACGCATCTGCCCGCTCCAAGCCACTCCGAAGCAGGAATCGTTGGTCGTCATGCCCGCGCGTGCGATCTGATGACGCAGCACACCGCACCAGCGACGCAGGGCTGACGCCCCGAGCGAATCGAAATGGGTTTCTGCCGCAGCAAGCGGCGCCGGGGGCTCACAAGGCGTACGCACGTGCCGCAGCCCGTAATGTAGCCCCGTTTCGATCAGCAGGCGCCCCACTGTCGGATGCAGGTGCATGTGTTTATGGGCATTGGCATGATCGAGCCTGAGCCCCGACGCCACGAAGGCCCGGAACTGTGCCTCGATCTCGCGTGCCAGCGCACGACGTGCCGATGGACGAAAGAAGTAATCGATACCCAGACCGAGCTGGCTTGTGCCGAAGCGGTCATCGGGTGTTGCAATCGCCGGTATGGTTGCACCGGGTAAAGCCGTATCGCCTTCGATCACCACCAGATGCAGGCCGACACGCAGGCCGGGCAGCCGCTTTGCGCGGCGCACGGCATCCACGCTGGCGGGACCTGCCACCATGAGGCTGGCCGTCGAGAGCAGCCCGTCACGATGGGCGATCTCGATGGCCTCGTTGACTTCTTCGCTCAGGCCGAAATCATCGGCCGAGACTATAAGACGACGCATGGGAGTAAACGACGCCTGAGTGATCAGGCGGCGTTGCGGCCCTTGAGGAACTGGAAGAACTCCACGCCCTCGCGCAGACGGCGCTTCATCATCTGCGGGCTACGGACCATCTCGTTGACGATGGAGGCGATCTTCGGCGCGCGGAAGTAGAACTTGCGATAGAATTCCTCAACCGAGTTGAAGATTTCGGTGTGCGACAGATGCGGGTAGTGCAGCGGGGCAATCTGCACGCCGTTCTCGTCGATCAGCTCGGCCTCGGCCTCGTTGAACCAGCCATTCTCGGTGGCCTGCTTGTGCAGGGCCGTGCCGGGATAGGGGGCGGCCAGCGAAACCTGCAGCGTATGCGGGTTGATCTCGCGGGCAAACTGGATGGTTTCCTGAATGGTCTCCTTCGTTTCGCCGGGCAGGCCGACGATGAAGGTGCCGTGGATCTTGATGCCCAGCTTGTGGCAGTTCTTGGTGAACTCGCGTGCCACTTCGACGCGCATACCCTTCTTGATGTTGTGAAGGATCTGCTGGTTGCCGCTCTCATAGCCGACCAGAAGCAGGCGGAGCCCGTTTTCCTTCATGATCTTGAGCGTTTCATAGGGCACGTTGGCCTTGGCGTTGCACGACCAGGTGACACCCAGCTTGCCCATTTCACGCGCGATGGCCTCAGCACGGGGCAGATCATCGGTGAAGGTGTCGTCATCGAACATGAACTCCTTCACCTGCGGGAAATACTGCTTGGCAAGACGGATTTCAGCAGCCACGTGCTCGGGGCTGCGGGTGCGGTAGCGATGGCCACCGACCGTCTGCGGCCACAGGCAGAATGTGCAGCGCGACTTGCAGCCACGGCCCGTATAGATCGAGATATACGGGTGCATCAGATACCCGATGAAGTAATCCTCGATCTTCAGGTCGCGCTTGTAGACTTCCGTCACGAAGGGCAGGGAGTCCATGTCCTCGATCATGGCACGGTCGCGGTTGGCGATGATCTCGCCATCCTTGTTGCGCCAGGTGATGCCGTCCACGTCCTTCAGGTCGCGGCCTTCGGCAATTTCCTTGATCGTGAAATCGAATTCGTTGCGTGCCACGAAGTCGATCGGGCTACCCTTGGCCATCGACTCGTCAGGCTGTACGGCAACCTTGGCCCCCACCATGCCGATCATCAGATTGGGGTTGGCGTCCTTGAGCATCTGCGCCACGCGCACATCGGAGGCGAAGGACGGCGTCGAGGTATGCATCACCACGAGGTCGCGATTCATCACATCCTTCAGGATCGGCTCCATGCCCATACCTGCCGGCGGTGCATCGATCAGGCGGGAGCCTTCGACCATGGCAGCGGGCTGGGCCAGCCAGGTGGGAAACCAGAAGGAACGGATTTCGCGCTTGGCCTGATAGCGCGACCCCGCACCACCATCGAAACCGTCGAAGGAGGGGGGCTGAAGGAATAGCGTGCGCATCATGATGAAGGGCTTCCTCGGAAAAATACAGCCGGATCGTGAGAGCCGGGTAGAATAGGGAGATCAGAACTTTCTGACGAATGCCCCAGCATATGGGGTGGAAACGCCAAAAAGTCTAATCGCCGGGTTCGACGGGTTGGACGGGCGGTGTGATCGGTGCCGTACGGCGTATATGGAGCGTCTGTCCGCGCCATTCCACTTTCTGACCCCGGGCACTCCCCACCATGATGGCTGCCGAGAGCCACTCACGCAGGGGGAAAAGCAGATAAATGGCCGGGCTGAACTGCCCGACCAGACGATCAACGGTCAGGGCGGCAAGACTGCGTATGGCCCAGACGGCGATGAAAAACAGCAGTGCCCAGCGGGCAGGCCAGCAGCATGCAAGCGTGACGCTTGCCCAGAACAGCGGGAGCTGGATGGCGGACAGGCCATATCCTACCGGCTCGACATTCTTGACCGTACGGCCCCAGCGCAGCTCATGATCGATCATGTCGTGTGCCGAAGGCTCGGCAACGGTGGTCCATGTCATGCACGGTGCAAGCACAATGGTCTGGCCGTGGGCACGCACGAGCTGCCCCAGAATGGCATCGTCGGCCACATGATCGGCCAGCGCGGCGAGGCCGCCGATCCTTTCGAGTGTTGCGCGTGTCAGGGCCATGGTCGCCCCGAGACAGTCCTGGCGTCCCAAAAGGCGCGACATCATGACGCCGGGCATGAAGGTATGATTGATCTGGCAGGCTGCGAACTGACGAACCCAGCTGGATGAGGCCGCAAGCCCGGCGTAAAGCGTGGTCACCAGACCGACATTTTTGCCGGAAAGCGCATGAACGATGTCGCGCAGATAGCCCGGTCCGACATGGATGTCCGAATCCGACACCACGAGAATATCGTGCTTTGCCACCGGATACATGTTGATCAGATTGGCGACCTTGCGATTGGTGCCATGAGACGTGCCGTCGATGACGAGAGCCAGGTCGCGCTCGGGATAATCGCGTTGCAGGGACCGGACGATGGCAATCGCCGGATCGTCCGTGCGCTGAACCCCGAAAACGATCTGGAACCCCGGATAGTCCTGCTCGCAGAAGCTGCGTAGGGCTTCCTTGAGCAAGGGCTCGTCACCGTGGAGGGGTTTGAGAACGGTGACGGGCGGACAGGGCTGCGTAGCCCGGCGCGCAACGTGAGCAGGATCATGCTCGCGCCGGCGAAATGCCGCGATGAGCCCGGCACCGATAAGGGATTGCGCGCAGCCGGCAACGGCGAGACAGGCCGACGCATAGCCGAGCCAGCTCAGTGCAGGAGGCACGAGACCCCACTCCCCTTTTCAGGGTTTTTCATCTCAGGGGGCCGGGGCAGCATCTCAGTTGTTCATGAACTTTGCTGTCTTGCGATTGAGCAGCGTGACAAGTGCATCGGCTCCGCCGCGTGCCAGTGTCGAACTGAAATCCGCGCGCTGGGCGGCCACCTGGCTGATATGACCGTTAAGCAGGATATCGACGATGCGATAGCCACCACCGGACGGCATCATGACGTAATTGATGGCGGTCGGGGAATCGGAGCCGTCACCGATCGTGGTGTTCACGATGGTGCTGCCACCGGTCGGCGCGGCGCGTGTCGAGGGGCTGACCGTGAATTTCGCTTCGCCGCCCTGTTTGAAGCTCGAGACATAGCGCGCGATGGTAAATTCGCGGAATGCAGCGAGGAGGCGCGTCTGCTCATCGGCAGAAAGCGTGGTGTAGCGCATGCCGATCGAATTATGGAGCACGGTCGACAGATCGAAAATCCGGTCGATGACCGGAGCGATGATCTGGGCACGTGCCTGTGTCGACCCGCTCCCCGGAGCCTGGATCTGTGCAAGCGCACTATAAAGGGCATTGATCGGGGCGATGGCTGCCGGCTGCGAGGCTGCAGCCGAAGAGGGCGCGATCTGGGCGAGGGCGGGCGATACCAGCGCAACAGAAACCGTGGAGAGGAGCACCGCACCCAGACCGGCGCGCAGGAAGCGCTTTGCGGGAGCGGTATCGGTCGTTCTGCTGGAAGGCTGTGTCATGCTGCGTCCTCAAATCTTTCCCGGTCGGTGGGCGTACCCGGCGAGCCTGCCGTGCAAGGCTTTGTGGCAGGATCGACATGTATACAGGAATCCGTAGTGGGAAAGCTGGGATGGCTCATATCAATTACAAGTCATCCGGGGCCCGACCACACAGGGATATGTCCGTCATAACGTCGAAAAGTGCAATCTGCTCCCGAATCTTCAATAACGGTGGGAGGGAATGAGCGCATCGTTTCGGTTGAGGCAACCAAATTCAGCTTAAAGTTTGGTTAGTCATTACGTTGTGTTGTCGCCAAAATGACACAGTACGTGCAATGATATGTCGTAGATGTTGAGATTGGACGGAAGCTGGGTGTATAGGCGACGCTTTACCGCCCTGTTCGTCTCGTCTCAGGTCTGTTTCAGGGTCTGGCACGCCCGCTATCTTCCGGTGTCTTTCCCTAGATCTACAGGACCAACGGGTCTCAACGTATGACGTCTGCGTGGCATGCTGCGGGTTTTCCCCCTGTGGTTTCATGTCACCTGGTGTAGGAGCATAGAGTTACATGGCCGTTCCATTGATGCAGGCCGTCCGTGTCGGACGCTATGTGGTCAAACAGCATCTTCTGGGTCGCAAGCGTTATCCGCTCGTTCTGATGCTCGAACCCCTGTTCCGCTGTAATCTCGCCTGTGCAGGTTGCGGCAAGATCGATTATCCGGCCCAGATCCTGAACCAGCGCCTCAGCCTGCAGGAATGTCTGGATGCCGATGCCGAAGCCGATGCCCCCGTCATCGCCATCGCCGGCGGTGAGCCTCTCCTGCACAAGGAGATGCCCGAGATCGTCAAGGGTCTGACGGCGCGCAAGAAATACGTCTATCTCTGCACGAACGGCCTTCTGCTCGAAAAGAAGCTCGACGATTACGAGCCGAACCCGTTCTTCTCGTGGGATATCCATCTCGATGGCGACAAGGCGATGCACGATTCGTCCGTCTGCCAGGAGGGTGTGTACGAGCGTGCGGTTGCAGCGATCCGCAAGGCGAAGGAACGCGGTTTCCGCGTGTCCATCAACTGCACGCTGTTCGACGGTGCGCAGCCCGAGCGCGTGGCAAGATTCTTCGATGAGGTCATGGCGCTTGGCGTCGATGGCGTCATGACGGCACCGGGCTACGCCTATGAGCGTGCACCCGATCAGGAGCACTTCCTGAATCGTCAGAAGACCAAGCAGCTCTTCCGCGACATCTTCCGTCTGGGCAAGGGCAAGAAGTGGCGCTTCACGCAGTCGCCGCTCTTCCTGAACTTCCTGGCTGGCAACGAGAATTATCATTGCACGCCCTGGGGCAAGCCGCTTCGCACCGTGTTCGGCTGGCAGCGTCCCTGCTACCTGCTGGGTGAAGGCTATGCCAAGACGTTCAAGGAACTGATGGACGATACGGCCTGGGAACAGTACGGCACCGGCGCCTATGAAAAATGCGCCGATTGCATGGTGCATTCCGGTTATGAATCCACAGCTGTGATGGATGCGGTCAAGCGTCCGTGGCATATCGCCAAGGTCGCGCTGTTCGGCCCTGAAACCGAAAAGCCGATGGTCCCCGAGATCTCTCTCGAGAACCAGCGTCCTGCCGAGTACAAATACGAGGCTCAGGTGGCCGAACAGGTGACCCTGCTCGAATCACGCAAGCCTTCCCGCGGTCCGCGCGTGCGCGTGCACAAGACCGAGGAAAAGCCGGTCGAGATTGCCGACGCGGCTGACTGATCGGGCCGGGGCCTGACACGGCAGGGCGGAAGAAAACCTTTCTTCCGTCCAGACTGGTCAATCACGGCATGACAGCCTTATCCTGAAGGGGCGGACATACGATGCGTATGTCCGCCTTTTCTTTTTTCGAACGAAGGGCACCATGCTCACCCCTATTCTGGTCATCTGTCTCCTCATTGCGCTGAACAGCATTTTCGCCATGGGCGAAATGGCGCTGATCTCGGCCAAGCGCCCACGTCTTGCGGCACTGGTCAAGCGCGGGGTACGCGGCGCCGAGAGGGCGCTTCGTCTGGCAGATGAGCCGCATTCCTTTCTGCCGACCGTGCAGATCGGCATGACACTTGTTTCCATTCTCGAAGGTGCGTTCGGCGGTAGCCAGATCGAGGAAGATCTGGCTCTGCTGATACGACGCAGCGATATGCTGCGTCCGTTCGCCAATGAACTCTCCATCGGCATCGTGGTCATGGGCATCACCTTCGCCATGCTCGTCTTCGGTGAGCTGGTGCCCAAGCAGATCGCACTGCAACAGCCCGAGAAGATTGCGGCCCGCCTCTCTTTTGTCCTGTCAGCCCTGCTGACCGTCTCGCGCCCTGTCGTGGCCCTGCTGAGCGGCACATCCTCGCTCGTCCTGCGGCTCTTCGGCGTGGGTGGCCTGACGCGCGCGGCAATCACCGAAGAAGAGCTGCGTGCAATTCTGGCAGAGGGTGCACAGGCCGGTGTGCTGGAAACCGAAGAGCGCATCATGATCGAGCGTCTGCTGCGCCTGGCTGATCGCCCGGTGCGCGCTATCATGACGCCGCGTAACGAGCTGTTCTGGGTCGATCGTCACGCCAGCCGCGATGCGCTGATCGTCAAGCTGCGCCAGTCCACCTATACGCGTATTCTCGTCTGCGAAGGCGATGTGGATCACCCTGTCGGTGTCGTGCTGGCCAAGGATCTGATGGACCGTCTTCTTCAGGGTCTGCCCATTTCCATCGAAGCCGCACTGCGTCAGCCGATTGTCGTGCCCGACAGTCTGACGGCACAGGATATGATCGAGAGAATGCGTGGCGAGCGTCTCGGGATTGCGTTCGTGCTCGACGAATACGGTTCCTTCGAGGGAATCGTGACGCCTTCGGATATTTTCGAGGCCATCGTGGGCGACGAGAACGCAGAGAAGAACAAGACCGAGCGCGAGAACCCGCAGCAGCGCGATGAATACGTGCTCGACGGTTTCATGCCAGCGGATGAGGTGCGCTCCATTCTCGACCTGCCCGATCTGCCCGCAGCAGGGAGCTATCACACGCTGGCCGGATTTATTCTCGCCCTGCTGAGGCGTGTGCCCGCCAAGGGCGACAAGGTGGTGTTCGGCGGCTGGCTGTTCGAGGTGACCGAAATGGAACAGCGCCGCGTCACGAAAGTACGCGCCAGCAGGCAGGTTCTGGCAGAAAACTGAGCCCGGACCTTCAAGACGCAAGGGGATGAAGACCGTATGACGGGGGATGCGATGGGTGCGTGACGGACCGGGCGTTTTATCGCAGAACCGAACAGGTACGGGCTTTGCCTTCTATACCGGTCTGAGGCTGCGTTATCTGCTTCTGGCCGGCAAAAGGCTGCTCATGCAGCGCTGGCTTGCCCTGATGCTGATCGTTTTGGCGTCACCGGCCATCCCCTTCGTTTCGGTTCTCGTCCGGCTCTCCCAGCTGGTTGCACAGGTTTTTGTCACTCATGGGCATGCAGGGCGGCATTTCGGTGCGCTTCTTGTCATGCAGGGCCTCGCTCTGCTCTGGTCCGATTCCCTGCGCAATATGATACGCGGCGGCCCGTTTCGCATATTTCTCGATACACTGCCCATCGCACTGCCCATGCGGATAGGTGTGACCGGCGCGGTCGTCGCCGTGATCGATCTGCCGCTCGCTCTCCCACTTTCGATGGGTGTGGCCTTCACCGGTCAGGCCTCCATCGCAGCCAGTCTGGGTTATTGCGGCAAGGTGGGGCTGTTTATGGGGATGACCGTCATACTTCAGGCTGCGCGGATCGAGTTCGCCTGGGCGGTCATGGCGTGCATTTTCATGGCGGATTACGTTCTGGCTCAGGGCTGTTCAACGCAATCGCCAGCCTGGGCGATCCTGTGCCTCGCACTGGCTGTGGGCCTCACGATACTTGCACTCCCTGTTGCGGAACGTTTGGCGCAGGCGGGCTTTCCGGCCCGGATGCGCGCAGCCGTTCTGTCGCGACGTCGTTTCGACTCACGCTCAGGCCTGACCGAGCGAATGATGCTGGTACTGCCGCCGGTCCTGAGGCTGCAATGTCGTTGCCTGTGCGAAAAAGGGAGTGGTGTTTACGGGGCGCTTATGATGGCGTCTGTCCTTCCGTTCGCGCTCTGGGCACTGCTGCGTGGTTTTGCTTATGACAGCCGCGCACTCCCGGTCGAGATCGTTGGAATGGGTCTGGCATCGCAACTCAGTCTTGTGCCCTTCGCTGCGCTCGAGCGCGCCCATGCCCGTGCAGCGTCATTTACCCGCACATGGCCTCTGCCGCGTGGCTTCTGGTGGCGCCGCGATCTGATGCTGGTTCTCGGTGGCTTCGTGCCGCTCGGTGTCCTGTTCCTGTTGCCGCTTTATCTGCATGGGCGGCTGGCTCTGTCACAGGTTCTGGTCGTTCTGCTCTTATATACTGTGTTGATTGCCACCCTCAGGGCGACGCTGGTCATCGACTCACGTTGGCGAGCCATGGCGACACTTTCTCTTGCCGCCCTATGGGTCGGCTCGATTCTGAAAATATACATGCCATGACAGAAAAAATGCCCCGTTCCGCATCGGTGTCCAGTCTCTTCTGTTCGGGAGTGGACGTCGCCTATGCCCGTCGACCCGTCCTTCGCGATGTCTCGCTCGCGCTCGGAAAGGGCGTGCATGGGCTGTGGGGCGCGAATGGGTCGGGCAAGTCGACCCTGCTTCGGGTCCTGTCCGGTGCAGCCCGCCCCGATCGTGGCGTGGTGTCGATCGCCGGGCATGACCTGGAGCGTGATCCCGTGGCGGCGCGGGCAAGGCTGGCCTACGTGCCCGACGAGGCGCCTCTTTATCCGTTCATGACAGGTCATGATCTGATGGCGCTCTGTGCCTGGGCGCGCAAGGCGCCGGCCTTGTCGCCTGACCTGATCGACGGGTTCGGCCTCACCCCTCATATGAACAAGCGCTATGACGCGCTTTCCCTGGGTACCAGACGCAAGATGCTGATCGTCTCAGCCTTTATCGGTGCGCCGGATGTGATTCTGATGGACGAGCCGGGCAATGGGCTCGATGCGGCGTCGCATGATTTTTTCACGGCGCTGCTTCGCGGAACAGGGAAGCAAGCCTGCGTTCTGATCTCGACCCATCACGCCTCGTTTCTCGAAGCGCTGGGCGCGACAACCATCGCCATGACAACTCTGGGGACCGCCTGACCCCGAGGCTTAGGGAT
The DNA here is from genome assembly GCF_024054035.1 of Asaia lannensis NBRC 102526. Lineage (GTDB taxonomy): Bacteria > Pseudomonadota > Alphaproteobacteria > Acetobacterales > Acetobacteraceae > Asaia > Asaia lannensis. The sequence goes on from NZ_JAMXQU010000001.1 coordinate 237,085, forward strand.
CAGGCGATCTTTTGCGTTTCGTCAGTGATAGGTGACCGGGCGCGCGCTGGCGATCTGCTGCTCGTCCGCAAAGCGCGGCCATTGTGCATGAGCCAGCGCATGAAGCGACGGAGCAGGAAGCCCCAGCTTGTCTGCATAGATCCAGAGATAGGCAAAGGCGTGATGCACGTAATCGCGCGTCTCGCCATTGGGCAGGAGCTCCATGAACAGAAGCGGATCATGCGTCATTTCCGACTCATGCGGTGTTCCGCTCTCCCAGCGCGCAATGGCACCGGGGCCCGCATTATAGGAAGCGAGCGTATGGATCAGATCGCCGCCCTTGGGTGCGTCTTCCGAACGTTCCGAGAGCCCTGCAAGATACTGCACATATAGCTGGCCGATCTCGAGATTGACGGCCGGGTTATGCAGTCGCCCCACCATATCGGGCGGCACGTTGATAACGGCCACACCATGGGCATCGAATGTCGGTTTGGGGCCGCTGACGAAGCTTGCCGTCAGGGGGCGTATCTGCATCAGGCCGTGAGCCCCGGCACTGGACGATGCCTTGGGATCGAAATTCGATTCGAGACGTGTCAGGGCATAGACGAGAGCGGGGTCCATCCTGAAGCCGTGACGGGGAGCCAGCTGTGGCGTCGGGAAACCGGCCAGATGGGCGGGGCGACCGTCTCGCGATCCGAGGATGGTCGCAATCTGTTCGGATAGGTCGTGCAGACCGGCCGCTGCCGCCACAAGCTGTACCGAATGGCAGAGTGCCGTGTCCGACGCGATATCGGGCCACATGCGACGCAGCAGGGCTTCGGCACGGGCCGTCTCCCCGATCTGGAGCAGGGCGAAAAGACGACGGCCCTGCGGGGTCGCGGCCACGGCCTCTATATCGATCTCGCCCATGACCGGAATCGGGTTCTGCAGGGCGGTTTCGTCATCGGAGAGCAGGGCGTCGCGGGGGAAACCCTGTGCGGTAGAGGTCGGGTTTTTCTCGTTCCCGTCGTCGCTTTCACGACCGGCGTGATGGAGCCCGAGCATCTGTCTGGCGAGAATGCCATAGAATGTGCCGGGCTCTGCTGAAGCGCGCTGAAGCCATGAAGTGGTCAGGGTGGAGGGATTGCCGATATGACGATGGGCACGCGCAGCCCAGTAAGCGCTTGCGGCGCGCACGTCATTGGTGGTCGTCCGCGCGCGCGATGCCTGCTCGAAAAACGAGGCGGCATCATGGAACGCGCCCTGTCGCCATGCGGCCAGACCGGCCACATAGCCTGCATAGCCAAGCTGGCGCTCGCTCTGGACAAAACCGTTGCGCGCGGTCTGAAGCGCAAACGCGGTCTCGCCCGCGCTCAGCATGCCCAGAGCAATCTCGGCCTTGAGCTGCCCGGCATAGAGCGGCGTCATGCCCGGTGTGGCGTCGATCAGCCTGACGGCGCTCTGCCCACCCTTGATCCCCCATGAGATGCGCTCATTGACGGTGCGGTCGAGCAGGGGATTACGGTTGAGCTGGCGCGATAGTGGGTCTGTCGTAGCGACCGTTGCGCTCTGCGTCGTGTCGGAAGGCGCTAGAGGGGAGGGAAAATTCTGCTGGGCCACGCTGCCTTTCGGGCTGAGCGAGACAAGCAGGGACTGGATGGCGCTGGCATCGGCCAGGCTGGAAAAGGTCTTGAGCCACAGACGCAGCTGCACGGGCTGGGGATGATAGGCAGGGTTCAGATAACGCTCTGCCAGCAGATCACCCATCAGGATGCTCTCATGGGCAGCGCGTGACCGCGCTATGGCGGTGTCGAAATCACCCGCGCGCTGGGCGCGGAAAGCCTCTTTCAGAAGCGCAGCATCTGAAGCGGAAAGGGGATGGGGAAAACCATTCGAACCCCCAGACATGGAAGATCGCGGCGTTGCAAACGCCGTTTCCTCGCTCTGGGCATTGTCATGATCGGCAGGGTTAAGCGTCGGTTTGCTTTCCTGGGCACGAAGCGGATTGAACGTCGCTCCCGCCACAAGCATCGCGCACAGCATAAAAGCACGGGCGCTATTACTCGACGCGAAATAAGAAATTCCTCGCATGGTGAGGAGGCTCGTAGCCGCTCTTGCCTATCAAAGCAAGAGTTGCCAAAAGGTCACACCAGAGGAGTTCGCTATTCTAAGATCGTTTCCTGAATTCTACCAGAGGGATGCGGACAAAAACCGGCGTTTTTTCAGGTAAAAATCAATTTTTTTTATTAAGCCCCTGCAACTCACTGTGTCAGACGTCGGCACTCAAGGTTTCCGCAAGAAAAACGAGGTCTTTCCACATTTCCCGACGGGCTCTTGCACTGGTCAGGATCTGTTGCGGATGTTGCAGGGCAAGGGCCTCGACAGTCGCGCCATTATCGAGTCGCACAGCAGCCCATTTGCCCCTTGAGCGGGCGACGCTGGCCTGCTCGTCAACCAGAATACGCAAGGCAGTCGGTCCGAAGAGCAAAAGCCGCTTCGGCTGGGCCTTGGCGATGACGGCATTGAGCAGGGCGCGGCATTCGCGTCCCTCGATCAGTGACACCGCCCGCCCGCCCGGAGGACGCCATGGCAGCGCAGGGCTTTGGGAGAGCGAATCGCGTGTCAGGCCGATGCTCGGCAGAATGAGGTCGAGCAGTTTGCCGGTTTCTCCGGCAAATACCTCGCCGGAGCGGTCCTCATCCGCATCGGGGGCATCGCCGATCAGCATGAGATCCGCCCCTTCAACGAGTCTGGGCCGTACGCTTGTCGAGGCGGTGCGCGCCAGAGCGCAATCGGGAAAGGTCTCGACACCCCAGAGCGGTGCCGTCTGCGGGTCGACCATGGCCGGTCGCACGGTGCTGGCAGGTGACGGGCGGGCCGGGGGCCTGTTGCCCTGGCTATCCCTGGCGGAGGCATTCTCGCGGCCGGACATGCGGCCGGACGCCCGCGTTCCTGCAACGGTGCCTATGGACGCTGGCCGGTCCAGACGCTGCGGGGGCGTTTCATCGAGGAGGCAATCCACCCCCCATTCCCGGTACAGGTCCAGCAGGGCGAGAATCTCGGATCGGTCCTGTCCGGACTGGCAAATGGACATGATCTCTTATCAGTTTGGTGTCTGCTCACGTTCAGTCTAGATTGTCGCACGATGCAAACCAAGCGCTCTCCGTTCCGGCTCGTCATTCTTGCGGGTCTTGCCGCTGCCTCCGGCACTTTTGCCCCCAGCGCGTTTGCCGCGGGCCCGCACGACAATGTCATTGCGCTCAAGGCGCCGGCCCAATCGCTGACCGGAAGCCTTCTGGGCAGTATCGTGGCCGTTCAGCGCAATAACATCCCCGATGCGTCGCAGGCTCTCTATGATGCGGTTATGCTGGGATATCGCGATCCCGGCTTTACGCTCATGGCCCTGCGTTACAATGCGATGGATAGCGGCCCCGAAGCCGCTTCGCATGCGCTTGCCCTTGCCCGCCTTCTGCCCAGGGAGAGTCTGGCCCGTATCGTTCTGGGCACAGCCGCTTTTCGCGATCGTCGCTGGAAAGAGGCAGAGGGGTTGTTCGCCCTGCATGGAAAATCGCCTCAGGGCTTCCTGCGCCTTGCGGGGCAGGGGCTTCTGGACTGGTGCCGCTACGGCGCATCGCCTTCACAGGGCGACGAGGACAATGCCGTCGCCTCCCTCTCCGACCCTGTGGCCTATCTGGCCCTGCTGCAACAGGCGCGTATTGCCTCGTTGCGTGACGAGGCAAGCACAGACAGCCTGTTTGCGCGGCTCGATGCCGGTGCGGGCTCCGTACCGCCTCTGCTGCGTGTGCTCACGCTTCAGTTCGAAGCCGACTGGCTGGCTTATCGCCATCATGAAGGCGAGGCATCGAAGCGTCTCCATGCCGTTGGTGCCATGCTGCCTGCCTTCCAGCTTGTGTCGTCACGCCTGAAGCCCCAGAAGCTTGGCGAGGTGACGCCCGCCCAGGGTCTTGCCGAATTCTATATCGGCATCACCACCCTGCTTGGCGATACGGGCGCACATGACCGTCATGCCGGATCGCCGGATCAGGGGAGCGATCAGGGCGAGGACTCGGCTGACAGCGCCGGAGACTCCCAGGCCGATGACAAGCTGAAAGACGTGCGCCAGCTCAAAATCTTGCTGCTGCGTCAGGCCCTGTTCCTGCGCCCCGATCTGACACTCGCCAAAATCCTGCTCGCCGAGGAACTGCGTAATGACGGGCAGCTCGACATGGCACAGGCGGCTCTCGATGGCGTGGCGGATGACGATCCACTCGCACCGCTTTCCGATCATGCGCAGGCCCAGATCGCTCTCAAGCGGCACGATCTGAAGGCAGCGCTCCATGCGCTCGAACGCGTCAGCAGGGCCAATCCGGACAACCCCGATATTCTCAACGAGCTGGGGGCGACGCAGGATCAGCTCGGTCTGTCACAGGAAGCTGTCGAGACCTATACGCGTGCCCTCAACCATGTCAGCGTCATGGAAGCACGCGTCTGGCCTTTGCTGCTGGGACGCGCCATTGCATGGGATCATCTCAAACGTCGTGACAAGGCACAGGCCGATCTCGATCGCGCCCTCGCTCTTGCACCGTCAGAGCCCGTATTGCTCAATTATGCGGGCTATTCCGATGTCGAGCACGGCGAACGCCCCGAACAGGCTCTTTTGCTGCTGCGCCACGCCATGGATCTTGCCCCTGACGATGCCGAGATACGAGACAGCTACGCCTGGGCGTTGCTCAAGCAGAATGGCGATCTCGCCCAGGCGTTGCCGCTGCTGCTTTCCGCCGTGAATGCAGCACCCGGTGACGCCGAAATCGCTTATCATCTCGGCGTGGCATACTGGTATCAGGGACGTCAGCTCGAAGCGCGCGACCAGTGGGATCAGGCGCTGAACAACAAGCCGGAACCCGAGACGAAAGCGCTTATCGAGGCGGCGCTTGCGCGCGGACCCGACTTGCCTGTTATGCGTGGACGCCCCATTCCCGCACCGCGCTGAAACAATGCGGTTTTTCGTACCGAGCGTGACCTATCCGAAATAAAGACCCTGAAAAGACAATGATACAGCCTTCCAGTGCAGCCAGCCCAAGTTCTACAAGCCAGTGTTTGACGAGCCAGCGTTCGGCAAATCGGTGTGCAGCCGGAATGCAGGGTAACGGACAATGAGCCCGGATAACGCGCTGGCAAATCACTCTGAGGCCCGTCATTCAGAGGTCCGTCACTCACTGGCACGCGCCAAGATCAACCTGTTCCTGCATATCACGGCGCGGCGCGATAACGGATATCACGAGCTGGACTCACTGGCGGTCTTTGCCGACACGGCGGATCGTCTGGCGCTTGTCGGGCAGGCAGAGCCGGGTGCCCCCATGGCGCTGGGCATTGACGGGCCTTTCAGTGAAGGGCTCGATGCCGGTAGCGATAATCTGGTGTTGCGTGCGGCTGCAGCCCTGCGTGACGCGGCATCCCTGCCGCAAACCGTGCCGAACTGGCACATGCGCCTGACCAAGAATCTGCCCGTTGCCTCGGGTATCGGCGGTGGATCGGCCGATGCTGCTGCGGCTTTGCGTCTGCTTGCCGACGCCTGGGACTGCAAGGGGATCGATCTGGCCCCCATCGCTGCCGGTCTCGGTGCCGATGTGCCGGTTTGTCTGGCCCAGACGACCCAGCGCATGCAGGGCATCGGCGAGCGTCTTGTGACGCCTCCCCGTATGCCACGTTGCGCCATGGTACTGGTCAATCCAGGCATTGCCGTGCCGACCCCCGCCGTCTTCCGGGCATGGAAGGAGTCGCAGGCGGGTTTCCGTCCTGCCGCCTCCCTGCCGGTTTCGTGGCCGGATGTCGGTGCCCTGGTCGAATCGTTGCGTACCACCGCAAACGATCTCCAGCCGCCCGCAATAGCCCTGTATCCGGTCATAGGAGACGTGTTGCAGGCGCTCTCGGCTTCCGAGCACTGTCTGTTTGCGCGTATGAGCGGTTCAGGTGCGACCTGTTTCGGTCTCTATGCTAGTGTCGAAGAAGCGCGTCAGGTGCTTGCCGGCCTGCGCGCACGTGGCTGGTGGGCCGAAGCAGGGTGGATCCATACAGCACAGGACTGATCTTAAACCCCGGAAAGAGGAAGATCGATATCATGGGTGCGAGAATGCAGGTCATCCAGAAAGAGGATGGTACAGGTGCAACCTTGCGTTTCCTTGAAGGAAGCGGTCTCGATGGTGAAATCGATCTGACGCTCGATCAGCTCAGCCAGCTGATCGCCAATCTGGGGCGGGTCCGTTACGCCATGACGGCGGCACAGCCACAGCCTTCCATAGGCAACGCGCCTTTTCTACCCGTTTACAGCACTAACTGGGCCCTGCAGATCGATGCCCTGACGGAGGGGTCTACTCTGGCTTTCCAGCATCCGGCTTTCGGTCCTGTCGGCGTGGTTTTCGGCCCTGAGGATTCGGAAAAACTGATCAAGGGGCTGAAGCAGCATCGCGCCCTTATGGCCGTCAAGACGAGCCGCCGCCCGAGCTAGAGCGGGGTCACACGATTGCGGTGCTCGACCCCCGCGCGGCCTTCCTGTGCGGTAGACGGTATCCGGAACACGAGACTCTGGATATGCCAAGCAATGCAGATACGACGTAGCGCGCAATCGTTGCGTCGGGCGCTTGTCAGGATTTTCTGGACAGCTTGCGCCAGACGGCAACCAGCGCCGCCACGGCCAATATGCCCGTTCCAAGGCCGATCCGCCGTGGAATGGTCAGGAGAAGCGGCTTGCGTCCCTGCTCGCGAAGCGGAACCCCCTCATAGGGCCCATGGGCGGCATAGGCTCCACCGATGCTTTCGAAAAGCGAATCGGCCTCTTCTTCGGCGACACCTGAGGCAAACTGCGCCTTGAATCCCTTTTTCGCCAGAGCGCGATCGCGCAGGGAAGGGGCAAGACCGTTGATGAGGCTCGGCAGGATGGAAGATGCCCCGACCCAGATATCGCGATGATGGCCCAGAACCGCCTGACAGATCGCATGAGCGGCAATTTCCGGCTCGTAAATGCGCCCGGCGGGTTTGAGCGCATGACCTGACAGATTACGGGCCCAGCCAAGGCGTGGCGTGTTGATGGAGGGGAGATGCACCACTGTCAGATCGATATGATCGGACAGGGCACGTATCTCGGGGCGTACGCTGTCGCAAAAGGCGCTGATCGCAGCATGGGCGCCGTTTACTGCTGCCTGCAGAGGCAGACCGCGCAGAGGATGCGCCAGTCCCAGATTGACGATTGTGCCGCTTCCACGACGACGCATGCAGGACAGGGCGGCCTGTGTGCCGAAAACCGATCCGAGATAGGTCACATCGGTGACGCGACGCAGTGTCTGGGCATCGAGCGAGAGGACGGGCCCGATGGCCGTGACACCCGCCGCATTGATCCATACCGTGATCGGCCCGAGCTTGCGTTCGATCGTCTCTGCAGCCGAGGCCAGGGCTGCGGCATCGGAGACATCCACACTCAGGGTCAGTGTGCGTATTCCGCTGCTTTCGAGTTCGGCGGCAGCATCGTTGAGCCTTTGTGTATTGCGGCCGATAAGCGCGATGTCGAAGCCGTAAGAGGCCAGCATACGGACGGTCGCGCGCCCGATACCGGCTCCGGCGCCTGTGACGACGGCAATCTGGTTGGGCATGGCAATCATCCTCACACGGTCTACAAAAGAGTGACTGCCAGAATGCCAGCGATGATGAGAAAGAGAAAGCCTGCCATCACAAGCGTCAGGCGACGCTCGATGAAATCGCGTATGGGGGCGCCGTAGAACCAGAGCAGCGTGGCCACCAGAAAGAACCGCGCGCCGCGCGTGACGAGACTGGCTGCAATAAAGGGCAGAATGGCAAAATGCGCTGCACCTGCGGCGATGGTGACGATCTTGAACGGTATGGGCGTCAGCCCCTTGAGCAGAATTATGGCCACGCCATACTGGCGGAACTTCTCCTGCATGACCGCAAGCGTATGCTCAGCATGATAGAAGTGCACGATCGGCAGGGCCACATGCTGGAGCAGCATTGCGCCGATCACCCAGCCCAGCATGGCACCGCATACGGACCCGATCGTGCAGATGCCCGCCAGTACGAAAGCGCGCTCACGTGCTGCAAGGATCATCGGGATCAGCATCAGATCGACAGGGACGGGAAAGAAGGAGGCTTCTGCAAAGGCGACGGCGAACAGCCACCAGCCCGCATGAGGGGATGCCGCCAGAGTGAGCATGCGTCGATAGAGCGGCTGGAACACGTCGGACCTCCAGGGTGAGCAGAGCGGTCTGAATGACCGATGTCCGGGGTTATGTCGAGCGTGGCGCCCAGAGAATGACTGCAGCGCCCGCAAGGCAGATCGCGGCCCCCAGAATATCCCAGCGATCAGGGCTGCGCCCTTCTACGGTCTTCATCCAGATCAGCGAGGCAGTAATGTAAATGCCTCCATAAGCGGCAAAAGCACGACCCGCGCTATCGCTGTCGATACGCGTGAGAAGCAGGGCGAAAGCCAGAAGACTGAGCGCGCCGGGCACGATCCAGAACACGGAGCCGCCCGATCTGAGCCATGTCCAGAAAGCGAAGCAGCCCGCGATCTCGGCGAAAGCGGCTCCTGTATAGAAAAGGAATGGGGTCATGGGGATCGCAAGCCGGGGGAACGCAGTCAGCGGGAAAGCGGTCGCTGAACTGCGCAAGGTGCTTCTTTTTCCACGCTTCAGGCGCAGGGAGCAAGCGTGCAAGCCGTGCCGGAACATCTCGTATTCGGTGATTGATTTATCGCGGGTTCTATATAAAACACATAAAAATCGTTGAATCTTATGCATGATGATCGAATAACGAAAAAAAATCGTTCAATTCGGCTCGTCTGTCTCTGGTCGGATCATCACCCTATGTCTTTCTCATCGCTATCGCGTCGTTCGGTCCTGTCCTCGCTTGTCGCCCTGCCTCTGACCTGTGGCATGCGGTCTGCCCGTGCTGCAGACAAGACCATTCGCGTCGGGATCATGGCAGGCGAGGATGAGGATATCTGGCGTCTTGTCAGCCAGAATGCGCAGAAAGACGGGCTGACGCTCAGGATCGTCACATTCTCGGATTATTCGACGCCGGATGAGGCTCTGGCCTCGCACGATCTCGATGCCAATTCCTTTCAGCATATGCCTTTCCTCAAGGCCCAGTGCGAAGGGCACGGCTATAAAATCTCGCCGGTCGGCAATACCTATGTTGCGCCTATCGGGCTGTATTCGCGCAAGTGGAAGACACTCGCCACGCTCCCCAAGGGTGCCGTGATCGGCGTGCCGAACGATCCCAGCAATGAGGGGCGTGCACTTCTGCTGCTTCAGTCGCTCGGTTTCATCAAGCTCTCGCCTTCAGCAGGATTGCTGCCGACACCGCTCGATATCGTCGAAAATCCGCATGATTTCTCCATACGCGAGCTCGATGCCGGTGTGGTCGGTCGCGCCCTGCCGGATCTCGATGCTGCCGTGATCAATACGGACTGGGCGCATAAGGCGGGCGTGGATGTGGTACGTGAGCGCCTTGCCCGCGAAGGTGTCGAGAACAATCCCTATATCTGCGTGATTGCCGTCAATACCGAGGATGTGCAGGCACCCTGGGTCAAGCCGCTGGTCAAGGCCTATCAGCAGCCGAACATCCGTCAGGCGCTGATCGATGTCTACGCCAATACTGTGATCCCTGCCTTTTCATGACACTGCTCGATGTATCGGGTCTGTATTGCCGTTTCGGTGGTCAGACCGCTCTGCACGATATCAGTTTTCAGATCGACAAGGGTGAGATCGTCGGGGTGATCGGCAGCTCGGGGGCGGGTAAATCCACGCTTCTGCGCTGCCTGTGCGCGCTCGAGCGCCCGTCGGAAGGGCGTATTCTGCTCGATGGCGCCGATCTTGCCACCCTGCCCGAAAGCGATCTGGTTGCGGTGCGACGCAAGGTCGGACTGGTTTTCCAGCATTTCAACCTGCTTTCATCGCGTACGGCTGCCGGGAATATCGCCCTCCCTCTCGAAATCGCCGGATGGCCAAGAGCCAGAATCACGGCGCGGGTGGAAGAACTGCTGACACTGGTCGGGCTCGCAGGCCATGGTCACAAACGCCCGTCCGAACTTTCGGGCGGACAGAAGCAGCGCGTGGGTATTGCGCGTGCCATCGCCAATTCGCCATCGCTGCTTTTATGCGACGAAGCGACATCCGCTCTCGACCCCCATACGACAGCGTCCATCCTCGAACTTCTTGCCGAGATCAATCGCACGCTCGGCCTGACGATCATTCTGATCACCCATGAAATGGAGGTCGTCCGCCGTTTCGCCCATCGCGTTCTGGTTCTCGATCATGGTGCGCTGATCGAGAACGGCACCATGGCCACGCTCATGCGCGACAGCCGCGGCGATATACGCCTCGAGCGCCTTCTGGCCGATATTCGCCCGAGCCTGCCCGATCCGGTAAGGCAGAAACTCGTGGCCGATCCGCAGCCCGGATACGACACACTGCTGCGCGTCGTTCTCGGCGCCAGGGCTGCAAGCACACCGTTCCTGTCCATCCTGACACGTCGTTTCGATCAGGATGTGACCCTTGTGCAAGGCGGGGCGATCGATTGCGGTGGCGAGGTCCTGAGCGACATGATCCTGGGTTTTTCAGCCCCGTTGAGCCCGGCACTCAGCGTTTTTCTCGACCAGCAGGCCCATCTGACGGAGATACTCGGTTATGTACCGGCTGATCGGTAAACTCATTTTCGATTCCACCCTGCAAACGGTGGAAATGGTCGCTGCCTCGACCCTGGTCGCCCTGCTGTTCGGCCTGCCGCTGGCTGTGCTGATGATCGCCACGCGGCGCAGGGATCTCTACGATCTGCCATGGCTCGGCTACCCCATCGGCTGGCTGATCGATGCAATCAGGGCCATTCCGTTCATTATTCTTCTGGTTCTGCTCATTCCGGTGGCCCGTTTCATTGCGGGCACATCTCTGGGCACGATGGCGGCTATCGTGCCGCTCTCCATCGCGGCCATTCCCTATTACGCCCGTATCGCTGAAATCTCGCTTCAGGAAATCGAGCCGGGTCTGATCGAGGCCGTGCGCGTCATGGGGGGCACACGCTGGATGGTCATCCGTTATGTGCTGATCCCCGAAGCGCTTCCGGGTCTGTTATCGGGCCTGACCGTGACGGCTATTACCCTCGTAGGCGCTTCGGCCATGGCCGGAGCGATCGGCGCAGGAGGGCTGGGCGATCTGGCCATCCGTTACGGCTATCAGCGGTTCAATACGACGATCATGCTGGCTGTCGTTGCCGTGCTGATCCTTCTGGTGGGGCTGATCCAGGGGGCCGGTACGCTGGCTGTGCGTATCGTCCGGCGCTGAGGCCGGGCGACGCTGGGTGCATGGGATTTGATCAAGGCGCAGCAATCTCGATCCCTGGGCGGGTTCGGGTGGCGCCCGGCCCTGTCACAGGGGGAGTATGACGCTTGCGCGCAGGCCGCCTTCGGGGCGGTTGGCCAGCGTCACATCGCCGCCCTGACCGCGTACGGTCGAACGGGCAATGGCGAGACCCAGGCCTGTTCCCCCCGTTTCGCGGTTGCGACTGGTCTCGGCGCGAACGAAGGGTTCGAACATGCGTTCGAGGTCTTCCTGCGGCAGGCCGGGGCCGCTGTCATCGATGCGAATGCAGATAGTCTTTTCCTGACCCGGCGCACGGGTAAAGGCCACGCTGATCGAGACGGAGCCACCGTATTTGAGCGCATTCATGACGAGATTGGTAAGAGCACGTTTGAGAGAGAGAGAGCGTGCCTTGATCCTGATTGCAGCTTCGGGCTCTTCATAACTGATCTGATCGGCCAGATCGGGGCGTGCCTCAGCCGCCTCGTCGGCGATGGTTTGCAGCAATGCGCCCAGATCGAGCGTCGTCATGGGCTCCTGTGCCGAGCTGTCCCGACCGAAAGCGAGGGTCGCGGCGACCATGCTTTCCATCTCATCGAGGTCGGCCAGAAACTTGTCGCGCAATTCGTCATCGTCGATGAACTCAGCGCGGAGTTTCAGACGGGTGATGGGCGTGCGCAGATCGTGGCCGATGGCGGTGAGCATGAGCGTGCGGTCTGTCACGAAACGTCTGATACGCGCCGCCATGGTGTTGAACGCCAGGGCTGCCTTGCGAATTTCCGTAGGGCCCGATTCGGGCAGGGGTTGCGCATTGACGTCACGCCCCAGCGCCGTTGCGGCGTTGGCGAGTGTGGCCACGGGGGCGATCAGGCGGTGAGACCCCCAGAGAATGAGCCCGCCCCCGCAAATCGTCATGAGTGCGAATGAAATCATGAACGTGGGCGAACCGAACGGATTGGGCGGTCGCACCGTGTAGCTGATATCCAGCCAGCGATGATCGTCCGGCATCTGGAGCGACATTGCATAATGACGTGTGCCGGGCTTGTGACCGATAATCATGCGCTGGGGGCGCAGGCGTGGCGGCAGCATGCCCATACCGGCAAGAACCGGAGGCATGAAGGCCGCCATGCGATGTTCCTCACCCGGAGGGGCATCGAAGCCACCGGAAGGCGGTGGGCCGTTCGCGAATGGAAAAGGGGGACGACCTTCACCGCCGCCCATTTCGCCGGGAGGCAAAAAGCCACCTTCTTCCTGCATGCCGGGGGGAGGGCCGCCGCGCATCATGGGATTGAGGCCGAGTGGTATGGGGATGAAAGCGCCCGGCAGATGGGTGTCGGGCTTGCTGTCGAGAACGATCCTGAAGTTCGAGGGCGTTTCGATGGCAGCAAGACCCGCCTCACGATCGGCAGGCGGGAGTTCGACCAGCGTGTGATAGATCGAAAAGGCGTGATGCTCGTTTTCGTGCATTTCGGCACGGTCGGCAATGTTCAGGTGATCGAGGGCATGAATGGTCAGACCGGCAGCCTGAACCACGCACAGCCCGGCAATCAGCAGCAGATTGGTGCGCGCCCGAAGCGAGCGCGGCAGAAGGCGAATCACAGCGTCAGAGGCGTTCGACATCGGCGGCGAGAACATAGCCGCCCCCGCGAACCGTCTTGATCATCTGGGCATTGCGCCCGTCATCTTCCAGCTTGCGACGCAGACGGCTCACGGCCACGTCTATGGCACGATCGAACGGACCGGCCTGACGACCGCGCAGCATTTCCAGCAGCATGTCACGCGTCAGCACGCGATTGGCGCGTTCGAGAAAAGCCAGAAGCATATCGTATTCGCCACCCGTCAGCGGCACCTCGGCCCCGTCGGGGTTGAGCAGGCGACGGCGGGCCGGTTCGAGCGTCCAGCCCGAAAAGCGTATCATGCGTGAATCGGCTGAGAGCTTCTTGTCCGAACTGTCGGCCGTGCGGCGAAGCACGGCACGAATACGGGCCAGCAATTCACGCGGATTGAAGGGTTTGGCCACGTAGTCATCCGCACCGAATTCGAGCCCGATGATTCGGTCCGTCTCATCGCTCATGGCTGTCAGCATGATGATGGGCACATTGTCCTGACTGCGCAGCCAGCGTGCGATGTCGAGCCCGCTTTCACCGGGGAGCATCAGATCCAGCACCACAAGCTGATAGTGACCGGCTGCCCAGGCACGACGGGCTTCACGCCCGTCGCGGGCAGCTGTCACCCGGAAATGGTTGCGTTCGAGAAAGCGGCAGAGAAGCTCGCGTATCTCGCGGTCGTCATCAACGATGAGAAGGTGCGGGGTCGTATCCATGAATGTAACATTGGTCCGAATCGATCCGGCCTCACAAGAGGCTGTTTCATTCCGTCACAACTTGCGAAAACCCGTCTCAATCGAGCCAGGGGGGTGTCGGCAGGTTTTTTGCCCGCAGGAATTCAGGATTGAAGATCTTGGACTGGTAGCGTGCGCCGCCATCGCAGAGGATTGTTACAATCCGATGCCCCGGACCGAGGCGTTTTGCCACGCGAATCGCTGCCGCCACGTTGATACCTGCTGAGCCGCCGAGGGAAATCCCCTCGCGATCCTGAAGCGAGAAGATCTGCTCCAGGGCTTCGGCATCGGGAATGCGCTCGGCATCGTCGATGGTGACGCCTTCGAGATTTCCCGTCACGCGCGACTGACCGATCCCTTCGGTAATCGAGCCGCCAGACACACTCAGATCGTTCGATTTGACCCAGCCATAAAGACCCGAGCCTTCCGGATCGGCCAGAACGATTTCGGGGCGCTTGCGCCCTGCCTTGTCGGCCAGATCGCCAAGTCCGAGGGCGACGCCTGCCAGCGTGCCGCCTGTACCGCAGGCACAGGTAAAGGCATCGACCCGCCCGTCGAGCTGATGCCAGATCTCGGCAGCGGTAGTGGCGCGATGACCCTCACGATTGGCGGTGTTGTCGAACTGGTTGGCCCAGACGGCATTGTCGGTTTCCTCGGCAATGCGGCGTGAGACATGAACGTAATTGCCCGGATCGCGGAACGGCTTGGCAGGCACCAGGCGCAGATCGGCACCGATCATGCGCAGAAAATCGATTTTTTCGCGGCTCTGCGTTTCAGGCATGACGATGATGGTGCGATAGCCGCGCGCCTTGGCCACCAGCGTCAGACCGATACCCGTATTGCCTGCCGTGCCTTCCACGATAACGCCGCCCGGCTTCAGAACGCCGCGTTTTTCGGCATCGAGAATAATGGCGAGCGCCGCACGATCCTTGACCGAGCCACCGGGATTCATGAATTCGGCCTTGCCATAGATCTCGCAGCCCGTGGCCTCCGAGGCCAGCTTCAGCCTGATCAGGGGCGTCCCGCCAATGGCGCCGATCATGCCCTCCGAAGGATGCTGCCAGCCCGGGATAGTGCCGCTTGGGATAGTACCCCCCGGGACGGTGGCGGTTGCGTGTGAGGGTGTCATGTTCTGCGTGGTCATCTGCATTCCATCCTATACGTCTGCGGTTTGAGAGTTTAACGTCGCGACATGTAAAATAAATGAGGAAAAACGATGGTCGACTGTATTTCAGCGCGTGCTGCCTGGGAACGTCTCGAAGCGGACAGGGATGCCGTTCTGATCGATGTACGTACGCCCAGTGAATGGCAATTGGTCGGGCTGCCCGACCTGTCACCCATCGACAAGGATGTCAGAACGCTGAGCTGGGACCCGTACGACGCCAATGGCTTTGCTGTGGCACTGCGCGAGCTGGTGCCGTCGCTCCAGACCCCGGTCCTGTTCCTGTGCCGTTCCGGCGTGCGGTCGCATCAGACGGCCGAACTTGCTGCCCATCTGGGTTATGTCGAGAGCGTGAACGTGGTTGAGGGGTATGAGGGTCAGCCCGATCCAAGTGGACAGCGTGGCCGTGTCTGCGGCTGGCAGTTCGAGAATCTGCCGTCGCTTTTCCCCGGCTGACGCCGGGTATCCCAGCCGTTTCCCGACGCCTTATCCGGGACATGGCTGAATGATCGGACAGAACGATCAGGCCGATCTGCCGCGTGACGCGCGCCCGGACCTGTTGCCAGCGCGTCGTCTTCGGAAATCCGCGTCAGAAACCTGCGCGATGCAGTGCGTCGCGCAGGGTTTCCGCCTGACGGGTAATATGCTGCGGCGTCACCTCATCCAGATGTGGAATTTCGGCCAGCACAGGAACGCGTCCGAAATGTGCGATGGCAGCACGATTGGCTGGGTTGGGCGTGCCGCTCATGACCACACCGGCAATGGCCATGTTGCGCTGCCTGAGTGCCTCGATACTGAGCAGTGTGTGATTGATCGTTCCCAATCCGCTACGGCAGACGAGAATGACAGGCAGATCGAGCGTGGCTGCCCAGTCGACAAGCAGCGTGTCGCTATTGAGCGGCACCATCAGGCCGCCAGCACCTTCGACAACCAGTGTTCGGTCGCTCTCTGGCAGGGTGAGTGCTGTCGGGTCGACCTCGCGTCCTTCCAGGGCTGCGGCATCCTGCGGCGAGAGCGGAGCAAGAAAAGCGTAAGCCGGTGGGATCACGCGTGAAGAAGGCAGTTCGGCCAGGGTTGTGACGCTCGCCGTATCGCCGGCCTCGTCGCTGAGTCCGGTCTGGAAGGGTTTCCAGTACGTGGCATCGAGCGCTTTCGTGACGATTGCTGAAACCAGCGTCTTGCCGATACCGGTATCCGTGCCGGTCACGAAAACGCCACGTGTCCTGACGGCGCTGCCATAGGCGATCCGGTAATCCATCTCGTTGGTCATCCTGTCGAAATGCTGCATCACGCGGCGAAGCTGCGTCGATGTAAGAGCGCGGCTGCCCTCTCTGGGGGTGGTGGCTCCGATGGTTCTGAGATCCTGCAGAAAACGGCGTGCCGTTCCGACCGGATCGCGCTGCGTTTCGCCCTCCCAGATACCCCGTAACGAGGTCGGATAATCGGCCGAGAGCTGTGAAAGCGCGGGATAATCCGGAAAGCCGCAAGGCAGGCCTTCTGCCTCGCAGGCTTCGCGCCACTGGGCAAAGCTGCCCTGCGCCAGTGTGGTGACCTCAAGCCGGCCGCCCGGTGTCAGAAGATGGGCAAGACGGCGGAAGGCAGCAGCACGGTCATTGAACCACTGGATGCAGAAGCTGGAGCAGATGAGATCGAACGGTCCCGTCACCTCGGGATGCTCGGCATCCATCACATGATAGATCACGCCGGGCACGGCTTCGCGCGCACGCGCGATCATGCCCGGGGAAAGGTCGATGGCCGTTATCTCGGCATTGGGGAACAGCGCGCTCAGCTTGCGTGTCAGCGCGCCGGTGCCGCAGCCGAGTTCGAGAATGCGGGCAGGCGGCGCGGATGAGGCATAACGCGCGGCAATTCTCTCGGCCAGCGCGGTCGCTGTACGGGCCTGTACCCGCGCGGCGCGATCGTAATCCTGCGCCAGATCGAAACAAGCCGCGATCGGGACCGAGCGGGATGAAGGTGGAGAGGACGGATTCAAGCGGCCTGCTCCAGCTTCGAGGCAACGAATGCGGCGCAGCCAGCAGGATCTGTCAGGGGCAGCAAATGTCCGCCATCGCACGCATGGTGTGTGGCATGCGGAAAGCTCGCCTCTGTCATGGCAGGAGAAACGAGCGGGTCGTTTCGTCCGCTGATACAGGTGATTTCTGTTCCCCGCTCCAGGGCTGCCGATCTGGCATCGCTGTCGATCAGGCTGTCGAGACCTGCAAGCAAAGAAGAGACGTGAGGCGTTTCGCAGGGAATGAACGGGTCGAATTGCTGCCTGAACTGCCTGACGACCCCAACGGGATCGCGCATCAGGCGGGACTTCATACGGGCTAGAATGCGCAGCGGAATGCCTTGGGGATAGTCTTCCGCCTGGCTGAAACGGGCAAAACCGTTGAAAGCCACAAGGCCGCGGCACAGGGGCGCGCGACCTGCAAGACAGGCCAGCGTTCCGGCAGAATGCGTGATGGCCAGATAGGGCGTATCGGGCAGGGTCAGCGAAACCGGTTTGCCCGTATAGCCGCATTCCACAAACACCGCCTCCGGCCGTCCCAGAGCGTCATGAAGCGGTGTCCAGAAGCCGGAATCGAAACTCCAGCCATGCATGAAAACGAGCTTCATGACCGGATCTGCTTCAGGGCTCCGGTCAGCGCATCGGCAAGCCGTTCGATATCGGCTTCGTCATGGCTTGCGCTCAGGGCGAGACGCAGCCGGGCAGAGCCTGCGGGCACGGTGGGGGGGCGTATGGCAACGGTCAGCAGGCCCTTCTGTTCCAGTGTTCTGGCCAGGGTGAGTGCTGTCGTCTCGTCGCCGATAATCACGGGCACGATCTGTGTGGTGGACTCTCCCGTCTCGATACCGGCCTCGTGCAGTCTGCGACGAAGCAATGTCGCGTTCCGCCTCAATCCAAGACGCGCGGTTTCGAGCGCGGGCATGAGTTCAAGAGCGGCATCCATGGCCCCGAGCATGGGGGGCGAAGGGGCCGTACTGTAAATGAAGCCCGAGCAGGCAGTTACGATCCAGTCGCACAGGGCACGCGATCCCGCGATATAGGCGCCCATGCTGCCGAGCGCCTTGCTGAACGTGCCCATGATGAGATCGACGTCATGACCATGGGAGAGCCCGCGGCCATGCGGTCCGAGAACGCCAGTGGCATGCGCCTCATCGAGGTAGAAGAAAGCGTCGTAACGCCGTGCCAGAGCGCTCAGGGCCGCAATATCGGCCGTGTCGCCATCCATCGAGAAAACGCTCTCGGTGACGATGAAGCGCATGCCTGGCTGATCGGCATGGCGGCTGAGCAGGGAGTCGAGATGATCCAGATCGTTGTGACGAAACCGGATCTGTTTCACACCGGCCGCCGCACATCCATGATGCATGCTGGCATGATTGAGCTTGTCGGCAAAAACCAGAGGCGGCGCGCCGGTCTGTTCGCGTGCCAGACGGAACAGGGCGGGCAGAACGGCAGCATTGGCCTGCCAGCCCGACGCGAACAGAAGAGCGGCTTCGGTCTCCTTGAATGCGGCAAGACGGGATTCGACCTGCTGATGCAGATCGAGCGTGCCGCTGACAAGGCGTGAGGCTCTGGCCCCTGTTCCATGCTGCAAGGCCCAGTCGGCAGCGCGCTCGCGCAGGAGCGGATGGCCAGAGAGACCGAGATAATCGTTCGACGAGAAGTCGAGCACTTCACGCCCCTGGCTCAGAACGGCATCGGGCGTGCGATGCAGGGTGCGCAGGGAACGACGCAGCGTGCGCGCGTCCAGATCGTGCAGGGCCTGTCGGAGAAGCGGGTCGAAACGCGTCATGCCCTGTCCCTGCCGTCGTGCTTGGGGGTTGTCAATTCTTCCAGAGCGGTGGCGCTGCGGGTCTTTCGTGCTCAGCGAGGCTGTTTGCAGGAACGACGATAGCCGCGACGGCCCAGAAAGCCGAGCAGGGGCAAAGTCAGATGCAGCAGGGGGGGCATGAGCATGCAGAGTTTGCCGAACACACCATCCATGGCGGGCAGGAACCGCTCGCCTGTGCTGCGCTCGATCTGCGACACGACGGCTTTTGCCACTTTTTCCGGCGCGAGAGGCGTGCTGACATAGTTCAGGATCGAACCGCCTTCAGCCATTTCACGCGCCAGCATGTCTGTCTGTACCGCACCGGGAAACACCGACCCGACCCGTATGCCCGAAGAACGGAGTTCCTGAGCCAGCGACAGGGCAAAGCTGCGCAGTCCGGCCTTGGTGGCGGCGTAAACGGCGCTGCCTGCCAGAGGCATGACGGCCGCCATGGAGTTGACGAACACGATACGGCCCGTTTCCCCGCCGGTCATGCGAGCCGATGAGGCATGATGGCCCATAAGCGGCAGGAGATGGCGTGTCAGCAGGATCGGTGCAGCGAGATTGAGCGCGATCTGGGCATCGATGGCCGCGCCCGTCGCTTCGCTCATCGGCGAGGGAGTGATCGTTCCGGCGCAATGGATCACTGCGAAAATCCGGTCGGTTTTTTCGCGTATGCGCGCGCTGGCCTGAGCCAGCGAGTCGGGTGATGCGAGATCGCAGGGGATATGCAGGCACAATGCCGGATCGAGCGGCGGTGTCGAGCGGCACAGGGCAATCAGTCGATAACCGCGTGAAGCGAGATCCTGAGCAATCAGGGCGCCGATGCCACCCGATGCGCCAGTCAGCACAACCAGCTTCCGACCGTCATTATGAGACACAGCATGATCCTGTGAGGATGGCTGTGAGACAGCCGCAGAGGCAGGCCGTATAGGGGGGGAAACCGTCATGGCTTCTGTCTTAGCCTCGAATGAGGACATGAGACATGCGAATTCGGCTCGTTCGGGTCTTTTTTAATCCTGGGCAGCCTCCCGTATGCGGAGAGGCCCGTATGCGCAGTGTCTGGTGCTGGCAGGAACAGGAAACGGCTTGTCCGGGAAGGCAGAAGGACTGCCTTCCCGGTCATGAGGGACAATCTCAGTTCAGACGGCCGAGATTGCGGAAATCCTGCTTGGTCTTGTCAGACAGGGCCTTCATCTGGTCGCGCTGCGCTTTCTGATCGGCCTTGAACTGGTCGATGCGCTGGGTGCGTTCCTGCTTCAGATCGTTGATCTTGTTTTTCTGTTCGTCGATCTTGTTCTGGATCTTCTCGCGCTCACGTGCAGGCGCGTTAGTGTATTTGTCGCGCAGATCGTCGATCTTCTTCTGACGGGCCTGAGCGGCTTCCTGGTTCTTGTTCTGCCAGTTCTGCATGCGCTCGTTCATGCAGTTCTCTTTGTTGGCCAGACGGCCAATCATGGTGTTGTTTCCCGTACTGTTGTTGCAGCCGGAAGTCTGCGCATGCGCCAACGGAGCCGAAACGAGTGCAGTCAGGGCCAGGGCGGGCAGAAAGCGTGTCTTGAACATGTGTCCTCTCGGTCAAATACTGTACGATGACAGTAGGAAACTTCAATGTGTCGAATATGCGGCGTGCCTGATCAACGATTATCGTGATTTCAGGCTTTGAATGGCCCGTATCCGTATTTTCTCCAGCAATTGACGGGCTGTCGGCATGTCAAATTTGCGCGCCTGTTCGTAACCACGCCGCACGTGTTCGGCGCGTAGTTCGGGGTCGCCGATCAGACGCAGCAGTGCCCGTTCGAGCGCATCGCCGTCATCGGGCAATGCCAGCAGGGCGGCATCGCCAACGACTTCCGGCAGGCCGCCTCGCGGTGAAGCGATAACGGCTGCACCGCTCGCCATAGCTTCAAGCGCCGTCAGACCGAAAGGTTCCGACCAGCGGCTCGGTACGACCACGATAGAGGCCGCCGCCATGGCTTCGAGCACCTGATGATGCATCTGATAGCCGCAAAGCGTGATGCCTGCGGCATTTGCGCTGGCCTCCACACGATCGACGAAAGTCGTGCGCGGCGAATTGAAGCGGAAACGATCCGCACCGATCATCACGGCATGCCATCCCGGCGCCTTGGCGCTTATGGCCGACCAGGCCCTTACGAAGGCATCGGCGCCCTTGTCGGCCACCATACGCCCGGCAAACAGCACGAGTTTCGAGCGTTCTGCGGGCGGGGTCGGCAGGGTGGAGAAATCGAGACAATTCGGCATGACGGTCACCGGTCCGTCATCGAGATCTTCGAGAAAGCGCCGTCTGAGCCACATCGACACGGTCGAGACCCGTACGCGCTGCATCAGATCCTGACGCTGCCTCGGGCGTCTTGCTCCATGCATGTCCTGCGGATCGTTGTGCAGAACCAGATGAACCGGCACGCCGCAGCGACTGAGCGCATGGGCCAGAGCCGGGCGATTATGCACTTCGATCAGATCGGGCCGGTGCTTCTTGATTTCACGCTGGCAGGCAATGCGATAGCGCGTGCCGTCACGACGCCAGCGATGCAGCCCACCCGGCTCCGTTACGGCAAAAAACTTCCCGCCCGGCAACGGGGACCCCGTGATCTCACTGCCGATCACAATATCTTCAGGCGACGCAAGGCGCGAAACAAGCAGCGCAATGGCACCCGCACGATCGGGCGCATAGCCTTCCCGGCGGGGCAGTACGGTCAGGACTTTCATGATTCAGTCGTAATCCGTCGCCAGTTCGGGGCGGTCGAAGTGATCGAACATGCGTCGGAGCTGATGGGGTAAAAGGCGCGTGAGTGAGAGATCGTCCGGCAGCGCATTGCGGTCGAACCACCCCACGCCCGAGGTTTCGAGATTATCGGCACTCGCGCTTCCCCCTGTCAGGCGGCAGAGATAGAAAACCTTGGCGCAGCTGAATATATCGGGCGGATGACCCTGACGGTTACGGTCCCACAGGGCGGCAAGCTTGACGATTTCGGCGGTGTATCCGCTCTCCTCCAGCACTTCCTTGAGGGTGTTTTCAGCCGTGGTGAAATTCACATCGGCCCAGCCGCCGGGCAGGGTCCATCGATCGTTGTCGATGGCTTCACGCACCATCAGGATCTCGCCCTGCGCGTTGAAGACAGCGCCGCGCACATCGATCTTGGGCGTGGCATAGCCGCGTTCGGGCGTTATCAGCGCCATCACGGTCTCGGGCGTCGTGTCACCCAGCGCGGCGATCATGTTCGCAGAGAGCTGACGCAGCTGTTCGTAGCGTTCGCGGTCATAGGGATTCTGGCAAAAGGTGAGCCCGTTCTGCGCGATCGCCTGCACATCCCGTGCCCAGGTCAGCCATTGCGGTTCGCTCATTATCCGGTCCTTTTGCTTCTGCTCCAGTATAGACATGATCGGGTGTTGCGTAAAACCGTTCCCTCCCGCTGGGGCGCTGGGAAAAAGCGGCAACGATGCATGTCCGTTCCGTGAAGATCGACGGAAGGGGCGCTGAAAGAAAGGCGGTGGAACTTGAGTCCCGCCCCCTAATTTGCCACATGGTATCCCTCTCACCATGACGCCCAGAAGACGGATCTCCACGTGAAAATCAACGGCACGCCCTATCGCAGCGTCTGGCGCGACGCACATGACCCCAAGCTGGTTCATATCTTCGATCAGACGAAACTGCCCTGGACGCTCGATATCCTCGCCCTGCGCGAGGAAGATCAGGTGGCCCATGCCATTCGTACCATGCAGGTGCGTGGTGCTCCCCTGATCGGTGCTGTGGCTGCCTATGGTCTGGCGTTCGCCCTGCAGAAGGATGCGAGCGACGAGGGGCTTTCTGCGGCAGCCGCACGTCTGGTCGAAACGCGCCCCACAGCCATCAACCTGCGCTGGGCCATCGAACGTATGGTGGCGCATCTGCAGCCGCTTGCCCCCGAGGCCCGTGTGAAAGCCGCCTATGAAGAGGCGGATGCGATCTGCGACGAGGACGTGCAGGTCAATGAATCCATAGGGCGTCACGGTCTGGAGCTGTTCCGTACCCTCTGGGAAAAGCGCCGCCCCGGACAGGAGCGTCTGAATATCCTCACCCACTGCAATGCAGGCTGGATTGCGACGGTCGATTGGGGTACGGCGCTCGCGCCGATCTATATGGCGCATGATGCCGGATTGCCCGTGCATGTGTGGGTGGACGAAACCCGTCCGCGCAATCAGGGGGCGCTGCTGACGGCGTGGGAGCTCGGGGCGCACGGTGTGCCGCATACGCTGGTCGCCGATAATGCCGGTGGTCATCTGATGCAGCATGGCGAGGTCGATCTGGTGATCGTGGGTACGGATCGCGTGACACGACAGGGCGATGTGGCCAACAAGATCGGTACCTATCTCAAAGCGCTGGCCGCTCACGACAATGACGTGCCTTTCTGGGTGGCGCTGCCTTCGTCCACCATCGACTGGCGCGTAACCGATGGCGTGAAGGAAATTCCGATCGAAGAGCGTTCGGGCGAGGAAGTGACCCATGTGCACGGTATCGACGAACAGGGTCAGGCAGCGCGCGTGCGCGTCACACCGCATATTACCCGGGCGGCCAATCCTGCCTTCGATGTGACCCCGGCACGTCTCGTTTCCGGGCTGATCACCGAGCGCGGTCGCTGTGATGCACGTGCGGAGGCACTTGCGGCCCTGTTCCCCGATCAGGCAGGCTGATCATTTGTCAAAAGGGCGGCACTTGACCGGAGCGCCGCTCTCGTTCCTATCTCACTGTAATGAACCGGCGCTGTTCGGCGCTCGTTGCGCATACAGGGAGTAGAAAAACATCATGGGCGCCGGACTGTCTTCTTTATTGTCGTATTCACAGGGTTGCCGGGTCAGGCAGGGGCGCTCTGTTCTCATGCTCGGCGTGGCAGCTCTGCTTGCAGGCTGTGCCTCCAATGCCGGTCAGACCGTTTCGCAGAATCCGGCGCAGACGCCGATGGCGCAATACGCCAACGGTCGCGTGGGGTCATATGGCTATGACGGGCATGTGCCCGATTTCGCCTCGCGCAATTTCGTGCCGTTCAACCGTCAGGACGTCGTGGCCATTGCCATGCGCGAATGGCGCATGTTCGGCAATCCGGTCAGCGATGACGATCCCGAAGACCGCCCCGAACCCAGCGCGCCCTCGCTCAAGCCCGAGCGTATTCCGGGTCTGTGGCAGCGCGTGGGGGAATACTGGTGGATCGGTCAGGACCCCTATGAGACGGAAGTCTCATGGAGCGGCAAATACAATGCGGACGGCCAGCTTTTCCGCCCGGAAAACGATGGCCATTATGCATGGTCTGCCGCTTTCATCTCCTATGTGATGCGCGTTGCCGGGGCGAATGACCGCTTCCCTTATTCGCCCAATCATTCGACCTATATCAATGCGGCGGCTTCGGGTCAGTCCACCGGGCTACGTGCACAGGACCCTAGGACCTATGTGCCGCAACTGGGCGATCTGCTGTGTGTCGGGCGCGGCAAGAGCCGCAGCGTGACCTTTTCGATGCTGCCGACTTCCTACGGTTTTCCGTCGCATTGCGGCATTGTGGTGGCCACGCATCAGAACGCGCCTCCCTTCGGCAACGAGCTGAGCATTATCGGCGGTAATGTGGACGATACGGTATCGCTCACCCACGTGCCCACCGATTCCAATGGCGCGCTCGCCACGCCTGAGGGGCAGTTCTACGATACGCGTTATCCATGGTGCGCGGTGCTGCAGGTTCTTTACGATGCAGATCGCGAGCCCGATAGCGGCCAGTGATCCTCCCTGTCGGTGATCCTTGATGTCCGAGACCCCGCCCGCTTCGGGTGAAAATGCCCTGAGCGCCGTCTGGCTGCCCTATACCCAGATGCAGACCGCGCCTGAACCGCTTGTCGCGGCGCGCACGCAGGATACGCGTATCATCCTTGAGGATGGGCGTTCTCTGGTCGACGGCATCGCGTCATGGTGGACGGCCTGTCATGGCTACAATCATCCACATATAAGGGCGCGTGTAGCCGCCCAGCTCGATACCATGCCCCATGTCATGCTCGGCGGGCTGGTTCATGCGCCGGTCAGAGAACTGTCCGCGCGTCTTGCTGCCCTGCTTCCCGGCGATCTCGATCACAGTTTTTTCACCGATAGTGGATCGGTGGCTGTCGAAGTCGCCATGAAAATGGCCATACAGTACTGGCTCAATCGTGGCGTCACGGGACGTACGAAGCTTCTCTCGTTCCGCGGCGGCTATCACGGCGACACGCTCGCCACCATGTCGATCTGCGATCCTGAAGAAGGTATGCACAGCCTGTTCAGCGGGGTATTTCCCGAGCAGGTGATTGCCGATCTCCCTCTCGACGACGCGCGATACGAGGCGCTTGATGCGCTTCTGACCGCGCGACGCGGCGAAATTGCCGCCATCATCACCGAACCTCTGGTTCAGGGCGCGGGGGGCATGGTGTTCCATACGCCCGACGTGCTTTCACGGCTCAGGCAACTCGCCGACAAGCATGATGTATTGCTGATCCTCGACGAGATTTTTACCGGTTTCGGACGTACCGGCACCCTGTTTGCCTGCGAACAGGCCGGGATCGTGCCCGATATGGTGACCCTGTCCAAAGCCCTGACCGGTGGCACCATGGCGCTTGCCGCCACTGTGGCGCGTCGTCACGTCTTCGAGGCGTTTCTTTCCGATTCACCGCTTTCCGCACTGATGCATGGCCCCACTTTCATGGCCAATGCGCTGGCCTGTTCAGCCGCCTGTGCCTCGCTCGATCTGTTCGAGCGTGAGCCGCGTCTGGCGCAGGTCGCTGCGCTTTCCGAACAGCTTTGCGAGCTGCTGGAACCCTGCCGTAGCCTGCCTCATGTGCGCGATGTGCGCGTGCTGGGCGCCATTGGGGTGGTGGAGCTGGACGCTATCGAGGATATGGCACGGCTCAAGGCCGCCCTTGTCGCCTGTGGTGTCTGGATCAGGCCATTTCGCAATATCGTCTATCTCACCCCGGCCTTCACCATAAGTCCCGATGATCTGAAAATTCTTACCGATGCGGTGTTCAGGGTCGTGCAGGACAAGGCGTTCAGAAAACCTGCCCGTGAAGCCCGCCCGAGAGGAATGACATGACCCAGCTTCTCGTTCCGCCTTTTACGGAAGAAACCGCACGCCAGAAGGTCCGTCGTGCCGAGGACGGATGGAACAGCCGCAATCCTTCGCAGGTGTCCCTGGCCTATAGCCCCGGTAGTCTGTGGCGTAACCGCGATGAATTCCTTCAGGGCCGTCCGGCCATTATCGCATTTCTCGAACGCAAATGGGAAAGAGAGCAGGGCTATCGCCTGATCAAGGAGCTTTTCGCCTTCCATGGCGATCGTATAGCCGTACGTTTTGCATATGAATGGCATGATGCATCGGGCCAGTGGTTTCGTTCCTACGGCAACGAGAACTGGGTATTCGACGCAGAGGGGCTGATGTGCCATCGCATGGCATCGATCAACGACCTGCCTATTCTTCCCGAAAACCGGCTGTTTCATTGGCCTCAGGGCCGTCGCCCGGATGACCATCCTTCGCTCAGCGATCTCGGTCTTTAGATCGGCAGGAAATTTATGGAGCCCTGCCCCGCTCCCATGAAAGGGACGTGTCCCTTTCATCCTACGCTCCCTGGGCAGGTTTCCGAAGGACGACCGTCCTTCGGTGGGATACGGGACCAAGCCCCGTGACCGACCTAACTGGCTGAGGAAAGATCGATCGCGGCAATCACGCCGTCATCCGTCCCGAACACCATCACGCCGCCAAGCGGAGAGAAGGCGAGGCCTGTCACCTTGCCACGTTTGCCGAGGCAGATGGGGAGCACGCGTTCCGAGCCGAGTTCGGCCAGGAGGACAGAGCCGTCTTCGAAGCCAGCGGCGATGATGTCGTTTTTCGGATGAGCCGCCACGGCCGAGCAGAACACGCCGGGCAGGCGGGCCAGTTCGGTCGGGGGCTTGCCCATCGGGCCACCGCCGAAAAAGGGCCAGAGCACGATGGCATCGGCCCCCGAAGTGGCGAGCCAGCGACCATTGCGTGTGAAGGACAGCGAGGTCACGCGCTTGGGGTAGCCGCTCATACGCATGTTATGACCGTCGGACAGTCGCCAGCCATGAAGGTCGTTTTCCTGCATGGCGGTCACGAGGGCTTCACCTGCGGGATGAATGGCGATCGCCGTATGGCTGCCCTTCCATTCCAGGGGGCGCACGGTGTCGACTTTGGCACCGACGAACCACATCGATACGCCATTGTAATGAGAAGCCGCGACGCGCTTGCCTTTGGCATCGAAAACGATACCCGTAACGGTCGAGGGATGGTCGAGCACCTTGAGGGTGGTCTGACCCGTAGCATCGCGGATTTCGAGCTGCTTTCCGGTCGAGAAGGCCAGATGATCCGGGGTCGTGGCAACGCAATCGACCCAGCGACGCCCCTTGTGCAGTTCGTTCACCGTCCCATCGGGCAGGGTGCGGCAAAGGCGGTTATCCTCGCCACCACTGACAAATCCTGCCTTGCCCGTATCGGGAGCAAGGCACAGCACCGCGCCGTCATGGGCTTCGATGCGCTGCCAGGTCTCGGGGTGCTTGAGCCCAGCAACGGGAATGAGAAAGATCTCACCCTCAACCGTCCCGAGTGCAAAGGTCTGGCCGTCACGCGCACAGGCGACGGCGGTAATGGGCGAGCCGGTGGTCTTTTCCGCGCCGCGCGTGGCGAGGAGTTCGGTCATCTCGCTCATGCGCGGCAGCTCTCGAAGCCACGACGCAGCTGCGGGCGGTTCAGGTTGCGCCCGATGAAGACGATGCGCGATTCCTTGCTCTCGCCTTCCTTGCCTTTGCCGATGTAATCGCCATCGGCCATCATATGCACGGCCTGGAACGCAAAACGCTCATCCTTGCCGGCAAAATGCATGATGCCCTTCGAGCGCAGGATATCCGCACCCTGTTCCTGCAGGATCGCACCGATCCAGGCCTGAAAACGCTGCTCATCGAGCGGCTCTTCAACCGAGAAGGACATGCTGGTCACGCCTTCTTCATGCGAGTGCTCGTTGTTTTCGAGAAAATCCGGCATGGTTTCGAGCGCACGCTCGAGATCGAACCCACCCCGGTCGAGCACGGCACTGAGCGCGACCGCGCTGTGCTGGGCACGATGGATCTGCACGCTGGCATTGATACTGCGCAGGCGCGCCTCGATGGCTTCGAGCCCGGCTTCGTCCACCAGATCAGTCTTGTTGAGAATGATCACATCCGCAAACGCGACCTGACGCACGGCCTCGGGGCTCTCGTCGAGAGTCTGGATTACGTTGTAAGCGTCGACCACGGTCACGACGGCATCGAGACGGGATTTCTCGCGCAGGTTTTCGTCAACGAAGAAGGTCTGGGCCACAGGGGCGGGATCCGCAAGGCCGGTGGTTTCGACGATAATACCGTCGAACTTGCCACGACGACGCAGCAGACTGCCGAGGATACGGATCAGATCGCCACGCACGGTGCAGCAGATACAGCCATTATTGGTCTCGAACACTTCCTCGTCGGCATCGACCACAAGATCGCCATCGACGCCGAGCTCGCCGAATTCATTGACGAGCACGGCATATTTGCGCCCGTGTTCGGCCGAGAGGATATGATTGAGCAGGGTGGTTTTCCCGGCACCGAGAAAGCCGGTGAGAACGGTGACGGGGATCTTGGTCTCGGACATCGGCACTCCGGATCTTATCGAGAAATGGGTCGTGAAACTGGTTGTGGCTCAGCATATAGGGTGGCGCCGTGCCGGGGAACAGAGGTGGCGGTCAGGGCGGTGGCTTCGGCAAGACCGACGCCGAGCAGGGTGAACGCCCAGCCGCCCAGCGGCAGATTGAGAAAGTCGCTGGCGGAAGCGAGCGGCCATTCCTGAACGAAAAAGGCGGCGAAGAGGCCGATGCGCCAGGCGTGATGGGCGCCGTTTACAGGCCAGAGCGCACGCAGGCAGGCGAACACGAACCCACCGAACAGGAAAAGCCCCGGTATGCCGGCATTGGTCAGGGCCTGCAGGTAGTGATTATGCGCATGCTGCACGCAGATTGTCGTTCCGCCCCCATCGCTGGCCGTGCTCAGCCAAGGCAGGCCATGTTGATAGGCCGGATTGGCGCAGGCATGACGAAAGGCGTCGTATCCAAGACCGGTGACGGGATGGGCCTGCGCCATGATGACGGCGCGGGTGAACAGCAGCCCGTAATGGGATTGCCAGAAATGCGAAAGCTGGTGTGCCGCGAGCACGATAAGATGCTGAAAGGCCTGAGGCGCCAGGATGCGGGTCAGTAGCACCAGGATCGGCAGGCTGAGCGCGCCCATCAGTGCAGCAGGGCGCAAGGGGCGATAGAACAGCGCACAGACAGCAATACCGAGCGCTGTCAGCGCCATGGGAATACGCTGTCCGGCAAGAACCATGAGCCCCAGAACGAGAATGGCCAGCCCGCTCATGGCCAGAAAGGAACCGATCGACGGCGCGCGCTGTGCGCTCCCTTTGGCGACTGCCGGAGACGAACGGGCCACGAGCCAGGCGCAGCCCAGCATCATGACGGGCAGAACGAGACGGGAGAATGGCGCTGCGGCACGTGGATGCGCGTAGGGCCCGGTAAGCGTGCCATCGATATAGCGCGGGTAACCAAAGAGGTTGTGTCCGAATATGGCCTGCACCACGAATTGCAGAACGAAATAGCCGCAGCAGGCAACCAGTACCCAGCGCATCGTCTCGCGCGATTTTTCGTCTCGCAGCGTCCAGACCTGAAGAGCTGCGGCCATCAATGGAAAACGTATGGCCAGCAGGGCCTGGGTAAGCGCCTGAGAGGAGCCGAGACCGATATGGGGCAGGGAGCAGACAAGCTGCCACACCCACCAGAGCAGGGCGACACGCACCCAGAACTGTCTGACCCAGCCCCAGCCGAGCCCTGTGGCCGAACGCACCAGCAGCCCTGCGGCCAGCAGATCCATCATGATCTCTGAAAACAGTCTGCCATGGGTCAGAAAGACCGGCAGGAGCAGAGTCGCCACGAAACCGAGGCGATCGAGCGCGGAGGTGAAGCGGATCGTGCGTGTCATGATCTGCGGTGATGCCCGGTCATGACGGGCGGCGCAAGTGAGGGCACGGGCGAGGCGCAGGTCAGGTGCAGATTAGGCAACGAAACCGTCTGCCCGTCGTATGAATCGTCATACGACCTCTATGTCAGGAGAGACATGTCATGACGACCGATACGATCCACATCAGGAATATCGAGAAACCCGTCACCCGCATTGCGCTCGGGACCTGGGCCATCGGTGGCTGGATGTGGGGCGGCCCCGACGATGACAACGCCATACGCACGATCCACAAGGCGATCGATAACGGCATCAATTTCATCGATACGGCCCCCGTTTACGGGTTCGGCCACAGCGAGGAGGTGATCGGGCGTGCACTCGAAGGCGGCAAGCGCGACAAGGTTGTGCTGGCCACGAAACTCGGTCTTGCCTGGACCGAAGATCACAAGGTCTATCGTGACAGTCGCCCTGAACGCATACGCAAGGAGGTCGAGGATTCCCTGCGTCGCCTGAAAACGGATGTGATCGATCTCGAACAGGTGCATTGGCCCGATGGCAAGACCCCTGTGGAAGAGACGGCTCACGAGCTGGAAAAGCTGCGTCAGGAAGGCAAGATACGGGCCATCGGTGTCAGCAATTTCTCGGTTGCGGACATGGACCGCTTTGAGGCCGTGACCCCTATCAGCTCGATCCAGCCACCCTATAATCTGTTTGAGCGTGTCACGACCGAGCGCGATATCCTGCCCTATGCCAAGGCGCATGACGCCATCGTAATGGCCTACGGTCCCCTCTGCCGCGGTTTGCTGGCTGGGAAGATGACGGAGGAAACGACTTTTCCGAAGGACGATCTGCGCAGCAGCGATCCGAAATTCCAGAAGCCCGTTTTCGGGCACTATCTGGCGGCAGTCGAAGAACTCAAGGCGATTGCGGCCCGTCACAACAAGTCGATGCTGGCGCTCGCCATACGCTGGGTGCTGGACCAGGGGCCGACCGTCGCTCTGTGGGGTGCTCGCAAGCCTGAACAGATCGATGGTGTTTCAGAAGCCTATGGCTGGAATCTGACTGCGCAGGACAAGGCCGATATCGAAGCGATTCTGAGGAAGAACGTGCCCGATCCGATCGAGCCCGATTTCATGGCGCCGCCCCAGCGTAGCTGATCGCCTCGCAATGGCCCTGAAACGTTTGTCCGGAACAGGAAAATTGCGGCTGTCGCTTGTCACATCGATCAACGCCGCGCGATCCTGTGTCACATCGGGAACGAACAGGGCCGCCCCGTGTTAACGCCGCACAACGCATTACCTTTCTGAGAGGAACAAGAACAATGCGCGCATTTACCCGTCGTGCCCTTGCTGCTTCCACTTTCGCTGCTGCGGCGCTGGCCGTCATGCCGGTCGCTCATGCTGACCCGAAAGCTCCCGATGCGCTCGGTACGCCTGTCGGCCATGTCACCCTGACAGCGAAGTCGGCTGATGTCGGCATTGGCTACACTTGGGGTCAGGGCACACTCACCTACGGCCACAAGACCTATCGCTTCAAGATTTCGGGCGGCAACATCGCGGCTGTCGGTTTCTCGAAGATCGAAGCGACCGGTGTGGTCTACAACCTCAAGACCCTGCATGATTTCGACGGTGGCTACGGTGCGCTCAACGGCGACGCCACGCTCGATCGCGGGATCGGCGGCGCAGTGCTGAGCAACAGCAATGGCGTGAAGATCAAGATCACCACGGCAACGCGCGGTGCGCATCTTGCCGCAGGCGGTCAGGGTCTCTCTTTCCAGCTGGTCGACTGAGAGTCCCGTTCAGACTGAAGAGCAGGAAAAAGCGGCTTTCGGGCCGCTTTTTTCATGCCTGTGGGCCAGCCGGTTGTCGATGCTTGCTCTGCGCATCAGTCCTTTGCATGCCCGGCTATTTGGCATCTTTCAGCCACGCAGCCATGTGGTCGAGCATGTCAGCCCTTTTCATTGTGACCCATGCCTGAGCAGCGTCATGATCCCATTGTGGATAGGCGATGGATGCGAAACTCCCCCAAGCCTGCCGGTAGGCCTGAAAAGCTGTCTGCGCCTGTCTTATACCGTCGAAACCGATCGTCGTACCCCCGATGGCCTCATGGCCTGAAAGGCGGATAAGCGCATCGTTCATGCGTGTATTGGCTGCCTGAAGCTGCATTTTTCCCAGGCGAGGCAGAGGCTTGCGTTCGAGGCGGCCAAGCATCTGCGTGAAGTCGCGCAGCTGTAACTGAACTTCCTGTATCTCGAAGGCTGAGCGAAGCGTGCCTGACAGATCCGTCTCGTTGGATGCTCTTGCCTCTCCCCAGAGTTTCTGCTGAGCGACAAGACGGGCGAAATAGGGCTTTGCCTTGGGGGACAGGGTCGCTGCGAAGGCGTCGATTATTGCGTTCAGGCTCTGGGTTTCAATCCGGGCATGGTGTGCTTCACAAAAGCCACCGGTCACCCCGGCAGTGGCATCGTCACAATAGTCGAATTCACGGCGATCGTTGCCGTCTGCCATGGCCTGCAGGTGGTCGACACGTTCCGTCCGTTCCGCAGGAGCGAAGGAACTCGTACAGGCTAGATGCTGGGCATATGGGATGTTCTGCTTTGCGCCCCTGCCATTGGCATAGATCATCATCAGCATATGGCGGCCGGAATAGCCACGAACAGCCTGTTCGTCTTCCCCGGCAGCTTCTGCAAAAGCGCAGTTTCGCGCCTGTGCGGGGTCGGCCTTTCTGCCGATTCCGAAATACAGAGCTTCGCTATCGCAGCCCTTCAAGCCGGCAAGATCGGCCGGTGAGGGCCTGTCACTATCGAGTGGTATGACACGGGCAACGGAAGCACAGAGTTCATCTGTACGAGACAGATTGGCCGTGTCGCGGTTTTCGGCAAAAGCGGCGCAGGGGAGAAGCATCCCGAGCGCGGCGGCAAGATGAAGAACGCGTGTCATGGATCGGACACTCCGGAAAAACAGGAGCTCTTCCATGGCGCTGTGCGGCTGGCCTGACAAGCGATCCCGGTCGTTCTGACGGGTTCGTTATCCGTGTGGAATGGTCGACGGTCTTATTCTGGAAGCTCGATTTCGGCATTCTCAATCGGGCAGTGTCGTATCGGAATGGATCATGCTCTGCATGACGCCGTCGCGCCTTATCAGGAAATGGAACAGGGCTGCACCGCTGTGAGCCATGACGAGCGCGAAGAGGGTGAAGGCGAGAACCGTATGAGCCAGACGCAGCCAGCCCCAGAGTGCAGCATCGTGAGGCAGGATCGGAGGGAGCAGGAAGGCATTGCCGAAAACCGGGATGGGATAACCCCCTGCAGAGAGCATGGCCCATCCCACAAGGGGAAGAGCGATCATCAGGGCATAAAGAGCCCAGTGCGAGACGGTTGCCATGAATGCCATGAGAGCAGGCAGGCCATGCGGAAGAGGCGGGGGCGGGTGGATCCAGCGATTGACGAGCCTGAGCCCAACCAGAACGAAAATGACAAGACCGAGAGAACGGTGAAACGATACAAGACCGTGATAGGCAGGGCCGACGCTCGATGCCATGAACAGGCCCACGAACAGCATGACGAGAATGAGCACGGCCATCAGCCAGTGCAGCAGGCGCGATGTAAGCGCGAAAGCCTTATGTCCGTTCACGAGGCTTTCTCCTGTTCCTTTTGATGCAACACGGCAGGTGTGATGGCAGGCCGGGGCGCAGGCTCGCGCGAACGCTCGGCGAAGGAACGCATATAAGTGGCAGACCGGGCCTGAAGCACAGGATCGTTCGAGGCGCCGATACCGTCCGGTAGAACAAGGGGGTCGAACGTGATCCCGGTGCAGGCGCCTGTTTCTTCGCTGTCGATTTTGTCGAGAGTCAGCGTACCGGCTTCGATCTGCCGGTCTTGCGCCGACCAGACCCTGCTCGGATCGTCGATCGTATCGCCCGGACCGGCCAGCGTGATGACAAGCCTCCAGCGCAGGGGATGCGCGGAAAGGGTCTTGGCAAGCTGGACGAACAAGGCGTTTTCACCTGTTTCGGAGAGCGGAGCAGAGGGAATGGACCCAGCCACCGGGGTTGTTGCGGGGGTCATTGCAACAGGGACCATTGCAAAACGCATGGGTGTGACAGCGCCTTTGCCGTCATGCAGCAGAAAACTGTCGAGACTGCGATAGGTATCGTTTTCGAAACCGCTGGTGATCGGTCGTGCAGCAAGGGCAGCTCCGGCTTCGGCAAAATGCGGATGCGCCGCCCTGAACGCGGTCATCCGGACAGGATCGGGTTTGCCGGTTCCTGGATCGGGACGCAGAGCCTGCTGCAGGGCCTGGAAATCCGCGGGGGTACTGACCGGAAAAAGCGGGATGTCGTTAATCCCCATGCGCCATTCCTGTCCGTCGGCCTCACGCAGGCTCAGCGCAAGACTGCGTACCTTGCCGGGTGCGTCGGCCTGATAGGGCATACCGCCTGCCAGAGCGAACCGCCCGATGACCGGAACGCGATGGGAGCTGAAAAAAGATGCTGTAGAATAGGCCGTTGCGGCGCCGTTTCCTTCGAACCAGCCTGCAACGCAAACGCCTTTGGCATGATTGCGCCGGAATCCGGGGTGACGACCGTCCACCCCCTGAAGGGCGGCGATCAGCGTGTCCGGCGTCAGGCGATGCGGGCTGAACCATCCCCCAGCGAAGGCGAAACCCGCAAGCAGGATGCAGGGTAGAGACGCCACGCCGAGCCAGCGTGCAAGTCCGGCAGAAGGGCCGGGTGGTGTTTGAGCCATGAAATTGCGCCTCAGGCATACGTCCCGACCGGTACGATATCGGTGAAAGGGGCGTCGCATTATGGAGGAAACGTTAGTGTAACGATGCGACGGATGTTACGAAAATCTGTTTTAGAATCGACAGACCGTGCCGCCTTTTCAGCGGAGGGCTGCGAAGCGCTCTTGCAATGCATGAACGGCTCGGGTGGGTCGTGCGGAACGCTCTGGATGATGGGGGTTCGCGACGATTGCGAAGCCCTCTCAACTCAGGCAAGCTCGCCGCGTTTGTAAACCGGCGTATCGGCCGTCATCCAGTCAACAGGCGATGCGTGACGATATGCTCCGGTCTGATTTTCCCCTTAATCCGTCGAGGTACGTTCCATGCGCTTTGCCCTGCACAAGATGCTGACCCTTCTTCTTCTGGCCGGTACCGCTGGCGTGACCCAGGCCCATGCTGCAGAGACCGCAACAGGTACCCTGCTCGGTACGGACGGTAAACCTCATGGCACGATTACAGTGACCGATGCGCCCAAGGGGGTTCTGCTGCGTGTTGTGGCCGAAGGGTTGCCTCCCGGATGGCACGGTATGCATTTTCATGAAAAGGGAAATTGTACCCCGCCGAAATTCATCAGTGCCGGGGGGCATGTCCATGCTGTCACACCGGTCGTGCATGGATTGCTCTCGCCGAACGCAACGGATTCAGGCGATCTGCCCAATCTCTATGTCGCCGGGGATGGCAGCGCGACGGTCGAGCTCTATTCCACGCTCGTGTCGCTGCATGGTGCGCAGGGTCGTCCGGCGCTCGAAGATGCGGATGGGTCTGCGCTGGTCATTCATACAAGCCCGGACGATTATAAGACCCAGCCGATCGGTGGTGCCGGTGCACGTATTGCCTGCGCAGTGATCCACTAAGCGGAAAGACTGTTCCCCAAAAGCGTTGTCGGCCTCTTCGCCGGGGTCGGAAGCCGTAAGGAGCCAGGGTGTCGAGGGCTGGGGTCAGAAGGGCAGTTTGTCGAAGCCGTGGAGGCTTGCACCGGTCAGCACCACTAGCTCGGCGATAATGGCCGTCGCTCCCAGCACGTCGCCTGTATAGCCACCGATCAGGCGGTAGGCGACGCTGCATAATCCCAGCGTGGCCAGACAGGCCATGAGAAACAGGGAAAGTGCACCCAGAACGGACAGAGAGCTTGCGATCAGCGCTGTCAGGACGATGGCCACAAGCAGGCTGCGCGCAGGCAGATGACGCAGCTCATGGGCGAGGCCATCGGCCCTTGCCGGTCGGAGCCAGAGAAGCGGAAGCATGAGCGACAGGCGTGAAAATGCGCCTGCCGTAGCCAGTATCGAGACGATATGCAGCGGCTGGGCGGCCAAGGTGGTCATTGTGCCTCCGCGCAGCAGCATCAGCAGGCTTAATGCCAGACCGCCATAGCTGCCTATGCGGCTGTCGCGCATGATGTCGAGGCGACGCTCGGCGGTGCGGCCCCCGAAAAAACCGTCGACCGTATCGGCAAAGCCGTCTTCGTGCAGCGCGCCGGTCAGAAAGAGCTGAAAGGCGATGGCCCAGCCTGTGGCAACGATGGCGGGCATACCGAGCCAGATACAGCCAACCATGACTGCGCCGGTCAAGGCACCTACGGCCCCCCCGATCAATGGCCAGCACCAGCTGGATCGTGCCAGATCGATCGCCCGGTCCGATGGATAGAGCCAGTCGGTGGGCAGGCGTGTCAGCAGGCTGAGGCCAGCAGCAAAATCCGCGCGGAATATGGGCATCTAGCTCTTGATAGGTCGATTGTTCTGATCGTCTATGGCGAGATCGTCGAAACGGGCCATGCCATTGTGACAGGCGAGAGCCGCCCGCACAAGCGGGATGGCCAGTGCAGCGCCGGAGCCTTCTCCCAGACGCAGGGACAGATCGAGCAGAGGCGTCAGTCCCAGACGGGCAGCCAGATGGCGATGGCCCTGCTCGTGCGAGCAATGGCCAAGCATCGTATGATCGAGGGCTGTCGGGTCAAGCAGGGCAAGCGGTGCGACGGCCGCTGTGACGACAAAACCGTCCAGCAGGACAGGAATGCGATAGTGGCGTGCCGCCAGGGTCGCCCCGAGAAGGGCCGCCAGCTCCCAGCCGCCATAATGTCTTGCAAGAGCGAGTGGGGAATGATCGCGCCCATGTCGCGACAGGGCGCGATCGATGGCATTCGCCTTGCGTTGCACACCCGCATCGTCAAGGCCCGCGCCGCGCCCGGCCCATGTCTGTCCATCGCCGCCGAACAGGGCTGCCGCAAGGGCCGCAGCGGCCGTCGTATTGCCAACGCCCATTTCTCCCAGAGCCAGCAGATCGCATTGCGGGGAGACACTGTCATAGCCAGTCGAGACGGCGTGCAGGAATTCGGCTTCCGTCAGGGCGGGGGCAAGCGTCATATCCGCACTGGGGGTGAGAGAGGCCAGCTCCACAACGCGCAAGCCAGCATCGACCTCGCGCGCAAGCTGGTTGATCGCAGCACCTCCCTGACGGAAATTGCGTATCATCGCTTCGGTGACGCTTGCGGGCCAGGCCGAAACGCCCTGAGCCAGCACGCCATGATTGCCGGCAAAAAGACAGATCTCGGCGCGTGCGATTGCGAGGGGACGCCATGCGCCGAACCATTTCACGATGTCCTCCAGCCTGCCGAGGCTGCCGGCCGGCTTCGTCAGTTGCGCATCCTGACGGACAAGCATGGCGATCGATGACGGATCGGCTGCCGTAAGGCTGGTGCAGGCTTCATGCAGGGCGTCGAGAGAACGAAAAGGTGACATGGGCCCTTTCTGTTGGGATATACGCGGT
The DNA here is from genome assembly GCF_024054035.1 of Asaia lannensis NBRC 102526. GTDB lineage: Bacteria > Pseudomonadota > Alphaproteobacteria > Acetobacterales > Acetobacteraceae > Asaia > Asaia lannensis. The sequence goes on from NZ_JAMXQU010000001.1 coordinate 274,312, forward strand.
TTCGCAAGAGGAACCGGGTCATGAAATCTGTTCTCGTACTCGGGGGTGCCCGATCTGGAAAAAGCCGCCATGCCGAGGCTCTTGTGACAGCCGAACCGGGCCCCTGGCGCTATATCGCCACCGGGCGCGCCTGGGACGACGAAATGCGCGCGCGTATCGCCCTGCACAGGGCACAGCGCGCGCCGGGTTGGGAGACGGTCGAAGCGCCGCTCGATCTTGTTTCTGCCTTGCACGTATCCAGGCCGGTTCTGGTCGATTGCCTCACTTTATGGCTGACGAACTTAATTCTCGGTGAACAGGATATTGAACAGGCTACGAAAACCCTGCTTGATGCCCTGCATCTGCGGAGCGCTTCGACCGTGTTCGTGAGTAATGAGGTCGGCCTTGGAATCGTGCCTGAAAACGCCCTTGCCAGACGGTTTCGCGATGAGGCGGGATTGCTGCATCAGCGTCTGGCACAGCATGTGGATCGTGTTCTGTTTGTGGCCGCGGGCTGCGTTCTGGAAATGAAGTGAGTGAATGAAATGACGTCCGATCCCGATCAGGAGCGCCACCGCCTCAAGATGCAGCATCGCAAGGATGTGCAGGATCGCGAGGTTGCCGGGAAAACCATCGAAAAGGGGCTTCTTGCTGTCCATACCGGGCCGGGCAAAGGGAAATCGACCGCGGCTTTCGGGCTTGCCCTGCGTATGCTCGGTTATGGGCGTAAGGTCGTGGTGGTGCAGTTCATCAAGGGGGCATGGGACACGGGGGAACGTCATGCGCTCGACCGTTTTGGCGATCTTGTGCAGTTTCATGCGCTTGGCGAAGGTTTTACCTGGGAGACCCAGGATCGCGAACGCGATATCGCTGCCTGCCATCGTGCCTGGGAACAGGCACTTGAGGCCCTTTCACGTGACGATGTGGCCCTTGTCGTGCTTGACGAACTCAATATTGCCTTGCGTTACGGATATCTGGACGAAGCGACCGTTCTCGGCGGGCTTGCAGCACGTCCGGCCAATCAGCATGTCGTGGTAACCGGGCGCAATGCGCCGCCCTGGCTTGTGGATGCTGCCGATCTCGTCACGGAAATGACGCTGGTAAAGCATCATTTCAAGGACGGCGTGAAAGCCCAGAAGGGCTTCGAATTTTGAAGCCGCCTGCCCTGATGTTTCAGGGGACCGGGTCGAATGTCGGCAAGTCAGTACTCGTTGCCGGGCTGGCACGCGCCCTGACGCGACGCGGTTTGCGCGTGCGTCCTTTCAAACCGCAGAACATGTCGAACAATGCGGCGGTTACGCCCGATGGGGGAGAGATCGGGCGGGCACAGGCCCTTCAGGCCATGGCCTGCGGGGTGCTCCCAAGCGTGCATATGAATCCGGTGCTGCTCAAACCTCAATCCGAGCAGGGATCGCAGATCGTCGTGCAGGGCAGGGTATGGGGGCATCGTCAGGCCAGAGCCTATCAGGAGGTCAAACCCCTGCTGATGCCGTCCGTGCTCGAGAGCTTTCGCCACCTGCAGGCCGAAGCCGATATCGTCCTCGTCGAAGGGGCCGGGTCGGCCTCGGAAGTCAATCTGCGTCGAAACGATATTGCCAATATGGGTTTTGCAGAAGCCGCCGACCTGCCGGTTATTCTGATCGGCGATATCGACAGGGGCGGGGTGATTGCCAGTCTGGTCGGCACGCAAACCGTTCTGCCCGATTCTGATGCGCGTCGTATCAAGGGGTTTATCGTCAATCGCATGAGAGGCGATCCGACCCTGTTCGAGAGCGGTATGGATTTCATCGCCCATGAAACGGGCTGGGCGCCTTGCGGTCTCGTGCCGTTTTTTGCCGGGATGCGCGACCTGCCCCCGGAGGATACAGGCGATCTGCCGGCGGGCTGGCAGGGAAGCGGCGCCTTGCGCATAGCGGTGCCTCTCATGCCGATGATTGCCAATTTCGACGATCTGGACGCTCTGCGTGCCGAACGGTCGATTACTCTGGCTTTTATCCCGCCCGGCGAGGCTCTCCCCCCCTGCGATCTGGTGATTCTACCGGGATCGAAGGCGACCATCGCCGATCTGGATTTCATGCGTCAGCAGGGCTGGGACATGGATCTGCGTGTCCATTACAGACAGGGTGGACGTATTTTCGGGCTATGCGGCGGTTATCAGATGCTCGGCCACCAGCTGGCTGATCCCGACGGGATCGAGGGAAGCCCGCAAACGCGTGAGGGGCTGGGTTATCTGGATATCGAGACGCGCATCACACCGCGAAAGACCGTGCAGCAGAATGATGGCTGTCTGCTACCCGGCAATACACCTGTAGCAGGCTATGAAATTCACGCGGGTCGGACCACGGGTGCAGCCCTGTCACGCCCGATGATCCGGTTCTCGAACGGAGAAGTCGATGGAGCGCGATCGGAAGATGGGCGCATTTGCGGCACTTATCTGCACGGCGTGTTCGACAGGGCCGGAGCGCGTCATGCACTGATGGCGGAATGGGGCGCGCAGTCGGAGCCGTTCGACAATCGCACCCGTATCGAGCTGGCGCTCGATGGACTGGCCGATCATCTGGAAAAGCATGTGGATATTGATCGGCTTTTGTCGATCACCTAACCGGGCGGGCAAGCGAGCGGGTTGGCGCGACCCGAGCTGACTCCCGGCTTTCAGAATGCCGGTAGGGCCCGGGAGGTCTCGGACAGAAGAGTGCGCACATAGTTGAGCGCATCGAGCATGACCCCATTTTCCCGAACAGCGTAAGGATCGCCTTTTACAGAGACACACACAGTGTCGTGGTCGCTCGTCGTGGTGATCTTGGGAAGATAAACCCGCGAAACATTCTCGAGCAGGTTCCATACGACGCGGATCGATACCGGGTCGTTGCGCGTCTTATGCAAGAGGCCGGTATCTGACCCGAGGAAGGAAATAGCATCATCGAGATGATCGGTAACGGGGCAAACCGGTTCGTGCATCCCATCGGATGCATGATCAATGCCGTCGAATACCATTTTCGATTCGTAATAGTCGCATTGATACGAAGTATGATTGCAGACAAACTCACTGGATTTATCGTAAAAATTCCAGTTATGTCCTGTTTCTTCATCTATAAATGAATGGGAATTGAAATGATGCATCTCGATCTCCGGTCTTGATTTTTTGAAATACGCCGCGTTCTCTAGCGAGATATTCGTAAATGCGAGGTTACCTCTTTGGGCAACTAAAGGTTTTTAACGGTCTGTAACGAGTATGACTGTCGTGACATAAATGATTGATTGAATTTTACGAAAAGCACCATCGGCTGAAACGATAAGTAAAAACAAGGACAGTTTTTGCGACGGGGTGTGTACTTTTTTAGAACGGTCATTGAGGGAACCAATGAGAAAAAAGATAAATTTCAATGGCATAACCTACTTTATCGCTGTGATTGAAGCTGGATCGATCTCAGGGGCTGCGCGGGCTCTGGGGGTGTCAAAAAGCGTGATAAGTAAAGCGGTCATTGAGCTTGAGGCGGCCTTGCAGACAGATCTTCTGCTCCGTACGTCAAAACAGCTCCTGCCAACGAAGGCGGGCGAAGTTTTTTACCGACGCTGTACGTCGGGTATAGAGGCGATAGAGACGGCGTTTCTCGATACGCAAAACCATGGCGCGATCCCTCAGGGGGCCCTACACATACTCGCCAATGCCGCCTATGGGCGGTATGTCGTGCTACCGGTCGTGCATGCTTTTGCGGCGCGTTATCCTTCCTGCCAGATCAGATTTTCTCTTTCCGACGATGTGCCGGAAGCACAGATGACCTGGTTCGATGTCGCTATAAGAACGCGTCCTTTCGACGATCCATCCCTGCATGTCAGGCGTGTTGGGAGTTTTCAGCGCCATCTCGTGATCAGTCGCGATTATGCGGATCGTTTGGGTCCGATCACCTCATTCGATCATCTGCATGCCATACCCTTCATCGGTTATGTAGATATGCCGGGCAGGGATGGCTGGCTTATGACCGGTGGTGGCGAGCCTCGTCTTCTGGGTCTCTCGCCCCATCTGTCGCTCGGGCCGATCAACCTCATTGTGGAAAGTGTACTTGCAGGGCAGGGGTATTCGGTTTTACCCGATTTTCTCTACGATCATCCGAGCGTCTCGCCCCGCCTACAGAAACTCTTGCCTGAATGGTCGGCTGAGCCGGGCGATGTTCTTGCTTACACATATCCCGCGCGCCAACGCTCGGCATCGGTACGCCTGTTTATCGACTGGATGATCTGCGCTGTGCAGGGACTGCCGTTCCCCGCCTGAGCGGGTTGCACGCGATGCCCGGTGTTAGTGTTGCCAGAGTTGTTGCGGGACTGTTGTTCGACGTATCAGCGCCTGATCCAGCGAAGACGCTCTTCCGAACGCTGCTCCCATCCACGTCTCTCCAGTTCCGGCGTGTTGTTCTCCTGCTCGGGATAACCCACACAGAGATAGGCCATGAACTGCCATTGTGGTTCGGCATCGAGCAGATCGGTCATGTGATTCGGGTCGAGAATGGATACCCAGCCGAGACCGATATTATGGGCCTGCGCGGCCAGCCAGAACGTATGTATGGCCATGACCGCCGACCATTGTACCGTCTCCGGCATGGTGAGGCGACCGAGGCCTCTGCCCTGTGCAGGGTCGGGATCGCAGAACACGGCAATATGATGCGGCGCATCTTCAAGACCGGCCAGTTTCAGCCTGGCATAGGCTGCGCCATCCGAATCCTGACGCGCGGCGAGAGCCTCGGCATTGCGCGCGGAGAATTCCTTTCGCACCGCCTCACGTCGTTTGGGATCGTCGACGCGCATGAAGCGCCATGGCTGGCTTAACCCGACCGAGGGGGTGCTGCAGGTCAGGGCGAGGAGCGCATCGAGACTTTCTTCTGGCACCGGATCGCGCCGGAAATGGCGTACGTCGCGTCGCCAGTGGAAAAGAGCTTCAAGCTGGGTGCGAAAATCCCGGTCGAAAACCGGAGCAGTAAGACAGGCCGGGTCGTGCAACGACAGACTCCCTAGATCCAGACAAGCAGCGCAAGCAGAAACGCGCCCTGAAAAGCGCAGGCCAGGCAATAGAGTCTCAGCGCGCGAGACAGATCGCCGGGTTCTGCTTCTGATCGCCCGTCACCCATCCAGGAATCGGCAACCAGAACCCCTTTATACTGCCTTGGGCCTGCAAGACGCAAAGCGAGGCCTCCGGCCATGGCAGCCTCAGGCCAGCCTGCATTGGGGGAACGATGACGCGCGGCATCGCGCCATACGGCGCGTATTGCCCTGACCATCCCGCTTCCGAGGCTGGCCGATGCGAGAACGAGCCATAAGGCCGCAAGGCGTGAGGCCGGACTGTTCACGCAATCGTCGCACAGGGCAGACGCCCTGCCGAATTCCGTATGTTTCGGCGTCAGATGGCCGATCATGCTGTCGGCTGTGTTGATGGCTTTGTATGCCACTGCACCGGGCAGACCGAAGACGGCCATCCAGAAAACAGGGGCTACCACGCCATCCGAGAAATTTTCTGCAAGGCTTTCTATCGCTGCACGAACCACTCCGGCGCGATCAAGTGTTTCGGGGTCGCGCCCCACAATCATGGCAACGGCGCGTCGTCCTCCGGCCAGACCTTCGGATCTCAGCCCGATCAGCACGGCTCTTACGTGGCTGTAAAGCGATCTCTGCGCAATCAGCGTGCTGGCAAAAATCGCCTCGAACACGAAAACCAGCGAGGCGGGTAAAAAGCGTGCGGCAATCGCCTGTGCGACAAGGGTCACCCCCACGGGCAGGCCGACGATGAGAAGCAGGGCCACCAGCCCGAGCGCGCGGGTTTGCCATACAGCGCTTTCAGGGGAAGGGTTTCGGCATCTGAGCCCTCGGTTTTCTTCCGCCGGAGCAACGCTGCCGATCTCACCGGCACGTTGTGTGGGAGAGATCGCAGGATTGAGCCAGTGATCGAGCGCGGTGATCAGGCGGCCGATCCATGTTACCGGATGACCGATCCGCCGGAATACGGCATCGGGATAGCCGATGAGCCCTTCCGTCAGGAGGGCGCAGAGCGTCAGGGAAAGGAACATGGATCAGAATGGCCGGTCAGTACGAGGAATGCGAACATAGCATGACGCCCTGGCCGGCGCATGGCGGTCGCCTGAGCGAACTGGCTCACCTGTTCCCCGAGGCACCGAAACCGTGGATCGATCTTTCGACGGGCATCAATCCCCATCCCTTTCCCTTTACGCAGCCGGATAGCGCCCTGCATGCACGCCTGCCTGACCCGATGGAGGAGGAAGCTCTTCGCCATGCCGCTGCCGAAGCCTATGGCGTATCCCCGTCATGCGTTCTCGCAGCGCCGGGAACGCAGCTTCTGATCGGTCTGCTGCCCGGTTTTCTCATGCGTCGACAGATCGTGGCAGGGGTTCGTATCCTTTCTCCTACCTATAGCGGGCACGAGGCGGCATGGCGTGAAGCCAGGATACCCGTTCAGCACCTGCCGTATGGTGGAGCCCTGTCGCTGCCCGAACGCCACGGGGTAACCGTGATATGCGCCCCCAATAATCCGACAGGTCATGCCCTGACGCTGGCGGAAATCGCCTCATTGGCCGAAACGCATGCGCGGGCGAATGCCGTTCTCGTCGTCGATGAGGCCTATGCCGATTTTGCCCGAGAGAGCGCGGCTTCGCTCCTGCCACATCCGTCGCTGATCGTCCTTAGATCCTTCGGCAAGGCCTACGGGCTTGCCGGGATGAGAATAGGATTTCTGCTCGGCATGCACCCGGTCGTCCAGGCGTTGCGTACTGCGATAGGACCATGGGCGATTTCGACGGCAGGGTGTCATATTGCAGCAGAAGCCCTGCGCGATCGGGCTTGGCGCAGCGACATGGGGAGGCGTCTCGAAAGAGAGATGGCCGCCCTGCGCCACGTCGTTACCCGGGCTGGGTTCGAATTTGTCGGGGGGACATCGCTGTTCGGCCTGTTCCGCTCAGCCAATGCTCCAGCCTTGTGGGAGCGTCTGGCGCGGGCAGGCATACTCGTACGTCGTTTCGACTGGGATGCCTCATTGCTCCGTTTCGGCCTTCCGGCTGATGAGACAGGTCTGATGCGTCTTGCCAAAGCACTCGATGTCAAGGCACTCGATACAGGAGGGGTGTGAAAGTACCGCCGGGCTTTTCGCGATCACGGACCTGACGGCTGCGCGTTTTCTCTAATGCCCGGATACTGCCTGTCACCCTCTCTTCATGCACCATGGTCTCAGCCAGACTGGGTGCTCTGGCCCCAAGGGCATGGATGCGATCTCCGATTGCTTCGCGCCGGGCGCATCGGTATCCTTGAGGAATCATGAGCAATCCTTCTTCTTCAGACGGGGCCGGGTCGGGCCGCGGCCTTCAGCTACGCCCGATCGATCTCGGCAATGGTGTCGTGATCGATACGCCGGTGATTCTCGCTCCGATGTCAGGTGTGACGGATCTGCCTTTTCGTCAGCTGGCGCGCGAGCTGGGTGCTGGTCTTGTCGTGTCGGAGATGATCGCCTCATGGGCGATGGTGCGCGAAAATGAGAATACGTTACGCATGGCGCGTAGCGCCGAGAACGGGCCGAATTCGGTTCAGCTTGCCGGATGCGATCCCGAGGCGATGGCCCAGGCGGCGAAAATTGCCGTCGATCAGGGAGCCGACCTGATCGATATCAATTTCGGCTGCCCCGTGAAAAAGGTTGCTGTCGGTCAATCGGCAGGATCGGCGCTCATGCGCGACGAGATCAAGGCGGCCGCTCTGCTTGAGGCGACGGTCAAGGCCGTATCGGTTCCCGTTACACTCAAGATGCGTATGGGCTGGGATCATCAGTCGCTCAATGCGCCAAGGCTGGCCCGTATTGCCGAGGATGTCGGGATCCGTCTCGTGACGGTTCACGGCCGGACACGACAGATGTTCTATAACGGAACGGCAGACTGGCATTTCGTGCGCACGGTCAAGGACAGTGTCAGGCTGCCAGTCATCGTGAATGGCGATATCGTCTCCATCCAGAACGCGCGCGATGCTCTTGCCGCCTCGGGCGCCGATGGCGTGATGATCGGACGTGGCTGCTACGGTCGCCCGTGGTTTCTCGCTCAGGTCGCCCAATCCCTGCGTTCGGGTGAAAACATGCCCGATCCCGATCTTGAGACGGAGAAATCGATCGTTCTGCGTCATTACGGCATGATGCTCGACCATTTTGGCGAGCGCCCCGGACTGCGTCTCGCACGCAAACATGTCTCCTGGTACTCGCATGGGCTGCCGGGCTCGGCAGCTTTCCGTGCCAGCATCAACAAGATGGACAAGGCGCAGGATGTGATCGACCATCTGACGGCCTTTTACGATCAGCAGATTGCCAATGGTGTGATACGCGATCGCGAATCGACGCATCAGCGCCCGGATGCGATCGAAGAAGCCGCCTGAATGCACGCCCCCGACCGTTTCCCCAGTCTGCAAGCCCCGCCGCGTCCGGCCTTGTCTCGCCGGTCGTATTGCCTGTGACGGCGGTGCCTGAGGGACACGGGGCAGCCGGACGTCTCTCGTCCGGGGCATGCGATGGGGGCGGTTCCGACCGGTCGGAAAAGGCAGGGGGCAGTACGAGCAGGACGATCGGAGGAGGGGTGCCGACCAGCCTCGGTTTCGACGGTCAGTCCGAATCGGTCCGAAAACTGCGTGACAGGCTGGATGAGGCACTTCGCACCTTCGGCGTGCATGGTCTGATCGGTGAGGCAGGTAGCGGCAGAACCCGTGCCGCGCGTTATCTCTGGGCCCATTGCGGGCGACGCGGACGTTTCGTTTCAGTGATCGATCGCCTTTCTCTGGACGATGCCCTCAGCGATGGCGAGACGGGCTGTCTGTTCATCAACGAAATCGGTCTTGCCGAACCTGCCCTGCAGGCCGATCTGCACGCGCTGATAAGGGAGCGTCAGGCGGGTGAGAGACCAGCCGTGATCTGCACCAGTTCATGGACGCCAGCACGCATGATGCAGGATCGTCGCATGGATGATGCGCTCTCATCTCTGCTTGAAGACAGATGCGTTGCGGTTCCTCCTGCCCGTGAGCGGCAGCAGGATCTTCCGGCGCTTGCTTCTGTCTGGTCAGGGCAGGGGGGAGCGTCTTTCTCGTTTCAGACCGGATGTTTCGAATGGATGGCGTCGCAGGACTGGCCGGGTAATTTCCGTCAGATCAGACAGCTGCTCCATTATGTGACGCAGAAATACGCGGGCCGGAAAAATGCTGCGACAATCGTGACCGCAGCCCGCCTGGCAGAGCTGCATCAGGCGGATATGGCACAGGATGCCGCTTCTTTTCAGGGATTGATGGCGCGTTATCTGCCTTCTCTGCTCGATCTGGAGACCGATGTGCAGGGTTCGCTCCATGCGCGTGTTCTGGCGGAGGTGGAGCGTCCGCTTTTTCGTCTTGTGCTCAAGGCAACCGACGGGAACCAGATCAGGGCTGCGGCCCTGCTGGGCATCAATCGCAATACGCTGCGCAAGCGCTTGCAGCTTCTCGGCATCGAGGCAGGGCGGTCACGGTCATGACAGACGGCAACTCCCACAAATCGCAGAGCCCGCACGAACGGAATGTCCAGGCGCTGCCCGGCGACGGAACCGGGTCCGACGATACTGTCATCGGGGCAGAGGCGGTTTCGTCAGAGGATGGCGCTGCGAGCGTCTTCGGCGGCGTTCCTTCCGGCGATGCGGAGCCGAAAAGATCGGGGCTGAGGCGTGTCATCCGTCGTGTCAGCCGTCTCAAGACAGCGATGGTGCTGGCCTGCGCCGCCCTTGTACTGCTGATCACGACCTTCGTCGTGCTGGCGCGCGGTCTGTCCTTTGCCTATCGACCTCAGGTCGAGGCCATGGTGTTTCTGCTCGATTTCATCGTGCTGATCCTGCTCGGGGCCATCGTCATCATACGGGTCGGGCGTATGCTGGCTGAGCGGCGCACGGGTCTGGCCGGGGCGCGTCTTCATGTTCGCCTTATCACGCTGTTCGGCGTAGTGGCCGTGGCGCCTACCGTCGTCATCGGCGGTCTGGCGGCCCTGTTCTTCCATTTCGGCATACAGATCTGGTTTTCCAACAGGGTCAACACGGCGCTGACAGAGGCGCGCGACGTGGCTGCGGGCTATCTGCAGGAACATAACGACAATATCCGGACCGAGGCCTTCGCGCTCGCGAACATCATCATCACGGCCAATAACGACGAGATGTATCGTCACGGCGTGGATCTGATGCGCGACCCCGGTCAGCTGGGCATGATGCTCGATGTCGAGGCGACGGAGCGCGGCCTGAACGAGGCCGTGGTGTTCGATTCCTATACCAACAAGGTCGTGGCTTCAGGGGGGCTTGCCGCCCTTCAGGGCAAGCAGCTCGCCTTGCCGCCGAAAGATGCGACCACGCTGGCGCGTACCAACGATGTCGCCATTCTCGATAGTCCCGACGAGAGAACGGTGCGTGCTGTTGTCAGTCTGGGGCCGAGTACGGGACTGATGCTGGTCATCACACGGCCCGTCGATGCGAAAATTCTCGAACACATGCGTCGCACCGATGCTGTGGTCTCGGAATACCAGCGACTCGATGCGCATCGCACGGCCATACAGATCAGTTTCGTCCTGATCTTCGCCCTTTTGAGTCTGCTGGTACTGAGCATTGGCATGCTGACCGGACTCGTGCTGGCCAAGCAGATCACACAGCCGCTCGGCCTGCTCATTCTTGCGGCGCGCCGTATCAGTGAGGGCGATCTGAGCGTGCGCGTGCCCGAAGTGCGCGGTCGTGACGGACGCAAGGACGATGAGGTCGGAACGCTGTCGCGCGCCTTCAACCGCATGACCGACCAGCTCTCGACACAGCGTACCGAACTGATGGTTGCCTATGAGCAGATCGATGAAAGGCGTCGTTTCACCGAAACCGTCCTTTCAGGCGTGTCGGCAGGTGTGATCGGTCTCGATTCCGGTCAGGTGATCGAGCTGCCCAACCGTGCAGCCTCGCGCCTTCTCCAGCGCGATCTCGATAGCTGCATCGGTCAATCCCTGCGCGATATCGTGCCTGAATTCGGGGTCATGCTCGATCAGGTTCGTGCCGAACCGGGTCAGGCACATACGGCCGAGATCCAGATCGACGTTGCTGAGAGAAGTGCCGTTCTGGGCGAAGGGCCAAGTGTCGGCACGTCAGGTCGTACCCTTCTCGTGCGTATCGTCGGTGAACAGCGCAGCGATGAGTCGACCGGCTATGTCATTACGTTCGATGATATCACGGCGCTTCTGGCGGCTCAGCGCAAGGCGGCCTGGGCGGACGTGGCACGACGCATCGCGCATGAAATCAAAAACCCGCTTACGCCGATCCAGCTTTCCGCAGAGCGCCTGAAGCGTCGGTTCCTGCGTGAAATCAGCTCCGACCCGGAGACATTCGGCCAGTGCGTGGACACGATCGTGCGTCATGTCAGCGATATCGGTCGTATGGTGGATGAATTCTCGTCATTTGCGCGTATGCCTCAGCCGGTCTTGCGCGACGAGGATCTTTCGCGTCTGGTGCGTGAGGCGCTGGTGCTGCAGCGTAATGCGCATCCCGAAATTCTGTACGACACGAGCCAGATGCCCCCCAGGGGACCGATGGTTCATTGCGATCGCAGGCTGATCGGTCAGGCCCTGACCAATCTTCTGCAGAATGCGGCCGATGCGGTTGCCATGGCGGCCAGGGAGCGTGAAGATGCTCAGGATACCGGTGACGGGACGGAAGGCAATGGAGCCGGCGGCGATCAGCACGGCATGCAGGGCCGTATTCGCGTTGTGATCGCGACGGCCGGCGGCGAGGCGGCGGTTCAGGTGATCGATGACGGGATCGGTTTGCCTTCTGTTGACCGGCACCGCTTGACGGAACCGTATATCACGCACAAACCGAAAGGGACGGGGCTCGGGCTCGCCATCGTCAAAAAGATCATGGAGGATCACACAGGTGGGATCAGGCTTGAGGATCGACCGGACGGGCGTGGTACCGTCTCGACCCTTACCCTGCCGGTGCGCGATTCTGCCCCGGCTCAGGGTTAAGCGAGCGAGGAGCAATGAAGATCTGATGAGGAACACGCATGGAGCATGAAATCCTGATCGTCGATGACGAGCCGGATATCCGGCTTCTCATCGAGGGGCTCCTTCGGGACGAAGGCTACGAGACGCGTGTTGCGGCGAATTCGGATCAGGCTCTGGCAGCGTTCCGGGCTCGCCGCCCGTCTCTGGTGATTCTCGATATCTGGCTCCAGGGATCGCGTGTCGATGGCATCGATCTGCTCAAGACGATCAAGGCCGAAGAGCCCGGGTTGCCGGTCGTGATGATTTCGGGCCACGGAACTATCGAAACAGCGGTATCGAGCCTGCAGCACGGTGCCTACGATTTTATCGAAAAGCCGTTCCAGGCCGACCGGCTCATCGTGGTGGTGCAGCGTGCCCTCGAGGCTGCGCGACTGGAGCGCGAGAACGCGGAACTGCGTCTGCGCTCCGGTAACGAGACGCTGCTTTTCGGTGAAGGTCCGGGGATCAGCGCGGTGCGCGGGCAGATCGAACGCGTGGCACCCACCAATTCGCGCGTTCTGATCACCGGTCCTGCCGGATCGGGCAAGGAAATTGCCGCCCGCATGGTTCATGCGCGCTCAAGGCGCGGAACGGGGCCATTCATTGCACTTAACTGCGCCACGCTCGCACCGAATCGCTTCGAGGAGGAGCTTTTCGGGATCGAAGGGCAGGCCGATGGCGTGATGCGTCGTACAGGCGTGCTCGAGCGGGCCCATAAGGGAACCCTGCTTCTCGACGAAGTGGCCGATATGCCGCTCGAAACGCAGGGCAAGATCGTGCGCGCTCTTCAGGACCAGACATTCGAGCGTCTGGGCGGTTCGACGCGTGTGAAGGTCGATGTCCGTGTGATCGCTACGACGAACAGGGATCTTCAGGGCGAGATTGCCCTCGGGCGTTTCAGGGAAGATCTGTATTACCGTCTGGCCGTTGTCCCCCTGCGCTTGCCGTCCCTGCGCGAACGGCGTGAGGATATTCCCTCTCTTGCCCAGCATTTCCTGCAACGTTACGCCGAAAATGCCGGGCTGGCCCCGCGTGAACTTTCGGTCGACGCCCTGGCAGCACTCCAGTCCTATGAATGGCCCGGCAATATCAGGGAGCTGCGCAACCTGATGGAACGCCTGCTGATCATGATGCCGAACGGGCAGGACCTGATACGTGCCGATATGCTGCCCAATACGGTCAGTCAGGGCGCGCCCTCCATGACGCGTCTCGATGCAGGTGCCGATGTCATGGCCCTTCCGCTGCGCGAGGCGCGCGACCTGTTCGAGACGCAGTATCTTCAGGTGCAGCTGCTGCGCTTTGGCGGTAATATCAGCCGGACGGCCAATTTCGTCGGCATGGAGCGCAGTGCGCTTCATCGCAAGCTCAAGCAGCTTGGCGTCACACCGGAAGACCGCATTGTCTAACGCTGGAAACCGGGTCTCAATAAAGATAAGATAGGTCCATTAAAGCCGGAGGCGGTGCTGATGCGTTGACCTCTGGCCCCCCGCTACGGGGCCCTCTCGAACACCAGACAAAAAGAAGAGCAATCTTGGCCAGAGCAAACCCTACCCCTTCGTCGCCATCCGTCCCATATAATGAGTTCTCGCACGGTGGATCGGTGCAGGACATGTTCCTGCAGCATCTCCAGCAGCATGGTCTGCCGGTAACCGTATTCCTCGTGAACGGCGTGAAGCTGCAAGGCGTCATTCCGCAATTTGATCATGAGACGATCATTCTGCGCCGTGACGGTCACACCCAGCTTGTCTACAAACACGCTGTCAGCACAATTATGCCCGTCGCCCCTCTGGCGCTTTTTGCGCAGGATGGCGATATCAGCCTGTAAGGATCTGGAGTATTTTCAAGACGTGTCAGTGACGACCAGCACCACGCCTCCCGCGACCCGCGCCGCCGTTATCCTTCCCTGGGCGCGTCCTACACCCAATGACGAGTTCAGGGCGGCGGAGGCCCGACTGGAAGAGGCGGTGGGGCTGGCGTCATCGATCGGCCTTGTCGTGGTGCGTCAGGCTGTGCTCGCGATCCGCGCCGTGCGCCCTGCGACCTTGTTCGGCAAGGGGCAGGTCGAACAGCTGGCAGAGCTTGTTGAGGATGATGACGTGAAGGTCATGATCGTCGATGCCAAGCTTTCGCCCGGTCAGCAGCGCAATCTCGAAAAGGCGCTCAACTGCAAGGTGCTGGATCGTACCGGCCTGATTCTCGATATTTTCGGTGCGCGTGCGGCCACGCGTGAGGGCGTGTTGCAGGTCGAGCTTGCCCATCTCGAATATCAGCGCTCACGCCTTGTCCGTCTCTGGACCCATCTCGAACGTCAGCGTGGTGGATTCGGCTTTCTTGGCGGTCCGGGTGAGACGCAGATTGAAGCCGATCGGCGCATGATCGACGAGCGTCTCGTGCGTCTGCGCAAGGATCTCGATCAGGTGCGTCGCACGCGCGGCCTTCACCGTTCTGCGCGCAAGAAGGTTCCATTCCCGGTGGTCGCCCTTGTCGGTTATACCAATGCCGGAAAATCGACCCTGTTCAATGCACTGACGGGCTCGGCCGTTCATGCACAGGATCAGCTTTTTGCGACGCTCGACCCCACCATGCGTGGGCTGCGCCTGCCCTCGGGGCGACGTGTGATCCTGTCTGATACGGTGGGCTTTATCAGCGAACTTCCTACCGAGCTTGTTGCGGCCTTCCGTGCGACGCTCGAAGAGGTCGCTGAAGCCGATATCATCCTGCATGTGCGCGACGTGGCGCATCCTGACAGTGCGGCACAGCGTGCCGATGTGATCAATGTTCTCGACGGCATGGTGCGCGACGGCATGCTCGACGAGAACTGGCCGCAGCGTACGATCGAGGTCCTCAACAAGGCCGATCTCATGGGGGGGATCGAGGCTGTGCCCCGTCATCCCGGTTGCGTCGCCATCTCTGCGATTACGGGAGAGGGATTGCCCAATCTTTATTCCATGCTCGATCAGCATATGACGGCATCGATGAGTCTGACGCGCGTGAGCCTCGACATAAGCAATGGGGCCGCCCTTGCGTGGCTTTACGAGCATGGCGAGGTTCTGGAACGCCTCGACCAGGAAACGGAAAT
Organism: Asaia lannensis NBRC 102526; assembly: GCF_024054035.1. Taxonomy (GTDB): domain Bacteria; phylum Pseudomonadota; class Alphaproteobacteria; order Acetobacterales; family Acetobacteraceae; genus Asaia; species Asaia lannensis. The sequence goes on from NZ_JAMXQU010000001.1 coordinate 289,413, forward strand.
TACGCTGGATGTCCGTCTTTTCGAGCAGGATCGCTCACGCTTCGGTCAGCTCTACCCGGATTGCCTTGTATCTGCCTGAAATCGCCCGGATACTCTTTTTCCGTAGAGCCTGGATGGCTCGGTGGAAAGGAGGCGCGGGATGAATAGGGAAATGACTGCGATGACGTCCCGTTCCCGGACTGTCACGCGCGCTGTGCTCGACGATCTCTCGATGATTGCCCGCAACGCCGCGGAGTCGATCATCATGCCCCGCTTCGGTCGTTTGTCCGATGAGGACATCCGGACGAAAACCTCGCCTTCCGATCTGGTTACAATAGCCGATATCCTGTCGGAGGATTACATTGCAGGACAACTCGAGCGCCTGTTACCGGGGGCGCTCCTCGTAGGCGAGGAACGCTGCTGCACCCAGCCCGCGCGGATCGATGAGGCAGGCCGGGCGCCTCTTGCCGTGACGATCGATCCGATTGACGGCACAGCCAATTATGCGGCGGGCCTGCCGGTCTTTGGGGTGATGCTTGCCGTTCTGGAATACGGTGTGCCGGTTGCGAGCGTTATTCATGACCCGGTTACGTCATCATCCGCCATGGCGCTTCTTGGCGAGGGGGCCTGGATGGAGGACCGTACTGGCGGGGTCACGCCAGTGCAGGCCGCCAGACCTTTCGCACATATAGAAGAAATCACCGGAAAAATTGCCTGGCGCACACTTCCGGTGGGCGATACCGAACAGGCAGACCGGCATCTGCGCGCCATGACAGGGTTGTGGGATCTGCGTTGTGCCGCTCATGAATACCGTCTGGTTGCCGGTGGAAACGGGCATGTATTGGCATACAGCCGTACATGCTTATGGGATCATTGCCCGGGCTGGCTGCTCATGCACGAAGCTGGCGCATATGGTGCGCGTCTGAACGGTGCGCCCTACCATCCCGACATTGCAGGGCAGGGGCTGCTTTACGCACCCGATCCTGAAACATGGCGTATGGTTCACGACGCACTTTCTCTTCTACCTTACCATTCGGTCAAGTAACCGTGTCACGGGCAACCCTGTTTACGGCCTGACGTTCATTGTTCGTGAACAAAGGAGAAGTTTCATGGCCGCTCAGGATCCAGTTCTTTATGTTGTCTGCGATGGAGAAAAGGCGCGTTTTCTGCGCTACGATGGACAGCAGATGCGTACGATCCAGCGTTTCGGTGCCCATGACAAAGAGACCGATGCCATAGGGGAGGTCGCTTCGATACATGATCCGCGCACGAATCCCAAGGAGCAGATCAAAAAGCGTTTCTCGCGCCAGATTGCTGATGAGATCGAAACCGCTTTAAACAATAATCCTGCACTTGAGGGACTTGTCCTTGCTGCCGCGCCACATGTTTTGCACGATGTGCGCGAGCACCTGACAAAAGCGACGAGCAAGAAGCTGATCAAAAGTGAGAGCAAGGACCTGATCAATATTCCCGATCATGATCTGCTCCCGCATTTCGACCGCCCAGCCACGGGCTGGCAGATACCCTGATCATTAGTATCGATCGGCTCGATAGTTTTTCGAGCTGGTCCGCATACGCAGCTCTGACCCATCGAGCGTGAAGGGCTGCGTGTCACTTGCATGGTAAAAGCATTCGATGATCCCGGCACATCAATGCAGGTTCGAACTTCGACAGAACCATCCCGTTTTTCTGTGTAAATAATCGATGCGATGGGCATTACGGATACTGCCGGTATCGCCAGTAAGCGTTCATTCTCTTCAAAACCGGTTTTCGGGGGTCTCTAGCTCCACAAAGCAGGAATAGAGAATTCCTCCCACTCCAGCCGGTTGGGAGTGTCCAGAATGATTTCGCCCCCCGGAAATGCACATAGATACCCGTAGGGTGTCTTGATGTGATGATGATGGTTTCTAAGGCTCTTTTCGATCTTCAGGCTGGAATCGCGCCTTGTATCGGATACCAGGAAGCGTCTGTCCTGCTCATATAGATAAGCCGTTTCATTGCCTGTCTGTATCTCGATAAAGAGCTTCGCTCCAGATGTCTGGAACCGTACACGGGGACATATCTGCCGTCCTTCGAGCAGGTCTTGCCCGACGAGTTTTTTCTCCTGGAAAGAATAACTCAGAATATGCCCATGAAATGTCAGCGGTGAACAGGAAAGCTGCAGTGTAGAGCTTTCCAATGCGCGATCACGAGTCAGGTCTGCACCATGACGAGCATACAGAAAGGGCAGATTACGACAGATGATGGCTTTTTCGAACTCACCACGCTCGGACAGGCGATGTGACAGGATAGCGAGATCCCGATATTCGGAAAACACTGCTTTGAGACAGGCGCGTTCGAGAACACTGTGCGAAACCAGCGAGCCGTAGCTGTACACAGGATGAGCGAACAGGCCTCGCCTGAGATTATTGATCAGGTTTATCTGGCTTGTCCGACGCTGCACGGAATAGGCCCGGCAGATATCAGCATGTCCCTGATAGGCCAGTGCTTCGACGAGATACTTTACCTTGTCTCGTCCCTTGATGGTATCGGGGATCGAATGCTGCGCGTTGAAGCTTTTGAGTAAAGTGACGCCCTTATGCTCAAGACGCTCTTTTATGAGTTTTGCATGATAGGTGTCATGATCGTGCCCGGGATCATAGGCAATGAAGATCCTGCCTGCGACGTTCTCCGGAACAATTTTCATCCCTTTCATACGTTCGCTCAGGTATCGGTCGACGTAGCCCTGCTCGATTGCGCAGATTTCCGGGTCAAGTGAGAATTTCGGACACATGGCGAATACGGTGCTGGCCATGAGCCTGCACGACCAGTTCAACGCAGGGTAGCCGCCCATCGAGTATCCGATGACAATACGGTTCCCGACACCCAGTAATCGTTGGTTGATGAGCTCTACGACCCGATCGGTCTCGTCGGATATGAACCATTCCGAGCTTTTTGCGGTGACGCCGATGCTTTTGACATTATTGGCCTCCAATGGCCGTTTGGCAAAAAAATCGGATGTTGCGCGGTGAGCCTGGTCGGCGCCTTCGAATGTAATGACTGCATAATCCGTGTCGCCAGCTATTTCGTGGACGACCAGATCCTTACCTTCAAAAATAACCGTCATAGCTCTTCTCTTGGAGGACGCTTCAAATATCGGCCCGAATTCTCCAAGTAAAGTGTTAAAATGTTTCGGAAACCGAAATCATACCTCAAAGATCAGGTGTTACTACGAAATAATTAAATATATGTTGAAAAAATAAATGTGCACTTTTGGTGAAGAGATTTTTCATAGTCTAGTCGTAGTGTGCAAATTTAAAATAATGAAAAATACGCATTAGTTATAATATTGCATTATATGATAGATATATAACATCTATATTTTATATACCTGTGGTGCATAATTTATATTTTGTATATTGGTTGATCGGATCTTTTGGGTAACAGAAATTGTTATGATTGTCCCTTTAAACCTATATTTAATGAACTGGTAATACAGGACTTGGGGTTATTGCGCCTGCTCTTGCCGGCCTGTGTTGCAATTGGAACTACTGATTTACGGCCTGTGTGCTCTTCTTTGTAGTTTCAGGCGTTGGCTGTCTCAGCCGGACAGCCAACGCGCATATTGTGTATTCTTATGAAGACAAACCGGCATCCGATCCGAAGAGTTCGTGATGGATATGGTCTGCCGGGATACCTTTGTTCTGCAGGCCGAGGATCATATCGCGCTGGAATGTGCGCGGGCCACAGATATAGACCTGCGTATCAGGGTGGATCTGATCGGCGAGCCAATCCGTCGAGACGTGGCCTTCATGCTGCTTCATTGGTGACGGAGCAGGCACGGCACCATTTGAACTGCTGAAAACATCCACGACGAGCGGCTCGTCGCTTTTCGTGAGTTCCGCAAGCTCGGCCATGAAAGGTACCGATGTGGAAGTATGGTCGCCATGAACGAGGCGCAGCCTGGAAAGGTTTCCTGTCTTGGCTGTGTCGAGCATCATGCTCATGAACGGGGTCATGCCAATGCCTGCGCTGACCAGAATGACGGGAGCTGTCTTATCCTGCGGAAGGGTGAAATCGCCTGCAGGGGGGGCAACATCGATTGTATCGCCTACCTTGAGATGATCGTGAAACCAGCTTGAAACCTGACCGTTCGGATCGCGCTTGACCGAGATACGATAGGCTTTGTCGTCCGGTGCAGAGGAAATGCTGTAGCTCCGTCGCGTATTCAGCCCATCCCGATCGAGACGGAAAGTGAGGAACTGCCCCGCCTGATGATGCATGACAGGCTTGTTATCCACGGGCTTGAGCCAGAAGGACGTCACCTGATCCGTTTCTTTCACACGTGAGGCAACCCGGAACTGGCGCCATCCGCGCCATCCGCCCGGTACTTCTGCGCGTTCATCGTAAACCTTTGCCTCGCGACTGATGAGAACATCTGCGAGAAAACGATAGGCATCGCCCCAGGCTTCGAGAATCTCCGGCGTTGCGGCATCTCCCAGCACCGTCTTGATGGCTCCCAGAAGAGCTGCCCCGACTACAGGATACTGCTCGGGTTTGACCATCACCGCGACATGACGCTCGACGATCAGGCTAAGCGCAGCCTCCAGCTTTTCGGGATGATCGATATTGCGTGCGTAGGCGAGAACGGCAGCTGCCAGCGCATGAGGCTGACGCCCATTGGCCTGATCCGTCTGGTTGAACATGGCGGCAATCGCAGGATCGCGCATGAGCTGGGCGTACATGGTCTTGGTGATGTCAACGCCGTGCGCTTCCAGTGCCGGAATGGTGGCTTTGACAATGGCGGCGGTATTGGGATGAAGCGGCTGGATCACGGGAGAAACCCCTATAAGATGTATATGACATACACCTTATAGGGCAGGTGCACAGAAGATGCAAAGGCGCTACATCCCTGATTCATGCGTCTGACCCTCCATACCGATTACGCGCTGCGCGTATTGCTCTATCTCGGGCTGAATCAGAGCCGTCGTGTCTCGATTCGAGAGATAGCGGAGCGTTACGGCATCTCGGAAAATCATCTGGTGAAAATCGTTCACCGACTCGGTCAGGGCGGGTTCGTCACGACGATGCGTGGGCGCGGCGGCGGTCTGGTGCTGGCGCGTGCACCTGCCGAGATCAATATCGGCGATCTGGTGCGTTTCACCGAAGAGGACATGGCGCTCGTCGCCTGTTTTCAGACGGGACAGAGCTGTGTGCTGACCGGCGTATGCCGCCTTCAGGGGGTACTGGGCGATGCGCTCGGCGCATTCATGGCTGTGCTCGACAGCAGGACACTGGCAGATCTTCTGACGTCGCCAGAGCGCGAGGCTCTGACGAAGCGTCTGAATATGTCACATTGACAAGAGTGGTTCGTCCGATTGTTCGGCAATCAGTCCATGCCTGCGACTGTGAAGCCCTTCGACGCGGACTTCGATAGAACGCCCCTGCAATTTGCCGACGATTTTTTCAAGAATATCGACCGACGTGATGTCCCAGAAGGTGGCATCGGCCAGATTGATCTCGACCACCGGCGCATGGGTCTGGAAATCGACAGCATCGTAAAGCATATCGGCTGAGGCGAAGAATACCTGACCGTGTACGGTATAGGTATCGAGCGTGTCGGTTTTTTTCGTATCGACACGCAGCATACCCATGGCGCGCCAGGCAAAGAACACGCCACTCAGCAGCACGCCGACGGCAACGCCAGCAGCAAGGTCGTGTGTGGTCACGGTCACGATAACCGTGACGATCATCACAAGGCTGGAGAGCTTCGGATGGCGCATCAGGTCACGGAGCGATCCCCAGGCAAAGGTGCTGACAGAGACCATGATCATGATGGCCACCAGTGCAGCCATGGGGACACGGGCAACATAATCGTGCAGCAGCACCATCAGCACCAGCAAAAAGGCTCCAGCGGTGAAAGTGGAGAGCCTCCCCCTTCCGCCATAACGCAGATTGCCGACCGTCTGACCGATCATGCCACATCCGGCGATGCCGCCGAACAGCCCGACGAGAATATTGGAAATACCGAGCCCAGTGCATTCCATGCGGGGCTCGCCATGCGTGTCGGTGTGATCGTCTACGACACCGGCTGTCATGAGCGATTCCAGGAGCCCCACTGCAGCCATGGCCAGCGCGTAGGGAAGAACGATTTCCATTGTCTCAAGCGTAAACGGCACGTGCGGGAGTGTGAAAGACGGTAGGCCCGTGGGCAGAGCGCCCAGATCCGCGACCACATGCACCGGCATCGGATGGAAGACCGTAATCAGGGTCAGCACGACAATGCAGATCAGGGGCGAGGGGATGGCCGTCGTAAGACGAGGCAGCAGATAGATGATCGCGAGACCGAGGGCGATCAAGGCATAGGTATGCCATGTCACGTGCAGCATCTGCGGCACCTGCGCCGAGAAGATCATGATCGCCAGGGCGTTGACGAAGCCGGTCTGCACTTCCTTGGAGACAAAACGCATCAGCACCTGAAGGCGCAAAAGGCCGAATGCGATCTGCATGGCTCCTGCCAGCAGGGTGGCGAGAAACATGTATTCTATGCCGTGATTATGCACCAGCGCGGCTGCCACGAGCGCGACCGATCCGGCTGCGCCGGAGATCATGCCGGGGCGACCGCCGGTTATGGCAATGGCCACGCTGATGACGAAAGACGCGTAAAGCGACACGGCAGGCGAAACGCCAGCAATATATGAAAAGGCGATGACTTCGGGAATCAGGGCAAATGTGCCCACCATGCCAGCCAGCACCTCACGCAGCGGGCTGAACGCCCACTGTGCGCGATAGGTCGAGAGATTCAAGAAACGACTCCTTCGGGATGAAAACGATCGTATTTCTCGTCGTATTCCGGCCCGACGCGGCAATGGCGGACCAAATCTAGAAAGACCTGCCCGCAATCGCAAGGCAGGAAATGCTGCTTCACATGACACCGGTCGGAACAGGTCGTACAAATCGATAGTGCAGGCGGCAAACGCTGTGCCGAGACGACACAACGCCAACGTGTCAGAAAATGGTGAAAAGAATCTGGTCAAAGGGGCTAGACGTCTGCCACGCATTTCTCTAGATCAGGCATCGCTGTGTGGCGGATGTAGCTCAGTTGGTAGAGCGCCGGTTTGTGGTACCGGTGGTCGCGGGTTCGAGTCCCGTCATTCGCCCCAGCATTTCCCGATAAAACCTGTCCTGTTGCTTCGACGGATCACCGTCTTCGAAGGCACAAGCGGTATATGGCCCGTGTCCCGGCGGTCATGCATCCCGTAAATGACGCATGACCGACAGCCTCGTTATTTGCGGGCGTAGATATCCTCAAGACGGACGATATCATCCTCACCGAGATAGGGGCCGGACTGTACCTCTATCAGTGTCAGTGGGATCTTCCCGGGATTGGCCAGACGGTGCGTACATCCCAGAGGGAGATAGACGCTCTCGTTCTCTCTCAGGATCAGCTCCTCACTGTCGCGCGTCACCACGGCTGTACCTTCCACGACAACCCAATGTTCCGAACGATGATAGTGTTTCTGCAGCGACAGGACATGGCCCGGATCGACATGGATGCGCTTGACCTGAAACCGGTCGCCCTGGATCAGGCTCTCATAGAACCCCCAGGGGCGGTACATCCTGTTATGAGCCGAAGCCTCGGGACGTCCTGCCTGCGTGAGGCGGGTGACCATTTTCTTGACGTCCTGAGCGCGATCCCGATGCGAAACCATGATCGCGTCTTCCGTCACGACAACGACCAGATCTTCCACCCCCATGACGGCTGTTACGGCTCCATCGGAGCGAACGTAGCAATTGCGTGCTGCATCGAGAAACACGTCTCCAGACGTTACGTTGCCCCCTTCATCCTTGGGGCTGATTTCCCATAGAGCATCCCAGCTGCCGATGTCGGACCAGCCGAAACTGGCGGGTACGACGGCTGCATGAGAGGTGCGTTCTGCAACGGCATAATCGATCGAGATATCAGGAGAGCGGTTGAATGCTTCGGCTTCAAGCCGTTCAAAATCCAGATCCGTCTGGCGGTTGGCCACGGCCTCTCCGACAAAGCGATGGATTGCCGGCTCGAATGTCTCGATTTCACGCAGGAGCGTATCGGCCCGCGCGACGAACATTCCTGAATTCCAGGAATAGCGTTCATCCTGCACGAGTTGTGTCGCGCTCGCCAGATCGGGCTTTTCCATGAAACGTGAGACATGAAAGGCGCCGGAAACGTCGTCGAGCGCCTCGCCACGCTGGATATAGCCGTAACCGGTTTCCGGCTTTGTCGGTGTCACACCGAAAGTCGTTACATAGCCTTTTGCGGCTGCGTCTGCCGCGATCGCCAGGGTTGCGAAAAGATTGTCCAGATCCGTGATGGCAGCATCGGCGGCCATAACCCAGAGAATGGCATCGGGAGCCTGTTCAGCGACAAGGAAAGCTGCGGCGGCAATGGCGGGGGCGGAGTTGCGGGCCGAGGGCTCTAGAACGATGCGCGCGTCATCAATGCCGATCGCGCGCAGTTGCTCTGCAATGATAAAGCGATGAGCCTCATTGCACACGATAACGGGTGCCTCGAGATTCGCCTTGAAACCACGCAGAACGGTCTCCTGAAGCAGGGTATTATCAGTCAGGAGAGGCCAGAACTGCTTGGGAAAACTGCTGCGCGACACTGGCCAGAGACGACTGCCCGATCCGCCGGAGAGAATGACCGGAACGATACGACGTGGCGTGGTCAGCGATGCAGAGGACAAGATTCAATTCCGTAGACAGGAGCGAGGCAGGCATTAGCCGTGCAACGCGCGATAGACGACACGGAGCTTAGTCAGCTCCGAAAATGGCGAATAATTGGCAGTGTCAGTATAGGCAATCCAGGAGTAATAAACAGTATCTGTGTGCAAACAGAGCCCGTCTCTCAATCACGCCAGGGCGTGACGAACGCCATACCGGTAGCGAGCAGCTTTTCGGCCTGTTGCGGGCTGTCCGATTCTACATAGACACGCAGCTCTGGCGCGTTTCCCGAGGGGCGGAAATGGAGGATGTCGCCATTCGCAAAGCTCAGTCGCAATCCATCCGTTTCATCCATCGTCGCAATCTCTCCACTATACGACAAGAATGGCGCCAGAACCGGTGTAACTGCAACGGCCTCCTTGAGAGCGGTAATCTCCTCCGCGCTTCGGGCGCCTGGTAGGGGGGACAGGCGATCGCTCAGTGTATAGCGTGACGGCAGGCTCGCTGTCAGAGCCGCAAGATCGCCGCCATGGGCACGTGCTGCGACGAGTGCGCAGAGCATGGGCAATACGGCATCGCGCGTCGGCAGTGCATCGAGGTGACGGTCTTCCAGCGAAACGGGTGAGGCGAGAAGAAAGCCGCCATTGGCTTCGTAGCCGACCGAAGGGGCGGATCCTGCTCGGGCTGCGTCTGTCATGCCTGCGACAACATAGGGAGAGCCGATGCGGGTGCGCTGGATCCGAGGGGCAAAACCGGCTTTCTCCAGAGCCGTATTGCTGTTGACAGGCGTTGTGACCGATTGGGCCCCCAGATGGCGTGACGCAAGAATGCCCAATACGTCTCCACGCAGCCATTGTCCGCGCCGATCGGCAAGAAGCGGTCGATCCGAATCGCCGTCAGTCGTCAGAATGGCGTCGTACCGGTCGAGCGCGGCCCATTCTCTGGCCAGGGCGGCATCTTCCGGGCGCACGGCCTCTGTGTCGACAGGCATGAATATATCGGATCGCGCCAGCGCCGTGACGTCGGCACCGAGCGCCTGAAGTATGGACACCAGACAATCGCGCCCGACCGCGGAATGCTGGTAGACGCCGAGTGTGAGCCCTGTAAGGGCCTGTTCTCCGAAAAAATCGCGATATCGGGCGATATAGGGCGATAGCACATCGATCGGCTCCGGCAGGGGGGCAGGAGCGATCAGCATACCGTCTCCGTCGAATCGTCCTTCCGGTATCGCGACCTGCTGGGCACGCATTCCGGGTTCGTCTTCCTTCAGGAATTCGCCTGTCGCCCGGTTGAACTTGATCCCGTTACGGTCTGCCGGGATATGACTGCCCGTGACCATCAGGGAAGGAATGGCCCTGGAATAGGCATGCAGACACAGGGCTGGCGTCGGGACGAAGCCGCAGAATACCGGCACGCCACCGGCATAGACGACGGCTTCTGCGCAGGCACGCAGAATGCGCGGCGTGCTGGGGCGCAGATCGCCTGCCAGTGCAACAGGTTTTCCGGGTGCGAATTCGCCGAGGCTCGCAAGATGCTGGAGATAACCGAGCACATAGGCGAAGCATACGGCATCGGTCATCGAAGTAACGAGCCCGCGAGCGCCGCTGGTTCCGAAACCGACACCCGAGCGGGCCATCCATTCATCGATAGTCATATAGTGGATCAGTTCTGAAAGAGGCAGGGGCGGAAACGGAGGGTCAGACGCGGCCATAGCCGAAGCTGTTGCGAGGACGCGGTGCAAGACGGCAGCAATTCCAGCCGCTCGCGCCCATATCGGGCGTGTTCTGATCGGTTGCGGGGGTCAGATAGCCATTCGGCAAAAGCACGTAATGCGCGATATTCAGCTCCGGTCCTGTCAGGAACACGTTACGCCAGATCTTGCCATCGACCGTGTATTCCCGGAGCGTCCAGCTACCGTCGAGCGTCGCGGCATTGTTGAACATCATGTCCTCAGCCCAGAAAGACTGACGATGCAGGCGATATGTGCCCGATGTCGCTGTCGGCGATCCGTCCAGTACGAGTTCGATCGAGGTATTTCCCTGTGGCGTCGGCAGGGGGTTGAAGCCGTACCAGTCGCCGAAAACCGGCCCTGTCGGATTTGTACATCCTCCGAGCGTACCGAGTGAGGCCACAGCCAGCATGAGGCTTCCAAGGTGCGACAGGGATCTGGACAAGCGGATCATGGATGATTTCCAGCGGGTAAAGCGGCCTCGTCAGAGACCGGAGAAAAAAGACGGGAGAGCCCGATATCGAGATCGACCGGGACGATGCCCAGACGCTCCATCATGGGCTGGATCGGGAAAGCCTTGTCCTCAAGCAGACGGCGTATTTCGGCGCGGCCGATCTCGGGAAAACCGGGAAGCTTCGCGGCCAGGGGCGCCAGCGCTTCGAGAACGACGCCCGGCACGGGCAGAAAAAAGCGTGTTCCCAATCCTGCCGCCCTGAGGATCGCTTCAATGAACTGCCGATAGGTCACAGCTCTCGGGCCTGCAATGACAAGGACCTCGGGCCCGGTTATCCCGCCTGTTTCTGCCAGATCGAGTGCGGCCAGAACGGCGCGTGTCACATCGTCCTGATAAACAGGCTGTACGAGGGAGCGACCGCCATTCGGCAGGGGAACGAGGGGCAGGCGGCGTAGCAGAGAGGCAAGACGCTGCACGTTATCCTCACCCTGGGCACCGTAGATCATGGTCGGGTGCAGGATCATTCCCTTTCGGCCCGAAGCCAGCAGAGCGGCTTCTCCGGCAAGCACGCCATTTCCATGGTCATCGGGCCAGCGCGTGAATTTACGGGTGCTGCCAAGGGCAATCAGGCTGGCTGGCTCTGGTGCGGCTGCCAGAATGGCCGGGATGTGTCGTGCATGAGCTGTGGAGACGATACGCTCTGCGTCCGCTAGGGCTGCAGCGAGAGTGGAGGCATCACCCAGATCGGCCTGGCGCGCTGTGACGCGTTGGGCACTATCGAGCTTTTCGGGTGAGCGAACGACAGCGATGACCGTATCACCGCGTGCGGCAAGTGCCCGTGCGATGGCCTTACCCGAGCGTCCGCTGGCTCCGACAAGGTGGATCGGCGATGCCATGGTCAGTGCAGCGTCGTGGAAAGGATGGGAGGCGACGACCAGGCCTGCGCCATGGCAGGATCCTTCCGCAAAGGCTGTACCAGTCCGATCACGTTCTGATTGTCGAGAGGAACGGGGGGATGAAAGGACAGCGTCAGCGTTCTGCCGGTCGGGGCGCTTATGAATTCCGGCAGGGCGCTCAAACCCGGGACCTTCAATGCCAGCAATGTCATGGAAGGCACGATGACCTGTTTGAGATCTCCAAGAGACTGGTTGCGCTGAGCCGCAATGCGCGTGAGCAGCGCGTCGAGATTGCCCCCTTCGTCATGATAGGTCAGATCTGTCGCCACGAGCGCGGGCAGATGCTCTCCGTCAAAATTTTCGAGATTGTTTACAACGATATGCCCTTCGAAAACGAAGGAGTTCGGTGTGGTTGCGTTGAAGGCAATCGTTCCGACACGGCTGGCCGTATCGAAGGAAATGGTCTGGGTGACCGTGTCGATATGCGTAACGGGAGGGAGCGAGAGAGCGAGCAGGACGGGGAGATCGATCCTGAGGATGGAATGACGTGTTTCAGAGCGCGTCTCGATGGATTTCCCCTCCTGCCACCGGTGCATTTCGCTCGTGTCCGTAGTCAGGCGCATATTGAGGAAGGAGAGAGCCAGCCCTTTTGTTTCGGTGCGGGCGGGCGTCTCCAGCGTATCCGACAAAAGCGCAGCATGGTCTGGCAGTGTGCCGCCTGTGAACTGCTCGGCCCAGCCGACATAGCGCGCATAGCGTATCCCGCTCTCACGCAGATCGGTGACATCGATACCCAGGGGGGCTGCTGGTTGATGGAAGGCTGAAGCCAGCGTGTAGGCGACGGCGCTCTCTTTGGCGCAGAGGAGATGACCGTCATGCAAGCTCCCCGCATTGCCGTCATCGTGTCCGTAATTATCGAGAGATGCCTCATGGATCGTGAGTGTGCAGCCGCTGGCAGAGGTCAGGGCAACGCCATGAATCTGGCCATGACGGAAATGGAGCTGTGAGGCTGGGGGGAGGCCGGTCACGTCATGTTTCTCACGCGTGACGGGTGGAAGAAGCAGCTTGCCGATCGTCAGATCGTCGATTTTTCCTGCGACCTCCCCCCTGATTTCCACACCCTGCGCATGAATGCGCGAAACACTGAGGCCGGTCGAGAGATAGCCCTGCGGATTACTGATTGTCAGTACGCGTGCGGTCAGAACGGTCCCGCCCCGGATGAACCGGGCATTATCGAAACCGGCACCGCGGGCGAAGAAACGCGGATAGGCGTGGTCATATTCGAAGCGGGCATCGGGGGGAAGATTGGCGCGCAGGCTGGCAAGGGCGCGCTGCAACTCGGCCCGGGATTCATGGCGTACGCCGATGGTGCCAAGACCGACAACAACCAGGCACAGGCCTGCAGCAAGCCAGGGTCTCTTCACGTCAGATCATCCTCACAAAACTGCCTCAATCGACTGGGTGCATGTTAGTCCGGCTTTGCAACAGGGACAATGTCGCGCTGATTTTGTGCGGTATTATGTTACCTTATGCCAAAAAACGGCTGTTTTCCGCCATTTGTCGGCAGGGTGCGTGAGTCGAAAAAGCTTGACCTCGGGGCTGGAGCGCCCCATAAGGCGCCCCCAATACCAACACATGTTGCTGGATCAGTCCGAACCATGAAGACCACACCTTCGTTAAAGCCTGCAGAGGTGACGAAAGGCTGGACCCTGATCGACGCCGAAGGGCTCGTTCTTGGCCGCCTCGCCACCATCATCGCGACCCGCCTGCGCGGCAAGCACAAGCCCCAGTACACCCCGCATGTCGATTGCGGCGACAACATCGTCGTGATCAACGCCGAGAAGATCGTCCTGACCGGCAACAAGGTGGGGCAGAAGCTGTTCCACTACCACACGGGTCATCCCGGTGGCATCAAGGAGCGCACCATCACGCAGCGCCTCGAGGGCAAGAACCCCGGCAGCGTGATCGAGAAGGCTGTCGAGCGTATGATCACGCGCGGCCCGCTGCAGCGCGCCCAGATGAAGCACCTGTATGTCTATGCAGGCGCCCAGCATCCGCATGAAGGCCAGCAGCCGGTGAAGCTGGATGTTGCGTCCATGAACCGCAAGAACACCCTCAACGTGATCGAGGCCTGAGAGATATGTCTGAAACTCAAGAGCGCACGGGTACGCTTCAGGATCTCGCCGGTATCGCTCCTGCCACGCAGGATGCCCCGGTTCACGAAGTCAAGCGCGACGCACAGGGCCGTTCCTATGCAACGGGCCGTCGTAAGGACGCCACGGCTCGCGTCTGGGTCAAGCCTGGCAAGGGCGACATCATCGTCAACGGCCGTCCGGTCACGACGTATTTCGCTCGTCCGGTTCTGCGCATGCTGATCACGCAGCCCTTCCTGCTGACGGACCGCTACAACCAGTTCGACGTGTATTGCACGGTCAAGGGCGGCGGTCTGTCCGGCCAGGCTGGTGCGGTGCGTCACGGCATTTCGCGCGCCCTGACCCATTATGACCCCGCTCTGCGTGGCATTCTGAAGGTTGCCGGCTTCCTGACCCGCGACAGCCGCGTTGTCGAGCGCAAGAAGTACGGCCGCGCCAAGGCACGTCGTTCCTTCCAGTTCTCGAAGCGCTGATTGCTACGGGGCCTCTGGCCCCGTCTGGATCGACGTTCGAAAGAACCCCGCCTTTGCAAAAGGGCGGGGTTTTTTTATGTGCATGTCTTCGAGCGCGATTTACACGGCGCCAATCCTGTTTGCTGTACAGGGTTTTCTCAAAGTTACGGTCTTCTCAAAGCTGGCGTCCTCTCAAAGTTAGCGCCCGGAACCTTGTCGGGCTTTTTATCGCTCGGAAGGACTGCCACTACCTGTGGCATGAGGAGCGCTATCCGACTGTCTGCGGCATTTATCGGAGCAGTAGCGGACCCTATCCCAGTCTCTCGCCCATTTGCGACGCCAGATGAACGGACGATGGCAGACAGGGCAAAGCTTTGCAGGCAGATTCGCCTTGTCCGGCTTTGGCGCCACGCGCCCTTTTCCTCTGGCCATTCTGCATCCCTTTCAAGTCGTGCGTTCCAGTTGGGCCGGTAAGTGTTTTCACGGATCGTACCCTGCCCGGCATGTGTCGCCGTTTTGAACTCTCCTTAAACGCGGCATGAGATTTGCGTTCCTCACGACAGACCGCGCGATTTCGGCTTCGGGAACCTGAGGCGATGTCATGCGCTTGCCGAAAGACCCCGATGTCGATCACGCAATCGCGAGGAAATAACCATGCCCCATATCACTGCAAGCGACGGTACCAAGCTGTATTACGAAGAGCAGGGAGAAGGGCGCCCCCTGGTCATGATCCATGGCTGGACGTTCTCGGGACGGTTTTTTCATCGCAATGTGCCCGATCTCGCCCGCCACGCCCGAGTGATT
This sequence comes from Asaia lannensis NBRC 102526, assembly GCF_024054035.1. Classification (GTDB taxonomy): domain Bacteria; phylum Pseudomonadota; class Alphaproteobacteria; order Acetobacterales; family Acetobacteraceae; genus Asaia; species Asaia lannensis. The sequence goes on from NZ_JAMXQU010000001.1 coordinate 304,565, forward strand.
ACGCTCGACCTGCGCGGTCATGGCAGATCCGACAAGCCTGATCATTCCTATCGCATTGCCCGGCTTTCGGCCGATCTGCGCGACCTGCTCGAGGCGCTCGACCTGCAGGACGTCACGGTACTCGGATGGTCGATCGGCTGTCCCATTATCTGGTCCTATCTCGAACTTTTTGGCACGGCGCGACTGCGTGACGCCATTTTTGTCCAGCAGACGCCGCGCCAGTATTTCTCTGCGGAATGGAAATACGGTCATGCCGCCTGTTACGATCAGGCCGGACTGGCAGAGACCATCCAGCAGCTGACTCTCACACCTGAGGCTTTCGACAGGCAGAACCTGTCCGATTGCTGTGCCTCGACCCTGTCGGACGAAGAGCGTTCCATGCTTCTGGCAGAAATGGCCATGAGCCCGGCTTATGCCCGCGCCGCCATGATGGCCGATCATACCGTACATGACTGGCGCGACATTCTGCCGCATCTGGAACTGCCGGCCCTCATGATGATCGCCGAGAAAGACGCTGTTCTGGTGCCCGAAGGCCCGAGCTGGGTGCCTGAGCATATGCCCAACTGTCAGGCTCTGCGCTTCGAGAAAAGCTCGCATATGCTGTTCATCGACGAGACAGAGAAGTTCAACGCGGCCGTTATCGCGTTTCTTGCACGATGAGTGCTTCTTTTCCTTTTCGGTTCGGGGTCAATGAGTTCACGACCCAGCCCTGGTCTTTCGAGGAAGACGTTGCACGTTATGCGGCGCTGGATGTCGATGCCATCGAGGTTTGCGAGGTCAAACTCGACCCGCAGCGTGCCACACAGCAGATGCTCGCCGCGCGCGAAGCCGGTCTTGCCATCAGCGCTGTGCAGCCGCGTATCCGCACTGTTTTCGGTAGTGCCATGGCACCCCAGCCCGAAGGGGCGGAGGCGCGTGTTGCCGCTTTCGAGGCAAGTCTGCGCAAGTTGGCTCCACTGGCCCCCGGCGCATCCTTCGTGATGAACACGGGGTCTGCCCCGGATGGAAATATGGAGCATTGCCTGGATGAGACCGCGCGCTATCTGCGCCGTCTTGCCCCACTTGCGGCAGATCTCGGCGTTACATTGGCAATCGAGCCGCTCAATCCGACATCGATCAATGTCGAAACGGCCATCTGGACCATCGATCAGGCGCTCGATCTGATCGATGCTGTCGGTCATGAGGCGTGCGGTCTCTGCCTGGATTACTGGAATATCTGGCAGCAACCGTCATGCGATGAGGCGATCAGGCGTGCAGGATCGCGTATCTTCGTGGTGCAGGCCAGCGACTGGAGAACCCCGCGGTCGGGTATGGACCGTCTGGTGCCCGGTACCGGCAGCATCCCGCTCGGGGTGCTTTTGCACGCCACGTTCGATGCGGGCTATCGCGGCGTCTGCACGCTTGAAATCTTCTCGTCGAATATTGCCGACAGTCTCTATGATCGCGATCTGAACGACGTTATCCGCGATAGTCGGAACGGGCTTGCCCAGGCCTGGGAAGACACGATGCCACACTAATCGTGTGGATCGGGTGCCGCGCCCGATCCTTGCACTGGACAGGATACCACCGGCCTGCTGTTCCGGAGCAACACGGCTCCGGAACAGCAGGTTCATCCTGATGGTGGAGATCAGCCGTTGATAATGGTGCCGCCATTGACGTGCAGTGTCTGGCCGGTGACGAACGAAGCATCCTCACTCGCCAGATAGACATAGGCTGGTCCCAGTTCCGCCGGGTCGCCACAGCGATCCATCGGCACCGAACTGGCCAGACCCGAAACCTGCTCCGGGTCGACAGGACCCCAGCTTGCCGGTTGCAGGGGCGTCCAGACCGGGCCCGGTGCCACGGCATTGACCCTTATGCCCTTCGAGACCAGTTCCAGCGCCAGTGCGCGGGTAAAACCCATTTCGGCCGCCTTGGTCGTTGAGTAGGCGAGAAGCCCCGCACTGCCGCGATAGGCGTTGATCGACGATGTGTTGACGATGGCGCTGCCTTTCTTCAGATGCGGCAGTGCAGCACGTGTGAGGTAGAAATAGCCGTTGATATTGGTGTCCATATGACGCTGCCATTCGTCATCGGTAATGGTGGCGCTGTTTTCATTGACGACCTGCCAACCGGCATTGTTGATCAGGATATCCAGGCCGCCGAACGTATCCACGGTCTGTTTCACGGCGTCATTGCAGACGGCGCTTGAGCGTACGTCACCGGCAATCACGAGGGCTTTGACACCTTCCTGCTCGACAAGCCTTGCCGTTTCCTGCGCATCCTCATGTTCCTCGAGATAGAGAATGGCCACATCGGCGCCTTCTCTCGCGAAATGCAGGGCCGCAGCGCGACCGATGCCGCTATCGCCACCGCTGATCAGCGCCTTTTTGCCCGCAAGCTTGCCGCTGCCGCGATAGTTCTCCCTGATATGGAGCGCAAGCGGACGCATGTCCTTTTCCACGCCGGGCTGATGGGACTGCGACTGGGGTGGGATCTGCTCTGGCATAACGGGGCCTCCAGGCCTGCGAACCCTGACGGATTCGAGTTTCACGGACCTGTGAGCAAAGCGGAACGTGCGATGTTGTTCCTTTTTCGCGACTGATCTCAAGAGTTCGTGATCTTCGGAAGCGGCATAAGCCAGGCTTTACGGTCGCGGTCGTTTTCGTCGTGCCGAGCGAAAAGCGGGACAACGCGGTTTTGAGGGCCGGGCCGGCCTAGGCTTTTCCGCGACGTTCTGCCTTGAGCATGGCGCGTCGATGCGCCTGTCTCTTGCGCTGCCAGATCAGAATGCCGGTGATGGAAAGAAGGGCGGTAACTATTCCGCTGGCGCAGACAAGGATACGACCCGCAAGCCCGGCGAGGCGACCACTATGAAACGGATCCTGGATCTGCAGGATGATATCGCCCAGATGTCCCTGAGGCGGGACAATGGTCTGTGTGGCCCCTCCCGTTTCGAGATCGATCGTGACAAGCGGACTCCCGAACCCTGCCGGAAACTGTCCTGTTTCGCTGAAGAGATAAAACAGGGCCGTATCGGGCCTGTGTGTGAGGATAAGCGCGGCTGGACGGGCCGTTATGCCGCGCGTGGAGACGAGCGCATAGGCGCGTGACTCAGCATCTTCCAGCGTCAGGCGATGCGGACCGCCGGGCAGGGGAAGGATCGGGGGTGGCGCAGCCATGGGGAAGACATGGCGGATTACCGGCTGAAAAAGCTGCGGTCCCAGAGCGAGTGCAACGCCGCTGATGGCCATGCCAAGCAGAATCAGCCAGAGCCAGAGCCCCAATGCCCTGTGCAGATCGAAAAACAGGCGTAGCGCGTTACGTGGGCGAGAAATCTGCCATGAAGTTTTCCAGCCCGGCCAGAAGGCCCGGCGCCATGGGGGTGTCACAGGAGGCAGGGTCAGTATCAGCCCGTTCAGACAATCGAGGCTCCAGATCAGCGCGGCAATGCCAAGGATCCAGAGACCGGTCTGCCCGGCAGCCAGAGAATAATGAACCCTGTAGATGAAAGGTAAAAGCGCACGACGCCCAAGGCAGCACCCCTCGCTGAGACGACCACCCAGCTCGTGCCCATCGGATGGGTCGAGAAAGATCTCATCGGGCAGTGCGCTGCCCGCCCGATTGTGGAAGGGGGTGAGATAGGCATGAACCGTATCATGGCTCGTGGGGCGGTATTCCAGTGCTACGACAGACTGATCGGGGTGTTGTCGTTCGAGGCGTGCGACGAGATCCGACAAGGTCAGGTGGTTGTCGTGATGCCGTGTTGTGAAAAGGTCTGGATTGAGAGCGCGATCGAGCTCGACACGAAAGACGCTGATGCTTCCGGTCAGACCGATGATGACGAGCAGAGGCGCAAGAACCAGACCGATATAGCGGTGCAGGGAAAGAAGGGTTTTTCGTCCCGGGCGGAGCGGCCACAAAACCCTGTCGAGACGTGAGCGACCGGCACGCGCATGGAGGGCATGGCGCTTAGAAGAATCCGGCACGGTAACGATGATCGCCATCCAGTCACGAGAGCTTGAGTGCTTTCATGGCTAGAGGTTGCGCAAGTGATAGTCAATCGCATTGAGGATTGCGCGAAGGAAAGACTGCCCTCTGTTGCAGCGCCGTTTTCGCTTTGGCATGTGCTTCCTTATCCAGAACGGAATCGACGCCTCTCAACGAAAAACCCCGCCACAGGGGCGGGGTTCCGGTTTCGCCCTGTCCAGCCTGGGCCGGACAGGAATGTTCGGTTGCTTCAGACGTCAAAGCCGTTCGGCAGCAGAACCAGATCGCGAACGACCGTCCCCTTGCGGCGCGTCAGCATGAAGATCAGGGCTTCGGCGACGTCGGAAGGCTGCATCATGCCGCCACCCTCGAGAGCGGCCTTGCGGCGCTCGGGGTCCCAGTCATTGATGAGCGGCGTGACGACCGGGCCGGGCTGGATCGCGCCGACGCGCACGCCATGCGGTGCCAGCTGGCGACGGCAGGTATGGGTAAAGGCCTGCACGGCGTATTTCGATCCGGTATAGATCGGTTCGGCCACGATGGGCACGACGCCTGCGACAGAGCTGGTGATGATGATGTCGCCGCTGCCCTGCTTGATCATGGGCACCATGGCAACACGTGCCGAATGGAAAGCCGCATTGATGTTGAGGTTCAGCATGCGATCCCAGACATCCGGATCGCCTTCCCATGCATTGCCACCGACATAGGAGCCGGCATTGGCAAACATGATGTCCAGGCGGCCCTGCTCGGCCAGGATGGTGTCGACAGCCTGCTGGATGCTGGCATGACGGAAGAGGTCGACCTCAACGCCGTGCAGCTTGTCGCCCAGCTCGGCGCGTGCCTTTTCCATGGCTCCCTTGTCGCGGTCGAGAACATAGACCACGGCGCCGGCATTGATGAGATGGCGGACGCATTCCAGACCGATACCGGAAGCCCCACCCGTTACTGCGGCAATTTTGTCCTGAAGAGGAAGCGACATGCTTGCATACCTTACCTGTCCGACGACGCCCTCGCAAAGAGTGCGCCGGAGGCCCGACTATAGGGGTCGTGCCTCGCTACAAACGTAAGATGACATGAAATTTAGGAATTGCTAAATAACGATATTGTCAATCAAGCGCACGGAATCGAGAGCGGCGGCGGCAAGTAACCGCAGGTCCTTTGCGCTGCCTTTGTCTCTGTGTTCTTCGTCGGAGACGGGTTGCAGGGTCCGGGCATTGCAGCAGGCCAGGTAATCGACAGGACCGAAGCCGGTTTCTTCCAGCTGACGCAAGCCGTTCTGCAATGCGGTATCGATGGCCTCACCGTGACGGATCGAGGCCCCGACGTCCTGCATGATGGCATGAAGACGGGGGGCGATCTGCCGTGCCCGGGGGGAAAGGCGACGGTTGCGGGATGACAGGGCGAGTCCGTCCGCTTCACGCAGGGTCGGGCAGGGGACGATCTCAAGAGGCAGGTTGAGATCCTGCACGAGGCGGCGCACGATCTGCAGCTGCTGCCAGTCCTTTTCACCGAAAAACGCCATATCGGCCCGGCTCAGGCCGAACAGCTTGGTGACGACAGTGGCCATGCCGTTGAAATGACCGGGGCGATGGGCGCCTTCAAGTCCTTCACTGAGGCCGCTCACCTGTACCAGGGTCGAGAACCCGGCTGGGTACATGGCTTCGGCTGTCGGGATGAATACTGTATCAACCCCTTGCAGGAGGGCGATATCCGCTTCTTCAGTACGCGGGTAGCTGGCAAGATCGGCTGGGTTGTTGAACTGCGTCGGATTGACGAAAATCGAGACGATCACTCTGTCGCAACGCGTTCGTGCTTCCTGCACAAGGCTGAGATGACCCTCATGGAGGGCCCCCATGGTCGGTACCAGTCCGATGGTCTGCCCTTCGGCTTGCCACTGCTCTACACGCTGCCCGAGTGTTCGGGCGTCACGAACGATCATGTCCGCTCTCCAAAGCTGTGCTCCGGCCCAGGAAAGACGCGTTCGCGTACTTCATCTGCATAAGCCGCGAGCGCCTTTGCGGCATCGTCGGCCAGCGTGGCATAGCGTTTGACGAATTTCGGTTTGAAATCGGCAAAAAGGCCCAGCATGTCGTCGATGACCAGAATCTGGCCATCGCAATCCGGCCCGGCGCCGATACCGATCGTTGGAATATCCAGTGCGGCGGTAATGTCGCGACCGAGTTGCTGGGGGAGTTTCTCCAGCACGACCGCGAATGCGCCCGCTTCTTCCACAGCGCGTGCCTCGGCCATGACGCGCGCGGCATCTGAGTCGCGCCCCTGCACCTTGTAGCCTCCGAGCGTGTTGACGGCCTGGGGGGTCAGACCGACATGCCCCATGACCGGCACGCCGCGTGCAACCAGAAACGCGATGGTGTCTTTCATATGGACCCCACCCTCGAGCTTGACGGCACCCGCACCGGTTTCCGCCAGCAGGCGCGAGGCATTGCGAAAGGCCTGGGCGCGGCTTTCTTCGTAGCTGCCAAAAGGCATGTCCACTACGCAGAGCGCCTTGCTTATGCCGCGCATGACAGCCTGACCGTGCAGGATCATCATCTCCATCGTCACACCCAGCGTGGAGGGTAGTCCATGCAGGACCATACCCACGCTGTCGCCGACCAGCACGATATCGCATGCTTCATCGGCAAGGCGCGCTACGGGCGTCGTATAGGCTGTCAGGCAGACAAGGGGGGAGGCCCCCTTGCGCGTCTTCACCGAGAGCGGGGTCAGGCTATGGACCGGGGTTGATGCGCTCATGAACGCCCTTTCAAATATGGCCGCGCCTGACGGTCCATGTGTCTCCATGCATTCTCTTCCACGACGCGACAGGCCGGCACTGACAGACCGGCACTGAACGATACCGGCGCCGAATGCCCTTGGTGCATGTCCCGTCTCGCATGCCCCCCTGTCGCATATCGGCTTCGCGACGCATTGCGAAACGCGGCGACCTGCTGCCACCCCCGGTGTGGCAGGCATCGCGGACTGGCCTGCATGGAGCGATCACAAAACGGTCAGGCAGAAGCCCCGTTCTTCTCCTTCTCTTTCAAAGGGTGTCAAGATGCCATGAACGGGATAGAGTGCTGTCAAAATCGACCAGAAGATGGATCAGACCATGGTTTCCGAAAGCGCTGCGCTGCATTTCACTATCGAGCCGACGACCACGCCGACCCCGGCAGATCATCGTGCAGACCTCATTGCCAATCCTGCTTTCGGTCGCATTTTTACCGACCATATGGCGATCGTGAAATACAGCGAGGGACGTGGCTGGCACGACGCAAAGATCACTGCGCGCAAACCCCTGACGCTCGATCCGGCGGCCTCTGTCCTGCATTACGCGCAGGAAGTCTTCGAGGGCATGAAGGCCTATCGTACCGAAAATGGTGGCATCGCGACGTTCCGTCCCGAAGAAAACGCCAAGCGGTTTCGCGCCTCTGCCGAGCGTATGGCCATGGCCGACCTGCCTCAGGAAATCTTCATGCAGGCCGTTGATGAGCTGGTGAAGATCGACCGTGACTGGGTGCCTGCCGGTGAGGGCAAGAGCCTCTATCTGCGTCCGTTCATGATCGCGACCGAAGTGTTCCTCGGCGTCAAGCCCGCCTCCGAATATCTGTTCATCGTCATCGCCTGCCCGGTCGGCGCATATTTCGGCTCGGGTTGCGTCTCCGTCTGGGTGTCCGAAGACTACACGCGTGCGGCCCCCGGTGGCACGGGTGCTGCCAAATGCGGCGGCAATTATGCGGCAAGCCTTGTCGCCCAGCGTGACTCCAAGACCCATGGGTGCGATCAGGTGCTGTTCCTCGATAGTCGCGAACAGCGTTTCATCGAGGAAATGGGGGGCATGAATGTCATGTTCCTGCGCGATGACAACACGCTTGTCACACCGCCTCTGACCGGCACCATTCTGCCGGGCATCACGCGCAATGCCATTCTCCAGCTGGCGCAGGATCGTGGGCTCAAGGTGGAGGAAACGCCGCTGGAAATCGACGAGATTTTCGCAGGCGCTGCCTCAGGCCGTTACAAGGAGGCTTTCGCCTGTGGCACGGCAGCAGTCATCAGCCCGATCGGTACATTGCGTCGCACGGGCGGCGAGGCCGTGTTCGGCGATGGAAAGACCGCAGGCGAGGTCACCCTCGGTCTTAAAAAAGCCCTGACCGATATCCAGGCGGGCAAGAGCAACGATGCCCATGGCTGGATTCATACCATCGCCTGAGCCACAGGCTCTGTCATCCTCTCAGCTGCGGGAGGCTGACAGAGCTCAGGTATACCGGGGCAGAAAGTGTACCGGGACAGAACGCGTCAGTAGTTTTCGTCGAGCGCTTCGGGCGGCGGGCTGTGCCGTTCCGGCTCGACCGTCCGGCTCATGGCTGCGATTTCCGCATCGCTGGAGGCGGGGGTAGGGGTGAATCCCGGATGCTCGCTGCGATGTTCGAGCAGAACGCTCTCGAGCGCGGAAGGGTCGGCCGCCTCTGCCTGACGGAACAGGCTTTCCGCCTTTTCCTGATCGCCCTCTTCCTCGGCTCTCAGGGCAGCTTCGGCGAGGGCGCGTGCCGTCTGGTGTTTGTTGTCTTCCCCATCGAAGACCGGGCTGTCGAACTGGTCATTGGCCATGGCACATCTCCTTGTCGACTGATCGACGTTACTTGAACCAAACACATGGCTCGGGAGACGGTTCGTTTTTCTGGACCTGTGTGCTCCCATACTCTAAGAGCCGGAGCTTCCTTTTATCCTGACCCGAATGGATGAGATGACCGCGGACGGCTCTGCCGATCAGACGATATCATGGCAGGCCAGACGCGATGCGCTGGTTGCAGCGATCCATCATGCTCATGAAATGCGCAAACCCATGATCATGGGGATTGTGAACGTCACGCCGGATTCATTTTCCGATGGCGGGCACCATGCCGATGCCGATGCCGGAGCCCGGCATGCGCGCATTCTCGCGCAGGAAGGCGCGACCCTGCTCGATATCGGGGGTGAGTCCACGCGTCCCGGTGCCGGCTTTGTTCCTGAGGCCGAGGAAATTGCCAGAACACGCCCGGTATTGATGGCCCTGCATCGTGAGACGGCGTGGCTGTCGATCGATACCTACAAGAGCGGCGTGGCGCGCGAGGCTGTGCGTGCCGGTGCAACCATGGTCAACGATGTATGGGGCATGCAGCGCGATCCGGCCATGGCGCCCGTTCTGGCAGAGACAGGCGCCGTCGCCGTTCTGATGCATAATCGTGAGACGATCGATCCGTCTGTGGACATGCGAGACGCATTCTGCCGGTTTTTCGACCTTGTTCTGTCTCAGGCCGAGCGTGCCGGTATCCGGCACGAGCGGATCGTGCTCGATCCGGGGATTGGCTTCGGCAAGACAGACCCACAGAATATCGAGGCAATAAGGCTGATCGGTATGCTTCGCGCGCAGTATGGCCTGCCGGTCCTGCTCGGTCTTTCACGCAAATCCCTGTTCGGGCGTCTGCTCGGGCGCGACGTGCATGAACGTCTGGCCGGTACGCTGGCCGCCAATCTCTGCGGCATGCAGCAGGGGGCGGCCATATTGCGTGTGCATGATGTGGCCCAGCATGTCGATGCCGTGACGGTCGCCGCGCTGATTGCCGAGAGTCAGGGGATCGGGTCTCGCGAGAACAGAGGAGCGGAGCAGGCATGAGCCAGTCGGTTATTCGCCTCGATGGTCTGAGTGTTTTCGGCAGGCACGGCGTCCTGCCGGAAGAAACACGGCTCGGCCAGAAATTCCTGATCGACCTTGTCGTGACCGTCGACACGGCCATGGCGACACGTCATGACGATTACCATCAGGCTGTCTGCTATGCGGCTTTATGCGACAGGGTGGTGGCGCGCGTTTCGGGCGAGCCTGTCCAGCTGATCGAAACGCTGGCCGACCGGATTGCGGACGATCTTCTGGCGCAGTTCCCGACGATTGCTGCCCTGACTGTGCGGGTCAACAAGCCCGGTGCCCCGATTGCGCATCCCTTTTCGATGGTCAGTGTCGAGACCCATCGCAAGCGTTCCCTCAAGGTGGGTTTCTCGCTTGGCTGCAATCTGGGCGATCGGGCAGCCGCCCTGTCCATGGCTGTGACATGGCTCGGCCTGGTCGATGGCATTGCGGTCGAAGCGGTCTCGCAGCTTTATCGCACGGCGCCCTGGGGCGGGGTCGATCAGCCCGATTTCTACAATCTCTGCGTGACCGGCACGACCAGCCTCGAACCGCACGCCCTTTTGCGTGCCTGCAAGGAGATCGAGGCCCGTCTCGGTCGCGTTCCGGGTCCACGCTGGGGGCAGCGTGCCATGGATGTCGATCTGCTTTATCTGGGCGACCGGGTCGTCGACGATCCCGTGCTGATCCTGCCGCATCCCCAGATCGCGCATCGTGCCTTCGTTCTGGTGCCATTGGCTGAAATCGCGCCGGAACAGAAAATAGGTGGACTTTCCGTGTCGGACATGGTGGACAGGCTCCCCCGCGAGGCTGATGACGTCGTCCCCTGTGCGGACCAACCATCGTGCAATGCCGAGGATTTGACATGACCAAACCGACTGCCGATCTCGTGGCGCTGGATGCCGCTCGCCACAAGGGGCAGGGCGGAGAGCGGCCCATCGCCCCTATTGCAAGACCTGAAGATGCCGAAGCCCGCATCGCCACGGCTGTGCGTGAAATTCTTCAGGCGCTTGGTGAAGACCCGGATCGTGAGGGTCTGTTCGAGACGCCGGGTCGTGTGGCGCGTATGTATCTGGATGTGTTGGGTGGCCTGCATGAGGACCCGCGCGAGCATCTGCACAAGCAGTTTCTGGCAGACCAGCACGAAGGCGCGGTGATCGTACGCGATATCGGCTTTCATTCGATGTGCGAGCATCATCTGCTGCCGTTTTTCGGCAAGGCCCACGTGGCCTATCTGCCGGAAGGCGGCCGTCTGACCGGGCTGAGCAAGATTGCGCGTACGGTCAATGTGCTGGCGCGTCGTCCGCAGCTTCAGGAGCGCCTGACCGATCAGATTGCGGCATCGCTTATCGAGGTACTGGAGCCCAAGGCCGTCATGGTGCTGGTCGAGGCCGAGCATATGTGCATGGCCATGCGTGGTATACGCAATGTGGGCAGCCGCACGGTAACGACCGTCGTGCGTGGCACCTGGCAGCGCGATGCTGCGTTACGTGCCGAGATCATGTCCTTGCTGAAGGGCTGAACGTCACGCTGCTGTGGTTTGACGCCAGTTCCCGACGCCTGCAAGCTGGACAGGAAGAGGGAATATGAAAACGCGTCTCGCCCTGTGTACCCTGATTGCTTCGGTTGCTACCGCGCCCTGCGCTTTTTCGGCCGCTTTTGCCGCTGGAGAGATCGCTCCCCCGCCGCCGGGCGGGGATAGTGTCGATGCGGGTTATGCGCCGAGCGGTAATATCGAGATTATCGGTCGCTTCAGCGAGGCCCAGCCCTCCGGTATCGCCCTGCTTTCCGATCATCGTATGGTTCTCGGGTTTCCCCGCAGTCTGCGCGATCATGAGGGGGCGCGTCTGGCAGTTTACAGTCAGGGCAAACTCACGCCCTTTCCCGATGCCGAGAGCCAGGGGCGGTTTGTCTCGCCTCTTGGCATGACGGTCGATGCGAGCGGTCAGCTCTGGGTGCTGGATGAGGGTATTCTGGCAGGCAAGGGAACGGTTCCCGGTGCGGCCAGACTGTTCCACATCGATCCTGTGTCCGGGCGCATCGTCGAGGAAATTGCGCTTTCGGCCCCTGCATTGCGCTCGGACAGTCATCCGAACGATGTCCGTATCGACCTGACCCATGGTGACCGCGGCACCGCCTTCATCACGGATTCATCGCTTACGGTCCATCCTGCGCTGATCGTGGTGGATATCGCAACGGGTGTGCAGCGTCGTCTGCTGGCCGATACCGAGCCGGTCATGCCGCGTCATGGTTTCATGGCCGTGCTCGATGGCAAGGCTTCGCGCTACGATCCCGACAAGCCTACAATGGCGCAGGCAGGCGCAAACGGAATCGGGTTGAGTGCCGATCAGCAGACATTGTTCTGGCAGCCTCTTACAAGCCGCGAACTCTATTCTGCGCCGACTGCGGTCCTTGCCGATCCGAAAGCGACCGAGACGGAAATAGAATTCAGCGTGAAGGATGAAGGCGAAGCCGGCATGGGCGATGGCATGGCCACAGCCCCCGATGGGCGCCTGTTCCTGACCGATATCGAGCGTCATGCCATTTTGCAGCGTGCGCCGGATGGCAGCATTTCCGTCGTGGCACATGACCCGCGTCTGATTGCTCCGGACGGTCTGGCCTATAGCGATAACGCGCTTTACGCCACGATAGGCCAATGGTCGCGTCAGCCCGCTTTTCATGGGGGTGAGGACAGGCAGCAGCCTCCGTGGCTTGTGGTCAGGGTGGCTCTACCCGGGTCACGACCCTGACCGGTTTGCCCGCATCGTCAGGCAGCAGGGGTTTTGATCCTTGCTCAAAGGCTATCGTGCTTTCGTACCCTGTTGTTCCGGGAGGGATTTCCCAGGGGTTGGGCATAAGCCGACGTATCGGCACTCAGTTGTCGGTGTTCAGCGACCATGAAGCGGAAGCGACACGGGTATCCGACATGAGCGAAGCGACGAGTGCCTCAAGCGCAGTCGGGCCGTTCGAGGAGACCATGAGCGAGAAATTCAGGGACAGATGGTCGCCCCCTTCATCGCTCAGGGACAGCTTGCCAATCGTATAATCGGCTTCTTCCAGCCGTTCTCTGATCAGTGCGGTCATTTCCTGCGCGTCGAGGCGGCATGTGACCACCCTCATGCCATAGCCCGTCTCCATGGTCTTGGCCTGAAGCGGAATGCGATCTATCGCCCTGACAATTGGCCTGAGCAGCGTATTGCCCGCAATAATGAAGAAGGTGAGCAAAAACCCTTCGGCCAGCATATCGCTGCCGACGCAGGCCCCCACGGCGGCAGAGCACCAGAGTGTTGCGGCCGTATTCATGCCCCGGACGGTAGGGCCTTCCTTGATGATGGCCCCCGCACCGAGAAATCCGATACCGGAAACGACATAGGCAATTACACGCAGGGATTCGACATCGCCTGCAATACGCTGGGCAAGATCGACGAAAGCGGCTCCACCCAGTGCGACAAGGGCATTGGTCCGCACACCTGCCGTGCGCTGTCGATACTGTCTTTCGGCACCGATCAGCGTGCCGAAAACGAAAGCACTCAGCAGGCTGATGCTCGTATCCGTGAAGGAATGCAGGTCGAAAGTGTCGATGAAGCGCACGGGATGATCCAGTCTTCTGCAACGGGGCTGGCCCGGACTGTCTAGAGTATCCTGTCACAAGAGGAAATCTCCCCTGTGCGGGCGGACGGACGGTCAGGAGAACTGCGAAGGAAGTGGGGTAAGCAGGGTTCGGCGGGCTATTGAGCGTTCTCAACCCGGTTGTGCGGCTGAGCCTGCCAGCAGACCTCCATCGATTGAGAATTCCGCACCGGTAATATAGCGCGCCTCATCCGATGCCAGCATGACACAAAGGGCTGCAACCTCATCGACCGTGCCGAAACGCTTGAGGGGTGTATCGGCCATCAGCGAGTCCATGCGTGTCTGCCGTTCGGGACCATCGCCGAGCATGGCGTCCCACATGGGAGTCAGAATTGCGGCAGGATGAACCGAGTTGCAGCGTATCGACCAGCCCTTCTGCGCAGCATAGAGCGCGACCGTTTTCGTATGATTGCGTATGGCAGCCTTGGACGATGCATAGGCAGCGGCGCCCGGTATGCCCACCATTCCGGAGCGCGATGACATGTTGATGATCGATCCGCTCCCTCGCTGCCCCATGAGACGCAGGGCATAACGGCAGCCCAGAAACGTGCCATCCAGATTGGTGCGATGGACATCATGCCAGTCCGCAAGTGTTGCATGCTCGGGATCGTGAGCTCTGATCCCGTTTTCGAACCCGGTAATCCCTGCGTTATTGACCAGAATATCAGGGATATCGTTCTCGCATTCGAGCCTATTCCATGCTTCTTCGTCTCTCACGTCGAGTGCGGTGAAGCGGCTGTTCAGGCTGGCGGCGGCCCGTTGTCCGGCATCTGCATTTTTGTCTGTCAGAATGACCTCACAGCCCTCATCATGGAACCGGCGCGCGATGGCCAGTCCGATCCCCTGTGCCGCACCTGTCACAATGGCGCATTTCCCTTCGAGACGACGCATGGATATCTTCCCCTGTCTATAGCCATTGCGTTGGCCGTTCCGTCATGAGCCGGGTCTCGGGAGGAAGCGATCCATCCAGCAGGGTTTGCCGGAATATGCGGAGAGTTGCGAGGAGGCTGTATTCGTGGAGTCGAGACCCCTGATGAATGATGATGGAACCTTCCTGCGGTCTTTTCCAGTGCATTTCGAGGAACGTCACGCCCGTGTCATTCAGGCCGATCCCGGCAGCTGTCTCGACGCGGTGGAAGCATTCCGGACCGAGGATGATTTGCTGATATCGGCCTGTCTGGCGCTACGCGATCTGCCCGGACGGATGATCGGCGCGGTGAAGGGGAGGCCGGCGCATCGTTTTTCGATGGCGAGCTTCACCCCGCTCGGGCGTCATGAGGATCGATATGTTCTGTACGGCCTGGCAGGAGCGTTCTGGCGATTCGATTATGGTCTGCATGATATCGGACCGTCATCGCAGAATTTCTGGCAGGCAGATGACAGCCTCTGTCGCCTGATACTCACGTTTGAGGCGGAGGCACTCCCCGGTGGAAGAACCCGGCTTGTTACGCGCACTATCGTCTCATGCGGAACTGTTTCAGCCAGAACGCAGATGAGCCGGTACTGGACTATTATTCGGCCGATGAGCGGGTTAATCAGAAGAAGGATTCTTTCACGAGTTGATGGAGTTATTGATAAAAATAGGTAAAAATAATAATCAATACATGATTTAATAAAATAAGATACCAAACTATTAATAAATAATAATATTATCTTCATGGATATACAAATATCAACTCCCGCTATCGCGTCACTACTCGGGAAAGGGCTCGATTGGGATCGAGAGCGGTATACTGCAGCATTAATTTTTTCAGAAAATAAACTTACAAATGTCGCCCATTTGACATTGAAAATATTTTGTTACGATGCGACACAGCAGGAAATCACGTGTTCGTGATGTTCGGTCTCCCATAAATGCCGCTGAATTCTCAGTAAGCAAATAAATACTTATACTCTATAAGTATAGGATTTGTGTTGTCTATAGTTCATTCAGGTCGTGGTGTAATAGTTACGAGCGGATCGACCAATTATATTGGTGCGGGACGTGTGACGTCGGGTGATGTTGTCTACGGATTGAATGGCGGCACGGATTATCCCGCGGTCGATCTGGCCTCGGGTGGCATCATTTCCGGTGCAACCGCCCTCTCCGGTGGCGTCGTCGCCGCAGCAGCAAACGGCACGACCTTTGGCGGTACTGCGTATGAGAGCGGGTCTTTTGCGGCTCTTAATCAGGGCGTCATAGTCAGCGCAACCATCGCCTCGCGTGCAGGTCTGGCTGTTGGCAATCTCTCTGGCTATCAGGGTACACCCGCGCGTGCGATTGCTCCTCATGTCATGAGCGGCGGGCACGCGATTGTCGGCGGGGGATTCACGGTCAAGGGGCAGAGTTTTTCCGGTTCCGGTGTGATTTCAGGCGGGACATTCGAGGTTGGATCGACAGAGCAGCTGGCAAGCGGAGGGACAGATAGCGGCGGGCTTTTCGGAGGGACTCAAATTGTCTCTACCGGGGCTTTGGCGCTCAAAAGCATATTCAGTGCCGGTGTGCAGCTGGTTCAGGGTGGGCTCGCTTCCGGTTCTGTTGTCTCTTCCGGTGGAACGGTGGTCGCTACACAGGGGGGGACTGTCAGTTCAGTGACGGTTGGAAGCCGTGGTACGGCCCTGACACTTGCTGGGGGCGTGATGACCAATCAGATGATCCAGGCACAGGGTGTCGGTATCGTCTCGTCTGGCGGGTCAGTCAGTGGTGCGACGATTGCTTCCGGCGGGTCGGAAATCGTTCAATCCGGGGGTGTCGTCAGCGGTGCGACGGTTCTCTCGGGTGGCACCGAGATCGTTCAGGAAGGTGCAACGATCCGCACTGCGGCGATCTCGGCAGGAGGCTCCATGATTGTGGCATCCGGTGCCACGGTGATTGGGCTTGCAATCGACGGGGCAGCAACGAGTAAGGGTGCTGTCGGCAAGCTGATTGTCACCCCCGGAGCAGTTCTGCGTGATGTCCGTGTCGGCTGGCGCGGACGTATCGATATCGATGGTCTCGCGTATCGACCTGGCGGGACGATCAGGATCAGAAACGGCGTTCTGACCGTTGCCTACGCCGATGGCTCGAACTGGTCGGTCCCTCTTTCGGGGACCTACAAGGCGGGCGATTTCCATCTCGAGGCGGATAGCGATGGCAGTACCGATCTGGTTTATGACAAGTGCTTTCTTGCTGGTACCATGATTCGCACACCTGACGGTGAGCGACCCGTCGAGGATCTGCGCCAGGGCAATGTGGTGCTTGTTTGCAAGGAAGGCGGAAGCGCCGCCCGGCAGATCACATGGGCGGGTTCCGCATCCGTCAGCGTCGATCCCGCACGCAGCGATGACGAGGCCGGCTACCCGGTGCGGTTTCGTGCCAATGCCCTTGCTCCATCCGTGCCGGATCGTGACCTCTTCGTCACGCCTGAACATTGCGTGTTCATCGAAGGCGCGCTTGTGCCGGCACGTATGCTGGTCAACGGCAACAGCATTGCCTATGACCGTACTCGATCTCGCTTTGAAATCTTCCACTTCAGAACCGAAGATCATGCAGTCATCTGGTCGAACAACATGACCACTGAGACCCTGCTCGGATGCGGTGAGGCGGCAGGTTTACAGTCTTTCGTCGGGGAGAAACAGGCTGCGACGGCGCCCGTCGCAATGGATGACGCATCTTTTCAGACTGACCACTCTCAGGCTTCCGCCAAAGCGTCGCAGGCGCTTGCCGCACCTCTATGCGTCTCGCGTGAGTTCGTCGAACCGATCCATCGCAGGCTGGCGGAGCGGGTCGGAAACCCTGTCGCGGCGGCTGCGACGATGTCAGACGATCAGGACCCCGATCTGCATCTTGTGACGGAGAAAGGACAGGTCATAAGGCCGCTGCGCCAGATTGACGACATGATGATTTTCCAGCTGCCTGCCTTGCTCGATGAGGTCAGGATACGCTCTCGCGCAGCAAGGCCGGCAAACGCCGAGGGGCCTTTTGTCGATGACCGGCGTCGTCTTGGCGTTCTGATTGGAGATGTCCATCTATGGGACAGCCTTGGCATGAAGAGCCTGGACGCTCATCTGCTCGACGAAAAACTCGAAGGCTGGAACAACGTCGAAGCGGTGCCGATGCGCTGGACCAAGGGTAATGCCCGGCTAAAGCTGGGTCCGGGTCGTGTCGATACGCCCGCCATTCTGGGAATTACCGTCAAGGCGACAGCCCGATATGGTGCCGCCCCGCTCCAGGGGTAGGAACTTCGCCCTGCTTGCTGTGGAATGTCAGAGGAAGAGCTTTTCCTGACGGTTCATATCCCGTCCGGATCGGAGCGCCGCGCCGCGTCTGATATGGCGGGCACGGGTCAGGGCAAGCAGATCCTCAGGAGGTGACAAAGCCAGCTGCTGTCTGAGGATATGTGCGGTGACATAGGCATCGGGGCCTGCCCGGTGTGCGGGCATGGCCAATGTGCGATCAAGATCGAGTTTGAGCCAGTAGCGCAGGATCTGGTTGGTATGGCGTGGCGCATCGGGCCAGAGCTTTTGCCCGATGCGCAAGGTGCAAAGCCAGGGCAGGCCCTGCGTGATGTCATCCGTCAGGAAATGACGCTCGAAAGCAATGTGATGGGCGGCCAGCATATCGGGGGCCGGGCTGCGATGAACAAGAGCCATCAAAGCCTCGTCACTCGCCTTCGGTAGATCGGGGCTGAAATCCTCGTCCATCAGGTGATGGACTGCCTGCGTCTCAGGGGTGAGGGGGGCGTTGGGCCTGAAAAGCTGCGTTCGGGGGGCTTCAATGATCCAGTCGTCGCCCTCGCGTACGAGATCGACCGAGCCGAACTCTATGATCTCAGAAGAAACAGGGTGAGAGCCGGATGTCTCAAGGTCGATAACGCGCAGTCGCATAGGTCTTTGTAGAGCTTTTCCGGAGAAAAGCGCGAGTCCTGAAACCGGGCTGTTAGCCGATAGATGCATGCTGACGCCCAGGACGACAGGAAATCGTCAGGTCGCGAAAACCGGTTCATTACACTCACGTTAATGAGAGACGGGAACGCGCTCGCCGTCATGTGCCTCATTACTCCATGACGATGTCAGATTGGTGCCATGTTCCTCTGTTGAACTGACAGAAAGGAGACGATCATGACCGAGAAATCGATTTCCCCCCAGACAGAAGCGCCAATGCCCGAACGCGCCACGCCGGCAGCCACGGCAGCGCCGCGCGATATCAAGTCAGACGATCACGGTGCCTTCAGGGTTCATGTGCAATTGCTTGGTCACGAATGGTCACAGACCCATTGAGACCAGGCTGGTTTCTGCTTTGTGTACCCTGTTCTGGCCGCCATAGGCGGTCAGAGTGGTGATGGTAGATCGGACAGGCTGCAATCGGCACGATGCCACCAGAAATCGCCTGGAGTGCCGGAACATTCCGGCAGGAAAATTTCAGGCCCACCGGTCAGGCAGACCGTGTTTGTCGGCGTTTCCTCCAGTGTAAGACTGGTGCAGACCAGCACATCTCCTTCGTCGCGTAGAAAAGCCTGTAGCTTCGCATAGAGCAGGGCCGCCATAAGTTCTGTCGTCGGGTCGCCCGGTGTCACGACGAGACGGTCGAGGCGCTGGGGCTCATGCTGCCTGAACCAGTCCAGCAATGGATCGGCAGACGAAATCTGGAAAGAGTGGTCCAGCCGCGTGTCGATAAAGGCGTGCCATCGCTGTTTGGCTTCGGCGAAAGGTACGACCATGTTCTGTGCACCATCGAGACGTGCAGGTGTTCTGGCCTGTAGCGTGACCGTCACGAACTCGTTGTGACCATGAGGAATGGCGCAGCGCTCGGAGCTGCCGGAAATCAGGCGATGGCCCATGCTGAACCGTCTGGTGAAACTCAGCTCAAGCGTTGACATAGCTGGCCCATCCCTTTGCCCGCAATTCGCAGGCGGGGCAGGTGCCGCACCCGTAGCCCCATTCGTGCAGGTGAAGCCTGTCGCCCAGATAGCAGCTATGGCTCTCATGATTGATCAGCGCCACAAGATCGGCGCCGCCAATCTCTTCGGCAAGTTGCCAGGTCTGTGCCTTGTCGCGCCACATCAGTGGGGTGTGGAGCACAAAACGTGTTTCCATGCCGAGATTGAGCGCGACCTGAAGCGCCTTGATCGTATCGTCGCGGCAATCGGGATAACCGGAGTAATCCGTCTCGCACACGCCGGTCACGATGTGGCGGGCATTGCGCCTTACGGCGAGTGTGGCAGCAAAGCTCAGAAAAAGCAGGTTTCGGCCGGGGACGAATGTCGAGGGTAAACCGCTCTCGGTCATCTCAATGGCTGCTTCGCGTGTCAGAGCCGTTTCTGAAATCTGGCCGAGCACGGCGAGATCGAGCGTGTGATCCATTCCCAGCCGGTCACGCCATTGCGGATTCTGGTCGACCATGGTGTCACGCAACGTGTCGCGACAGGTCAGCTCGATGGCGTGGCGCTGTCCGTAATCGAAGCCGAGTGTTTCGACATGGGCAAAACGGTCCAGCGCCCAGGCGAGACATGTTGCGGAATCCTGCCCGCCTGAGAACAGCACGATTGCCTTGTCATCGGAGAGCATCAGGGTATCCCGATCAGCTTGTGGGTTTGCAGCGACAATCGCCAGCGCGGGTGTTCGAGGCAATAGGCAACGGCCTTGGCCGTATTGTCGAGACGGTCCGGACCATCCATCGGCTGCAGCCAGAAATGCCCGAAATCCCAATCCTCGAACAGCTCGGGGGGCAGGCTGTCCTGCGGGTAGACGAGTTTGAGTTCCTGCCCGGAACGCTGTGTTATCGTACTGTCGGGTTTCGGGCTGACGCAGATCCAGTCGATCCCGTCCGGAGCCGCGATCGTGCCATTGCTTTCTATGGCGATTTCGAATCCCGCCTGCTTTACCGCAGCGACGAGAGGGGCATCGATCTGCAGGAGAGGCTCGCCTCCAGTGAACACCACATAGCGCCCTGTCCGTTCGCCTGCCTTTTGCGTCCAGCATGCGACCAGTGCATCGGCGAGCGCCTGCGCTGTCGCGAAGCGTCCACCGCCTTCGCCATCGGTGCCGATGAAATCGGTATCGCAGAATGTGCAGGCTGCCTTGTGGCGGTCCTCTTCACGGCCCGACCAGAGATTGCAGCCGGTGAAGCGACAGAACACCGAGGCGCGCCCGGTATGGGCGCCTTCTCCCTGAAGCGTCGCGAACATTTCCTTTACAGCGTATGGCATGCTCCGCATGTCGGCGAGCCGGGCAGCATATGCAAGAGAAAAAACGCTCCCGACGCGATCGGATGCGCTATTTGCTCATCGGAATCGGGGGCGCATCCTGCATTTCGGAGACATGCTGCACATACATCACGTCTTTTGTCGTGAGCCAGATACGCGTGTGCTGCAGGAAGCGCGCACCGAACAGGGCGTAATCCAGGTTGTCGGCGTCGTCGATGATCACTCTGGCGTTGTTTATCCTGAAATCGCCCAGATCGAGATGATCGAACTCGTGATAATAACTCGTGACGACATCGTCACCGATTGCCTGCATACCGGTGCCGGATCGGTCTTTCTTCAGGTCAGCGCGTGTAACGCCAGTCTTCTTATGGGCAAGACCGTACGGAATGATGATCCCTGAGGCGCCGGTATCAAATATTGCGGGAATAGGTTTGCCGCCGTTGATCGTGAAATGCAGACCGATCTTGTTGATACCCTCATCGCGGTCCACTTGTATCTTGTGAATTGTCCCTTTCCAGTAGGGCGTGACATAGGGGCAACGACGCATGTTGAGCAGATACATGGCGTGATGCGGCATATCGATTACGAGATCGGCTGCAAGCAGGAACTCAGCTCCCAGAAGGCCGACGATAGGGGGTTGTGACGGGGGTGAGCGCGGTGCCATCGTCTCTGTGAGCGTGAAAAGATGGTCCGAGGTGGTGCCCGATCCCAGATCGAGTTTGTCGATGCGCACCACAGGCTCTTCCTCGCGACCATGGGCCCCGCTGGCATGTACCATGCCCCCTGTATAGGCGAGATCGAGAGATTTCGCGTTTTTCGCAAAAAGCACGGAGTTGAACGCCCCTGTATCGACAAGGAACAGGACCGGTTTACCGTCGATTTTCGCTTCGACCACCGGGATGTTATGCAGTCGTCCCAGTGGGAGTTTGCCCAGCGTCTCGATTTCGCAATGGTTAGGTTCGAGCGGAGGCTGGTCGTCGCACGCGGCAAGGCTCGCGCAGGTCATGAGAACTAGCAGGCCGCGTGTGAGAGCCAGACGTCGTGCCATGAATATTCTCCAGTCAATAGTGCGTTGACTGTTACATAAGCATTGTCATTTTGCCAGAGGTGACAGGGTACCAAAGGAGGCAGGGTATATGCCCGCAGGGCTGTCGATTTGTACAAGCGGCAGACCTCAGTCATTCGCCCTCAGGTTATCGAGATCTTGTATTTGCCGGACGATGTCGCGATTGGGAGAGGTCCCCCGAGGAGGGGGCAAGTCGGTGATCCGGAGGTCTCATGAAGTCGTTATTGCTGCGCCTGTCCCTGATTGTCATGGCGCTGACCCTGTTCCGACCCGTCGTGGCATGTGCACAGGGCTTCGAGGTGACCGTTCTGGGGGCGGCTGGTGGCCTGGAGGACGGTAATCTCAGCGCTTATCTGGTGCGTGAGCAGGGCACATCCGCAGGCGTATTGCTCGATGCCGGGACGGTGCTGAACGGTCTCGAAAAGGCGGACAAGGCCCATGCTTTCGACCAGGTAAAGCTTGCTGACGATGCAGCGGCCTCGCGTAGCGGCCGTCTGCTGCATCAGATGATTCGCGGTTATCTGATCAGCCATGCCCATCTCGATCATGTGGCAGGACTGGTCGCTGTCTCGCCAGACGATCCGGGCAAGCCGGTTTACGGGCTTTCTTCGGTCCTGTCGGTCCTGCAGGACGATCTTTTCAACCATCGTGTCTGGCCCAATCTGGGTGACCGGGGCGTGCAGCCGGCTTTCGGGCTGTTGCATTATCATACGCTCATCCCTGACCGGGCCATGGCTCTGGCCGGCACCGGCCTGACAGTGACGGCCTACCCACTCAGTCATGGCGGTGTGGAATCGACGGCTTTCCTGATCAGGGCCGGGTCGTCTGCCCTGCTTTATCTTGGCGATACCGGACCCGATGCGATCGAGAAATCAGGGAAACTCCACGCCCTGTGGCAGGCAGTGGCCCCTCTGGTTCGCTCGGGTGAGTTGCGCGGGATGATCATCGAATGTTCATACGACAACCGCCGGGCAGACAGGCAGCTTTTCGGTCATCTGACACCGCACTGGCTTCTGGAAGAACTCGATGCGCTTCAGGCTCAGGCGGGTGTTTCCATGAAGGGCTTTCCCGTTCTCGTATCCCATATCAAGCCCGTTCTGGAATCGGGTGTGCCAGTACGTGAACGCATAGCCTCCGAACTTGCGGCAGGAAACAGGAACGGCTTTCATTTCAGGCTCGCCGAGCAGGGCATGACCATACGCTTCTGAACCGCATTGCAAGGGCGCATCACGATTGCGGTTTATTCGTCCTTGTCGTTGAACAGATCCGAACGGTTGATCCGCCTGACCAGCAACCCTGCAAGCACAGGGCCGATGGCATAGGCGGAAAAGACGAAACAGATCATGAAGTAGTCGCCTGCATCCATTCCTGTCGTCTTGCGTCTGTGAGGGCATTGATCATAGCGCAGGCATGAGAGGTAAATCCATGATCTCCTGTTTCGGCGCTAAAACACGATGCCTGCTTGGCAGAGGGAGCAATGTAAACTCTCTCAGCTCTTGGAGGAGAAGCCCCGAACGGTTAAGGCTTTTCCTGATCAGACCAAGAGCGAGAAGCATGAATACGACGCACGCAGAGACAGGCAAAACAGAGCCTTTGCTCGATCTGTATCCCCTGGACAGGGCAGGACGCTTTCGTGCGGCTTGGGTGGATCTGCGTGAGGGCCTGCGTCTGTTGCCTCTGGCCATGACTTTAGGCTGGCTCGATATCAAGATGCGCTATCGCGGTTCAGTGCTTGGCCCGTTCTGGCTGACCATTACAACGGCAGTGATGGTGGCGGCCCTAGGCTTTCTTTACGCCGAACTGTTTAACATGGTGATCAGGGACTATCTGCCGTTCCTCGCCCTGTCTCTCGTTCTGTGGGGCTATATCTCGACCCTGATTACCGAGAGCACCACAGTATTTTCTCAGGAAAGCCGCCTTATTCAGGCAGCCCGTATGCCTTTCACTGTCTTTGCCTTTCAGGCCATTACGCGCAACGCACTCATTCTTTTGCATAACGCCGTTGTGGTTCTGGCGGTGTTTCTCATTTTCGGTGTAACGCCGCGCGATATATGGCTTGTCATACCCGCTCTGGCTCTTTGGCTTGTTGATAGTCTTGCCGTGATGCTCTGTCTGGGACTGTTGGGCGCGCGTTTTCGCGATATTCCGCCTATCGCGACTTCGCTGCTTCAGGTTTTCTTTTTCATCACACCGATTATCTGGCGTCCTGAGCTGGTGGGTACGCTCCAGCGCTGGATTTTGCTCGATCCGTTCTATTCCCTTATCGCAATTCTGCGCACGCCCCTTCTTGGGGAACCTTCGCCTTTTGCGCTGTGGGAGGTCGCCTGTGCGCATAGTGCCGTGCTTGTGACGCTGGCCATTGCCGTCTTCACCCGCTTTCGCGCACGCATTGCCTATTGGGTTTGACCATGACCAGAGTTTCAGTCGACCGTCTCTGTCTCAGCTTTCCCGTCTATCATGCGGAAAACCGCACGCTTAAACGCTCCATGGCTCAGGCCGTGGCGAACAGGACAGGCAATCGTGCGGGTAGCGCCCTGATCGAGGATGCGCGCCATCGCATCACGGTCGATGTGCTGAGAGATATCAGCTTTTCGCTCGGCAGCGGTGAACGTCTTGGGCTGATCGGTGGCAACGGTGCGGGTAAGACAACCCTTCTCAGGGCGCTGGCCGGAATCTACGAGCCGGTTTCTGGGCGGGTGCGTATGCGTGGGCGAATCGGCACTCTGCTCGATACGCAGCTCGGCATGAATATGGAGCTGACGGGCGTTGAGAATGTCCGTTTGCGCTGCCTGTTTCATGGCATGAGCAAAAGCAGGATCAGAGCCGTACTCGATAACGTGGCGGAATTTGCCGAGCTGGGCGATTTCATTTCCCTGCCGGTCAAGACCTATAGCAGCGGTATGCTTGTCCGTCTGGCTTTCGGTCTGGCCACGGCAATCACCCCCGACATTCTGCTGATGGATGAATGGTTCATGGCGGGCGATATCATCTTCCTGGAGAAAGCCAGAAAGCGACTCGAAACGCTGGTCCAGGAGTCTGACGCGCTTATCATGTCGTCTCATCAGCCTGATGTCGTTCGACAGTGGTGCACGCGTCTGATCTGGCTCGAAAACGGGCAGATTCGTCGCGATGGCCCGACAGACGAAGTGCTGGACGCCTATCTGGCGGCCTGAGCTTGAACAGCGAGAAGAGACGCTCTGCCATCTGGCATCGTCTCGTTCATCATGCGCGAAAAAACCCTGCACGGATGCAGGGAGCCAGAATAATGCGCTACTTTGTTTTTTGAGAAAGTGGCGCGAGTGACGGGGCTCGAACCCGCGACCTCCGGCGTGACAGGCCGGCGCTCTAACCAACTGAGCTACACCCGCATGAAGCTTTTCAGCTTCTGCTACCGCTTCGGAGGAGGTCGTAACGTCCTCGTCTTCGGTGAACGGGGAACTACCAGTCCCGCTCTTTCTTGGCAACAGGGGGAGACTGTTTTTTTTCATTTTTCTTGTATGGGGGTGCTTCTGCCTCTGTCTCCCCAGTCTGGAAAGAGTGGTTTGTCCTGCTCCTCAGGACCCGGAGAGCAGCGAAAGCGCTCCGGCCTTGAACATTACCGCCTTACCGGCTCAAGCTGGCTGTCGGCGCAGTGTTCGGGGGCATTGACCGGGTTGCAGCGTATCGTCGCGCCATGCGGGAAAGTGACAACGTAGTCGTGCCACGGCGCCGGTTCATGAAGCGGGTAATCCGTGCTGACAAGTTGTGCCCCGGATTCGAGAGCGACCCTGCGTCGTTCCAGATCATTCCTGCGTGCTTCAAGCGTGTCGCCATCGGCGCGCGTGCGTATCAGATAGCCTTCTCGTACGAGCGGCGGGATAATATGCGCGGCCCTGACATTATCGACAGGCTCGAAATCAGCGATCTTCTTGCCGACGAACCCTTCATTGATCTCGGTAAAGGCGCATTCGGGTTCACCGGGTTTGCCATTGGGGAAGATCAGGCGTCCCTCAAGGGCAGGATGACCTACCAGATAGCGTGCCGTGTCATGGGGGCGTTCGAACAGGAAGACGATCTTGCCACGTGCATGATCGAGGCCCGGCCAGCCACGGGTACGGATGGCCTCATCCAGGCTTGGCGCATCCCCCCTGACGTCATCCGGGGCGAGAATGCGGTGACGGCCGAAGACCGAGAGCAGCTCGGCATCGAGTTTGTCATAGGTGGCAGGCGTGAAGATCTCAGGTGCGGTGAAAGGGACTTTCCCCGGAGGGGCTGCCTGCTTGGTTTCCAGATCGACGAAAATCGGTACATGGTTCGGGTGCCTGTCAGACCAGTCGCGAATGATCTCGAGGCAGGCACGCAGAGGCTGACATGTCGAACGTTGATCGATATCGACGATATGCATGACCTTGAAATCGGTGCCCTGCATGATGTCAGGTGAGCTTGTCTCGGGGTCAGGTGTCAGCCCGGCCGCTTTCTGCCATGCCGGCCCCTTGGGATGAGCGTAGCGACCGCCCTGTGTATCTGCATAGAGATCGAGTTCTATCTGGCGAACACCGTGGTCGAGCTGCGCTGCCAGCGGTTCATGATGGTAATCGAGTGTGATGGCGGCTTCAGGCGCGACTTTTCTCAGCCAGGCCATGGTGACGGGCGACATGGCCGCGCGGTAGCTGTTATGGGTGCCAACAAGCTGTATCTGGTTGAGTCTGATCGTGTCGTCGGCACAGGCGTTGTGCACAGGGAGCGCAAACAGGGTCGTCGTCATGAAAAATGGGGCGAGACGTTTCATCCGGGCATTCCGTCTTGTTGATCTTGTATCAGGCAGGAATGAAACGACAGGCGCGTATCGGGTAATGACATTCCCGCCGTCACTAAAGCTTAACGAGAAGCCGGTCGTGCAGACGCTGCCTGTGCGTGATCGGGCCAGGGTCTGTCTCGACTCAGCACTGACAGACCCGCCCATCGCATCGGGCAGCCGTATTCTATTTTTCGAGCGTCTCGCTCCTGCATGAGACGGGCGCATTGATCGGGTTGCAGCGCGCGACCAGTCCGTTTCCAAATGTCACGGTGTAATTATGCCAGGGGGCCGGTTCGAAGCCGGGATAATCCGTACTGATCAGATGCGCACCCGACGCAAAGGCCACAGTGCGACGCTCGAGATCGTTCTTTCTGGCTTCTATGGTGTTGGCATCGGCACGTGTGCGGACCAGATAGCCGCGACGCACAAGAGCAGGGATGGTGACAGCAGCTTTCCTGTTATCGACAGCATCGCTGCCATTGCCTTTTGCTCCAATGAAACCTTCGTTGACCTCGGTAAAACCGCAATCCGGATCGCCGGGACGGGCATTGGTAAATACGATGCGGTTGCGCAGGGCTGGATGACCCTGCGTATAGCGCGCCGTATCGTGGGGGCGATCGAACAGAAAAACGATTTTGCCGCGCGCGTGGGCCAGATCGGGCCAGCCATGACTGCGAACGCCTTCATCCAGCGTTGCTGCATCACCTCTTACATCGTCAGGGGTGATGATGCGCTCGCGCCCGAACACCGAAAGCAGCTCGGCATCGAGCCTGTCATAGGTCGCGGGTGTGAATATTTCCGGTGCCGTAAAATCGAGTTTGCCTCCGCCAAAAGGAATATCCTGCTTGGTTTCGAGATCGATGAAAACAGGCACATGACCGGGATGCGCATCCGACCATGCCTTGATCTGTTCCAGGCAGGCGCGGAAAGGCTGACAGCTCGTTCTCTGGTCGATATCGACAATATGCATGACCTTGAAATCGGTGCCCTGCATGGCCGATGAGAGGGTGGGATCGGCCTCTGGCGTCAACCCGGCCTTGCGTTCCCATTCCGGTCCCTTGGGATGGGCATATCGCCCTCCCTGCGTATCGGCATAGATATCGATTTCCAGCTGACGCACACCATGATCGAGCTGAGCGGTCAGCGTGTCATGATGATAGTCGAGCGCAATGGCTGCCTGAGGCGAGAGGCCTGTGAGCCATTTGAGCGTGACAGGCGAAATATCGCGGCGATAGCTGTTATGCGTACCGATGACCTGGATCTGGTTGACATGGACCTGATTGTCCATGGCGGTAGCAGTCTGCGTATTGGCTTGAGCAGCGAAAGGGGCCGGAGACGGCGCAAGAACAGCGGCAAGAACCGCAAGACCTGTCAGCGGAGCCAGAGTCAGCAAGCGACGAAACGTCATGAGGAGATCCCGTTACACAAGAGGTAATTCGGTGGATCAGAGAGCATTCCGCATGACGGAGCCAGTCAAAATGACCGGTTCATGAATATTTCATCTAACATGATCGAAATCGAAACAAATTATACATTCACAAATCACATTTTATCTGTCGAACAGTTGATAGAACCACCGACCGAGCGAGATATCGTGCATTAATTCCCGAAGGCGACGTGCGAAATACGGGAATCTGGCGTGATATCGACGACATTTCGTGCCGGAGTATGTTTGTTGTACCTGTTGATCAGACGATATGCCTTTCCCATGCTGTCGGTCATTCCGGCACTGCATTTATCCGGGCCGTTTCAGGCCCATGCCCAAAGCCGCAAGCCGGAGCGGCACGATGCGACCTCCACCCGTCAGCAGGAGGCAAAGCGGCACGAGCAGATCAGTATTCGCGAAAAGCGCCGTGTCGTCGGTGGCGGTCTGATGAAAGTCCAGACGACGCCGCGCGCCATCAGCGAGGTTACGCAGGAGTACATCGCCAGACAGGCGCCCACATTGAGCCCCACCAGTCTGATCGCAAGTCTGCCCGGCGTTCAGGCCGGGAATGAATCGCCATTGAGTACCCAGGCCGAGACACTTCATATCCGTGGCCTCGATCAGAGCCAGATCGGTTTCGTTTTCGAGGGGATTCCAGCTGCCGATGTGTTCAGCTATTCGCCCTGGAATGCAGCAATGATCGATAATGAAAATCTGGCATCCATCAGCGTCACACAGGGGTCGGTCGATCTCACGTCGCCGCTTTATAATGCCGACGGTGCTCAGGTCACCATGAAAGCCCTGCGCCCTGCTGACAAGGCGAGCGAGTTCATTTCTCTTGGTGGCGGCACGCATAGTCTGCAGAAGGAATTCCTGCGTCTCAACACAGGCGAAATCGGCCATAGCGACGTTCGGGCCTATGCTTCTTTCTCTCACTCATCGGCCAATCTCTGGCGCGGTCCGGGCGATGTCGCGCGCTATCATGTCGATGCGAATCTTGAAAAACGCTGGGCGCGTCATTCTGTCAGTGACGTGATTTTCGGCTATAATCAGGGGCGCCAGACCATCTACCGCTATCCCAATCTTGCCCAGTGGCAGCAATACGGGACAAGCTTCAATTATACCGCACCCTATACGGCGGGAAATTACGCCTATTACAAGCTGAACGAGCGCTTCACCAATGTCGCTTTCGGGACGATACGCAACGATATCGCGCTTGGCGATCACTGGCTGTTACATGTCACGCCCTATGGGATCAGTCAGATGGGGCCGAATAATTATGGCATGGCCGTTCCGACGGCCAATGGCTATATCGGCACGCAACGCTACGATTATCTCGACGGCTATCAGGGCCAGAATCGTACCCTGCTCGTACAGAGTGTGCATCCCTGGGAACAGCGCAGTTCGGGCGTGACCATGGCACTGGACTGGAAGACGCGCCATAACACACTGACCTTCTTCTATTTCTATTCCTTCGCCGATCATCAGGAGCATCAGAACCGGTTTGTCGTTGGTGATGACGGGTCAGTCACCTGGAAAAACCCTCTCACGGCCAATGGATTGCTCGTGACCGGCTACGATATCAACCAGACGCAGCAGCTCAATGCGCTTGGTTTCGATGACAAGCTGCATCTTCTGAATGACCGGCTGATGATCGATGCCGGGTTCAAGGCCACCATGGTGTCGCGCATGACCTCCGAGAATGTTCCCGGGGCCAATCCCTACAAGGTTTCGCCTAATAATTTCATACCCACACCACAATTTCTTGCGAGCTATCAGATCACGAAAAAGGATCAGGTCTATCTGAACGCAACAACCTCTTACCGCCTGCCTGCGGGCTATTCCGCCTATGTGCCTGCATTCGGCAATACATCACCCAATCCGACCACCATCCCGCCCAGCAGTCTCAATCCCGAGTATTTCATCGGTGAGGAGCTGGGGCTGCGTCATAACGGCAGCATCACGGCGTCTGTGGCAGGGTTTCACTACAACCTGACCAATCATCAGGTGACGAGCCTCGCCTATCAGCCGGGAAGCACGATACTCGTCAGCAGCCAGATCATGGCGGGTGGGGAAGAGGCCTGGGGCGTGCAGGCCGAACTGGCGACACGTCCGTGGCACCATCTGAGCGCCTATCTTTCGGGGCAGTATCTGCATACCCGGCTCGGTAATAATGTGAGCACCGGCAATGACTATCTGCCCACCAAGGGAAAATCGGCCCCGGGCGCGCCGAAATATACTGGGGCAATCGGTCTGACATTCGATGACAGTCTGTGGTTTGGCAATTTCAACCTGCGCTACCAGGATTCCCAGTATTCTACCCTGATGAACGATCAGAGCATTCCGGCGTTCGTCACGGCCGACCTCTCCCTCGGGCGCAAACTCCCCTCTTTCGGCACTCGTGTGCATCCGCGCGCCATGCTGAATCTGACCAATCTCGGCGGCCTGAATTATCTTTCCGGTCTCGGTGGGTTCGGTCTTACGGCCCAGCCACGTACGGGCATCTTCGGTAACAAGGTCGGTGCGTCCAGTCCGGTTTTTGTCGTGGGTTCGGCATTTACCGCTATGGCAACACTGGCAGCGGATTTCTGAGGTGCTTGCGGGGCTCTGCCCCGTCCCTGCCAAAAGATGGACTGCCTTCGAAAGCCCGCTTTGCAGCCAGCCCTGCGAAAAACGCTGGAGCCGTGGCTTATCCTCGGCTGGTCACGCCTGCGCAAAACAAAGGGGCAGAAAAAACCATGGCGATCCGAAGGGCGAAAACTGCTCGTTCTTCGGCATCGATCACTTGTCCGGGAAAAGCAGGGATCCGAGTTTCATCCTGTCGCACAGCAGAATTTCTGCTCTGAATCCTTGCTCGTCATATTCGATAATGACGCGTCTTTCGTTCCATTCCAGATACGGATTGAGCGTTTTCCTCAAATGGATTCTGTTTTCGGTGAGTTCGTGAACCCTGAAACCACGCAGCTCGAATGCCTCGATAATCTTTTTCCTGTTTATGGGTATGGTTGTCATTCCGACCAGTCGAACTGGCATGGCGAGAATGACGCTTGGAATTGCGCCTATCAGGACGAATGCTGCATAAAATCTGTCAGAAGATGGGAACAGGAAATGTTCAACAAGCACGAAAACTGATATGATAATGAACAAATATGCGATACGGACAGATAACGCAAAGTTGTATAAATAATGTACTGCTGACCAAATTGTCTATTTCTTGTCCAGTCTGATCGCGGGTAATGTCTTTCTTCTCGTATTCATGAGAAGAATACAGTTTTTATCAGGGTAGGTCCAGTGATCCGGTTGCGCTTGTCTTGCTGTTCTGGAACGGCGTCAGCATGAAGACATGATGACAGGGTTTGGATGGCTTCTGCACGGATAACTCGCGCCCATCTGCAATTATCCCACACCCTTCTATCGACACCGCGCGCGAACGCGCGGATCTGAGGGTAGATTGAAATCCGGGTCGGTCAGGATGCTTCTCAGTATGTTCCCTCTTTTTGCGCCTCGATCGGTTATCGCATCCATCGCCCAGAATGATAGATGAGGCAGATTCAGGACATGAATTATGCGCTCATTATGGATGTGGTGGCCTTTGCGTATCTGCCAGCTGCCATGCTCAGCACAGCATTTACGGTCGAATTTCATTGAAAGAGCTTGCTCGACCAGCGCGTGATTTCCATGCGTCAGAATGAGGCGGGGCTGGATTGCATTCAGAAAAATATCATGAACAGGTTTGCATCGCGTCACTGCGGCAGAGAAATTGCCGTGTGATTTCAGGTTGCGCGAGCGGGTAAACACAAGGTTGCTCGCGGGCACAGAGCAGGTTCTCAGTCCCATTATGGCAAACAGCGTCTTCACGCGTCGTTGCAAGATGGACTGGCCTGGCTTGGTTTGTCTCGGCGGGTCGCCCCATACGGCATGCGCGAATTCGTTTTTCCCCGCACGGCTCTGTCGCAGCGAGGCTCCGAGAGCCCCTTCGGGATTGTTTTGCGGGCTGCCCCCGGGATTGAGGCCAAGGAAATAGGCCGGACCGGGTTTCAGTGTATCGACGGAGGAGTACAGAACCGAGCCCGAGGCAGCGAGCAGAGAAGTGCCGTCGGGTAGGGTTTGCAATTCAAGATAGGCCTCTGCTTCGTCGAGCACGGTATCTGGGTTCCTCACCGTCATCTCATGGTGCTTCTGATGGTTCCCGTAATGCGAGAATGGTGATGTTCGCTATGGACCGGCTTTCGTCCCGGTTTCATTATTCTGCTCCCCATGCTTGTGAGGATCCAGAGGAGATCGGGTGATGGACATACGAACCGACGATCTTTCCGGCGATGAAATCCGCGCTCTTGTCACGCTTCATCTGGCGGGGATGGCGGAGAGTTCGCCCGAGGCTTTCCGGTTTGCACTCGATCTGTCCGGGCTGACGGTACCTGAGGTGACGGTCTGGTCTGCGTGGATAGAAGGGCATGTGGCAGCGATTGGCGCATTGAAAATGTTCGGCGATGGCGTGGGCGAGGTCAAATCCATGCGCACCCATCCTGATTTTACAGGGCGCGGTGCGGGGGCGGCTATACTCGCCACCATTATCGAAACGGCGAGATTGCGTGGCCTGACGCAACTCAGTCTGGAGACCGGCACGGCGCCATCTTTCGATGCTGCAACCAGGCTTTATTGCAGGTACGGCTTTGAGAGCGGGCCGCCTTTCGGCCCGTACAAAGCCACGCCCCATAACCGGTTTTTTCACCTGAGCCTCTAAGGCCGGATCGAAGGATCGACCCTGTTCGTGGCCGGGGGAGGGCCCCGGCCTCACAGCTTACCGGCTGATCATGATTTCAATGAGATTGGCCTTGCCGCTCGCAATGCCGGCCTGAATGGCAGGGGCGATATCGCCCGCGCGTGTCAGGCGCTGGGCAGGAAGCCCCATTGAGGTGGCAAGTGCCTGATAGTCGATGACAGGATTGACGATATCCATCGCAATGAAGCGTCCGGTCTGGGCGGCGGTGTAGTTCTGCTGCCCGCGCATGAAGTTTTTCAGCACATTATATTCGCAGTTGTTCATGACCACGAATGTGATGGGCAGGTTTTCATGCGCTGCGGTCCAGAGCGCCTGAGGGGAATAAAGCGCAGCGCCATCGCCCACCAGACAGACGACCGGCTCGCGTTTCAGACCGAGTGAGCAACCGACCGCAGCAGGCATTCCCCAGCCCAGAGCGCCACCGCGCAGAAAGGAATATTGTGCAGGGTCGCTGCTTGCGAGAAAGCTGCGTACGAAGCCCGATGTGGCAATGGCTTCATCGACGATCGGCGTGTTGGGCCCGATGGCGCGTACGGCTTCGCGGGCAGCGAGGATCGGAGGAATGACAGATTCTGCCATGGCGTCATCGGCGCGCTGATGAAGGGTCGCACGTTCAAGGGCACGTTGCGTGGCAGCATTCTGGAGCAGCGTTGCATAAGCGGGCGCGTGAGCGACCGAAGCACTTTCCACCAGAGGCAGAAGGGCTGCAAGCGAGGCCCTGAGATGGCCGCAGGTCGACAGGGCCGTTGGGTAAGTGCGACCCAGATCGTTCACATCGGCAGAAAGCTGATACACCGTGCATCCCTCGGGAATGGCTGAGCCTTCGGTGTAGAGAATGGTGATAAGCGACTTTCCACCGATGGCGAAAATGGCGTCATAGTGTGAAAGCGCTTCTGCGATGCCGCGTGCGGTAGTGGGCAGATTGCCGCGCCAGAGCGCATGGGCCGTCGGGAAAGGCACGCGCGAGGGCCAGGACGATCCATAGACAGGCGCGCCGAGCGTTTCGGCCAGCGCGGCCGTTTCGGCAGCGGCCTGGCTCGCGTGGATCTCATCGCCAGCGATCAGGGCAAGACGGCCGGGCGCGATGGAGGCGAGGGCGCTGGCCAGATCGGTCAGGGCGCCCGCAGTGGCGTTGCGGTCGATGCGCGAGGGCGCGCCGACGCCGATCGTGCTCATCTCCTCCATCACATCCATGGGCAGTGACAGGAAGACCGGCCCGGAGGGGGCTGCATCGGCATCGTGAAAAGCACGCCGAACGAGCGTGGGGAGCTGCTCGGCAGAAGCGACTTCCTTGCCCCATTTCACGGCGGGTTCGGCAATTTTCAGCAGATCGCCGAACAGCAGCGGATCGGTCACCGCATGACGCAGATCCTGCTGTCCCGCCGTGACGACCAGGGGAGTCTGCGACACATGGGCATTAAGCAGATTGCCCATGCCATGCCCGAGACCGCCTGCCGTGTGCAGGTTCAGGAATCCGGGTTTTCCGGCGGCCTGGGCGTAGCCATCGGCCATGGCCACGGCGCTCGCTTCCTGAAGGGCAAGAATATAGCTGATATCGGGACGGCGCAGCAGACTGTCCATAAGCGGCAGTTCTGTCGTGCCGGGATTGCCGAAAATATACTCCACCCCCTCACTGGCAAGAATTTCGAGCAGGATATCGGCCCCGCTCCGGGCGTCGAGTGTACGCGTTTCGGTAAAACCGGCTGTCATGATCTCGCTCCGCAGGAAAGCTTTTCAGGGAAAGGAGCTGACTGTCAGGGCGGCTCCGATGTCAGAACGGTATCATGCTCGCCTCTGATAAAAATTGCGTTTTTTTTAAAGATTCAGGCATATCAAGGCATATAATATGCGCATAATTTTCATTTTATGGTGTTTATATGCTTGAAGATCTGGACGCGATAGACCGTCATCTGCTGCAGCTTCTCCAGCAGGATGCGTCTCGCCCCACGGCCGAACTGGCCGAGGCGGTCGGATTATCGCAGGCCCCTTGCTGGCGTCGCATACAGCGCCTCAAGGATGCGGGTATTTTGCAGAAACAGGTCTATCTGGTGGACCGGCGCAAAATCGGACTCAATGCTCAGCTTTATGCGCTGGTCAAACTCACAGCGCATGCGCGTGCCAATCTGGCAGCCTTCGAAGAGGCCATACGCGACTTTCCCGAAGTGCAGGATTGCTACGTGCTTCTGGGCTCGGTCGACTTCATTCTGCGTATCGTGACGCGCGATATCGAGTCCTACGAGCAGTTTTTTCTGAAAAGACTGGCTCTCATTCCCGGCATACAGGAGGTCAACTCGATGGTGGCTCTTTCGGAAATCAAACATACGCTCGAACTGCCCATCGAACGCCTGACTTCCTGATTTCCGATAAAAGGGCGGTGCGCCCTGTCACTCAGAGCGGCGACAACGCAGAAAAGCCGATCCCGGCCGGTATGAGCTCCTGCCGCACAACCGGGATCGAAGGGGCTTTGGCCCCCTTTGCAGGTTTCAGAGCAGCGTTGTGACCGGTTTTACCAGCAGCAGAAGCCCCCATCGACCAGCAGATCGACCCCGGTGCAGAAAGACGCCGCGCGGGACGACAGGAAAATCGCCGGTCCTACCATTTCGCGCGGGGCGGCGATGCGGTTCATGGGAGTATCGTTCTCGAACACTTTCACGCGTTCTGCCCATTCAGGACGCGTATTCATAGGGGTGGCGGTATAGCCGGGGCTGATGGTGTTGACGCGCACGCCACGCGTGGCCCATTCCATCGCCAGACTTTTGCTGAGATGGATGACGGCGGCTTTGGACGCATTGTAATGCGCCTGCATGAGCCCGCGATTGACGATCACCCCCGACATCGAAGCAATATTGACGATCGATCCGCGGCCATTGGTCAGCATGACGCGTCCCTCAGCCTGCGAAGACAGAAAAACGCCAGTCGTGTTGATATCGAGCACGCGCTGCCACTGATCGCGTCCCATTTCCTCTGCTGGCGCGGCATTGGCGATGCCCGCGGCATTGACGGCAACAGAAAGCAGCCCGAGTTCGGCCTGTGTGGCTGCAACGGCATCGGCCAGACCGGTTTCGTCTGTGGCATCTCCCGTACAGACCAGTGCGGCGCGTTTGAGACTGCGGATGCGATCGGCAGTCTCGTCGAGGCCCTTGCGCGAGCCGGGCAGATCGAAACAGGCAACTGAAGCACCGGCTTCGGCAAGACCGATGGCAATCTGTTGCCCGATGCCGCTTCCAGCTCCGGTGACAAAAGCGACATCGCCGGAGAGATCGAAAAGGTCCATGATTTTATCCAGTAGGGATGCAGGCAACGCATCTGGCATTGCCCGGAGAAACGCGGGAAAAAACGCGGGAAAAGAGTGAGCCGGTCAGGCGTCGAGGCGCCTGCCGCTGCGGGTAAGAAGGGCTTCGGCGCGGGCCACGACGTTCTCGGTCGTGAAACCGAAATGGCGGAACAGATCCTGTGCCGGGCCGGATTCGCCAAAACCTGTCATGCCCACCACATCGCCATCGAGCCCCACATAGCGTGACCAGTACATCGTGCTCGCAGCCTCGATGGCGAGACGGGTGCGCACGCCATCGGGCAGAACGCTCTCGCGGTAGTCGGCGTCCTGCGCGTCGAAGGTCTCGGGCGAGGGCAGGGAGACCACGCGCACATCCACATTCCTGTCCTTGAGAATGGCGGCAGAATCGAGCGCAAGCGTCACTTCCGAGCCTGTGGCGATCAGGATGAGGTCGGGTGTGCCAGCACAGTCGGACAGGATGTAACCGCCGCGCCATGCATTGCGCAGCTGCGCGTCTGAGCGTGGGTGCTGTTTGAGCGGCAGACGCGAAAGCGAGAAAGCGGTTGGTCCGTCGCGACGTTCAAGAGCGCTGATCCAG
Source organism: Asaia lannensis NBRC 102526 (assembly GCF_024054035.1). Taxonomy (GTDB): domain Bacteria; phylum Pseudomonadota; class Alphaproteobacteria; order Acetobacterales; family Acetobacteraceae; genus Asaia; species Asaia lannensis. Next base: position 340,907 of record NZ_JAMXQU010000001.1, read on the forward strand.
GCAATGGCCGTCTCGACCTGATCGCAGGGGCGCCAGGTGACCATGTTGGGCGTCTGGCGCAGACTGGCGAGCTGCTCGACGGGTTGATGGGTCGGCCCGTCTTCGCCCAGACCGATGGAGTCATGCGTATAGACCAGGATCTGACGCTGCTTCATGAGGGCCGCCATACGTACGGCATTGCGTGCATATTCCATGAACATCAGGAAAGTGGCGGTATAGGGAATGAGGCCGCCATGCAGGGCAATGCCATTGGCCATCGCCACCATGCCGAATTCGCGCACGCCGTAATCGACGTAATTCCCCGCCGCATCGAAACAGACGGAAGAAGATCCCGACCAGCGGGTAAGGCAGCTTGGGGTGATATCGGCACAGCCGCCGAACATTTCGGGCAGGTGGGGGGCAAAGGCCTCGATGGCGTTCTGCGATGCCTTGCGTGAGGGTATATCCTTGGGGGCGGCCTGCAGCGTGGCGACAAAATCACGCGAGTTGCGCACCCACTCGGCAGGGAAGGTGCCGGTCTGACGTCGGATGAATTCCGCAGCCAGTTCGGGATGGGCATCGCGATAACGGGAAAACAGATCGTTCCATGCGGCTTCGGCCATTGCACCGGCGGGGCGGTGATCCCAGTCCCGATAGATGTCGTCGGGGATTTCGAAAGCGGGATGTGTCCAGTTCAGGCGGGCGCGGATTTTCGCGATTTCGTCGGCGGGCAGAACGCCGCCATGCACCTTGTTCGTCCCCGCATAGCCTTCCGAACAGCCCTGACCGATGGTGGTGCGACAGATAATCAGGCTGGGGCGTGCGGTTTCGGCACGGGCAGCGTTCAGCGCATTCAGCACAGCATCGGGGTCATGACCGTCAATCTCGCCGATCACCTGCCAGTTATAGGCTTCAAAGCGCTTGCGCGTATCGTCGGTGTAGACACCCTCGATCGGACCGTCATTGGTGACCATGTTGCGATCATAAATGGTGATCAGCTTGCCGAGCCCGAGCGTGCCCGCCAGGGCGCAGGCTTCATGCGAGATGCCCTCCATCAGACAGCCTTCGCCGACATAGGCATAGGTGTGATGATCGACGATGGGCAGGCCGGGTCGGTTGAACTGTGCGGCAAGGGTCTTTTCGGCCAGTGCCAAGCCTACGGCATTGGCAATACCCTGACCCAGAGGGCCGGTGGTGGTTTCGATGCCCGGCGCGTAGCCGAATTCGGGGTGGCCCGGGGTTCTGGAATGGAGCTGCCGAAACTGCCGGATATCCTCGATCCCGAGATCGAACCCGCTCAGATGAAGCAGGGCATAGAGCAGCATCGATCCATGGCCGTTCGAATAGACGAAGCGGTCCCGGTTGCACCAGCCAGGGTTGGCAGGGTTATAGCGCATCACGTCGCGCCAAAGCACTTCGGAGATATCGGCCATACCCATCGGGGTGCCGGGATGACCCGATTGAGCCTTGAAAATGGCGTCGATGGCAAGAATGCGTATGGCATTGGCGCGTTGCGTACGGGTGGTCATGGGTGCCTCGGTCTGATTCGGTCGACAGGGTCGGGATGTTAGATTCGCAGGGTGAAATGATATGTATTAAACTCTGTTCATGATGCGTCTTTTACGAAACATGGCCAGTACCTGCTTTATCTTGATATGGAATTTCCAGAAACAACAAGTGGAATATAAATCAATATGATGGAAAATTTATATCAAACGAATAAGTGTGATTAACTGTTTTATATATGTCTGGAAAACCGCAGTATGAGCGCTGTTAGATTATAAATAGAATACAGATTGATCGTCGATATAAACTCAAATTCTCGTTATCAGGTGTGGGGAATCCATGGATGGTTCCATAAAAGTTCTTATATGAACTCATTAATAAATGTTTATCGTACCAAGTTTGTCAGGATAAACGTCTCATACGAACATATGGTCTGGTAACTATAACTCTTTTTTGTGATTTGCCGCAGGCGGTCAACCCGCGCAAAGGAGGAGGGCCAGGCACGCTGCATGGCAGCAAGATGCCTTTTGTAAGACTCAGGAGAAACACAATGGCAGGCGGGACATTCGTCGGAGGGGCACGGTCCGTAACCGACACTTTGCCAGACATTGAGCCACAGACAGCTTTCGGGCGGTTCATTTCATGGGCCGGTATTCCGCCGATCATGATCTGGGGTTTCATCGGAACGCTGCTGTTCATGATCGGTGACGGCGTGGAGAGTGGTTATCTCTCGCCCTATCTCGTCTCGCTCGGTTTTCAGGAGCATGACGTTGCCGGTTTGTTCACCATCTACGGTCTGACAGCCGCTGTTTCTGCCTGGGCTTCAGGTGCTCTTTCCGACATGTGGGGCAGCCGTAAGGTCATGCTGGTCGGACTTGCAATCTGGATCGCTTTCCAGATCGGCTTTCTCGGCTTCGCCCTGCCGTCCAAGTCCTGGACGCTGATCACGCTGTTCTATGGTCTGCGTGGCTTCGGTTACCCGCTCTTCGCCTTCGGCTTTCTCGTCTGGGTCGTGAATACGGCGCCTGTGCAGAAGCTCGGCTCGGCTGTGGGCTGGTTCTGGTTCTGCTTCACCGCCGGTCTGCCGACGCTGGGCACGACGATTGCCGGTGTGCTTTTGCCCATCATCGGCGGCTATGCCACGCTGTGGGTTGCTCTGTCCTTTGTGGTCTTCGGTGGTGCTCTGGCCCTGCTTGGCATGAGCCGCGTTCCCCGCGTCGAGACCGGCAACAAGGGGGCCATCAGAACCCTGTTCATGTCGCTCGCCATTGGCTGGCAGCGTCCGAAAGTGGGTATTGGCTGCATTGTGCGCGCCATCAACACCTCTGCCGAGTTCGGCTTCCTGGTGTTCATGCCGCTCTACTTCACCCATACGCTCGGCTTCACCATGGGCCAGTGGCTGGCTGTTCTTCAGGCCATCTTCATCAGCAACATCTTCTTCAACCTGTTCCTGGGTATCATCAGTGACAAGCTGAGCTGGCGCTACACGGTGCTGATCATGGGTGGCATCGGTTCGACGCTGAGCACCATGGCGCTGTATTTCGCTCCGACCCTGCTCGGCCCTGACCACCTGTTCATCGTCATGATTGCCGGTGCATTCTATGGCATGACCCTGGCTGGCTACGTTCCGCTCTCTGCCCTGATGCCCTATCTGGCCCCTGAGAACAAAGCAGCTGCCATGTCCCTGCTGAACCTCGGCGCCGGTGCCAGCGTCTGGATCGGCCCGGCTATCGTCTACATCTTCGAGCCTGCCTTCGGCGTGTTCGGTGTCATGGTTGTCTACTCCATCATCTACTTCATCAGTGCAGTTATGACCTACTTCCTGAAGCTGGACCCGGAGGTGGAAGCCCATCTCCACTCCACCCGCGCTTCGGCCAAGGGGTTCAGCCACTGAGATCGGTTTTCCTTCCTTGAGACGAGGGGAAAGAAAAGGCGGGGCCAAAAGCCCCGCCTTTTTTCATGGCCCGATTTTCCATAATCGCGACTTCCCGGAGCTCGTCTCTCATGCCGTTTGTCGCGCGTGATCGGGCGCAAGATCATGAATGCCACCGGTAATTAACAATTCGGTTTCGTTATAATCTGATTCGATACCCGCACCGACAGCGCTCCAAAAGGGCCAGATTCCTGCGTAAATAACTGATTCACAACAGTTTCATGAACGTAACCCGATAGGCGACACTGTGACATCGTTGCACAGTCGATTTCAAAGTATGTAATAAGAATGTAACCCGTCTTGCGAGTTTTATCGAAGTGCCGTTACGCATTGGGAACATTGTGACGATAGATGTCGCAGAATAACCCATTTTGACGGAACACTTCATGACGCCCCTCAACAGAGAGACGACTGAGTCCGGTCGGCAGCACCGGATCATTGCCCCGTCAACCCGACGCAGGAAAAACCTCGCTCATGGACTGATGAGCGCCACGGCCTGTATCGCCCTGTTGCATTTTGTCAGCGAAGCCAAGGCACAGACTGTATCAGCGCCGGAAACATCGACAATTCCGGTCAATGCCGCCAAGGCACCTGCGCGCAGCAAGGTGAAGACAAACGCAGCCACGCGTTCGGTTCGTGCCAAGGCTGTTTCGGCGCCCGTGGCCAATACACCGGCTGCGGAAACATCCCGACCCGAGACCATCATGGTAACCGGCTCGCTGTTTCGCGATCCGAACACCACCAGTGCGTCGCCCATCACCCATATCACCATGAAGGACATGCAGCAGCGCGGCATCAAGACCGTGACCGATGCGCTGCAGCTTCTCTCGTCCAACGGCGCAGGCAATCTGACCAATGCCTGGTCGGCGGGCGGCGGCTTTGCCGCCGGTGCATCGGCGCCGTCGCTCCGTGGTCTCAGCACGGATTCGACGCTGGTCCTCATGGATGGCCAGCGTCTGTCCTACTATCCGCTGGCCGATGACGGCGAGCGCAACTTCGTCGACACCAACTGGATGCCGCAATCCATCATGCAGGGCGTGGACGTGCTGCAGGATGGCGGTTCGGCCACCTACGGTGCCGATGCCGTGGCCGGTGTGGTCAACATGATCACCCGCAAGGAAATCAAGGGTTTCGAGGGTAATGCCGAAGGTGGCCTGACACAGCGTGGCGATGCCGGACATCAGCGTCTTTATGCGACCTGGGGTCATGGCGACCTGCACAAGGACGGCTATAACTTCTACATCAACTCGGAATATCAGCAGGACGATCCTCTTTATTACCGTCAGCTGAATGCGCCCTATAATAATGGCGATCTGACCGGTATCGGTGGTTCCAACGGAAACGATAATATCGTTTCGGGCGGCTCGATCACCAATTTTGCGCCCTCGACCGTGGCTCTTGTCCGTCCCGTATCGGGCAGCGGGACGAATACCGCGCCATGGCAACTTCTGAATCAGCAGGCTGGTTGCCGTGACCTTGACGGTCTGGTTACAGGAGCTGTTGGTGGAAGCACCGGTACCAGCCAGGCCTGCTCATGGAACACGCAGAAATATGCCCAGCTTGCGCCCGATCTGCGTCGCATCAGTGCGACAGCGCATTTCACGGCCAATGTCACGGAGCGTTCGCAGCTGACGGCCATGTTCACCTGGTCGCAGGCGCGTTCGATCATCACCGGAACGCCCTACTCAACCTATGGTGGTACGTCCTACAGCCAGGCAAAGCTGGCATCGGCGCAGAATACCTATCTGCCCGTCTATCTGGCTGACGGCTCGCTGAACCCCAACAATCCTTATGCCGCACAGGGTCAGCAGGCTCAGGTCAATTACCGCTTTGGCGATCTGATTCCGACCACCATGGACACGAGCCAGAACTTTCGCGGTTCGGTGCGCTATAATGGCTGGCATCCCTCTCACTGGGGTTCCGACTGGAATTACGACGTCAATTTCGTTGGCATGAATACGCTGCTGAACCAGACGATCACGGGTGTGCCGACCATCGCCGGAATCCAGAACGCGATTACCAGCGGCAGCTACAATTTCGTCGATCCGTCGCAGAATTCGCAATCGGTACTGAATTCCATCGCGCCGCGTAACGTCATCAATGCACGCACGCAGGAATATTCCGGTGAAGCCACGCTCAGCAAGGGACTGTTCCGCCTGCCTGGCGGCATGGCCAAGCTCGCCATCGGCGGCAACATCCGTTACGAAGCGCTGAACGATCCGAACGCCAACCCGCTCGACACGGCCAATCCGGCCAATCAGTATACCAGCTATATCAACCCGGTGAACGCACAGGGCAGCCGCTGGGTCGAATCTGCCTTCTTCCAGGCCGAGGCGCCGATCGTGAAGATGTTGAGCGCCGACGCCTCGGGCCGCTACGACCATTATTCCGAAGGCTTCAGCCACTTCTCGCCGAAATTCGGCGTGCAGTTCAAGCCGACCGAAAAGCTGACCCTCCGCGGTACGTTCCAGAAGGGCTTCCGCGTTCCCAGCTTTGCGGAAACTGGCGGGTCGAATGTGGGCTACACCACCTACACCCCGAACAATGCCAATTTCGTCAGCCAGCATCTCAATGCCAACGGCACGCCCAACAACTACGCGCAGACCTATTATATTGGTTCGAACACCGCTGGTAATCCGAACCTGCGTCCGGAAACCTCGACCAATTTCTCGGGTGGTCCGATCTTCCGCCCGACCCGTTGGCTGACCCTGATGGCGGATTATTATTACATCCGCAAAAACCACTACATTGCGCCGAACCCCGTCGGTACCACCAACGTGGCCAATGCCTATCTTGCGGGTGAAGCCCTGCCGACAGGTGTGACGGTTACGCCGGATATTGCCGACCCGCAGAACCCGAGCGGCCAGCTGCGTCCGGGCATCATCAATCTTGGCTACGTGAACACGAACAAGCTCGTGACGGATGGTTTCGATCTGTCTTTCGAGGCCAATACCCAGCTTCCCGGCGTATTTCGTGAAGTGCACTGGTACAGCAAAGGTACGGCGACTTTCGTGCGTCGCATGAACCTGACCAATCCTGATGGCTCGGTCTATCGCTATGCCGGAACGCTCGGCCCCTACGGTGCCGTTTCGGCATCGGGAACGCCGCGCTGGCGCGCCAACTGGTCCAATACACTGTCATGGCGCAAGCTGGCTGTGACGCCGACGGTCTATTACACCAGCGGCTATCGCACGACGGCAGAAGACCAGACAGGTTCGGGCACGGCGGGCAACTGCGCCGATGCCCTGACCTCCAGCAGTTTCGTCCCTCAGGGACAGTGCAAGGTCAAAGGCTTCTGGGACGTCGATCTGACAGTGAACTATCAGTTCAATCGCCGCTGGAGCGCCTATGCCAACGTCTACAACCTGCTTGGTTTCAGATCGCCCTACGATTTCGGAACCTATGGCGGCTATCTCTACAACTCGTCCTGGACGCAGAACGGTGTCGTTCTTCGCTCCTTCCAGTTCGGTGTGAAGGTCGTTCTCTGATCCTCCGGAACGGCTGAAATTGAAAAACCCTCCGGGCTGCAAAGCCCGGAGGGTTTTTTTATGCTTCTGTCCGGAAAGGCGGATGCGGTCAGTCGCGGTAATCGGGCTGCTCGCGGTCGAGCTTGCGACGCAGCGCTTTCCAGATCATCCGGCCCTGATCGGGATCCGTTTCGAACTGGGCGCGGGCACGCAGTATTTCGGCTTCACTCGGGCAGTGCAGGGGAACACCTGCCGACTGGGCGGCAAGCTGCACGCGGCAGGCCTGTTCCAGATAATACATGCGATAGAAAGTCTGAGCGACAGTGCTGCCTATGGTCAGCAGGCCGTGATTTTGCAGGATCAGCCCCATATGATCGCCCAGATCGCGCACCAGACGCTCGCGCTCGCTCATATTGTCGTCTGCCGCGATCCCCTCATAGGGGTGAAAGCCAATACGGCCATAGAACTCCATATTGATCTGGTTGAGCGGTAAAATACCGCTTTCCTGTGCGGCAATGGCCATGCCGGCCAGCGTATGACTGTGCATGACACAGGCTGCATCGGGATGCGCACGATGCACGGCAGAGTGAATGACGAACCCTGCCGGGTTGACCGGCCAGCTCGTCTCCTGCTGGGGGTGGCCTTCTGAATCGACCACGACCAGCGAACTCGCCGTGATTTCCTCGAACAGCAACCCGTAGGGATTGACCAGAAAGCGGTGCCCCTCTCCGGGCAGACGCACGGAGAGGTGGGTATAGACCATATCGGTCAGGTCGAACTGTGCATAAAGCCGATAGGCGGCGGCCAGGTCTTCACGCAGTTCCTGCTCTGTCTGCAGGGTCATGGGGTCACTCCGGTCTTGCTGAAATGGCCGAATGTATTGGTGCGGCGCGTGCCCTCCGGCAAGGTCAGTTCGCCACGCTCGCGTTTGGCGATGAGATAGGAATAGGTCTGCATGGCCTGTGCCCACATATGATCGCCGATCTTTACGGCTTCATAGGAACTGTCCCCTTTCTCGAAGGCGGGGAGAGGGCGGATTTCATGATGATAATCGCAGGCATAGAACAGCGGGAAGGAATAACGCTCCTCTTTCACGCTGCGCACGCGATGAGCGGTCGCAACGAAAGCTCCAGCCGTCATCATTTCAAGCATATCGCCGATATTGACGACGAATGTGTCCGGCATGGGAGGCGCATCGATCCAGTCTCCGTTGCCGTTCAGAACTTCCAGACCCGGCTTGTCGGCGAGGAGAATGGTGAAGCATTCATAATCGGTGTGAGCGCCGATCCCTGGCGCATCATGCGCCTCGCCATCGAAAGGATAATGGATCATGCGCAGTTTCGAGGGGGGGAACTGTGCCACGTCGTCGAAGCTGTGTTCATCGAGACCGAGTGCGAGTGCGAAGCCGCGAAACAACACGCGTCCCAGTTCGAAAACGGCCTTGTAATAGGCGCTGGCCCGCTCGCGAAAAAGCGGAATTTCAGGCCAGTCATTGGGGCCGAGAAGCGGCGTGCCTGCCTTGACCAGAGGATTATCGGCGGGAACCTCGAAGCCGATATCGAAGGCCTCCTTATGGTCGGGGCGCGATTTGTTGTAGATCTCTTCTCCCTCGGGAACGAAGCCCTTATGCGAGGCTGAGGCGCCGATATAGCGCTTCATCTTCTCCTCAAGCGGCTGCGAGAAGAAGTCTTTCGCTGCCAGACGCAGATCGGCGATGAGCTCGGGTGCGACACGATGCCCTGCGATATAGAAAAAACCGATCTTGCTGGCGGCGTGATGCAGAGCGTCAGCCACTTTCTGACGCTCGGTCTTGTCGGCCGAATACAGCCCGGCAATATCGATCACCGGAATGGACGTGAAAGTCTCTTCTGTCATGTCAGGAATCTCCTTCTGGAGAGGAAGCGGAAACAGTATCCGCAAAGGATCTGGCCTGATCCTGCCTGAGCCAGTCATTCATTTCCTGACGGTCGGCAAGCGGCAGATTGGTGAAGGGCACGGTATGGGTGTAGCCATCGGGACCGCATTCGGGTGTGAGTGTCGTGACATCGTAGCCCCGTGCGCGTTGCGAAACCCTGATCCGGCGCCAGAAATCGCGATGGAAATCGAGCGCCGCCCGATTTTCAGGTGCCGCCGGATGCGAGACCTGCGGTCCCTGATCGTAGCCCACGCGTGCCTGAACGTGATGCACGCGTTCGATGAAAGCACTGAAATCGTCGCAGGGGTCGTTGAGCAGCCTTTCGCAGCCCACCACCCAATGGCTGATATCGGCAGTAAACAGCGCATCCGGCAATTGTGCCACAACGTCGAGCGTGACCCATGGCGTTGCACAAAGCCGGGCACGATGGGTCTCGAAACTGAGCGTGAGGCCGTGCTTTCGCCCCAGCGTCATGGCGCGACCGATAAACTCGACCTGCTGGTTCACATCCCAGCGATCATTGCCGCCCAGCACATTGACAAAATGCGGTGCAAGCTGCGTTGCGTGCGACAACAGAGCGTCGAGATCAGCAAGATGATCTGCGGTCGTGGCATCCTGTCGTGGGATAACGCCGCCGCCTGTCAGGGCGATTGCGATGAAGGGGCAATGACTGTCGCGCAGTGCCGCACCACAGGCGGGCAGGTCTGCAAGTGCAGGAATGCGCGCCTCGATCCCGTCATAGCCACGCCGATGGGCATCGGCGATGGCGTGGCGCCACGGGCGCGTATCGCCCCAGAGCGTGAGATAGGTTTCAAGGCGCATCGGGAGCCTGCCTTTTACGCTTCAGAAATTGTAGCGCAGATCGCAGCCGATCCAGCGAGGCGTCTGGAGAAACTGCACGCGTGAATTATCCGAGCCGGTAAAGGAATAGGTGTTGCCGTGCTTGTTGAGCATGTTGTCGACATAGACGGCAGCCGTCCATTTGCCGGTTTTGGGTCCGACTTCCATACGCATTCCGAACGAGCTGATCTTGCTGGTCACGCCATTGGGGTCGCCCAGTGCCACGAGCATGTTGTCTTTCCAAGTGTAGCTGGTCTGGAGTGACATGCGATAGGCATGAGGCAGGTCGATGCCATAACGGGCCACGGCATTCCATGAAAAGCGCGGGGCGAAAGGCAGCACCGAATGGGCTGTCACGGAAGAGAGCAGAGGCAGACCGCCGATATCGTTCACCGCATTGGTGGCCTGCGCATCGAGATAGGCAAAGGACCCGCGCAGATCGAGATTGGGGATCAGATCGTGCAGCGTGCTCGACAACTCGCCGCCACGCGTACGGGCACGGGGGATCGGCCCCAGGCTGAGCGAGGTGATGTTCATGGGCATCTCGGCCACGAACAGTGTCTGGCGGTTGTGATACTCGTAATCGAACAGCGCACCCTCGATCTGCACATGGTTGTGCATCAGGCTGGTCTTGGCGCCGACTTCATAGGCAATCATGTTTTCAGGGCGCACGTAATCGAGCGCCTGAGGAGCGGAAACAGGGGCCGCAAAATAGGCGCCCGCCTTGTAGCCGTTGGAAATGGTGGCATAGACCTGCGTGCCCGGCACGATGGTATAGCGCAGCCCCACGCGGCCGGTCAGGCGGGCGTAGGAATGGGTGGTGTCGAGGCGCGACAGATAGGCACCCTTGGTCGTCAGCGCGCCTGCATCGTCGATCGTCCCCCCATTGAAGCCGCGATCGTCCCAGGAGAAACGACCCGAGGCGATGAAATCGAGATTTCTGAGTATATTGGTGACGGTATTGAGATAGAGCCCGGTCGAGACATTCTGCTGCACGAAACGATCCGTCAGATTGCCATTGGGCACGCCAAGCAGAAAGGAGCGGTAGCTGGTATAGGCCCCGTTGATCTTGTCCCAGGATTCATAGACGCCCACTGTCAGGTGAAAGCGCTTCGTCAGGTCCATTTTGAGATGCATGTCATGGGACTGGGCGAGTGAGGTGTCGTTCCAGTGGTAGTCGCCCACATTGATCGATTCACCATCGTAATTATCGTAATCGCTGCGACGGAACGCATCGAATGCCGTGGTCGAAACGAACTGCCCCCAGTTGAAATCATGGGTGTAATTGATTGAGACGCCGCCGCCATTCTCGTCGCGGCCTACGCGGTTCGAGCCGACATTGACGGCGTTGTACGAGGCGTTCGGTCCCACACCGACCGTGCCGGTCGGGAAGCCGTTGACCGCATCGCCATCCGTATCCTGCGGCGACATCGAGATGCCTTTGTCGCGCGTGTAGTGAATGTTCAGCAAAAGGTTCGAGCGGTCATCGATCAGGAAGCGCGTGAGATTGCGCAGGCCGAGCTGATCCTGAGAGCCGTAGCGCTTGTTGGTGTGAATATCGCGCTGCCAGCCATCGCCATTGATATAGGAAAACGCGGTGCGATTCTGGATGCGGTCGCTGATCGGCACATTGATGGCAGCGCTCGCCGTATTGGTGCCGTAGCTGCTATAGCCCCAGTCCACATAACCGCCGAACTTGCCATCGGGTTTGACCGTCTCGACCGCGATATTGCCACCGGTGGAGCTGCGTCCGTACTCGAAGCCCTGCGGACCTTTCTCGACGGCAACCGACTGGGTGTCGAACATCTGCCCGGTATAGAACACGGGATAGGGGGCAAACACGCCATCTTGATAGATGCCGATCCCGCCCATGTTGTTGCCGGTATAATCATCGAGTCCGATGCCGCGTATCGAGAAAACCGGCGTGCTGCCCGAGGTGGCATTTACGGCAGTCAGGCCGGGCGTGTACGCCGCGACATCCTTGGGGCTGGTGATGTGCAGTTCCTGCAATTCGCGGCCACTCAGCACGTTGACCGTTGCTGCCGTGGTCAGAAAACGCTGCGCACGCGATCCGGTAACCTGAATAGCCTCGGGATCGGAATGAGGCGCTGCATGACGGCGCGAACGGGTCGTGCCGTGTTGCGTATGCGCTGTGCGCGAGGGGACGTGTCCGGCCATGGCCCGGGCGGATGGGTTTTGCTGTGCATCCGTATGCGCCACGGCTGCAAGGGCGGTCTTGTCCAGCGCAGAGCCAACCAGCACGATTCCTGCGGAAAGCGACAGGGCGGTGCTGGTCAGGCGGCGAAATCCTTTGGGCAGGCGCGTCATCATGAAAAGGACTCCCGTCAGTGGCTTCCCTGTCATTGAAGAGGCGAAACGACCTGCTGTTCGATTGAAAAAAACCAAACCTCACTTTGTGCAATCGTTACCCATGATGAATCATCTGGTCGAGGAACTGGCGGGCACGCTCTGTCTGCGGAGAAGTAAAGAATTCTTCCGGCGGGGCGATCTCGAGAATGACCCCCTTGTCCATGAAGATCACGCGATCGGCGATATGGCGTGCAAAGCCCATTTCATGCGTGACGCATATCGTGGTGATACTGCGCTCGGCCAGGGTGTTGATGATGCCGATCACGCCCTTGATGGCTTCGGGATCGAGCGCCGCCGTGGGTTCATCGAACAGGATGATATCGGGCGCCATGCAAAGCGCGCGGGCAATCGCCACGCGTTGCTGCTGGCCGCCCGAGAGCTGAATCGGGTATTTATCGGCCTGTTCCTCGATGCCCACCTGTTCGAGATAGGTGCGTGCCAGAGATTCCGTTGCTTCGCGACGGGCCTTGCGCACCAGACGCGGCGCAAGCGTGCAGTTGTCGAGCACGGTCAGATGCGGAAAGAGATTATAGTTCTGAAACACCATGCCAACTGCGCCACGAAGCAGAGGGAGGCTGGTCTTGTCATCGATCACATCGCCATCGATCATCAGAACACCGCTGTCATGCGGCTCTATTCTGTTGAGCGTGCGGATAAATGTCGACTTGCCTGAGCCCGAAGGGCCGAGAACGACGATTTTCTCGCCCTGCGCAATATCGAGGCTGATTCTGTCCAGCGCGAGAAACTCGCCGTAGAATTTACTGAGTTTGCGCAGGCTGAGGGCGGCATCGGGGTTGGGCGGCAGGTTATGCAGCATGAGGGGCATTTCCTGTGTCCGTGGATGTCATGGAAGACGTGTCTTGGCGTGAGCCGGGTCTGCGTCCGGCACCGGTGCGGCTTGCCCAGACAAACCGTGTCTCGATCCGCTTCTGCAGATGCAGAAAGGCGAACACCATCGCGAGATAATAGACGAGGGCCGCAGCGTAATATTCGGTGAATTCGAAGCTGCGTGCCACCTGCACCTGCGTGATGAACAACAGCTCCTGCAACGAGATGACCGAAGCCAGCGAGGTCGTCTTGAGCAGGGAGATGAATTCGTTGATCGTGGGTGGCAGGGCCACACGCAGGGCCTGCGGGAAAATCACATGGCGATAGATCTGCGCCTGACTCATGCCAAGCGCCTGGCCACCTGCAAGCTGCCCCGGATCGATAGCGCTCAGGGCGGCGCGGTTGATCTCGACCTGATAGGCCGATTCATTGATGGACAGGCAGATCCATGTGGCCAGAAAGGGTGAAAACCAGCTCTCGCGAAACACCGGAAAAAACTGCGGCAGGGCGTTCCAGATAAACAGAAGCTGCAACAGCGTGGGCGCCCCGCGAAACACAGCCACATAAGCGCGCAGGAAAGGATGCCAGAGCGAGCGCGGCGCATTGAGCTTGAGCGCGATGGGAATGGAAATCACAATGGCCGCAGCATGAGATGCCAGTGCAATCGCCAGTGTCATGGCTGCCCCCTTGAGGAAGGCCATGGAAAACAGGGCAGAGAAAAATGTTGCTGTGTTAAAGCGCGGTCGCTCGGCATGAACGCCAAGGGCGACCTGTGCGGCTTTGCCGACATTCCACGTCTTTTCCAGCGAGGCAATGGTACCCTGTTGTCTGAGTGCCTCTATGGCACGGGCCAGAAGGGCGCGATCCTGTCCCGCGCGGCGAAGATAGACCGCGAACTCGGTGTAACCGGGCATGGATGGGGTAAAAATGACGTGCAGTTTGCCACCAAGCTGGGCCTGACGATAAAACAGCTCGACATCCTGACTCAGAAAATTCTGCGACCGTCCGACCAGAACCTGCTGAACCACCTGATCTTCACTGGGATATTGCTGCAAAACGATGGGCGGTTTGCCGTGGGCGACGAGTGCCCGGTTGATATCCTCGATGCGCGCGGCATAGCTTGTGCCGGATTCGACTGCGAGACTTTGACCGGCCAGGGCGTCGAAACTTGTGACGGGGGCAATCTGGCTTGGGGCCACCACAACGGGTGACGTTTCCAGATAGGGAACGGCGTCGAAAAGACGCTCCCGTGATGCCTGTTTGAGCACGCCGCTGATGACCAGACTGCAACGCCCTGCGGCAAGGCTGGGGAACAGCCCCGTAAAATCCATGGTCTTGAACGTGACCGGCACGTTCCAGTAAGCGCCGAGTGCCTTGGCCAGAGCGATATCGAAACCGTCGAGCGCCGAGAGATCGGACCCGTTGACGAAGGTCATGGGCGGAAGGGTCGGGTTGGTGCAGACACTCAGCGTGCCGTCTTCCAGAAAGGAAGGTTTTTCCTGCGCATGGAGGGGGGCGGTCGACGCGAAAACAGAGAGTGTCAGGAAAAGTGCGAGCAGGAACCGCATCAGCATGTCTCTTCGAGAATGGAGCGGAATGTTTCGGCCATGAGACCGTTTTCCGGCGTGGGACGTATCAGGAAATAGAAATGATTGATCAGATGCAGGTCATTGAACTGTATATGGCGCAGGCGATCGTGCTGCACCATCTGGGTGACGAACAGCTCGGGCAGAAAGCCGATATACATGCCTGACAGAATGAGCAGGGCGCGTGAGTCGATATTCTCGGCTTTGGCCGCAAAATTCATGGACGGGCGCAGTTCGTCCCAGCGTGGCGACGAGGCGGCATCGCTGACGCTGATCATCCGCGCCTGTGACAGGGCAGGAATATCGATGGCCTCTTCCGGCACGTTGAAAAGGGGGTGACGCGCGCCGCAATAGAGATTGGACCGCTCGCTGAACAAGGCGGTCGCCTCCATTTCCGGCTGCTGATGGGGATAAAGCGTTATCCCTGCGGTCGCCGTGCCATTGCGCACGGCAAACTCGACATCGCGCGTCGAGGCAGAACGCACATCCATTTCGACAGCCGGATAGCGTGTGGTGAAGATCTGTATGGCACGCAAAAGGGCCGTCTCGCCATGGAACTGGATATTATCAGGCAGATACAGGCAGAACCGCCCCGATAACGTGCCGCTTACGTCATTGATCCGCTGCTGGAACAGATCGAGGTCGTTAAAAAGCCGGGCCGTTGCATCGAGCACGCCTTCACCTTCGCGCGTCAGGGCAAACCCTGCACGCCCGCGATGGCACAGCACCATGCTCAGACGGTTTTCGAGTGCTGCGATATCGATGCTGATCGAGGATTTGCTTTTGCCCAGCGCCAGTTCGGCAGCGGCAAAGCCCCCATGCTGTGCGACGCAGGCAAAGACACGCAACAGGCGCAGATCGACTTCTGCAATACGACCCTGAAACCCGCTGGCACGAGGGAGGCGTCTGGGCTGGTTTTGCGTGCGGACACGGGACAAGGGCATGAATCCTGTTTCAGACAGCATGCGATGATATCTCCCCTGTCGATGCAATCAACCTGCCGTTTTGCAGGCGTTGCCCTGCAATGGCTGCGGCAAGAGGCGAGTATGGGGGCGATCGGGCCCGATTATAATTTATGAAACGCCAAACCAAACTCAAGCTCATTATGATTGAGCAATGGCTGGACTGCTCCTAGCGTTTCTCCACCCGGTGACCGCCGGGTGATTCATGCCGTTTCAGAGGGAAGGCCGATCATGACAGCCAATCGCTGGTTTATCGATAGCGAAACCGGAACGCTGACAGATGTGCTGTTGTGCCCTCCCGATTTCTACACCTGGAATCCGAGCAACGATATCGCCATACGCACCCTTGCAAGCGGGGCGCGTCCCGACCCGCTCAGGCTGAAACAGCAGTTCGACGGGCTGGTTTCTGTTCTTCAGGAGGCAGGCGTGCATTGCCATTTCCTGACCCCTTCAGAAGGGCAGCCCTATCAGGTCTATACCCGCGATTCCTCGCAGACCACGCCCTGGGGTACAGTGGTCACCAGGCTGATGCGCGCCGAACGCCAGCCGGAAATCCAGGGGATCGAGGCATTTTACGGCGAGGACGAAATCATCGGCCGGTGCACGGAAGGCTATGTGGAGGGCGGGGATATCCATATCATCCGTCCTGGGCTGGTTGTTGTGGGAGTAAGTGGTGGCCGAACCGATAGAGAAGGGGCGCAGGCTTTCCTGCGGCCTTTCGAGGCGGCGGGATGGACCTGCCGCATGATCCATTTCCCCGAGCATTTCCTGCATCTCGATGTGATCTTCACCATGGTGTCCGACGGTCTCGCGATCGGCGTGGTCGATGTGCTCGAGGATGACGATCTGGCATGGTTCGAGGCGCAGGGCATCCGTATTCTGCCCGTGACCTATAAAGAGGCGATGCGCGATATGGCGTGCAATGTGCTGGCTCTGGGCGAGGGGCGTGTGGTCAGCCCGCGTCATTCGTATCGCGTCAATGCCATGCTGCGCGATCACGGTCTTACCGTGTTCGAGCCCGAGCTCGACCAGTTTTCGCAGGGCGGCGGCAGTATTCACTGCATGACCATGCCGCTCAGACGTGCCAGTCTGGCTTGAGGTCCTGCTCTTGCAGGGCAGGCAGAAGAACGGGAGATGACAAATATGGCGCCGCGTCTGGTGATCAGTGCCGATGGGCCGGAGGCCTTTGCCGGCTGGCGGGACTCATTTGCGGCCCATGCTCCCGATATCGAGATCCTGTCCTGGTTCGACCCTGACACCGCGCATGGGCAGGCCGATTATGCCCTTGTGTGGGAGGCCGATGATGAAGATCTGCGCCGCATGGGACATCTGCGTGGCATTCTCTGCACGGGCGCAGGGGTCAATCATCTGGTCAAAAGCCCCGATTTTCCCCGGCAGGTGAAGCTTGCTCGTATGGGTGGAGGCGATACGGCGGCGCTCATGGCCGATTATGTGCTCTGGGCCTGTATCGCCCTGCTGCGCGATGCACGCACGTGGGCCCTGCAACAGGCAGGTCATATATGGGCGCGCAATCTCGTGTCGCGCACGAGTGCCGAAACGGGCGTGACCGTGCTGGGCTATGGACAGATCGGTGCTGTCGTGGCGCAAAAACTGGCTCAGGCCGGGTTCAGCGTGTCGGCATGGCGTCGTTCCGCAGGCGCGACATCCGATGGAGCCGTCACGCTACATCATGGCGAAAAAGGGCTTCATGACGCACTCGGCACAGCCGATCTGCTGGTCAATCTTCTGCCGAGCACCCCACAGACGCGTCATATCCTTGATAGAGCGACGCTTTCGCGGCTTCGACGCGGGGCGGGGCTTATCAATGTCGGCCGTGGCGACCATCTGGTAGAGGCGGATCTTCTGGCCCTGCTCGAAAACGGCCATCTTTGCGGAGCCGTGCTCGACGTCGTGTCGCAGGAGCCCCTGTCTGCGGATTCCCCCTTATGGGATCATCCCGCCATTACGCTCACGCCTCATATCGCTTCGGAGGCGTCGCGCGAGGCACAGGTGCGCTATATTGCCGAGACGATACGCCAGATGGAGCGCGGCGAGACGCCCGCCCTGCTATTCGATCACGCACGCGGATACTGATGCATATGCCAATGCGCATAGTGCGCTTGCCGCCCCTATTGCGTGAGCGCTGCAAACGCGGCTGAAAGCGCCAGTAATCCTCAGGTGTTTTCGACCCTCAGGGGTTTTAGACGTTCGCGGCCGATGTGCTAGTCATGCGGGCAAAGACCGAGGAGGCATGATGCGCAAGGTTGTGATCAACAGGGCCTGTGATACGGAGCGCCTGGCTGCCTTCATGACGGCCAATGCGCATGTGCCCGACATCGAACGCATCGAGGGAACAGAAGGTCGCGAGGTGCCCCTCGATTCTCTGGTTGCGCGCGGCATTGCCGATGCGGGGCTCGTCTACTCACCGGGAGCAATCGGCGCAGCCCTGTCGCATCTCGGTTTGTGGAGCCGTGCGGTCCAGCAGAACGAACCTCTGATGATTTTCGAGGACGACGCCCTGCTATGCCGGAACTTCGAGACCGAGACGACAAGACTTGTCGCGACATTAGCGCCTGAATGGGATGTTGCCGTGCTGGGCTACAACTTCAATGCGCCCATCACGCTGGACGCGTTGCCGGGAGTAACGCGTAGCGTCGTTACTTTCGACGAAAAGCGCATGCAGAAAAATGCCTCGTCATTCACGACGCAGGACCGGCATGCGGCTTTTTTCCGTCTGCTGCAGGCATTCGGATTGTGTGCCTATGCTGTCTCGCCCAAAGGGGCACGCCGTCTTCTGGAATATTGTCTGCCCCTGCGCGCGCAGGAATATCAGCAGCTCGGCCTGGACCGCATGGTGCGCAATGTCGGGATCGACGTCGTAACGTCCTATTATTTTGCCCGGCTCGAGGCATATGGCGCGTTCCCGCCTCTTGCGCTTTCGCCCAATGACAAGACGGTATCGACCATCAGCCGCAAGCTCTGAATAAAATACGGCAGTAATGGCTGGATCAGCCGCGTCGCTCTGCAATCGCAGCGGCCAGCGTGGAGACAAGCACCATAGAGGCCGCGTTCGAACGAAAGCCCTGAAAATCGGCTTCATGCACTTCTAGCCACAGGCCGGATTGCGGAATGACGGGGCTGCCTGCGCTATCCGTCATGGAAATGACCGGCACCTGCCGGGCTTCGAGCGCATTGAACAGCTCGATCGTGCGCGGCGCATAAGCGGTATAGCTGAGTACGAGCGCAGCATCCTGCGGCCCGGCGTGCAGAAAGCTCTCTTCCTCCATACCGGTCTCAAGCCCGATAATCTGATGTCTGATATCCAGCTTCGCCAGAAGATAGGACAGATAGCGTATGACAGGCATCGACCGGCGCAGCCCGAGCAGATAGAGGCAGTCGGCCTGCGCCAGTGTCGTAACCGCCGCTTCGAGCCGGTCAGGTAAAAGATGCGCTTGCAGGGCATGTAGCGAGTCGAGCGCTGCTTCGTAAAAACCGTTGAAAATGACAGAAGCCTCGAGCGGCTCGCCATCCACGCGATGCAGGGCATTTACCCTGTCGCGATAGGTGACATTGCGCACGCGCAAGCGGTCGCGGAACACGGCCTGCATGTCCGAGAAACCGGCAAAACCCAGCGTGCGCGCAAAGCGGACCACGGTTGAAGGCTGCACACCGGCCTGACCTGCAAGAGAGCTCACCGTGCCCAGAGCGACTTCGTCAGGTGAGGCTGAAACGAAGTCGGCGAGCTGAACCAGTCGCTTGGGCAGATCGGCATAGCAATGGCGCAAACGCTGATGGAACGCATCGAAGTCGGATTGAGGGGGCGAAACGTCTTCGGAAATCTCGGTCAAGGCTGCGTCATCCGGAATGGGAATGAATATTCCATAACAGGGCCGTGGAGCATCGCGAAGGGCCACGCCCCCGGCGGGAGGGTCGTAGGCCCGAGTTAATCACATCCCCGTGCAAAATTAAAGAATATTAGGGAATGTACGTTCTATCGCGTGACCAAGAACAGAATGTATGTTCTTATCATGCGCAACGTAACATGCTGCAGGAGTCGGGGATGCGCGGACAGGATCTCGATATCGTCGCAATAGGACGTTCTTCAGTCGATCTTTATGGCCAGCAGATTGGCGGCCGTCTTGAAGATATGGCCAGTTTCAGCAAAGCCGTCGGTGGGTGCCCGGCCAATATCGCGATCGGCACATCCCGTCTCGGGCTGAAATCGGCCATTATTACCCGTGTCGGACATGAGCATTTCGGCCGCTTCATTACCGAGCAGCTGCAGCGCGAGGGTGTGTGCACCGATGGCGTGCGTGTCGATCCCGACCGGTTTACGGCGCTCGCTATTCTCGGTGTGCGCGACCGCGAGAATTTCCCCCTGCTTTTCTACCGTACCGATTGTGCCGATGCGGCGCTCGATGAAAACGATGTCGATCCGGCGCTGATTGCCCGCACCAGGGCGGTTGTCGTGACGGGTACGCATTTCTCGCGTCCTGAATCGGCCAAGGCACAGCGCAAGGCAATGGATCTCGTGCATGAGCATGGCGGCAAGGTCGTGTTCGATGTGGATTACCGCCCCAATCTCTGGGGTCTGGCAGGCATAGGGGATGGTGAATCGCGCTATGTAAAGTCCGACAGTGTCACCCGCCATCTGATGGAAATCCTACCGCATTGCGATCTGATCGTCGGGACGGAAGAGGAGCTGCATATTGCCGGTGGCAGCGAGAATACACTCGATGCGATCAGGGCCATTCGTGCCGTGTCGAAGGGTACGATCGTCTGCAAGCGCGGACCCATGGGCTGCGTGGTTTTCGAGGGCGCCATTCCGGACTCGCTCGATGACGGTATCTCGGGCCCCGGCTTTCCGGTTGAGGTCTATAATACGCTCGGTGCAGGCGATGCCTTCATGTCGGGCTTTCTGCGCGGGTGGGTAAAAGGCGAGAAAATTGCCGAGTGCTGTCGCTTCGCCAATGCCTGCGGGGCCTTTGCGGTTTCACGCCTGCTTTGCTCATCTGAAATCCCCACCTGGGAAGAGCTGAGCTATTTCCTCGAAAATGGCAGCAGCCAGCGCGCGCTGCGCCGTGACGAAACGCTCAATCATCTGCACTGGGTAACCACGCGCCGCGCGCAGGCCACACCCATCATGGCCCTTGCCTGCGATCACCGTTTGCAGCTGGAAGAAATTGCCGCAGCTGCCGGCGCATCGTTCGATCGCATTCCGAAATTCAAGCGGCTTGCCATCGAAGCCGCCAAAACCGTGGCCAAAGGCCGTCCCGGCTTCGGGGTGTTCATGGATGGACGCTACGGTCAGGATGCCCTGTTCGATGCCTCTCATGCCGGATTGTGGATCGCGCGTCCTATTGAAAAGACGGGATCGCGACCGCTCGATTTCGAGTGCGGCGGATCGCTCGGTGCGCATCTGGTCGAATGGCCGAGCGAACAGGTGATCAAATGCCTGTGCTTCTATCACCCGGACGATCCTGCGGAGCTGAAGCAGCGGCAGGAGCGTGAACTGATCCGCGCCCAGGATGCCTGCCGCAAGCTCGGCAAGGAAATCCTGATCGAGATCATTGCGGGCAAGAACGGTGTCCTGACCGTCGATACGGTCTCGTCCATTCTCTCTCGTCTTTACGATGTCGGCCTGCGCCCCGACTGGTGGAAGCTTGAGGGCCAGCGCAATCCGCAGGCCTGGGAGAAGATCGGTGCCGTGATCGAGGCGTGCGATCCGCATTGCCGTGGTGTCGTGATTCTCGGGCTCGATGCGCCAGCCGAGGAATTGATGGAGGCGTTTCGCGCCTCTGCCGCCACGCCCTGGGTCAAGGGTTTTGCAATCGGGCGCACGATTTTTGCCCAGCCGGCGCGTGACTGGCTGGCAGGCAAGACCACCGATGAACAGGCCGTGGCCGAAATGGCGCGGCGCTTCCAGGCTTTTGTCGAGGCCTGGCAATCGCGCGATCAGGCGGTTCTCGCCGGAACGTCCGCCTAACGCCAGAAAGAGTGAAACGTCATGAAAACGATCCGATTGACGATGAGTCAGGCCCTTGTGCGGGCCATGATGGCGCAGAAAACCGAAATCGACGGGCGTATCGAGCCTTTCTTTGCCGGTGTCTGGGCGATTTTCGGTCATGGCAATGTGGCAGGTATCGGCGAGGCCCTGCACGCCCAGCGTCATGGGCTGCCCACATTGCGCGGCCATAACGAGCAGGGCATGGTTCATGCCGCAACGGCGTTTGCCAAGGCGTCGCGTCGTCGTCAGGCGATGGCCTGCACCAGTTCCATCGGCCCGGGCGCATTGAATATGGTGACCGGTGCGGCTGTGGCTCATGCCAATCGCCTGCCAGTGCTGCTTCTGCCCGGTGATGTATTTGCCAACCGTATTCCCGACCCCGTCTTGCAGCAGGTGGAGGATTTCGGAGACGGGACAGTAAGCGCAAGCGACGCCTTCCGCTCCGTGTCGCGCTATTTCGACCGTATTACGCGCCCCGAGCAGATCATTCCTGCTTTTGCGCGTGCCATGACGGTCCTGACCGACCCTGCAGAATGCGGGCCGGTCACCCTGTCCCTGTGTCAGGATGTTCAGGCTGAGGCTTTCGATTATCCGGAGAGTTTCTTTGCCGAGCGCATTCATCGCATTCGCCGCCCTCTCGCTGACGACGTGGAGCTGGAAGAGGCGGTGGCGCTGATCGGCCAGTCGAAAAAACCGCTCGTGATTGCGGGCGGCGGCGTGCTCTATGCCGGGATCGAGAAGCAGCTTGCCGCTTTCTGCGCGGAAAAGGGTATTCCTGTAGGGGAGACACAGGCGGGCCGCTCGTCCTTGCCGACGTCGAACACGCTCAATATGGGGGGGATCGGCGTCAGTGGCAGTTCGGCTGCAAACGAGATGGCTGCAGATGCCGATCTGGTGATTGCGGTCGGCACGCGTCTGGCCGATTTCACGACCGGGTCATGGGGGCTCTTCTCCAATCCCGATATGAAAATCGTCTCGCTGAATGTGCAGCCGTTCGATGCGACAAAGCATCAGGCGCTGGCAGTAGTGGGCGATGCAGGTAGATCGCTTGCAGCACTCGAAGCCGGTTTGAAAAACTGGAAGGCTGCGCCTGAATGGACAGGCAAGGCCGAGCGTGCCTATCGCGCGTGGATGGAGATTTCGGCACGCTATCAGGCGCTGCCGGACGCCAGCCAGAAAACCCTCCCGACCGATGCGCAGGTTATCGGTGCCGTGCAGCGCGCAGGCAGGCCGACCGATACGGTCGTTTGCGCAGCAGGGGGGCTGCCTGCCGAGCTGCAGAAGCACTGGCAGGCGGAGCAGCCTGGCGGATATCATATGGAATATGGCTTTTCCTGCATGGGTTATGAGCTGGCTGGCGCGCTGGGCGTCAAGATGGCCTGTCCCGGTCGCGAGGTGATCGTGATGCTGGGTGATGGATCCTGGCTCATGCTCAATGCGGAAATCGCCACATCCGTCATGCTCGACCAGAAGCTGATCATCGTTCTGCTCGATAATCATGGCTATGGCTGCATCAATCGCCTCCAGCAGGAATGCGGTGGCGCGCCTTTCAACAATCTCTGGGAAGATTGCAGGCAGGTACGGCCTTTCAAGATCGATTTCGTTCAGCTGGCCCACGGTCTGGGGGCGCATGCCGAGAAAGTGCCCGATCTGCCCTCACTGACCGCAGCGGTCGAGCGGGCGCGGTCGGCTGACAAAACGACCGTCATTGTGATCGACACCGATCCGGCTCCGACCACGACAGATGGCGGGGCATGGTGGGATGTCGCCGTGCCTGAAGTTTCCGAGCGCGCTCAGGTGACGACGGCGCGTGAGGGCTACGAGCGCCAGCGCGGCACGCAGCGCATAGGCAACTGAAAATACGAGACGTTCAAAGGAGAGGGATATGACCATCAAGATCGGTGCAAATCCTATCATCTGGTCCAATGACGACATGCAGTCGGTCGGGGCCAGTACCACGCTCGAAATGTGTTTGGCCCAGGCCAGAAAGGCCGGGATACAGGGGATGGAGCTGGGGCATAAATTTCCCCAGACCGTCTCCGGGATGAAAGCGGCGCTCGACCCGTTCGGCCTGGAATTCATTTCGGGCTGGTGGTCGACCGAGCTGCTGACCCGCACGGCTGAAGAGGAAATTGCAGCCCTCAAGCCGCGTCTGGAACTGCTCAAGGGAATGGGATGCAAGGTCTGTATCGCGGCAGAAACGTCGAACGCCATTCACGGCCAGATCGACACGCCGCTTTCAGCGCGTCCGTTTCTTGAAGCAGGGGCATGGAAGGAATTCGCACGTCGCATGACGGTTGTGGCCGATTTCCTGTCCGATCACGGGATCGATCTCGTCTATCATCATCATATGGGCACAGTGGTCCAGTCGCGTGAGGATATCGCACGATTCATGGATCTGACCGGGCCATCGGTCAAACTGCTGCTCGATACGGGCCATGCGCTCTGGGGCGGGTCCGATCCTGCCGAGTTGGCGCGCAACTATCGCGAGCGTATTCGCCATGTTCACGGCAAGGACATACGCCCGTTCAAGCGTGCGCAGGCCGATGTATATGACTGGAGCTTCCTGCGCGCCGTACTCTCCGGTGTGTTCACCGTGCCGGGCGATGGCTGCATCGATTATGCCCGTGTCATGCGCGAACTGCCGGATTATTCCGGCTGGATCGTGCTCGAGGCCGAGCAGGACCCTGAAATTGCCAATCCGCTCGTCTATGCCCGTATGGGCCGGAATTATCTGGTCGATACGCTGATCGCGACGGGCCATATGACGGGGGGCGCATCATGAGTTCGAAACTTCTCCTGCATTCGCACAGGCGCGGCGATGCGAAATGTACCGTTTCCGTCACGCCGCAATCGGCCGGATGGGGCTATATCAGCTTCAATGTCCGCTCGCTCGAAGCAGGTGAGCAGGTATCCGATCGCACAGGGCCGAACGAGACCTGTCTCGTTCTCGTCAGCGGCAAGGCGCGCGTCATCGGAGCGGGTCAGGATTTCGGTGTGATCGGTGAACGTATGGACCCGTTCAGCGGGGCGCCGTACTCGGTCTATCTGCCTTCGGGTGCCGACTGGCGTGTCGAGGCCGAGACACCGGTCGAGCTTGCGGTCTGTGCATCTCCTGCCAAGGGGAAATATCCTGCACGCCTTATTCCCCCCGACGAAGTGGAGCAACTGACACGCGGAACGGGTACCAACCAGCGTTTCGTGCGCAACATCCTGCCTGACACCGCACCCGCCGAGACGCTTCTGGTCGTCGAGGTCGTGACGCCGGGCGGACACTGGTCCAGCTACCCGCCGCACAAGCACGATACGGATGATTTCCCGAACGAGACCTATCTGGAAGAGACCTATTACCATCGTCTGAAACGCGGCAGCGGTTTTGCGTTGCAGCGTGTCTACACGAAGGACGGGTCTCTGGACGAGGCCATGGCAATTGCCGATCGCGACGTCGTTCTGGTGCCGAAAGGTTATCACCCGGTCGGCGCGCCGCACGGTTTCGATCTCTATTATCTCAACGTCATGGCAGGTCCGCGCCGGGCATGGAAATTCTCCATGGACCCCGACCAGGCTCATCTGCCCTACTGATCCGCAAAACGGAGTTCCAGACATGACTCTCAAAATCGGTGTCATCGGCACGGGTGCCATTGGCGAAGACCATATCCGCCGGTGCATGCAGGCCCTTTCCGGGGCGGAAATCGTGGCGGTTACGGACGTCAATCTCGAACGCGCACGCGAAGTCGCCAGCCAGTATGCGCCCGGCGCCAAGGTGCCTGAGGATGGTGAATCCCTCATTGCCCTGCCGGAAGTCGAGGCGGTGATCGTCACCTCATGGGGTGGAACGCATGCACGCTATGTGCTCGAGGCCATACGCCACGGGAAATACGTGTTTTGCGAGAAGCCTCTGGCGACGACAGCCGAGGATTGCCTGAAAATCGTCGAGGCAGAGGCCGCCCATGGCAAACGTCTGGTGCAGGTCGGGTTCATGCGCCCCTACGATGCAGGTTATCGCGCGCTCAAGGCGCTGATCGACAAGGGCGAAATCGGCGAAGTGCTGATGATCCATGCTGCCCATCGCAACCAGCGCGTGGGAGCCAATTACAAGACCGATATGGGCATCACCGATACGCTCATCCATGAACTTGATGTTTTCCGCTGGATGCTGGGCGACGATTATGTCAGCGCGCAGGTCATTTTCCCGCGTCGCAGCGGCAAGGCCATGGAACATATGCGCGACCCGCAGATCGTGCTGCTGGAGACGAAAAAAGGCATCCGCATCGATGTCGAGATATTCGTCAACTGTCAGTACGGATACGACATAAAATGTGCCGTGGTAGGCGAGCTGGGCGAGGCCAGTCTGCCCATGCCCCCGGCCGTCGAGCTGCGCAAGTCTGCAGCGCTGTCGACCGAAATCATGACCGACTGGAAAGAGCGCTTCATTGCCGCTTATGACGTCGAGCTGCAGGATTTCATCAACGGCGTGAAAGCCCGGAAGCTCAACGGAGCGACCTCCTGGGACGGCTATTGCGCATCGGTCGCCGCCGATGCCTGCGTGAAGGCACAGGAAAGCGGCAGGATCGAGCCGATCGCCATGCAGTCCCGTCCCGCACTCTACAACGCCTGAGAGCCAAGACCATACAGGAGCATTTCGAACGCATGAGAGCCTGACGGATCTGCCTCGTCACGACGTGACCGGGGTCAAAGGCAGCGCAGGGCGCACGAGGTCCAGACAGGCTCTTTTCACTTCATTCAATGACTGTCTCGCCCGGCGATAAAGCGCCGGGACAGGAGAACATTCCATGAAAAGAGTAAAAGACGTCGTCATGGTGTCATCTGAGCGCCATGATGTGGGCTATGTGCTGCGCATCTGCGCGATTGCAGCACTCGGCGGTATTCTGTTCGGCTACGACACCTCGGTTATTTCCGGGGCGATTTCACCGCTTCAGGAATATTTCCATCTTTCACCGGCCCAGACGGGCTGGGCCGTTTCCAACGTCGTGATCGGCTGCATGGTCGGCGCCATGATTTCCGGCACGATGGCCGACCGGCTCGGTCGCCGCATGACGCTGTTCATCTGTGCTCTTCTGTTCAGTCTGCAATCCGTCGGCACGGCGCTGGCGACCGATTTCACCTGGTTCGTGGTTTATCGCATGCTTGGCGGTATTGCCGTGGGCGTGGCTTCCGCCGTTTCCCCCATGTACATGTCAGAGGTTTCCCCCAAAGACATGCGTGGCCGTGCATTGAGCATGGAGCAGTTTGCCATCGTGTTCGGTCAGGTGGTCGTTTTTATCGTCAATTATCTGATTGCCCGTTCCGCCACACCGGAATGGCTGCTGGATATGGGCTGGCGCTGGATGTTCGGTTCCGAGATCGTGCCCTGTATCCTGTTCTGTGCGACGATCTTCTTCATTCCTGAGTCGCCGCGTTGGCATGTGCTCAAGGGCCGTCACGACGAGGCCCTGAAGACACTCTCGCGTATCTCGAACGAGCATCATGCGCGCAATCTCCATGCAGAAATCAGGCAGTCTCTTGGGGCGGTCGAGAACACGTCACTCGGCTTTGGCAGGGTGCTGGGTGATGCGCGTGCGCGCTGGATCATTTTCGTGGGTGCCAGTATCGCTGCATTGCAGCAGGTCACGGGCATCAATGTCATGATGTATTATGCGCCTATGGTGCTCAAATCCACCAGCGGTAGCCTTCAGGCTGCCCTGTTCCAGACGATCTGGATCGGTTTTGCGCTTTTGGCAGGCTGCATCATCGGCGCCTGGATTGTCGATCGTCAGGGCCGCAAGCCGCTGATGCTCTGGGGATCGATCGGTATGGTGGTCGGGCTTCTGGTCGTATCGTGGGGGCTGTATACGCAATCCACGGGGCTTATGGCGCTGACCGGCATGCTTGTGTTCATGCTGATGTTCGGTCTGTCATGGGGGCCGGTATGCTGGATCCTGATTTCTGAAATCTTCCCCAACCGTTTCCGTGCAGTGGGCATCAGCCTTGCCGTGACCTCGCAATGGGGCATGAATTTCGTCGTCAGCCAGTTTTTCCCGATGCTGAGCGAAAACAAATACCTGTCCGAGAATTTCCACGGTGCATTCTCCATGTGGCTTTTCGCCATTCTGGGCCTGTTCGCGCTGTGGTTCGTCATGAAATACGTGCCGGAAACCAAGGGTGTGTCTCTGGAAAAAATCGAGGATACGATGATCAATCATCGCTCCCTGTCTGCGACGGCCTCGTCGGTAGCCAATAACTCGACCCGTCACGTCTGAGGAGAGCGGATCATGCGTAAATCCCTGCGTATCGGGCTGATTGGCACAGGCTTCATGGGCAAGGCTCATGCCCTGTCCTATCAGGCAGCGGGCAATGTCTTCGACGATATATCCCGCCCCGTTCTTCATGCCGTGGTGGATATCGACGGCGCACGCGCTGCACAGTTTCGCAACCAGTTCGGTTTTGCAAAAGCCATGACGGACTGGCAGGAACTGGTGCAGGATCCTGAAATCGATGTCGTGTCCATTACGACACCGACCCTGTTCCACAAGGAGATGGCGCTTGCCGCCATCGCTGCCGGCAAGCATGTGCATTGTGAAAAGCCTCTGGCCATCAGCGCGGCTGATGCACAGGAAATGATGCTGGCTGCCGAGCAGGCCGGTGTGCGCACGGCCAGTGGGTTCAATTATCTCAAGAACCCTCTGCTCAGATATGCGCGTGAGATGATTGCTTCCGGCGAACTGGGTGAAATCACCGATTTCAATGGCATCCATGCCGAGGGCTTCATGTCCGATCCGCAAACGCCCTGGTCATGGCGTTGCGATCCGGCGGGTGGACAAGGGGCGATTGCCGATGTCGGCAGTCATATCATTGCCATAGCGCGCTATCTCATGGGGCCTGTCACGCAGGTTTTCGCCCAGCTGGACACGCCTGTCGCATCCCGTCCGGTCAAAGCCGGAGCAAGCGAGCGCAAGCCGGTTGGCGTGGACGATATTGCACGCATGATTGTCTCGTTCGAGCGGGGGTGTTCAGGTGTATTGCAGGCCAACTGGCTGGCGACAGGGCGTAACATGCAGCTCGCCTTTCAGATTTCGGGCAGCAAGGGCAGTCTCGTTTTCGATCAGCAGCGCATGAACGAACTGCAGTATTTCAAGGCTGGAGAAGATCCGCGTTCGAGCGGATTCCGTCTGATCGAATCAGGACCACAGCATCCGCCCTATGGCGCTTTCTGCGTGGCGGGCGGGCATCATCTGGGTTTCAACGATCTCAAGACCATAGAAATGGCCGAGTTCATCAGGGCAATCGACCGCGATGAGCCCGCCAGTCCCGATTTTCGCGAGGCGTGGGAGGTGCAGCGTCTGATCGATGCCGCTGTGATGTCTCACAAGGATAGAGCCTGGCTGACGCTGTGACAGCTGATATCGAGAAAGCTGCCTTGTGACAGTGGGGCATGAAGGCCCTGGACAGGGCTACTATCGAAGGTGAAGGAAAAACAATGCCGCTCCTGCATTTTCATGTCGTCGAAGGCCGAAGCGAAAGCGATATCAAGGCCATGCTCGACGCCGCTCATGAGGCTATGCTCGAAACCTTCGAGGTGCCTCGTGGCGATCGCTACCAGATTGTCTCGGAGCATAAAAAGACGCATCTCATTGTCGAGGATACGGGTCTGGATATACCGAGGACGGACAAGGTATTACTTCTGCAAATGTTCACCAGACCGCGTGGTGACAAGAAAAACGAAGAGTTTTATAAAAATCTGACAGACAGACTTCAGAAGATCTGTAATATGGCGCCCTCCGATGTCATGATTTCCGTTGTCGAGAACAACGATGCCCATTGGTCGTTCGGACATGGGCGGGCGCAGTTTCTGACCGGAGAACTATAGGCCTTCGATGCCGGTGGAGTGACCCGTATGGCCCCCGAGACCCATTCCAGATCCTGCACTCCTTCAGAACAGGAGGCGGCAGTCGGCACAAACCGGCCGGCTTTTCCTCTGGCTGTCTGTGCTGAAATGCAGTTTCTCGACATGCCTATGGTCGAGCGTGTCAGGCATATTGCACGCGAAGGATTTCTGGTCGAAATCTGGGACTGGACGCGGCACGATCTCAAGCGTCTTGCCGCAACGGGCGCGGAATTCTCGTCCATGACCGGTTATG
Organism: Asaia lannensis NBRC 102526; assembly: GCF_024054035.1. Taxonomy (GTDB): domain Bacteria; phylum Pseudomonadota; class Alphaproteobacteria; order Acetobacterales; family Acetobacteraceae; genus Asaia; species Asaia lannensis. The sequence goes on from NZ_JAMXQU010000001.1 coordinate 370,438, forward strand.
TCAGCGGCACGCTTGCCGATGATGCCGGTGCGCAGGAGATGCTGCACAGTGCCGCCTTGTCCATACGGGCAGCGCAAGAGTTGGGCGCACCCAGACTCAACCTACACGGGACCGGTCTCGACCCACAGGGATTGCCGGTCAAGCCCTGCGTGACGGGCGCCACCGGTGAGATGTGGCTTAAAGCACGCGATACCCTGTGTCGTCTGGCCGAACTGGGTGCCAGACACGGCGTGACGTTCGTTCTGGAAAACCTGAACGCCTCGGTCGATCATCCCGGTGTTCCATTCGGCCGTGCGGAGGAGTGTCTGGCGCTCGTGCGCTCGGTCGATCATCCATCCCTGCGTCTGATGCTCGATCTTTACCACGCACAGATCGGGGAGGGGAATCTGATTGCCCTGATCGAGCGCGCCATGCCTTATATCGGTGAAATTCAGGTGGCCGATGTTCCCGGCCGCTGCGAGCCGGGAACGGGTGAAATAAACTATCCTGCAATAGCCCGCGCGCTGCAGCGCCTTGATTATCGCGGTGTTATCGGACTGGAATCCTGGGCGGAAGGCGGCCAGAGCGATCGCGCGCTCGAACGCTTCGCCGCGTCTTTCACGCTCTGACAGGCAGGCCTTTCCTCTAGCCTTTGACCAGTTTCATTTCACCATGCTTGATGATGAATCGAGCCATATCCTGCACGGCACTCAAAGGATCGCGCACGTTATCGAGACCTTTCAGAGCGATTTCAGCTCTGTCGCGTCTGAAATCGGCCAGTATGTAGCCTCGTTGTCGACTGTCATAATAATGGATGTCGGGATTGAGTGGCAGGACGGAGGTAATCGCTTCGAATGACGGCCCTGGCGATGTAATGGATGTACCCAGAAATTCTGTCGCGATGACAGGAGAGCGTGGGTCATGTGCCCTCTGTCGGATCTCGCTTGCAAAATGCGCATGATAATCCCCACTAAAGATAACCGGTGATGGTGCCTTTGTGTCAGCAAGCAAATCCATCAATCTGTTGCGCGCACTTTGAAATCCATCCCAGCTATCGGTCCAGTATCGATAATGGCCGGGTTCATGATCTGGCGCGCGGAGCGACGCGACCATCAGATCCTGAGCTAGGATCGTCCAGAGCGTATGATGTTCTTTAAGTTGACGATGCAGCCATAATTCCTGATCGCGTCCGAGAAAACTGCGTCCTGGATCGAAGAGGTCCCGACAGCTATCGGCCTCCATATGTCCTTCGCCGCCATATTTACCGGTCGGACAGGGCTGCTGCGAACGGTATTGGCGGCCATCCAGTAGATCGATCGAAGCAAGATCGCCATAATAAAGGCGTCGATAGAGCTGATAGACATTTCTGTTGCGTCGTAGCTCCGGGCGTACAGGCATGTTTTCGAACCAGGCTTGATAGGCTGCCGCGCGTCGAGCGGCAAAGGCCGGCTGTGTTTCATTCTTGGCTGCGGAAAAAAGCCCTGAATAATCGTCTTCGACTTCGTGGTCGTCCCATATGCAGAGCCACGGCGCTACGCGGTGCGCGCGCTGGAGGGCGGTATCGGTTTTCTGTATAGCATAACGCCAGCGATAATCGGCAAGGCTGTAGGCAAGGGGCGCGCCATAAGCGCGTATCGCTTCATGCAGGCGTCTTGGGGGCGCGTTGTGTTCATAGATGTAGTCGCCCAGGAAGGCGACGAGATCTGGTCTGTCATCTGCCATACGATCATAGGCAGCGTAATAGCCGAACTCGTAATGCGCACATGAGGCAATTCCTAGTCTCAGCGAGTCGATGCGTTGCGAACGTCGCGGTAGGGATACGGTCCGTCCGACCGGTGACGCACAGCCACGGGCAAGAAAGCGGTACCAGTAGGGACGGCCAGCCGCCGGCAGGCGAGGCACGACATGAATGGAATAGCCAGCCTCTTTTCGTGCAATCGTATGACCTGAGGCTACGAGACCGGTCATGTCGGGATTGAGTGCGATTTCCCAGATCACCGGTACCGCCTCAGGAAGATCGGGTTCCGCTCCAAATACGAGCGGCAGTGTACCAAGGCGCGTCCAGATCACGACGCTATCGGTATCGGGGTCGCCGCTCGCGACCCCGAATGGAAAACATGAGGTGCCCTGGTCTAGGCTTGTTGCCCGCACCAGAGAGGGTTTGGCTATGCAGAGCGAGGCACCGAGGCCTAGAGCGGTACGTCTTGGAAGGAGCATGAGTCGCGCCTTTTGTTTTGCCCCGACCGGGCGAGAAAACGGGTGTCTGGATATGAGAGGGCGGCGGGTCCCCTCACGGAGTGGGAAGGTCACAAATCGCCTCGAACGCGCAGGAGCCAAGTGGCGGGCATACCTGCAAGTGCAATATTATCACCACTGATGAAGCGCCCGCGTGTCACATCATATTGTTTGTCTGTGATGTTTCGTCCGATCGCCTCGACCTTCCAATGACCCTTGCGTGGCGCGAAGGCGATGTAGCCACCCCATAAAGTATATCCAGCCAGATCGTTGATAGGGGTTAGAAAGCGTAGCGAGGTCCGTAGGCTGTAATCGAGCCCTCCCGTCAGGTCGTAACGCCCGAGGCGCCATGTATAATCGACTGACCCATTGGCCGTGAAACTCGGTACCGAGATTTTCTGTCCAGCGGCATCGCTCATGATGCCCTGCCAAAGTCCATCCACCTTGACGACCTTGGTGATCGTGCTGAATTTGTCGTAGGCGCCAGTAACATAAGCGCCGGATTGAGCGATGCGTAATCTTTCGATCGGCGACCACTCGACCTCATATTCGCCGCCGTATTCGTGTGATCTGGGTGCATTCACATAAACGCCGATTGCACCGCTGATCGGACTCACGGTCTGCGATTGAACCTGACGGTTGAAATAATCGTAGTAGAAAAAATCTGCGTTGATCTTCAGATTGTACTCTGGCAACACAAGCTTGTTGCCAAGTTCGAAAGCATAGAGATTCTCAGGCTTGAACGGCGTCGACATATCACGAGCGTTGCTGGTGTTGTAAACAGTGTAGCCGCCCGATTTTATGCCTTTACTGAAGGTAAAATAAAGCATATCGCGAGAAAACGGTGTGTATTGCAGGATAAAACGCGCAGACGGAAGCGTGTAGGACAGGCTGCGCTTGTCAACGATATTGTTTGGGTTGGTTACAATATTATTGACGATGTAATGCGCATAGAGGTTATTCAGGTCACGTTTTTCATGCTCGATGCGAACCCCTCCCACAATTTGGAAAGCATGTGTGACGTGATAGGTGGCCTGACCGAAACCGCTGATCGTATTCACGACCTGAGAATAGCGTACATCGCCATTGGTCTTGTTGAGATCGACAAAGCCGGACTGATAGCGGTCGTTGAGCCACTGATAGCCATAGAAAACACCGCCGATCCATTCGAGGCGGCTCTTGCTGTTCGAAGAGACGCGGAATTCCTCCGATACGACATTGGCACGTGTCCTGAATGAAACGTCGGCGATCGCCTTCGATGATCCGTCGAAATTGTTATATTCGTTGCGTTTCATGTTATCGAAGCTCGTCAGGTTCACGAGTGTGATCCTGCGCAGCTTCTTTTGCACTCTGAAATTAAGCCCGCCCATATCGAGATGGCTGTAGGGCGTAGCACCCGGTGTAATGCCTATCTGGTCGGCGAAGGACTGTGATGTCCCCCATAAGGTCTGGTAACGGTCGGGTGAAACCGGGATCGGATTGGTTGTGCTCAGTGCAGTGATAGGCGACCAAGGATGGACGCCTGTTCCATCGGAGCGATCGCGATTACCATGCAAATTGAAAAGGATTTGCCAACTTTCGTCCGGATGAAAATCCATGAGGAGACGGGCTGCCCCACGATTGGCGTCGCCAAGCCATTCTCGTTTTTCTGGATTGTACTGCCATGCGCCGCCTTGCTGTGTCTGACCGGCCAGTCGGACGCTTAGCTTCTCGTTGATCGGTCCGGAAATATAACCATCTACGGTTGCGGCATTGAAACGCCCGTCCTGCGCCGCAATTCCTGCCTGGAAACTGTCGGTTGGCCGATTTGTGATATAATTGATCGCACCGCCCGTCGTGTTGCGTCCATAGAGCGTTCCTTGAGGGCCTCTCAGAACTTCTACGCGCGCCATGTCGAACATCTGCCCATTGGTTCCAAGTGGAACGGGATTGGAGACCTCATCGACGTAGATGCCGACTGTCGGGGAGTTGTTGCTCGAATACCCGCTGAACCCGACGCCGCGAATGGTGTAGGTGAATTGTCCGCTGCCGTAGGAGGGCTGGATCTGCAACGACGGGGTAACATATTGCAGGTCGAAAACGGAAGTAATGTTCCGGTTTTCCAAGGTTTTGGCGCTTACCACACTGATTGAGGTGGGGACTGTCTGCGCCGTTTGCGTTTTACGGTCTGCCGTCACAAGAATGGACTCGATTCGTCCATCCTTGTGCGGCGCTATGGGTTTCGCTGCTGCTGTTGTCTTGTCGGGAATGGTGCGCTTGGCTTTTAGTGGTGCCGCGGATGGGGTGAGCGGGAAAAACGCTACTGTCAGTGTTGCGCACAGAATTCCGGCGCGCATATCCAGATATGTCATGATCCGTATAGTCCGTTGTGAATTACGGAACTACGATAAATATAATTTCTATATATTATTGTGATATTGAAAAGAAATTATCGTTTCCTTTCATTTCAAGTAGTAAATATCATCATAAACACGGTATACTTCATAAATGACACGAGCCCCCAAAAGAGCCTGCGTCAGAAAAAATATGCATGCGTATGCGTTAATGAGAATAATTCTTATCTATAAATAACAAGAGATGTTTGTGAGGCGCTGGATCTGATAAGAAAGTTCAATAAGAACTGCCGGGAACCCCAGCGTGCAGGAATCATTATGACTGTATTATCTGCACATCCCGGAGTGATTTCTCATGTCTGACGACCATATCAAACCCACGACGACCGATGCCGGCGCCCCCGTTGCCAGTACCGAGTATTCTCTGAGCGTCGGTGCTGATGGTCCGATTGTGCTGCACGATCACTATCTGATCGAGCAGATGGCGACCTTCAATCGTGAGATGATCCCGGATCGTCAGCCTCATGCAAAGGGCGGTGGCGCGTTCGGTCATTTCGAGGTCACGCATGATGTCAGCGCCTACACAAAGGCGAAATTCCTGCAGAAAGGACAGAAAACCGAGGTTGTTGCGCGATTTTCGGAAGTGGCAATCGAATCTGGTGGTGCGGATACGCTGCGCGACCCTCGTGGGTTTGCGCTGAAATTCTACACCGATGAGGGTAATTTTGACATGGTGGGTAACAACACCCCCGTGTTCTTCATGCGCGATCCGATGAAATTCCAGCATTTCATCCACTCGCAAAAGCGCCGCGCCGATAATGGTCTGCGCGATAACGATATGCAGTGGGATTTCTGGACTCTTACGCCTGAATCGGCGCATCAGGTTACATGGCTGATGGGTGATCGCGGTATTCCTGAGAGCTGGCGTCACATGGATGGTTTCTCCAGCCATACCTATATGTGGGTCAACGAGGCAGGCGAGCGCTTCTGGGTCAAATATCACTTCAAGACCGATCAGGGCATCAAGTGCCTGACACAGGACCAGGCCGACAAGCTGGCTGGCAGCGACCCCGACTACCATCGTCGTGATCTCTATGAAGCCATCAAGCGCGGTGAAAATCCGAGCTGGACGCTCAAGATGCAGATCATGCCCTATGAGGATGCCAAGACCTATCGCATCAATCCGTTCGATCTCACCAAGGTCTGGTCGCAGAGCGAATATCCGCTGATCGAAGTGGGAAAGCTCACGCTCGACCGTAATCCGACCGACTTCTTCGCACAGATCGAGCAGGTGGCATTCGAGCCGAACAACTACGTGCCGGGCACGGGGCTTTCGCCTGACAAGATGCTTCTGGCACGGTCGTTCGCCTATGCAGACGCACATCGCGCCCGTCTCGGGGTGAATTACAAGCAGATACCGGTCAATGCACCGAAATGTCCGGTACACTCCTATTCCAAGGGTGGAGCCATGCGCTCGAAGCTGGCAACGGATCCGGTATATACGCCCAATTCCAAGGGTGGACCGGTGGCCGATGCTCAGCGTTTCCCTGAAGATGCGGTATGGGCGGCCGATGGCGAATTCGTGCGCGCGGCGTACACACTGCGCCCGGATGACGACGATTACAGCCAGGCCAATACACTGGTGAACAAGGTGATGGACGATGCCGCCCGTGAGCGCCTGGTGCAGAATGCCGCAGGTCATATTCTGGGTGGCGTTGAAGAACCGGTTCTGTCGCGCGTGTTCGAATACTGGTCGAATGTCGATGAAAAGATCGGCCAGCGTATCCGTGAGGCCGTGCTTTCGCAGAAGAAATAAAAGACCAGCCCGGGACGGTCTGGATGCCCTCTGTAAACAAGGGCAGTGAGGGGAGCCGAAAGGCTCCCCTTTTTTTTGATTGCGGCGTTCCGAACACCGATGCCGGAAGATCGATCTCTCAGGATCGATGCTTATGCCTGTCGGGGGCAGGGCATTTGGAATTGATACGCGTGGAGGCGCCCGCGCGACGCCCTGCCTCCATCCGGCACTCAGTCCAGATAGGCTGCGCGCAGGGCTGCGATCTGGGTCGGGCCAATCGCGAGTTTCTGCGACATATAGGCGTCGATGGAACCATACTGCTTTCTGATCGACGCAAATGCGGCTTCGAGATAGGCTGGATCGGAATCGAGCATGGCGCTCATTGCTGGTGAGGCTGCCATGGCGCCGCCATTCTGATGATCGCTCATGGCTGCCTTGAAGCTGGGCGTGAGATGAGCACGCAGCAGATCGCCGCTCATCGCATAATCGGCCAGAATGGTTTTCTCAGGCACGCCAAGGGCGTAAAGAATCAGAGCCGAGGCGAACCCTGTGCGGTCCTTGCCGGCAGTGCAATGGGTCAGGGTCGGTGTCTGATGAGCCAGAAGGCGTGCGAAAAGCGCCTTCAGCTCAGGCGCATAGTAATCGGGCATCCGGGCATAAAAGCTCTCCATCAGGTCTTTCGCCTGCGCCGTGTCCATTTTCGCCAGTCGTGTGCGGTCGGTCATGTCTGCGGGCAGGGTCGGCTTTTCTGAAGGGAAGAAAGCAGGTGCAGGTCCCTGCCAATGTGTGGGCTGCTTGTTCTGTTCGGCCTGGGTACGCAGGTCGGTCACGCTCCTGATACCGAGCGTATCGACAAACCCGTAATCGGCTGTGGTCAGACCGCCCGGCGCAGCAGAGCGATAGAATTCGCCCCAGCGCACATGATGATGATCCGCCGTTTCGTAACCGCCCATATCGCGGAAATTGGCTACGCCTTCGAGGGGCAGAAGGCGGTTCGAAACCCAGACACCCTTGGCGCCGCCAACCGGTCTGATCAGAAAATAGACACGATGGACGCCCGGAAAAGGAGAAATCACGCGCAAGGCATGAGCCGTGACCTGTTTCTGCACGGAGACCATGCCAGCCTCCTGCGGCGCCAGCGCAGCGAATATATCGACGGTGCCCAGAGATGCGGGCCAGTCGATTGTGTATTGCGGTACCATGGTCATCTCGACCGTGGCCGCCTCATTCGTTGTGGCCTGGGCGGGATAAGCCGAGGCCAGGGCCGTGGCCGAAATCAGGGCAAAAATCGTCTTTTTCAGAAACATGGTCTCTCAATCTCTTCAATACCGCGCCTTATGGAGCGGAATAATAGCCCGGCCGCTTTGTGGAGGGCAGAACGGCCATTCCCTTATCTGTGCCTTCTTTCCTGACGGAAGGATGCAGTCTTTCTGCATCACAGGGACGACCGGTGGAAAACAAGACATGGAGAGAATGGTCGTCTGACCGGGATGACGCGACAGGAGACAGGAATTGCCTGATTGGAACCCTGTGGATAGTGAATTTTTTCTTTCAGGATTGCTGTCAGTTCGGGTGATCATGAGATGATATCTTTTGTTGTGCGACGCGCAGAGGCCAATACATGTCCAGATCGTCCAGACTTCTTGAATTGCTTCGCCTGTTGCGCGGGTATCGTCATCCGGTCACGGCCGGGAGTCTTGCGGAGAAGCTCGGCATAAGCAAACGGTCGCTTTATCGCGACATCGTGTCCCTGCAGGCCATGGGTGCGCCGGTAAGGGGGGAGGCGGGCGTGGGCTACGTGCTTGAGGCAGGCTTTGTACTCCCACCGCTCATGTTCACATTCGAGGAAATCGAGGCACTGGCTCTGGGAGCGGATTTCGTCATATCCAATACGGATCCCGGTCTCAGGATGGCTGCACGTGATGCTTTGGCGCGTATTGCCGCTGTCCTTCCGGCGCCACTGCGTGAGGGGCTGGAACACGCCCCGCTTATGGTGGGGCCGCCGTCAGCGGTTCCCGAGGATGCTGTCAATCCGATCGTGCTGCGCAAGGCCATAAGAGATGAGGTCGTCGTTCTGATCGACTACAGGGACGGGCAAGGGGCGGTGACACAGAGGCTGATCTGGCCTTTTGCCATGGCCTATTTCGAGAAAGCGCATATTCTTGTTGCCTGGTGCGCCCTTAGGGAAGGTTTTCGCCATTTTCGTCTGGACCGTCTTGAAGGGTTCATGGTCACGGGCAGACGCTTTCCCCAGCGACGACAGACGCTTCTGAAAAAATGGCATGAGGAGCGGGCATTGGAAGACGGTCATGCGTTATTTCTCTGACGCGCCTCCTTGTACTGTCCCCACGCGATGCAGACGCGCGCTGCTGCTGACAGAAACTGACACAGCGCGCGGTCATGATGCTCCTGTCACAAACAGATAGGATAATGGCGTATCATGATCGATAGTCTTCTCGTCACGCTTTACGTGCGCAATGTTATATTGAGCGCAGATTTCTATTCAGCCTTGCTCGACCGGAAGCCGGTCCATCAATCGGAAAACTACGCCCAGTTCGATCTGGGAATGCATGCCCGCCTTGGGCTCTGGCGGCAAGGTGACGTGGTTCCCCGTTATGATCCGTTACCCGACAACAAATGCCTGTGTCGTAATGAGATCGATTTCCCTGTCGAGACGCGCGAGGCGGTGGATGCATTGTTTATGCGCTGGAAGACGCACGGCGTTCCGATCGTCGAGGCGCCGACAGAGCACGAATTCGGCTATGGTTTTCTGATCAGCGATCCCGATGGTCATCGCCTGCGTGTTCTTTCCCCTCCGGGCTGAATGGGGTTCAGTCGAGATTTTCCGACGTGACCAGCCTGAATTTCGGCGCATCGAAACCGATCAGGGCGGGAATGATACCCAGTTTCTGAAGGCATAGATGCAGGGCAAGCCCCGCCTGGGCTTCGGGTGTCTGATCGATGGCAAAATCCATCGTGCCGTCGATCAGGCAGCCTCGGGTGACGTCATTGACCTCATGCCCCACCCAGCTGAGCCTGCGCCTAGTATGACGGCGCAACACATCGCCGATACGCAGATTATCGCCGCCCGCAGTGTAAAGACCGACCAGATCCGGAATCTCCTCGATCGCCCGATGCACAAGCCTTGCCGCTTCCTCGGGGTCGTCACGGTCGAAAAAAACCTCGCGCAATTCCGGACAGTCCCGTGCGCTGTCGGCAAGGTAGGACGAGAACCCTTCGATACGCTCGCGGTGATTGGCATAGGCCATGGAGTGACAGAGCGCGATAACCGCCCCCTTGCCAGTAGCAGGCATGTGCGGCGCCAGACTACGTGTGAGGCAAAGGGCTGCGGTGCGTCCTGCTGCGTAATTATCGATCCCGATATAGGGAAGATCGGGCAGGTTGCGCGTCATGATCTGGATGACGGGCATGTTCCGGCTCGCGACCTCGCGCAAAGCGTCGAGAATGTCCGGATGGGACGGGCATGCCAGAATGAGCGCAGCACGCGGATAGGACGCCTGTTTTATACGCGCGACAAAATCGGCAGTATCGTTCTCACGTACGAAGCTGCGATGAATCTGGATATCCTTGCCCAGCGATCCGGCGAGAGCGGCAAAAGCCCGGTTCAGACGGGAATAGAAGAGGGTTTCAGGGCGTACCAGCAACACATCTATGTGCAGCACCCCCCGATGCAGGCCTGGCAGAGTGGGGAAGTAATCGAGATCGCGCGCAACGGTCAGAATGCGTCGGCAGGTTTCGGGCCTGACATTTCCACGATTGTTCAGGGCGCGCTCGACCGTCGCCGTTCCCACGCCAGCAAGCGCTGCAATATCCCTGAGTGTTGCCCGCTTTTTGCGGCCGGTTTCCGTAACGATGTCATCCAGCATGTTATCCTGCCTCATCTTCATGATGAGATCAGATCATCAAGATGATCGTCCCCGTCCCATCTGTCGCTCTAGACTAGCGACGATCGGTGCAATTGCCCGATCAAACAGGTGTGACGTCACGCACGGGTCAGGACTGGCCCGAAACGTCGCACGCCGAAAACAGACGGTTCTTATGCGAACCGGAAAACGACGAGCGGCAGAATGATGAGCCCGAGAGCGACAAGTCGAGAAATTACAGGCCAAAACCAGACAGGCGTCATGGCACAGACGACGAGACGGCAATTTCTGGGCTGGGGTGTTGCCATGCTTCCCCTGCTGGCCGTCCCCGCACTGCCAGGCCGGGGCCATGCCGCACCTCGGTTATCCCTGTCCTGCCCGCAGGATTTCATTCATGTGTCATCCGTTCTCACGGGACACAGGGATCTGGACCCTGCGCTCGCACCGCGTGTCTGGTCTGGTCTGGTATCGAAAGACGATGGCTTTCCTGCGCGCTACGCAATGCTGTGCAAGGCGCTTGCCGCGCATGAAATCTGCAGCTGGCCCGATTATGCAGCATCCGGGCTGAAAGCGCACAAGGCTCTGCATGATGTAGCCGTCGGGATTGTCGGGGCCTGGTATCTCGGTCGTGTCGGCCCCATGCTGCCCCGTTCCGAAACAGGCACGCCTGCCTTCATAACCTATGAAGGGGCGATGATGTGGCGGCCCACGCTCGATGTGACCGTCATTCCGAGCTATGCGCGCGGCGGCCCCGGATTCTGGGCACTGCCCCCATCGCCGAGCGCGCCGGTCATCAGCGCACCAGTCATTCATGAAACAACGACCCTTAGCCCTGCACAGAACGGACACCTATTCTGATGGCGCATTCGGATTATGATGCCGACGTGATTATTGTCGGCTCCGGTGTGATCGGCAGCCTTGCTGCCCATCATCTCGCGAAAAACGGCAAATCGGTCGTCATGCTCGAAGCCGGGACCAAGGTGCCGCGCTGGAAAATTCTCGACAGCTTTCGTGAATGCGGCAATGTGAGCACCGATGCGGGCAATCGTAACCAGCCCTATCCCAACGAGCCCTGGGCTCCGAGTTCGTTCGTACCGGATTACATCACCAATCACGGCCCGATCGAGTATGTGCCCGGTATGCTGCGTATGGTGGGGGGTACAACCTGGCACTGGGGCGGTGCCTGCTGGCGTCTTCTGCCGAATGATTTCCATCTGAAAACGCTTTATGGCGTCGGACGCGACTGGCCGATCTCCTATGACGATCTGGAGCCTTTCTATCATCTGGCCGAAATCGAGATGGGCGTATCGGGTGATGACAGCGCCGATTACAGCGGCAAGGGTGGTGCGCCTTTTCCACCGCGTCAGGCCCCTTTTCCCGTCAGGCCACAGGCGCTCGGTTATTTCAGCCAGCGTTTTCGGGACCGTGTCGCGGTAGGGGGTTATCCGTTCACCTATCAGCCCAATGGGCGCGCGACCGACCCTTATGAAGACCGACCGGCCTGCGTGGGCAATAACAACTGCTCGCCCATCTGTCCTATCGGCGCACAATATAGCGGCGACCGTCACGCCACCAAGGCGGAGCGCGCCGGGGCAAAGCTCATCACCGACGCCACGGTATATCGTCTGGAAAAAACCCCTGATGGCAAGCGTATTGCAGCCGTGCATTATTACACGCCCGAAAAGCGCTCCGTGCGCCTGAGCGCACGTATGGTGATGGTTGCAGCGCATGCGCTCGAAACACCGCGTCTCATGCTGCTTTCAGATGTCGGTAATTCGTCTGGCATGGTGGGGCGCAATCTGATGGATCATAATGCGTTTTCACTGGCCATGATCGCAGACGAGCCCATGTGGTCGGGGCGCGGGCCGGTGCAGCAGGGCGATGTGCTCAAATGGCGCGATGGCGCATTCAGGCGTCATCATGGCTGTATCCGTCATGAGGTCGGCAATTTCGTCGGCAATGTCCAGATTACCGAGCGTCTGCTGTCACAGGGAGTTATCGGCCCTGAGCTGGACGAGAAAATCAGGCATATGGCGGCACGCTGGGTCTTCATGGACTCCAATATCGAAATGCTGCCCGAGCCGACCAACCGCATGACGCTGAGCCGCACGAAGCGTGATTTCTACGGTCTGCCGCTGATGGATATCTATTACGATGTCAATAATTATGCCCGTGCAGCCGGTGATGTGATCCGGCAGGATTATGCCGATTTCATCAGATTGCTGGGGGGTGAGGTTTTCGACCAGAACCTTTCGGTATGGGAAAACCGCGATCATCCCATGGGTACGGTGATCATGGGTAACGACCCGCATGAGTCGGTGGTTAACCATGAGGGGCGCAGTCACGATCACGATAATCTCTTTATCGCGACCACGGGGATCATGCCGGCGGCCTCAGTCGTCAATCCCACGCTGACAGGGTGTGCGCTGTCATTGCGTTCGGCCTCGATCATGCTGAAGGAGATCTGAGCGATGATACGACGCGCAGTTCTTTGCCTGTTAGGTGTGAGTGCCTGTTCGTTCGGCCTGCTCGCCATGACCGTCTCGTCTGCGGCATTGGCCGATGACAGGGCGTTGCTGGAGAAAGGGGTCTATCTGGCACGCGCCGCCGATTGCGTAGCCTGCCATACGAAGCCCGGAGGCGCTGCCTATGCAGGCGGCTATGGCATACAGACCCCTATGGGGATTATCTACTCCACCAATATCACCCCCTCCAGAACGAACGGGATAGGCAGCTGGTCGGAGGCCGATTTCGCGCGTGCCGTGCGTCGTGGCGTCTCGGCGGACGGGCATCACCTTTATCCCGCCATGCCCTACGATTCCTACGCTGCCATGACGGATGAGGATATTCATGCGCTTTATGTCTATCTTGGCAGTTCCGTTGCGCCGGTCGACAGCCCTGCCGGGCCGGTTACCGCGCTACGCTTTCCCTATAATTTTCGCGGGCTGATGCGCGTCTGGAACTGGCTCTATCTGGATCGGACGGCCTTTGCCGCGCATGAAGGAGAGACGGCGGAGCAGGCCAGGGGGCGCTATCTGGTCGATGCCGTGGCGCATTGCGGAACCTGTCATACGCCGCGCAATATCATGATGGCCGCAAAATCGGGACACAAGCTGGAGGGGGCTCAACTGGGCGGGTGGTACGCGCCCGATATTGCAGCAGGCAGGAACGCTCCTCTTGCGCCGTGGAGCGATGAGGAAATTCGCGCCTATCTGCGTAACGGTCATGTGCGCGACAAGGGTGTTGCCGCAGGCCCGATGGGTGAGGCTGTCGAACACTCTCTACGCTTTCTCAACGATCGTGATCTGGCAGCCATTACGGCCTATCTGCGTGCGCAGCAGCGCCCTGCGCAGCCCGGTAAGGCAGAGCGATCCATAACCGAAACCGCGCGCGTCTATGAGGTCGACTCCCGTGCAGATCGCTCGACAAGGGCTCAGGCACGACAGGAGCGAGACGCCCGGCCCGGTCCCTATGCGGACAGACGCAATTATCGCGATATCGATGGCGGTGCGGCGCTGTACATGGCGGCCTGCGCATCGTGCCATCAGCTCGACGGACGCGGCACACCGGATGATTTCTATCCTTCGCTGCGCTCCAGCCGTACGGTGCGAACATCGCGTCCCGATAATCTGGTGATGACCATCCTGGCCGGCGTTCATCGTGACGGTGCGGATGGGCCAGCGCGTATGCCAGCCTTCCGGCACGACCTGACCGATCATCAGATTGCCGTTCTGGTCCGTTTCGTTACTTCGCAGTTTGCTCAAGCGCCCCTGATGCCCGACGATCACGCGATCGCTGCCATACGCAAATTCGATACGGCCGACTTTCCGGCGCGTGCGGGTTCGGCACAACCGGCTTCGGCACAATCTGCCATGAAAGAGGGACTGCCGGAATAAACAGAGCCGAATAAACAGATCCGGATAAACGGCTCTGGATGAACGCCTCTGGGGCAGGTCAGCCCCGGGCGGGAAGGAACACCGTATGCCAGATCCTGAACGGTCGATGCACCGTCAGCAGATCAGACAGTCTCTCTCGTATGGACCGATAGCGGAATAATCGGTCCGTCGAGCGGGGCCGGGCTGCGACCTAGATAATGGCTGAGTGTGGACAGTGCAGTGCGTGCCTCAAGCATCGGATTCTGGTCCAGAACCAAATCGATCGTTCCCGATCGGAGCAGGGCCGACCGGTGAGGCGTCAACTCATGGGTGATGAAAACGATCCTGTCAGCCAGACCGAGCTTTTCGAGCACGCGTGCGATGGCATCGGCCCCGGTCGAGAAATGATAGATGCCAATAATATCCCTGTGTGCCTGCAGAAGTTCATGAATGACATCGGCAGCACGGTCGTCATTTTCATGACATTCGAGCGCAGGCGTGGCGTGCAACGCATGATAGCGCTCGTCCAGCGCTTTCATGAAACCGGCATAGCGTTGCTGATGGCCGATATAATGCATGGTGCCTGCAATCAGCGCGACGCGCCCTTCGCGCGGGCCGAGCAGACGGCCCATCATGTCTGCCGCAATACGCCCGGCCCGATAATTATCCGACCCGATATAGGCGAGCCGTTCCGGTGCGGTGATGTCCGAGGCGATGGTAACCACAGGCAGTTTCTTGCCTGCAACGGTAACTGCCTGACGAATGGCAGGATGATCGGGCAGGCACAGGATCAGACCGTCATAGTCGCGTGACAGGCTGGCGATGAGCGTAGCCGCCCGCTCCGGGTGCCCGATTGCGGCATGATGCTCGAAACAGGCAATGTTCTGTTCGCGATAGGCTGGCATGATCTGACGAAAGGCATCCTGCAAGGCCGCATGAAACGGATTGCCGGGTGGCTGCGTGACAACCGCGATACGCGCCAGTCGCGCGTGAAGGGCAACGAGCTTGCGCCCGTCTCCCAGCTCCCGTGCGGCTTTGAGCACCACGCGCTCCTTATCGAGGCGCACGCCGCCACGCCCGTTGATGACACGATCGACCGTCGCAGTCGAAACCCCCGAATAGCGGGCGATGTCCTGAATAGTGGCACGCTGGGACATGGATTCTCCAACGGGAATGTGATGTTGAAAATGTTATCTATCTCATGTCGATGATGCGAACACATCAAATCTCTGCGTGTTGCCTCTGCCTGCGCGCCCTAGCCTGAACGCATCAATCGCTGATTTCCGTGACGGGCCATGGCGAATGACTGCCCGTCATCGAATTGCGGATCATCAAGGGATGGATCATGGGACCGACAGATAAAATAACGGGGCTGCCGCAAGGCGTGAGGCTGGGATGCAGCCCGCTTTCCTGGACCAATGACGTGCTTGAGGATCTGGGTGACGACACCCCGCTGGACCGGTGTCTGCGCGAGATCGCAGCCGCCGGGTATGAGGGGACGGAGCTGGGGCGAAAATATCCGCGAAATGCCGAGGATCTTGCCCCTCTGCTCGCCGCCCATGATCTGTCTCTGGCGTCGGGTTGGTATTCCGGGCGTCTCGCAGAGCGTTCGGTAGAAGAGGAAAGCGAGGATGTCGCAAGCCATGCGCAGCTTTTGCGTGCGATGGCCTGCAAGGTGATGGTCTATGGCGAATGCGGTGCCATGACGCCTTCTCCTGCACCGCTGGATGAGCCCATGTCACGACGTATGGTGCTGACGCGCGATGCCATGAGAGCCTATGCCACGCGTCTCAGTGCTTTCGACGCATGGCTGCGCACGCGTTATGGCATCAGGCTGGCCTATCACCATCATCTCATGATGGTGGCCGAGAATTTTCAGGAGATCTGCCAGATCTTCGATGCGCTCTCCAGCGATGTAGGCCTGCTGCTCGACACGGGTCACGCCATGGCTGCCGGGTTCGATTATCGACGGCTGATCGACCGTTATGGCAATCGCATCTGTCATATCCATCTGAAAGACGTGCGCCCCGCCATACTGGAGCGCGTGCGCGGGCAGGATATGAGCTTCAATGCCGCCGTGCGTGCGGGGATGTTCACTGTGCCGGGCGATGGCTGCATCGATTTCACCCCTCTGGCCGGTTTCGTGCGCCAAAGCGGCTATCAGGGCTGGATGGTGGTCGAAGCCGAGCAGGACCCTGCCATGGCACCGCCTCTGGCCGCAGTAAAACGCGGGCGCGACGTGATCGAGGCCTGTTTCACCCACGCTCTGACGACCGTTTGAGGAACGCCGACATGACGCAGAAATATCTTAATATCGGACTGATCGGTTCGGGCTTCATGGGGCAGGCTCATGCGGATGCCTATCGGCGTGCCGCCATGCTGTATCGCGATCTTCCAGCGCTCCCCCGTTTGTCCATGCTGGCCGATGCGACGCCGGAACTGGCTGAAAAAGCGGCGCGTCGTTTCGGTTTTGAACGCTCGACAGGAGACTGGCGTATTCTCGTCAATGATCCTGCAATCGATGTGGTGGATATCACCTCGCCCAACCTGTTTCACAAGGAAATGGCACTGGCGGCCATTGCTGCGGGCAAGCATGTCTATTGCGAAAAGCCACTCGCCCTGAGTGCTGCGGATGCCGCAGAGATGACGCGTGCTGCCGAAAAGGCAGGCGTCAAAACCATGGTGGCGTTCAACAACGTCAAGACCCCCGCAGCCCTTTATGCGAAGCAGATTATCGCGCGTGGCGATATCGGACGACCCACGCGGTTTCGCGCCTGGTTCGATCAGGGATTTTATAACGACCCGTCTTTGCCTTTTTCCTGGCGCCTCAAGCGTGCCGAAGCCGGATCAGGCGCATTGGGCGATCTGGGCTCGCATGTCATCGCTGTCGGTCAGTACCTCATGGGCGATGTGACGGCCACGATTGCCCAAAGCCAGACGGCTTTCAAACAAAGGCCGGTCCCTGACGGGGGCTCCGGTTATGGTGCCACTGCCGGTAAGGACGCCATCTGGGCAGATGTCGAAAATGAAGACCAGATTCAGGCACTGGTCCAGTTCGCAAACGGTGCAGGCGGTACGATAGAAGCCTCGCGTATCGCGGCAGGCAAGATTTTCGGTGTGTACTGGGAGGTTTCAGGCACTGAAGGCACACTCATCATGGATGGGGAGCGCTTCAACGAACTCAAGCTCTTCCGTTTCGGTGACGACAAAGCGGATCGTGGCTTTCGCACGCTGCTTGTCGGGAGTCAGGTGCCGCAGTTTTCCGCCTTTTTCGGCTTCGATTTCGGCGGAGGCGGTCTGGGATATTTCGATGTGAAAGTCATCGAAGTGCACGACCTCATTACGGGCATCATGTCCGATCGGGATTGTTTTCCGTCATTCGGTTTCGGTCTGCGCAATCAGCAGATCATGGATGCGATGGAGGCATCGCTCCAGACGAGACACTGGGAGACGCTGCCGCAAGCCGAGTGCCTTGTCCGGGCTTCGCCGGACCTGTCTGCCGGATAACGGTTGCAGGGAAATCATATCGTCTCACGCGAGGGGCGGCATCAGTTTTTCATGCTCACCCGCCTTTATGCTCCCTCTTTTACAAGGAAGACACGGATGACGTTTCCTTCCCGCCTGCCGGATCCTGTTCGTCTCGATCCCGCATCGGTGCCCTCATTACGATGGGGTGTGATCGGACCTGGCTGGATTGCCGAGCGGTTCGTACGTTCGGTGCAGCGGTTTACCCAACAGAAAATCGTCGGTATCGAATCCCGTAACGGCGACCGTGCAGCGGCTTTCGCAAGGCAATTCGATATTCCCCATGCATTCGATGGCGCCATGAGCGGTCATCCGGAAATCGACGCGCTTTATATCGCCACCCCCCATCCGTTTCATGCAGCAATGGCCAGACGTGGGCTGGAAGCGGGCAAGCCTGTCCTGGTGGAAAAACCGATCTGTGTTTCGGCGGAGGAAACGGCGGATCTCATCGGATGCGCCAGAAAATACGACGTTTTCCTTATGGAGGCATACTGGACGGATTTTCTGCCCAAGTTCTCCGTGCTGCGCAAAACACTGGCCGATGGCCTTATTGGCGACATCACGACCGTTCTGGCCGATCACGGCGAATTCTTTCCTCCCGATCATCGTATCTTGCGTGCCGATCTCGGCGGTGGTCCGATGCTTGATCTGGGAACCTATGTCGTGGGTCTCGCAACAGGCGTTCTGGGGCGCCCGGATCATGTGGTAGCGCAGTCCGTTCCTGCTGCGAGCGGCGTGGATGGCCAGACCGGTATGGTGCTGCACTATAAAGGCGGAGCACAGGCCGTACTTCATACGACGCTTCTGTCGCATACGCCCTGTGAAGCCACGATTGGCGGGCGACGTGGCATGATTACCCTGCCGGGAAAATTCTATACGCCCGGGCCTTTCACGGTCACTGCCAACGATCTGAAAACGCGTCTGGTCTTCGAAGAGCCCTGCTCGTCCTATGACGGGCTGCATTATCAGGTCGAGCATATGGCCTGGTGTATCGGTCAGGGGCTCAGAGAGTCGCCGATCAGGCCGCTCTCTGCCTCTCTCATGGCCATGGAAACCATGGACCGTGCCCGTATTGCCGGTCGCGAGACACGATGAAAGCCATTTCTGGAGAGATATCATGACACGTCTCGCTCTTTTCGGCGCAGGTCGTATCGGTCAGGTGCATGCCCGCAATCTCATGACCATGCCCGATATGAAGCTTGTCGCTATCGCCGATCCGGTTGCGTCTCCAGCGCGTGAAGACCTGCTGACGCGCAGTCAGGCACGCCTGGATGACGCGGAGTCGATTTTTTCAGATCCTGACATCGACGCCTATCTCATTGCCAGCCCGACCGACACACATGCGCCCCTGCTGCGCCGGGCGGCTGGCACAGGTAAGCCGGTTTTCTGCGAAAAGCCGATCAGTCTGGACTTCAGACAGGTCGTGGATGTGGCGGAAGCGTTTTCCCGCACCGACACACGAATCATGCTGGGTTTTCAGCGTCGTTATGACCCCGATTTCATGCAGGTCAGAGAGGAAATCCGCTCGGGACGTTCGGGAAGGGTACAGCATATCGTCATGCATACGCGCGATCCTTCACCGCCGCCTGTAAGTTACGTCAAATCCTCAGGCGGCTTGTTTCGCGATCAGGCGATCCATGATTTCGATATGACGCGTTATCTTCTGGGTGAGGAAATCACCAGTGTTTTCGCTACCGGAAACTGTCTGATCGCACCCGAAATAGGTGAGGCTGGCGATATCGATACCGCCATGATGACGCTGCGTTCGGAAAGCGGGTCTCTGGTCCAGATGATCAACGCCCGTCATGCGGCGTTCGGCTACGATCAGCGCCTTGAAGCTGTTTGCGCGGAGCGCGTTTTCTATGTGGCTAATCACCCCGCCCATCATCTTGTCAGTGCCGATGCGCGTGGTTTCACGTCTTCTGGCCCCATAAGCGATTTCATCGCGCGTTTTGCACAGGCCTATCGTGCGGAGATGGAGGCGTTTCGTGACATGATCGTGCAAGGCCGCCCACCGCTTGCCACGCTGCGTGATGGTGTGGAGGCGCAGAGACTGGCAGAGGCCGCAGCGCTCTCGCTGAAAACCGGCAGGCCTGTCGATGTCGCATCTGTCCGGTAAAAGCGCATAAGACGCTCTGAATAGGCCCTTGATGATATTCCCGAACGCACCCGTTTCATGAATGCTGCACATAGGTTCTAGAATAATTCATGCTCTAATCCTGCACCGTATTCAGGGCTTAGTCTTCTCGCCAGACAGAATGAAAAGCGAGGAGAGCCCCGAACATGGCCGAGCTTGATCAGACACCCCGGCATTCCACCACAGCACAACAGGCTTTTGGCGATATCGCCCCCGATCTCGCACGCTATACCGATCGCGTCCTTTTCGACGATGTCTGGGCTCGTCCCGGGCTGACGCCGCGCGATCGCTGCATGGTTACCGTTACCTGCCTGATTGCGCTTTATCGCGGCAATGAGCTGGGATTTCACCTGCGCAAGGCGCTCGATACGGGCGTGAGTGAAAGCGAAATCATCGAGATCATCACGCATCTGGCCTTTTACTCCGGCTGGCCCACGGCCTCGACGGCGCTTGGCATTGCACGGCAGGTCTTTGAGGACAAAAAGGAGACGACACGATGAACCAGCCAGTTTCAGGTAAAGTGGTGGTTATCACCGGGGCAAGCAGCGGGCTGGGTGAGGCAGTCGCGCGTCGTCTTGCCGCAGAAGGGGCCAGTCTCGTTCTGGGGGCACGGCGTCTCGACAGGCTTGAAGCCCTGGCGGATTCCCTGTCGATCGGGCGCGATGCCGTCAAAAAAACGGATGTCAGCCGCAGCGCCGAGGTGCAGGCCCTGGTCGATCACGCCATTGCGCTGCATGGGCGTGTGGATGTGCTGATCAACAATGCCGGTCTGATGCCCCATTCGCCTCTTGAAAAGCGATGTATCGAAGATTGGGATCGTATGATCGACGTCAATCTGAAAGGGACGCTTTATGGCATCGCGGCCGTGTTGCCGCAGATGCAGAAGCAGAAGAGCGGCCATATCATCAATGTGTCTTCAGTTGCCGGTCACAAGGTCGGGCCGGGAGGGGCCGTCTACTCTGCCACGAAAACGGCTGTTCGTGTTCTGTCAGAGGGACTGCGGCAGGAGGTCAAACCCTATAATATCCGGACGACCGTGATTTCGCCCGGTGCTGTGGCGACGGAGCTGACAGAGAGTATTACCGATCCGGATACGGCGAAATCGATGAAGGAATTCTACAGGGATTACGCCATTTCTCCCGATTCCTTTGCCTCATCTGTTCTGTTCGCCATGAGCCAACCGGCGGATGTGGATATCAATGAAATCCTCTTCCGTCCTACGGCCCAGACATACTGATGCACTCACGCACGCACATACTGGCGATAGCGCAAGCGGGTGGATGCCGCGTCATGGAGCCCGATAGCGCAACGCCTCGACCAGCAACCGAAAGGCAGCCGAGGCATTGCGGCGGCTCGGATAATACAGGTGATAACCGGGGAAGGGGGGACACCAGTCCTCCAGCACGCGGATCAGTAATCCCGAGGCGACAGACTCCATGATCTGATCTTCCATGACACAGGCCAGACCGAAGCCGTCGAGCGCTGCCTGCCGCAGCATGGAGGCACTGTTGAACGTCAGAGGGCCTTCGGGGCGCACACGCAGGCTGCGACGGCCTTTTTCAAGCTCCCAGGCATAGATTGCTCCAGAGCTGGGCATGCGCAGGCGCAGGCAATGATGGTGCGACAGTTCCTGTGGCGTGCGCGGCATTGCGCATCTGGAGAAATAGGCAGGTGAGCCGACGACGGCCATGCGCAAAGGAGGCCCGATGGGCACGGCGATCATGTCGCGCGCGATGGTCTCTTCCAGACGTACGCCCGCGTCGAAACGTTCGGCGACGATATCGGTCAGGCCTGCATCCAGAGCCAGCTCGACCTGTATGTCAGGGTAATCGGGTAGCAGGCGTTTCAGAGCCGGCCAGATCAGTGTGGTTGCGGCATGTTCCGACGTGGTGAGGCGTATCGTACCGGAGGGGCGTTCGGACAGCTCGCTCAGCGAGGCGATCTCACTGTCGATACTGTCGAATGCCGGTAGAAGCGTCTGTAAAAGGCGTTCGCCCGCTTCCGTGGCCGATACGCGGCGCGTGGTCCGTGTCAGAAGGCGAACCCCGAGACGCGTTTCAAGCCGTCTGATCGTATGGCTCAGCGCCGATTGCGAGGTGTTCAGGCGTGCGGCCGCACGTGTGAAACTCTGCTCCTCTGCCACGGCGACAAAGGCATTCAGATCGACCAGATCGTCGCGCTGCATTCATGAAATCCCGATATAGGTTCGTGCGGATTATACGCGCTAATCATCCTGCCCCGTAAATGGTTTTCTGGCGTTCATGATCATGCCTCTGCTTGCGAAAGCGTGCAGGGGCATGACCGACAGGGAGACAGCTCATGAAGATCACACGCGCAGGAAGCTTTGCCTCTGCGCAGGGGCGGCAGGAATGGTTTACCGGCAAGGTGCGGATCGATGCCCCTTTTGCGGGGAGTGGCGTCCTGGCCTGTGCGACGGTCACTTTCGAGCCCGGTGCGCGCACGGCATGGCACAGCCACCCGCTGGGGCAGACAATTCTGATCCAGTCCGGACTGGGTTGGGTGCAACGCGAAGGCGAGGCGATCGAACAGGTGAGGCCGGGCGATCTCGTCTTTTTCGAACCCGGTGAACGCCACTGGCACGGTGCGTCATCCGCCTGCGCCATGAGTCATATCGCCATTACCGAAAGCCTTGAGGGCGTGTCGACCACCTGGATGGAACACGTGAGCGACGCAGATTATCGGCTCACGGGCGATACCGGCCCGCAATAAAAACGATGGCGAGACCCGTGCGGAACCGGGAGACGGGATTGCACGCGCATTTGCATGTCAGAAAAACGAATTTTTAACGAAATGAATTGAAGGTGCAAC
This sequence comes from Asaia lannensis NBRC 102526, assembly GCF_024054035.1. Classification (GTDB taxonomy): domain Bacteria; phylum Pseudomonadota; class Alphaproteobacteria; order Acetobacterales; family Acetobacteraceae; genus Asaia; species Asaia lannensis. The sequence goes on from NZ_JAMXQU010000001.1 coordinate 393,030, forward strand.
AAGATGGATAAGCGTATTCTGGGGAAAAGCGGGCTGGAAGTTTCTGCCCTCGGTCTGGGCTGCATGGGGCTGAGTTTTGGTTATGGCCCTGCCGAGGACCATGCAAATGCCGTCAGCTTCCTTCGCAAGGCCAATGAGCGTGGAGTGACGTTTTTCGATACGGCCGAGGCCTATGGACCGGGCACGAACGAGACCCTGCTGGGTGAGGCCCTTGCGCCGTTTCGCAAGGATGTGGTGATCGCCACCAAATTCGGTTTCCGCAACGGTCGCCCTGCCGAGGGGCTGGACAGCCATCCTGATCGCATCCGTCAGGTAGCAGAGGAATCGCTCAGGCGTTTGCGAACCGATGTGATCGACCTGTTTTACCAGCATCGTGTCGATCCCGATATTCCCATGGAAGATGTGGCCGGAACGGTGGGAGAACTGATCCGGGAGGGAAAGGTACGTCATTTCGGCCTGTCGGAGGCAGGCGCGGGCTCCATACGCAAGGCGCATGCCGTGCAGCCTGTGGCAGCGCTTCAAAGCGAATATTCGCTCTGGTGGCGTGAGCCCGAGCAGGAAATCCTCCCTCTTCTCGAAGAGCTGGGGATCGGCTTTGTGCCGTTCAGCCCGCTGGGCAAAGGCTTCCTCACCGGCAAGATCGATACGGCGACGCAGTTCAGCGATCAGGATTTTCGCAAAAGCGTACCGCGTTTCGCTCCCGAAGCGCTGGAGGCCAACCGCGCGCTTGTGGAACAACTCGGAGCGATTGCAGACCGACGCGAGGCAACACCGGCGCAGATCGCCCTGGCGTGGCTGTTGGCACAAAAGCCCTGGATCGTGCCGATTCCGGGGACGCGCAGCCTGACACGTCTGGATGAAAATCTGGGCGCGACGTCGCTTTCTCTGGGTCAGGATGAGATCGAGGCGATCGATACGGCTCTGAAGGCGATCGATATCAAGGGCGACCGCTATCCGGCCAGTCTGCAGGCGCTTGTCGGTCGCTAGCCTGCCCGTGTCTCACACCTGTGTCTCAGGCGTCTGCTTCCTGCGCGCCTGGTGTCACGGGTCCGTTGCCCCGGCTTCGGCGCAAGGGGGTATCGCGCGGAATTTATCATGTGGGGGTCTGTCCGAGCCGGTCGAGCAGATCGGCATGATGGGCACCCCAGCGATAGAGAAGCTCGATCGGCTCGATGAAGCGCTCTCCCAGAGGTGTCAGGCGGTATTCGACGACGGGGGGCATAACCTCCAGAACGACACGTTCGATCAGGCCGTATTGCTGCAGATCGCGCAGGGTTTGCGTCATCATTTTCTTGGACAGACCGGGAATATTCCGTTGCAGGGCGCCGGGGCGCGCAGCACCGCCCATCAGATGCACGGCATGCAAGATCATGGTTACCCATTTGCCGGAAAACAGACGCAGCAACCGGCGTGGGGCACAATCCTCGGTGAAGGGAGCCTGCTTCAGAACTTCCGGCAGGGCAGGGAGCGTTTCTTCACAACGAACCTCGGAGGAAGCGACGGCGGGGCGTGTATCGGCAGGCAAGGTGGGTCCCTTCAGGTAACCGGGGCACGAAAAAGTGCCGGATTGTGTTTCCGGCGCTGTGTTGTCAGCTTCGGGCAAGACACAGAACAAGGAAATACCTCATGGCGCATACAGCCCTGATTATCGGCGCGACAGGACTTGTCGGTCAGAATCTTGCCAATCGACTGGTAGCAGAAGGCTGGACGGTTTACGGCCTGGCACGACGTGTGGACTCTCTTCCCGAGACCGTTCTGCCGGTTAAAGCCGATACCCTCGACCCGGCGTCGTTGCGTGAGGCATTGTCGGATATCGTGCCGAGCCATGTGTTTTTCACGACATGGACGCGGCGCGCGACCGAGCATGAAAACTGCGTTGCCAATGCGGCCATGCTGCGCAATGTGTTCGATTGCCTGCCCCGCCCCGATGTGCTGGTTCATGCCGCACTTGTGACCGGGCTCAAGCATTATCTCGGTCCGTTCGAGTCCTACGCAAAAGGGGCGCCTCCGATCACGCCTTTCCGTGAAACCATGGGGCGTCTGGATCTGGAAAACTTCTATTATGCGCAGGAAGATGTGCTGTTCGAGGCAGCGTCACGCCATGGTTTTTCATGGTCCGTACATCGTCCTCATACGGTCATCGGCTTTGCCACAGGCAACCTCATGAACATGGGTACGACGCTGGCGGTCTACGCCTCTTTGTGCCGCGAGACCGGCATGCCGTTCGTCTTTCCCGGCTCACCCACGCAGTGGTCCTCACTGACCGATGTGACGGATGCGCGTCAGCTTGCCAGCCAGATCCACTGGGCTTCGACCAACCCCGCCGGGCGGAATGAGGCCTTTAATATCGTCAATGGCGACGTGTTTCGCTGGCAGACGCTCTGGCCGGAACTGGCTGCATCGTTCGGCATCGAGGCCGCGCCCTATCCCGGTCAGGCGACTTCGCTCGAAGCCCTGTTCGAAGGCAAGGAGGCTGTCTGGGCCGGGATCGCCCGCAAATATGGTCTTGCAGAGCCCGATCTCAATCGTCTGGCCTCGCCCTGGCATACCGATGCCGATCTGGGGCGCCCTGTGGAATGCGTGACCGATATGAGCAAGAGCCGGGTTCTCGGCTTTACGGATTATCGCGAGACGCGTAGTTCATTTGCCGATCTGTTTGGCCTGTTGCGCTCGCGCAAGCTCATCCCCTGAGCACGGGGGTGTTCATCCCGGTGCTGTGCGATCCAAACCGCGTGGCACCGGAGCAGACGGGTCGTGCCGTCCCGGTAAATCCGTACAGGTTCCCAAAATGCCCGTGAACCGCTATGGCTCGGCGCAGGGAATGATGCGTGGATGGAGGTGTGACATGACGACCGTAGCGAGACGTGGCGTCTGCCTTGTTATTTCGGCCCCTTCTGGCGCAGGAAAATCGACCATCGCAAATGCATTGCGTGCGGGCGATTCCAGCCTTGTCCATTCCGTATCGGTGACGACACGCTCTCCCCGTCCGGGAGAGAAAGAGGGCGTGCATTATCATTTCCGGTCCATGGAGCAGTTTCGCGAGATGGCCGCACAGGGCGAGTTGCTGGAATGGGCCGAAGTCTTCGGTCGTGGCTACGGCACGCCCCGCGCACCGGTCGAAGCGGCGCTCGCAAGCGGTCGCGACATGGTGTTCGATATCGACTGGCAGGGGCACCGCCTCTTGCGTGCTGCGCTGCCCGACGATGTGGTGAGCCTGTTCGTTCTGCCGCCTTCGATGAAGGAACTCGACCGGCGACTGCGTTCGCGGGCTTCGGATGCGGAGTCCGAAATCGACAAACGCATGGGGGCGGCACTTGCGGAGATTTCGCACTGGAGCGAATTCGACCATGTGATCATCAATGAGGAGCTGGATCGCGCGGTGCGAGAGGCCCAGTCCATTCTTATTGCAGCACGGTTGAAAACGAGGCGTCAGCACGGCCTGGCTGCCCTGATGACCGAATACGAGGCCCATCTCACGATCTGATTACCTGTCGGATTATTCCCTGATAGCGCATTGCGATGGGTATTCTTTACCGCTCCGTTATCTTCGGGCTGCATGCGCTTTCGACCGTCTGTTGCCCTTACAAGGGATCGTCATTTCACGCGGGGCATGATTTCGTCTTTTCTCTGCCTGTCTGCTAGTTGCATTCTACGCCCGTCTCGTTTCGTTAACGAAAAGGGGGTAGTCCATATCGGGTGACAAGAGAGCAAAGTGACATCATGACGACAGAGCCGCCCTCACGCCGTCGTATCGCCAAGGCCGTCGGCCAGGTTGCGAGCGGCAACATGCTCGAAATGTACGATTTCATGGTGTTCGGCTATTATGCCGCCGATATCGGCAAGGCGTTTTTCCCTTCAGGCAATGCCCAGGCCGAGCTGATGTGGTCTTTTGCCACGTTCGGTGCCGGTTTTCTGATGCGCCCGCTCGGTGCGCTCGTGCTCGGTGCCTATGTCGATCGTATAGGGCGCCGCAAGGGGCTTATCCTGACGCTCACGCTCATGGCCATTGGCACCATGACGCTTGCCCTCACGCCCAGTTACAAGAGGATCGGTTTCCTCGCACCTCTTCTGGTGCTGCTCGGGCGCCTGATCCAGGGGTTCTCTGCCGGGGTGGAAGTCGGATCGAGCTCTGTCTACCTGTCTGAAATTGCGACAGAGAAAAACCGCGGTTTCATCGTGGCTTTCCAGTCCGCCTCCATCCAGCTTGCTGTCGTGCTGGCCGCGGCAATCGGTTTCGGACTGACATCCTTGCTGGGCGGTCCGGTCATGTCGGCCTGGGGGTGGCGTATTCCGCTTGCGCTGGGCTGCATGATCGTGCCCGTTCTCATATTCCTGCGACGCAATCTGCAGGAAACCGAGGCATTCGCCTCTCAGGCGACTCACCCCAGTATCGGGGAAATTGCGCTGTCTCTTTTGCGTAACTGGTATGTCGGGCTGATCGGTATTCTGACAGGCGTGATGAGCACGGTCTCGTTTTATGTGATTACGGCCTATTGCCCGGCTTTCGGTACACGCGTGCTGCATCTGGGGCGGCAGGATGCACTGCTGGTCACGCTTTGTGCGGGCCTTGCCAATCTTGTTCTGGTTCCGGTTTTCGGGCTGCTTTCCGACAGGATCGGTCGCAAGAAACTGCTGATCGGTTCGACGGCGCTCGTGCTGTGTTGTGCCTGGCCCATGATGAAATGGCTGGTGGCCGCGCCGAGTTTCGGCAGACTGCTTGGCGTCGAGCTGATGCTGGCTGTCTTCTATAGCGCCTATAACGGTGCAGCCATCGTCTGGCTGACCGAAATCGTACCACCGCGTATCCGCACCACGGGATTCTCTTTGGCCTATAGTCTGGCCACCTGTATCGGCGGGTTCAGCCCGGTTATCTGCACATGGTTGATTGCGTATACCAAAGACCACGCCATGCCTGCGCTGTGGCTATCCGCTGCGGCTCTCTGCGGGTTGCTGGCAGCCATCGTTTCACGACCCTATGTCGAGCGTAATACGCGCCCTGTCGAATGAAGCTTGCCCAACGATGAGGCAAGCCTGAAACGGAAAAGGCCGGGAGAGTCTCCCGGCCTTTTCGTATTTGTCCGACAGGAACGGCACGCCTATTCGCGTTCGACCTGCAGCTTCTTGATATTGGCGATGGCCTTGGCCGGGTTCAGCCCCTTGGGGCAGGTCTGGGTGCAGTTCATGATGGTGCGACAGCCATAGAGCTTCATGGAATCGTCCAGTGCTTCCAGACGTTCGCCCGTATGGTCGTCGCGGCTGTCCATGATCCAGCGATTGGCGGCAAGCAGGGTAGCCGGGCCGAGATAGCGATCGCCGTTCCACCAGTAGGAAGGACAGGACGTGCTGCAGCAGAAGCACAGAATGCACTCCCACATGCCGTCCAGCTTTTCGCGTTCCTCGATGCTCTGCAAACGCTCGGTATCGGGCGGCGGCGGCGTATCGCTTTTCAGCCAGGGCTGGATGGATTCCAGCTGGGCATAGGCACCGTTCAGATTGGGCACCAGATCCTTCACCACTGGCATATGCGGCAGCGGGTTGATCTTGATAGTGCCCTTGATCGAGCTGATGGGCTTGAGACAGGCCAGCGTGTTCTCGCCATCGATATTCATGGCGCAGGACCCGCAGATTCCCTCGCGGCAGGAGCGTCGGAAGGTCAGCGTCGCGTCGATATGGTCCTTGATATAGAGCAGCGCATCCAGAACCATCGGCCCGACCTTGTCGAGATCGAGTTCGTAGCTGTCGAGAGTCGGATTGGACTCGTCATCGGGCGACCAGCGATAGACCTGAAAAATGGCCTTGTTCCTGGCATCGGCTGGGGCCGGATAGAATTTGCCGGGGCGGGTCGTGCTGTTTTTGGGCAGGCGGAGTTCAACCATGGTGAGGCTCCTTCAGTAAACACGTTTCTTGGGCGGGAAGACCTCGACGTCATCGGTCAGGGTCTGCATCCGCACCGGCCGGTAGAGCAGGCTCACCGCACCGTCCTTATCGAGATAGGAGACGGTATGTTTCATCCAGTGCTCGTCATCGCGCTCGGGATAATCGTCATGCGCATGAGCACCACGCGTTTCATGGCGTGCATTGGCACTCTCGATGGTGACCGTGGCATTGGCCAGAAGATTGGCAAATTCCAGCGCCTCCATCAGGTCGCTGTTCCAGATCAGCGAACGGTCGGCGAGCCCCATATGCTGTGCGTCTTTCCAGAGTGCGCGAATTTTCTCGCAGCCTTCCGCAAGAGACTTGGTGTTGCGGAAAACAGCGGCATGGCTTTGCATGATGCGCTGCAGACGCTCGCGAAGCTCCGCCACCGTGAACTTGCCCGACGCCTCGCGTATCCGGTCGAATTTCTCCAGAATGGCATCGCCAGCATCCTGGGGCAGGGGCGGTACCGGCACTGTCGGATCGATGATTTCGGCGGCGCGCTTGCCTGCCGCACGGCCGAACACGATCAGATCGAGCAGGGAGTTCGTGCCAAGGCGATTGGCGCCATGAACGGAAACGCAGGCGGCCTCGCCCACGGCCATCAGCCCGGGCACGACGGCCTCGGGGTTGTCTGCCGTGGGGCGCAGCACTTCGCCATGCAGATTGGTGGGCACACCGCCCATATTGTAATGGACCGTCGGCAGAACCGGGGCGGGTTCCTTGGTTACGTCCACACCGGCGAAGATGCGCGCGGTTTCGGAAATGCCCGGCAGACGCTGATGCAGCAGCTCGGGGCCGAGATGCTCCAGATGCAGCATGATATGGTCTTTTTTGGGACCACAGCCACGGCCTTCATTGATCTCGATGGTCATGGCGCGTGACACCACATCGCGCGAGGCAAGATCCTTGGCGGTGGGCGCATAACGCTCCATGAAGCGCTCGCCCTCGGAATTGGTCAGATAGCCGCCTTCACCGCGGCAGCCTTCTGTCAGCAGGCAGCCCGCCGGAAAAATCCCGGTGGGGTGGAACTGCACGAATTCCATATCCTGTGTCGGCACGCCGGCACGCATGGCCAGACCGCCGCCATCGCCAGTGCAGGAATGGGCCGAAGTACAGCTCTGGAAGGCGCGCCCGTAGCCGCCCGTGGCAAGCACGACCATCTTGGCATTGAAGCGATGAATCGACCCATCATCCAGACACCAGGCCACGATACCGCGGCAGGCTCCGTTTTCGTCCATGATCAGGTCGAGCACGTAATACTCGACGAAGAAGTCGACGCGGTGCTTCAGGCATTGCTGATAAAGCGTATGCAGGATGGCATGGCCCGTGCGGTCGGCCGCGGCGCAGGCACGGGCCACAGGGGCCTTGCCGTATTCGCTCATATGGCCGCCGAACGGGCGCTGATAGATCTTGCCGTCTTCGGTGCGCGAGAAGGGCACACCGAAATGCTCCAGCTCCATCACCGCGCTCTCAGCCTCGCGGCACATGAATTCGATAGCGTCCTGATCGCCCAGCCAGTCCGACCCCTTGACGGTATCGTACATATGCCAGCGCCAGTTATCCTCGGACATGTTCCCCAACGAGGCACCGATGCCACCCTGTGCGGCAACCGTATGGCTGCGTGTGGGGAAGACCTTGGTGACACAGGCCGTGCGCAGACCGCCAGCCCCCATGCCCAGTGTGGCACGCAGCCCCGAGCCCCCGGCGCCAACGACGACCACGTCATAGGCATGATCGACAATGCGGTATTTTCTGGAGTTTTCCGCGCTCATTATCTGGCCTCCGTCGTGCGGGTCATGAGAATACGCGCCAGAGAGGCGCAACCGAGTGCGACGAAAAGCAGCGTGCTCAGGCGAATGATCAGGCGGAGCCAGACGCGACGCCAGCCGCGGGAGTAATCGGAGGCCACGACCTCAAGCCCGAGCTGTGCGTGACGCGCGGTCAGCGCAATGAGCAGACCGAGGGGGGCCGCATTCTGTACACGTCCCGCCCAGGCCAGAATGGCTTCGCGATCGCGCCCTGCAAGACGCAGGATCTGGGCGACACCCCAGATGGAAAGCGGGCCGAGCAGCACGGCAGACACGCGTTCAGATGTCCAGTGTTCGGCCCCGTCGGGCAGACCGCCCAGACCTTTCGCGCGTGCCAGCGGCGTGCGCATGTCAGACAGGCGGCTCATGAGCGCATTCCCTTGCTGCGTGACCGCGAGAGCGCGACGAATGCCGCGACCAGCGTTACGGAAAGCCCTGCCGTCACGAAAACGGAACGGCGGCCATCCTCATTGATTTCCTTCTTTTCGAAACGTGCACCGCTATCCCAGATCAGATGACGGATGCTGGCGACGAAATGGTAGATCGTGGCGATGCCCCAGCCCAGAAACACCAGACGGCCGAGCGGGTGAGTCGCCACGCGCTGGGCGCGGACAAATGCGCGCGGCCCCTGTGCAAGCGCGGCGAGCCAGGCGACAGCCAGCCCGGCCCCGAGCGACGAGACGACGCCCGAAATACGGTTACCGATCGACAGCGCCATGGAGAGGCGAAAGCGATAGATGTCCAGATGGGGTGACATGGGACGTCTGATAGGCCGCCCCTGCGTGTCGGTGCCGTAATAGAACGCTTCACGTCCGTCGGAAGCCATGGCGATACCTCGGAATTCTGTGTTCGGGCTATGCGATATATAACCCACATAGTCTCATTCCCATGGTTCGTCATGTGCATATTGATGTGAGAATTGGCACTGTTTTTGTCTTGTATTTCCGGCATTTGCGCCGTCCTGCGGTGAAATATGTCTCACCAAGGCGTGACCCTGTTTCAGGGGGGCGTTACGCCGCGCTGCGTGTTAGGACAGGATCAGTCTTCCCTGTCGCGTGCCAGAAGAGAGTTCAATGTCCGACATGAGTCTCGCCCCGCTTCATTCAACGCAGAGTGGTGTGATGCGAACCTATCGACGCCTTGTCGATCAGGGAACGATAGAGGCCGATGCGGTTCAGAGCGATGCTGCGATGGCGCTCGATCGACTTGCCCAGGCGCTTCAGTCCCGTCATGAGGAAAAGAGCGGGATTCTGGCCCGGTTCACGAAGCGTCGTCCGGCACCCCTCAAGGGGATCTACCTCGTAGGGCAGGTTGGCCGGGGCAAGACCATGCTGATGGATCTCTTCTGCAGGGAAGTAGGTCTTGCGAAGAAACGCCGCATCCATTTTCATGTGTTCATGCAGGAAGTCCTGCGTGCCCTCCATAAGGGGCAGAGCCAGGGTGACCGTAAGCAGGACCCCGTGCGCGAACTGGCGCAAAAGGTGCATGAGCAGAACGATCTTCTGTGCTTCGACGAATTCCAGATCAATGACATGTCCGATGCCGTGCTCGTGCTGCGTCTGCTGGATATGGTGATGGAACTCGGTACTGTGGTGGTGGCGACATCGAATACAGCGCCACCCGATCTGATGAAGCATCAGCCTCAGAACCGCATGACGATGCGTCCCTTTCTTGAGGCATTCGCCGCGCATATCACAGTTCTGACGCTCGACTCAGCCCGCGACTATCGCAGGGGTCGCGAACTGGACAAACAGACCTGGCTCGTGCCCGATTCAGAAGAGAACCGTGCGCATCTGCGTCAGAAATTCGAGACGCTGACCGAGGCGCAAGCGAAGCCCGGTTTCGTGGCCATAGGCTCGCGTCGTATCGCGGTGCTTGCCTGTCACGGCGAAACAGCGTGGTTCACTTTCAATTCACTCTGCGGCGAGGCACTCGGCCCTGCCGATTATCTGGCTATCGCAAAGCGCTTTCGCACGCTTTTTATCGAGGGCGTTCCCGCCCTGGTGCCCGACCAGTACGACAAGGCGCGACGCTTCATCACATTGATCGATGTGATGTACGAAAATCATACGGCACTTTTCGCAACGGCCGCGGCTGAGCCGGAAGCGCTGTATCAGACAGGCGAAAATGCAACTGCTTTCGAACGCACGGCATCGCGACTGGATGAGATGCGCTCGAATGGCTGGGTGCATGAGGTGGAAGGGTAAAAAGAGCCGCAAGCTCGCTTCCTCACAGGGCTTGCCGCGTAATGTCGTGCCACGTGATGTCTTGCGTCGTGCGAGAAGTCATGCGGATTGCCTGACTGCATCGGCTGACCACGCGACGTGGAGGGTGTGGTGGTGGCTGTCATGGATAGATGATCCGACGGCATTGCCTCATGCGGCGTGAGGCTGAACCGCGTTCCGACAGAAGGAACGTTTTCCGGGTGCTCTCAGGAAATTCGGTCTCTGCTCACCATGACGACCGATCGCAAGATCATGTTCCGGATTGTGTTCTGGCCGGTATTGCACGGAAATGCAGGTTTGAAAGGCTGGTAATTTGGTCTTTCCGTAAAAGCCTGCTGATATGCTTTTCCTGTGCAGGACCACAGGACCTGTCCCGATCCGATTTCAGCCTGTTCGATGAGGCGACGATGAAGCCGCTACGCATAGTATTGTCCTGCCTCCTTGCCGGTATGGGGGTTGCGCATGCGGCTCCCGTCCCGGCCTACGATGCGACCCCGAGGCTGGGAATTGTCATTCCTAAACTGCCTGCCGATTATGGGTTGCTTCTGAATGCCCTGACGGCACGCGGGCACGTCTCTGACGGGGCATTCGACTTCCAGACAGGCGAGATAGACGGTGTGCCTGTCGTGATGATCGTGCAGCCCGCACCCGGCGAAGTGCTGCGTGCGATCGAGGCAACATCCATGTTGCACGATTTCAACGTGCGTGTGTTGCTCTACCCCGGAACATCGGGAGGCCACCTGCCAAAGGGTGAGATGTCGATCGGCGATATCGTTCTGGGCGCCAGGAACGTCAATCACGGCAATTACTATCTGGCGCCTGACGGCCATATGGAGGGCGGCGAATTCAAGGATGCGGGGCCGGGCCAATCCTATACCGGCGCATTCCATGCCGATCCGGGCCTGCTGGCGATGCTGGCCTGTTCCGCAAAACGCGTCGCAACGCAGACAACCCTGCCGGCTTTTCTCGCTCCCGTTCGCAGCGACAGGCAACCGCAGATTTTCTATTACAGCATTCAGGGTACATCTGAGATCTGGTCCGACAATGTGGCGTATACCCAAGCCACGATGAAGGTCTTTCATGAGATAGACGAGGACGGGGACTGGTACTCGAATCTTGCAGCAACAGTCCTGCATGTTCCCTTCCTTGAAGTGTCTGTCATCTCAAACAGTATCTTCGCTTTTCCGGCACGTAAGCATGGCGTCCCTGAATCACCGGAAGGTCAGCCTGACTCGCACGTCGTGGCGCAGAGACTTTCGAACCGCATTCTGCTCGATCTGTTGAAGCATAAGGGTCAGGCCCTGCTTGCCGCCAAATTCAGGCCTGTCTCCCAACCGGTTTATCCCGAGAGCTATTTTCAGACACCTCACGATCCGCGCAACTTGCTGGACGGATGCGAACCTTGATTTTCGTAGTGGTCTGTCATGATCGCGCGGCACAGCTCTTTTCTGGCTGATTGGATCATCGGGGATTTCCGATATGGCTGTCCCGATTCCAGATATCGTTCTGCACGCTGTCTTTTGATCCATGGCCCCGGGTGGGTGCGGATGTGGTATAGGATATGTCGCGTAGGCAAGCGGCCGCGCGCCTTGGTGCCAGCCCGATCTCGCCCCCACACGGCTGATCTTCATCGATGAAGCCTGGGTGTCGATCAGCATGGCGTGTCGTTATGGACGCTTTCGGTGCGGCCGGTGCCTGCGCTCCATTGTTCTGCACGATTACGGAAAGACCACGACGCTCACCACAGGCCTGCGTCTGGCCGGCGTCTCGGCGCCAGATGTATTCCGGCGCCAACGTCGTCATGTACAATCTTGGCTCATCAAGGGACTGGGTGTGCAAGGCCGGGATTGAGGTGGGCCGGGCCGGGCCGGGCTTCAGCCCTGTCGAGATGGGCTTCTCCAAGCTCACGGCCCATCTTGGCCGCGCTGCCGAACGCATCCGCAATGGACTTCGGAACAGGATCGGCCGCCTCATAGATCAGATCACGCCAGCTTCGTCACCGACGCTGGATACGAGCGTGAATGCGGAGAAAGCGCTCTGGTCTGGATGCCGGTAGTCGGAAGGCAATTTAGACACTCTCAATGCTGGAATTTGTGTGAAAACCCGTACCCGGGATGGAACGAGGTACACTGCATTCGTCTGCAAGATCTGTAAGTTTGGGGTAAGCTGCTTCTCTGGTTTATTTTATTAAAAACGGTCAATTTTTTAAGTAAAATACACGTAAACAATATTGATTATCTATCAAATTTATATTTAATCTACAATAAAAAGCAAGAGGGTGCGTTGACATGATGCAAAGTCATGAATTTCCGTCAGAGCTGAAGACCAGCGACCTTCGGCCGGATACTTGGAGCACTTACAATATTTATACGAGTACAAAACCAAGTAATTCTGTAATTTTTGATGGGTGCAATGAAGCAATGCTTAATGCCCCTGTTGGTGGTACCGGTCAATCGACAACAGGTCTGGTTAATAATCCAATATATTTGTATGGTCGATTTTCTATAAAAATAAACCCGTCCAATTGCCTTAACACAACAATAATTTATGACGGTAACAAGACTATATTCAGTTATATACCTAATGGTGAAGATCATGGTATTACTTTCTGGATAGATGGAAACTTTTTTGATATAGCTTCGATCAACAAAAACGAGCCAATATCGATTAGTAATTTGGCTTCGTTCATGGGGCCATACGCACAACATATCGAATTTGATGTATGTTATATGGCGGGAACACTGATCGAGACCCCTAAGGGTCAAGTGGCTATCGAAGCATTACAGATTGGGGATGATATCACCATCTTCGAAAACGATATCGGCCAGGTTAGGACTATCCGGGCCATCGGCTGCGGTCAGGCCAACGTCAAGCCCGGCTTGCCGGACGATCTGGCGGGTTGGCCGGTCCGGGTGTGTCGGGGCGCTCTGGCAGATAATCTGCCGTTCAAGGATATGCTGATCACAGCAGAGCATTGTCTGTATCTCAAGGGGTGCTTTGTACCGGTGCGTATGCTGGTGAACGGGCAGTCGATCTATTATGACAAGACGATTACCTCGTTCAATTACTACCATATCGAAACCGATCCGCATTCGGTTATCAAGGCAGATGGCGTGTTGAGCGAGACACTTCTGGATGAAGGTCACGAGCGTCGGCTCTATAACCCAATCCAGTCACTTCCTCAGCGTCTTGCTACGGACTGGTCTCACGCTGCTGCACCGCTGAATACGGCACGCGATTTCGTCGAGCCATTGTTCAGGGAATTCCATGAACGTGCCGCAATGCTGGGCATGACCGGACAGGAAGCCCCTTTGCAGGTGATGTTCGATCATGGGCTGTATCTGATTACCGACAGGGGCGCACATCTCGAAGGTCAGATTGATGCGCGGGGCGTCATGCATTTTCCGCTCCCACATCAGGTGAAGTCGGTTCATCTGATGAGTCACGCCAGCAGACCCTGCGACGCGCTCGGTCCTTATATGGATGACCGGCGTCTGCTCGGTATTCTGGTCGGCGCGGTGACCATAGAAGAAGGCGGTGTTTCGACTCCTGTGCGGACTCATCAGGAGGCAGGATCCATGCCGGGTTGGCAGGATGAAAGCGCCGGCAACATGCGATGGACGAAAGGCAACGCCTTCCTGCCCTTACCCGAGCGTCGGCATGAGGGTGTATCCAGATTGTCGATAGAGGTTCTGGCAGGAGGGCCTTATGTTGTCGTGACGTCACTTCCGTCGCTGGTAAGGCACTCTGCGTAAGCGCCTGTCGTGGGCACTATTTATGGCCTCACATCGGCAGAAAAAGGCACGCCTCTGTGACGAATAGCTCAGGGCGATTGGCGTTGCTGATGCGGGGCCGACAATTGGGTAGGCCTCGCCGGTCGAATGATTGACCCGGCGTCCCGGCTCTCATTGTATCGCTATGAGAGCCGGGAGATATGTCTTACTTTGCGTCGGGCAGCAGGCCGCGATGGGCTAGCATCGGACCGATTTCGGGGTCCTTGCCGTAGAAGGCCTTGAACATCGGGCCGTAATCCATGGTGTGACCCTTGGACAGGATCATGTCACGGAAGCGCTGGCCGTTTTCACGTGTCAGACCGCCATGGGACTGGAACCAGGAGAACGCATCCTGATCGAGCATTTCGGTCCAGAGATAAGCGTAATATCCCGCCGAATAGCCATTGCCCCAGATATGCAGGAAATAGCTCGAACGATAGCGCGGCGGAACATTCGCAACATCGAGGCCGGTCTCGTTGAGGGCCTTGGCTTCGAACTGATCGACATCCTGACGCGGTGCGTCCGCCGGGAGGCCGTGCCATGACATGTCGAGCTGGGCAGCAGCCACGATTTCACCCAGAGCATAGCCCTGGTTGAAATGGGCGGCTTTCTTGATCTTGGCGACCAGCTCGGCCGGCATCGGGGCGCCGGTCTTGTAATGACGGGCATAATGGGCGAACACCTTCGGGTCCATTGCCCAGTTCTCGTTAAACTGCGAAGGGAATTCGACGAAATCGCGCGCCACGGAGGTTCCCGAAAGCGTGGGGTAGGTCTGGCTTGCAAACAGACCATGCAGCGCATGACCGAATTCATGGAACATGGTCGTCACATCGTCTGACGTGATCAGCTGCGGCTGGCCGGGGGCGGCCTTCGTGAAGTTCGCGACATTATAGATGACGGGGCGCGTCTTGAGCAGGTCGCTCTGACCCACGAAATTCGACATCCATGCGCCACCCGATTTGTTGTCGCGCTTGAAGTAGTCGAAATACATCAGACCGAGCGGCGAGCCGTCCTTGTCCTTGACCTCGAACACCATGACGTCGGGGTTGTAAACAGGGATGTCCTTGCGCGGCTCGAAGGTGATTCCATAAAGCTGGTTCGCTGCATAGAACACGCCATCGGTCAGCACGGTATGCAGCTCGAAATACGGCTTCACGTCGTTCTGGTTGAGGTCGAATTTCTGCTTGCGCACGCGCTCGGCATAGTAGTTCCAGTCCCACGGCTTGAGCGTGAAATTCTGGTGGTCCTCACCGATAGCCTTTTGCAGTTCGGCCGTTTCACGGTGCTGTTCGGCGGCTGTCGCCGGAACGAGCTGGTGGATGAAGCTGTTCACGGCTTCAGGCGTCTTGGCCATCTGGTCGTACAGCGTATAGGCGGCGTAGCTCTTGTAGCCGAACAGGGCAGCCTTTTCGGCGCGCAGCTGGGCAATCTCCGCGATCGTCTGGCGCGTGTCGTTGGCATCGCCCTTCTCGGCGCGCGTCCAGCTCTGGTTGAACAGCGCCTCACGGGTGGTGCGTTCGCTCAGCGAAGCGAGATCGGGCTGCTGCGTGGTGTTCTGAAGCGGCAGAACATATTTGCCGGTCAGCTTGCGGCCTTCGGCGGCTTTCTGTGCCGAGGCAATGGCCCCGTCATCGAGTCCGGCCAGCGCCTCTTTCTTGTCCACAACCAGAGCGCCTGCCTTGGCGCTGGCGATCAGCTTCTGGTTGTAGGTGGTTTCAAGCTTGGAAAGCTGGGTATTGATGGCGCGCAGCTTCTGCTGGTCAGTATGGTTCAGCTCGGCACCAGAATGCACGAATTGCTGGTAATACACCTCAAGCAGCATGGCCTGCTCGGCATTGAGGTTGAGCTTGGCGCGATTGTCGTAAAGCGTTTTCACACGATGGAAGAGCTTGGGATTGAGATAGATCTCGTCCTGATGCTGGCTGAGCCTTGGCGCTTCCTTGCTGTCGATGGCATCCATGGCGTCGTCCTTGTCCGCCGAATAGACACCGTAGAACACGTTCTGCGTTCGGTTGAGCAGCTGGCCCGAACGCTCCATGGCGACAATGGTGTTGTCGAATGTCGGCGCAGCCTTGTTATTGGCAATCGCCTGCATCTCTTTCAGCTGATCGGCCATGCCCTTTTCGAAGGCCGGCACATAATCGCTGTCCTTGATCTTGTCGAAGGGCGGTGCCTGATAGGGCAGCGTGCTCGCCTGGAACAGTGGATTGGCCGGTGCTGCAAGTGCCGTGGAAGAGAGAAGGGGAAGCGCAACAGCAGCAAGCGCTGCAGCGTGTCTGAAAACGGGCATGAACAAGGATCCTACGATCGTAACATGATGCGTTACCGTAGGAAGGAAATGACGGAGCGTCAAACCGGCTGTAACATATTCCGGCCCCGTATCGCTCAGCCCTGCTGATCGGTCTGCTCTTGCGCGGGCTCATCCAGCATTCGGACCGCCCCACCCCTGAGCAGATCCTGCAATGCACCCTGTATGGTTTCCGAGCGGGAAAGCGGGACGGACAGCGTCAGACCAGCCCCCGTTTCGTCGAAGCTGCATTCTTCCTGTGTGGCGTCCCAATCGGACAGGCGGGCCTGAATGATCGGCAGCAGGCTGAACGTGGCATGAAACCCGAGGCGTTGCATCGGCACGATCTCGACCGCTTCTCCCTGTTTCAGGCAGGAAGCTGCAGCCCCTCCATAAGCCCTGACCAGCCCGCCCGCGCCCAGTTTGATGCCGCCGAACCAGCGCACCACGATAACGGCAACGCGGTCGAATTCCTGTGAATCGATAGCCTGCAAGATAGGTCGCCCTGCCGTTCCGCCCGGTTCGCCGTCGTCGAAGCTGCGATACCGCCCCCCGATGCGCCACGCCCAGCAATTATGCGTGGCATCGGCAACGCTCACACGGTCGAAAAATTCCCGCGCATCCTCTTCACGGGCAATCGGTGCGGCATGGACACGGAACAGGCTTTTCTTGACCACCGTATCCAGCTGCGTTTCCGCCACGAGTGTTCGGGTCATGTACCTGTGTCCTGCCTTGCCCTTTGCGGGTTTCGTTGTGCGGTTGATTCAGTTCAGGAAGCAGGGCTGGCCGGGTTTTGCAAGGCTGGAGTGAGGCGAGGTGCTGCCCTGCGCGTTTCCAAAGAGCTCTCGTCCCTGGGAAACGCGCATTGTGGTGACATTGCTTCTGTCGCCAGGGAACGACGAGCAAGAGAGCAAAAAGACCAGAACACCAGAAGGGATGAGAGAGATAAGCCCTTGCCGGGACGCGGAGGAGAGCCCTGCAACAAATGTCCCGCCAGAATGACCGTGCCCTGTAAGCTCTCTTTCCCTCAACGGAAAATGGCGACGGGCGCTTATTCGTCCAGTGGCTGGAACAACTCCACCAGATCGTTCAGATGACCGATTTCCTTCAGTGCCAGTCCTTCGGGCGGCTTGGGGCGTGCGCCACCACTGGCAACGCGACGGGGCAGGATCGCCTGAGCGAAACCGAGTTTCTGCGCTTCCTTGAGGCGCAGATCGGTTTGCGACACCTGACGCACCTCGCCTGAGAGGCCGACTTCGCCAAAATAGGTCGAGCCCGACGAGGTCGGAACGCCTGTCGCGGCAGAAATCAGTGCAGCAGCCACAGCCATATCGCAGGCGGGCTCGCTGATACGCAGACCACCTGCGATATTCAGATGCACATCCATTCCGGCCATTTTCAGTCCGCAGCGGGCTTCAAGAACAGCCAGCAGCATGTTGAGCCGCGCTGTTTCCCATCCGACCACGGCGCGTCTTGCCGCGCCTTCACCAGCCTTTGGCGAAACGAGCGCCTGAATTTCGAGAAGGACGGGGCGCGTGCCTTCCATGCCTGCAAAGACGGCAGATCCTGCGATATTGCCGCGTCTTTCCGCAAGAAACAGCGCGGAGGGATTGGGCACTTCGGTCAGTCCCGTATCGGTCATGGCGAACACGCCAATCTCGTCTGTCGCCCCGAAGCGGTTCTTGGCAGCGCGCAGAATGCGGAACTGGTGCCCGCGATCGCCTTCGAAATACATGACGGCGTCGACCATATGTTCAAGCACGCGCGGGCCTGCCAATGCGCCTTCCTTGGTGACGTGCCCGACGAGAATGAGCGAGAACCCGACTGTCTTGGCCAGACGGATCAGCTCGAAGGCACAGGCGCGCACCTGCGCCACCGAACCCGGCGCGCTTTCGATGGTCTCAAGCCACATGGTCTGGATGGAATCGATCACCACCACATGATGTTCGCGGTCCTGCTCCAGAGAGCCTGCAATTTCGGACACGTTGATACTGGCGGCCAGATCGAGCGTTGGGGCGTCGAGTTTCAGACGGCGTGCGCGCAGGCGTATCTGATCGACTGCCTCTTCACCCGAGACGTAAAGAACGCGCTGTCCGGCCTTGGCGAGGGCACAGGTGGCCTGAAGCAGCAGGGTGGATTTGCCGATCCCGGGATCGCCCCCTACCAGCACGACCGATGCGGGGACCAGTCCGCCACCGAGCACGCGGTCGAATTCGGCAATCGAGGTCTCGATGCGCGGCGGCGGTGTCAGGTCGCCATCCAGATGCATGAGCGTGAGCCGACCTGCACGCTTGCGCGTTTCGCGATTGGTAGGCTCTACCGCTTCTTCAACAATGGTATTCCACTCACCACAGGCGTCGCAGCGCCCCGACCATTTGCTGGTAACTGCGCCGCAGGCCTGACAGACGAAACGGGCTGTGGGACGCTTGGCCATAGATCTGTCTTCCAGTCAGGGGGTCTGGCAGAAAGATAGGGCAGGCGGTGAAACATAACAAGAACAAGGCATCTTCTTTTTCTGGCAGAAAAAGAAGATGCAAGACTTTTAGCCGCTTGGGGTCTTTAAAACCGTGCGTGTTCTAAAACCTCAATTAGAAAAGGTTTTTTGGTTCTTTTCTGCAAAAAAGAACGCCTCTTCCTCACCGGCCTAGCACCGTAGCTCCATCTTGATCGGGCCATCCGTGCGTCCATGGGTGAACTGATCGACCATTGCGTTCCCGCTATGCATCAGTTCGGATGCCAGACCCTGCCAGACCAGTTTGCCATGATAGAGCATGGCAGCGCGATCGCCGATACGCTGGGCCGAGGCCATGTCATGGGTGATGGCAATGGCGGTCGAACCGAGACGCTTGACGCAATCCACGATCAGTTCGTCGATCACGGCACCCATGATCGGGTCGAGACCCGTCGTCGGCTCGTCGAAAAACAGGATCTTGGGTGTGCCTGCAATGGCGCGCGCAAGCCCCACACGTTTCTGCATGCCGCCCGAAAGCTCGGATGGAGCCAGTGCGCCGACAGAAGGGTCGAGGCCGACCTGCTTGAGAATATCGCCAGCCTGATCGCGTGCCTGCGCCTTTGTCAGCCTGTGCGACTTGCCACGCCCTTTGGCGCGCAGGCCGAACACGATGTTATCGGCAACGGTCATGCTGTCGAAAAGGGCGGCGTTCTGGAACAACATGCCGATCTGCTCGATCAGGATTTCCTGTCGCGCGGGCGACGCGGTCAGAAGGTCCTCGCCATCAATCTCGATCGAGCCGGAATCCGGGGTGATCAGCCCGAGAATGCAGCGCAGGAGTACGGATTTTCCGCTACCCGATCCGCCGATGATGACCATCGATGTTCCGGCTTCGACATCGAGATCGATGCCGTCCAGCACGGTCTTGGAGCCGAAGGATTTGGTCAGGCCGCGAATGCGGATCTTGGGCAGGGCGCTCATGAGGCGAAGAACAGATCCGTCAGGAGGTAATCGAAAGCCAGAAGCAGGATGGAGGCTGCCACGACGGCGGCGGTTGTGGCAGAGCCCACGCCTTCAGCACCGCCACGGCTGGTATAGCCGTGATAGCAGCCCATCAGACTGATGATGAAACCGAAGACTGCAGCCTTGGCGAGCCCGACCAGCACGTCGAGCGGCTTGAGCGCATTGAAGGTTGCGACGATGTAGTTCTGCGGGTCGAAACCGAGCTTCGAGACCGAGACGGTAAAGCCACCCAGCACACCGAGAATATCGGCAACCAGCACCAGAAACGGCAGAGCCAGCGTGCCGGCCAGAAGGCGCGGCGTCACCAGATATCTCATCGGATCGGTAGAAAGCGTGCGTAGCGCGTCGATCTGGTCGGTCACGCGCATGGTGCCGATTTCGGCAGACATGGCAGCGCCCACACGTCCGGCGACCATCAGCCCGGCCAGCACAGGTCCGAGCTCACGGACGACGGCAAGCACCACAATGCCCGCAATCGCACTTTGCACATGATATTGCGCAAAGCCCGCATAGGACTGAAGGGCGATCACGCCACCGGAGAAAATGGCGGTGAGTGCCACGACGGGCAGCGAATAGAAGGCAATCTCGATCAGACTGCTGAAAAACACACCCCAGTAAAAGGGCGGTCGAACGAGATTCGAAAGACCGGCCAAAGCAAACAGAGTGAGAGCGCCGGCCTTGCGTGCGATACCGAGAAAGGCACGCCCGATGGCTGCGACAGGATCGAGGATAAAATTCACGGTCAGCCGCCGCCATCAGGGAAATTCATGTCTCAAGCCCTAGCCTGACTGAAGCGTTACGTCAAAGCCCCAATCGGGTGCCGGGGATACGCTTCGCAGCGCCCGATCAGTCGTGCCGCCGGTCCAGATCGCGAAATTGGGTGTGCAGATGGAAATCGCGTGACGTGACGCAGGTTTCGACCGCGCCGACGCGCCTGTCCAGCCTTTGCAGGCGCTCTGTCAGATCCAGCAGTTGCGGGAGCTGCGTTTGCGGCATGGGGGCGGTCACCTTTGCCATGAGCGACATCAGAAAGGGCTCGACCTTGCGCGCAAGAGCCGGGTTGTGGCGATACAGCAGAGCGATGAGCCGGGGGATGATGCGTCGGCGCATGAGGGCTATGGCCAGCACCGCAAGAGCGATCACGCCCGAGATGATCCCATTGCGGTCCGGAAGTATGTCGAATGTCACGCTCGCCGTCATTGTCGATGGTTTGGCCGATGGTTTAGCCGATGTATGATGCATGCTGCCCGATGATGTGGCGGGGGCTGCAGGTATCTCGGGAGGCTCAGGCGGTTCTGGCGGGTCAGGTATCTCAGCCGTTTCAGCCGACGGGGTATGCACGCTGTTCTGGCTCATGTGCCGGAGTGCGTCGAAATCGATGACCGTGCCGTCCGGCTTGATCATGCGGTGGCTGTTGATACGCGTGCCATCGGGCAGACGCATATCGTCGCGTGTGACGCTGGTGCCGTCCTGGCTGTTGCGCCCTCTGATTTTGCCGGTGAACACCTCGCCATGGCGAGCAGGCAGGCTGATGATGATCCTGCCGCTGGCACTGGAGTGGGTATGCTCGGTTTCCAGCACCTGATGCACGCGTATGTCGCCCGAGGCGCTGGTGCGCAGCGTCGCGTTGTTGGCAACACCGTCGAAAACAGCGTCTCCCGGTCCCGAAAGGCTCACGGCAAGCTGGTCGATCGTTCCGTCATCGATAATGACATCGCCGGGTCCGGTTGTGCCAATCACCACGGAATTGGCCGTCGCCTTGGTCACGCGCGCAGTGCCGGGACCCGAAAACGCGAAAATTCCTGGCCCTGTCAGGGTGCCGAGTTTGAGGTCGCCGGGACCGCTGCCGCGATAGAGCAGGGCGGTGGCATTATCGATGCTGATTGTGCCACGACCCTGACGGGCGGAAACCGGACCGTTCACCCAGTCAATGGCAAGGCTGTCATAATTTGTGGCGGTAGAGACGATGGCCGCACCCTCGCGCAGCTGCACAGTCGCATCCTCACCGCAAGCGCTGCCGGTGAGCCACGCCTCATGACGACCCGCCTGAAAGGACAGACCTGAGGGCACCTCCTGCATATCGGCATTCTGCAGAAGCGCACCTGCCCCCTGAATGTGAATTCTGGCCGCACATCCCGTATCGATATGCAAAGTATAGGGCGCATTGGAGAGCGCAGCTTCCGGGCTGCTTGGAAGGCTCGTTTCGGCCAGAGCGGGCGATATGGTCAGGGCCAGAAAAAAGCCCAGACTGAAGCGGCTCATGAAACATGTCCTTTGTCTGCCCGATTGCTGAGCCAGCCTGTCCGTGCAGGTTCGGCATCTGGCTGTCGGGTCAAGCGATCGTTCAGGGCGATGGCCAAACGGGGCGCTGTCACCCGTGTCGCCTTGCAAGGTGCTGGAATTCGCGATGCAGATGGAAATCGCGCGAGGTTACGCATTGCTCTACATGGCCCACGCGCTGATCGAGGCGCTGAAGTCGTGCCTGTAATGCGACAAGATCGGGATGATCGGAGGGAGTGTTGTCCGGCATTGCGGTCGCAGCACGCATGCCGCGCGGCAGCAATGCCGTGAGGCGCCGCCGGAACGCCACGAGCAGAATGACAAGCAGCCCGATGCGCCAGACCCATTTTCTGCCATGACCGGATGGGCTGACATCGGCGGTATCTCCATCGTCATCGTCGAATGCGGTGACGGATCCGTCGGGGCGTATGAGGTTATGCGAGGTAATGATCGTGCCATCCGGCAGGGTCAGGATGGGGCGGGTTGCAGAATGGTGAGAGGGTTTTCCGCCTCCATGACGCAGCGAAATCGAGGCGGGAGACTGCGCATCCTGACGGATTTCTCCCGTGACTTCGTTGACGGAAATACCGCCGTAACCGCTGGCCGTCAGATCGGCCGTGCGGGCTGTCCCGCCAAAAGCGATATGTCCCGAACCATGAACATGGGCGTCGAGCGCGCCGATCGATCCGGCACTCAGGTCGATGCCGCCAAATCCATCGACGCGTGCGCTCAGGCTCGGTGAATCGACACGGGCGATAATGCTGTTGCCGCTTCCTGCCAGAATGAGCTTTCCCGGGCCGTTCAGCCAGCCCAGCTTGAGGCTGCCGAAACCGTGCATGTTCAGGTCGAGCGCGGTAGCCTGATCGATGGTGATGTTGGTGCTGCCGCTCTCGTTCAGGGAGACGGGGCCGTTCACGCCGCTGATATTCAGTGATCCGTAGCCCCGCATCCGGGCGATGATCGCTGTACCCGGTCGGACATGCAGTGTCGGGCCCGTGTCGCAGCGCTCGCCTTGCAGCGTGGCGTCATGACCTGAACTGGTGAAGGTCAGACCCGTATCCTGCCGGTCGAGTGTGACAGCTTCTTTCTGGTCTGGGGTGCCCTGGATGCTGATGGTGGAAGAACATGCGGTATCGAGGCGAAGCGTATAGGGCGCGTCGTCGAGGATGGCCTGAGTCGTGTCCGGGCTGGCAAGGGCCGTAACAGGCATCAGACCGCAGAAAACGAAAAGGCTCAGGCGCAGCTGGATCACCTCGGTTGATCTCCCTTGACACTCGGCATGGCCGTATTCCCGGCAGGAGGGGTGCTTGGTGTGGTGGATGGGCTGCTGCTGGCAGAGGTTCCGGTCGCTGGCGAACCCTGAGGCGCGCGGCCAACGGATGTCTGTCCGTCAGCAGGAGCGATAGGCGCGCTGCCGTTCCCTACGTCCGTCTTGCTGGATGAGGACGGGGCAGAAGGGGCATCGGGCATGGCCGGACGCGTGACCGGCTGGGCGGTCTGTGCCGGATCTGTTGCGGGAGGAATCGGGGGGCCAAGGGGCACCGACGCCGCGCCCGATATCGATGGCGCAGTGCTCTGCGGTCTCGTTTCCTGCGGCAAGGTAGCCTGGGGAGATGAGGACTGTGCGGGTTGTCCTGTCCCTGCCGGTGCAACGCTGGTCTGTGCGTTTCCGTTGGCAGACGGAGTCCCGGCTGTCGTCGCAGGGGGCGCTGCTGTGGCAGATCCTGTACGGGATGCGGCAGTTGCTCCCACAGTGCCCTGAGATGCGGCGTTTTCTGTCGCTGCGCTTTGGGACAGCGCGCCCTGGGAGGTTACGCCCTGGGAGGTTACGCCCTGGGAGGTTGTGCTCTGGGAGGTTGCGCTTGGGGACATTGCACCAGCGGAGGCAGAAGGGCCTGCAGCTGCGCCGGGCGTTGCGGGAGCCGAAGGCGAGGGGGCGGGCGTTGCAGCAACGGGACCGACCTGCACATTGCCCGTGCGTGTCAGAGCGCCGCTCACTGTGGGGATTGCCACAAGCCCGGTTCCATTGGCTGAGACGGTGGCCGTATTGGCACTTCCCCCCAGTCGGGCGCTGGCAGCATTTTCGACCATCAGCGTCAGGACGTCGAACCGTCCATCCGTGACAGTCAGATGGCTGGTTTCGGAAAGCTGCGCAGAAAATGCGTCGAGATCGGCATGATCGACGACAAGCCCCGAAGCCCCCGTCTCGACCACCTGAGCAGCACGATTGAGGTTGGCGATATGGACCTGTTCGGTTCCGCGCAGGCTCAGATCGAGCGACTGGACGGTATCGGCATCGAGCTGACCGGCCTCAAGGCTTGCTTCCAGCGAGGCCAGCGTGCCGTGAATGACGATATGCGTGTCGTGGCTGTCATGGATCAGCACCCCGACATTGGGGGCCACCAGAATGGACACGCGGGCATTGGGCGCGCAGGTCCGGCTGGTAATCAGAACCTTGGACGATCCCTGTGTCTTGCCTGTGCGCATGGTCAGATGCGCCCCGCCAGAAGGCGAGCTGTCAATCGACACGCCATCGCTCATGGCCGGATCGACCATGATCTCGAAACGCCCGAGACAGGGAACGCTCAGATCGAGATCCTCGGCATCCATCACGACCTGCGGGCCGGCATGGGGCGGCGCAGCCAGAGCGGCGGTGCCCAGCCCGGTTCCAGCCCCGGCAATACCGGACAGAAGCAGGGCTGCAAGAGCAATGCGGCGGCCGTGAGAGCGGGAGGGGCGGCGAAACAGACAGGCTGACATCATGAGAAGCTCCGCGTCCTCCAGCCCGGCACATCCTCATCCAGAATGCGCTCCAGCTGGTCGACACGTTCTTCGAGTCTGCGTGCCTGCACGTGAGCCATGTTCAGCGCGGCGAGATCGGATTCCTGCAACTTGCTGGCTGTTGCCTTCGCGCGAGAGCGAATGGTCACGATATACATGATCATGACGAAGGGCATGACAACCGCCGCGAGTCCGATCAGGTCTCCCAGACTGCTTCCCGAACCATGGCTCATGGTAGTTTATCCTTGCCTGTAACGCGTTTCATGCCCGCACTCATCCCTGACGGCTCCTGATTCTGGCGCGCAGGGCCTCGAGTTCGTTTTCAACTGCCATGTCGGTCTCGAGGCTGGCGAGTTCTTCCTGCAGGCTCGGTTGGCGTGTGCCACCCGGACCGCGCCCCAGATCGTAGGCTTCGGCCTTCCCCTCAAGGGCGTCAAGCGCACGCTCGACCTGCTCGAAGCGGTTGAACGCATTTTCGACCCGCGTGTCATACAGGCGCTCGCGTGTCTTGATGCGATTGGTCGCAGCCTTGTGGCGCAGCGAAAGCGATTTCTCGCGGGATTTCGCGTCGGCCAGCTTGGCCTGCAGCTTGCCGATATCGTCATGCTGCTGGTCAAGGCTTTCATTGACCTGGGCAATCTGCTGCTCGAGCGATTTGCGTGACTGCTCTATCGTGGCCTTGGCTGCAAGCGCCCCCTTGGCCAGATCCTCGCGATCACGGGTCAGGGCAAGCTCTGCCTTGCGCAGCCATTCATCCTCTTCCTGCACCATGGTGCGTGCGCGGCGCTCGAGCCCCTTGCGCTCGGCAATCATGGTGACAGCCTGACTGCGTACCTCGACCAGCGTGTCTTCCATTTCCTGGATGATCAGCCGGATCATTTTCTCCGGATCTTCGGCGCTGGCCAGTATGGCGTTGAGGTTGGAGTTCACAATATCCGCAAGGCGGGAAAAGATACCCATGTAACGATCTTTCTTTGCTGGAACGAATTTAACAGGAAATCGGGGCAGGAGAACACAGGCTTCTCTTGCAAGCGTAACGATCCGGGGTGAAAGATAGAATTTCTGCAACACCGCGAACGAGACTGGCCATAAAATGGCGCGATCTGCCAGAAACGAAGAAAACCCGACACCGATCGGACAATCTCCTGCGTTTCTGGAGATGCTCGACCATATTTCGCGCCTTGCCCCGCTCGATCGGCCTGCGCTGATCATCGGCGAGCGCGGTACGGGCAAGGAACTGGTGGCGGCCCGGTTGGCTCTGCTCTCGCCACGATGGGACAAGCCGCTCATCAAACTCAACTGTGCGGCTCTGCCCGATACGTTGCTCGACAGTGAGCTGTTCGGTCATGAGGCCGGGGCGTTCACGGGGGCACAGCGCCGCAGACTCTCCCGTTTCGAGCAGGCCCATGGCGGCACGCTGTTTCTCGATGAAATCGCCTCGGCCTCCATGGCGGTGCAGGAGAAACTGCTGCGCGTCATCGAATATGGCAGTTTCGAGCGTGTGGGCGGCAACGAGACGATCCATGTGGATGTGCGCATTATCGGCGCCACCAATGCCGATCTGCCCGACATGGCACGCAGGGGTGATTTCCGTGCCGATCTGCTCGACCGCCTTGCTTTCGATGTGGTTATGCTGCCACCGCTTCGTGCCCGTCAGGAAGATATCCCGATCCTGTGCGAGCATTTCGCGACCCGTATGACGGCAGGTCTGGGGCGCAAGCTCTTTGCCGGGTTCACCGACCGCGCCCGCGACAGGCTCATGCGCTATGACTGGCCCGGCAATGTGCGTGAGCTGCGCAACGTCGTCGAGCGCAGCGTCTATCGTATGGAGCGGCCCGAACGCCCTCTGGACGATATCGTATTCGATCCCTTCCGCAACGGGCCCGACTGGCTGAGGCCGCTGGCCAGCCGCGATCCGGATCCCGTTCCGGCGCCTGCGCGTGAAGCTCCAGCCACGCCCGTTATGCCGCCGACTGCGGCTTTGCCCGAGGGGCTGAATTTTACCGAGGCCACGCGCGCCTATGAACGTAGCCTGCTCGAAACCGCCCTGCGCGATGCCCGCTTCAACCAGAAACAGGCCGCCACGGCTCTGGGTCTGACCTATTACCAGCTCAGACATCTGCTCCGTCAGCATGGGCTGGCCGATCGCAATGCGCGAAAGGCGATCGAACCGGGAGAGTGAGGAAAGCGGAAATCTGGTCATGCAGGTGTTCTTGCAAAAAACATGCCAAAGTAATTGTACCTGAGATATGTCCGCGTTTATCTCATTATATATGGCGTAAATCACCATAAATTGAGAGAAAGTGCCTCCGGTATGCCGGTGCGATCAATGCATCGGAAGATGCGCGAGCATGCACCCTGACAGGGCGTTTTTTCGCGGGGGCCACGGTCAGGGTGCGAAGCTGAACGTACCGCGCTGCTTTTCTGATGGACGGCGTGGATAAGCTGTTGCCCGGAGTTCGGCATCGTTCTCGCCTCAAGGCATGTGAATGCCCTGCCGGATCGGCTGCATTGCTTTGGTGCGTTTTCCTGAAGCGTGCGATCCGGGCATCGTGCGAGGGGCAGAACAGGCGTGAAACGCATCCTTATTGCCACAATGGATGACCATAAGGACATGAATGCGCGTTTGCGTTGACGCGACGATCATTCGTCCGCAAAAGAGCACCTCCACAGTCTGAATGCCCGCCAAGGCGCAACCAATTTGTGCGCCGGAGGCGCTGTTTCATCATGACCATGACATTCGACGAACTGGCGCTCGCGCCTGCTATTCTCAAGGCGCTGGACGAGGCTGGCTACAAGACGCCCACGCCGATCCAGGCGCAATCCATCCCCCTGCTGCTGCAAGGCCGTGATCTGCTGGGCATGGCCCAGACGGGAACGGGCAAGACCGCTTCCTTCGCGCTGCCCCTTCTTCATCGCCTGGCCGCTGACCCACGTCCCGCGCCGAAAAACGGGGCCCGTGTTCTTGTTCTGGCGCCCACGCGTGAACTCGTCAGCCAGATTGCCGATGGGTTTGAGGCATTCGGTCGCCATCTCGATTTCAGCGTGACCACGATCTTCGGGGGTGTCAGCCAGTTTCATCAGGTCAATGCGCTGAAGGAAGGCGTCGATATTCTTGTCGCAGCCCCCGGTCGTTTGCTGGATCTGATCGAGCAGGGGCTTTGCGACCTGTCGACCCTCGAAGCTCTTGTGCTGGATGAGGCAGACCAGATGCTCGATATGGGCTTTGCCAAGCCAATCGAGCAGATCGTTGCTGCAACCCCGGTTGAGCGCCACACGATCCTCTTTTCCGCAACCATGCCGAAATCCATTGCGGCATTGGTAGACAGCCTGCTGCGCGATCCGGCGAAGGTGGAAATCGCCCCGCCTTCTACCACGGTCGATCGTATCGAGCAGACGGTCATGTTTCTCGATGCAGAGCACAAGAAGGCCGCCCTGCTATCGCTTCTCAGCGCCCCCGATGTCGGACAGGCTGTCGTGTTCACGCTTCAGAAGAACATCGCCAATGAGGTCTGCTCTCATATTACCGAAGCGGGCATCACGGCCGAAGCCCTGCACGGCAACAAGTCGCAGGGTCAGCGCGAACGGGCACTCGAAGCATTCCGCGAAGGTCGTGCACGGGTTCTCGTCGCCACAGATATCGCCGCACGCGGTATCGACGTCGATACGGTGACGCATGTGGTCAATCACGATCTGCCCAGCCTGCCTGAGGCATATGTTCATCGCATTGGCCGTACGGGCCGCGCAGGACGTAGCGGGCGGGCCATCACCCTGTGCGATGCCGAGCAGCGCGCCTGGCTGCACGATGTGGAGCGCACGATCGGACGCGCACTGACAGTGCATGAAAATCACGAATGGCATTGCGAGAAAGCACGCCATTCCACGGCACGCGCACCGGTGCTCGGCGGTGGCCCGGTCAAGCAGGTCAAGGTGCCGAAAATACGCGAGCGCAAGATCTGGACCGATGAAGAAAAGGCTGCAGCTCGTGCCGCTGCCATGGCCAAACGCGCAATCTGAGCCGTTTTACTTGTGCATGGCAGAGGCAACGCCTCTGCCATGCACAACTCTGGCTCCCACACAACTCTGGCTCCCACACAACTCTGGCTCCCACACAACTCTGGCTCGTACCGTGTCATAAACGTCGGTACAGAAGCCTGATCGACCCGGGGGCGGTGACGTCAGGGCGCTGACCTCACCCTAGCTGACCTCACCTTATTGGTGGCCGGGACCTTTCAGGGGCGACCGATCGAGCGATAGGTGAAACCTGCCTCACGCAGGGCTGCCGGATCCCAGATATTGCGGAAATCGGCGATCACCGTGCCACGCATGGCAGCTTTCAGCTTGGAAGGCGCGATAGCCCGGAACTCGTTCCATTCCGTCAGGACGACAAGCGCATCGGCACCCGTTGCAGCATCCTGTGCGGAGCTGGCGTAGATCACGCTTTCGGGCAGAAGGGGGCGGGCGGCTTTCATACCTTCCGGGTCGAACGCCTGTACGGTCGCCCCTTCTTCTGTCAGGCGCTGGATGAGAGGCAGCGACGAGGCTTCACGCATGTCGTCGGTGTCGGGTTTGAATGTCAGACCCAGAATGGCGATGGTCTTGCCTCGAACGGTTCCACCGCACAGCGCGATGACACGTTCTGCCATGGCCGATTTGCGCGCTTCGTTGATCGACACCGTTGCCTCGACAAGCAGGGACGGGCTGCCTGCATCGCGTGCGATGGCTGTCAGTGCGCGCGTATCCTTGGGAAAGCACGATCCGCCATAGCCGGGGCCAGCATGCAGGAACTTGCGTCCGATGCGCTGATCGAGCCCCATGCCCCGAGCCACATCATGAATATTGCCGCCGACTTTCTCGCAGAGATCGGCCATTTCGTTGATGAATGTCACTTTCATCGCGAGAAACGCATTGGCGGCATATTTGGTCAGTTCGGCTGTTTCGAGCCCGGTCATGACGATGGGGGTCTCGATCAGGTAGAGCGGACGATAGAGCTGACGCATGATGGCATTGGCCGTCTCGCCCTTGTCGGCGCCGGTGTCATCAATTCCGATGATCACGCGATCCGGACGCATGAAATCGCCTATGGCGTTGCCCTCACGCAGGAATTCCGGGTTGGAAGCCACACTGAAGGTCAGATCGGGGCGTTCCTCGCGCAGAATACGCGCGACTTCGCGGCCTGTGCCGACAGGAACGGTGGATTTGGTCACGACCAGCAGGCCTTTTGGGGCGTGGCGGGCAATCTGGCGCGTGGCTTCATAGACATAGGTCAGATCTGCATGACCGTCCCCGCGTCGTGTCGGGGTGCCGACTGCAATGAAAACCGCATCGACCTGTGCGATCGCGGTCGACAGATCATCGGTAAAGCTGAGGCGACCGGCAGCGACATTGGCCGAGACGATCTTGTCGAGACCTGGCTCGTAAATGGGGATGGATCCCGCCCTCAGGGCCGTCAGCTTGTCCTGATCGGCCTCGACAATCACCACCTCGGTGCCGAATTCCGCAAAACAGGCACCGGACACCAGCCCGACATAACCGCCGCCAATCATCGCTATGCGCATGATCTATCCAATCCTATCCGAACACTCGTTTGTGCAGGGCGTAGCTCAAACGCCCGCAGGGATAAAGCGCTGGTGCCAGAACATGTCGAACCGGATCCGGCAGGGCCGGGATCAATGGCACGAATATGAGCCCGGAGTTCAGATGGAAATCATGATTTGAGGGCGGGATCTGACGGGTGCTGAACCGGTCCATGCCTGGCGTGCCCAAGGCCATGTCGCAGCGATCTCAGTGCGCTGCATTCAGCTGTTCGATCTCCAGTTTCAGCATTCTGGGCGCGTCATGATCCTGAGGCAGCGGGAGGAGGCCGGATGTGGTGGTCCAGCGTATATGACTGTTCTCAAGGGCACTCCAGCCGCCGAGGAGCGGAGATGTCAGATGATCGTCAAGACGCCTCGTATCGCCCCGATCGGTGATCTTCACCTGACCGATGAGCACGCCGAGATCGCGCCGGTCATCCACATAGGGTCCGATAGCCTGATCGGGGCGAGTGGTCTGTGTCGTGATATAGACGTGGTCGATATCCGAGGGGATCATGAATACCGCATAAGGGCCGTTCTGTTCCGTACGGGCGATGATCCTGCCGTTCGGGGTTGTCAGCACGAAAGGGGCCTGCGGTGCAGGCTGTTCTTGCTGGACCATATAGCCAAGCTGCCCGGCACGCTCTGTCAGTTCGCGCCAGATTTTTTCTACCACCGGACGCTCGACCATGAGGGGGTAGGCCCGCTCGCGCGGCGGTTCGGTATCGCTGCTGCCGTGCGTGCCGAAAAGAAGACTGTTGGTGCCTCGGTAGTAGCTCTCCGCCCTGAGGTTCTCGGCATAGAGCAGGGCGTGATTTTCGACCTCGAGATGGTAGTAGGTATATTCCCTGATGGTGCGATCGTAGAAAATCGATCCGCCATTGACGAGCATACGCACCGGCACGAGGCTGTTCTGCACAAAGACGCAGTGTTCTGGCGTGACCAGAAGATCCCTCAACGGCTCTCCCGCCCCGAAGGCATTTCGTCTGATCCGGACAAGAAAGGCTTCGTCGGGTTGTGCGCCACGCAGGGTGATCTTTCGGCTTCCGGCCCAGATGACGGTCTGCACGCCACGGTCGGTGACGACCGTATCGCCTGTCCCGATGGTTTCGACCGGCCTTTTGCCGGAGGGCGTGAGGATCAGCGTCCCTTTGGCGAAGCACACCGAAATGATAAGGCCGCTACTGCCATCGCTCGAGAGCTTGTAGCCGGGAATGGAGCCATTGATCACGATGGTTCCGTTGGTTGTATAGATGATCATGCGCGAGGATTGCAGATCGACGCTGATGATCGTTTTGGGATCGAGATCGGTAATATCGATCGTGAACCCCTGAGCGCTGCCGTTGATGGTCAGGTTCTGCAATTCGGCCGTGTTGGTCACGAGTTTTGACCCGGCGGCGATCTGAACAGTCAGGGGGCCTGTATTGAGCACGGTCGCTACCGCCCCGCCCGAAAGAGAGAGGGTCGAATTGCTTGCTGTGGTGACCTTTGCGCTGCTCCCGATGGTGATCGTTCCGCCCGAAATCGCAAAAGTACCGTTGATACTGCCGGAATTGATGAGCGATGTTCCTCCGCTCATGGTGAGAGGGCCAAGGCTTCCCCCGGCCAGAATGAGCGTGCCTGAATAGACAGTGACATTGGTGAGCGTCGATCCGGTGTTGGCGGTTACGCGCCCGCCCCCCACGGTTATGTTGTTGCCCTGCCCACCGCTATTGGCCGTCAGCGTATCGCTCGAGGCAATCACGACGTCATTGGCGGCGCTGGTGGTTCCATCGATAACGTAGTCGGTCATCGGTATGTCTCCTCGTTGCCGGCGACCAGCGTTGTTTTTTCCTGCATGCCGGAAGGCATTCGGGAAACCAGCGGTTCACAGGCGAACAGGCTGAGCAATATGCTGCGAAATGCCCTGAAAAAACGCATCGCCCTTAATCCGCCCAGTTCGGCGGCTGCACGATCATCCATGCGGGACAGATCCTCCAGCGAGATAATCGATGAGCCGATGACCATATGATCTTTCAGAAGCGTCACCGTATAATCGAGTCCTTCAAGGCGTATGGGCCAGCGTTGGAGGTCGATTTCATCCCACCGGCTTCCCATCATGACGGCGTGCGACAGATCGACACCGCTGAAAGACGCCGAGGCAATGTCGCAATCGCAGAAACTCGTCTCGTGACAATCGGCACCGCATAAGCGGGTGCCTGCAAGAAGCGCACCCTGGAACTGTGCCCGTGCAAGCGCCGCACCGGATAGATTGGCTCCACGCAGGTCGGCACCGACGACTAACGCTGCGATCGCAGAAGCCCCGCAGAGCTGGGCCCCCATAAGGGAGGCATGGGAAAGGTCAGCATTTTCGAGATCGGCCCCATAAAGCAGGGCCCCATCGAGCTGGCAGTGACGCAGGTCGGCTCCTCTGAGGCTGCATCGTGTCAGATCGGCATTGCGCAAGTCGCATCCGGCAAGCGCAGCACCGTCGAAATTGCCACTGACGAGGGGGAGCCCGCGCGCGAGGGCAATCTGCAGGGCATCTGCACGCAGGACGGAATCGGGCTTCTCTCTTTCTTCTTCATCGAAAGGCAGGCTCCACAGAACCGATGCATTGATTGCGTGTCTGATCGCGTAATTCCAGCTGCTTCTCGACACGATCAAACCTCCTTCCCGATGGCAAGGCAGCCATTGACCCCGCCGAACCCGAAACTGTTGAGCATGAATGTCGACAAGGGACGCTTCACCGGCTCGACCGGTAGATGAAAACGACTCAAACGGCTGGGAGTGACCAGATTGGTGTTTGGTGGAACTATGTCATGCCGAAGCGCTTCGAGGCCGAGCACGGCCTGCAATGCGCCGGATGCTCCCAGGAGATGACCGGTCAGTCCCTTGCTCGATGACACGAACAGGGGTCGCTCCGCATCGCGGTCGCCGAAAACCTGCTCGATGGCATCGAGTTCCACATCGTCTCCGTGCGGGGTGCCGGTCGCATGGGCGTTGATCCAGTCGATATCGTTGGGC
This sequence comes from Asaia lannensis NBRC 102526, assembly GCF_024054035.1. Classification (GTDB taxonomy): domain Bacteria; phylum Pseudomonadota; class Alphaproteobacteria; order Acetobacterales; family Acetobacteraceae; genus Asaia; species Asaia lannensis. The sequence goes on from NZ_JAMXQU010000001.1 coordinate 426,160, forward strand.
TGCCAGCCTGCATCGCGCAGGGCTGCGCGCATCGCGGCAACCGGACCAGCGCCCGAGGGCTCCGGGGCGACCAGGTCTCCCGCATCGGCGCTCTGACCGAACCCGACCACTTCGCCCAGAATGGGTGCGTTGCGACGATGTGCGTGATCGTGCTCTTCGAGTACGACGACAGCGGCCCCTTCAGACAGGACAAAGCCTGTGCGACCGACATCCCATGGGCGGCTGATTTGCCGGGCGGAAAGGGACTCGTCATGGCCGAGCGCGCGCAAATTGTCGAAAACCTTGATACCGGCTGCGTTGACAGGCGCTTCGGTGCCACCGGCCACCATGATATCGTTATATCCGTCCCGTATGGCCCTGAAGGCCTGCCCTATGGTCAGGGTTCCGGTCGCACAGGCGCCGCTTGCACTATAGGCGCCTCCTCTGAAACCGTGCCGTGCCGATACGGAGGCTGAGCAGCTGTTTGTGAGAACGCCCGGCAGGTAGAAAACGGTTTTCTCCTGCTCCATACGTTTGGCGGCTTCGACAATTGTATTCAGTCCGCCAATGCCCGAGCCGATGATGACGCCGATATCGCGACGTGCGGCTTCGGAAAGCCTGTCGATCCCGGCCTGTCCGATGGCCTCTTCGGCCGCCACGATCCCGAGCAGGATGAAGCGATCCAGTCTGTGACGTTCCTTTCTCGTGAGCAGGCGCTCATAAAGGCCTTCCAGACGATCGGGCACCCGGCCTACGCAGAACCGGGTACTGGCCCGGTCGTAAAGAAATCGCTCGATTTCCAGATTTGCGGTGCCGGACAAAAGGGCGTTCCAGTTTTCAGCGGCCCCCAGACCCAGAGGAGATACCGCACCCGCACCCGTAATGACCACGCGCCGACGGCTGCGTGCAGGGGTCATGTTTTTACCATGGGTGCCGTAGCAGGAAGATCCTGCGTGGGGGCGTATGAGCGTTCCGTAACAATCGCTATGCAATCGGCAACAGTTTTGACGCGGGAAAGGTCGACATTCTGCAGATCGATGTGGAAGGTCTCTTCAAAGGCGAAGGCGAGCTGTACGACATCGAAACTGTCGGCGCCCAGGGTGTCGGCCAGCTGACTGTCTTTGGGTAGCGCAGCGACATCCTGCCCGAAATGCTCTGCGATTATGCGGACCACGGTGTCATCGACAGATACTGTGTGGATGGTGTCTTCATGCATCGCTGGCTTATCGGTTGCCATGTCGAATCGGCCTTCCTGACGAGGCTAAATTTTGCGTAACACTATTGTGATATCCCCCGCAGCATAAGACCAGATAATTCTGGCTATAATTTTCTTTAGGGTTCGCAGCTTATGGCGTGCCCTCCAGGCTGTATCGGTGCCAGATGCCTATCGCGAGGGCGGCCCTGGCCTGACGAAAATCCATGACAATCGATGCCGCCCTGACTGGCCCTCGCGCGCGCAAAGATGAGGGGAGACGTTGTCCGTCCGGTCTCTGCCATCACGAATGCCATGTTCCCCGGGCCGATTGCCGGTCGCTGCATGACGTGGTTGCCGCCATGCCACGAAAACGTCGGTTGCCTTTCGCTGGCGAGAGGAAGAGAATTGACCGATACGCCAGACAGATACGCTCTTCTCCGATACTGTTTTTGCCATAGAACGGCACAGCGCTCTCTGCGGTAGCGCAGAATGCACCGGGTTTCTCTCGTGTCTCGATGGCCAAGACTGAATGGACCCGGTTTCCCCGTGCTGACCTCTTCGCCTCATCCTGCCATACGCTTCTCGACAGGGCAGATCATCCTGCTCGGGCTCGTAAGCACGATCGGTCCGATCTCGACCGATATGTATCTCCCGGCTTTTCCACAGCTCGAACACGATCTGGGGCAGGGGCCCGGCTCGGCACAGCTCACGCTGGCCGCCTGGTTTATCGGTCTGTCCATCGGTCAGTTCTGTCTGGGTCCCCTGTCGGACCGTTTCGGGCGACACAAGCCCATGGTGGTGGGGCTGGCCATTTATGTCGTCGCCACGATCGCTCTGGCGACGACCAGTTCATACTGGTCCTTCTGTCTGCTTCGTCTGGTGGCGGCTCTGGGGGGGGCCATCACCAGCGTCATTCCGCGGGCCATCGTGCGCGATGTGGCCACAGGGCACGAGGCGGTACGTCTCATGTCCCAGCTCACACTCGTTTTCGGCGTGGGACCTATACTGGCTCCGACGCTTGGAAGCGTTTTTCTGGCTTTTGGAAGCTGGCGTCTGATCTTCTGGGCAGGTGCCGTGGCAGCCGCCTTGCTGGCGGGGCTGTGGCTTGCGGTGATGCCGGAAACCCTGCCGGTGGAACGGCGCTATGCCCTGCCGCCGGTGGAAATCCTGCGCCGTTATGTCAGCCTCGTGCGTGAGCCGGTCTTCATGTCCTCTGCCACGCTGTCGAGTTTCAGCACTTTCGTGATGTTTGCCTATCTGTCGAACGCACCGCTTCTGTTCGAGCATCTGCTCGGTTTTACCCCGCGCGCCTTTGCCATTTTCTTCGGCATCAATGCGGGCGGGTTCATTCTGGCCACGCAGATCAATGGCAGACTCTCGCATAAATTCGCTTTTACGTCGGTCATGCAATACGGGCTGGCCGCCTGTCTCGTTTCAGGATTGATCCTGCTGGCCGTGAGTCTCAGCCATGTTGTGGGGCAGAATGATCCCTGGCCTTTATGCGCCCTGATCATCACCACCACATTCACGCTTGGCTTTATCGGCCCCAATGCCAATGTGCTGGCACTGACCCATCATGGGCATCAGGCAGGGGCAGCATCGGCGCTGCTCGGCACCATGGCCTTTGCCATCGGCGGTTCGAGCGGCATTCTCATGGCATTATTGCCACCGACACGGCTCAGTTCGACGGCTTTCGGTATGCTTGCCGGTATTTGCGGCATGGTGCTCTGCAATTTCTGGCGCCGTGCCGCCGAGAAACGTCAGAAAAACACCTGACTTCGCTGCGTGTGAGCAAAATTCAGGCGAAAGTGGCGTCCAGAGGCGATTAGCCGCCCCTGGCACCCGGTGATCGTCGCTGTTCCGTTTTCCCGCGCCGGTAAGCCCTTTTCATAGGCTGGCAAGGCAGGCAGTGCGGAAAAGGAATGCTGGCAACGGTCTGCTGTGTCAGTCCTGCGCACCGAAAATAACGGCGAGTGTTTTCTCCATGATGTCGGGAGAGAGTTTTGCACCGAGCACCAGTTCGGCGCCGATAATGCCCTGATTGACGAGCATGCCCAGCCCGTCGAGTGTCTGACAGCCCTGCGCTTTCGCCTCGCGCAGAAGCTTCGTCATAGGGGGATTGGGAATCACGTCTGCCACGATCGTCGCATTGGAAAGGCTGGATGTCTCGATAGCGGGGATGGCTTCCGCATCGCCAAGACCTATGGACGTGGCGTTGATCAGAACATCCGTGCCTTTTGGCACATCGAGTGCGCCCTCCCATGAGATGGCATGAGCCTGTGCATCGCTGTTCTGCGTGAGAAGCTCGGCAATCGCTTTCGCTTTCTCGGGGCTGCGATTGGCGATGGTGATTCTGGCAGCGCCAGCCAGAGCAAGTTCCACTGCAATGGCGCGCGCTGCGCCACCAGCGCCAAGGATCACGATCGTTTTGCCTTTCGGGTCCGTCACCTTGCGCAGTGAGGCCAGAAAGCCTTTTCCGTCTGTGTTGTTGCCGGTCAGTCTGCCGTCACGGATCTGCACGCAATTGACGGCACCGATGATTTTTGCCGATTCCGCGATCTCGTCGAGATGCTCCAGAACAGCAATCTTGTGCGGAATCGAGCAGTTGAATCCGGCCCACTCCATGGCTTTTGCCCCGGCAATCGCCGCAGCAAGATTGTCCGGCTTTACGTCGCAATTGATGTAGCGGGCGTCGATCCCCGCCTTGGCATAGCCTGCCTCCATCATCGCGACGGTCGGATTCTTGGCACAGGGTGTGGAAAAAGAACCGGTCAGGATCGAGCGGAAGGAACGGTCTGTCATGGGGTACACTCCTGAGAGACAGTCGACCCTGCAACGGGCCGTTGTCATTTTGCATAGCTATGCAAACAACGCATCGAATGGCAAGGGTTTCATTGAAAACCGTATTTTGAGTCCGTGCGGGGCCGCTTATCAGCGGCGAGACGTACTGCGACGAAGAACGAGGTCGGCCTCGATCACATGCGTTTCCGAAAGACGGTTTTCCGGCGCTGCGAGCGAGCGCGTCAGGATATCCAGAGCAGTCGCCACCAGCCGGTCCGGTCTCTGGTCGAAGCTGCTCAGCTGATAGGCGTTCCATGCTGCCTGGGGGATATTGTCGTAACCGATGACGACCATGTCCTGCGGGCAGGAGAAACCTGTGATCTCACCGATGGCGTCCAGTGCCCCACATCCCATGAGATCGTTGCTGGCGAATAATCCATCGGGCCTGTGTCCAGCGAGAAGTGCGCATGTGAGGGCATCGTACGACGCTCGGTAATCGTCCTCGCCATACAGCTTCATGACCGTCAGGCCGAAGGCTGCGCAGCCCTCTTCAAAACCCGCAAAGCGCTCGCGCGATGCGGCATTCGCTGCAGGTCCGGCCATGAAGCAGGGGCGCGTTACCCCAAGCTCGTGCATCAGGTGTGCCGAGCGCAGTCCTGAGTTGCGGTTGCTGGATTGTACGGATGAGATACCCGGCCCCGTCAGGGCAGAGTTGAAACAGATCACCGGTATGTTGAGCGCGGAGAGGGCTCTAGCCGTTTCTTCCGTACCGATTGCCAGTGCCGCGATGAGCGCATCGACACGATATCCGGCAAGTTTGTCGATGGCCGCATCGAGTGTCACATCGTCCATCACCTGAACCAGCATGACCTGAAATCCGGCATCGCGAATACCCGATGACAGACGTTCGAGTGCCGAGCCGTAGACCGGGTTACGCAAGCCGCCAACAATGATGCCGATCATTCCCGACCGACCTGTCAGCATGATGGAGGGAATGCGATTGGGACGGTAGTTCAGTTCTTCGGCAGCCCTGAAGACGCGCTCACGCGTCGCTGGGGCAATGCTTGCGGAGGTGGAGAAAGCCCGCGATACGGCCGATTGGGAGACGCCCGCATGACGGGCAACATCGACAGAAGTGATCACACGCTTGGTCATGTTGCCATCATGACACGAACCGGTGTTTCAGGGCGACCCCGGCGCGGCAGACAACCCTCGCATTGCATGAATGCGAGACGGTATCGGGGGTAGCCCGGGTTCCCGTTCGGGGCGGGCGACCGACGATTCAGTGACCGGTTGTTCAGTAATAACGGCAGGGCCTGTTTCGCTCGGGCGGATTGGCCGACTGGATGACAAGCAGCGTTACCTCATCGTCACCGACATTGCCTGCATCGTGGCCTTTTTTGCCCTTGTAGGGTCCGTCTGCCATCGGGCGGACATCCTGATCCTCACCAAACAGGATATCTCCCGGACCCATTTCAGCGCGTGTGCCGTCCATGGCGCGCACCCACCAGCGACCTTTGAGCGGCACAATCCATTGTGGCCTGGGGTCGGGATGCCATGCCCCGTTCCAGTGTCTTGGCTGCACGGTCATCATGACCGTCGCCGTTTGAGGAGACATCGGGTCCTGCCATTGCGGCCCGGCAGGTGGAGACATGCTTTTGAGGAAGAAATTCGAGACCGGGCAACGGGCGATGTGGCTCACGCCCTGATCGTCAGTCCACAGATGCTGATAGCTGCGCAGCGGCTTTTCAGGCGCTTTCTCGGCTGCCTGAGTCAAGAATGCTGCAGCAAGAAAGGCGATGAGAAGGGGAAGCGGCCACAAATATTTCATCGATTCGGCTCTCGACAATCAGCATGGAGGGGGGTCACATCCTTTTGATTACGCGTCTATCCTGAAATCGTTCCGGGGCCATTAACGGTGATCAGATTTATTGCGGTCGTCATTGGCCTGGCCATTGCGGCCTATCTGGCCTCGGCAGCCTTTCTTTATTTCCGGCAGGATCGACTGGTCTTTCCAGCCGAGACAACGCCGCTGGCCGACCCTGCAACGCTGATTCCAGGCGCGCGTATGGTCGTGCTGCATACGCAGGACGGACTTGACCTCAAGGCCTATTATCGCCCCCCTGAGGGCGATGGCCCCGTCATTCTCTATCTGCATGGCAATGCCGGATCGATCATGACGAGAGCGCAGCGTTTCAAATTGATGGCGCAGGGCGATACGGGGCTTCTGGCCGTCGAATACCGTGGCTATGCAGGCAATCCCGGCGCCCCTAGCGAAGCTGGGCTCGTCAGCGACGCAGCTGCCGGGATGGGATATCTCGGAACGCACGGCATCGAGGCCGGGCGGATCGTGATCTATGGCGAGTCTCTGGGCACGAATGTGGCTGTGCAGACGGCGCTGCGTTTCCCCTCAGCAGGAACCGTGCTCGATGCGCCCTATACCAGCATCGCCGATGTTGCCGCATCGCGTTATCCGATCATGCCCGTTCGTCTGCTGCTGAGAAACCGGTTCGATACGCTTGGGCGTATCGCTGCATTGAAAACGCCGCTTCTGGTCATGCGCACCCTTCAGGACCGTACCGTACCGCCGGCAGAAAGCCTTGCCGTCTATGAGGCAGCACCGGAACCGAAGACCATATGGACGACACAACAGGGAACCCATTCGACCCTGATCGAGAACGGGGGACTGGCGGTTCTGCGTGCCTTTATCCGGCGCGTCTGCCCGCCATCGCCCTGATCCCACCGAGCTGCCGTCTGACAGGTCGATAATCGTCCGTGGCAGCTCAGCCGATGGATTTCAGAGCCGGATAGAGCGCACGGTAGCGTGCATAGGCTGCGCGATAGGGACCGGTCAGGCTCTCGTCCGGCACGATGGAGGCGATACGTTCCGGAGGCAGGCAGACCGCGCTGACATCCTCCGATGTCACGGCGATACGGGCGAGGCGTGCTGCACCGAAAGCGCCACCCTGCTCCCCGTTTGCCAGATGATGCAGGGTAATGCCGAGCACGCTTGCGAGAATGGATGTCCAGAGCGGACTGCGCGACCCGCCGCCGATCACATCGGCCTCGCTGATGACAGTGCCCGATTCAGCCAGTCCCTCCAGCGCGTCGCGAAATGAGAAAGCGACACCCTCCAGCACGGCCTGTGTCATCTGCGCACGTGTCGTATCCTGTGTCAGCCCGACAAAACCGCCCCGTACGGTCCCGTCATTATGCGGTGTGCGTTCGCCCGAGAGATAGGGCGCAAAAAGGACGGGTGAGGGGGATTGTGGGCTTTCCGGCAGTTCGGCGAGCAGGGTTTTTTCATCGAGGCCCGTAACACGCGACCACCAGGCGAGAGAGGCGGCAGCGGAAAGCGTGACACCCATCTGATGCCACTGACCGGGCACAGCATGGCAGAAGGAGTGGATGGCATGATTGCCGCCCGGATGAAAGCTGTCGGTGGTTACCCATACCACCCCTGACGTGCCCAGAGACAGAAAAGCATCGCCTGTGTGAATGGCGCCGAGCCCGACCGCGCCTGCGGCATTATCGCCCGCCCCGCCGGCAAAAACGGGTGCCTCGACCATGCCCCATCGTGCAGCGAGATCGGCGTCGAGACGCCCGGCAGGGGCCGTGCCCTCACACAGCTCGGGCATGGATGCGAGACGCAGCCCGGATGCTTCGAGCGCGGCATCGGACCAAAGGCGCCGACCTGTATCGAGCCAGAGCGAGCCTGAAGCATCGGACATGTCCTCGATCAGGGCGCCCGTCATACGAAAGCGCAGCCATGCCTTGGGCAGGACGACATGTGTGACCCTGGCGAAAATGTCGGGCTCATGGCGTGCCACCCACATCACTTTGGGTGCGGTGAATCCGGGCATGGCAATATTGCCCGTAATCTGTCGGCAGAGTGGAAAACGGTGCTCGAAAAGCGAGCATTCCGACTCGGCGCGCGTGTCGTTCCAGAGCAGGCAGGGGCGCAGGACTTCGCCTTGTGCATCCAGCAGCACGGCGCCGTGCTGCTGCCCCGAAAGGCCAATGCCCCGCACCTGCGCAAGCGCCTCCGGATGAGAACCGTGCAGGGCGTCCAGAGCACGAAGCGTGGCATGGTACCAGTCTTGGGGTGCCTGCTCGCTCCAGCCCGGATGCGGGCGGCTGACATCGAGTTTTTCGGTATGGGAGGCGATGATGCTTTGTGCCCCGTCAACCAGAACCGCCTTGATTCCCGAAGTGCCGAGATCGATGCCGAGATACGTACCGGAAGTCATGGATGCTGCGCCTTGCTGTGGATGCTGCGTGGTGTGGACATGAGCCCGCCTTCTGCCGGTCTGTCTGTATCCGGCGGCTCGTCTGGCTGATTTAGAGAGGTGCCGGTCCCTGTCGGGTGTCGGTCCATGAGGGCCCGGTTCAGAATGCTGCAAAGAGGTGGATGAGGCGATCAGACACGGTGAGCGGCCCTGAAGTCGCGTCACAATCGGGTGAAATCATGGTGCTGCAGGACGATATGGGGCAACAATCCCTGCAAAGCCTGTCTCGTCATCCCCAGTATCAGGGTTTGTCCATATGTGCGGACGGTGTAGGCATGGCGGTCGTTCCTGTCTATGTTCGTGCCCCTATTGGATGGTCGAACAGACGCATGACATAAGCCCGACGGGCTAAGGGAGAGATGATGTCGGTCGAGATCAGGGTGCCGGTTCTTGGTGAAAGCGTCACCTCGGCAACAATTACCCGCTGGCTCAAGCAACCCGGACAGGCAGTTGCCGCCGATGAGCCCGTCGTCGAACTGGAAACGGACAAGATCAGCGTTGAGGTGCCTGCGCCTCAGGCCGGCGTGCTGGGTCACGATCTCGTGGCCGCAGGGGCTGAAGTGGCCGTCGGCAGCGTGCTCGGCACGCTCGATCCGTCCGGAACGCCCACCGCTACGCCCGATAAACCATCGGACAAGGCTAAGCCTGCCGCGGCGGCATCGTCTTCAGGCTCTGCTACGCCGTCTCCGGCTCCTGCGAAGGGAACCGATACGTCACAGCGCGAAGCCATGCCCGCCGCTGCGCGCCTCATGGCCGAGGAGCATATTGCGCCCGAGACGATCGGTCAGGCGACAGGGCTCGATGGTCGTATCACCAAGGGGGATGTGATCGCCGAGATGGCTCGCCCCCGTCAGCCATCGCAGAATCCTGCTGAAGCAAAGTCAGCTTCACCGGTGTCTGCTCCATCGGCACCTGCCGCGCCGGCAGCGTCGCCTGCTGTTGCGAGTGCACTTGCGGCTCTTCAGGGGCAGACGGAGCAGGATAGCCGCGAGCAGCGCGTGCCCATGACAAGGCTGCGCCAGACGATCGCGAGACGCCTGAAAGACGCGCAGAACACCGCGGCCATTCTCACCACCTTCAATGAAGTGGATATGAGCGCGGCCAAGGCACTGCGTGCCGAATATCGCGAGATTTTCGAGAAGAAGCACGGCGTGAAACTGGGCTTCATGTCCATTTTCGCACGCGCCTGCATCAAGGCGCTTCAGGAATTTCCTGCCATCAATGCCACGATCGACGGCGACGAGATCGTTTATCGCCGTTTCGTCAATCTCGGCATCGCGGTCGGGAGCGAACGCGGACTCGTCGTGCCTGTTCTGCATGACGCCGACCAGATGAGCTTTGCCGATCTCGAGCGCAACATCAACGATTACGGCAAGCGCGCACGCGCCGGTACGCTGAAGCTCGATGAGCTGTCGCGCGGCACGTTCTCGATCACCAATGGTGGCGTGTTCGGCTCACTTCTTTCCACGCCCATCCTCAACCCGCCTCAATCGGGTATTCTGGGCATGCATGCCATCCAGGACCGACCGGTTGCCGTCGATGGTCAGGTTGTGATCCGTCCCATGATGTATGTTGCGCTGTCCTACGATCACCGCATGGTCGACGGGCGTGAGGCCGTCAGCTTCCTGGTGCGCGTCAAGCAGTATGTGGAAGATCCGCGACGCCTGCTGCTCGATGTCTGAGGCGCCTTCAGGGCGCCCGGGCTTCTGAAGGAACAGCCGGACCGAAAACCGTCGCAAGAACACATCGATGTCTGAAGAGAAAGAAACTGCCATGTCCGAAACCCATGATTTCGATCTGGCCGTGATCGGCGCAGGGCCGGGCGGTTATGTCTGTGCGATCAAGGCCGCCCAGCGCGGCCTGAAGGTCTTGTGTATCGACAAGAGAGAGACGCCGGGCGGCACCTGCCTCAATGTCGGGTGCATTCCATCGAAGGCCTTGCTGCACAGCTCCGAACGTCTGCATGAAGCAGAGACCGAATTTGCAGCGCTTGGCATCGACAATGTCACGCCCAGGCTCAACCTGCCCCAGATGATGGCGCGCAAGGAGCGTGTCGTTGGCGATACGGTGAAGGGTATCGGCTATCTCTTTCGCAAGAACAATGTCACGTTCCGCGTGGGCGAGGCCAGCCTGACCGGCCCGCATAGCCTGACGATCGGTGGCGATACGGTTACGGCAAAGTCCATCGTTGTTGCGACAGGCAGTGCGCCGACAGCGTTGCCGGGCGTGACTTTCGACGAGAAGCGCGTGGTTTCTTCCACAGGCGCATTGTCTCTCGAAGCGGTGCCCAAACGCCTTGCAGTGATCGGCGCGGGCGTGATCGGCCTCGAACTCGGCAGTGTGTGGAAGCGCCTCGGCAGCGAGGTCACGATCATCGAGTATGGCGATCATATCGCACCGGGTTTCGACCGTGGGCTGGGGCGTCAGTTCCAGCGTTCACTGGAAAAGCTGGGGCTGAAATTCCGCCTCTCGACACGCGTGACCAAGGTCGAGGCGCAGGGCGATGAGCAATCGCTCACCGTTCAGAAGGTCGGGAAGGAAGAAACCGAGCAGCTTCAGGCCGATGTCGTGCTCGTGGCGATCGGACGCAAACCCTATACCGAGGGGCTCGGTCTGGGGAGTGTGGGGATCGAGACGGATGAGGCCGGGCGTGTGCAGGTCGACAGTCACTTCCGCACTTCCTGCCCGAGCATCTATGCCATCGGTGACGTGATTGCCGGCCCCATGCTGGCGCACAAGGCCGAGGAAGAGGGCATTGCTCTGGCGGAACAGCTGGCCGGTCATGTGGGTCATGTGCCTTATGACGCCATTCCTTCAGTGATCTACACCCAGCCGGAATTTGCCATGGTAGGCAGGACCGAGGAGCAGCTGAAGCAGGACGGTGTGGCCTACAAGACCGGCAGCTTTCCTTTCATGGCCAGCGCGCGCGCGCGTGCAATTGCGGCGACCGATGGCGGGGTCAAGGTGCTGACCGATGCCAAGACGGACCGTATTCTGGGTGTGCATATTCTGGGTGCCTGTGCGGGCGAACTGATAGCGGAAGCCACTCTGGCAATGACATTCAAGGCAAGCGCCGAGGACGTGTCTCTGGCTTGCCATGCCCACCCGACGCTCTCGGAAGCGGTGAAGGAAGCCGCAATGGCAGCTTTCGACAAGGCGCTGCATCTCTAAGGAAAGTCTCAACCTGCGTATCCAGGCGTGACGCGGGGCACCTGTCTCAGGGTATGATCCTGTGACAGGTGAGGGGCGGGCCCCATGACGGCTTCTGTTTTCTGAAAATATCAGGCCTTTGCCGCCCCGGACCGAAATCCGGGGCGGATGAGGCGTCAGCCCAGTGCTTCCTGCACCAGAGCGGCCTGCTCGGCCTGATGTTCGCTGGCCAGACCTGTCGCGGGTGAGGCTGAGGCTTTGCGGCCGACATAGATCGGGCGCGGGTGAGCGTGATTGCAGCGCTCGGCCGAGTTCTCGATACGACGATCGACAAAGGCCCAGGCACCGCCGTTCTGGGATTCTTCTTGACACCAGACGATCTGCGCATTGGGGTAACGTGCCAGCTGTTGCGAAAGCACATCGCGCGGGAAGGGATAGAGCTGCTCCAGACGGATGATGGCCACATCCTGTCTTCCGCTTTCGCGTCGCGCCGCACGCAGGTCATAATAGACTTTGCCCGAGCAGAGCACCACGCGCTTGATATCCTGATCGGGCAACAGCGCATCGGTTTCCGGCAGCACGGTACGGAAACGCGTCTCCGGTCCGAAATCGGTCAGATCGGATACAGCCTCTTTATGACGCAGCAGCGATTTCGGCGTCATGATGATCAGGGGCTTGCGGCACTCGCGTGCAATCTGGCGACGCAGGGCGTGGAAGTAGTTTGCCGGGGTCGTGATATTGCACACACGCAGATTGTTTTCTGCGCAAAGCTGCAGATAGCGTTCGAGACGGGCCGATGAATGCTCCGGACCCTGGCCTTCATAGCCATGCGGCAGAAGCATCACCAGACCCGATGTGCGCAGCCATTTGGTTTCACCCGAGGCAATGAACTGGTCGATAATGACCTGTGCCCCATTGGCGAAATCGCCGAACTGGGCTTCCCACAGAACGAGGGAATTGGGAGCGGCCAGCGTGTAGCCGTATTCGAAGCCCAGCACGCCGAATTCGGATAGCAGGGAGTTATAGACTTCGATTTTCGCCTGACCGTCGGCGATGTTGTTGAGCGGCACATAATCGCTCTGGTTGATCTGGTCGATCAGCACGGCATGACGCTGGCTGAATGTGCCACGCTGGCAGTCTTCACCCGAGAGGCGCACGGGATGATGCTGAAGTAGCAGCGACCCGAAAGCCAGTGCCTCACCCAGAGCCCAGTCGATGCCGCCACCCGTCTCTATGGCCTGAGCGCGTGCCTGAATGACACGGCGCAGACGCGGATGAAGGGCGAAATCTTCAGGGATGCGCGTCAGTGCTGCGCCAACGCGCTGCAACCCGGAAATGCTGATGCCGGTGACGGGCTGTTCGCGCAGGGGTTCGTCGGACAGACGGGACGGATCCTGGTTGCATTCCAGCCAGTCCTCGCGGCTCGGCTCGTAGGATTTGGCAGCCTCGAACTGTTCCTGCAGATGGTCCTGGAAGAACTGGAACCGATCGTCGGCGGTCTCGGCATCGATGATCTTCTCACGTGCCAGACGCTTGGCATACAGGGCGCGCGTCGTGGGGCGGGCAGCAATCGCCTTGTACATGGTGGGCTGCGTGAAGGCCGGTTCGTCGGCCTCGTTATGACCGTGGCGGCGATAGCAGACGAGATCGATCACCACATCGGCGGCGAATTCGCGCCGGTAATCGGCAGCAAGACGGGCGCAATAGGCCGCAGCTTCCGGCTCGTCGCCATTCACATGCAGGATCGGCGCATGAACGGCCTTGGCGATGTCGGTGCAGTAAAAGCCCGAATGCGCATGGGCCGAAATGGTGGTGAAACCGATCTGGTTGTTCGTCACCACATGAACCGTACCGCCGGTGCGATAGCCGATGAGCTGCGACATGGCCATGGTTTCGTAAACGATACCCTGACCGGCAAAAGCGGCATCGCCATGAATCAGCAGGCCGAGATGGCGATAGCGGTTTTCAAGACCGACACACCCCTCTGAATCCTGGATGGCACGCACACGCCCCACCACAACCGGATCAACCGCTTCGAGATGCGATGGGTTGGGCAGAAGGGTCACACGCACCTTCTCGTTCGACACATGAAGCGTGGCAGCCGTGCCAAGATGGTATTTCACATCTCCCGACCCCTGCACGTCGGTCGGCTTGAACGATGCGCCGGCAAATTCGGAGAAAATGGCGGCAAAGGGCTTCTGCACGACATTGGCCATCACGTTCAGACGACCGCGATGCGCCATGCCGACCGAAACGCTGCGTGTGCCGTGCTGCACGGATTGTTCGATAATGGCATGAAGCACCGGAATGGTGACTTCACTGCCCTCCAGTCCGAAGCGCTTGGTGCCGGTGAAGCGCTTCTGACAGAACCCCTCGAACCCTTCGGCTTCGGTCAGCTGGTTGAGAATGGTCTTTTTCTCGTCAGCGGAGAACATATGACGCCAGTCGTCGCCTTCGAGGCGGTGCTGGAGCCAAAGGCGCTGAGCGGCATCCTGGATATGCATGTATTCCACGCCGATCGGACCGCAATAGGTCTGGCGCAGCGCTGCAAGAAGTTCGTTGATGGTCGCACTGGCGCGCTCGGGCAGAAGCGAGCTGACCATCTGGCCCAGATAGATCGGGCGGTCACGGTCATTGGGGCCGAAACCGTAGGTGGCCGGATCAAGCTCGGTATAGGATTTCGGAACCTGCAGCCCGAGCGGATCAAGACGCGCCTCGAGATGACCGCGTACGCGATAGGCGCGCACCAGCTGGATGGCACGCACGCTGTCATCGACGCTGGACAGCAGATCGGTGGCGGAGAACTCGCCACCCGAACGCGAGGGAGGAAGGGTTTGTGAGCGGGCGTCGAGCAGGGAGGCCTGTTCGCCCCAGGCGGCCCTGTCGGCAGCATTCAGCCCTGCGGCCTGACGGGCCGCAGCCTGTTCGGCGTCGAGCGCCTTGAACAGATCCGCAAAGGAGGGGTCCACGCTGCGTGGATCGACAGCCCATTTGGCATGCAGATCCGCCAGATAGACGGTATTGGCGCCGTTAAGCGCCGTAGGTAACGAACCGATCTCACCCATGCTTGCAGCCCTCCCCGGCTGACACGTCCGGAACTGGATAACACTTCAAAATGGCACTCTCATGGCGGTGGTCACCATGGAACTCTTGCCTATCAGCAACAAGCATAAAACTTTTCCGAACGATTTCAGTTCACAATCGCACGTTCTGCAGACGGGGTCAGAAAGAGTCGAAACTTTCAATCCCGCTCTCCGTCTTAGACACCGTACCAGAACATCGGGTGATCTAACCCATACAGGGGCGTTCCGATATTGCAGTTTGGAGGGGTCTGTCATGCGTCGCATGCCCGCACTCGCGGTATTCACGATTTCGCTACTGTGCCAGGGCGTGTCCTGCGCGCTTGCGACTCCGGAACGACCGGTCGAGCAACAGGGCCGTCATCTGGATTTCGACAGCCGTGCACCATTGCGTTGCACGCATGCGCCCCATCTGGTTCATACGGCCTATACCCCGGGTGAAAAGCCGGTTTCCGGCCCGGTTTCCCTGCGTTCCTGCTTCTCCGATACGGATCGCATCGGCGCCGGATATACGCAGTTCGTGCGCAACAGTGCCGTCCGTCATCTGCATCATCGCATGAAGGGTTAGCATCCCTCTTGTGCAGGCTGTGGAGCAGGAATAGGCTCGCCTTCCATGTCACAGATCGCTCTTCAATATGAAGCCCTTGAACGGACCCCGATCAGCGAGGCACCGTTCAGACATGTGGTCGTTCCGAACTTCGTGCGCGAAGAGGACCTCCAGACACTCATCAATCTGATGCCGGAGATGAAGTCCGGCGGGTCGTTCCCGCCAGAGGGCCTCAGGCTGCATCCGACCGTCAGGGCTCTGACGAAGGAACTGCAGGGGCCGAAACTCAAGAAAATCGTGGCGCAGAAATTCGGCCTGAATGTCGAGGACGCGCCGAGCATGCTGACCCTGCGCGGTCGCACGCGCGAAAAGGACGGTCGCATTCATTGCGACTCAGAAGCCAAGCTGGTGACGATCCTGCTTTATCTGAACCCCGAGAGCGCGGCATGGTCGGCTCAGGAAGGCTGCCTGCGTCTGCTCAACGGCCCCGACAATCTGGAAGATTACGATGTCGAGGTAAAACCTGCTCACGGTACGCTTGTGATTTTCCCCAACGGTCCCAAAACCTGGCACGGCCATCGTCAGTATGTTGGTCCGCGCTATACTATCCAGCTGAATTACATGGCCACGAATAATAAGGCGCGCTATGAACTGCGCCGTCATCGGCTATCGGCGTTGTTCAAGCGTCTGTCCTTTGCCCGCTGAGGCGGGTAACGGATCGGCACGGTGACGATCGAATTCTGACGGCTCAAATTCTGACTGGCAAACTCTGACCAGTAAACTCTGACTGGGGTAATGTGATAATGGGATACCGCGTTGCGGTCGTGGGCGCGACTGGTGCTGTGGGTCGTGAACTCCTGCGCATTCTTGCCGAGCGAGATTTTCCTGTATCCGAAGTGGCGGCGCTGGCTTCTGCCCGCTCAACCGGGCAGGACGTGTCCTTCGGTGACAAGAAGGTCCTTAAAATCCAGAACCTCGAAACGTTCGACTTCACGGGTTGGGATATTGCCCTGTTCTCGCCGGGCGCTTCGGTTTCTGCCGTTCATGCCCCACGCGCTGCGGCGGCCGGGTGTATCGTGATCGACAATACCTCGCATTTCCGCATGGAGCCGGATGTGCCTCTGGTCGTGCCGGAGGTGAACGCCAATGCGCTCAAGAAAATGAAGCGCAACATCATCGCCAACCCAAACTGCTCGACGGCACAGATGGTGGTGGCGCTCAAGCCGCTGCACGATCTGTTCACCATCAAGCGCATCGTCGTTTCCACCTATCAGGCGGTTTCCGGCGCGGGCAAGGATGGCATGGATGAGCTGTTTGCCCAGTGCAAGGGCAGCTTTGTGGGCGATCCGCCGACCATTGCCCAGTTCACCAAGCAGATTGCGTTCAACGTGATCCCCCATATCGACAGCTTCCTGCCTGACGGGTCGACCAAGGAAGAATGGAAGATGGCGGTCGAGACGCGCAAGATTCTCGATCCCGATATCAAGGTCGCAGCGACCTGCGTGCGTGTGCCCGTCTTTATCGGTCATTCCGAAGCCATCAATATCGAATGCGAAGAGCCTGTCGATCTGGCGCGCGCGCGCGAGGCGCTGCGCGAGGCCGATGGCGTGATCCTGCGCGACGAGCGCGATGATGGCGGCTATGTCACGCCTATCGAATGCGTGGGTGAGGATGCGACCTATGTCTCGCGTCTGCGTATCGACGAATCGGTTGAGAACGGCCTGGCGCTCTGGTGCGTGTCCGATAATCTGCGCAAGGGGGCAGCGCTCAACGCCGTACAGATCGCCGAGGCGCTGATTGCGCTCGATCTGATCAAGCCAAAGGCCTGATTTGACTATTCTGGCATTACATTAATGTCATTATTGAGGATTTGGCATTGCGTGGGCGTCGCGTAGTGCCAAACTTCCGCCAAGGGCGGATGCAGGATCGTACTGCAAGGGCCTGAACGGAGTTGACGATGCCTGTTATCGACACCCTTATTGCCGGTCTGTTTGCTCTGGGTGCGCTCGGCGTGCTCCGTATGGCACCCACGCCCAAGCCGGTGCCCGTGCGCGTCAAACGGAAACCCACCGCACACTGAGCGGTTTTCAGTCTCTCCAGAACCAGAAGATCGATAGAGAGACATGGCGTTCATCGACAAGACCCCAGCAACTTCCGTGCCTCCCGGCGGCAAGACCGGCGTTCTGATCGCCAATCTCGGCACGCCGGACGGGACGGATTATTTCTCGGTGCGACGTTATCTTGGCGAGTTCCTGTCGGACCGTCGCGTCATCGAGGCTCCGCCCGCAATCTGGCAGCCCATCCTGCAAGGTGTCGTGCTCACGACCCGCCCGTCGAAAAGTGGCGAAGCCTATGCAAGGATCTGGGATCGCGTGGAAGATGCGAGCCCCTTGCGTGTCTACACGCGGGCGCAGGCCGAGAAGCTGGCAGCCCGTCTCGGGTCGTCCGTGCCTGTTGCATGGGGCATGCGTTACGGCAAACCGTCGATCAGGCAGGCTGTCGAAGAGCTGATGGATCAGGGATGCGATCGCATCATCTATCTTTCGCTTTACCCCCAGTACAGTGCAACGACCACAGCCACAGCGAACGATCAGCTGTTTCGTACGCTCATGAAACTGCGCCGTCAGCCTGCTGTCATGACCGTCCCCGCTTTTCCTGATCATCCGGCCTATATTGCCGGTCTGGAAAAAAGCGTGCGCGATCATCTGGCGAGCCTGAGCTGGAAGCCGCAGCGCATTGTCGCGTCCTTTCATGGTCTGCCGAAAATCTGCGTCGACAAGGGGGATTACTATCCCGACGATTGCGAACGCACGATCGTGGCCCTGCGCAAGGCGCTCGAACTGACCGATGCGCAGATGCCCATCACCTACCAGTCCCGCTTCGGGCCCATGGAATGGATACAGCCCTATACGGCGCCCTTCGTTAAGGCCCTTCCTGAGCAGGGTATTACGCGCATTGCCGTCATCATGCCCGGCTTTATCAGCGATTGCATCGAGACCCTCGATGAGATCGGCCATGAACTGCGTGATGAGTTCATAGAGGCAGGTGGCGAGGAACTGACGCTTGTTCCGTGTCTGAACGATACGCCCATGGCTGTCGATCTGATCGAGGCGCTCGTGCGTGAGGCCTGCCCGCCGTCATGGGCGAAGGAGAGCGGTCTCGCATCCTGAAGGCAGGAGCGGCCGGGATAGCCTTTAAATCCCGGTCGGACCATGACGCGTGATCTTGTTTTGTTCTGTTTTCTGGTGGCATAAGAGGCCATGTCTGAACCGACAGGACATTCTTCGGCGCGTCGCATCATCCATATCGATATGGATGCCTTCTATGCATCGGTCGAGCAGCGCGATGCGCCCGAACTGCGTGGACGGCCTGTTGCCGTTGGGCGTGGTGAAGGGCGCGGTGTCGTTGCTGCCGCAAGTTACGAAGCGAGGCGTTTCGGTGTGCGTTCGGCCATGCCATCGCGTACCGCCTTGCGGCAATGTCCCGATCTGATGTTCGTACCGCCGCGTTTCGATGTCTATCGTGCCGTGTCGCGCCAGATCCATGAGATTTTTGCCCGTTATACAAGTCTGATCCAGCCTCTCTCTCTCGACGAAGCTTATCTCGACGTCACACAGAGCTACCGCACTCACGGGTCGGCCACACAGATCGCGCAGATGATCCGGGCATCGATTGCAGAAGAAACCGGACTGACGGCCTCTGCTGGCATTTCCTATAATCGCTTTCTGGCCAAACTCGCTTCCGATCATCGCAAGCCCAACGGGCAATTCGTGATCACGCCGGCCATGGGCCCTGATTTTGCGGCATCTCTGCGCGTGGAGCAGTTCCACGGGATCGGTCCGGCCACACGTGCCAGAATGAACCGGCTTGGCATATTCACGGGGGCCGATCTGCGCACGATCCCTATCGAGGTCCTGGCGCGTCATTTCGGCAAGGCCGCAGGGTTTTACGCCTCGATCGCGCGCGGAATCGACGAACGTCCCGTGGTGCCGGACCGTGTACGCAAATCGATCGGAACAGAAACCACGTTCGAGACCGATCTGACCGACCTGACAGATGCACGCGCGATTTTGCATACGCTGTGCGAAAAACTCTGGCGGCAATGTGCGGCCCAGACCCTGACGGGGCGGACCGTCGTGCTCAAGCTGAAATATGCCGATTTCCAGATCGTAACCCGTACGCGCTCCGGATCGGCCCCGTTCGCAACCATGGACGCCATGCGGTCGCAGGCAGGCAATCTGCTCGACAGCCTGTTCCCGTTCGAGCGGGCCATCCGGCTCATGGGTGTCACACTTACGGGGCTTGTGAACGATGAAGAAGAAAAAACCGCACAATTGACACTTTTTGGTGAGTCAGCCTGCTGACTTTCCGTATGCTGCGGCGTTCAGGGAGTCCATCGCTCTCCAGTGGAAGGATCTGCCGCCATGAATTCAGTTTTTTCCACCTCATCGTTATGGCTCGGTGCCGCCGTTTCCGTTCTCATCTGTGCACTTGGCGCAGCATAAACGCGAAAAACAGGCCAAAAACCTGTTCTGGCGGGGTGACAGCACGGGTGCGGGCTGGCAAATCTGACCCTCTGGGTACTGCATGATAGATTGGGGATGACGTGATGACTGCCGGGCAGGCGAAGGCGAAGAGATCGCCTCTTGGACTTATCCTGCCAGTCGTATCGCTCAATCTCATCATCTATATCGTCATCGGCCTGCCGATGGCGGTGATCCCGATCTTCGTGCACAAGGTCCTGCACTGCAACACGATCATCGCTGGCTTTGCGGTGTCGCTGCAGTATTTCGCGACCTTCGCCTCACGCGCCTCGGCGGGGGAACGCATCGATACACGAGGCCCGAAACCTATCGCGGTGCGTGGCCTCGCACTCGGTATTTTCTCCGGCCTGATGCTGCTGGCATCCGGTATCAGTGCCGCATTCATTCCGCTCGCGCTGGTCTGTCTTTTCGTCAGCCGCCTGGCGCTGGGCTGGGCCGAAAGCTGGACATCGACATCGGCGATCGTCTGGAACATCAGGCGCGCAGGTGCGGCCAATACGGCTCAGGTCATTTCGTGGAACGGTATCACGTCCTATGGCGGTATCGCGCTGGGAGCCACGATAGGCGAGCAGCTTTCCCATCTCGGCGGCGGGTGGGGCGGTCTCGTCACGCTCGGTATCGTCTCGACGATCCTGCCCGCCCTCGGAACGTTTCTGGCTGCGCGTTACCCTGCCGTCGAACCGGTCAAATATGACGCGCCCGCCATGCCTTTTGCCAAGGTATTCCGCCTTATCCTGCCCTATGGCTGTGCGCTCGCTGCGGGGTCGGTCGGGTTCGGCGCCATATCTTCGTGTCTCGCGCTCTATTTCGCGTCCAAGCACTGGCCGGATGCAGCGCAGGCCCTTGCCGTGTTCGGTATCGTGTTCGTTATCGTACGTTTCGTTTTTGCGCGTCAGATCGGGCGTATCGGCGGGGTAAACGTTACCCTGATCTCTCTGGCGGTCGAAACGCTGGGTCTTCTGATTCTCGCCTTCCTGCCTTCTGCCGAAGCTGCAACGCTCGGCGCCGCCGTGACGGGGGCGGGCTTCTCGCTGGTTTTCCCGGCTCTCGGCGTGCTGGCCGTCGACAGGGCAGGGGCCGAAAACCGCGGTGCGGCACTGGGCGCCTTCTCGGTTTTTCTCGACCTTGCCATCGGTATCTCGGGCCCGCTTCTCGGTCTCGTCATTCATTCGGCAGGGTATATGGCCCTGTTCATCTTCACGGCTTGCGTTACATTCCTCGGTATTCTCCAGGTGTTCAGGTTGAAGCACGCAGCCAGAACCTGAACACAGCCGAAGTCTGAAACAGATCGAAGGACAGTACTGAAATGACAATCGCTGCCGCCGCGGTATTCTGCGGCTCGCGCCACGGTAACGTACACGCTTTCGGTGAGGCTGCCCGCGCCATGGGCAAAGGTCTGGCAGAGCGCGATATTCATCTCGTCTATGGCGGCGGCGCGGTAGGACTTATGGGCGTGGTCGCCTCGGCCGCGCTTGAGGCGGGGGGCAAGGTAACCGGTATCATTCCGACCTTCCTGCACGATCGCGAGGTGATGAACGAGCAGGTGACCGATCTGATCGTCACGGACTCGATGCATGAGCGCAAGCGTCTGATGTTTGCCCAGGCCGACGCTTTTCTGGTTCTGCCGGGCGGCCTCGGGACGTTCGACGAGCTGATGGAGATCATGACATGGCGCCAGCTCTCCCTGCATGACAAACCGATCCTGATCGTCAATGTGGCCAACTGGGCCGTGCATGTCATTGCCGCCCTCGAAGCCGCTATCGAACAGGGGCTTGCCGACCCGTCGGCAAGCCGCCTTTACCAGGTGGTGCCCGATGTCGATACGGCGCTGGAAGTTCTGGGCCAGACCGCCAGAGTAGAAGAAAACGCACAAACCGACCGACTTTGACCGAGTTTGATCGTCTGCCCCCCTTGCAGAGCCGGTCAACTGGCAGTATAGCCCCATCCATCGGTTCGGAGTGTAGCTCAGCCTGGTAGAGCACTGTGTTCGGGACGCAGGGGCCGGAGGTTCGAATCCTCTCACTCCGACCAGATAAAGCCCCCCAAGGGGGGCAACTTTCCCGGAAAATCTATTGAGTTTTTCTCGTCCTGCGAGACCGTCGGGGTCTCGTGGCGTGGGTTTTCTGCGGCGCGATACGCTCTGCCGTTTCGCGCGATGAAGAATAGCCTGTCGGATGAAACTGCCTTAGGATTCCCCTTCCGGGACGATCCTGTCGCCGGATTTCGACAGCTTTTTCCGGAGCGGGAGGCGATGAATCAACGATCTCCATCGGCCCCGTACCGGTGATCCACGATCCTGACATTCCATCGCCTTCCTGCGTGTCGCATGGGCATGACGCGGCCCAGCAGGATCAGTCGGGTTCTGATGGCTTGAAAAACAAACGTACGACGCTGTGTTTCGGCCTCGGTGCGGTATTGCTCTGTCTGGTGGTGCTCGCCAGCCTGATCTGCGGGCGCTACCCCATATCCCTGTCTCAGCTGACGCAGGCCTGTCTCGGTCAGGGACCCGATGAAATCCGCGTAGTGCTGCTTCAGGCGCGTTTGCCGCGTATTCTGGCGGCTGTGCTTGTGGGATCGGCGCTTTCCATGTCGGGCGGAGCCTTTCAGGCCGTGTTCCGCAACCCGCTCGTATCGCCCGATCTGCTTGGCGTGCTGAGCGGTGCCGCTTTCGGGGCGGCGGGGGCGCTTCTTGTCCATGCCGGTTCTTTGCTTCTCGGAATCGCCCCTGTGCTCGGTGGATGCTCTGCCGTGGCGCTGGGATTTGCGATCGCCCGTCTGGTCGGGACGCAAGGGGTTCTGCCTTTGCTTCTGGGGGGGCTGATCAGCAGTGCCCTGTTCACCGCGCTTTTGTCCCTGCTCAAATATCTGGCCGATCCGTTCGATCAGCTTCCAGCAATTATCTACTGGCTTCTTGGCAGTCTGGCCCAGACGCAATGGAGCACGCTTGCTCTGCTGTCTCCCCTGATGCTGCTCGCCATGGCGGGATTATGGGGCAGTGGGCGCGTGCTCGATACGCTCGCCCTGAGCGATGACGAGGCGCATAGTTTGGGTCTGCCTGTCGGGATGCTGCGCGCGGCTGTCCTGGTCCTGGCTACGACATTGAGCGCCCTGACCGTCTCGCTCGCCGGCATCATAGGCTGGGTTGGGTTGATCATGCCCCATATCGCGCGCCTCCTTATCGGGCCGAATCATCGTCTGATGCTGCCTTTTGCCGGGATGCTGGGCGCCAGCTGCCTCGTTCTTGCCGATACTGCGGCGCGTAGCCTGTCCCCGTCGGAAATTCCCCTTGGCATGATGACCGAGCTTTTCGGGGCCTTGGGCTTTATTCTCGTGCTCAGGCAATTGCGTCGCGAAGGGCGGCTCTAACAGGTGAGACTCACAATCGAGCGGCTGACTTTTTCCCGCAGCGGCAGGGCTGTTCTGCAGGATATCGCCCTGACCGGCGAATCAGGACAGATGCTTTGCCTCATGGGGAGCAACGGCGCAGGAAAGACCACGCTGCTGCGGCTCCTTCTGGGGCTCTTACGCCCCGACAAGGGCCGTATCCTGCTCGATGGGGACGATCTGCATCGTCTCGGGCGCAGGGCGCATGCGCGCCTCATGGCTTATGTGCCGCAGCGTCACGACCTGCCTCCGCCCTATGGTGTTGCCGAGATCGTCCGGCTGGGGCGCCTGCCTCATACGGGTCTGACAGGGGGCCTGTCACCGGAGGATGAAAAAGCCGTTGCGCAGGCCATGACCCAGCTCGACCTTTCAGCCCTGCAACACAGGCCCTGCACGTCCTTGTCGGGTGGGGAATACCAGCGTGTCCTGCTGGCGCGTGCCCTGGCACAGGATACGCCTGTTCTCGTGCTGGATGAGCCGCTTGCGGGGCTCGATTACGGGCATCAGCTCAGGCTCATGCGACTTCTATCGGACCTCGTTAAAAAGGGGCGTCTGGTCGTGATGACAGCGCATCAACCCGATCTTGTTTATCGTCATGCCTCACAGGTCGTTCTGTTGCAGGCGGGGCGTATTCTCGCTCAGGGCACGCCGTCGGCGGTGCTGGACGCCTCAAGGCTCAGCGCCTTTTATGGCGTATCGCTGGATCAGTACGATCACGGACCGGCCCGTTTCTTTGCGGGGGGAGAAGACTGGACATGAACAGGGCACGCTGGATGAAACGGGTTCTTCCGGGCTGTCTGGTGCTGTCCGCTCTCTGCCTCTGGGCGCCGCTGCGGGCATCTGCCGCGCCCGGGCGTATCGTGGATGGATGGTACGCGCATAACGCCACCCTCATTATGCTGGGTGCCTCGGACAGGATCGTCGGCACAGTCGTTTCGCCAGCGCGCTTTGCCTGGATGTACTGCGTTGCTCCCTCGCTCCATCATGCGAAGCTTTTCGGTAGCATGACACTCAATGCCGAGGCTGTTCTGGCCCTGCATCCCGATCTCGTCTTCGTCACGCGCGAGTCCGGTGTGGCTTCTGCGCTCGACACCCTTGGACTGAACGCGGTCCCTGTAGGCTTTACCGATTTCGATGGCCTGCTGACGACAATCGACCGCACAGCCTTTCTTCTCGATACGCAGGAAGCGAAACAGCAGGCGTCACGCTATCGCACGGCACTGACATCGCTGATCCGGGCGCGTCCTGCCGGGCAGGGAGCGCTGAAAAGAGTGCTGCATATTGCCACGCTCACCCCTCTGACCGTGGATGGCGATAACAGTATCGTCGATGAGTGGATACTCGATGCGGGCGGGGTCAATGCGGCCATCGGTATTCATGGGAACAAGCGCCCTGTCGCGCTTGAACAGATCCTGAGCTGGCAGCCCGATATCATCGTTCTGGGGGCCGATGCCGGAGACCCGGATCGGATGATGGACCATGCCCTTTGGTCGCGTCTGTCCGCCGTGCAGCAGAACCATGTTTTTCGCAATCCCGCGGGCGTTTTCAACTGGGATCGCTACAGCCCCGAACTGCTGCTTCAGATCGTCTGGGCCCGCCAGCTGATCGGGACAGGAACAGTCGACCCTACGGCCATGATCGACCGGATAACGGATTTCTACCGTGTGTTCTATCGCAGCAGGATCGACAGGCGAGGGGCCGAAGCTATCCTTGATGCAGCTGCGCCACCGGCTGGATCCTGTCCGGTGGACTCTGCCTCAGGCGTGACCGATCACGTTGGACAGTGACAGCGGATCGATATTGATGGTGGCAAGAGCCTTGCGCCATTTGACCATCTGATCGCTGCCGAAAATCAGATCGTCCGTCGCCGGTGCGCTGAGCCAGGCATTCTGCTGGATCATTTCGTCCTCAAGCTGCCCCGGCTCCCATGAGGCATGGCCAAGAGCGAGCAGGGCATGGCGCGGGCCTTTGCCATTGGCAATCTCGTGCAGAATGTCGAGGCTGGCCGTCAGGCAGTTCTCGTTATTGATCACGAGACTGTCCTCACGGCGCCACTCTGCCGAATGGAGGACGAAGCCGCGTGTCGGCTCAAGTGGGCCGCCCATGCACAGATTGATGCGACGGCGTGGCGGTGAGGGGGTGATGTCGAGCTGATCGAACAACGTTTCAAGCGTGGGATGAGAGGCCCGTTTGTTAACGATCAGCCCCATGGCTCCATCCTGACGCGAATGGGCACAGACATAGACGACGCTGCGTGCAAAATCCGAATCGCCAAGCATCGGGCTCGAAATGAGCAGGCGACCCGTCATCGTGTCTTCTGTGGGCGTTGTGAAATCTGAAGCCATGGCTGAAAATGTCGGCGATCGGGGGGTGTTTTGCAAGTCTGCCCCGTATGAGCCTCTGGCATGGGCCGTCGGCAGGAAACGGAAGCGACAGGCGCAACCATGGGCATGCTGACCCGTCTGGACCATGATGGCACAGGGCCTGTCCTGTAATCCCGACTGGTCCCCCAACTGGAGAAAGAACGATGGCAATTATCTTGGTGACTGGCGCGACGGCCGGATTCGGTCAGGCCATTGCGAGGCGCCTCGTCAAGGAGGGGCATCGTGTGATCGGTACAGGCCGACGGGCCGAGCGTCTTGAGGCACTCCGGCAAGAGCTTGGCGATGGCTTTCTGCCGCAGGTGCTGGACGTGACCGATGCGCAGAAGGTGAAGGCCCTGCCCGCTGCCCTGCCTTCTGACTGGCGTCAGGTCGATGTGGTCATCAATAATGCCGGTCTGGCACTGGGTGTGGGCAAGGCACAGAATGCCGATCTCGCAGACTGGAAAACGATGATTGACACGAATGTGACCGGTGTTGTCGACGTCACACGCGCGTTCCTTCCGCAAATGGTCGAGCGCAACCACGGATACATCATCACCCTGGGCAGTATTGCCGGAACCTATCCCTATGTCGGGGGCAATGTTTACGGAGCGACCAAGGCTTTCGTTGCCCAGTTCATGCGCAACCTGCGCACCGATCTGCTGGGGACCCGTATCCGTGCCAGCACGATCGAACCCGGACTATGCGGTGGCAGCGAGTTCAGCAATGTCCGCCTGCGCGACAACCACAAGGCTGCCGATGTCTACAAGGGCACCGATCCGCTGACGCCGGAGGATATTGCCGAGACCGTTTCATGGCTTCTGAGCCTTCCGCCCCATGTCAATGTCAATGCCATCGAGATGATGCCTGTCTGTCAGGCCGCCGGTGGGCTCGCAGTGGATAGAAAAAGTGACTGAAATCACTCTGGGCAAGGCCCGTAAACTCCCCGGTCAGTATCTCATCAGGGACGGGCGCGATTTCGAGCTGAAATCCATCAGACCACAGGATCATGGCGGGTTTCACAAGAAGCATGCGGAGGCCTGGATTGCCAGACGGCGTGCCCATCTGGGTGCTCTGCAGGAGCGACTGGCTGCCGAGCACCGCTATTCGATGCTTGTCGTGCTTCAGGGTATGGACGGTGCCGGCAAGGATAGCCTGATCCAGCATGTCATGACTGGCATGAACCCGCAGGGCACGAAGGTCGTCTCGTTCAAGCAGCCGAATAACATCGAATCGGCTCATGATTATCTGTGGCGCGTGCATATGGCCGTGCCGGCACGCGGGCAGGTCGGGGTGTTCAACCGCAGCCATTACGAAGATGTTCTGGTCGCACGCGTTCATGCCGACAAGCTCGATACCAATGGCATGCAGGGCGATCCCAACAAGCCCGAGTTCTGGGACAACCGCCTGAAGGACATACGCGACTTCGAGTCCTATCTCGGCCGGCAGGGGATCCATATTCTCAAGGTGATGCTGCACATGTCGCCCGATCGCCAGAAAGAGCGTCTTCTGCGCCGTCTGCGTCGACCGGACAAAAGATGGAAATTCGACGAAAGCGATCTGACGGAGCGTCAGTTCTGGCCAGCCTATTCCAAGGCCTATGAGGAGGCAATCCGGGCTACGGCGACGGAACATGCGCCTTGGCTGGTCGTTCCCTCGAACAGGAAATGGTACGCGCGTCTGGTGGTCATGGAGGCGCTGATCGCAAGGCTCGAAAGCCTGAGTCCTGAGCCGCCACCGCCTTCGCCCGAGATAATGGCCAATATCGACCGGATCGAAGCCAAACTCGAGGCGAGCCAGATACCGGACTAGACCGGGTTTGCCGGCTTGCTGCCCAGCGTTCTGGCATAGCAACTGCACAGAGAGACCCGACAGGGCTTTGAGGGCTTTGTCGGGTGGATCTGGAGATTGAGAGAAATATCGTTCTCCTGTTTCGCAGGAGAACGTCCGGTCAATGTGCGGTGCGACGGGCGGTCTTGATCTGTTCGCGCAGTTCGTCGGCCGAGATAGCGCCGGGAATGATGGCGCTGGTGCCGAAAACGAAGGTCGGCGTGCCGTCGAGCCCGATCAGACGGGCCTCGGCAAGGTTCTCGTTGATCTGAGCTGCCACACCGGGTGTGTGCATATCGGTTACGAGTTTATCCGCATTCAGGCCATTGGCCGTGGCAAGCTGGCGGATACGGTCGAGTGTCGGGGGCGCTGTATCCTGCATCAGGGCACGCTTCATTTTCTCGTAGCCGCCCTGGAGAGCTGCCGCGAAAATAGCCTGTGTATCGAGCACGCTCTTCTCGCTCAGCACCGGCACAATCTTTTCCACAAGGCGCAGCTTCGGATCGGACTTCAGCAGGGCATCCACGAGGGGGACCATGCTGCGGCAATAACCGCAGCGCGGGTCGAGAAACTCGACGATGGTCAGATCGCCCTGCGGGTTGCCACGCACTGTATAGTCCGGTCCCTTCTGCAGGCGTTCACGATCGGACCGGACATGGGTCAGGGCATCGCCAGCGGCTTTCTGCTGTGCGCCCTGACGCAGGGCGACAATGGCGTCGCTGAGAATGCTGGGATCGTTCTTGAGGGCGTCGCGCATGATCGAGACGATCTCGGCCCGCTGCTCCGGGCTGAAAGACGCACCGGTAGCGGGCTGCCCAGAAGCAGGCGCAGCAATGACGGGGGCGACAGTCGATGCGGTCATGCCGAGGGCGAGAAAAGCGCCGGCAAGCCGTGCGCGGGTCGGGCGGGTCATGATGACGGTCCTGCAAAGCGGGAAAAGAGAGGTCTCTGCATAGGGCAGAGCGTGCGATTTCGCAAAACCGCAGGGACGCTGGCAGGTTGCCCATCGCCCGGATCACGGTTAGATGCGTTAACGAACCCAATTTCCAGACAGTTGCCTCTTCGGCCCTGAAGATATCCAGCTCTGTCCGGATCAGTAGAGAGAAGGCTTGCCGGGTCATGGAGACACCGCACGTGGCGCATCGTCGGACGAACGCCCCCCGTTGCCCTGCAGGGCGTATTGCGCGCAAGGCAGGTTTGCGGTCGGCCTGCGTTCTGACAGCGGGCGTCCTGCTGGCCGGGTGCAGCGATGTCTCGCATATCGGCCACAGCCTGTTCGGCAAGACCACACCGATCGTCACCGGTTATATCGGCACGGTGGTAGCCGATGAGCCGCGCGCGGCACTGATCGGGCGCGATGTGCTGGTTCATGGCGGCAATGCGGCCGATGCGGCTGCTGCGGTCGGCATGGCCCTTTCTGTCACTCTGCCCTCGCGTGCCTCGCTCGGCGGCGGCGGGGCCTGTCTGGTAACCCGTGCAAACGAGACGCCACAGGCCTTCACCTTCCTTCCGGCTTCGGCACCGGCCGCTCCTGCGACGCGTCAGGCTGCGTTGCCCATGACGCCGCGCGGCCTCTTCACCATGCAGCTGCGCTACGGCACGGTCGAGTTTGCCGATCTGCTCAGCCCGTCCGTGCGTCTGGCGCGAAGCGGCACCACGGTCAGCCGTGTACTTGCGGGCGATATTGCCGCCGTCCAGACGGCGCTTTTTGCAGACGATGCCGCTCATACGGTGTTCAGCCGTCCCGATGGTACGCCCCTGCAGAACGGCGATGCGCTGGTTCAGCCTCAGCTCGCAAGCTTTCTGGAGCGCATGACCAATCTTGGCGTGGGCGATCTCTATAACGGGGCGCTGGGCGCAATTTTCGTCGAAGGGGCCAACAAGGCTGGCGGGGGTCTTTCCACGTCCGCCATGCGCAAGGCCATGCCCTTGCAGCTCGCACCGCTCAAGCTCGAACAGGATGGTTATACCGCCTCGTTCCTGCCGCCGCCTGCCGATGGCGGCATCGGTGCTGCCGTGGCCTTCCGTTCCGGTGGCTCGGCACAGGGCGCTGTCGCGACATGGCGCAGCGAGGACAGGCACGGTCTGAGCAGCGAAGCCCTGCTGAGCGCGGCCCAGACCCTCGTCAATTCGGGCTCGACCTATAACGGCACCTTGCCCGCCCTGCCTGCCTCGACCTCTTTCGTCGTGACGGACGACAAGGGCGGCGCGGTGGCCTGCGCCCTGACGGATAACAACCTGTTCGGCACCGGGCGTATGGCTGACGGCACCGGTGTTCTGCTGGCGGCCGCCCCCGGTCGCTACCCGGCGCCTCTGCTGGCTGCGGCTATCCTGCAACGTCGTGGCACGCTGGTCGGCGCCATGGCGGCATCGGGACAGAACGATGCAGCCGATGCGGTTGCGCAGGCTGCGCGTGCCGCTCTTGTGGGAACGACCGTTCCGCATGAAGGGCAGGGCCGCGTGAATGCCTCGCTCTGCAAGGGTGGCGAATGCCATGGCGATACGGATCCGCGCGGCGGCGGGCTGTCAGTGGGCAGCATCAATAACTGACGTTTGCCGCTTGCCGGTAGAGCCTGTGAGCGGTCGCCGGCGGTGTCGCTGGAACCGGCTTCGGACAGCCCGGATTTCATCGATGGAAGTGATACGGATACCCCCTCGAAAGAGGGGGTATTTTTCGTTCCGGCCCTTGCGCACACCGTGGATGATCATGATATGTTCTCAAGAACAAAAGTGAACGATCAACACGAATCGCTCTCCCCCGATTGCTGTTCTCATGGAGTTCGGCAACACTGGCATGAGCGGAGGACAGGATATGAGCGTGGACAGGACGAAAGCACTCGAAGGTGCATTGAGCCAGATCGAACGGGCTTTCGGCAAAGGGTCGATCATGCGCATGGGGCAGCGCCCCAAGGAACAGGCCGACGTGATTTCCACGGGCTCTCTGGGGCTCGATATCGGTCTCGGTATCGGTGGTCTGCCGCGTGGTCGTATCATCGAGATTTACGGCCCTGAAAGCTCGGGCAAGACGACACTCGCCCTGCACGCCATTGCCGAAGCCCAGAAAAAGGGCGGCACCTGCGCCTTTATCGATGCGGAACACGCACTCGATCCCGGCTATGCGCGCAAGCTCGGCGTCGATGTCGACAACCTGCTGCTCAGCCAGCCCGATGCCGGCGAACAGGCGCTGGAAATTGCGGATACACTCGTGCGTTCGGGTGCCGTCGATGTGCTGGTAGTCGACTCCGTTGCCGCTCTCGTGCCGCGTGCGGAGCTTGAGGGCGATATGGGCGACAGCCATGTCGGTCTGCATGCCCGTCTAATGAGCCAGGCCCTGCGCAAGCTGACCGGTACGGTTTCGCGCTCGAACACGATGGTGATCTTCCTCAACCAGATCCGTATGAAGATCGGCGTGATGTTCGGCAATCCCGAGACTACGACCGGCGGTAACGCGCTGAAATTCTATGCATCGGTCCGTCTGGACATCCGCCGTATCGGCTCGATCAAGGATCGTGACGAGGTGGTCGGCAACCAGACCCGCGTGAAGGTGGTCAAGAACAAGATGGCCCCGCCTTTCCGTCAGGTCGAATTCGACATCATGTATGGCGAGGGAATCAGCAAGGTCGGTGAGCTGATCGATCTGGGTGTCAAGGCGAACATCGTCGAGAAATCCGGCGCCTGGTTCTCGTATGACAGCACCCGTGTCGGTCAGGGTCGTGAGAACGCCAAGCAGTTCCTGCGCGACCATCCCGAAATGGCCGCAGATATCGAGCGTCGTATTCGTGAACAGGCCGGTGTCGTGGCCGAGGCTCTGATGACCTCCCCCGGCGAGCAGGAAGAAGACGATATCGAGGCCTGAGCCTCATCGTTGCGGGGTGGCTTCGAACCGCCCCGCATCCTGACAACGAGACGTTTTACGATCCGGGTTGAAAAGGGTCAGTTTCTTTCCCGGGATTGAGGTACGGGGCAAGGAGCGGCGCTCCATGCCACATGTTCTTCCCCGTCCGTCTGACGACGCAGACTCCCATGCGTTCCTTATTGGACCTGGTTGGCGTTTTGCGCATTTGTCGGATCGCCTGCCGGCCAGTAGGCCGCAGCCAGCTCGTTCTGGCAGGCTTCGATCTGATCCTGAATCCAGTGCATGAATTCATGCAGACCGCGAATGATGATGTCTTCGGCAGTCTGATCCTCGACCGTTGCGCGTAGCTCTGACAGGCGTTCCTGCACTGCCGAGCTCTGCTTTCTCAGATTGTAATGGCTGGAAAGCGCACCGAGCACGGAATCGGCATGGCGCAGGTTGAGGGCAAGAGAGCGGGGGAACCCCTCGTTCTTGAGCAGGAATCCGACGACATTGGCCGGTGTGGTGGTGACTGGTTTGAGGCGGCGAAAGGCGTGATAGGCCGCCGCAGATCGCAGAACGGCCGCCCATTGCGTCATGTCTATTTCAGACCCGACCTCTGCCGCATCGGGCAGAAGCGTGTGATAGCGCGTATCGATCAGGCGGGTAATCTGATCGCTGCGCTCAAGATGACGGCCCAGCAGATAGAACAGCCAGGCCTGATCGCGATAAAGCGTCCCTTCCGTGACACCTGCATGAGACTGGCACTCCTGCTTGATACGGTTACACAGGGCGGAAAGCCCGGTCTGTCGTATGTCGCTGTCGTTGAGATCGAGCATCCAGCGGGTGAAGACGTTCAGATGCATCCACATTTCCGTGGAAATCAGGGGACGCGCCGAGCGGGCATTGTCGCGCACGAAATGCGCCATGGCCTTGATGGAGCTCGGATTGGCACAATCGGTGATATAAAAGCGCAGATAATCCTCTTCCTTCGCAGCAGGATAGAGGGCGCGAAACCGGGCCTCATCGCTGTTGATCTGCACGATCGAGTCCCAGACGGGGCGTCCATCCACACCGCGCACGAAGGCTTCGGTCACTTCGAGCACGCGTGCCAGATTCTCGATGCGCTCCATGTAGCGCGCAAGCCACATCATGTTCTCTGCGTAGCGCGACAGAAGCGTGTTCAGATCGGGCTGTATGCTTGCCATATGCGGGTTGAAGCGGCTCATGCGGACATCACCCACGTATCTTTCGACCCGCCACCCTGCGAGGAATTGACCACCAGAGACCCTTTGCGCAAGGCAACGCGGGACAGGCCGCCGGGCAGCACCCAGGTGGTTTTTCCGGTTACGGCAAAGGGGCGCAGATCGACATGGCGCCCTTCCACGCCGGCTGGACAGAGCGTGGGCACCACCGACAGATCGATGACAGGCTGGCTGATATAATTGGCGGGGTTTTCGATCAGCTTTTCGCGAAAGGCATCGAGTTCGCTCTCTGTGGCATGTGGCCCGATGATAAGACCGTACCCGCCCGAATCCCCGACCGGCTTCACGACCAGACTGGCAAGATTGTCCAGCGTAAAGGCCAGTCCCTCCGGCTCGCCGCAGATATGCGTTTCCACGCTGTCGAGTATGGGTTCCTCATTCAGGTAATAGCGTATGATACGCGGCATATAGGCGTAGACCGCCTTGTCATCGGCAACGCCCGTGCCGAGCGCATTGGCCAGGGTGACATTGCCCCGGCAATACGCCTCTACCAGACCCGGTACGCCAAGCAGGCTTTCCGGATTGAAAGCGAGCGGATCGAGAAAGGCATCGTCGATCCGTCGGTAGATCGAATGGACCGGGCGCAACCCGGCGACGGTGCGCATGAAAACATGATGGTTTTCGACCACCAGATCGCGTCCCTCGACCAGAGGTACGCCCATTTCACGCGCAAGAAACACATGTTCGAAATAGGCCGAGTTATAAATGCCCGGCGACAGCAGAACGACCTGAGGATCCGCGACGCCTTCAGGCGCTACGTCGCACAGCGCGCGATGGAGCTTTATGCCGTAATCCTCGACGGAACGGAGCGCGATGCCCGATGCCAGATCGGGCAGGAGGCGCAGCATCATGTGACGGTTTTCGATAACGTAGGAGACACCCGAAGGGGTGCGGGCATTATCTTCCAGAACCATAAAACGCCCGGAACGGTCACGAATGAGATCGGTGCCGTTGATATGCACATACACACCGCCCGGCACGTCCACGCCGATCATGGTCTTGCAGTAATTGGGGTTCTTCAGCACCAGATCGGCGGGGATAACGCCATCATCGAGGATCTTGCGGTCGTGGTAGATGTCCCACAGGAACAGGTTGATGGCCCTGACGCGCTGCTGAACGCCTTTCTCGACATG
Source organism: Asaia lannensis NBRC 102526 (assembly GCF_024054035.1). Lineage (GTDB taxonomy): Bacteria > Pseudomonadota > Alphaproteobacteria > Acetobacterales > Acetobacteraceae > Asaia > Asaia lannensis. The sequence goes on from NZ_JAMXQU010000001.1 coordinate 459,535, forward strand.
CTCCCATTCCTCTGCCGTCAGCAGGCGCGGGATCATGTCGAAGGGCAGGATACGGTCGATCGCCTCACGTTCGGTATAGACGGTAAAGGTAATCCCGAGACGCCAGAGCTGGTTCTCTGCATCGGTCGTCCTGTCACGAAGATCGGTCAGGGTCAGGTGGGCCAGACGTTCCTGCACCCTGAGCAGGGCTTCGGGCAGGGCGCTCCCGCGATTCATCAGCTCGCAGTAGAAAGGCGGCGTGTCATAGGTTGAGAAAATACCGGCTTCATGGATGGGCGAGGCGTCGAGCGCCATATGTCTCACCTTCTTGTTCGGGATTAACTGGTATATCCTGAGCCGAAACGTTACGGTTCAATATTAAACTATCAAAAAAGAGGCTTTGCCAAGGGATAAAAGAATGCCTGTCCTGTTCGCGGTCTGCGGATTATTGGCGTCAAACAGGAGAGACATGATTTGGTTGCGACGCCCACGGGAAATTGCCTTGTCTTCGGATCACGGGTTCATGAGAGACAGCATATCGGTGAGAGGTGGGGCACCGGCGGGAAACGGGGTATCGGGGCGATAAGGTTGGACAACAGCCGTGCAACCGGCTGCATGAGAGGAGGAAACGGAGCAACGCATGAGGACGGGTACGAGGACACCGTATGCAGGGGGATGGTGCCAGCCAGAGGGCTGCTTATGAGCACGCCTGTGCTCCTCAATCATCGTACATCCTATCGTTACGACCGGATGGTATCTCTCGGACCGCAGACCATTCGGCTGAGACCGCCCGTTCATATGCGCAATGCCATCATGACCTACGCCCTGACGATCGGGCCGGATCATGCCGGGCTGACATGGAGGCAGGACACACATGGCAATGTCGTGTCCGAGGTCAGCTTCAGCGAGCGTATGGCGCAGTTCACCGTCGATGTGAGCATGATCGTCGATCTTGCCCCCTACGATCCGCTTGTCACGCTCTCGCGTGCTGCAGGCATGGCGCCTCATCATGAGTCCGATTACCGACGCCCGGTCGTGGCGGCAGAGGTGCTCGCCCCCTTTCTGGAAGCGGACGATCCATCTCCGGCAGAAACCCATCTCGCACGACTGACGACGCTCGCGCGTCGTATCGCGACGCGCCTGCATTATATGCGCAGGCTCGAACCCGGTGTCTGGACACCGCAGGAGACGCTCGCCCGCGAGGCGGGGTCATGCCGTGACAGTGCGTGGCTACTGATCGCTCTGGCGCGTCATCTCGGTTATGCCGCGCGTTTCGTTTCAGGCTATCTGATCGAACCGTCTGCCCTGCAGGCCGATCCCGACCGCCTTGTGTGCGATCTGCACGCCTGGGCAGAAATCTGGGTGCCCGAACATGGCTGGGTCGGGTTCGACACCACTTCGGGGCGCCTTGCAGCACAGAACCATATCCCTCTGGCAGCCTCCGATACGCCCGAAGACGCAGCCCCCATATCGGGATTGCTCGACCAGTGTCAGGCTGAATTCGATGTTCTGATGCAGGCCCATTTCCTTCATCGCGACGACAGGCGGGAACCAAAGCCCTGACAGGCAGTTCCGGGTGGGAACCTCATCTGGATGGTCGGAAAGTGAAGCTCTTTTCCTGCGAATGCTGTGCCCAGCCGCTCTTTTTTGAAAATACGCGCTGCGAATCCTGCCATCATGAGGTGGGTTATCTGCACAAGGTCTGCGATCTGACGGCGCTGGAGCCGGGTGATAGCCAGGGCGTGTGGTATCCGATGGAGCCGGGATTCGAGACGATCCCGCATGTGTTCTGTGCCAATCGCCACTACGACGCCTGCAACTGGCTGCTCAGCCCCGAAGAGGCAGCAGAGGGGCCATACTGCTTTGCCTGTCAGTTCAACCGCACCATTCCCGATCTCAACGATCCCCATAACCTCGAACGCTGGCGCAAGATCGAAACCGCGAAGCATCGTCTTTTCCATGCCCTGATCCGGCTCGACCTGCCTATGGTCAATAGGGGTCAGGATCCTGAAAACGGTCTCGCTTTCGACTTTCTCGATGATGGACCGGAAGGTTCGGCTCCTGTCATGACAGGACATGATAACGGACTCATCACACTTGCCGTACGCGAGGCGGATGACGATCAGCGTGAGCGCATGCGTGTCGAAATGGGGGAGTATTACCGCACGCTGCTCGGTCATTTCCGTCACGAGATCGGTCATTATTTCTGGAACGTCCTGATACGCGACGGCGGCAGGCTGGAACGTTGCAGGGCGATATTCGGCGATGACAGGCAGGATTATCAGGAGGCCCTGAAGGCGCATTATGCCAGCCCGCCCTCGGAGGACTGGAGAGAGACGCATGTCAGTGTCTATGCAGCGTCTCACCCCTGGGAGGATTTTGCCGAAACCTGGGCGCATTATCTGCATATCGTCTCGACGCTGGAGACAGCCTGGCTCTATGGCATCGCTATCGCTCCCAGAACCCCCGAGGCAGCGCAATATTCAAGTCCGGCCTTGCGCGGCGATCCATATCACGACCTTGGTATCGACGATATCATGAACGCCTGGCTGCCTTTGAGCATGGCCGTCAACAGCCTGAACCGGTCCATGGGGCTACAGGATTTCTATCCTTTCGTGCTGACCCCTGCCATCAGGCACAAACTCGCGTTCATCCACGATGTCATCAGGGAAACACAGGCGAGCCGCAAGCGCGACGAAGCCGGTTCTGCTCAGCCTCTTGCCAGTCCCACATAGCCCGGTCTCAGAGCGTACAGGGCTGGCTCCTGTGGGGGAGGCAGGTTGCGTTGGAACCGCTGGCGGGTGCTGAGCGCCGGTAATGCAGGGCCTCTAACCCGATATCGGTCAAGCCAGTCGGCAGATATCTTGCCCCGGGGGCTCGGGTTCAGGCCGTCAGGAGATCGGCCAACGGCGCAAGATAGGCTTCGAGAGGCACGCGCAGGGGCATGAGATAGGCACTCTCGCCACGGGCACGAATGGCTGTAAGGATCGTTCTGGCGAAAGCAATGTTCGCTTCAAGCGCAGGTTCGAATTCCGACGGGAACACCACGTGATTGACGCGCTCCCAATAGGCTCGGGCTTTCGGTCCGATGACAGGCGAAAGTCCCCAGAAGACATCGTCGTTTTCGAGCCAGGAGGCACAGAGATCGAACATGCGCATGTCGAAAAGAGGCTGGGTGAAGAACCCTGCAGCGCCAGCATCGCGCTTTCTCTGAATATCTTCGAGTTCCTGCCATGGCGCACGCCGGTAGGGATCGAATGCGGCGTAGATCCTGAGATGAGGCGCCTCCCGCCGGTAACGGGCGATGATCGAGGCGCTGCTGTTGGGCCAGGTGCGATGCGTCTCATCGGGCGGCGGATCGCCGGCGATAACCAGAACCTCCTGCAAACCTTCCTGTTCGGCGCAGGGCAGGGGGCCATCAGGATCGATATCGATGGCGCGTATATGCGGTATGGCGGCATAGCCCTGTGCGCGGGCAAGGTCGGCACCCTGCCAGGAACGCAGGGGCAGGCGCAGCAGATCGGGCAGATTGATGGTCGAGACTGAGGACGCAATGCGCTTTACGGTAGCCAGATCGTCGTTCAGACAATCGGCATCGCGTGGGATCAGCTCGATGGCAACGCGGCTCATGGGGTCTCGCTATCCAGAATCTGTCGTGCGGCCTGCAGGGTGTTATGCAGCAGGCAGGCAATCGTCATGGGGCCGACACCGCCCGGCACGGGGGTAATGTGCCCGGCAATGGGCGCTGCCTCGTCGAAAGCGACATCGCCCACCAGACGAGTCTTGCCATCGGGCAGGGAAATGCGCGTGATGCCGACATCGATCACCGTTGCGCCGGGTTTGATCCAGTCGCCACGCACCAGACCGTTCTTGCCTGTAGCGACCACAAGAATATCGCCCTCACGTGCAAGGGCACGCGTATCGCGGGTGTCGATATGTCCGATGGAAACCGTGCAGCCCTCCTTGAGCAGAAGCTGCGCCATGGGTTTGCCCACCAGATTGGAGGCGCCGATAATGACGGCATTGAGTCCGCGCAGTTCGGGCAGCGTCTCTTTCAGCAGCATGAGGCAACCCAGAGGGGTGCAGGGTACCAGCCCGTCTATGCCAAGGCTCAGCCTGCCGGCATTGACCTCGCCAAGCCCGTCCACATCCTTGTGAGGTGCGATGGCATTGGTCACCAGAATGGGGTCGATCTGCTTGGGAAGGGGAAGCTGGACAAGAATGCCATGGATCTGCGGATCCGCATTCAGGCGTTCGATCAGCTCCAGCAGCTCGTCCTGCGAAGTGGTTTCAGGCAGCATGTGCATGAAAGAGCGCATGCCCGCGCGATGGGTCTGGATGGCCTTGTTCTTGACATAGACCTCGCTCGCCGGATCGTCGCCCACCAGCACCACGGCCAGACCGGGTATCTTGCCCGTACGTTCGCGCAGGGCCTCCGCCTCGGCCTTGACGCGATCCGTCAGGCGACGCGCGATGGCCTTGCCGTCGATGAGCTTTCCTGAAAGCGCCGGATCGTGTTTCATGGCTGAAATTCCTGTGGCAGGGGGACGCGAAGGGCAAAGCCCCGGGGCGGCCTCGAAAACAAGTGAGGAACAGACGTGACCGAGGCAATACGCAAGAACTTTGCAAGTGACAATATTGCGCCTGTCTGTCCCGAGGTGATGGCAGCGCTCTCACGGGTCAATGAGGGCTCTGCCCCAGCTTATGGCGAAGATAGCGAGACGCAGCGCCTGTCGACCTGCATGGAGGAATGTTTCGGCGCGCCTGTCTGGGTGTTTCCCGTTGCGACGGGCACGGCTGCCAACAGTCTTGCCCTTTCTGCAGCAACGGCACCTTTCGGCGCGGTTATCTGCGATCAGAGCGCCCATATCGCCAATGATGAAGGGGGCGCACCGGAGTTCTTCATGCATGGGGCACGTCTCATGCCCTTGCCCTCACCGGATGGGCGTATGGACCCGGTTGCGCTCGATCGCGCCATGATCGCTAATGTCGGGGGAGGGGTCCATACCAGCCCGATACAGACGCTTTCGCTGACGCAGAGCACCGAATGGGGCACGATCTATACGCTTGATCACCTTAAGGCTCTCACAAAGCGTGCAAGGGAGGCGGGTCTTGCGACCCATCTTGACGGAGCGCGACTGGGTAATGCCATTGCCGCACTGGGATGCGCACCTGCCGATGTGACCTGGAAGGCCGGGTTCGACATGGTCAGTTTCGGCGGCACCAAGAACGGCGCCATGGCCGCAGAGGCCGTGCTGATTTTCAGGGAAGACCTGGCACAGAATTTTGCACGTCGTATCAAGCGCAGCGGGCATCTCTGGTCAAAGCAGCGTTATCTCAGTGCGCAGCTTGTCGCATTGCTTGAAAACGGTCTCTGGCTGCGTCATGCCGCGCACGCCAATACCATGGCCCAGAGACTGGCTCACGGGCTGCGCCGCCACCCGGCGGCTTCGCTTCCTTTCGAGGTGCAAAGCAACGAGGTTTTCGTGGTGCTTCCCGAACGCACAGTCGAGGAACTCGAGGCGCAGGGCTTCGAGTTCTATCGCTGGGCTACGCCGCCGGGGATCGACGGGGTACTGATCCGCTTCGTTACCTGCTGGGCCACGGAAGCACGTGACGTCGATCACCTGCTCGACGCCCTTTAAGAACCTTTATCCGGCCCGAACCTACTGTTGATTTATCGAACGAAAGGGGCGTCAGGATCATTCCTGACGCCCCTTTTGCATTGCGGGTCAATGACGGGGTGAGCGCTTAGAAGCCGATCATCGCATCGCCACCGAAGGTGAAGACGCCGGTATTACGGTTATTGTTGAATGGCGAGGTGCCGTTGAGAGAACGGTCGAAACGGATTTCCGGACGTATGGCAAAAACGCGGACATGATGACCCAGATCCGGATGATAGGTCACGCCAAGGGTCAGGGCACCGTAGGTGGTCGGCGCCGCAGTTTCCGCAGGAGAATACTTGCCGGCGATGGCATCCATGTAGGACTGGTTGGTCAAAAAGCTCGCCACGAACAGACCTGTATTGTCGCGATAGAGCTCGCCACGATAGTTGAATGTCAGGCTGGGCGTGATTTTATAGGCGGCAAAGGTCACGACACTCCATGTCTCGGCCCGTAGCCCGTCATCATGAAGGAAGTTGAATTCGCCCGTCAGGCTGAGCTTGTCGTTGACCGTATAATAGGCCGAGATATCGTTCCACCAGCGCTGCGCCGTATTGGCGCGCGGGCCGAGAACCGAAACCGCATTCTCGGGTCCGACACGCGATAGCTCGACGATATTGAGCTTGCCATCGGCAAGCCCGTTGACATTGAAGCCGAAATACCCGGCAGCGGCGTTGTTGTTGTCGCTTTTGCCGAACGTGGTCTGGTTGCCCGTATCGACGCCGAAATTGAAATCGAATGTCTTGTTGATATGCCAGTGGAACATGGCGCCGAGATGTTCGAACGGCACGGAATACTGCGATGTATAGGCCAGCGTATAGAACGGACGCACGGTCGGATCGAGCACCTCAACCCCCATCGGAGCCTGAAGAATACCGGCCTGCATATCGAGACCGCCCTTGGTCACCCAGGGGAGGTGCACATCGACATGGGCCTGCGCCGGAATGATCTGATAGCGGTCTTTCATCCATACATCCGAGACGCCGAGCAGATGATAATAGCGACCGTCCGAACCGTAGAGACCCTGCAGGACAAAGCCGACCTGATAGGCGTCTTTTGTGGGGTCGATGGCTTTGGTGAGCGTGAGATCGACCTGGTTAAGCTGGGGCTGATTGGCCCTGTTGCCGAAGAAGTTGCCGAAATCGACCCCGTTATCGGGACGGGCCGGGTTGGCCGTGATGCCGCCTTCGAGCAGTCCGGTCAGTGCGATATCCTGCAGCCATGGGCTCTGGGCCGATTTGAAAATGGCGATCTGCGCATGGGCCTCATTCTGCATCGCCGCAGTTGCGACGACCGTGAAAGCACCAGTTGCAATCACCTGACGAAAACGGCTCGAAACACGGCTGAGCAGGTCCATGAGCGATTCCTATTCCAGGGCCACGGGGGCGGGTCGATTCAATCCGTCTTTTTTATTTTGGATTGATAATTGTATCAAGAAGGCAACATATTTTGTTGTCCATTGTGGTTTTCAGATAACAGAGTCCGGCCGCATGCAACGATGCGATGTAGAGCAGGAATTCGCTCGTCCTTGGTGTATTATATTATAATATGTGGCGCGTCTTTGTAGAATGAGTGCTTTGTATGGGAGGGGTAATTATCTATTTACATTATGTGGAACTGATAAATATAGAAAGATTCCATATCGAAATAAGAAGCAAGGGCAGATCCGGCATTTCTGAATGGGCCTGAAACCCCCTGATGCCGACGAGGGTGAAGCACCTGAGCCACGATGAAAGTCTCTCCTTTTCATGGGTCTTTTTCAGGCTCATGATTTCTGTCCTGACAAGGTGCCCGGACTCGACTGGAGTTGAGACATGACCATCAGACATATCCTGTGTTTCGGCGATTCCCTGACCTGGGGCTGGAAACCTGTCGCGGAAGGAACGCCCACGACGCGCTACGCTTTTCACGAGCGATGGACCGGTGTCATGGCCGAAACCCTTGGCGAGGGATGGTGCGTAATCGAGGAAGGGCTGAGCGCACGCACGACTTCCATCCTCGATCCGAACGATCCGAGGCTGGACGGGTCTGCCTATCTGCCCGCAGCTCTGGCGAGCCATATGCCGCTCGATCTGGTTATCATCATGCTTGGCACCAACGATACCAAGAGTGCCTATAAACGAACGCCCCATGAAATCGCCCTGGGTATGGCGAAGCTCGAAGCGCAGGTGGCGAAAAGCGCAGGCGGGGTCGGGACAGCTTATCCTTCACCGGCCACGCTGATCGTCGCACCGCCCCCTCTGGGGTCGATATCCGGGTGGCTGGCAGCGCAATTCGACGGAGCCGATGAAAAAGCCAGGGCCTTGCCTGCGCAATATGAGGCTCTTGCTTGCGCCCGCAGGGCCAGTTTTCTCGATGCCGGAAAGCATATGACGACGGATGGATCGGATGGCGTGCATTTCACAATCGAGAATAACCGTGTTCTGGGCCGGGCGATGGCGGCGAAAGTAAGGGAAATTCTCGTATGATCTCCCATCACGAAGGGGTGATATTTTGGCCACAGTCCTGCGAGAGAACCTGACTAAAGTGTTAACTTAAATTGCGAATGACTCGCAGTATCGATATGTCTCTGCCGTTTCTTACGACAGGACATTTTTCATGCGCGCGGATTTTACCCGAACGGGTCTGGTGGTTTGTGTTTCCCTAACGGCGCTGATGGCGGGAAGCGCTTACGCCCAGGACAAACAGGAAGCGCCGGGGCAAGTGGGAGACACGCGCCACGCACAGACCGCGGCTGCACCGAAAATCGTGACGAGAGGGACCGGGTCGAGAGGGGCTGCGGCACCCGTGAAAGAGCCTTCCCCGAAGACAGAGCATCTTGTCGTGCGCGGCCAGAAAGCGGCCACAATGGCGTCTTCCGCCACCAAATCGAACACACCGCTGATCGAGACAGCACAATCCGTGACGGTGATAACGCGTAATGAAATGGATATACGCGGCGTGCTGACACTCAATCAGGCTGTACGTTATGCCGCCGGTATCACGCCCGATCTGCGTGGCGGTGTCGGAACACGCTACGATCTGTTCCAGCTGCGTGGCTTCACCATTCCCGAATTTCTCGACGGGTTGCGCCTGCAGGACAGTCCGACCGGTTATGCCATCGCGCAGATCGACACATCGCGCCTCGAACGTCTTGAAATCCTGAAAGGTCCCGCTTCGGCACTTTACGGACAATCGAGCCCCGGCGGTCTTGTTGCCCTGCAGAGCAAGCTGCCTACGGACAAGGCATTTTATGGCGCGATCAACAGCACGGGTGGTATGTTCGACCTTTATCGTGTCGATGCGGATATGGGCGGTTTCGCGACGAAAGACGGCCAGATACGCTATCGCCTGTATGGCACGGTCAACGGCCAGCATACGCAGCTGACACGCACGGGAAGCCGCCGTTTTTCCATAAGTCCGTCTGTCAGTTTCGGCGGCAATGGCCCTGACACACTCACCCTGCTGGGTAATTACCAGTACGATCCCGAAGCCGGCACCTATGGCGGCGTGCCTTTGCAGGGCTCACTCAAGCCGGCCCCGTTTGGCGGATATCTGCCACGCAATTTCTATGATGGCGATGCGCGGTTCGAGAAATTCAACCGCAAGCACGGTGCCTTCACCTATATCTATAACCATCGTTTCAACGAGGACTGGAATTTTTCGACCCGCGGGCGTTACGACGATATCAGGACACAGTATCGCAGCGTCTATAATGCGGGCTACTGGGACAGCGACAGCCTTCTGCCGCGTTATGGTTTCGGAACCACGGAACACACACGCAACCTTGCGTTCGACAGCAATTTTCATGGCAAGCTGCGCACCGGCCCCTTCACCCATCTGCTCATGACGGGTTTCGATTATCAGCAACAATGGGCCAATGAGACCGCAGGGCAGAGCGCTGCCCCCGACCTGGATGTGTTTGCGCCGAATTACGACATGGGCATTGCACCGCTTGCAACCTATGCGCGCTACAAGGTTGATTCACATCAGATCGGTGCTTACGGGCAGGATGAGATTCACTGGGGCGGGCTGGTACTGACCGGAAGCATACGCAATGACTGGTTCCGCTCGCGCCAGATCGAGTATTACTCGGCGTCGAATTCCAAGCAGAGCCCGAGCCAGATTACCTGGCGTGCAGCAGGGCTGTATCATTTCAAATTCGGCCTCGCGCCCTATATCAGCTACGCCACCTCATTCCAGCCCCAGACGGGTGTGGTCTCCAATGACGGTGGCAAGACGCAGGGTCAGGCCAGCCCAAGCATTGGCAAGCAGCTAGAGGGCGGTCTGAAATATCAGCTGCCCGGTACCCCCATCCTGCTGACCGCCGCCGGGTTTCACATCGAGCAGACCAATGTGCTCGTTTCGGTGCCCAACACGGTTTACAGCGTGCAGAACGGTCTGGTCCATTCCGATGGGTTCGAATTCGAGGCCCATATCGATAACTGGCATAACTGGACGGTCGATGCGGCTGTCAGTGTGCAGCGCGTCAAGGATGACTCGACCGGCAAGCCTCTTATCCAGTCCGGTCGTGGCAATGCATCCCTGTTCGGGTTTTACACGATTCCCAAAGGGCGTCTCAAATCGCTGGGTCTGGGCGCGGGTATGCGTTATTCCGCATCGGCCTATGGTGGCGAGGCCAGCTATGGCAGTGTGAAAGTGCCGCAATATGCGCTGTTCGATGCATCGCTGCGCTACGATCTGGTCAATGTTTCGAAATCGCTCAAGGGCTGGACGGTTGGCGCCAGTGTGCGCAATCTGTTCGACAGGAATTACGTGACCAACTGCCTTGCCTATGCCTCTTACGGGCAGGAATTCTGCTATTATGGCGAACGCCGCAATGCGCAGGGTACGATCGGATTTGCCTGGTAAAGGCGTCAGGTAAGGAAATCCTGGCCGGAACGATTTCCAGCCCGATATGAAAAACCCCGGAGTGCCAAGGCATTCCGGGGTTTTCCTGTGGCGGATGGCCGGTTTACGGCAGGCGTGACAGACGTTCTGTCAGCACCTGATAAAACCCGTCTGAATCCACATCGCGCATATAAAGTGCGTTGGCGGGGCGTCCCGTTACGCTCCAGTAATCGACCACGGTCTGACCGGCAGAGAGCGGGCTTTGTGTCTCGATCTCGACATTGATCAGACGCCCCTGGAACAGATCGGGGCGCAGCAGCCACATGATGGTGCAGGGGTCATGCAAGGGGGCGCCGGGCCAGCCGTATTTTTCGAGGTCGAAACGCTCCGAAAAGCCCAGCATACCGCCTACGCAACGTCCGGCAGCATTGCCGATGGCACGAATGCGCCCAAGACGTGATGGGGTGGTGAGCACCTGATGCGTGACATCGAGCGGCAGCATGACGACCGGCACGCCGGAGGCGAGTACGATGGCAGCGGCCTCGGGATCGACATAGGCATTGAATTCGGCGTTGGGGGTAATATTCCCCCCTTCGAAACAGGCACCCAGCATGGACACGACGCGATTGATGCGCGGTGCGATATCGGGAGCCTTCTGCAGGGCCGTGGCCAGATTGGTCATCGGGCCGAGCGTCACGATGGTCAGGCTGCCTTCGGGCTCATGGCGCAGCGTCTCGATCAGGAATTCCACGGCATGAGGGGAGTCGGCCTGTTTTGTCGGGGCGGGGAGATCCGCACCGTCCAGTCCGCTCTCGCCATGAACATGATCGGCCCGTACGGGTGGGCGCTTCATCGGCAGGTCGCATCCGCTATGCAGCGGGATATCCGCACGTCCTGCCAGTTCCAGAATAGCGGCGGCATTGCGCGTGGTATTGGCGATGCCGCTATTGCCGCCCACAGTGAGGATCGCCTCGACCCTGATATCCTCGGGTGAAGCCAGCGCCAGAAGAATGGCGACGGCGTCGTCCTGACCGGGGTCGGTATCGATGATGATCCGTGTGGGCGTCATGGGCTTATTCCTTGCTGTCTTCCTCAGGACCCTTGACCCAGGCTTCGACCTTGCCGGAGACCTTGATGGTCATGGGGTTGCCCTTGCGGTCGAGCGTCTTGCCGACGGCCAGACGCACCCAGCCTTCGCTGATGCAGTATTCCTGCACATTGGTGCGCTCCTCGCCATTGAAGCGGATGCCGATGCCTTTTTCCAGCAGGGCCTCGTTATAGAACGGGCTGCCCGGTGTGGCGCTCAGACGGTCTGGCATGGTGTCGCTCATGGGAATTCCTCCGGTTTGGCGCGTGTTCCAGTTCTTGTCATGGGACATAGCCCGAGTTCCGGCCAGCGCAAAGCGCCGGAACGCAAAACGGGCGCGAGGGGGATACCCTTGCGCCCGTTTGGGGCCGTTTTGCGGCGGGTTTTCAGTCTGTCATCCCGGTCGTGCCGATCTGACAGACTGGCCGATTTGACAGACTGCCCCGGCGGATCAGCCGAGCGTCGGCATGACGAAATCCGCGCCCTGACGGATGCCCGTCGGCCAGCGCGAGGTGACGGCCTTGTATTTGGTAAAGAAGCGCACGCCTTCGGCACCGTGCATATGATGATCGCCGAACAGCGAGGCTTTCCAGCCGCCGAAGGAGTGGAACGCCATGGGCACCGGAATCGGCACGTTCACGCCTACCATGCCCGCCTGCACACGATGGGTGAACGCACGTGCGCTATCGCCATCGCGCGTGAAAATCGCCGTGCCATTGCCGAATTCATGCTCGTTGACCAGTTTCAGCGCGGTCTCGAAATCGGGCACGCGTACCACGGCCAGAACAGGGCCGAAGATCTCTTCACGGTAGATGCGCATGTCAGGCGTCACATGATCGAACAGCGATCCGCCAAGGAAGAAGCCATCAGGATCCTGGGTCGATCTGAAATCGCGTCCGTCGACAAGAAGCTTTGCCCCTTCCTCGGCGCCGAGCGTGACATACGAGGCCACCTTGTCGCGGTGAACCTTCGTGACCAGCGGCCCCATTTCTGTCGCATCATCGGTGCCGTTGCCGATTTTGAGCGCCTTGACCTTGGGGATCAGTTTTTCGATCAGCGCATCGGCCACGGGGCCGACAGCGACAGCCACGGAAATGGCCATGCAACGCTCACCGGCCGACCCGTAGGCCGCGCCCATCAGGGCATCGACGGTCTTGTCGAGATCGCAATCGGGCATGATGACGGCATGGTTCTTGGCGCCGCCCAGAGCCTGAACGCGCTTGCCGTGAGCGATGCCGGTCTCGTGGATATAACGCGCGATCGGGGTGGAGCCCACAAAGCTGATGGCCTGCACATCGGCGTGCTTGAGCAGGGCGTCCACTACGGTCTTGTCGCCATGCACGACCTGGAACACGCCATCGGGCAGACCCGCCTGCTTGAGCAGATCGGCCAGGATCAGCGAGGCCGAAGGGTCGCGTTCCGAAGGCTTGAGAATGAAGCAGTTGCCGCAGGCCAATGCCATGGGGGCCATCCAGAGCGGCACCATGACCGGAAAGTTGAACGGTGTGATACCGGCCACCACGCCAAGAGGCTGGCGCATCGACCAGGCGTCGATGCCGCGGCCGACCTGTTCGGTAAATTCGCCCTTGAGCAGTTCGGGCGCACCGGTGGCAAATTCCACCACTTCCATACCGCGCGTGACTTCGCCCAGCGCATCGGAGAGGACCTTTCCATGCTCTGAGGTAATGACTGCAGCCAGATCGCGTGCGTGTTTCTCGATCAGATCGCGAAAGCGGAACAGGACGCGTGCACGCGCCAGAGGGGTCGTCTGCGACCAGGCAGGGAAGGCGGCTCTGGCAGCAGCCACGGCATCATCGACGTCCCGTGTGTCACCCAGAGTCAGCTGGGCCGTCACTTTGCCCGTTGCCGGGTTGAACACGTCACCGCGGCCGCTTCCATGACCGTCGGTGCGCGATCCGTTGATGTAATGCTGGATCAGACTGCTCATAAACGTCTTCCTCTCGTCTGCGGCCTTGCAATGGCCCCACTGGACCGTTGCGCTTTGTCCGCCTTATAGCATCCGTCCCGGCTTGAGGATTTCAACTCTTGCGGCAGGACTCCGCCATTGCCTATATGGAAATTAATATTCTCTTTTGTATCTCAGAAAAGAAAAATTATTCTATTTATCGCTTCGAGCAGTCACGTTCCGGTGAACTTTCGGGCTCGGTTCTGTTGTCCGCAGCTTCCTTGAGAACGAGCGAAGGGCAAAATCCGGAAGACAGGATAATGCCCCCATAGCTGGGCGTATGGGCGATAGCCCCTTGTCTGGTCTGACACGCGGTCTGGACAGGGACAGGGGAGGCGGGTTCGGGCTGTGTCGATGGCTGTTGACCGGAAAATTCCCTTTGGCCGTTCAATCGTGTCCGATAATTCCGCACATATGAGAAAACATCTGGCCCGACGCAGAAAGCTCCGGCAAAACCTGTCATGATTTTGCCGAACCTGCAGGTCAGGTTCATGCTTTCGGGACCTGAACCGGCAGGATCGGCGGGCGTTTCCCCTGTCTTCGCTCCCCTGTTTCCGCCGTTCAGGTTTCACTCCATGCCGGACACATTTTCATCGGTCCGGACGGATTTTCCACTTTTACGATCGACGAGGTCTGATGCGTTCTGCTCTTGCCATGATGGCCATTTCCGCCCTGACGCTCACTGCCTGCGCCATGGATGCCGATGAGGATGCCGAATCCCGCTACGCACCCGTGGCAGCCGGGCAGGCCATCAAGCTCGAACAGAAAAACGCCCCCATTCCCGGCACGGCCTATCGCATGGCCTATCGCAGCACGGATGCCCATGACCCGACCCATCTGGTGGCGGTCTCGGCCGAAGTCATGCTGCCACGCGGTACGCCGCCTGCGGGCGGCTGGCCTGTCATGGCCTGGGCGCATGGCACGAGCGGTATCGGTCTGACCTGCGCGCCGTCCATTATGGGGATTGGCGGCCCGCAGGCCAGTTTCTATGGGAGCTGGCTGCGTCGTGGGTATGCCGTAGTGGCAACCGATTACCCCGGTCTCGGCGAGCCGGGTGCCGCACTCTATCTGAATGCGAAATCGGAAGGCATGGCAGTGCTGGACTCGGTACGCGCTGCGCGCCGCCGTTTCTCCTCGCTCAGCGGTCATGTGGTCCTGCTCGGTCACGATCAGGGGGCACAGGCGGTGCTTGCCGCTTCCGCCCTTGCCCGATCCTACGCGCCGAGCCTGCAGATCAAAGGCACGATCGCACTCGGTGCGCCCTATTTCGACGGGGATTCGGGCCATATCCTGACGCAATCCCATGGCGCGCGCCGGTTCGCCCCCGGGGTGGTGTACGGGCTTCTGCTCGGGGCATCGCTGGGTAAGGCAGATCCGTCTTTCGACCCATCCTCCGCATTCAAGCCCCGTGCCTTGCCGCTTTATCGCAAGGCTTCGGAGCTTTGCCGTGGCGATTTCTTCGGGGCGGTCGAACATGCTGGACTGACGCCCGACAACACCTTCCAGCCCGATGCTGAAAACGCCCTTGCTCCCGCGCTGCAATGGGCGCGTTATCCTTCGCTCAAGCTGTCTTCACCGGTCATGCTCGGCATTGCGTCCAACGATACGCAGGTGCCCCCCGCCCAGCAGGAGAAGCTGAAGCAGGCGCTATGCTCTGCCGGAACGGTCGTGAGCGTGCATCACTATCGCGTCGAGCATTCTCCCTTGCTGAATGCAGCCGAAAGCGAGGCACAGGCCTTTGCCGATCGCAGCCTGCAAGGCGATGCGATTTCTTCTGACTGTCAGTAATCGCGGGCGGTATCTGGAGGCTGACGGGCCCGGTGCGGATCTTGGGATCGTCAGGAACAGCTGTGCCCTGAGAAGCGTGCAAGATTACCCGCAGGCCCCTCTCATTCCCCCTCTCATGTATGAGAATGAGAGGGGGAAGACAGCAGGACAGGCTTGGGACGAGCCCGGAAGGGGATGGGAGGTGACCGGGAGGTCATAATGACTGGCCTGCCGAAACAAATCTCCCCCGGTCCGTGCGATGGCTCACAATGCCCCGCAGGATGACTGCCGGAATTGGGGCCTGCGCTCTTCAGAAATCCGAGAGTGCGCTGCGCCGCCATTTGTCGGGTGCTACGCAAACATAATGATAATTCTGGTCGTCCTCGAATTCGCCTGGCTTGCAGGGTGACGAGCTGCTTGCGGGCGTAGCGATCGATCCCTGAAACCGCGCGCCCTCAATGAGCTGTATTCCACCAGTGACCTGCATTGAGTTCGTGGAAACCCTGAGAGCGGAGCCGGTCGCCCAGATGGAACTGGTGCGCGTATGTGCTCCGACGCCGAAAACCAATGCGTCCTTTCCAGTCAGGTTGATGTTCCCATCGCTTGCGAGGTCTGGTGTGTTTTGGGTCCGCAGCAGTGTACGGACAGGCGTCTTCATATCGTCGATATGATCATTATACATATTGTTCGCGAGTGTGATGGATGGGCCATTGGCATTATCCGAGAAGCTGCTTCTGGTAACGATGGAAATGTTCCCCGTTATGGCGACATTGAGGGATGATCGGTCTATCTGTAAGGGGCCATTATTCATGGCTTCCATGACGTTGCCCATAATTGCGGTTGTTTCTGCCGCGTTCACGTCTCGGCCCTTGTCGTCGTTCATTTTCGAAAACCGAATTCCGGTGGAGTTTTGGCCGGATCTGAGAAATCCGTAGAATGAGTTGCCGTTGAATGCGCTGCTGCTTGCATTCAATGCCCAGATGCCCGCCCATCCGGGGCTCGCGGCTGAGAAAGTGCCGTAGTCTCGCGGAAGCTGTGCATTAGGGCCATAGGCGACTGGAGGCAGCGCGAAAAACAGATTCCCCGTGAAATTCAGATTAGAGGCATTTTCTGCGTAGATGCCGGCGACGCTCGTGTTGAAATGGCTGCCTGAGACGCTGATCCATGACGCACCATTCGATCTGAGATCGGCAGGAGCATACAGACCATAAGAAGCACCGACGATGGTGGCAGCACTGATCTGCAGGCCCTCGCTATGATTATCGATCCGGATGCCGGCAAAACCACCCGTCATGACGCTGTCCGTTATGTGGTTGTCTATGCTGGCATTGATCCTGGCTGGATCTGGCGTCGTGTAGAGCCATATGCCCGTGCCTTGGGTCGGATCTGCATTGAAGGCGCCCGGCATGGCTGAACGAAAGCCTCGTATCGTCGCATTGACCGGATTTTCCAGTTTCAGGCATGCCATGAAACGACCATCGCATCGCAGGTCGCTTGCAGTAATGCGCATCTTGCCGCCGCCCTGATTTTGGGGAAGACCCAGAATATCGATACCGTCGCCGGTGATATGGCTTTCTGGTGTGTCATTGCGCCTTGTCACCGTCAGTCCGTGTACGATGACCCGCGATATGCCACCATGTGCTCTCGCCACCTCGCGTATGATCACCGGTGTTCGATCCTCGGCCTCGACCAGGGAGGCACCCGCTTCTGCCTCGATTTCGAGACTGCTCGATTGCGGAAGGGCGATAGGTCTGGCGTTGCGAAGGATGTATTTTCCTGGGGGTATCAGGAACCTGACTGAGGCACCGTCAGAGAGACGCTCGTTTATCCTGTCCACAGCAGAGTTATAGGCGTTCGTATCGTCTGAAAGATTGTCGCCTCTGGCACCAAATTCTCTCAGGTTGATTGCGCTATTGTCGAGGGTCGCTCCCGAGGCAGAATGAGGTGCGACCAGGAAGCCGATGGCAGCAGAGAGTGATACGCATGTTATGAGCCGAAGCACTTAGATTCTCCCATTACTGCTGCCAATATTGTGATGACTGCTTTTTACAGCATTGCCCGAATGGGACATCACAGTGAAATTCAGCATTGTGCCCAACAATTTCTGGTATAGATATGTAAAGCAAGCTTTACATGGGGGGTGATATGTTCAGATCTGGTCGTGCAGCTTACGAGCTGGGCGCAGCCCTTGCGCTCTATATAGTCCTGCTTTTCGCGGCGAACATCATACTCTCCATGTATCGTCCCGCCGGGCTCTGGCTGTTTGCTTTGAGTATGGTGCCGATGATCGGTGCCGTCGCCATGGCATGGACCGTATTGCGCGGGCTTCATCGTATGGATGAACTACAGAGACGGATTCAGTTCGACGCGATCGCGATCGCGTTTCTGGGTACGGCGCTGATAACTTTCGGCTGGGGATTCGGTGAGGTTGCCGGACTTCCCCCTCTGCGTGCTTTTGCTTTCTGGCCGATCATGGGGAGTCTGTGGTTCATCAGCGTCATTTTTGCCAGCCGGAAATACCGTTGAAAAACCGTATGCGCGACCTGCGTCAGGGGCAGGGCATGAGTCAGAATGCCCTGGCCGAGGCGCTCGGTGTTTCGCGCCAGACGATCAACGCCATTGAGAACGAGCGCTACGACCCGAGTTTACCTTTGGCTTTCGCCATCGCGAAAATCTTCGGTCTGAGCATCGAAGCGATCTTCACCCCCTGAATAGAACGGGATGAAAGGGGCGCTGCCCCTTTCCGGGGGATGGGGCAGCGCCTCATGAGCCCTTAATCGACGAAAACGCTTGCCGGATAACCCTGAGCGAAGAGATGCGCACGCAGGGTCGAGTGATTGACCTGCATGTCGATCATCTGGCGTACTTTCGGCTTGCCCTTATAGGCAATGCCGAGACCGGCCACGGCCAGCATGGGCAGATCATTGGTGCCGTCACCCGTGGTAAGGGCTGCCGAAGCCTTTACGCCGCGCTCTTCGAGAAGGCGGGTCAGATGCTCTTCCTTGCTGTTCGGCCCCAGAACCGGACCCACAAGTTTGCCGGTAAATACGCCATCTACAATGTCGAATTCATTGCCATAATGTTCATCGAAGCCGCAGGCTTCGGCCGCGCGGCTGGTGAAATAGGTAAACCCGCCCGAGACGAGCGCTGTGCGGGCATTATGGGCGTGCATGGTCTGGACCAGTGTGCGTGCACCGGCGTTGAGTTTCGTGTTCTGCCAGACGTCTTCAAGACAGGCAGCCGATTTGCCTTCGAGCAGGGCCACGCGCGCGCGCAGGGACTCTTCGAAGTCGAGACGACCGTTCATCGAGGCCTCGGTCAGTTTGACGACCTCATCGCCGATGCCGAGTGCAATAGCCACTTCATCGAGGGTTTCGCCATCGAGAATGGTGCTGTCCATATCGGCTACGAGTACGGCCTTGCGACGGCCACGTGTCTTGACCAGCAGGGTATCGACCTTATGGCGGGCAAGCGTGGCGCGTATGGTCGCGATAGTGGGCGCACCCGGTGCCGGGGTAGGGCAGGGGATCTCGACGGCCTCGCCGGCAGAAAGAACGACGGGGTTCTTGCCCTTGACCATGTTCCGCGCAATGTCGATGGCATCTTTGGACAGGGTGCCCTGTGCAGGGTCGGCAACGAGAACGAGAACGTAAGGTAAGGTCATCTTGGCCCATCTGGTAGAAACGCTTGGGACAGTTAGACAGAATGGCTGATGCCCCGATTGCCCTTATTGTGGCGGGACCGACCTGTTCGGGCAAGTCGGCCCTGGCACTCGGGCTGGCCGAGCGCTTTGGCGGCACGATCGTCAACGCCGATTCCATGCAGGTCTATGCCGATCTGCATGTGCTGACGGCCCGACCCGATGCGCAGGACGAGGCGCGTGCGCCCCACAGATTATACGGCGTACTCGACGCCGCCCAGCCGGGCAGCGTCGCCTGGTGGCGCGAGGCGGCCCTTGCGGAAATGAACGCGGCCTGGGTGCAGGGCCGCTTGCCGATACTCTGCGGCGGGACCGGCATGTATCTGCGTGCGCTTCTCGATGGTCTGGTGGAGGTGCCGGAACCGGGGGATGCAGCACGCGACTGGGCACGCACTCTTGTCGAAACGCAGGGGAGCGAGGCTGCTCACGCGCTTCTGATGCAGGACGATCCCGATACGGCGCAAACCCTCAAACCCGGTGATGGCCAGCGTGTAGCCCGTGCACTGGAGGTGCTGCGCGGCACCGGCCACGGGCTCACTTACTGGCGTGGTCAGCCGGGATTGCCTGCTGCGCCGTGCCGCTTCGTTTCTGTCAGACTGCATCCACCGCGGGACAGGCTGCGTGCCTCGATTGCCGAACGGTTCTCGCGCATGATGACCTTGGGAGCCATGCAGGAGGTCGAACGCCTTGTCGCACGTGGGCTTTCGCCCGCTCTGCCGGCCATGCGTGCCCATGGCGTGCCGGAACTGAGCGCTGTTCTGGCAGGGACGCTCGCGCTCGATGAGGCCATGACGCGCGCCGTGATCGCTACGGGGCAGTACACGCGGCGTCAGGCCACATGGTTCAACCATCATGCACTGGGTGCAGAGCAGGATTGCATGATTTCCTTGCAAAGATATGATGAAGGTACGCAATTTTCGGAAAGAGAATTCGAAAATATAGCAACTTTCATACAATCCGCCATTGACGAATCCTCAAACCCGTCATAAACCCGCCCGCTCAATGAAAGGGGTGCGCTCACATGAACGCGTCAACACAGCAGACCGGAAAAACTTCGACAGCGCCGCTCAATGGTGCCGAGGTGCTCCTGCGCGTGCTTGTGGAACAGGGGGTCGAGGTTATTTTCGGCTATCCCGGTGGCGCGGTGCTGCCCATCTACGATGCGCTGTTCAAGCAGAACCATATCCGTCACGTTCTGGTGCGTCATGAGCAGGCTGCCGTTCATGCAGCAGAAGCCTATGCACGCTCGACCGGCAAGGTGGGCGTGGTGCTGGTCACCAGCGGCCCCGGTGCCACCAATGCCGTGACCGGTCTGGTCGACGCGCTTATGGACTCCATCCCGCTCATCTGTCTGTGCGGTCAGGTGCCTACGGCGCTGATCGGCAACGATGCGTTTCAGGAAGCCGATACGACCGGCATTACGCGCCCGGCCACCAAGCACAATTATCTCGTGCGTCGCGGTCAGGATCTGGCGCCGATCGTGCGTGAGGCATTCGAGGTTGCGGCTGGCGGTCGCCCTGGCCCCGTGCTGATCGATCTGCCCAAGGATGTTTCGGTCGGCAATGCGCCTCTGCCCGCGCCAGGCGAGGGTCGACTGCATCGCCCCTATCGTCCGAATCTGGATGCCGATGGCGAGGCGATCCGCCAGACCATCGCCGCCATGAAGCGTGCCAAGCGTCCGCTTCTTTATACGGGTGGCGGTGTCATCAATGCCGGACCCAAAGCCTCCGAGGCTTTGCGCGAGCTGGCGCGTCGCACCAATTTCCCGGTGACGTCCACATTGATGGGTCTGGGCGCATTTCCCACCACCGACCGTCAGTTTCTGGGCATGCTGGGTATGCATGGCAGCTACGAGGCCAATCTGGCCACGCATGGCTGCGACCTGCTGATCGCGCTTGGCTCGCGCTTCGACGATCGCGTGACTGGGCGCGTGGATGCGTTTTCGCCGAATTCTTTCAAGGTGCATGCCGATATCGATCCCTCGCAGATCAACAAGATCATTCGCGTGGATGTGCCGCTTATCGGCGATGTTGGTCGCACGATCGAAGCGCTTCTGGAAGCATGGGATGGCGAAGGTCAGGATCTGAGCCCCTGGTGGGCACAGATCGAGGGCTGGCGCGCGCTGGATTCCTTTGGCTTCGTGCAGGATCAGACCCCGAGTGCCATTATCCGCCCGCAATATGCCATTCGCCGTCTTTATGAAGCCACGCAGGCTCTGGGACGCGATACATTTGTGAGCACGGAAGTCGGCCAGCACCAGATGTGGGCCGCGCAGCACTTCCAGTTCGACAAGCCCAATCGCTGGCTGACATCCGGCGGCCTTGGCACCATGGGTTATGGTCTGCCTGCCGCTGTGGGCGCTCAGGTGGCCCATCCCGATGCGCTGGTGATCGATATTGCCGGCGAGGCCTCGACGCTCATGAATATTCAGGAGCTCGGCACGATGGCGCAGTATCGCCTGCCGGTGAAGCTGTTCATCCTGAACAACCGCTATATGGGCATGGTGCGCCAGTGGCAGGAGCTGCTGCACGGTTCGCGCTATTCGCAGTCCTACAGCGAGGCACTGCCCGATTTCATCCGTCTGGCCGAGGCATTTCACGGCAAGGGCCTGCGTGCCACCTGCGTGGGTGAGCTGGATGGCGTGATCGACGAAATGCTGCGCCATGACGGCCCGGTGGTGGCGGATATCTGCGTGGCTCAGGATGAAAACTGCTTCCCGATGATTCCATCGGGCGCCCCGCATAACGAGATGCTGCTCGGTCCCGATCAGGAAGCCAATGCAGCACGGGTTACACAAGAAGGCATGATGCTGGTCTGATGGCACAGGATATCCAGAGAGCCGTCATCGCGGTTCTGATCGAAAACGAGAGCGGTGCTCTGGCCCGCGTCGTCGGTCTGTTCTCAGGGCGTGGCTATAATATCGAAAGCCTCACTGTTTCTGCCATCGATGCCAGCCGCAATCTGTCGCGCATCACCATTGTGACCTCCGGTACGGAAATGGTCATTGCGCAGATCAAGGCGCAGCTCGACCGTCTCATCCCGGTGCATGGCGTGCGCGACCTGACCGAATGCGGCCCGCATGTGGCGCGCGAACTGGCACTGATCAAGGTGGTCAGCAAGGGCGAGATGCGTACAGAGGGCATGCGTATCGCCCAGGCGTTTCGCGCTCATGCCGTCGATACGACGGCAGGGTCTTTCGTTTTCGAACTGACGGGAAGCGCCGAGAAGATCGATGCTTTCGTCGAATTGATGCAACCGCTTGGTCTTGCGGAAGTGTCCCGGACCGGAATCGCCGCCATAGGCCGTGGTACCGAAGTCTTTCAATCCATCGAGGAGTCTTTCTGATGCGCGTCTATTACGATCGTGACTGTGATCTGGGCCTGATCAAGGGCAAGAAGGTTGCCATCATCGGTTACGGCAGCCAGGGCCACGCCCATGCCAACAACCTGAAGGACAGCGGCGTGACCGATATGGTTATCGGCCTGCGTCCCGAATCCTCAGCCGTGGCCAAGGCAGAAGGCGCTGGCTTCAAGGTCATGACGCCTGCCGATGCCGCTGCATGGGCCGATGTCGTGATGGTTCTGACGCCTGACGAAGGCCAGGGCGCACTCTACAAGGAGTCGCTCGAGAAGAACCTGAAGCATGGCGCAGCGCTCGTTTTTGCGCATGGTCTGTCGATCCATTTCCGCATCATCGAAGCCCGTCCCGATCTGGATGTGTTCCTCGTGGCGCCAAAGGGCCCCGGCCATACGGTTCGTTCCGAGTACCAGAAGGGTGGCGGTGTGCCGTCGCTCGTCGCTGTTGCCCAGAACGCAACGGGTCAGGCGCTCGAAATCGCCCTGTCCTATGCTGCGGCCAATGGTGGCGGCCGCGCCGGCATCATCGAGACCAGCTTCAAGGAAGAGGTCGAAACCGATCTGTTCGGTGAACAGGCTGTGCTTTGCGGCGGTCTGGTCGAGCTGATCCGTGCCGGCTTCGAAACGCTGGTCGAGGGCGGCTACGCTCCCGAGATGGCCTATTTCGAGTGCCTGCACGAAATGAAGCTGATCGTGGATCTGATCTACGAAGGCGGCATTGCGAACATG
The DNA here is from genome assembly GCF_024054035.1 of Asaia lannensis NBRC 102526. Taxonomy (GTDB): domain Bacteria; phylum Pseudomonadota; class Alphaproteobacteria; order Acetobacterales; family Acetobacteraceae; genus Asaia; species Asaia lannensis. The sequence goes on from NZ_JAMXQU010000001.1 coordinate 482,612, forward strand.
AACTACTCGATCTCGAACACGGCCGAGTATGGTGAATATGTCACCGGTCCGCGTATCGTGACGGCAGAAACCAAGGCCGAGATGAAGCGCGTTCTGACAGACATTCAGGACGGCACCTTCGTGCGTAACTTCATTCTTGAAAACCAGTCCGGCGGCGTTGGCTTCAAGGCCATCCGTGCGCGCAACGATGCTCACCAGATCGAAAAGACCGGTGAGAAGCTGCGCGGCATGATGCCCTGGATTGCCAAGGGCAAGCTGGTCGACAAGGCCAAGAACTGAGTTCTCTCCCCGCAGGGAAAGAACGGAAAGGGGGGCTTTGGCCCCCTTTTTTATTTGCAGAAAACCGCTGAGACTGCGTGTGCGGGCAGTTGGGCATTAGGCACGCAGGTCGTCGCAGCCCGTTAATATTGCAATGGCCGATATCTCGGCGAACGCTCAGAAGCGTGCGATCAGCGCGACTCCTGCAATCATCAGCACGGCACCTGCAATGCGATAGGGGTTGAGGCTATGCACTTCCATACGCAGCAGGCCGAAATGATCGATCAGCAGGCTGGTCAAGAGATTGGCGGTGATCGTAAGCCCGTTGACCGGTCCTGCCCCCAGCTTCTGGATTAAAAGTAGTCCGGCGAAGACGGCGACAGCGCCTGTAATGCCGCCCAGCGGAGCCCACCATGGCATTGAAGCAAGATCGCCAGCGCTGGGAAGCGGGCGCGGCATGCAGGCGAAAAGCGCAATCGCGAGAAACAGAACGAGCAGGAACGACACGGAGGTCGCAAGCCAGGGGTTTACCAGTGACTTGCTGAGCGCCCCATTCATGGTGGCTCCAAGGGCCTGCAAGACACCGGCAATCAGGATGAAGGGAAACGCCCAGGCAGCATTCATGACATCATCTCTCCGAAAACAGAGGCACTTCATGCATTGGACCTGTCGAACGGTCTTCCCGGTTGAGGTGCTGATTCCACCTTTCGACGGCCGCGGGCTCAACGCTGGACAGGACCCGAGGCTTCGCAGGGATGATGATTAAATTAGTGATCGGCAAGAAGTGGCGCTGCGCGATGAAAGGCCAGAGTTGCGACCGGCAAAGCTGCCGCGCGGGTGGAGCTGACACAGGGCTGTCCGTTCAGAAGGTTGCAGCGAGATTCAGGACGCTCTTTTGCGTAACGCAGGGTCATCATGCCTTTTTCGGTCTTGCCGCAACAGCCTGTCTGCCGTGGACCGATTTGGCTCCCTGTGTTCCATAATCCAGCTCTTTTGCGCTCAACGGATACTACCCGGTTCGGCTGTCGGATCATGCCCTGGAGCGACCATCAGGGCGATTATTGGCGTCGCGTTAATTTGGGGTTCGTCCGGGCATGGGCTATAACGCCGGGGCTCCACAGGGGAATGATACGGCGTGTTGGCAGAAGACATAACAGACAGCTTGTTTGCGGCGCTCGATCGCCCTGATCTGCAAAGCCTGTCCGATCGTGTCGTGGTCAATCTCTCTCCCCGTCTTACCCATCCCTTCACGATCCGGGACAAAACGATCACGCTCGGTGCCGTAGCGTTCGAGCGCCCCGAGATCGCGCCTGTACTGCAGCGCTATGCGATCGAACTGGGATTTCTGATCGACGCCTTGCCCGCGCATGAGGCGCCTCTGGCTTTTGTGGTCGCTGCACGCGTCACCGCGCTGTTCCACCGGCTCGATTGTGAGACCCTTTCCTTACCGCCGTCGCTTGCCTGGCTTGAGGATTTTGCCGCGGATAGACCGCCCACAGCCGGACATATCCAGGCGCTCTGGCCTGTTCTCACCCAGTTCTGCCCGGACAAGGCGCATGGTAAGGCAGATTTCAACAGGCTGGTGGCGTGTCTTGCCCCTCTATGGGCCAGTCTGGCGCCTGCCGAATTTCTGATGGCCGATGGCGGCGATGAGCGTCTGGTTATCAATCCGCAGACCGGGCTCAACCGTTATGGCTGCTCGCACAGACCGCGCCCCTGGGCAGTCACCTTTTCCTCATCGACAGCGTCGTCTCTTTCCGAGCGTGGCTATCTCGGAGCCGAACGTGCACGTCGGGCTTTTCTGCTCGATGCCCTGACGCGCCTCGACGGCTCCTCTGCGCGCGAGGCCGCCTGTCTCGATGTGCGCGACAGACTTGCCGCGCTTTACGGGCTTGGCGGTCGCGATAATATCGTGCTTGCCGCATCGGGTACGGATTGCGAACTTGCCGTGCTGGCCATGGGTATGATGCGCGCCCAGGGGCAGGCGATCGTCAATATCCTGATTGCGCCGGACGAAACCGGTAGTGGTGTCCCTCTGGCGGCACAGGGGCGGCATTTCGCTGCCGGGACGGCCCTTGGCGCGGCAGCAGACAAGGCACATTATCTGGACGGTTTTCCGACAGACACGACCCTGATCGGTATTCCCATACGCACTCCCGAAGGCACACCGAGGCCCTGCGTGGATCTCGATGCCGAGGTCGAGGCAACCGTGTTACGCGCGCTTGAAGTCGGGCATCATGTGATCCTGCATCAGCTCGATATGTCCAAAACGGGTCTGGTTGGTCCCTGTGCCGGCATGCTGTGTCGCCTTGCTGCCCGCTATCCTGCCCGTATCACGCTGGTGGTCGATGCCTGCCAGGCCAGACTGGCACCGCATCGTGTCAGAAACCTCGTGAAGGCCGGCATGCTCGTCATGACGACCGGTTCGAAATTCCTGACAGGACCTCCGTTCTGCGGGGCGATTCTTCTGCCAGACTCATTTGTTGCGGCTCTGGCAGGCTATGCCCTGCCGCAAGGTCTTGCGGCCTATTTCCATCATTGCGACTGGCCGCAAACGGCTTCGCCATCTGTCCTCTCTCATGAGGGCAATCTCGGTCTTGCTCTTCGCTGGCAGGCGGCACTGGCTGAGAGCGAGGCCTTTGCCGCAGTGCCTCCGGCGCGCATTGTCGATACGTTGCGCCGTTTCGAGCACAACGCGCATGAAGCCATCGGGGCGCATCCCGCCCTGACGCTGCTGACCATGCCGGACTTCGACCGCAATCCGGTGGAAGAAGAGGTCTTGTGGGATACCATCCCGACCGTATTCTCCTTTCTGGTGGCCGATCCGGAAAACCCCGAAAAACCGCTCGACCTGGAAAGGTCGCGTGCCCTGCATCGCTGGCTCAATGCCGATCTCTCACCGTGGATTGCCGAACATGATGCCGCGGGTGAGGGGCTTGCGGGGTTGCTTTGTCATCTCGGTCAGCCCGTCCCCGTGCCGCACCCGGATCTGGGTGGTGAAAATGCCGGTGCATTGCGTTTATGCGCAGGTGCGCGCCTCGTATCGGGCGAGCCCTCTCATGCCGGCCTGACGGACGATGTCCGTCTGGCCCGTGAATTTGCGGATGTGCGCAGGGCTCTGGCCAAAATCACGGTGATTCTTGATCACTGGAGCGTTCTTGCACCGGTCGATCCCCAGCCACGTTACGCCCCTTATTCCTATCAGCCGAGAAAGTCCGGTTTATCATGACCCAGTCTGACAAGACGCCTGCAACCGACCCGAAGGCACATGGTCATTTTCTCGATTCCATGCAGCTTCCGTCTGGTGTCACACGGTTCTGGCTGATCCGTCACGCCATTGTGGAAGCCTCGGCGCGCATGCGTATCTATGGGGCGATGGATGTCGAGCTCTGCTCGGAACATCTCGCCCTGCAGGTGCCGTATTACACCGCGCTCGGGCGTCGCCTGCCGCAGGATGCCAATTGGGTGGTCTCGCCCCTCAAGCGTGCGCAGGATACGGCGCGTGCCATATTCGACGCCGGATACGGCGTTCGCAACCTGACTATAGAGCCGCGCTTTACGGAACAATCCATGGGAGAATGGCATAATCTGCCCCACGAGGAACTCCCGCTGAAACTGCGCCAGACCGCGCATAATTTCTGGTCTCTTTCTGCCTCCGAGCAGCCGCCGGGCGGTGAAAGCATGCTTGATGTCTGCGCCCGCGTCGGCCATTCGCTCGATGAAATGGCAGATCTTCATGCGGGGCAGGATACCGTGGTGGTCAGCCATGGCGGGGCTATCCGCGCCGCCCTGTCGCATGCGCTCAATGTCCACCCCGATACGGGGCTGCGCTTTTCCATCCAGAACCTGTCGCTCTCGATCATCGAGCGTATCAACGGTGTCTGGCGTGTCGTGACCGTCAATGAACTACCGGCAGCACTTACTATCGCAGAATAATTTCCATAATCGTCACCTGTATGAATGCAGGGAGAGCACTATAACACAATAAAAACGTATTTCCTGTTGATACTCGTTGCGTATCCGATCTGAAACCGGCGCATCGCGGGATAGCAGAAGAAATGAAGAAAAAAGCCTCAGACAGGCATAAAACGCACCAAGGTATGTTTTGGCTTTGTGTCACGCTTGTATGCGGGACGATATCCAGCCTCTTGCCCTCAGCTTCGGCAAAGGCAGAGGTCGCGCCTCACGATGTCGCCCTGACTTTCGACGATCTGCCTTACGTGACGCGCGACACCCTCTCTCCGTCTGAGGCGCAAGACGCCGCAGTCAAAGCCAATGACGCTATCCTCGCTGTCTTGCGACAGGAGGGCATAGCCGTAATGGCCTTCGTCAATGAGTCGAAGGTCGAGGCGCTCGGCTCTGTCGGGCCGCAAATCCTGTCGCAGTGGAATCAGGCCCCTTTGCAGCTCGCCAATCACGGCTATCATCATTTCGATAGCAACAAGCTGTCTCTCCAGGAGATAGAAGCCGAGATTGTGCGGGGTGAGGCAACGATACGGCCAATGGCTGAAAAGGCCGGGCGGCAACTGGAATTCTTCCGTTTTCCTTACAATCATGCGGGCAATACGGAGGCCAGGCGGCGTGCATTGTCCGGGATATTACACAGACACGGCTATCGTCTGGCGGCAACCACGATCGACGTTGAGGACTATATTTTCAACGATGCTTACGAATGTGCCCTGTCCCGTCATCGCCATGACGATGCCAGCCGGGTCGTCCGAGCCTATCTCGACTACATCCGGATCGAGGTTCCGTATTATCGTGCGCTGGACGCGAAGGTCATGGGGCACGAAATTCCTGAAATCATGCTCCTGCACAGCAATGCGTTGAACGCAGCTGTCTTGCCAGCGGTCATTGCGATATTCAAAGCGGACCATACCCGTTTTATCAGTCTTGCGGACGCCCAGTCCGATTCAGCCTATGCATATGAGCCGAAAACCGCGACAGCGTACGGGCCAATGTGGGGATATCGCTGGGCGAACGAACGACATATCCCGGTTGATGGATCCCTCGAAAAAGAAGCCCCCCAATGGGTCGTATCGTACTGCGATCAATCCGGTCGCGCTCGTTAGGGCTTTGCCGGTCTTCCTGTGATTTTCCAAGATGTCGGCCCCATGACGCGTCATTGCAAGCGCCACGGGGCCTGTTCAGTTATTCCACCAACAGACACCACATATTGTCGATCTTGCCGCCGATCTTGCCGATATCATCGAAGACCTTGAGGACGTGGTCTGTTTTAAGATGACGCTGCAGGCTGCTTTCGTCTTCCCACTCCTCATTGATGGCGAACCGGCCCCTGTTCTCCTTGTCCTCATAGACGACAAATCTGAGGCAGCCATCATCCCGCCGCGCCAGCAGGGAGATATCATGCAGGAGGGACCGGCATTCGACATGGCGTTCGGCCGGGACGGTGACAGTCGCGCTGACGCATGATTTCACTGACAAAAGAGTTCTCCCCTCGAGGCTGATTTACAGAGTCAGCCCCTCTACGTGCGACGTAGCGTATGGTTTGCAGTTTGTCGGCTGCTCGCGATCGCAATGCGGCGCTGTAGCAACGACGGATGTGACTAAGGGCACATGCCTATCCGCCAGCCAACATGGCATCATGCGACTTGATGACAGAAAAGTCATTTACAGGAAATGACTTGTTCATCTAGGAATTGGGGGCTGGGTTAAACGTTTAACCAGAAGGTCCGCTCAATGGCACGCAAGACCGCGAAGATATCGATACGCGATGTTGCCATGGCGGCAGGCGTGTCGGTTGCAACCGTTTCAAACGTGGTGCGCGATCGGAAACCTGTTTCGGCTGCCGTGCGGGCTCGTGTCGAAAAGGCAATCGATACGCTTGGATATATGCCTGACCGGGCCGCCATGCAGCTGCGTGAAGGGCGCAATCGTATTGTTGGCGTGCTGGTGCCCAGTCTGGACAACCCGTTTTTCACGGCCATCATTGCCTGTCTTGAAGACTGCGCGCGCCGCGATGGCTACGACATTATCGTCGCCAGTGCAGGTGAGGACAGTGACCTTGCTTCCTCACGGCTCAAAGCCCTGCTGTCGTGGCGTCCGGCTGGCATGATCGTTCTTCCAAATGACGATCGCTTTGCAGATTCGGTTCTGCTCGATACGGCGGGTGTGCCCTATGTGGTGATCGATCGCCTGCCGTCTTCCTGTCATGCCGATACGGTCGCGGCTGAAAACGAACATGCGGCTGCCGAGGCGGCTGCCTGTCTTGCCGGGCTGGGTCATCGCCGCATGGCCGTGGTCGCCACGACGCTTTCACTCGCCAATATACGCGAGCGTTGCGCGGGTATCCGGGGTTTCTGCGCCAAGCAGGGACTTCCCGAGCCGCTGGTTCTGGAAGTCGGCCATCATGCTGAGGACGACATCCCGGCATTGCGCGATCTCCTGGCGGGTGAAGACGCGCCCACGGCGATTATCGCGCTGACCAATTCCGTCACTCTGGGGGTACTGCGTTGCCTGAACCAGAGCGGATATGCCGTACCCGGTGATGTGTCACTTGTCGGGTACGACGATTACGCATGGATGCGTGCCACGCTTCCCCCCATCACGGCGATACGCCAGCCGGTGGAAGAGCTTGGGGCACAGGGCTGGACGCGCCTCATGCACCGTATTGCGGGCGAAAGCACTGCTTATCTGCAGGTCCGGGTGTCCTGCACGCTTGCGGTGCGCGGTTCGACCGCACCTCCCAGAACAGGACAACCTTCATGAACAAGCTTGGACTCCATGCCTTTGTCTGGACTGCTGGCTGGACGCGCGAAGACGCCGCCATGGCCATCCGTTCGACGGCAGAACTCGGTTATGATCTGATCGAGGCCTCGACCATGGACCTCAAGGCGTTCGACGTGCCTGCAACGCTGCGCGAGCTGGAAGCCAATCGCCTTGGGATCACCATGTCATTCGGCCTGACCGCCGATATGGATATCTCCTCGGGCGATCCCGAGCGTATCCGTCGGGGGGAGGCACATCTGCTCGATGCCATTTCTCTCGCCCGGGATGTCGGTGCGACTCATGTCTGCGGCATTCTCTATTCCGCTTTCCAGAAATACGCGACGCCGGTTACGGCAGAAGGCATGCGCGGCTCTATCGAGGTGGTGCGTAGTGTCGCTGAAAAGGCGCAGGCCAGTGGCATCACACTGGGCATGGAAGTGGTCAATCGCTACGAATCCAACGTGCTCAATACAGCCCGTCAGGCCATTGCCTATGTGAAGCGTGTGGAGATGCCTAACGTAAAGCTGCATCTCGATTGCTATCACATGAATATAGAGGAGGCCGATTCAGCCGAGGCCATTCGTGAGGCGGGCGATTTGCTGGGTTATTTCCATACCGGCGATTCCCATCGCGGCTATCTTGGATCGGGTTCGGTCGATTTTCCGAGCATCTTCCGCGCGCTCGAAAGCATCCACTATCAGGGGCCGATCACCTTCGAATCTTTTTCTTCTGCGGTGGTCGGTCAACCGCTCGAAGGTATTCTCGGTATCTGGCGCAATCTCTGGGAAGACAGCCGCGATCTGGCCGCCCATGCCAAGGCCTTCACCGATGTGCAGATGAAATCGGCGCGCGAGGCGCTCAGGCATATAAAGGCCTGATGCTCCGTTTACCTCGGATGAACGCCTGGGTGAGGTTCCTGCCTTCCATCATCGGATATCAGCGCCTGTGACAGGAATGAACAATACTGGTTCTGCAATACTGCCGGATGACGCACCGGCAGTATTATCCGTTGCCGGCAAACACATCTCGGTGAAGATTGCTGTATAGTAAAGATGTGATGACGGTTTGTTCATGAATTAGGTCAACACTGCCCATACCCTGAGCTTTGGGAACCGGTTCCGCGTTTCGTCATCCGGCATGGCCTTACCGGTCCGAACAGCTCGAAGCACCATCGGCTTGCGGTGTGGCAGGTCCGTTTACCGGATAGCATCGTCACCCAGAGCCTAGCCCGAGGATGATCCGTGAGTAGCCCCGTTCGTTTTTTGAGTATCGTCTTGGGCCTTGTCATAGGCCTGCTTGGCGTCGGCCTGACCCTTGGAGGAATAGATCTTGCCTGGCTGGGTGGCAGCTGGGCCTATATCCTGCTCGGTTTCCTGATGGCCTGTGTCGGCTTTGCTGTCATGGCGCGTCGCGCCATCGCCCTGCCGCTTTCCATCCTGCTGAGTCTGATTGCCGCTGGCTGGGCTTTTGGTGAAGTCGGCGATGTGTTCTGGCTTGTCGTGCCGCGCGTCGTCGTGTTTCTGGCTCTGCCGATTATTGTCGGTCTTCTCTCTCCGTCTTTCCATGCTTCCACGCGCGATCGTAGCGGCGCATTGCGGTCCGGTGGTGTGCCACGGGCATGGGGCTTCGGCATCGCTGCGCTCTATGCCATCGTATTCTGTGGCATCTCGCTTGGCATGTTCCAGCCGCATGCGGAAGTGACCGCTAATGCTTCAGACGAGCCGAAGCGCGATACGTCTCAGGGGCAGCAGAACGGCAATGACTGGCCGGCCTGGGGCCGCAACCTTACCGGCGACCGTTTTGCCCCCTTCGTACAGATCAATGCCAGCAATGTGTCGGATCTCAAGCTGGCATGGAGCTATCATACAGGCGATCTCGCTATCGATGGATCGGAATATCAGGTTACGCCCCTGAAGATTGCCGATACGCTGTATCTCTGTACGCCACTGAACAAGGTCATTGCGCTCGATCCGGTCTCCGGCAAGGAGAAATGGCGCTTCGATCCGCATCTGCAGATCACGCGTGGAAACAAGGGCTGGAAGCGCTGCCGTGGCGTCAGCTATGCAGACCTGACGACGATGTCGCTTCTGGCGCCCGATGCAAAAGCTTTCGGTCCTGAAGAGGCATCGACACCGGCAGCCGATCCTTCAGTCACGACTGCACAGGTTATTCCCGCGCCTGCACCGGCCAACACACCGGCCGTCGCTGAGGCTCCCTGCGCGCGACGTATCGTCAGCACCACCAATGATGCCCGTCTTTTCGAACTCGATGCCGCGACAGGTGCGCTGTGTCAGGATTTCGGCGATCATGGCATGGTCAATCTGCTCGAAGGCCTCGGCCCGACTGCGCCGGGTTCCTACTATCTGACCTCCGCACCACTGGTGGCCGATGGTGTGATCATGGTCGGCGGCAAGATCAACGACAACATGACCGTCGGTGAGCCTTCAGGGGTTATCCGTGGCTACGATGTCCGGACGGGTCGTCTTGTCTGGGCGTGGGATGCCTCACGTGGCAATCGTGACAGCCGTCCGCTGCCCGCTGGTCAGATCTACGCAATCGAAACCCCGAATTTCTGGGGAACAGCCTCCTACGATCCCAAGCTCGGTCTCGCTTTCATCCCGATGGGCAACCAGACGCCCGATTTCTGGACCGGAAACCGTCATCCCTATTCCGACGAATACAATGATTCCATTCTTGCGCTCGATATACGCACAGGGCAGGAGCACTGGCATTTCCGCACAGCCAATAACGACATGTTCGACTATGACGTGACGTCGCAGCCGATCCTGTACGATATGCCTGATGGCAATGGAGGCACGACGCCGGTCGTTGTTGCCCTGACCAAGCGCAGCCAGATTTTCGTGCTCGACCGTCGTACCGGCAAGCCCGTCGTGCCTGTCACCGATCGTCCTGTCGCGACGGATGGCATGCCCGGCCAGCATATCAGCCCGGTCCAGCCTTATTCCGAGCTGTCTATCGGTGTTGCGCCGCTCAAGGAAAGCGACATGTGGGGCGCGACGATTTTCGATCAGCTCTACTGTCGTATCGCTTTCAAGAAAATGCGCTGGGAAGGCGAATGGACGCCACTGAGCGACAAGCAGAAGACCCTGATCTGGCCCGGCTATTACGGTGGGTCAAACTGGGGCGGCGGTGCGCTCGATCCGCAGACGGGCGTGCTGGTCGTAAACGATATCCGCATGGCGATGTGGGGGCAGTTCATCAAGCGTGAGGAAGCGGCCCATGCCGGGCTCGTACCGTCCACGGAAGGCGAATATTCAGAGCAGCTCGGCACGCCTTGGGGTGTGGAACGCTCCATGTTCGTCTCACCGATGGGTGCGCCCTGTTTCAAGCCGCCTTATGGATCGCTGACGGCAATCGACCTGAAAACACAGAAGACTCTATGGCAGGTACCGGTAGGCAGCATTCAGGATGCCGCCATTCACGGCGTGTTCGGTGAGAAGGGGATTATTCCGCATATCTATATCCCAGTCGGCATGCCGACGATGGGTGGTCCGCTTGTTACAGGTGGTAACCTCGCCTTCTTCCACGGATCGCTCGACAATTATCTGCGCGCCTTCGACCTGAAAACAGGCAAGGAGGTCTGGCGCGAGCGTCTGCCGGTTGGCGGACAGGGGACACCGATGAGCTATATACAGGACGGAAAGCAATATGTCCTTGTCGTAGCAGGCGGTGCCACGCGCACAGGCACCAACGCCAACAAGGGTGACTACGTGCTGGCCTACGCACTTCCCTCGACGCACTGAGAGCGTTTGTGCCCTACCGCCCCTCGGGAAGACTGAGAGGTCGCGGTGGGGCGCGTGAAGGGAGCTCGTTCTGGCAGTATCAGGGTCTGACCACGTGCAGTCGTGAATCTCTCAGATTGAGCGGGACGGTAAAAGAAGCCCGGCAGACTAGTGTGTCTGCCGGGCTTTTCATGTTCACGGGTGTGATGGCGGCCGCTCGGAAGCGACGTCGTTCAGGCGGGCTTTTGCAGAATGCTTCTGTAGAGCGTGGCCAGTTCCAGAGCCTGATCTTCATAGGTCGGCAGGCTGGATTTGTTCGGGTTCACATAGTGATCGAATCGATCCTTCTGATCGAGCAGGGATTCGATGGCCTCCTGCAGCGGCGCAGGGTCGTCGATGATCGGGATCAACGTTCCGTTCACGCCATCCTCGATTTCCTCTGCCTGACCGCCCGGCGCCGTGGAGACGACCCAGACATCGCGAGAAAGGGCCTCACGCACCGTCAGGCCGTAGCTTTCGCGCCATTGCGAGGGGAATAGCAGTACATCGACCTGATCGTAGAAATCATCCAGCCCGGCCTGGTTATAGGCAGGCACGGTTCTGATCGATCCCTTGACGAGCCACTCGGAGGTATCGATGGACGGAAAGCCCAGATTGAGCGTGTTATCGACCAAGACAAGTTCCCAGTCATCGCGCGAGGTGCGTTCGAGCGCCTTGCGGATCAGCTCATATCCCTTGACGAAGCCAATTCCACCCACGAAGCCAAAGCGGAGTTTCGAGCCAGGCTCCCGTTTCGCTTTCGGTCGGGAAGGCCAGGTGAACCCGTTTCGATTGATCAGAATACGCTCAGCCGGCACACCGTTACGGACATACAGGCTCTTGTGTTCTTCAGAGGGGCTCAGAATTGCAGCAGCCCCGGCAAGGGCATGGCGCATGACCTTGCGGCGCTCGTTCAGATAATAGGCCCGTGTCGATTCACCGGGCGCGAGAGGCACATCGGTATTTTCCAGGTGATATTGTCCATCGTCACGTGTGATGAACAGGGTATCGGACAGCCACCAGCAATCATGCAGGCTGATGACATAGGGAATACCCTTTTCCTGACAGGCCCGTGCCATGCCCACACCCATTTCCTGTATGGCGTGAAAATGGACGAGATCGGCATCCCATGCCTCCATCCAGCGATCGATCTGACGGGCAATCGTCAGATTATCTGTGGCACCGTTACGCCCGGCCACAACAGAAAAGACGTCTGTATCCAGTATGTTGTATCGAAGCGCCCCGTCAGGCAGATCGTCGAGCACAGGCCGCGTCGTCATGACGCTGTTCTCGAACCCGGCCGCAGCAAGCGGCTTCAGCAGCGCCTCCACAACGATCGTTGCCCCACCGAACGAGCGCGGGGCCATGAATACATTGACCTGAAGGACACGGGGAGCCTTGTGAACGAAGGCCGGCGGGTGACCGAAAAGCGGGCTGGCCTGCTCGGAGAGAATACGCTCCGGAGCATAAAGCCCCAGGGCGGTTTCTCTTGCCTTTTCAGCGATCGTACGACGCAGGGCAGGATCGTGCGCCAAGGTCAGAATGGCGCTCTCCCATTCCAGGGGCGTGCGAGCCAGCAGACCGTTTTCACCGGACTGAATGACGCGTCTATAGGTGTCGGTAGGAGAGCAGACAGAGGGAAGAGCAAGAATAGCGGCTTCAAGGAATTTGATATTGCTTTTACAGTCGTTGAAGATCGTTTCCTCAAGCGGCGCAATAGCGATATCCGCCTTAGCCAGCTCTGCAAGATAATGGGCATAGGACAGTTCGTTGCGTCTTTGGACACGTGCACCGAACTGGGCAAAATCAGGTGAGATTTTTAGTGGGCCGATAAGCAGGAGGTCGAGTCTGGGCTCGGCTTTCATGGCGGCGATCAGTCCCGCCTCGGCAATTCTGAAGTCCATATCGTGCGCGCGGCTACCCGAGCCGTAGCAGATGCTGATTCTACCGTCTTTGGATGGAGGAGGTGCGTCGAGCAGCGTTTCGGCAACACTGAGCGTTTGCACATCCAGAGCATTCTCCAGCACGACAACATCATCAATGCCGATCTTGTGCATCTCTCTCGCCAAAGCCTGCGTAGAGGCTATTCCGCGCCCACAGGCGCGGAGCGCACGCAAATAGAGATCAGCGAGGTGATAGAGTCCTCGTCGCTCCGTAAATGTCAGCGTCGTCAGATTGCCGTTGCGTCGATACAGGATTTTATTGAAGAGAAGATCGTCTATCTCCCAACGTGGCTTGAGGCCAAGACGCTTTGCCTCTTCAATCAGAGAGAGCACCGAGGCCGTTCCGGGAACACGGTAGAAAATGACCTGTGTCGCAACCTGTAATGTGGAGAGCGCCTCGCCACTGTCCTGCCAGTCGACGATACGGACTGTCCAACCCAGCTGGCGCAGAAGTTCTGCCTTCTGTGTGACACGGTATTTGGTGCATTGCTGCAAACCGAGATCGGCAATCAGCAGATAGCAGGGGCGAAGCATGAGCTCCGCTTGGCGGGCAGGCCGACGCATAAACGCTGCCTGAGCTTTGGTCGGGACGAAAAGCGGGTCGCTTGCCTGATCGCGATGTCGCAGAAGCTTCCGCTTTGCAGCCCCTCCGGCGAAGAAGCGATTTATTGCCTTGCTAAGGCCCTCCGCACGCAGAGAGTCCTGCCACTGCTCCCAGGCTTCCGGTAGCGGTGTTCCACGGGGCAAGCGCCCAAGGGTAAGCGCACGAACCCATCGCAGCGGTTCCATGACGCGCCAGGAAAGAGAGCGCTTCATAAGCTTGAGCTGCTGGTTTGCCAAACGGAGTTCGGCCTGTAGCGAGTCCGCGCGGATTGTCGCCAGATAGGAAGCCGCCTCTATTGCTTCGTCCCGATCATATGCGGGCTGAAGGGAAGAAGGTCGGGAATTGGGAAATTTGTGCAAGACTTACTCATTATCTGGCGCAGGCAAAGTGCCACCGTTTAAAGGCGGGCAAATTATAACCCAGTTTCACCAGATGGAAAAATGAAGGCCCGGTCATGAGACCGGGCCTTCATTGCGCGAAGTCTTCGCAACAGTCTGTAATCGTTAGCTGATAACGATGTTCGACGCCTTCAGATCGGTCACGCCGAGGAAGGTCACCTTCATGTTATTGTCCAGCTGCAGCGTGGTGTTGCCGCCGTTGACCGTAGCTGTGGCGAGCAGATCCTGGATCGCCTTGTCTGCGTCGGCAGGCTTGTAGTTGTACATGAAGAACATGTTGCCAGCCGCACTACCGAAATCGGTGATCGTGATATCACCGCCATTATGGCCGGCCAGCACGCCGAAGGTGTTCGCTGCGCCGTCACCACCGGTCACGGTTGCATAACTGTCGCCATTCGAGTTCTCGAACTGCGTGCCGAATACGAAGTGGTCGGAGCCCGACGTACCGATGACCGTGTTGTTGCCAGCACCCGTCCAGGCTTCGAGCGTGCCCTTGGACGAGGCCGCGTCGATATACTGGCTGCCTGTTGTATTGGGCTGGTTCGCAGTGAACAGGGCAAGACCGTTTGTATCGATCGTCGCGTGCAGGTCGTTGGCACCCCAGATCGTGCCGAGCCCGGCATTGATCGAGGTTGTACCCGTGCCGGAGATGAATTTCAGTGCACCGGAGACGCTGATGGCCTGATCGCTGCCGTGGTAGACCTGAAGATCGCCAGCAGCAGAGATGGTATCGCCAACGGCACCGACGATCGTCCCTGTTGAACCTGTAAAGTTGACGGTCGATCCTGTGCCACCGAAGATCGTGCTGTTGATGCCGACAGAAATCTTGCTGCCAGAGAGCGCTGAATCGACGATAAGCGAATTCGATTTCAGATCGACAACGGAGTTGCCACCCAGCAGTGTGACGGAGTCCGAAGCATTCTCGACGCCAGTGATCGTGTCCTGACCTTCGGAAGCAACGAAGTTTGCGCCGGTGCTGAGGGTGATAATGTTCTGACCATCGCCTGCACGAATGTTGTTTGTGCCTGCCGCTGCGATGATCGTATCGTTGCCGTCGCCGGTCGCAATGGTCCAGTTGCCCTTGTGACCGCTGCCATCGAACAGGTTGTTACCCATGGTCGAGACGAAAGTACCATTGTAGTTGCCAGCATAGAAGCTGACGCCTGCCGTGTTACCTGCCAGAACGGAAAGATTGGATGCCGTAGCACCTGTGCCGTCAACCGTAACAGGAGATGACAGGGGCGAAACAGGCGCATCCTGCGTAGCGCTACCGAAAGCGCCACCCTGCGCGCCGATGACAAGGTTCGTATACGAACCCTGCATCGAGAAAGCACCACCCGTGGTGATGACTCCCTGAAGAACGCTGGTCGTCGAGGAAGGGGCAGAATTCGATCCGTTGACAAGGTCGACCGACGTCATATCACCAGTTTGGGTCGCATTCAGAATCTGCTTCGCATAGCTCGAAGCAAGAGTCTGCATGCGGGCACCTTCCACAGTGACCTGCACAGTCATACCTGACGAACCGACTACCGTTACGATCGCCATGCGATCAACTCCTTTATTATTTTTGGAGGCTTACGACGCAAAACGTTACACTACCCCGGAATTGCAAGTTCCGATGCGCGGCCGTGGTTTTGTTATCTGATAAGACCCGCTTTGACCAACAACTTTTTTATAAATGTCTTAACCTTCATGATGAGTCAATAAAATGAAGGTATTGGAAATCATTCGATATCCGATTTCTGAGAACTCATATTCTGGGAGGTGATTTCACAAGTAGAAATATTTTGTTAAGACATGCTTGGTTGATAAAAAAGCTAAGCCATTGAATCTAAAATGTAAGTGAGTTCGTCTTCTGTTCCGTTTGCTCACGATTTGGTGAGAAAAAGCCATATTTTTTGATCGTGAATCAGGCTGGGGCCGACATTGTAATATTGCGAGATTAAGTAACAAAACTTCTTCTATTGTCCATATGTTGCGATGCCTGTCGCTGAGTGACGCATATTTGTGTCAAATAATACAATTTATGTTACCCAAACTAGGTGACGCAAGACGCTGAAGAACAGTATTATTTTCGTCAATTCTCGGGATATTGACGAAAAACCGCTGGACGTCGCAAATCTCATTGCTGAAAAATTATCAATAGATAACTTGCTATCCCTATCGATTGGTGATCGCGGGATTGTGAGCTGTTTTACCCGATTTTGGCGAGGAAATTCAGAGAATCACCCGTGCCAATTCCTCCAGCCAAGCAGCTGCCGTCCCGTCGGAAGGAGCGCGCCACTCGCCACGGGGGGACAGGCTTCCGCCCGAGGAAAGCTTCGGACCATTGGGCATGGCGGAGCGTTTGAACTGGCTGAAGCCGAAGAAGCGTCTGATGAACAGTGAGAGCCAGTCGCGTATCTCGGTGGCATTGTAGGAAATCCGACGGTCGTCTGGATAATGAGCGGGCCAGATACCCCGGTTCTTGTCCTCCCAGGCCTGGATGGCAAGGAACAGGATCTTGCTCGGTCTGAAACCGTGGCGCAGCGTGTAATACAGATTGAAGTCCTGAAGGGGATAAGGCCCGATCTTTTCTTCTGTCTTCTGTACGCCCTGGGTGTCTGCGGGAACGAGTTCCGGGGTGATTTCTGCGGAAACGATGGAGTCCAGCACCGGTGATATGGCTTCGCCAAGGCTTTCCTGACGGGCCAGCCATCGGATCAGGTGCTGGATGAGCGTTTTCGGCATGCCTGCATTGACATTATAATGCGACATCTGGTCGCCGACACCGTAAGTACACCATCCAAGCGCCAGCTCGGACAGATCGCCGGTCCCTATGACGATACCGTTGCACTGGTTTGCAAGACGGAACAGGAAATCGGTGCGTAGCCCTGCCTGTACGTTTTCGAACGTCACATCATGCGTTGCCTCTCCCGAGGCAAAAGGATGGCCGATCGTGTCGAGCATCTGCATGGCTGTAGGGCGTATATCGAGTTCATGCGCACACACACCAAGCGCGCTCATCAATGCATGAGCCAGACCGAGGCTCGTTTCCCCGGTTGCAAAGCCCGGCATGGTATAGGCATGCACCCGGTCCCGCTGCCATCCCATTTCATCGGCGGCTCTTGCGGCCACAAGCAGGGCGAGGGTGGAGTCGAGACCGCCCGATACGCCAATCACGACACGTTCGACGCCGCTGGTTTCGAGCCTCTGGGTCAGGGCGCGTACCTGTATGGTCCAAGCCTCATAACAATCCTGATCCAGTCGCGCGGGATCTTCGGGTACGAAGGGAAAGCGCGGAACAGCGCGTCTGAAACCGATATCGTCCAGCGACGGTGCAAGAGAGAAGGTCACCCGGCGCCAGGTTGTCCCTGCGTTCTGCCGGGCACAATCGTGGAAGCTGCCCATACGCATGCGTTCCTGACGCAGCAGATCCAGATCGATATCGGCAAGGGTTACTTGGGCGGTTTTCGGAAAGCGCGTTGATTCGCCCAGAAGGCGTCCCGCCTCATATACGGAAACCTGTCCGTCCCACGCGACATCTGTCGTCGATTCTCCTGCGCCTGCCGCAGCATAGACATAGGCGCAAAGCGCGCGCTGAGATTGTGCGCGGCACAGCAGGTGACGATCCTCGGATTTGCCGATGGTGATGGTGCTGGCAGAAGGGTTGCCTATGATTGTCGCCCCGGCCATGGCCAGTGCGGTGCTGGGTGGGCTTGGAACCCATAGATCCTCGCAGATCTCGATCCCGAGCGTGAAACCGGGAAGGTCGGATGCTTCGAACAGGAGATCGCTTCCGAACGGAACCTCATCGGTCCCCAGCCTGATCGTCTCACCTGCAATGCCGGCACCCGGTGTGAATTGCCGGGAGTCATAGAATTCGCGGTAATTAGGCAGATAGGATTTCGGAACGACGCCCAGAAACTTCCCACGATGAAGAATGACGGCGCAGTTGAACAGTCTTGCACGGTGGACGAGAGGCGCCCCTACCACAGTCACGCATCCCCAGGCCTGCGAGGCTTCGCGCAGGGAAAGCAGCGCGGCCATCACACCATCCAGCAGAGCATCCTGCTGCCTCAGATCGTCGATGGCATAGCCGGACAGACACATTTCTGGAAATACGGCGACAGCGGCGCCTTCTGCAGCACATTGGGCTGCCAGAGTGCAGATCTGGGCGAGGTTGTGTTGCGGGTCGGCCAGACGAACGGGCACGGTGCAGGCTGCAACGCGTGCAAAACCATGCCGGTACAGAGACCTGAAAGGGTTCGTCATTTCGTCTCCTGTCCTGCTCTTGCGATCCGCAGTGTGGCCGGGTGGGGGCATATTTCCGACCAGAAACGTCTTTCCGGATTAAAAAACAAGAGTTCCTGTCGAGGCAGCAAACCTGTCCGGCTTTCACCCGTTCACGATCAACCCCGGATCATGACGATTATGTTATGTTCCTTTACGGAGTTTTCGTCATGGATCTGCTGCGCTGGACAATCGTCTTTCTGGTTCTCGCCCTTCTTGCTGGCCTTCTCGGCTTTGGCGGTATCTCGGCCGACTTCGCGTCGATCGGCAAGATCCTGTTCTTTATCTTCCTCGTTCTGTTCGTCGTCAGCTTCATCTTCGGTCGCGGTCGTACGCGCTGAGGTTTTCTGCCTTCGGTCTTCAGCGGACGGTGCAGCCCGGCCTATGCGCCGGGCCCATACGGCCCCAGTCCGGATGTGGAGGGTTATAGTTTCGTCGTGGATACCTGCGGCGGCTTCATGGGGAAGAGACCACGTTGGTTTCTTCCCCTTTGTGCGTCTCTAGTATCCGCCCGGAGACGGGTCGCCAGGATAGGTGCCCGGATAGGCATAGCCCTGCTGTGGATCGCAATTGACGTAGCCCCCGCATGCATAGGTATAGGGTGCCGCCACATAAGGCTGCGCAGGATAGGGTTGGGCATAGTAGGGCGCAGTAACCGCTGCGCCGATCACCGCTCCGGTTGCAAGGCCGAGGCCGAGGCCACCCCAGCCTGCACCCCAACCACCCCAGCCCCATCCGCCGCCCCAGCCGGGCATACCCCAGCCATAGCCTACCCAGCCGGGACCGCCCCAGCCCCAACCGGGACCACGCCATCCGCCGCCCCATGGACGCCCCCATCCGCCACCCCAGCCACCACCTCGTCCGTACCAACCGGGGCCGCCCCTTCCTGGACCACCCCAGCCAGGACGACCCCAGCCGGGACCACCGCCCGGACGACCATATCCGGCATGACCAAATCCTGGGCCGCCTCCGCCCCAGCCCCCGGGGCGACCGCCACCAAATCCGCCGCCTGGACCGCCGGGACCGCCGCCATGAAAACCTCCGCCGGGGCCGCCGCCCGGTCCACCCCCATGGAAACCACCGCCGCCACCGCCATGGAATCCACCACCGTGCTGCGCAAAAGCAGCCGGGGAGACAAGCAGGGTTGAGGCAGACAGGGGAACGACAAGCAACAGGGAGCCTGCCTTAAGCGCTTTACGCATGGATGATATCTTTCCCGGCTTGGAAAGCGGTGGAGTCCGTTTCTCTTCCCTACGATATCGTGTGGGTGCAGGGCGGAATAAAGACGAAAGCGTAACTGCGCGATATCGTTTCGTGACAAAATATTCTGGTCTTTGCCTATATGCGTCCCATGAGCCGCACGCGATGCGGAATTATGCTTCGGGCCGAAGGCGCACAGTTAAAAACCGGGCGCGTAGCGATACAGGGAAGGTGCGTGGATTCTCAGACGATGCCTAGGAATATCTTCTGTGTCCGGGCTGGATGCGGGGCGTTCCGTACCGGGACACTCCTGTAAAAATTCTTGCCTGAGGTCAGCGTCTCGGTCGCCTGCGTATATGGGCGCCCAGACGGGCCAGAGTATCGTGTAATTCTCCGTCCTTGATGCCGGGAATCGCAACGGGCTGAGGGGTCGGTCTGGCGGCAGGCGAGACGGGGCGCAACACGGCAGGGTCCTGCACGATACGTATCTTTCTGACCAGAACCGTCCCGTCATCGAAACGCAGGTCGCGCCCGCTCCTGAGCGGGCCGCAATGCGTGTTGATGCGCTCGATCAGCTGCGGTGCAAGATGTTGCAGCTCAAGCGCGACAGGACCGGTGCAGGCAATTGTCAGCGTGCCTGCACTGACTCTGCGTGGCTCGCTTTGCGCTGCCAGCGCTGCACCCACGATTTCTGCCCAGTCCAGAATGAGCCGCACCGCCGGAGCGGGGCGTTTTGCAAAAGCGGGTCGGGTGATCTGTGGCAGGATCGCGCCCAGCGCACGCCCTGTCATGATCCGCTTTTCGTAAAGAGCGGGGGATGAGGTCGTGCCACCGGCAGGAGTCGCCGATCCCGCTGCTTTCACGCGTGGTTTGTTTGTGCTGGCTGCAACGCGCGAAGGGTCTTTTACAGCTCCGGTGCGGGAAAAACCCTTGTCCGATCGGGTATCACGTTTCATATCGCCGGGGTGACTCCTTCTGCTTCCGATCTGCTGGACTGGTACGCGCGCCAAAGGCGTGTCCTCCCATGGCGTGCTCTTCCTGGGCAGGTAGCCGATCCCTATGCTGTCTGGCTGAGCGAAATCATGCTGCAGCAAACGACAGTCGTGACCGTTATGCCGTATTTCGAACGCTTTCTGAAGCGTTATCCGACGGTCGATGCTCTGGCTTCGGCCCCGCTTCAGGACGTGCTGGCAAGCTGGGCAGGGCTTGGATATTACAGCCGTGCGCGCAATCTGCATGCATGTGCCGTGCTCGTTTCCGACCGGGGGGGCTTTCCCGATACGGTGGCGGGCTTGCAGGCCTTGCCGGGCATCGGGGCCTATACGGCACGAGCCATCGCGTCGATCGCCTTTGGGGTTCCGGTCG
This sequence comes from Asaia lannensis NBRC 102526, assembly GCF_024054035.1. GTDB lineage: Bacteria > Pseudomonadota > Alphaproteobacteria > Acetobacterales > Acetobacteraceae > Asaia > Asaia lannensis. Next base: position 503,163 of record NZ_JAMXQU010000001.1, read on the forward strand.
TGCCGGTCGATGGAAATGTCGAGCGGGTCACTGCACGGCTGCATGCTTTCGAGACACCTCTCCCCGCGGGCCGGCGTGCGCTGGATCAGCTCGCTTCGATGCTCAATGACGATCCTGCAGCACAGGCCGCGCCAAGTGACTTCACCCAGGCATTGTTCGATCTCGGAGCTGGCATCTGCACGCCACGCCGTCCCTCCTGCCTCATGTGCCCCTGGCGGGTATCCTGCCGTGCCCATGCCGGAGGCGAGCCGGCGCGTTTTCCGGTCAAGGCGCCGCGCAAGGCCAGACCTGAGCGTCATGGCGTGGTGTTTGTGCTGGAGGATGCGACCGGCGCGATCTGGCTCAGGCATCGCCCCGAGCAGGGATTGCTGGGAGGCATGACCGAGCTTCCCGGAACGTCCTGGCAGGACCGGCCTGTCGCGCTTTCCGACGCCTTCAGTGAGTCGCCCGCTGAAGTGACATGGAAAGTCGCTGGACAGGTGAAGCATGTTTTTACACATTTTACGCTTAATCTGACGGTCGTCAGGGGCGCGGTAGAGAATTTCAGGATGCTTCACAATCAGCCGGGATTTGCCTGTCCGCCACACGCCATTGCAGATCAGGCCCTGCCGAGTGTCATGCGTAAATGCCTGGCCCTGTGATCCCTGACTTCAGGAGAATGCGGTCCGGCACCCGCTATAGGATCAGTTCCGGCCCGGTCGCCCGGGTCGAGCGCGTAATCTGCCGTGTCGTTTCGGGCGATAGCGCAGAGCGATAGATGAAAGGGACGCCTGTCCATGCTTTTTGCCTCCGATCGGTTCTGGCTTCTCGATTTTTTTGGACATGTGGTCGATCACGATCCGCTGCGTGATTGTCTGTTTTCTGTCGTGCCACCGCCCGGGCGCTATCCGGGTCTTTTCTTTTTTGCCGACACCGTATCCCAGCCGCAATTTGCCGTAACGCTGCGCAAGGCCGTCTCGCTGCCTGTGCCTATTCCCAAACTTCTCGCGACGCGTCAGCCGAGCGGTGTCGTCACTCTCCAGCGTCTCGACGGGTCAGGGCGCTATCTGCGCAGTGTCGAGAATGACGGAATTGATTTTCTTGCCACCGAGGCCAAGGACTGGGAACAGTTCTTCATCCTGTCCGAGCAGATGATGCATGCCTATGCCATTCTCAGTCAGGCCGATGTGAGCGTCATTACGCACCAGGAAGGCGAAACCCTGTCGCCCATGACGTTTGCGCAGGGGCATCGCGGGGTTATCGGACCGGTCAGCTTCTCTCTGGCGGCCAATCTGCCCGAGCTGGAAGCGCTGGCGATGCTCGAACCAGGGCAGGCGGCCGACCTCGCTTTGAAAACCATCGAGGGTGAAACCGTTACCCTCAGCGTCAGGCGGACATAAAACCGACCAGAGATCCGTTTTCAAAGGTCGATCGGACCGGACGTGTCAGGACCGGGTCTTGCGATAAGCCGCCATGGCACGATCCCGTCCCTCTTCGAGCGATACGACAGGTTCCGGATAGTCACGGCCAAGCCTGATTCCAGCCTTGCGCAGAACGGTATCATCGGCTTTCCAGGGGGCTGCGATATCCGCGTCGGGGAGTTTGGCCAGTTCCGGCACCCAGCGCCTTATATAATCGCCCTTGGGGTCGAATTTCTCGGACTGACGTAAAGGGTTGAAAATGCGGAAGAAGGGAGAGGCTTCAACACCTGTCCCCGAAACCCACTGCCAGTTGACGGCATTCGATGCCGGATCGGCATCGATAAGCGTATCCCAGAACCAGTCTTCTCCCTTGCGCCAGTCGATCAGCAGGTGCTTGGCCAGAAACGAGGCCACGATCATGCGGGCGCGATTATGCATCCAGCCCGTTTCCCAGAGCTGACGCATACCTGCATCCACGACTGGAATGCCAGTCCGGCCACGCTGCCACGCCTCAAGATCCTTGCTGCTCCGTCGCCAGGGCAGGGCGTGGAATTGCTCTTTCAGGCTCTTCGTCGGCAATTCGGGGTTGTGATAGAGCGTGTACCAGGAGAAGTCGCGCCAGCCGATTTCCGACAGGAAGGTCTCACGATCTTCAGGGTCTCCCTTATTGGCGCAATGATGCCAGACCTGCCGGGGCGATAGCACGCCATGCCGAAGATAGGGCGACAGGCGTGAGCTTTCCTCGGCTGCCATGTCATTTCGGCCCGTGTCGTAATGGCCCAGATTATGCTTGGCAAAATCGTGCAGCAATTCGTGTGCAGCTTCTTCACCGTGCTCCCAGTATTCCGCCATTTTCGTTGCCCAGTCCGGCTTGTTAGGCAGAAGAACGCGATCGATGGAGCAGGGGGTAAAAGCCGATTTTTTGCCCTCGGCAAATGTGAGCGGCATGAAAGAAAGGGTCGAAGGAGCAGGCAGGGGGGCAGCAGGCGTACCGAGGCTTTTGAAGCCTTTCCACCATGCCGAGAAAATCTTGTAGGGCGTGCCTGTTTTGGTCACGACCGAATCAGGATTGCGCAGCACTGTGCCGTGCAGTTGCGTCATGCGACAGTTACGGTCTTCCAGCGCCTGGGCTACGGCCTCATCCTGCAGTTTCGCCTCTTTCTGATAGCGATGATGGCAGAACAGCGCCTGCGCACCGGTCTCCCTGACCAGATCGGGCAGTATCTGTACCGGGTCACCCTCAAGTATCAGGCAGTCTCCCTCTCGTTCCTGGAGCGACTGCCGGAAGGCGGAGAGTGCGCCATGAAGGAACCATTGACTGGCACCACCCTGCTTACGCGTCGTGCCCGAATTGTCCAGAATATAGACGCACAGGATTTTTCCGCCTTTCTCACTGGCAGCATGCAGTGCCGGGTGATCCTGCAAACGCAGGTCTTCGCGAAACCAGACGAGTGAAACCGGGCTGTCGGTCATGATGATTTTGCCTGACTCTCGATCACGGGTGGGGGCATGGCGGGACGATCGGGCGCCATGCCCGGGAATGGGTGCAGGAATCGTACAAGGGACTTGCACAGGGGAGACAGGTTCAGCGCGGCAGGGTGTCCGGGGTTCACTTGCATGCGTCACAGGTCCGATGATCGGGCGGTCATCGGACATTCATTGGGCCGCCTGCGATCGGGGTAGGCCATGCGACGATGCCGAATTGTAACGAAGCGAACCCATATGCTGGAAGTGCGTTTATTACCGCAGACTTTCTGAAAGGACATGTTTCATGACCAAGGCTTCCTTCCTCCGCACCGGTGCTCTCGCTGTCATGCTGGCACTGCCCGCCCTCGGGCTTACGGCCTGTAATACGGTCGATGGCGCAGGTCGCGATGTCAGCTCGATCGGCCATAATGTGAGCAACGGCGCGAGTGCGACGCAGGGCGCTATTCACAATTCCGTGCCGCAGGCGGCGACGCACTGAGCGACGCACTCCCTTTCGGGCAAGGCTGAAAAGGCGGGGGAACACCCCGCCTTTTTCGTGTCCGCCTTTCCTTCTCCTGCGGGGCGGGATGAGCCGCTACTTGCAAAACCTGTCGGAGAGGGCACATAGTGACTGACCGGTCATATCGACCGGTCTAGAATTCGACGTTCTCGGGGCGGGGTGAAACTCCCCACCGGCGGTAGGTGCCAAGGCACGAGCCCGCGAGCGCCTTCACTGTTTGCGTGAGGGGTCAGCAGATCCGGTCAAACTCCGGAGCCGACGGTCACAGTCCGGATGAAAGAGAACAGGACATGTCCCGGCAGGGTGCGCTTAGGTGCGCGCCGTGCAGGCAGGTGGGATGTTCGCGCCCGGAGACCGTCCTAGATGGATGGGATCGCATTATCGTGTCGGGAGTTTTCGCCCCCGGAACGCCCATAGCCCACGAGGAGCGCGATGCGCTTCATCGCAAGGCTGTCCGTTCGGGTTTCGAGGCTGCGCTTGCCGAGGCAGCGCGTTATCTTGGCGCCACCTCTCCGAACCCGGCTGTAGGCTGTTGTCTGCTCGATTCCGCTGGAACGATTCTGGTGACGGAAGCCCATCACCGCACCGGTGCACGCCATGCCGAGGCGCTTGCCCTGCATCGTGCCCGCGAGCTCGGGGTGATCGACCGTGTGGCCACAGCCCTCGTAACACTCGAACCCTGCAATCATGTCGGGCGTACGCCACCCTGTAGCGAGGCGCTGCGCGACAGCCCTGTGCGCGATGTCTGGGTCGGTATGCGCGATCCCAATCCTGTCGCCGGGGGCGGTATCGCGCGGCTGCGCCAGATGCCCGAGGGGCGCAATGTCTTTCTGCTGGAAGACTTCCCGGAACTTGCCGATCTTCGCGAAGGCTGTGCAGCACTTCTCGCACCCTTCGCCAGTCGCATTCTGCGACAGCGTCCCTGGATTACGGTCAAGCAGGCCCGCAACGAAGTGGGTTCGATGATACCACCTGCGGGGCGCAAGACATTCACCAGTCAGGCCTCGCTCGAGATCGCCCATCGTCTGCGCCGTGCCAGCGATGCCATTATCACAGGCATCGGCACCATTCTTGCCGACAGCCCGCGCTTCGATGTGCGTCATGTGCCCGATCATGAAGACAGGGCGCCACGACTGGTCGTCGTATGCGACAGGCAGAACCGTCTGCCGGATTCATGGCGCGAGAAAATGATCGGCAGCGGCTTTCGTGTCGTCGTCTCACGCGAGCTGGGCGAGATACCCTCGCTTCTGGCCGATCATGGCGTGAACTGGGCGATGGTCGAGGCCGGGCCGGGGTTGCTTGGCGAGATCGGGCGGCTCGGTCTGTGGGATGACTGGCTGGATATCCAGACCACCGGAAATGGCCCCGATCGGTACAGGGTCTTTTCTCATGGCCCCACCCCCTTGCGTTTCATTCTTGATGAAGGGGTTCGTCCTCTTCCTGCTGACGAGGCTGTTTTCTGATGTTTTCAGGCATTATCGAACATATCGGTCGTATCCGTGCTGTCGAGCCGCGCGATCAGGCAATCCTGCTTCAGGTCGAGACCGGCCTGTCGGATATGGATCTGGGCGAGAGCATTGCCGTCAACGGCGTCTGTCTTACGGTTGCGGCGTACGACTCATCGGGGCTTGCCGATTTCTTCGTCAGCTCGGAAACCCTTTCACGCACGGCGCTGGGCAGGCTCAAACCGGGCGCGCGTGTCAATCTGGAGCGGGCCAGCACACCGGCCACGCGTCTTTCCGGACATATCGTACAGGGTCATGTCGATGGGCTGGCGCATCTGGTGGCGATCCGCTCGGTCGGTGAATCGCATCATATTACCTTCCGCCTTCCGGCTGCCTTGCGCGGCTATGTGGTCGAAAAGGGATCGATCGCCCTCGATGGCGTCAGCCTGACCGTCAACGAGGTGAGCGACGTGCAGGATGACGCTTTCACCATTGCGCTCATGATCATTCCACACACATGGGATCATACGGGGCTTTCCGAACTCCATGAGGGCGATCCGGCCAATGTCGAGGTCGACGTTCTGGCCAAATATGTCGAGAGCCTGCTGAAATACGGGGTACGGTCATGAGCACGATGCTGTCCCATACGCTGGCGCGGGCCATCACGGCCATGCGCGAAGGGCGTATGGTGATGATGGTCGATGACGAGGCGCGCGAGAACGAGGGCGATCTGGTCATTGCGGCCCAGTTCGCAACACCCGATGCCATCAACTTCATGGCCGTACATGCGCGCGGTCTGATCTGTCTGCCGCTCGAACCCGAGCAGATCGACCGGCTGGACCTGCCCATGATGCCCCGTCGCGGTCATGATCCACGTGGAACGGCGTTCACCGTGTCGATCGAGGCCACAAGCGGCATCACGACGGGCATCTCGGCCGCAGACCGGGCCCGGACGATTCAGGTTGCGGGCCACCCGGATGCGAAGCCGGAGGATATCAGCACGCCCGGTCATATCTTTCCGCTGCGAGCCCATCCTGATGGCACCCTTGCGCGTGACGGTCATACCGAAGGCGCAGTCGATCTGGCGCGTCTGGCGGGGCTTTATCCTGCAGCCGTCATCTGCGAGGTGATGAGTGCCGACGGTACGATGGCCCGTCTGCCCGAACTGCGCGCGTTTTCTGTCCGTCACGATATCCCGGTGATCAGCATCGAGGAAATCGCTGCCTGGTGTCGTGTCCATGGTCGCGGAGCGCTTGGTGACAACATCGTACCCGAGCCGGTTCCCCCTGCAGTCGAACGTATTGCCGAGGCCGCACTCCCCAGCATCTATGGCGGTCACGATCTGCGTATCCATGCTTTTCGTGCGCCTGATGGCATAGAGCATGTTGCTCTGGTCAAGGGCGATCCGAGCCAGGGCGTTCCACTGGTTCGCCTTCATTCCGAATGCGTGACGGGCGATGCGCTCGGGTCGCTGCGTTGCGATTGCGGCCCGCAACTGCGCGAGGCGCTGGAGCGGATCGCCGCCGCACCTAGTGGCGTGCTGGTCTATATGCGCGGCCATGAGGGCAGGGGGATCGGTCTGGGCAACAAGATACGTGCCTATGCCCTGCAGGATCAGGGCAAGGATACGCTCGAGGCCAATCTCGAACTCGGATTGCCCGGCGATGCGCGCGACTGGGTGGCCGGGGCGGCCATTCTGCAGTCTCTCGGTGTCGACGCGCTGACCCTGCTGACCAATAATCCGACCAAGGTATCGGGTCTCGAGGCGGCCGGGTTGAAGGTGGTCAGCCAGGAGCGGCTCGAAGCCGGATCGAACCCGTTCAATCGCGCCTATCTTCATGCCAAACGGACCCGGATGGGGCATCAGCTGAGCGATGTCTGGCCCGAACTCGTTGAGTCAGTGATACAGAAGTAAGGATCTCCCCATGAGCAAATCCATCCCCGTTGCCCCCGATCTTACCCTTGTCCCTACGCCCAAGCTCGCTCTGCTGGTCAGCCGTTTCAATACGGATGTCACGCATGGTCTTCGCGATGGTGCGCTCGAATGGCTGGAAGAACATGGCATTCGCGATGTCGATGTGTTCGACGCACCCGGTGCGTTCGAACTGCCCCTGATGGCGCAGGCTCTGGCCAAGACCGGCACCTATGAGGGTGTCATCTGCCTTGGCTGCGTGATCAAGGGCGATACGGCGCATTTCGAGTTCATCAGCCTCGGCGCGACGATCGGCATCATGCAGGCCCAGCTGACTACCGAGACGCCCATCTCCTTTGGTGTGCTCACCACCTATACGGACGAACAGGCCCAGGCCCGCTCGCGCAAGGACGTTCACAACAAGGGCCGCGAGGCCTCGGCCGCCTGTGTCGAGACCCTCGCTTTCCTGCGCAATACGCGTAGCTGAGGCGTTTGTTACAACGCTGTGACGTGACTCGTTTCCCATTCGGGTAACAATGCTCTAAACCTGCCCGGACCATGACGCCTAAGCGTCTCTCCGTGGCAGGGTTCATTACACGTCAATGCTTGCAAATCTCATCGGATCGATCGTCTCGTTCTGCACAAGGCGTGCCCTTGTCATCGTCGCCCTCTTTACGGTTCTGACTGCCGGGAGCCTGCTGGTTACCGCCCAACGTCTGGGTGTGACGACCGATACCGACGAGATGTTCGCCGCGAACCTGCCCTGGAAGCAACGTGGTGCCGAGCTGAGCAGGCTGTTTCCGCAGAATGACGACCTGATGGTGGCCATCATCAAGGCCGATATGCCCGAGCAGGGGCGCGCTACGGCGCGTGAGCTGGCCAAGATCCTGCGTGCCGACCACAAGAATTTCCGAACCGTCCGCCTGCCTGACGACTCGCCCTTCCTTGAAAATCACGGGCTGCTCTATCTCGACAAGCCGGTTCTGGGCTCGCTGCTCGACTCGATTGTCGCTGCGCAGCCTTTCCTCGGGACGCTTTCTGCCGACCCATCCTCGCGCGGCATCTTCACGGCTCTCGGTCTGCTGGGTGAAGGTCTTTCTGCGGGTGAGGATATTCCGGACAGCTTCACGCCCGAGCTGCGGGGCTTTGCCACGGCGCTGCACGATGCAGCCAGCGGTCACCCCAAGGACCTGTCCTGGCAGAATCTTCTGGCCGGTCCACTGGGCGACATGGCGGGCAATTACCAGTACGTCATGACCCAGCCGCATGAGGATTTCGGTTCGCTCCAGCCGGGCGGCGAGGCAAGTGCTGCCATGCGTCGTGCCATCGATTCCCTGCCTTTCGTAAAAAGCGGCAACGCCATTGCGATGATTACTGGCCCCGTGCAGCTGAGTGACGAGGAGTTCTCGACCGTTGCGCATGGCATGGGGTTCGGCCTGCTGACGTCCCTTGTGCTGGTGGCCTGCTGGCTGGTTCTGGCTGTGCGTTCCGTACGGGTGATCGTGCCGATCCTGATTACGCTGGTCATCGGTCTGCTGCTGACCACCGGCTTTGCCGCCATTGCCGTGGGCAAGCTCAATCTGATCTCGGTGGCTTTTGCGGTGCTGTTCGTGGGCATTGCCGTCGATTTTGCAATCCAGTTCTCTGTCCGTTTTCGTGGGCAGCGCCTGCCGTCAGGCGAGCCTATGACCCCAGCCGATGCGCTTGCCGAGACCGGGCGTGAGACGGGCCATCAGATTCTGGTCGCCGCACTGGCGACGGCAGCAGGTTTCCTTGCCTTCGTACCGACCAGTTTCGTGGGGGTGGCACAGCTTGGTCTTATTGCCGGTATCGGCATGATCATCGCTTTTCTGTGCACCATGACGCTGCTGCCCGCGCTGCTGCATGTGTTCCGTGCGCGCGTGAGCCGCGGCATGCCCGGATTTGCACGCCTTGCGCCGGCAGATCGTTTCCTGCGCCATTTCCGCAAGCCTATTCTGGCGTTCTATGCGGTTCTGGCCCTGATCGGCCTTGCGCTGATTCCGCGTCTCACCTTCGATGCCGACCCACTTCATACGAAAAACCCGAATACCGAAGGGATGCGCGCCCTCCATCTTCTGGAGCAGGACCCGCGTGCCTCGCCTTATGACGGTGAGGTGATCGTTCCCAATCTGGCCATTGCTGCCCAGCGCGTGAAACAGTTCGAGGCACTGCCCAGCGTATCGTCCGTCATGTGGCTTGGCATGTTCGTGCCTGAGAACCAGTCCGAAAAACTGGCCATGATCAAGGATACCGCGTCGATCCTTCTGCCGACGCTGGTCGGGCAGGAGGTTCAGGCTGCGCCCGATGCCGATGCATTGCGTGCAAGCGCTGCCTCTGCTGCGGGCAAGCTGGGTGCTGTGATCGACAAGACTGCACCGGACTCTCCGCTGCGCGACATCCAGAAATCGCTGGCCATTCTGTCGAAGGCGCCGGATGCGCAGATCATGGCCGCCAATACGGCGCTGACGCGCTTCCTGCCGGAGCAGCTGGCCCAGCTTGTGGATGTGCTTCAGCCGACACCTGTGACCATCGAGAGCATTCCGCAGGATATCGCGCGCGATTATGTGGCTCCCGACGGGCGCGCCCTGCTCAAGATCCTGCCCAAGGGGCGCATGTCCGACAGCAAGGTGCTCTATCGCTTCCTGAGCGACATGCTTTCTGTCGACAAGAACACGGCAGGCACGGCGCTTGAAGTGGTCGAGAGCGCCCATACCATGGTGCATGCATTCTCGACTGCCGCGATTTCCGCGCTGGTGATGATCGCCATCATCCTTTTCGTGGCGCTGCGCCGTGTGCTGGACATGGCGCTCGTTCTGGCACCGCTGCTGCTTTCGGCGCTACTGACCGTTATTCTGATCGTGACGGTGCCCGAGACGCTCAATTTCGCGAATATCATCGCACTTCCCCTGCTGCTCGGGGTCGGTGTGTCGTTCAACATCTATTTCGTCATGAACTGGCGTGCGGGCATCAAAAGCCCACTGACATCGCCAACGGCTCGTGCCGTGCTGTTTTCGGCTCTGACGACCGGAACGGCTTTCGGATCGCTTGCCGCCTCCCAGCATCCCGGCACTGCCAGTATGGGGCGTCTCCTGCTGATGTCGCTCGCCTGTACCCTGCTTGCAACGCTGACATTCATTCCGGCCCTGCTGCCCAAACGCAGCATCGACAAGGAGTAGCGAAGCCGGGCTCGACCCTGTGCCCTGCCTGTCGATGCAATTCCGGGATGCGGAAAATCGGACTGGTCAGGGCCTGATAGAGAGTGTTAGGGGGAGGCATCCTAACGCTTTCGTGAGCCTTGTCCTTGGTGTTGAGCCCGTTTCTTCGCTGGAGCCTTGCTGTTGCATGTCTTGTCGGAATGTCGGTTTCCACGCCGGGCCGGGCCGCAGATAACAGTGATGAGGAAACGGGATCGGAACCGAGTTACCAGATCAACGATCCCTTTCCCGACCGGCCATTGCAGCCCACCAGCGTTCCGGATTTCGGGCAGCCCAAAGCTGTTTTCTATAACCCCTTCGGACTGACCGACTGGCTGCGCCGTCATGGCATCGGGGTTCTTCTAGACAACATCAATGAATATGCGGCAGCTGTGACGACACCCACGAAAAATGTGGGGAATTATCGCCAGGGGTCGAGCAATGCCGGGCAATATGCCCTCTCACTGAATGTGGACTGGGAGCGCATCGCTCATATCAGGGGTTTTGCAACCCATATGGTCGTGACAGGCCGTTATGGCACGCCGGCCAATCGCATGTTCGGTGACTGGCTGAACCACTCTTCCGAGATCTACGGTGGCGGTGGCAATGTGGTGGTACATCTCGTCATGGCCTATGGCGAAGAGACGCTCTATGGCGGCAAGCTCTCGATCGCTGCCGGACGTATGGCCGAGCTGTCCGATTTCGTGGCGAGCCCGCTTTTCTGCACGTTCCAGCTCAACGCCATCTGCGGGCGTCCCCGTGCTGCGGCCGATACGGGTTACGCCTCCTCCTTTCCGGCAGGGAACTGGGGCCTGCGCGTCAGAGGGCGACCGCTGGCCCATTCCTATGTCCAGCTCGGTCTCTACATGACCGAAGAGGGCATGTTCTCCTACGCGATGAACAGAAGCGGATTCAAGTTCAACGGGGCCTATATCAACGGTGTGAGACTGCCTCTGGAACTGGGCTGGGAACCCAGATTGCATGGCTATCTGCCCGGTCATTACAAGGTGGGCGCGGCACTGACCACGACGCCGCTTTCGGATATTCATGAGGACCAGTACGGCAAGCCCTATGCACTGACCGGACTGAGCCAGCGCCAGCATCGCGCAAGCTATAATGTCTGGGTGCTCATGGATCAGAAACTCAGGACCTATCGCAGGGACAGCACAGGCAAGAATGCAGATGCGGGTCTGACAGCACTCTGGGGATTTCTATACAACGATCCGCATGTGGCGCTGCGTCACTGGCAGGTCTATGGCGGGCTTATCAGCCGTGGCACATGGGCATCCCGTCCTGATGACACCATCGCGGTTGCTTTCAGCTATACGGCGATCTCACCAGGCGTGCAGCGCACCGAGGAACTGCTGCGCGCCAGAGGGGCAGTGCTGCCTTATCGGGCGACGGGCATCCAGCGCCATGCAATCGTGATGGAAGCCAATTATGGCTGGCATGCCTGGCGCGGCATTCTCATGCAGCCCATGGTTCAGCTTTTCGTCAGGCCCAACGGGCAGGGTAACCTGAAAAACGCAGCTTTGCTCGGGTTCAAGACCCATGTGGAGTTTCTCTAGGCATACGGCACTGTCGTATGCTGCGATGACGCTTGCTGCCATGGCGCGTTGGCGCGCGCAGCCCTGCGAAACCGGTATGATTTTGATCATGCATGAGGCTGCTTTTTCATGTCATGTTTCCTCACTGTGTTTCATGGAGGATGGCGCATGGATGCGCAGATCGACGGGTCCCTGTTTCCGGTACTTCGCATCGCCTTGCAGCCCGGCGAGCGTCTCGTGGCAGAAACGGGAGAGCTGTCCTGGAAAAGCCCGCATGTCACGTTGCACACCAGTACATCCGGAGCAGGTCAGAGCGGGTTTCTGGGATCGGTGTCGCGCATGATCGCCGGAGGCGGGCTGTTCATGACCGAGTATCGCGCAGAGGGTGCGCCAGGTATCGTGGCTTTCGCTGCCAAGATACCGGGGCATATTACCGAGCACGATCTCGACGGATCGCGTGCCTATCTGGTGCATCGTCATGGCTTTATCGCCGGGACCGAAGGCGTACGCCTCGACATGGCTTTCCAGCGCAAGCTGGGTGCCGGGTTGTTCGGAGGCGAAGGTTTCGTTTTGCAGCGTATCTCCGGTTATGGTCGCTTCTGGACCGAACTGGGGGGCGAGATCGTGGCCCATGATCTTGCGCCGGGTGAGCAGATCGACGTGCATCCCGGCCATGTCGGCATGTTCGAGGAAAGCGTCCAGTTCGATATCACAACCCTGCCCGGCATACGCAACAAGCTGTTCGGGGGTGATGGCGTGTTTCTGGCCCGCCTCACCGGACCGGGTCGCATCTGGCTACAGACGCTGACCCTGTCGAACCTTGCCGGGGCTATCGCGCCCTATCTGGGCGGAACGGAGGCAAAGGGCGCGGTAGAGGGGACACTGCTCACATCACTGGTGCGTAAGGTGCTGGACTGAGACACTCTCAGATCACGTAATCGACCGGGGGCAGACGCTGGTCCATGCCGAGTGCAGGCATATTGGTGTGGCGCGTGCCTATGCGGCGGGCCGGATTGCCGACCACCGTGGTATAGGGCGGCACGCTTTCGAGCACGACCGAGCCGGCTCCGATCTTGGCGCCCTCGCCGAGTTCGATATTGCCGAGCACGATCGCTCCGGCCCCCACAAGCACGCCCCGCCTGACCTTGGGGTGACGATCGCCTGTTTCCTTGCCTGTACCGCCAAGAGTCACGCCTTGCAGAAGCGAGACGTCGTCTTCGACGATGCAGGTTTCGCCGATGACGATACCCGCGCCGTGATCGAAGACGAGGCGCCGACCCAGGCGGGCCGCGGGATGGATATCGAGACCGAAACGCTCGCTCACCAGACTCTGCAGATGGCGTGCCAGATGCTGGCGGTCATGCTGCCAGAGCCAGTGCGCTATACGATAGGCCTGTATGGCGTGATACCCTTTGAAGAACAGAAAGGGCGTCACGTAATCCGGGCAGGCGGCATCGCGCTCGAAAATGGCGATCATGTCCTCTGCGGCGGCCTCGGCAATCTCGGGTCGCTCGGCAAGCGCAGAGGTGACGAGTGCGGACAGAACCGGAGCAGAAAGTGCGCGATCGGCCAGCTTCGTTCCCAGAAGAGCCGCCAGCGCCCCCTGAAAATTGCGATGATCGCTGATGCCTGTGGCAAAGACACCCTGAATCAGGACATCGCAGCAGACATCGCTCTGCTTGAGCATTTCCTGCCAGACGACCCCGAGATCGGGAGGGGGCGGAATGGCAGATGACAGATCGGGGGTTTCGCTCATAAACCCATGGCCTTTTTCACGAAGGCACGACGCAGGCCAGGCAGGCGGCTCATGGCCCCAAGACCCAGATCGCGCCCGAAGCGCAGCAGTGGATTATCGTTGCCGAACAGGCGCTCGAGTCCATCGCAGGCAGCCATCATCGCCATGTTGCCGGGGCGTACCTGACGCTGATAACGGGCAAGCAGATCGGCCCCACCGAGATCACCCCCGGTCGCGAAGCGTGCTTCGAGAAGAGCTGTCAGGGCAATGATGTCCTTGAAACCGACATTGAGCCCCTGACCGGCGATGGGATGGAGCCCGTGAGCGGAGTCGCCGGCCAGCGCCAGGCGTGGCGCGGTGTAACGCTGCGCATATTGTGCGGAAAGCGGATAGATCCAGCGACGGCCCACAGGCACGGCTTTGCCGACATCGTCGCCAAGGCGCTGCATGATGGCATTGGCAAAAGCGGTATCGTCGAGCGCATAAAACCGCTCGGCCCGTCGGGTGGCTTCCGCCCAGACAATGGCAGAGCGATGCGGATGTTCAGCCGAAGGGGGGAGAGGGAGGCGCGCGAACGGCCCCTGAGGCAAGAAATATTCAAGCGCCCTGTCTTCATGGGGGCGCTCGTGATGAATGATGCTGATCAGGCCGCACTGGTTGTAGGGCAGGCGCGTGATCATGATACCGGCCTGCTGGCGCAGGGGGCTCTGACGCCCTTCTGCCGCTATGACGAGCGGTGCGCGATAGACAGCACCCGAACCGAGCGTGATATGGACGTGATCTGCTTCGAAAACGAAGCGACCGGTATCGGGCGCGGCGATTTCCAGCGCGCCTTCATGGGCAGTCAGGGCATGATTGAGCGCGGCGCGCAGGTCGCGCGCTTCGATCATCCAGCCGAAAGGCAGAGCCTCGCCGTTCTCGACGGGGGAATCCTCGGGGCCAAAGCGCAGGCCATGAGACGAGGCCGGCTCACCCGGACGACCGTCGCTGACCGTGATGCTGCGTATAGGCTGCGAAGGGGCGGGAAGATGCGGCCAGATTCCTGCATCGGCCAGCATGCGGCGCGAGCCTTCCGTGATGGCATAGGCGCGACCGTCGAGCGAAGGATGCTCCATCCCCGGCAGGGGGGCGCGATCGATAAGAAGGACCCTGAGGCCGGACGACGCCAGACGGCAGGCCAGCGTGGCGCCAACCGGGCCCGCACCGTTGATGCATATATCGACCTGTCGCATGGGGTTCAGCTCTCCGACGCTTTGTTGACCGTGGCTTTTTTAATGCAGTCGGAGGAAATGGGAAATGCACTGTTCTGGCCTCTTGCCAATCTCGTTATGAAACTGGCACGATTTGCATTCATGAGAACTGGCAGGACTGTTTGCAGAAACAGAGGCCTCTTGCAGTGCGGAGGAATGTAATGAAGCTCATCACGGCGATTATCAAGCCGTTCAAACTGGATGACGTGCGTGAAGCACTGACCCCATTGGGAGTGCAGGGCCTAACGGTTACCGAGATCAAGGGTTTCGGTCGTCAGAAGGGGCAAACGGAGATCTACCGGGGTGCTGAGTACCAGGTCAGCTTCCTGCCGAAGGTCAAGATCGAGATCGCGGTGAGTGACGACATCGTCGACGAAGTGGTCGACGCGATTCTGAATGCGGCCCGTACCGGCAAGATCGGCGATGGCAAGATTTTTGTCTCTCCGCTCGATAGCGTTATCCGTATTCGAACCGGTGAGACGGGAGAAACAGCCATATGAGCCGCATCCTCAAGGCGCTTGCACCCCTCTCTGTCGCCATGCTTCCCCTGCCTGCCTTTGCCGCTCCCGCTGCAATCGATACCGGCGATACGGCCTGGATGCTTGTCAGTACGGCTCTCGTGCTGCTGATGACCATCCCCGGTGTCGGGCTTTTCTATGCTGGCATGGTCCGCAAGAAAAACGTGCTGGCCACGCTGATCCAGTCGGTCACGATCTGCTGTATCGCCAGCGTCGTCTGGATGGTCATCGGTTATAGCCTTGCCTTCGGTACAGGAACGCCCTGGATCGGCGATATGTCGCGCTTCATGCTTCACGGCGTCGCCGATCATATCAGCAAGGGCGTCGATCAGGCTTTCGTCATGGGTGCCAATTCGGCCAACCCTGTGGCCATGACCATTCCCGAAAGTGTCTGGGTCATGTTCCAGATGACCTTCGCGATCATCACGCCGGCCCTGATTGCAGGCAGCTTTGCCGAGCGCATGAAGTTTTCGGCGCTGTGCGTGTTCACCGTGTTTTGGTCGATTCTTGTTTACGCGCCTGTCGCACACTGGGTCTGGAGCCCGCTTGGCTGGGTTGCCGGTATCGGCGCGGTCGATTTCGCCGGTGGTACGGTCGTGCATATCAATTCCGGTGTTGCCGGTCTTGTGGCCGCTCTCGTGCTGGGCAAGCGTCGCGGCATGGGGCATGACGATTTCTCGCCCTATAATCTCACCTACGCCATTATCGGTGCCTGCCTGCTCTGGGTGGGCTGGTTCGGCTTTAACGCCGGTTCGGCGGGCGGTGCGAACGGTCGCGCAGGCATGGCCATGCTGACCACGCAGGTCGCGACCGCAGGCGGCGCGCTGGCCTGGATGGCGGCCGAATGGATTCACTCCCGCAAGCCGACGGCGCTTGGCATCATCTCGGGTGCAGTGGCCGGCCTGGTTGCCATTACCCCTGCAGCCGGCTTCGTCCTGCCGGGCGGTGCGCTGGTGATCGGTCTTGTCGCCGGTGTGGTCTGCTTCTGGGCATCCGCCATTCTCAAGCCCCGCCTCGGTTACGATGACAGCCTCGATGCGTTCGGCGTGCATGGTACAGGCGGTATTGTGGGTGCGCTGCTGACCGGGGTGTTTGCCTATGGTCCGCTTTCGGCAACCGATGCCAATCCTGCCGGTGTTGTGGGCTCGTTCGCCCAGCTCGTGCGTCAGGCAGAGGCTGTTGCCGTGACGATTGTCTGGTGTGTGATTTTCACCTTCATCATCCTGAAGGTCATCGATCTTACGATCGGGCTCCGTGTGACGCGCGACGAGGAACTCGAAGGTCTGGACATGGTTCTTCATGGTGAGCGGATCAACTGATCCGCTGGTATCCACATAACGGGGAAATACCCATGGCACTGAAACTCTCTCATGGCCGCGCTTGGATGGCCGGTCTTCTGCTCGGCGGCGTGGCGCTTGCCAGTTCTTCCGCTCAGGCCCTGACGGCCAAGGAATGCCATGCGAAGTTTCAGGCTGCCGAAAAGGCGGGTACGCTGAACGGTCAGAAATACAAGGAATTCAAGGCGGCTCAATGCGGCGATGTTTCCACAACGACCGCACAGCAGGCCATGCCCGCTCAGGAAAAAGAGGCCGCTACCGACAGGAAAGTGACGACCGAAGCCCCTGCTTCGCCCGGTGCCGGGATTGCTTCGAAGCCCTCTACGACGGCTTCGGGTAATGTGGTCTTCCCTACGAGCGTCTCTACCGCCTACGCCAAGCTCTCGCCAGGCAAAGCGCGCATGAAAACCTGTCTCGATCAGTATCATGCCAACCAGCAGTCGGGTGGTAATGGCGACCTGAAATGGATCCAGAAGGGCGGCGGGTATTACTCCCAGTGTAACGCCAAGCTAAAGTAAACAGCTTATCCTAAAACGTCTCTACGGCCGCCTGTCGCAAGATCGGGCGGCTTTCTTGTTTATTGGCACTGATACGTATTGGTATATCTGCGTGCGATCGCGCGCTTTCCCGGAAGCGGTAAGGCCATGATATATAGAGCATGCCAGTGACTGCGCGTTCATGCGTGGAAATTGGCTTGCGTGTTCGTGGAGTGGAATCAGGACTGTGAGGGGAGGGGAAACTATCTGGCATCCGGATGGGTCGGATATCTGGCATCCGGATGGGTCGGATATAGGGAGCCAGATCTGTTTTCCCGCGACTTGCGGCGTACTGGCCGATGCGCAACGCGTTTGACCTGTACCGTTATGCGTGACGAAACAGCTCAGTGCGTGAAGCGTATCGGCAAAAGCCAAAGCCGCGTTCCGTCGCTTTCAGGATATGCAGCATTGCAAGAAAATCCCCGGACCAAGGAAATACGGTCCGGAGGATCGTTTGAGCGCGATTGTCAGGGCAGGGGTCTGCCGCTGAGGGGGTTCTGGGGGGCTGCCACGAGTCGGTCCATCAGATCCTCAAAACGGGGAATGTCTATCTTCTGCACCACGACTGTTTTCCCCTCGCCCAGTCCGGGCTGATAGCCTGGCGACCAGGAAATGATATCGCCGTAGGATGGCCCGAACTGGCTGTTCACATCCACATAGAGATCGGCCTTCTGCGTGATGAGGCTCGGATCGAGCCATACGGCTGCGGCAATCTCATCCCACAGAGGAAAGCCCGGTTCGCGCGTTTTCAGCGATCGGGCGACGGGGGTGCCTGAACGCGAGAGACGTTTCAGCAATTCGGGCGTCAGTTCGGTATCGGTGGAGGGGTCGACCGGGATCATGGTGATTTTGGCCCAGGGCGCGCGCAGCGCGATGCTGGCCCCTTCGGGGTCGAAGCGTATGTTGAACTCCCGACGCGGCGTGTTGAGAAATTCCCGTGCAAACTGGTGCGCTACTTCATCCGGTCGTGTCTGGCGTGGGTTCAGGCTGCCGCCCATATAGACCAGCTCTTTCGCCAGAGAGGCGAATTCGGGGTCGAGGCGCTGCGCCAGAGCAAAGTTGGTCAGCGGGCCTGTGGCGATGATCGAGACCTGATGCGGATAGCGATGCACCATATCGATCATGAAATCGGCCGCGCGTTCATGCTGTGCCTTGATCGTCGGATTGCCCTGGGGCAGGTCGGGCACGACATCGGGGCCATGGTAAGGTGGGAGTTTTTGCAGGGTTGGCTCCACCCAGTGCTTCATCCACACCCCTTTCCATACCAGCTTGCCATAAAGAGCTTCCCAGCGTTCGGTCTGGGCTTCCGTATTGACCAGCGGGTATGTCGCCCCCGTATAGACGGGCAAATCCGGACGCCCTGCAATCTCGACGCCACGCAAGGCATCGGCAGTGGCCTCTTTTGCCCAGGCATCGCCTGTCACGGTGGTGACACCGAGAACCTGCACATCGGGGGCCTTGATCACTATCCATTGCGCAAGGGCAAAGCCGTCGTCATCGAGAATGACCTTGCGTGGCTCCGCATGGGCGAGCGCGGTGCAGGCGAACAGCGCTGTCGTGACGGCAGCCAGCCTCATCGATTTGGCGGAACGTCGTCTGGCCGGTTTCAGGCATGATGGAAAGAACGCATAAAGGGACATGGATCGGAGACTTTCACGGGTTGGGGCTCGACAGGGCACGGTGGAAGCGCTGAGTCGTTCGGGCTCCAGTCGCCTTCATGGTGCAATGGCAGAAAAACCCTTGTGGTTTTCGGTGCCAGTGTGAAGCGCCCAATGGTACGCGACAATCCGTCAAAGCAGGGCGGAGGCTGACAAAACAGCGAGAAGGTCACACTGCTGGGTACAGCACCCTGACGGTACGTGGCGCTTCTCGCTTCAAAGCGTTCGAGCCTGTGACGGCCTGATGAAGACGGGATCGGTCTCAGGTCATGACGTGCGTGTTGCACAGATATCGGTCAGGCGTCGTCAGGCCTGCATCCGACTGGAAAGCCGGGCTGGCTGTATTGTCTGTCTCTGGATGAGGATATGCGAGCGACTGATCGTTGTGTGGCCATTCCTATCGGGAGGGGCGGCACTATAGATGCGGGCTTGTGCCGATAGCTATAATGGAACGAAGGTGACGATAAGGCCGGGAGAGCATGAGCCTCGATTGGCTGCGTCGGTCGCATCGGGATCGGATTTTCGGGAAAAGGTGACCTGGTGGAGAGAGTTGGATTCGAACCAACGTAGGCGTACACCAGCGGATTTACAGTCCGCCCCCTTTAGCCACTCGGGCATCTCTCCGGGTCGGGACGGGGAATATGGCGGATCAGGTTTGGTGTCAACGGGCATTCTTCATTTTTGTTGCATGAGAGGCCGGTTGCTTTCATAGAGCGCTCATGTCCAGACGTCCCTCCCGCTCTTCAGCTTCATCTTCTTCTCCAGCCCAGGAAGGCCGCACGCTAGGCAAGCGTAACGCCGAAGGGCATTCAGGCGGGGGGCGTTCAGGTGGAGGGCGCTCCACAGCGTCCGGCTACTGGATGTATGGGCTTCATGCGGTCGAGGCCGCTCTGCGCAATGCCGACCGGCAGGTGCACGAGCTTCTCGCGACGCGTGAGGCGCTTTCTGCACTCGAAGCCCGTCAGGTTCCCACCCGGATTTCACCCAATGTGGTCGAGCGTCAGCGTCTCGATCACCTGTGCGAGCGCGATGCCGTGCATCAGGGGATCTGCCTGCGTGTCGAACCCCTGACGCCTCCTTTCCTCGACGAGGTTCTCGATCGGCGCGAAGGCCCATTGCTGATTCTCGATCAGGTCACCGATCCACGCAATATCGGTGCCATCCTGCGTTCGGCCGCCGCATTCGGGGCTGCGGCTCTCGTGGTTCAGGACCGCAATACACCTCAGGAAGGCGGTGCTCTGGCAAAGGCGGCATCGGGGGCGCTCGATGCCGTGCCCATTCTGCGCGAGGTCAATCTGTCGCGTATCATTGCCCAGTTGCAGAATGCAGGACTTTGGACTGTCGGGCTCGATGCAGGTGGCTCCGTGCTGAATGGCCCGTCCTATACCGGTCGTCGCGTGGCGCTTGTGCTTGGCGCAGAGGGCGCAGGGCTGCGACGTCTTACGCGCGAAAGCTGTGACGAGATCGCAAGCGTCTATATGCCCGGAGACATGGAAAGTCTGAACGTCTCCAACGCAGCTGCCGTCGCCCTTTACGAACTGGTCCGCCCGGCCTGAATCCGGGTTCGGCGCCACTCTTCGCGTCTGTAGGGTATATAGGGTACGCGGCAAGACGCTGTCTGTTGTCGCGTTTGCGATGGCGTCCCATGTCTTGTCATGCATCTGTATTCGTCATGCATCGCAGCAAGGGACCTGTCATGAAAGCAGTCGGCTATACGGCACCGGGCGCGCCCGACATTTTGCAGGATATCATGCTCCCCGATCCGGCATCGCCGACGGGGCGTGATCTTCTGGTCTCCGTCAAGGCGGTTTCGATCAATCCGGTCGATACGAAAATCCGCCAGCGCGCCGGTGCACTTGAGGGTGAGCACTGGCGTGTGCTCGGCTGGGATGCCGCGGGGATTGTCGAGGCAACAGGGCCGGAAGTGACGTTCTTCCGCCCCGGCGATCATGTATTCTATGCCGGAGCGTTGATGCGTCAGGGGAGCAATGCTGAAAAGCAGCTCGTCGATGAGCGACTTGTCGGGGTCATGCCGGCCAGGCTCGATTGGGGGCAGGCGGCTTCTCTGCCGCTCACGAGCGTGACGGCGTGGGAAATGCTGTTCGATCGCATGGCGATCACAGCCCGGACACAGGGTGTCCTTCTGGTTGTCGGTGGGGCAGGCGGTGTCGGTTCGATCCTGATCCAGCTTGCCCGCAAGCTGACCGGGTTGACCGTGATTGCCACGGCTTCACGCCCGCAGACGCAGGAATGGGTGAAGACCATGGGCGCCCATCATGTCGTCGATCATCGGGGCGATATGGCCAGCCAGATACGCGCGCTCGGTTTCGATCACGTGACCCATATCGCAGCCCTGACCGCAAGCGACATCCATCAGCCATTCTACGAGAAAATCCTCGCACCTCAGGGGCATCTCAGCCTTATCGACGATCCGGCACAATTCGATATCACCGGCTTCAAACGCAAGAGCGCTACGGTCTCCTGGGAATTCATGTTTACCCGCTCGCTTTTCGCCACACCCGATCAGGTCAGGCAGCATGAGATAATCGATCGGGTTTCCGCTCTCGTTCAGGACGGTACGCTCGTCCCGACCGAACACGATCGGGTGCAGGGGCTGAGCGCCAGCACAGTGAGTGCGCTCCATCGTGAAAGCGAAAGCGGCCGTTCCATAGGAAAAACCGTTCTGGTTTTCTGAAATTCCGTATTGGCAGAATGGAGCAGGTTCAACACAGGACGAGGGCGCCGCTCTCTGTCGCTTGCGAATGGCGCCAGAAGGCTGTTCCCGCCAGCTTGTCGCGAATGACGGGTGGCAGAATGGAGCGCCGTGCTTCCAGAGCCACGCTCGGGCGCAGACGATGAAGTCCCGGTGTGGCCAGATTTCGGTCAAACGTTGCGCAATCGGGTGTTTTTATACTGTGCGGGTCATAAGGATGTTTCGGCAGGCCCAGCACCCGTGTCAGCGTGTCGAGTGTGGCAACCGGATAACGGGCCAGATAATCGTAGTCGACAAGAACGAGGCGATGCGCAAAGGGGCCGTGAAAGGCCTCGTTCAAGACGCGCCAAGCATAGCCGAAAATACCATCCTGCGAGAGCATATGCTCGATCCTGTCATGCTGTGTGGCGCGGCAGGAAAGCGGGACGAGGCGCGATGACAGAACAGGATCGCGCACGATCAGTCTTTCAAGGGAATCAAGTATCCATACCGGATCGCGCACACAGCATATGACCTTTGCATCCGGAAAGACGGCGTCGATCAGCCCCATGCGTGCGCACCAGTCGCGATGGGTGTCGATCACGATCCTGTTGTCCCTGGTCCTGTGGTCTTCGGGTCTGCTCTCGCACGCCCTTTTGTCGCAGGTTTCAGTATGGGTGGAGCCGGATGGATCGAGCCCGGCATAATACCCATCGAGTATAAGATGCAGAATACGGTCGCGCCGCGCGGCATCGAAATCGCTGGCATAATCGCCTTCTGCCATCAGCGATGCGATACGCAGCATCATCGGCGCGACGGGAGAGCTTCTGCCCGATGTGACGAGGCCAGGATTTTGCGTCAGGAGGGCAGAAAGCAGAGTCGATCCTGCGCGTGGCAGACCCGATATGAAATGAACAGCGCGTCGATGCGGCATGGGGAAATATCGTCCATCAGACAATTGATGGACAGTCGCCTAGAGCCCGGTGGATCCGTCCGCAATAGAGCGCCAAATCCTCATGGTGTGTCCGAAAAGGCACAGAACAATATAAAACTAATCTGCCGCTCAAGCGATAAGGATGATTGCAAGGAATGTGGTGTTTTCAGGCAACAAGCACATTTCATTACAGCATGAAACAAAGGGAATTTCCTGTTCGTCGATAACAGGAAGTTCCGAGAAACGGAGAGATGAAATGGGTATTTTCAGCACGATCATGAGCAAGATCTTCGGTCATGCAGAGGCCGCTCCGGCCAGCGGTGCGGCTAACAGCAGCGCCGGTACAGCGGGCGCTCCCGCAGCCTCGGCATCGACCACACCCTCTGCGCCGAGCGCCCCTGTCGATGTCGATGCCGTGCTCACCCGTATGGCCGCTGAAAAAGGCCAGACGCTCAACTGGCGTACGTCGATTGTCGATCTGCTGAAGCTGCTCGATATGGACAGCTCGCTGGAGGCCAGAAAGCATCTTGCACAGGAACTGCATTATACCGAAAGCACGGAGGATACGGCAGCCATGAATGTCTGGCTGATCCGTCAGGTCATGCAGAAGCTGTCGGAGAACGGCGGCAAGGTTCCCGAGGAGCTGCGTCACTGACGCACACGACTGGTCCCTGATTTATCCAGCCTGAAGAGGGAGCCATCGGCTCCCTTTTTGGTGTGGATGCCCGGTCTCTTCGGCATCACGAGGTTACACGGTATTCCGTTTGCCCGGACCTGTGCCTTTGGCGCGCCGGATCGGGAATGTCCGGACCGACCTCAGACTGCGAAATTCCTGACGAGCTGATAAAGCTCGATCGGGTCTTCGATCAGCATGGCCTGACGATAAAGCGTGTCGCAGGCGTCGAGGCTGAGCGAGCGTATCATTCTCTTCACCGGTGGCAGGAGAGCAGCCGACATCGAGAAAGAACGCAGCCCCATTCCGATCATGAGAGCGACGGCACGCGGGTCGGATGCCATTTCACCGCACACGCAAACCGGTCGGTGCGCGCGCAACGCCTCATCGACCGAAAGCCGGAGCAGACGAAGAAGGGCGGGATGCAGGGCCGTGTAGAGATCAGAGCCCATGGCGGCAGAACGATCCATGGCCAGCGTGTACATGGTCAGATCGTTGGTACCCAGCGCAAGAAACTCTGCCTGACGCAGGAGAGTGCCCGCGGTCAGAGCCGCTGCCGGTGTTTCGATCATGACACCGAGCGGTGGAAGATCGGCAGGGAGCTTTATTCCGCGTCGACGCAGCCTTTTGGCACATCGTTCGTAAATCTGTCTTGTGGTGACGACCTCGTTCACGGAGCTGACCATAGGCAGCAGGATGCGCAGATTGCCATCGAGGCTCGCGCGTAGAATGGCGCAGAGTTGCGTCTCGAGTATCTCGGGATGACGGAGCAGCAGACGCAGGCCGCGCACACCGAGTGCCGGATTTTCCTCGTCTTCCTCGCCTTGTATTCCGAGCTGCCTCAGGCGCGTCAGGCCTTTTTCTCCGCCCCAGTCCAGCACCCTGATCGTGGTGGTCTGACCGGGCATATTGCTGACGATACTGGCATAGGCCTGATACTGCCCGTCTTCGTCAGGGAGTGGCTCGCTTTCATCGAACAGGAACTCGGTGCGCAAAAGCCCGATCCCGGCTGCGCCGTTGCGATGCAGCAGCGGCAGTTCGTTGGCAATTTCGACATTGGCCAGCAATTCGATGTCTTCGCCACTGACCAGACGGCTCGGCAACCGCCTCAGGCGGCCTATACCCTTGCGCTCTTTCGCCTCTTCGGCCATCGCCGAACGGGCATCGGCCAGCGTGGTTGAGTCAGGGTGAAGAATGATGCATCCACGCTGCCCATCGACCACCAGAAGGTCGCCGTCGTGAATGCGTTCGGTCAGATCGGGTACGGCCAGTATGGCGGGCACGTTGAGCGCACGCAGCATGATTGCCGTATGGTCCGTTACGCCACCGCCCTCGGAGAGGACGGCAGCGATGCGGTTGGGATCGATGACCGCGGCATCGGCCGGGCGTATCTGCTCGGCAACGAGAATCGATCCGCCCGGAATATCGGAAAAGGCCCTGAACGATACGCCCGTAAGATTGCGCAGAAGGCGTCGTGCAACCTCGCGGAACTCGCCTTCACGTCGGCGGGCGCTTTCCACTTCCTCTTCGGGCATGTCGGGCTGCGGCCCTGCCATGGCGGCAAGGACGTCGCTTTCCAGCTGTACGGCCGCCTCGGCGGTCAGGCCGTCTTCAGCGAGACGACGATGGGCCGCACGCACCAGCCGCGAATGGTTGAGCATACGCTCATAGACCGAAAGCAGGGCATCGATCTCGATACGCCCTTCCTCGGGCAGGGAGCCAAGCTTGGTGCGGAGCTTTCTGAGCTGCTTGAGGGTCAGGGCTATGGCCTGATCCAGTCTTGCCCTCTCGGCCTCTACCCCCAGCTGGGAGGGTAATGCCTCTATGTGGGGAAGGGGGCGCTCGTAGGTCAGGCTGGCCCGGGCGATGACGACGCCGGGAGAAATGCCGATACCCTGCAGGATTTCCATCGGCAGGTCATGATCGGGGAGGGCTGTTTCGCTGGAAGGACGGCGCAGTCTCTTAATCACGTTCGCCAAAGCCGTCAGAGACCAAGGCAATCAGCGCGGTCAGAGCCGCGTTGGCCTGAGGTCCCGTTGCCTTGAGCCCGATCACTTCGCCTCGCCCCGCGCCGAGCATCATCAGTCCCATGATCGACAGGGCAGAGACGGTCTGTCCCTGACGGCTGACATCGATCGTGGCATCGAACGTTTCTGAAAGAGTCACGAATTTGGCTGCGGCCCGGGCATGAAGTCCAAGCCGGTTCACAATGGCCACATCGCGTTCCAGCGCCGGGCCGGAACCAGTCAGACCAGAACTGCCGGAGCCAGAGTCAGTGGGACCGGAATTCATCGGGCGACCTGACGCATAGGCGTCAGAAGGGGGGAGATGGGAGGAACATAGCTCATGGTGGTTGTCACCACCATTTCACAGCTTTTGCCGCCTTGCAAACATGACGGCGGCAACTGATAGGCCGCCGCAATGTATTTGCGCCCCGCCATGGTTGCCAGCTCGGCACATTCGGCCAGGCTGCGCGTGCAGCGCGCCTTGGCCAGTTTGACCAGCATAGGCACGTTCACGCCAGCCAGAACCTCGACACGCCCTTCCTGACGAAGGGAAAGGGCCAGATTGGAGGGGGTGCTGCCGAACATGTCGGTCAGAAGAAGAACGCCATCGCCAGCATCGACAGAGGCGATGGCCGCATCGAGCAGCGTACGGGCTGCGACCACATCATCATCGGGGGAGATGCCCATCACAGCGATCTGTCGCTGGGGTCCCACCACATGGGTTACAATTTCGAGAAGAGACTGGGCCAGAGAGCCATGGGTAACAAGAACGATCCCGATCATCGGGGCATTCCCTCAAGAGGTCTGCAACGCCATTGTCGCGTGGACCTCATGACATATTGGTCATCCGTTACGGTTATCAAGACGGCTCGGTCCGTATCTGTTCATCCGGTGTGACACGCTGTTGCGGAGCGCGCGCCCATCGCCATGAGCTGCGTCCCTGACGTGCCAGTTCCCGATGCATGACGACGATTGGTACGTCTGACAAGAGTTTAATGTCATCGGATTGGCTTAAAGATGCCGCAATCTCTTCAACAAGTGTTACAGACCGGTGCTGCCCGCCGGAGCATCCTATGGCAACGGTCGCATGTTTTTTTCCCTCGCTGACGAAGCGAGGCAGCACAAGCTCCAGCAACTCCATGATACGCGTGAAGAAAATCCGGTAATCGGGATCCTCTGCCACATAGTCGCGCACGGCCTGGTCGAGACCGGTCAGGGTCTTGAGTGCGGGGTCGTAATGCGGATTGCGCAAAAAGCGCGCGTCGAACACCAGATCGGCCTCACGCGGCAATCCCGCAGGGTAAGCGAAGGAAAGCAGCGTGACCGTCATCGAGTCGCCGTCATTCTGATGACCGAAGCGCGACCCGATCAGCCGGCGGAGATCGGGCGGCGGCAGGTCTGACGTGTCGATCACCAGATCGGCGGCATCGCGCAGGGGGGCGAGGAGGGCAATTTCCTGTTCGATGCTCGCCACAAGTCCGGGGGCTGATCCGCTGCTGTTATCGAGCGGATGCCGGCGTCTCGTCGCCGTAAAACGCCTGAGCAGGATATCGGTCTCGGCAGTCGCATAGAGCAGTTCGACATGCAGATCGGACTGTGTACGCAGCTGTGCCAGTGCCAGAAGCACGGCTCTGGCCTCGAATCCTCTCGTGCGGACATCGATCCCGATGGCAATCGGGTGCTCGGTCCGGGCGGCAAGCGCATCGAGCAGGGTGAGAGGCGGGTTATCCGTCACTTCGTAACCGATATCCTCGAGTATGCGCAGGATCGAGGATTTCCCGGCCCCTGACAGCCCCGTGACCAGAAGAATACGTCGCGCCGTACTCACAAACCGTTTCTCCTGCCCCGCGATGGAAAGTCGGAGGAAAGCTTATCCTCGTTCCGGGTTTCTGGGGAGGGGAGAGAATGCGCCGTGCCGCCATTGAGGCCGCATACCAGGGTCAAATCGCCGCGAAAACAGCGCAATGCCGTGCGTATGACCGACACGGAATCGGCATGAAACCCGTCCAGAACGAGCTGCCACAGGCCCGTCGCCTCGTCGATACTGCGTTCGGGCAATCTCGGCGGGACGCAGCCCGGCACAAGCTGCACGTGAAGGCCGAGTACGGTTTTGTGCAGATAAGGCATGCGCACGATGCCCAGCCCGCGTATCCCGATCAGCCCGGCGAGAGCGGGGGCGGGGCTGGCAGAGCGCCCTTCCAGGCAGATCCGGTCATCTCCGACAAGAGAGAAGCCGGAATCGATCAGACGCAGCAGAAGCGAGGATTTGCCACTGCCGGAAGGACCGCTCAGCAGAACGCCCGTCCCCTCCAGCGCAGCGCAGGAGGCGTGGACCGATCCCGGGGGTGCAAGGGAGCCGTCTCCGGCAAAAGGCGATGTGCAGTCCGATATTTGTGCGTTATGACTCAGCGCATGCACGATCATTCCCCCTCATCTCTCCGGCCTGTCCTGCAGGACAGTGTGACCTATTACGGTGTGACAGGGTTGGGCCCGGATGGCACCCCGCCCGAAAGCCTGATCGAGGAGTGCCAGAATGCCCTTGCCAAAATCCGGGAAACTCTTGCAACCCATGGTCTCGTGCCTGAGGATATCACCCATCTGGCCTATATGATTCCCGATAGTACGGTGTTCAGTACCTGTCAGCGTATTATCGCGGAGGCTCTGGGCCCCGCACGACCTGCCATGACCCTGCGCCTCAAGCCATCTTTTGACGTGCCTGGGCAGAGGCTGGAATTCAATTTCATCGCCTCTGCCTGATTTATTGCTCCCGTCTCAAGCCGGGTACGAATATCGGCAGCAGCCCGGACCGGTCATGCGGCTGGATTCTGCCTGACGGGCCATCAAGGGACCTGCCCCCCAGTCGCCCCCCCCCCGGTCGCACCCGCCGGGAGATGGCCGGGCAGCCGATTGTGACGGAAGGAGAACGCATCTTCCGTATCGCTGGGGTGGAGGGTTACCCATAGCCCTGGAACCGGGGTTCGATCGTCCCCGGTTCGGTGTCAACGCCCGTTCAGTTTCTGGGCGAATACAGTGTCGTCAGGCGATCGGGCGTGTTGTCGAGGCGTTCCAGATGCGGATAGCGCAGCCCGTCATGATACGGGATGGAGACCGTGCGGAAATGCGTGCCCGATTTGACCAGAAGCGTAATGGGCGCCTTGTCGGTCTTTGCTGTCTTGATGGCGTCGATCAGCCCTTCGGGTGAGAAGGTATCGCCATTGACGGCGACGATCTCGTCATGAATGGCCAGACCTGCCTTATAGGCCGGGCTGTCCCAGGCCACCGTGCCGAGCGTGCCGTTCTTGGCGTTGATGATCACGCCAAGCGAGAAGCGCAGGCCCACGCGATGACGGTTCTTGAGCAGCTGCGCCTCGAAGGCATTTTCCTGATCGGTATAGACCAGCTTGTACCCGCCCGCTTCGAGACCGCCCAGCGGTGCGCGCTTCTGCACTGTGCTGATACGCTCATGAAGGAACTTGGCCCAGTCATAAGGCACGACCTTGTTCAGCGTCAGAACCACATCGTCGAGCGTGTAGGGGCTGACGACGATGCTACCATTATTGGTGCCGAAGAAGGCCTTGGCAAAATCGTCGATCGACTTCGTGTCATGCGATAGTTTGCGGATCATCATGTCGGCATCGAGCCAGACCAGCTGACCTTCGACATAATAATCTTCCGAACGCTGGTAATCGCGCCAGGACTGCGGCGCACGCTGGGCAATGATCGGATCGTTGGTCGTATCGGCCACGGGGCGCCAGCTGCGACCTGCCTGCGAGTCGTAGGTGGCGGCCATCAGAGCAAGGCTGTCGAAGCCCTGATCCTTGGTCACCAGTCCTGAACGGGCGGCGAGGACATTGCCCCAGAACTCCGTCTGTCCCTCATACACCCAGAGCAGCGATCCGCGCTGGGGCGAGTTGAAGGTCGGGCCGTACAGATCGGCCGGACGGCGATACTTGCCGTTCCAAGAATGGGTGTATTCATGCGCCAGCAGATCGCGCTGGGGGAAGGAGTGCTTCCAGTCGGTAAAGTAGTCTTCGCTCACGCTGTCTTCGCTGGACTGATGATGCTCCAGCCCGATGCCGCCCAGCTCGTCCGTCAGCGCCATGAGGAAGTCATAATGGGCATAATGCTGCGAGGCGAAGACCAGAGTGGCCTGTTTGACGAGATTGCGATGGATCTGGATTTCCGCGTCGTCATAGGCCAGATCGCCCGGCTTGTCGGCAACCATGTTGAGCGTGACCGGCACGCCGCCCGGTGCATTGAGCGCGACCTTGCGGAAATAGGACCCGGCGAAGAGCGGTGAATCGACAAGCGTATTATAGGACACAACACCGTAATTCAGCGTGTCGCCCGTGTTGTTGCCGTTGGTGCGCAGTGCTGTGGCGGCCTGCCAGCCATGAGGCAGTGTCACGCTGGCCTGAACGGGAATATCGCGCGAGTAGTAGCCTGCCGGATAGAGCGAGACCTCGTTCCACTGCACATTGACGATATGGGGCGTCATGACCACGCGCCCTTCATTATCGGTCACAGGCGACAGCAGCTTGAAATCGAGATCGAGCTGGGTCTGATCCTTGGTGACAGGCACATGGAAGGCGAACACATCCACCGGGTCGCGCAGCCATGGAATGGTCTTGCCGCCTGCACTGACCACCAGTCCGCCCAGCTGTGTAATCGTGCCTTCAGGCGCATGGCCGCCCGGAATCCATTTGGGGTAAAGCAGCACGATCTCACCCGCCTCGCGTGCAGCCTGGGGCACGGGCACGGTTTCATGCATGGTCATGACATGATGATCGAGATCGGTGGCATTGACGCTCAGCTTGAGCGTGCCAGGGAAGGCGACGTCCTTGGGCTGGGGAAGCGGCGAAGGCAGGGGGGCTGCCTCGGGCTGGGGCTGGGCAGCCAAGGCTGGGGCGAGAGGTGCACCGAGAACGAGGGCAGCAACAAACGTGCCCGCGCGGAAAAGGCGGATGGTCAAGCGTGATACTCCACGGAATGCAGATCGATCCTGTCTGTTCATCACCAAAGTGCAAACGAACGCGGCTGACAACCCATATTCAGGGCGATATTCCGGATACGATACGAATTAAGGGCTTGCACCCTGTCCTGACCTGCTGCTTCCGATATCGCCCCGGGTGCCTCAGCTCACCGAGGCGATATCGCCACCCAGAACAGCCTCGTTCGTCGTGATCACCGTTTCGCTCAGCAGCCATTCAGGTCTGACGGTATCGAGATCGTAAACCGGCACGACCATTCCTTCACGGGCCGTGATTGTCAGCGCCGCTTGTTCGGCACTCTCCGCGCCGCGCTGGATCAGCATGGCATCGCATTCCGGCAAGGCGCCCGGATCGACGCGCGTGATCACATTGGCCAGTTGTCGCGATACCTGCCTCAGCCATTCCACAGCAGGATCGGGAGCCAGAACGAGCACTGTATTCCCTGCACCCAAAGCCAGCCCCACGGCATGAATAAGGGCAGGCCAGCTTTCGCAGGCGCACAGAATCACCCCTTTTGGGCGGATCGTATAGCGGTTGCTTTCTCCAGACGGGCCGGGCAGATCGAGGGTCAGGCCGCAGAGCCGATGCGCTATGGCCGCACGGACGCGTCTGGCCGAGGGGGGGTCGCGCGGCTCGAGAAATGCCAGAAAGGCCCGTGCTGCAGGAGGAACGGGCGCCGTTTCGCTGGCTTCGAACGGGCAGGCCGCTCCATACATCAGGCGTGGCAGAAGCAGAGGGCCGCCGAGCTTCGGGCCGGAACCCGACAGCCCACGGCCGCCAAAAGGCTGCGTTCCGATGGCGGCGCCGATGATCGCGCGGTTGACATAGATGTTCCCCGCACGGCTGCGTGCGCAGGCGCGTGCAATGGTATCGTGAATGCGGCTCTGCACGCCGAAGGTCAGGGCGTAGCCGGTTGCATTGAGGGCATCGATCACACCGTCGAGCTCGTGTCTGGCGTAGCGCCTGATATGCAGAACGGGCCCGAAAACCTCCTGTCCGATATCGGCCACGCGACCGATCTCGATCAGCGTCGGTGGAACGAAATGACCCTTGAGGGTCTCGGCCTGCAAACCGGGCTGCCAGACGCGATAGCCCGCCCGACGCATACGCTCGATATGCTCTTCGACGCGGACGCGGGCACCGGCAGAAATAAGAGGACCGATATCGGTGCCGATACGGTCTGGGGCACCGACATGACGTTCGTTCAGGGCAGCGCGCAGGCGTTCGATCAGGTCTTCGGCCCCGTCCTCCTGCAACAGCAGCACGCGCAGCGAGGCGCTACGCTGGCCCGCACTGTCGAAGGCCGAGGCGAGAATGTCAGGAATGACCTGCTCGGGCGGGACGCTGCTATCGACGATCATCGCATTCTGCCCGCTGGTATCGGACAGGAGCGGAACCGGTTGTCCCGTTCGCCCCGTACGACCGAGCAGCTCGCGGCTGATGGTCTTGGCAACGGCGGTCGAGCCGGTGAATATCACGCCATCGATGCGGGGATCGGCCACCAGAGAGGCGCCGACATTGCCTTCGCCCGGCAGGAGCTGAAGCGCACGTGAGGGCAACCCGGCCGAGAGGAACAGCGAGACGAGACGCGCCGCCACCAGTGGCGTTTCCTCCGCCGGTTTTGCAATCACGGCATTTCCCGCCGCAAGGGCCACCGCGACCTGCCCCGTAAAGCTGCTGACCGGGAAATTCCACGGGCTGATGCACAGCACGATGCCCAGCGGGGCACCGTGCCCGCCAGTTTCATCGAACAGGCGAAGCTGCGCGGCGTAATAGCGCAGGGCGTTGATCGCTTCGCAGATTTCGTCTGTGGCACCCGACAGGGTTTTGCCCGCCTCGCGTATCAGCAGGTCGAGCAGGGTCGACCGGTCGGCGTCCAGAGCTTCGGCTATGGCGTCGAGACAGGCGGCACGCGTTTGCGGGTCGGTACGACGCCACTCCTGCTCGCCCTCGGCCGTATTCAGTGCCGCATCGATGTCGCGCGGGCGCGCATAGGTAACGCTGCCGGGATGGTCGTCGTGCAGGGCGGGATTGACGATCGTGCGCGCGCGCCCCTCCGGGCGCGGCATGGCGGGGCCGAGGGGCATGGCCCTGAACGGCGCCGGGAGAGGAAGCAGGTCTTCGGCCAGCCTCTGCATGAAAAGCCTGTCATGCAGATCGGGTCTGATTGCAGTCTGTCGCCCGGGCAGGGAAAGATCGGGCGGCAGGGGAATGGTGCGGCTTGGAGACCCGCGAGGCACAGGGGTGCGCGCCAGGGCGACCGGATCGGATACGAGCGTATCGAGCGTAACGGTACGGTCGTAGATCTGGTTGACGAAAGAGGTGGAAACACCGTTCTCGATCAGCCTGTCGATCAGAAGAGGCCCCAGGCGGGATTCGGGGCCTACCGGCACAAGCAGGCGGCAGGCCGCGCCGGGAAGGGGAACCGGAACACCCCCTACCATTCCCGAAAGCGGAGCATGGTTTTTTGTGCGTGATTTTGCCGCTGCACCCGATGGGCGCGCCTGTAATACGGCTTCGTAAGGCGTTTCACCCGTACCGAACAGACAGCCGAATTCGTAGCGACCGGGAGACCAGGGCGGCGCAATGGCAAGGATCGTGGCGATGCTGCGCGCATTATGGGTAGCGAATTGCGGGTAAAGCCATGCCTCGGATGCAAGTGCCTGACGGGCACAGGCGATGAAACTGACATCGGTATGATATTTGCGCGTGAATACGGTGTACTCGGCGCAGGACTCAGCCTGACTCTGCCTTATCTCATGCGTGTGATATCGCCCTTTGACAAGGCGCAGGGCAATGCGCCGACCGGTCTCCCGCGCAATGGCGATCAGGTGATCGATCAGGGGCAGGGCGCGTTTGTCATAGGCCTGAACGGTAAACCCCAGCCCGTTCCAGCCCGCGAGCTCGGGTGCGCGACAGAGTGCATCGAAGAGATCGAGCCCGAGATCGAGCTTCTCTCCCTGTTCGGCATCGATATGGACAATGAGATTGGCCGCGCGCGCGCGCAGGGCGAACGCCGTCAGAAACGGTAGCAGCTCGCTCATCACGCGCTCGCGCTGGGTCTCTTCGAAACGTGGGTGCAACGACGAGAGCTTCAGCGACAGGGAAGGACGATCGTGAAGACTCTGACCGCGCCCGTGGCGCGCGAGCGTTTCGACCATCGCCAGCGCGTCCTGCCTGGCCCACTCGGCCTCTTCCGCTGTCTGGGCCGTGCCGTGCAGCGCGCTATAGGCCAGGCTGAAACCGGCCTGTTCTGCCGTGCGGCTGCGTTTGAGCGCCTGGGTCAGCGTTTCTGCGGGTACGAACTGTGTGCCCATCATCTGCATGGCCCGTTCGACACCATGACGTATGAACGGTGCGCTACCGCGCATGGCGAGACGGCGCAGCCCGCCGGGCACGGCATGAAAGCGCGATGAGGTGGACATGGCCCAGCTGGCCGCATTGAGAAACAGCGGCGGCTCATGACCTCCATGATGCTGCCAGCCCCCCTGGCCGATCTGGTCGCGTATCAGGGTATCGCGTGTCGCGGCATCGGGAATGCGTAGCAGACAGCCAGCGAGGCAGAGCAGTGCCCTGCCTTCTGCCGAATGCAGGGGAAAAGCCTGCAACATGGTGTCGATGCCATCCGTGCCCGCGTGGTTGCGCCAGTAGGTAACAAGGCTGCGTGCGTGACTGTCGATCTGTTCGGGCAGCGGGTCGGCAAGGGTTGCAAGAGTCAGCAACCCGGCAAAGGCTTCCGCCTCCGGGCGTCGCGCAGCATGGGAGATGGCCTCTCTCGAGGGCTCGGACGCCGGAAGCCCGGAGAGAAGGCGGGAGAAAACTGTCATGCTGCTTCAGTCACGCAAAGACCCAAAACACCAGACTAGGCGAGGGCACGGATCAGGAAAACCCTTGAGACGGGACTTGAGCGTTACTTGTGAGTCATACGCCGGGGACACCCGACATACGGCAATCGAGCAGACTGCCATCCGACGGGTTTTCCCACTTGTCGGGGGCGATTTCAGGCGGGGTGGCGACGCGTGAAAAAGCGTACGGAGCGTTCCTCAATGGAAAATTCGCGCAATGCTGCGGCAAATTTCTCGAAATGCGGTGTTTTGAGATGAGCTTCGAAAGCGGCACGGCCTGCATAGACCTCGTGCAGCACAACGACGTCTTTCACATCCTGCTCGGTCAGCACATCGAAGGCCAGGCAGCCTTCTTCATCGGCCAGGGAGCGGTCGCTGTCGTAGCGACAGATATCGAGAAATTTCTCGAAATTTTCAGCCGGTGCAGCGAATTCCGCGATCACTGTAAAGTTTTCAGACATGGAATGAATCCTCCCGGTTTCCTTAATTGACTTTTCTGCCGCATTTCTGCGAAGAGTAAACACCGATTCACGGGAGAGACCGGATAATTTTCCCGGCGCCGAAGGAGCAACCGCCCCGGAAACTCTCAGGCAAAAGGACCGCGATCGGCTGGAACTTCTGGAGAGAGGCATCCCTGTGGGATGTCCGCCGACGGGATAGCGATCTCAGGCAAAGGCGACAGAAGGGGCGACGAATTTTTCGTTTTCTGCCTTGGGGGATTCCACCCGTTGTCCGACGCTCTCTCGCTTACGCCGCTTGACGCCCTGCATATCGAACTCGGCGCCCGTATGGTGCCGTTTGCCGGCTATTCCATGCCGCTGCAATATCCTGCCGGATTGATGGCGGAGCATCTGCACACCCGCAAAAGCGCCGGATTGTTCGACGTCTCCCATATGGGGCAGCTGCGCATTACCCCCAGACAGGGCACGTTGCAGGATGCCGCGCTGGCTCTGGAAAGCCTGATCCCCGTCGATCTGGCAGGTCTGGGACCAAACCGTCAGCGTTACGGGTTCCTCACCAACGAGAACGGGGGCATCCGCGACGACCTGATGGTTGCCAATATGGGCGACTGGCTGTTCGTGGTCGTCAATGCCTCCTGCAAGGTTGCCGATACCGCGCTGATGAAACAGGCGCTCGGCGATCGTGTCATCATCGAGAAGCTCGACGATCGTGCGCTTCTGGCACTTCAGGGGCCGGAAGCGGTCAATGTGCTGCAGGATCTGTGCCCCGATGCTGCCGAGATGCGCTTCATGGATGCGATCGAGACCCATATCGACGGCATCCCCTGCACGCTGACGCGCTCGGGCTATACGGGCGAAGATGGCTACGAGATCGGCATTCCCGCCGAGCATGCCGAGCAGATCGCCCGTGCAATACTGGCCGATGAGCGCGTTCTGCCGATCGGGCTCGGCGCGCGCGACAGCCTGCGTCTCGAGTCCGGTCTGTGCCTGTATGGCAACGATCTTGACGAAACCACCACACCCGTCGAAGCCGCGCTCGGCTGGGCCATGCAGAAGGCCCGCCGTGAGGGTGGCGCCCGTGCAGGGGGCTATCCGGGTGCCGACATCATCATGAAGCAGGCTCGTGAAGGCGTCTCCCGCCTGCGCGTCGGTCTTGCTGCCGAAGGACGCGCGCCCGTACGTGCCGGGACCGAGCTGTTTGCTGATGAAGCTGGCACGCAGAAAGTCGGTGTCGTCACCTCGGGGGCCTTTGGCCCGAGCGTCAATGCGCCGGTTGCCATGGGTTATGTCGACACCGCCCATGCAACGCTCGGCACCACGCTTTACGGTGCCCTGCGCGGCAGGTTCGTACCGGTGCAGGTGCGCACCCTGCCTTTCGTCCCGCCCGGCTTCAAACGCTGAAAACCGTCAACTGAGAGAACGCGATCGATGAGCACCACCTATTATACTCCCTCCCATGAATGGATCCGTCTCGAAGGCGATATCGCCACGGTCGGCATCACGGCCCATGCTTCCGACGAACTCGGTGAGCTGGTGTTTGTGGAAGCCAAGGACGAAGGCACCGAAGTTCCGCAGGGCGAGCCCGCTGCTGTCGTGGAATCCGTCAAGGCAGCTTCGGATATCTACGCGCCGGTGAGCGGCGTGCTGGCCGGGTTCAATACCCGTCTTTCCGACGAGCCGACCCTTGTCGGATCCGATCCGGAAGGCGAAGGCTGGATCTTCAAGCTGCGTGTCAGCGATTCTGCCCAGCTCGAATCCCTGCTCGATGCAGACGCTTACAAGGCTTCTCTCTGACCAGCCGATACAATGCACCAGCAACAGTCCAGTCGATCTGGCTGCCGGGCCGGTGCATGAGACTTCGCCAGCGCCGGTTCGCCGGTCTGGCTCATGATTGTTCTGTCAGATACGGCCTGCCGTTCTGATGTTCCGAGCTGAGCGCAGGCTGGCGTAGCGACGCTGACCTGCCTCTTTTGCGTTCCTGACGAGGATCTGCCGCGACGTGACCCGTAACGCTCCTGCCAATACGCCTCTCTGGCCTGCCCATGAGGCCGATCAGTTCGTTTCCCGCCATAACGGCCCCCGCCCCGGCGAGGTCGTTTCCATGCTCAAGACACTCGGCGTGCCGAGCATCGACGCGCTGATCGAACAGACCGTGCCGGGCGCCATTCTCGACCGCAAACCATCGGGTGTGGGCGAAGCGCTGACAGAGAGCGAGGCGCTGGCCCGTCTCAGGCAGATCGCAAGCCGCAATGTGGTCATGCAGTCCATGATCGGTCAGGGCTATCATGGCACGATCCTGCCCCCCGTCATTCAGCGCAATATCCTCGAAAACCCCGCGTGGTACACGGCCTATACGCCGTATCAGCCTGAAATCAGCCAGGGACGTCTTGAGGCGCTGCTGAACTTCCAGACGCTGGTCTGCGATCTGACCGGGCTCGACATTGCCAATGCCTCGCTTCTCGATGAAGCCACGGCCTGTGCCGAGGCGATGGCGCTGGCCCAGCGCAATGCCAAGACAAAGAGCACGGTCTTTTTCGTCGATTCCGACACGCATCCCCAGACGCTGTCTGTGTTGCGCACGCGCGCCGAGCCGCTCGGCTGGACCATTCAGGTTGGCAACCCCGAGACCGACCTCGATGCGTCTGCCGTTTTCGGCGCCCTGCTGTCCTACCCGGGCAGCTCGGGTGAGGTGCGCGATTTCCGTGGCGTGATTGCTGCCCTGCATGAAAAGGGTGCGGTTGCTGCCATGACCTGCGACCCGCTGGCGCTTGTCATGCTTGAGGCGCCGGGCAAGCTCGGTGCCGATATTGCCATCGGCTCGATGCAGCGTTTCGGCGTGCCGATGGGCTTCGGTGGTCCCCATGCCGGATTCATGGCCGTGCGCGATGCCTATAAGCGCACCATGCCGGGACGTCTGGTCGGCGTGTCGCGCGACTGTCGCGGCGCCCCTGCCTATCGTCTGGCCCTGCAGACGCGCGAGCAGCATATCCGCCGCGAAAAAGCGACGTCCAATATCTGCACGGCGCAGGTGCTCCTGGCGGTTATCTCCTCGATGTACGCGGTCTATCATGGTCCCGAGGGCCTGCGTGCCATCGCGCATCGCGTGAACCGTCTCGCCTCCATCCTGGCTGAGGGTCTGCGCGATCTGGCAGTGAAGGTCGAGACCGGCGTTTTCTTCGACACCATCACGGTCGAGGCCGGTGAGTCTGCTGCCCTGGTTCTGGAACGTGCCCGCAAGGTCGGTATCAATCTGCGCGATGCCGGTCAGGGTCGTATCGGTATCGCCTGCGACGAGACCACCGAAGCATCTCATATCAAGGCACTGTGGCGCTGCTTCTGCCCCGATGAAGCACGTCTTGCTGCCCTTGAGGCCAAGCTCGACGGTGCCAGCACCCTGCCTGAAGTGCTTTTGCGCACCGGTGCCTTCCTGAATGCTGCCGTGTTCCATGCCCATCGCTCCGAAACCGACCTGCTGCGCTATATGCGCCGCCTGTCGGATATGGATCTGGCTCTGGACCGCACCATGATCCCGCTCGGCTCATGCACCATGAAGCTGAATGCAACCGCCGAGATGATCCCAATCACCTGGCCGGAATTCGGTGCGCTGCATCCTTTCGCGCCTGCCGATCAGACCGAGGGATATCAGGAGCTGTTCGGTATTCTCGAACATGCCCTGTGCGCCGTCAGCGGCTATGACGCCGTCTCGTTGCAGCCGAATTCCGGGGCGCAGGGTGAATATGCCGGTCTGCTGGCGATTCGTGCCTATCATCAGGCTAATGGCCAGAGCGAGCGCGATGTCTGCCTGATTCCGGCTTCGGCTCACGGCACCAACCCTGCGTCTGCCCAGATGGTCGGTATGCGCGTGGTCGTGACCGCCTGCGATAGCGCAGGCAATGTCGATCTGGATGATCTGCGCAAGAAGATTGCCCAGCATGAAGGGCGTATCGCCGCGCTCATGCTCACCTATCCCTCGACGCATGGCGTGTATGAGGAAGCGGTGATGGCGATCTGCGATCTGGTTCACGAAGCGGGCGGACAGGTTTATCTGGACGGTGCCAACATGAACGCGCAGGTCGGTCTGGCGCGACCGGGCCTCTACGGCGCCGACGTGTCTCATTTCAACCTGCACAAGACCTTCTGCATTCCGCATGGCGGCGGCGGTCCGGGCATGGGGCCGATTGGCGTCAAAGCCCATCTCGCACCGCATCTGCCCGGTCGTCCGGAACGTGGCGATGCGCGTGCTGTATCCGCCGCCCCGTTTGGTTCCGCCTCGATCCTGCCGATTTCGGTCGCCTATGTGCTGATGATGGGCGATGACGGCCTGCGTCAGGCGACGGAAATGGCAATCCTGAACGCCAATTACATCGCTGCCCGTCTCGAGCCGCATTATCCGGTGCTCTATCGTGGCAGCAATGGACGGACCGCGCATGAGTGCATCATCGATCTGCGTCCCCTCAAGGATGCGGTCGGTGTCACGGTGGACGATATCGCCAAGCGCCTGATCGATCACGGGTTTCATGCGCCGACGGTCAGCTTTCCGGTGGCAGGCACGTTCATGATCGAGCCGACGGAATCCGAGGGCAAGGCAGAGCTGGATCGCTTTTGCGATGCCATGATTGCTATACGCGAAGAGATCCGCGCGATCGAATCCGGCAGCATCGCCATGGAAGCCAGCCCGTTGCGCCACGCGCCCCATAGCACTGCCGATCTGGTGGGCGAGTGGGACCGCGCCTATGACCGGATGCAGGGATGCTTCCCCGGCGGCCTGGATCGTGTGAAATATTTCGCGCCGGTCAACCGTATCGACAATGCCTGGGGCGACCGCAATCTGGTCTGTTCCTGCCCGGATATCTCAACTTACGCTGAAGCAGCGGAGTAAAGTCGGGCGACCCCCGTTCCCGGTTCGGGGCGGGGGTTTTTCTTTTCCGGAAGAAGATGCCCAAGACGCCTCCGCATTTCGCTTATGGGCACCGGGTAGCGCAGAAGCCCATCAACCGTCGGAGGCATCAAACTCCCGAGCGGCGATGCCGGACGACTGGTGGCACGGTTCTGTCTCAAGACGACCGTCCTCCCAGATTAGAACAGGAGCTTTTTGGTTCTTTTTCTCAAAAAAGAATGATCACTTCCCATCTTGTCGCACATGCACCCATAAGCCGCCTGTCAGTTCGACAAGACGTTGCGGCGTCATGCGAACGGAGGCGGTAATCGACCCTGCAGCGGGAATGATTTCCTCGAAGGCCTGAAGAGACTCGTCGCAATAAACGGGCAGGGGGGCTGGCAGGCCGAAAGGGCAGACGCCGCCGACGGGATGGCTGGTCGCTTCCAGCACGGCCTCCGGGCCCAGAAAACGCGGCTTGCCACCAAGCGCTTCGCGGGCACGCCTGTTATCGAGACGTGCCGTTCCTGCCATGACCACCAGTACGATACGCCCGCCAACATCGACGCAGAGGGTTTTTGCGATCTGGTCGGGTTCGACGCCATGGACTTCTGCGGCCTCTAGAACCGTGGCGGTGCTGCGCCCTTCATCGATGATCGAAAGTTCCGGGGCGAGGCGGGCGAGTTCGGCGCGAACGGAATCCAGGCTCATGAGAGTCTCAGCGTCTTATCAGGATATAGTTGATGGTAAGATCGATGTCGAAGTGATCGCCCTTCATGTCCGGGGGC
This sequence comes from Asaia lannensis NBRC 102526, assembly GCF_024054035.1. Taxonomy (GTDB): domain Bacteria; phylum Pseudomonadota; class Alphaproteobacteria; order Acetobacterales; family Acetobacteraceae; genus Asaia; species Asaia lannensis. Next base: position 542,969 of record NZ_JAMXQU010000001.1, read on the forward strand.
ACGGGTGGAAGCTGCGCGCCCTGGAACATGCCCGTGGTTGCCGCATCGAGCGAATAGGAACCCGATTGCCCCGTAAGGCGCACGGATTTCACCCGGCCATTCCGGTCAAGCACGACATGAACGGAAGAGGGGCCATCCTCGCCATTCTTGATGGCATCTTCGGGATAATACAGATGCGCACGGATCCAGCGGTCGATCTCGCTGCCATAATCGTCACTGACGCCCCGGATGGAATTGCGCGTCATGAAGGGCGCGTTGATCTGGCCGTTGGTCGACAGTGGGCCCAGCGACATGTCGATCGGCGCCCCGGAGCCGCCGCGTCGGCCGCGCTGGCGGCGTGGCGTGGAGGGCGCTTCGCCGAAATCGAGCGTCGTCATGTTCGCAAACGGATTATCCGACTGCTTCGCGGTCGGGCGACGGCTCGAACGATGGCTATGCGCGTGCGTCTGGCTTTTCGTGCCTGATTTGGCAATGCCCGGGCTGACAGGACGATCCGTGCGGGTTTTGGGTATTTCCGTCGAGGGACCGTCGGGGATTGGGGGCGATGCAGGGGGCGTCGGTGTGGGAGGCGCCGGGGTCGGTACGGATTCCTCCTCGTCGGGCTGCTGTTCCTGCTCCTTGTCCGGGCTGGAGGCTGAAGGCGCGTCATGGCTTTCGGACGGTTTTTCCTCGCCGCCCGGCTTGTCTTCATGCGGGCCGGCCATGCCACTCCGGGACGGGGGAGCGAACATCATTTCGACCTGCGGCTGATCGATGCCCTGCGGCAGGCCACGCGCATGACGTGCCCCTTCATAGATCAGCAGGCCGAGCAGCAGCGCATGGGCGACGGCGGAAACGACGAGAACCGTTATGACGCCCGGGTCTTCGAGCACCTGCGGCCGGATGAGGGAGGTCCCTGCCGGTTTCAGGTCGGGTTCGAGCCCGGTGCGCGGTTCGTAATGGGTAAGAGGCGCGCGGCTTCCCCTCATCGGAGGAAGGGCGCGCGTCGATCTGGCGGCCGGTGCGAACAGCAACGGCTCGTTACGCGCCCGTTTCCTGTCCGGGCGCGGACCATGGACTGCACCGGATGGCGGTGGAGCCGGATCGACGGGTAGGGTGCGTTTCAGAAGAACACCTGCAAGAATCAGAACACACGCCACCACCTGAGCGGGCAGGCAAGGGACCTGCTTCGCGACACGATCTGGCATCTGCTGCTATCATGGCATCTGACCCATCGTCTTGCCAAGCGCATCGGCGTCACGCCTGTTACAGAAGAGGAAAAACCTTGTACGACGATCCGGTGCTTTATGCCTGTCTGGGGCAGGATCCCGCGCTTCGGTCCGCCATCGAACGTATCGGTCCGTGTCGCCTCAGAGGGGCGGACGGCAAAACGCCGTATCAGGCCCTGATACGCGCCATTATCGGCCAGCAGCTTCATGGGCGCGCGGCAGAAGCCATTCTGGGCCGTGTCTGCGCCCTGTCTGGCGGCGATATGCCGGAGCCGGAAGCCCTTCTTGCATTGCCGGAAGAAACTCTGAGGGGGTGCGGTCTGTCGGCTGCAAAATTCGTGGCCCTGCGCGGTCTGGCTCAGGCGCGTCTTGAAGGGATTGTGCCCGGCGTGGATGAAGCGCGGCTACTGGATGATGAAGCACTTATCGCCCGCCTGACTTCCCTGCGTGGTGTGGGGCGATGGACTGTGGAGATGTTACTCATTTTTACACTGGGGCGTTCAGATGTGCTGCCGGTCGATGACTTCGCCATCCGCGCAGGGTGGCAGAAGCTCTATGGGCTCGATACACCGCCCCGACCCACCGCGCTCAGAACGGCAGGGGAGAAATTCTCTCCCTGGCGTTCGGCGCTCGCCTGGTATCTGTGGCGTCTGTCCGAAGAGGGGAAGTCGGTCAGAAATGCCCTGACCGGGTGAATACCCTTCCGGGCAACGCTTTTCCCGTCAATGTGGCGCGCTTTCTTTTCCCGACAGGTCGCGGATGAGCGACAGCAGAAAATGCAGTCCCGGGGTGATGGTTGAGAGCGGTACGCGCTCGTTCAGCCCATGGCTGAAATCATCCGAGGTCTTCATGAATATGGGGCTCGCGCCGTAGCTCGGAATCCCGGCGGCCCGGAACCACATGCTGTCCGTTGCGCTCGATGTCATGCTCGGGAAAACCGGAACGCCGGGATAGGCGGTCTGAACGGCCTGGGTCACGGCGTGAGCGAAAGGCGTGTTCAGAGGCGAGGCCTCGGTTTCCACATAGCCAGCGCTTCTGTCCTCGAACCGGACGGATGGATCATCGACCACCGATTTCAGCTCGTGAATGATATCGAGCCGGGAATGGCCAGGGAAAATGCGACAATTGACATTGGCCTCAGCCTGTTGGGGCAAAGCGTTCAGCGCGTGGCCACCCTTTATGGTGGTAACGACGCATGTCGTGCCGATGCTCCCGGCGAGCAGCGGATTGGCGCGCAGAACCGAGACGGCCTTCGCATTATCCGGTGTTGCAGCGAAAGTCCGCAGTGCTTCGGCCAGATGCGGAGGCGTAAAGCGGGCGACATTCATGAAATAGCTTCGCGTCAGGGCATTCAGCTCCGGACGGAAGGGGTGAGCCTCGATCTTGAGAAGGGCCTGAGCCAGTACGTCGATCGCGTTGCGTGTGCGTGGTTCGGATGCATGACCACCCGGATCGCTGACGCTCAGGCGCACATCGAGATAGGTTTTCTCTGCCCCGGACCAGGCATAGAACAGCGGTTTGCCGGTTTCCTCATCGAGCGTTCCGCCACCGACATCGAGATTCAGGACCTGCGAGGCGTTCGAGAGCGTCTTTGCAAGTATCTCTCCGGTTTTCATGGCCGTTTCTTCATCGCCGGAAAACGCGAGGACAATCTCCCGCTCGGGGGTGAAGCCGTGCTTGTAGAGATGAATGAGGGCCGTGATGGCCATGGCATTGCTGAGCTTCATATCGCCAGCCCCACGGCCGAACAGATAACCGTCTTCGACGACGGGAACCAACGGGTCGCGTGTCCAGTCCGATGGATTGGCCGCCACAACGTCCATATGTCCGAGAATGACGAGTGGCTTGAGCGATGGATTGCGGCCGGGCCAGCGCATTATGAAATAGGCGGTATTATCGACCCGCGTGATCGATATGGACTTCTCGGGAAAGCCGCCCGCGACCAGCGTTTTCTTGTAAAGCTCGGCGACCGAGGCGGTCTGGTTGTGCTCGCCGGCAGACGATTGAAAGGCGATGGAGGCTTCCGCCAGTGTCAGGGCTTGCAGCCCTTCGCGTGTCAGTGGGGGAAGTGGATCGGCGAGGGCAGGCCCAATCGAGAAAAGCAGCAGCGACAGGGCAGCGCGCTTAAGCATAGTAAAGGAAAACCTCAGTACAGAAAACAAACGGTCATATCGATGCTATGAAGTCTAGCATCTTCTCGCTGAAAAGTTTTGGATTATCTGCATGGAGCCAGTGTCCTGCATCGGGGATGGTTTCAAGCCTGTAATGCGGGAAGAGACGCCTCATGACGGGTTCGTGCTCTTTGCCGATATAGGGCGAATGCTCACCGCGCAGAAACAATGTCGGTCCCTCATAGACATAGCCCTCGGGCATATAGGGCCAGTTCTCGATATTGGGCATTGCCACCGTGATGTCCTGCAGGCCGATCTGCCAGCCGGGATCGCTGCCCAGACGGACATTCTGCAGCATCAGGTCGCGCACGCTGCGATTGGGTATTTCCTGCGCCAGGAGTTGATCAGCCTGCTGTCGGTCAAGCTGATCGGGGAAGTGGATGTGCAGCATGGCTTCGGCCAGTTTGGCCTGGCCGAAGCCGGTGCGTGCGGGCGCCATATCGCCGACGAGCAGCCCTGAAACAAGTTCCGGATACTGAAGCGCCAGGAGCATGGCGAGTTTGCCGCCCATGGAATGACCGACCAGAATGGCGGGGAGGGCTTCATGGGCGCGCAATGTCTCGACCACGTCGTCGACCATTGTGGGGTAATCCATGGGGCCGTGTGGACTTTCCCCATGGTTGCGCAGGTCGAGAGCGAGGGTACGATGGGTGCGTGAAACCTGTCTTTGCAGGAAGCCCATATTGCGTGCGCGTCCGAACAGGCCATGCAGGAACACGACCGGCGGGTGTCCCGCTGGCTGGGCCGGAAGGCGTTCGATAACGTTCAGCAGCACGATAGGGAGATCCTTTCGGGGAGAGAGCCGGCCGGAGCACGGATAAAAGCGACCGGAATTCTGGGGTTTTCTGTTGCTTGGGACAAGTCGGCACGACAATAAGGACTGCGCTTGCCTCCGGTCCTCAAAGTCATGTCAGGGTCTTTCTTGGGTTCAGGGTTCCACAGAACTATCGGACGACACGGTGTCAGGCGACTCCGTCTCATGGTTCACGTCCCGTATTATGTGCGTGCCCTCGTCCGATCCAATGAAATCTGGTTGACTGTTCTATCATCCTGTGTCGGCGTTCTGGCGGGGCTGAGTGTCTGGATCATGACGCGTGCCACGCTGATGGCTCATCGCGTTCTGTACAATCTGCATAACGACGGCAGGCTCTCTGGTCTTGCGACGCTCGCCCCCTGGCGCTGCGTGCTTGTTCCCTGCCTCGGCGGGCTGGTGCTGGGTGGATTCGGTCTGCTTGTGGCGCGACGGTTCCGGCACAGGCCGGTCGATCCGATCGAGGCCAATGCCCTGCATGGCGGGCGTATGTCGGTGCGCGACAGCGCCATTGTGGCGTTCCAGACATTTCTTTCCAATGGAAGTGGCGCTTCGCTTGGACTGGAAGCCGGATTTTCGCAGATTGCTGCGGCATTGGGGTCGCGCTGCGGTGCCATTTTCAGGGTGCGCCGTGCCGATATGCGCATTCTTGTCGGATGCGGGGCCGGAGGCGCGATAGGGGCGGCGTTCAATGCGCCCATTGCTGGGGCATTCTATGCTTTCGAGCTGGTGATCGGCACGTATTCCCTGGTCAATCTGGCGCCTGTTGCCGTGGCGAGTATCAGCGCAGTCGGTATCGTGCGCCTTCTGGGCGGTGTGACCGCGACCGTCACGCTCCTGCCGCATGAAAGCCTGGGTATGCGTGACAGCCTGCCTGTCATGGGGCTGGGTATTCTGTGCGGTCTTGTCGGCATTGGCGTCATGCGCGGCGTCACGATAGCCGAACTGGTATTTCGCAAGAGCCACCTGCCTGTCTGGTTTCGCCCCTGCCTGGGCGGGCTATGTGTCGGATGTCTGGCCCTTTATTCGCCTTCCATTCTGTCCGCAGGTCATGCCGCCGTCAGGAAAGTGCTCGATGGAGGGCTGCCGCTCACGACGCTCTTGCTCCTTCTCCTTCTCAAGGCAGTAGCGTCTGCAATCTCCATAGGCAGCGGGTTTCGTGGCGGGCTGTTTTTTGCTTCGCTTTTTCTGGGCGTGTTGTCGGGGTCGCTTTTCGGGCATGGGCTTGAGGCTCTTGTGGCGACCGGTCTTTCGGTCACAACCTGTGCCATTCTCGGTATGAGCGCTACGGCCGTGGCCATTATCGGCGTGCCCATGACGATGACCTGCCTCATTCTTGAAATGACGGCAGATATCACACTTGCCAGTGCCGTCCTGTTGTCCAGCGTGCTCTCCCTGCTCACGGTGAGGCGGCTATTCGGATATTCCTTTGCCACATGGCGGTTTCACCAGCGCGGTGAATCGATTCGCTCTGCCGTCGATATCGGCTGGCTGCGCGCGTTGACCGTCGGACGCATGATGCGACGGGACATGACCGTGTTTTCCCCTGATACCACAATTGGTGAAGCACGCCTCTGCTGCCCCCTTGGGGCCATGCCTCAGGTCGTTCTGGCTGATGCAGAGGGTGCTTACAGGGGGATCGTGCTCGTTTCCGATATTTACGGCCCCGATCACCCGCCGGGACGGACGCTCGCCGATCTGGTCCAGCATGAACAAATTATGCTTCTTCCCGACATGACCTGCCGTGACGCCGCACGCCGTTTCGAGGAAGCCGAAGCCGATGCCCTTGTTGTGATCGCCGACATGGCCTCGCGTCGGGTGATCGGCCTGCTGAGCGAGAAATACGTGCTGCGCCGTTATGCCGAGGCACTCGACCGGACGCGTCGGGAGCTGGCTGGCGAGACGAGGGCGTAAGCTGCGCATGCGACACAGGTGTGTGACCTCTGCCGCGGGGGCTGAAGAAATCATTCTCCTGCAGGTACGAGACGTTGACATGACACCTCTTCATGGGTAGCAGACGCGCACCAAGGACTCCCCGGACAGGGGGGATAAGCGAGGTATGGAATCGTGGGCGCACAGGACGACCTGAACGTTTCCTCGCAGGCGGAGAAAGGGGCCGACAGCTTCGACAAGAGGCTGGCCGATGCCGAACTCCGGATGCGCGGCAAAAGCGACAAGTCGGACTCTGTTTCCACCGGAAATGAAGGCAGTGCCGATTATTCGGCATTCGGGCTGGCAATGAGGATCGGGACCGAGATGGTCGCGGCACTGGTTGTCGGCGTTGTTCTGGGTTACGGGCTGGATCGCCTGTGTGGAACAAAGCCTCTTTTCCTGATCCTGTTCTCGCTGGTCGGCGGTGCAGCAGGGATGCTGAATGTCTGGCGTGCGGTGAAAAACGCCAACGTCTGACAGAGCGGCGCAAGGTATCGCGCCTGTTTTGTGGGTTTCATGGATCTCCGCCTTGGCGGAAGGTTCGTATCGTAAGCGGGAGAGGCAGCTTGGCCGCCGGATCAACGATTGACGCGCTCGGCCAGTTCGAGCTCCATCCTGTTCTCGGGCAGATCGGCGAGGCGCTGCGCTTCAGCCAGTCTCCGGCTTTCATGCTGGTGGCTGTCGTTCTGGTTCTGGCGTTCCTGTATATCGGTATGCGTCCTGCTGCCGTGGTGCCGGGACGTATGCAGGCCGCAGCCGAACTGGGATACGATTTCATCCACAACATGGCTGTCGAAACGATCGGCAAGGAAGGTACGTCCTTCTTCCCATTCGTTTTCGCGCTGTTCTTCTTCATTCTGGCCGGTAACTATCTTGGCCTGATCCCCTATTGCTTCACGTTTACGAGCCATATTGCCGTGACGGCCTCGCTGGCCATTCTCGTTTTCGTGGTGTCGATCCTCGCTTCCCTTCGCTATCAGGGCTTCAAGTTCTTCGCGCATTTCATGCCCGAAGGCGCGCCGGTCTTTCTGGCGCCGCTTCTGATCCCGATCGAGATCCTTTCCTTTCTTTCGCGACCTGTCAGCCTGTCGATCCGACTTTTCGCCAACATGATGGCTGGTCACGTTCTGCTCGAAGTCTTTGCCGGCTTTACCCTGATGCTGGCAGGTCTTGGGGCATTCGGCTCGGTGCTGGCTGTGACGCCCGTCGTCATCAATGTCGCGCTGACGGCTCTGGAATTGCTGGTGGGCGTTCTGCAGGCTTATGTGTTCGCCATCCTCACCTGCATTTATCTGCGTGAGGCTGTGGCGCACTGAGGTGCTCGCCGCGACCTTCGCTCAACTGTTGTTCTGTCGTAACCAAGGAACCTGACTCATGGACGTCTCTGCTGCTCGCGAAATCGGTGCCGGTATTGCTGTTATCGCTCTTGCCGGTGTCGGCATCGGCCTCGGCAACATCTTCTCGACGCTGGTGAGCTCGATCGCTCGCAACCCGGCTGCCCGCCCGCACGTGTTCGGCCTCGGCATGCTCGGCTTCGCCCTGACGGAAGCCGTTGCGCTCTTCGCTCTCCTGATCGCCTTCCTGATCCTCTTCGTCTGATCGAAAGGCAGGATAACAGTCATGCGCCTTCCGTCTCGTAATCTCGCTGCCACGCTCGCCGTTGTGCTTGCGCTCGGCACTGTGCCGGGACGGGCCTGGGCCGCTGGCATGCCGCAGCTCGACTTCTCCAACCCCCTGCTTATTGGGCAGGTGGTCTGGGGCGCTGTCATCTTTGCGGTTTTCTACGTCATTCTGAGCCGCTCGGCCCTGCCGCGCATCGATCGGGTTCTGACCCATCGACGCAACCGGATCGAGGGCGATCTCGATATTGCACGCCGTGCCCGTGACGACGCAGACCGCGCCGTCGACGAGCTGCGCCGTGCCCGCCACGATGCGGCAGCACAGGCACAGGCCAATATCGATCGGGTCGTTCACGAAGCCCGTATGGCGGCCGAGGCACAGACCCACGAAATGAACCGTCGGCTTCATGCCGATATCGCCGAAGCTGAAAAGCGCATTGCCTCTGCCCGTGCAGAAGCGCTGGCCAGCCTGCCAGGTGTAGCGACCGAAACGGCACAGAGCCTGATCGGCAAGCTCCTGCGTCCGGCCGGTCTGGACAATGCGATTTCACAAGCTCAGGTCGAGGACGCTGTCCGCGCCGGGCTCGCGACCAGCAAAGGCTGAGGAGAATACGCGATGTTCCACGACCAGCGTTTTTATGTCGCTATTTCCTTCGTCCTGTTTTTTCTGCTGTTCGGTCGCAAGCTCTGGGGTGCCATAGCTTCCGTTCTGGATGCACGCGCCGAGCAGGTGCGCAGCAATCTCGATGAGGCGAGCCGCCTGCGTCGCGAAGCTGAGAAAATGCTTGAGGATGCGACGCGCGAGCGTGAGCAGGCACTGGCAGAATCCCGTGCGCTGATCGAGCGCTCGCGTGCTGAAGCGGCCAGCATTGCTGAAAATGCTCGCCTCGAAGCCGAAGCCATTGCATCGCGTCGCGAGCAGATGGCGCGTGACCGCATTGCCGCCTCCGAGCGTGCAGCCATTCGTGAAGTGCGCGAGATGGCTGCCGATGCTGCGATCAAGGCGACGCGCAACCTGCTGACACAGCATTTCTCCGCAGATGCGTCTGGCGCATCCGTCCTGCTGGATCGCGGTATCAGCGATCTGCCCCAGGCGCTGAAGGCTTCGAACGAAGCCGGTTCGCGTAACCGGAACGCAGCCTGATATATCTGTCCGGATCTTCTGGGATCCGGACAAGCCATAGGCGGTTTCTGTCATGAGTGTTCGTCTCTCCATCGTCATTGCCGTTCTGAACGAGGCCGAGAACATCCGTCCGGTTTGCGAAGAGCTGGCGAATGTCTTCGAAAACGACCCGGACATCGAAATCATCTTTGTGGATGACGGAAGCCGCGACGCGACCGTCCCGCAGCTTCTGGCCGCGCGTGAGGCCCTGTTGCCCGGTCTGCGTCTGCTCAGCCATGATCGGTGCCGTGGTAAATCGGCGGCGCTCCGAACCGGAATCGAGGCTGCCAGCGGACGCTGGATCGCCACGCTCGACGGCGATGGGCAGGATGACCCAGCAGTCATAATCGACATGCTTAAACGTGCCGAGGCTTTCGACGGGGGCGAGCCTCTTGTCGTGGGTGTGCGCCTCAAGCGCAACGACCGCCTTTCGCGTGTTATCGCCACCCGTCTGGCCAACGGGCTGCGTCGCCGTCTGCTCAACGACGGTTGTCCCGATACAGGCGCACCGATGAAGCTGTTCGCCCGCGAGACGTTTCTGCGTATTCCGCAATTCGAGGGCGTACACCGTTTTCTCCCCGCTCTTCTGGGGTGCTACGGTGCCAAGCTGATCTGTGTCGAGACGCGTCATCGTGCACGACTGCATGGCCAGTCCAAATATACCAATTTCAATCGCGCGCTCGTTGGCATCCGTGATCTTCTGGGTGTCATGTGGCTGCTCAATCGGACGAGACTGCCGGGCCGCGTAACCGAACGCTGAGGGCTCTCATGACTCTGACCTGGCGCCATTATCTCGGCGTGGCTCTGCTGACGCTGCTGATCTTCCTGCCGGGGCGCATGACGCTTGTGCCGCTCGACCGCGACGAGCCGCGCTATATGGAAGCCTCGGCCCAGATGATCGAGAGCGGCAATTATGTCGATGTCCGCTTTCTCGATCAGCCGCGCTATCTGCAACCGGCTGGGATCTACTGGCTCGAGGCTACCGCACAAAGGGTTTTCGGTGGCCCTCACGACCGTCATGTCGCGTGGCCCTATCGTATTCCCAGCCTGATTGCTGCCGTTTCAGCGGTAACGCTTACAGCCTATCTCGGTGCAACGCTGTTCGGCGGTCTGACCGGTCTTCTGGCTGCGGCTTTTCTTGCGGTCTCGACGCTGCTGACCGCCGAAGGCCGCATGGCCACGATTGATACCGTGCTTCTGCTCGATATCCTGCTGGTCGAAACGGCGCTTTTGCGTGCCTATCTCGATGCGCATAAAAACAGGCCGACCCCGGTCGGAATCGCCCTTCTTTACTGGGGGGCTCTTGGCTGCGGTCTGATGCTCAAAGGCCCTGTCGTGCTTATTCCGGGGCTGGCAACGCCGATCGCACTCAGGATCATCGATAAGCAGGCCCACTGGTTCCGGCGCCTGCGCCCCTCCTGGGGCTGGCTTGTCACGCTCGCCGTCGTTCTGCCCTGGTGCATCGCCATCGGTGTTGTGAGCCATGGGGAGTTCTTCTCCCGCGCTGTCGGGACGAATTTTCTTGGCAAGATCGGTCATGGGCAGCAGGCCCACGGGCTTCCACCCGGTTTTCATATCGTGGTCTTCCTGCTTGCTTTCTGGCCGGGGTCACTCTTCCTCGTGCTCGGTCTGCCCGCTATCTGGGCGCGTCATCGTGAGCCTGCCATACGTTTCCTGCTGTGCTGGATCGTCCCTCACTGGTTGGTATTCGAGGCGATCGCGACGAAGCTGCCGCATTATGTGCTGCCAACCTATCCCGCCCTGGCGATACTGACTGCTGCAACGCTCGTGAAATGGCCTCTGCAGCGGCCCAAGGCGGGTTGGGCTCGTGGGCTGATGGGGCTTTACGGCCTGCTCTGGGGCGTGCTGGCACTCGGCTTTGCCGTGACAGGCGTGGCACTGCTCTGGCAGAGCGAGCACAGGCTGGATGTCGGCGCGCTGATCGCGCTTATCGGGGCGTTACCTCTGGTCGGGTATGCCCTCTGGCTGCTTTGGAGAGCGCAGCGTGTTCGGGCGGCATGGACGATCATCTGTGCGGCAGTCGTGATTCATGCAGGTATCTTCCTGACTGTGATCCCCAATCTGGGGCTGCTGCAACTCGCCCCCCGCGCTGCGGCGCTTTACGATGATTATCGCCCCTGCGAGGACAGCACGCTCGTCTCGGTCTCCTATTCGGAGCCGAGCCTTGCATTTCTTGCCGGATCCAATACCCGGTTGCTCGGTGTGCCCGATGCGGCACGCTATCTCTCGGAGAATGCGTCCTGCTCTCTCGTTCTTGTCGACCGACGGGACGAACAGGCGTTGAAGACCGCCCTGTCTGAAAAAGGCTGGTCTCTGACGGAATATGGCCGTGTTACCGGACTGAATTACTCGAACGGACACAAGCTCGATCTCGGCTTGTTCGCTCCGAACCGTCAGTGAAGTAGTGGGAATGAAAATCTTGAAGACGGGAGACGGAAGGTAAAGTCTCCGAATCTCTTCTTCAAGTTATCATAGCCTTGGAAAAGTAAAGGTCAGGCAGTGCGGTCGGCAGCGATCGTAGCGACCAGCAGAGCGCCAATAACAGGAATGAAAGAGACCATTGTCAGGGCGCTGAGTGCGCTGAGGGGATGGGCAACGAAGTTCATGAGTTCGACGGCAAACATGTGTGTTTCCTGGAGTGTTTGGTGTGTGGGCGCGGAAAAAGCGCCCAAACGGCTCCAGGAGCAATCGCTCAAAACGCGCTGCAGCAATGCAGTAAACGCATGGAACTGCGCTATTTTCTACTTAGGTTCTACTTGAGCCTTCAGCGCGAAATAAAATAACCGCCCGATCCCCCGGAACGGCTATCTTGTTGCTTTGACGACCGGCACGGTCTTGGGCAGGGCCCCGTCTCTTTTCAGCCCATGCCAGGCCAGAAGGGTATCGACAAGAAACGCTGTCAGTGCTGCGACCGTGCAGAACAGGGCCCCGCCGAACAGAAAGATCAGCCAGGCGACGGTCTGGCTGTTGTGCAGGCTGCCCAGAAACAGGGCCAGCGCGGCACCGCAGGTCGAGGCACCCCCGACACCCCCCAGCATGACGGCACAGTCGAGCGAAAGAACGCGCTGTCGCAGTCTTTTCTGATGCCGTTCGAGACGTGCGGTGTCTTCTGTGGTGTTTTCCGACTTCGCGCTGTCATCCAGGCGACGGGCAACTTCCTCCACATGATCGGAGACCCGTGCGAGGCGGGTATTGAACAGGGTCAGAAGCGAGGCGACGCCCGACAGCATAAAAACCGGGGTCAGGGCCACCTGAATGACATGCGCCACGCTATCGATCGGTTCGGGGGCCAGTAGGGCATTGAGGCCGACGGGGTCGAGCGCCATGGAGGTCGGTTCCTGTCCAGAAAGCAAGGGGAGGGGAGGTTTTACAGGCATGGCAAAACTCTGCAATATAATCTGCCAGACTATGATGGCCGGACCGGTCGCGCCGGCGCTGGTGCGTGAGCGATGCTGTGATAGACTGGCGCAACCGAAGACGACCCTTTTCCCGAGCGAGAGCATATAGCGTGGCCTTCATTTCCGCCCTTGGGCAGAAAGCCTTTCCGGCTCTTCTGTCTGTCCTGCTCGCGATGGGTTTTGCGGCATCCTGCAGAGCCGATACCGTTTCTTTTGCGCGACTGACCTGGACAGAGATCCAGAGCCGTCTGCAGTCGGGAACCGATACGATTATCGTGCCTGTAGGGGGTACGGAGCAGAGCGGGCCTTATATTGCCGTGGGCAAGCATAACGTGCGTGCCGAGGTACAGGCAGAGCGTATTGCACAGGCGCTCGGTCATACGCTGGTCGCGCCGGTTATTGCATATGTGCCCGAAGGAGGAACCGATCCACGGACCTCACATATGCGCTTTCCCGGCACCATCTCGATTCCGCCCGCTGTATTCGAGGGGCTGATAGAGGGCGCTGGAGAGAGTTTTCATGTACAGGGCTTTAAACGCGTCGTCTTTATTGCCGATCACGGTGGATATTTGTCCTATCTCAAGGCAGCGGTGGCAAAGCTGAACAATAAATGGCGCGGTCGGGGAGAGGCGGTCTATCTGGCAGCCTATTACGACAGTATCGGAACGCGTTATGCGGAGGTTCTGCGTCAGAAAGGATACGGCAATGCTCTCGGCAAGCATGCCGATCTGAGTGACACCGCGCTTATGCTTGCCATCGATCCGGGCATGGTACGCGAACAGGCGTTGAAGAATGCCCCTCTGCCGGGTGTCGCACAGGGTGTGTATGGAGGCGATCCTCGCCCTGCCACGGCAGAGCTGGGGCGGATCGGAACAGGGATTCAGGTTCAGGCAGCTCTCGATGCTCTTGGCGCGTCGCACTGATCTGGACCGTTATCAAGGAGCATCTATGAAGTTCTCACGTCACGCGCTCGTCGCCTCGGTGTACGGGATTTCGGCATTCGGTACGGCAATGGTCGGGCTGTCGCATGGTGTGGCTCCGGCCGCATGGGCTCAGGAAACCGCTGCGCCTTCCAGCCAGACTGTACCGGCGCAGGCTCCTGCGGCAGTTCCGTCATCCGCCGCTGCCGCGACAGCGCCGGTTCAGGCGCCTGCGCAGCCTGAAGTGCAACCGGGCTCTCCTGGTGCGGAGAATGCGGTGCAGACCATTCCGGGCATGCCGGCTGTGATCGATCCGCATAACATCTATAGCGAGACCGGGGCCGGCAGGATTGCCGATGCCATCAAGAACGATCCTGCGCGTGTCTATGTGCCTAATCTGCGCGGCAACAGTGTATCCGTTATCGATCCGGCCACGTTCAAGGTCGTGGATACATTCAAGGTCGGTCGCAGCCCGCAGCATGTCGTGCCGAGCTGGGATCTGCGTACGCTCTGGGTGACCAATAATGCCGAAGGCAGCAATGACGGCAGTCTGACGCCTATCGATCCGCGCACAGGCAAGCCCGGCCCCGCAGTGACGGTGGATGACCCCTACAACATGTATTTCACGCCCGATGGCAAATATGCCATCGTCGTGGCCGAAGCGCATGAGCGTCTGGATTTTCGCGATCCGCATACCATGGCGCTGGTCGGATCGGTAGAGGCACCCCAATGCAAGGGGATCAACCATGCCGATTTCTCGATCGACGGGCGTTACGCCATCTTCACCTGTGAATTCGGTGGCTATCTGGCCAAGATCGATACGGTCAATCGCAGCCTGATCGGCTATCTGAAGCTTTCCAAGGGCGGTATGCCTCAGGATATCCTGACCGCGCCCGACGGACACAAGTTCTATATTGCCGATATGCACGCCGATGGTGTGTTCGTGGTGGATGGCGACAGCTTCAAGGAAACGGGTTTCATCCCGACCGGTCCGGGCACGCATGGCGAATATCCCAGCCGCGACGGCAAGTTCATGTATGTGGCCAATCGCGGATCGCACAAGATCCACGGGCCACGTCATAGCCCCGGTAGCGTCTCGGTTATCGATTTTGCGACAGACAAGGTGATCAAGACGTGGCCTATCCCCGGCGGTGGCAGCCCCGATATGGGCAATGTCAGTGCTGACGGCAAACTGCTCTGGCTCTCGGGCCGCTTCGACGACGTGACCTACGCCATCGATACCGAAACCGGCGATGTGAAGAAAATCCCGGTCGGTGCCGAGCCGCACGGTCTGACTGTCTGGCCGCAGCCGGGTCGTTACAGCGTGGGCCATACCGGCATTCTGCGCTGAAACGACGAAGTCCGGATGGCAGCGTCATCGATGGAGCGCTGCCATCGGTCTTCATGAAAAGCATGCGACTTCAGAGCGGTATCTGGAATTGCAGCCAGTACCGCTCACCGCGGGTACTGTTCTGCACCCCCATTTCATGCTGCCATTTGAGCGCGACCGCATAGGGTGGTCTGAAAAACCAGATCAGCTGCGGGCCCAGTCCGTATTTCGCCAGCCGGTTACCATCGCCAACGCGATGGCCGTACTGCACATCGTTGGTGAATTGCGACGTGACGAAGCCGCTCAGGCCCAGACGAAACTGTGGCAAGGCCGGGCTAAGCATGTAGTTGGCGCCGAAATCGATATTGATCACATTGCCCGATCTGTAATCGGTGGCCCCGTTTTTTGCGTTGATCTGCAGCTCGCCTTCTGCGGAGACATCGAAGCGTCTGGTCGGCATCCAGGTCAAGGCGGCCTCCTGATTGAAACCAAAGACATGGGTCGATTCACTGACAAGGTCGGTTTTGCTGAAAGACCCGATCGGCAGGAAAGCCCCTTCACCGAGATACACATGCAGTTTCGGTGTGTGCCAGGAGAGATAGAGCGGAGCGAGGTAGAGCCAGTTGGCCCCGAATGCTGCGCCGCCCTGACCGCCCGCACGCAGGCTCAGACTGTTGATGGCAAGGATGGCGCTGCTTGAGAGAGTGGCGCCGAGCACCTGTCCGTGCCAGCTGTGAAAAATTCTCGCGGCATTGGCAATAGCGGTGGCCCTGAAGCCGGGCAGGGACGACTTTTTCGTGGTGCTCGAATAGGCCCCGTTCGGATTGACCACAAAGTAATCCTGCCAGAACGTTTCTCCCTGCGGCGGTGTAAGCGCCGGATAGACCGTCTGAACACCTGAGGCCCAGTTTGTCTGTCCCCCTTCGGTGGCCTGTGCCTCAGGCATTGTCACGGCGCCGATCATGCCCAGACAGATCAGAAATCGAGCGCCTGCTATAAGACCGTTTTTCATTGCATCCCCGCTTGAAGCCAAGGGGGAAATCCAGCATGGCGCTAGAGTGCGTTCTTGTCTGGAAGAGTGCTATCTTTTGCTCACGCAGGCCGGATTGTTCCAATACGGAACGATAACGATACCGAAACATTGTGGTCTGTGTTAATCGGGGTTCCGGGTCGGTCAACCGCATTTTACGGGCAGAACGTCATGCCACTTGTCTTGCAGAGCTATGACACAGCGGGTTTGTCTCCCCGGGCAGGTGCAGAACTCTGGCATGATATCGTCTGTCAGGCGTTCGTCCCGCTTGAATGCAAACCTCAGGATCCCGAATTTCGCGGGGCGATCACCCGTATCGGGCTGGATACCTCGAGTATTGCGTCTGTCAGCGCACGCGCCCAGTCTGTATCGAGAACGCGTCGCCTGATCAGTACCGCGGCAAGCCATCATTTTCTGCTCAGCTTCGGGGTCAGCGGCAGAGGGCAGGTCATCCAGGACGGTCGTGAGGCAATCATGCAGCGCGGAACCTTTGCGCTCTATCATACGGGACGGCCTTATACGCTCCGGTTCGATCGCAATTTCGAACAGATTGTCTTCATGATGCCTGACGCGGCGCTCGCGACGCGTTTTGGCCATGCCGACTCTCTGACCGCGACCCCGATCGGTGACGGTAATCCACTGGCTGCTTTGACAGGTCGGTTTCTCGAGGGGCTGATGGGGATGACGCGTCCGCTATCTGATATGCTGGTTTCGCGTCTTGCAACTCAGGCTGCCGAGCTTGTCGCCTCGATGCTGATTGCGACGGGCCATCGTTCTGGTGCAGCCACATCGCATCGTCTGGCCATGGGTTTGCAGATACGCAATGCCATCGAGCTGCGACTGCGCGACCCTGAATTCGGTCGTCGTTCCCTTGCGACCCAGTTCCGGATTTCGACACGCTATCTGGATGATATCTTTGCCGATGAAGGAATGGGCGTTGCGGAATACATCATGAAACGCCGCCTCGAATGGGCGCGTGAGGCTCTTTCCGATCCGGGACGGGACCGTTATCAGATCGGTGAAATTGCCCGCATGAGCGGCTTTGTCAGCCAGGCGCATTTCAGCCGCGTTTTTGCCGCGGCATATCGCTGCACCCCAAGAGACTGGCGCAATGCCTGTCGTGCAGCGCCGATGCATCCGGCTCTCTGAAACTGTCCTGCCCGATGTCCGCAAGGAGGCATGTTTTGCTTCTCTTACAGACAAGACAGCAATTCGTTCCGACCTAAGATCGATTTCGTTCCGGGTATCCAGACCCGATCAGAGATCACTCGACGGAGCGCAAGATGAGTCTCAGGCACCCCCGCTACAAGGTTGCGGTCGTACAGGCCGCCCCGGTCTTTCTCGACCTCGATGCCACGATCGACAAGACGATTGCCCTTATAAAAGAGGCTGCGTCTGCCGGAGCCGCGCTGATCGCTTTTCCCGAGACCTTTATCCCCGGATATCCGTGGCATATCTGGCTCGACAGTCCGGCCTGGTCGATCGGGCGTGGCTTTACCGGTCGCTATTTCGACAACTCGCTTTCCTATGACAGTCCTGAAGCCGATCGCCTGCGCAAGGCCGTGCGCGAGGCGGGAATCACGGCGGTTCTCGGTCTGTCGGAACGCTATGAGGGATCGCTTTACATTGCCCAGTGGATTCTCGGCCCCGATGGCGAGACGATCGCCACACGTCGCAAACTGCGTGTGACCCATGTGGAGCGCACTGTTTATGGCGAGGGCGATGGCAGCGATCTGGCAGTGCATGACATACCGGGATTGGGGCGTGTGGGGGCATTATGCTGCTGGGAACACATCCAGCCGCTCACGAAATATGCGATGTATGCGCAGAACGAGCAGGTCCATATTGGCGCCTGGCCGAGCTTCTCGCTCTATGAGCCCTTTGCCTATGCGTTGAGCGCAGAGGTCAATAATGCTACCTCGCGCGTCTATGCGGTAGAGGGGGGATGCTTCGTTCTGGCGCCATGCGCGATTGTTTCTGAAGCCATGCTCGACGAGCTTTGCGACACGCCGAACAAGCGGGAGCTGCTTCGGGCCGGGGGAGCCGCCGCTCGTATCTTCGGGCCGGACGGTCGCGAACTCGTTGCTCCCCTGGCGGAAGATGAGGAAGGCCTGCTTTACGCCGAGATCGACCTTGCCGCCATTCCCATCGCCAAAGCCTCGGCCGATCCGGTCGGGCATTATTCCCGCCCGGATGTCACGCGTCTTCTGTTCAACCCCGTCAGGGCTCGTCGTGTGGACTATGTCAGACCTGCCGATGTCGAGCCGGTCGAGACGATGTCGTTCGCTTTCCCGCTTTCTAATGAGGGCTGATTATGGAAAGCGCCATTGCACCCCATCTTCGTTGCCCTCGTACGCGTGAACGACGGCATGCCGATGACTTCCAGCCGCCTTTTCCTGCCTGGACTGCGCGTGGTCTTTCGGAAGAGGAAGAGCTGGTCATGGGTTATTTCGGCGTGCAATGGCGTGGCGAGATTACAGCGGACGCCTTGCGTGCCACCCGTATCCTCGACGATCTGATGCAACGCCTGAAGGAGGGGGATGGTGCCTCCAATATCGAGCGGGCCAGTTTTATCGACAATGCCGGCTATCGCAACGACGTCGCCATCGCTTACTGGCCCAGGGCGCACGATCACGTTTCATGGTGGCGTCACCATGCCGGATGGTGGAACGAACAGGCGCGCGAATGGGCCGGTATCGGGATTTATCGCGAGATATTCCTGCCGCGCAGCACGCATCTCGAAACCCTTTTCAGTGCGTCCGATCGTCTTGAGGGGATCGGTGTCATGCTGGGAGGGAGAAGCGACGATACCATCCAGGAACATGGTTATTGGGGCGGTATGCGAGATCGCCTGCCAGCCAGTCAGACCCGGAGCCTTCAGGCGTATGGGGAGCGCCGGCTGATCGATATCGAACCGGGGCGTCGGCTTGTGTTCAGCCATGAAGGCGTCGCCCTGATCCGTTCGGGTCAGGACTGGTCCGATGTAACAGGGGAGGAGATGACCCTTTATCGCGACCGGATCGAACCGACCCTGCGCACAGGAATGGATTTCCTGCGCGATGAAGGGCTGGAAATAGGCTGTTATTTCAACCGCTATATGCGTGTCAGCGCAGAGAGCGGTGGCAAACCCTGTCGCAGTTTCGGCATGAGTGCATGGCGCGATCTGGCTGCGATGGAACACTGGGCCGAGCATCACCCGACCCACAAGGCAATATTCGGCGACTTCCTGCAGGTCGTTCAGACGCTTCAGGGCAAGATTTCCCTGCGCCTGTTTCATGAAGTCGCCGTGCTTCATTCCGATGCGCAGATACTGGATTATATCGGCTGCCATGACCGAACAGGCATGCTGAATGGCCTTGTCTGAGTGGCGACGATATCGGAGTGCGCATAAACGACTGGGTCACTTTTTTCTCTGCTGTCGCTCTGCCTTTACTCGGCCGTCCCTGACTGGGCCTTGATGTTGTTCCGTGCGCCGCCGATGCAGAAAGACCAGTCGTAACAGAGACAAGTGACCTGAGGGGCGGACCGACAGGAAGAACCTCTCTATTTCAGCGGAAAGCCGAGCTTGTGCAGCGATGCCAGCAGGGTGTCACGACCATGCAGGCCGGCGCGCGTCCCGATACGGGCGGTCATGGTTTCGGACCAGTGACGTGGTGGAAGCCCCTGTTCTTTCTGGAATGCGCTGTCCCGTTCATCGTGAAGGGCGATCTGTGAGGCCTCGTCCTGCGTCTCGTAACGCTCGCGATGCAGAACGGCAGCCTGGGGCAGGCGTGGTTTGACGCTTGCCGGATGGGACGGATCGGGCAGACCGACACAAAGACCGAACAACCCCATGCAGCGCGGCGGCAGGGCGAGTTCACTGGCGACGCTTTCCGGATGATTGCGCAAGCCGCCGATATAGACGGTGCCGAGCCCCGCAGCCTCGAGGGACGCAACGGCATTTTGCGCGGCCAGTGCAGCATCGATGGTGGCAAGCAGGAAGGTCTCTGTGTAGTCCAGCCCTTCGCGTGGTTTGTTCTCACGCTCTGCCATGCGGTCCAGACGGGAAAGATCCGCCACCCAGACGAGAAAGACTGGTGCCTGGGCAATATGGGCCTGATTGCCGCACAGGGCCGCAAAACGGGCCCGTCTGGCCGGATCTTGCACCGCAATGACGCTCCAGCACTGCAGATTGCTTGATGTGGCCGCAGATTGTGCGGCGGCAATGGCGGCCTCGATGGTACCGGGCGGCAGGGCATCGGGCAGATAGGCCCGTACAGATTTATGGGTGAGGAGCGATGCGAAAACATCGGTTCGGCTCACCGGGTCCTGCCCCAGCGTGGAAGGCGGCGCGGAGCGGTAACGCTCCTGCCAGAGGGAGGTAAGGCGATCGGTCATGACAGGGCGCTCTCCGCAGGATCGCCTGTCACGAAAAGGGCGGCAGCGACGGGGCGCGCTGCCGCAGGGGCGTGATCAGGCTGTCAGGCGGGATAGGTTAGAAGCGAATGCAGCGGCACGTCCAGCTTGTCACGTCCACCAAGCCCGTCGAGCTCGACCAGAACGGATGTGCCTACCACTTCGGCGCCGACATTCTGCAGCAGCTTGATCGAGGCAGCCAGCGTGCCGCCCGTGGCCAGAAGGTCGTCAAGCACCACAACGCGCTGACCCGGCTTGATGGCATCGGCCTGGATGTGCAGCTCGTCATGGCCGTATTCCAGCCCGTATTTGAGCGAGATGGTCTTGCCCGGCAGCTTGCCCGGCTTGCGCAGCATGATGAAACCGCAACCCAGACGCATGGCCACCGGGGCCGCCGTCAGAAAGCCGCGGCTTTCGATTCCGGCCAGAAGGTCGGGCTGCCAGGGGGAAATGGCTCGGGCCAGACGTGCCGTGGCAATCTGCCAGGCATCGGCGTTCCGGATCAGGGTCGAGATGTCATAGAACAGGATGCCGGGTTTCGGAAAATCCGGGATCTCGCGAATGTATTTCTTGAGATCGAGTTCGGGCTGATCGCCGGGTGTCGTCGTCTGGTCCATGGTCCTGCGTCTCTTTCCTGCTTTGCTTCATCGTCAAAAGGCGCGGCATCTAGCCGCGTCGGGTCTCAAAAGTAAATGTCAGGGTTGTGTCGCTTTGGCTGTTTCGAGCGCTTCGAGCAGTGCTGCGCGCCTGAAAGGCTTGGGAAGAATGACTGCGCCCGGCACCAGATCGTCTCTGGGTGTTGCATCGTCGAAATCGCCCGAGATCAGGATGACCGGCAGATGCGGCGTGCGTGCGCGCAGTTGCATGGCCAGCGTGTCCCCCCCCAGATCGCCCGGCAGGTTGAGATCGGTGATGAGAAGACCCGGCGCCGTCGTTGCGGCAAGAGACAGGGCCTCCTGACCGGACACGGCGCGCGTGACGACCAGACCGGCGGTGGAAAGGATCGTTTCCACGATCAGGGCTATGGAATCGTCATCCTCAACAAGCAGGACAGGCGAATCGGTCATGCAGGCACGCTCCATACACTGGGGTGCCTGACCCGAGGGGACAGGTCACCCGGCTGACGATGTTCCTTTGTGCCCATGAGGGCGCAATATGGCAAATACCCCCATCATCAGCGCGGCGAAAAGCATCAGCGCCGCCATGGGCATGGGGGTGCTGGCAGGCAGCAGGCCGATGGCGGTGCTGGCAAGCGAACCCAGAGCATATTGCATGGTCCCGGCAAAGGCCGAGGCGCTTCCTGCAAACTGCGACTGGTTGCTGAGCGCGCCCACCATGGCATTGGGGCCGATAATGCCCGTCATGCCCAGAGTGATCATCATGCAGCCCACGATGGGAATGAGCATGATGGGGCGTATATGACCGTTGGGGCCGAGATACTGTTCTGCCACCATGACCACCACCAGAAGGGCTACGGCACCCAGTATGGCGATGACGAGCGCCCAGCCCAGCATGGCGCCGGAACTCACGCGTCCGACCAATGCTCCGTTGATCTGCGAAGAGCCGATCATGCACACGGCGAACAGGCCGAAGAGCATGCCGTAATGGGCTGGTGTAAAGCCGAAAATATGCTCGAACACGGTCGGCGCAGCCGTGAGGTAGGTGAAGGACAAGAAGCCGCAAAATCCCCAGACGAGCGCATTGGTAATGAAGCAGCGTTCGCGTGCGATGGAGAGATAGCGATGCAGCAGGGAAAGCGGGCGCAGTTCGCGCCGGTTTTCAGGCGGCAGGGTTTCGGGGAAAGCGCGCAAAAGCAGCAGCACGCAAAGAGCGCCATAAACCGCAGAAACCCAGAAAATGGCGCGCCAGCTGATATAGTCCAGCGCAATGCCACCCAGCATGGGTGCCAGAATCGGCACGATACCCTGGATCAGGATCAGCTTGGACATCAGGCGTGCGGCTTCGTTCCCGGTCGAGAGATCACGCACGCAGGCACTGGGAATGACGATGCTGGCCGAGGCTGCGATGGCGGCTATCAGGCGGAAAATGCACATTGAGGTCATGGTCGTGGCCATGGCGCAGCCGACGCTGCCGATCGTATAGACCAGCATACCAAGCAGCATCGGAATACGTCTGCCGAAACGGTCTGCCAGCGGTCCCATGCTGATCTGCCCGATGGCAAGCCCCACCATCCAGGCAGAGAGCGTCATGCCTGCACTGCCCGCCGGGGAATGCAGCGACTTCTCCAGAGCGGGGAAGGCTGGCAGGTAGATGTCGGTCGAGACGGGACCGACAGCTGTCAGAAATCCCAGCAGAAGCGGCAGCCAGCCGGGCATGGCTATGGCTGTCTGGGGTGAGTCGGCCTGACGCCCCGTCGCAGGAGTGGCAGAAAGAAAGATCCCGTCGGGAGAGGCCATGAGGCGCTCCTGCTGGATAAAGGGCTGTAAGGTAGGACGAATTTCCCCGGTCGTTGGGGCGCCGCGCTTTTGGAGCGTTATCGTGAAGAAAGCGGTTTCAAAAAGGCGGTTTTCTGACCAGTCTCTGGCAATGAGGTGTCAGATATCGCAGCGCTCAGGTTTTTCAATGCGTTTTTCGCCGCAGCGGTCGATTTTCGTTCTTTTTGATACGCACCGGACGCCGGGCTCTTCTGCGTATCGTGTGTGTCCCATCCCGTAGGGGAATGTGAAATCACGGTTGGGGAGATGATGCGTTCTCGTCCTCGGGGCGTGTGTCTGCCAGCGTGGCGATAGCGCTTCCTTCGCGCCGTGCACGTGCGAGAAGCACCCAGGCAAGCAGGGATGACCCTGCGAAAAGCAGAATACCAAGCCCGATCTGCGCGCCTTGTCCCAGGCGGGCACCGGCACCGACCAGCACGAAGACGAGATTCTGGGGCAGCGCGCCCAGAAGTGTGGCCCAGGTGAATGCGGAAAGCGGAACACCGTAAAGCCCGGCAGCGATTGTCACCATGATGGCAGAACCGACCGGCAGAAGCCGCAGGGTAAGAATGGCCTGGAACGGCGATTGCTCCAGTATGCGGCCGATCAGCCCGAGCCTGCCGCTGAAACGCGCCTGCATCCGGGTCCGCTGCGCCGGTGTGGCAAGACGACGCATCCACAAAAAGCCAAGCACCGATCCGGCGAGACTTGCGAGCGTAGCAAGAACGAAGCCCCAGACGACACCGAATACGAGCCCGGCTACAAGGCAGAGCGCCTGACGCGGGAGCCCGAAAAAACTGTAGGGAATGCCGATCAGCAGAAAGACGAGCGGGGCCCCGGGTCGATGCTTCCACCCTGCGATGTAGTCGAGCAGCGAGCGCGTCACCTGAAACTCCCGCAGAAGAAGCAGGAAGGCAGCCAGAGCCATCAGCGTAAGCGCAGGCTTCCAGGCAGATTTCAGGCGCGTTCTTTCAGGGGAGGGCGAGGGGGTCAGAGCCGGACTCCTTGCTTGGCTTGCCGAGCGCTTAGCAGCCCTTATCCCCTAGAGGAAGCACCCTGTGATGCAGATCGGTAACAGTGGATGACTATTCTGTCACTACACCGCAATTGTCATCGGGGTTTCGTTGCTGTTGGTGAACGTAACTGGTAGCCGGGAAGTAGGTTTCTGTTTGATATCGTAACGATATGGTTTGTGTCGAACAGTGACAGTTTTTTCGTCAAGTGCCGAGGGAAACGCTACTCTATGCCGTCCAGTTTCACGCATCGCTGTCTTATGACGCTTCTTGCAGGCACTGCCCTTGCAGGAAGCGTTCAGGTCTCGACCGCCGCGCCGACCCGTCACAAGCACCATGCGTCCACTCATCGGACGGCTCATTCAGCTCCGGCTCCTGTGGCATCGCCCGCTATCGCCGCAGCACCGGTTGCGCGTCCTGCGCCAGCGGCCGTCATGGCGCGTTCCCAGCCGGAAGAAATTGCCGTGACCGGTCGCAGCAGCCGTAGCCGCCAGCCGGGCGGCGGTCTGCTTCGTGTCGAGACAGCCCCCAAGGCCGTTCAGACCATCACGCATGACTTCATTGCCAAGCTGGCCCCAAGCGTGAACCTGCAGCAGGTCATCGCCATGATGCCTGCCGCGAATGTCACCCAGGCTGACCCGTTCGGTCTTTACACGGGCCAGACCAATGTGCGCGGCTTCGACACGACCGAAGTGGGCTGGCTGCTCGATGGCGCGCCGCTCAACGATATCGGTGGCGGCCAGTTCTATGCCAACGAAGTGCTCGAGTCTGAAAACCTCGAGAGCGTCTCGATGCAGCCGGGTTCGGTGAATATCGACACGCCGGTCATCAGCGCTTCTGCCGGTATGACGACCATGACCATGAGCAACCCTACCCATCACTTCGGTGGGGTGATGGACGTCTCTTTCGGCTCGTTCGACACATTCCGCGAATTCATCCGTCTGAACTCGGGCGATATCGGCAATAGCGGCGTGCGCGCCATGTTTGCCTTCAGCCATACCAAGGGCAACACCTGGCGTGGTCCCGGTCAGGCCGAAAAATACCATTACGACTTCAAGATGGTGAAGGACTTCCGCAACGGGAGCCATACCGGCCTGACAGTCGCCTATAACGACCAGACGAACGATTTCTATCTGGCCCCGAACCTGACCCAGTGGCGCACGACAGGCTACTCCACCAATTATGCCACCGATTATGCCGGGCCGAACGCGGCGGGTGCGAATTATTACAAGCTGCACGTCAATCCGTTCGAGAACGTGGTTGCGGCCCTGCCGACCCATATCGTCATCACGCCCAAGCTGACGCTCGAGGATTCACTGTATTTCTGGCATGGCATCGGTAATGGTACCGGCGCTTCGGTCATCAATTCCTCAACCCATATGGGGGATCAGGCTGTACAGCTCGATCTGGGCGGCGCGAAAAGCGTTCTGGCGCTTGCGCCGTCGAACCAGGAACAGTTCCGCACCGGCAATACTATCTCGCTGCACTACAAGCCGGATCACCACCACGATATCTCGCTCGGCTGGTGGTATGAGTACGCCAACCTCTATCAGTACTCGCCCTATGGCATCGTTAACCAGCAGACTGGCGAAGCGAACAACATCTGGGGCACGACGGACACCATCAAGACCACTACGGGTGAGTCCTTCCGCTCGCGTGACTTCCTGTCGCTTACTCAGGTCAACATGATCTTCATCGGCGACACGATGAAGTATTTCAACGATCGCCTGAATATCGTCGTCGGCTTCAAGGAAGCGATGGTGACGCGCCGTATGTACAACTACACACCGGGCACGCAGTACAACCGCAATCTGCATACGCCCGAGCCGCTACCGCAGATCGGAATCGGCTGGAATTTCAACAAGCATCACCAGATCTATGTTTCCGGCAGCACCAACTTCAAGGCGCCGTCCAACACGTCTCTGGTCGATTACTACAACACCTCGGGCGTGCAGACACAGCGTGGCGGGTCGTCCAAGCCTGAATACACGATCGAGGAAGAGCTGGGCTATCGCTACAACGGCGATCTGATCGTCGGCTCGGTTTCGCTCTTCAATTACAACCTGACCAACCGTCAGCAGACCCTCAATTATTATGACGGCGCTTCGGGGGCGAGCTACAGCCAGACGGTCAATGCCGGCGGTCAGACTACACGCGGTGTCGATATCCAGATCGGTACGCGCGCATGGCATCATTTCCGTCCCTATGCGACGTTCGAATATCTGCGCTCGACCATCGACAACAACATTCGCGTCGGGAACGACCTGCTGCCGACGGCAGGCAAGATCGCCATCCGTTCGCCTTCCAAGCAGGCCAAACTCGGTCTCGATTATGACAATGGCAGCTTCTGGTTCTCGGGTCAGGTCATCTATGTCGGCAAGCAATATGCCAGCTTCATGAATGACAGCTCGGTTCCGCAATATGTCACCAACCAGGTGGGCATCGGTTATCGCTTCAAGAACAAGGGTTTCATGAAGTCGCCGCAGATCCAGCTGAACATGACCAACCTGACGGGCGCCAAGTTCCGCAACGGTGTGTATGGCTTCACCACCAACGCAAACCCGACCAAGGGCGTGTATGGCACCATGATCGCTTCCGGTGGTCTGCCTTCCTACTATCTGAACCCGCCGTTCTCGGCGATGGTCACCCTCTCGACCGGGTTCTGATCACTCGGCAACAGCGCCGACTGTCCAGCCGAAATGGCTGGCAGCGGCTCTAGGGTCGATTTCGCATTGCAGGCCTCTGCGACCGGCATTGACGAAAATCCGTTCCTGTTCCAGCGCGTGTTTGTCCAAAAGGACGGGCACGCGTTTTTTCTGTCCAAAAGGGCTGATACCGCCCGTCTTATAGGCGGTCAGGCGCTCGGCATCGGGCGGGGCCATCATCGCGGCCGATTTGCCTCCCAGCGTCGCAGCCGCGGCTTTCAGGTTCAGCTTGTGATCCGACCGGATCACCGCACAGGCTGGCCTGTCCTTGTCCACCCAGAGCAGCAGTGTTTTGAAAACGCGCTCCGGTGGAACACCGAGCGATTCAGCAGCCTGCAAGCCTTTGCGGCTCGCATCGGGGTCGTATTCGTGGCTGTGCAACGTATAGGCGACCCCTTCTTTTTCCAGCAGGACGAGGGCAGGGGTCTGTCCGGAAGCAGGTTTCATCGCAGGGGTTCCTGTGGGAGGTAAATGATAGGCCCATCAGAAAACCGCCCGGCCCGACTGTCAAACTCCGTCCGGATCGGATGTCGGTCAGCCCTGTTCCACCTCCACAGGCTGTGGGAGGGGTTTGCGGCGCAGAAAAGCCAAAACATTGCCCGACAGGATGAGAACCAGACCCGCCAGCATCGGTACCGACCAGTATACCTGTTCGAAAAAGGCCGACATGCCCAGCGCGATGACCGGTGAGAGAATGGTGGCGTAGGCAGCCTTGTCGGCTCCTATGCGTCGGACCAGTTCGAGATAGAACAGAAATCCTGCAACCGAGCCGAAAAGTGCGAGATAGAACAGGCCACCCAGCCAGCGTGGCGTGAGCGGGAAGGCGTAGCCATGCCCTGACAGCGGAATGACGCATGCCAGCAATGAAGCCCCGCAGATCATGCCCCAGAAAACGGTATTGGTCAGGCTGATGTCGAACTTGGCGAGATGGCGCGAGAGCATGTTGCCGCAGGAGAACAGGAAGGTGCCCAGAAGGGCAAAACCCATTCCTGCAAGCATCATATGCCGGTTTTCATGGGCCATATCTCCAGCCAGCAGCAGGGCAACGCCGCATACGCCCAGAATACCGCCCACCAGCACACGCAGATCCGGTGTCTTGCGGAAAAACAGCCAGAGATTGAGCGTGTTGAACAATGTCGCCATGCTGAACACGACAGACACCGTCCCGCTCGGCAGGTAGAGTTCCGAACTGTAGATCCCCAGGAAATTGCAGGAGAACAGACAGGCCCCCATTCCCGCGATCCAGGGCCATGCAGATTTCGGGGGAGGGCGGAGCTTGCCGGTAGCGGCCAGTCCCACACCAATCACCAGTGCCGAAAGTACGAAGCGCCAGAAGATCGCGACATCGGCTGTCGTGCCCCCGATCTGTAGATGAATGGCAAACCAGGTCAGTCCCCAGAGCACGACAACGGCAGAAAAAAGGAAGAGAGCCATGTCATCGCTTTCTTGAGGGGGGAGTCAGGAGTCGTTCACCTTATGGGATCGCGACAGAAGGAAAAAGACCATCCCTGTCCGGAAAAAGGATCTTTCGTGCGACTTTGTTCAGGCTGACGCGTTGAAAGACCCGTCCTGCCAAAAGCGACGCCAATGAAGGCAGATCTGACAGAGGCAGAACCTAACGAGAAGGACCAGTATCATGAGTTCATTCACGGATAAGGTCAGCGGTACCGTCAAGCAGGTCGTTGGCTCGATCAAGGAAGAAACCGGCAAGCTCACCAATAACGAGCGGCTGGAGGCTGAAGGCGCTGCTGAAAACCTTGAAGGCAAGGCAGAGAAGGCCAAGGGCGATGTCAAAAGCGCCGTGAATAACGGCATCGATAGCGTCAAGGATGGTCTCAACAAGCTCTGAGTCTCTCCAGACCAAAGCTCTGACAAAAACGCCCCGTCGGTTTGTGGGGCGTTTTTGCGTTCAAATCCTGGGCCAGGCGTAACGGCGGCGCGTTGAATGGTCGCTCCCCCTTTCCATCGGCTAGTTGGCAACCCATATGGATGATCCTGAGGATCGCTCCTGTCTCGATCCGGTTGGACACTGGGACATTCCGACACGGTGGCGCCTCTTCCAGCGGGTAACCACGGTCCCGGTTAGCCCTCATACTCTCCGAACATCGCTCTGGTGGTCATTTGAGTGTGTCGTTTCCTGTGGTTTGAGATTGTTGGTTGGGATTTTTGCTTTTTTTTGGACTTTTTTGGTTTGGATTATGTGTGTTGGGGTGTGTGGAATCGGGTGTGGTCCATATGTGGCGTGGGTTTTGGGGAATTTGAGGAAGTGTTTGACAACCCCCCCCGGTTTCCGTAAAAGCCCGTTCACCGCAGCGGAACACGCCGCGGCGACTGCCTGAAAGACTGAGTAAGATCAGTGAGTTAGGTAGGGTTCTTTGAAAATT
>NZ_JAMXQU010000002.1 GCF_024054035.1 Asaia lannensis NBRC 102526
AATTTTCAAAGAACCCTACCTAACTCACTGATCTTACTCAGTCTTTCAGGCAGTCGCCGCGGCGTGTTCCGCTGCGGTGAACGGGCTTTTAGACCCCATACCCAACACCGTCAACATATAATTTCAGAAAAATGACACCAAACACAGAAAAACTTTCCAGTCGGTCGACTATGCAGGAGCAGACCTGACACGAAAAAAAAGGGAGGGGGCTGAGCCCCCTCCCCCGCCATGGCCATGAAGCGTCAGATCAGAAATCGACGCTCGCGGTGCCGCCGACGAAGAATGGCGAAGCAACATAATAGGTCGAGCTGCCTGCTGCGATCTTGCTACCGTAGACACCTGTGGTGGCTTTACCGTTGGCGGTCACGCCATTCACAAAACCAAGGTAGTGATTGTTCGTGATGTTCTGCAGGTTGAGCTGCAGGACCGGGTTTTTCATGAAGCCGAAGCTCCTGAAGCGATAGCCGGCATGGACATCCATCGTGACGTAGCTCGGGATCGAGGTGTCGTTGTTGAACGTGGAATACTGCTTGCCAACATATTTGAGAGCAAACCCGCTGAACAGATGCCCGTCATCGTAATCGAGGTTGAAAGCGACCTGTTGCTGCGGGGTCTGAGGGGCGAACTTGCCCTTGCTCCGCACATAGTCGCTACCACTCCCGGCGGCGACATTGCTGTCGGTACGCGCATTGATGTACTCGGCCGAGATATACGGGCGCAAATGGTAGAGGATCGGGCGTGTACCGATTTCGAAATCGACGCCATCGGCATGCGAACCGCCGCCATTGATGCTTTGCGAGTAATATGACCCGTTAGGGAGCACGACAGTCTGTGAGTAGAGACGGTTCGTGAAGTTGTAATGGAAGTAGGTGATCGTGCTGTTGAACAGCGATCCCTGATAGCGAATGCCGGCTTCTTCGGAAATCGAGATTTCCGGCTTCTGGTTCGGGTTGGCTTTGGTACTGTAACCGACACCCTTCGTATACGTGCCGGCGTCGTACAGCGACGTATTCATTGGAATACGGAAGTTGGTGGTGCCCGATGCGAAAAGCTGGAATTCATTATTGATCTTGTATCGAATCGACGCAGCAGGAAGCGGCTCGCTCCAGCTCCCGTTGATATAGGGGCCGGTTGAGGTATTCGGCAGGAAATTATGTCCCTGACGCTGGATCATCGCATATTTCAGTCCGCCTTCGAGCGTCAGACGATTGTTCAGCAGTGACAGGGAGTCATCAATGAACAGCGTATGAATGCGCGTCTGGGTCAGGGTATTGCGATATTGCGCAGTCACGCCGTTGGAAAGAACAAGGTTCGGGCCGCCGCCATATTCGTCATAAGGCTCGCCCGTTGCGGGGTTGACCAGGCTATAGGGCGAGGTCTGGATCTGTTTGGAATATTCGAACCAGTATCCGACCATCAGGCGGTTCGCCCCCGTATGAAGTGCCAGCTTGGTCACAGCACCGGGGCGGAACGTCTGCGTATTGGACGGATTATAAAGCAACAGGCTCTTTGTGTTCGACGGATTATATTGGCCGATCGAACTCGAAAGGGTCTGCGCGCCGTATTGTTGGCTGCTCAGGCTCTCATTATAGGCACCGCCACCATTGCCGTTACCATACCAGAAATACGGTGTCTCGGTCAGGGTCAGATGATCGGTCAGAGTAAACGTCGACGGAGCGCTGGCGTAGATATTTGTAAAAGGATTGGGATGGAGCTTGTAATAGTTCGCGCTTGGGCTTTTGGGGTTCCACTTTGATTCGTACGTATAGGTCGTCCCGTATTTCTGCCAGTTTGCGAGAGACATAGAGGGGAAGAGCGTGCTGTCGCTCTGATTGCCGACAATGGCCAGCGCAATACGGTTCCCCTGCCCCCACTCGTTGACCCATTTCGTCTCACCGTGCAGCTTCTTCTGCGCACCGGGTCCGCGCCATGAATCTTCATGGGCGGCTGAAAAGGATATGTAGCCTTTGAGATGGGTAGTGCCGATACGACCGGTGTCGACACGGCCGAAAATCCTGCGCGAATTATAGCTGCCATATGTTCCGTCGACATGACCGCTAAACTTGTCGGTCGGGTCGAGCAGATACATATTCACGGCGCCGCCCGAGGCACTGATATGCGGGCTGTCCAGATCGGCCGATCCCTGCTCGACATTGATCGTTCGCAGGTTCTCGGAATCGACGATCTCCTGCGGATAAACGGCGTAGTTGCCGATATCGTTAATCGGGAAGCCTTCAAGCGTGAATCCGATCTGACTCGCATTGAGGCCACGCAGGGTCAGATTGCCGCCATTGAGGCCGAGAGGATCTACCGACGTCGTGTTCACGCCCGGAAGCATCGCAATAAGCTGCATCGGGTTGAGTCCCGGCGTCTGCTTGGCGATGAATTCCTGCGTAACCGTCGAACGCGACTTAGCAGCATCTTCATGCACCATCATACCACCGCCCGGTGACGTATGACGGCTGGCGCGAACCTGCACTGTCTCGCTTCGCGCAGCATCCGTTGGCGCAGTAGACCCCATCATGGATGGACCGTCATCACTGACAGAATGCCGCTTACCGGAAGTCGACACATGCTGCGCATCGGGATTATTCTTCTTCCCCTCCTGCGCCTGGGCAATCGACACCTGCAGGGCAAGGAGAGACGTCGCACAAAGACAATAACGAGCTCTGAAACGCATTATTTTTCCTGAAATCGGTACTGGAATGATAACGAATTTTATTGGGTACTCACGGTTTCTAGCATGGTTCGTTAAAAATCGTTATGAAATTTTGATGACGATACGAACCGAGTTTTCGGTTTCATTTCAGTTACATAAGCAGGAAGACAAGAATTGTGTGATGAAAAGATCAACCGACAAACGTTAATGTCTTTTCATGGAGTAAGACGCTTACGTACGCTTTTTACGCCCGTTCCGTAGTATCCGAGACAATTCGCAAAGGCACGATATTGTGCCCAGTTCCGATAAAAGAGCTTTGCGGGAATTCCTGAACAGGAATGTTGCGGCTTTAAACGAAATTTTAGCGTGATGCCGGCGAGCAGAAGTTCTGCACAAGCTGCCGATACTGCGGCGCCCATGACACCCTCAAACGCCGCGCAACAATATCAAAGCGGGCGAATCGGATGCTCGGCGTCATCGAAACACTTTCCGCATTTCACCCCCCCCCCCCCAACTTAGAGGCGCTCACGCTTCGTTCCTGAAGCAAGCACAGTTACGACGAGTGGATACATCGAACCTCGGACTGTACAGCCGGACTGACGGCCGTCACTGCCCGTTCATCCGCCAGACAATCAACGTGGATCGGTACAAGGGTGAAAACACGCATCGTGCCCGCTGCATGTGCAAAGGAACAGATCTGAGCGTGAGCCGTCAGCAACAACCAAGCGCACGAGAAGAGAGAGCGCAAATGCACGCGACGGGCGAACGCTGACATAAGGCGCAAAAGACGCGCTCAATCAGGGCACTTTCACACAATCAGGAAAAGCACTTTTCGCACAGATCGAGTGCGTATGCATTCCTGA
The DNA here is from genome assembly GCF_024054035.1 of Asaia lannensis NBRC 102526. Taxonomy (GTDB): domain Bacteria; phylum Pseudomonadota; class Alphaproteobacteria; order Acetobacterales; family Acetobacteraceae; genus Asaia; species Asaia lannensis. The sequence continues at coordinate 3,523 of NZ_JAMXQU010000002.1, forward strand.
GAGCAGTATTTTCATTTTCAGGAAGCAAGGCTGGCTGGGGGACCTGGATTCGAACCAGGGCTGACCGGGTCAGAGCCGGTAGTTCTACCGCTAAACTATCCCCCAGCATCTTTGCAGAAGCTGTTTGCCTTGCGGTGGCGGTGAATTAGCACCCTCCCCCACCCCCTGCAACCCCCCTTCAGGCATTTTTTTTCACAAAACTGACACTGCGCGCTCACAAAGCCCTTGCTGCACCCTTCTCAGATCAGCACATTGATTTTGACACAAGATTTCCGGCGCGTTCGGACTGAACAAAGGGGGGGACGAATATGGGCTACAGCCAGAGCGATGCGACATCGTCCCTGTCTCACGATGCCACGCCGCGCCATTTTGCTGCGCTCGATCTCGGCACCAATAACTGCCGTATGATGATCGCCAGGCGCAGCGGACACGGCGTGCAGGTGCTCGACCGTCAGAATCGTATGGTCTGCCTGGGTGAAGGACTTATCCAGACCGGAGAGCTCAGTGTAAATGCGATGGATCGTGCCGTGCGTACGCTCGAAGGCTACGCTGCCCGCATGGAGGGGCTGCCGTTTCTTCAGGTCAGGGCCGTTGCCACTGAGGCGTGCCGTAGAGCGATGAACCGGGAGTCCTTTCTCTCACGGGTCAAGCAGCAGACGGGCCTCTCGCTTGAGATCATTTCTCCGCGTGAGGAAGTCGAGCTGGCAGTCGAAGGTTGCCGAACCCTGCTCCATCGTGACCGCGGCAGTAATCAACGCGCAATCGTATTCGACATAGGCGGAGGATCGACCGAAATCGCCTGGCTGCGCCTCGATCCGGAGTCTCATGAGCATGAGGTGGTGGGGCTGGTAAGCCTGCCCTATGGTGTCGTTACCCTGTCCGAGCAGTTCGGCCGTTCGCGCAATGCAGGGGCAAGATCCGATAGCGCGGCGCATTACGAAGATATGGTGCGCCTTGTGCAAGAGCCTCTTCTTGCGTTCGAGCGCGTCCATCAGATCGGGCGCGAAATGCAGCGCGGTGCCGTACAGATGCTTGGAACCAGTGGTACGGTCACGACACTTGCAAGCATGGCGCAGAATCTCCCGCGTTACAGCCGTCACGCGGTCGACGGATTCACGCTCACGTCGCGCGCGGCTCATGATGCTATCGGTCTTGTGCGACAGTCATTTGCAGGCGGAGGAGACCGCCCCGTCGGTCTTTCGGCCGACCGACAGCATTTCATGCTGCCCGGCTGCGCAATTTTCGACGCGATTCACCGTCTGTGGCCGTCGGAGCAGATCACCGTGGCCGATCGCGGCCTGAGAGACGGGATGGTTGCGCGCATGGCGCTGCAGGCACGCCACTCACGCTTGTCTGGAGCCGGAGAGGCGACACGTCGTCCTCCCCCGTCGCGGCGGCATCAGACGAATTATCGTGGCCATCCGGCATCGTCTTCCTTTATGGGACGGGCATGAGCAAAGACAGTGACAAACGCGGCCGCAAAAGCGGAAAGACAACCGAGAGACGCATCCCCGGCAAGGCTCTCAAGAGTTCGGCATCACCGGGTGAGACAGATAGCGCTCTCGATGGCAGCTCCGTGCAGACCGCGCGTAACAAGACCATCATGCTGCGCACCGCACGCGGCCGATCGACAGCCCAGCAACGCTGGCTGAACCGACAGCTGAACGATCCCTATGTTGCAGCGGCGCGCAAGCAGGGCTGGCGGTCACGCGCAGCTTTCAAGCTGATCGAGATCGACGACCGGCTCAAGCTGATCAAACCGGGTATGAAGATCATCGATCTGGGTGCTGCCCCCGGCGGATGGACGCAGGTCGCCGTCAAGCGTGGTGCCAGTGCCGTTGTCGGGCTCGATCTGCTTCCGGTCGACCCGGTGAGCGACGCCACGATCATCGAAGGTGATTTCACCGATCCGGAAATGCCTGCACGACTGATCGAGCTTCTGGGCGGTCCTGCCGATCTCGTTCTGTCGGATATGGCGCCCAACACGACAGGCCATGCCCCGACAGATCATCTGCGCATTATGGGCCTTGCCGAAGGCGCGCTCGATTTTGCGATGCAGGTTCTGGCACCCGGTGGCGGTTTTGTCGCCAAGGTGTTCCAGGGCGGGTCGGAACGTCAGATGCTCGAACCGATGAAGCTCGCATTCTCCAGCGTTCGTCATCTCAAACCCCCTGCATCGCGCAAGGAGTCGAGCGAACTCTATGTGGTGGCGACCGGATTTCGCCCCGATCGCCTCAAGCAGGACTGAAGAACGTCCTGCCGATCCCCTGACGATTGCTTATTCGGCGACATCCCACAGCCAGGCGGCACCACGCACGCCTGAGCTGTCGCCATGCTTGTTGCGCACGATCGGTGTCGTGCAGGTGGGGGTGATTACATGACGGGCGAGAAGCGGCGGTACACGCTCATAAATGCTGTCGAGATTCGACACGCCACCACCCAGCACGATGATATCGGGATCGAGGAAGTTGATCGCCATGGCGCAAGCGCGTGAGAAACGATCCATGTAACGGTCGAGCGCACCGATAGCGGCAATATCGCCATTGGCCGCAGCCTCTTCGATACCGGCTGTGTTGTGATGTCCGACGCCTTTCCAGTCCTTGGCCAGTTCCGGCCCGCACAGATAGCGCTCGAGACAACCTTCATTGCCGCAGAAGCATTTGGGCAGCGGGAACTCTTCAAGTCGCGTCCAGGGCAAGGGCGTATGACCCCACTCACCTGCAATGCTGTGACGACCGCCGATCACCTTGCCGTCCACGACAATGCCTGCCCCCATGCCCGTGCCGATAATAATACCGAACACGGTGCGATTGCCTGCACCTGCCCCATCGGCCGCCTCGGACAGTGCGAAGCAGTTCGCGTCATTCTCGACACGAACGGAGCGGTTCAGGGCACGATCGAGATCGATGCCGAAAGGCTGGTTATTGAGCCATGTCGCGTTCGCGTTCTTGATCAGGCCGGTTTCGGGGGAGATGGACCCCGGAATGCCGATACCGAGCGTCGAGCTGAGCTGGCCGGGCGCGGCGAGATGAGACGCGACACTGCCAAGACGCTGATCAACACTGGCAACCAGATCGCGCACTGCAATCACAGCGTCTTCGTAAATTCCCGGGTTCGGAACGCGTTCGCGCAGTTTCAGATCGCCTGCGCGATCGAGAACTGCGATTTCGATTTTCGTCCCACCGAAATCGATGCCGAGGCGATAATCAGCCATCTCATGCCTTACTGATGTTGCTTCTGAAAACTGCGGCGCATGTTGCGGACGAATACGGTCCGAGTAAAGATCTATCGGTCGCACAGCGCGCAACCTTGAAACACATAGGGCCGTGCGCGCATAGTCCCCACCATGACGACCTCCGCTTCAGAAACCCTGCTCGATGTGCGCGGCATGGCATGCCCGCTTCCGGTGCTGCGCGCGCATCGAAGCCTCAAAACCCTTCCGTCAGGCGCTCGCCTGCGCGTTCTCGCAACGGACCGGGCCAGTGTCGCCGAATTTCAGGCATTCTGTCGCGAAACGGGGCATGCTCTGGTTGCCTTGTCCGAAGAGGGCGAGACGCTTTCCTTCGTGATACGTCGCAAAATGGACACAGCTGTGGCGGCGACTGTCACGGAATAATCATAGTCGTCTCTTCCTTGGGCTTGGATAATGGAGTGCAACGGGTTATCCCTCCATCCCATCGCGCCGTCGCTTATGGCGGCAATTTTCCGAAACAGCGGAGCGGGACGGCAGTTACGGCATGGATGCACAGCTATCACAGCTCTCTTTCGAAGATGCTCTGTCTGAGCTCGACAGGATCGTTCGCGGTCTGGAGAGCGGCCAGATGAAACTCGAGGACGCCATCAGCGCCTATGAACGCGGGGCTGCCCTGCGCCGCCATTGTGAAACAAAACTCTCGGAAGCCGAAATGCGCGTACGCGCCATCACCCAGCGTGACGGCACAACCGCTACGACGCCTCTTTCCGAGTTCGACGAGAATTCTGGCGGAAAAGCCCAATGACGACCACCTCACCTCATCTAACAGCCTCGCCAGAGGCACTGGCCAAGTCGCTCGGCACGGCGGCGAAGGCGATCGAAGCCATGATCGATCGCCTTCTGCCCATGGTGAAAGGCGACGAATCGGTTCTGATCGAAGCGATGCGCTACGCTGCCCTTGGCGGCGGCAAGCGTTTGCGCGGCTATCTCGTTACCGAAATCGCCTCGATTTTCGGCGCCGAGCCTGAAGGGGCGCTGCGTGTAGCGGCTTCGGTCGAGATGCTTCACGCCTATAGCCTGGTGCATGACGATCTGCCCGCGATGGATGACGACGATCTGAGGCGCGGCCAGCCCTCGACGCACAAGCAGTTCGATGAGGCGATTGCCATTCTGGCGGGCGATGCACTTCAGACATCGGCTTTCGAGATCCTGGCCGATGAAGCAACGCATTCGGACCCGTCCGTGCGTATCGCGCTCGTCGCCGCCCTCGCCCAGGCATCGGGTGCGGCCGGAATGGTGGGCGGTCAGGTGGTCGATATACGCGGCGAAGGTAAATCCCTCCCGCTCGATCAGGTTCGTCGCCTCCATGCCATGAAGACGGGCGCCCTGATCCGTTACGCTGCCGAGGCCGGCGCCATTCTGGGCGGCGCCACACGCGTGCAGCGCGATGCGATCATCGCTTACGGGCGCGATATCGGTACGGCTTTCCAGGTCGCCGATGACGTGCTCGACACCACAGCAAGCGCCGAGGAACTCGGCAAGACTGCCGGCAAGGACGAAGCCGCCGGAAAATCCACCTATGTCTCCCTGCTCGGGATCGATGGCGCACGGGCGGAAGCCGCACGTCTCGTCGAGCAGGCCACACAGGCCCTGAATTCTTTCGGGACCGAAGCAGCCGCGCTCAGAGCCCTGGCACACTACATCGTCGAGCGCAGGAATTAAGAGAATGAGCGATACCACCAAACCGAACAACGCTTCGTCGATCCCGACAATGGGTCGTTTCCCTCATCTCGACCGGGTCGTCATTCCCGCCGATCTGAGAAACTTCTCGACCGATCAGCTCAAGCAGCTGGCCGAGGAACTACGCTCCGAAACGGTCGATGCCGTTTCCACCACGGGCGGGCATCTCGGTGCCTCACTCGGTGTGGTCGAACTGACCGTGGCCATGCATGCGGTGTTCAACACGCCAGACGACCGCATCATCTGGGATGTCGGCCATCAGGCCTATCCGCACAAGATCCTGACCGGTCGTCGCGATCGTATCCGTACGCTGCGTCAGCCTGAAGGTCTGTCGGGCTTCACGCGCCGGTCCGAGAGCGAATACGACCCGTTCGGTGCCGCTCACTCTTCCACCTCGATCTCGGCAGGCCTCGGCATGGCGGTCGCGCATCATCTGCGCGCCACCGACGATCCGTCGTTCGAAGAGCGCAATGTGATTGCCGTCATCGGCGACGGCTCGATTTCTGCCGGTATGGCCTATGAGGCCATGAACAATGCAGCCGTTGCAGGTCCGGGCGCCAAGCGCCTGATCGTGATCCTCAACGATAACGAGATGTCCATCGCTCCGCCGGTCGGGTCGATGTCGAACTACCTGTCGCGTCTCATGACGTCGCGCCAGTTCCTCAGCCTGCGCGATCTTGCAGGCAAGCTGGCCAAGCGCCTGCCTGCCGGTCTGGAACGCACGGCCAAGCGTGCCGACGAGCTGACGCGTGGCCTGATCACAGGTGGCACGTTGTTCGAGGAACTCGGTTTCTATTATGTCGGCCCGGTCGATGGCCATGATCTGAACCAGCTCGTACCGATCCTGCGCAACCTGCGCGATACGGATGAAGGCCCGGTCCTGCTGCATGTCATCACCGAGAAGGGTCGCGGCTACAAGCCCGCCGAATCGGCTGGCGACAAATATCACGCTGTGAGCAAGTTCAATGTGGTGACGGGCGAGCAGAAGAAGGCGCCTGCCGGCCCGCCGAGCTATACCTCGGTCATGGCACGCGAATTGCTGCGTCGTGCGGAAACAGATGAGCGCATTACCGCCATCACCGCCGCCATGCCCTCGGGCACAGGTCTGGACAAGTTCGCCCAGAAGCACCCGGAACGCTTTTTCGACGTGGGTATTGCCGAACAGCATGCCGTGACCTTTGCCGCCGGCATGGCATCAGAAGGGCTGCGCCCGTTCTGCGCCATCTACTCCACCTTCCTGCAGCGCGCCTACGATCAGGTCGTGCATGACGTCGACCTGCAGAACCTGCCGGTTCGTTTTGCGATCGATCGTGCGGGGCTGGTCGGTGCCGACGGCGCGACCCATGCAGGGTCGTTCGATCTGAACTACCTGTGCTGCCTGCCGAACATGGTCGTCATGGCACCGAGCGATGAAGTCGAACTGACCCATATGACGGCAACGGCATGCATGTACGACGCCGGTCCGATCGCCTTCCGCTATCCGCGTGGCGGTGGCACCGGGCTCGACCTGCCCGAACAGGGTGAAGTGCTCGAAATCGGCCGCGGTCGCATCGTGCGTGAAGCAACACGTCAGCCCGGCACAAAGTCCGGCGTTGCCATTCTCTCGCTCGGCACGCGTCTGACCGAATCCCTCAAGGCAGCCGATCACCTTGCTGCTCAGGGTATCGCCGTGACGGTCGCCGATGCCCGGTTTGCCAAGCCCATCGACACGGATCTTGTCGAGCGCCTTGCGCGCGAACATGACGTGCTGATCACGATCGAAGAAGGCGCAGCGGGCGGCTTCAGCAGCCTCGTTGTACGTCATCTGGCCGAGACGGCACTGCTCGATCAGGTCCGGTTCCGCCCGATGGCGCTGCCTGACAGCTATATCGACCACAACCTGCCGGAAGTGCAGTATGACGAAGCCGGGCTGAATGCGCCGCAAATCGTCGCGACCGCGTTCTCCGCGCTCGGTGCGCAGACTGCCCAGCAGACGGCTTGATGGCCAAGAAGCGGGCTGACGTCCTGTTGGTCGAGCGCGGCCTCGTCGAGAGCCGCGCTCGCGCACAGGCCCTGATCATGGCGGGACTTGTTTTCAGCAAGGACCGCCGCATTGCCAAGGCGGGCGATATGCTTGCCGAGGATGCCGCGCTCGATCTGCGCGGTCAGGACCATCCCTGGGTATCGCGCGGGGGGCTCAAGCTCGATCACGCGCTGAGCCATTTCGGCCTGGATCCGAAAGGGGCAACAGCGATCGATGTCGGTGCCTCCACTGGCGGTTTCACCGATGTGCTGCTGACCAACGGTGCTGACAAGGTCTACGCCGTGGATGTCGGCCACGGCCAGCTCGCCTGGAAAATCCGTTCTGACGAACGCGTTGTGGTCATGGAAAAGACCAATGCACGTACGCTTGACGCCGCTCTTGTTCCCGACCCGGTCTCCGTTGTCGTGTGCGATGCCAGCTTCATCGGGTTGCGCACGGTGCTTCCTCCTGCCCTGTCGCTTTGCCAGCCCGGTGGCTGGGCCGTCGCGCTGATCAAACCCCAGTTCGAGGCCGGACGGGCGGAAATCGGCGCCAAAGGCGTCGTGCGCGATCCCGAAGTACATGAACGTGTCTGTGCGGAGATACGCGCCTGGTGGGAAGGGCTCGAAGGCTGGGACGTTCTCGGTATCGAAGCCAGCCCCATTACCGGCCCTGAAGGCAATCGCGAGTTCCTGATCGCGGCCCGTCGCACCTGACCCTAAGCACAAGTAAGACGGGCTAAGGGTATTCAGCCTTCGTCCGAGAGTGAGGCGGACCTCATCCCCAGCCCGCCTGATTTTCCTGTCACAGAGGCAGCAACGCTTTCCCATAGTGGTTTTGCTTGCTTTCCCGGTGCTCATTCGTGATAGAGCACCCCCATGTCCGACATCTCGACCACACTCGACCTGAACGAGCAGGAGCGCGCGCGCATCCTCGCCAAATCCGCCCTGTTTGCCCCGCCTCCGGCTGTCCTGCCTGACGGGCGACGCGACCTAGTCGGTCTGTCGCGCGAGGAGCTGATCGCTGAAATGGCCGAATTCGGCGAAAAGCCCTTTCGCGCCAAGCAGCTCTGGCACTGGATCTATCATCAGGGTGCCACAGATTTCTCCCGCATGAGCAGCATCGCCAAGCCTCTCCAGGCACGACTGGCCGAACGCTATGTCGTTGGACGCCCGGCCACCAGCCTGGAACAGACATCGAGCGACGATACGCGCAAATTCCTCTTCCGTTTCCGTGATGGTCAGGAGGCCGAGACCGTCTACATCCCCGACCGCCGTGAGGACCGGGGCGCCGTCTGTATCTCGTCACAGGTAGGCTGCACGCTGTCCTGCACGTTCTGCCATACCGGCACGCAGAAGCTTGTGCGCAATCTCGGTGCGGCAGAGATCGTCTCGCAATTCATGGCTGCACGCGATTCCTATGGCGAATGGCCCAGCCCGAAAGGTGAGACCCCTCGTCTGCTCTCAACCATCGTCCTGATGGGCATGGGTGAGCCGCTCTACAATTACGACAACGTCGCCAAGGCCATGCGTATCGTGATGGACGGCGAGGGCATCGCCCTGTCGCGCCGGCGTATCACGCTCTCGACGTCCGGCGTGGTACCCATGATGGATCGCTGTGGCGAAGAGCTGGCAGTCAATCTTGCGATCTCCCTTCATGCCGTCACCAATGATCTGCGCGACAAGATCGTGCCGCTCAACCGGAAATACCCGATCGAGGAACTGATGGCCGCGTGCCGCCGCTATCCGGCCGCTTCGAATTCGCGCCGTATCACCTTCGAATACATCATGCTGCGCGGGATCAATGACAGTGAGGCCGATGCGCGCGAACTCGTGCGCCTCATCAAAGGCCTGCCCGCCAAGGTCAATCTGATCCCGTTCAATCCCTGGCCGGGGTCCGAGTTCAAACCCTCGACACGCGAGCAGCTCCAGAAATTCGCCGCCATTGTCATGGATGCCGGTTTTGCCTCGCCGATCCGCATGCCACGCGGGCGCGATATCCTCGCTGCCTGCGGTCAGCTCAAGACCGAGAGCGAAAGACTGCGGCGCAATACGAGCGCCGAGGTAGAATAAGCGCGGACGAGCCAGCCTCCTAGGCTGGCCTCGAAGCGTGCCGGGTGATAAGAATGACTCCTTATTTGTCATTTTATCAGAGGGAAGCCTGGCTTCATGACTGCCCGGGACGTAAAGAAAGTTGTTCTCGCCTACTCGGGCGGGCTGGATACTTCCGTCATTCTGCGCTGGCTGCAGAAGGAATATGGCTGCGAGGTGGTGACCTTCACCGCCGATCTTGGCCAGGGTGAAGAACTGGAGCCCGCACGTCGCAAGGCCGAGATGTTCGGCGTCAAGGATATCTTCGTCGAGGATCTGCGCGAGACCTTCGTCAAGGATTTCGTGTTCCCGATGTTCCGCGCCAATGCGCTGTACGAAGGCCAGTATCTGCTCGGCACGTCAATCGCGCGCCCGCTGATCGCGCAGCGCCAGATCGAAATCGCCAAGATGGTCGGCGCCGATGCCGTCGCCCATGGTGCAACGGGCAAGGGTAACGATCAGGTTCGTTTCGAACTTGGCTATTATGCGCTTCAGCCCGATATCAAGGTCATCGCGCCATGGCGTGAATGGGATCTGACGTCGCGCACGAAGCTGCTTGCTTTTGCCGAGGAAAACCAGATCCCGGTCACCAAGGACAAGCGCGGCGAAGCCCCGTTCTCGGTCGATGCGAATCTGCTGCACTCGTCGTCCGAGGGCAAGATCCTCGAAGATCCCGCAATGGCCCCCGATGAGATCGTTTTCCAGCGCACGATCTCCCCGGAAAACGCACCCGATGTCGCGACCGAAATCGCCATCGATTTCTTCGAGGGCGATCCGGTAGCGCTCAATGGCGTCACCCTCTCCCCCGCCGAACTGCTGACGCGCCTCAACAAGCTCGGTCACGATAACGGTATCGGCCGTCTCGACCTGGTCGAGAACCGCTTCGTTGGCATGAAATCACGCGGTATCTATGAAACACCGGGTGGCACGATCCTGCTTACAGCACATCGCAGCATCGAATCCATCACGCTCGACCGCGAGGCCATGCACCTCAAGGACAGCCTGATGCCGCGCTATGCCGAGATTATCTATAACGGTTTCTGGTTCTCGCCCGAGCGTCACATGCTTCAGGCACTGATCGACACCAGCCAGAAATCGGTCACCGGTCGCGTGCGTCTGAAGCTCTACAAGGGCAATGTGATCTGTGTGGGTCGTGAAAGCCCGAACAGCCTGTACGACACCCGTGTCGTCACCTTCGAGGATGACGAGGGCGCCTATAACCAGATCGACGCACAGGGCTTCATCAAGCTCAATGCGCTGCGTCTGCGTCTGGGCGGTCAGATCGGTCGTACCGGCGGCAAGCCCTGATCCGAAGCGACAAGAGGTTCATCATGCGTATCACCCGCTCCATCAAGACCCTCGTCGCCGGGGCGTCCTTCCTCGCTCTCGCGGCATGCGGCGGCCCGAAAGAAGAGCCGGAGCTGACGCCTGAGCAGTTCATGGCCAAGGTCCGTGCCGAACCCGGCGTGAAGACGCTGCCCGACGGTCTGGCCTACAAGGTCCTCAAATCCGGCCCCAAGGATGGCGAACAGCCTTCCAAGGGACGCCAGATGATGCTGATCTACGAGGGCCGCCTGCCCGATGGCGGCATTTTCGACAGCTCCGAGCAGCACGGCAATGGCGCGTATATGCAGATGACGCTGGACGGGCTGGTTCAGGGCTGGATGGAAGCCCTGCCCATGATGCATGTCGGCGATACGTGGATGCTCTACGTGCCGCCCAATCTGGGTTACGGCAAACGTTCCATGGGTATCATTCCGCCCAACAGCCCGCTCGTCTTCAAGATCCAGCTTCTGGGTCTCGGCGGTCAGGAGCAGTAAAGGCCCGATCATGCGTGCGCCTCTCGTCATCACGCTTCTTGCCGCGCTCGCCCTTACCGGGTGCGGCAAGAAGAGCCCCGGGCAAAAGCTGTACGGTCCCAATTGCGGGATCTGTCATCATGGTGGCAGTGGGTTGCCGGGGGAGGTTCCGCCTCTCGTCGGCCGCCTCGATCTGATTGCCAGAACGCCAGAGGGTCGCGACTATCTTGCACGTGTCATGCTCAACGGGCTCGATGGTCCGATCGAGGCCAATGGAAGCCGCTATAACTTTTCCATGCCAAGCTTTCGTCGTCTCAATGACGAGCAGCTCGCGCTTATTCTGAACTGGCTGATTTCACGTGGCGCGACAAAACCCGCACCGGAAATCACCCCTCAGGAACTGGCGAAGGCCAGACAGGAAGAAATCGGCTCCAATCGCGTCCACGCCATCCGTGAAGCGCTGTCCGCCAAAGGTCAGATACCATAACGCGTCGCATCGGGCTGTCTCCGCGTCAACGGAACAGCCCGGAATGCCGCGCCCCTGTTCGGGATCCGATGCGAGCCAAGCACCCTGCGTAAGGACGGTGTTTACGAGGGTGCTGTCCAGTGCCTGTCGCAGCGTGCCTCGTAAAGTTCCTCGTCCCCCGTTTCGAGAATCTGTCCTGTCTGTCGCTTTTTGGCGGTCCACATGGCGGGACCGTTGCACACATGGCAGCGCGCCTGAAGGCTGACATAGCGATCCGCCATATCGCGTAGCCGCGCCATGACAATGAAATCCTCACGCAGAAAATCCGTGTCGAGCCCTGCGACGCTGACATCGATCCCAGATGCAAGTGCTGATTCGATATCGGCCACGACATCGCCCGTATAATGCGGCGCAATCATGAAATGCCCCTCATCGAGCAAAATATGATGGAAATCCCGGCCATCTGCAGGCCACGAGGAAACGGAACGCGCAGGGCGTGTCAGACCTGTGCGGCTGTGAATACGCGCCCCGGATCGGGTGTCGAACGCAGGCGCAAGGCACAGAACGGTATCATCCTGCGGGGTGTCGGCCAGAAGATGCGCCGATTTTCCGGCAAACATCGGCCCCGCATAAACTGTCAGAATTCCCCGTCTCACCCTGTCCTCCCCCTGCATTCTCACGAAGGCCGCCTCGCATGGGGGATGCCCTTACAAGCTATTGCACGGGACGGGCAATCTTTCCCCTTGACCGTTTTCGGAGCCCATTCGACAAGAACGGTCATGCAACGCGTATTTTCCGGCATTCAGCCGACAGGTGTCCCCCAGCTTGGCAATTATCTCGGCGCGATCCGCAACTGGGTCCGCCTGCAGGACGATCATGACTGTGTGTTCTGCCTTGTGGACATGCATGCCCTCACCGTGTTCCGTGAGCCGGAACAGCTGCGTCAGGACAGTCTGGCACAGGCCGCCTGTCTGATCGCCTCGGGGATCGATCCGCAAAAGCATGTTCTGTACAATCAGTCCGCCGTGAGCGCCCATGCGCGCCTGGGATGGATTTTCAACTGTGTTGTGCGTCTGGGCTGGCTCAACCGCATGACGCAGTTCAAGGAAAAAGCCGGCAAGGACAGAGAGCAGCATTCAGCCGGGTTGTTCGTCTATCCGGCGCTCATGGCGGCGGATATCCACGCATTTCATGCCACACGCGTTCCGGTGGGCGAGGATCAGAAGCAGCATCTCGAGATCGCCAACGATATCGCAGCGAAATTCAATCACGATTACAAGGTCGATTTCTTTCCGACGATCGAACCGCTCATTCCGCCCTCTGCCGCACGCGTCATGAGCCTGCGTGACGGCACCAAGAAAATGTCCAAATCGGACCCATCCGCCCAGTCCCGTATCGAACTCACCGATACCGCCGATGACATTGCGCTCAAGATACGCAAGGCAAAGTCCGATACGGAAGCCCTGCCATCGGAAGCGGACGGCCTCGTCGAGCGGCCGGAAGCGCGCAATCTGGTAACGATCTACGCCGCGATGGCGGACCAGAGCATCGATCAGGTTCTCTCGCGCTTTGGCGGACAGGGTTTCGGACCGTTCAAGTCGGCTCTTGCCGAACTTCTGGTCGACAAGCTGGCGCCGGTTGCTGAAGAGACACGCCGTCTGCTTGAAGATCGTGCCCATCTCGAGCAGATCCTGCGCGATGGCGCACAGCGTGCCAATGCAATTGCCGAACCTATCGTCACCGAAGCCGAACGCCTTGTAGGCTATCTGCGCTGACCGCTCCTCTCTCCCCAGCCTCTGTTCCGGCACGAGGCAGGGGATCGACCCAACGACAGGAGACAACATGAAACAGGCGTTCCACCGTCTCTCCGTACGCACACGCGGCAAGGGACTGACGATGATCACATCGCCCATCGTCGAATGGGTCGCTGAAAGCGGAATACAGGATGGCTTGCTGACCCTGTGGTGCCGCCATACCTCGGCATCCCTCATCGTGCAGGAAAATGCCGATCCTACGGTGCAGCAGGATATCAACAGCTACTTCGAGGACCTCGTTCCCGAAACGCGCAGCTATCGTCACGATTATGAAGGGTCGGACGATATGCCCGCCCATATACGTTCCGTCCTGACCAATGTGCAGCTCACCATCCCCGTCATGGGTGGTCGACCTGTGCTCGGTACGTGGCAGGGAATCTATCTGTTCGAGCATCGCCGCGCGTCTCATGGACGCGAGATCGTTTTGCATCTTCTCGGGGACTGAAGCCCGGCGCGGCGCCCCCGGTATGGAACGCCTCTTGCACAGTATGCCTCTTGCCTGAAGTGCTCCCCCGTCGGGCATCCCGTCTCATGGGGAACGCCGACAGGGAAACCGGTCCTACCAGCGCTTGATCCAGAAATGCGCAGGGCAATTATCCTGTATCTGGGGTGAGGACAGATAACTTTGCGCTTCGGGGAAACGGTCCATTTTCGCAGGATCGAGCGTGAACCAGAGCTGCGTAAGAACAACACGCCCTTCATGATCGATGCCGCATTGCAGTTGCAAGGCTCTGGGTTGATCGCTCTGCGTAGCCTTGTGGAAAAACGCCATCAGCTCGTCATGCGCAGCCAGCGTGCCGGCACGACCCGCGAGATAATATGCGACAGGAGAATGTGCAAAACGCAGCCTGAGGGCACTGGCCTGCGCAAAGAACGGACCGGGCGCATAACCGAAACATGCGCCATGTTTCACCCATTCATGCTCGACCAGCGAATGCTGCGTGTGAGGCACGATACGGGCAAGCGTCGCCCGCATGGGGTCGTCCAGCACGGGCGGCGACGCCTCGGTGCCAAACAGACTGCATCCCTCGCGCCACCACTGCTCGACCGGAACATTTCGGGCCTCGAGCGTGTGAGGCTCCGACGCCCACAGACCATGTAACCCGATCAGCGGCGTTCTCGGCTGATCGGCCAGACAGCCTTGGCCAACGGTGCAAAATCCCGGCTGCCATGTGAGGGCAAGCGTGTTGTGGTCGAAATCGCCATGCGCGAGCGGCGTCAGGGCGCCGGACGGTGGGGCATTGCCGTGGCAGGCCGTCAGCGCGAGGGCAATCAGCCAGACGAGTTTGCGTTTCATGATGCGGCTCCAAGCACGCGGACATGATGCGCCACATGCTCGGCAATCACACTCTGGATGAACCAGTATGAGTGATCGTAGCCGTCATGATAGCGAAGCCTGAGAAACTGACGGGCGGCCGATGCCGCATCTTCAAACAGGTCCGGCTGCAATTCGCGTGCCAGAAACTGGTCGGCGGTCCCCTGGTCGATCAGGATCTCACAGGGGTGTTTTCTGCCCGATTGCAGCAGCGACACAGCATCCCACTCAGCCCATCTTGCCTTGTCGGTACCGAGATAGGCCGTAAACGCCTTCTCGCCCCACGGAACCACCGATGGATGAACGATCGGTGCCAACGCACTGACGGACCGCCACAACGCGGGGCGATGCAGCCCATGAACCAGCGCGCCATGTCCACCCATGGAGTGCCCCATAATACCGAAAGGCGCATCCGCAAGCCCCGGGAAAGTCCGTATGAGCGCCGGAAGCTCGTCGCTCACATAACTCCCCATACGGTAATGCGCCGACCAGGGTTTCTGCAGCGCATCCAGATAAAATCCTGCGCCGGTTCCCAGATCGTAGGATTCATCCTCGCCCGGCACATGCGCCCCTCTCGGCGAGGTGTCTGGCGCCACCAGAACGAGCCCGTACGCCGCTGCTTCGCCAATGATCGTGGATTTCTGCAGGAACGTTTCATGTGTGCAGGTCAGCCCGGCAAGCAGGAACAGCACAGGGCATTTCTCCCCCCGCAGGGCCTGCGCAGGGAGAAATACCGAGAAACTGGCCTTGAGCCCCAGAGCCGATGACTGATGGGCATAGGTTCTCACCTCGCCCTCATGACAGCGCTGGGCAGAAACAATTTCCAAGGTCGTGTCCGAACTCATGAGTCGAATTCCACGACCGAACGGATCGACTTGCCCTGACTCATCAGCTCGAACCCGTAATTGATCTCCGAGAGTTTGAGATGCTGTGTGATGAGCGAGTCGATGTTGATACGTCCCTCCATATACATATCGACAATCTTGGGGACATCCGTACGACCGCGTGCACCGCCGAAAGCGGAGCCGATCCAGCGCCTGCCCGTCACGAGCTGGAACGGGCGTGTGCTGATCTCCTGACCCGAACCGGCAACGCCGATAACGCAGGATACGCCCCAGCCGCGATGGGCACATTCCAATGCCTGGCGCATGAGCTTTACATTGCCGACGCATTCGAACGTGTAGTCGGCGCCGCCACCCGTCAGTTCGACAAGATGCCCGACAAGATCGCCATCCGGGCCGAGATCCTTCGGATTGACGAAATGCGTCATACCGAATTCGCGCGCGATCGCTGCGCGGTCGGGATTGAGATCGACGCCGACGATCTGGCGCGCACCGACCATCTTGGCACCCTGAATGACATTCAGACCGATCCCGCCGAGCCCGAACACGACAACAGTCGAGTTGGCTTCGACCTTGGCGGTAAACAGAACTGCACCGATCCCGGTGGTGACACCGCAACCGATATAACAGATCTTGTCGAGTGGCGCGTCGCTACGCACCTTGGCCAGGGCGATTTCAGGCAGCACAGTGAAATTCGCGAAGGTCGAACAGCCCATATAGTGATGAACGGGCTTGCCCTTGTATGAAAAGCGCGTGGTGCCGTCAGGCATCAGCCCCTTGCCCTGCGTGCTGCGTATGGACGTGCACAGATTGGTCTTGCGCGACAGACAGGACGGGCAGTTGCGGCATTCGGGCGTGTAGAGCGGTATCACATGGTCGCCGGGTTTGAGCGACGTCACGCCAGCGCCAACCTCGCGCACGATCCCTGCCCCTTCATGACCCAGAATGGCGGGAAAGAGACCTTCCGGATCGTCACCGGAGAGGGTGAACTTGTCGGTGTGGCATAATCCGGTTGCCTTGATCTCGACCAGAACTTCGCCTGCGCGCGGCCCTTCGAGCTGAACCGTATCGATTTCGAGGGGGCGTCCGGCTTCGAGCGCCAGAGCTGCGATCACATCCATACGGGTATTCTCCATCACTTCAGGGTGTTCACGATACGTCACACAACAGATGACGTTTTAATGAGTTTTATCACGGGCGTCCTGTCTAAGATGCCGCGATTGAAAGACCGAACAGTTTGAGGACCAAGCTACCTTGATCGTCGATAAGAATTACGGCCTCTGGATTTTGCTACGTGAAACGGCCGTTCCGCTGGGCATTCTGGCCCTGTGGGACCTCGTGGTCGTCATTCTCTATCAGGTTTACCATCAGGAGTGGATGGAACAGCCTACCCTTCCGATTTCACTCATGGGTTCCGCTCTCGCCCTGTTTCTGGGCATGCGCAACAATGCGGCGTATGCCCGCTGGTGGGAAGGCCGCTCGCTCTGGGGCCTGATCACCAATAACTGCCGTTCCTTCGCCCGCGAAACAGCCACCCTGCTTGGCGGACGTCCCGATCTGGCGCGCGCGATGGCGGCCTATCCCTATCTGCTGCGTACGGCGCTCTCCAATCTCGAGCAGGGCCCCGAGGCCAAACGCCTTCTCTCGCCCGAGATGTACGAACGCGTCATGTCACGCACCAACAAGCCTAACGCCCTTCTCTATGAAATTGGCCTGGGTGTTGCCGAGCAGGTCGCGCTCAAGAATATCGATGGCGCGGTCCATGGCACGGTCGATCGCATCCTGTCCGATCTCGCCAATGCGCAGGGCGGTCTGGAGCGTATCAAGAATACGCCGCTCCCTATCCAGTATTCCGTTCTGCCGCTGCTCGTCGTGCATGTCTTCTGTATCGTGCTGCCTCTCTCTGCGGTTCAGTCTCTCGGCTGGATCACGCCTCTGGGCTCCAGCCTTGTCGGCTTCCTGTTCCAGGCGCTCGACAAGAGCGGCCGTGACCTGCAGGAACCGTTCGTTCCCAGCAAACATGCGCTGCCGATGCTTACCATGTCGCGCAATATCGAAATCGATCTGCTTCAGCCGATCGGCGAGGCCGTCGGCAAACCCATAGCGGCAAGCCATGGCGTGCAGCCCTGACCACGCCCTCCCGGTTGCTTTGCATAACGCAGCCGGGATCGTTCACGAACACAAGACAAACTGTGGAATTTCTGATATGAGCCTGTGCCATGAGCACGTTCAAAACCCCTCCCAAGGGAGGCATGACAGACGCGATGGCGCGTAGCGCCGCAGCGCTGACCGCAACACAGGCTGACTCGCATGCCGGAGATGACGATCCCTTTCAGGAAGGGGATTCCATCGTCTATGCGGCACACGGTGTTGGCCGCGTCGACCGTATAGGCGTCGACGAAATCGCCGGAACGAAGCTGGAAATCATCCAGATCTCGTTCCCCGGCAACCAGATGACCTTGCGCATCCCCCTGTCAAAGGCACGCAAATCCGGCCTGCGCAAGATCGTCACGCGCGATATCGTCGACAAGGCGATGTCGATCATCAAGGGCAAGCCGCATGTCAGCAAAGGCATGTGGGCGCGTCGTGCGGTGGCCTATCAGGAAAAGATCAATTCCGGCGATCTGATCCAGATTGCGGAAGTTCTTCGCGACCTGCGACGCAATGTCGACAGTCTCGATGGCAGCTTCAGCGAACGCAAGCTTTTCGAGGCGGCACAGGAACGTTTCGTAAGCGAAGTTGCCGTGCTTGAGAACCGCGACCCGACGGCCGTTCTCCAGTCTCTGACCGAGACCATGAAAGCAGCCTGATCCCTCAGGCATCCTTTGCCGGTCAGCGGCGTTTGACCTTCCGATGTGACAGGCCAGCCCCCGCCGGGCCGGCATTTCAGACCGAAAGGACAACGCCGCGTGACGGAACAGACCAGCAAACGCTTTGCCAACAAGAAGATCCTCATCACGGGTGCTTCACAGGGCATAGGCGAAGATGCAGCCATGCATTTCGCCACCGAAGGCGCTCAGGTGGCCATTAACGGCCGCCATGCCGACAAGCTCAAACCTCTCCTTGAAAAACTTCCCAAGCCTGTCAGCGGCAATCATCTGATCGTGGCTGGCGACATGTCGGTTGAAGAAGATGTCGACCGCGTGATGAAAGAAACGATCGAGGGGTTCAACGGGCTTGACGTGCTTATCTGCAATGCCGGTATGCAGATTGAGTGCCCGTCCGAGGACATTTCACTCAAAGACTTCAATATGGTGATGGCCGTGAATGTCACGGGGGTTGTCCTGTGCGCGCGTGCAGCCCTGAAATACTGGCGCTCGAACGATCTCACGGGAAATATCATCGTCAACAGCTCGGTTCACCAGCAGATTCCCAAGCCGCATTATCTCGGTTATTCGGCAAGCAAGGGCGCAGTCGGTAACATCGTGCGCACGCTCGCGCTTGAATATGCCCGCTATGACATTCGCGTGAATGCTGTCGCGCCCGGCGCGATCGTGACACCGATCAACGACGCATGGACCAAGGACCCCGCGAAATACGAGGCCACCGCGAAGCATATTCCTATGCGACGCCCCGGCAAGTGCAGCGAGATCTCCGACGCTATGGCCTTTCTTGCCTCGTCGGAATCGAGCTATATTACGGGACAGACCCTGTTCGTCGATGGTGGGCTCACGCTTTATGCCGATTTCGAGCAGAACTGGTCATCCTGAATTCTGCGAGAAACGCGCCCATGCCTCTCTCCCCTACCGTCCTTGTCGTCGAGGATGACTTTCTCATCAGGTCATGCCTGATCGAGTTCCTTGAGGACAGCGATGTTCGGGTTCTTGAGGCCGATACGTGCGAGACGGCGCGCCGGTTCATCCATAGCGATGAACCGGTTGACGTCATGATCATGGATATCTCCCTGCCCGACGGTAACGGTGCCGAGCTGGGCCAGGAAAGCCGGGCACATCGCCCATCTCTTCCGATCATCTACACGACCGGTCATGGCGTGAACGTCGATCAGACATCGGGGCTGGACCGGGTTATGACCAAACCCTACCAGCTGGACGCCATTCTGAGCGTGGTACAGGAACTGGCACCGGGCGCCTGAGCGCTGCCCGGTCGTTTCGCCCTGCCTGTCAGCCATGACATCCGCTCACGCCCCCGACCTACAGACGTTGCAGGACGCCTTTCTCAAGGGCGATGACGCCCGTTGCCTTGCCATGTCCGAGGCCCTGTCACCCCGTTCGGGCATAGGGCCGCACCCCCTCGAAACCCTGCTTCCTGTCGCTGAAAGCCATGACCGTCGTGAGGCATTGCTGGCCCTGGCGCGTCTTGCATCCAGCAATGCCCCGCAGGATTGTCGTCTGATCGAGCTCGTTGCGACGCTCGAAATGCAGATCGGCGATCTCGATGCCGCCATTGCCGGGCTCAATGAAGCGCTGCGCAGAAGGCCCGGGCATCTTCCCGCTCTGGGTACCATGGCCTGTGCGCTGACGCAGGCCGGTCGTTTTGACGAGGCGCGTGACGTTCTGCGGCACATGCATGATCTCGATCCTTCCGACCCCAGCGCCTTGTCCAACATCGCCTATCTTACGGTCGCGATGGGGGACATGAACGAGGCGCTCAATCTCTATCGTCAGGCAATCCAGATCAAACCGGACCATCCTCAGATGCGTCTGAACTACTCGATTGCCCTGCTCAAGGCCGGTTACTTCCAGCAGGGATGGGCCGAGCACGAATGGCGGTTCCGCCTGCCCGGCCACACCAGTCTTCCCATGAATCGCCTGTTGCCCAACATCACAGCCGGGCTCGACCTGCGCGGCAAACACGTGCTCGTGACCCAGGAAGAAGGCTATGGCGATACGTTCATGTATCTGCGCTATCTGCCTTTACTGGCCGAAAAGGGTGCAGTCATCCGCGTCTGGGGGGCAGATACCATGGCTGACCTCTGCGCACGGGTCAGGGGAGTCGATACGGTGCAGGTCGGTGGCGATATACCGCCTTACGACTATCATTGCCCGTTCATCAGCCTTCCAAGAGCCTTCGCAGCCTCGGCACATCCCTTCGGGCTTATGCCACCCTATATCACGGCGGATCCGGTCAAATCTGCATATTGGGCCGCACGCCTGCTCCCGGACCGCAATCTGCGGGTAGGGCTCGTCTGGTCGGGTGCGCCGCGTCGCGATCAGACCGAGTCCTACATGCTCGACCAGCGACGCTCCATGAAACTCGAAACGCTGTCTCCACTTTTCGACCTGTCTCGCGTCACATTCTACAGCCTGCAAAAGGGCGATGCGGCAAGGCAGATCGAAGGATCGTCTCTGAAGATCGTCGATCATATGCCGGGGATCGCGAGCATGGACGACACTGCCGCGTTGATCGGTAATCTCGACATCGTGGTCTCGGTCGACACATCGATGGTCCATCTGGCCGGAGCGATGAACAAGCCCGTTCTGCTCATGGATCGGGTCAATCCCTGTTGGCGCTGGATGACGGACAGGGAGGACAGCCCCTGGTATCCCTCCCTGCGTATTCTGCGTCAGGAACGCGCCTGGGACTGGAGCGGCGTCGTCTCCTCGGTGCGTCGCTTCCTGGAAGACGCCGCGGAGCGCAAGACTTCATGACACCCTCATACGATAGCGCGCGTCAGCGTATCGATGCGCTGCTCAGGCGCCCGCAACGCGTCATCCTCGGCCTTGTGGGCGCACCCGGCGGCGGAAAGTCGACTTTAGCCGCCAGGATCGCTGCCGATTACCCGGATGAGGCGCAGGTTGTCCCGATGGATGGTTTCCATCTTGCCAATTGTGAACTGGCGCGGCTCGGGCGCGCAGGCAGAAAAGGTGCGCCCGACACATTCGACGCCCATGGTTTCGTCGCTCTTCTCGAGCGCATTCGGCGGCAGAATGACGACATCGTCTACGCGCCGCTTTTCGCAAGAGAGATCGAGGAGCCGGTCGCCGGCGCCATTCCGGTCCTGCCGGAGCGGAAGCTCGTTATCGTCGAAGGAAATTACCTGCTCTGCGATGGCGCTTGGCGGGGTGTGCGCGGCTTTCTCGATGAAAGCTGGTTCGTCGCAACCGATGAAACCCTGCGTAACAGCTGGCTCGAAGCGAGACATATCCGCTATGGCCGCACGCCGGAAGAGGCACGCCGCTGGATCGAAGTAACTGATGCACCCAATGCGCGCATCATTCTGCAGACAAAAGACAGGGCCGACTGGATTTATACCCCCGATCCCGAACCACAGACCGCCCATTGACGCGGTCTTGAACGGCTGGAGCCCAGCTCCGTCTCTCTGACCGGTTCTACACGGCACTCCAGAAAGCTACGGGTTCAGTAATCGAACCCGTAGCTCAGACCGATGCTCGATCCCGGGTCGTTCTCAGGGGTCGTAAACCCGGTGATCTGTCCGCCGGTGCCCACCGTCGTATTCAGCTTCAGCCGTTTGGTCAGATCGACCTGAACCTGAGCCTGCGTTCCCGAGCCGCTCGTGGCCTGTTTGGCCCCGACATAAACGCCCTTCATCACGTATTTTCCGGCCTCGACGCTGGCGCCACCGTTACCGACCGCGCTTCCCCCACCAACGGCGAGACGATCAAGGCCAAGGAAACCGCGTACCTTGTCGAGCGGATCGAAACTCGACCCCCCGGTAATCTGCGCGACCGCCGCGGCAAGACTGGCAAGCTGCGTCGGTGAGAGCGAGGCGGTGGTGCTCCCGAAAAGCAGCATGGCGAGAACCTGATCGCGCGGCAGAGACGGCTGGGAGGAAAAGTCGATTTTCGGGGCGCTGGCGTAGCCACCGACCAGCAGGCTCGCCAACGTTCCCTGAACATTGCGGTCCGCCCGAAAATCGAGAGACGGATCGAGCTTGTGATCGACGCCCGACCCATCGAACGCAACGCGCCCCTTGGTAAAGGTCAGATTGACTCCGGCCAGATTGAAGAAACCGCGCTTGAGATCGAAGCCACCCGAGATGTCGGGTGCCGTACTCACACCGCCGATATGCAGCTTGCCCGACATTTCGGCGTCCAGCCCATGCCCGCGTACGAAGAAATTCCCCGGCGAAATCACATTCATATCCAGCCCGATTACCATGGATCTCGTCACCGCCTCGCGTGTCTCGCCTGGACGGATGACCGTGAGTTGGGGGATGGAGGCCGGCATGGAACTCGGAATATTCACAATCACAGAGGGCAATCTGATATCGCCATCCACATCGATACGCGTCGAAAGCTGCCCATGGGCACGCAGATCCGTATCGATCACCGCTGTCAGCAGATCGCTCGTGACCGGCTGCGCCTTGCGTGCCGTTACATGGATATCGAGCGGCAGCCCCGGTCTGAGGGCGCCGACCGTGCCACTTAGCGCAATGGTCCCCTTGCCCGCGTGAGCAAGAATATTCTGCAGGGTCAGCGTATCGTTGGCGGCAAGGATAACGCCATTGATATCGCTCAGCCGGACACCTTGCCCGTAATGGGCGAAATTGATTTTTTCGAGTGTGACACGCCCGGATGCCATCGGTGCCGAGACAGGGCCAGACAACGCAAGATTGATCGCGGTTTTCCCCGTCAGGGACATCCCCTGTGCGCCAAGCACGGGATTGGCCACCGCGAGATCGACACCGCCATCGATCTTGAGGCCGAGCGCGCCTGTCGCACCTGTCGGGGCAGTTCCGGCAACACGCAGATTGACACTTTTACCGGCACTGGCCTGCGCCCTGATCTGCGCCATCGTCCCGGCCAAGGTGGCATTGGCCTGCATCGATAAAGGCGGCAATGCCTCTGCCGTTCCCGAGCGCATATGCAGATCGGACAGCGTAAGCGCGATCGTTCCGGCAGGACGGGCCAGATCGCCGGAAAGATCAGCCTGTGCAGCGAGCACCCCGGAAGCATCGAGACCTGGGGCAAAAGGCTTGGCCAGTGCTGGCGTCACATGGGCAAGACGTAGGTGCAGATCGAGCCTGGGCTTGAAGAACCCGGCGATGTCGATCGTCGCAGGCGAAACACCGGCAGGAGCCACGCTGGCCTGCAGGCGGTCCACTCCCATCTTGTCGCCGAAACTGATCGTGCTTGCACCGGAAAGACGCAGGGTCTCACCCTTCAGGACCGCAGCGAGACGCTCAAGACGAACATGTTTGCCGGGCAGATCGAGAAGCATTGCCGTATCGAGCGAAGCAGGTGCAGCCATGACATTGCTGAAGGCTGCCTTGGCGTTCAGGGCAAGCGCATCGAGTGGACCGCGCGCGCCGAGGGTCGCGTTGCCGGTCATCGCCTGAAAAGCGACCCCGCCAAGGACAAGCCTGAGATCGAGATCGGGTTTGTCGACAGGATTGGCAATTCTGCCAGTCAGATCGATATTGCCGATACGGGCAGGCGCAGCCTGCACGCTGCCTTTGACAGCAAGACTCATGACAGGCGGCACATTCGGCGCCGGATCGCTGGTCTTCACATCCAGCGCCACATGCCCTCCAAGAGCACGTCCAGCCAAAGCACTGAAATCGTTGAGATTTTTTGCAACGATCGACACTGTACCCAAAGGCAGCCTTGCACCCGATGCAAGGGTCAAATGCCCTTTACCCGCCAAAGAAGCCCAGTCGAGCGTGTTGAGAAGGAGATCGGCCGATCCGTCCTCATGACGCGCGAATGACGCATCGAGATCGAGCTTGCGTCCGTCTAGGCGCCCCCCTGCCGTTAGCGTTCCCTGCGGCGCATTCGGAAGGTGAAGCACGGAGAGATCCAGCGTCAGTGGTCCTGGCGGCACGTCACTGGCACCGATCTCGCCCTTGAGCTGCGCCTTTGCGGCGAGATCGTCCACGGGGCCGTCGGTATGGGCACTCAGCGCGGCATGACCATGCAGCTGGGGAGCAACGGCCTTGAGATCGGCAATGGCGAGAAGCGCATCGTTACTCAGGGCCATTTTCTGCCCGAGTGTCACGACGCCCGTGTCGTGCAGATGCAGCGCCTTGCCGTCGACTGTAATGTCATTGAGAGTCAGGGTACGCGCGCCACCGCTTTCGGGTGACGCCGCCACATCGAGTTTGATCGTCGCATTCGCGCCGAGCAATGCGACGGCCTGTTTCATCCCACCTGTCACCGCAAGGCTGTCATGCAGGGTCAGATGAGACTCCCCTTTGGGGCGATAGGTGAAATCGGCATGGGTAACGCTGTGTCCGGCCAGATCGACCTTGCCAATGGCAGCGAGCGAGGCCAGATCGGGTAGAACCAGATCCAGGGCACCCTGAATGTCGGGCTTGAGGCGCGTCGCCGCACTGAGCTGGAACAGAGGATGCGTGACCGAGAGGCTGACATTCTGTTCTGGCGTATTGGGCAGCGCCGTCATGCGGGCAAGCACCGGTGCCTGTGCCAGGAGGGCAGCCGGCACACCGGGGGCGCGCACGCCATCGGCGCGCAGGGCGAGCGTGATTTTATCGGCTTTGGCGGCTTGCCCTTCATCGCCTGTAAAGCGCAGGTTCAGATGCCCAATACCTGCATTGGCCGCGGCAAGAGAATCGATATCGAGAACGCCGCTTCCAGACGGGGCGATCAGATCGCCATGTAGCTCGGCATTGAGTGCAATGGCAGACCAGGCAATTCCCGTCATGGGTGACATGGCGGGCGTTGATGCATTGATCGCAAGATCGCCCTGATGACGGGTCAGGTCGACTGCGCCTTGCGCTTTGGCCGCAATAGCCCCCGCATGAAGCGATAGAGCAAGCGTGTTTCTTACGACAGGTCCCTTGAGGTCTAGCCTGAGCGACAGCGGATCGAGCACCGCCATTTTCGTTGCCTGCGCAACAAGCCCGTCCGCACTGTCATCGAAAGCGAGATGAAGATCGAGTGTCTTCGCCGGGGTCGCCAGCGAGAGATTTATATTGGCAGGTTTGTCCAGACGCCTGATATCGAGCCCGAGCGTTGCGACCGGCAAGGCACCGGGTTTGAGGCCATCCAGCACCGGGGCCAGATCGGAGAGCCGCATATGCCCCTGGGCGGAGGCCGATAACGGGAATCCGGCAAGATCCTTGCCCAGATCGATGCGTCCGATATCCAGACGGTCGAGATCGATCCCGTAATGCAGCGTCGACGGGGTCGATGGCGTCGATGGTGCAGGGGGTGCTGCCGGATCGGATACAGGCAGACGGTCGAAACGCAGGCTTTGTGCGGAAAGCAGCGACGCATGCACCGTCTTGTGGACAAGGGCGAATGGCGACCAGTTCAGTCTGGCATCGTCGAGCACCAGGTAAGGGCCGAGATGGTCATGAATGGTGAGGCGTCCGATATGCAGGCGGGTCGGGAAGAAACCACCCATCCCCTGTATCTCGACCATTCCGCCGGTAAGGCTGAGCGTCTGGCGTTCGATCGTGCGCTGCCCATAGGGAATATTGGCAAAGATCAGTATGCCGCATAGCGCCACAACAATCAGGCCGACAGGCAGCCCGACGAGCAGCACAAGCGCCCAGTACAGGATGCGCTTCCAGCGTGGTCGACGGGGCGGTTTGCCTGAGGGGGCGGCAGCGCGCGCCTTTTCCTGCCTTGCAGTTGCCGTTGTGTCATCGGGCTGACGGTTCATCAGAAGGTCTCCCCGAGGCCTATATAGAGCTCCCACTTATCGCCATGGGGCGGCCGGTTGGCAGGTAACGCGATATCGACACGCACAGGACCGATGGGCGTATAATATCTCACCCCGGCACCGTAACCGACGCGAAGCTTGCCCTGGAACGGGCGGCTGCCCACCCCGACCTGCCCGGCATCGACAAAAGCAGCTGCACCGAAGCTCTTGAGGAAACGCTGCCGGAACTCGACCGAACCTGCATCGAGCGATGTGCCGCCAATGCCGTATTTCCCGTTCTGCGGTCCCACACCCTGATAGCGAAAGCCTCGCACAGTCGCGGGACCACCGGCGTAAAGCCGCTGATCGGGCGGGATCTGATAGGTCGATGCTCCCTGCACGGACCCGACGATACCGCGCACGGCAAGAACCGAACGACCCGGGCGGCTCAGACCGAAATTATGAAAATCGAAATAGGTCGAGGCACCGGCGCTCATGATAGTGAAAAACGTACTGCCACTTTCGAGGGATTCCGACGGGGTGATGTTGATATTCGCCCGCACACCATGTGTCGCAGGATCGATCGGATTGGAGAGCTCGGTACTGTCATAGGTCGCACCCAATGGCAGCTGCACGATCAGATAATCCGTGGAAACACCGAACTGCTTGATGTTTTCCTGTTCGGCCAGCACGCTTCCCGAGACACTCCAGAATTTATTGAGACGCCGGATAAGCCCGCCACGCACAAGCAGCGCTGTCTGATGATAGGAATAGAGCAGCTGCCTGATACCCTCGACACGCAGGCTCAGATTCTGGTCGCGGCGCAAAAAATCCGGCTTCAGAAAATCGGCATACACGTCATAGCCCAGTCCCTGCTGCGCACTGCCCCCGACACCGGTCACCAGCGCTGTCAGTTTGAGCTGCTCTGCGCCACCCAGAAGGTTATGATGGGTCCAGCTCGCACCGACACGTCCGCCGAGATCGGTCGAATAGCCGATCTGGCCCGATACAGTGTGCCGCTTGGATTCCTGCAGCGAGAAACGCAATGGCATGGCCTGTGTCACGCCGGGGGTTCCAACGCCTTGCGCAAGTGCAACCAGCGGCGGCGCATCATGCACGGCAACCGATGAGAATATGCCGACACCGGCAAGATCCTGACGGGCTGCCTCGATCCTGCTGGGCTGGTACAACTGCCCCTCACCGATCAGAAGCCTCTTCCTCAGAAAACTCTCGCGCACATGCTTCTGGCCGGTAAAGCTGATGGGGCCGATATCGACCACCGGGCCGATACCGACCGAGACCTCGATATCGAGCGTCCGCGTGGCGGGCTTGAGATAGGCTACAGGCGTCCCGACAAGGGCCTCTGCATGTCCCTCTTCGAGCAGGGCACTTTGAAGAGAGGATTGCGACGCAAGGATATTACCCGCAATCGCTTTCTGACCGCTGGCGAGACCGAACGCCTTCTGCTCAGCGGCGCTCAGTGTCACCGGTGTGGCTGCCTGCTGTGAGGCGCCCGGTTGCGCTGCTGCGCCCCGAGAGGGTGTCTTCCCCCGATTGTCGGCCGTGCTTTTCGTCGCTTTGGCCGCATTTCCGGATGGCAACGCCTTGTTGTCGCCCGTTCCGGCACCCGGGTTGCCGCTATGCTGACCCGTCGCACCTTGGCTGGTCGCACTCTGGCTGGTCGCACTCTGGCCACTCGTGTTCTGGCCAGTGGTACCAGAACCATCGTTGAGAGGTCCCGGAACGAGAGAGACATGGCCGACATGATATTGCGGACCGGTCTCCGGCTTTATGGTGATCAGCAGCTTTTGCGTAGCATGCAGCGATGCAAGCCTGTCCGGTAGTGCAGGATTGCGTCCGTCAATCACCGTGCCGTCAGGCAGGCGCACGGTGATGATCACCTTGCCTTCATAAAAGCCCCGGCTTTCGAGAGCTGTCTGAACACGGTCATAATCGCCACGGATACGTCCAGCGAGTGCATAAGGGTCGACTGTTTTCGTTTTCTGAAGCGAGACGAGCGTCGATGCCGCCTGCACCATCGGATCGAGTTCAGGATCGGATGTGGGCTCGACGTCAACGCGATAGGCGGTATCGGAGGCGCCCGGCGCTGTCCCCGTTTTGGCACCTGCACCGGTGTTCGCCACGGCATTCGTTCCGGTGTCGGCACCGTTCCGATGCTCGTCCGCGCCAAATGCGTCCTGCCCCTGAACCCATGCGCCCACCAGCCCGAGAACCATGACAAGACGAAATGACCGCGCAGGCCTTATCGCGCCCGTCAAGGACGAGGAAAGACATCTCGCCCGATCACGGGAACGAGGGCGCGGGGCATGGTAAAACGACAGCAATACAACTCCTGCTGTTTGGTCGAACCCTGAAATCTCTGGCAGAAAACCGTGTCAGGATCATGTCACGCCTTGCCTGACAAGAAAAGACACGGAGCATTGCAAGGCGTTGCACACCATTGATCTTGAGGGACTCATCCACAGCTTTCGTTCAATCTTCATCAAAACCCCGCTGTATCGCTGTTGTCGGCCTTGCGCGTTTCGCGTTAGGTATTGTGCAATGACAGACGCGATTACGCGCCGCCGTCCTGCAAGTGACGCACCCGGCCCCGATTCATGGACCGCCCCTCTCGAGCCTGCCCTGGGGAATGGCATCATCTGCAGGCTTCGGGCAATCAGGCGCATGAGCCTGTCCTGTTTGTGGACTCTCGCTGCCTCGATACCCCAGCGCATGCTTCTCAAACGCCCGGGCGCTTCGAAGATCGTCTTCGCCCGTTTTTATTGGGCAACGATCTGCCGTATTCTAGGCCTGCATGTGCGCGTCGTGGGTGAACCGGCCGGAACGATACGCGACAGCATTGCCGTCAAACAGGGCGAGAGACCGGTCATTTTCGTGGCCAATCACTCCTCTTGGCTCGATATCGCCGTCGCAGGCGGCATTTTGCCCACTGTCTTCGTGGCCAAGCAGCAGATTGCAGACTGGCCCGTGATCGGCACGCTTGCGCGTCTCGGCCGGACGATTTTCGTCAGCAGACAGCGCAACAACACGGGTCGCGAGCTTCAGGCCATGACGGATCGCCTCAATAATGGCGATAACCTCATCCTGTTCCCCGAGGGCACATCGACCGATGGCACGCATGTCCTGCCGTTCATGTCATCGTTCTTCGCCATCGCGAAGCCGAGCCGGGTCGACCCGTCCCTGCCCTTGCCACCCTCCGTGCTGATACAGCCGGTATCGATAGTCTATGACCGTCTGGATGGCCTGCCCATTGGGCGCGCGCGACGCACGGCGCTCGCCTGGTACGGAGACATGGAGCTTGCGCCGCATATATGGTCGGTCACGCAATGGCGCTCGCTCGGCGCAACCGTCATTCTGCACCCGGCCGTCGACCCTGCCGATTATTCAAGCCGCAAGGAACTCTCGACCGCAGTGCAGGAAATCGTGTCGCTTGGCGTTGCGCAGCTTCATCACAATCCCGACCGCCCCGAGCCCGTGCATATCTGATCGCTCATATCCGATTGCGGGCACGTCATGGAGCCCGACAGGGTCGCCTGTCATCAAATATTAGCCATGCATTTACGGATCGTTTCGGCTACAAAGTCGTCTGGACAGACATCATGCACTGAGCTGACCCGGAAATGGCGCAACAGGGTTTCCCCGCTCCGTGCCGGCTCATGCAGAACAAGGCCCAAGGGCAAAAGGTAAGGACACGTGACGGTCGACGCTCCACGCGACAGCAATATCCCGGCGCAGAAAGACAGCCAGACAAATGCGCGCGGGCTGCATGTCATCACCTGGGGCTGTCAGATGAATGTCTATGACAGCGCACGCATGACCGACGTTCTGGCGCCGCTCGGCTACAAGGCCGTCACCTCGCCCGAACAGGCCGAGATGGTCATTCTCAACACCTGCCACATACGCGAACGCGCTGCCGAAAAGGTGTTTTCCGAGCTGGGACGCCTGCGCAAGATCAGCGAAGAACGTGAAGCTTCGGGGCTGGGTCGCTCGATCATCGCCGTTGCAGGATGCGTCGCCCAGGCGGAAGGCGAGGAAATTCTCGCCCGCGCGCCCTATGTCGACATCGTTCTGGGTCCGCAAACCTATCACCGCCTGCCTGAAATGGTGGCTCGCGCAGCCCGAGCCGGCGGGGCGGTGATCGATACGGATTTCCCCGTAGAGATGAAATTCGATTTCCTGCCCGAGGATTCGGCACCGCAGGTCGAAGGCAATCTCACCGCATTCCTCACCATTCAGGAAGGCTGCGACAAATTCTGCTCCTTCTGTGTCGTGCCCTATACGCGCGGCGCAGAGACCAGCCGCTCGCTGCCATCGGTGCTGGCCGAAGCACGCCGTATGGTCGAAAGCGGCGTGCGCGAAATCACGCTACTGGGCCAGAACGTCAACGCCTATCATGGTGACGACGGCAACGGCGGCGTGGCCGATCTGCCCACCCTTGCGAAAGCTCTTGCCGCCCTGCCCGGTCTCGAGCGCATACGGTACATGACCTCGCATCCGCGCGACATGGATCAGGCGCTGATCGACGCCCATCGCGACAATCCGGCGCTGATGCCTTTTCTGCATCTCCCCGTGCAATCGGGATCGGACCGCATTCTCAAAGCCATGAATCGCGGCCATACGGGCGACGAGTATCGCGCCCTGATTGCACGCCTGCGCGAGGCCTGCCCCGATCTGGCCCTGTCCTCCGACTTCATTGTCGGCCATCCCGGCGAGACCGAAGAGGATTTCGAGGCAACGATGCAGCTCGTGCGCGATATCGGTTTCGCGCAGGCCTTTTCGTTCAAATACTCGCCCCGTCCCGGCACGCCTGCTGCAGGCCAGCCCTTCCAGGTCGAGGAAGCCGTCAAGGATGCCCGCCTGCAACGCCTGCAGGCCTTGCTGCGCGAACAGCAGGATGCGTTCAACGCCGATATGGTCGGCCGGACGTTGCCCGTGCTCTTTACCGGACGCGGACGCAAACCCGGACAGATCACCGGACGTTCACCCTATCTGCAACCGGTCCATGTCGAAGGGGCCGATGATCTCATCGGTCAGACCGTTCCGGTTGTGATAACCCAGCGTCTTACCAATTCGCTGGCTGGTACACTCTTACGGGAGAGAGTCTGCGCTTGAGCCACCCCACGGCACCCCAGTCGCATCCCGAATACGGGACCAATGACCGTAACTCCAGGCGGCAGCTTCCGCCTGATACCCCTCCTCAGGATCAGGGACATCGCACCTCTGCGCTTCGCTTTGGCGATAATATCCTGCTTCAGCAGCTTCTCGGCGATCACGACCGCCATCTCATACGCCTCGAACAGGGTTTCGACGTCCGTCTCACCTGTCGCGGCAACAAGATAGCCATAACGGGTGAAGCGGCCTCCGTCGCACGTGCCCAGGCAGCCATAACGGCGCTTTACAACCAGCTCGAACATGGCGGCAAGATCGACGGTCCCGTGGTGGATAGCGTCATTCGCCTTTCCGCCCTGCCACGCCCGACACGCGCCGCTGAACATCGTTCCGCCGCCGCATCGGGCATCGAGACACGCGCAGGCGAGACCGGTCGCCCGGCATCGGAAGGCCCTGCGCCGTTCACCGATCTGCCGGCGATCAAGACCAAGCGCGGGGCGATTGCACCCCGTTCGCGCGGTCAGGCCGCCTATATGCAGATGCTGGCCAAGACCGAACTGACATTCGGCATCGGCCCCGCCGGTACGGGCAAGACCTATCTGGCCGTCGCACAGGGCGTTGCGATGCTTCAGGCCGGTCAGGTCGATCGCATCATTCTCTCGCGTCCGGCCGTTGAAGCCGGCGAACGCCTCGGCTTCCTGCCCGGCGATCTGCGGGAGAAAATCGATCCGTATCTGCGGCCGCTTTACGATGCGCTGAACGATATGCTGCCGGGCGATCAGGTCGCCCGTCGCATGGCCAATGGCGAAATCGAGGTGGCGCCGCTCGCCTTCATGCGCGGACGCACCCTTGCTCATGCCTTCGTCATTCTCGACGAGGCACAGAACACCACCCCGGCCCAGATGAAGATGTTCCTGACCCGCATGGGACAGGGCGCTCGTATGGTGATTACCGGCGATCTCAGCCAGATCGATCTGCCCTCGGGCGTCGCATCGGGCCTGCGTGAGGCGGTCGAGACCCTTGAAGGCCTGCCGGGAATTGGTATTACCCGTTTTGAGTCTGCTGATGTCGTGCGTCACCCGCTGGTGGCACGCATCGTGGACGCTTATGATCAACGAGTGGCTGCGGCACGGGATTACTCCCGAGGCAGGTCGCGCCGGGAATACAATGGAACCTCGAAGTAGTTTGACCCCATCCGCCGAAGAACCGTCCTCTATCGGGAGGGCGGCGCTTCGTTCACGTCTCGATCTCATCGTGGCCGATCGCCGCTGGCGTGCCAGCGTGCCCAATCTGGAGGCGCTCGTGGCGCGCTGCCTGGAGGCAAGCTGGCCCTGGCTGGATCGCGATCGCGTCCCTGCCTTTCTTCTGGCAGGCGATCACGCGATCAAGGCGCTTAACGCCACGTTTCGCGACAAGAACAAACCGACCAATGTTCTCACATTCGAGGAGAACGGCGCGTTCGGCGATGGCGATATCGCGCTGGCCTATGAAACTGTACGCCGGGAAGCCAAGGCGAGCGGCAAGAAATTTCCGCATCATTTCGCCCATCTGGTCATCCACGGATTGCTGCATCTGGCCGGTCACGACCATCACCGTCCCGATGAGGCACGCCTGATGGAAATGACCGAATCCCGCATTCTTGCTCGTCTGGGGATTCCCAATCCCTGGCGTCTGGGTGGAGGGCGCGGCGCATGAGCGAGAGCGACGACCATCGCCAGCGCCCGGCAAAAGGGCTTTTCGGCATTTTCAATCGCAAGGGGCGCGAACAGGGCCTGCGCCTCTCCATCGCGGCCCTTGTCGAAGAAGCCGCCACGCCCCATCCGGAAACAGGCACCCGCCCGGAGCTGGACAGGCAGGAGCGTGCGCTCATCACCAACGTGCTTCATCTGCGCGAGAAAACCGCAGATGACGTGATGGTGCCGCGTGCCGACATCGTCTCGATGCCCGCAGATATCACGCTCGATGAAGCGCTCGATTTCATGCGGCGCGAGAACCATTCGCGTGTGCCGGTCTATCGCGACCATCTCGACAACGTCATCGGGATGATCCACGTCAAGGATCTGATTGCCTATATCGGCACGTCAGACGCCTTCGATATCGAGCCTCTGCTTCGGCAGCCTCTGATGGTCGCGCCGCAGATTCCGGTACTCGACCTGCTGCTTCAGATGCGCCAGCGACGCACCCATCTGGCGCTGGTGATCGACGAATATGGCGGGGTGGACGGTCTGGTCACGATCGAGGACCTGGTCGAGACCATTGTGGGCGACATTTCCGACGAGCATGACGAGCCGGTCTCGGCCATGATCTCGGAGCGTGCCGATGGCTCATTCGATCTCGATGCCCGTCTCCCCGTAGACGAGCTCGAAGGTTTCATGGGCCCTGTCCTGACAGAGGCCGAGCGAGAGGCCGAAATCGAAACGGTCGGCGGGCTGGTTTTCCGTCTTGCCGGTCACGTGCCGATCCGGGGCGAGGTCTTCACGCATGAAAGCGGTCTGGTCTTTCGTGTCACCGATGCCGATGCACGTCATATCCGGGCACTGAGAATGCGCGTACCGGCCGACTGGGTGCGTCGCGATACGCCCTCGACCCATCGTGGTGAGGAATCACGCTAGGCATTTCCCAGGTCAATCACGCCCCTGTTCGGTCACATCCGAAGGCGAACCTGCCCGCTCCCGCAAACCGGCTTCTGCAGTCGAAGGAGAGCGGGCCGGTAAGGGGCCGACCGTGCGGTTTGCCCTTCGCGGGCACGCCGCCCCTTGACGGGGACGCGCAGACGGTTTTCAAAACTTCGATATTATCTTCGGGGAGTGTTCTTCATGTCTTTGTACCGGCGCAGTTTCCTGGCAGCCATTCCTGCCCTCGCCCTCATGCCGAAGGCTCGCGCAGAAGATGCCCGCCTGACACCGCGCACACTCGGTAATCCGAAAGCGCCGGTCACGGTCAATGAGTGGTTCTCCCTCACCTGCACCCATTGCGCCCATTTCGAGATGACGGTTTTTCAGGATGTGAAGAAAAACCTGATCGATACCGGCAAGGTATTTTACGTCTATCACGATTTCCCCCTCGACCAGATCGCCCTGCTCGGCGCCATGGTTGCGCGGTCTCTGCCCGTCGATCGCTATGTGCCGTTCGTCAATTCCATACTCTCAAGCCAGGATCGCTGGGCTTTTGCGCGTGACATCGACCCCAAGAAGCAGATCCAGCAGATGGCCGCCCTTGCCGGGATCTCGGCGGAGCAGTTCGCGAAAATCGACGGCGACGACGCTTTCCGTCAGGCGCTTGTTGCGCAGCAGGACGCCGATCAGGCCAAGTACAATATCGGGGGCACCCCCTTCTTCATGTTCAACAACCAGCCCTACAATCAGGAACTCCTGACCTATGAAGCCTTCGAGGCCGAGGTCAAGAAGGCCGGCGGCTAAGCAGAGGACCCCGCTTTTCGCGTATGTCAGCCAAGATCACGCGCCTGCGGATAGCGGGTTTCAAGAGTTTCGCCGATCCTGCCACGATAGATATCCTTCCCGGCCTGACAGGTATTGTCGGGCCGAATGGATGTGGCAAATCCAATGTTGTCGAGGCCCTTCGCTGGGCTATGGGAGAGAGCTCCGCTCGCGCGCTGCGCGGTGGGGAGCTCGATGACCTGATCTTTGCTGGGACGAGTGCCCGCCCCGCGCGTTCTCTGGCCGAGGTCACCCTCTGGCTCGACGAGGCTACGGGCCTTGCCCCACCTCCTTTCAGCGAGGCCGAGGGGCTCGAAATCTGCCGCCGTGCGGAACGAGGCTCGGGGAGCGATTTCAGGCTCAATGGCCGTGCCCTTCGCGCGCGCGATGTCACCACGATGTTTGCCGATCTCTCATCTGGCGCACGCAGCTCGTCTATCGTCAGCCAGAACCGCGTCAGCGCATTGATCAGCGCCAAACCGGAAGAACGACGCTCACTCCTGGAAGAAGCCGCCGGCATCACCGGTCTCCACGCCAGACGTCACGATGCGGAGCTCAAGCTGCGTCAGGCCGAAGCGAATATGGAGCGCTCTGAAGACCTGCGACAGCAGATCGAAGCCCGCCTTGCAACGCTCGAAGCCCAATCGGTACAGGCCCGTAGCTATCGCAGCCTGTCAGATGCCATTCGCGAGGATGAACAGCGCCTTGCCTGGCTGATCTACAGCCGCGCGCGCGATCTGGTGGACCGCACGCAGGAAATGCTCCATGCAGCCGAGAAAGAGCGCGACGACGCCGCAGCCCTGTCGCTCGAAGCGACACAGGAGGGCGAGACCGGCAAGGCACGCTGTCATGCCCTGCGCGAGACGGTCGATACCCTGCGCGAAGCGCGTGACAGGCTGCGTGTACTTGCTGAAACGACCCGCCTGTCGCTCAACCAGACGCAGGCAAAACGCGATGACAACCAGCGTCGCTGCGAACAGGATCTGAGCGATCACGCCCTGGCCCGGTCACGACGCGACGAGCTGGCCGCGCGACTGGATATGCTCACCACCGAGCAGCATCGTCTAGACGCAGCACTCGCGACCCTGCCGGACGAACTGACTGCGCTGCGCGAAGCCAGATCGGCTAGCGCTATTGCGCTTGCAAATTGCGAGACGCAGCGCGCGCAATGTGCCGAAACACTCATGACCCAGCGTCTGGCGGCCCAGAAGCTCGAAGCGGATTACGAAACGATCGATACCCGCCTGGCGGCGCTCGATGACGAAGAACAGACGCTGGCACACTCCATTACCGAGTTGCAGTCATCCCTGCCCGATGAAACCGGGCTCGCCAGCCTGGAGCAGGCGCTCGAGGCCAAACGCAGGGAACGCGATGCCTGCACGGCCGAATACGAACGTCTGACAGCTGCCGTGCAGGACGCCCGCCTTGGCTATGCCAGGGCAGGTCAGGCCGCTGCGCAGGCGCAGAATGCGGCACAGGATCACCGAGAGGCGACTGAACGCCTCGCAACCCGGCTTGCCAGCCTGACGGCCCAGCTCGACAAATATGCGGGCGAGCATGAGGCACTCCTTAAGGCGCGGCCTGGAAGCGCAGTGCTTGAAGCAGGCGAGGTGCAGGTCGAAAGCCTGCGTCAGTCATGCGATGCAGCACGCAATGCAGCAGCAGAGGCGCAATCGACCCTTACAGAAAGCGATCAGACGCTGAGACGTCATGAAGCCGATATGCAGGGAATCGATCAGCAACGTCGTTTGCTCACCAACGAACAGAAACAGGCTCAAGCGGCTGTCTCGCGCTACAGGGCCCAGATCGAGACATTACGGAGCGCACGTAACACGATCGAGGCAGGTCGCCCGGATGAGACGGCAGGCGCAGACCTCTCAACCCGTCGCAAGAGCGCTCAGGACGAAAGCGCGGACCTCGCCAATCGTATCGACATCGCGGCTCGAAACCGTGACACAGCGCGCACCGCGCATGAAAACGCTGAAAAATCCTTGCGTGAAGCCCGCGCCGCCCATCTGGCGCTGCAGGCCCGACTGGATGCCTTGCGCACGAGTCTGCCCTCGGACGGTCTGCCGGATTCACTCCTCGACGCGCTGTCGGTTCCGGTCGGACTGGAACGCGCAGTCGCCTCCGCATTCGACCAGACGCTCGAAGCCTCCCTTGACCCGGCGCAGAACCGCGCATGGCTCCAGCTCCCAGCCGTCGGGCATGCACCGCTTCCCGGTGGCGTTACGGCTCTTGCTACACTGCTCGATGCACCACCGGCTCTCTCACGCTGCCTCGCCCATATAGGGATCGTTACCGACAGCGCGCAGGGTGAGGCCCTTCACCCCCAGCTGAGCGCAGGTCAGAGTCTGGTAAGCCGCGACGGTGCGCTCTGGCGATGGGACGGGTATCGCGCTGCCGGAGATCTTCCCTCCACGGCGCTCGGTCGTGTCGAACATCTCGCTGCATTACGCACGGTAGAGGCCGAATGTGACGAAGCCTCGTCGCGTCTGCCGGCCCTCTCCGAGCTTCTGAACACAGCAAGATGTGAAGAGGAGGCGCGCGCCAACGAGCTTGCATCGCTACGCGCGCATCTTCAGCACGCCGAGAAAACCCTTTCACGTGCCCGTCAGGAGGAAGCTGCGTTTCTGGCCCAGCATGAGCGTTATCTCGGTCAGATTGCACAGAACGATCACGCTCTTGCTGAAGCCCAGGTGCAGTACGAGCAGGCCGAAAAGCGTGTTACCGCAGCCGATGAAGCCCTCTCTGCGTTACCCGACGCGCAGGCTCTCGCGGCCAAAGCCGATATCCTGCGTCAGACCCTTTCCCAGGCACGCAAGACGAACGAAGAGGCGCTGAAGGCGCTGCGTCTTGCTGAAAGCGCCTATCGTACCGCGCGCGACGAAGCCACCCGGCTACGCCTGCAGGATGAGGCGAATGCCTCGCGACTGTCGACCCTCTCCGGCGTCCTGGCGCAGGCCCGACAGGATCGTGATGGACTGGAGAACGAAAAACAGGCGCTCGAGAAAATCGATCCGGGACGCGAAGCGGAAGCAACCCACCGCGCGAAGGAAGAAGCTCATCGTGCGCTTCAGACCGTCGAGCATCTTTTCATCACCACCGACACGACACTGACTGCTCTCAGGCAGGTGATCGGGGCCGATGAGCACGCCCTTCAGGAACGTCGCGACCTCAGGCTGAGCGTATCGAGCCGCCTCTCGGCGCTGCTGCCGCGCCGCGCCGCGCTTGAACAGACACGCACGTCCCTCAGGGAGCAACGGGCCAGCCTTGCTTCCATCCCGGATCTGACACCGCTTGAACAGTCGCTGCACGATGCCCAATCGGCGGAAACCGCCCAGCGGGAGCGGAACCGCCTGTGCTACGAAGCGCAACGTCAGGCTGAGAGCGACCTGTCGCGCACCGAGCAGGAAAAGGAGCAGATCGTCCGCAGACTTGCCGAGGCAACGGCTCTGGGCGCAACGCTGGACGACGATTTCATTCGGCTGGAAACCCGTGTTCGTGCCGCTCAGGAAGAGCGCGCGAGCATCGATGCCGAACATGACAGGCTGCGAACGCAGGCAAACGAGAATACCCACGCACTTGAAGCCGCCGAACGTGATTACGACGAGGCAGCCCAGACCCTGAGTGCACTCGAAAACGCCATCGACGTTCTCGCCCGGACGAGACAGCAGGAAGACGAGCGGTGCGCGCAGGCGCGTGAAACGGTCATACGTCTTCAGGAACGTCTGGATCAGGCGCGCAAACAATTCGAAACGCTCGACGAGACGCCCCCCGCCCCCCCGACGACGGCATCCGGCCAGCCTCTTGCCGATACCGCCAGCAGCGACCAGAGCGAAAGCGCGCTCAAACGCCGCCTTGCACGCAACCAGAAGGAGCGCGAAGCACTCGGCCCGGTCAATCTCCTCGCCGAGCAGGAATATAGCGAGGCAGAAGCACAGGCCAGCCATCTTGCCCACGAGCATCAGGAACTCGATTCCGCCATCGCGCGTCTGCGTGGATCGATCAACATGCTCAAGAAAGAAGGGCGCGAGCGTCTCCAGGCCATTTTCGTTGAGGTCGACCGCCACTTCCAGTCCCTGTTCAGCCGCATGTTCAATGGTGGCAAGGCCCATCTTGGGCTTGTGGGCAGCGACGACCCACTGGAAGCCGGGCTGGAAATCTTTGCCCAGCCGCCGGGCAAGAAGCTCTCGACACTGTCACTGCTTTCGGGCGGGGAGCAGGCCCTGACGGCGCTCTCGCTGATTTTTGCGACTTTCCGCTGTCAGCCCTCGCCCTTATGTATTCTCGACGAGGTGGACGCCCCTCTCGACGACGCAAATGTCGAACGCCTGTGCAGCCTTCTCAAGGATATGGCCGAAGAGGCCCAGACACGCTTCCTCATCGTTACCCACCATCAGCTGACGATGGCCCACATGGACCGTCTGTTCGGTGTCACGATGCAGGAACGTGGCGTCAGTCAGGTCCTGTCGGTCGATCTGGCGCTCGCCGCTTCCTTTGCCGAAAACGGCGCATCGGCCGCCGGACTTGCGGGCCGCTGAACGAAACGAAGAGAGACGCACGAGGGAACCAGGTTATAACCATGTCTTTATTGTGTTTTTCCCCCGATGCGGCCCATAATGGCCGTTTCGACAGGGCAGCACACTGAAAGGCCGGACCGATTTCCTCTTCTCCCCCTCCCATGCCCGATCTGTCGCAGTTGAGTGCCGGTCGCGGATTACGCGTGGTGGGAGACGTGCATGGAGACCTCACGGCGTTCGAGCATGCCGTTGCTACGGATCGCTTTATCATCCAGCTGGGCGATCTGGTCGATCATGGGCCGGACAGTGCGGGTACGCTCCGGCTCATGCTCGATCTGATAGATGACGGGCGCGGTCTGTTCATTCTCGGCAATCACGACCGCAAGCTGGGGCGTGCGCTCGAAGGGAGACGCCTCAGGCGCGACCCGCCTCTCGAAGAAACGCTTCGTCAGCTCTCGGGCCCGGTACAGGCCGGTCTGCGCGAGCGGGCCTATGAGGCCATTGCCGATGCACCTGCCTGGATCATACACGATACGCTGATTTTCGTTCATGGCGGATTTCATACTGACATGCTTTTCGAGAGTCCGCCGCCCGCTCTTGGCCCCATGACGTCACTTCTGTCGCGCGCCCTCTTCGGCGAGACGACTGGACGCATGCAGCCCGATGGCTATCCCGAACGCAGATTGCGCTGGATCGATCATATACCTGAGGGGCATGTGGTCTATTGCGGCCATGACCGGCGCTCGACCGATGGCCGCCCCTGGATACGCGACGGTCGAAGCGGGGGACGCGCTATTTTTACTGACCTTGGCGCCGGAAAAGGCGGCCATCTTGCCTGGATTGATCTCGATGTCTGAACAAGAAACCCGTGCCCTCCTCGAACAGCACAGACAGAGCATCGACAATATCGATGCCGCCCTGATCCATATGCTCGCCGAGCGGTTTCGCCAGACGCAGGCAGTCGGGGAACTCAAGGCCAGATCCGGCCTGCCCGCAGCCGACCCGGCCCGCGAGGCGCGCCAGATCGAGCGACTGCGCCAACTGGCCGTATCCGCGCGCCTCGACCCCGACTTCGCGGAAAAGTTTCTTGCCTTCATCATACGCGAAGTGATCCGTCATCATGATTCGATCGCAGGGCGCAGCCCGCGCTAAGCGGAGATGGCTCGCATGACCACGCATCATCTCATTCTGGTCCGGCACGCCCAGGCTGCCCCCGAAACCCTGGGCGGCAGCGACCGCTTGCGACCT
The DNA here is from genome assembly GCF_024054035.1 of Asaia lannensis NBRC 102526. Taxonomy (GTDB): domain Bacteria; phylum Pseudomonadota; class Alphaproteobacteria; order Acetobacterales; family Acetobacteraceae; genus Asaia; species Asaia lannensis. Next base: position 43,652 of record NZ_JAMXQU010000002.1, read on the forward strand.
CTGACGACGCACGGCATGCACGATGCCGAACATCTCGGAGAAAAACTGGCGGCGCTCGATATCGATCTTGCAGGGGCGCATCTGTGGCATAGCACCGCCACGCGCACGACACAGACCGCCACAGCCATAGCGGCGCACCTGCCGGAGACGCGCGTGGTTCACGGGCTCGATGCGCTCTACGACCTCGATCCCTATGGCATTCTGGAGCTTCTGCGCGAAACGCCGGAGACGATCAGAACGCTCGTACTGATCGGCCATAATCCGGCGATCGCAGAAACCTGCCTCCACCTCGCGAGCAATGCGGTCGACGGCCCTGTCGCCCGCGAGTTGATGAGAGGCTACGAGCCGGGAACTGCGGCGGTTTTCACAATCGCTTCGGACTGGATCGGACTCTCTCCGAACACGGCAACGCTCGGAGCCGTTCTGCGACCGTGAGACTCATCACCCATATGTTGATTGCTCCCACTCGGTACAATTCGTAAGGCGTTCTTATGGCTGATCACGACACAACCGGAACCACTTCCGCAACGGCGGCCCTCAGCATAGGCGAGCGCTCGGCCGGTTTCCCCATCCTGTCGGGCACGATGGGCCCCGACGTGGTGGATATACGCAAACTCACAGCCGAAACCGGCATGTTCTCGTTCGATCCGGGATATGGCGAAACGGCTTCGTGTCGCAGTGCGATCACGTTCATCGACGGCGATGAAGGGATTCTTCTGCACAGAGGCTACCCGATCGAGCAGCTTGCCACCGAGGCCAGCTTTACCGAAACAGCCTATCTCCTTGCCTATGGAGAACTACCGAACCGCGCGGAGTACGACCGCTTCCAGCAGGATCTGAAGGAGCTGGCGCTTCTGCACGAGCAGATACGCAATTTCTTCAACGGATTCCGGCGTGATGCCCATCCCATGGCCATTCTATGCGGCACCGTGGCAGCGCTCTCCGCCTTTTATCCCGACGCCGTCGATATCTCGAACGAAGCCTCACGCGATCTCTCGACCCGCCGTCTGATCGCCAAGGTTCCGACCATCGCGGCCTGGGCCTATAAATACACGGTTGGCGAGCCCTTCGTTTACCCGGATAACAGCCTGACCTTCTCGGAAAATTTCCTGAAGATGCTGTTTGCCAAGCCGAATGCGGAATACAAGGTCAATCCGGTCCTTGCACGCGCGATCGATCGCATCCTGATCCTTCATGCCGATCATGAGCAGAATGCGTCGACATCGACCGTACGTCTTGTCGGATCGACCGGATCCAATCCTTTTGCCTGTATCGCAGCCGGTATCGCGGCTCTGTGGGGGCCGGCTCATGGCGGCGCCAACGAAGCGGTGCTGGGCATGCTGTCGCAGATCGGCTCCAAGGAGAACATCCCGGCCTTTATCGAGCAGGTCAAGAATCGCGATAGCGGCGTCAGGCTGATGGGTTTCGGCCATCGCGTTTACAAGAATTTCGACCCACGCGCGAAAATCATGGAGCAGACCTATCATGAGGTCGTGGCCGAACTCGGCCTCAAGCACGACCCCATGTTCGACCTTGCTGCCGAGCTTGAGCGCATTGCCGTCAACGACCCCTATTTTGTACAGCGTCGACTCTACCCGAATGTGGATTTCTACTCAGGGCTGATTCTCAAGGCCATGGGTATCCCGACTTCGATGTTCACCGTCCTTTTCGCCGTGGCCCGTACCGTCGGATGGGTAAGCCAGTGGCGTGAGATGATCGAGGAACCGGGCCAGCGTATCGGCCGTCCCCGTCAGCTTTATGTGGGTGAAACCAAGCGCGATTATGTAGCGCTCTGTCGTCGCGGCTGATTGTCGCGCGACAAGGTGTGATGACGCATGAAAAAAGCCGGAGCATTTGCCTCCGGCTTTTTTCATTCTGCTCTAGTGAACTTACCGTATAGGGAGCAGCCGCATGGCACACCCACGGCGCTCCATGCCGAAACTGTCAGATCAGCAATTGCAGCCCGGCGTCGCGCCCTTGTCCTGACGAACGATGTGATGATCGATCCATTCCGACACAAGACGGCGCGCCTCGTTCAGCGAGGCCTCCGGATGGTGGATGCGATAAAGGGTCGTGCAAGCGGTGAAAGCCTGAATGTCAGGCTGACCCACGTCCCGCAGCTCTTCATACGCTGTGATGACAGCGCGTTCGCACTTTCGGGAAATGCGGTTGAGATCAACAGTCACGCGGGCAGATCCTAATTGAGAATTATTTTCAACTGGCGCATTCTAAATCTTTTCCGATGGTAAATGCAAGCGCAGCCTATCGAACAACAGCGCAAGGATTTTCTCTTATTTGTCTTACTTTTCTCGCGAAGGACGGATAATCCTGCACGGCTAAAGATCATGGAGTGATAACAAATGGCTCTCAGCAACGAGATCAACGGTGGCGCGGTCCGTCAGACCCAGTGGGACCGTGATGCTGCCCTGACAACAGCGCGTATCCTGCTGGAAATCAAGGCAATCAATTTCCGTCCTGAAGACCCCTACACCCTGACCTCGGGCTGGAAATCGCCCGTCTATATCGATTGCCGCAAGATCATCTTCTTCCCCCGCGCCCGGGCCAAGATTGTCGAGCTCGCGGTCGAGAAGATCGGTCGCCATATCGGCTATGAGAGCATCGATTGCGTCGTGGGTGGTGAGACGGCCGGTATTCCTTTCGCCGCCTGGATTGCCGATCGCATGATGGCGCCCATGGCCTATGTTCGCAAAAAGCCGAAGGGTTTCGGCCGCAATGCCCAGATCGAGGGCGATGTGCCGGAATCCATGCGCACGCTGCTGGTCGAGGACCTCACGACAGACGGCGCCTCCAAGGTGCGCTTTGCCAATGCCCTGCGCGCTGCGGGAGCAATTGTCGATCATACCTTCGTGGTCTTCTTCTACGGCGTTTTCCCCGGCGCCCAGAAGACGCTGGCAGACATGAATGTGTCTCTGCATTCGCTCTGCACCTGGTGGGATGTGCTCGAAGCCTGCTCGGGCGCCAATTATTTCTCCGAGAGCGACATTCACGAGGTCCGTCGCTTCCTCGAGGATCCCTGCGGCTGGTCCAAGGCGCATGGTGGTGTCGGCAGCGCCGAGGAAGCCGCTGCTCTCAAGGCCAAGGCAGAGGGCTGATTTGCCTCTGCCTCCGGGGCGCGTGCTCGCCTTTGATTCAGGCATAGGGGGGTTGGGGGTCGTTCAGGCCCTGCGTACGACCCTGCCCCCCGAAACACGCATCGACTACCTAGCCGATAACGCGCTTTTTCCCTATGGCGAGCAGGAGGATTCCCTGCTTGTCGCGCGTATTCTCGCGCTCATGGAAGAGCACATCGCCCGGCTGCGTCCCGATGTCGTCCTGATTGCCTGCAATACGGCAAGTACCATCGCACTCGACGCCCTGCGCAAGCGGTTCGACGTTCCTTTCGTGGGGTGCGTCCCTCCTGTGCGCTGGGCGGGTCGGGTCAGCAAGACGCGTGTTTTCGGTCTGCTCTCAACACGAGGTACGGCCCGTCGCCCTTACCTGCGCAGCCTGCGCGACGATTATGCGAACGACTGCGAGATGATCGTGCATGGCGCACGCATGCTTGCGGATCTGGCGGAAAAAGCATTTCTGGGTCACTCCATTGACGATAGACTCGTCGCCGAGGAGTTACGCCACCTCTTCGATGCCCCGAATGGCGACAGGATCGATACGATCGGTCTGGGCTGCACGCATTATACTTTTCTGGCAGAGACTTTTCTGCGGCTTGGCCCCTCGGGCATAAGCTGGCTGGATCCCGCGTTGCCCGTTGCGCAGCAGGTCAGGCGTCTGCTGGATATGCGGCCGATCGGAGAGCAGGATAACAATCTCCCCGAATCGCTAAGCCTGACCGCGCCTCCCATGGACGATTACGCCCTGAGGCAGGCTGTCCTGCGCCTGGGCTACGGGGATATTTCCATTCTCGCCCCCGGCCTTGCGCGCCAGAACCCGGGTTAAACCTCGAGCCTTGGCTCTTCTCACGCTGCATGATCAAACACGCGCGCGCGCCATTCCGGTGGACGAAAGAGCGACGCGCGGTGGAAACCTCAGTTTGCGCGGCTGACCGTGTAGGACGCCGCGTCGATCATCAGCTGGCGTATCGGGCTGTCCGGGAAGATCGACAGGGCCTCGATGGCCGCATCGGCATAGACCTGGGCGCGATCCAGAGTGGTCTGAATCGCTCCCGTCTTGGCAATCAGATCGAGCGCATGCGGCAGGTCTTCGTCGGTCTGCTCGCCGGTTTCGATCACGCGCAGCCAGAAAGCACGCTCCGCCTCATCACCAGCCTGAAACGCGGCCAGAACCGGCAGGGTGATCTTGCCCTCACGCATGTCGTCACCGACCGTCTTGCCCAGAACCTGCTGATCGGCCGCATAATCGAGCGCGTCATCGACAAGCTGGAACGCCATGCCAAGATTCGTCCCGTAAGCCTCCAGAGCTGCCTCTTCCTCCTCCGGCCGCTCAGCCACCACGGCCCCCACGCGACACGCTGCTGCGAACAGGGCAGCAGTCTTTCCATGAATGACTTCGAGATATTTCTCGATCGGGGTGGACAGGTCGTTCTGGGTCGCCATCTGCAACACCTCGCCCTCGGCGATGGTGGCAGATGCCGCAGAGAGAATGGCCATGACCTTGAGCGAGCCATCTGCTGTCATGAGCTGGAACGAGCGCGCAAACAGGAAATCGCCCACAAGGACGGAGGCCTTGTTGCCGAAAACAGCATTGGCAGATGCCAGACCGCGACGCAGCGTGCTTTCATCGACCACATCGTCATGCAGCAGGGTCGCTGTATGAATAAATTCCACGCAGGCGGCCAGCCCGACATGGCGCTGGTTTTCGGGCGAAGGGCGATAACCGCAAAGTCTTGCAGAGGCGAGCGTCAGAAGTGGGCGAAGACGCTTGCCCCCTGCCGCGACAAGATGGGCCCCAAGCTGCGGGATAAGCGGAACCGGGCTCTGCATGCGGGAGACGATTTCCCGGTTACAGGCTTCCATGTCATCCCTGAGGAATGCCGATAAGGCATTCAGGGCCGAACCGTCCTTCTCAACAGCGTGTGTCGCGGGGCTTGCGCCCTGCATGTTCGTCTCTGTCGAGCTGTCGGCACCACCCAAGGCAATTCTCCACTTCCTACTTGGCCACTGACGACCCTGATGCAGTATAAGGCACGAGCCGGCGGTCCTGCCGGCGCAGGGAACACCAAGGCAGAAACCGAACTTCATGCACGAGCCAGACAGACCGGAGAACCAGCCCTCTGACAGTCAAATCCATATGAGCGGCGGGACGGCCCCGGTCAACCCGGCCTCCCTAAAAGCTGACGCCGCGCAGGTGAAAACCACCGAAACGATGGACGGCTACCTGCTCGATGGTCGCGTGCGCTACAAGCAGTTCAGGCATGGTTATCGCACGGGCATCGAGCCGGTTCTCATGGCGGCGTTCGTTCCTGCCAGAAAAGGCCAGAGTGTGCTCGAAGCCGGATGCGGTGCGGGCGCCGGCCTGTTGTGCCTTGCCGCACGCTGTCCTGAAATTCGCGGTGTGGGGATCGAGGCCGATGCAGCGACTGCCCGGCTTGCGTCTATGAACATGCAGGAGAACGCGTTCGAGACACGCATCGCCATCGTGCATGGCAGCCTGCCCGATATACCCCCCTCCCTGCGCACAATGACACCGGGAGCCAATGGACGCTTCCATCATGCCATGGCAAACCCGCCCTGGCACCCGGCAGATCATACAGGTGCCAACGATCCCCGACGTCGCCTCGCCATGACCATGCCCGCAGGCGGATGGCACGAGTGGATCGCAGCACTGTCACGCTGGATCCTGCCGGGCGGGACGCTCACCCTTGCCCTCCCCGCCTTTGTGGTCGATCAGGCGAGCGAGGTCCTGCGCCTTTCCGGATTCGGAAGTCTGACCCTTTATCCGCTATGGCCGAAACAGGGGCGTGCAGCGAAGATCGTCCTGCTTCAGGCTGTCTGGGCTGGCAAGGGATCGTTCAGACTACCACACGGCCTCATCTTGCACCGCAACGAAGGAGGCTACACGCCGGAATGCGAAGCCATTCTGCGCGACGCACTCCAGATAGCGTGAACCTTCGAAGGAATTGGACATGATTGCAAAATGTCGCCACCATCAACCATAGCGCTTGGTGGCGTCTGCTTGAAGATTATCCAAACAACCTGCGATATCCAGCGATGAATCAACCAAATTTCGAGATAAAACGATCGATATCATCTGACATGATATCCTCCAGATTCTCGTTAATTTTTTCGTCCTCCCAGTCCCACCACCTGATGGACAGCATTTTCTGTATCTGCTCTTCATCGAACCTCATTTTAAGGACCTTGGCAGGGAAACCACCGACGATTGCGTAAGGAGGTACGTCCTTGGTCACCATGGCTCCAGCCGCGATAACCGCGCCGTCATGAATGGTGACGCCACCCTTCAGGATTACGCTATGACCGATCCAGACGTCATTTCCAATAACCGTGGTGCCGTTATATAAATGATCGTTCACCTCATCGAGCGGCTTCCAGAAGTGATTATCTATCGATTTGAAAGGATAATTTGAGACAAACTTATAGTTATGATTGCCACAAATAATCTTCAGACAAGGACCTATACTTACGAACTTTCCAAGTTCGACATCGTTATCGCCGCTTGAGTCAATAACCTCCATCGACCCATAAGTATGAGTTCCAATCTTTCTCTGCGGGTATTCGTTTTTTGTAGGTGAAAACGGCCTAGGAACATAGTCCGCGTCTTGCGACTCGAGGAAAAAGGCCGGTCCGCTCGCACCATGCAAAACATGTCTGCCGACCATATGGATCTTATCGCCGATTAGCTTGATTTCGGTAAACTCGGCGGACAGGCTCCTGTACTTGTCGAATATCTTGAGTTTCTTGTCCGAAAACTCCCAAAATCGCTCATTCTGGTTTCTGTATCCGGCGATGCTGCCGTCGCTCAAAAACCGAACACTTTCGGACATCCGGACGTTGTTTTCCTGGTACAGGTTCCAGAACTTGCTTTGCAGTTCTTTGATTAGCAATATGTCAAAGTTTTCCAATGATCTTATCCTAATGGGTTTTTATACTATTATTTTTTACATACTAGACAGTCAACAGACGCAAAAACTCAAATGATGTCACTTCGAAACAGGTCACGATGGCGTCTATCACCTGAGAGTGAAAAGCCTCCGCACGACTATCGCGAATATCATAGCAATAACAATACTACACCTCCCGGAATACAAATAATTATCGTCACAATAAAGCCTTTCACCGACCATCCTGTACGAGTACATGATATAAATATCATAAGCATGTAAATATTTATGATAAGTATTTATCTGTGTCTATTGTCACGTAATAAAATGATCATTTTATTGTTATGCCATATATGTTGTCAGAATTACCCTTCAATCACAAATCCACGGTGCGTGGTCTGGCTCTAGGTTCTGTGGACAAAGCTGACCCACAGGAACGTTGAAGCGATAGAGGCGAAGCCAGGATAGGACTGTGCGGTCTTGTCGTATCTGGTGGCGACCCTCCGCCAGTTCTTGAGCCTGTTGAACATGCGCTCGATGCGGTTCCTCAGCTTGTAGGCGTGCCGATCATGACTGGCAGGGTTCCGCCTCCCGGGTTTGGCCGGGATCACCGGACGGGCACCGGTGCAGGCGATGTCGGCGCGGATCTGGTTGGCGTCGTAGCCGCGATCCGCCAGGAGCTTGTCGAGACGGCCGCTGATCGCTCGGAATAGCGGGACAAATCCCTGCTGATCATAAGCCTGTCAGGACGTCAGGATGAAGGCGAGCGGTAGCCCCCGGGCGTCGCAGCGGGCATGGATTTGGGTTATAAACCCTCCCCACGATCGGCCGAGCGCCTCGGTCGGCTCAACACCTTTTTTATCCCGGCAGCGCCGTGATGGCCCCAGGCCACGGTGCTGTCGATCATGTCTGCCGACTGGTCGCGGCCAACCAGCTCCGTCAGCGTTTCCAGCAGCGCATCGAACACATCCAGCTCGACCCAGCGGCGATAGCGCCGGAATACAGTGTTCCACTTGCCTTAGCAGGGCGGAAGATGACGCCATTGCGCGCCTGTCCGCGCCATCCACATCACGCCGTCAAAAAACCGACGATTGTCGCCAGCTGGATAGCAGCCACGTCTCGTCTCAGCCGGCAGCAGCGGGCCGATCAACGCCCGCTCCGCATCCGTCGCCCCAATCGTCTCGTCCAATGCCGCCTCCAGATGGCAGCGTTGAATCAATCTTGCTCAATCCCGTCAAGCTTTGCCCACGGAACCTAATACAGACAACGGGGACGGAATATCCACCGCATAGGTGAACCCACGACTTTCCAGTTTCGGCGTCGATCTTTCCAATTCGGTCATAAGCCATGAATGGAAAGGACAACAAAAACGAAGTGAATTGAGTCACTGTAAAACCGGAGATACCCAGGAAAAAGGTCTCAGACCGCAAGGACACCTCTGAGTGCCGTGAGGACGCCTGCTCGAAACTTCACATTTGTGCGAATATGACAATGTCACAATACGCGCAGCCGAGATGATTACGGTCATGCGAAAACCGTGTTGCCGAGTTGATGGAGCTTTCGGGCACGAGAGGCTTTTGGACCCGTCAAATACCGTCGGTCGGTCCGACTACCTCCCGTCTCAACGAGAGGTAGCCCTTGTTTATTGGAGAAGAAAAGTCCGATGCGAGACGCGAAGCCTCGCATCGGCACACGATCAGGAAGCGAAAACGTCTGCTTCGAACGCTTCTTCCCATGACCCTGTGGTGGAAGCGCGTGAATATTCTGTCGAGCGGTTCTCGAAGAAATTGGCGTGCTCGACCGCGTTGAGCATGTCATCGAGCCAGGGCAGCGGGTTTTCCTCGATGCCATAGAACGGATCGAGCCCAAGCTGCGTCATGCGACGATCTGCAATGAAGCGGATGTAGCGCTTGACCTGATCGGCGCTCAACCCTTCGACATCGCCCATTTCGAAAGCGAGATCGATAAACGCGTCTTCATGCTCGACCGTGGTAGCGCAGATTTCTGCCAGTTCGGCGCGGAAATCCTCGGTCCAGATTTCGCTGTTCTCGCGCACGAAGGTGCGGAACAGGCGAATCATCGACAGGCAGTGAAGCGTCTCATCGCGCACCGACCATGAGACGATCTGCCCCATGCCCTTGAGCTTGTTGAAGCGCGGAAAGTTCAGCAGGATCGCGAAGGACGCGAAAAGCTGAAGCCCTTCCATGAACGCACCGAAAGCCGCCATGGTCTTGGCGATCTCGCGCTTGTTGTCGATATTGAAGGACTGCATGAAATCATACTTGTCCTTCATCTCCTTGTATTTCAGAAATGCCGAGTATTCAGTCTCGGGCATACCGATCGTATCGAGGAGATGCGAATAGGCCGCGATATGAATCGTCTCGATATTCGAGAACGACGAGAGCATCATCAGCACTTCGGTCGGTTTGAAGACCTGGCTGTAATACTTCATGTAGGCCGAATTCACCTCGACATCCGCCTGGGTGAAGAAACGGAAAATCTGGGTCACCAGATGGCGCTCGCCTTCGCTGAGCGTGCGATGCCAGTCCTTGACGTCGTCGGCCAGCGGCACTTCCTCGGGCAGCCAGTGAACGCGCTGCTGAATCAGCCAGGCATCGTAGGCCCACGGATAGCGAAACGGCTTGTAGACCGGATTAGCGGTCATGAGGTCGAAATGCTGTTCCTCGGCGAGCGGCGCGCCGGCGTTCTGTGACTCGCTCATTAGCTTTTCCTGCTCGGTTCGGTATGGGCGGCCGAAGCCTTGTGATCCGGTATTTTCTGAAGCGTGAGGGTCAGTGCCGGAGTACCCTGCTCGTCTTTCAGAATCAGGCGATTGCTTTCGCGCTTCCAGCTACGCACAGCCTGCATCGCTTTGAATACGGCATCTTCCTGAGTCATGCGCACACCGGGACATGCCATGCGTGTGCCAGCCGTTGGACCGAAAGTGAAATGCGTGGCATCGACGCTCACACGACCCATCATGCGATTGCAGCCGCCCGTGCCGGACAGTCCGCCATCGGCGCGTATCATCATGAAGGCGGGCGCGGCAGGATCGGTCTTCCTGTTGCCGATATGCGTCAGGGTCCAGGCTCCGACGACAGACGCGGGAACGGCCTGCGCCACGGCGTCGACACTCACCTTCGTATCGGCAGGCACAGCCCCTTCCTGCATTGGTGTCGTCTTGCTCAGGGCGATAAGCTTGCCTGCATCCCGGATTTCGGCACGAAGCGCGTAGCGATGACCCGGCTGGATCAGGCTCGGATCGTAGCGAAGAGCATAGGCATAAGGCCCCTTGCCGACCGGTGCGAATTCGCTTTTGCCAAGCGTGATTGCCGGAGCGTCGGCCAGGCTGACATCTTCGAGCGACACGGCAATCGTGGCATCGGGTGAAATTTCGGCGCTGCCCGTCGGGGCGATCACACCATTGACTGTAGCGCTACCCGCCTCTGCCGCGCTTGATCCGGAAGGCGCCGTCATCGCGGGCTCGGCGGCAAGAGCGACTGGTGTAGCGAGTATCGTCGTTGCGAATACCGAAGCATAAAAAGCGTGTCTCACTGACATGACAGACATTCCTCGTAGCTTGTGGTCGCTGCGGGCTTCCTGGCAGCCTCGGCAGCGTTGCTGCTGTAATCCTCGTCCTCAAGAATGTTGTTCTTGAGCGCCATATCGCTAACGGCATCGGCGCGCTGGATCGAGAGCGAGCGGCAGTAATAGAGCGACTTCACACCGCGTTTCCAGGCCAGGAAATGGATCTGGTGAAGATCGCGCTTGTGGATGTCGGCAGGCAGGAACACATTGATCGACTGCGCCTGACAGATAAATCCTGCACGGTCAGCCGCATGCTCGATCACCCAGCGCTGGTCGAGCTCGAAGGCTGTCTTGTAAACATCCTTCTCGTCCTGCGTCAGGAAATCCAGGTGCTGGACCGATCCCTTGTTCAGTGTGATGGACGACCATACTGCATCGTTGTTCTGCCCCTTCTGCTCGAGCAGCTTGAGCAGGTGACGGTTACGCACCGTGAACGAGCCCGACAGTGTTTTCTGCAGGAACACATTGGCCGAAATCGGTTCGATACCCGGGCTCGCATTGCCGGCAATAATCGAGATCGATGCGGTAGGAGCAATAGCCATCTTGTTCGAGAAGCGCTCCATGATGCCGTATTCCTCGGCATCGGGGCACGGACCGAGCAGTTCAGCCAGATGCTTGGAGGCAGCATCGGCCTGAAGCTTTATGTGCTGGAAAATGCGCTTGTTCCATACCCGCGCCATCACACTCTCGAACGGTATGTTGCGCGCCTGCAAGAAGGAATGGAACCCCATAACCCCAAGCCCGACCGAGCGCTCGCGCATGGCGGCATAACGGGCACGCTCCATATCGTCTGGCGCACGATCGATGAAGTCCTGCAACACGCGGTCGAGGAAAAGCATCACGTCTTCGATGAACTGGGGATTGTCTTTCCACTCTTCCCAGGTTTCGAGATTGAGCGAGGACAGGCAGCATACGGCCGTGCGGTTCTTGCCGTGATGATCGAGACCCGTTGGCAGGGTGATTTCCGCGCAGAGATTGGACGTCTTGACCTCAAGCCCGGCCAGCTTGTGATGCTCGGGACGCGCCTTGTTCACATGATCCGAATAGATGATGTAGGGCTCGCCCTGCTCCATACGGGCCGTAAGAATACGGATCCAGAGCTGACGTGCAGACACGCTGCGAATGACGGACATGTCCTTGGGCGAACGCAGGCCCCATTCCTCGTCCTTTTCGACAGCGCGCATGAAATCGTCTGTCAGCAGCACGCCATGATGAAGGTTCAGCGCCTTACGGTTCGGATCGCCACCCGTAGGGCGTCGCATCTCGACGAATTCCTCGATCTCGGGATGCCACACAGGGAGATAGACTGCCGCCGATCCGCGACGCAGCGACCCCTGGGAAATGGCGAGGGTCAGACTGTCCATCACACGAATGAACGGTATGACACCCGACGTCTTGCCGTTCTTGCCGACATTCTCGCCGATCGACCGCAGGTTGCCCCAGTAGGAACCGATTCCGCCGCCCTTGGACGCCAGCCAGACATTTTCGTTCCACAAATCGACAATCCCGCGAAGGCTGTCATCGGCTTCGTTGAGAAAGCACGAGATAGGCAGACCGCGCGACGTGCCGCCATTGGAAAGCACGGGGGTGGCAGGCATGAACCAGTGCTGCGAGATGTAATCGTACAGGCGCTGCGCATGAGCCGCATCGGCGCCGTAATAGGACGCCACACGACCGAACAGATCCTGATAGTGCTCGCCGGGCAGAAGATAGCGGTTATCGAGAGTCGCACGGCCGAAATCGGTCAGAAGGGCATCGCGCGAGCGGTTGACGCGTACCGGATGATGCCCCTCCAGCTGCACGACATCGTCGAACATGTCCGGCTCGGCCTCGATCTCCTGGGGCGCACGGTCGCAGGGCTCGGGCAGCGTATCGACAGAGGCTGAAACAGGCTCACGGATCGTGTCGTCTAGCAGGCTCACGGGCCATCTCCCCAAGGTCAAATCGAGATCGATCATGTAAATTACGAGTGTCCTCTTGGCGCAATTCCGGCTGCACAGACAAGCAATATATCGGGTTAAATTTCACACCGGACACTACATATGGTGTTGACAGGGCCAGAAGCCCTTGGAGAACCTAGAGTTCCTTCACACGGTCTTTTTCGTCATCGTCGTGCATCGTGGCCACGATGACACAGCACCGGGGTTGAACAATCCTGCACCTCCCGCGTTGGCTGAACAGCCGACCCCAAACGGGTTCGCAAATGCAGGAGATCTGACCCATGACGATCAAGAAATCAGCAAGTGCCAAGTGGAGCGGCGGCCTCAAGGACGGCAAGGGCTTCATCTCGACCCAGAGCGGTGCGCTGTCCGATCAGCCCTATGGTTTCAACACGCGATTCGAAGACAAGCCGGGTACCAATCCGGAAGAACTGATCGGTGCTGCCCATGCCGGATGCTTCACCATGGCCCTGTCCATGATCCTCGGTGACGCAGGCCTGACCGCCACGTCGCTTGAGACGAAAGCGACCGTCTCCCTCGACAAGACGGAAGGCGGCTTCGAAATTTCAGCCATTCACCTCGATCTCAAGGGCAGCGTCCCCGGGGCCGATCAGGCCAAATTCGAAGAACTTGCCACCAAGGCGAAAAATGGCTGTCCGGTCTCGAAGCTCTTCAAGGCCGATATCACCCTGTCCGCTACCCTGGTCTGAGAATCATCGTCGGATGAGCTCAGGAATATGGCCGCCCAACTGGGCGGCCATATAAAAGCAACAGCTCTCGACGCAGACTGACGTGGATCAGCGCTCGTCGCGTGTCCAGCCGTTCTGCGCATGGTCGCGCAACAGGTGATCCACCAGCAGGCAGGCCACCATTGCTTCCGCAACAGGCACGGCGCGGATGCCGATACAGGGATCGTGACGTCCCTTGGTTGTCACGTCGATGTTCTCCCCCTGCCGGTTTACGGACGGGACCGGGACCAAAATAGAGCTTGTCGGCTTGATGGCAAAACGTGCGGTGATCGGCTGTCCTGTCGAGATCCCACCCAGAATCCCGCCAGCCCGATTGCCTTCGAAATGGAGGGCACCATCGCGCATACGCATAGGGTCGGCATTATCCTCGCCCCTGAGCACTGCAACGCCAAAGCCTTCACCGATTTCAACCGCCTTGACGCCGTTGATCCCCATGAGTGCCGATGCCAGATCGGCATCGAGCTTGCCGTAAAGCGGGGCGCCCAGCCCGGCAGGAAAATTCTCGGCAACGACCTCGACCAGCGCCCCGATCGAAGACCCGTCCTTGCGCACAGCCGAGAGGAGGCCTTCCCACTCTATGGCGGTGATCGCATCGGGACAGAAAAAAGGATTGTTGTTGACTTCGTCCCAATCCCAGCGCGACCGATCGATGCCGAGGCCGCCAACCTGGATCAGCGCCGCACGGATGATTGCCGTATCGCCAATGAGCGTGTCGATCACGCGGCGTGCAACACCACCGGCTGCAACGCGGCAGGCCGTTTCACGCGCCGATGAGCGACCGCCACCACGATAGTCACGATGACCGTATTTCAGATCATAAGTAACATCGGCATGGCCGGGGCGATAGCGTGTGGCGATCTCGGAGTAATCCTTTGATCGCTGATCCGTATTCTCGATCATGAGCGAGATCGGAGTACCCGTTGTCCTGCCTTCGAACACGCCGGAGAGAATGCGGACCTGATCCGCCTCCTGACGCTGCGTCGTGAACTTCGACAGGCCGGGCCGGCGGCGATCCAGCCAGGGCTGGATATCCGTTTCGCTCAGGGAGATACCGGGCGGGCAGCCGTCGATCACACAGCCTATGGCTGGCCCATGACTTTCGCCCCAGGTGGTAACCCTGAAGAGGGTTCCAAAACTGTTATCCGACATCTCAGCCTTCTGAAGAAGCGACCGCGATATCCGGCGCTGCGGGGTTTTTCATGCCTACGAGATGATAGCCGCAATCGACGTGATGAATTTCACCCGTGGTGCCCGACGAGAGATCGGACAGGAAGTAGAGGCCGGAGCCGCCGACGTCCTTGAGCGTCACATTGCGCTCCATCGGAGCGTTGAGCTGGTTCCAGCGCAGGATATAGCGGAAATCGCCGATGCCGTTTGCCGCAAGCGTCATGATCGGCCCGGCAGAGATGGCATTGACGCGTATGTTGTCCTTGCCGAGATCGGCAGCCATATAGCGCACCGAAGCTTCCAGAGCTGCCTTGGCCACGCCCATCACGTTATAATGAGGCATGACACGCTCCGCCCCCAGATAGGACAGGGTAAGCAGCGAGCCACCATCCTTCATGAGTGCTGCGGCCCTGCGTGCAACAGCGGTGAAGGAAAAGCACGAAATGTCCATTGCCTTGAGAAACGCATCACGCGGCGTGTCGACATAGCGCCCGCGCAGGAACTGCTTGTCCGCCCAACCAATCGCATGCACCACGAAATCGATCTTGCCCCAGACCTTCTCGATCTCATCGAACGTCCGGTCGATATCCGCATCGTCGCTCACATCGCAGGGCAGGACGAGACTTGCGCCCACGCTCTCTGCCAGCGGCTTCACGCGCTTGCCAAGTGCCTCTCCCTGATAGGTAAAGGCAAGTTCAGCCCCCTGTGCGGCGCAGGCAGAAGCGATGGCCCAGGCAATGGAGCGGTCGTTGGCGACGCCCATCACGAGGCCGCGCTTGCCCGCCATCAGCGTCCCGGCAGGGAGATCGAACGAAGCGGTGGACATGAGGCAGATCCCGGTTAATGTCAGACAAAGAAATAATTACGCTCCGCTTCGTCGCACATGCCCGCCGCGCAAACAAGTGTCGAGATGACACGTTAGGAAGGCAACGAAGATGGACCGAAGTGACGCAGGAGACACCCTGTCATGGCAAACGACACCACCCTCCCCCTCATCCCGCTCGATGCAGATCCGTTCGCGCTTTTCGCCGAATGGATGAAAGACGCCGAGGCGAGCGAACCGAACGATCCGAACGCCATGGCGCTAGCAACGGCCTCGCCGGAGGGCATTCCCTCGGTGCGCATGATCCTGCTCAAGGGCGCGGACGAGCGCGGTTTCGTGTTCTACACCAACCTTGAATCGAGAAAGGGCGGCGAGCTTCTCGCCAACCCTCATGCCGCGCTGCTGTTCCACTGGAAATCCCTGCGCCGGCAGATACGCATCGAAGGCCCCGTCGAAGCCGTCAGCGATGAAGAGGCAGACCGCTACTTCGCAAGCCGCAGCCGTAATTCACGCATAGGCGCCATCGCCTCCGATCAGTCGCGCCCCCTGGCAGACCGCGCTGAATTCGAGGCCCGTATCGAGGCGGTCATGGAACGTTTCGAGGGGAAGGAACCGGTTCGCCCACCCAACTGGTCGGGTTTTCGCGTCGTACCGCAGATGATCGAGTTCTGGCAGGACCGTCCCTACCGCATGCATGATCGTGCGACCTGGACCCGTCAGGAAAACGACTGGGCGGTAACCAGACTCTACCCCTGAGAGCCCTCTCCGCTCCCTCATTCGCAGGCATCGCGCGGCCGGACGCCGGTCGCCGGTTGCGCTTTATCCTTCATGCTCGTCAAGCGAGACCTCCCATGGCAAACGACGTCAGAAACATCCTCGTTCCGCTCAACGGCGCAGGCAACATCGATGCCGTTCTGCGTGTGGGCCTGCTCCATGCCCAGACCTTCAACGCCCATCTCTCAACCGTTCTCGTCGGCGACGACCCGAACGAGATGGCCGCACTGACCGGAGAAGGCCTGTCGAGCTCGATGATCAACGAGATGATGGAGGCCGCCGAACATGAGGCCCATCGTCGCATGCTTCAGGTACGCCTGAAATTCGATGCCTTCATTCGCGATAATGCCATTCAGCCGAAAAAGGGTTTTCTGGAAAACGACCCTCTTTCACATGCGCAGCTCAGCGCCTCTCTGGAATTCCTGACCGGTTCCGAGCACGAGGCCGTAACCTGGCGCGCGCGCCTGTCCGACCTGACCCTGATGCCCCATCTGGGGCCGAACGATAATGCCCGGGCGTCCGAGGTGCTGCATGCCGTGCTTTACGACAGCGGCTGCCCACTTGTGATTGCACCGCCAACGCCGCCTGCAACATCCGGCACGCGCCTGTGCATTGCCTGGAACGGCACATCGGAGGCGGCTTCGGCGCTCAAGGGCGCGCTCCCCTATGCCGAGCGGGCCGAGGCGGTGCAGATCCTGACCAGCCCGGATTATCATCGTCGTGGCCCCGAGGCCGAAACGGTTCAGGACTATCTCAAACTGCATGGGGTGGATGCAGAGATACGCGTCTTCAAGGCGATCGATCGCGATGTGGGCGCGGGTATTCTCGCAGCATGTAGCGATTTCGGGGCCGACATGCTATCGATGGGCGCCTATTCCCATTCACGCCTGAGGCAGATGATACTCGGCGGAGCAACACGGCATATTCTCGAACATGCAACAATCACGGTGCTCATGAGCCGCTGAGCTTTTTGCCATGACGCGCCGGACATGCTACCGGCGCGTCATGGGTGATTTCCTTTCAGACGCCGAATGAGCCGCCTCAGCCTGAAACGCCCCGCTGCCCGCCTTCTGCTTGTTCTGGGGCGCGGCTATCTGGGTCTGGCCCTGCGCACGACGCGGTGGACCATGACGGGTAATCCCTCCGCCCTGCCCGTTCTGCTGCAACCGAACAGGAGCGCTCCCCACAATCACGACATCGACGGTCACACCGTGGACGATGACGGGGGCCGCACCGACGATGCCAGAGGTTGCATTGTCGGCTGCTGGCATCGCGCACTCCTCATGCTTCCGGCCATGTGCGCCTGGGGTCACGTCCATAATCCTGCCCTCATCTACAAGGTCATGATCAGCCGCAATCGCGACGGCCGCTTCATCAACGATCTTGTCGCGCCTTGGGGCATTACGGGCGTCGAGGGCTCCAGCGACCGTCAGGGCAAGAACAAGGGTGGAAGCCGCGCCTTGCGTCAGGCTTGTGCTGACATCAAGGCCGGCGCGGTTTTCGCCATCACTCCCGATGGGCCGAGAGGCCCCGCCGAGACCGTTCAGCCGGGCGCCTCGGCGCTGACGAGACTGACTGGGCGCCCACTGGTTCCTGTAGGGGGGGCATGCTCGTCCGTCAGACTGCCCAGCTGGGATGGGCTACGCATTCCGCTTCCTTTCGGGCGCGGCTATATGATCTATGGCGCACCGCTCGCGGGCGAGGTCGCTCCCTCGACGATCGAGACGGAGCTAAAACGGCTTTCGGCCCGCGCTGAACGAAGTCTCGCTTCGGGCCGAACCACGCTGGCCGACAGGATCTGGCAAGGTCTGGGCACGATGCTCATGCCGCTTCTGCGCGCCATGATGCTCGTACGCCTCAGGCGCGGCAAGGAACGCCTGAACCGCCTGCCGGAGCGACGCGGCCGTGCCAGCCTGCCACGGCCATCAGGGCAGCTTCTCTGGATTCATGCTGCAAGCGTCGGGGAAACGCATTCGGTCCTGCCCCTGATCGATACCCTTGCTGCAAAGGACCCTTCCCGGTCGTTCCTGCTCACCACAGCCACGACTGGAGGTGCGGATATTGTCGCGCAATATCAGGCCCATGGCGGCCAGGGCGCGCAACGGACAAGCCACCAGTTCATCCCCTATGACACACCGCTCTGGACACGGCGTTTCCTGGATCACTGGCGTCCGTCCGCTCTCCTGCTGACCGATAGCGAGCTATGGCCGGGACTCGTTCTGGCCTGCACGCGACGCGCCATTCCTGTGGGTGTTCTGAACGGTCGCCTTTCCACGCGTTCGTGGCAGAGGTGGAAAAAACTGCGCCGCTACGCCCCTCCCCTGTTCGAACGTCTGGACTTCATCGCAGCGCGAGGTGAGGAAGATGCCGCCCATTTCCGCGCTCTGGGAGTTGGAGACGTCCTCTGTTTTGGCGATCTCAAGCAGAATGCGCCGCCTCCACCCGTCGACGAAACGGTGTTGGCCGAGCTGAGAGCCCATATCGGGTCGCGCCACGTTTTCCTTGCCGCCTCCACCCATGAGGGCGAAGACGAGATCATCCTTCGCGCTGCGAGCCGTGTACGAGAAAGATATCCAGACCTGCTGACGGTGATCGCACCGCGACATCCGGTGCGCGGTAGCACGGTTGCCAAGCTATCTTCGCCCCATGCGCCACGGCGTGCGGCAGGGCAACTTCCTGAGGCATCGGACCCCGTCTGGATTGCCGATACGCTGGGAGAAATGGGACTGTTCTACCGACTGGCACATTGTGCGCTGATCGGTCATTCACTGATCGCACCCGGTGGAGGACATAACCCGTTCGAAGCCGTCCACCTCGACGTGCCTCTGGCCACCGGCATTCATTGCGGTAATTTCAGTCCAGCATTCAGGCAACTGGAAGGGTGCGTCATGAGTATAGAAGATGAGACGCAGCTGGCTGGATGGATCATCGATGTGACGGAACACCCCGAACTCTGGGCAGATCGTGCCGACCGCGCGAAAAAGGCCATACAGACCGAGGGTGTCATACCGGATGGGCTGATCGCACGAATCGATGCGCTATGCGCGTGAAGCTTACGCCTCCTTCTTTCTGGAACGAGCCGACGCCCGGCTGGCAGGCGAAAATACTCTCGCCCGTGTCGTGGGCACTGACCGGGCTGAGTTCGATACGCGCCATGCGCGCCAGCCCCTACAAGGCCGGTGTCCCGGTCCTGTGCTGCGGCAATCTCAGTGTGGGCGGCACAGGAAAAACCATCCTCGTGCGCGATCTGGCCAACCGTCTGAAACAGCGCGGAGAGGCGCCCCATATCCTCAGCCGTGGCTATGAGGGGCGTCTGGCTGGGCCGATACGGGTCGACCCCGTGCATCATACCGCTCGCGACGTGGGCGACGAGCCATTCATGCTGGCTCAGGATTTTCCTGTCTGGATCGGGGCGGACCGTGGGGAGACCGCGCGTCTGGCGACCGAGTCAGGAGCAACCTGCCTGATCATGGATGACGGGCTGCAGAATCTCTCGCTCGGACAGACATGTCGCGTGGTCACCATCGACGGTGCCGTAGGGCTTGGCAACGGTCTCACGCTGCCTGCTGGGCCATTGCGCGAGCCAGCGGCAAAGGGGCTCGGCCGGGTGAACGCGGCCATCGTCATCGGGCGCAATGCCACGGATCTGTCTCACACCCTTCCCGCCGGTCTCGCAAGGTACGATGCGAAACTCATTCCCTCTGCGGCTATCAGACGATTACAGGGCAAACAGGTCATTGCCTTTGCAGGCATCGGTCGTCCCGCCAAGTTTTTCGACATGTTGACCGAGGCGGGCTTACCACCCATGCGCAGCATCGCCTTCGACGACCATCATGATTACAGCGAGCGCGATTGTCGCCGGCTTTCAGTCCTCGCGCGCCAGCCTGGCGCCGTACTGGTCACGACGCGCAAGGACTGGGTCAAGCTTCCCGACTGGCTGCGTGAGGATGTAACGGTCATCGACGTGGAGCTGCTCTGGGCCGAACCGGATGCCCCCGAACGCCTGCTGGACCGGGTCATGGCGAGCGTGTAGAGCCGCCCGATGAGCGATAAACCTGCCATCACCCTAGCGCATCGCGCAGAGTATTTCATAGCGAAGCTGGCCCTTATCGGGTTCTCATGCCTTCCTCCGTCAACCGCCTCGAACCTCGGCGGATGGCTCGCACGACGGATCGGGCCGCGCCTGCCTGTTTCGCGACTGGCCGATATCAATCTTTCCATGGCCCTGCCGCGCATGAAAGAGCATGAGCGCGCCGAGACCGTCGCACAGGTCTGGGAAAATCTGGGACGCACCGCCGCCGAGTTCCCTCATCTTGCGCGCCTCGAACAGAATACGCCAAGCGGGCCGGGCTGGAGCATTACCAACGCCGAGGCGCTGGATGCAGTGCGCGAAACCGGCAAGCCGGTCATCTTCTTTTCAGGCCATATCGGCAACTGGGAGATGCTTCCCCCCATCGTCGCACGCCACGGCCTGCCTTTTGCCTCGTTTTACAGAGCTGCCGGCAATCCGCTCATCGATAACATGATCACCCGGCTGCGCCTGCGCGCAATGGGGACCGATGTCCCCATGTTCGCGAAAGGGGCGAAGGGCGCGCGTGCAGCATTGCGCCATCTGTCCACCGGCCATCATCTTGGCATACTGGGCGATCAGAAAATGAATGACGGCATCGAATGCCGCTTTTTCAATCTTCCAGCCATGACAGCCTCGGCTGCGGCGAGCTTCGCCATAAAATATGACTGCCCGATCGTAACGGGTCGTATCGTCCGTCTTGGCCCTGCCCGTCTGCATCTCGAGGTGGGTCCCGTCCTGATACCCGACCAGAATGCCCCGAGGCAGATCGAAATCGGCAGCCTGACACAGCAGCTCAACGATCAGCTGGAGCGGTGGATCACCGAAATCCCCGGTAGCTGGTTATGGCTGCATCGTCGCTGGCCAAAAGAATTGTATACAAGAAAAAAAGGCTGAATTGCACCTCATAGACGCCCAAAACAGCGTTTTCAACCTCTGCACGTCCGCGAAACGAAGCATTGCTTTTGTGCAACACTATCTGTTTTTGATGACCGGAAAGGACCTTTGCGCGCAATTTTACATTGAGACTGCGCGCTTTTGCCGTTTAGCCTCGGTGCTGCACCAGAAATGAGGACGCATCGTATGGCCCAGACGCTGCCGTTTCCCAAGAACGAAACTCCAGCACCTCTCAGCAATGTGATTCCACTGCGCTTTAATGTCCTGCCCCGCCATCGCGAGTATCTCTCGCAGTGGCTTCGGGCCGGGCTCGCGATGGGTTTATGTGACGCGGATATCGAGACGGAATGTCCCGATGGACGTGACGAAGCTGTCGCTCACATCCTGATCTGGGTGCGTGAAAACGCAGACCCGGCCTATATGATCAGACCGCGCGGCCTGCGCTGGGTCCTGATCGACCATATTCGCGACCACGAACTTGGCGTTTATCCCAGTCTCGAGCTTGCCCTCAATACCGTACGCCCCGTCCTGCCGCTGAAATCGATCGCCGCAGCCTGACTCTTGCGTCCCCCGTTCCGACATGGGTGATGAACGAACATCCCCCAACGCCGGACCAGATCAGGCCGATCCCGGATCGGCCCTGTTAAGGGGAAGCGGATTAGGGGGTCGCGCGTGAGAGACGGCGCGGCGCAGGCAACGCGGTTTTAACTCCGCCTCCCGGCATGATTTCGAAGACTGCGAGCCCGCGCGCCACGCTTCCATCCGCGCGGAGCGCAAAGGTTCCATCCGCACCGGCAAAGCCGTCGGGGCGCAGCAGGGAATTCTGCGAAAACCCATCGGGCTGCTGGCTCAGGACGGCCGCCATTGTCGCGGTGTCGTATGCCACATCGGCCAGTACAGACGGCGCGTAGCCGTACCGTGCGCGATAGCGCTGCACAAAATCCGTGCGAGCCGCCGGATCGGGGGCAGCGAACCATCCACCCTGCAAAGCTGCCAGCTTGCTTGAGAATGCGCTCCAGAGCGCGGGCCCCATAAGCCGCGTCTGATGCGGGTCCACCGAAGCCTGTTTGAGACCATCGATCACGGTTGCAAGCTGCAGACCCGTATCGCCGAGCAAAAGCGCGTCGAAAGGCGGCGGCGGCATCGGGACCGACGGTGCCGGTGTCGACGTGCCTGCTGCGTTTGGCACTGGTGCGTTCTGGCCTGTTGCAGTTTGGACAGGAGACGTATCGGCTTCGCTGCCGAGCGGGTTGATCGCGTCCGGTTCGGCTGGCTTGGCTGCCTGCGCCTGTTGCGCAACCTGATCCTGACGGCTCTGGATATTCGCAAGCGTTTTCAGGCCAGAAACGATGGAATCGGCTGCTCCCGTGTGGAACACGATCTGTGGCGACTCGAGCCCCTTGGCGGCACAGGCCTTCACCAGAGCGTCGCCCAGCGCATGACCGAGCGCGCTTTCGGGCAGAAACGCCGCAAAATTCTTGCGCCCTTCTCCGGCCGCTGCATCGACAAGACGATTGACCTGCTGCTCGACTGTCACGCCCATGACCCAGACGCCCGGATGAGCCTGTGCCTGATCGCTGGTATAGGCAAATTCGGGAACGCCTGCCGGTTGCGCCAGTGTCGCGACAGAGGCCGTCTGAGAAGCGGTAAGCGGCCCGAGAATTACCCTGTCGCCCTGATCGATTGCTGCGCGCGCCGTTGTTGCCGCCGTCTGGCCGGGCGCATCCGTATCGCGGATATCGAGTGTGACACCATGTCCGTCAGGCACAGCAATATGGGCCGCATTGGCCATCTGCTGACCGAGCTTGCCGAAACGCCCCGAGAGCGGCAACAACATGCCAATCTTTTTGATGCCGGCATCGGGCTGCGGGCCCACGGCGCCAACAGGAGGTGCGGTTCCCGGGCCGCTACAGGCATTGAGTGCAAGAAGCGCGACACCGGCCAGAGCGGAAACCTTGCATGCAGTGGCCGACCTGAGCGATGTGAAGGAAACCACGCGCTGACGGGGACCGAATGTCCGACCTAACATCTTACACCCATACTCCTGTTGACGATTCGATCCATGAGGATCCGCAGCATGCTTATGATACTTCCGGGAATACTGCGACCCTTCCCCCGGGAAGCCTGACCCTCGTGGCAACGCCGATCGGCAATCTGGGCGATATAAGCATACGCGCCCTTGCCGCACTCAAGGCTGCCGATGTGATCCTGTGCGAGGATACCCGGGTAACAGCCAAACTGCTCAAAGCCTATAATGTTTCCACACCGACACAAATTCTTCACGACCATAACGAGGAAGACCGCATTCTCGGGTTGCTGGAAAGATTACGCTCCGGCGCACGGATGGTTCTCGTCTCGGACGCTGGAACACCGCTCGTATCCGATCCCGGCTTTCGCCTTGTACGCGCAGCGCTGGCCCAGGATCTGCGCGTGGACGCGGTGCCGGGCGCCAATGCTGCAACACTTGCCCTGACCCTTTCGGGCCTGCCGCCTCATCCTTCACTATTCAGCGGTTTTGCCGCTCCGCGTTCGAGCGCCCGCAAAGGACAGTTTGCCGTCTTACGCGCTGCAGAACAGGCTGGCCTGTCTGCTACCCTGATCTGGTACGAGGCGCCCCATCGTCTGCTCGACATGATCGAGGATCTGATTGCCGTATTCGGCCCCGACCGGCAGGGAGCGGTCGCACGCGAGCTGACAAAGAAATTCGAAGAAATCCGACGCGGCACCCTGGCCGAGTTGCAAAGCCATTTTCTCGCAACGGCGCCACGCGGCGAGATCACGATCCTCGTCGGACCACCGGGCGACGAGCCTGCGCTGGGCGAGGAAGATCTCGACACACGCCTGCGCACAGCTCTCGAAACCCACTCGGTGAAGGATGCGGCAGCTCTGGTAGCAGGGGCCGTCAACCTGCCCAAACGCGTGGTCTACGCCCGTGCCCTGGAGCTGGGGAAACAGAAGGACTGAGCCGCAACCGCCCACCGGTCGGACGCCACAGGCTTGTCTCTCATGCGTCCAACCGCTCATGCACCAGCGCGACCATTCGCGCTGCGAGGTGTCAGTCCTGCTCTTTGGGTAGCGCGAACAATGTATCCGGCAAGCTGGGATTGGCGACGATATTGAACAGATCGATCTGCGTTTCGCGCCCCTGGGCGTCCTTCACGACCCATGAGCGCAGCGCAAGCGGCGAATCATTGAAGATAAGCGTCAGGCTTCCCTCGGACGGTGTCGCCGTGCGCACCAGCGTTACCTGAACCAGCCCGCGTTCATGCTGGAACCCGGTAACGGTGACATCGCCGGCCAAGCGCAGATCGGGACGCAGAAGAAGCCCCAGCGGTGTACGATCAAGCGGGAGCGTGGTGACCTGCCCAAGCTCGCGGTCCTGATAAACGATCTGCCCCTGATTGGCGATCAGAAGCAGAGGGCTCGGCTTGTCATAATCGAAACGCATGCGACCAGGTCGGTCCAGCCATGCCTGCCCTGTCGAACGGGCGCCATCCGGAGCAATCTGCTGGAAGCGCGCCTTGATCGTGTGCGTCGCATTCAGTGCGTCCTGAACGCGGGCGACCCAGCCCGCATCGGCGGGGGACAAGGCAGCAGCTCCTGTCTGGGTCTGTATCTGGTTCTGGGCCAGTGCTGGCACAGGGAGAAATGCCAGCCCCGTCAGGGCTGCAAAAAGGCAGGAAA
Organism: Asaia lannensis NBRC 102526; assembly: GCF_024054035.1. Lineage (GTDB taxonomy): Bacteria > Pseudomonadota > Alphaproteobacteria > Acetobacterales > Acetobacteraceae > Asaia > Asaia lannensis. The sequence goes on from NZ_JAMXQU010000002.1 coordinate 68,379, forward strand.
CAGGTTTGATCATCGGGGAATTATCAGACTGCCGCTTCATCGAAAATGAACCTTACATCGCCCTTCCAGGGACCGTGGTACCGGTCGAGCCAGTACTCTGCCTGTGTCTGTCCGCCATCGGCAATTTTCATCAGAGGGGCGAGATAGATTTCCTCACCCAGACCACGCGCGCGCAATCCCTGCTCTGCCAACGAAACGACACGTTTGGCAAGATTGCGCAGCCCACCGGGGAACGCAGCGTCCATCGCCTTGCCCGGCACTTCTGCACGCAGTGCCTCATAAACCGACCACGTTTGCTCCTTGACCAGCTTTTCGGCCTCCACAAGGGTTGCCGGATCGTAAAGCAGGCCAACCCAGAGGGCCGATTGCGCCAACATCATTTCGGGGCTTCCGGCATCGGCCCCGCGCATTTCAAGAAACTGCTTCAGTCTCACATCCGGGAAGACCGTCGTGAGATGATCTTCGAAATCGCCCAGCGTGGGGGTGAACCCTGCAAGCTGGGGCTGAGGCCTGCCTTCAAGCCAGTCCCGGAATGAGGCACCGGCCACATCATGAATCTGCCCATCGCGCATGATGAAATACATCGGCACATCGAGCACCCAGTCGACATAGCTCTCGAAGCCGAAATCGTCTTCGAAACAGCAGGCCGGCATGCCAGAGCGCGCATTGTCGGTGTCGGTCCAGACATTCGCCCTGTTCGACAGAAATCCGTTCGGCTTGCCCTCGTAGAAGGGCGAATTGGCAAAGAGCGCCGTGGCGAGCGGCTGGAGTGCGAGAGAGACACGCATCTTGCGCGCCATATCTTCCTCGGACCCGAAATCCAGATTGACCTGTACCGTGCAGGTACGTGTCATCATATCCAGTCCCATGCTCCCTACGAGCGGCATATAACGACGCATGATCGCATAGCGGCTCTTGGGCATGATCGGCATGGCGTCACGCGGCCACAACGGCTGGAAGCCCAAGGGAGCGAACCCGAGACCGAGCGCTTTTGCAGGCTCGCGCAGGGCTTCGAAATGGGCCGCCATCTCGGATCTTGTTTCATGAAGCGTGGCAACCGGTTTGCCCGACAGCTCGAACTGACCGGCAGGTTCGAGCGATATGGATTCGCCCTTGTGCGCACCCTGCCCCTTCAGCCCGATCAGCTGCTCCTTGTCTTCAATCGCCTGCCAGGACGATCCATCGCCTTTCAGTGCCTCAAGAAGAGCTTCAATTCCTTCAGGCTTGTAGGCGGGTGGTGAATAGGCTTCGCGACCGGATCGATCACCGGGCAGAACGAAGCCGAATTTTTCATGTTCCGTACCAATGCGCCAGGCAGTTTGCGGCTTTGCACCGTCAGCGAGAATCGCGACGAGCTGGGCCTTGCTCTCTATGGGCGTATCGTTCAGGTCACCGGGATTAGACATGGGCGGTACTGGAGCCTCGGAGGGATTTCTGGAAAAAGAAACTGTTGAGTTTCTCTCTATATGGACTGTGCAGCGCGAAACGCCAAATGGGCAAGTCCGGCAACCACCGCAGTATCGGCTCTCAGGATCAACGGCCCAAGCGACACGGAACGAACGGCGCCATGCTGGTCCAGAAAGCGACGCTCATTTCCAGAGAATCCACCTTCAGGTCCGATAAGCAGGGCATAGTCTGCCGGAACAGGTTCAACGTTCTCGCTATCCTGTCGTTCCAGCGCCGCGAAAACCGGACAATCGACCGGCCATTCCTGCATCAGCTGTGCCATCGGTCGCAGGGGATCGATCTGCGGGATATCAAGCCTTTCGCATTGCTCGGCCGCCTCGATCGCAATGGCCCTGAACCGTTCCGCATTGATCCTGTGCGTGTTTGTGCGCTCCGTGATAACCGGACAGAATCGGGTAACACCCATCTCGGTCCCCATGCGCAGCACGAGATCCGTCGCATCGCGTTTAAGCGGCGCGAACAACAGAACGGGCCCGTGAACGGGTACGGCTGGACGGATCGACGCTGTCAGCACGGCACGCCCGCGATCCTTGCGCTCCATCTCGAGACGGGCAGCCCATTCTCCTGTGCCATCGCCGAAGACGTGGAGCGTATCCCCATCGGCCAGACGAAGCACACTGGCCAGATAACGCATGTGCCCGGGGTCCAGGCTAATCGTCTCGCCTGCTCCCATGCCCGGTAGCAGTCCTTCCAGATAGAGCCGTGGCGCGTCCTGCATGGGGTCCCCTCTCGATGCGCGATTGACGTTCGTCGTTCATAGACGCAATGAACCGGGATGACGACATGGAGAGCCAGATGACGCGCCAGAGCGTGCCCCATACCGATATACGCGCGCATGGCTGGGTCGCACGCCTGCCGGATAGCCTGCGTCCCTACGTGCTGCTCGCCCGTCTCGACCGTCCGGTCGGTACATGGCTGCTCCTGCTGCCAGGCATATGGGGAATCGAACTGGCCCAAGGCGCGACGCCCGCGCGACAGGCTGTGCTCATCGTGCTTTTCGCACTCGGCTCTCTGGCCATGCGTTCGGCGGGCTGTGTGGTCAACGATATCTGGGATCGCAAGATCGATGCACAGGTTGCCAGAACGGCCGGTCGTCCGCTCGCCAGCGGCGCCCTTTCGGTACGACAGGCGCTAATCGCTCTTGCCCTGCTTCTGGCCATCGGTGCGTTCGTTCTCTTTCAGCTTCCTCCGATCTGCTGGGCTCTCGCCCCGGTCGCACTCCTTCTCGTCGGGCTTTATCCTGCGGCCAAGAGAGTCACATGGTGGCCTCAACTGGTCATGGGATTTACCTTCGGTTTTGGCGCTCCCATGGGCTATGCGGCAAGTGCTGGCAGGCTCGATGGCGTATGTGCGCTTCTCTACGCGGGTACCATTCTGTGGCAGCTTGGCTTCGATACGATCTACGGCTTTCAGGACATGGATGACGATGCGCGTATCGGTGTGCGTTCCACCTCACGCCTGTGGGCCAGCCGGGCCCGTCCGTTCATTGCCTCATGCTATGGCGCAGCGATTATATGTATTACCGCTGCCATGGCGCTTGCAGGGCTGCACTGGAGCGCATGGCCCATCGCCGCACTGGCGTTTGTGCTGCTCCTGCGCCAGATCGGCCAGATCGATATTCATAACCCGGCCCTCTGCCTGAAGCTGTTTCGTCAGAACGTTCCTTTCGGCATGCTCCTCGCTCTTGCTCTGATCTGCGGGCGTCTCTTCCAGTGAAGAACCCGGCAGCATTCATCACCGGGCAGACGATCGTCGAAACCGCACCACTGGTGCCGGAATTGCGCCTTCACCTCGCAAGTGAGATCACACCCATCTGGCAGGCGACCGAAACGCATCTTGCCGAGATGAATATCGAGCCGCCCTTCTGGGCCTTCGCATGGCCGGGCAGTCAGCTTCTCGCCCGATGGATCCTCGATCATCCCCAGAGCGTGTCAGGCAGGAAAGTACTGGATTTCGCCTGTGGCGGCGGACTGGCCGGCATTGCCTGCGCCCATGCCGGGGCCGATGAAGTATTCGTCAACGATATCGATCCCCTTGCTCTTGAGGCTGCCTGCCTCAACGCCTTGCTGAACGGTCTCACGGTCATACCGCGCGCAGGCGATCTCGTTGGACGCGTGCCGGAAGGGATCGATCTGCTGTTATGCGGCGATGTCTGTTACAACCAGCAGATGGCAGACAGGATCGTTCCCTGGCTTCGCGATTGTGCAAGGACGATGGAAGTCTGGATGGCCGATCCCGGACGCCCCTACGCCCCCAGGGAGGGCGTGGAAATACTCACTCTATCGGTTCTGCCCACCACAATGGAGCTGGAGGGCAAGACAGCACGCGAAACGCGCCTCTGCCGTATCCTGCCTGACGCCTGATATTTCCACCGATACGGGGAATATAGACATCACTCAATCGGCTATCGGTGCGCCCGGATCGGGCACGAAACAGCGATAACCGGACCTATACTCAAACCGGGGATATCTCGGCCTTTTTCCTCTTGAGACCTCGTGCGAGGCTCAGAGCGGCCCCCAGCCACGCAATCAGCATGGCGCAGAACAGACAGAGCGTGGAGGCATGGGTGCTGAAACGGAACACGCTCGCAACCAGCAACGCGCCCAGTGTCTGGCCACCCAGACGGGCCACGGAAACGAGCCCGCTCGCACTCCCCTCGCGGCCGCGTGGGGCTGCAAGCATCATGACCCTGTTATTGGGCGGCTGGAACATGCCGAAACCCGACCCGGCCAGCCAGGTACGCCAGATAATATTGAGGCTCGAGGCGTCGGGCGGCAGGGACCACAAAAGCGCGAAGCCGCACCCCGTAATCGCGAGCCCGATACTGGAGAGCAGCACCGCCGGCACGCGATCGGTCCACCGACCGATCAGGAACGACATTCCGGCCACACCGACAGCCCATGGCGTGATGAGAAATCCGGTCACCGTTGCAGGCCGGTGAAATACGGTCTCAAGCGTGAACGGCATGGCGATGATAAAGAAATTCGATGCCACAAAGCCGATCAGCCCGACGATGAACGCGATAAGAAAGGTCGGTATTCCAAGCAGATCCACAGGCACGACGGGCTCGCTGCGACCGCGCTGATAATGCAGAAGCGCCATCCAGCAGGCGACCCCCAGCCCCGAAAGCGCCAGAGCGCTCAGCAGACCGCCATGCACGGCGTCGTCTACGCCGATCACTGTCAGGGTGAACGCCGCGATCGTCAGCACGACAGCCGGCAGATCGACCGGTTTTTCCGATTTCGGCGTAACCGGCAGCGCAACGCTGGCCAGACCGAGTGCAGCAAGACCAAGCGGCACATTGATCCAGAAAATCCACGGCCATGGGGCCACAGACATGACGAGCGATCCGACGGTCGGCCCCAGTGCGACGCCCGTGCCGATGATCAGCCCGTTCAGCGACAGCCCTTTGCCCAGCGCCTCCTTGGGATAGATAAAGCGGATCAGGGCGATGGCGACGCTCATGATGCTCGCGCCACCGACACCCTGAAGGGCGCGCGATAGCGCCAGTTCGAGCAGGGTATGCGACATGGCGCATAATACAGAGGCCACAAGAAATATCGCTATTCCCAGACGGCACATGCGCGCAAAGCCGATACGCGCCCCGATGGATGCGAGGGGCAAAAGCATCGAGAGCGAGGCGAGCTGATAGGCATTGATCACCCAGATCGATTGCGAAGACGCAATATGCAGATCATGCGCGATACTGGGGAGCGCCACATTGGCAACGGCGTAATCGAGCACCGACAGAAGCACGGCCAGAGCGACGGCAAGCATCGCCCTGACACGTTCGGCACCGTATAATCCATCTCCTGTCGGTGCGTTGCTCATTTCAGGGCTGGGCGATGAAAACACGCTGGAAGAGCGCGTTGGTCCAGAGCATCCCCTGCAGGAAAAGAGCCGCATCGAAACGCGGCGCGCCATCGCGCAGGAAGGCATGCTGGCCATCGACCTCATGCCATTCGAGCGCCACCGAGGCTTCCTCAAGCGCATCACGTATCTGGCGTCGTCCCTCATAAGGCACATGCGGGTCGTGGCGCCCCCAGACCATCATGAGTTCACCGCTGATTTCGCCTGCGCGTGCAAGCGTCTTGTCCTCGCGTTCTCCGCCAAGTGTTCCGGTGTGAAGATCGGTCGCATAGAAACAGGCCGTGGCCTCGATGGACGGATGCAGCGCCGCACGAAACGCAAGATGGCCACCAAGACAGACACCGAAGGCGCCGAAACGACCGCTACAGGCCTCATGCACGCTCAGCCAGTTCATCAGCGCCTCGTTGTCGCTGTCGAACTGTCCGATCGGCTTGGTATATTTGAGTTCGTTTCCACGATCCGTCCCCGGCTTGTCATAGGCCAGAACGCAACCGGGCGCTTCGTACTCGTGATAGACTTCAGGCACGGCGACGAGATAGCCCTGCCCTGCAATCATCGATGCAAGGCGTTCGATCGGCGCCGTAACCTGGTAGATTTCCGAAAACAGCAGAATAGCCGGAAACCGCCCGGGGCGCGTCGGGCGGAACAGGTGCACGCGCATCTTCCCTGTCGGGGTGTCGATATCGATATCTTCATCGGTACGGATCAGCACGGAAAGCTCCTATGGCAGTGTGCGAGTCGGTAAAACCGGCATCTGTAGGACCTCGTGCATAATGCGTCTGTCAGGGCCGCGCCATGCCTTGCCCGATTTGCGACTCGCGGCAGTGCGTTTTGCGCCTTTGGATCGATCCAGAATTAACCTCAGGAAAGATCAGGCGTGGCGCGGTCTGTAAGATTTCTGCCCAATATGTGAACATGCAGAACGTATCCGCAGCGTTGACAGAACCCCCTGCCAGTCCCGAGATCGCGTCATGTCTGCGCTCTTCGCCATCTCACTCGCCACCGCCGCGATCGTCGCGATCGTCGTTCTCATCGCCTTTCTCAGGCTCAACCCGTTCATCGTCCTGTTCACGACATCGCTGGCTCTGGCTCTGGCCGCTGGCATGCCTGCGGACAAGGTCGTGAAATCCTTCGAAGAAGGCGCGGGCCATGTGCTCGGCCATGTCGGCACCGTCATCGCGCTGGGCACCATGCTCGGCAAGATGCTGGCTGAATCGGGCGGTGCGGACAGAATCGCGCTGACCATCTCGAACAGGGCCGGACGGTCGCGCGTCGACTGGGCCATGATGATCATCGGCCTGCTGATCGGTCTGCCGGTGTTTTTCGAGGTCGGCTTCGTCCTGCTTATCCCGCTTGCCTTCGTTCTCGCCGCACGCACCGACACGCCGCTTTTACGCGTGGCCCTGCCCATGGGCGCTGCGCTGTCGGTCACACACGCCATGATCCCGCCTCATCCGGCGACACTGCTGGCGCTCTCGGCCTATCATGCCAATACCGGCCATACGATCTTTCTCGGCATTCTGATCGGCACGCCGATTGCGATTATCGCCGGGCCGCTTTTTGCACGCTTCATCGCACCGCGTGTGCCTCTGACCGAGGCGAACCCGCTGGCCGAGCAATTCGTGAACCGTGAGCCACCCAAGAACATGCCGGGCTTCGGGATCACGGTCTTCACCATTCTCTCCCCTGTCGTGCTCATGCTGATCGCCTCGATAGCCGATCGCGTTTCCACACCGGGCACCGGGCTGAACACCGCACTGCACTTCGTGGGCAATACCGATATCGCGCTCGTGCTCGCCGTCATTCTTTCTTTCTATGTGCTGGGTCTGGCACGGGGTTTCTCGCGCGAGACGATCCTGCGCTTTACCAATGAGTGTCTGGGCCCGACTGCCCTCATCATGCTGCTGGTGGGGGCTGGCGGCGGTTTCGGGCGTGAACTGGTCGATAGCGGCGTGTCCAAGGTCATCACCGATACAGCGCTCAACTTCCATGTTCCCATACTGGTGCTTGGCTGGCTTCTGGCCGTGATCGTTCGCGTGGCCTGTGGGTCGGCAACTGTCGCCATGAGCACGGCATCGAGCATAGCAGGGCCGATCCTGCTCAAGAGCCACGGTGTCTCGCCCGAACTCATGGTGCTTGTCACCGGCGCCGGATCGGTGGCTTTCGGCCCGATGAACGATGCAGGGTTCTGGCAGATCAAGGAGTATCTGGGTCTGACGGTCCCGCAGACCATCAAGACATGGTGCACGATCGAAACCCTCATCGCCTTTCTGGGGCTCGGTTTCTGCCTCGTGGCATCGATGTTCGTCTGATACGACACGAGGCGGGATTACCCCGCCTCGTCATACCGCAGGTCGGCAGTCCGCCTTTGTCAGTTCCCGACTGTGTCGAGAAAGGCCGATGCAGTCATCGGGCGCGAGAACATGGGATAGGTATAGGCGATTGCGGCTTCATGCTGCTCTTTGGAGAGAGTCGCCGTACAATCCGTCAGAGTCACCACATCGTAGCCAAGCTCGTAGGCGGTACGCATGGTGGATTCCACGCAGCAATCCGTCAGAAATCCCCCCAGGGCGACACGGGTGATGCCGTTATGGCGGAGAATGAAATCCAGATTGGTGCTGGCAAAGCTGCACAGACCACGCTTGCCGGAAACGATCAGATCTTCCGGTGCGGGTGCAAGCGCATCGATAATCTGCGCGCCCCACTCTCCTTCGATAAAAGCGTTCGTGGCCTTCACCCCGGCGAGAATACCGTACGGCTCGGCAGGGAGTTCCGGATATCCTTTGGCGAACGCAATAGGCACCCAGACGATCTTCACACCTTTCGCACGCGCCTCCCTGACCAGAGCGATCGTGCGGTCGATCATGCCGGTCCGGGCAATCTCGGCCTTCACGCCGTCATGCAGCGCACCGCCCTCCGTGACGAAATCGTTCTGATATTCGATCAGCACAAGAGCGGTCTGGCTCACGACTTGTTCTCCGCATAAGGATTCTTGGTGCCACGCAGCTGCAGGCGGATCGGGGTGCCGGGCAGATGGAAGGTTTCACGCAGCCCGTTCACCAGATAGCGTTTGTACGCATCCGGCAGCAGTTCGGCGCGCGTGCCGAACAGGATGAAGGTCGGGGGCCGCGACTTGGCCTGCGTCATGTAACGCAACTTGAGGCGTCGACCATCGACCAGAGGCGGCTGGTGACGCTCGAGAGCCGCTTCGAACCAGCGATTGAGCTCACCTGTCGTCACGCGGCTGTTCCAGACTTCATGAGCACGACGCACGGCGGGGAGAAGCTTGTTTACCCCGGCACCGGTCAGGGCGGAGAACGTCACAACCGGAATACCGCGCATCTGGGCGAGCGATGTCTCGATGCGATCCGCAATGGCCTGACGCGTGGCGGCGCGGTCTTCGACGGCATCCCATTTGTTCAGGGCCAGAACGCAGGCGCGTCCTTCGCGCTCGATCAGTCGGGCAATCTGCAGGTCCTGCTCATGCACACCGAGTGTTGCATCGAGCGTAAGGACCACCACCTCGGCCATTTTCAGCGCCTCGATGGACGCCGAAACGGACATGCGTTCCAGATCTTTCTCGATACGCGCCTTGCGACGCAATCCGGCCGTATCGACAAGCTGGATCGGGCCGACATCGTCATGAAGCGAGACGGAAATGGAATCGCGCGTCAGTCCAGGCTCAGGACCCGTGATCATACGCTCTTCACCGAGCAGACAGTTCAGGAGCGTCGACTTGCCTGCATTCGGCCGACCGACAATGGCAAGACGCAGCGGTCCGGCGGGACGCTCTTCGATTTCCTCGCCATCCTCATCGAGCGGCTTGGCACGGGATCTCGGCTTTTCGCGCACGCGCTCGCCTTCCGGCAGACGGTCGGCAATTTCACCCATGAGATGGGCAATGCCCTCGCCATGCTCGGCGGACAGGGCAAGCGGCGTGCCCAGACCCAGCGAATAGGCTTCGAGCACTTCATTAGAAGCCGAAGACCCTTCTGCCTTGTTGGCCAGCAGCAGCACCTTCTTGTTCTGCTTGCGCAGCCAGGCGGCGAAATGCTTGTCGGCAGGTGTCACACCGGCACGGGCATCGATGCAGAACAGGACCAGATCGGCCTGCGCCACAGCAGATTCGGAAGAAGCACGCATACGACCGAACAGCGTATCGGGTGCGGCCTCTTCAAGCCCTGCCGTATCGATCAGGCGCACCTTGCGCCCGCGTAGCAGGGCTTCTCCTTCCTTGCGATCGCGTGTCACGCCCGGCATGTCAGACACGATGGCCTGACGCCGCCCTACAAGTCGGTTGAAGAGAGTCGATTTACCGACATTGGGTCGCCCGGCGATAACAACGAGCGGAAGAGAAGAAGTGTCAGTCACGGATTAACCATATGCATTGAGATTGCCATCCGTGGACAGCACAAGAACCTTGCCGTCACAGATGATGGGTTCGACCAGAGTCGGGGTTTTCGTCTTGAGTGCCGTATCGGCCTTGCCCGTCACAGCATCGACGACCTGCATACCTGTCTCTTCGAAAGAAGACACGCAAACAAGTTTGCCGTCGGCCATCACCGGTCCGAACCAGGTGATGGCGTTTTTCTGCTTCGCCTCGTCCTTGAAACGACGCAGATCATGAATCCAGCGCACATGGCCGGACAGACGATCGACGCAGGCAAGCTGCTGATCGGAAGAGACGATATAGAGCCAGTCGCCCACGATCAGCGGCGTATTCTGTCCGCTCGCCTCACGTTCCCACAGACGACGGCCCGAGCGCATGTCGATCGCAACCAGCACCTTGGACAGCGAAATGGCGTAGGCCGTACCGTCCTTGATGACCGGTGCACCGCGCACGCAGGCCAGATCGAGCATCGCACCGCGTCCGTTCGAGCCGCCAAGACTGTCGCTCCAGACCAGTTCGCCCGATTCCGCACGCAGCGCCACGAGATCGCCGCTGCCGAAACCGGCCACGACCACACCGTTGGACACCGCAGGGGCGGACTGACCGAACATGACCGTATCGGCCTCGGTCGCCTGATAGGTCCAGATCTGCTCGCCGGTCTCGGCGTTCAGCGCGAAAAGACGCTCGTCGATGGTCCCGAAGAACACACGACCATCGACGATTGTCGGCGCCGAACGGCCCGGCACAACCGTCTCGGCCCGCCATTTGACCTTGCCCGTCTCGGCTCCGACGGCCACGACCTGACCGACACCATCAACGATATAGAGCGTGTCGCCCGACAGCCCCATGCCACCACCGATATCGCTCGAACGCGACTTTCTGCCTTTGGGAATGAACGTCCAGAGCGGGTTCATGGCAGGCCAGGTCCAGGCCTTGACGGTGCCTGCGCCATCGCGTGTGTAGATACGCCCGGCATCGATCACCGGCGGAGACTGAATGGCACCGCGCCCATTGGGGCCGAGCGCCACGAAATGCAGGAAAGCCGGCTCCGAGATGCCATGACCGATGGAACGGGACCATGCGAGGGTTGGACCGGCCCAGTTCGTGTTGAGGGCGATATGGTCGGGCACGCGACCGACAAGCGGCCATGTGGAAATGGCTTGCGGCGCAGGCAGATTGATCGGCGTATGGTCTTCCGCATCGACCACGAGCCCTGCACCTGTAGACAGCACATCGTAGCGCTTGCCTGCCAGAATGGGCTTGGGATCATCCTTGAAGATGCCGCAGCCTGTCAGCATGGCCGTGGAGGCGAGTGTCGAGCCGAGAAAGAAGCGTCGGCCGGGCTGACGCAAGGTGTTCCTGTTTTTGGTAAGCATCAGCCGGCTCCCCCGAATGTTTGTAGAAGAATGGACGCACGCTGCCTGACGCCATCCGGCGCATCGGGCGACTGGGCCAGCCCCATAAGAAGGCTGCGCGCCTCGTCATGCTGCTTGGGTGTCGCATCGGGCCGGAGGTCGAGCGCAGCCAGTCCTTCCTGAGCGAAGGCGCGCCACGGACCGGCATTGGCCGCAAGCAGCTCGAACCCCTTGCGGGTTTCAGTCGGATCGCGGTCGTCGATATGGCTGTTCAGAAGCATCAGTCTGGCCAGCGCCTGTAGCGAGGGATTCTCGTCCTTGTCGTCAACCACTCCCTGCCAGGCCTTGCGTGCGCCATCGAGATCGCCTGACTGCGCCCGGAGCTGGGCCAGCCTGATGGCGGCAAAGCCACGCGTCGCACCAAGTGCATCCTTGGCGAGGTCCGCCAGAATGGCCTCGTTCGCCTTTTCGGATTGTGCACGTGCAGCCGCATCGGGCTGCGGAGCCTGAAGCGCTTCCATGGCGGTATAATACCGTCCCGACGCTTCCGCCTGGGCCTGGTGATGGCGGTGAACCTGCCATTGCCAGCCACCCACACCGATCAGCGCAACAAGTGCAATACCGACCGCAACACCTCCGAAACGCCGGGCGGTCGCGCGCATTTCAGCTGCGCGCATTTCCGCCTGGGCCTGACTGAAAAACTCGTCTGCCACCGTGATCCTCTTGAGACACTAATATTTCGACCATACAGGCGCTGCGACCCTGCGGCAAATCGCTTTGTCACTGCGTTCCATACAGGACCGCAAGCACACGCGGGAACCTGTGATGAGGATATGATTTCGTACCCGACACGGTGCGAACAAACTTCAGCCACAACCGGACGTCAGAACTGGGTCCAACCCCTTATGGAGACTGCGTTTCATGCATTCAGATCCCGTTTTTCCAATTGCAAGACGGCGTCTGCTGCTCGGTCTTCCTCTGATCGCCCCGCTGATCGGGGCTGTAGCCCGCACGGCCTTTGCCGACGCGCTTCCCGTCCTGTCCCCTGCAACCCACGACACCCTGTCGAAAATCGCAAACGGGTATGAAAAAGGCTGCGGTGGACGCCTTGGTGTTCATCTTTTCTGTCCGCAGACCGGTGCGGCACTTTCATGGCGCGGTGAAGAACGCTTCAGAATGTGCAGCAGCTTCAAGGCCTCGCTGGTCGGCTGCGTTCTGTCACGATGCGATCGGGGCGAGGATGCGCTGACACGTCGTATCGCTTTCAGCGACGCCGATTTCACCCTGCCGTTCTGGGCACCGGTTGCGCAGAAAAACCGTGATGCAGGCAGCCTGAGCCTCGCGGCACTCTGTGCCGGTGCCGTGACCATGAGCGACAATGTCTGCGCCAACATGCTCTTGCGTCACATAGGCGGTCCTGCCGCTCTGACCCGTTTCTGGCGCGACAGTGGCGACGAGATTTCCCGCCTTGATGCCTATGAGCCGGAACTGAACCGTCCCTCGTCCGATCCCGACGCCAATACGACGACGCCCATCGCCATGGCGCGTACCCTCCACCGCCTGATTCATGGCACGCTCCTGCATCCTCAGTCTGCTGCCTTGCTGCGCAGCTGGATGATCGATTGCACCACAGGCACGCAAAGACTGCGTGCCGGCCTGCCGCCTCACTGGATTGCGGGCGACAAGACGGGCAATAACGGCAAGGATATTGCAGCCGATATTGCTTTCGCCTCGCCGCCCGATGCGCCCGGAAAATCGGTCATCATCGCGGCCTATACTGCCGGGGGCACCCCGAATGAGGCCCGCTTCCGCAGTGTTTTCCACGATATTGGCACCCTCGCCCCGCTTCTGCTCGGCTAATCCCGGCTAATGAAAAAAGGGGGACAAGCCTTTGCTCGCCCCCCCTCTTTCATGCTGTCTGCCACGGCAGCGACATAAGCGCATATGTGTTCTGCGCTCAGCTTCCTTCAGTGCTTGGCCAGCTTCTTGCCGGCCGTTGTGAGCTCTGCCGAGATATGGCTGAAATTTGCTGCTATACGCTGCTGAACGCCCGTGCTCACCGCGTGAATCTTGGCGATACGGTCGCGGGCGTCCTCGCTGATGGCCTGCTCTTCCTTTTGCGCCTGCGTTGCAACGCAGCTGTTATAGGCGCGGGCCTCCTTCTCATAAGCCTGGAACTTGTCGACGCTCGCATTGTAATGCGCGGTGTCGGTCGCCGTGACCGAAGGGGCACTCGGTTCCTGTCCGCATTTGGCGCGCGGATCAGCCATGGCAGCGCTCACAGTAAGGCTGCCAAGAACGAGCGAGGACGAGAGAAGCGTAAGAGCGATGCGTTTCATGATCGGACGATCTGCTTGAGGAAAACGAAATGCCGGATTGCGCAAGAATTACGGCGCAAATCGGGCTAAACGGCCAACAGGTGCAGAAGTGATCTCGTCGTCCTGCATTACCACGTGCCCGCGCACGATGGTCGCCATCGGCCAGCCCGTGACGTGCTTGCCGTCGAAAGGCGTCCAGCCCACGGGGCTCGCAATCCAGTCATTGCGGATTTCACGGCTCGCCCTCATGTCCACCAAGGTCAGATCCGCATCGAACCCGACAGCCAGACGCCCCTTTGTCTGCAACCCGTAAATACGGGCAGGCCCAGCAGCCATCAGATCGACAAGGCGTGACAGGCTCAGTCTTCCGGCATTCACATGGTCGAGCATCAAGGGCAGGATCGTCTGCACCCCTGTTAGACCGGCCGGGCATTGCGGCCAGGGCTTTTCCTTGGCTTCACGCGGATGGGGAGCATGGTCGGACGACACCACATCCACGCGTCCATCGCGCACAGCCGCCCAGCAGGCATCGTAATGACGACGGTCGCGTATCGGCGGGTTCATGACCGCATAAGCCCCGAGCGTCTCGTAGCATTCCGGACCGACCTGGGTGAGATGATTGACGAGCACCTCGACACTGACATGAGCGCGATGAGCGGCAAGCCAGTCGAGTTCTTCTGCGGTTGACGTATGCAGAATATGGACAGGTCGATTGGTTTTCCGGGCCAGAGCGGTGATACGTCGCGTGCCGAGAAATGCGCACTCCTCATCACGCCAGATCATGTGGTTCACATGCGGCATGCCGACCTCGAACATCGGTTTGCGCGCCTGCAGGCGATATTCGTCTTCCGAATGAAAGGCCACGCGACGATGCCCGCTGCGCAGAACGGCCTCGATCCCGTCATCGTCCTCGATCATCAGATCCCCGGTCGATGATCCTGCGAAAACCTTGATGGCGCACACGCCCTCTTCCTGCTCCAGCCTGGCAAGATCGGGCGTATTCGCGCGCGTTGCACCGACATAGAGACCCATGTCGATCAGGGCGTTCTCGGCAACCGTGCGACGCTTGTCCGCAATCGTTTCCGACGACGTGATGGACGGCGACGTGTTGGGCATGTCGAAGACCATGGTGATGCCGCCCAGGGCCGCTGCACGCGTTCCCGTCGCAATCGATTCGATTGCGGCATTCCCGGGATCGCGCAGATGGACGTGCGAATCGATCATGCCGGGCAGCACGTGCAGGCCAGCGGCATCGATCTCACGCTCGGCCGTGTCGGAGGAGGCAACGCTCAGGCTGGCGATGCGACCGTCGACAATCCCCAGATCGGCCTGCGCTTCTCCCCAGGGAAAAACGCAAAGACCGCGCCTGATGATCAGATCGTAATGCATGGAAATCTCCTTGGGGGCTCAGGGTTGGGGATCAGGGTCGGGGAGCCGACAGAACGTCGAACACGTCGCCCCCTGACTGGACAGTCTCGATATGGATGCGGTGCCACAGGGCATAGAAAAGCAGAACCCAGGCTGCATGGCGCTCCCGCCGTCCTGTCGCGCGGGTGAAAATTCCTGTGATCGTCTCTTCGGCAATCACGCCCTGAAAAGCCGCGCATCGCGCCACGAGCGGGCCGAGCCTGCTTCCCTGTCCGGCAATCCACTGACCGACAGGAACGGTGAAGCCCTGTTTGGGTGCAAATGGCGCCGAACCGGGGACATTCTGCTCCACCCAGCGACGCAGCAGATATTTGCCGTGCTTGCCCCTGACCTTGAGACGATCCGGTAATGTCCAGGCCAGAGCGCTTATGACCGGGTCGAGCAAAGGCGTGCGCCCCTCTATGGCATGAGCCATGAGGCAGCGGTCGAGCTTGACCAGCAGATCGTTCGGCAACCATTGATCGATATCGATGGCCTGCACCGAGCGCAGACGCGACCCTTCGTCATGCGACACGAAATCCCGGCGCCACGCCTTGCCGGTCGGCAGGCGGCAAAGCCCGTCGAGAGTGCCACGGCGCCATGGCATACGCCCGCCCAGCCACCAGGGGCGCATGGCGCGTCTGTAGCGCCCGTAACCGCCGAACAGCTCGTCTCCGCCCTCACCGCTGAGAATGACGGTGACATCCTTTCGCGCCTCGCGTGCGAGAAACCAGCTTGGAATCACGGCATAGTCGGCAACCGGATCATCCAGTGCGGCCACGATCTGCGGCAGATGCGCCCAGACCATCTCCTGCGTGACAGTCAGGATACGGTGACGCGCGCCCAGTGTCGCAGCGATCTGCGCTGCCTGTGCGCTCTCATCCACCGCACCCGTATCGAACCGCGCGGTCCAGGCAAGCGGTGCCCCATTGCCCAGACGGGTCATGGCGGCGAGGACGGCAGTACTGTCGATACCGCCCGACAGGAACATGCCGAAAGGCACATCGGCCCTCTCATGCGCGGCGACACTATCCATCAGCGCGGCATCGAGCCGGGAAAGTGCAAGAGCCTCTGTCAGGTTTTCCGCGATTGCCCCGTGGCACGCAGGCCGTTTTCTTGCATCGTCGAGCACGCCATTGACGAAACGCAGCGTCTCACCGGGCAGAACACGCATGATACCGGGATAGATCGTCTCGCGCCCGGCCACGAACTGGACCTGCAAAAGCTGGTCACGTGCCTGCGGACGTATGGCACGCGATACGAGGCCCGTCGCCAGCAGGGCTTGCGGCTCCGACGCGAAAATCACGCCCTGGTCGGTCTCGGAAAAGTAAAGCGGTTTGATACCGAAAGGATCGCGGCTGAGTGCCAGCACGACATCCGGACCTGTCTCGTCCAGCAGGGCGATGGCATACATGCCGCGCAATTCGAGGGTATAATTCGTGTTGCATTCAGGCCAGAGAAAAAGCGGCGCCTCGCAATCGCTACGCGTTCTGAAAGGCGCTTCCGGCAACGCCTTGCGCAAGGCAGGATCGTTGTAGATCTCTCCATTGGCCACCAGCGCGACCGGCCCCTGAACAAGCGGCTGCGCCCCACCTTCGAGATCGACGATCGACAGTCGCCTATGCACGAGGGCAGCCGACCCCGCCTCTAAAAAACCCTCGCCATCGGGGCCGCGATGCGCCAGCGCCTCGGCCATGCGACCCAAGAGCGCCTCGTCGGGTCGATAACCGGGAAGACAGGCTATACCTGCAATACCGCACATCGACTAAATGCCCCGCCCCGACGCCGCACCATGGCGCGACACGATGTCGCGCAGGAAAACATTCCAGCGCGCCAGCACCGTCGGGGCGGCGAACTCACGTTCGAAACGCGCGCGTCCGTTCGTTCCCAGACGTGCCGCAAGATCGCTGTCATGAAGTACCCTGCCTATGGCCTCGGCCAGAGCTGTCGGATCCTCGACAGGAACGAGCAGACCGTCCTGCGTGCCGGAAAGCACTTCCTGCGGCCCCTGTATGGCACTGGCCACAACAGGGCGCCCGGCAGAAAGCGCCTCGATCACGACATTGCCGAGCGGCTCGATGCGTGAGGGACAAACCAGCAGATCGCAGGCCTTGAGCCACGCGCCGCTATCCTGAACCCAGCCTGGCATATGAACCCGATCGCTGACCCCCTCATCCCGCGAGAGGGACTCCAGCGCTTCACGCTCCTGCCCCTCGCCTGCGATGACCAGATGCACACCGGGGAGCGCTTTCATGGCGCGTATGAGAACATCGAACGCCTTGTTGCGATGCAGGCGCCCGAGCGCGAGAATGAACGGTCGCCCCTGCGGCACGCAATCGGGGCGAACCGGCACCGCCCCGGCAAGGTCGGTGGCGAAATTGGGCAGATAATGCACATGCTCGGCTGGCCAGCCCTGTGCGATCATCCAGCGCGCAAGACCCATCGTATTGCCGATGAGGTCGGAGCATCGTCTGTAGTTGCCGAGGTCGTAATAGCCCCCGAGCCGACCGGCAATCGGCCAGTCTCCCTTGGGGATCATGCGCGCAGCACGGCTCATCCAGGCAATCGCAATATCGGGGCGGAACTCCGTCAGCTTCCGGCGCAGACGAGGCGTCGTCAGCAGATCCAGCCGGCCGCCGAAACGCAGCGCATGGGTCGTAACGCCGCTTTTTTGCAGCCTGGCCTCACGCCCTGCATCGCGGCGCAGCACACCCAGAACATTATGGCCTTCCTCGTGCTGCGCCATGCAAAGCCGCTCATAGAACAGTTCCGCTCCCCCGCTGGGCGCGCCCGCCATGACATGCGCGATACGAAGCGGCCTGAGATCATCGATACGGGATGCTGAGGTCAGTCGTTCGGTGCCTGCCAAAGGCATGATGGGCTTATCCTTCATTCGCCAGAAGTGATGCAGCAGCCTGCCACACCGTTTCGATTGTCAGACCGGCAATAGGGGCTTCGCCCTCCGGGCCGGGCGCAGACACGAAGCATGCCCGCGGTCCTGTGGGCGCATATTCGGAAGCGCGGCTCGGCCCGAACAGCCCCAGCGTTGGCGTTCCCGCTGCTGCTGCAAGATGCATGAGGCCGGAATCGTTACCGACGAACAGCGAACAACGCGCCAGAAGTGCTGCCACCATCCCGAGGCTGTATTGACCGCCCAGATCGCGAACCATCTCCCGATCCGACGGCATATCCTGAGCAAGAGCTTCCAGCACGGGGCGTGCCAGAGCCTTTTCCTCATCACCAGGACCGTAAAAGACGACAGGCATCAGGCCCTGCGCCCGCATTCGACGGGCAACCTCGATGAAATTTGCAGCCGGCCAGATTTTTCCTTCCCAGTTTGCGGTCGGGGCAATCGCACCGTAACGGCGCGTCGGGGGAAGGATTTCGGCGGCAAGTCGCGTCTGTTCCGGGCGGCTCCATGTCCGTGGCATCAGCGTCACATCGCCCTGAAACAACCCGGCGAGATGACCGATACGAGCCCCCGGACGACGCCCGCCCCGCAGGATGCGCCGGCGCATGGCTGGCAGGAACAAAGAAAGCCCCGATCCACGCAGGTCGATCACCAGATCCCAGAACACGCGAGCGCATGTCCACCACAGGCCCAGCCAGTGCAGATCATAGGGTTTCTTCGTCAGGACAATGACCCGATCCACGGCGGGACAAGGCGCGAAAAAACCCGCAGCGACCGGTCCGCAGGCCACCGTGATACGCGCTTTGGGGTAACGGCGCATCAGCTCTGCCAGAACGCCAGATGAAATAACCGCGTCGCCCAATCGGTTCGCCGTAATGAAAAGGATACGTTTCATTGCAGCCAGATCGGCTCCTTGAGACCGGTCACGAATTTCTCGTGGGCGGCTCGCGTTTCTTCATCCGGAGGCGACATGGGGCGCGGCCTGCGCTCGGGATTGGTACGGTAGGTCGCAACACCCCCATGACTGCCGGAGACAGCCAGACCGAGACCGCGCTGTCGCCCGCCCATCAGTTCGAGATAAACCTCAGAGAGAAGTTTGCAGTCGAGCAATGCGTTATGAGTCATACGTGCCGACAGATCGATATCGTGTCGACGACAGAGCGCATCGAGCGAATTCGGCAGGCCGGGATAGCGCTTCTTGGCCATTTCCAACGTATCGACCATGCGCCCGCGATCCAGAGGCGGTTTGCCGCAGGCCTTGAGCTCGGCATTGATAAAGCCGAAATCGAACGGCGCATTATGGGCGATCATCTCGTCATCGGCGATGAAATCGAGAAAACCGTCCACGATCTCGACAAATCTGGGCTTGTCGAGCAGATCGTCCAGCGTGAACCCATGCACCCGGCTTGCCTCAGCCGGCACATCGCGCTCGGGATTGATCAGAACATGAAAGCTTTCGCCGGTCGGCAGATCGTCGATCAGTTCGAGTGCGGCGATTTCGATCACGCGATCGCCCGTCTTCGGGTCGAGACCTGTCGTCTCCGTATCGAAAAGGATCGACCGTTTCATGGCATGGTCTCCAGCTGAGAGATCAGACGTTTCATCTGTCGGGCGGTATGGCCGCGGGAGAGACCATTATGCAACAGGTGATCGGCACGTCTGTTGCGTTCCTTGTCGCTCATCTGTCGCGCCAGCAGCGCGCGCGCCTGCTCCTCGCTGAGCGAACGCCTGCGCATGATGCGGCGCAGTCTGACCGCAAGCGGCGCCGTAACTACAATCACGGCATCGCAGTCGCGATCGGCACCGATCTCGAACAAAAGCGGAATATCCAGCAGGCACGTCCTGACACCGCGCCGTCGCATACGGCTGAGAAATCGCCATCGCGCCTGTCGCACAAGCGGATGCATGATGGCCTCAAGCGCGGCAATCTGGTCGGGGGAGCCGATGACAGCACGACGAAGCGCCTTACGGTCGACCGCGCCATCCCTGACGGTCTGGGGCCAGAGTCGGGCAATTTCCGGTACCGCGGCCCCGCCTTTCGCCTGAAGGGAATGAACGACAAGATCCGCATCGAAAACGGGCCAGCCCGCACGGCGGAAAAAACGTGCAACCGTGCTCTTGCCTGCTCCCATTCCGCCAGTGAGACCCAGAACGCGCATGATCAGTCGATCGTCTCGATCAGTTTGTCGCGCAAGGTCTCGTCCACCTGAGGTTCACGCCCGAACCAGGCACGAAACCCCGGACGTGCCTGAAAAATGAGCATGCCGAGACCGTCGATCGTCGCAAGGCCCTGTGCCCGTGCGGCGGCGAGCAGAGGCGTTTCGAGGGGCATATAGACAATATCCGATACGACGAGCGATTTCTGCGCCTTTCCAAGGGAGCCTGCCCAGTCGAACCCATCCTGACCGGCCATGCCGAGAGAGGTGGTGTTGGTCAGCAGTTCGGCCTCCGAGAGCGCCTGTGGCCAGTCATGCCAATCGATCACGCAGCCTCCGTTGAGCGCACTTACAAGTGCCTCGGCGCGGCTGCGGGTGCGATTGGCGAGGGTAACCCCACAGCCTGCATCGAGCAGCGCAGCGCACACCGCACGGGACGCACCACCCGCGCCAAGCACGAGCGCGTGACGCGGCAGGCTGACACCCGCCTCACGCAGGGAATCGAGATAGCCGACACCGTCGGTGCAATCCCCAAGGATCGAACCGTCCTGGGAAAAAACGAGCGTGTTGACTGCGCCCGCGCGCTGCGCCTCATGGCTGTGACGATCTGCCAGAGCATAGGCGGCTTCCTTGTGCGGGATCGTGACATTGAGCCCGGCAAAACCCAGAGCCTGAAGCGCACGCACACCTGCCTCGAATGCATCGGGTGCCAGAGGCAGACGCAGGTAGAGACCGTCTATTCCATATTCCTTGCACCAGTAATTATGCAGGATGGGCGAGCGCGTATAGGCAAGCGGCCAGCCCGTTACCGCCGCCAGACGGGGCACACCGTGAGGGTAAAGCGTATGGAGTGCCTCTTTTGCCTCATCGAGGCTCAGTGCCCCGCCGAGATAGCGTTCCAGTAGAGCGGCAATAGCCGCGCCAGTCTCTGTGCCCAAGATCGCTGTCCTGCCTCGTGTTCGATCAGATCCTGACGGATCTCTATCTCCAGATAGGGCAAACCGCCCCGTTCCGCATGATAGGGCACGGTATAATCCGATGTCGCCGTTAGCACATAGGGTTCATTATCGCCCACGCACAGATCGCCCTCGCTGCGCAGCAGGTCGAGCATGATACGGGCCGAGCGCGTATCGCGATGATGCAGGATGCCGACATGCCACGGGCGCGCAACCCCGTTCATGAGCGGGGTAAAGCTGTGCAGGGCTATCAAGGCAGTCGGCTGTCTGCGCGCCTCAAGCAGAGCCGCGATCCGGTCGTGATAAGGACGGAGAATTTCGTTTTCACGACGTGCGCGGCAGGCCGCGCTGAGCGCCACATTGGCCGCGATCGTGGTCTTGTCTGACACGGAAGGGATCGAGGTAGGATGGCCGGGCGCGCGATTGCTGTCGATGACGAGGCGGGAATAGATCTGCTCGATCAGATCGGCGCCCAGAAGCGCCTGCAACTGCGCACCGACGCCATGAATGCCGATATCCCAGGCAATATGGCGCTCCCAATCGGCCTCCGGCACACCCAAGCGCCCCAGCGCACGCGGCACGGCACGGCCTGCATGGTCGCTCACCAGAACGAAGGGAGAAGCGGCCGTCGCCTGCATCACCCGATAGGGTGGCGGGTCCTGCGGGCCGAGAAGAGGGGTAAGCTCGCTCATGAATTGCGCGCACCTTGCTGACTGACTAGGTTAGCGCAGCTTGACCACAATCCCTATGCCATGGACAACCCTGTGACCGAGACCAAGACCGCACCCGAGAGCGAAACAGCCAGCCAGACCGAGACCCGTCTGGCCAATCCGCAATGGGGCGGCCGCTTCGCCGCCGGCCCTGCTGCCATCATGGCCGACATCAATGCCTCGATCGATTTCGACCGCAAACTGTGGCGACAGGACATCCGGGGTTCTCTGGCCCATGCTGCCATGCTGGCTCGTGTCGGTCTTCTGACCAACGCCGAAGAGCAGGAAATCCGTGACGGTCTGCACGGTATTGCGCGCGATATCGAAGCCGGCAATTTTCCCTTCTCCCAGGATCTCGAAGATATTCACATGAATATCGAGGCCCGTCTTTCGGAACGCATCGGCGAGGCCGGCAAGCGCCTGCACACGGCGCGCTCACGCAACGATCAGGTCGCGACCGATTTCCGTCTGTGGGTACGCGATGCCATTGACGGGATCAGCGGACAGATCACGGCGCTCATGCGCTCTCTGGCTACGCGCGCACTGGAGCACGCAGCCGATGCCATGCCGGGCTTTACTCATCTGCAGGTGGCCCAGCCTGTCACTTTCGGCCATCATCTTCTGGCTTATGTGGAAATGCTGTCGCGCGATCGCGACCGCCTGCGTGACGCCAGAGCGAGGCTGAACGAATGTCCGCTCGGCTCAGCCGCCCTTGCAGGCACGTCCTTCCCGATCGATCGCCGCTTTACCGCTGAGGCGCTCGGCTTCGACCGCCCCACAGCCAATTCGCTCGACTCAGTTTCCGACCGCGATTTTGCGCTGGAATATCTCTCGGCGCTTTCCCTGCTCGGCATGCATCTTTCACGCCTGTCCGAGGAACTGGTTCTGTGGTGCTCGGCGCCCTTCAGCTTCGTGCGTCTGTCCGATGGATTTACCACCGGTTCCTCCATCATGCCGCAGAAGAAAAACCCCGACGCCGCTGAGCTGGTACGCGCCAAGGTGGGCCGCATCACAGGCGATTTCATGGGGCTGCTGATTGTCATGAAAGGCCTGCCCCTCGCCTATGCCAAGGACACGCAGGAAGACAAGGAGCCTGTTTTCGACGCAACCGAGGCAGCCACCCTGTCTCTGGCAGCCATGGACGGCATGATCCGTGACCTGAGCGCCAATACCGACAAGATGCGCGCCCTTGCCGGTGCCGGTTTTGCCACAGCCACCGACCTTGCAGACTGGCTGGTGCGCGTGCCCCGCCTGCCTTTCCGTACGGCGCATCATGTGACCGGGCGTCTTGTCGGCATGGCCGAAGCCAAGGGCTGCGATCTTGCCGATCTCAGCCTTGAGGAAATGCAGACTGTCGAACCGAAGATCGATGCCAGTATTTTCGATGTACTGACCGTTGAATCATCTCTCGCCTCACGTACCAGCGAAGGCGGAACGGCCCCTGATAACGTGCGACGTGCGGCTCAGTCCTGGCTGTCACGCCTTGAGGAAAACGCAGCATGAAGACCCCTGCCCGTCTGCTCTGCCTGCTTGTGATCGGCAGCGTCATGCTGACCGCCTGCGGCAAAAAGGGTGCCCCCCACGCGCCCGGTCCGGCCAGCAAGATCACCTATCCGCATAGTTACCCGCCGGAATAGCCGGTCAGCCGCCAATCGAGGCCCGCGCGAGCGCGATAATCTCGCGCGGGCTCATGCCTTTTTCCCTGAGCGCACGCAAACTCTCCGCCCCGTCGCGCTTCGAGAGTTTACGCCCCGCTTCGTCACATATCAGCCCATGATGCGCATAAAGCGGCTCCGGATAGCGCAGGAGCGCCTGAAGCACGCGATGCACGGCTGTTGCATCGAACAGGTCCTGCCCCCGGGTAACAAGCGTCACACCCTGTCGGGCATCGTCGCAGGTCACGCATAGATGGTAGGAAACACCATTATCGCGCCTGCCGATCACCACATCGCCAAATGCTGCGGCATCTCCTTCAACAACGCGACCATCCAGCTCGGTCCAGGCTGGGGCACCGCCCAGACGATCCAGCGCCTTTTTCATATCGAGGCGCCAGACATAAGGGCGCGCCCCATCGACGTGACGTCCCCTGCACGCCCCTCCATAGATAGCGCTGCCGTCAGGCGCGCGCCCCAAGGCATTTGCCTGAACCTGGGCGCGCGAGCAGGCGCAGCGGTAAAGCAGCCCCATGGCATGAAGCCGCTCGCGCTGCTCACGGTAAAAAGACAGATGATCGGACTGGCGCAGGACCGGCGTCGCACTCTCGAAGCCAAGCCAGTGGAGATCGTCACGCAGGGCCTGCTCGTAGACCGGCAGACAGCGTTGCGGGTCGATATCCTCGATACGGATGAGGAACGCCCCTTTTGGGCCCGCGCAGTCTCGCGCATGACAGGCCGAGGCGACATGACCGAGATGCAGGTAGCCGGTCGGGCTCGGCGCGAAACGTGTACGAAATCCTGTCATCAAACCTTAGCTTGCCCTGATCACCCAAAGCTGAAATAGTCGAAGCCATCAGACAGACGGCGCGTATCTATAGGCGCTGGTTTTCCGTCGCGCTTGAGATAATCCGATCGTGCCGCCCTGTAAAAGAGGATGCGATCGATGCTTGCCAGCGCCCAGCATTTCCCCGCCCTTGTATTGAATGCGGATTTTCGTCCGCTTTCATATTTCCCGCTTTCGCTATGGTCCTGGCAGGAAAGCGTCAAGGCGGTGTTTCTCGACCGCGTGTCGGTTCTAAGCGAATATGATGACATCGAGGTTCACTCACCGAGCTGCGTCATGCGCGTGCCCAGCGTCATTGCGCTCAAGGAATATATTCCGACAGCACGGCGGCCTGCCTTCACGCGCTTCAACGTCTTTCTGCGCGACAATTTCTCCTGCCAGTACTGCCATGACCGGTTGCCGACGCATGAACTGACATTCGATCATGTCATCCCACGCGCCAAGGGCGGACGCACCACGTGGGAGAACGTCGTGACGGCGTGCAGCCCCTGCAACCTGATCAAGGGCTCCAAACTTCCTGCGGAGATCGGCATGCATCCACGCATCAGGCCCGTGCAGCCCTCAACACGGCGCCTGCAGGAAAACGGTCGCAGCTTTCCGCCCAACTACCTGCATGAAAGCTGGCGCGACTATCTGTACTGGGACAGCGAACTGGAGGGCTGACCCTCTCCTCCATCCGCCGCTCGGTCAATCAGGCTTTCGAGGCGAAAAGCGCCTCGTAACGCTCGGGCTTGAAGCCCAGCGTGACCACGCCGTCACATACAAGAACAGGCCGCTTGATGACGGTAGGATGCCCCAGCATGAGCGCGACTGCCTGCGCCTCTGTATCGATCTGCTTTTCAGCATCCGGGAGCTTGCGAAACGTCGTGCCAGATTTGTTGAGCAGCGCCTCCCATCCGGCGGATTTCACCCAAATCGCCAGATGGGAGGCGCTCAATCCATCCTTGCGAAGATCGTGATAGCGATAGGCAACCCCAACCCCTTCCAGCCAACGTCGTGCCTTACGCACCGTGTCGCAGGTGGTAATCCCATAAAGTATTAGAACGCTGCTCACGTGTCATCCTCCACCCCTTAACCTCCCCAAATTTACCCATCATCATGTAGGATTTTGGAATGGCAATTCCTGCATCGTCCATTAAATTCTCATTGCTTTCAAGCAGCATATAAGGATCGAGATCGGCATCGGGTAGATACTTGAAATGCAAATGAGCCTATCACGACAATCAATATTGCCACAGCACTTTTTAGCCCCGAATGTTACCATTGAAAATCGACCTACGGAGTAATTATGTTCCACAAACAGAGCTTCGAGGCACCATGTTTCGCACAAAAATATATGAAAATTATACATAATATACGCTAGTTAATATTGACAAACATCCTCTGAGAAAAATTTTTACCGAACACGAATACTACATACACTCGCCACAACCGCCACCAAAAAATTCAGCCTCGACGATGAGAGAATCAGCGCCCCACCTTAAATACACACACAGATTACCAATAATTCGGAAGGTCTTATTCACCAGAGATCCAGTGTTCCACATCGAATCCCAAGAAGCGGATACCGCGAATGGAACGGTTATTGAATGGTGGCCTTTTATTATCGCCCCAACCAAGTAATTCCATCACACAAGCTTCGCCAAAACCTTCGAGCTTATAACTGCCGTATATGCAATCATAAGCTCGTTCAATTGCATCCCCCGATCCAGAAAGGAGATATTTGATGGTTCGCACAACCTTTTCACGTGTATTTTTTCTCTGGAAGTCAAGACGCAAACGCTCAATTCCAGTTAAGTCCTCACCGATATCTCGGGGCGCAAATCGCAAACGATCATGAAAAGCATGACAACCGGCTAAGTATTCGAATATTTCATCAAAATTCAAGTTATTCAACTTGTTTTGATCGCACAAATAAGTTCGAATATTTGATATATTTTCTATTTCCCTTGATGCATGATATGAATCACCTTTGATAATATCCTCTGCAGACTGCCATATCTGTACATATTCCGAGATTCGCCGCGCCCGAGCTTCGCGATGACGAAGTAAAGATATTTCGCGCCATCCATCACCTCCTCCCTGAGTTAGTCGTAGCCATCCAAGAAATCTCCCCATTTCGATTTGAGGATCCTGACCTATATACTCTGGCCGCCCGAACCCCGAGTGTTGGGCCACTTCTAGGATTTCATGATGAGCGGGCACCAAAATCTCATCGTACTTCCTCCGAAACTGTTGGATAAAATTTCTTTCTCTAGATTTTTTTTTGCTGCCTACGACAATGCTCGTAGGATTAGCAGGATGGATATATTGCTGAATAAATTGCTCAAAAGCATTTTCATTCGTCGGCTTTGACGGCAAATTAAATGCTTTCTCGTATTCGTCGAGTACTTTCTCATTTAAAACATCCGCATCGTTCCACAGCTCA
The DNA here is from genome assembly GCF_024054035.1 of Asaia lannensis NBRC 102526. GTDB lineage: Bacteria > Pseudomonadota > Alphaproteobacteria > Acetobacterales > Acetobacteraceae > Asaia > Asaia lannensis. Next base: position 94,846 of record NZ_JAMXQU010000002.1, read on the forward strand.
TCAAACAGGCTAGGCAGTGTGGAAAAGGCCTCGTCTCGACCATGTTCTAATAAAACAGAAAGCTCTCGATTTGCCTTCAATCCACTATCGGTAAGATTAGCTGAGCCGACCAATGCAACATTGTCTATTATATAAAGCTTTGTATGAAATTTTACATCTGTGAAATAACGAATTTTAACCAGAGGATTTTTAAACGCATCCCGGAGAGCTTGGGGCGTTGTGATCGGCGAGAACCTAACAATCAGCCGAACATCGCATCCTTTACTGGTAAGGGCAAGAATGGGTTCATTTGTGGTAAAGAACGGTGCGGCCAGCAGACCCAGTTTGGGCTCTTTTCCTGTGTTCAAGAAGAAATTGAGCGTGAAGCCCGTGGCACTCGTATTCGCATATAGATTTGATAACACCATTAGGAACTGAACCTCCGATAATTCGCCAATCTCACCCCTACAAATTATCAACAGTCTAACGAAAAAGAGAATGTCTGATCACCATAACAAAGCGTTATATCGTTAACCCACGGTTTTGTGGCCGGTCACAATTCCACCGCGCGGATTCCCGTCTGGATGAACAAATAAATGAGAATATGGTAGCGCTTATTTATTAAGCCATTGGTTTTTCTTTTTAGTAAATGACAACTATGAAGTGATTTGTCACCATAAATCAACTCAGAAGAAAGATGGATTTCTTATAGTCCACGCTGACAAAAGATCTGATCCAGTGTCTTACGGCGGCGAGATAGAGGAAACTCGTGAAAGACAAGGCGGTCTTATCGTAGCGGATTGCGATACGACGCATCTGCTTGAGCCTGTTGAACATCCGCTCGACACGATTTCGGTCTTGATAGCGTTGCCAGTCTGTTTGCTGGGGAACCTTACTGCCTTTACGTGATGGAGTAACCGGCAGGATCCCGTGGATCACAAGCGCCTGACGGAAACAGCCGCTGTCATAGCCCCGATCAGCCCGCATGGCCTGGGGTCTGGGATAGGCAACATCATCAGGGAGGCTCTGGCTTTGCAACCTAGGATCTGGTCTCGGGCAGGATAAAGCCGAAACGACGTCCTTAATTGTCGCATCGAGCGTGGGTTTTGCTCGTGACGCCGCCGCGTGATCAACCAAACCCCTCCGAATGAGCCCCCCCTTTTTTTCCGCCAGTAACTTAAGGATGGGCACGAATCACGGTGCTGTCGAGCATATGCTGCCAGTTATCGGTTAGCCCCAAGAGCTACTAGGGTTTGCAGCAGGACATCCCAGACACCCTGTTCGGCCCAACGCCGAAACCGGAGTTCCATTTGCCGTGGCGCTCATGCATGTCGCGCCAAGAACAGCCTATGTGCAGAACATACAGCATGCCTTTTAGAAATTAGGCGGCTGTCTCCAGAGGGGCGGACCCAACGTCCACGCTGAGGCGGCAGAAGCCGACCAATCATGATCCGTCAGATCGCCTCGTGCCATACCCGTTCTCTCTGCCTGTTACTCCACAGGCAGGAATTGCAACAGGTCTCGCCACTAACCGATAGGCGTTTTGTCAGTGTTATCTTGACGGCTGATAAGCTAACGACGTCCCCTTACAGAAACCAGAGGGAAGGAGGTTTACTCCCACTCGATCGTGCCCGGCGGCTTGGACGTGATGTCGTAGGTGACGCGATTGACGCCACGCACTTCGTTGACGATGCGTCCCGCCACGCGGTTCAGGAAGGCGAAGTCGAAGGGATAGACTTCTGCCGTCATGCCGTCCGTGCTGGTCACGGCGCGCAGGGCGCAGGCCTGATCGTAGGTGCGGCCATCGCCCATAACGCCGACGGTGCGCACAGGCAGAAGCACCGCAAATGCCTGCCAGATGGCATCGTAAAGTCCGGCATTACGGATTTCTTCGAGATAGATCGCATCGACCTTGCGCAGCAGGTCGAGCTTTTCGCGATCGATGGCACCCGGAATACGGATCGCCAGCCCCGGACCGGGGAAAGGATGACGGCCCACAATGGCTTCGGGAATACCAAGCTCACGGCCAAGAGCGCGAACCTCGTCCTTGAACAGCTCGCGCAGCGGCTCGACGAGCTTCATGTTCATGCGCTCAGGCAGACCGCCCACGTTATGATGCGACTTGATCGTGACCGACGGGCCACCTGTAAAGCTGACCGATTCGATGACGTCAGGATAGAGCGTCCCCTGTGCAAGGAACTGCGCTCCGCCGAGCTTGGTCGCTTCTTCCTCGAACACCTCGATAAACAGACGTCCGATGGTTTTGCGCTTCACTTCCGGGTCCGTGACGCCAGCCAATGCGTTCAGGAACAGATCGGATGCATCGCGATGGACGAGACGGATATTGAAGCGTCCACGGAAGGTCTTGACCACCTCATCGGCTTCACCGGCACGCAGAATGCCCGGATCGACGAAAATGCAGGTCAGCTGATCGCCAATGGCATCATGAATCAGCTTGGCAGCCACGGAAGAATCCACACCGCCCGAAAGACCGCAGATCACACGACCTGAACCGACCTGCTCGCGAATGCGCGCGATTTCGAGATCGCGGAACCCGGCCATGGTCCAGGTCCCCTTGCAGCCCGCAACATCATGCGTGAAGTTCTTGATCAGCGCCGCACCGTGCGGGGTATGGACGACCTCAGGATGGAACTGCACACCGTAAAGGCGACGGCCTTCATCGGCGATGATGGCGAACGGTGCACCTTCCGACCAGGCCACGGCGCGGAAGCCGGGGGGAAGCGCCGTTACGCGGTCGCCATGGCTCATCCAGACCTGTTCACGATGACCGCGCGACCACGCGCCACGGAACAGGGCACAATCTTCAGCGATTTCGATATGAGCGCGGCCGAACTCGCGATGCTCGTGCGTTTCGACCTTTCCGCCCAGACGGGCACACATGGCCTGCTGACCGTAGCAGATACCGAGGACCGGCACGTTCAGATCGAACACGACCTCAGGGATCCGCGGGGCATTCTCATCATGAACGCTGGCCGGGCTACCGGAGAGGATAATGCCGCGCGGATGGAAACCACGGATCTTCTCTTCGGTTGCTGTGAAGGGCCAGATTTCGCAATAGACGCCGCTCTCACGCACGCGTCGGGCAATGAGCTGCGTGACCTGGCTGCCGAAGTCGAGGATCAGGATACGATCCTCATGAAGCTGATGGTCGAGATTATCGGCGTTCTGCGGGGCGGTTTCGGTCATGGCGCTCTTTCATCACGTCGTGCATGGGCAAGTTCTGTGGGCATCGTATAGGATGTTCGCAGGGCAGCGTCATCCCAAAGCACCATCTGCCCCACGCAAAATGTCATCATTTCTTCACTCGGATAGAGAACCATGCCCCATCTGCGCCCCTTACCACTCCCCTGTGCAGCTCTGGTCGGGTTTACCCTCGCCCTTGGAGCGTGCTCCTCCCCCGCTCCGCCAAGCAAGGATCCGGTCGGCATCTGGACCGGCGCATTGGTGACCGACCAGGGGAGCTGCCCGACCACCAACGATTCCACGCTGCAGATCGGCACTAAAGCCATCAGCTTCACGCCGGGGGACAATGCGCTCGTGCTTAAAGGTGCACGCGGCAACGACCCGCATCATTATCATGCGCAGCTCGATATGAAGGATGCCCAGCGCAAACCCTATAGTCTTGTGTTCAACGGCTACCCGGTGGGCAATGCCATTGGCGGAATATACGGGTCGCCAACATGCCGCGCCCATATCGTTATGACGCGGCCAAATCATTGATTGAAAAAAATTCTTTTTCCCTCTTGCGGGGTTGGGAAACTCGCAGTAGAACCCGCCCCACGACGCACCCGTAGCTCAATTGGATAGAGCACCAGACTACGAATCTGGGGGTTAGAGGTTCGAGTCCTTTCGGGTGCGCCAGTATACATCGTGATCGGTCAAACGATCACTACGCACCCGTAGCTCAATTGGATAGAGCACCAGACTACGAATCTGGGGGTTAGAGGTTCGAGTCCTTTCGGGTGCGCCATATCTTCTCAAAATTTACTACGTTCAGTCATGCGGCCAAGCTTCTGGCGCACAGTGTTTCGTGCATGCTTTGCAACCTGTGGAAGTCACTCGCCGGTGGGCAGAGAATCCCGGTCATCTGCCCGGTCGATTTATTCCCAAGCCTTCACTTTTCCGCGCCGATGAAGCCCAACGCCCCACATCCCTCGCGAACCAGACGTCCGGCGCACAATGCCCCAAACACAACCTTGAAGCAGTTCGTCCGCCTGGGTTCAGTGGACCAGCTGAGCCAGCGCGGCGCAGACGTCGCTTTCCAGAAACGGTTTCGAGACGAAAAGGCTTTTCGGCGGCAGCGCGAAACTGCCCGGCACCTGACGGCCTGAGGTCAGAACGAACGCAATATCGGGGCGCGTGCGCGACAGGTGATAGCCCAGATCGAGTCCGGTCATGACACTTGGCATCTCGAAATCGGAAAACACGGCGCGTATCTGCGGGTTGTTCTTCATGACCTGAAGCGCCTCATCGGCATCCTCGGCAGAGAGCACGACATAGCCTGCCTGCTCGATCATCTCGGCAACATAAAGGCGCAGCACCGCCTGGTCCTCAACGACCAGCACGGTCGGTGCCGAAGGGACTGCCCGGATCGCTCCAGTATTGATAAATGTATCGACAGACATAACCGAGATGTCTCCTGAGAGAGCCTTGAACTCTATCAACGACGCGGCATGTTTCGGGTTCATCTATATTAATGTTACTCCGGGCTAACAGATTCGTTATCTGAATCCGCGTGTGCGAGACCGACAGCGGTCCCGCCCTGCCCATCGCGTGCCGTGACGTCGATTCCCGCAATCCCCCAATGGTCGCCCTCGCATACGAGAAGCGGCGCACCGCTAACGCCCCGGGTTGCTGCACAATCATGATCGATCAGCTGCCCACGCACCGCGGTCACGTGGCAAGCCATATCGCCCATTGCCAGCTCCTTGCGGTCCTGTTGATAGCCACCGAGCATCGCGGGCATTCCGGGCATCGCCCTGATGACCGGAAGAAGCTCATTCTTTCCGATCACGGGATGATCCAGAACGATCGTTGCATGATCAGCCTGACTGGTCCTGAGCGGGTGAAACGGATCGTAGGCCGGAGCGATCACCACATGCACGGCACGCGCAGTCGCACGCCAGGCCCCCGTATCGTAACCGAGCATGAAATGGATCGAGGAGGGCTGAACGAAATTCGCGGCCTCGTCTCGCCACAGGCAATGCGCTGCGGTCATGATGACCGATGGCGCAACCAGAAAACCAGTGCAGCGCGCACCCAGTTCGGTCTGTACCCGCCCAAGAATGCGCCAGGGTTGCTGCGCCACATCGATAACATGGCGCGTCCCCTGCCCTATCCCCGGCAGAACCGGCGGAACTGCAAAAGCATTCTGCGTGCCACAGACAGCCATCAGGCCGAGCACGCCTGCAAGCACCCGATCGCGCACGAAACCAGATTTCATGCTGCGCTCTCCGCATTTTCCCCGGTCGGGCTATCCCCGGTCATGTCTCCCGTAACCGGCGTGAGATGATCGGGCCCGAATGACCACGGCAACAGCGCCTCCAATGTTGTCTCAAGCAGGATCGCACCCTCGCCATTCACAATCCTGACGGGCAGATCGGGTGCACCGAACTCACGCAATCTCTGCCGGCATCCGCCGCAGGGCGTACAGGGAGCATCGCCTGAACCGACGATCACGATCTCGTCGATATGACGACCGCCCCCCAGAACCATCGCAGCAATCGCACCCGCTTCTGCGCAACTGCCTTGCGGATAGGCCGCGTTTTCGACATTGCAGCCGGAATAGATCACGCCGTCGCACCGAAGCGCAGCCCCGACCAGAAAGCGCGAATAGGGTGCATAGGCCTTAAGCCGCGCCGACAAAGCCGCGTCGATCAGCGTCTTGCTCATAAATATCCCTCTCCCTTGCCCAATCCTGTCTTGGAAGCGACAGATTGCCCTTGTAGTCTGTCACGTATGACACGCCACGATCCTGATATCATGAACCTTCTTGCATCCCGCCCATCCCTTCACATGGATGGTCAGGACGGTCTGCTTTTCGAGGGCGTTCCCCTGCAGACCATTGCAAGCGCAGTCGGCACGCCCTGCTGGGTTACCGGCGCGGGCACGCTCAGGCGCCGCACGCGCAATCTGCGCAAGGCCTTTACCGAGCGTGGTATCGATATCGCCCTGCATTATGCGCTCAAGGCGAACGATCACCTCTCCACCCTGACCGTGCTGCATCAGGAAGGATGCGGGGCCGATGTCGTCAGTGGCGGCGAACTGCGCAAAGCCTGCGCGGCAGGCATCGACCCCGCCCACATCGTGTTCTCTGGCGTCGGCAAGACCGATGCCGAGCTGATGCTGGCGCTTCAGGAACAGATCGGGCAGATCAATGTCGAAAGCGCCGAGGAGCTGCGACGTCTGTCACGCCTGGCACGGGCTTCCGGCCTGACCGCACGCGTGGCGCTGCGCGTCAATCCGCATATCGACGCCGAAACCCATGACAAGATCAGTACAGGCCGGCTTGGCGACAAGTTCGGCATCGACTGGTCGGATGCACCTGCACTCTATCGCGAGGCCAGCACGCTGCCGGGGATAGAGATCATGGGACTGGCAACCCATATCGGCAGCCAGATTCTCTCGCCTGCACCGTTCAAGGCTGCCTATGCGCGTATCGCCGATCTTGTATCCGGACTGCGCAATGAGGGCCTGACGGTATCGGTCGTCGATTGCGGCGGAGGGCTCGGCGTGCGCTATCGTGACGAACTGGCTCCACCGCCCGCAGCACTTGCGGGCGCCATCGCCGAGACACTCGGTGCGCTCGACCTCAGGCTCGCCATAGAACCCGGACGCTGGATTGCAGCACCGGCCGGGGTTCTCCTGACTTCGGTGATCGACCTCAAGGCCCAGCGCGAAGGCATATCCGATTTCGTCATCGTCGATGCGGCGATGAACGATCTGGCACGCCCAAGCCTTTACGGGGCATGGCATGGGCTGATCCCGCTTGCGCCCGATCTTGCCTATGCCGAAACAGCCCCGCAAACCGTTGTCGGACCAGTATGCGAATCGAGCGACATTCTCGCAAAGGATCGCCTTCTGCCCGCGTTACGCGCCGGCGATCAGATCGCCGTACTCGATACGGGCGCTTATGGCGCAGTCATGAGCTCGACCTATAACAGTCGCCCCCTTGCCGCACAGGTCATGATCGAGAACGGTCAGTGGCAGGTTGTGCGTAACAGGCAGCGCGTTGAGTCGCTCTGGAGCGAAGACAGCATCCCGGAGTGGCTGGATAGCGAATGAGCATCGCGCCGCCCGCCCCAGCGAAAGCCTCTCTGCCCACTCTGGAGATGCGGGTCAGTCGGGCCCGTCACAGGGCCCGACGCGTGCTGTGGCTGGAATCCGCATGGTCCGCCGTGCAAGGTCCGCTGGCGCTCGTTGGCGGATATGCACTTGCAGGGCTGGCACGTCTGCCACAATCCCTGCCCGATACGCTTCATGCTTTTCTGCTCGCCGGAGTGGCAGGGGGTGCCATCGCACTGACCGCACGCAATCTTTCACGCGTGCATCCCCCGAGGATGTCGACAATCGATCGCCTGATCGAGCGTCGGTCCGGTCTGCGCCACCAACCTCTGGCCGTGCTGGACGACCTTCCGGCCAATGGTGACGAAACGGCCCTGTGGCGCGTCCATATGGACCGATTGCGTGACAGTATCGGCACGTTGCACACAGGTCTGCCGAGGCTTTCATGGAGCAGAAAACGCAAGCTCGGCTGGTCGGGATTCGGTCTGTGCCTTCTTGCGGCTGTCATCATGGCAGGCCCCGCAGCACCGTCACGCCTCGAAGCGGCATTTTTACCCGGTGTCGACGATGCGGACGTGCCACTGCCGCAGATAGAAGCCTGGGTCGATCTGCCATCCTACGCTCCGGGTGCGCCGGTTTTTCTGAATTCCCATACTGCGCCGCCCCGTATTCCGCAGGATGCCACACTGACCCTTCATGTCAGCAATGCGCGCTCTGCACCTCATCTGCTGGGCGTGGATACCAGCGAAGTGACCGTCAGACAGCTTGACCCCGGCAGCTGGAGTTTTGTCACGCATCTCGCCCATAGCGGCACGATCGCAATACGCTCGCGCGGCCGTACAGTCGGTGAATGGACTTTCGACGTCGAGCCCGATCTGGCGCCGGAAATCGCGTGGTCGTCGCCACCCCATGTGGAGAAAGACAGTACCGAGATCGCCTTGCCATGGCGCGTCGCGCAGGCGCATGGCGTGACCAGTCTGGATGCCCAGATCACCCTCAAAGCGCGTCCCGATCTTCCGCCTCTCGCCCTGACCATTCCACTCAAAGGCGCCCCCAAAAAGGCGGAGGGTGTTTACGATAGCGATCTCACCGACTCACTCTGGGCAGGCGAAGAGGTTCTGATACGCCTGCATGCCACTAGTCGCAGTGGGCGCAGTGCCACCAGCAAGCCAGAAACAGTCAGACTGCCCAGCCGCGTCTTCCACGATCCGACGGCGCGGGCGCTGGTCAGCCTGCGTCATCGCTTCGGCCTGCAACAGGAAACCCCTGAACAGACCGCCGAAGACCTTGCAGCACTGGCGCAAACCCTGCCCGACACTGAAAAAGGCAGCATGCTCGCCCTGCTCTATGCAGCGGCACAGCTCAACGACCCCGATGCCGAGGGCGCACGCGATAATGCGCTCGGACTATGCTGGGCGGTTGCACTCTATCTTGAAGACCTGAGCAGCAGTGACCGGGAAACAGCCCTCGCCAATCTGGAAATCAGGGCCGCCCAGAAATCGGTCCAGAACCAGATCGCCCATATGCGCGCGCTTGGCGATGCCGGACAGAGCGAGGCTGAACAGCAGGAACTTGCCACGCGTATCAAGACACTTCGCGAAGCTCTCGACCGTCGCATGCAGGCCCTGATGCAGCGAAGCATGCAGCTCGGCACCGTTATTCCCGATATCGGTGAGGCACCTGGAGACGGAAACGATCCGGTTTCGCGCCTCATGAGACGGCTTCAATCCGATGCCGCAGGCGGTAAAGGCGACGATGCGCTCAAGCGCCTTGAGGATCTGTCCAAAATGACGGAGCGCATGCGCACCGCAACTCCGCAGGATCTCGCGCAGATTGCCCAGCAAATGCAGGCTCGTGCGCGTGCACAGGCGCAAAAAGCAACGCTACACGACCTCGTGCGACGCGAGACGACATTGCTCGATCATGTGCAGTCGCGCCTTAATCCCGGCCAGCGGAAAAAAAGAGAAGCGCAACTCAACCAGAATACCCCGGGGCAGGATGTCAGCACCATGTCGACCGCAGAACTCCTGCGGCGTCTTGGCATGAACCCGCCACCCGACATGGATGAAACACCTTCGGGCGAAGCAACCGGCAACAGTGCCTCCAGCGGCACGGCCGCTCTCTCGCCCGAGGAAGCGATCGCACAGCATGAGCAGCGACGCGACGATCACGCGGTTCAGCGTGCCCTACAGTCGGTGGCGCGCCTGCTGAACGACGATATCAAATCCCTGACCGGCAAGACGATGGACGGGCTCGTCAAGGCCGACAGGGACATGAAAGCGGCTCGGCAGGCTCTGGCCAGTGCACAGGACGAACCGACCGAGATTGCCATACGCAAGGTGCTGAAGGACCTCGCCGAGACGGGCCAGCAGATGAGCGAAGCGCAGAAGGGCAAGGCACATGGGGGCGGCCCTCTCGCCCTGTTGCCAACCATGGGAACTGGCGGCCATGAGCAGGGTGGAGCGCATAAGCGTGGCACCAGCCAGTCCGAGGGCGATGAGTCCGACGGTCAGTCAGGCGACAAGAGCGATCGCGATCCACTCGGTCGCAAAATGGGCAAAGGTCACAGCGGCGCTGACACTGACGGGACCGTGCCCGATGCAGATAGCCGCGAAAAAGCCCGCAAAATTGAGCGTGAGCTAAGACGACGCGATGCCGACCGCACGCGCCCCCAGAGCGAGCTGGACTATCTGGACCGGCTGCTGAAATCCTACTGATATCCCGGGCGACAGGCCGACACGTCGATAAGCCGGTCCTGCAACCCGGCCCCGAACGAGACGCCATGCCTGCCCTTGATAGGCAGCAGAAACAATCCGGTGACGAATCGTCTGAGGCGGTTCTGAACAGGCTGGGTGACAACCCATTCAAGCAGGCACGAGACAGATGACGATCATTACCTTAGTGAGCGAGAACCGCCGTTAATATATCGTCACCAATTCCCTGACCGGAAGCGAAACGATGCAAATATGCAACATGAATTGCGTTGCCACTGCAATGAAGCGTCACAAAACGATAACGCCCTTGCAATGAAATGACAGAAACCGCAGCCTCGTGAAACAAAGAGATTCCGAGGGTTAACTTTCATGAAAAACGTTATTTTTCATAGGCGAGGACGATGGCTGCTGGGCGCGGCAATCTTTCTCTCCCCTACTGTCACCGGTCTTGCTGCGCATGCACAGACTGCGGCTGCGACCACCCATCACCGCAAGCCGGTCAAGCACAGCAAGACAACCGGTCACCCGGCAAACGGCCCTCAGCTCAGTGCCCAGACCGCACCTGCCGCGACGATGGTCCCGACCCGTTCGCAAAACGCCCTGCGTAACGTTGCCCCCGCGAACACCGTTTCCTTCGCACAGGGTGGCAAGTCTGAAGAACTGATCGTTGTCGGTTCGGCCCTGAGCACGGCTCATAACACGAGTGCCAATCCGGTACAGATCGTTACAGCCAAGCAGATCCAGCAGACGGGCGCGACGAACCTTAACGACTTCCTGTCGCGTCTGCCCTCCATCGGCTCAAGCGGCACGACGAACAACAACACCAATGGTTACGGCGGCGCTGCCTGCGTCGATTTGCGCAACCTTGGCCAGAACCGCGTTCTCGTCCTGATCGACGGCAAGCGCACGACACCAAATGGCAATAACGACTGTATCGATCTCAACACCATCCCGGTACAGATGGTCCAGTCAGTCGAAATCCTGAAGGATGGTGGCTCGGAACTCTACGGTGCCGATGCTGTCTCGGGCGTGCTCAATATCAAGCTGCGTCACGACATCAATACGGGCAGCGTGACCATCCGCGGCGGCATCACCGGTCATGGCGATAACCGCACTGGCATGATTTCCGCCATGAAGGGCTGGAACTTCGATCATGGCAAGGGCAACCTGACGCTCGGCGGCAGCTACATGACCCAGGGTGGCATCCAGCAGCGTAACCGCTCTTGGTCCGCGACCTCGCTTGGCGCTTCAGGCACCTACCCCAACCAGTCGGGCCTGCAAGTCGGATCAATCATCACGCCGGGCGGTACGTATTTCGGCCTCGATAGCGGCAATGCCTATGTCGGCAATCTCGATAACGGCTCGCTAAGCCCCTACAGCAAAAGCAAACGATACAATTACGCCCAGAACCAGTGGCTGATGAATGCCCTGCAGGATTCTACTCTCTCAGGTGATCTGCATTACGAGGTCAACAAGCATTTCGACCTGTACTCTAACGTGCTCTATGCCCATCGCTCGTCCAAAGCCGGACTCGCGCCTGAGCCCGCAACCGGTAGCGTTCCCCCCTCGCCACTGCCGAACTCGATCATCCTCGGCGCCGATTATCCGGGCAATCCAACGGGCGAAGATCTCCAGCTCTATCGCCGTCTGAACGAATTCGGCCCTCGTATCAGCAACAATACGAGTGACACCGTCACGGGCATGTTCGGCGTGCGCGGCGATATCGTGCATGACTGGAAATACGATCTTTCCTACACCTATGGCGTGAGCCAGGATACCGATGAGCTTCAGGGCGTTGGCAGCTACTCCAATCTGTTGCAGGAATGGGGCCTTGAAAATGCGGTCGATCCGAATGACCCGAATGGCGCGCTGATCTATAACCCGAACAGCTGTGCAGGCTCACCGGGCTGCGTGCAGTCCAACGCCTTCACGCGCCTCTCTCCAGATGCGGCAAAATACGCCAACTACACCACCTATCAGCACACCATGTACCAGCTGCGCGACCTGAACCTGCGTATCCATAACAACCATATTGTTCACATGCCCTGGAAGGGCGGCGGCGATTTCGGCGTAGCGCTCGGCATGGAACATCGCGGTGAGCAGCTCTCCAACAACCCCGATCCGCTGGTACAGAGCGGTTATTCGCTGACCAACACGGTGCAGTCGACCTCGGGCGGCTTCAACGTGACAGAAGGCTATATCCAGGGTCATGCGCAGCTTCTGAAAGATGTTGCTTTCGCCAAGGATCTGTCGATCGACGGTCAGGGTCGTTATTCGTCCTACAACACGTTTGGTGGCGCCAAGAACTGGAAGGTCGGTATCGACTGGGCACCAATACGCGATATCCGCTTCCGCGGTACGCTAGGTACATCCTTCCGCCAGCCGAACGTCTATGAGCTTTATGGCGGTGTCGGCCTTGGCTATCCTGCCGCATCCGATCCCTGTGCCGGTGCCACGAGTCCTACGCTTGTTGCGAACTGCATAAAGGGTGGCGTTGCGAACCCCCAGAATTTCGTCTCTGCAAACTCAGGACAGGTTCCAACGCTGTCCGGTGGCAACAAAGCTCTTCATCCAGAGACAGGACGCACCTATACCTTCGGCACGATCCTTACCCCGCGATGGGTACCGGGTCTTTCAGCCTCGGTTGAATACTGGCATTACACGATTGGCGGCCTGATCGGCTCGCTGCCCACGCAATACATCCTGAACCAGTGCTATGAGAACAGTGTCCAGTCCTACTGCAGCGATATCACCCGCCTGCCGAATGGCCAGATCAACACGGTTTCAGCGCTTGACCAGAACCTTGGCGACCTGATCACCAGCGGTATCGATTTCGATCTGAACTACCGCTTCCGTGTCACCCGTCATGATTCGTTCATCGTCGACAACAACTTCCAGCAGCTGGTCAAGTACAAGCAGCAGCAGCAGCCCGGCGGTGCATATCTGAACCAGACAGGTGCCCTGTTCTATCAGAACGGCTCCAGCAACCCGCGTGTGCGTGATTACGCAACGCTCACATGGCAGCACGATGCTTTCCGCGTGTCCTACATGTTCCAGTATATCGGCGGCATGAGCTGGAATGACGGTGGCGCATTCCTCAGCGAAGAAAATCCTGCAGCCAATGCACGCATCAAGACACCTGCGATGGTCCAGCAGGATATCTCGATCGGCTACACCTGGAAGCGCTGGAACTTCGAAGGCGGCGTGCAGAACATTGCCGGCAAGAACCCACCTTTCGTGCTCAACGCAGCCTCGAATTCGGCTGACAGCACCTATGGCGGCTTCTACATGGGTCGTTACATCTTCCTGCAGGCCGGTCTCAATTTCTGATCGACGCTGCTGACCGGGGCACTGTTTCTGCCCCGCGTTACGGATAAAAAAGGGAGGAGGGTTTTGAACCCTCCTCCCTTTTTGATTCTGCCCGAAACAGGGCCGTGACAAATACTGGCAGCGTCTCTCAGCTGCCCCGATAGGTCGAATAACCGAACGGAGAGACCAGAAGCGGAACGTGATAGTGCCCGTTATCCGTCATGCCGAAATCGATCTGCACAACGTCGAGGAACGGCGGATCGGGCAGGTTCTGGCCGTGCGCGAGGAAGTAGGTGGCAACATCGAAACGCAACACATAGGCTCCAGCAGAGACATCGATATCCTGCAGACCGGCACAGCGTCCGTCGGAATCGGTCACGCCTGAATACAGAACCCGGTCGTCGTGAAGCAGGGTAACGCCCATGCCCACCGCGGGCTTACCGGCGGCGGTATCAAGCACATGTGTGGAGAGGCTGGTCATGATCCTGTCTTGTCCTTCAGTCTGAGAAGCGCGATCTGGTCGATCTGGTCGAGCGCCTCCATCAGTTCATCCCGGGGAGACTGCTTAAGGCGACGCTCGATTTCCTGACGTATAATGTCCTTTGTTGCCCGTCGGACGCAAATGACGAAGGGCATGTCAAAGCGCGCCTGATAGGCATCATTGAGGGCGCGAAACGCCTTGAATTCGTCTTCACTCAACCGGTCGAGACCGGCCCCTTCCTGCTCGGCGGCTGAAAGCGCACCGAGATCGGGGTCGACGCCGAATTTGCGCGCCAGCTCCGGATGCGCCTGGACCAGCGCAAGCTGCGGCTCGCGGCCCGCCTCGCGTACGATGCGCGAAGTAACACGGATCATGGCCTCGGGATTATCGAAAGGTGCCTCTTTCCATGCGGCCTCGACGATCCACGGCGTATGCTCGTAAATATCGCCATACAGAGCGACAAATTCAGCGGGTGTTTTCGCGCCGATCATGCGGGATGAACCTCCAGCCAGTGACGTGCAATATCCAGACGCGTTGCAACCCATGCTTTCTCGTGTGCCTGTACATGGGCAATAAAGCGTTTTACCGCCAGCGCACGGGCGGGGCGGCCAGCCAGACGGCAATGCAGCCCGACTGACATCATGCGTCCCCCTTCCTGATAGAGCATATCGAACGTGTCGCGCAGGTAGCGAAAGAACTGCTCCCCTTCGGTAAAGCCGTTCAATGCGACGAGCTTCATATCGTTCACATCGAGCGTGTAGGGCACGATCAGCTGCTTTCTGCCGTAACGCGTATCGTAATAGGGCAGATCATCCGCATAGGAATCCGCATCGTAAACGAAGCAACCTTCCTCGGCGACCAGACGGGCTGTGTTGGGGCTTGTGCGCCCCTGATACCATCCCAGCGGGGCATCTCCCGTCACGGCGCGGTGCAACCGGATTGCCTCGCGTATGTGCTCCCGCTCGACGGCTTCGGGAATGTCCTGATAATCGATCCAGCGCAACCCGTGAGAAGCGATCTCCCATCCGGCGTCTTTCATGGCGTCAACCACTGCCGGATTACGCGCCAGTGCCATCGCCACACCGAACACGGTCAGGGGAAGGCCTGCCTCGGTGAAAATGCGGTGCAGGCGCCAGAAACCGGCGCGCGCGCCATATTCGTACAGACTTTCCATCTGTATGCACCGGCTGCCGGCAATCGAGCGCGTGCCAACCATTTCCGACAGGAAAGCTTCCGAACCGGCATCGCCATGAAGCACGCTGTTTTCTGCGCCCTCTTCGTAATTGAGGACGAACTGCACAGCGATCCGTGCGCCCTCAGGCCATTGCGGATCGGGGGGATTGGCGCCGTATCCCGTCAGGTCGCGCGGATAATCCTGTGTCATGACTGTCTTGCCTCTCACCTGTCAGAGCGCCGCGACACCGCCATCGCTTCTCGGGTCGGTCGCCCCCTCCATCGTGCCATCGTCATAGCGCCGAATGGCACCTGCATGACCCATCGCCGTCGCAAAAGGCGTCAGGCTCTCGACGTCGTGACCGAGCGCGCGCAGACCTTCGACAATCGCCGGGTCGAAGCGTGTCTCCATCTTGAGCGTGGTCGTCGTCTCGCCCCATGTACGCCCGAGCAGCCAGCGCGGCGCAGTGATCGCCTCCTGAAGGCCGAGCCCGGCAAAAACGTGTCGAGCCACGATCGCCGCCTGCGTCTGCGGCTGCCCCTCACCGCCCATCGTGCCATAAGCCAGGAGACTGCCATCGTTCAGGGCCGCCATGGCCGGGTTGAGCGTATGGAAGGGCTTGCGTCCCGGCACGAGGCTTCTCAATCGCCCGGGCACCAGATCGAAACTCGCACCGCGGTTCTGCCAGACGATTCCTGTCTCGGGTAGAACGACCCCCGATCCGAACTCGAAATACAGGCTCTGGATCATACTGACCGCCCAGCCTTGGGAGTCCATGACGCCGAACCAGGTCGTATCGCCCTGCTGAGCCGGATGCGGCCAGGGTGCTGCGCTGCCTGGGTCGATCCCCTCTGCAATCACATCGAGTGCCGCGCTGTCAGACAGGAGTATCTGCGGCGATTCCACCATGATGGACGGATCGGCTATGACATGGTCGCGCCAGCGGAAGGCAATTTTCGTGGCTTCAACCCAGCGATGAATGTCATCCACCGTATCGGCACCGGTCACACCAAGACGCTCGGCCAGAGCAAGGATGAGAAGCGACGCAGCTCCCTGTGTGGGCGGGACCATGTTGTAGAACCGACCGTGATGGAGGTCGGTCCAGAGCGGGGCAGCAACTTTTGCCCTGTGATGGTTGAGATCGTCCAGACTGACGGGCGAGCCGGATGCGGCCAGCTCCGATGCAATCAGATCGGCAAGTTTGCCATGATAGAAATCGCCCAGCCCTGCCGAAGCCAGCCGCCTGAGCGTCCGCCCCAGCGCCGGATTGCGATGGATATCGCCAGCAATCGGCATATCGCCATGCGGCAGAAAGAGCGCACTGAAATTCGGGATATAGCTCAGAACGTTGAGATGGGCGGCCATGAGACCCGCCATGCTCTCGGTTACCACCATGCCCTGTTCCGCGTGATCGATCGCATCGGCAAGGAGGGCGGCGAGCGGCATCGTCCCTCCGGCATAGGCCAGAGCACGCGCCCAGCCAGCCACCGTTCCGGCTACGGTATTGGCGGCAAGTCCACCGCGCCACGGCACGGCATCGAGACCCGCATAAAGCGCAGGTGTGGCGTTATGGGCCAGTCTGCCGCAGGCATCGATGGCAATCGTCTCGCCGTCGGGGCGGCGGATAAGCCAGAAACCATCGCCCCCAAGGCCCGTCATGTGAGGGTAGACAGCCGACAGCGTCGCCGCGACAGCGACGGCCGCCTCTACAGCGTTGCCCCCGGCCTTGAGAATGTCCCTCCCCGCCTGCGCGGCAAGATGATGCGGGGCCGTGACCATTCCCTTGCGGGAGCGAGCGCTGAAAAGCATCAGTCCTCCAGTAGACGCGCACGGGCCAGACCGGTGCGTTCGAGCATTTCACCATAGGCGATCAGGCGATCTTCCCGCCCGGGAGGTGCCACGAGCTGCAGGCCGAGCGGCAATCCCTCCACCGCCAGAGGAACGGTGAGCACAGGGAAACCTGCAAGCGTAAGAGGCTGGGTGTAAAGCCCGAGATTTGCCCTGGCCGGAACGCTTCGCCCGCCAATTTCGAGCATGGGGCTATCGATGCGCGGTGCCTCGCCGATCACGGCGGGTGCTACGAGGATATCTGTCTGCGTGAAGGCCTCGTGCAGACGGTCGCGGAACCAGCGGCGGAGCTTGTGCGCGCGAAACACGTTCGGTGCGGGAACAAGCGCCCCGGCAAGCAACCGGTCACGCACGGCGGGGTCGTAAAGTTCCGGCTGGCTGCGCAAACGGTCGAGATGCAGCGCGCCCCCTTCAGAGGCACTGATCACAAAAGCCGCCGCTCGCGCCTCTTCAACACCGGGCACGACAATCTCATCGTATATGGAAAGCGTCTTGCAAAAACCGCTGAGGGCCGCAGCCATTTCGGCAGAGAGGTCTTTTGCAAACCAGCCGCCCAACAGACTCAGGCGCAACGTATCCGGATCGACGGCGTCGAGCGGTGCGCCGCCCAGAACCTCGATAACGGTACGCATATCGGCGGCGCTGGCGGTAAAAGGACCGACCGTGTCGAGACTCGCGACGAATGGGTACGACCCCTCGACCGGAAGAAGGCCCTGTGTCGTCCTCAAACCCCAGATACCGCAGAGCGATGCCGGCACACGGATCGACCCGTTCGTATCCGAGCCCAGAGAGAGAGGAAAATACCCTGCCGCGACACCTGCCGCCGATCCGCCCGACGACCCTCCCGCAAGGCGTGCGGTGTCATGGGGGTTACGTGTCTGGCCGTAATGGACGTTGTCGGTTGCAAACCCGTAGGCGAACTCATCCATATTGGTGGTCGCAAGCGGGATCGCCCCTGCGCTCACCAGACGACTGACGAGAACGGCATCGCAATCGGCTGGCGCATTACCGGCCAGAACACGCGAACCTGCTGTCGTGACAAGCCCTTCGACATCGAAGAGATCCTTGATACCGAAAGGGACACCGGCAAGCGGACCCGGATCGATCCCCTCGGCGACCAGCGCATCCACACGCCGCGCCTGATCGAGCGCGCGTTCGGCCAGGAGTCGCGTGATGGCATTGGTTGCGCCATCACGCTGCGTCACGCGATCGAGACAGGTCTCGACAATCCGGACAGCAGAGCGCTCTCCGGATCTGACCGCGCTGGCGATCCCGTTCGCATTCATGGACGATACTCGTAGGCCGGTTCCATTCGCTCAGGCAGAGCGAACGACAGAACGAGCTTTTCGTACCCTCCGATCAGGTCGAGATTGGAGAGCACCGCGGAACGATATTCCTCCGGAATGACAAGATCGAGAGCAGCCGCGCGGGCTGCCAGACTGTCCTCTTTCGTCATGCCTGCTCCTCACCTTCACGTCCCAGGCTGACAAGCTCCTCAGCATCATAGGAGAGAAGGCTTTCGAGATGTTTCTCACCATCCTGCACGAACAGATCGCAGGCGATCGAGCGTGCCAGACGATCCACACCGTAGCGCATGCCACTGATGGACGCACCTGAAAGCCCCATGCTCGGCGTCGCAGCGAAGGTGAAATTGTAAATCGCACCCAGCATGGCCGCATCCGGATGATCCGCATCGCGCGGCAGGAACTGGCTCTGCGGTCCCAGATAGGGATAGGAATCCAGTACGGCGCTTTCCTCTCCTTCGGGGGCGTCGAACCGATCGCGCCACAGGGCGATATTCTCGGCGAAGGCTGCTGTTTCCGGACGCTTGGTAAAGTCGATGACAAACCCGGTTCCGATAATCAGGTAATCGAACACCATATCGCCATGTGGCGTGGCTACCTTCACCTGCTCGCCGTCGCTACGCGCATCGAGCCAGGGCGTATCGCCATGGAAACTGAACCCGTCATGACGGCTGCAACGCCAGAACGTATCCTGCGGCGGCGGCTGGTTGAGGTCGAAAATACGACGCATGAAACGCCAGCGCGTCAGATCCGGCAACGACGGAAAATGCGCGAGGAATCCGGCATTTTCCATCCAGCGGTACGGATTGATTCTGGGCAGGGTCTTGCGCCGTATACAGACAGCCACCGAGGCCGCGCCCGCCTCGAGTGCCGTGGCGGCATTATCGAAAGCCGAGGCTCCCCCACCGAGCACGCCCACGCGCTTGCCGCGCAGGGCTTCAAAATCGATTTCCTGATGCGTGTGGGCATAAAGATGTGCGGGCACCGATTCACGGATGAATTCGGGCACATGCCACGCACCGCTTCCCTCGATCCCTGTCGCAAGCACGATGCGGCGCGCCCATACACTCGACAGGGCCCCGTCCTGCGCCTTGAACTGAAGATGCAGGAGTCCATCCTGCCAGACGATATCGACCAGCTCGCGGTCATGCTCCACGGGCAGAGCCAGTGTCTCTTCATACCAGTCCAGATAGTCCTGCCAGTCACGACGGTCGATCTTGTCGAGGTCGCGCCATGCATCGTGACCGTAGCGCGCCTCGAACCAGGACCGCGGCGTAAGCGAGGGAATGCCGAGATCGGGGCCTGTCACATGTTTGGGTGTGCGCAGGGTGATCATGCGCGCAAAGGTAACCCAGGGGCCGGCCTGACCTTTCTTCGCACGTTCGAACACACGCACGTTGTGCACACCGATACGACGCAGCGCGAAGGATGTCGCCAGGCCGCCCTGACCGCCGCCGATCACCGCAACATCGAGCACCGGTGCACCGTGGTGGGTCGTAACCGAGGAAACCCACGGACCTGAGGCATAGGCGATCTTTTCAAGATCTTCGTGAACCTGTCTGGTGAGGGCTTCGAGCGCTTTGTTCTTCATGTCAGGGTACCCGATAGAAAGGGTTGGGAAGGAGGAAGCCACGCTCGGCATGACCTCCTGCAAGGTCCGAGGGCTGATCGCCTATCGTTGCGATGATCCGATAGCCGTCCCCCTCGATTTTCTGGCGTGCCAGAGATTTGTAATCGGATGCCGAGGGCGTATGGCTTCCCTCAGGGCGCAGGACCAGCCCCGCCCAGTTGCGATATCCCGCAGTTTCGAGATTTCGAACCGTATCCGCCCGCTCGTCTTCAGAGCGGCCCGTGACGAAAAAAACAGCAACGCCATGCTGCTGTGCCATACGATAAAGCGCAAGCGTCGAGGGAAAAGCCTCAGCCTTCGCGCTCAGTTCCCACGCCATCACACCGCAAGGCCCCTTGGGCAGGGCGTCGCAGCGTCCATCATGAAAATACGCAAAATGATTGGCCTCGATTTCAGGCCAGTTCGACAGTGCGGTCTCGTCGATATCGAGTATCAGGGCGGGCTTTTTCACATGGCTGGACCGCAGGCGGACCCATTCCGAGGCCTCCTGTATCACCGCGTCGAAATCGCGATCATAGGAACCGTTATCGTGATAAGCGGTCGCCGCAATCATCGCATCGCCCACATTGGCGGGGGCGGCCTGCGCAAGCACCGGCATCCCGCCACAAGCAAGAAACACGATACCCACGACAAGACGGGCGGCCCGGCCAGGTGTCGGACGTGACCTATGTCCTGATCGTGGGTGCTCACAAGTCATACCTGCCTCGTCCTGTATTGATATCTCGTTCCCTAAATGAAACAGATAGTTCATCGCGCGTCCATCCCTTTCCGTGACAGATTTTGCGAACAGCGCCGTTGAAATCAGTCCATTAGACCCACGAATAGCATTGCAACTACTTGCATATACCCGCCCGCACCATTAGTTCTGGTCGTATACAAAGACCCTGTCAGGAGCGGAATTTGGGTGCCCCACGCGATATAGCCGTCGTAGCCATTCTGGAGGCGGCACAGAAAATCTTTTCCGAGCACGGTTTCAGTGGTGCGAGCATTGCTGCCGTCGCGCGTGAAGCGGGAATACCCAAGGCCAATATCCATTATTACTTCTCGACCAAGGAGGTCCTGTATCAGGAAGTGCTGCATCGCACGGTGCAGGAATGGCTCAAGGACTGCGAAACCTGGCTTCGTCCCGATCTGAGGGCGAGCGATGCGCTTCGTGGCTACATCCGGGCAAAACTCGCCTTCTCGCGCACGCACTCCCATGCCTCGCGTCTTTTTGCACACGAGATCATCGGCGGCGCCAAACATCTGCAGAACTACCTCGCCACAACCCTGCGTGACGCTGTCATGCCCTTTACCCGGACATTCGTGATCTGGATGGAGCGTGGCGAGATACCCGAGGTCGACCCGACCCACTTCCTGTTCTGCCTGTGGGCGATGACGCAATGGTACGCGGATATGCAGCCTCAGGTGACCGCTCTTCTGGGCAGAAATCCGCTCGATGAGAGCGATTTCGAGACGGCGGCACAAACGATCCTGGCGCTGGTTCTCTCCCGCAAATCCTGATGGTCGCCCGCCAGACATCGTTATTGCGTGCGACCCACGACTGATGCCCGCCTGCCCCCGTTCCTGAACGGGGCGTAACACGTCGCGTCTTTTCCCTCGCCTGTCCCCATTGCCAAGACAAGCCCACGCGCCCATCGTCCGGCGCGGGGGAGCGGTACGGCCGACTTTGAACGCTGCGTGATACCGCTCCTGTCCTGGTAAAAGAGGAGTACGGGAATGATCGATCAGCCGGGTTCTGTTATGGGAAATGGCACGATCGATGCCGATGCCCTTTGGCACGACATCATGGAAACGGCGCAGATCGGCGCAACACCCAAAGGCGGTATCTGCCGCCTCGCCCTGTCTGAAGAGGACAGGCAGGTGCGCGACTGGTTCACCCGCACATGCTCGGCTCTGGGGGCCACGGTCACCCATGATTCGATGGGAAACCAGTTTGCGCGCGTGGAGGGCGAAGATCCTTCTCTTCCCCCTATCGCAATCGGCAGCCATCTCGATACGCAGCCCACAGGCGGCAAATTCGACGGGATTGTCGGTGTGCTTTCCGGTATCGCCATTTTGCGCACACTTCACGAGACAGGGCGGCGCACACGTCATCCGATCGAAATCGTGAACTGGACCAATGAGGAAGGGGCGCGTTTCGCCCCGGCGATGCTGAGCTCAGGCGTTTTCGCCAGAATCTTCACCCCGGAATTTACCATGGGTCGGACCGATCCCGATGGCATGCGTTTCGACAAGGCGCTCGAGGCCATAGGCGCCGCGGGAGAAGAGCGTTGCGGTGCACATCCCCTGGCAGCCTATCTCGAGCTCCATATCGAGCAGGGGCCGGTTCTTGAAGCCGAGCACTGCACGATCGGTATCGTCACGGGTGTCCAGGGTATGCGCTGGTACGAGGTGACCGTGACGGGGCGCGACTCCCATGCCGGGACCACACCCATGTCCATGCGCGCCGATGCGTTGCAGGCCGCTGCACGTCTCATGGCTTCGGTGCAGGATATCGCTCTCAACCGACCGCCGCACGCTGTCGGCACGGTGGGTATGGTGTCGGTCAGACCTAACAGCCGCAACACCATTCCCGGGGAGGTATGTTTCAGCGTCGATTTTCGCGACCCGAATGACGAGGTCGTCTCTGCCATGGAAAACAGCTTCCGCGATCGTGCCGGCGCATTAGCGCGCGCCCATGACGTCAATATCGGCATACGCGAAATCTGGGATTCTCCGGCCGTCCATTTCGACCAGCGTCTGATCGATGCAGTGTCACACGCGGCACGCAGCGCACATCTGCCTGCACGCGAAATCACCTCAGGTGCAGGTCATGATGCCGCTTATCTGGCGCGTATTGTCCCCACCACCATGATTTTCGTCCCCTGTGCGGGCGGGATCAGTCATAACGAAAGCGAATCGGCAACGCGTGACGATATCGCTGCCGGAGCGACCGTTCTGCTTCACACCCTGCTTCAGGCAGATCGTCAGCTCGCCCCGGCATCGCGGGACTGACTCTCCGCCCCGCAAGCGGGAAACGAGGAAACTACTGCGCGTCCTGATCCCGTACCGGCGCGCGGTAGAAATAGACAATCAGCCCGGCGATCAGCGCAAGGAACGCACCACTCATCGAAACCGCGCCATAGCCCAGCCCCTGGGACAGCACGACACCGCCAAGCCACGCTCCGAGTGCGTTGCCGAGATTGAACGCGCCGATATTGACCGAAGAAGCCAGAGCTGGCGCACCACGCGCTGCCTGCATCGTGCGCATTTGCAGGGCAGGCATGATCGCAAACGACGCCGCACTCCACACCAGTATCCCGATAATCGCGCCAAAGGATGAGACAGCGATGAAAGGATAGACAAGCATGATGCCGCCAAGCACAGGCAGCATGAGCAGAAGAGCGAAACGCGTCGAACGGTCGGCCAGTCGCCCACCGAGCGCCGCACCGATGCTGAAGCCAACACCGATCGTCATGAGAGCCAGCGTAACGAGGCCGTCGCCCGCATGGGTAATGCTGTGCAGGAACGGGGCAATATAGGTGTAGAGCATGAACATGATGCCAGCCCCGAGCGTGGTGACGGCGAGCGCAAGCAACACCTCTGTGCCCATGAGAACACGCAGCTCGCCCATGATATCGGGTCGCACGGAACGCCCTCTTGGTGGCAGGGCCAGGCTGAGTGCCAGCACTGCCACGGCACCCAGAAGCGCCGTAACGAGAAAGGCGCTACGCCAGCCCATCGTATCGCCAAGCCAGGTCGCCGCCGGGACACCGAAAATATTGGCAATCGTCAGCCCCATGAACATTGACGCCACCGCAGAGGCACGGCGCTCCGGCGCGACCACGCTCGAGGCCTCAACCGCGCCCAGACCGAAAAATGCTCCATGAGACAGCGACGTGACGACGCGCCATATCATGAGCATCGTGTAGCTATGACTGAGACCGGACCCGAGATTACCGACGATATAAAGCCCCATCAGCCCGATCAGCGCGGCCTTGCGCGATACCGCACCGAGCAGCAATGTCATGATGGGTGCGCCGATCATGACACCGAACGCATAGGCACTGACCAGGCTACCCGCCTTGGGCACACTGATATGCAGATCCTGGGCGATGACAGGCAAAAGCCCCATCGGGGTAAATTCTGTCGTGCCGATGGCGAAAGCGCCCACGGCCAGTGCGAGAAGCGCATTACGTGCGGATCCCATTATACCCCCTGTTGAATTAAAGCTTGCGCAAGTTCTTCTTACTTTGCAGATCCCGCCCGCCATGGCACGAGTTTATCCTTGTATTTCCACAAGGAGCCCGAGCGAGACCATGACGACGCCCTTTGCCGATAGCAATCACGATGCCCTCTGGCTTCCGTTCACCGCCAATCGCCAGTTCCGCGACGCACCGCGCATGCTGGTTTCGGCCAAGGGCATGTATTACCGCGACGATAAAGGGCGCGAGATCCTCGATGGCTGCGCCGGCCTGTGGTGCGTCAATGCAGGTCACGGTCAGCCGCGTATCGTCGAAGCCGTCCAGAAAACGGTCGCGACACTCGATTTCGCCCCGGCCTTTCAGATGGCCCATCCGCTGGCATTCGAGGCTGCCGATCGCGTAGCGCGTCTGGCCCCCAACCCGCTCAATCACGTCTTTTTCTGCAATTCCGGCTCGGAAGCGGGTGACACCGCTCTGAAAATCGCCATCGCCTATCATCGCCTGCGTGGCGAGGGCACACGCACACGCCTGATCGGTCGCGAACGCGCCTATCACGGGGTTGGATTCGGCGGCATTTCCGTTGGCGGCATCTCAGGCAACCGCAAGCTTTACGGATCGCTGCTGACCGGTGTGGATCATCTGCCTCACACACTCGATCTGCGTCGTAACGCCTTCTCGCGTGGTCTGCCGGAACACGGCGCGGAGCTTGCAGACGATCTGGAGCGCATCGTGGCGCTCCACGATGCGTCGAATATCGCCGCCGTCATTGTCGAGCCCATGGCGGGATCGACCGGCGTTCTTCCTGCTCCAAAAGGCTATCTCAAACGCCTGCGCGAAATCTGCACGAAACATGGAATCGTGCTGATCTTCGACGAGGTCATTACCGGATTCGGCCGTCTCGGCGCGTCTTTCGCTGCCGAAAAATACGGTGTCGTGCCCGACATCATGACCGTGGCGAAAGGCATCACCAACGGTACCATTCCCATGGGTGCCAATATCGTCTCGGACGAGATTTTCGAGGCCTTCATGCAGGGGCCGCGCGAAGCCATCGATCTGCCTCATGGCTACACCTATACGGCGCATCCCGTTGCCTGTGCCGCTGCCATTGCAACGCTCGACACCTATGCGCACGACCATCTTTTCGAACGCGCCGCCGCTCTATCGCCCTATTTCGAAGAAGCGGCCCATTCCCTGCGCGGCGCCCCGCATGTGGTCGATATCCGCAATGAGGGCCTGGTAGCCGGAATCGAGCTTGCCCCGCGCGTCGCCAAGACCACACGGGCCTATGAGGTGTTCGAGCGGGCTTTCCACGAAGGGGTTCTGCTGCGCTACACAGGCGATATCATCGCTGTTTCACCGCCGCTCATCATCGAAAAGAACGAGATCGATCGTATTTTCGAGACGATCGGCCGCATTCTCAAATCGGTCGACTGAAAAAAGACCCGGCTCAGCCCTGTTTGCGCCGGGTCTTTCCAGGCATTCCAGATCCGTCGGGAAGCGTGGATACGTGCCTTCGCGATCCGACCCGTAACGTGCGGATCAGTGTGCGTTCGGGGTGTGGGCTTCCTGAGACAGAAGACCATGGCAGGCATGATCCTGTATTTCCTCACCGGAAGCGCGATCGTCGTCATGCGCCACGTCGTCAAGCAGGGCATAGCCCCTGCCCAGCGGCGCCAGAACAAGGGTGTGATCGCCCATCTCGCGCTCGGGTTGCGCCAGCGAGGCGGCCAGAATTCGAAATGGCGAACCATTCAGCGTGGCCAGATACAGGGCCCGGTACGCATGACCGTTGATCGGCTCAGGCAGATAAGACCATGACGGCCCGATACGATCGGCATAACGGTCGAGCAGCGCTCTGACCGAAGGGTCGATACAGTCGAGATGGATATGAAGCTGGTTCTGCGACCGCCCTTTCGAGGAGTTGATCGCCAGAGACAGCATGGTCTCTGGAATCTCCTGCCCGTAATCGGTCGCGACGCGCGTGCGATAGGTCCAGGCTTGCGCAAAATAGTTCGGCGCATCCTCACGCAAAAGCGCCACGCTCTCCATACCCGTCACCTTGTCGGTCGGGATCAGCAGATATTGCCCACGCCCCTCGATCGAGTGCAGCAGGGCAAAACCGTGGCCTTGGTCATAGACTGTGCAGGGCTTAAGCCCGGCAGCGCATTTCTGATGTACCAGCTTCCACAAAATGTCAGGATCACGATCCTTGTGGATAACAGTCGCCGCATGAGCGGGCAGAACGGCGATGCTTCCGGCCCCGAACAGAACAGCCAGAACGCGCAACGCCCTCAGCATGAACGCGTCATCGCCGGCAAATTCATGCTCTGCCCCAGACGTTCGAGACGGCGTTTGACACCGCCGCCCGCAGCGAAGCTGCTCTGCTCATTATGGTTCAGGCACAGAACGCCATCATCGATCTCGAGCGACGTGTTTTTCAGCAGGGCTGCCGTTCCGCCACAGATCGTATAGGCAAGACGCAGCGCGAAACCGAGCTGGACCGCACGATCGCAATCCTCAGGCGGCAACAACCGGCGCGACACCTCCATCAGAGGATCGGCGGGATCGGCTTCATAACGTACGGCGAGAGTCAACGCCACGAAAGCGCGGGCCTGATGATCGAACCCCACGCCATGCATGCGCATAACGCGAAGATAGGTCTGTGCGGCGCGGTATTCGGGATGATCGAATGAGCCGATATCGGACATGCGACAGGCCATATCGCGCAACGCAGTTTCTGAGGGCGTCTCGTGCTGGAAAATCGGTGCAGTCCAGCGCACAAGATCGCCCGGCAGCTCGATGCTGCGGCTCAGACGCTGGGCCGTTTCATCGGCCAGCGCACGGCAGGGGTCGAGCGAGGCCACAGCCTGACCGACCTTGCGCATATACCAGCCTTCACGCAGGCCATCGACGCTGAACACGATCTGCGAGGGCTGCACGATACGCATCAGACGGCGCAGAACGGTGGCCGAGAACGGCACGTCATCCAGACGCTTGCGCGGAAAACCTGGCACCTTCTCAAGCATCTTGCGCGGCGTGTCGATCAGCCAGGTGACCATCTCGCGCGCTTCATCGGCACCCATGGTGTAAAGATGAACGATGTTGAGCGGATAATGCGTGCGTGCAATCTGTAGACGCGCCAGCGCACGGAACGCCCCGCCCACGAGATAGAGCGGCTTGCCTTTCAATGCAGGCAGCCAGTCTACATCGTCCAGATCGGCTTCAACGATTTCACGTGCCCGTTTGAGGTCCCCGCCCGAACGGTCGGACAGGCGAATAACGCCCAGCGGCTTGGTGCAGGCCTCATGATGACGGCCGCCAGCCACACGGATCAGTTCGAGCGAACCGCCCCCGATATCGGCCACGACGCCATCGGCATCCGGCAGACCGCAGAGCACGCCGGTCGCTGCGTAATCGGCTTCTTCCTCACCGGAAAGGATGCGGATCGGCACATCGGGCATGCATTCGTGCAGGGTCTCGACAAACTCATGACCGTTGCTGGCATCGCGCACGGCGGCAGTGGCGAGCACCTCGAAAGGGTGTGCATCCATGGCGCGCGCAATGGCGTTGAACCGCGTCATCACATCGCGCGCAAGAACGAGGCCATCCTCATTGAGGCGACCGGTCTGCTCCAGACCGCGCCCCAGACGAAGCGTCGCCTTTTCGTTGAAGATCGGAATAGGGTTGCGTGTGACGCCCTCGAACACGACCAGTCGAACGGAGTTCGACCCCAGATCGACAATCGCTGCGCGGTGATGGCCTTGCGGAACGTCAGAACCCGTCACTCTACCCTCTTTCTCAATCTTCCCGGATACGCTCCGGTCGTTCGCGGCGACCCGCATCCTTGTCCTGCGGTTTCTCCCTGGCCGCCGAGCCACGCCCGGAAAGCGAGGGATTATGCATGAAATACTCATGCGCCGAGAAGGGATTAGCCCCCGGAGATACACGATGCCAATCCCCCCGGGCAGAAAGCACCCAGCTTTGCAGCGTGTCGCGCAGATCCATGGTCATGATCTGGCCCAGTATCTGGGCATGAACGGTCGGATTGAAGATGGGCACCATGGCTTCGACACGGCGATCCATGTTTCGCCCCATCCAGTCTGCCGACGAAATGAACACC
This sequence comes from Asaia lannensis NBRC 102526, assembly GCF_024054035.1. Lineage (GTDB taxonomy): Bacteria > Pseudomonadota > Alphaproteobacteria > Acetobacterales > Acetobacteraceae > Asaia > Asaia lannensis. The sequence continues at coordinate 122,897 of NZ_JAMXQU010000002.1, forward strand.
TTGGCCTTGTGCGACGGCATGCGATGACCGTTGCCAAAAGCGAAGATACGCGCATGTTCGAGAAAGCGCCCGACAATCGAGCGTATCTCGATATTTTCCGACAGGCCCGGCACACCGGGGCGCAGGCAGCATATTCCGCGTATGATCCCGACCACCTTCACCCCGGCGCGCGACGCGCGATAAAGCGCATCGATCAGTGACGGATCGACCAAGGAATTCATCTTGAGCCAGATCTTTGCCGGTCGCCCTGCCTTGGCGTGGGCTATCTCGCCGTCGATCAGATCCATGAGCGTATCACGCAGGGTGATGGGGGCGAAAGCGAGCGCCTCCATATCCACCGGCGTCGCATAGCCCGTCATATAGTTGAAAAGCTTGGCGGAATCGCTGGCGAGCTGCGGGTCGCAGGTGAAAAACGACAGGTCGGTATAAATACGCGCGGTGATCGGATGGTAATTACCCGTCCCGAAATGCGCATAGGACCGCAGTCCGCCCGCTTCGCGGCGTACGATCAGGCTTAGCTTCGCATGGGTCTTGAGATGGGTGAAGCCGAATACGACCTGTACCCCTGCCGATTCGAGCGACCGGGCCAGACGTATATTGGCCTCTTCATCGAAACGCGCGCGCAACTCCACCATGGCCGTGACGGATTTACCGAGCTCCGCCGCCTCGATCAGCGCCCGCACGATCGGACTATCGCGTGAGGTACGATAAAGCGTCTGCTTGATCGCTACGACATTCGGATCGAGCGCAGCCTGTTTGAGGAACTGCACCACCACATCGAAGCTCTCGAACGGGTGGTGAACCACGATGTCCTTGGCGCGTATGGCAGCAAAGCAATCGCCGTCATAATCGCGGATGCGCTCAGGGAAGCGCGGCGTGTAGGGCTTGAACAGAAGATCGGGACGGTCCGAGACGATCATCTGCTTGAGGTCGACAACACCGATGATATCGGGCTGAACCACGACATCATCCTTGGCAACATCGAGCTCCTCGGCAAACTCACGCCCCATGCTTTCCGGAATGGAGGCATCGAGCGCGAGATGGATCCCGACGCCACGACGACGCTGCTTGAGTGCCGTTTCGTAAGACAGAACCAGATCTTCCGCCTCATCCTCGAATTCGACATCCGAGTCACGGATGATGCGCAGAACGCCGCCTTCGGCAATTTCCATACCGGGAAACAGGCGATCGATATGCAGACGGATCACGTCTTCCAGCGCCACGAAGCGGACATCCGGCCGGATATCGGGTTCTTCCTTATGAGGTGCAGGCAAACGGATGAAGCGGTCGATCTGCTGGGGCAGCAATATCAGTGCGTCCATCGAAAAACCGGGAACGGACGGATCGTGCAGCCGCAATGCAAGCGCCATGCCCAGATTGGGAATGAAGGGCATGGGATGCGACGGATCGATCGCGAGCGGCGTGAGAACCGGATAGATCTCGCTCTCGAATTTCGCAGCGATGCTCTCGCGTTCGGCCTCGGTCAGTTCTTCCCGCGTGCACAGGCGTAGTCCAGCAGACGCAAGTTCGCTGCGGAGCATGCGCCAGATGCGCTGCTGTGCTGCAAAAAGCTTGGCGGCGCTGCGTCTCACACTTGTTAGCTGACGCGCCGGGGTCAGTCCGTCAGCCGACGGAACGACAAGTCCCTCGCGCACCTGTCCAACCAGCCCGGCCACACGCACAGAATAGAATTCATCGAGATTGCTGGCGCTGATGGAAAGGAAGCGCAGGCGCTCAAGCAGCGGATGACGGCTGTTTTCAGCCTCTTCAATAACGCGCTGGTTGAAATCGAGCCATGACAGCTCCCGATTGATGAAGCGTGAGGGCGAAGTCACAATCCCCGGGTCGGGAATACGCGCCACAGCACGCGTGGAACGAGGTGATCTCGCTTTCCTGGGGGCAGTGGTTCGGGTTGCCTTGGGAGGAGCTGCCTCTGGAGCCTTTGCTGGCGACTCCTTGTCCGACGTCGACGTCACGCGATGCATTTCCTGTTTCTGACCAATACGTAAACGCAGCATCCGCTCCGGAGCGCCCTACGTCAAACCCCTTCACCCAATCATCACAAACTTGTCGCGTTCAGCCCTCTTCCTCGGAGGTTTCGTGCAGAAGACCCGAAAGAACCGCACGCGCCATAGCGCGCGTGAGTGGCTTCTTCTGGGCAAGTCCTGCCTGATCGAGCCTGTCCACGGCGGCCACGATCGCATCGCCCGTGCGCGGAAGATGACAGAGCAACCAGTCCAGAATCGGGTTGGAGACGATCATCTGGCGCTCGGCGATCAGACGAAGAAGCAGCGCAAACCGCAGTCTGTCTTCAGGTGGCAGAACCGGCACGACGGTCACAGCACGCAAACGACTGGCCAGATCGGGCAGGATAATACCCATGCGGCTCGGTGCGGTCCGCGAAGCCATAAGCAGCGTGATGCGCTGCTCGCGTGCAAGGTTGAGCAGATGCAGCAATGCCCGCTCCGATGTCACCCTGTCCAGATGATCCAGGGCGAGCGCCGCAGGCAGGGAGTCGGTCAGCTGCGCGATATCGGGCTCATCGAGCTGGGCAGCATCGATCACACGTGTATGACGTCGCGCGGCCCATATATGCAGGAGATGGGTTTTGCCGCAGCTATCCGCCCCGCAAAGCAGCAGGCGTCGATCGGGCCAGCCCGTCTGATTGAGCCAGTGGCGCGCCTGTGCATTCGACGATGCTGGGATAAAATGCTGTGCCGCAACGCTTGCCGGCGGCTTGAGAGCAAGCGCAAGCTGGGCAGAAGCGCTCAGCGACGCCAATCCGTCATTTCCCGCTTCTTTGTCCATCCAATAGCCGTTCCGGTCCTTTCCGAGCCGGGTCGGCTCCTTTAGAAGGACAGATACTAACGCAACTGGCCAGGTTTTTCGAGCGAGGCGACAGCATGACCGATCCAATCTCTCCTTCAGCAAGCTATCGCCAGTCCGGTGTCGATATCGAAGCTGGCGATGCCCTGGTCGAGGCGATCAAGCCCGCCGCAAAATCGACCGACCGGCCCGGCACGATGGGCGGCCTGGGTGGCTTTGGCGCATTGTTCGATCTCAAGGCCGCGGGTTTCACCGATCCTGTTCTTGTGAGCTGCACCGACGGTGTCGGCACCAAGCTCATGGTTGCCATCGAGAGCGGCCAGCATGACACGGTCGGTATCGATCTCGTGGCCATGTGCGTGAACGACCTGGTGGTACAGGGCGCACAGCCTCTGTTCTTCCTCGATTATCTCGCGACAGGCAAACTCTCCGTCGAGGATGCTGCGCGTGTGATCCAGGGCATTGCGCAGGCCTGCCGCGAAACGGACTGTGCCCTTGTCGGGGGGGAAACCGCGGAAATGCCCGGCATGTACGAAGCCGGCCATTACGATCTCGCCGGTTTCAGTGTCGGAGCCGCCGAACGCTCGGCACTTCTGCCTTCCGGTATTGCAGAAGGCGATACGCTGATCGCGCTGCCCTCTTCCGGCGTGCACTCCAACGGCTATTCTCTTGTGCGCAGCATCAAGACGATGAGCGGCCTGGAATGGAACAGCGAAGCGCCTTTCGAACCGGGCAGCACATTGGCCGAAGCACTTCTTCGTCCCACCGCACTTTACGTGCGTACAGTCATGGCGCTGCATCGTGCCGGCCTGCTGCATGGCTGCGCACATATCACGGGCGGCGGTTTGCCGGGCAATCTGCCGCGCGTCCTGCCCGAAGGACTGGGTGTGCAGATCGAAGCCGATACCTGGCCTGTGCCGCCCGTGTTCCGCTGGCTCGCCACTGCAGGCAACGTCACGCAGGACGAAATGCTCAAGGTTTTCAACTGCGGCATCGGCATGGTGCTGATTACCCCAGAGCCCGACAAGGTTCTGGCAATGCTCGAAGAGCGTGGCGAAAAGGGATACCGCATCGGTGACGTCACCGCGAGCGGCCCGCGCTTCGTACTCGATGGCAAGGTCGATTTCGCTCTATGACCAAGACGCCTGTCGCCATTCTTATCAGCGGGCGTGGCAGCAACATGAAAGCGCTGATCGAGGCCTGTGCACAGCCGGACTATCCGGCACGCATTGCGCTCGTGCTCAGCAATAACCCCGATGCGCCCGGGCTCGAAACCGCACGGGCAGCAGGGCTCGACACTTGCGCGATCGATCATCGCCTCTACCCGAAAGACCGGGAAGGCCATGAAAAGGCGATCGACGATGCGTTGCGCAGGGCGGGAGTCGAGGTGATCTGCCTGGCCGGGTACATGCGTGTGCTCACCCCATGGCTTGTCGAGCGCTGGGCGGGTCATATGCTCAACATTCACCCGAGCCTGCTTCCTGCCTATCCCGGTCTCGACACGCACGAGCGCGCTCTCGCTGCCGGTGAGGCATTTCACGGCTGCACCGTCCATCTGGTGACGGATGGCGTGGATGAAGGGCCGATTCTCAAACAGGCCCGCGTACCGGTGCACGCCGACGATACGCCGCAAAGTCTTGCCGCGAGGGTGCTCGATCAGGAGCACCATCTCTACCCTGCCGCACTGGCGGAATTTCTGAAAAACCCTTGAAAAAAGCCCGGCTTGGACCGGGCCTTTTTACAGAGCTGGTATGGACGCGCTCTTTATCGGCCCGGGCCCTTCAGATCTCACCAGTAACGCGACGCCAGCTCGCATGTGAGGGTCACAACATCCACGATCAGAAAGAGGCTGAAACCCAGCATTGCCACCTGATGCATCGGCTTTTTATCTGCCACCTGCCCGGCCGTGCAGACACGCGGAAAGACCAGCGCCAGAAAAGGCGCGATTGGCAGGAAGTAGCGCCCCTGCACGCCATCGATAATCGGCGCCCCCACAGGGGTCCAGATCACATAGAGCGAGAAATAGACGGCCCCCACGGCAAGCAGCATGGCGAGCACCGTCACGAACGCCGTCTTCGCATTCTGGGCAAGCGCTCTGTTTGCAAACGCAGGATACAAACAAAAGCAGAGTGTTCCGGCGATCGTAAGGTAGACAATGCGATAAAACCAGGCCGGGAACAGGGTATCCAACCAGCCAAGTACTCCGATGAACTCGTGGATATTATGCCCTAGATTCACTTTGAGTGTTGTGTAGGCCAACATCGGCAGCGAAAGGGGATGTGTCAGCACCCAATGTACCTGCCCGCTATCCGAGGTTCCCGATCCGTCGAGAAACTGTATTTTCGTGGGGTTGAGGCCGATCTTCTGCCAGACCAGAAATGCCAGCGCGCTCGCGAGGAAGGGCATAGCCCGGTCAAGCATTTTGCCCGGCAAACGAAAACCGAGAGGAATAAGACTGCACAAGAGCAAGGGCGGTTTGCTCACAGTCAGAACGGCGAACAGACAGGATATCGCGATCCAGAAGTGCCGTGACCCGGGGTTCTGGGCATCGAGACGAGTCAGCAAAGCCGCCGTCACGATAGACAGGCCGATCAATATACCGTCCTGCGAACACGACGCCCCTACAGCGATGACCATCGGCAGGCTCGCAAGGACCGCCAGATACAGCGTGCCACGACGCGCAAGTCCGATACCGAGCGCGCAGAGTGCTATCGTAAAGACAACATTGACCGTTCTGACCGCATAGCTGGTCTGGAGAATCGTTGCATTCCAAGCCCGCGCGAGCGCCGTGGTAATCGCGCCGGGAATATAGGTGATCGGAGCATAGATCACGGTATTGGGGAACGACACCCAGATTCGTTTCTGATCCCAGCGCCTTTCGGACAGGGCGAGAAGCTCGTTCATCTGCACCTTGGCCTGCGCATTGAAACGCAGTGAGTTCAGAAGTTCAGACTCAGCTGGGAAATCCGCCGGGAGATAGCCTCCCGCATCGTTCGTGCCCAGCTTGAGCCCGATCAGCCCCCCTTGGGAAATCTGTGTAATCCGTGCGAGATGATTGCGTTCATCGGGCGTCTGGCCTGGCGGCGTAAGAAGCACGCAGGCCATTCCCATAAGGGCCGCGAAGAACACATAGACCAGTGCGGGGGAGACGGGCAGACCCGCCTTGAAGCTGCGTAACAAGACATATTCCCGAAATTATGGGCACACCGTCCCATAGAGCGAACTAAACCCGATAGCGCGGTTACAGGTCGATGCGCGGGGGAGCCGAAAGCGCCAGATAAGCCAGTCTTTTGCTTTCCTGCCTCCCAAGTGCGACGCTGTTCAGGATAAGCCCGCAAACAAGTGAGAGCGCAGCCAGAAGCTCCAGCCCCGTCGCCAGAACGGCAGACGGAAGATGCGGCACCGTATGCGTTTCAATAAAGTCCAGAACCGAACGCAGGCCGACGAGACCGCCAAGAAGAGCAAGCACGACCCCGATCGAACCAAAAAACAGGAAGGGCCGCTCCTGCTTGAGAAGATTGACGATCGTACCGAGAATCCGGAACCCGTCCTTATAGGTATTAAGCTTGGAGAAAGACCCCTCCGGTCGCTCGCTATAGCGCGTCTGAACCTCGCCCATCGACATGTTCAGCTCGAGCGTATGGACGGTAAACTCCGTTTCCGTTTCGAAACCCGATGAAAGAGCGGGGAAGGATTTGACGAAGCGGCGGCTGAACACGCGATAGCCCGACAGCATATCCGATTGCCCACGGCCAAAAAGGCTCACAACAAGACCGGTCAGAACCTTGTTGCCAAGGACATGCCCAGGTCGATAAGCCGCGGCTTCTTCATGGTTACGCACGCCCATGACTGTATCGTGGCCGTTTTCGAGCGCCATGCGTACCATTTTCGGCGCAGCGGCTGCCTCATATGTTCCATCGCCATCGATCAGCACATAGAAATCGGCTTCGATATCGGCGAACATACGCCGTATGACATGACCCTTGCCCTGCAAGCGCTCTCGTCGGGTAATTGCCCCTGCATCTCTGGCGAATGCCATCGTTCGATCGGTCGAATTATTGTCGTAAACATAGATTGCCGAATCGGGCAGGGCAGCACGCATATCACGCACGACCCCGGCAATCGTGACCTCTTCGTTATAACAGGGAATCAGCACTGCGATCCGATAGGCTGAGAGTGAAGTCACGTTTTCAGCGACCTGATCCTGACGGAGAAACTCAGTCTGCATTACTCTCTCTATACGAAACGGTCATTACAGTTCGCTCCTAGCATTATGGCGGTCAGGAGACCAGATCGCATCCGTTACGATAGACAACATTGCGCAACCAATGTGAGATAGCGGGACTGGACACCGCTCTAACGCAACGCGTTCGTCCCATGCTCCTGTAGTACCTTCCGGAGTTCCGGCAGAAGCTCGGCGGGATCGCGCTCCCAGAGCCGAGGGCTGATCAGTTCGATCGACCATGGACCATCATAACCACTCAGCCGCACCGCTTCAGACCAGGCTGGAAGGTCGATCTCCCCTCTCCCCGGCATGCAATCGCGCAGAACTGTTTCATCCCAGCCCTCACCCTGCCTCGGTACACGGCCATCGCAGAAATGCACACCGAAGATACGCCTTGGATCGAGAAGGGCAATATCGTCCGGCACCGCGCCCGAAGCATGAAAATGCCAGAAATCCACGACGACACCGACATTCTCCGATTCGACACGCTCCATAATCTCCTGTGCCTGCGCCAGCGTCCGGAATTGTGTGAAGGCAGGAAGCTCGATCATGTAACGCATGCCGTACTCACGGCCTATGGCAGCAATCGCGCCTATATTGCGCGTCATGATATCCATGATCTGCTCGTACGGCAGATGATCGATGCCATTGCGAGGCAGCACCATGACGGTTTGCGCTCCAAGCTCACAGGCTTCGACCGTAATCCTGCGCGCTTCGGCAAGTAACGCTTCGAAGGCCTGCGGCTCATGACGCTCGATATGATCCAGAGCACTTACATGGCTCACGCGCAGTCCAGCGTCATTTACGGCGCAGCGGAGTGCCTCGATCGATCCGCCACAGGCAAGGTACCGAGCAAGCTTCGGATAGAAAATTTCCAGATCGGTAAACCCGGCCTCGCGAGCAAGCCGGATATCCATCATCAGATTGGTGTGGAAGCTCGATATGCCGTGCAGAGCCATACGCATGGTGTAGGTCCTTTCCGAATTCCCTGCGGGTCTATCCCCTCTGGATATGCCGCCGATGAACCCCATCGTGCCTTACCCTGCGCACGGCATGAGAGCGCGCCCTTGATGGAAAACCATCGGATTAGCGATACGCTTTCGCACGGACGCGCTTACGCTTCGAAGGTTACATAAATGTCACGTTCGAGGTTTCATCATGATTGACTCTCTCCTGCCCCCCTGTGCGCCGAAGGCGGAGTATCGACCCGCAGCGCGTTTTCGCATCCGGCATATCGGCTTCAATCGCAACAGCGACGGAGCATCGTCATGAACCGGATAAAAGATCTGGTCGGCGTCGCCTCGGAACGTCACGATGTCGGCTATGTACTGCGTCTTTGCGCCGTTGCCGCGCTGGGCGGAATTCTGTTCGGCTACGATACTTCGGTGATCTCGGGCGCAATCGGGCCAATCAGAGCCTATTTCCACCTGGGCGATGCTGCGACAGGCTGGGCAGTCTCGAGTGTCATTCTGGGCTGCATTCTCGGCGCCTTCTGCTCAGGATGGCTGGCACAGACACTGGGACGACGTCTGACCCTGTTCGTCTGCGCCATACTCTTTTCGGTGCAATCCATCGGTGCTGCGCTCGCACCGGATTTCCTCCAATTCGTGGTTTATCGCATTCTCGGCGGGCTGGCGGTTGGCATCGCTTCGGCAGTATCGCCCATGTATATGTCCGAGGTCTCACCGAAAGACATGCGCGGCCGTGCCCTGTCGATGGAGCAGTTCGCAATCGTGCTCGGCGCCTTGATTGTCTATATCGTGAATTATCTCATTGCCGCGCATTCCAGCGCATCATGGCTCGAAACGACAGGCTGGCGCTGGATGCTGGGGTCGGAAATCGTCCCTTGCCTCATTTTCTGCACCACGATTTTCCTCATTCCCGAATCCCCACGCTGGCACATGATCAAGGGCAAGGAAGACCGTGCATTCAGGACATTGAGCCGTATCTCCAACCCGACCCATGCCCGCTCCCTGATGGAGGAGATACGCAACTCACTGAGCGAACATGGCGTCAAAGGTCACGGTCTGCGCACGATCCTGCACGATCGTCGCGCACGCTGGATCGTCTTTATCGGTGCGATGATCGCAGGTCTGCAGCAATTCACCGGGATCAATATCGTCGTCTATTACGCCCCGATGTTACTGAGCAATTCGAGCGGCAGCCTGAAAAACGCTCTGTTCCAGACCATCTGGATCGGCGTTGCCAATCTGATAGGCGGTATGATCGGCGCCTGGATCGTCGATAGAAAAGGTCGACGTCCCCTGATCCTGTGGGGATCGCTGGGCATGACTCTGGGTCTGCTCGCCTCGTCCATCGCGCTCTATACGCAGGATACGGGACTGCTCGCCCTGTTCGGCCTACTGTTCTACATGCTGATGTTCGGACTTTCCTGGGGGCCGGTCGCCTGGATCCTCGTCTCGGAAATATTCCCCAATCACATCCGCTCGGTCGGTATGAGCCTTGCTGTCGCGGCGAACTGGGTGATGAATTTCGTCGTAGCGCAAAGCTTTCCGATGCTTGCCGGCAATCGCTTTCTGAACGAGGCATTCCACGGTGCTTTTTCGATGTGGCTTTTTGCCCTGCTCTGCCTCGGGTCGATGGCCTTCGTTCTGCGCTTCGTCCCGGAAACACGTGGTGTGTCGCTTGAAAAAATAGAGGCCTGTATGGTTGGATCGCCCGATCCTGTCCGGCAACGACCGATGTCCCAGCCGCTGGAACCCTCCCCCGTCAATCGTGCCTGAGCACCAGGCCGTTGCTGACACCCTGAAATGACAGCCCCTCGCTCTGACAGAAAACGCGATAAGCACGTGGCGAAAGCAGAGCGAGGCGTGGTTTCGTCATCGCGTCGAAAACCAGGCGATAACGTTGCCTGTTTTGGCGCGTCGGGCCGATGATATGACGCAACATTGTCCAGCGTACCGGCTCGCATGCAAGCCCCGGAACACCACCAGCACGTGTGCCGGCATGACGACACCGTTTTACGTAGCGAACGAGGCTGCGGAGCATGGAGCACTCAAGCAGGATAAGGCCTGTTGCCCGGTCGATACGCGACGCCAGACAAGATGAATAATTTCCGTCCATTACCCATTCATCACGTGCAATCAGCACGGCATGGTCCGCAATAAAATCGTTCTCCTGCCTGAGGGTATCGAAGCCCCCCGTTTCATAACGCAGTTGATCCAGGTGAAAGACCGGCAGTCCGGTTTTACCCCCTATCATTCGGGCCAGAGTCGACTTGCCACTATTAGAAGGACCGATGATACAAATCCGTGGTCCAAGATCAGAAAGGCCAGGCAAGCTTCTGCCTCCCAGGTACGAAACATCGATCGTTACAAGCTTGCAGGCAACAGCTTTTGCCCGATGCGGCCAAGCATTCGCGCAGCGGCTGAGGCGCAATTCATCCTGCCTGTCATCCCGCGCCTGTTTCTCATCATGCATGATGACAGGATCCGTGGCACAGAGGATTTTTGCGGCACTGCCGTGACTGTAACCCCGATATAGGTCTGGACCGGAGCGGCACCTGTCCCGACATGTGAAAAGAGATAGCAATGCAACACGTCCCGGAGCGTACGATGAATCTGGGAGAATGGGCGCTGCTTCTGGCTCTTGCCGCCCTCTGGGGCGGATCGTTCTTCTTCTTCAAGGTGCTGGTTGCCGTTATACCGCCTTTCACCGTTGTTCTGGGTCGTGTCGGGATTGCCGCATTGGCGCTGAACCTGCTGCTCCTTGCCAGAAAAGATGTTCTGTCGCTCACGCCCGCCTTATGGTTACGCCTTGGCCTTCTCGGCCTCCTGAACAACGTCATCCCGTTCTCGGCAATCGCATTTGGAGAAACGAGGATTGCCAGTGGCGTGGCCGCGATCCTCAATGCCACGACACCGGTCTTTACGATTATCGTTGCTCATTTCCTGACCCATGACGAAAAAATGCGCTGGGGCAAAGTCGTCGGCATCACCCTCGGCTTTTGTGGCGTCGGGCTTCTGATCGGACCGGCCCTGCTTGGGCATTCTTCGGATCGTGGCACTGCAGTCGGAGAAATCGCCTGCCTTGGGGCCGCACTGAGTTACGGTTTCGGCGGCGTTTATGGCCGCCGGTTCAGGGGAATGCCCCCCATGAAAATTGCAGCGGGTCAGCTCGGCGCAAGCACCCTGATTGTCCTGCCCTTATCGTTGGCCTTCGATCGCCCTTGGACGCTGCTACCCTTTACACTGTCCATCTGGGGAGCATTTTGCGGTATCGCCCTGCTCAGCACGGCGCTCGCATTCATTCTCTATTTCAGGCTGCTTGCAACGACGGGCGCCACGAACCTCTCGCTCGTGACATTTCTGCTTCCCGTCATGGCTCTGATACTGGGTGTCTGCTTCCTCGGAGAAACTCTGAACTGGAATGCGCTTGCAGGTCTCTGCGTGATAGGTCTCGGACTGGCAGCGATCGACGGACGCCCCTGGAAAAAACTCCGAAGCCGGAAAAAATTACAACGCCAGCGTGCCATTTCGGGCTGACCAGAGATGCCTCGCCAACAAGAGACTGGGGCCGCCGGAAAATCCGGTCAGTGGATGCGCTGCGTCAGGATTACCCTGAAAGGGTATCCAGCCTGGCAAATTTGACCGAGAGCATCGCGACATATTCCGGTGCATGACGTGCAAGATAAAGCGCGCGGCCCGGTTCGACCCAATGCGTTTCCGACTCATCCTCTGGACGGCCAGTGCACGACTCTTCGACATCCATACCGATTTCGGTAACGGCGGCAGATTCGGAGAGAATGACGCGTATGGGAACCAGACGGGCGGGTTCCACTTCTCCTGCCTCGATTTCCGGGGCCCCCATGCTTGCCGATAGTCGAATAAATGTAACATGAGGCGGCAGAATATAGCAGCATTCATCGCCGGACATACCAAGCTTGTCCAGAACGCGCCCGTCTTTCGTAGTGATAGATAGGCACGGATCTATAATTGTTCTGTTTTTTATATCTATTTTACAGTTTTTTTTCGGAAATGCAATTACATTACCACTATACACAAAATCACCGCCATCTTTTTGCAGTTTTTTACCTTTATTCGAGACTTTCATCGGATTCTCTACTAACTAATGAATTTTGATAATTACTCAGATCAAAATACCATATCATCCATTCATGACACTTATTTATCAAATTGCATGGAAGACACCATCATGTAGAGAATAATGCTGTAGAAAACGTTAAAGCGCGCCACAGGCAAGGATACAATGCGTCAACTTTCATCACACTGGGCCGCTGGTCTGCCACTGAGGCGATAGCCCCTGTCCAGCGTCCAGGAAACGCCCTCGCACCATGTCTTCAGATGCCTGACGCCAAAAAAAAGGCGGCCAGAGGCCGCCTTTTCACGATCGAAACCGTATCCGCCTTACGGCAGGATTTCGGTCTCTGCAAAGAAGAATGCAATTTCGTTCTTCGCGTTTTCGAGGCTGTCCGATCCGTGAACCGAGTTGGCTTCGATGCTCTCGGCATAGAGCTTGCGCACGGTGCCGTCAGCAGCCTGCGCCGGGTTGGTGGCGCCCATGACTTCGCGATGATGTGCTACGGCATTGTCACCCTGCAGCACCTGCACGACGACCGGCTCGGACAGCATGGAAGCAACGAGGCTGCCATAGAAAGGACGCTCTGCATGCACAGCGTAGAAGGCCTTGGCCTGGTCTTCGGTCAGCTTGATGCGCTTCTGGGCAACGATACGCAGACCGGCATCTTCGAACACGGCATTGATCTTGCCGGTCAGGTTGCGACGGGTCGCGTCAGGCTTGATGATCGAAAGGGTGCGTTCCAGGGCCATAAGGCATCTCCTGCATGAAAAAAGAAAAGCGGTGAACGCCCTTCCCCTAGAGCAAAACGGGAGTTCCTGATAGTCCGCTTGGCATCAAAACGCGTCCATTCTGCCCGGGAAGATATTGTGAGCCTGCTGACCATCACCGACCTGACCCTGCGCATCGCCGGACGCGTCCTGCTCGACAACGCCTCACTCAGTGTCGATCCGGGGCGCAAGGTCGGTCTGGTTGGGCGAAACGGTGCGGGAAAATCGACGCTACTTGCTGCAATTGCAGGCGATCTGCATCCCGATGGCGGCACCATCCAGCTCTCGAACCGCGCCAGTATGGGACGGGTCAAACAGGAAACGCCGGAGGGCGACGCCTCGCTGATCGAGACCGTTCTGGCGGGCGATCTGGAACGCGCGCGTCTGCTGCATGAGGCCGAAACCGCACAGGACCCGTCCCGCCTTGCGGATATCCATGAACGTTTGCTGGTTATCGACGCGCACACGGCGCCCGCGCGTGCGGCCAGTATTCTGTCAGGGCTGGGCTTCGATCACGCGGCGCAGCAACGCCCGGTTTCCTCTTTCTCAGGCGGCTGGCGCATGCGTGTGGCCCTTGCCACAGCGCTGTTTCTCAATCCGGATCTTCTTCTGCTCGATGAGCCAACGAACCATCTCGACATCGAAGCCACGATCTGGCTCGAGAACTGGCTGAAATCATTCTCCGGCGCCGCCATCGTCGTCAGCCATGACAGATCGCTGCTCGACAGCGTGGTAGACTCCATTGCGCATCTCGACAAAGGCAAGCTCAGCCTGACACCGGGTGGCTATAACGAGTTCATACGCATACGCACCGAGCAGGCCCTTCAGCAGAACCGTGCGGCTGAGCGTCTTGCGGCACAGCGTGCCCACATGCAGTCTTTCGTCGACCGGTTCCGCGCCAAGGCAACCAAGGCCAGACAGGCACAGGCCCGCCTCAAGGCGCTCGCCCGCCTGCCCCAGATCGACTCGGTCGTCGAGGACAGCCCGACACGTTTCTCCTTTCCCGAGCCCTCACCCCTTCCCCCGCCAATGCTTTCCCTAGACAAGGTGAGTGTTGGCTATGACGGGCGCGCCGTGCTGTCGAACCTGTCCTGCAGGCTCGACCTCGACGATCGCATCGCCCTTCTCGGCCAGAACGGCAAAGGCAAATCGACCTTTGCAAAGCTGCTTGCCGGAAGGCTGGAGCCGCTTTCAGGAAGCGTGAACCACTCCTCACGCCTGCGTATCGGCTATTTCGCCCAGCATCAGGGTGACGAACTGGTCCTGACAGACACGCCGATCGATCATATGAGCCGCGCCATGCCCGATGCGACACCGGTCGCCGTGCGTGCTCAGCTCGACCGTTTCGGTCTGGATTCCGGTAAAGCCGAGTCACGCGTCGGCGATCTATCCGGGGGAGAGAAGGCCCGCCTGCTTCTGGCTCTTGCCACACGCAACGCCCCCCATCTTCTCCTGCTCGATGAGCCGACAAACCATCTGGATCTCGACGCACGTGACGCACTCATTCGCGCGCTGTGCGATTTCGAGGGGGCTGTCGTGCTGATCAGCCATGACTCGCATCTGGTCGAATCCGTCGCAGACCGTCTCTGGCTGGTGGATGACGGCACGATTACGCCGTTCGAAGACGATATGGACGGCTACCGCGCCTGGCTGACCGATCGCGCGCGCAAAGCCGCAAACGAAATGCGCGTCGATAACGACGCGGATAGTGCCGGCAGAAAAGACCAAAGACGCGACCGCGCAGAACAGCGTCGCGCCCTCGCCCCGCTCCGCAAGGAGGCCAAGGCCGCCGAGCATCTGCTCGAACAGCTCGGCAAGGAACGGCAGAAAATCGAGGCGCGTCTTGCAGACCCGGCTCTCTATGCCAAAAGCGACGCCAACGAACTTACCAAGCTCAATACGCGCCTCGCCGCGCTTACAGCAGAAGAACACGCCGCAGAAGAACGGTGGCTGCGTGCCGAAGCCGAGATCGACGAGGCGAACCGAAGCTGACCCCTTTCGTTACAGGGGGATCGATGACCGAGAACGAGAGACAATGTCCGAAACGCAAAAAGACGATGCCCGGGACGCTGGGTACGAACTGACCAGGATTTTCAGAATCCTGCGTTTTACCCTGATCGTCACGATTGTCGTGCTGGCCCTCTGGCTGCTTGGCGATGTGTTGATGGTGGTATTCGCATCCACGCTTTTCGCCGTCATCCTGCACGGTCTGGCGCGCATACTGCGTGACAGGGCGCGTGTGCCTTACCAGCTCGCCGTAGGTCTCGTTGCGCTGACCGTTCTCCTTGCCATCGCAGCGCTGTTCTATTTCAGCGGCCCACAGATCGGCGATCAGTTCGTCAAGCTCAAGCAGGCCCTGATCACGCAATACGGTCAGGTGCGCAGCCAGATGGGCACGAGCACCTGGGGTCAGTTCGTCATGGACCACCTGCCCAAATCGCTGGGTGGCAACGAAACGGGAAGTGGCCCGTCACTCGGGGCCGGTCTCGCCAATTCCGTCACAGGTATTCTGAGCAGTGCGTTCGGTCTGCTCGGCACGATAGCAGTCATCCTGATCGCCGGTCTCTACTTTGCCATGTCACCGGCTATCTATGTCGACGGGATGCTGCGTCTCGTGCCTGAAAACCACAGGCCTGCAGCGCGCACGCTGTTCCTCACGGCGGGCACGACGCTATGGTCATGGACGATCGGTCAGGCCTTCGACATGCTTGCCGTGGGTCTCGCCTCCGGCATTGGCCTTGCCATACTCGGCGTCCCTCTGGCTATGGCGCTCGGTGTTGTGGCAGGGCTTTGCAACTTCATTCCCTATATCGGCGCCATTCTGGGTGCTGTCCCGGCCGTGCTGATTGCTTTGTCGCAGGGCTCGCGCACCGGGTTGATGGTCGCTGGCCTTTACTGCGTGATCCAGTTTCTCGAAGGCAATGTGCTGGCACCCCTTATCCAGCGTCATGCCGTCCATATGCCCCCGGCTCTTGCCATTCTGGCCCAGACCGTGTTCGGCACCATCCTGGGCGTCCCGGGTCTGATCCTTGCATCGCCCCTCACTGCTGCCCTGCTCGCAATCGGCGACAAGGGCACCGCCCCCCTCGCAGAGGATATGCGCACGGGCGAAACAATGGGCGATGCCCCTCTCGGCAAAGCTGAAACGGCCTGATCTGCAACGTTCCAAAAGCCCGGGATCACGACCCGGGCTTCATTTTATCCGGGCGCATCGAGATAGCCTCTCTTTGCCGACTGCCAGCGCCTCGTTTGAGGTTCGTTCCTCGCAACAGGAATGCGAGCCCCTGCCGTAGCTCACTGAAAAATCGACACGGCAGTTCAATTTCGAGGTGCCCCCCCATTCGTGCCTGTCATGATGCCTGCTTCCGGCCGCATGTCTTCCCGAACGGCACGGACACTTCGTTCAGGAATCGCGCCGGCATTTTTCTCTTGCTCCTGACATAGTGTGAGCACCGCATGGTGGTGCCGGAAGACAGAGAGTGGAGCCCCATGACACGAGACCGATCCATAGGCGAGGTTGCGGCCCTGACAGGGCTATCGATACGCAGCCTCCGCCATCTGGAAACGAAAAACCTGATCCGCCCCCGCCGAAGCGAGGCAGGGCGACGCGTTTATGGCGAAGCGGACATGCAGCGCATCACCCGCGTGCTGCTTTTACGTCAGGCCGGATATCGTCTGACAGAAATTTCGTCGGTCATGATCGCCCCCTCTCTCGACGCCCGGAGCCTGGTCGAAAGCCAGATCCTGCATCTCGGGGCCCGCCACAGGCAGCTCGGTCTCATGCTTCGTCGTCTCGAAGAGACACTGATTCTGCTCGATACGCGTGACGCTCCGGATGCGGATCGGCTCTGTTCCCTGATCAACGAGGCACAAACCATCATGACAAGAAACGAACTCAAAACCGTAGCCAGTCAGTATTTTACTGAAGCTGAATGGGAGCGATGGCAGACGCTGGGAGCAGAGTTGTTTCCGGACAGCGAACGCTCGCGCTACGAACGGGACTGGAGTGAACTGATTGCACAGGTGGAAGCGGCTATAGACCGGGGCGTGGAACCCGGTTCAGCACAAGCCCGAACACTTCTGGATCGCTGGATGGCACTGCAAGCGCCCATGGTTGAGGCACTGGGACGCGAGCATTGGGTTAAAGCGGCAAAGATGTATGAGAATATTGAAAGCTGGGAGAGCGACACGGTCAAGGCACCGTTCAGCGCCGCCGTCTATCGCTTCATGGCTGAAACAGGGCGGATCGTCCGGGAAGCCGCACCAGCCTGCAAACCCCGTCTGGTCCCGCGTTCCGGCGGTTGATGCCCCCGGAACGCGCGCCCGCAAAACCCTTTGTCCGAAAATCCGTCCTCTCAGGGGACGTCGGTTTTTTCGAAACCCTGCCCCTCAATGAGATAACGCAACGGAGCCCAGTCCGAATCGCTGAAGCTTCGCACCTTGAAGCGTGCCTTCGGATTGGTTCTGGTAATGGCGGTATTGTTCCAGTCCGCGCCGCTGATCCCGGTCCAGAGCGCCAGCTCGAATGCCTGACCGTCTTCCAGACGCCCCTTGATCACCACATCTCCGGTCGAGGGCGCCGGTGAGGTCAGCGGTGCCCAGCCACGCGTATGGGTCTGAAGCCACTCATTCAGACGCGCCGTCTCATTGGCATTGAGCGTACGGGTCTGATCGGTCTGAGCAATGGTCAGCGTGACATTCGACACCTTTTCGAACCGGATCGGTCGCAGGGCGGGGAGCGCAAAAAACCATATGACGGCAACAGTCGATAGAACGACTGCAAAAATACCGAGAATAAGAAGTGTTTCTTTTCTCACGCGTCGCGCTCCTGCGTCGCAGATGCACCGTTTTTGTCCATCGTTGCAGATTTTTCGAAAAACGATACCACGCCGTCGATCACGCGCGAGACATCGTCTTCTGTCAGTTCGGGATGCAACGGCAGCGCAAGGATACGCGCTCCAAGCCCTTCCGATACAGGCAGCGACACCGTCTCGTCATGATGCTCGGCATAGGCTGGCTGCTCGTGCAGCGGCTTTGGATAATAGACCACGCTCGGAACGCCCTGCGCCTTGAGATGGGCCTGAAGCGCATCGCGCGTCCCGGCATCGGGCAGAAGAATGGAATAGATTGCCCAGGCACTCTCTCCTCCGGCAACACGCGACGGAACCTGGACGAGCTTCGACAGAGCCCGGTCATAGCGCGTGGCAATCGCCTCACGCCGGGCGAGCTCCTCATCGAACTGATCGAGCTTGGCAAGCAGAACCGCAGCCTGCAACGTATCCAGACGTCCGTTCAGGCCAATACGCAGCACCTCATAACGCGTTTTGCCCTCGCCATGACTGCGCAGCGAGCGATAAAGCGCCGCGCGCTCCGGATCGTCGGTCAGTATTGCTCCACCATCGCCATAGGCGCCGAGCGGCTTGGACGGAAAGAACGACAATGTGGTTGCAAGCGCCTCACGCCCGAGCTTGTGCCCATCGAGCGAAGCACCGAAGGCCTGTGCGCAATCCGAAACAAGGAGAAGCCCCTCCTCCTGTGCGATCGTGCGCAGCGTGTTCCAGGGTGCAGGCTGCCCGAACAGATCGACCCCAATGATCACGCGCGGTTCGAGCTCTTCCTGTGCGCGTATGGAGGCGATGCGACTGCGCAGATTATCGCAATCGATCTGGAAGGTACGGGGATCGACATCCACGAACACCGGCGTTGCCCCGAGAAGAAGAACGACTTCTGCTGTCGCCGTGTAGGTAAAGGCAGGCAGAAACACCGCGTCGCCCGGGCCGATCTCCTCGGCCATGAGCACCATCAGCAGGGCATCCGTGCCGGATGACACGCTGACAGCGTGTTTCGCGCCGCTATAGGCGCACAGTCTGGATTCCAGCTCCTCGACTTCCGGCCCCATCACGAACTTGCAGTGATCCAGTACCGTGTCGATACGCTGCTTCAGGGCCGCACCAAGGCGAAGCTGCTGCCTTGGCAGGTCGAGAAAGGAGATGGGGGCTTTTTCGCTCATGACATTCTTCCCTAATCGGCCCCGAGAGGCCCGGTCCTGTATCGACCCGCGTTATGACACAGGGGTCGCGTTTTCCGAAGTCGCTGGCTGCACGGCCGAAACCTGCGGAGCCCGCGTGTGACGTACCTCGCCCAGAGGGTTGTGGGCGAATTCCGGCACCAGCTCGTTGATGATCGCCAGAGACTGTCCGACATCGTCAACAAGGCTTGCCGCTTCGAGCTGTTCGAGCAGCGCGCGCGCTGCCAGAAGGTCGATCAGGCGCGGTGTCGCCATTTTGAGGCCCGGCGCATCTGTCGGCACCGGCGCTTCGCGCCCATGAAAAAGCTCCTCATAGAGTTTCTCCCCCGGACGCAGCCCGGTAAAACGTATGGCGACATCCTCATCGGGAGTAAGCCCGGCCAGACGGATCATCTGCCGTGCAAGATCGAGAATGCGCACGGGCTCGCCCATGTCGAGAACGAATATGCCGCCCTGCTGCAAAAGCGCATCGGTCTCGTCCCGCAGGCGTCTCATGGCCGTTCCACGCACACTGGCCTGAAGCACCAGCCCGACAGCCTCGGGCACCGTCATGAAATAGCGCGTCATGTCCGGATGGGTGACGGTCAGCGGCCCACCCTGTTCGAGCTGGCGGCGAAACAGCGGCACGACGGATCCGGTCGAGCCAAGCACATTGCCGAAGCGCACCGTCACGCAGCGAAAGGCAGAGCCTCGCGACTCAGCCTCGGCGGCCAGTGCCTGACAATAGATTTCGGCACAGCGTTTGGTCGCCCCCATGATGCTCGACGGATTGACCGCCTTGTCACTGGAGATGAGCACCATGGCCTGCGCGGCGTGACGGATCGCCGCATCGGCCACGATACGCGTACCGATAACATTGGTCAGCACACCTTCGCAGGGATTGGCCTCCACGATCGGCACATGCTTGAGCGCTGCTGCATGAAATACGAGAGCGGGCCGATAAAGCGCAAACACCTCATCGATACGCTGCGCATCGCGGATATTGGCCACGATCACGCGACGCGGTACCTGCGGGTACAGCTCCGACAATTCGAGATCGATCTGCCAGAGAGCGAATTCGCCATGATCGAGCAAAAGCAGTGTAGCAGGGCCGAACTGGGCAACCTGCCTTGCCAGCTCGGATCCGATCGTCCCTCCGGCCCCCGTTACCAGAACGACCTGTCCCTGGATAAGGCGCGCCATGCCTTCGCGGTCCAGCGGCACCTCGGGCCGGTTGAGGAGATCTTCCAGTGCAATCGGTCGCATCTGAATCTCTTCTGCCGGGGTCAGACGTGTAAGCGAGGGCGCACGCTGCACGGCAATGCCATGGGCCTGACCCGCATCCAGCACCACCGAAAGAGGTGAGCCACGCCATTCGGGATCGGTCACGATCACACTGTCAGGCAGGGTATCGCTGGCCGCCATCGCATCGAGTACGGATGAAAGATCTTCCGGCACACCGAGAATCGGCACGCCATGCAGCCGCCGCCCCTGCTGACCGGGCGAGCGCGTGACGAGACCAAGAACCTGATATTGTGCATCCGATGCCCGTTCGAGCGCACGCAGGAAAAGATCGGCGCTCTGGTCCGAGCCTGCGAGCAGAACGCGGCTTTTATGCCCCTGTGCCTGCTGGCGCATGGTGCTGACAAGACGTGTCATCAGCCTGCTTCCGCCCAGTCCCACGAGCAGCACCAGAGCATAGATGAAAGGAAAGGTCGGCGATGGAAGGGGAAAGCCGGAAACCCAGAGCATGAGCGAGAAAAGCGCGGCCCCCCCGACCGAGGCCGCTGCGATTCCGCGCAGATCCGCGACACCCGAAAACCGCCAGTATTGCTGTGGAATGCGGAAGGGCAATCCACTGACGAGAAGTGTGACCGCACCCCCGGCGATAAACCAGAGAGGATGCAACAAGCCATCATGCGGAGCAGCCAGAAAACGCGCTACGGGCGCTGCAATGCCGGAGATCAGCCCGTCAGCCAGGACGTTGACGGCGATTCTTCCACGTGACCGGTGGCGATGCGCCAGCGATCGGGATTGCAGGGACGGGCTATGAGGATGTTGCTTCTCGTTCACACGCCACTTATAGCCCCGAAACCCTGCGCGTTGCGATGGCCTGATAACGGGCGCGCATCCTGTTTGTGAAAAAAAGCGGATCTGACGATGATACCCCTGATCGCCTGCTGTCTGGGCGCCGCCTGCATCAGCGCTGCCCTGATACGACACATGATCCGCGTCGGGGTGATGGATGTGCCGGTCGAGCGCAGCTCGCACACACGCCCCACCCCCAAGGGCGGCGGAATCGGTGTCGTCATTGCTTTCCTGCTGGTCTTTCCGATCTCGCAACTCTGGACTCAGGGCGACCTTCCGGGAGCCTCCCTTCTCCTGCCTCTCATGGGGGCCGCCCTTCTCAGCCTTTTCTCGTGGCTGGACGATATCCATTCCTACCGTGCGACACTGAAACTTGGCGTACAGGGCGCCGCCTCGATGATGGTTCTGGCAGGCGTCGCTCTGGCAGGCCCGTTCATAAACCAGAATTTTCACGCATTGCAGACGCTGCTGACCGCGTTTCTACCCGGCGCAATGGCCGCTTTGATTTGCACGCTGATACTGGTCGCAACAGGGTTTTTGTGGCTCGTCTACACGACCAATGCGCTGAATTTCATCGACGGTCTGAACGGCCTTGCATCCGGCGTCATGATCGTTGCCGCTCTGACGCTTGCATTGGTCTTTTATCACGCACAAGCGCCGGCCTTCACCCATGCGGCGCTCATACTCGCTGTCGCTCTGCTGGCATTTATGCCCTTCAATTATCCCAAAGCGCGTATTTTCATGGGAGATGTCGGCAGTCAGGGGGCCGGGCTGGTCATTGCATGGCTCGGTATCGAGGCTGCCTGCACAACACGTTATCCCCTTATCGCGCCCTTTGTCCTCAGTGGCGTTCTCTACGATGTCGGGTTCACACTCGTCCGTCGCGCACTGGCAGGCGACGCGCTGGCACAGGCGCATCGCAGTCATCTTTATCAGCTTGCCGCACGTAGCGGCATCGCGCCCGTGATCATCGCGCCCATCCACTGGGCTTTCGCCATATGGGGCGGCCTTGTCTGCATCCAGCCAGCCCCTCTGGCCCTGCGTCTGGGGCTCATTCTCACCCCTCAGCTCTCCTGGACCGCACTGGTGATCCTCAGGGCGCGTGCTCGCGATCTGGGCAAGTGGTAACCCGCGCGCCTAAGTCGACAGGTCTGGCCGAAGACGCTCGAACACCTCGATTTCAGTGTTTAGATAGACTGCCCGCGCAAGAGACTTGAAGCCGTTCCGCGCAGCAATGCGCATGGAAGCGAGATTTCTCGGATCGATGATACAACGCGTCTGGCGATGCTCTGTATGCGTGTCGATCCAGGCAAGCGCGCTGGCTACAGCCTCGCCACCATATCCCATACCGTGACACCATGATGCCAGAACCCAGCCCGCCTCCGGAAAACCGTCGAGCGACGGCGTGATCCCGCGGCGCGCTTCACCGAACCCGACCGTGCCGACAAACCGCCCTGTATCGCGCTCTCGCACGCACCAGTAACCGAAACCCAGTATCTCCCAGTATCCGCGATAACGCATCAGCCGGTCCCAGGAATCGGTATGTGATGCAGGATGGCCAGACGTATATCGCGCAACGACCGGATCGGCGCGCATCGCAGCGAGATCGTCGTAATCTGCCTTCTCGGGAAGACGGAGGCTTAATCTCCGCGTCTCAAACTCACGCTTCAAAGCGCTCCCTCCCTCTCGGCGCCAGATCTTTACGACAAGCTCAGCACGGAGAGTGCCAGACCATAAAAAAAACCGCCATCCTTGCGGAGGGCGGTTTTTCTGTCCGTCGGGGACGAGCCCCTTTGGCAAACTTACCGGCTTCAGCCGGCAGCGCGACGCACCGTCATGCGCTCTACCGTGCCGCGACCGGTCTTGGCAGCGGGCTTGGCCGTGCCGGAGGCTTCGCTCATCAGCGAACGCATCTCACGCAGGAAGGCCGAACCCTTGAGCGTGCGCTGTACCAGCACCGAGCGACGATCCAGCGGATCGACCTTGCGACGGGCAAGATCAAGCTCACCCAGACGATCGAGCGCGCGAGTGATGGCAGGCTTCGAAACGTTGAGCTCCTGGGCAAGACCACGCACCGTGTGGGCCCCATCCTGAAGATAGCAGGTCAGGAAGACACCGAGCTGGCGTGCAGAAAGATCGGGACCGTCCTTGCGGACGAGCGAAACGATCGTGTCGCGCAGAAGGTTGAGCATCTGGTCATTCTGTGCCTGGGCCATCGAAAAAACTCCTCAATGCAGCGCGCTCTCGGCGCGGCGAATGGTCTTACCCGTCGCCCAAGTAAGCCACTCCGGAATACCTTGACGATATTGCGAAACGCCACGCCTTGGGTGCGTGTCCTGACGGCGCTTGCTTTAGGAATGAGGCGGGTTGCTTCCCGATTAGCGTTGCATTCCTACAACATGCGTCGAACGATACGCAGTCATATAGGTTCGTTTTTGCAATCGGTTTAGTATCTTTTTGTTGAAACTCAGGGGCTAAGCCGCCCCCGACATATCATACTCATTAATCATTCGTAATGTTGCGTCCACAAGCGCGCGAAGTGCGAGTGTTTCTCCCCCCTCGGGACGACCCGGTCTCGCGCTGTCATTCCATGCATAAGTGTCGATATGTGCCCATTTTACAGGGGGTTCGACAAATCGCTGAAGAAAGAGTGCCGCTGTAATCGCCCCGGCCATCGGCTTGTCGGTCACATTGCCAAGATGGGCATTTTTGCGGCCGAGCCATGCGTCATAGCCATGCCAGAGTGGCAATTGCCACATGGCATCGCCGGCATTTTCCGCCGCATCGAGCAGCAGATGACTCCAGTTCCGGTCGTTGCAGAACAACGCAGGCAGATCCGGACCGAGAGCAACGCGTGCCGCTCCTGTCAGAGTCGCGGCATCGAGCAGCCAGTCCGGAGCGCTTTCGCAGGCTTCGCTCAGCAGGTCGCTCAGAACGAGGCGCCCCTCGGCATCGGTATTACCTACCTCCACCGTGAGGCCTGACCGGGTCGTCAGGATGTCACCGGGACGCATGGCATGACCTGAAATGCTGTTCTCGACGCATCCGATACGCAGTTCGAGCCGCAAAGGCAGGTCCTGCGCCATGATGACATGCGCGAGAGCCAGCATCAGGGCTGCACCGCCCATATCCTTCTTCATGCGCAGCATGCCGCTGGCGGGCTTGATGTCGTACCCTCCGGTATCGAAACAAACGCCTTTGCCCACAAGGGAGAGGAGCGGTGCATTCTCCTGCGCCTTGCTGCCACGCCAGACCATTTTTACCACGCGTGCAGGACGATCCGATCCGGCGCCTACTGCGGCAAGACAGGGATAGGCAGACGTCAGTGTCTGCCCGGCCACGATCTCGATTGCAGCACCATGCTTCTCCGCAAGATCGGCTGCCGCCTGGGCCAGTTCAACAGGACCGAGAAGATTGGCCGGCATATTCACCAGATCGCGCCCCAGCCACACGGCCTGTGCAATATGACGTTCCTTCGCGTGCCCCGCGGGTACGACCAGCCGCACCGGAAAGAGGCACTCAGGGCCGACCGCATAGCGATAGGCCCCCATGCAGAAACCCAGAAGCACCTCTCCTTCCAGCCCGGCACGCTCCGCCCTGAGCCGGTCAGAAACATTCATCGACCAGTCGCCTTTGGGCAAGCCGGTTGCCAGGCTGCCAAAACGCGCGGCGTCCTTCTCCGCAGCGTCGACAACGAAGACAGCACGATCCACACCCTGCGGACCGGGAACCAGATAGAGGCGCCCGGGTGCGGGCTCACCGGCAATTTCGAAAAGTCCCGCGCGATGCGCGCCCAGAACCTTGTGGAAATCATCCTGCGGCGAGACGAGATGAACGATGCGCGCGTTATCCGAGCGATCGATGAGGCAGAGTGTATCGGGCAAGCGCATGGTTATAAGCCTCTCTTAGTCGATCCGAGACGCCCGATGACGCATCGGGCAATGATGAGCATGTCTTGCAATTCCATCGCTCATGCACAAGCATCGCGTCATGACGTCCCAGCACCATTTCATGCCTCGCCGTACCCGTGCCGTGCTCGGACCGACCAATACGGGCAAGACTCATTATGCTCTCGAACGCATGCTCGCTCATGCTTCGGGGATTATCGGTTTTCCGCTCAGGCTTCTGGCGCGCGAGAACTACGAACGCATGGTGCGCATCAAGGGCGCACGGCATGTCGCACTCATCACAGGTGAGGAGAAAATCGTCCCGCCCGACGCCAGGTGGTTTTCCTGCACGACAGAGGCCATGCCCCTTACGCGCCGAGTGGAATTCGTGGCGGTCGACGAAATCCAGTTGAGCAGCGATCCCGATCGCGGCCATGTTTTCACCGACCGTCTGCTTCATGCGCGCGGCGCCGTCGAGACCCTCTTTCTTGGTGCCGAGACGATCCGCCCCCTGCTCCAACGCCTTGTGCCGGGCATAGAAATCGAAACACGACCACGCCTCTCAAGCCTGTCCTATACGGGTCATATGAAGCTCTCGCGTCTGCCTGCGCGCTCGGCCATCGTCGCTTTTTCCGCAGCTGAGGTTTACGCCATCGCCGAAATCATACGCCGTCGGCGTGGTGGCTGTGCGTTGATCATGGGTCAGCTCTCCCCGCGCACGCGCAATGCCCAGGTTGAACTCTATCAGAACAAGGATGTCGATTATCTGGTGGCGACCGATGCCATCGGCATGGGTCTCAACATGGACGTCAACCATGTCGCGCTGGCCTCGCTCACCAAATTCGACGGCTCGACCCTGCGA
This sequence comes from Asaia lannensis NBRC 102526, assembly GCF_024054035.1. Lineage (GTDB taxonomy): Bacteria > Pseudomonadota > Alphaproteobacteria > Acetobacterales > Acetobacteraceae > Asaia > Asaia lannensis. Next base: position 148,620 of record NZ_JAMXQU010000002.1, read on the forward strand.
CCGCTCACCGCGCAGGAATGCGCCCAGATCGCCGGGCGCGCCGGGCGCGGCATGAAAGACGGCACATTCGGAACGACAGCAGAAGCGCGTCCCATGTCGGAAGCCATGGTGGACGCGATAGAAGCCCATCGTTTCGACCCGATCGAACGCGTCAGCTGGCGCAACGCCACGCTGGACTATTCATCGCCGGACAGGCTTTTCGCAAGCCTGAATGCCCCGCCCCCGCAACGCGGACTCGTTGCGGGCAGACCAGCCTCGGACATTCTGACGCTCGAAAGCCTCTCCGGCGAGCGCGATATCCGCGACGCCGTGCACGGCAGGAAATCGACGGCGTTGTTGTGGGATGTCTGCCAGATTCCCGATTTTCGCAAACTCGGCGATGACTCGCATATACGTCTGTGTCATCGCCTCTTTTTCCATCTGCTGAATGATGGCGGCATCCCGGCCCAGTGGTTCGAGTCCCATATTGCCGGGTTTTCGCGCATCGACGGCGATATCGACACGCTGATGCATCGCCTGACCGGGATCAGGGTCTGTGCTTATGTGGCGGCCCGTACGGAATGGAGCGACCGGGCGACGCATTGGCAGGAGCGCACGCGCGAGGCCGAGGACCTCTTGTCGGACGCACTTCACGAACGACTGACAGCGCGTTTTGTCGACCGTCGCGCCACGTCTCTTCTTCGACGTCTCGACAGCGATGGATCGCGCGATCTGCTCTCAGCCGTCACGCGCGACGGACAGGTGATTGTGGAAGGTCATCCGGTTGGCACGATCGAGGGTTTCACGCTCAAACCCGACCGCGAAGATACCCTGCCAGAGAAGAAGCTCATGCTTCGCGCAGGCCGTCGCGCCCTGCTCCATGAAATTCCGCGACGCGTTCAGGTCTTGTCGAACGCGCCCGATGACGATCTTGCTCTCGACCAGGTGAGCGGCAAACTGTTCTGGGAGGGCAATGCGATAGCCCGCCTCTCCAGAGGGACGTCCCTGCTCAATCCGACAGTCCAGATCCTCGGTGGGGAATTCTCCGACACGAAGCAACGCGATGTGGTGCAGGAGCGCTTTCAGACATTCGTGCAAACCCGCCTCAGGCAGAAGCTTGCGCCCCTTTACGCTCTGGCGGCTCAGCCCCGCACCAACCCGACCTTGCGCGGCCTGGCTCACCGCCTGATGGAATCGGGCGGTGTGACGCCCCTTCTGCCCGACGAGCCTTTCAGCATCGATCCCCAGACCCTGCGCCACCTCAGGCGACTGGGGATCGTCTTCTGTCCACAGGGCGTATTCATGCCATCGCTGCTCAAACCGGGTCCCATGGCTTTGCGGGCCTTGCTGGTTGGGCTCTGGTACGGTGTCACGCTGCCTGTTCTGGATGCGACACAGGTGACCCTTACGCTCGATATCGCCCCAACTCCGAAACGCCGACAGGCAGCGGGGGATGAAAACGCGATCGATACAGCCCTGTCGTCGCTCGGCTGGACCCATGTCGGGTCCGTCTGGCTCAGGCTCGATCGCGCGGAGAGACTGCTCAGCGATCTGCATCGCCTGCTACGTGTGGGCCCCTGCCCTGCACCGCTCGACCTCGCGTCACGTCTTGGCGTGCCCAGGGCAAGCCTTGCGGCCATCCTGCCCGAACTGGGGATACGCATACGACCTCCGCAAGCACAGGACGCACGACTTGTCGGCCCACCGGCTCCGCTCATGCTCCTGGGTGCAGCATCGACACGACGCCGGGAGCGCCAGAAGCGCGCGCAACCCATGAACAGGGTTCGCATGGCGCCGGATAGCCCGTTCGCGGCGCTGGCCCATCTCGGAAGCAACAGGCAGTCTCACCGATGAGCCAGGAAGAGCGTTCGGCGCAGCGTCTCGACCTATGGTTATGGCATGCGCGTGTATGCCGACAGCGGCAGGATTGCGCCGCACTGATCGAAAAAGGTGCGGTGCGCATCAATCGTCAGGTCACGACCAAACCTCATAGCAGAATACGCGTCGGAGACGTTCTGGGCCTTCCCGGACATCCCCGCCCGGCTGTTCGCATCTGGCGCGTAGTGGCGCTGGCAGAACGACGCGGATCGGCCTCGGATGCCGCAACGCTCTATGAGGTGATCGAGGAAAACTGATGCGTGGGGGCAAGTTTGCCGAGACGCAATGAAACTCAGGCTTGCCAGAGATAGAAACTTCCGCCTATCTGCGGCATCCCTTTGTGTAAAATCCCAGATGGCGTCTCTCAAGCCTCGCGGGATCCTCTCGGGCCGTGCCGGCCCCAGCTTAAGATCGGAGACACCCATGGCCTATGTGGTCACCGAAAACTGCATACGCTGCAAATACACCGATTGCGTCGAGGTCTGCCCGGTCGACTGCTTCTATGCAGGCGAGAACTTCCTCGTCATCAATCCGGATGAATGCATCGATTGCGGCGTGTGCGAACCTGAATGCCCGGCAGAAGCCATCGTGCCGGATAGCGACGATCGCGCAACGCCCTGGCTCGAAGTGAACAGCAAATACGCTGCGGTCTGGCCCAACATCACGCGCAAGATCGATGCGATGCCCGACGCCGATGAGTGGAAAGACAAACCGGGCAAGGAAGCGATGCTTTCGCCCGAACCCCATAAGGACTGACGCACCGCTTCTCTCGGTGTCGCAAAAAAGCCCGGTCCCTGACCGGGCTTTTTTGTTGGTCGTCCATCGTAAAACCAACCATCAGACAAAAGAAAAGGCCCGGGGGATTTCTCCTCCGGGCCTTTTCCGTTCGAGAGGCATTGCTGGCTCCGATCCTGCCCCGAAGGGCGGATCGGAGCCAACGGATGGCTCAGCGAGACATCATGTTCATGCTGACGTCGTGGATGATGAAGATCGTTCCACCGACGATGATCAGCACGCAGATGACCGCAAAGGCAAATGCCGTGTTGTTCCAGGACTGGCTCGAGCTGCTGTTCATGTGCAGGAAGTAGACCAGATGCACGATGATCTGGACGACTGCCAGCGCCGCGATGACACCGAAGGTCACGCTGGGGGACATGAGGTGCATCTCAACGATAGCGAAAGCCGCTACCGTCAGGATGGCCGCAATCACGAAGCCGATTATGTACGAGGCGAAGCTGCCGTGAGACTCGCCCTCGAGTTGATGGGTCGAAGCTTGGCTCATCAGATCACACTCATCAGATAAACGAAGGTGAACACGCAGATCCAGACGATATCCAGGAAGTGCCAGAAGAGGCTCAGGCACTGGAGCTTGTCCATGTAGCGTGTGGTGAAAACCTGCGAGCTGAAGCTCTGGACCATGATAACTGCGATCCAGACCAGACCACAGGTCACATGAAGACCATGCGTTGCCACCAGCGTGAAGAAGGCGGACAGGAACGCGGAGCGATCCGGACCGGCACCTTCATGAATGAGGTGAGCGAACTCGCGAAGTTCGAGAACGAGGAAGCCGAGGCCGAGCAGGAAGGTAATGGCGAGCCATGCGAGCATGGCGCCCTGCTTGCGGGCAAAAGCCGAAAGCATACCGAAACCGAAGGTGATCGAGCTGAGGAGGAGGAGGGCTGTTTCCAGCCCTACCCCGTTCAGATCAAACAACTCCTTGCCCGTCGGGCCACCAGCGAACTGGGTGCGCATGACAGCGAAGGTGGCGAACAGCGTTCCGAAAAGGATGCAGTCCGTCATCAGGTAGATCCAGAACCCGAACACGTTATTCGTGTTGTGGTGCTCGTGATCGTCGATGCCGTGTGCGGTGCCGTGCGGCGTTGCTGAGATATTTGCCATTGTTATTCTGCCGCCTGTGCTGTCAGCGAGCGGACATAGTTGGCCTGGTCGCGTTCGATTTCGCTGACCGGGACATAGTAGTCCACATCATTGTTGAAGCTGCGCAGGATGACCGTAGCGAACACGCCAACCAGGGCGAGCGCTGCGAGCCACCAGATCCACCAGATCGCTGCGAAACCAAGCACGAAGCTGAAGGCACCGACGAAGAAGCCGGCCGCCGTATTCTTCGGCATATGGATCGGTGCGAGCACCTTGCCCTCATAGCTACGACGGCCGCTCTGCTTCTCGGTATGGAACGTATCGATACCGTGAATGTCAGGGAGGACGGCGAAGTTATAAGCAGGCGGAGGCGACGACATCGACCATTCGAGCGTACGTGCATTCCACGGATCACCCGTGAAGTCGCGGTTCTCGGGCAGGTTGCGGTCGCGGATCGAAACATAGATCTGCGTCAGCTGGCAGACAACACCCACTGCGATGACGGCGGCGCCGACAGCAGCGATGAGCATCTGAGCATGCCAGTCAGCATTGTCGTAATGGTTCATACGACGGGTCATGCCTTCGAAGCCGGCAACATAGAGCGGCACGAATGCAAGATAGAAGCCGACAAACCAGCACCAGAAGGCGCGCTTGCCCCAGGACTGGTTCATCTTGAAGCCGAGAACCTTCGGCCACCAGAAGTTCAGACCTGCAACGTAACCGAAATACACACCGCCGATGATGACGTTGTGGAAGTGGGCGATCAGGAAGAGCGAGTTATGCAGCACGAAGTCGGCTGCGGGCATCGCCATCATCACGCCGGTCATGCCACCGATGGAGAAGGTGATCATGAAGCCGACAACCCAGTACATGATGCCGTTGAACTCGATACGGCCCTTGTACATGGTGAACAGCCAGTTGAAGATCTTCACGCCCGTCGGGACGGCGATGATCATCGTGGCGACGCCGAAGAAGGCGTTGACGTTCGGGCCTGCGCCCATGGTGAAGAAGTGGTGAGCCCAGACGATCAGGGACAGAACGCCGATCGCGAGCGTGGCGTAGACCATCACGCGATAGCCGAAGAGAGGCTTGCGCGAGAATGTCTGGGTGATTTCCGAGAACACACCGAAAGCCGGCAGAACCAGAATGTAAACTTCCGGGTGACCCCACGTCCAGATGAGCGAGAGATACAGCTGAACGCTGCCGCCGCCATCATTGGTGAAGAAGTGCATACCCAGATAACGGTCGAGTGCGAGCTCGGCCAGGGTAACCGTCAGAACCGGGAAGACAGCCATGATCAGAACGACCGTGACGAAAGCTGCCCAGGTGAACACCGGAAGCTGCATCCAGCCCATGCCAGGTGCGCGCATTTTCACGATGGTGACGAAGAAGTTCACACCCGTGAGCAACGTACCGACACCGGCCAGCTGCACTGCCCAGATATAGTAGTCGACACCGACACCGGGGCTGAACTGCTGCTCGGACAGAGGCGGGTAGACCAGCCAGCCGCACTGAGCGAATTCACCGATGAAGAGCGAGACGTTGATCAGAACGGCGCTGATCGTGGTCATCCAGAAGCTCAGCGAGTTCAGGAACGGGAAGGCAACGTCACGGGCGCCGATCTGCAGCGGCACGACAACGTTGAGAAGACCCGTCATGAATGCCATGGCCATGAAGAAGATCATGATCGTGCCATGGGCGGAGAAGATCTGGTCGTAATGGTGCGGCGGCAGATAGCCGGGGTTACCATTATAGGCCAGGGCAAGCTGGCTACGCATCATGATGGCGTCGGCAAAGCCGCGGAACAGCATGACGAGAGCAAGCACGATATACATGATGCCCAGACGCTTGTGGTCGACCGAGGTCAGCCATTCACGCCAGAGATAGCCCCATTTGCCGAAATAGGTGATGGCACCCAGAACGGCCAGTGCGACAATAACGACGCCACAGAATGTGCCAACAAGAATAGGCACATCCAACGGTATCGCTGAAAGTGTTAACTTACCTAGCATGTGTCCCTATTCCTTCATCTGCATGTCGGACATGGCGGACTGCATGTGCATGACCTGACCCGTCGACTTGTCGATGACCGTACCGTCATTGTACTTGGCCACGATGCTGTCGAAGAGGTTAGGCTGGACATGCGCGAAATACTTGACCGGCGCAGCTTCCTGCGGCGCGGCAACCTGCGGGTAATCGGCTGCATCGAGCGTATCTGACGCGCCCTTGACCTTGTCTACCCACTGGCTGAAATCGTCATCCGTCATCGCAAGGGTACGGAACTTCATGTCAGAGAAGCCACGGCCCGTGTACTGCGCTGCCTCACCCAGATAATCGCCAGGCGCACTAGCCAGAAGATGGAGCTGGGTCTGCATGCCGGCCATCGCATAGATCTGCGAGCCGAGACGCGGAATGAAGAACGACGTCATGACCGCGTCAGATGTGATGCGGAAATTGACCGGCGTGTTGACCGGAATCGCCAGCTGATTGACCGTTGCAATACCCTGGTCAGGGTAGATGAACAGCCACTTCCAATCCAGCGCCACGACCTCGACGTTCAGAGGCTTGCGCCCTGCGGCTTCAGCCGTATGCAGAGGACGATAGGGGTCGAGCGTATAGCTCGTCCAGATCGCGATCGCACCCAGAATGACGATCACAACAGCAGGGATGCCCCAGACGAAGAATTCGATCTTCGTGGAGTGATCCCAATCCGGCAGGTATTCTGCCGCCTTGTTGCTCTCGCGATACTTCCAGGCAAAGAACAGCGTCATGATGATCACCGGGATCACGATGCAAAGCATCACACCCAGTTCGAGCAAAATAACGTTGCGGTTCTCAACCCCGACCGGGCCACGCGGATCCAGAAGATCGATCGTACACCCGGAAAGGAAAAGTGCCGGCGCCAGCGGCAGGAGCCGCCGCAACTTCGGCAAGAGTCTATTATTCATTGTCTGCCCCGCTCGTTGAACCGACCGTCAAGCTTTGTGGCTGCGCTACGCTGCCGCTCAACCCGACCACGGCTTGGTCGAACATGGCGACAACACCTTCAGGGGATGTCATCCATCTCTCCTATTCCAGTCGACCATACGTTCCGTGTCGCAACATGACATCATCATACGAGTCCTTCGTATGAAGACGTAACGTTACGCCAGTCGGTGACTTCAATCGTTCCGACCACGTCACGCATAGTCCTTGCCTCGCCTCGCTTCAGCGGAACACTTGACCGTTCGATCAACCGCCCGCCTGCACGCTGGGCATCAGTGCCCAGCTCTGTCCTGTTGTTTCCGCCTGATTGAGTTCCAAAGCAAGCACTGATACGGAGGTTTCAAGGGGCTGTTCATAATTTGACCACAACTATAACCGTTGCGAATCAATAGTTTAGCTAGGCACGGCCAAATTCTGCCGCAATTCATTGCCGATTTTTTAGATTCAGTTCAGATAGAAAAGGCAAGTTAATTAGACCGAATTAGTCTGGATAAACAAAAAGGGGCGCGCTCGAAGCGCACCCCATGTAATAAAACTACAGAATATCCGACTACTTAGCTGTTGTTATTATTACGCACGCCCATGAACTGGAGCAGGAAGGTGAAGAGGTTGATGAAGTTAAGATAAAGCGTAAGCGCATCGTAAACACTGCGCTTACCCATTTCCTCGGGACCGACATAGGAGAGGTAATACTGATAGGTTGCACGAATGCGCTGTGTGTCGAATGCAGTGAGAACCGTAAACAGCGCCACACCGATCAGACTGACCATGAACGAGACAGCGGGGCTGTGCAGGAACATGTTGACCAGGCTCGCAATAATCAGGCCGATCAGCCCCATGAAAAGGAACGAGCCGAGCGAGCTGAGATCACGCTTGGTCGTGTACCCCCAGAGCGACATCGCAGCGAACGTTGCAGCCGTGATGAAGAACGTGCTGGCAACCGACGTGTGGGTATAGACGATCAGGATGTTCGACAGACTTGCCCCCATAACAGCGCAGAAAGCCCAGAAAAGACCCTGCGCTGCCTGGCGCGACAGTTTGTTGACCCCAAAAGACATGACCATAACGAATGCCAGCGGCGCAAAGATCGTGATCATGCCAAGGCCGGTCGGACGTGTGATGATACCGCCCGGCGTAAACACCTGATGAAAGAACAGATCGCGCAGCGATGTCTCGGCGACGCCGTAAGCAACAACACCTGTCAGAACGAGACCGGCAGTCATCCAGTTATAGACGCTGAGCATATAGGCGCGCAGACCGGCATCGACCGTACCGAAACTGGCAGTCCCTGCTTTGCCGGGCGTGTTGCCAGAACGAGAATTGGGAACGAAAGCCATGACACCCTTTCCTGAAAAAATGGCCAGACCGGCCTTTTGTTGTTTCAATGTGGCGCTTTTAACATAGCGGTCAAGTCGGGCGTGCTTCCCTGACATTCTACGATACATTCATCGCTTCTCGCGAAACTGACGCGAGGCCGCACGTTAGGAACGATGACTTTACGACAGAACCGCACCGGCGCGCCATCGAATTGACTCAGCCCGTCCATCATCTACCGTCGCACCTCAGGGCCAATGCCTTGGGGTCAGGCTCTTCCGACTGCGGTGCCAACCGGTCCGGCGCGGAAAAGCCCCCTCTCCCGCCCAGCCGAGATGCAGGATACTTCATGCGCTTATTCATTGCTCTGGACCTCCCCAGCGAACACAAGCGCCTTCTATCTGCCCTGCGCCGATCGCTGGTCGGCGTGACATGGTATCCGCCCCAGACCTATCATCTCACCCTGCGCTTTATCGGCGAGGTGCGATCGCGCCCCGCGATGGAAGAGATCGACCACGCTCTCTCCGCGATCCCCGTGGACCCGTTCGACTTCGCCCCGGCCACGGTTGGCGTCGATGATCTGGGGCCTCGTCCCCGTTTATGGGCCGGCATTGCTCCCTCACCCGGTCTCGTGACGCTTCAGGGCAGGATCGAAGCGGCATTGCGTCGTTGCGGTATCGCTCCGGAGAAACGACGCTTTCAGCCGCGTATCGCATTGGGATCGACGAACGGCGAGACTGGCATCGATATCGTACGCTGGATACAGGCCCATAATCTGCTTCGTGGCAAACCTGTCACGATGGAGCGTTTCACCCTCTTCCGGTCCCATCGTACGCCCGATGCCCCCCATTACGAGGCCTGTGCCGAATATCCACTCGATGCCATGACATTCGACAGCGTGGAGGCCTGGTGAGAGCTTCAGCTGAAATGCCTGTCGTTCAGAGCGATGATTCCTCTCCTGACGGCGAGTCACTCGACGCCCTCGTGCGACGCGTGCGCAACTGTACGCTTTGTGCCGAGCATCTACCGCTCGGTCCCAAGCCGCTCATTCATGTCTCGACAGCCTCACGCATCCTGATCGCCAGTCAGGCCCCCGGCACCATTGCACATGAGAGCGGTAAATCGTTCTACGATCCATCCGGCAGGCGGCTTCGTAGCTGGATGGGGCTCACAGAAGATGAGTTCTACGACACCTCGAAGGTTGCCATTCTGCCCATGGGGCTGTGCTACCCGGGCCGCCTGCCCAATGGTGGCGACAAGCCACCCCGCCCGGAATGCGCTCCGACATGGCGCAATCAGGTGCTCGGCCATCTGACCGATCTTCGGCTCATTCTGCTCGTGGGTTCCTATAGTCAGCATTACACACTCGGGCGCGGCGCTGTTACCGAGCGCGTCAGGAATTTCCGAAGCTATCTGCCGCGCTATTTTCCGCTGCCGCATCCGTCCTGGCGAACCGGCGTATGGGAGAAACGTGCGCCATGGTTCCAGGCCGATGTCATCCCTGCGTTGAGGGAGGAAATCCGCAAGGCTCTCCTGTGATCGTTATCCAGGCCGGTCGTTGCCCGGCACCTCGCGGCGAACACGGTTTGTAAGGTGAACCGATCCGTTGCCACCTAATGTCGGGTAATGTCGCCTCTATCCCAGCTGACGCACATGTTTGAATGTCGAGATCACGAATCCGTCCAGACCGGCAAACAGGATCTGTATGCCAATACAGAGCAGTATGAGCGCGGCGAGACGACTGACGATACGTGCGCCCGTACGCCCCAACGAATTCACGATACGCTCTGCATAGGTGTAAAGAATGACAACCGTCAGAGAGACAGCAAGCACAGCGAGCGAGAGCCCGATGATATAGCTCGCCGCCGACGCCCCGAGGGTGCGTCCCGTGCTTAACGCAATCGCCACAGCAATACTGCCCGGCCCCACCGTGAAAGGCATGGCGAGAGGGAAAAAGGCCCGATCTCCAAGATCGCTATCTTGTGTATCCCCTTCGTGATCCAGAACCTGACGCTCCTTTCGTGCTTCACTTGCCTCTGGCGCGAGAAGAAGCGCCCAGGCACGCGAGGCCACAACAAGACCACCGGACACACGGAGCGCATCGATCGTGATGCGGAAAAAGCTGAGGATCCACCCGCCCAGCCAGATCGACACCATCAGGATAATGAAGGAATAAAACCCCACCAGTCGCGCCAGCGTGACGACCTCACGTCTCGGCTGACCGAGCGTCGTCTGCGCAAAAATCAGCGATGCGCCAAGCGGATTGACGATGGAAAACAACGCCGAATAGGCCATCAGCCAGATAGCCGTTACGTCGCTCAGCCGTACCTGTTGCGTCAGCACATGAGGCAGGTGCATTACCCGGCCCGATCGGCACGGGCCTTGACGCTCAGAAAATTCTTTGTGTTCAGCAGGCGCTTGAGGCGCCTGTGCTCACTGCCGAGAACAGCCTTGACCGCCTGAAGGTCCTGAGCAAGGCAGCACAGGGCGCCGCTTTCCCCCGGGCCGTTCGGACAGACGGTCATGCCGATATCATGATAGACACCGAGAAGGGCCTGACCGACCTTGATGAAGACCGGGTGGCGCCCTTCTTCGAGCGCAAGATCGCGCAACCGCCAGATCGCTGCGATGCATTCGGTTTCCGCACCGGCAGGATCGCCCACCCCGATAATGAATTGCCCCGTCCGCAGGAACGGGATACCCGCGCGCCCGTTATCGTCGAGAATGAGCCCGCTGGGGCGTCTCGGCCCAAGCTCTTCCAGAGCATGCGCAAGATTGCGATAGAGAGTCTCGCTCTCCCTGTCCCAGGGGCGCACGAGCACATGGCTTCGTCTCAGCATCTGGATGACGGCAAAAATACCGAGCAGCGCAGAAACACCTAGGGCCCAACGCACGACCGATGTATGCGCGTCATAAATCAACGAGCGCCACCAGGCGTGGCCGAGATGATGGCGCAGCGCAAACAGGCCGACACTCGCAAGACTGATAATCCAGAGCGTGACGGGTGCCATCAAAGCCGGACTCAGTGGCTCTGAAAACAGCCGGGCCTTGCGATAGTAGCACGCACGAAACGGCGCGATCAGAAACATGACCATCATCAGGCAAAGCGGTATCGCCAGAGGGCCTTCCCTGAGGATCACAAGAGGAATGGCAAGTCCGAGCAGTGTCAGCGCAGCGCGCCACGCAGCTGTTACACGCTGGGCAAGCCCGGCAGCCACTCCCACAAGCATCACCCCCGTCAGGCAAAGCAGAAATTCGGCGATCTGGAGCATGAGATGCGCGAAGGGTGTACCGCGCAACGGTGCCGGCACCGCAACGGCATAGAAGACGAGCAGGATACCCGTTCCTGCAACAACGCCCGTGGCGACGGTTACGGAGAAATCGGCCTCGGATTCACGTACTACCTGACTGGGGCGACGGATCGCATCCGCTGCGGCTGCGCCATGGCGCCGTGCCCAGGCTGCATCGCCGCGCAGAAACAGTTCATGAGCGGCAAACATGCCACCCGCCAGAAAAAGCGGGATAATGTAGTAGAACAGGCGGAAAGTGAGCACGACGCCGAGGATCTGAGGCGCAGGAAGATAAGGACCAAGCGCCAGCAGCATTGCCCCGTCGAACACGCCAAGACCGCCAGGGACGCTGGCCACAAGACCTGCCGTGTATGAGGCAATATAAATCGCGAGAAAGGCCGGAAAACCGATCGCAGCTTCCGGCGGCAGCAGGACGAACGCGATAAGGGCCGTCATCGCCATATCGGCGGCGCTGACGACAACCTGCGCGACCGCCACACCGAAACCGGGCACGTCGAGCGTATAGCGCCAGATGCGCATCTGACGAAAACGCAGGGATACGACCAGATAGGCCAGCACAGCCAGCCATGCCACAGCGCCGCCTATCTGCAGGGCGATATGGGGAAGATGACCGACAAGCGGGATATGCCCGGGCTCGAACAGGAAAACGCCACCGATCAGCGCCAGCGCGCCCAGAAGATAGGTGGTCGAACAGAAGGCGATGATCTGGGCTATGCCGCCCGGTGAAACGCCCCAGTTCCGGTAGAGCCGAAAACGGACGGCGGCACCCGAAATGGCTGAGCAGCCGAGATTGTGCGAAAGCACATAGGAGCAGAACGAAGCGAACGCCGTGCGCAGAAACGACTGCTTCGTACCGATATGATAGCAGGCCAGCCGGTCATAAAACGACAGGATGAAATAAGACAGAACCGTGCAGAGAACGCCAGCAAGCAGCGCCTGAGCCGGAATTGCCTGAAACGCAGAGCGTATCTCGGACAAAGAGAGCGTTTTGAGCTCTTTCTGGATGACATAGATCGCTGCCACCAGAAGAACGAGCCCCAACAGCGCAGGCAGGCGCGAAGCCACGCGACGCCATCCACTGGCAGGTTTGGCCTCGCCTTCTTCACAGCAGTCGGTGGTTTGTTCCTGAACGGTCATGAACCCTCAATCAAATCAAGGCAGCTGATCGTCTTTGTCTCGACTATTATCCGGCTTCGCCCGGTGCAGCGTCGCTTTTTGCGCTTTCCGCAGCATCGTCACGCGCAAGGGCATTCTCAATCAGCGCAACCGTCTCGGGAAGACCGAAAAGCGATGCGAAAATACCGAAACGCGGTCCTTCCGTCTGGCCGAGCAATACCTCGTACAGGCAACCGAACCAGGCGCGCAGCGGCTGGATCTGGTGCTTTTTACCAATTTCGAAGACGATATCCTGAACCTCGACAGGAGATAGTCCGGGATCGGCCAGTTTCAAGGCGTCAGCCAGATCCTGAAGCGCTACACGTTCGAGCTCGGTAGGCGCACGGAACGTTTTGGCGGGACGCACGAATTCCTTGAAATAAACCAGCGCATGACCGATCAGACGATCCACATAGGGATGGGTCTCCGGCGAAAGGCTCGGGTCGTAACGACGAAGGAATTTCCACAGGGTCTCGCTGTTCTCAGCATTCGCCACCGAGGCCAGGTTCAGCAGCGCCGTAAACGACACCGGGCTGGAAAGCCCCGTGTCGAGCGTGCCGCCATGAATGAACCATGCTGGATTGGCACGCAGCGTCGTTTCGTCCTCGGTCGCTACCGCCTTGTCCAGATTGGCGAGATATTCGTCCATTGCGCGCGGGATGACGTCAAAAAACAGACGCTTGGCGCGTGTCGGCTGATTGAACATGTATTGTGCGAGGCTCTCTGGCGGCGCGTAGTGCAACCATTCCTCGATCGACAGACCGTTCCCCTTGGACTTGCTGATTTTCTGGGCGTTCTGATCGAGAAAGAGTTCGTAGGTCAGACCGGCCGGAGGGGCCTTGCCCAGAATACGACAGATCTTGCTCGAAAGCTTGACGCTGTCGATCAGGTCCTTGCCGGACATTTCGTAATCGACGCCCAGTGCGTACCAGCGCATGGCCCAGTCGGCCTTCCACTGCATCTTGGCATGGCCACCCAGCACAGAGGTCTCGAACGCCTCCCCCGTTTCCGGGTCTTTCCACTGCACGGTTGCCGCAACAGGGTCGACCTTCAGCACAGGCACCTGCATGACGCGGCCCGTGCGCGGATGGATGGGCAACACGGGCGAGTAGGTCGCCCGACGCTCAGCGCCAAGCGTCGGGATAATGGTCGCCACCACCTCGTCATGCACTTCAAGCATCCGGCGCAACGCCGCATCGAAACGGCCAGAGGTATAATAATCGGTCGCCGAAGCGAATTCGTACTCGAAGCCGAAACGGTCGAGGAATTCGCACAGCATGGCATTGTTATGTGCCGAGAAACTCTCGAAACGGCCGAAAGGATCCGGGATACGGCTCAGCGGAAGCCCCAGATGCTCGGCCAGCATCTCCTGGTTGGGAACATTGGTCGGCACCTTGCGCAGGGCGTCCATATCGTCGCTGAACGCCAGAAGGCGCGTCTTGCGCCCGGTCAGGCGCTCATAGGCCAGACGCACCCAGGTTGTGCGCGCCACCTCGCCGAACGTACCGATATGCGGCAGACCGGAGGGTCCATAACCCGTTTCGAGCAGAGCCGGCTCTTCACCACCACGCGCCTCGACATGGGCCGCAATTTTTCGCGCCTCCTCGAACGGCCAGGCTTTCGGCAGAGCAGGAGCGTCGGGAGGGAGGATGCTGGTGTTGTGTGCAGAGTCAGACATGATTGGACGAAAACTAGAAATAGTTCCGTCCCGGGTCAAGCAAGTTGGCATGTGCCATACGGATCGACTGCGACGCGTGACCGGTCCCCCTAGGTTTCACGACCCTGCATTGCCTGACACACAAAGGGCGGAAGGCCTCCCCCGCCTCTTCGTTCCCTGTCCTTATCGTTCCGACGCCCATGCGGAGCCTGCGCCTTGGGTACATGGCATTTGGGCAGACGTTCGATGCAAGAGCTTGCTGGCGGGCCGGGGCAACTCCGTCTATGCTGGCGGCGATGCCCACTCCTTCACGTGCCTCGCCTTATGACGCTCCCGCCCTGATCACCACGCGGGCGCAGGCATCGATCCTGACACCGGATGGCGAATTGCTTGCACTCGGAGCGCAGGATGCAGCGGCCATGCTGGCAACCCTGCCCCCGCCGATGCTGATCCACGGGCCTGCCACGATCAGGCGCCTCAATCTGACGCCCCCGGGACAACCGGTACCCTGGTTCGATCTGCTCGAACTCTTCCTGTTCATTTTCCCCACCCGTCCTGTCGTCCCCACGGCACGCGGTATGGGCATGGCACTCGGCCTGACGGTACCCGATCCGTGCGAGGCCGATTTCCTTCGCCTCATTCTGGAGCGTCTGCGCGCCGCCCTCGTCGCACTGACAGAAACGCGCGAAGCCGATACCCTCTCCGCATTGCTCCCGCTGCTTTCGCGTGCCGGGTGGGCATGGGCCGGCTTTGTCGAAGACGTACTCCAGACAAGCCCGAGCCAGCAGCGTCACCCCTACGAGGCCCTGCGCGTATGGCGTCGCCTGCCACGGTGGGAGGAAATGGCCCAGCGCCCACCGCCGGGCAGTCGACCGGTCAGCCCGTCCGAGGCACGCCTTCGCCTGACGCGCATTCTCGGCGAGGGTGCCGAGACGCGTCCGGGCCAGGCCGATTATGCCTCTGCCGTCACCCATGCGCTTGCCCCACGCGAAGGCGCAGGCATTCCAGAAATCGTGCTGGCCGAGGCCGGTACCGGAACCGGCAAGACACTGGGCTATATTGCACCGGCCAGTGTCTGGGCCGAGCAGAATGACGGCCCCGTCTGGATTTCGACCTATACGCGTCATCTGCAACGCCAGATCGAGCAGGAATTGCGACGCCTCTATCCGGACGATGCCGAACGGCGCGAAACCGTCGTGCTGCGCAAGGGCCGGGAAAACTATCTCTGCCTTCTGAACATGGAAGACGCCGTCAATACGCTGGCCTCGCGCCCCAGCCCCTCGCCCACCGCCCTGATCGGCCTTTCCATGCTGGCACGCTGGGCCGAAGCCACGGAAGACGGCGATCTCATGGGCGGCGATCTGCCGGGCTGGTTCGGCGACATCTTCGGCAGCAGCACGCTTTACGGCATGGCCGATCGTCGCGGCGAATGCATTCACGGTGCCTGTCCGCATTACCAGACCTGTTTTGTCGAGCATTCCATACGTCGCGCACGCGGCGCACGTCTGGTTATCGCCAATCATGCCCTTGTGCTGTCCCAGGCCAGCTGGTCCAGCCTCGCGCGCGACGACGTGCCCGACGAGGACCAGCTTCCCACGCGCTATTTCTTCGACGAAGGGCACCACCTGCCCGAGGCCGCGGACAGCGCCTTCTCTCTCGCCCTGTCGGGGCTGGAAGCCGCAGAACTGCGACGCTGGCTGCTCGGCGCGGAAGGCAGTCGTTCGCGCGCACGCGGGCTTCGACGTCGTCTTGAGGATCTCGTTGCCACTTCCCCCGCACTGGAAGCCCCTCTGGATGCCATCCTGACCGCTGCTCACGCCCTGCCCGCACCCGGCTGGCTCGGGCGCCTGAATGGCGAGGACGATTCCGATCAGCCGGTCGTGCCCGATCTGGTCGTCAATGCATCGGAACAGTTCTTCCGCGCATTGCGGGCCCAGCTTGAGGCCCGCCGGATCGGCTCGCCCCGGCAGGATGCGTCGGAATGCGAGCTGCATCCCGCGGGTGAAGTCCTGCAAGAAGCGACATATCCACTCGATACCGCGCTCAGGCGCCTGCTCTCGCCGCTGGAAACACTTGTCGAGCGTCTCAAGGCCCTGCTCAGCGAGCCCGATGACGCGCTCGAAGCCGCCCAGCGCCTGCGTATCGAGGCGATGATACGCTCGATACGCAGGCGCGCCATTTCACGGGTGGAGGGCTGGATCGCGATGCTCGACACCGTGCTCGAACCGGACGATGCCAAAGGCAAGGCGTTTATCGACCTGATACGCGCCGAGTTTCTGCCCGGCCGTCAGGGCGAGACCGATATAGGGCTGCACCGGCACTGGCGCGACCCGACCATTCCTTTCGCCTCGGTCATGCAGGGACCGGCACATGGCATGCTGATCACCTCGGCCACGTTGCGCGACCAGACCCCGATTGGCGGCGAAAGCGGCCCGGATCCGCGTCTTGTCGAGCAAAGCTGGCAATCGGCAGAAACCCGTCTCGGTACGCCCCATTTCATCAAGCCGCCGCTGCGGGCTTCGCTGCTCAGTCCGTTCGACTACGCCCATCAGACACGTGCGCTGATCGTGACCGATGTGCCGCCAAACGATCTCGATGCACTGGCAAGCGCTTATCGATTGCTGTTTCTGGCGTCTGAAGGTGGCGCACTGGGTCTGTTTACCGCCATCTCGCGCCTGCGCGCCGTGCATCAGCGCATTGCCGCGCCTCTGGAAGAGTCCGGTCTGCCGCTCTATGCGCAGCATGTCGACACAATGGACAATGCCACGCTGGTCGATATCTTCCGAACGGAGCTGCATTCCTGCCTGCTCGGAACGGATGCGATGCGCGATGGGGTGGATGTACCGGGACAGGCCCTGAGGCTGGTGGTGTTCGAACGCACACCCTGGCCACGCCCCGATATCCTGCATCGCGAACGGCGCAAGGCGCTTTCACCGGACGATCCACGCGATTACGACGATCGCCTGACACGCATGAAGCTGCGTCAGGCTTTCGGTCGGCTCATACGCAAAGGGGACGATCGCGGTGTGTTTGTCATACTCGACCGCCGCATGCCATCGCGCCTGCTATCCGCCTTCCCCGACGGTGTCTCGGTCGAGCGGGTCAGTCTGGCCGAGGCCGTCAGGCAGATCGGCGCGTTCTTGCCGCACACGCCCACTCTGGAGGCAGAGGAGCCCCGAACATGACGGAAACGGCGCTCATCACCCTGTTCGGCGATGCGCTCGAGCCAGACGGGCCGCTTCTGCGTGGAACGGTTCTGGAAGATACGGATCGGCCCCTGATCGGGATCGATCCGTCGCGGCGCGTCATGATCAATTCTCCGGCAGGTCTGACATTGTTCCAGATCGCTCCCGCCCTGTATCAACTGCGCGATGCCTCCGGCCTGCCATGGTCTCATGCGCCCGATGGCTCGCGCGACCTCGTTATGGAACGGGCCAGCTGGAGCGAACTGACCTGCCTTGCCCTGAAGCGCTTTCCTGTCATCGCTCCCGCACGGCATGATTTTTCTCCCATTCCGCGCAGACTGCACTTCATCTGCAATGACGCGGCGACGCTGGATCCCGAAATCAGAGCCAATATTGCCCGCACAGCACAGCTCAATCCCGGATGGGAGACGACCCTGTGGGACGAGGCCGCACGCTACCAGTTCGTCTCGGACGAATATGGCTGGGACGTGCTGAAACTCTATCTCATGATCGGGGCGGAATACGGCGCGGCAAAAGCTGATTTCTTCCGCTATCTGCTGATCTATCGACTGGGCGGCGTCTATCTCGACCTGAAATCGACCATGACCCGACCGCTCAATACGATCATGCGTTCCGATGATGAATATCTGATCTCGCAATGGAACATGTCAGGCTCGGGCCAGCATAAGGGCTGGGGCTTGGGCACTTCGATTGCCTATGTGCCGGGTGGCGAATACCAGCAATGGTTCCTGATCGCGCGGCCCCGTCACCCCTTTCTGCGACGCGTCATACAGCTGGTCATGACCAAGATCGCGACCTATCGCCCGGAGGTCCACGGTGTTGGGGCGGTAACCACGTTCAACATCACCGGTCCGCATGCCTATACCAAGGCCATCTATCCGGTGCGCAGCCTTTTCGCTCACAGGGTCTTCGATGCCGAAAGCGAGGGGCTGGTCTATTCGGTGATCGACAATCACCGTGCGCGAAGCGGCAGCAATTATCGTGAGGCGCAAACGCCCATCGTGACCGGGCATGAATCCTATCGCCTCTAACCTCTGAAGCGAGCGGTTTCGCACAGCCGGGAACGCTCATGCGACCGCAGGTCTAATCGGGCGCGACCCTGTGGCACGAACTGCGCCACAGGGCCACAGGTTTTCAGGATCAGAAATTGACCCCGGCCTGAAGGAACACATAACGACCCATATACAGATCGCCATAGAGTCCTGCGGCGCTGTTCGTCGAGGCATCGGCCACGAACGGCGGCTGCTTGTCGAGCAGATTGTTTACGCCAGCCGTGAAGTTCCAGCGGTTCAGGCGATAATTGACCGAGACGTCATGCGAGAAGATACCCGGCGTCTTGTAGCGGCCGTAGCCAAGCGCCGTGCTGAGATCCTGCGATCCGTTATTCCAGACCATGCCACCCGTATATTTCATCATATAGGTGACGCCCCAGTTGCCATGCTGCCAGTTGACCGTGGCATAGTCACGCACGCGCGGCTGACCCGTTCCCGACTGGTACATCAGGCGACCGGCATAGTTATACCACTGGCCGCCCGGCTCGTTCTGCTGCAGATAGCTGATAAGCTGCTGAAAATTGTTGCCCAGCGTCACCACGTCCCTGCGCGTTACGCGAATACGATAATCGAGATCGAAATCGATACCGCTCGTCCGCAGACCGCCGATATTGGCGTAGTAATCGGTGACCGAATTCAGCTGGTTCGTGCTCGAAACGCGCGTAATGTTGTTGCAGTAGTTCGAACTGGCTCCCGTGTAGCACTGGTCGAGAATGTATTGCGAGCTCAGATACGAGATCATGTTCTTGATCGTATAGTGCCAGTATTCGACCGAGGCCGAAAGACCCGGCACCCAGCGCGGGGTGATGACCGTACCCACAGTATAGGTGCGGCCCGTTTCAGGCTTCAGCGCAGCGTTACCGCCGTAAAGCGTCGGCACCTGCCCGGAATTGGCCGCAACGAATGTAGAGGTATTGATACCCTGCTTGGCGCAATTTGCCACGACATTGGCCGAAAGCGAGCCGTAGGAACCAGCCTGTGCGCAGGGATCGGTGGCCGAGGCGTAACCGAGGCTGCCGCCTGAATAGAGTTCATACACGTTCGGCTGACGATAGGACGTGCCGATGGTGGCGCGGAAGCGGATATCCTGAATAGGGGCCCAGTTGATCGAAGCCTTCCAGTTCTTGGTGCCACCGAAGGTGCTGTAGGACGAGTAACGCCCCTGCGCATCGATCGTCAGATCCTTGGCCAGAAACACATCGCGCAGCAACGTGGCCTTGCCTTCCAGATAGCCTTCCGTGACGTTGAACCCACCGCCCGTGTAGGAGGCAGAATTGGTCAGCGTATCGCCGGAGGCCACGACGGCATCGGGATGATAGGCCAGCTGCTCGCCACGATGTTCCATACCAAGCGCGAAACCGAGATCGCCACCGCCCTTCCAGGGCATGGACGCGACATGGTTGTTATGCATACGCAGGTTCAGGTCACGCAGCTGGTAGTAATAGTGATCGTGACTTGTGTAGTTCGAATAGGCCGCAGCCGCTGATGAGAGTGGCTTGAACGGATCGGACAGAACGCAACCCGAAGAAGCCTGACAGACGGACGGGTTATAGACGAGCGCCGAATTGGCATCGGTCGGATCGACCTGCTGCAACCCGTATTCCTGCAGGAGCTTCGCGTAATTGCCCACGCCGGACATCTGCGAGGTCACCTGGTTCCAGCCATAGGTATAAGACAGGTCGTACATCCAGCCATGGGTGATCTCACCCTTGGCACCTGCGATGGCCGTATAGGTGTCGGTAGCCGTTTCGGTGCGACGATTGCCCCATTCGCCATAGCGCTTGTACATCAGCACGTCCTCGCCGAACGTGTTGTAGGGCGCATTGGCCGGAATGGTCAGGCTGGACGGCAGGGTGGACGGATAGATGCTGCCCGTCATCGGCTCCGGCGCCAGCGTGGTGCTGGATGAGCGATGGCTGTACTGGAAATTCGCATAAGGCGTGAAATGCGGGTTCACGTCGTAATGCGCGTCGAAGGTCAGCGTGGAATTCTGCAGCGAGTTGGTCAGCGACTGCTGGGAGCCGTAATTGTAGCGATCGGCAGATGTGGCCGAATGATAGCCCGACCCGCTGGCATTGGGGATATAGGTGCCGGAATCCGTAAAATACTTGCCCGATGTCGGAATGGACGAACCGAACAGCAGATCCGATGAATCGACCGGATCGTTGGTCTGCACATTGCGCGACCACGCCCTGTTGCGCTGCATGATCCCGCTCTGGGTCATGTAGGATCCGAACAGGGTAACATTGCCCTTGCCGTGATCGAAGTTCCAGCCCTTATAGCCCGAAATCTGCCCAGTCTGCCCGTCGCCAAGATCGGTGATCCCGCCCTTGACCGTGATATTGGCGTCGTTGAGGTCATGACGCATCTTGATGTTGATGACACCGGCCACGGCATCTGCGCCGTAGAGTTCCGAACCGCCATCCTTCAGGATTTCGATGCTTGCCACCTGAAACACGTTGATGGTGTTCAGATCCACACAGCTGTTATTGCCGTTGAGCGTCGTGCGCTTGCCATCGATCAGCACCAGCGTGCGGTTCTGGCCGAGATTGCGCAGATCGACGCAGGACGACCCGCCTGTGCCGTTGGTCTGGGAGTTATAGGTGCCCGATGAACCGACCGAAGGCAGGCGCTGCAGATAATCGCCCACCGTGCTCGCACCCGTCTGCATGATCTGCTTTGCCGTAATGATCTGCACGGGATTGGCATTGGCGTTGTTGGACGTACTCAGCGCCGAACCCGTGACCACGATGTTCTCGCTACCGCCGCGCGCTGCACCGTCGGAGACGGGCGCGAAGGACGAGGACTGTGCCGTTGCCGAGCGGGCCGAGGGTCGAACAAGCGGCGCTGCCGAGGCGGCGGGGGCAGTCGTCGCCGCGTTGCGCGATGCGGCCGCTGTCGTGGTTCTTTTGCCCTTCTGGACAGCCTTGTGCGATGCGGTTTTATGCGTTGCCGAAGTCTGGGTTGCGGCCAGAGCGCTCCCCTGCCCCAAAGCAAGCCCGGCGCTGAGCGCCGAGGCGAACAGAAGCTTTCGTCTGTTGCCGATACTGATCATGTGTTTCCTACCTCCATCAGGCGTTCTGATGTCAGAAAGATTTCACAATCGAAATCAGGTCCAGCGCTTTATTGTCGGGAAACTATGGCGCCTTTTTCCTGTTGCATAACAGCAACCCTGTTACTTACTCAGGACACAGTCAAAAAGACATAATTACGGTTTGATTGTTTATCGATACATTGAGTGACATTGGATACGTAACGCGAAACAGAGGCTTCAATCCTGTAACGATGCGATGCGCCCTGGCGATACCAGCCACACATCCGGCACGAATCGCGACAAAACGCCTTTTCGATCAGGATGTTCTGCTGGACCATCGCAGACGTGCCGTCGCGATACCCATGGAAGGACGCCGTAGCTCGCTCCTGCGATGCCCCCATGGAAAACAGAGTATCCGGACACTTCGCTCCGAATATCCAGAGCGGAATGTCCGGACGTAGCAGGTCAGATAGACTGCCCGCCAGAAACCTCGATGCGCTGCGCGTTGACCCAGCGATTATCGTCAGAAAGCAGCGACGCAATCATGGGACCGATATCGTCAGGCATACCGACACGACCGAGCGCCGTAAGCTGGGCGATATGACGGCCGATCTCCGGGTTGTCACGCACCATCCCACCTGAGAAATCGGTCTGAATGGCCCCAGGTGCCACGACATTGACCGTGATACCCCTCGCCCCCAGTTCCTTCGCCATATAGCGTGTCATGGTTTCGACGGCGGTTTTCATCGAGGCATAAACAACGCGTCCGGGGAAGGTGAAGCGTGTCAGACCGCTACTGATATTGATGATACGCCCGCCATCGGCCAGAAGCGGAAGCAGCGCCTGCGTCAGGAAAAACGGCCCCTTGAGATGCTCGCGATACATGCGATCGAAGTCATCCTCGGTCGTATCTGCAAGGCCGCCATTATGGGCGCTGCCCGCGTTGTTCACCAGATAGTTGAAATGCGTTGCACCCCAGCCGGCGAGAATGGCCTTCACGCTCTCGGCAAAGGCCGGGAATGTGTCGCTGCGGGCTACATCGAGTTGCAGGATCGCGGCTTTTACGCCCGCGGCCTCGGCATGCTCCCTGACTGCTTCAGCCGCCTCACGATTGCCATGATAGGTCAGAATAACGCTCACGCCCTTATGGGCCAGCGCCTCGACCGTTGCGCGCCCGAGGCCACGGCTTCCACCGGTGATCAGGGCAATTGGCTGTGTCTGTGTGTGTGTCTGGGTCATGACCGTTTTCCTCGTCCTTGTGATGAGGCAGAGAACACCATGAACACGCGCTTGCGATAAGCCGGTTACTCCTGTCATCATTGTTCACTCAGGCTGAACAATGTCGTGGCCTGTTTCGGCGGGTGAGTGATCATGGACAGACTGGCCAGTATCGAGCTTTTCCTGCGTATCATCGAACGCGGCAGCTTCACGGCGGCGGCCGCGTCCTGCGGCGTCTCGCGTGCGGCCGCAACGGCAGCCATTCAGGCGCTCGAAACGCGGCTCGGCACCCGCCTGCTCCAGCGTTCCACACGTCATGTCCAGCCCACACAGGAAGGGCAGCTCTATTACGAGCATTGCCTCGCAGCACTCTCCGCACTGGAGGAAGCCGATCGCACGATCGGTACAGCCCTGACTGGCACGATACGTCTCGACACGGTTGGGCATCTTGCGCGAACGATCATCCTGCCGGCTCTGCCGGAATTTCTCGCCCGCCATCCGGGGCTGAATGTCCATCTTGGCGAAGGGGAGCGGCTTGTTGACCTGCTGCGCGAAGGTGTGGATTGCGTCGTCCGCGGCGGCCCGCTTCCCGATAGCGATATGATCGCCCGTCCACTGGGCGTCCTGCAGGAAGTCACGGTCGCAAGCCCCGCCTATCTGCAACAGCACGGTATACCGGATACGCCGGACGATCTGGAGGGACATGAAATGATCGGTTTCGCCTCGTCACGCACCAGGCAGGTTCTGCCACTCGAATTCACACGCGATGGCGCAGTCATAGAGCGCACCCTGCCCGCCAGACTGATCGTCTCCGGAGCGGAATCCTGCGCAGCCGCGGCCCGCCTCGGTATCGGACTGGCACAGGCACCGCGCTATCGCTTCGAGGACGACCTCGCTGCCGGCACGCTTGTCGAGATTCTAGCTGCGTTCCCGCCCATCCCGACACCGCTCACTTTGCTCTATCCGAGCAATCGCCAGCTTGCGCCGCGCGTGCGCGTTTTCATGGACTGGCTTATCGAGATCTTCACGCCTGTGACGCACAGAACTACGTAGCCATGAGGCACTCGAATAACGCGACACCGCCGCCCTGCCTGAAAATGAAACGCCCGTTTTCCGACGCCTCGTGCATGCGGTCCCTGATAAAATCCTGCGATGCTATTCGATCTTCCTTCTCACGACATACTTTATGCTGCCTTGATTGCGCGCGATTCACGTTATGAAGGGCGTGCGTTTGTCTGTGTCGGCACAACGGGTATTTTCTGCCGCCTGACCTGTCCTGCGCGCAAACCGCTCACTACAAACTGCATATTCCACGGATCGGTGCGATCATGCATCGAAGCCGGTTTTCGACCGTGCAAGCGCTGCGATCCGCTCGGACAAGCGGTAGCGAGCGATCCCGTCATAGCCTCCCTACTTAACAGGCTCGAAGCAGCGCCGGAACGACGCTGGTGCGAGGCCGATATTACGGCGCTCGGCCTCGATTGCTCGACTGTCAGACGCAGTTTCCAACGCCATTTCGATATGACATTTCTCGAAATGGCCAGACAGCGCCGCCTGCGCGACGGCTTTCTTTCCCTGATGGAAGGCGAAAAGGTCATTACCGCCCAACTCGATGCAGGCTTCGATTCACCGAGTGCCTTTCGCGAGGCGTTTTCCCGTCTGTTGGGCTGTCCGCCAGCTGCGCTCCAGCCGGGTGGCATGCTTCAGGCAAGCTGGATCCCGACCCCGCTGGGAGACATGATCGTGGTCGCGAGCACAACCCGGATCCATCTGCTCGAATTTGTCGATCGCAGGGCTCTCCCGACAGAGCTCCGTGCCCTGCAGGCAGCTCTAAAATCGCCTCTTGGCCTCGGGATGACAGATGCGACCGCTCAGGCAAGGGCGGAACTCGAGGCCTATTTTGCCGGTAACAAGGCTCAGTTCACAACACCCCTTGCCCCGCAGGGATCGTCCTTTACCCGCCGCGTTCATCATGCCCTGTGCACGATCCCTGCGGGAGAAACGCGCAGCTATGCCGAAATTGCACAAGCCATCGGTCAGCCTTCGGCCGTCAGGGCCGTTGCACGCGCCAACGGCGCCAATCGTATTGCACTTATGATATCGTGCCATCGTGTCATCGGGGCGGATGGCAGCCTGACCGGCTACGGAGGCGGTTTATGGCGCAAGCAGCGGCTGATCGATATCGAGCAGCGTTATCTGCCTTCGGTCAAAGCGCAGACATAAAAAAAACCGCCCTGTCTTTCGACAGGGCGGCTCTTTCGTCACCTTGAGGGACAGGCGCTGGATCAGAAATCCATATCGCCCATGCCACCCATGCCACCCGGGCCACCGGCCGGAGCGGCCTTCTTCTCGGGCTTCTCGGCAACCATGGCTTCCGTGGTGATCAGCAGGCCGGCAACCGAAGCTGCGTCCTGAAGGGCCGTACGGACAACCTTGGTCGGATCGATGATGCCAGCGGCAACCAGATCCTTGTATTCGGCATTCTGCGCATCGAAGCCGTGCGTGTACTCGGGGATCTCGAGCACCTTGCCAGCAATGACGGCACCGTCTTCACCAGCGTTGAATGCGATCTGACGCAGCGGAGCCTGCAGGGCCTTGCGGATGATATCCGCACCGACGCGCTGGTCGTCGTTCTGGAAGGACAGGTTCGTCAGCGCACCGGAAGCGCGCGCCAGAGCCGTGCCACCGCCCGGAACGATGCCTTCTTCAACTGCAGCGCGGGTTGCATGCAGAGCATCGTCAACGCGGTCCTTGCGCTCCTTCACCTCGACTTCGGTGCTGCCACCGACGCGGATCACGGCAACGCCACCGGCCAGCTTGGCCAGACGTTCCTGCAGCTTCTCACGATCGTAGTCCGAGGTGGTTTCCTCGATCTGCGCGCGGATCTGTGCACAACGGCCCTTGATGTCGTCCGTGTTACCGGCGCCTTCAACGATCGTGGTGTTTTCCTTCTCGATATGCACCTTCTTGGCGCGACCGAGCATGTCGAGCGTCACGGTTTCGAGCTTGATGCCGATGTCTTCGCTGATAACCTGGCCGCCCGTGAGGATGGCGATGTCTTCCAGCATGGCCTTGCGACGGTCACCGAAGCCAGGAGCCTTGACGGCGGCGATCTTCAGGCCACCACGCAGCTTGTTGACAACCAGCGTGGCCAGAGCCTCGCCATCGACGTCTTCAGCGATGATCATGAGCGGGCGGCCGGACTGGACGACGCTCTCGAGCAGCGGCAGCATGGGCTGAAGCGAGGACAGCTTCTTCTCATGGATCAGGATATAGGGGTTATCCAGATCTGCCGTCATCTTCTCGGCATTGGTCACGAAATACGGCGAGATGTAGCCGCGGTCGAACTGCATGCCCTCGACAACGTCGAGCTCGGTGTGCAGGCCCTTGGCTTCTTCAACCGTGATCACGCCCTCAGAGCCGACCTTCTGCATGGCCTGCGAGATCATTTCGCCGATTTCGCTCTCGCCATTGGCGGAAATCGTGCCGACCTGAGCCGTTTCGGCCGGGGTCGTAATCTTGCGGGTGTTCTTCTTCAGCTCTTCAACGACGGCTGCAACAGCCTTGTCGATGCCGCGCTTCAGATCCATCGGGTTCATGCCAGCAGCAACAGCCTTGGCGCCCTCACGGATGATAGCCTGAGCCAGCACCGTTGCCGTGGTCGTGCCGTCACCGGCAACGTCATTGGTCTTCGAGGCCACTTCGCGCACCATCTGGGCGCCCATGTTCTCGAACTTGTCGGCCAGCTCGATTTCCTTGGCAACGGAAACGCCGTCCTTGGTGATGCGCGGTGCGCCGAAGCTCTTGTCCAGAACAACGTTGCGACCCTTCGGGCCCAGCGTGACCTTCACAGCGTCAGCCAGAATATCCACGCCACGCAGCATGCGCTGGCGTGCATCAGCGCCGAATCTTACGTCTTTGGCAGCCATAATCTTATCTCCAGTAGAGGTTCAGTGTGCGAGAATGGGGAGGCTGGAAATCAGCCGATTACACCCATGATGTCGCTTTCCTTCATGATCAGCAGCTCTTCGCTACCGATCTTCACCTCGGTGCCGGACCATTTACCGAACAGCACGCGGTCGCCAGCCTTGACGTCCAGTGCTACGAGCTGACCCTGCTCATTGCGGGCACCGGGACCGGTGGCGACGACTTCGCCTTCCATCGGCTTTTCCTTGGCGGTGTCCGGAATGATGATGCCACCGACCGTCTTCTGCTCGCCCTCAAGGCGGCGAACGACGACACGGTCATGCAAAGGCCGAAAATTTGTCATAATGGATCGCTCCACTTTTCTCTAAGGCGACGCCCTTGATCAAAAGCAACGCCGCCGGTTTGCGCGCCCGCTAAGCCGCAGCGCGTTAGCACTCTCATTGCGAGAGTGCCAAAGAGGTAGGAGAGGCCCGGTCCATCGTCAAGACCCTCCCTCTCCCGAACCATGCAGTTTTCACCCGAACATCACGAAAACATCATACTGGCCATAAGGCGGCTTCCGCCTCGACCCGGCATGCGTGTTGTCCGCAGGTAGAACACCGCCACCGGTATAACATCGCCACAGGGCAGATCTTTCCGTCCGCCGACCCGGATTTGTGCTTTATGACACCGTTTTCACCTTGCTGCCCTAGCTGCCCTATCTGTCGGACAGCCCGTCTTCATGCTTGCTCTCACGCACTTCGTTCCCGCTCGAACCGCCTTTCTCTCCCACGCCCCGGCGGTCGATGGGTGAACCTGTCTCTGCAACGCGATTCACGGGTTGAGCGCTCGATGGAGCAGGCTCGTCATCCGCCTGTTTGGGCACGGCATGCTCCAGCCGGGCGTGATCGAGCCCCCGTTCAAGCTGTGCTTTTTCCAGCGCATTCTGCTTACGCTCCGCTTTGGTCCTGCCGTGCAGAAAGCGGTTTTCCTCAGCATGGCGGGCATCCTTCTCACGCGCCAGACGTTTGCGTACGCGTCGCAGGTTGACGATTTCTGCCATGACGATCGTTGCTCCTGAAGGAAATGACCAAGAAAGAAGGAGGGTAGTTCCATGGGACGCCTGATATCCCTGACCGCATCGGATACCCATCATTTTTCGGCTTATGAAGCCGGAGACGCCAATGCGAAACGCGCCCTTGTCGTTGTACAGGAAATTTTCGGACTGACCCACTGGATGCGCGCCGTATGCGACGAACTGGCCGACCATCACGGCTATCATGTCATCGCCCCGGCGCTTTTCGACCGGGCAGAGCGCGATGTCGTTCTGCCTTACGATTCCTCAGGCATGGCCAAGGGCCTTGCCCTGCGCGAAAAGATCAGTCCGGACGGTCTGCTCGCCGATGTGACGGCAGCGGCCCACGCGCTCAATCACCATGGCCATAGCCGCGTCGGCATTCTCGGCTTCTGCTGGGGTGGGCTTGTCGCCTGGGAAGCTGCGACACGCAGCCGGGAATTTGCCGCTGCCTGCGCATGGTATGGCGGTGGAATCGCTGCAGTCAGCCATGAAAAACCCCACTGCCCCGTACAGCTTCATTTCGGCGGTGAAGACGATCACATCCCGCATACCGACATCACGACCATCCGGGAAAACCGGCCCGAGGTTGAAATCTTCGTTTACGACGATGCAGGACACGGCTTCGGGTGCAGCGATCGACCCAGCTTCAACAAGCCTGCTCGCGACCTCGCCCATGAGCGCACCATGGCGTTTTTCGATTCACATCTCTGATTTTCAGGAAGTCCCAATGGCACAGCCCCCGAATTCACCTTCTGCTAACGACAGCAACCCACTGATCGACAGCCCGAAGCGCGACGCACGCATTGCCGCAAAAGCGAAGGCACTCTGGGAAGCGGACGGTAAGCCCGAATGCGGGGCTGAGGCCTATCTTGAGAATGCTTCGGATATCATCGGCATGGAGGAACATCCCCATGCCGGCGAAATCCCGGTGAAGGATCTTCCGGACCCGCAATTTGCCGATGTGCAGGTGGAGAATGCCGAGATCCAGCAGAATCTCGGCGAATTCCCTGAGCGCCAGACTGACCAGGGCGATCACGAACACTTCCCTGAACATCAGCCCACATCCTGAAATAACGGCGTTGCTGCAAATGGCGGATCGTCCATTCTGTGCGATCCGCCCCTTCGCAGAAAAATGCGCCTGCCTAGACCATCCTGCGTGGCCTATGTGGCTTTGCCTATGTGGCTTTCCTTGACTGGCCGCAGGACACGTCCGGCCACGGCATCGAGCTTCGCCAGCATCTCGGGGCTCCGCGCCGACGGTGCCGTAATAATGGCATGATCGAGCGCTCGCTCCGCACCCGAAGAACACAGACCACGCTTCTTGCCGAGTTCGGGGATGATGGCCTTGACCAGTGCCTTGGCCTTCGCCGCATTCTGCGTCATCACGGCCACGACGGCATCGACCGTCACTGAGTCGTGGTCGTCATGCCAGCAGTCATAATCGGTGACCATGGCGATGCTTGCATAGCACATCTCGGCTTCACGGGCGAGTTTGGCCTCGGGCATATTGGTCATACCGATAACCGAACACCCCCACTGACGATACAGCTCGCTCTCGGCACGCGTCGAGAATTGCGGCCCCTCCATCACCAGATAGGTACCGCCGCGCGTCATCTCCACACCGATCCGCTCGGCCTGGGCCGCGATTACGTCACCCATACGCCCGGAGACGGGATCGGCCATGCCTACGTGAGCCACGCAGCCGCGACCGAAAAAGCTCTTCTCGCGTGCGAACGACCGGTCGATGAACTGGTCGACGAGCACAAAGCGGCCCGGTGGCAGATCCTCACGCAGCGAGCCCACAGCGGAAAGCGAGACGATATCCGTCACGCCCGAACGCTTGAGCGCATCGATATTGGCGCGAAAATTCAGATCCGACGGTGGGATGGGATGGCCACGCCCATGACGGGGCAGAAACACGCAGCGCACGCCATCAAGCTTGCCGAAAAGCAGCGCATCCGAAGGTTCGCCCCAGGGCGTTTCGACACGCCGCCATTCTTTTTCCTCCAGCCCATCAATATCGTACAGGCCCGATCCGCCGATAAGCCCGATCACAGGTTCGATAATCACGTCTTCACTCATGGTGCCCAGCCCTCACGGTTTGTCTGACAACAGCGCGATCAGGAACACCATAATGGACGGCTTCGCAACCTGTCCTTGTTTTCATTCTAGCCCTGATGGTTTCGGTGCTCTGTGTCTGGTATGAGCGAGGGCACGCAGGCTGGCGGAAGACCGGCCGGAACAGAATGTGGAGCTTGCCATGAGCGAGACCTTGGATCCAAAGACCTTCGGCTCTCTAGTCCGGGACCATGTACCCCACGATTCCCTCAAGGAAAAAGCCCGTGTCTGGTTCGAGACACTGCGCGACAGGATCTGCGCCTCCTACGAAGCGATAGAAGACGAGGCCGTCGCCCAGGATTCTCCTGTGCTGCGCGACAAGAGTGCGGCAGGGCGGTTCGAACGCACGGCCTGGAGCCGCAGTGAAGATCCTGACAGTGCATTGCAGGGAAGCGGTGTCATGTCCGTCATGCGCGGACGTGTGTTCGAAAAGGTTGGGGTCAATGTCTCGACGGTCTGGGGTGAATTCTCACCGGAATTCCGCAAGAACATGCCCGGCGCCGATGTGGATCCGCGGTTTTTCGCAACGGGTATTTCGCTCGTCGCCCATCCCTGCAACCCCCATGTCAGTGCGGCGCATTTCAACACACGCATGATCATCACCAGCAGTGGCTGGTTCGGCGGCGGTGGCGACATTACCCCCATGTTCCCCGAAAGCCCGGCCGCAAAGGAAGACGCAGCCGCGTTCCACGATACGTTCCGCACAGCCTGCGACCGTCACGACCCGGCCTATTACGAACGCTTCAAGACCTGGTGCGACGAGTATTTCTATCTGCATCATCGCAATGAACCGCGCGGCCTCGGCGGAATATTCTACGATCATTTCCATAGTGGCGATGTCGAGAAGGATTTTGCCTTCACCAAAGACGTCGGACTGGCTTTTCTCGAAGCCTATCCCCGTGCCGTGCGTAACCGCTTCATGCAGAGCTGGACCGACGCCGATCGCGAAGCCCAGCTGATCCGTCGCGGCCGCTACGTCGAGTTCAACCTCATTCATGATCGCGGAACGATTTTCGGCCTGAAAACGGGCGGAAATACGGAAGCTATCCTCATGAGCATGCCGCCGGAAGTGAAATGGCCTTGAAACGGGCCGCCCGATCCACGAGATTGCCCCGCTGAAAGAGGCAATCCGAAGCGACACCGTCGAGAGACCAGTCGCTTCATGGTCGGGAACACGATTTAGCCGCAATCATCTGGCTTACCAGCGCGGGTAAGCCGACAGGGCGGCAGAGGGGAAAAAGTGCGCTACAGGTTGACGTCTCAGGGGGCGGGTTTCAGACCGTCCCGCCGCAGCTTTCTCTCTGCCCTTGTCGCGACAAACCTCGCCGCCGCCATGCCTGCGCGCGCCTGGACAGACGATATGGATGCAGGCTCGACCTCAACCCTGATCGACTCTCCCCGCCTTATCGTCGGTGGCGGACCGGACTCCCTGCCCGGTCAGGTCGCCCCTATTCTTGCCAATGCGCTCGCCATCGGCCTGACGACACCACCCCCTATCGCAGTCCATTACGACGCGGGTCATGACGGGGTGACGGCTGCCAATCTGTTCGACAATGTTGCGCCGGATGCCGATGGCGGTACCGCCATTCTGACACCGGGTGCGGCACTGATCGCTTCTCTTTCAGGCGACGGGCGCGTTCACTTCGATTTCTCCCGCTGGGCTGCCCTTATCATGGCGCGCCGACCTGTCGTCACCCTTGCCAGAGCGGAACTGCACCGCACCATACGTGCGCGCCTGAGCGGCCTGTTTCACGATCGGCCCGTGCGTGTTGCGGTCTCGCAGCCTACAGGGGTCGAACTGTCCAGCCTTCTCGGCCTCTCCCTTCTCGGGCTTCACCCCCTGCCCGTTCCCGGCTTCGCCAGCAAGGAGGCTGCGCTTCAGGCTCTCAAATCCGGCCAGGTCGATGCGGTCCAGCTCACACCGGGGCCGGGTGACGATCTCGCCGCCGATATCGCATCGGCGCCCGACGGTATCAAACCTATTTTCTGCTCCGGTCCTTCGGTCGCCGGGGTGCCGGGATTCGAGGCGACCTATCAGATGGCGCGCGGTCATGCACCGAGTGGCGCGCTGTATCAGGCGTGGCTGGCCGTATCGAGCGCCGCAGCATCTGCGCTTGTCGTCGCCCTGCCGATGCTGACGCCCCCGCTTGCAATCGCGCGCTGGCGTCATGCTTCTCAGGAAGCCATACTCGACCCGGCACTCAAAGGCTGGAACGACACGCAGCATCTCGATGTCGTGGCCGGCAACGCGGCTGCACCGCTGCTCAACCAGTGCATGCCGGAACTGACATCGCTCCTCGCACTGAGGCGCTGGATCAACAATAATCAGCCGCGCTGGCGTCAGGGACAGGAAACCCGCCCCACCTGACCGGAAGCGACCGCGAAAGGTACGAGCCCCTGTCGCCGGTCAGGATCGTGCCTGAGCCGTAATTTTTTCAGAGTCTGCCCCGCGCACGAAGCAGAATGCGCACCGCACCTTTGTTTTTCTTGTGCGTATGCACTACGGCCAGAATGAGCGGACGCAAATCGCCCCTTTCAAGCCAATGGGGCAGCTCCTGACGGATCACACCGCCCTCTTGCCCGCTGCCCAGGCCGGTAATGACCTCGACACACCTGACCCCCTGTTTGCTTGCAGCATGAAGGAAGTGGTGCAGCTTGTGAAAAGCATCCTGAGCGAAATGACCATGCAGATCGAGCCGCTTTTGCGGCTTCATCTTGCCCGTCGCCAGCGCATTCCATGAGGTCGTATCGAGACCCGGCTGTCGGCCGTTGATTTCAAGGCGCTCGTGCACGCGTCTCGAACGCGTAACGGGAGGCGCGGTACGCATGACCTCACGGACCGTGAAAGCCCCCATACGCGCCGTTCCGACAGGCGCCCCCTCATCCTGGCCCGGGCGCCTCTTGCCGGGAGCGACCTGAGCGGCTCCCTCAGATACTGCCACGACGCTTTGCGCTGCTGCCTTGGACGGCGGCTTCCTGCCATGGCGCGCGCGCAGTGGCAGGATCGTGCGGGCGAAAGCCTGCCACAGCGTTTCGTCTTCGGTACTCAGTGAGCGTCGGGCCACGTTTTTTCCTTCCCGGCGCGCGGCGAAACGCGACCCTGTGACGATGTCCCCGACTTATTGCGGCGCGTCGGGCGCCTTCAGCGGCGGCTCTGCCACGACCTGCTGCAAGGGCACACCCTGATACTTGCCTGTGAGGGTTTTGAGGAAGGCGACAATATCGTCAACATCCTGCTGCGACAATGTGTGATAGGGCGTCTGATAACGGGCCATCTGACGCACAGCGTCATCCAGAGTTGCAGCACTGCCGTCGTGGAAATAGGGCGCCGTAAGCGCAACATTGCGCAGGTTGGGCACCTTGAACTTCTGACGGTCGTCGAGCGCATGGGTAAAGCCTTCACGACCCGAATCCACGGCCGTGAGCGCAGCCTTGCGATCCGAGAAGTAAGGCCCTTCGAGCCCCATGACCTCATAGGCATCGCCGCCGACGGCAACACCGCTATGGCAACCGGAACAGCCGATCTCCTTGAAGCGCTCGTAACCGCGCTTTTCCTGTGCGGTGATCGCGTTGTTATCGCCCTTGAGATAAAGATCGAAGGGGCTGTCCGGGGTGATCAGCGTTTTCTCATATTCGGCAATCGCATTGGTCACCGTCTTCTCATTGACGGCATTGGGGCCGTACAGGCTCTCGAACGCCGTATGATATTCGGGCACCGCAGCAATAAGCGCCGCAACAGCCGGCCAGTCATGAGAGCCCATCTCGACGGGGTTGGTCACCGGGCCGGCAGCCTGCGCGGCGAGATCGACTGCACGACCGTTCCAGAACTGCGAGACATTGAACACTGCATTATAGACACTGGGTACGTTGATCGGCCCCTTTTGTCCGTTGATGCCTGTGGCCGTGACAAGATTATCCACGCCCCCCTTGTCCAGTCCATGACAGCTCGCGCAGTTCAGCTTGCCATCTCCCGACAGACGACGGTCGAAAAACAGCTGACGTCCCAGTTCCGCTTTTGTCCAGTCGACAGGCAGGCTTTCGGGAATAGGCTGTATGACCTCTCCGGCAAATTGCGGGGCGACACCCGGCGTTGCGTAGTAACGACGGCGCTGATCGGCCACCCAGGCAAGCACATCGGCCCTGCCCTTTTCGGTGATGTAGGCATGCGGATGCATCAACAGATAGGCAGCGGGCGGCATACGGTTCTGGCGAATGACCTCCTCGATACGCGAAAGCTGCTCGACAGAAGGCGGTTTGCCTGCCTGGAACGCGGCAAGAATGGGCTCGAACCGGAAGTGACGCTGCCCTTCAGCCAGATCGCGATGCATGATCTGATTCGCGAGCGGCAGCTTGAAATAGAAAGGCAGATCCGCATTGCGCGTATGGCAGTAATCGCAGCGCGTTTCCTGAAACACATGGAACGCAGCCAGTGCCTTCGGGTCATGCCATGTCGCGCTGCTCGTCGGCAGTTTCGGCGCACCCTGATGGTCGAAGTGGGTCAGGTACGCGACCGTCCCGCCATAGGCTGCAAGACCCGCAACCGCCAGCCCGGCAATTATTTTTTTTATTGGCTTTTTACGAACTGGCGTAGACGACAACCGACATTCTCCAACTGACATAGATTCTGGCAACATGTCCAAACCATGTGAGGCTGTCAAAGAAATGTTACCGATCAAATTGATCGGTTTTTCCTTTTTGTCACTCCGTTCGGTCGGTTGAGAGGCCTTCGTCCGCAGGAACTTCTCCCGACAAGCAGGAACCGTCGTCCCCAAACGCCTCACGATCGTCCATGATCTCGCCAAGCGCCTCACGCAAACGCCGGCGGGCCACGGCAACGTAACGGGTGTCGATATCGATCCCTATGCCCTGCACACCCAGTTCCTGTGCGGCAACGAGACTGGTCCCTGTTCCCATGAACGGGTCGAGCAGAACGGTATGGTCGTCATAACCATGCAGCGTCATGCATGCCGTGGGCAGAGCGACGGGAAACGTCGCAGGATGGAGGAATTTCTCCTTGCGGTGACGTATGGTCTCGTAAGGGATGAACCAGGTATTTCCCCTGCATCGCCTGTCGATCGCGTGGCGTCTTCTGTTGATGTTCGTCTTGTCGGTAAAAGGCACCCCCGCCGCGAGACGCTGCAGGGGTACATCGCCCTTATGGGTCAGATGAAATACATGTTCATGATTGTGGTTGACGAAGCGCGTCGAATTGACCGGCTTGAAGTGGCCGTAGGTCTTTTCCTCGATCGAGACCGACTTGATCCACACGATATGATTTTGCAGCACGAACAAATCGCGCAGCTGGGTGATCAGCTCGAAAGGCAGCCAGGGCTGCGATGACGAGCCCGCTATATTGAGAAAAAACGACCCGCCGGGCTTCAGCACTCTTGCGATCTGGGTGCAGATCACCCGCATCCAGCCGATATAATCCTGCTCGTCCAGACGGTCGTTATAGCTGCGATAGGCAAGGCCGATGTTATAGGGCGGCGATGTAACGACGATATCGACCGATGCATTCTGCATCCGTCGCATGACGTTGAGCGCATCGCCACGGATCAGGGCATGGGGGCCGATCGCCTCCCGACGTGCCCTGACTTTTTCCTGCTTCATTCGGAAGATGGATGAGGCAGCAAGACCACCATGCGCCCGCGGCTGCGCAACCTGCCTGCCACCTGTTCGGCCGGTGCGCCCCAGCCGGTGAACAGATCGGCGCGCCCGACACCCTTGATGTCGCTGCCTACATCCTGCGCGAATGTCAGGTGCGTCCAGTGCCCCTCTCCGCCATTGGCCAGCGGCACCTTAGTATCGAGCCATAGCGGCACGCCCAGAGGCAGCACGTCGCGGTCTATCGCGACCGACCGTCCCGGCGTGAGCGGGATACCCATGGAGCCCGGCGCACCGCGATCGAGCGGAACGGTATCGACACGCCTGAAGAACACGTAATTCGGGTTCTGCTCCATCAGCGTCTGGGCGCGATCCGGATGCGCGGCAAGCCAGTTGCGCAGCGATGATAGCGACACATCCTGTGCTGCCATTTCGTTATCATGGACCAGCACACGCCCGATCGGCACATAGGCCGCGCCGTTTTTCGCGGCAAAACCCACGCGACGTACCGATCCGTCGGTCATGACCAGACGGCCTGCACCCTGTATCTGCAAAAAGAACAGGTCTTCAGGCGAACGCAGCCAGGCAATTTCGAGCCCACGTCCATCGAGCGCGCCCCGGTCGATCTCGGCACGCGTATAATACGGAACGAACTGGCCACCCTCCCATCGCCCCGTCACCCAGTTGCCTGCGGTATCCTTCGTATGAATGAGGTCAGCAGGCTGGCCATAGAGAGGCGTCTGGAATTCCGGTGTCCTGACTGCCGAGGCATAGATCTGCGGTTCGTAATAGCCGGTTGTCAGCCCGTCATTCGAAACGAGATAGGGTGCAAACCACGTCTCGAAATAGGCGCGCGCGGCCTCGGGTGTCGCCCCGACGCTTTGCGCGGCTGTGCAGGCGCCGCGCCATTCGCCGGCCTTGCTGCCATTGGGTATAAGCGACGCATCGCCACCCAACCGGGTTTCGGCGGGTAGACGCATGATCCGCTGGCATTCGCCGCGCAACAGCGGCAGGAGTGCCTCCGGCGTTTCAGCCTGCCACCCGTCGAGCATGGCATAGGTGACGGGCGTCAGGCTCAGACGCTGATCGTCCTGCTGCGGCTCAGCACAGGAGGACAGGAGCGCAAGGCTTAACCCAAAGGAGAGGCGGGTAAAAATCTTCATCGCTAACCGGTTTGCTCATATCTCTGTTCTCAACACATAGACCGATGCCCCATAAATGAGGCATCGGCACGGCGAGACAGGTCACTGAAAGATCAGGCCGCCCGCGCTGCGGCAAGTCGCCAGCTGGGCACGGGGGTGTTCAGGCCCGTTTCGCTCTCGAACTGCCAGAGGTCCGAGAACTCCGTCACGGACTCAGTCCCCACCAGAGGCTGACCGCCAAGATCGTTGAGAATACTGATCTGCCGCGAGACGATCTGGACATCGATACGTGAGGTCTCACGCGCGTCGAAACGGGTAAAGAACGCATCGACAATGGACAGGGAGTTGATTCCTACAATCTCGGTGCGCTGCTGCTCTTTGGCTGCCTCACGCGCCGTGATCGCCGCATCGAACCCGGCAAAGGCCTCTGGCGTGAGATATCTGCGCAGCGTGTCGCGATCTCCGATAGCGAAGGCCGTGACGATATCGCGGAACGCCTTTTGCGCATTCTGCAAGAAGGCTTCCGGCTTGAAACCGGGCTGCGAGGCTTCGATCTCGGCAAGGATCTGCCCGACACGTGTAGCAGGCTGGGGAATATCGAATTTCGCGCTCGGTTCCTCGACAGGGGCTGGCGGTGCCTCGGCCTTCTGCTGGTGCATGGCCACGGGAACGGGCGCGAGTGCGGGCCCCTCCACATCGACACGACGGCCCAGAACCGCCCGCAGGCGCCAGACCAGAACGAGCGTCAAGAGCGCAAAGATGACGATGTCATACGGGATATGTGAAAGGACTGACATCAGGATTTCAGCTTCCTGCTATTCTTTTCTCGAAGGCCATGGCTTCTAGGTAGAGCGGCTGGCATCCCGGCACAACACCCAAGCCCGCGCCGCAAACCCAAAACATGGTCACTTTTATGCCGGACCGGGGCTGTTGGCGTGCGTTGGCGATCATGCTACCGCGTTGGGGTACAGATATGGCCAGTCCAGGCCGTATTCCCGACTCCCATTGCGAGGCTTCATGTCCGATACCGCTCAGAACCCGGCCAACGACCAGGGCAATCCGCCCGCCCTGCCCCTGTCGGTCAATCTGCAATACACGAAGGACCTCTCCTTCGAGGTACCCGCCGGCGCCGCCATTTTCGCGAGCCTGCGCGCTGCACCGCAGATCTCGGTCAATATCGATGTGCAGGCGAACCGCCTCGAAGAAGCACAGCCGGTCTTCGAAGTGGCTCTCGCCATTCGTGCGGAAGCCACCGAATCGCCGGAAACCGAAGGCGGCGCCGCTGGCCGCACGGTGTTCATCGCCGAGCTGACCTATGCCGCCATCGTCACCCTCACCGATGCGCCGGCCGAGCTGGTCGAGCCCATTCTGCTGGTCGAAGTACCACGCCTGATCTTCCCATATGTTCGCAGCATCATCAGCGATGTCACGCGTGACGGCGGCTTCCCCCCGATCGTGCTTCAACCGATCGATTTCGTGGCACTGTGGCAGGCCAAGCGCGCCCAGCAGTTCCCGGCAACCGAAGGCAACGCCTGATTCCCGTTCCGGAAAGCCCAGGCTTTCCGGAACTTGGCATTGCCGGGCTTTCCACCCCGGCAACAGCCCGACCGCGATCCGTCATGCGACGATGATCCTCTAATAAACCGGGAACTCTGCCCATGACACTTCGGTCAGAAATGATCGTCGACGCTCTGAAAGCGCTCGGGAAACCCGCAACAGCTCCACAGATATACAAACAAATCAGCTTAACGCTTCCTTACGAACCCTTGGGCAATACCCCGGTTGCGACAATTCGCGCACGGCTACAGGAAGCTTGCCCGCAATCCATCCAATTCCAACATCGGTCGAGACTGTTTCGGCGCGTTTCTCCCGTAGAGTCACGGCAGGGCTTATGGAGCTTACTGGAACAGGCCGACATACCAGCCATCGACTATACGCTGCCTGATCTGGCAGCGGTTGCGAATGACGATGTGGTGAGCGAGACCCAACGGCAAATTTTGGCACAAGCACGCATTGGACAGGGAGAATTTCGACGCAAGCTCTGTGTGATGTGGGACAGCGCATGTGCCGTAACTAACGTCACAGTTCCCCACCTGCTTCGGGCATCACACATAAAACCTTGGAAAGATTCCACGAACGTCGAGCGTCTTGATCCAAACAACGGCCTTCTGTTGATCGCAAATCTCGATGCCGCATTCGATAAAAATATTATTTCCTTCAAGGATGATGGGACAATTATTTTTTCATCATCACTCGGCGAAGATCCCCGCGCAACACTCGGGATCCAGAAGGATTCCTCGATCAGGCGAAAGCTTAACTGCCAACAGAAAGCTTATCTACGCTCTCATCGGGAAAAACTTAAATAGGGTCTACTGGGAGTCAAATCAGCAGCGTACAGTGGAAGTAATTTCTGGCAGAAGTAGTCGTATGTTTTTTGTATGATCTAAGCTGTCGCTTCACATCAGCTATGACTGATCATGATCTTCGCGCAGTGAGCCTCCAGATCAATCGGCGCACTGGCGGAGAGGGTGGGATTCGAACCCACGGTACGCTTACACGCACGGCGGTTTTCAAGACCGCTGCCTTCAACCACTCGGCCACCTCTCCTGCGCGCCTGCGAAACAGGTCCACAGCGCGGGAGCCGCCTCTTTGCCCGGTTTCAGGACACGATGCAAGAGGGGGTCCCGCATCGCAGTCCGGGCGCTCTTTCAGCCGAGAAGATGAAAATAGGAGATCAGCAGCCAAAGCGCGCAGATCAGGAACACCCCCATTGCAATACAGGGCAGAACGATCGACCACAGAAAGCCGCGCGTGGTCTGGGCCGGTTCGGCTATGCCCGCCTGACGTTCGAGTTTGCTGGCTTCTTTGTCTGCATCGAACCAGGCATCATCTTGTTTGGTCATGTGATTTCCCCGATATGTCCCACCTTGTTACACGCAGGAAGAGAGTCGGCGCCAGTCAGCTCTTCGCGCGCAGCACAATCACCCGCCCTTACGTGCTGGATCGAACCGACGCAGCCACATACTGAACCGTCATGGATCAGGCGTTCTGTCGCAAAGCGGGGGCCGCGATCTCACCCAGAGGCCAACGCGGACGTGGCGCAACGGGGATGCCGTCTTCAAGCGCCACTCCTGCTGCTGCGCAGGCCCTGATAGTCTCGATAGCAGACCATCCGACCATGACCGCATTATCGGTGCAAAGACGCAAGGGCGGCGCAACGAACGGGATATCGGCTTCGTGGGCGACCTGCTCCAGCGCTGCACGTATGGTTGCGTTCGCAGCAACGCCGCCCGCCACAACCAGCGTTCCGGCTTCAGGCATCATCGCAAGTGCGTGGCGGACACGATCAACCATCACGTCGCAGACACAGCGCTGAAAACTCGCCGCGATATCGGCAGCAACCTGACGCGGCAATGCGTCCATGCCATAGGGCTCGATATGACGGGCCACGGCAGTCTTGAGGCCGGAGAACGAAAAATCGCACCCGTCACGCCCCAGAAGCGGACGCGGGAGCGACACGGCGCGATCGTCGCCTTCAGCAGCCAGTTTCTCGAGTGCCGGCCCACCGGGCCACCCCAATCCGAGGAGCTTCGCCACCTTGTCGAAAGCCTCACCCGCGGCATCGTCGATGGTCCCGCCCAGCTTCTCGTACTGGCCAATGCCCCTCACCGCGATACACTGGCAGTGCCCACCCGAGACGAGAAGCAAAAGATACGGAAATTTAATATCGTATTCCACCAGTCCGGGAAGCCGTGCTGTCAGGGCGTGCGCCTCGATATGATTGACCGCAACGAAGGGCCGATCCATGGCCACGGCAAGGCCCTTCGCATAGCTGCTGCCAACGATGAGCCCTCCGATCAGACCCGGTCCGGTG
This sequence comes from Asaia lannensis NBRC 102526, assembly GCF_024054035.1. Taxonomy (GTDB): domain Bacteria; phylum Pseudomonadota; class Alphaproteobacteria; order Acetobacterales; family Acetobacteraceae; genus Asaia; species Asaia lannensis. The sequence continues at coordinate 189,009 of NZ_JAMXQU010000002.1, forward strand.
CAAGCGGCGAAAGCCCCCATATCGCGCAGGGAAAGACCGGATTTTTCCAGTGTTTGCGTCACGATATCAGGCAGCAGGTTCAAATGGGCTCTGGCTGCGATTTCCGGCACGACCCCACCGAGCGCGGCATGGCCCGACTGCGTGTGAACGGTTTCAGCCAGCACGGCACCATCGGGCGAGAGGATCGCACAGGCGGTCTCGTCACAGCTCGATTCAATAGCCAGAACGGGGGCAGTCAGCGAAAAAATAGCCATATTCCCTGATAACGCGATGCAACGCTTCAGGCGAGCCATCTCTTTTCACGGATCACGCGGTGGAGTAGCAAGATCAGCCATGAAACAGATGACGATGCCAGAAGCGCTCATGACACAGAGCCTGCAGTTGCAGCAGGTCGCTGCCGAAGCCATGCGCCGACAGGCCTCGCCCCATCCACCGACGTCACGACACTCCCTGCCCCTGCGTGTCGGCACGCGCGGGTCGCCACTCGCTCTGGTTCAGACGCGCGCCTTTCTGACACGCCTGACACGGTTCTGCCCCCTGTTGCGTGACATGGGCGCGTTCCAGGAACACCCGATCAACACCACAGGCGACCAGGTCCAGTCACGACGTCTTGCCGAGATCGGGGGCAAGGGCCTGTTTGCCAAGGAAATCCACGAATCCCTCCTTGCAAGGCAGATCGATTTTGCAGTGCACAGCCTGAAGGATCTGGAAACAGTTCTGCCGCCCGGCCTGACGCTTGCCTGTACGCTCAAGCGCGAAGATGCGCGCGACGTGCTGATCCTGAGCCCGGCCCTGCGTGAGAAGGCCAAGGCACTGGTTGCGGCCGGACATTCGCCGCTCGATGCCCTGCCCTTCGGAGCCTATATCGGCTGCGCCTCCGTGCGACGTCAGGCACAGCTGCTCCACAGACGCCCCGATCTGCGCTTTGGCCTGCTGCGCGGCAATGTGCAGACCAGGCTCGACAAGCTTGCTGGCGGAGCGTGCGATGCAACGCTGCTCGCACTGGCAGGACTGCGCCGCCTGGGCATGGAAGATCGCGCCGATCTCATTCTCGACCCGGAGCTGATGATCCCGGCCGCAGGGCAGGGAATTGTGGGGGTTACGGTGCGCGAGGAAGACCGTGAACTGCTCGATCTGCTCTCCGCGATCGAAGACCCGGAAGCCCGCGCTGTTGCGACCGCCGAGCGGGCCCTGCTGGACGTACTCGACGGCTCCTGCCGCACACCTATCGGTGGCTATGCAAGACTGCGCGCCAAGGCCCAGCCGAGCGGGCGCAGTCATTTCGGCGACCGGGAGCTGGTCCTGACCGGGCTCGTCGCCCGCGAGGACGGGTCGTTCTTCCTTCAGCGCGAAATCTGCGGCGAACCGACCGAAGCATTGCGTCTCGGGCGCGAACTGGGGCTCTCGCTTCGTGCCGACTCTCCTGCCGATATCTTCGAGGACCATGGCTGAGGCCCTCGCCCGTACGGTTCTGGTTACACGCCCCGAACCGGGGCTGAGCGACACCCGTGCCGCCCTGGAGACCCTGGGATGGGAGCCACATCTGGCCCCCATGCTTAAAATCAGCAGCGTGCCCATGCATCCCGCCCGTCATGTCGGGCGGGTCATCGTGACAAGCAGTCAGAGTCTCGAAGGTCTGCGCGACGCGATACCGCTCTCGACGCCACTGACTGCCGTGGGTGAGCGCACGGCGGCTCGCGCCCGCGCAGCAGGCTTTACCTGCGTCGATCATGCCGCTGGCAATGCGGCCTCGCTAGTGCGCCATCTGGGACAGCCGGAACACGGCGCGTCGCTTCTGCTGGCCACCGGTGAAGGTCTCGGTGTGGAGCTGGCGGCCGATCTGCGCAACCATGGCTGGCGTGTCACGCGTCGCGTGGTTTATCGCACGGCAGCGACACCGACCCTCGATGCGTCGACCCGCGATCTGCTGTCCGGCGACCGCGTTGCTGCAGTCCTGTTCTACTCCGCCGTAACGGCTCGATCGTTCCTCGATGCACTCGGGTCGGAACGCGCCATGCTCACGCGTATCCGGGCGCTCGCTCTATCCAGCCGTATCGGCGATGCACTGCGCGATGCGCCTTTTGCAGATATCGGCGTTGCTGCCCGCCCGAGCCAGAACGCCCTTCTTTCTCTTCTGGGGCCATCCCCTTCGATGCCTGCACCCCCTGCCTCTCCACGGAGGAAAGCCACTCCTTGAACTACAGACACGCCTACCATGCCGGTAATTTCGCCGACATGATGAAGCACGGGCTGCTTCTCGTCATTCTGCGCCATCTTCTGCGCAAACCTGCCGGTTTCTGCGTTCTCGACACGCATTCCGGCTGCGGGCTTTACGACCTAAGCGGAACCGAAGCCCAGAAAACAGGCGAATGGCGCGAAGGGATCGGCCTGTTTCCGGAAATTCTGCAGGAGCCGGAAGAGCTCAGGGATTATCTGACGCTCGCGCGCAGCTTTCACAGGCCGGATCTCTATCCCGGTTCGCCAAGCCTGATCGCGTCGGTTCTGCGTCCGCAGGACAGGCTGATCTGCTGCGAACTTCATCCCGAAGATGCCAGCATTCTGAGAAGGAATTTTCGTTTCAACAGTCAGGTCGCTGTTCACGAACGCGACGGATACGACGCGTTGAAGGCTTTTCTGCCCCCGCGCGATCTCAAACGCGGTCTTGTGCTGATGGACCCGCCATTCGAGAAAACCGATGAGTTCGACACATTGGCCAAGGCCATAGCGACATCGCGCCGTCTTTTCCCGATGGGGATCGTCGCCGCCTGGTACCCGATCAAGCATCGCACGCCGGTGCGCCGTTTTCATGACATGCTGCGCGATTCAGGCCTGCGCGATATCGTCGATTGCAGCCTGTATCTGCGCCAGCCGACAGACCCGACACGCCTGAATGGCTGCGGCCTGACCGTCGTTGCGCCGCCCTACCGCTTCGAAGACCAGGCAAAGCGCTTTCTCGATGCTTTAACCCCTGTTCTCTCGAAGAATGACGAGGCCTTTGCCGAAGTGACGAGGATCGTGGAAGAATGACAGATCATCCGTCCTCCCCCCATATCGCTGTGATTGGCGCGGGTGCCTGGGGCATCGCCCTTGCCTGCGCCAGCGCGCGCGCCGGTGCCAGAGTCACGCTATGGTCGCGTTCACCGGTACCGGCAGGGTGTCGCAATCTTCCGCGTCTGCCCGCCGTCACCCTGCCAGACAGCATCGAGGTAACTTCAGAGCTGCCGGAAGATGCCGATCTCACACTGCTCGTCGTCCCCATGCAGACATTGCGGCAGATTGCACCGCGCCTTCGTGGTCATTCCCCGCTGATCGCCTGCTGCAAGGGGCTCGAACTCGGCACGGGCGATCTGCCGCTCGATATTCTGCAGCAGACGCAACCCGATCGACCTCATGCCGTGCTCTCGGGGCCAAATTTTGCCATCGAAGTCGCTATGGAGGCGCCTGCGGCAGCGACGATCGCAGCCCCTTCGCTCGATGACGCCCATCGATATGTCGAGCAGCTTTCCTCACCCTCGTTCAGGCTTTACGCCAGTGACGACCCGATCGGTGTGCAGATTGCAGGCGCTGCGAAAAACGTCGTCGCCATAGGTGCCGGTATCGCAATCGGAGCAGGTCTGGGCGAAAATGCCCGCGCGGCACTGATCACCCGTGCCATTGTCGAGATCGGTCGTCTTGCTGCTGCAATGGACGGCCGACCGGCCACGATTTCCGGCCTCAGCGGACTGGGTGACCTGATCCTGACCTGTACGGGCGCGGGATCGCGCAATTACAGCCTCGGACTTGAGCTCGGCAGAGGAACGAGCCTTGCGGAAATTCTTGCCACGCGCAGCACGGTCGCCGAGGGCGTGGCCACAGCCCCCGCTCTGGCCGAACGCGCGAAAGCACTCGGCATTGCCATGCCAATTACAGAGACCGTCTCGGCTTTTCTTGCAGGTGAAATCGATCTGGCTCAGGCCAGACGCTTCCTGCTCGAGCGTCCCATCACCGTAGAATAAGATCTCAGCAAGGACAGACTGCACCATGTGGATGCGCAATGAAGCCATGCGTCGCCTCGTCAGCCGGAACCGTTTCGTCCGTTTCGTGACTTTCGGCATACATAGCGCCATGCAGATGAAGCTGCTCGGTGGGCACAAACACCCGGTCACGCTGCGTCGCCTGCAAAAGGCGCGCGCAGGGACGCATTCCCTGCTCAGCAGCGATGAGGCTTTCGTGCTGCACGAGCTTGCCCAGGCGCAGGCGGTCTATGATGGCGATATGGCCGAATTCGGCGTCTATCGCGGGGCCTCGGCCGAGCTGCTCTGCATGGTCAAGAACAATCGTATGCTGCACCTTTTCGACACGTTCGAAGGTCTGCCTTCACCCGGGGGCAAGGAAGGCAAGGTGTTCGAAAAGGGTGAATTCTCCGGATCGCTCGACAGCGTACAGCGCAAACTGGCCGGTTATGACAATGTTCTCTTCCATCCCGGCTTCTTTCCTGCTTCAGCTTCGGGCATGGGTAACGAGCGCTACAGCTTCGTGCATCTCGACGTGGATCTCTATGAGGCGACGCTTGCGGGGCTCGCCTATTTTTATCCGCGCATGATCCCGGGCGGCATCATCCTTACCCATGACTATTCGATCATCGAAGGTGTCTCGCAGGCTTTCCTCGAATTCCTGGCCGACAAGCCCGAACATGTCATCGAGCTACCCACTACACAGGCGATGATCATACGCCACCCACGCGAAGCATAAGCGGGGACCTGCCATCGGCGCGCCTACCGGCTGCGCCTGCTTCCCTGTAGTACATTCCGGATTCTGCCGCCAAGCCGCTCGAAGCGGGCGACCAGCGCGTCGCCCGGTCGATCCATGAAAGCCCATGCCATGAGCGGCACCCACATCCAGAACTCCCAGAAAAAGACCAGGTTGATCAGCGCAATCAACCTGAACGAGGGATGACGGCGCAGGCCGGCTATCAGGGTCGGCAGAAATACCCAGATAAAACCGGCAATTCCCACCAGGGCCAAAGCCAGTGGATCGTGCTCATGCAGACGGTGCAAAAGCTCGTTTTTTCCGATCATAGCGGCTCCACTCATAACGATACGATAACGTTATGAGGTGTTCGAAGGCCGGGCAAGGGGCAGAGACCAAACTGGAGATCATAATCATGCGCCCTTCCCATGAACGCACGGCGCTAGGTGTCGGCGTTCGATGCACCGGCTTTGTGTCGCAGCCATCTCCACCAGAAGTAGGGGGCTCTTCCCCCATGACCGAAATAGGACAGGCGCGCCTCGTGAAGATGAACCCGCCCGAAGGTCTCGGCCCGGATCAGGGCGATCATGATGGCTGCGCCGCAGAACGGTCCGGTCAGATAGACCCAGAAATCGCCCCATGCGCCAGATATGAGAGCCGGTCCGAAACTGCGTGCAAGATTGGTGCTGTCACCTGAAAGCCAGGCCTCGAACGGATTGAGCATGAAAAAGACAGGCCCCGCTGCCCAGGCGGCAAACGGACGCAAATGAGGCCGGGCACCGCAGAGCAGCACGACAGAAACAAGAATGGCGGTTGTCGTTACTTCGCCAACGAAAGCCCACCAGGGGGGTACGAATGGCGATGGCATGGTAGCCGCAAAATGCATAGCAACGCACCATCGTCCCCAATGCGGCCATATCAGCCCGCTCGCTGCCACAAGCCCCGCTCCGAATACCGCCCCGGACATCTGGGCCAGCATGTAGAAGATTGTGTCGGTCAGAGCGAGACGCTTACCCAGACAAAAGGCAAAGCTGATGGATGGGCTGAGGTGAGCACCGCTGACACGACCGAACGGCGAAAGCGCGGCCAGGGTCGAACTCAACCCGAACAGCAGCCCCTCAAGGGCAGTCAGAAGATTGGGCCAGTTGGAGAGTGCCTTGCCGATCGGGCTGAGTGGAGAGCCGATCGCAACATTGGTGCAGATGCCTCCAATCAGCAGAAGCGCCGTTGCCCAGAATTCGCACATGTAGAGGCGGGGGTGGAAATATCGCCCGGCGGCCGGTTTGCCGACAAGAGGGCGATCCTCAGGATGCGGATAGAGCGCTTCCAGACGATCCCCGCATACCGGTTCTTCTGCCTCCACGCTTCTCCCCTCTCCCTGCCGGATATGGCCATTATCGACGGCCAATCCAGTGCGATGCGTCCTGCGCCCTCATTGCACGGCGTTCTGTCCCGCTCCCTCAGACCGACCAGGCCCCGGCAACCCGGACATGGCGTGCTCGGAAGGACCGGTGGTCAGTGAGCACTCTGCGCCGCAGACTGTCAGACGGCAACAAACAGACCGGTGATGGCTGCACTCATGAGGTTGGATAACGTTCCGGCAATCACGCAGCGTGAGGCGATGGTCGCGATCTCGGCCCGACGCTCGGGCGCCACGCTACCGAAACCGCCAATCAGAATACCGACGCTGGAGAAATTCGAAAAACCGCACAGGGCAACGGAAACGATCGCCAGACTATGCACCGAAAGGGCATGAGCATGGATCAGCGGTGAGAGCCCGACATAGGCCACGAATTCGTTGAAGGCGATTTTCTGCCCGAGCAGACCACCAACAAGATGAGCCTCCCCCCATGGAATGCCGATCAGCCAGGCAAGGGGTGCCATGACCACGCCGAGAATTGCTGACAGGGTAAGATCGGGCATATGCAACGCGCTCCCCAGGCCGTGCAGCAAGCCGTCAAGCAGTGCCGTCAGGCCCACGAACGCCACCAGAACGGCTCCAACAGCCAAGGCCACGCGTGCGCCACTCATGGCCCCTTCAGCCAGGGCATCGAACACACCGTTCGTTTCGAGCTCCGCTCTGGGCATGGGTGCCCCGGCATATGCGGCATCCTCAGGCGTCGGCCAGAGAATTTTGGCAAAGAGCAGACCACCGGGTATGGCCATGAACGATGCTGCAAGCAGGTAATGCATGGGCACACCGAGACCCGCATAGCCTGCCAGCACCGATCCCGATACGGATGCCGTTCCGGAGCTCATGATGGTGAACAGTTCGGCGCGTCGCAGTTTCATGACATAGGGACGCAGCACCACGGGCATTTCGCTCTGCCCGAGAAACACGGTCATCACGGCAGAGAATGATTCGATGGGCGTGGTGCCCAGCAGGCGGCACAGGCCCTGACCGATCAGCCGCGCCAGTCCCTGCATGACACCCCAATGGTAGAACAGCGCAATCAGGGCGGAGACATAGACAATGGCGGGAAGGACCTGAAACGCGAAGATAAAGCCGTCTTCGCCGAAAAGCGTCCCCATTCTCGGGCCTGCCAGCCCCCCGAACAGAAAATGCGTGCCGACCTGACCGTAGGAGAGAACCGCACCGACGCCATCGGACAGCGCACCGAAAGCACGACGCCCCCAGGGAACGAACAGCGCAAGGGCGCCTATGGCAGCCTGCAAGGCAAGCGCCGTGCCGACCAGCCGTATGTTGATCGCCCTGCGATTGGTCGAAAAAAGAACACCCAGCGCCAGAAGAACGACGATGCCTAACAAACCGCGCAGATACATTAACGGGCCTTCATCACTCATCTCCCATCGAACCGGCTATAAGGTGCGAGGGAGGCCATTGGACGCTGCGTTACCGCGAAGAGCCCTGCAAAGCAAAACCGGGAACCGTTCCAGACGCGGAAGGTTCTGAGTTTGTCGGGATGCTTGCACGGTGTCCAGCACAAAGCCACATTCCCGACAGGCACATCACGAGGCATGACGGACTATCATGACAACACGCTTTTACGATTTGCATATCCCCGCCTTGTGTGGCGAACCCATCTCCATGGCGGATTTCCGTGGAAAGGTCGTGCTGATCGCCAATACCGCCTCAAAATGCGGCTTCACCCCGCAATATGAGGGGCTTCAGTATCTCTGGAGCCATTATGCGAAATCCGGGCTCGTCGTTCTCGGTGTACCGAGCAACGATTTCGGTCAGCAGGAGCCCGGTTCAGCGTCTGAAATCCAGTCGACCTGCTCGCGCAATTACGGTGTCAGTTTCCCCATGGCAGCCAAGTCTCACGTGAAGGGACCGCACGCCATTCCGCTTTTCCGCTGGCTTGCCCATGAGGGCGGCATATTGTCGCGCCCACGCTGGAATTTCTACAAATACATCGTCTCGCGCGAGGGAAAGCTGCTGGCTTGGTATACCCCGCTCACCTCGCCCGATTCAGGCCGCTTCAAGGCCAGCCTGATGCGCGCGATCATGGATCGTTGACAGAAACGATGGTCCGGTTTACGGCCCGGGCCATCGCTCGAAGCGCCTGTGCCTATCCCTGGCGTTCGAGAGCGAGTTTCAGACCGAACGCCATGAAAATACCCCCTGTGACACGGTCGAGAACAGCGACCGTGCTTGGACGGGCCAGGAATGCACCCAGCGGCACCGTCATCATGATGAGCAGCGAAAACCAGCTGAGTGTCAGAGCCACCTGAATACCTGCGAGAAGCAAGGAAAATGCCACGAAATTCACCCCGTGCGGGATGAATTGTGGCAGGAAAGTAATAAAGAAAATACCGACTTTGGGATTGAGCAGATTGGTGGTCAGGCCCTGACGAAAACTCTGAACCCCCGTGAGACGCGTCAGTCTCACACCGTTCTCCGATGAGGCAAGGTGCGCACGCGGTTGCAGAAGCAGGCGTATCCCGACACTGAAGAGATAGATCGCGCCCGCCCATTTGACGACGGTAAAGCCGATCTTTGAAGCCGCCAGAAGGGCCGTAAGTCCGAAAGCCGCACTGACACCCCAGACGAGAAGCCCGAGCGTAATCCCTAAAGCCGCACAAAAGCCGGTTCGCGGTCCGGACACGGTCGCACTGCGCAGAACGAAGGCCGTGTCCAGACCCGGCACGAGCGTGAACACACCGGCAGCCAGCACAAAGCTGGTGAGAGAGAGAATCACTGGGCTCATCGGTCTGCCTCGTCACCTGAAAGGATGGCGGATCGATCAGGCCTGAAAGAGCCCTGAGGCGATGCGCCATTTCGGTATTTTCTGAAAGTCGTTCGGGTGACGCTTCTAACGCGCTCAATCGACGGGCGACAAGGCTCGGTACCCCCGTCCTGCCATGCCCGCAGCGCAGACCTTACCGGACGGAGACAGACTGAAAACCGAAAATTGACAGGCCGTAATCTGTCGGGATCGCCGATGCTGAATCGGCACCGCCACAGTAATGCCATGCTGACCCATGAGGGAGCAGGATCTGGCGCACCCGATGGCGCTTTGTCACGCTTGCGTCTAAAGAGGCGCGTTGTTTTTTGCTCGTTCTCTGACTGGAAGCCCGGAATGCTCCGAAACCTGATCACCGTCGGTGGTTGGACCATGCTGTCCCGTATCCTTGGACTGGTACGCGACCAGTTGCTGGCAGCTTTCCTCGGGGCCGGCCCCGTTCAGGACGCGTACCAGATTGCCTTTCGTCTGCCGAACATGTTTCGGCGTCTGTTCGGTGAAGGTGCGTTCAACGCGGCATTCGTTCCCCTCTTCACCGAACGTCTGACAAAGCATGGCCCCGAGGACGCGCGCCGCTTCGCCTCACAGGCGCTGAGCTGCCTGAGCGCCTGGCTTTTGGGCATCACGATCCTTGGCGAAGTGTTCATGCCATGGATCATCGAAATCATCGCGCCGGGCTTCGATCATGGGGGCGGTCGTTTCGATATGGCCGTCACATTCACCCGGATCACCTTCCCCTATCTCATCCTGATCTGCACAGCGGCCCTTGTGGCCGGTGTTCTGAACGGCCTGCACAAATTCTCCATGGCGGCAGGCGCCTATGTGTCGTTCAACATCGTCGGAATTGCCGCAATCCTTCTCGGGGCGCTCGTCTTTCACAATACGGCGCTCTGGACTTCCATAGGCATTACGATCTCGGGCTTTGTGCAACTCGGGCTTCTGCTCTGGTCAGTGCGACGTGCCGGCATGCGTCTGTCGCTACCGAGACCGCGCCTCACGCCTGAAATGCGCGACATGCTGCGTCGTCTCTGGCCCGGCCTCATGGGATCGGGGGCCACGCAGCTCAATCTGACGGTCGATACGCTCATCTCGACCCTGCTGCCTGCGGGGTCGATTTCATGGCTGTATTTTGCCGATCGCGTGAATCAGCTGCCTCTTGGTGTTCTGGGAGCCGCTGCCGGTACGACGCTTCTGCCCGTGCTGACGCGACACGTGGCCGCACGCGATGAAGCAGGCGGCCAGCAGACGCTCAACCGCGCCATCGATTACGCCTCGATCCTCACTTTTCCTGCCTGTTTCGGGCTGCTTGCTCTGGCACCGGAGATCATGGCCACGCTTTTCGGCTACGGAAAATTCTCGACCGAGGATGCGCTTCTTTCAGCCCAGTCCCTGCGCGCCTACGCGTTGGGTCTGCCAGCCTTCATCCTGATCAAGGTGCTATCGCCGGGATTTTTCGCCCATGGCGATACGCGCACCCCAGTCAGGATCGGCTTTTTCACCCTCGCGCTGAATCTGGCGCTCAACCTCGCCCTGTATCGCCCCCTGGCTCATGTCGGGCCGCCTTTGGCCAGCACCATTGCCGCTCTGGTCAATCTTGCCTTCCTTGCCGTCATTCTGCGCCGACGCGCCGTTTTCCGCCCCGACCGTGTGCTGATGCTGCGTCTGGTCAAGATCGTCATCGCTTCTTTCGTCATGGCGGTCGTGACCCTGATCCTGACGCGCATGATCGCCCCCGGGCTGGTGATGTGGCACGGCCTCATGCGTGCCTCCATGCTCGGCATGCTCATGATGCTGGCAGGCGTCGTCTATATGGCCGCTCTCTGGGCTCTCGGCATTGCGCAGCCGGAGCGTCTGATACGTCGCATTCTTCGACGTGGCCGCAGCAACTGAAGAACATCTCACACTGCGGTCAGGCGAAACGGGGATTTTCCTGACCGCATCGTCAAGCGTTGCGAAATTATCATGGCCCGTACGCGATCGGCGTCCGGATCTTTACCGGGTGTTCACACAGGCACCGGACGCGGTTACGATACTGGACATGTGGCGTGCCAATTTTCCTCTTTCTGCATTATGACGACCCCTGACATCACAGGCCGAATTCCGTCTGCCGAAGGGGCGACGCCTGCCATGGCGCAATGGTTTGCCCTCAAGGCGCAGGAGCCTGACGCGCTTCTCTTTTTCCGTATGGGCGATTTCTACGAACTGTTTTTCGCCGATGCGGAAACGGCAGCCATGGCGCTCGATATCAGTCTCACCACACGCGGCAAGCATAACGATATGCCGATCCCGATGTGCGGTGTGCCGGTTGCCGCTGCGCCTGCCTATCTCGCACGGCTGATACGACGCGGCTTCCGCGTTGCCGTGGCTGAACAGACGGAACAGGCGCGAAAACCGGGTGAACCGCCACAGAAAGGACCGCTTTCACGCGCCATCGTACGCCTTGTCACCGCCGGGACCCTGACCGAAGAAGAACTTCTTGAGGCAGGGCGGCAAAACCTCCTTTTCGCCGTCGTCGCCCCCTCGAAAAAGACACGCGCTAGCGATCGCTGCGGCGCAGCCTGGATCGATATTTCGACAGGCTCATTCGAGACAGCCACCCTGCCGAAATCGCAGATCGAGGAATTACTCGCCCGTCTCGATCCGTCGGAAATCCTGGCTGACCCGTCTCTCATCCCCGATCCTTACAGTGCGCGCGTGGCTCCCAACGTTTCCCAACCGGGCATAGAAAGTGCGCGCGCGCGTATGGCGCAGGTTTTCGAGGTGCCGCAGATCGCCATACTTGGCGATTTCACCGAAGAGGAAATCCGGGCGGCGACGCTGGTTCTGGACTACGTCAAGCGCAGTCAGGCTGGTGCCATGCCGCGTATTGCGCGCCCGCTGCGTCGCGGCGAGGCCGAGTGTCTGGGGCTCGATCCTGCTACCCGTGCAAGCCTCGATCTGGTTCAGGCTCGAGACGGTACAACCACCCACACCCTTCTCTCTGCAGTCGACCGATGCGTGAGCGCAGCCGGTCAACGGCTGCTGGCCCAGTGGATCGCAGCGCCCTCAACCGACCTCACCCTGATACAGGACCGTCAGGCAGCATGGCGCTGGATAGGGGCTCAACCGGGACTGATGGAGTCGCTCACGCCCGTGCTCAGGCGTGCCCCCGATCTGGCGCGTGCTTTGGGCAGACTGTCTTCAGGGCGCGGTCTGCCGCGCGATCTGGCCGCTGCCCGCGATCTGCTCCAGGCGGCCGATGCGCTGGTCGCGCTGCTTGAGCCGATCTGTACCGATACCACACCGGCGCTGATACGCGCGCTGTTCGCGGGCCTTTACGGCCGGGCCGACAGCCTGCTGGCAACGCTCGAGAAAGCGCTCTCCGAAACGCTTCCCGCCCGTATCGAGGATGGCGGGGCGATTGCCACAGGTTACCATCCGGATCTTGATCGCTATCGTGGCCTGCGTGACGACAGCAAACGCATGCTCGCAGCCCTTCAGCAGCGCTATGCCGAGCGTTTCAACGTCGCCACACTGAAAATCCGCCATCATGCCCAGCTCGGTTATATCATCGAGACATCGGCCCTTCATGCCGCGAAGCTGAAGGACTTTCCTGAGCTTTCCTTCCGCCAGGGTACGGCCAATCTCGTCCGCTTCACGACCGAGGAGCTGCTCGATCTCGACCGGGCCATTCTCGAAGCGGCCGACAAGGCCAGCGCACTCGAACGACGTCTGTTTGCCGCACTCGTAGCGGAGACGGTGGCGCATCCGGCACTGCCCGAGCTGGCCACACTCTTCGCCATGGCCGATGTGCTGGCCGGTAGCGCAAAGCTGGCGCAGGGCGGCAACTGGTGCAGCCCTGAAATGACGCAGGACCAGAGCTTCGAGCTCAAATCCTGCCGTCATCCTGTGGTCGAGGCCGCACTCGACAAAACCACACGCTTCATTCCCAATGACTGCCACCTGCCCCCCGACCAGCGCGTCATGCTGCTGACCGGGCCGAATATGGCAGGTAAATCGACTTTTCTGAGACAGACGGCTCTGGCTGTCATTCTCGCTCAGGCCGGGCTGCCGATCCCCGCAGCGAAAGCGCGTATCGGTATCGTGGACAGGCTTTTCTCACGTGTTGGCGCCGCAGACGATCTGGCACGCGGAAGGTCGACGTTCATGGTCGAAATGACCGAAACGGCCGCCATCCTGCGTCAGGCTGGTCCACGCTCGCTGGTGGTCGTGGATGAAATCGGTCGCGGCACATCCACGCTCGACGGGCTTGCCATCGCCTGGGCCACGCTGGAGGCGCTCCATTCGCAGCTTGGCGCACGCACCATTTTTGCCACCCATTTTCACGAGCTGTGCAGCCTGTCCGATTCGATGCCACGACTTACGCCCTATACGATGGCTGTGCGCGAATGGCAGGGCGAGGTGATCTTCCAGCATGAGGTGCGAAAAGGCGCGGCACGCAAGAGCTGGGGCGTTCACGTGGCCCAGCTGGCCGGCGTACCGATGCCCGTCGTGCAGCGTGCCACGCGTCTTCTGGCGGCGCTCGAACGCGACCAGAGCCGGTCCGGCCCCCAGCTGCCGCTCTTCAAGGCTGCCGAGGCCGCACCCGCATGCGGATCGTCGCATGACGAACCGGATCGCCTGCGCGATGCGCTCGAAGCCCTGGACCCCGATGCGCTCTCGCCCAGAGACGCGCTCGAGACACTCTATGCCCTGCGCAAACTTGCGCTTGAAACAAAGAACGATTTGACCTGAAGATAGAGTCTTCAGGTATCCTGCAACGCCTCCTCCTCGACGGATCTTAATGCGCGAACCCATCTCCCTTCATGAAAACGACATGCAGACGGCTCTTGCGACGGCACTCGACCGCGCCCGTCAGCCAGATGGCAGCGTGTCGCGCGAGGATGCCGTCAGTTTGTTTCGCCGTCATATCGGGCGGCATCATGGCGAGATACGACGCCTGTTCGAGGGGCGTCAGCTCAAGGGGATCGCAGCCGCTGCGACACTCGCCCAGCTCATGGACGGTGCGATAGACAGCCTGTTTCATCTTGCCCAGGCGGTCACAGGAGCGCCGGATGGTGGTCTGTGTCTTTGCGCAACAGGTGGATATGGCGGTGGCCTGCTTGCCCCGTACAGCGATATCGACCTTCTTTTCCTGACCGTAGCGGACCCCACGCCCCAGACCACAGCGCAAGTGGAATACATGCTGTATTTCCTGTGGGATCTTGGCGTGCGTGTCGGCCATGCAACCCGTTCCATCGAAGGCTGTCTCGAAGCCGCGCGTGAGGATCTGACCATACGCACCACCCTGCTCGATGCCAGACGCATCGTCGGGGCAGGAGACCTGTTTTCGGAGTTCGGCGCACGCTTCAGCGAAGGCGATGAGAGCGCGCTGTCCTTTATCCATGACAAGATAGACGAACGCGAAAAACGTCACAAACGCTTCGGCGACAATCCTTACATGGTCGAGCCGAACATCAAGGAAGGCCGGGGCGGTCTACGCGATCTCCAGACGCTCAACTGGATGACACGCGTCCTGCAGGACACAAACGGCCTCAATCCTGCAAACAAACATCGCCTGCACGAACCCGCATTCACCACTTTGGGTCTGCTGACCGATCAGGAAGCCAACCGCGCAAGACGTGCATGGAACTTCCTCTGGACGATCAGGCTGCACCTCCACTACATCGCCGGACGTGCCGATGAACGTCTGGCTTTCGATGTCCAGCCCGTTATTGGCGGTCGCATGGGCTATGCCGGGCACGGTCGCCAGCAGGGCGTCGAGCGCTTCATGCGCCATTATTTTCTGACCACGCGCGAGGTCATGAGGCTCAGCCGTATTCTCGAGCCCAGCATCATGCAGCGCCTTCAGGGGCCCATACGTGAAGCTCCCTATCGAGGCACCACGCTGAATGCCGATGAAGCGACACATTTCCGGCTGATCAACGAGCAGATCGCCCCGGCCGACACACAGTGTTTCGACAGCGACCCGCGCCTTATGGTCAGAATGCTCGACGCCGCCTGTCGCGACAATCTGGCCCTGCACCCGACAGCCATCCAGCAGCTGATACGCAATGAACGCCGTATTGCCTCGCTGCGTGAAGACCCTATGACGATGCGGGTCTTCCTCAATCTTCTCATGCGCCCGACCGAGATGAACCGCGAGAATGCCCAGCCCAGCGGTGCGGACTGGCTGACCATACTCAACGATACGGGCTTTCTGGGCGCCCTGCTGCCGGACTGGTCCCGCATCGTGGGCCAGATGCAGTTCGATACCTATCATATCTACACGGTCGATGAGCATAATATCGAGGCCGTGCGCATGCTCGGCTGGATTGAAGCCGGGGCCATGGCCGACGAAATTCCACTGGCCTACGATCTTGCGCGCGACATGCAGTCACGCCGCGCCATGTACGTCGCCACGCTTCTGCACGACATTGCCAAAGGTCGCGGTGGCGATCACTCGGTTCTCGGTGCGGAAGTCGCCCAGCATGTCTGCCCGCAGCTCGGACTCGATGCGGAAGAAACAGAGACCGTTTCCTGGCTGATCCTGCATCATCTCCTGCTCAGTCAGACCGCCTTCCGACGCGATATCGACGACCCCAGAACCATTCTCGACCTGGCTGATATCATCCAGTCGCCCGAGAGACTGCGCCTTCTGCTCCTTCTTACGATCGCCGATATGCGCGCCGTGAGCCCCAATGTCTGGAATGCATGGAAAGCGACCCTGCTACGCGAGCTTTACAGCCGCGTCGCCGAGGTGCTCGAAGGCGGTCTGGCCGCCACGGAGCGCGACGAACGCGTCAGCCATGCGAAGGAGCTGGTACGCGACGGTCTGCTTCAGCAGGGCGTGCCTCAGGAACAGTCGGATCATTTCCTGACGCTGGGTTACGCCGGGTACTGGCTGGGTTTCGACGCCGATACGCATATGCGCCATGCACGTCTGGTGCTGGATTCCGAGACGCATGCAGCCCCCCTGACAATCGAAGCGACGCCCATTCCACAGCGCGACGTGACTGAGATCACGATTTTCAGTGCCGATCACTCGGGGCTTTTTTCGCAGATCGCAGGGGGACTCGCCGTTGCCGGCGCCTCCATCGTCGATGCCCGTATCCACACGCTCAGCGATGGCATGGCACTCGATACATTCTGGGTGCAGGACGGAAACGGTCGCGCCTTCGATACGCCGCTTCAGCTCGCGCGGCTGAACAGCCTGATCGAGCAGTCCCTTTCCAGCCGACTGCCTGTCGATGCCGAGCTCGACCGCATGACCGACCAGCGCGCCACGCGTCGCATGCGTGCCATTCATGTGCCTTCACGTGTGGTGATCGATAACCGTGCGTCCGAGCGTCATACGATCATCGAGATCAACGGGCGCGATCGCCCTGGGCTGCTTCACGATATCACGCGCACGCTGAGCGAACAGTCGCTGCAGATCTCCTCTGCCCATATCACCACCTACGGCATGCGGGCTGTCGACGTGTTCTACGTGCGCGATCTGGTCGGGACGAAAGTAACCTCTGAGACGCGGATGGCTGAAATTCGCGCTGCCCTGCTTGCAACGATGAGCCGCGACGACACCGCACAGCCGGTCAAACCCGTGGCCGCCTGATACTCGGCGGGCGGCCCAGGCTCAGGCTCTGGCTCCGGGGCGCTGAGCGATGTGCTGACGCAGGGCTTCCGACACGCGGGCGATCACCAGCGGCCAGGCCTGTTCAGGTGGGCAGTAATCGTCCGGACGGAAAACACGCAGGGCCTCGTACCAGTCAGGCCCCTGCCAGCGCCAGTCCCCGCCCTGACGATCGAGAAGCCAGAGCGGCACGCCGCACGACCCGGCAAGATGGGCCAGCATCGTGTCGACACCTATAACCAGTTCGCAACGCGCCATGGCCCGGGCCGTATCGAGGAGCGTATCGCCCACGCCCTGCTCCATACAGGCCGGTGCGTCACCGAGCTGGAAATTCACGAAACGACATTCTGTCGTATCTAGAAGCGGCGTCAGCATCGTTGCGGGCAGGGAGCGCCGGGCGTTGAAACGATAGGCAGGATTACCGGCGCGGAACAGGCCGATGCGCCCCTTCTCCACCTTCATGCCCAGATCGAGGATCGGTGACG
This sequence comes from Asaia lannensis NBRC 102526, assembly GCF_024054035.1. Classification (GTDB taxonomy): domain Bacteria; phylum Pseudomonadota; class Alphaproteobacteria; order Acetobacterales; family Acetobacteraceae; genus Asaia; species Asaia lannensis. Next base: position 206,039 of record NZ_JAMXQU010000002.1, read on the forward strand.
GATCGATTGTCGAAAGCTGCAAAAGCCGAGGCAGACTCAACAAGGAACAGGCCAGTTTCGCCTCGCCCTCAAGCCTTACACGCCCCGATCGCATCAGGGCGGCAAGACGCGGCATGAAAGCGAGCAGCGGATGAAGCACGGTCGGAATGACAAGGATCAGGGGCGCGCGTAACGCTGCGAGAGGGACGAAACGCAGGAATTGCAGGCAATCCCCAAGCCCCTGCTCCGCTCGCACGCATACCGGTTCATCTGTCGCTTCACCTTGCCATGACGCTTCGGGGGCTGGCTGGCCCAAAAGGAAGAGTCGCGATTCGAAATTGTCCCAGCCTTCCGCAAACGCGCCCTGTGCAAGCTGGATCGTGGCAAGGTTGAAACGGGCCTGATGATACTGCCGCTCACCGACCACCGGATCGCCGGCCCCACGGCTGTTCTCCCCCTGTCCGGCAACGCTTTGCATGATGTCGCGGAAAACGGTTTGCGCTTCCATGACGTGTCCGGTTTCGGCCCGAAGCATGGCACGGTTGGACATTATCCCGGTATCGTCCGATGCCAGGGCCAGTGCCCGGTCGAACGCGTCGCTGGCATGGTCGAGCGCCCCTAGGGCCTGATAAACGAGACCAAGCGTATTCAGTGTCTGCGCTGTTGGCGCATCGAGGGCAATCGCCCGTTGCAAGGCTGTCAGGGCGTCGCTCATCCTGCCGGCTTCGAAGCAGGCCGTCCCGAAATTGGCATGGGCCTCGGCCCTATCCGGCAGATGCGCCACGAGTGACGAAAAAACCGGACAGGCATCGCTAAAGGCACGCCTTTCCATGAGAAACATGCCGCGTCGCATCAGGAGCGGCACGGGATCGGCTGCAAGCCGGACTGCCTCGTCGAATTCTTGCGCACTCTCCTGTGTCTTCCCGTCACGATAATAGAGTTCGGAAAGAAAGGCCTTCGCGCGAAAATCGCGCGGTTCCAGCAGGACAGCCACGCGACAGGCCGATACGGCCTCGCGAAAATGACCTGCCTCATCGAGTGCTGCGGCCAGCGTGAGATGGAACCGCGCCTTCTCGCTATCGTCACCTGTCAATGTGAGTGCATGCGCGACCATGGCGATGGCTGTGCGCGGTTGTCCGGTTTCACGCGCGACGCAGGCAAGGCCGTGCCAGGCTCCCGCGCAATGAGAGTCTTCTGCAAGGACTGCCTTCAGAAGCGCCTCGGCACGCGCTGAATCGCCTCCCGCAAGATGAGCGAGAGCCGTGTCGATACGCGACGGGGAGATGTGAGGACGGGACAGGGTCATGACCCGGATCATGACCCGAGCGATGCGTGCTTACAACCGATCCTGCGAACGGGCCCGGAGCACAAAGATCCATCGCAGGTTTTCGGCCTCGATGCGCCTCAAAGCACCAGGCCGAATCTTGGGCCGATGAGTGTCACGCCGCAGTAAAGGCCGATAGTCAGCACGCAGCCGCAGGAAAGAGCAGGCCAGAACCCGACCCCGTGGCGCAGCAAAGCCGGTATAAGCAGAAACATCGGCAATGAAGGCAGAACGTACCAGAAGGTCGCACCCGCATGATCGGCCATGTTCCGGGCATCCGGCCTGTCGCGCCATAACCAGATCATGCCCATGACCGAAACCAGAGGCAGGGAAGCGATCAGAGCCCCGAAACCGGGAAAGCGCCGTGCCACCATGGAAGCGCAGGCAATGAGTATTCCCGAGATCAGGGAGCGAACGAACAAAGCAAGCATGAAAAGCCCCTCTGGCGAGAAAGTAATCCTGGTGAGGAACCGCAACCCGCCTGCAAAGACAAGCCCGGAAGCAACCAACCGGGGAGACATAAGGCGACGAATGCCCCGGCCGACACTGTCGCGCGAAATCGAACCCGGTTGTTTTGCATGAAAGCCGATTGAGCCTAAAAGACCTTATGGCCGCATTCCTCCCTTCCCTCCGGTCCGGATACCGGTTTCTTCTGCCCACCGTCGCATTGGCGCTGGCAGGATATCTTTCCCCTGCGCAAGCCGCTCATGAGCGGCCCTGGCTGGCCGATACGGCTCAGGGCGCAATCGTCCAGACAATTCCCCTGCCCGGACAAGCCCAGTGGCGTCAGGCTCTGACCATGCCGGACGGGTCGGTAATCCTGCTGCGCGATCAGGATGCGCAGGAGAAAACTGCCTTCCTTGCACGGCTTGGTCCGGGGGCAGATACGGTTACCTCCCTCGTTCCCGACTGGTCGGGCATCGGTACGGCCCGAAAGAGCGCAGAGGGTGTCGCCCGAGATGCGTTTACGCCAGTCGCCCTGGCGCATGATGAAAAGGGCGCACTATGGGTGGTCGATGAGGGGGCCGACCGCAAATCCGCGCGCCTTCTTCAGCTCGACCCGCAAACGGGCAAGGTGCTGGCCGTTATCCCGCTGCCCGCAGAGGCCGTGACACCCACAAGCCGGTTTACCGCTCTCGCCCTGCATAACGATACGGCGTATCTCGCCGATGAAGGCGGCATTGCCCTCACCGTCGTCGATCTGCGCCGTCATGCAGCAACGCGCTTCTTCGCCGGATATCCCTCCGCGCGCGGACATAGCCCGCTGATCGTCGATAATCAGGTTGTGCAAGGCAAGGACGGTCACCCGCTTACGCGCGATATCGCCTATCTCGCTCTCGAGAACGATGGCGCATGGCTCTATGAACTGGCACCGACAGGCCCGATCTACCGCCTGTCGACCGCACTGCTCACCGATCCTTCGGTAACCCCTGCCGAGTTGATGGAAGGCGTCACGCAATGGCGTGGAACGCCGACCGTGGGCGGTCTGACGATCGACAACAAGGCGACACTCTATCTGACCGATGTCACGCGGGGCCGTCTGCTGAGCTTCGACACGGGACGTCACCCGCATGTGTTGCTCGTGTCTCCCCTGCTGGTGCAGGCCGGTATTCCCGGCTGGGCACCTGATACACGGGGCGCGGGGCAGATCTATGTTCCGGCAGGTCACAGCCTGTTACGCATTGCCCTGCCCTGAAAATCGCGTCATGTCTTGCGTCTCTTTTCCTGTCCTGTCTTTCTGCGTAGCCGCCCCTTGCCATGATGGGATGCGGCATTCGCTGGCAGACCGGAGCCCGCTCCTGTAGCCCCTCAACCGTGAAGGCCATCATGCAGTACCGTTCCACGCGCGGCGACGCGCAGCCGCGCTCCTTTTCAGACATTCTTCTGGCCGGTCTGGCCGAAGACGGTGGACTGTACATGCCCGAAACATGGCCGCAGTTTACGCCCCAGGAATGGCGCGAAATGCGCAAACTGTCCTATCCGGATCTTGCCGCGAGAATACTGTCGGTATTTGCCGAAGGCAGCATCGACCTGCCCACCCTGCAGACACTTTGTGCACGGGCCTATGCAGGCTTCTCCCATGCCGCCATCGCGCCGCTGGTCGAGGTCGAGAACGGCCTGTTCTCGATGGAGCTGTTCCACGGTCCGACGCTTGCTTTCAAGGACATGGCCATGCAGCTGCTGGGGCAGCTGTTCGAGCATGTGCTGACGGAACGCAACCAGCGCGTGACCATTGTCGGCGCGACATCGGGAGACACGGGCTCCGCCGCGATCGAGGCTTTCCGCGGTAGCCCGCATCTGTCTGTCGCCATCCTGCATCCCATGGGCCGCACATCCGATGTGCAGCGCCGCCAGATGACGACGGTGAAAGACGACAATATCCTCAATATCGCCGTCGAAGGCACGTTCGATGACTGCCAGGATCTGGTCAAGGCGATGTTCGCGGATACGCAGTTTCGCAACGAGATCAACCTTTCGGCTGTCAACTCGATCAACTGGGCGCGTATCGCGGCCCAGATCCCGTATTACGTACGCGCTGCCCTGATGATGGGGGCACCCGATCGCGAGGTGTCGTTTGCTGTGCCAACCGGCAATTTCGGCAATGTGCTCGCAGCATGGGCCGCCAGCAAAATGGGCCTGCCGGTACGGCGCCTGTGCATCGGGTCGAACCGCAACGACATTCTGACCCGGTTCCTCACGAGCAACGACATGAGCATGCGCGCGGTCGAGCCGAGCTATTCGCCATCGATGGACATCCAGATTTCCTCGAACTTCGAACGTCTGCTGTTCGAGCTGCTGGATCGCGACGCAGAGGCGTGCCGCAACACGATGCTGGCATTCAGGCAGACAGGCCGCATGACGGTCGATCCGGCTGTCTGGCAGCGCGCGAAAGACCGCTTCGGTGCCCTGATGCTGGACGACGAGGCAACACTGGCGGAAATGCAGACCCTCTGGGAAAGATCGCTTTATCTGGCCGATCCTCACAGTGCCATCGGCCTTGCTGCGGGACGACAGGAGCAGGAGCCGGGCATTCCGATGATCGTCGCTGCCACGGCGCATCCTGCCAAATTCCCCGATGCCGTGCGTCGTGCCACAGGAATCGATCCTGCCCTGCCGCCACACCTCGCCGATCTGTTCACGCGCGAGGAACGCTACGAAACGCAACCCAATGAGCTCAATATCATTGAGGACTCTGTAAGGCGTCATCTGGCAGGCCATACGCACAAGGCCTGATCCGATTTCGTTTTCCAAGACCGCGCTGTCTCTGTCCGGCTGGCATCTCGCCAGCCGAAACTGATGCAGAGAGCGGGGGCTAGGATTTTGCCTGCCCCGTCGCCATCTGTTCAGAACCCCTTACCATGTTGCCAGGACCATCACCGCTCGATGACCGATCCGATCACCGTCACCACTCTGCCAAATGGCCTTACTGTCGTCACCGAGAGGATGGAACGGGTCGAGACCGTTTCGTTCGGCGCTTATGTCGCTACAGGAACGCGTAACGAAACTGCCGAGGAAAACGGGGTCTCGCATTTTCTCGAACATATGGCGTTCAAGGGCACACAGCGCCGCAGTGCCGCGCGCATTGCCGAGGAAATCGAGAATGTGGGCGGGCATATCAATGCCTATACCGCGCGCGAGCAGACTGCCTATTACGTCAAGCTGCTGAAAGAGGATCTCCCTCTCGGCATCGATATCATCGGCGATATCCTGACCCACAGCACCTTTCTGGATCAGGAGGTCGAGCGCGAGCGCGGCGTGATTCTGCAGGAGATCGGACAGGCCAACGATACGCCTGACGACATTATTTTCGACCACTTCCAGGAAACGGCGTTTCGCGACCAGCCCATGGGCCGTCCCACGCTGGGTACGGAAAAACTCATCGCCTCCATGAAGCGTGAGTCGATGATGCGCTACATGCAAACGCATTATACCACGCAGAACATGGTCATCGCCGCTGCCGGCAATCTGCACCACGAGGCGGTGCTCGATCTGGTGGAGGAGCATTTCCGAGATCTGCCCGATCATCAGCCTCCTGCGCGTGAAGGCTGCACCTATCTGGGCGGCGAGCATCGCGAATCCCGTGATCTGGATCAGGCCCATCTGGTGCTTGGCTTCCCGTCGGTCAGCTATAACGACCCCGCCTATCACGCGACCATGCTGCTCTCGACCGTGCTCGGCGGCGGCATGTCGTCTCGCCTGTTTCAGGAAATCCGTGAAAAGCGCGGGCTGGTCTACTCCGTCTATTCCTTCGCCCTGCCCTTCCTCGATAGCGGGCTGTTCGGGATTTATGCCGGAACAGGCGAGCAGGAAGCGGCAGAACTCGTGCCTGTCCTGCTCGACGAACTGCGCCGCATCGGCGACGGGATCAGCCCGGAGGAAATCGCCCGCGCCCGCGCGCAGGTAAAATCCTCGCTTCTCATGTCGCTTGAGAGCACCGGCAGTCGCTGCGAGCAGATCGCCCGTCAGATGCAGCTCTTCGGACGCATTATCGATACGCAGGAAACCGTAGCGAAGATCGATGCAGTCGATGAAGCCTCGATGATACGGGCAGCAGAAACCCTGTTCCGCTCGCGGCCGACACTCGCAACCATCGGCCCTGTGGGGTCCATTCCCTCCTTCGAGGCGATCAGCCAGAGGCTTGTGGCATGAGTGCAGAACAGGACCGTCTTGCCGATCTGATCAAGGCGGCGAAGCAGGCAGGCGCCGACCGTGCCGATGCGCTTGTCGTCTCCTCCCGTTCCGTTTCGGCCATGTGTCGACGCGGTGTGCCTGAAGGACTGGAGCACTCCGAGACGATCCAGCTCGGTCTGCGGGTGTTTGTTGGCAAACGGGCGGCGAATGTTTCTGCCACCGCGATCGACCCGAGCCGCTTCGAGGCTCTCGCCCAGCAAGCCGTTGCCATGGCGCGCGTCGTGCCCGAAGACGCCCATGCAAGCCAGGTCGACCCGGACAGCCAGGGCAGCTACGATATCGCATCGCTCGATCTCGTCGATCCGTCCGAGGCGCCGTCTCTCGACCAGTTGCTTGCACGTGCACGCGAAGCGGAAGAGACGGCTCTGGGGTATGCGGGCATCACAAACAGCAACGGGGCATCGGCGGCATATGGCCGCGTCGATATCACGCTCGCTGAAAGCAGTGGGTTTTCCGGACAGTACGCCCAGACCAGCCACAGCACCGGTGTCAGCGTTCTGGCTGGCGATGGTCCTGCCATGCAGCGCGACTATGCAGGTCACAGCGCACGCTATCTGAGCGATCTCGATGCGCCTGCAGTTCTGGGCCGCGAGGCGGCGGAGCGCGTTCTGGCACGACTGAACCCGGTCAAGCCGCGCACGGGGAGCTTCCCTGTGGTGTTCGACAAGCGCGTGTCGTCAAGCCTGCTCGGCCATCTGGCCGGGGCGATCAACGGCGCATCGATTGCACGCGGCACGTCGTTTCTCTCGAATCATCTGGGAAAGCCCGTTCTTCCCGAGGCGCTCAGCATCATAGACGATCCAACCCGCCGTCGCGGTCTGCGCTCCAAGCCCTTCGATGCGGAAGGATTTCTGCCCCGCAGGTTGTCCTTCGTCGAAAACGGCATTTTGCGCGAGTGGATACTCGACAGCCGCTCGGCCGGCCAGCTTGGTCTGCCGAATAATGGCCGTGCCTCACGCAGCGTTGGTGGGCCGCCCTCGCCCGCCGTCAGCAATTTCTACCTGACTGGTGGAACGGGCTCGCGCGATGCGCTGATGGCCGATATTGTCGAGGGTATCTACATCACCGAAATGATGGGATCCTCGATCAACGGCCTCACCGGCGATTACAGCCGCGGGGCCTCAGGATATATGATCCGTCATGGCGTTCTGGCCGAGCCCGTGGCCGAACTGACCATTGCGGGTAATCTCATCGAAATGTTCGCCTCTCTGCGTGCGGCGGACGATCTCGAATTCCGCCATGGTGTCGATGCCCCGACCCTGCGTATCGACGCCATGAGCGTTGCCGGAAGCCAGTAAGGAGTTTTCATGTCACGCCGCCTCTTCCGCGCCTCTCTTCTGCTTCTCGCCCTCGCTCCGCTCATGGCCGCTCCGGCCGATGCGCGCCCGGGCGGTGGACGCTCAATGGGGAGCCGCGGCAGCCGCACCTACTCCCCGCCGCCCATGACCCAGACGGCGCCATATCAGGCGCGTCCGATGGAGCGCAGCTATGCGCCCCCATCTTCTCCCTCTCCGGGTTACAGCAACCCGATGCAGCGCCCGATGGGGCAGCCTTACGGGTTTGCACAGCGTCGCCCGTTCATGACGGGGTTTGTAGGCGGTCTGCTGGGTGCAGGCCTGTTCGGCATGCTCTCCGGCCATGGTTTCCTCGGGGGAGTCGGCGGCTTCGTATCGTTTATCGGGCTGCTGTTCCAGATCGCCCTGATAGGCTTCATCATCGTGATGGTATTGCGCTGGCTCGGCAACCGCCGGTCTGGCAATGGGCAGTCCAGCGGGATTGGCGCGCGCCCCGGTCAGGCTTTCTCCAGCAATGCCGGAGCCCCTTCCGTGACGCTCTCCAACGCCGATTATCAGACATTCCAGCAGCTTCTACTGGACATTCAGGCTGCGTGGAGCGCGCAGAACATGCGCGCGCTGGCAAGCATGGCAACACCCGAAATGGTGTCCTATTTCAACGAGCAGCTTGCCGATTACGCAAGCCGCGGTGCGCGCAACATCGTCTCGGACGTCCAGTTCATCAGCGGCGATCTGTCCGAAGCCTGGCGCGAGGGCAATCTGACCTACGCAACTGTCGCCATGAAGTACTCTCTCTATGACGTCACGACAGACCAGTTCGGCAATGTCATCGATGGCAGCAAGACTGAACGTCAGGTCGTGACCGAACTCTGGACCTTCGTACGCGCCGATGGCCGCGGCAACTGGGTTCTTTCTGCTATACAGCAGGTTGGCTAAGGCCATCCTTCCAGTCAGATCCCTTATAAGGATCTGACTGGGCTAAAGACTGGCCCGTGAGGCCACAGCCATAACGGAATGACGAAATATCGCTCCTCGGTCGGGACTCATTGCCTTCTCCGACTGGACGATACCGTAGCCGGGTATTCTGACGCTGTGCGGAGGTCTCTTCAGCGTCGCTCGCAGATAGATCGAACCTATAATATCGACCACAGAGCGAGACGCTGATGCTCCGTGACCGTATTGGCATCAGCCATGAAAAAACGCCATCTGCTCCTTGGAGACGCGTCCCCAGACCTGTTCCAGCAGGTTATCGAGCGCGTTCAGGGTGTACAGAGGATGAGGCGCGAGGTCGTCACGTTGCGTAACCTCACGGGCGCACGCAGGGACGCCCTGTCTCGGATAGTGAAACCCCAGATTATATTTCGTAGAACGGTAAGCGGTCCGAGGTTCCGATGCGAGTTCCGCAATACGGAAAATTGCCTTGAAAGACTCTGACCTCAGTCAATGCCGAACTATGCAGCCCGAGACGGCAGAAACGACATATCGATCGATGGGAGGGCGGCAGCACCGTGCCACTTCGGTCAGAGACGAAGATAGGTCAGCGCAAAGAGTGAAATCATAACCACTGACAGACCGCCGACCAGCCCGACGATGCGTCCCTGACGTCTGGACAAGTGATCGATCTTCATCATGGGAACAACACCCGGTCAATAAGAAGGGCCGAAAACAGCAGGAACAGATAAGCCAGCGAATAACGAAACGCATAGCGCGCAGGCTTGTCCGCATCCAGACTGACGCCGCTTGCGTCCTGACGGTCCATCAGAACACGCAGGGCAAACCAGACAAAACCCAGGCCGAGCAGTGTGGCACTGACCGTGTAGATCATGCCGCACAGATGCAGAAAGGACGGCACCAGGGAAACCGCGAACAGAATAAGCGTATAGACGAAGATATTCCAACGCGTATGACGCGCGCCCTTGACCACGGGAAGCATGGGAATGCCAGCCTTCGTGTAGTCCTTGCACGCATAGAGCGAGAGCGACCAGAAATGCGGTGGCGTCCACAGGAACACGATCGCAAACATGACCACTGGCAGGACGCTCATCGAGCCCGTCGCAGCGGCCCAGCCGATCATGGGAGGGAACGCCCCTGCCGCCCCGCCAATAACGATATTCTGGGGCGTGCTACGCTTGAGCCACATCGTATAGATGACGGAATAGAAGAAGATCGAAAAGGCGAGAATACCGGCAGCAAGGGCATTGCTCGCAAGCCAGAGCAGCGCAACCGAGGCCAACGACAGAACGATTCCGTAAATCAGCGCTCCATCGGCATCCATACGCGCGTCAGGGATCGGACGCACCGATGTGCGCTTCATGACAGCGTCGATGTCGCGATCGTACCACATATTGATAGCGCCTGCGGCACCTGCGCCGATGCATATGCACAGCATATCGATCAGGCCGAGCGGTACGGATGGCCATTGCGGCGCAACAGCCATGCCGGCAACACCCGTGAAGACCACCAGTGAAATCACGCGCGGCTTAAGCAGAGCCAGCCAGTCGCGAAGTGTCGCGCCTTGCGTTTTGTCGAAGACCGACTCTCCGGATGTCACGCTCTGCGAGGCGCTCATCAGCGTGTCGCCCTGGCCAGTTGGCGCATGGGCATAAGCAGTCGCATGCCGAGAAAAGCCACGCATATGAGCGACATCGTCATCCCCCCCTCACCGATGCGCTGCAAAACCGGCAATGCGGGCATCATGGCAAGCAACGCCACGCCCATCGAAACGAGATGAATGCGACAAAGCGAAGACGGCGCGGCAATTTCCGGGAATACCGCCTGCCATTTGTAGTAGCATCCGAACAGGGCGAAAACGGCACCGAACATCATAGCCGAGTGAAATGCTTCCGGACGTGTCGGGAAAAGCCCGAGCACCCAGCCTGCGGAGAGCAGGAGCATCGCCGGAAAACTCCAGGAAAGCGCATAGGTCATGACGAAGCTGCGTCTCCAGAGCGATGCGCAGATCATGACCATAATGGCGAGGCTTGGCACCGCAACGCCCACACCAAGAAGCCAGCCGTCAGAGAGCCCTGGAACAGTCACTCCATGGGCCCAGACAACCGAAACCCCAAGCGAGGCGATCGCCATCAGCACAGGCAGGACAATTCTGGAACGAAGCGACTGGAATGCGACAAGATTGGCAATCGCCCCCAGCGCAAGCTGAACGACAAGAGCAAGCACCGGAACCTGCGCCCGCCCAAGCCAGTATTGTGCTGTCGGCAGAGCGTCACGCCCAGCCACGACATCATGAGCAAGACCAGCGAGAAGCACCGGCGTCACAACGATCAGTCCAAGCGAGGCAAGCAATTGCGACCATGCAAACGGGGTAAGATCCCGAAAACGCACATCGCGGCATTCAAGGCATTTGATGACCGTCGTTACCGCCAGAAGAGCGGATCCGACACACCAGAGCGCCAGCGACGCGATAAAGGCTGCCGGCACATGGGCGCCCCAGACGGCCGCGAACGCTCCGAGAAGAAGGGCAAGAAAAGCGATCCGGTCGAAACAGATCATGGCTGGGGGCAATGGGGTCAGCTCGTTCGGCAGAACCAGACGCCCCATACCACCGATGAAAGCAGGAACAAGAACAAAGAGATCGAGAAGCAGACCGTGGCTCAGGCTATGAAACGGTCCGGCTCTCTGGGCGAACAATCCAAGAAATCCCCCAGCCAGACCGCAGAAAAGCGAAAGGCCGAGAAAAGCTGCGCCATCCCCACGAAAACCGGCGGCCTCGCTGTGTCTCGAAATCGGTGAATGTAACAAGACCCGTTCCTTATTCCGTTCCTGAGGTCCCGATACCACCGGTATCGTCATGGAACCCTGAAATCGAGGCCGGTCTGGTATGAACTGTCGGGCACGTATGTGTCAGGCAACCAGGGCCGTCTCGGTTTTACTTATCCTTCTCGAGCGGCAAAGTCACGAGTGTAAACAATCCGGCAGGCGGTACTGGCGTGATGGTTGCACGCGCCAGATCCTCAGGCGGCAGCAGGGATTCCATTGCGAAATCGGGATGCCATCCGAGAGAACGCGAGGCTCGTGCCATGCCCTTCTCTACAGCGAGACGCACACCGCCCGTTGCAAGAAAGTGGTTGACGAACAGGATATGCCCGCCCGGCTTGACCACACGCTTGAGTTCACCCAGCAGGCGACGCGGGCTGGGCACAACAGAGGCCACGAACATCGCAACAGCAATATCGAAACTGCCTGCCTCGAAACTGGTCGCTTCTGCATCCATTTCCAGCAGGTCATCGACGTTGCCGAGCTGCTGGTTGATCACACGCTGACGGGCACGTTCCAGCATCGCCTCCGAAAGGTCGATACCGGTGATGTGCTTGTCGCGATTATAGTGCGGCAGGGCGAGCCCCGTTCCCACACCAACCTCGAGCACCCTCTGGCCAGGAAGAGCGTTGACAGCAGCGACTGCACGACGTCGACCGAAAGCAGAGATACCGCCGAAAACGGAGTCGTATACCCGGGCCCAGCGACGATACGCCGCCCGAACCGCATCGGCATCGAGAGCCGAACGTGGCCGGGGATGGGCGTCGTCCAAAGAGGCAGTCGGGTCGATCAAGGGGTCCGGTCGTGTCATCAGGCTTCGTTCGTCTGGTCGCGAAAAATCATCTGTTCCGTCCTGATACCTGCATGCAGCCCGGAGGTAAAACCGGACCAGTCGTAAATCGCCTGACGTCAGCCAGCATGGCAGGCATCGAATTACCGCAAGGGTCTTATCCTATCTCCCCGCCACTGGCGAGAGCTGGTTTGCATTTCGTCACAGCCGAAGCCTAGAAGATCGGTAATAACAAGAGGCATCGAAAGCGCTTTACAGCGCTGGAACCGTCCAGGGGAGGTAAAGCTCAAAAATGTCGCATCTGAACATATATCTGTTCATTCTGGCGCTGGGCCTTTGGTCGTCAATTTATATCCTCAAGTTCAGAGAGGAAATAAAGCGGTGGTACCTGAACAAGTTCGACAACACCCCACCGCCCCTCCCTCCGGACGGAAAAATCCCGGAAGTGTCGCTTCCCTTCAATTATGCACCACCGCCCCCGGCGGACGAGTCCGGATCAAACGAAAGCGAAACCACAGGAGCGGGCGCCCCACCGGGCAAACCCGAAGAAGCGAGGCATGATAGCCCGCACCCCACGCGCGCGGCCGAGGCATCATCCGGAACGGGAACGGCCGGTTAAGCTTCCCCCGCTGAACACAGGGGAATGCCAGATCACGCCGGTTCCCGGGCCGCGTATTGTCTCAGGCCAGTCTTTTCTCGATTGCATCCCAGACGAGGCCTGCGCTGTTCATCGCGTTGAAGCGATCAAGCTCCTGCAGGCCGGTTGGCGAGGTCACGTTGATCTCGGTCAGCCAGTCGCCAATCACATCGATCCCGACAAAAATGAGCCCGCTATCACGCAGATGTGACCCGATGCGAGCGCAGATCTCCTTGTCGCGCGCCGTAAGCGCGACCGCCTCCGCTCTTCCGCCGACATGCATGTTCGACCGCGCCTCGCCTGTTGCGGGTACGCGGTTGATTGCCCCGATAGGCTCGCCATCGACAAGAATGATCCGCTTATCGCCCTTGCGTACGAGCGGCTCGTAACGCTGGATCATCAGGGGTTCGCGCGAACGGCTGAAATGCAGCTCGAGCAGCGAGGCAAAATTCTCGTCGCCTTCGCGGATACGAAAGATACCTGCGCCACCATTGCCGTAAAGCGGCTTGAGAATGACATCGCCGTAGCGCGAACGGAATTCGGCCAGTGCGTCCTTGTCCCAGGTCACCAGTGTGGGCGGCATAAGATCGGGAAAATGTGTGACCAGAAGCTTTTCCGGTGCATCGCGTACGGATTTCGGGTCGTTGACCACGAGCGTCTTGCCCGGCCCCACCCCGTGGACATGCTCGAGCATATGCGTCGCGGTAATATAGCCCATGTCGAACGGCGGATCCTGACGCATGAGAACGACATCGGTCTCGCCCAGATCAAGACGCGTCGGCTCGCCGAAACGAGCATGGTCACCCTTCACACGCTGAACGCGCACCGGACGCGCCAAAGCGGAAAGACGCCCATGGTGAAGCGTCGATTCCGCGCCGCCCTCACCCAGAACCAGCGATTCGACAGGATAGACGAAGAGCTCGTGCCCCCGGTTCTGCGCCTCCAGCATCAACGCGAAAGTCGAGTCCCCGTCGATATTGACGTGCTCAAGCGGGTCCATCTGTACGGCAATTTTCAGCGCCATCGTCCTAGTCCTTTTCACCCACGAAACACGCGGTCTGTTCATATAAGGAATAAAGGCATCTTGACCGGTCTGGACGCTCAAGGCCAGCCGGTCAGCAAGTATCTGCAACGATCGCACGCCGGATGCGCCACGGTTTGCAGCGTGTCGTTCAGTCCGGATAAGCGATCGACAGGATTTCCAGAATCACCGTTCCGTTCGGCGTCTGTAAATTGACCTCATCGCCAACACGACCGCGCATCAGGGCCCGCGCAACCGGCGATACCAGGGATATCTCGCGTCGTGTCAGATCGGCCTCGTCGCAACCGACGATCGTTACCTTATGGGTTTGATCGTTATCATCGACATAGGCAACCTGCGCCCCGAAAAACACGCGATCGCGCGTCGTCTGCGTCGCAGGATCGACGATGATCGCGTGCTCCAGCCGTTTGCCCAGAAAGCGCGCCCGCCTGTCGATTTCGCGCAGACGTCTTTTCCCATACAGGTAATCGCCATTCTCCGAGCGATCCCCGTTTCCTGCTGCCCAGGAAACGATCTCCACAATCTTGGGGCGCTCCACCTGCATCAACTCGCGCAGCTCTTCACGCATACGCGCAGCCCCGCTAGGTGTCAGATACTGCGACAGCGCATTACGCTTTTCCTCAGCCACGCCGTTCAGCAATCCTGTAGCGAATGACACCGGAAATGCGCGCGCCGGGTGGCAGAACATGCAGCCCGTTTTCAAGCAGCTCGGGATGATTGAGCGCATTATTCATGTTCGAAACCGCTTCTACCGCAACAAACGGCTTTTCCGGCGCGGTGAATACGACCAGATGCTGGAAGATCGGGTCCGCAGTCATATGGAGTTCGTAGCCGGCCGATGGATAGCCCAGCGTGGCACTGCCCGACCAACCTGCAAAGCAGTTATCGAGACGTAGCGCCCCGATCTCGCGCGTCTTGTCGAAATCGAAGTCGCCTGTACAGGGAACCTGATCGACAGGGAGCATATCCGGGCCGTTCTCCCACATGGAGCGTGCGGTAAAACGCAAGGTCATATCGTCGCTGCGCGCGAAAAACGGGTGAAACCCCATACCGACGGGCTGCGGCCTGTTGTCGCGGTTAGCGATCAGAATCTCCACATCGAGCCCATCCGGCCTGAGAACGAAGGAGAGCACCGAACGATAGGCGAATGGCCATTGCGAGGCGTTGTCGCCTTTGGACGGATCATGATCGAGGACAAGAATGGCGCGTTCCGCATCGCTTTGCGCGACGGTCCACTCCCTCTCCCAGCCATTGCCATGGATGGCATGCGCTTCCGCCACAAAATTCCGGGCCAGCGTATAATCGACGCCCTCGAAGCTGAAATGCCCCTGCGCAACGCGGTTGGAGAACGGCACGAGCGGATAGCCCGCGACCGGCGTATTTTTCTGCGCAGCAAGATTTGGGTCGGCCGTCGGCACAAGAAGATCACGTCCGCGCAGACGCCAGAAAGCAAGACTGCCCCCAAGGGCGGGCAAAAGCCCGATATGCGCTTCGCCGATTCTGAGTTCGATCATCCCGCTTTTCTCCTGCCACCGCCACGCTTCTTGGCCGGGTCGTAACCGCCGCCGCCCGGACCGAGAGGACGCGGTGTCTTGTCCTTGCTTCTGAAACCGCTACGCCCTGCCGTCGAACTGGGCAAGGGAGGCGGTTCAAGACCGAGATCGATGGCTTCAAGCCGCTTGATCTCGTCACGCAGACGCGCAGCCTGTTCGAAATCGAGATCAGCAGCAGCGGCGCGCATGCGTTTTTCGAGATCCTGAATCGAAGCTGCCAGCGATTTACCGACGAATTCCTGCGTATCGCCCGCTTCATCAGGACCGACCGTGACGTAATCCTGCTCGAAAACAGACGACAGCGCATCGCCAATACGCGACCGCACCGTTTGTGGCGTAATACCATGCGCCTCGTTCCATTCGACCTGACGCGCACGGCGACGCGCTGTCTCTTCAATCGCAAATTCGAGCGATCCGGTCATTTTGTCGGCATAAAGCAGCACACGCCCGTCGACATTACGGGCAGCGCGTCCGATCGTCTGAATGAGCGATGTGCGACTGCGCAAAAAGCCTTCCTTGTCCGCGTCGAGAATGGCGACCAATGCACATTCCGGGATGTCGAGTCCCTCACGCAGCAGGTTGATCCCGACCAGCACATCGAATGCCCCGAGACGCAGATCGCGTATGATCTCGATACGCTCCAGCGTATCCACATCGGAATGGAGGTAGCGCACCTTGATGCCCGCCTCGCCCATATACTCCGTCAGATCCTCGGCCATACGCTTGGTCAGGGTCGTGACAAGCACGCGCCCGCCTGCATTGATCGTATCGCGTGCCTCGGCCAGAAGGTCGTCCACCTGCCCTTCGACGGGACGCACGATGGTGACCGGATCGATCAGCCCGGTCGGACGAATGATCTGCTCGGCAAAAACTCCGCTCGTGCGCTGCATTTCCCAGGGGCCGGGCGTTGCTGAAACGAACACGCTTTGCGGGCGCAGGGCCTGCCATTCCTCGAACTTGAGCGGTCGGTTGTCCAGACAGGACGGCAGACGAAAACCGTATTCGGCCAGCACGGATTTGCGCGCATGGTCTCCTCGCGCCATGCCGCCAATCTGCGGCACGGTCACATGACTTTCATCCACAATCAGCAAGGCATCTTCGGGCAGGTATTCGAACAGGGTGGGCGGCGGATCGCCCGGCCCGCGTCCCGACAGATACCGTGAATAGTTCTCGATTCCCTTACAGGCGCCTGTGGTCTCGATCATCTCCAGATCGAAGATCGTGCGCTGCTGAAGACGCTCCGCCTCAAGGAGCTTACCTGCGGCATTCAGCTCATCGAGACGCTGACGCAACTCGGCCTTGATGCCGATCATGGCCTGATTGAGCGTCGGGCGAGGCGTCACATAATGCGAGTTGGCGTAAACGCTGATTTCCGAAAGATCGGCCGTCTTGTTGCCGGTCAGAGGATCGAATTCCGTTATCGCCTCGATCTCATCGCCAAAAAGCGAAACGCGCCATGCGCGATCCTCGTTCTGCACCGGGAAAATATCGATCTGCTCACCACGCACACGAAACGTGCCGCGCTCGAACGCAGCGTCGTTGCGACGGTATTGCAGTTCGACCAGCGCCTTGATCAGCTGGTCACGATCGATGGCACCACCTGCCTCGAGCTTGACCACCATACGCGAGTAGGTCTCGACAGAACCGATACCGTAGATACACGACACCGACGCCACGATGATCACATCGTTACGCTCAAGCAGGGCCTGTGTCGCGGCGTGGCGCATACGGTCGATCTGCTCGTTTATCTGGCTGTCTTTCTCGATATACGTATCCGAGCGCGGCACATAGGCTTCGGGCTGATAGTAATCGTAGTACGAAACGAAATACTCGACCGCATTATCAGGAAAGAACTGCTTCATCTCACCATAGAGCTGGGCAGCGAGCGTCTTGTTGGGCGCAAGGATGAGCGTCGGCTTCTGCGTTGCCTCGATAACCTTGGCCATGGTGAAGGTCTTGCCCGACCCGGTCACGCCCAGAAGGACCTGATCGACCTCGCCGTCATTCACGCCCTGTGTCAGTTCGGCAATGGCGGTAGGCTGATCGCCCGCGGGCTCGTAATCCGATTTGACCACAAGACGCCGAAGCTTCTCCTTGACCGGTTGGCGTTCGGGTCTGAACCCCATGAGCCGGTGCTCGGGGATTGCTTCCATCGTGGATCGTGATGCTGTCGACATGGCTGTGAAATGGGCTTTCGAAAGGGCTGTCACAAGAGCTGGACCGGAAGCGGATGAGGATGACCGGAACAAGATGCCCGGGTAGGGTAAAAGGGCAGGATTGTCGTAACCGATGCTGCATGACAGAACGCCTCATGACAGACAGGGGTTCATGATGCAGGATATCCTCAATTCTCCCCGGCACAGGCAGATCGTCGCCCTGGTTCAGGCGCATGGTTTCATGTCGAACGAGGATCTGGCTCAGCGCCTCGGTGTGACCGTGCAGACCATAAGGCGTGACCTCAACGCCCTGTCGGAAGCCGGTCATGTCGCGCGTTATCATGGGGGCGCGAGCCCGGCTTCTTCAACCGAGAACATTGCCTATGGTGAGCGCCAGACGCTTCATTCGCGCGCCAAGGAGGCCATAGGTCAATGCGCCGCCCGGCTCATTCCCGATGGCAGCTCACTGTTCATCAATATCGGCACCACGACCGAGGCCTTCGCGCGCGCCCTGACCGCCCATCGGGACCTGCATGTCATCACCAATAACCTGCATGTTGCTGTCGCCCTCTCGCCCAGACGGGATTTCCGGACCGTTCTGGCGGGCGGCCTTGTACGCCCGCAGGATGGCGGGATTGTCGGTGCGGGGGCGACAGAATCGCTGTCGGGTTTCAGAGCCGATTTCGGGGTAATCGGCATAAGCGGCATCGAGGAGGACGGGACCCTGCTCGATTTCGATCTGGACGAAATCCAGTGTGCCCGTGCGATCATGCGCCATGCCAGACGGGTCATCCTGCTGGCCGATCATACCAAATTCACGCGCAGCCCCGTCGGTCGCGTCGGCGATCTGAGCGCCATCGATGATTTCGTGACAGATCGCGCGCCCTCACCCGCATTTCAGACCAGCCTCGCCGCCGCCAATGTGACACTTCACATCGCCTGACCCACATTTTGCGATCCGATAACACGAATGCGTTATTACTAACGTTTCATGTTCGCTTTTTTTCGTTTTGGTTCTATCCAGACCTTCGACTTCGTTCCCTTCGAAAGGTCTCATGCCATGTCCGGCGTTTCCCCCAGCAAGACGACAGCGGCTTCCGGTCCGATCGATCATGACCTGCTGATTGTAGGAGGCGGGATCAACGGCGCAGGTATTGCACGCGATGCCGCAGGCCGTGGCCAGAACGTGCTGCTGGTCGAAAAGGACGATCTGGCCAGTCACACCTCATCGGCCAGCACGAAGCTGATCCATGGCGGATTACGCTATCTTGAATATTATGAGTTTCGCCTGGTGCGTGAGGCACTCAATGAGCGCGAAAATCTTCTGCGCATCGCGCCGCACATCATCTGGCCCATGCGATTCATCCTCCCGCATTCCACCATGCTGCGCCCGGCCTGGCTGCTTCGTACCGGTCTGTTCCTGTACGACAATCTATGCCGGGTCATGACGCTGCCGAAAACGCGCATTCTGAAACTGCAGCAGGACCCCGCCGGAAAGATCCTCCGGTCCGAGTACAAGAAGGGGTTCGAATATTCGGATGGCTGGGTGCAGGACAGCCGTCTGGTCGTGCTTAACGCCATGGATGCCGCAAGGCGTGGTGCCACTATCTGCACACGCACAAAACTCGTCTCGGCCGAGCGTCTGGCAGATCGCTGGATCGCAACACTGGAAGACGTGTCCACAGGCGAGACACGTCACGTCACGGCGCGTGCTCTCGTCAATGCGGCAGGCCCTTGGGTGGCCGAACTGCTGCAGGACAAGCTTGCGGTCAGAAGCCGCAATCATGTCCGCCTCATCAAGGGCAGCCATATTATCGTGCCACGCCTCTTCGAAACCGAGCAGGCCTATATCCTGCAGAATCCCGATCGTCGTATCGTCTTTGCCATTCCCTACGAAAAAGATTTTACCCTCATCGGCACAACCGACATTCCGTGGGAGCAGGATCCGGGTTCGGTGACGATCTCCCCCGAGGAAGTGACGTATCTCTGCGACAGCGTGAACCGCTATTTCAGGCACAGCATTTCCCCGAAAGACGTGGTCTGGAGCTATGCCGGTGTACGCCCGCTCTATGACGATCATTCGGGTAGCGCTTCTGCCGTCACACGCGATTATGTGCTCGATCTCGATCACAGCGCCGCACCCGTTCTGTCCGTTTTCGGCGGCAAGATCACCACCTATCGCAAGCTGGCCGAGCACGCGCTCGAAAAGCTCGCACCACACCTGAAAAATCTGTCGGTCACGTCATGGACCGCCACCGCCCCTCTGCCCGGTGGAGATTTTGCACGGGCAGATTTCGACGCGAAAGTGCGGTCCCTGATGATGCACCATCCGGACCTCACCCGCGACACGGCAACCCGCCTCATGCGCAATTATGGCACGCTGGCGGAGACATCGATCCTCGCAAGCGGAACGTCACTGGGCGCATGTCTGGGGGCGGATCTTTATGAGGCCGAACTGACCTATCTGATCGATCATGAATGGGCGCGCAGTGCAGAGGATATTCTCTGGCGACGCTCGAAACTCGGCCTGCGCTTTTCCCCTGAGGAAACGCGCGCGCTTGAAGATCATATCAACCGGCATCTGCACCGAAACAGCTCATCCATCGAGGCTAGGCCCGCGCACGCGCTCGCCTGAACGCCTCTCCCGCTTTTCCCCCTCCCCTCTGGCTGACGGACATGCTCTCATGTCAGAAAGAAAGCGTTTTCTCGGCGAACTGATTTCAGAATTCATCGCCGTCCTCATCATCATCATTTTCGGCGACAGCGTCGCGGCAATGATCGTGCTCTATGACCCCAACCCCTATCAGAACGCCTATTGGGGCGTTGCCATTGTCTGGGGGCTTGGCGTCACTTTTGCCATTTATGCGACAGGTGCCGTCTCCGGCACCCATGCCAATCCGGCCGTTACGCTGGCACTTGCCCTGTATCGCGGCTTTTCATGGAAAAAGGTCCTGCCTTATTGCGCAGCGCAAGTCCTGGGCGGCATTGCGGGAGCCGCCGTCGTCTATCTCAACTTTCACCCGGTCATCGATCATTACAACATGACCCATCACTTCACCCGTGCGGGCGATGGCGGGGCGGCTGGCGTGTTCTTTACCCATCCCGGCCTTGCGGTGACGGCCATGCATTCCTTCGTGGTACAGATCGTCCTGACCGCCGTGCTCGTCTTCGGTATTTTCGCCATCACCTGCCAGTATAATACACAGGCCCCGCAAGCGAATTCGGGGGCACTGATCATCGGGCTTCTGGTTGCGGCCATCGGTGCTTCTTCAGGATTTCTCGACGCCTGGGCCATCAATCCCGCCCGTGATTTCGGCCCCCGTACATTTGCCTATTTCGCGGGCTGGGGCGCATCGGCCTTTCCCTCGCCGCAGCATTACTGGTGGGTGCCTATTGCAGGGCCGCTCGTCGGCGGGGTTGTCGGCGCAGGAATTTACCAGTTCACGCTGCGCCCCTTCATGCCCAACTACAATCCCGGTACGGCTTTACCCGGCAGCGACGTGACACCTGAACTGTCCTCGCCAAAGGTAACGACAGTCAAACCCGCGCCCGTCTTTACCCCGACAGGGGGTGAGGCAACGCCTCTGCCCTGATCCTTCGGCCGATTTCCGATTATCCTGCTCTTTATTACAGGCTCCCATGGAGCGCTCTGAGGACCATTATCATGACCCGGAAAACCCATATTCTCGCCATCGATCAGGGCACGACATCGACACGCAGCATCGTGTTCGACAACAGGGCCAAGGCACTCTCGCTGTCCCGCCGCGAGTTTACCCAGCATTACCCCAGTCCCGGCTGGGTCGAGCACGATGTCGAGGATATCTGGCGCGATGCCCTCGATACCGCGCGGGAGGCCATCGACCAGTCCGGGGGCATCGACGCCATCGCCGGTCTGGGCATCACCAGCCAGCGTGAAACCATCGTGCTCTGGGAGCGCGCAACCGGCAAACCGGTTCACCGTGCCATTGTCTGGCAGGATCGCCGCACGGCGCAGTTCTGCGCCGAGCTCAAGCGCGATGGCGCCGAAGACATGGTGCGCGACAAAACCGGCCTGCTGCTCGACCCCTATTTTTCTGCCAGCAAAATCACCTGGCTGCTCGATAACGTGCCGGGGCTGCGTGACCGTGCCGAAGCGGGCGAGATCGCCATGGGAACGATCGACTGCTTCCTGCTCTGGCGCCTGACCGGCGGCAAGGTTCATGCCACCGATGTGACCAATGCCAGCCGTACCGCGCTTTTCAATATTCATACGCAGGAATGGGACCGTGACCTTCTGGCCCTGTTCAATGTGCCTGCGGCCCTTTTACCTGCCGTGTGCGACAACAGTGGCGATCTGGGAATGACCGACCCGGCGCTTTTCGGCAAATCCATTCCCATTGGCGGCATGGCCGGCGACCAGCATGCCGCACTTGTCGGACAGGCCTGTTTCAGGCCGGGCATGGCGAAGGCCACTTATGGCACGGGCTGCTTCATGCTGCTCAACACCGGTGAGAAACCTGTCACCTCCCATCACAGACTGCTCACCACGATCGGCTATCGCATCAACGGACGCACCACCTATGCGCTCGAAGGTTCGATCTTCGTCGCCGGTGCCGCCATCAAATGGCTTCGCGACGGGTTGCATCTGATCACCCACGCCTCACAGACCGACGATATGGCGACACGCGTGCCCGACAGTCATGGGGTATATATGGTACCGGGATTCGTTGGGCTGGGCGCTCCGCACTGGGACCCCGACGCACGCGGTCTGATCTGCGGTCTGACCCTTGGCTCGACCGAAGCCCATATTGCCCGGGCTGCTCTGGAATCCGTCGCCTACCAGACATTCGATCTGGCGCATGCCATGCGCGAGGATGGTGCCATGCAGGCACAGACCCTGCGTATCGATGGTGGCATGTCGGCCAATGACTGGTTTTCGCAATTTCTGGCCAATATTCTCGACACCGATGTGCAACGCCCGGCCGATCTCGAAACGACAGCGCTTGGCGCCGCTTTTCTGGCGGGACTTGCAACAGGCGTCTGGCAGTCTCTGGAAGAAATCGGCACGATCTGGAAGCAGGAGCGCCTGTTCACCCCGGATATCGATCCTGCCCTGCGCCTTACCCTGCTCCACGGCTGGCAGGATGCAGTGCGACGCACACTGACACCACCGTCCGATCTCGCCGCCCCGTCAACAGCGCATCACGTCAGAGCGGCCTGAACGTTTCCCCCAAGGGCGGCAGGATTGTTCTGCCGCCCTCAAGGCGTGTTCGACTGCCTTTTCAGAAGCAGGCAGCGAAGGCCGAGGCGGCGGCATACTGGCCGATTGTGAAAACGGCATGTGCCAGAAGGACCAGACCGTACAGCTTGAGCGGGTTCGGTGTTTTCAGCCCCAGAAAACCGCCGCCCATACCCGGGACCATTAGCGTCAAACCGGCAATCGTGGTCAGGACGAAGCCGATGAGAATGACAGGTATCCAGCCGGGTGCGGCGATATAGCCGGTGCCCCAGAACACGGGAAGCATAGCGGCATAGGCGCACCCTACGACATAGTGGAACAACCATCCGAGACCGTGTTCGCCCGGTGTGTAGACGCCGCTGGAAGTGGGTGAAAAGAAGAATTGCCCCCGAGTCATACCAAGCAGCCAGTGCCCCACGGCTCCCCAGTTGCTCTGGGGAATGCCGACCGCTTTTTCGAGAACAAGCGCATAAAGATCGAGAATCAGGGTCGACACGACACCGACCACAATCGTGAAAACGAGAATGGCGCCCAAGGGGTGCGAGAGAAAACTGTCCATCAAGGTCATCCTGCAAAAACCACCATGGAAATCGCACAGGGCCATCTCGTCAGCGGCTGAAGCGCCCTGAATGACAGATCCGTCATCTACCAGCCAGATCGCAACAGGCGAGCAGGCCGTCACGCAAGCAATAGTGATCGTTCGGCTCATGATGGCGACGCCAGGGGGATGACATGAGGCTGAAGAGACAATCTGCCGGCGATCAACAGATCGGGTAGAAAATGCGGCTACTGGCCGAGCCAGCAGTCAAATACGGTCGTGCCTCAAAGCCTGTCCCCGAACAGAGAAAGCCTGTCTGCTCAGGGCGCACATAGAGCGGCAGGGCGATCACGAATAGTGATCGGGTCATTCGTGAATACTCATAGCCTTGAGCATGTCTGTTTCTTAATGTGATTTCTAACGTCATTATCACAGTTTTGAACAGAGGCGTTATTATCGGCATTGAGACGCCGGGCAAACAACCGGAAGCCGGATCTGCTCGTTTGCAGAACGCAGGTTCGCGGAACCGGATTCACCCTTTCAGCAGGAAGATACGTATCGTCATGACCAGCCCCACTCTTCCTCCTCATGGCTCTACCCGGCATACGAGAAGACGGATGCTCAGTCTGGGAGGTGCGATGATTAGCGGAGCCCTCCTGACGGCGCTTCCACGCTCGCGTGCTCTGGCTGCACAAGCAGGACGCACTACCGCCGACGCGCCAATCGACCCGCCAAGCGTTGTCAGCACACCCGCACGCATATGGGGCCCCGATGCACCGGTAGCCTTCACTCCGGACCCCGATATCATTTTCTACGACCCTGAATTTTCGGCTGTTATTCTGGATAATGCTCCCCTCACTCAGGCGTGGAAAGGCAAAGTCCTGTGGCTTGAGGGGCCGGCCTGGTCGAGTGATGGGCGCTTCATGGTGGTCAGCGATGTCATGGGAAGCACGCAATATCGCTATCTCCCCGAGGAACGGCTGCTCACTGTATTCCGCAAGGAAAGCTATCATTCGAACGGGAATACGTTCGACCGTGAAGGGCGGCTCATTACCTGCGAGCATGGCATGCGACGGGTCATACGATGGGAGCATGACGGGCGCTGCACCGTGCTCGCAGAGTTTTTCGAAGGCAAGCGTCTCAACTCACCCAACGATATCGTGGTCGATAGCGACGGCGGCATCTGGTTTACCGACCCACCTTACGGCGACAGGTTATGGGAAGGCCATCCGGATGCGCCGCGCGAGAATGCGCCGACAAAGGGCAATCTCACATGGAACCTCGATCTTGAAGCGACGGAACAGATAGGCGGACAGCAGGGTCAGGCAACCCATGTTTTCCACCTGGATCCTGAAACGCGCAAACTGACGGCCGTGCTCGACGGCAATGCACTCGCCGGACCGAACGGCCTGTGTTTCTCGCCAGACCAGAGGACGCTCTATATCGTCTCCAGCGAGAAAGCAGCATTCAGCCCCAAAGGGGGCGGATACCGCAATATCTACGCTTTCGACGTACAGAAGACAGGCGACGGCGGGCCCGCGCTGACGAACCAGCGTGTCCTGGCCGACATGACACTAGGCGGTCACAAGCTCATGCCGGACGGCATCAAGGCCGACCGGCTGGGCAATCTCTGGGTCGCGGCCAATGGCCCGCTCGGGCTGTGTGGCGTGTTTGTCTATAATTCAAAAGGCAAAATGATCGGGCGGCTGCGCCTGCCACGCAGCGTCTCCAATCTGTGTTTCGGCGGCACACAGCGCGATCGCCTGTTCATGTGCGCCGAAAACACGATTTTCACTCTGGATGTCGCCACACAGGGAGCCGGTCTGTCATGAAATTCGTTACCCTCACCATGAGCACGTGCGCTGCACTGACCGTCGCCGCTTTTGCGGTTGCGCCAGTTCAGGCGGCACCGCCGCCAGCCGATACGCCAATCGCTGCGCCGCAAGCTGCGAAACCCGATCTGGAAGTAGTCAAACGCTTTCCAGCCGATTTCAACATGATTGGCGTTGGCGTGTCGCATTCCGGTCTGGTCTATGCCTCGGCCCCCGCGACCATGAAGCGGTACAGCGCAAGCGTCGTGAAAATCGACCCGAAAACGAAAGACCTTCTGCCGTTTCCCGATGCGGGCTGGAACCGGTTCGACCCTCATCCGGTCAACAAGGAGGTCTGGGTTTCGGTTCCGGCTCTGTGGGTAGACGATCGCAACCATCTCTGGGTTCTCGATTCCTCCCTGCCCTCAGTCGACCAGAAAATCCTTCCGCCCAAGCTTGTGGAATTCGATGCGGAAACCGGTCAGCTTTACCAGATCTATCATTTCGGCCCGGATATCACGCCTGAGGACTCACTGAACGATGTCCGCGTCGATACGCGCACGCGTACGGCCTATATCACCAATGAGTGGGGGCGCGGCGGGCTTGTGGTCATGGACCTCGATACCGGCGCCTACCGTCTGGTTCTGGCCAATACGCGTTCGGGGGTGGCAGATCCCAAGCAGCACCTGCATATCTATGGTGAACTCGCCCGCAAGAAAAACGGCGATCTGCCAGTGACACAGGATGACGGCATTGCCCTCTCTCCCGATCGCAAGTGGCTCTATTATCGCCCTCTGACCGATCATCATTACTGGCGTATCGCCACAGCCGATCTTCGCAATGCGAAACTGAGCGATGCCGAGCTCGACAAGCGGGCACAATATCTCGGTCAGTCCGTCATGAGCGGCGGCATCGAAATGGACGCATGCAAGAGGCTCTGGGTTGGCGATATCGAAGATCACGGCCTTTACGCCCTGAGCTTTCCGCCAGAAGCAAAGGAGCCGAAAATCGACTTTGCCTATCGTGACCCTGCAATCCTCGACTGGGCGGATGGCTTCGCGATTGCCAATAACTGGCTCTACATTTCCGATTCACATCTCGATGAGCTGGCTTTCAGCAACAGCCGCCCTGTGTCAGGACCGACCACGATTTATCGTATGAAACTCCCTGCCTGCACGACAGGGACGGCCAACCCGTAGAGACAAGATCAATAACAATGACCCCGACCGGGAACGAGACTGCAATTCCCTCCCTGCGCGCCGCCCTAGGGGCCGCCCTGTGGGCCGGTTTTATCGGTGGGAATCTTTCAAGCTTCGTCAAATGGGGGACGGAAGTTCCCCTACCGCCCCGCACACCCGACCGGCCCAGTCCCCCTGCGGAGATGCTGCGCGATTTCGGGATCGATGTGCATGGGCTGGTCTATCACTACTCGGATCATCTTGTGCAGGGCGGCGTCCTGCTTGTGCACCACCTGTTCTCGATCGTTTTCGCGCTTCTCTATTGCGTGATCTGGCTGCGCTACCCGCGTATTGCCATGGGTCAGGGCATTGTGTTCGGGCTTGTCGTCACCGTGGTCTTTCACGGCATGGTCCTTCCGCTCGGTCACTGGGCTCCGGCACTATGGAATCTGCCGCGCGCCGAAATCCTGTCGGAGACGGTCGGTCACATGCTCTGGGCCTGGGCGATCGAGCTTGTACGCAGACAATTCATGCCCCAACAATTCGTAACCGGGCAGTTCGCAACCGGACAGTTCACGAGCGGGCATTCCGATACCAATGCCCCGTCTTCGCACTTATCGTCGCCGGGCGGCGTATTATCCCCTGCCCAGGCCCGGGATGCGAAAATCTGATGATGACAAAAGCAGTCTACTCATAAGCAGGGTGGCGAAAATCAGAGCATCAGCGCCAGACGCTGATGCTCTATCGGCCCCTTGAAAAACACGGTGCCCATAGGCTCCATGCCGAACCGGGCGTAAAATCCGAGTGCAGTGCTGCGCGCATCGAGTTCCAGACGCGCAATACCAAGAGTACGGCATGTCTGTATGGCCTCGCGCATCAGAACGCTTCCAACCCCCTGCCCCTGACAATCGGCAGTGACAGCAAATTTTCGCAGCTGATACAGCCCGGGCCCGATGGGACAGAGGGAAAGGCACCCAACCAGTCGCTCGCCCAGAAAAGCACCCAGATGTGTCGCTTCCGGATCCTGCGGAACGCGACATTCATCTTCGCTGAGGCTGGGCCAAAGCACTTCACGCCGCAGGGGCAGGCATTGCTCGGTTGAAATCGGAGCGATGCGCAACGCGTTCAGCATGATCGGTTCTCCTTGCAACAAATCCAGATCGAAAAACGAGGACCAGTAAATAAAGACCAGTAATGGCGGGAATACGGTTTCTTAGGGTGCCGAATGCGGCTCGATGGGTGAGACACCGGTATCGGGTGGGACGACAGGGGTACTTGTTGTGCCCTCGATGTCCTGACCGAGGTCTTCCGCGCCACAGC
Source organism: Asaia lannensis NBRC 102526 (assembly GCF_024054035.1). Classification (GTDB taxonomy): domain Bacteria; phylum Pseudomonadota; class Alphaproteobacteria; order Acetobacterales; family Acetobacteraceae; genus Asaia; species Asaia lannensis. The sequence continues at coordinate 233,346 of NZ_JAMXQU010000002.1, forward strand.
TCATGCAGTACCGGTTGAACGCCATGTTGCGCGTGTCGCATCGCGCGCAGTGCTGAAACAGCGTCAATCCGCAATGAACGCAGAAATTCGTATCGATCCCTTCACCCAGCACGATCGGGCGATCGCAATCGGGGCAGATTTTCTTTTCGATCTTGGCATAGGCCTGCTCGCGATCGACACGCTGCCGGCGCTCCTTTTCAGACTCTGCTTCTGCTGCGCGACGGCGCGAAAGATAAGCCTGCATGTTCCGTATGAGCACGACGCACACCAGTATGGTGAGAAGCGCACCCACACCATAACGGACATACCCGCCATAGCTCGGCAGATAAGGCACAAGCTCGATAAAGAACGCATAGAGCGAGGCCAGGACGAAACCACGATAAAGCGGCCAATAGGCACTCTGCCGCCGGCGCAGAACAAGAAAACCCGCAATGGCCAGAAGGGGCAGCGTGAAGGCCAGGCGCATCATAAAAACGCGGAGCTGCGCCATGAAAATGGCACGCATGTAAACCGGGTGATAGGCGTTTCTCACGCCCTCGATTTCTCCCTCGACCGCTGCGTTCTGACTGTCGAGATCATGATCGCGCTGATCGAGCGCGTCGACCTTGCGTTTTGCCGCGTATTCCGCCTGTTGCAGGTGTTCGAGTGCCTGCGTGCGGTTCAGCAGTTCGGTATCCTGACGCGGATCGGTAATCGCCTTGCGCGTTTCCACCCAAGCCTGAAAGGCTTCCTTCGCATTGCTTGTCGCGCTACGCGCCGCCTGCAGCGCGATCTCGTCGATTTCGCGCTCGGCCCGCAATGCATCGCGCTGCGCCTTGATCGTGCCGATCCGCTGCGTCAGCTCGGCTGGATAGGTCGGAGCATAGTCGACATCGCCCGCATTCCTGGGCAGATCACCGATAATCCGACCGCCGAGCCCGACCAGAAAAACGGCAAAAGCAGCCGAGACCACCCACATCGCGAGGGCATAAAGGCGCTCCGGAAGACGATTTCCTTTTTTCATTTTGTTCTATCCATCATCCTGCACGCAGATAGCGGCGCATCACGATGAAGGAAGCGCGATCCTGCATCGGCGTCAAATTGAACCCTCGTGATCGCAATTGCACAATATGAAGCAAGACCGTATCACCCCCTCATTCTCCCGAAGACCCAGAGGTTCCATGATCCGTCTTGATTCGATCAGCAAACAGAATGGCCAGCGCGTCATCTTTATCGAGACCAGCGCAGCGATTCAGAAAGGCGAGAAGATCGGCCTTGTTGGACCCAATGGTGCAGGCAAGACAACACTCTTCAGGTTGATCACGAAGCAGGAAGTGCCCGATGAAGGTCAGGTCTTTCAGGATCGTGGCACCACGATCGGGTTTTTCAGCCAGGATGTTGGCGAGATGGAAGGCCGCTCGGTCGTGGCCGAGGTCATGGACGGCGCAGGAGAAGTCGCAAAAATCGCCGCAGAACTGGCCGAGCTGGAAGCCGCCCTGTGCGACCCCAATAAAATGGACCAGATGGAAGCCATTCTCGAACGCTTCGGTGACGTTCAGGCGCGCTTTGAGGAACTGGGCGGATACGGTCTGGACAGCCGCGCACGCGAAGTGCTGCACGGTCTCGGTTTCTCACAGGAAATGATGGCAGGCGATGTCGGGCTGCTTTCCGGCGGGTGGAAAATGCGTGTCGCTCTGGCGCGCATCCTGCTCATGCAGCCCGATATCATGCTGCTTGACGAGCCGAGCAACCATCTCGATCTGGAGAGCCTGATCTGGCTTGAGCAATTCCTCAAGACCTATGAGGGCGCCTTGCTCATGACGTCGCATGACCGTGCCTTCATGAACCGCGTGGTCAACAAGATCCTCGAAATCGATGGCGGCACGCTGACTTCCTATACGGGCGATTACGAATTCTACGAGCAGCAGCGTGCGCTGAACGAAAAGCAGCAGCAGGCCCAGTTCGATCGTCAGCAGGCCATGCTGGCCAAGGAAATTGCCTTTATCGAGCGCTTCAAGGCGCGTGCGTCTCATGCCGCGCAGGTGCAGAGCCGCGTCAAGAAACTCGACAAGATCGACCGTGTCGAACCGCCGCGCCGCCGACAGACGCTGTCTTTCGATTTTGCCCCTGCCCCGCGCTCGGGCGATGCCGTGGCAACGCTTAAACAGGTCAGCAAGGCCTATGGCACGCGGACGATCTATCAGGATCTCGATCTGATGATACGACGTCAGGAGCGCTGCTGTATTCTTGGCGTCAACGGTGCCGGCAAATCCACGCTGCTCAAGCTGATTGCCGGTGTGAGCGAACCCGATACGGGCACGGTCAATATCGGCGCCAGCGTGAAGATGGGCTATTTCGCCCAGCACGCGATGGATCTGCTTGATGGCAGCCGCACGATTTTCGAGACGCTCGAACATGAATTCCCGCTCGCCGCGCAGGGCACGCTTCGTGCACTTGCCGGTGGGTTCGGCTTTTCGGGTGACGATGTCGATAAATATGTAAGCGTGCTGTCAGGGGGCGAAAAAGCCCGTCTGGTCATGGCGCTCATGCTGTTCGATCCGCCGAATTTCCTCGTGCTCGATGAACCGACAAACCATCTCGATATCGACACGAAAGAAATGCTGATACGCGCCCTGTCGAATTACGAGGGCACGATGCTGTTCGTTTCGCATGACAGACATTTCCTCGGTTCCCTCTCCAACCGCGTTCTTGAAGTCACGCCTGAGGGGCTGCACCGCTACGATGGCGGCTATCACGAATATGTTGCTGCAACCGGTCAGGAAGCCCCCGGCCTGCATGTATGATCGGTCGCTCATGGCCGACCTGACGGAGCTGAGCGCGCGTGCCCAATACGGGCACGTCTCTCAATCTGCCTTACCCCTTTAATACGCCGCTCATTTCATCACCGCATTTTTTGAAACCGCACAATTGCGGTCAGGATTTCCATTGTCTCATTTTTCTTACGCACCCCCTGTCGACCGCCCCGTCGCACGCCTGGGCGCCGCACTGGTTGCCTCAGTCCTGCTCTGTCTGGGCACACGGCACGCCACATACGCGGCCGGACAGGCCAATGCGTCGGCGCAACCGGATACAAACAGCCCCGCCTATATCGCCGAAGATCCGGCTCTCGCAGGACTGATAGGCAGGCCGGCTCCTGCTCTCGTCTACACGACCCTTTCGGGGCAAAATCTCGACCTGAGCCAGATCTACGGGCGCAAGCCGGTCTATCTCAAGCTCTGGGCCACCTATTGCATCCCATGCCGTGCCCAGATGCCTGGGTTCGAGGCAATGTACAAAACCTATGGCGACCGTCTTTCGATTGTTGCTGTGGATATCGGCTTTGGTGAAACACCAGACAAGGTCAGGGCTTTCGTCCAGCGCACAGGGCTGACAATGCCTGTTGTGATGGATGACGGAAGGCTTGGCGACTGGCTCGGCATACGCGCCACGCCGCTGCACGTGCTGATCGACCGCAATGGGCGTATTGCCTATGCAGGCCATCAGGATGGTCCAGCCCTGCTGGCGGCCATACAGCATGTCATCGACATGCCGCGCGACAGGAAAACGCTCCTGCTCTCAAGACCAGGCGCCGCAGTTGTCCTGAAAAAAGGCGACGTTGTCCCTGTTTTCGCATCCGGTGAAAACGGCTCTCCCCTTGTTTCGAACCATGCGGACAAGGCGCAGGCGCTTTATTTCACGGCACCCTGGTGCGAGACCTATCTGAAAGATCTGGAGCCCAAGGTTGCGCAATCCTGCGCGGTCATGCGGCAGCGTGTTAAGGCCAGCGCATCCACGGGCAAGCTGATCTGGAAAGCCGTGGCGGCCCGTTTATGGACCGAGCCAGGCGATATGGCCCCCTATCAGGCAGAGCTTGGCAACCGTATCCCGCTTGTGCTGGACACGGACGGCACGATTTTCAACCGCTTTGGCATAAGGCAGATCCCGGCCATCGCGCTGATCGACCGTACCGGGCATCTGCGACAGATCGTCGACGGCTCGGACAGTCAGGCGCAGGCTAAAATCGCAGCTTTTGCCAAGGAGAACTGAACCGAAGTGCGAACTGAACCGGCTAACGCGCACGGGCAGCTTTATCGGACCGTCAATGCAGTCCGCGCAAGCAAGGTCCATGGGCCGCCGTCATAGCGCCAGACGCGCAGAGCCGCAGCATGGCATTGTTCTGGATGCGATTGCTGGCTGAGCGTCTCCAGCAGGCTGCGCGCCTGTTCGGGAGTGACCTTGTTCTGGACTGTCAGATGCGGCCGCCAGGGGGCCGCGTCCTGTCTCGTCAGCCTCTCCTGTCCGACCAGAGACACCAGCTCGTCGCGTAACACGGCAAGAGCGGGGCTACGCACGGTATAGGCAACACCACGCCCGAGAAGATAGGGCGCTCCTATCGTGACTTCAGGAGCAGGACGTGGCTGATCGAGATGCGCGCACACGCTCCCCCGATAATCGGCAGGCAAGGCATGAAACAGGGTCACATGCGCCGGGACGATATTCCGTTCTGGCGGAAAATGGGCTTCGCGCATCCGCTGCGCCCATTCCTGCGTCGATGCATCGAATTCGAGCGTCACGATAAGAGGGCGTGCATCCTGCTGGTTCATGCTGGTTTCGACGCTCCTGCGGTCATGGCGTAACCCAGGAGACGCGCGATCCTGCACGCAGGTTGCGTGGCAAACGCCCCCTCTCCCGTTTCAGCCACCAGCTGGCGCAGTATAGGCGAGCAATTCGGGGTGCCGCTTCATGATCAGCCGTGTCAGCCAGGTGCGATAGGGCGCAACCAGCGCCATGATCTGCCCGAAACCCCAGGCAAGATGCGTGTCATCAGGATCGGCAATACCCGTTTGATGAACCACGTAACCGAGCCAGTAACTCGACACGATAAAGATATTGGCGACGAGGGGCGGTATGGCTTCGTCATCGATCGAAAGCGCTTTTACGTGCCGCAACTCTCGGATCATGGTGGTGACCTGTGCCGACAGCGTGGCGTTCAACGCCATGGCCGCGTCCTGACACTCAGGTGCGAGCCTGAAAAGGGCGTTGCCGTCACGCATGAGCGCCCGATAACGCCAGCTGAGCGTGCACCACGCTCTCAGCAGGCCTGTAGAATATCCGATGAGTGAGTTCAGTTCCACCCGGGTGACGGGGCGGCCGCTGGCAGGCCTTGTCTGAAACAGGGTTCGGGCCTCGGCATCGAACAAGGCGAACAGGGCAGTGACCAACTGCCCCTTTGTCTTGAAGTAATAATAGAGATTGCCCTCATTGAGGCCGCATCGCTCAGCGAGTTCGCGCGTGGTCAGACGATCAAACCCGACCTCGTTCGAGAAGCAGCGTGCTTCCTCAAGAATTCGTGATCGTGTCGTGCTTACACGGGCCATTATGGGTCTCGCAATCTAAGGTGTTCACCTTATATGGTTCTAAGGTATAAACCTTAGATACTGGAGTGCGCTGACCATGTCATCCATGCTCGGCAGGATTGCCGCCTTTCCCGCCCAGATCCACGCCCTGCGCAGCCTGTTCGACAATCCGGTCGATGCACTGCCCGAGGCCGTCTTCAGCGAGCGCATTGTCGAACGCCACCTGATGCGCCAGCATATTGTCTATGTCTGCGCGCCCGATCTCGTGCGCGAGGCGCTGGTCACGCACAGCGCATTTCTGGACAAGGGCGAGGGTCTGCGCAGAGCCATCGGGCCTGGGCTGGGTCAGGGTCTGCTGTCGGCGGAAGGTGATCAGTGGCGCTGGCAGAGGCAGGCGCTCGCGCCTGTTTTCCGCCCTGCCGGTACTGCCGCTTTCCTTCCTGCCATGCTCCGTGCGACGGATCGCTGCGTACAGGATCTCGCTCTGTCGGAAGGCAAGGTCGAAATCGATCAGGTGATGATGCGTCTGACGGGACGGATCATTGTCGAGACCATGCTGAGCGATCCCGAAGCGGTCGATGCCGATGGTCTTGCCACAGGGCTTGCCACTTTTCTGAAGCAGACGCGCTGGAGCCTGCTTGGCGATATGCTCGGAACACCCGAATGGCTTCCCCATCCGGGCAAGGTCGAAGGAATGCGCGCAGCACGCGCTTTGCGGCGTGCAGCCATGGCGCAGATTGGCCGCAGACGGGCGGCACTGTCCCCCGCCCCGGACGATCTGCTATCGCGGCTGCTGCAGGCAAGGGACCCGGAAACCGGACGCGCCATGAACGATGAGGAGATCGTCGATAACCTGCTGACCTTCCTGACCGCAGGTCATGAAACCACTGCGCTCGCGCTGGCCTGGACGTTCGACAGGCTTGGGCGACACCCCGAAACCCTGCGCGCCGTCCAGGCCGAAATCGATGCCTGCTTCGCACAGATCGATCCCGATGCGACCGGTCCTGTCGAGAGTTCTTCCGCAGACGTCCCGAACGCAACAACACTGACGATGGACCATCTGCAGGACCTCGACTTCACGCGTGCCGTCCTGCGTGAGTCGATGCGCCTCACCCCGCCAGCGCCTATCATCGTTCGTGAGGTACGAGAGAATTTCACGCTCGACTCTGTTCGCCTCACGCGCGGAACGCGGCTCGTCGTGCCTATCTATGCGATCCATCGCCATCATGCTCTGTGGGAGGCCCCGGAAATTTTCGATCCCTCCCGCTTTCTGGGAGCGAACAGTGCCGGCAAGGGAATGGATCGCTATGCCTATCTTCCGTTTGGCGCGGGGCCACGTATCTGCATCGGCGCGCATTTTGCTGAAACCGAGGCGCTCGTCATTCTCGCGACCATGCTGCGCCGCCTCAAGCTGACCCCCCTGCTGCGCGACGCTCCTCCCGGGAAGATGGAAATCACTTTCCGACCCGCAAAGCCGCTCCTCATGGCCGTCCAGCGTCGTGCCTGACAGCCCGACCGGGCAGGATATTGCCGGACTGACTGTCAGATCGTTTTCATGCGTTTGTCGGGCATGGGGTGCCGGTCTGCATCCACGATTTCGGGCAGGCCGCGAATATCCATCTCCAACCTGCGCGGAATGCAGAGCATGTTGCAGGAATACAGGCGAGGGTAGATATTTTCCCGCTCACCTCTGAAATTGGCTTCATTGAACAGAGGTGTGACATGCCACCAAAGCCGGTAATCAAGTTGCCAGAGATATCTGATCAGGGCAGCTGACTGATCCAGCCTGTCATTCTCCATATAAATGACTGGCTGGTTCACCTCGATCGTCTCAGCGGCACCGCGCAGGACCTCCATCTCGAAGCCCTCCACATCGATCTTCATCAAACGGACAGGCCTGTCCCTCACCCAGTCATCGAGCCTGACACAGGGCACCTTTACAGTGTTGCTACCCTGGGTTCGACTCAGCGACACCCCGCCGAAATTACCCAGATGATGATAATCGGGTTTTTCGAAAGAAAGCGTTCCCGGCTCCGACGCGCAGGCAAAATTCCATGCCGACACATTGTCGAGCGCGTTAAGCGCAAGGTTTGCGCACAGATTCTGGAACAGGAAGGGCTGCGGTTCGAACACGACCAGATCGCCCCCGACAGCACGCGCAGCCTGTGCCAGGGCTACGGTCTGGCTGCCGTTATTACCCCCTATTTCCACCACTGTTCCCGGCTCTGCAATGAAGAACCTGAGCAGCTCGACCTCGTGTTCGCAGTATTCTCCGTATCTGAGCAGAGCCTGCCCGATATAGTAATCGAAACGATTGATAAGCATGGTGCCGTAGCGGCACTGTGCCATGTCGTAAGGTGAGGAAGGCTGCTTCATAGGCGCTGTCTGAACCGATCCGTGGCGGGTCTGCTGGCAGTAGCCCAAATACCTTGCCTGCAGAACGCAGCCTGCGCTCACAAAACCGGAAGGCTGCTTTCAGACGATGTCGTGGCACAAACTTGGAACAGATACGCCAAGCTGCGCCCGCTCCTGTTGCATGGTGAACGGGCTGTGCGTCCTCAGAGGCTTTCGAGCGGCGGCGGAACGCGTGCGTCAGCAAGGGCGATCTGCTGGCGCTCGGCAAGGGCTACCTCGTCGAAATCCGCGATGAGTTCCTGAAACAGCTTGTGCCAGTTCAGTTTGGCCTTGAGACGCAGGAACACACTCCCGAGCCCGATGGCAGAACGATCGACAAGGACGAACTCACGAGACGGACGCACACCGCCGGTACGCTTGAGACCTTCGTAAACACGCTCTGCTATGTCGCGCCCGAAATTGGGGTCGTCGCTTTCCTGAATGAAGCGCTCGCGGTCATCCATGAGCGGACCGTAGATGAAACGGGCCCATTCATTCAGCACGGCCGCGGTGTCGCGTGAGATCCCCTTGAAACCCCAGGCTTCATAGGCCGCAAAGGCCATCTCTTCGTTGTTGTCACGCAGCGCATTGAAGAGGTCGATGATACCCTTGATGAAATGGGGCGGGAAAATACGGATTGCCCCGAAATCGAGCAGGTTCAGCCCCCAATCCGGCCGTACCGTGAAATTGCCCATATGCGGATCGCCATGGATGATCCCGTAGCGATAGACCGGGGTGTACCAGGCCTTGAACAGGGCGGTCGCAATGGCATTGCGCTCTTCCTGGCTCGGATTGGTATCGAGAATTTTCTGTATACCCCGGCCGGAGACCCATTCCATGGTCAGCAGACGGCGTGTGGAAAGTGCCTCGACCGGAAGTGGCACGGTCACTTCGGTAATATGCTGGAGCATATCGTGATAAAGGCGCATATGGGACGCCTCGCGCTCGTAATCGAGCTCCTCGCGCAGGCGTTCCTCAAGCTCGCGCACCACCTCATCCTGCTTGATGGCAGGCAGGAACTGCTGCACCAGCCCCACAACGACACGGAACTGGCGCAGATCGGATTCCACGGCCGCATTCATATCCGGATATTGCAGTTTGCAGGCCACATCCTGCCCGTCTGCCGTCACCGCGCGATGCACCTGACCGAGACTGGCAGCCGCCATGGCCTGGTGGGAAAACGACCGGAACTGACGCTCCCAGTTCACGCCAAGCTCCGTCACCATGCGGCGGCGTACGAAGCTCCATGCCATCGGCGGCGCATTGGCCTGGAGCTCGGCAAGCTGGTTGGCGTATTCCTCAGGCAAGGCGCCGGGAATGGTCGAGAGGATCTGAGCGCCCTTCATGAGCGGTCCCTTGAGACCACCGAGGGCTGCACGCAGATCATTGGCGTGAATGGCCTGATTGGATTTGAAGCCAAGCTTGTTGCCGATCACGCGGGTAGCGATACCGCCCACGGTTCCCGAGGCACGCGCCATACGCTTGAATTCGCCGAACAGGCCGGTCTGGTCCAGATCTTTGGGGGTGCTCATCGGTTAAGCGCTCTTGTCCTGTTTTTCCTGAGCTTCAAGCTCGTCGATGAAACCTGAAATCACGTCCAGCCCCTTGCGCCAGAAACCGGGATCGGTCGCATCGAGCCCGAAAGGCGCCAGCAGCTCGGCATGACGTTTGGTGCCACCAGCCTCCAGCATGGCCAGATAACGATCCTGGAACCCGGCTGTTCCACCCTGCTCGTTCTGCTCGCCCTGATACACGCCATAAAGCGCATTCACGAGGCAATCGCCAAAAGCATAGGCATAAACATAAAACGGCGAGTGGACGAAATGCGGCACGTAAGACCAGTAGGTGTCGTAATCGGGTGTGAAGTCGAAAGCCGGGCCAAGGCTGCGCGTCTGCACTTCACGCCAGATTTCACCCAGACGCTCCGGTGACAGCTCGCCCTTGCGACGCTCGTCATGCACCTTCACCTCAAACTGGTAAAAGGCAATCTGGCGCACGACCGTGTTCAGCATGTCCTCGACCTTGCCAGCCAGCATGCGGCGGCGGCGGGCCGGGTCCGTTTCGGCGTCGAGCAATGCCTGAAAGGTCAGCATTTCACCGAAGACTGAAGCAGTCTCGGCAAGGGTAAGCGGCGTCGACGACTGCAGATATCCCTGTCTTGCCGCCAGAAGCTGATGGGCACCATGGCCCAGCTCATGGGCCAGCGTCATCACATCGCGTGTACGCCCGTGGTAGTTGAGCAGCACATAAGGATGGGTATCCGGTGTCACGGGATGGGCGAACGCCCCCGATGACTTGCCCGGCACGGGCGGCACATCGATCCAGTCATTCTCCATGAACTGCCCGACCAGCGCGCCAAGGCGCGGGTCGAAGCGATCATAGGCCGTGCGCACGATCGTCTTGGCCTCTTCCCAGGGGATGAGACGGTCCTCATCACCGGGGAGCGGCGCATTGCGGTCCCAGTGTTGGAGCTTGTCCAGACCAAGCCACCCGGCCTTGAGCGCATAATAGCGATGCGCCAGACGGGCATAATCGGCATCGACGGCCGCTACGAGCGCGTCCACCACCTCGTCCTCGACCATGTTGGCACGGTTGCGGCTCGAGGTCGGGCGCGGAAAGCCACGCAGCCCGTCCTCGATCGCCTTGTCCTTGGCCAGCGTATTGGTGATCAGGACGAGAAGTCGCTGGTTCGCCCCCAGAACACGGCTGACTTCGGCGGCAGCAACACGACGCTTCTCGCGATCCGGGCTCGACATGAGGTTGAGCGCATCACCAAGGGGTCGCTCCTCACCGTCCAGCATAACGGTGAGCGACGCCATCGTTTCATCGAACAGGCGGTTCCAGGAAGCGCGGCCCGTCACCGATTTCTCGGACAGTACCTGCTCGACCTCGTCGGTCAGCTGATAGGGCCGCCAGACACGCAGATCGCGCAGGAAGGGCGACCAGCGGGCCAGTTCGGCATCCTCGAGCAACCGTTCGAGATGCGCATCTTCCAGACGATTGAGCTCCAGGGTGAAGAACAGCATATGCGATGAAATAGCGGTCAGGCGTTCGGTCATGCCCTGCGAGAAACGCCCGGTTGCCGGGTCGGTCGTGCGTGCCGCAAAACCGAGCTGGGCAAACGCGCCGAGACGACCCATGCGCTGATCGATCTCTTCATACTGTGCAATAACCGAAGCGAGATCGCTGGCGCTTGCACCGGCCAGCTTGCCTTTCCAGCGTTCGGCAAATGCCTTCGCCTGCGCGTCACACCATGCGAGATCGCGCTCTATGGCGGGATCGTCGAGGCCTGCATACAGATCCGATAGATCCCAGCGGGGCAAGGTGGGGCTGTCGGCTTGGGCCATGAATTCGGGTCCTTGTTGTCTTTGTCCGTCCTGTCTCATCTGGTGACGATCGGATGAGACAGAAAGAGGGGCTTTCCCCCCTCTCGTGAAATGCCGGGGCTGTTGTCCGCAAAAAACGTCTACCGAAAGGCGGGCTCGTCAAATCCGCGCAGTTTGCGAGAGTGAAGGCTGTCCACACCCCGTGCGCGCAAAAGCCTCATGGTCTCTATCCCGACCATGAGATGCTGGCTGACACGCTCGCGATAGAAGGCATTGGCCATGCCGCGCAGCTTGAGTTCGCCATGAAGCGGCTTGTCGGACACGCAAAGCAGCGTGCCATAAGGCACGCGGAACCGGAAACCGTTCGCCGCAATCGTGGCCGATTCCATATCCACGGCAATCGACCGGCTCATATTGATCTGCGTGAACAGCGCACGCAGACGCAACTCCCAGTTGCGATTATCGGTTGTCAGCACCGTGCCCGTCCGCAGACGCGTCTTGATTTCGTGCTCCTGAAGGCCCGTCACGCGTTCCATGGCTTCCTGAAGGGCCACCTGCACCTCGGCAATGGGTGGGACAGGCACCCAGGTCGGCAGATCGTCGTCAAGCACATGATCGTCACGAACATAGCCATGAGCCAGAACGTAATCGCCAAGCAGCTGCGTGCGTCGCAGGCCTGCGCAATGCCCTACCATCAGCCAGCAATGCGGGCGCAACACGGCAAGATGATCGGTGATGGTTTTTGCGTTGGAGGGACCGACGCCGATATTGATGAGCGTGATCCCGTCGCCGTCGGGGCGACAGAGATGATAGGCAGGCATCTGCGGCAGTGAAACGGCAGGCTGCCCCTCCTGCCCCTGCGCCGTATAGACGGCGTCGCCCGGCTCGACGAAAGCCGTGTATTCGCTGCCCTCATCGACCTGCGCGCGGGCATAGTCGCGAAACCCGTCGACATAACGCTGGTAATTGGTGAGCAGGATGAAACGCTGGAAATGGCGCGGTGCCGTGCCCGTATAATGATGCAGGCGCGCCAGCGAATAATCCGTCCGCTCAGCCGTAAAAAGCGCGAGGGCGCGAGGCGCATCGGGGTCAGGAATGATCTCGCAATTGGCGATCCTGTCATCCGTCGCATGCAGATCGGGCAGGGCATAATTATCCTGCAGGATCTTGAGATCCGCTTCTGTCAGTCCGGTGACTGCCTCTTCCATCACATAAGGCAAAGGCATGGGGCGTTTGGAAAGACCGACGAAAACAGGCTGACGATAGCAGGCAATCAGGTTTTCGATCTGTGCCTTCCAGTAGCTCCGGAACAGGCTGGGGCGTGTCAGCGTGGTGCCATAGAAACCCGGCTCCAGAAGAACCCCGAAACGTGGTTTGACATCGTGGGGGATGGAGCCGCGCGTCAGAGGAAACGCAAGGTAGGGATAATAGCAGTCGGCCGGCTGCCTCGCTGCAAACGCATCGCGCAGTCGTGTTGCCTGCTCGTCATACAGCGCCTCGATACGATCGAGCGCTGCCTCGGCATCGTGGAATGGCGTGAAGCCTGAGCCGACCTGTTCGAAAACGCTGTCCTGTGCCGCTGTGCTCATCTGCGTGCCTCGCCCGTTCTGTCCCTGTTTTAGGCACAGGCTAGCCTGAAGCGCGACACGGCGATAGACGGCCTTATCGATACGTTATAACATACGGTGTGGACCTTATCAGTACCCGGACTTCGTCTCATGCATCCAGCGCTCTTCCATCGTTCCGGCCCCCTCGCCCACCAGACAATGCACGCCGCAAAAGAAACAGGGCGATCCAGTCACCGCAAACGTCATGCGAGCAACAGCCGCGCGGGCAATGTCGGAGCGGGCAACGATAATGACGGGACATGTCGCAAAACATTGTGGAAGCGCCTCGAAGGGGATTCGTGGGAAGCATTCGACGCCTTGCCTCGCTCGATAAGACTACGCCTGACGGAACATGTTTATGACGCGTGGTCGGTCAATACCCTTGCCCTGTGGCAGCATTACAAGAGAGTGCATGGGGCCAATGAGCGCGCCGAGCGGGCGTTGATACGCTATCTCGATTATTGCGAACGGCTCGAGCAACAGGCTTTCGCCGAACGCCACGGTGCCCTGCCCCATCAGGCCGCTGGCGCCACCCCGTTGCGTTACGGGCCCATCAGTCAGGACTGATCCGACCGGTCGAGTGATTCTACCGTGCCTCGTTCGCGACGCGTTTGTGGATCTGGAACTGATTGTGTGGAAACGGAAACCTCATCCGGCCACCGCGGAAAAAGTCGCGAAAGAGGACTTTCTATGGCTTGAGCGGTGGCCAGATAGCTTCTTCGGTACCGCTAAGTCCTGAAGAGCCATTATGGGCCGCTCCTCGATAAGCGCCGGAGGTCAGGTGTACGGCGCGGCAGGGCAGGAACACACAAGAAGCAACAAACAATCAGGCACTCCCTAATAATCCTCAGAGGTTCGCGTGACACTGGTAAATGACGGCAAACAGACTTCTGCCACTCTTGCCGTTCTCTGCCAGTCACAAACCATGATCGTTCGTACGTAGTTGAATGCTGTCGTTCATCCAGTGCTGTCATAAAAATGAACACGCGTTCCGAGAGCCAGAGCCTCCGTCACGAGATCAAGAGGACGTAAGTCGAGAAGTGAGGTGCCCGATGCGATCAGTGCGGCAAAATGATCGTAGACGCCTGCATATTCCCTGACATGCGGCAGCGCGACAGGCTTGCCGCCATCAGCAAGACATGCCCCGCCCTGAGTTAACGTAAGATCCCGCCCGTCTGACATGGTCCAGCATATGGTCCATATTTCGCTGGACGGATCATGCCGCCAGTCGAACACAGCCTGCACAGGACAGGCCGTATAACCACCGGCAAGATCGAGCACTGCTCTTGCGGGCGCCTGCTGACCTCCGAAAAAATCGAGCTTGGCTGCGCAATAAACGATCGGTTCCGCACTCACGGCACAGAGGATCGACAATGCATTGATGCCGGCATCGAACACGCCAAGCGCGCCTGGCCTCCACAGCCATTCGGCACCCGGATGCCATTTATCGGCGTTTTCTTTCCACGCGACTTTCACAGCGATTGGATCGTGCTCGCGCAATATCGTCTGCAGGGGAGCGATTGCCGCGGCATAGACTGAATGCCATGCCGAAAACAGCGTGCACCTTTTCTGCTTCGCAAGGTCGCTCAATATCTGCCCCTGCGAGCGCGTGAGTGTTGGCGGTTTTTCGAGCAGGACATGCCACCCCGCTGCAATTGCCTTGCAGGCGAGGTCGTAGCGACAATCGGGCGGGGTGCAGATCGAGACAGCATCGATGGCCGTCCTGCTTTCGATCAAGGCCTCGATGGACGTAAAAACTGGAAGATCAAGCGAGACAGGTACGGGCGAAACGACCGCGACGACCCGAAAAGCCGGATGATCGCGCAGGGCCGGCAAATGCTCATGACGTGCGATATGACCGACACCGACAAGGGCAATTCTGATCATGGGCTCTGTTCCTGTACGGCGGTAATGAAGAGGCCCGGCTTCGATCCCCAGCCTGCATAGAACAGCAGATAGAGATAGCAGGCGAATGGAAGGAGATAAGACAGGGACAGCCCAACCCAATCGGCAAGGACACCTTGGAATATGGCGGCCGCACCTCCTGCTATCGCCATGATAAGCCAGCCCGCTCCCTGCTCGGTCTGGGGACCGAGCCCAGCAATGCCAAGGGAGAAGATGGTGGGAAACATGATCGAGTGACACAGCCCCGTCAGGATCAGCGCCCACATGGCAAGATGCCCGGTTGAAGCGATAACCACGAGCACGAGCATAGCTCCAGACAGACTGACCAGGGCCAGAAGCAGATGAGGGCTGATGCGTCGCATCAGGAAAGCACCGAGAAAACGCCCGGCCATAGCTCCTCCCCAGAAGAACGCCACGTAATGCGCTGCCTCGGCATGCGACATGTCGCCAATCGATTTCTGCGAGATGAAACTGACAAGTGTGCTGCCAATGCCGATTTCGCAAATCATGTAGAGAAAAATGGCCGGCACGCCCCAGAAGAGATTGCGATGACGCCATATGCTGCGCTTATCGCCCCGGTTTACCGATCTGTTTTCACCGGGTGAAATCGCAGGCAGCGGAAAACGCCATACGATTACGGCCATCAGCAAAAGCACGGCAGCAATCAGCGCATAAGGGAGTTGCACCATCTGGGCGTCCTGCATTCGCTGGCCGATTGTCTCCACAACTCTGCCTGCACCACCCGTCTCGTGACTGCGTGCAAAAATCAGAACGCCGCCGAAGAGCGGTGCCAGCGTTGTGCCGAGGGCGTTGAAAGCCTGCACGAGGGTCAGCCGGCTCGAAGCGGAGCCAGCATCTCCGATCACCACGATATAAGGATTGGCCGCCACCTGGAGCAGCGTGATAGCGGCCGCAAGCAGAAACAGCGCAACGAGGAAAAACCCGTATGAGAAAAAAGCGCTGGCCGGGATGAAAAGCAGACAGGATACGGCCATGCCCACAAGGCCCAGAATAACGGACGCCTTGTATCCCAATACTGAAACCAGCCTCGATGCCGGCAGCGAAATCACCAGATAACCGAGATAGAAACAGAACTGGACCAGCAACGAAGCCGTGTAATTGAGCGAAAAGGCCGCCTTGAGGTGAGGTACGAGAATGTCGTTCAGGACAGTCGCAAAGCCCCACATAAAAAAAACGCTGGCAAGTAAAGCGAGTGCCGCGACAGACGAGCCTGCACGCCCCTGCGACGATGATGGGAAAGACATCGATACCCCTCGATAAACCGGTCCCGCGACCGGTTGATCGGGGGAGAAAGCCCGAGCCTATCGGATGAATTTCATGTAATATAATAGATATTCAGGCATTTTATATGGCGATTCGATTATCTTTCCCGAAGGGGCAGACAGGATACGCTTCCCATCTGTCCCTTCGAAACCGCCGCCTTGTCAGGCAGAGAGCGCCTGTTCGACCTTGGGCAGTTCATAGCCGATGATGCGTGCATAATCGCGCGGAACGACCTGCCAGAACTGCGACACTACGCGATCCCAGCGATGAAGCAGTTCAGCGGCAAAGGCGCTGCCTGTTTCATCGGCATGACGCTGAACCAGCGCGCGCAGCTTTTCCTCCCATTCGCTCCCCTGCTCGACACGCCCCCAGAGGAGTGTGTCCGGATTGACGCGGCGTTCGAACGCGTTGTCCTTGTCCAGAACGAACGCCATGCCACCCGTGAAACCGGCGCCGAAATTATCGCCGATCTGCCCAAGGATCACGACCGTACCCCCGGTCATGTATTCGCAGCCGTTCGACCCGCATCCTTCGACCACGGCCGTTGCACCCGAGTTACGTACGGCAAAGCGCTCACCCGCCTGACCGGCCGCAAAAAGCGTCCCGGCAGTCGCGCCGTAAAGCACGGTATTGCCGATGATCGCATTATCTTCAGACCGCCAGGGCGCGGTCGGTGACGGGCGCACGACAATCGTGCCGCCCGAAAGCCCCTTGCCCACGTAGTCGTTCGCGTCGCCCACCACGTCGAGCTTGAGACCCTGCACCGCGAAAGCCCCGAGCGACTGACCGGCCGATCCACGCAGACGCAGGGTCAGATGACCTTCCGGCAGGGTTTTCATGCCGAATTTACGCGTGATCAGCGAAGAGACACGCGTCCCGATCGCGCGATGCGTGTTCTGCACCGTGTAATGCAGATGCAGCTTCTCGCGATGGTCGAAAAGCGGTGTCGCATCGGCAATGACCTGCGCATCCAGCGTTTCGGGCACCTCATTGCGGCCATCACGGGTGCAATAACGTGCGTCCGGCCCCGGATCGGCCTGAACCAGAAGGGAGTTCAGATCCAGATCGTCCAGATATTCAGCGCCGCGCGATACCTGACGAAGAAGATCGGTACGTCCGATAATCTCTTCCATGCTCCTGAAGCCGAGCTCGGCCAGAATATTGCGCACATCTTCTGCGATGAAAGAGAAGAGGTTGATCACCTTCTCCGGCGTGCCTTCGAACTTGGCACGCAGCGCTTCGTCCTGAACGCACACGCCAACCGGGCAGGTATTGGAGTGACACTGACGCACCATGATGCAGCCCATGGCGACAAGCGCTGCCGTACCGATGCCGAATTCCTCGGCACCCAGCATGGCTGCCATCACCACATCGCGCCCGGTCTTGAGACCGCCATCGGTACGCAGGGTGACCCTATGGCGCAATCGATTGAGCGTCAGCACCTGGTTGGCCTCAGTCAGCCCCATTTCCCAGGGCAGGCCTGCATATTTGATCGAGGATTGCGGGCTGGCCCCCGTGCCACCGCAATGGCCCGAAATCATGATGGCATCCGCCTTGGCCTTGGCCACGCCAGCGGCAATCGTGCCGATACCGGTGCGGGCCACAAGCTTGACCGTCACGGTTGCTTCCGGATTGATCTGCTTCAGATCGTAGATGAGCTGCGCCAGATCCTCGATGGAATAGATATCGTGATGCGGCGGCGGCGAAATGAGGGTCACACCCGGCGTGGCATGGCGCAGCTTGCCGATGAGCTCCGTCACCTTGAAACCGGGCAACTGCCCGCCCTCACCCGGCTTGGCACCCTGAGCGACCTTGATCTCGATCTCGCTGCAGTTGTTCAGATATTCTGCCGTAACACCGAAGCGTCCAGAGGCCACCTGCTTGATTTTCGAGCTGGCGTTATCGCCATTCTCGCGCGGCGTGAAACGTGACGCATCCTCACCGCCCTCACCCGAATCAGACTTCGCGCCGATACGGTTCATGGCAATGGCCAGCGTCTCATGCGCTTCGGGGCTGAGTGCGCCCAGCGAAATACCGGGCGCCACCAGACGACGACGGATCGCCGTGATGCTCTCAACATCCTCCACCGGGATCGGCTCGCGCACGCGGCGGAAATCGAGCAGATCGCGCAAAGCTGTCGGCGGCTGGCGACGCACAGCGTCGGCATAGCGCTTGAACAGCGAGAAGCTGTCGGTCGAGACGGCTGTCTGCAGCATATGGATGAGCTGGCCGTTGAACGCGTGGACCTCGCCCTTTCGGCGCAACTTGTACAGACCGCCGATGGGCAGTGCATCGACACCGCCTGCATAGGCCGTTTCATGGGCGCGCAGCACATTGCGTGCCAGACCGGGCAGACCGATACCCGAGATGCGCGACGGCATACCGGGGAAGAACTCAGCTACCAGCGCACGCGACAGGCCGATCGCCTCGAAATTATATCCGCCACGATAGGCCGACACGATCGAAATGCCGGATTTCGACATGATCTTGAGCAGGCCCTTGTCGAGCGCCTTGCGGTAACGCTCTACGGCCTCGCGCAGGGTCAGATCACCGAACAGGCCGCGCTGCAGACGGTCTGCGATACATTCCTGAGCAAGATACGGATTTACCGTGGTGGCCCCCACGCCAACCGTCACCGCCATGCCATGCACGTCCATCACATCTGAGGAACGGACATTGAGCGAGGTGAAGGTGCGCAGCGACTGGCGAACGAGGTGGATATGCACGGCAGCCGTTGCGAGAACCATCGGAATCGCAACACGCTCTTCATTCTGTCCCTCATCCGAAAGGAAGAGATGCGTGCAACCGCCGCGCACATAATCTTCAGCCTCATGGCGGATGCGTGCAATAGCGTCGCGCAACCCGGCTTCGCCATCGGCAGCGCGGAAGGTGCAATCGACCGTTGCTCCGTCCTTGCCGCAGAAATTGCGCAGCGCCTCGAACTCACCCGTGGTGAGGACCGGGCTCGGCAGTTGCAGCAGATCGCACTGTTCGGGTGACTGATCGAGGATATTGCCCAGATTGCCGAGGCGCGTGACGAGGCTCATCACGTTCATTTCGCGCAGGGAATCGATGGGCGGGTTCGTGACCTGGCTGAAGCCCTGACGGAAGTAATGCGCAAGCCCGCGATAGGTGCTCGACAGAACCTGAAGCGGCGTGTCGTCGCCCATCGAACCGATCGCCTCTGCCGAGGTCTCGACCATGGGGTGGAGAATGGTCTCCATTTCCTCATGGGTCAGGCTCATCGCCAGCTGACGACGACGCAGCTGATCGGGCGTGAACAGCACCGGCTCGGCCACATCGGCACGCACCACCGAGCTGATATTGCGGATGTTCTTGGTCCAGGACGTGAAGTCCTGACGTCCGGCAAGCAGATCGAGCAGTTCCTGCGGCGCGTAGAGCCTGGCCTCCTGCAGGTCCAGACCCAGCGTCTCGCCCGGCCCGAGGCGCCCCTTCATGCGTGTATTGGCATCCTGCACCCGAACCATACCGGCTTCGGAGCCCACAATCAGCAGGTCATCCTGCGTGATGGTATAGCGCAGAGGGCGCAGACCGGCGCGGTCGAGACCCGCCACGACCCAGCGGCCATCGGTTGCACAGATTGCAGCCGGACCGTCCCAGGGCTCCATCACCGCATTGCAATACGAAAACAGGGCACGATGCTTGTCGGTCATGGCCGAATTGCCACCGGCGCTGGCCGGGACCATCAGCGTCTTGGCCATGGGCGCATCGCGCCCGGCATGGGTCAGCAGCTCGAACACGTTGTCGAACATGGCCGTGTCGGAGCCCGCTGCCTGAACGACCGGCTTGAGGTCGCTCATATAGGGGTCGAGCTCGGCATTCGCGAGACGCGTCTCGTGACTGCGCATCCAGTTCACATTGCCCGAAAGCGTATTGATCTCGCCATTATGCGCCAGACGACGGAAGGGCTGGGCCAGCTTCCATGTCGGGAAGGTGTTGGTCGAATAGCGCTGATGGTAGATCGCAAAGCGCGAGACGAAACGCTCATCGAGAAGATCGGGATAGAAATCCGTCAGGTTCTCGGCGAGGAACATACCCTTGTAGATGAGCGAGCGGCAGGACAGCGAACACACATAGAGATCGACCTGCGCCGCCGCGGCAGCCTTTTCGATACGACGACGGATCACATAGAGATCGCGCTCGAAATCGGCTTCGGAACTGCCCAGACGGTTACGCACCATGATCTGTTCGATCTCGGGACGCGTCGCATTGGCCTTCTCACCGATACAGGCCGTGTCGATCGGCACCTGACGCCAGCCATAGATGCCATAGCCAAAATCGAGAATCTCGCTTTCAATGATCGCCCGTCCGGCTTCCTGCGACGCCAGATCGGTCTTGGGCAGGAAGATCATGCCAACGGCAATGCGACCCTCGATATGGTCGTCACCCGCGCTGTGAATGGCCTCGGCAAAGAAATCCTGCGGGATTTCGACATGGATACCGGCGCCATCGCCGGTCTTGCCATCGGCATCGACCGCGCCACGATGCCACAGGGCTTTCAGCGCCGCGATACCGGCAAGCACGACATCGCGACGACGCTTGCCGTCCAGCGCTGCCACGAGACCGACACCGCAGGCATCACGCTCCATGGTCGGATCGTAAAGGCCTTCGAGGGCGCGGACATTATCCTGATAGGACTGGATGAAGCTCTTCTCGGTCATGGCCCTTACTCCGCCGCCACTGCGCGTGCGGCCTGATCTGCTGTCATGCTCTCATGTGCTGAAAGATACTGGTGCATTTCTGCTGCGGCTTCGCGCCCGTCACGTATGGCCCAGACGACCAGAGACGCGCCGCGCACGATATCGCCACCGGCAAACACGCCCGGCACGCTGGTTTCAAATCGTCCTGGCGTAACCTTGAGCGTGCCCCATTTGGTCACTGCCAGCTCAGGCGCGTTCCAGTCGCCCGGCAGGTCCTCGGGGTCGAAACCCAGTGCCTTGATGACCAGATCGGCCTCGATCGTGAAGCTGCTGTCCGGCACGGCCTCGACCGACTGGCGACCGGATGCGTCAGGCAGGCTCAGGCGCATTTTGTGGGCGCGTACACCCGTCACCGTTGTGTCGCCCAGAAATGCTTCTGGCGCGGCCAGCCAGGCGAAATTCACGCCTTCTTCCTCGGCATTTTTCACTTCCTGGACCGAGCCCGGCATATTGGCGCGGTCGCGTCGGTAGAGACAGGTTACCTTCTCGGCCCCCTGACGAATGGAGGTGCGCACGCAATCCATGGCCGTGTCGCCACCACCGATCACAACCACATGCTTGCCTTTCGCATGCAGCACGGCGTCATCGCCTGGCGTTTCATGATAACCGCGACGGTTGGAGGCGGTAAGGAAGTCGAGCGCCTGAACCACGCCCCCCAGACCGCTACCCGGCACGGAAACCTCACGCGAACGGTAGACGCCGGTGCCGAGAAAGACCGCGTCATGCTTCTCACGCAGCGCCTCGAAAGACAGGCCACTCTCACCCTCACCGATAGGGGTGGAGAGATGGAACACGATGCCCTGCTCTTCCATCAACGCATGACGGCGGGCCAGAACGTGCTTTTCAAGCTTGAAGCTCGGAATTCCGTACACCATCAGCCCGCCGACACGGTCATGACGATCATAGACATGAACCTGATAGCCGAGTGCGCGCAGCCATTCCGCGGCAGCCAGACCGGCCGGGCCTGCCCCGACCACACCGATGCTCTGCGCCCGCTCGCGCGATGGCATACGTGGCTTGACCCAACCCTGATCGAAGGCGGTCTCGGTAATGAATTTCTCGACCGCACCGATGGTCACGCTCTCGAAATCCCTCTCGATCACGCAATTACCCTCGCAAAGGCGGTCCTGGGGGCAGATACGTCCGCAGATTTCCGGAAAGGTATTGGTGGCAGAGGATAGCCGATAGGCTTCTTCCAGACGGTTCTCGGCCGTGAGCTTCAGCCAGTCGGGAATATTATTGCCGAGCGGACAATGAACCGAGCAGAAGGGCACACCGCACTGGGAGCATCGGCTGGCCTGACGTTCGGCATGCTCGACAGCGAAACCGCGATAGATTTCACCGAAATCCTCGCGTCGTTCGGCGGCCGCGCGCTTTTCAGGCATCTCTTGCGGCAATGAGACAAACTGCAGCATCCGTTCGGCCACGTCGCGTTCTCCCCTGGGCGAGCCGGCACGTCGCGCGCCGCTCTAAAAAACATGACGGACAGGTAAGACAAGCGCACCAACCACATAAGTCAGCAATACTTACCTTTACCCGCTCATATTCACGGGTTCGAGAAAAATTTCGCGTTATATGTCCAATAATAGGACCGTTTCGGACCTTTTATTTGCGAATAGTTCTCAACGCCCTAATTTTGCTGAGATAGGGAGTGGCGACATCATACAGGCTGTCCGGCACGATTCCGAGGGTTTCGAGCGTCTCGGCACCGGTTGTCACAACATTGTCTTGCGACAGCATGGCAAGCTGATCGCGGGTCAGCACCTTACCCGGGAGCTTCTCCAGAACGCGCGCCTGCAATCCGGCCAGCGCTTCGGGCACGGCAACAAGGCGCGGCGTGCGACCGACCGCCTCAGCGACGAAACGCATGATATCTTCCATTGCAAGACTGTCGGGACCGCCCAGCTCGAACACCCTCCCCGCATACGCATCCTGCGTCAGGCACAGCATCGCCGCGCGCGCCACATTCTCCACAAAGACGGGTTGCAGATGCGTTCTGGGGAAATAGACAGGCAATACGGGCAATACGCGCGCCATCAGCCCGAACAGCGTGAGAAAACTGTCTCCCGGGCCGAAAACGACACTGGGCCGCAAGATCGCCGCCTTCCCGAAAGCCTCACGAACAAGACGTTCGCCCTCGGCCTTGCTTCTTCCATAAAGCGAGGGCGCGTGACGCGACGCGCCAATGGCCGATACCTGCACTAAGCGTTCGACACCGGCCTCGGCCGCCTGCTGCGCGACCATGCCGGGCGCCTCGGCATTCATCTGGCTGAAGGTCGCACCGTTCTTTTCGGTCAGGATGGAAACAAGATTGATTGCAGCCTGTGCCCCCTGCAGGGCAGCGCGCACCGATTGCGCATCTGTGACAGACGCATAGACAGGCAGAACGCTTCCCGTCCTCGCTGCGCTGTCTCCACCGACGCCCTGTAGCGAGGCAGCTTTTTGCGGGGCACGCGAAGCCACCCGCACCGTATAGCCGCCTTTCACCAGTTGTCTGACCAGCGCGCGGCCTATGAAACCGTTCCCACCGAAAACCGTGACGACAGAACCTTCCGGAGTGCGTTCCATAAAAAATTCCTCTTTTTTTTCAAAGGGGGTGTTGACGCCCCCGGTCAGGACCGGTAAACGCCACCTCACCGAACGGGATGCCTAAAAAAAAGGCGCCCCGGACAGCCTCTGAGCCCAGATGGCGGAATTGGTAGACGCGCAGGTTTCAGGTACCTGTGTCCGCAAGGACGTGGAAGTTCGAGTCTTCTTCTGGGCACCATACGAAAAACGGAAAAGCCGACGAGAAATCGTCGGCTTCCGTTTTTTCTAGCCCCAGGGTTTCCGAACATGGCAGCACCGAGCGCTTCAATTTATCTCTATGATGGCGATCTGCCCGATAATTTCGATCTGGGTCCGGTTGTTGCGGTCGATACCGAAGCCATGGGTCTCAATCCTCATCGTGACCGACTCTGCCTCGTGCAGCTCTCTGCAGGCGATGGCGAGGCCCATCTCGTTCAGATACGCCCGAAATCGCTTGGCGGGCGCTATGAGGACTGCCCGAACCTGAAGGCTCTTCTTTCGGATGAGAGCGTCACCAAGCTCATGCATTTCGCCCGGTTCGATGTAGCCCTGCTCCAGCATGCTCTGGGAATCACCGTGGCGCCGGTGATCTGCACGAAAATCGCCGCGCGTCTCGTACGCACGTTCACAGACCGCCACGGTCTGGCTCATCTATGCCGCGAAATGCTGGGGGTCGATCTGGCCAAGCAGCAGCAGACATCGGATTGGGGTGCCGAAACCCTGACGCCCGAACAGCTGAGCTATGCAGCGTCGGATGTCCTGCATCTTCATGCTCTGTGGGCCAAACTCGAAGCCCTGCTCATTCGCGAAGGTCGTCGCGATCTTGCTCAGGCCTGCTACGATTTCCTCCCCGCGCGCGGGCGTCTCGACATTCTCGGCTATGAAGAACCCGACATCTTTTCGCACCGCGCCTGAGACGCTTTTCCCACGGCTCCACATACCTGCCCATGCGCTGCGATGCCCTTAAAAGGCCGCGGTCGGGGTGGCAGGGTGATTGACCTGAGACCAGCAAAGCGGGAAGAGAACGCATGATCGAGCTCCCCTCCTCCAGCTCCGACGTCGTGACCGAGGGCCAGACCGGGCATCGCACCGCTCTGGACAGCGCCCAGGCCACGCTCGCTGCAGAAGCAAGCGGCCTGTCCGCCCTGCAATCCGCCCTCGCCACGCCCGATGCCATGGGTGACGCCTTCACGAAGGCCGTTGCCTGCATCGCAGCCACAGAAGGGCGCGTCGTCGTCGCAGGTATCGGCAAATCCGGTCATATCGGCCGCAAAATCCAGGCAACGCTCGCGTCGACCGGCACATCGGCCATTTTCGTGCATCCTGCCGAAGCCGCTCACGGCGATCTGGGCATGATCGAAGCACGCGATGTGATGCTGCTTCTCTCCCAGTCGGGTGAAACGAGCGAACTCGCCGCACTTCTCGAACATGCAGCGCGCCATGCCCTGCCCGTTATCGGCATGACATCATCGCCAGCCTCGACCCTTGCGCGCGCAAGCACCGTTGTTCTGTGCCTGCCACGCACCAAGGAGGCCTGCCCCATGGGGCTCGCCCCCACAACCAGCACGATCATGCAGCTTGCGCTGGGCGATGCCCTTGCAATCGCCCTGTTGGAACGTCGCGGCTTCACCGCGCATGATTTCAGCGCCTTCCATCCCGGTGGATCGCTTGGCGCCCTGTTGCGCCCGGTGCGCAGGCTGATGCACGATGGCCCGGCCATGCCTCTGGGTACGGCTGACATGACCCTGTCCAGCGTCATTATCGAGATGACGCGCAAGGCCTTCGGCTGCATCGGCATTCTTGACGATCAGGGCGTACTGATCGGGCTGGTCAGCGATGGCGATCTTCGTCCTGCATTGATGCGCGATCTGGACAGAACGACAGCAGGTGAAATCATGAACAGGGCGCCCATCACCACACGAGGCGAGGTACTTGCCCAGGAGGTCATTCATCTGATGACGGCACGACGCAAGGCGATCAACAGCCTCTTTGTGGTGGATGAATGCCATCGCCCTGTCGGCATCATCCATCTTCACGATCTGCTGCGGACAGGCATCGCATGACGCAGACCGGAAACGACACATCATCCGGCCAGAAGCCGGGCAATCCTCCCGGCGCAGCGCCCTCCGACGCGACGCGCAAACCACAGCGCGAGGACTTCGCGCGGGATGCCGCAAAACTTGCCGCACTTCGCGAGGCGATGCGCGAACAGGGCCAGTCCCGACAGCGCAATATCCCGACTTCGTCGGACCTTGCGTCACGGCGACGCCTGCTCGATACGGCAAAATGGGCATTACCGCTCTGTGCTGCGCTGCTTCTCGGGTCTATCGCCGTCTGGCCGGAAATTGCCCGATGGCTGAGCGCCAACAAGGCCGTTATGCGTGAAATGGCCCAGATGCATGTCGAAAGCGGCAATCTGGAAGGCGCCGTCTATCGTGGACTCGACGCCCATAACCGCCCTTACATGATCACGTCGCGTATCGCCCATCAGAATGGACCCGATCGGGTCGATCTGGTGGATCCGGTTGCCGATACCCATATGGCCGGTGGCGGGTGGGCAGAAATCAGGGCCGACAAGGGCGTCTACATGCAGCATGAGCAGACGCTCAATCTGACGGGGCATGTGGTTCTCTATCGCGATGATGGAACCCTTCTCAACGGACTGACGGCCGATATCGACCTCCATCGCAGTGTGATCGCCTCGAATGACTGGGTCCATGCCGAGGGACCATTTGGCATCCTCGACGCGCAAGGCTATTTTATCGATCAGCACGCGAATCTCCTGCAATTCGTCGGACCGCAGCGTGTCATCCGTCATGATGACCGTCAGGATGCCATGCCGTCTCTCACTTCACCTGCACACAAGGCTCCATGATGCGTCGCCTCCTCCCTGCCCTGGCCCTGACTTCGTTGCTGACAGGCCTCCCCCTTCCCGGCGCACCGTCTCTTGGCCTTGCGGGATCGCAGGCTTTCGCCCAGGCGCTGGACATGTCTCATGGCGAGCAGGTGACGATCAGCTCGGCCGGCCCCCAGACCTACGATCACGATGCGCAGACCGTGACATTCGTGGATCGCGCGCGCGCCGTGCGTGGCGATGTGACGATCGATGCCGATCAGCTCATCGGGTTCCTGCGCAAGAAGGCCCCCGATCCGAATGCCCCCCAACCCGCGCCGGATGAAAAGAAATCGGGCGATGACGGTGCCATGGGTGGCTCGATGGAGCTCTACCGCATGGAAGCCATCGGCCACGTCCATATCTATACCAGCACGGATCAGGCCTGGGGTGACAAGGCGCTCTACGATATCGATCAGGCTGTCATGGTCATGACAGGCAAGGCGCTCAGGCTTACCACGCCTCAGGACGTGATGACGGCACGCGATGTCATGGAATACCATGCCAATACACGCATGTCGGTCGGCCGTGGCGATGCGACCGTCACCACCAATGACGGCAAACGCATCAAGGCAGATGTTCTGGTTGCCTTCAGCAAACCCGACTCCACACAGCCCGCCGGCTCCAAACCCGCGGCCACCCCTGCATCGGGCGGCGACGGAACGGCGCGCAGCTCGAAGCTGGACCGCGCCTATGCGTGGGGACATGTGGTGCTGCGTACGCCGAACGAGACCGCAACGGGTGACAGAGGGGTTTATGTGTTCGATACGCAAATGGCCCGTCTGATCGGCCATGTGCATGTCACGAGTGGTCAGAACCAGAATAACGGGGCTTCGGCCATCGTGAACATGAAGACCGGTGTTGCCATCATGAACCCCGCCCCGGGACAGCGCATCGAAGGACTTGTGATCCCCAATGAAGCCGCAAGCAGCAAGCCCGGAGATGCGCATCCATGAGCGATAACGAGACCCTTATCCTGCAGGAAGTGCATGACGATCCCGCGCTGGTAACCGGACTGATCGCTCATGGCATCGGCAAGAGCTACAAAAAGCGTCAGGTGGTGCGGAATGTTTCGCTTCAGGTGCAGCGTGGCGAGGCCGTGGGGCTGCTCGGCCCAAACGGCGCCGGCAAGACGACCAGCTTCTACATGATCGTCGGGCTGGTTCAGCCCGATACCGGCACGATCACCCTCGACGGAGCCGATATCACACAGCTGCCCATGTATCGACGTGCCCGGCTGGGGATCGGCTATCTGCCTCAGGAAGCGAGCATCTTCCGCGGACTGAATGTCGAGCAGAATATTCTGGCCGCTCTTGAAGTGGTCGAACCCGATTACGAGCGGCGCCAGACCATGCTCGACGGTCTGCTTGCCGAGTTCGGCATATCGCATCTGCGCCATTCGCCGTCTCTCGCCCTGTCGGGTGGCGAACGCCGCCGTCTGGAAATTGCACGTGCTCTGGCAAGCCAGCCGAACTACATCCTGCTCGATGAACCTCTGGCCGGCATCGACCCGATCGCCGTGGGCGAAATACGCGATCTCGTGTCGCATCTGAAGGATCGCGGGATCGGCGTGCTGATTACCGATCACAACGTTCGCGAAACGCTTGAGGTCATCGATCGGGCCTATATCATGCATTCGGGTCAGGTGCTGATGGAAGGCATCCCCGAGGAGATCGTGGCGAATGAGGACGTGCGGCGCGTCTATCTGGGAGAAAACTTCTCCCTCTGATTTACTGTGACGCGCCTTTCCCTTCAGGCGCGTCAGACCACCGGTCTGGTCATGACGGCGGAGCTGCAACAGGCGATCGGCCTGCTGCAGCTTTCCAATCAGGAATTACTTACCGAACTGACTGCACTGGCTGAGGCCAACCCGCTTCTGGTGGTCGGCCCTTCCGATGGTGAGGCAGCCTCGCCCGAAAGCCCCCTTGCCTACGCAGAGGAGATGCGTGGCGAGGATTTGCCCGATGATCTCACGCGCGACGAGTCCGACTGGCGTGAGGCCTCTGCCTGGGAGGACGACCCTCTGCTCCGTCACGGCACCTGTGACAGCGAGGAGGCGGAACATCAGGACCCGGCTTCACGCCCCGAATCGGGAACCGGCCTGTTTCTCGAACAGATCCGCTTCGCTTTTACCGATGAAACGGATCGCGCGATCGCTCTGGCATTGCTGGAGGCTCTGGATGAGACGGGCCGACTGGATACGACAATCGCCCAGCTTGCCGGAACGCTGCGCGTATCGCCCACGCGTATCGATAGCGTGCGAAGCCGGATGCTCGCTTTCGAACCGCCGGGCTGCTTTGCGTTCACGCTGGCAGAGTGTCTTGCGGCGCAGTTTCGAGCGCGCAACCGTTATGACCCGGCGGTCGCGACGATGCTCGATCATCTCGACTGGCTGGCACGTGGCGAGCATGAGAAACTGCGCAAGGCATGTGGGCTCGATGCGCAGGATTATGCCGAGCTTCTGCGGGAGTTGCGCAGTTGCGACCCGCGTCCAGGGACAGGACTTGGCCCACACACGCCCGAGGCCGAGCCGGATCTCTTTATCCATCAGACGCGCGATGGTCCCGTCGTGACACTCAACCAAGCAACATGGCCGAGCCTGACCGTTGACGAGCGCCTGTACCAGCGCCTGATGCAGGCGGATGCGCAGGCGCGGTCATGGACGGATGAAAAACATGCGCAGGCGCGCAGCATCCTGCGTGCTGTCGAGCAACGGGCGCGCTCGCTTCTTCTGGTCTGTCAGGCTATCGCAACGCATCAGAGCGGCTTCCTGTCGGACGGGGCATCCTGCCTGCGCCCCCTGACACTATCGCAGGTTGCAATGTCGACAGGGCTGCATGAAAGCACCGTGAGCCGTGTGACGGCAACACGCAGCATCGGAACGCCTCTGGGCGTGCTACCCCTTCGTCGCTTCTTCTCGACAGGTCTTGGAGAGAGTCAGGATCAGACGAGCGCTGAAAGCGTCAGGAGCCGCATCAGACAGATCATCTCGACCGAGACAGGAGAAGCGATCATGTCGGACGAAGCCATCACGCAGCAGCTACAGGAGAGTGGCATCGCCATTCAGCGCCGCACGGTCGCAAAGTATCGCGAGGCGCTCGGTATAGCCGGATCGGCGCAGCGCCGACGGGAGTTCAGAATGAAATCCCGACTGACTGGCTGATCACCCCTGAGAGGGCGGGCATGCCCCGCGGACACGTCCGGCGGATACGAAAGGCAGCTGCCTGAGAGGCGTCCCGCCGAGGCAAGCGCGATCAGATGGCAGCGATGGCCGTAATCTCGACCGACCAGTCCGGGTTGACGAGCCTCGCCTCGACGGTCGCGCGCGCAGGCTTATGGTCGTGATCCATCCACGCATCCCAGGCACGGTTCATCGAGTCGATCTCGGTGATGTCGGTCATGAAGATCTGAACGGAGAGCAGACGGGTCTTGTCTGTACCTGCCTCGGCCAGCAGCGCATCGATCTGACGCAGGATATCCGCCGTCTGCCCCTCTGTATCCAGAGAGGCATCGTCGGCAACCTGCCCGGCGAGATAAAGCGTGTTGCCGTGCCGAACCGCGCCACTCAGGCGATGCTCTTCAGCAAAACGCTGGATATCGGCACCGGTCATATCAGTGCACCCATGCCGGGATCATCTCATGATCCACAATCGCCTCGAATGCGCTCGAACGGTCTTCGGCCAGCGCCATGGGGGTGCCATCGGCAGCGTGGATCGCAAAAGCGGCCTCGCCCTCGTACATAACGGGTTTCACATAAGCCACATGGCTCATGCCGAATTCCTTGAGGTCCTGATGGGACATGCGGCGCAGATCGGCAACGGGCGCCACTCCGGGGCTCTTTTCGGCATCGCGAACGGTTTTTCTCATAAAATACTCTCTTTCTCGCACGCAACAGGGCGGTCGGCACCCGCTGCGGCAGTCTTGTCGATGATATCGCGTCGGTGAGGTCTCACAGTCATGACACACAACACATCCGGCATGATCGCCCTGCGAAATGCGCCCAGAGCCCGGACGAATTCATGTTTCCGCCCGATCCTGTTTCCCGTGTGACCTCACTCCCTGCGCCGCTTTACGCCCAATCCTCGCTCATTCGTCGTCGAGGTCGCGTATGGCCCGCGTACGGCGGGGTTTGGGGACCTCGATATGGGTCGCACGCGGAACGGTATGATCGCGTCGGCCCGAGCTGATCTCGATGCGCTTGACCCTCACCTCGGGCTGAGGGCGGAACAGGTCGATATGCAACAGGCCGTTATCGAGCCACGCCTCGCCAATCTCGATATTCTCTGCCAGAACGAACGCCTTCTGGAACTGTCGGGCAGCAATGCCGCGATGCAGGAAAACGCGCCCCTGACTGTCATCGGTCTGGCGCCCGCGGATCACAAGCTGGTTGTCTTCCTGCGTGATATGCAGATCGTCCATGACGAAGCCGGCAACGGCAAGCGTGATGCGCAGTGTCGTCTGGTTAAGCTGTTCGATATTATAGGGCGGGTATCCGTCCGAAGCCGTTTTGGAGGCCCGTTCGAGCATTTGTTCGAGGTGGTCGAAACCGAGAAACATGGGTGACGTAAACAGACGGCCTGACATGAAGCCTCCTCATGGAGCGAGACGGTAAAGCGATCGAGCCCATTGAGCGGCACAGGATCGTGTGTCCGATATGGTCATGTTTTCAGCCAGGTGCAAGCGATGCAGGGGCATGCAAAGGTGGTTCTTTAGGCAATTGCCCAGGTTTTGAACTGGTTTTCCGTTGGGCGACCGATTACATCCGCATCATCATGACAGCGCTCTCCTTTCTTGCGGACATCGATTCCGTTGCCCCCACGCCGATCCTCGTTGCGCCCCAGCCCGTGCTGCGCGCCGTAGCCCGCGAGGTCACACCCGATGACATGGCGCTGGTGAAGTCTCACCTGCCGGGCATGTTCTCCGCGATGTACAAAGCACCGGGGATCGGTCTTGCCGCACCGCAAATCGGTCTCGGACTGCGTTTTGCCCTGGTTGACGTCGCCGATGAAGGCGAACGCAACCCGATGGTGCTGATCAATCCGGAGATCATCGAGGAATCCGAACAGCTTGCCGCGCGCGAGGAAGGCTGCCTCTCCCTGCCCAACCAGTATGCCGAGGTCATCCGCCCGCTCAGCGTGCGCATGCGTTATCGCACGATCGAGGGGACAGTCGAGGAAATGGAAGCCGACGATCTGCTCGCAACCTGCCTGCAACACGAGATCGATCATCTCGATGGCATCCTGTTCGTCGACCATCTGTCAAAGCTCAAGCGCAACATGATCATGCGTCGCCTCGCCAAGGAACAGAAAGGCCGCTGAACCATGCGTGTGGTTTTCATGGGAACACCGGACTTCTCGGTTCCCGTTCTGGAAGCCCTGCGTCAGGCCGGGCATGACATCGTACAGGTCTACACCCAGCCCCCGCGCCCTGCCGGGCGCGGCAAGGCCCTGCGCCCCTCCCCCGTGCAGAACGCTGCGGAACAGGCCGGAATTCCCGTACGCTCACCGGTGCGAATCAGAAACAATGAGGACGAGCTCGCATTTTTCGAGTCCCTCAAGCCGGATATCGCCATCGTCGTGGCATACGGGCTCATCCTGCCCCAGCGCATGCTCGATGCCCCTGCACTGGGCTGTCTGAACATCCATGCAAGCCTCTTGCCGCGCTGGCGCGGCGCGTCACCGATCCAGTCCGCCATACTGGCGGGTGACAGACGCTCGGGTGTGGCGATCATGCAGATGGATGCCGGGCTGGATACAGGCGATGTTCTTGCCGAAGCCGCCATCGATCTTGCCGCCGACGAAACGGCGTCGTCCCTTCATGACCGGCTGAGCCTGCTCGGAGCGGAGCTACTGATCGAGACCCTGACACGGCCCTTCGCTCCTGTGCCGCAGCCGGACCAGGGTGTGACTTACGCGGAAAAACTGACGCGTGAGACGGGGCGTATCGACTGGTCGCGCCCCGCGGCAGAAATCGACAGGCAGATACGTGGGCTCACACCGTGGCCCGGGGCATTCACCACGCAGGACGGCGTCGTGATCAAGATCGGTGAAGCGCGCCTTGTTCCCATGGCTGCAAATGACGCCGCAGACGCGCTTCCCGCAGGCACTGCGTGTGACGATGCTCTTACAATCCGTTGCGGCAAGAATGCGATCCAGATCCTGCGTCTGCAACGTCCCGGCAAGGCCATGATGTCTGCCTCGGACTATCTGCGCGGCACGCCCGTGCCGAAAGGGACCGCTTTCGGGGGCGCGTCACGATGAACGATGGACCGGCCAGCTTCTATCGTCGCTGGGCGCTGAAAATCGAATATGACGGTACCGGCCTTGTAGGCTGGCAGCGGCAGAATAACGGCCTGTCCGTTCAGGAACTGCTTGAAGAGGCGGCCTCGCGTCTCGTGGGCGATGCGCCGGTGATGAGTGCTACGGCAGGTCGTACCGATGCCGGCGTCCATGCTTCTGCCATGGTCGTACAGCTCGACCTGCCGGACGATCCCCGTCTCGATGCCAGACAGATACGCGATGGCATCAGCTTTCATCTCAAGCCGCATCGTGTTGCCATTTGCGCAGCCGTCGCAGCCCCTGAGAACTGGCATGCCCGGTTCTCTGCCATATCGCGTCGCTATTGCTACACGATCCTCAATCGCCCGACACGTCCAGTGCTCGATCTCAACCATGTCTGGCATGTCAAACGCCCCCTCGACGCCAGCGCCATGCATGAGGCGGGGCAGAGCCTTCTGGGACGGCACGATTTCTCTTCGTTCAGAGCCGCGTCATGCCAGGCGAGCGGGCCCATCCGAACGCTCGACAGACTGGATGTTGCAAGAGACGGCGATCACATACGTATTGATGTTGAGGCGCGCTCATTCCTGCACCATCAGGTGCGCAACCTTGCAGGGTCGCTGCAACTGGTCGGCAGCGGGCAATGGCCGGTTGCGAAACTGAAAGAGGTACTGGACGCCTGCGACCGTCGTCTGGCAGGCCCTACGGCACCGCCGGAAGGACTGTGCCTCACCCATGTCGGCTATCCGGAAGATCCATTCGTCTGAGGCCATCGCGCCCCAGACAGGCCAGACAGACGAGTAGATCCGTATGGAAAGCAAGGCTTGTGGAAGGCACCGTGCTACGGCACCTTCCCGGTGGTCTCAGGGCTTGGGCAGAGGCCCCATAAGCTCCTTGAGCGCGTTGTAATGCGGCGGCAGAAGCAATGCGATCAGGTAGAGCGAGGCCACTGCAAGGTTGATGACAATCACCAGCACTGCCGACTTGCCGCCACCGATGCGCAACCCGCTTTTCGCGACAAACCAGGCCAGCCAGAACTCATAGATCTCGATACCGATCATGATAACGGCCAGAGCCGGACGCGACTTCACGATGCCCGGCATAACGATCTGCGCAAAACTCAGGACGAGCAGCGACAGGATCATCGGGAGCCATGCGGCCCAGAGCTGGGCCGTCGCATAGCGCAGCCAGATCCGGTCGCGCTTCCATAATGTCGCCAGCAGCTGGGACACCACCAGACGCACCAGAAGCGCAGAGACGAGAATGAGGACCTTCGTCACCTCGGTCGCATCGTAGCCCTGTACGAATTGCGAGAGTGCAAGCACAAGGAACAGGGCCGCACTGGGCGCGATGGCGGACAAGAGGGCCTCAGGCGTGTTGCGAAACGCCGCCATTCCCTGGGCATCGCCACGTCCGAGTTGCAGGACGCCGCGCATGATACGCGCGGCAGCCGCCGAAGGTGTTTCTGTCGGTGTCGGTGATGCAGGTTTCACAATCCGAAAGCCTCAAGAAAATCGCGATAGATCCTGACGAGCGCCTCAAGATCGGCAACAGCCACGCACTCATCCGCCTTGTGCATCGTCGCACCGACAAGACCGAACTCGGCAACCGGGAAATACGAGGCGATAAACCGCGCATCCGACGTCCCGCCACCGGTATCGAGCTTCGGTTTGCGCCCCGTATGGCGCTCGATCACTTCCGAGAGGGAGGCGACCGCCTGGCCGGGTGCCGTCAGGAAAGCCTCACCGCTGATGCTGGCTTTTACATGCGCATTGGGCGCATGGCGCGCCACGCACGCCTCGATCCAGCGCACCAGCGCCTCGCCACGATGCTCGGTGTTGAACCGGATATTCAGCAGCGCGCTCGCCTTGGCAGGAATGATATTGGTTGCTGCATTGCCCACATCGACACTGACCACCTGCAGCGACGACGGGGCAAAATGCGCGTTCCCCTCATCCAGTACGCGGCCGGTCAGTTCACTGAGGATCGCAAGCAGGCGGTGAACGGGGTTATCGGCAAGATGGGGGTAAGCCACATGACCCTGAACCCCTTCCACAGTGATCCAGACATTCAGGCTACCGCGTCGGCCGATCTTGATGACCTCGCCCATCTGCGACGGGTTGGTCGGTTCGCCCAGAAGACAGAAATCGGGGCGATGCCCATGGTCCATCATCCAGAGCAGCACTTCTTTCGTGCCGAAATTGGCAGGGCCTTCCTCATCGCCTGTAATCAGGAGACTGATCGACCCTCTGAGAGGACGCTCGGCCAGCAGGGAGGCCGTAGCGGCAACAAAGGCGGCGATACCGCCCTTCATGTCTGCGATGCCGCGCCCATAGAGCATTCCGGCTTCGCTTATCCCGGCAAATGGATCATGTGCCCAGCCGGAACCGGGGGGCACCACGTCGGTATGCCCTGCGAAACACAGATGCGGCCCGTCATTGCCCAGACGCGCAAAGAGATTGGGCGTCTGGGCCCCTGCTGGCCCACGATCCACACGCTCGGTCTTGAAACCGAGCGCGCTGAGGGCGTCGGTCAGTACCGCCATGGCCCCGTCATCGGCAGGAGTCACGGATTGGCAGGCAATCAGCTTGCCTGCCAGGGTCACGACATCGATGCTCACGATCAGTCGCGCAGCAATTCGTTGATGGAGGTCTTGGAACGCGTACGCTCATCCACACGCTTGACGATCACGGCGCAGGCGAGATGCGGCGCATCGGGCGTACGACCGGGAAGTGTGCCCGGCACAACGACCGAATAGGCCGGCACGCGCCCCATGAAGATCTCGCCCGTGGCGCGGTCGACGATCTTGGTGCTGGCCCCGATGAACACACCCATGGACAGCACGGACCCGCGCTCGACCACCACGCCTTCGGCCACTTCCGAACGGGCACCGATAAAGCAGTCATCCTCGATAATGACGGGAGCGGCCTGGAGGGGTTCGAGCACGCCACCGATACCGGCACCGCCGCTGATATGCACGTTCTTGCCGATCTGGGCGCAGGAGCCGACCGTGGCCCATGTATCGACCATGGTGCCGCTATCGACACGCGCACCGACATTGACGAAGCTCGGCATCAGCACCACGCCGGGAGCGATATAGGCCGAACGACGCACGATGGCGCCGGGCACTGCGCGAAAGCCTGCCTCGGCAAAACGGAACTGGTCCCAGCCGTCGAATTTCAGCGGCACCTTGTCAAAGCCCGGCACGCCACCGCAGGCCCGCTCTGCCACGCGGCTGTCGGTGATACGGAAAGAGAGCAGAACCGCCTTCTTCAGCCACTCATGAACGACCCAGCCTTTTTCCGACGGCTCGGCAACACGCAGTCGGCCTTCATCGAGCGCAGTCAGAGCCTTTTCGATCGCTTCGCGTGCCTCGCCTTCCGTATGGGCGTTGAGCGTATCACGACGCTCCCACAGGGAGTCGATCACGGTGCGCAGATCGGAAACGGGCATTGGCGGCCATCCTTTGACAGGGTTACTCGAGTGAGCGGACCATGCTCAGGACGCATGAGGAAGTCAACGACTCTTCCTGACACGAGATGTTAAGGAGTAATTAAATACCGGCCTTTATACTCGTGCCGATCTGTTGACGGTGGCCCGGCAACGTCGGTCGGATGCCTCTGCCGGTCGTTTCCCACCTTTTTCCCTGTCAGGACAATGCATGTTGGACGCTGCTTTTTCCGGTCTCATGCACCTTGTTCGCTCTTCGTCCGACCGGGAACGCGATACAGGCTGGCGGCCCAGACACTACTCCCCCGGTCGGGAAGCTGCTTTTCTGGATAGCCTTCTTGAAACGCTCCGCTCCGCAATATCGGTCCCGGACGGGCTCAAGCGGGCTTTCGACCAGTTCTGTCAGGCCACCACGCCCGAGCGCGGGCTGATCATGAGCTCGGGTCCGCTTGTCATCCCCATCCCTACGGAACCGCAGCTGCATATCCTGCACTCCTGGCCCGTGCGCGATGGAAACATACGCAGCCGGCTTGGCGGGATACGAACGACCACCAATCTGTGCCTGCGGGCCATTGCCGAAATCAGGCACCAGGGCGAAATCGGGCTGATCGCCTATTACCCGCGCGGTTTTTCAAGGCGAGCAGCAGATTCATGCCGCCGTATTCTCAACACCCTCGTCCAGACGGCGGCCGCCATGATCGAGGTCGATCATCGCTATCGCGTTCTGTTGCGCGCCCTGCCCTTCGACCCCCTGACCCATCTGCCGGTCTGGGCCCTGTTCAAGGAAAAAGCGGAGCGTCGTTTTGCCCGACTGGATCAGGAAAGCCTTCCTGCCACGCTGATGCTGGTCTGCTTCTCGGGACTGCTTACAACACCGAGCGATATTGTGGAGGCCGAAGAGGCCGTAGAACAGATCGCCCATGTCCGCGATGCGATCAATTTCCTGCAAAGAGCCATACGACCGACCGATCTGATCGGACAACTCGACCGCGAAAGCTATGTACTCTGGCTGGATGGCGGTGACCGTTTTGCATCAGTCGAACGCGCCGAGATGATCTGCAAGCGCAGATACATGTGTTCAGCGGGGGCCAATCCGCTCGTCTCGGTCAAGATCGGCCTCGTCACACGCGAACCGGGCTCGACCGACCCGCTGGATGTGTTTTTCGAGAGAGCCAGACTGGCCCTCTCGATTGCACAGGAAGACGGGGTCGACTGGCACTTCGCCCATGAGAGCGCGTAATCAGGACGCGCGTATCAGCGTCCCCGAGCCCTTGTGGGTGAAGAGTTCGAGCAGGCAGGCATGAGGAACGCGTCCATCGAGAATGACCGCAGCGCTCGCCCCGGCCTTGACCGCAGCAAGGCAGGTCTCGACCTTGGGTATCATACCACCTGAAATCGAACCGTCGGCAATGCGTCGGCGCGCCTCATCGGCGGTCAGTTCGGGGATGAGCTTGCCATTTTCGTCGAGAACGCCCGCGACATCAGTCAGCATCAGGAGACGCGATGCATTGACGCTGCCGGCGATAGCGCCCGCTGCCGTATCCGCATTGATATTATAGGTCTCGCCGTTCTCGCCCACGCCGACAGGCGCAATGACCGGAATAAGCCCCGAGCCGAGAAGAGAGAACAGCACGCGCGGGTCGATCTTGACCGGCTCACCCACAAAACCGAGATCCTGCGGTGCCTCTGCTCCGGAGCGCGCGTCGCGGCTGGTGTGCAGCAGCTTGCGCGCCTGGAGCAATCCACCGTCCTTGCCCGAAATGCCCACGGCAAGCGCACCGGCACGATTGATCAGATTGGCCACCTGCTTGTTGACGCTGCCCGACAGGACCATCTCGATCACATCGATCGCGGCCTGATCGGTCACACGCAGCCCGTCGACGAACCGGGATTCAATATTCAGACGCTTGAGCATGGCGCTGATCTGCGGGCCGCCGCCATGCACGACGATGGGATTGATACCCACGAGTTTGAGCAGGGCAATGTCACGCCCGAAGGCGCTCGACAGATGATCCTTGCCCATGGCGTTTCCGCCGTATTTCACAACGATCGTATCGCCTGCGTAGCGCCGCAGAAACGGCAGGGCACTGGCAAGGAGGGCTGCCTGCTGCTGGCCCTCGTCATTCATATCGGGGAGCGACAGCTCCGTCAGATCCTTTGTCATCCCTGCATCCCCTCCGGTGAGGTCCCGCCGATCAGCCGTGCAATCTCGGCGCGCAATGTATCGATGCCGAGGCCGGTCTCGCTGCTTGTCGTTGCGATATGCGGATAGGCGGCAGCATGTCTGGAAAGCACGGCCTGAACCTCAGCCATCTTCGCCTTGAGCTTGTTCGGCCCCATCGAATCAGCCTTGGTCAGCACGACCTGAAACAGCACTGCCGCACGGTCGAGCATTTCCATCACATCGCGATCGGCCTGTTTGAGCTCTATGCGTGAGTCCAGCAGCAGAAAAACGCGCGTCAGGGTCGGACGACCGCGCAGATAGGCAAACATCATCGTCTGCCATTCTTCCTTGACCGACTTGGCTGCCTTGGCAAAGCCATAGCCGGGCATGTCGACAAGAGCGAGACGACCGCCGAGATTGAAGAAATTGAGCTGCTTCGTCCGTCCCGGTTCCGATGAAGCGCGTGCCAGGCGGTTACGTCCCGTCAGCGCATTGATCAGGCTCGACTTTCCGACATTTGACCGTCCGGCAAAGGCGATTTCGGGGCCAGCAAGGGGGGGCAGCTGATCGAGCTTCTGCGCCCCGAAGAAAAACTCGCATTCCGACGCGAACAGCAGGCGACCGTCCTCGATCTGCTGTTCGCTGAAAACTGTCGGATCTTCTTTTTCACTCACGACTTGCTGACGGCCTTTCCGCCTTTTTTCTGGGCACGATCGATCTGGCTCTGGATCAGCTTCTGCTGACCGTAGCTGAGAACGTTGTTCCATGTGTAATAGATGATGATGCCTGCCGAGATACGTCCCAGGAAGATCGTATAGATAACCGGCATGAACTGCATGATCTTCTGCTGCGCCGGGTCCATGCTCACCATGCTCTGACGCTGCATCAGCCAGATGGTAAAGCCGAACAGGATAGGCCAGATGCCGATGTGCAGCATCTCGGGCATGAAGCTCGGGTTGAAAGGCAGCAGACCGAACAGGTTGAAGATATTGGTCGGATCGGGTGCAGAAAGGTCACGTATCCAGCCATAGAACGGTGCGTGACGCATCTCGATGGTGATGTTCAGCACCTTGTAGAGGCAGAACGCCACAGGAGCCTGAATCAGCAGCGGCAGACAGCCACCGGCCGGGTTGACACCCTCTTCCTTGTACAGCGCCATGATCTGCTGGTTCTGTGCCAGCTGATCGCCCTTGTTATGCTCGCGAATGGCCTGGATACGCGGGGCCAGCGTGCGCATACGTGCCATTGAGGCAAAGGATTTGGTCGCAAGCGGATACAGGATCAGCTTGATGATAAGCGTCAGGATCAGCAGCGCGATGCCAAAATTGCCGACATGGCTGTAAAGCCAGTGCAGCACATGGAACATCGGGCGCGTCAGGAACGCGAACCAGCCGAAATCCACTGCCTTGTAGAAATAGGGAATGTGCAGATCGTCGGTGTACTGATCGAGAAGATTGACTTCCTTCGCACCCGCAAAAACCATGCTGGTCGTCGCAACGGTCGAACCCGGCGCGATCTGGATCGGCTGGCTCGACGAGGTATCGACGATATAGGCCCCTTCCTTCGCATCCGGCACGAAGCGATAACGGACGCTCACAGCAGCTTTCTGATCGGGGATGATGGCGGTGAGCCAGTACTTGTCCGTGATCCCGGCCCAGCCGCCGACACCGTCAGCGGACCAGGCCGTGTTATCCGGCTTGGTCGCGCCCTTGCGCATCGTCTTGTAGGATTCCTCGTCCAGCCGGTTGTTCACAACCGAAAGCGGGCCTTCCTGCACAATCATGCCACCGGTCTCGACCGGCTTGTAATCGCGCTCGACGCGCTGGAACGGGGTCAGCGCCACAGGAGCGCCCGCCTTGTTCTCGACGCTCTGCGTGATGGCGAAGAGATAGCGACGGTCGAGTTTGATCTCGATTCTGAATACCAGACCCTGACCGTTATCCCATTGCATGAATACCGGATGACCGGGTGAGAGCGTCTTGTCGTCGCTCGACCAGTCCGTATTCGAATCAGGCAGTTTCAGCGTCGATCCGGCAGGAGCCTGCCACCCGAGCTGAACGAAGCTGGGCTGGGGCCCCTCGCCTGACTCGAGCAGACGCACGAGCGGCGAGTTCTTGTCCAGTGTCTCGCGATAATGGGTGAGCACCAGGTTATCGAACCGTGCGCCACGCAGATTGAACGAGCCGGTTGCATCCGGCCCCTCGATTGCGATCTGCCCAGCCGGTCCGGCCGGAACAGCGGGCCCGTTTGCAGGCGCCCCACCGGGTGCCGCGACCGGGAGCGTGGATACCTTGCCTGCCTCAGGCTTCTTGCCCTGGGTCTGCTCGGAGGTCTGGGTCTCGGCGTCCTTCTTTGCGTGCTGAGGCACGAAATAGTCGAAGCCGATCAAGATCGCGGCCGAGAGACTGGTTGCCACGAGGATGCGCTTGATATCCATCAGCCGAATGCCGGTCTTTCCATAAGGATTGAACAAAAAGATGCGACAGACAGTAAACCCTGCCATCGCAGCCGTTGAAGTGACCGAAATCCGGGCACAAAACAATAGGGCGGGACGGAATTCGATATTTTATGCCCTTCAGGGCACAGGATCGATTCCCCCGCTGCAATAGGGATGGCACCGCAACAGGCGCCGTATCGTCAGCCATGCGCCCTTGAGAATACCGTGCCGAAGCAGGGCTTCTTGCGCATAAGCACTACAGGATGGGTGGAAGCGGCAGTTATTGCCAAGCTGCGGGCTGATGTAACGCCTGTAGATATGCAGACAGATCAGAAGGCAGGAAAGCAGGGCCTTTCTGCCGAATGCGATCACAGGGCCTGCCCTTTTTTCAGAGCATGGGCAAGATCGCCTATCAGCTTGTCGAAAGGGCGACCTCTGGTCGAATCGCGTCCGATCAGAACGAGATCGACAGCGCTGAGATCGACTTCGCTGGCCACGCGGGCCAGAGCCGCCCTGAGACGGCGGCGTGTACGGTTACGCACCACGGCGTTCCCGACTTTCTTGGTAACCGTAT
The DNA here is from genome assembly GCF_024054035.1 of Asaia lannensis NBRC 102526. Lineage (GTDB taxonomy): Bacteria > Pseudomonadota > Alphaproteobacteria > Acetobacterales > Acetobacteraceae > Asaia > Asaia lannensis. The sequence continues at coordinate 274,283 of NZ_JAMXQU010000002.1, forward strand.
AGCCTACGCGGGCCGGCGCTTCCTCGTCGGTCTTCAGAACCTGAAGAACGAGACCGGGTGTAGCGACTTTACGCCCCCGGCTCGCGACGCGGAGAAACTCCGGTCTTTTCCGGAGCTTGGAAGGCTGGCCCGCCAAATCAGGCTCAGGCCGAGAGCTTCTTGCGGCCCTTGGCTCGACGGTTGTTGATGACGCGACGGCCACCGACGGTTTCCATACGGGCGCGGAAGCCGTGGCGACGCTTGCGGACGAGCTTGGACGGTTGGTAAGTACGCTTCATGGCGTCATTCCTCAAGGCAATGAATGATGGTGAAGCGTCTTGCACCTCACCCTGACAAGAAGACGACACGAGCTGACGCCATCTTCCTCTGTGCGCGGGCTTTTACGGTCCTGGAACCGCCCTGTCAATCAAATCAAGGAGTCCGTCCATGACGGTCGAAAACGATCCGGCAGATCATGACGCCGAAACGAGACTGAAGACCCTGCGTCACGATCTGCGCAACGATCTGGCAACGGCACTTCTGGCTGCCGATCTTCTGGCTGCCAGCAAGGACGAAACCGTCAAACGCCACGCAGGTACAATTGTCGCAGCGCTTGAAAAAGCCACCCAGCGACTCAAGCGATCGAAACAGGGTCACTAGGCAGGAGATCTGCCCGGGGCGGAACCCGGGCAGATGCATTCAGGATCAGAAGCTGTCTTTCTGTATGATCTCGATCTTGTAGCCGTCGGGATCTTCCACAAAAGCGATGATCGTCGTGCCGAACTTTACCGGCCCCGCCTCGCGCGTAACCTTGCCACCGGCGCCGCGCACGGTCTCGACCGTCTTGGCCGCATCAGGCACGCCGATTGCAAAATGACCGAAACCGGTGCCGAGTTCATAAGGGGTTTTCTGATCCCAGTTATAGGTCAGCTCGATTTCAGCCTCGCCATGGGCGTTGTCGTTAAAGCCCATGTAAACAAGGGTGTATCGGCCATCGGGCACTTCGCGCCGGCGGATTTCACGCATGCCGAGCACCTTGTAGAAAGCGACACTCCGGTCGAGGTCGTAAACACGAATCATCGTGTGCATATAGGTTGCCATGGGCTTTCTCCTGGAAAATGGGGGCATTGCCGTACCCCGTGACCTGTGAAGGTCGATATACCGGATCAGTCGGCGATATGCAGGGGGTCGCCCGCCACTTCCGCACTGCTCAGTCCGTAGAGAAACAGCCCTGACCGGTCGGCGGTTTCTTCGCATTCTTCCGGATCGGTCAGAAGTGTTCCGCCGGTTTCGAAAGCGATGCCGCGCAAGCCTGCTGCGGCCGCATTGAGAACGGTCTGCGGACCGATCGTCGGCATATCGGCGCGTTTTTCCTGACCGGGCTTGAGCATCTTGATCAGAACGCCCCCCGGCCCCGGCTGACGCAACCCCGATGCACGCGCCAGCATGGCATCTGTGCCCTCGATGGCTTCCACAGCCAGAACGAGACTGTCCTGCACAACGCAACCCTGCCCGATATCCAGCGCGCCCAGACCGCGAATGACGGCAACGCCGCGTGCGATATCACTCCGCGCAAGATCGTCCGGAGAGAAACGACCGAGTGCTCCAAGGCGTCCGAGCGAGCGGGTCAGAAACTCATGCGCCCCACGCACCCTGAAGCCTTCTTCACCAAAGATTCGAACGAGCGCTCCGAGCAGTCCATCATCGCCGGAGAACAACGCACGCCCCACACGCGCCAGAAGTCTGGTCCCTTCCGCATCGGGACGCAGATCGCGCAGGGCCGGTCGTTTGACAGGCCCGATGAGAACGATGTCGCGACATCCTGCCTCGCGCAGCGCACGCAGAATCTCGCCTGCAGCAGCGAGACGAACGATTCTGTGCGGCCAGCCCCCGATAAGGGACTGATCGACAAAGTCCTGGAATCCTATGATGAAAACGTCGCCGCCCTGACGGCGTACTGCCTCGGCCACCTGAGAAGGGAGCGGGCCGCCCCCTGCCAGTATCCCGACAGGGGTGCGTGTCACGCGCCCTCCGTCTCGGCGGAAAGCTGTGACGGGCTGGCAGCGCGCACAAGCCCACGTCGGCTCTGCACTTCCATGAAAGCGATGATTTCCTGAATACGCGCGCTGTCGGGGAAATCGCGTTTGACCATTGCCAGGCGCGCTTCAAGAACGGCCTCGTGCTTGCCCGTACGCGGGTACAGAATGCGAAATGCGCGACGCATCTGCTGGATCTCTTCGGCACTTACGCCCTGTCGGCGCAGCCAGATCCAGTGTAACCCCACTAGACGTGCACGATTGCCGAGCACGCTGCCATAGGGAATGACATCGGCTTCCACGCCACATACACCACCCACCAGCGCCCCACGGCCGATACGAACGAACTGATGCAGCGCCGCGGCACCCATAATGCGCGCGCCATCGCCAATCTCGACATGGCCACCCATGACGACATTATTGACGATAATCACCCCGTCGCCGATGAGGCAGTCATGGGCAACATGCGCATTGGCCATGATCAGGCAATGCGCGCCGACCTTCGTCAAAGCCGTGCCCTGCGCCGTGCCACGGTGAATGGTCACGTTCTCACGAATGACCGTATGTTCCCCGACAACGCAGCGCGTCGGCTCTCCCTTGTATTTGAGATCCTGAGGCGCAAGACCGACGGTGACGAACGGATAGATTTCGACCTGAGCGCCGATATCCGTCAGGCCATCGATAATGACGCTGGCGTGAAGACGCACACCATCACCAAGCGAGACATCGGGACCGACCGAGCACCAGGGCCCGATCGTGACATTCTCGCCTAATGTCGCTTCAGGAGCGACAAGAGCGCTGGGATGGATGCTGACGCTGCTGGGCCATTTTGACACGGGACGATCCACGAAGCTGTATTAACCCATGATCATGGCGCTGAAGGTTGCCTCGGCAACCGAGACACCATCGACGCGTGCCACACCCTTGAAACGCCAGACATTGGCGCGGGCGCGCTCCTTGACCACCGTGATATGCAGCTGGTCACCAGGACCGACGGGACGTCGGAACTTGGCATTCTCGATCGTCATGAAATAGACGAGCTTGCCCTCGAAGGCCTCGCCCAGCGTCAGCACAACGAGTGTCGCTGCCGTCTGCGCCATGGCCTCGACGATAAGTACGCCCGGCATGACCGGCTGCGCGGGAAAATGCCCGGTAAAGAACGGCTCGTTAATGGTGACGTTCTTGATGCCGGTCGCCGATTCACCGAGCTTGATATCGACCATCTTGTCGATCATCAGGAAGGGATAACGATGCGGGATCGCTTCCATGATACGCATGATATCGATGGCTTCGATATCGACCGCTTGGGTCTGTGCCGTCACTTCCTTGTTTTTATCTTCCGCAGGCGCGTCCAATTTTCCGCTCACTTCCAGTCTGTGGGGAGAGCCCGGTTCCGGCCCTCACCCAGCCATCATTTGCATGACGGTATGTTTAACCTGTCCGCCTGCTACTAGCAAAACTCTGTAGCTGTGGCCACCGCTGCGGAACGCCCTTATCCTTCAGCCTTGCCATCCTTCTTCGCCATACGGCGCAGGAAAGCCACATTCCGGAAAAACTCCCGGAACGGCATGGCCGGGCTGCCTATCACATCGGCACCGGCCTCGACATCGGACATCACGCCGCATTGTGCTCCGACGCGCGCCTTGTCGCCGATCTTGATGTGACCGATCAGCCCCGCCTGTGCGGCAATGGTCACGAAATCGCCCAGCTCGGTCGAGCCGGAGATACCCGCCTGCGAGACGACGATACAGCAACGCCCGAGCTGGGCATTATGACCGATCTGGACAAGATTATCGATGCGGGTACCCGCACCGATAACCGTGTCGCGCATGGACCCACGATCGATGGTGGAATTTGCACCGATCTCGACATCATGACCGAGAACGACACGCCCGAGCTGCGGCACGGTCTCGAACCCTGCGGGTCCGACGGCAAATCCGAACCCGTCCTGACCGATCCGTGCCCCCGGATAGAGCGTCACCCGATCCGCGAGGATCGCATGCGATAGCGACACATGCGCGCCAACCCGGTTATGCGCCCCAAGTACGACGCCATCGCCAATCGCTGCATGCGCCCCGACAACGCTACCCGCACCGATTTCAGCATGGGCACCGATCGTAACGTAGGGACCGATTTCGACCCCCTCACCCAGAACGGCCGTCTCGTCGACCAGGGCTGTAGGATGTACACCCGGTCGCGCGGAAGGCACAGGATGAAAGCGCGAGGCAATGCGCGCCCAGGCAAGATAAGGTGACTTGCTGACCAGGCCGATCACGCCTTCGGGGAGCTTGTCCTTGAAAGCAGGCCCCAGAATGACCGCACCGGCTTTCGTCTCGGAAAGCAGGGGCAGATAACGCCTGTTATCCAGAAAGCTGACTTCCTGCGGTGTGGCAGCCTGCAAAGGTGCCACACCACGCAGCATGAGATCCTGCGCACCCTCTCTACCGACGATCTCAGCCTCGGCCCATTCGGCCAGCGCCCTGACGGAGAAAGGACCCTGACGACCGAAAAAACGGGGATCGCCGGGAAGTGCGTCGGGAAGTAGAGCGCTCATGTCGAATCAGTGCTTCCGGAGGATCGAGGCTGGGGCCTGAGCTGCGGGCGCGGCCGGGCCGGGACCAACCTGCGAGGTCGAGTCTTCATCGGCGGTCGTCGGCATCTTGCCGGACTTTGCCAGCACTTCCGGGTCCACATCCTCTGCAGGAATGAAGACATGCGGCAGGACCTTGTTCAGAACTTTCGCGGTTTCTTCCGTGATATCCTGTCCATCGACATGCAACGCAACCTGCTCGCTATGTAAAACGAGGTTCATCGTGTGCGATGCAGCAACCTGACGAACGATACGCACGAGTTCACGCTCGATCTGGTTGAGCGACACGTTTGCCGCTTCCTGGATGATACGTGCACGATTGGCGAAGTCACGCTGGGCCTTTGCACGACGCTCCTGCAGATGACGCTCACGCAGCTGGATCTGTTCGGAGGTCAGCGTGCGGGCGCTTTCCTGCAGCTTCTGCTGCTCGGCGCGCCAGCCCGCCTGTTCCTTCTGCGCCGCTGCAGCAAGCTTGTCGCGACGCTCACCCAGCACACGCTGTGCTTCAGCTGCGGCGCTGGACAGACGCATTACCGTGGGGATGCTGATCACACCGATCAGAGCAGCCGGCGGCGGTGCTGCCTTAGGCAGATCCGGTGAGTCGGGAATAGGCGGCTGAGGCAGAACCGGCGGTGCTTCCGGCTGCTGCATAGGCTCTTCGCCCTCCTGCGCCATGGGCTGCGCGACCGGCGCACGACGCACTGGGCGCGGTGCAGGCGCTGCGGCTGGCTGGGCCGTCTTGGGAACGAACCAGCCCCCGTTACCGGAGGAATTCTGGGCGGATTGCGCCTGTGCAAGGCTCGGCAGGCTGACAGATGCGAGCAGTGCCGAAGCAGCCATAAGACGGGCTGCCGAGAAAATGGACATGAAAACCTCTGTTCAAGACCGGGTGGTCATTGCACCCGGTAACGGGGCAATGACGCGAGACGGTAAGGCTGAGATCAGAATTGCTGCCCGAAGCCAAAACGGATCGGGTAGAGGCGGTCGTTGCGCGATTTGCGGATCGGCACAGCGGCGTCGATATTCACGAGACCGAACGGGCTCTTCCAGGAAATACCGAGACCCGTGGTCACACGCGGCGTCAGGGTATCGCCCGTCACAGGCGTATATTTATCACCGTCTGTCGCAGCATTCGTATAGAGATGCTTTACACGGAGACCGGCGAGACTACCGGCATCGACAAAGTAACGACCCGAAATACCCACATCGTCACCCATGGGCAGCGGGAAGTTGAGCTGCGCAGAAGCCGTATAGATGAAGCGCCCACCGATAAGATCTTCCTGACCCGGTTTCGGTGTAGTCTCATTCAGATGGCCTGAACGCGGGCCTGCACCACCCTGAAGGAAGCCGCGCAGGTTTTCACCACCAAGATAGAAGTTATCGATGATGCTGACATTGCTGCTCTTGGACCAGTCGCCCATATAGCCCGCACCGCCCTTGAACTGGAGACCCCAGTCATGGCTGCCGGTGATCGAGTCCAGCGGAACGTAATACTGCACGTCGGCTTTGGCACGCAGATACTTCACGTTACCGCCTAGACCAGCGAAATCACCACTCACATTGATGACGAAGCCCTTGCGCGGACGCATGCGGTTATCGCGACGGTCATAAGTCAGTGTCGTGCTGAGCTGTGACAGCAGCGACCAACCGGCAGAATCCTGAACATAGTAGGACGGCACATAAGCATAGCCATAGCTTTCGATATCACTCTGGCTGAAGATATTGCCAACGTGACGGTCGATCAGCGAGTAGCTCCAGGACTGCGACAGGTAGTTATTATACGAATAACCCATACGCAGCGTCGCGCCGTACCGGCCTTCCTTATAGGACTGGTAGGTCTGGTAGTTGTTTTCGATACCGAAAATGTCGATACCGGCCACGATATTGCGGTTCAGGAAGTAGGGATCCGTCAACGAGAGATCGACCTGCTTCTGATAATACGCAACCGTTCCCGAAATACCGGCATCCATGCCGGTACCGAGCAGATTATGCTGCTTGACCGAGCCGTTACCCAGAATGCCCACGTCGGTCGAGTAACCGCCACCGAGCGAGAATTCACCCGTGGGCTTTTCGACCACATTGGCAGAAACGTTCACCCTGTCAGGCGCCGAACCCTGCGTCTGATCGACGGAGACGGTGCTGAAATAGCCCAGATCCTGCAGGGCAGCCTTGGAATATTTGCGATCGAACGGGGTGTACGGGTCGCCCTCTGCCATCGGCAGGGCACGACGGATCACCTTGTCCTTTGTCACCGTATTACCGTTGATGTCGATGCGCTCGACATAGACATGCGGCCCCTCGTTCACGTCGAACAGCAGATCGACGATACGCTTCTCGGGGTTACGCGCAATCTCGGAGCGCACCATGGCAAAGGGATGACCGGTAGCCTGCAGGCGCTCCTGCATGCCGGTCACGTTATTCTGGATCGCCGTGCCGTCGTACCACTGGTGCGGGAACAGATCGATATACTTCTTGAGATCCTTCGCCTCGACATGACGCAGGCTGGAACGGACATCCATCTTGCCGATGCGATAGCGCGGTCCTTCATCGACGGTGAAAGTAATGATGAAGTTCTTGCGATCGGGCGAAAGCTCGCCTGTCGCATTGATCATGTGGAAATCCACATAGCCATTATGCAGGTAGAAGCGACGCAGCAGTTCCGCATCGTACTTCACACGCTCGGGGTTATACTCGTCCGACGAGGAGAAGAAACGATACCATTCCGTCTCTTTCGACGAGATCACCGAAGCCAGACGGGCTTCGCTGAAGGCCTTGTTCCCGACGAAAACGACCTTGTTGATCAGGGTCTGACGCGCTTCATTGATCTTGAAAATCACGTCGACGCGGTTATGCGACAGCTTGATGATCTGCGGCGTTACCGTTGCGCCGAAACGTGCCTTCGACGCGTAGAGATCGAGCAGCTTCTGACGATCGGCCGCGGCAGCCTGCGAGGAGAAGACAGCGCGGGGGCGCATGGCGATCTCCTTGCGGAGATCCTCGTCCTTGACCGCATGATTGCCTTCAAAGGCAATACGGTTGACGATCGGGTTCTCGACCAGATCGACCACCAGCGTGCCGCCCGAGCGGCGTAGCGTCACGTCCTTGAACAGGCCGGTCGCATAAAGCGTCTTGAGGGACCGATCGAGATCGTCCTGGTTGAAACGGTCACCGGGCTGCACCACCATATAGGAGAGCACGGTGCTGGTTTCGATGCGCGTATTGCCCTTCACATCGATCGCTTCGATCATCTGCCCATTGGCAGAGTGCTGCTCGGCAGCGTGATGATGCGCGGGACGGCGGGTTTTCTGAGCCTCGGCCTTCCCTGCCCAGACAGGGAGAATGCATACCGAAGCAAGCAGAACGAGACGTTTACCTGACAAGACGGACGTTCCTTAACTTCATCAACCCGACGTGAAGGTTTATTTCAGACAATTTAATTGTGCGCAACGAAGCTCACGCCGCAGATTTTTCTTATACCTGTCGGACGTATCCGACTTGGACCCCGTGAGCAAGCACTCCGCCGCATGAACTGTCGTAACACTCTGTGTCACGCAGCGGAGATTTCCGCGTTTTCTAACGGAACAGACCGAGATTCGAAAGATCGTTGAAGGTCGAAAACAGAAAGAGCGCGGCGATAATCGCGAAACCCGCCTGATAGCTGATTTCCTGCACACGGCGTGAAACGGGCTTACCGCGCACGGCCTCGGCAACATAGAACACGAGACGACCACCATCGAGCAGCGGAATCGGGAACAGGTTGATCAGACCGAGATTGATCGACAGCAGCGCCATGAAAGACAGGATGCTGGCAAAGCCGTAATGGGCCACCTGCCCCGACAGCTGGGCAATCCTGATCGTGCCGCCAAGCTCCTTTGCACTGCGGTGACCTGTCACGATCTGCCAGACGCCCTGAAGGGTCTGGACGGAAACCATCCAGGTTTCCTGCACGCCAGCCTTGACCGCCTGACCGAGACCCATCGGCTTGCCGGGCACAAGCTGGGCCATCACACCGATACTGCCCGTATCGGGCGCACCGTTTTTACCCGGCACCCGGTCGAGCGTAATGGGCAGGCTGAGGTCGTGACCGTCGCGCCTGATTCCCAGCGTCGTGTGTTCTCCCGGCATTTTGACGGCATGCGCCTGAATATCGGCAAAATTGAAAACATCCAGCGACCCGAGGCGGGTGATGACGTCACCCTTTTGCAGCCCGGCCTTTTCTGCGGCGCTGTGCGGCGCGACCTGGGCAATCTCGTTTTTCAGCTCCGGCTTGCCCACGGAAACATAAAGCACCGTGAACAGCAGCAGAGCGAAAATGAAGTTGAACACCGGCCCCATGACAATGACCAGCATGCGCGAGCCAACGGGCTTGTCATGAAAGGTCTGACCGGGAACCCAGGCAGCTTTCTGCTCCGGTGTTGCATCCTCAGGATCTTCAAAACCATGAGGCTTGACGAAGCCACCCAGCGGAATGGCTGCAATACGCCATTCCGTGCCAGTACGGTCGTGCCAGCGATAAAGCGCGGGGCCGAAACCGATGGAAAAAGTATCGACCTTCACGCCTCGCCAGCGTGCGGCGAGGTAATGCCCCATTTCATGCACGAAAACCAGGACGCCGAGAATCAGGGCGAAGGCCAGGATCGTGACGGCAAATTCATGCATGAAGCGTCTCCGTGCTGCTCGGGGAATTGCTGCGCTCGCGTGAGACGAAAATCTCGGCCACGCGTCGGGCTTCGTTATCCCAGTGCAGCACGTCGTCGAGCGTGTCGAGCGTAGGAGCACCGAGCTTGTCCATGGCATAGGCGATCGTATCGCCAATGCCGAGGAAACCGATGCGACGGGTCAGGAAAGCCTCGACGGCGATCTCGTTTGCGGCAGAGAAAATGGTAGGTGAGGCCGCCCCCGCACAAAGAGCTTCACGAGCCAGACGGAGCGCGGGGAAACGCACCTCGTCCGGTGCCTCGAAATCCAGACGGGCCAGCGCCGCCAGATCGAGGCGGGGCGCGTTTGTCTGCATACGATCCGGCCAGGCCAGGGTGTTTGCAATCGGCACGCGCATGTCCGGCGCGCCCAGCTGGGCGATCAGGCTGCCGTCACGAAACTGAACCATGCCATGCACAGCCGATTGCGGATGAACAAGCACGTCGATCTGCTCGTTCGTCAGGCCGAAAATGCGCGCAGCCTCGATAACCTCAAGTCCCTTATTGGCCATCGATGCGGAGTCGATGGTGATCTTTGCGCCCATGCTCCAGGTCGGATGCTTGAGGGCATGTTCCGGCGTTGCGGCACGCATGGTTTCGATCGACGCGCAGCGGAACGGACCGCCGGATGCCGTAAGAACGATCTTCTCGACGCTGTCGATAGGGCTGCCCGTCAGGCTCTGGAATATGGCGTTATGCTCGGAATCGACCGGGAGCAGCGTTGCCCCGGCTGCCGCAACCTCACGCAGCATGACGTCGCCCGCGCTCACCAGCGCTTCCTTGTTCGCGAGAGCGATCGACCTGCCGTTGCGTGTCGCAGCCAGTGTAGGCTCCAGACCGGCGGCCCCGGTGATAGCGGCCATGGTCCAGTCTGCCTCCATGGCAGCAGCCTCGATCACCGCCTGACGTCCGCCGGCGGCACGGACACCGCTCCCGCTCAGGCGGTCCCTCAGCTCGTCCAGCAGGCTCTCGTCATTGATCACCGCGACTTCTGCACGCAGCGCGATTGCCTGCTCGGCCAGGAGCGCGACGTTACGACCGCCGACCAGAGCCCGGATACGGAAGCGCTCCGGCTCGGCGAGCAGAAGGTCGATCGTCGAGCAGCCAATGCTGCCGGTGCTGCCAAGAACGGTAATGCTGCGCGGTGAAGCGGTCATGATCCCAGGATACTCCAGATCAATACGGATAAGCGGATTAGGGAGAAACGAAAAAGTGCAGGAATGCTGTCAGGATATCGTCCGGCCGGGTCTTCCAGAATACCTGCCCCGGTACGCAAAGCGAAACCAGCGCGGCAAGTGGCGCAGCAGCCAGAAGACCGTCGAAACGATCCAGCAAACCGCCATGCCCCGGTATAAGCTTGCCTGAGTCCTTGATACCGACACGGCGCTTTGCAGCACTCTCGGCGAGATCGCCCGACTGAGAGGCACAACCGAGGATCATACCCCAGATCAGCCCACCCAGAGGCGTGCCGCTCCCAAAGAAGACTGCGATGGCCATCCCGGCAAGCCCAGCGCAAACCAGACCGCCCAGCGCGCCGGAGCGCGTCTTGCCGGGCGATATACGCGGCGCCAGCTTCGGACCACCGAATATACGGCCACTGATATAGGCGCCGCTATCGCTCGCAATTACAACGGCAACGATAAACAGAACGACGACAGCTCCGAACGACGGCTCCCTGAGCCATAGCAGGGAAAGTCCTCCCAGACTCGCCACAGCGACACTGGCCCATTGAGCAGGGCCGAACACCACGGCCGACAGCATGAGTGCCAGGGCTGCACGCCACTCGTTTCTGATAGCGCAGACAAGGCCGACCACGGGCCAGAGCAACAGCAATGCGCCACGCCAAGTGTATTGCCCCCTGCCCGATGCAACGCCTGCCATGGCCATGCCCTCATAGACGAGGCCGAGACTGACAAGAAGCAGCATCGCCTCATAGGCGACACCACCCATGACGATGCAGAAAACTGCAACCGGGACGATCACGGCGGCTGAAATCAGCCGCAGGCGAAGATCGGACCAGCGCGCATTACGATTGGATGAGGTGTTCACAGAGCGCCATCCGGTGCAAGACGCTTGCCGAAACGACGCTCGCGACGTGAGAAATCGAGCATCAGGGTCTCGAAATGCGTTTCATCGAAATCCGGCCACATTACGTCCAGAAAAGCGAGTTCGGCATAAGCCGATTCCCAGAGCAGGAAGTTGGACAGGCGACGCTCACCGCTCGTGCGGACAATCAGATCGGGATCAGGAAAAGGTGAGGTCTGGAGGAAATCGCCAAAAGCCTCCTCCCCTATCGTTTCGGGGTCGATCTCGCCGCGCATCGCCGCAGCAGCGAGGCTCTTGGCCGCCTTGAGCATGTCGTGGCGCGCGCCGTAAGACAGGGCGAGAATCATGGTGAGCCGTGTATTACGCGCTGTCAGGGTACGAGCCCGGTCGATTTCTGCCCTCAGACCTGAATCGAAACGACTGAGATCGCCAATGAACTCCAGCCTCACATTCTGCTCGTGAAGCTCTGCAACCTTGTGCCGCAGATAGAAACGCAGCAGCGATGTCAGATCGGAAACTTCCTCGGTTGTCCGGTTCCAGTTCTCCGAGGAGAAGGCATAGAGCGTCAGATAGCGCACATGCGCAGCGATGGCCGCTTTGACACAACGACGCACCGCCTCGGCTCCCGCGCGATGACCGGCCATGACCGGCTTGCCACGCGCCTGCGCCCAACGCCCGTTGCCGTCCATGATGACGGCAACATGGCGCGGTGCAAGGGCGGGATCAGTATTCGCGGCGGGGGCCGGATGGGCGCGAGAGGATGACACGATTGCGGATCAGACCTGCTTGATCTCGCGTTCCTTGTCCGCGAGCATATCGTCAACTTTCTTGACGTACTGATCCGTCAGTTTCTGCACACCGTCGGACCAGACCTTCATATCGTCCTGGCTGATCTCGCTCTTTTTCTCATGGGTCTTGATCTGATCCATGCCATCGCGACGCACATTGCGCACCGCAATCTTGCCGTTCTCGGCATAGCGCCCTGCAGCACGTGCCAGCTCGTTGCGGCGCTCTTCGGTCAGCTGGGGAATGGGCACGCGTACGGTCTGACCGTCGGCAGCCGGATTAAGACCGAGCCCGGCATCGCGAATGGCTCGCTCGACAGCACCGACCAGCCCCCGATCCCAGACGGATACGGTAAGCATGCGCGCTTCGGGTACGGCAATCGATCCGACCTGTGCCAGAGGCACTTCGCTGCCATAGGCCTCGACGCGCACGGGCTCCAGCAGGTTCGGGCTGGCGCGGCCCGAACGCAGACCGGAGAGATCACGACGCAGGCTTTCCATCGCACCGTCCATACGGCGGGTCAGGTCTTCCAGCAGGTCATTCAGCTCAGCAGGCATTGTTCTCTCCCTAATCGATACTCAAAGACTGGTGATTGTGTCCGGCTCAGGCCGTTTCGATGATACGCGTAAACCGGCCTTCGCCACGCATGACGCTGGCAAAGGCTCCGGGAGCGTGAATATTGAAGACGATGATCGGCAGACGGTTCTCGCGTGCCAGCGAAATGGCCGTGGCATCCATCACGTTCAGGTCGCGCGAGAGCACATCCATATAGGACAGCTCGTCATAACGCTCTGCATCGGGCACGCGTCGCGGATCGGCGGAGTAAACGCCATCGACCTGTGTGCCCTTGAGGAGCACATCGCATTCCATTTCGTTGGCGCGCAGGGCGGCCGCCGTATCGGTGGTGAAGAAAGGGTTGCCCGTACCGGCCGCAAAAATCACGACGCGCCCCTTCTCCATATGACGCACGGCGCGACGTCGGATATAGGGCTCGGCAATCGATGACATCTGGATGGCGGACATCACACGGGTATCGATACCGGCTTTTTCAAGCGCATTCTGCATCATCAACGCGTTGATGACGGTCGCCAGCATGCCGGCATAATCGCCCTGCGCACGGTCCATACCCTTGGCGGCGGCTGCCACACCACGGAAGATATTACCTCCGCCGATCACCAGACAGACCTGAACGCCGCTACGCGAGACCGACGCCACGTCATTGGCGATTTCCTCGACGATCTGCGGCTCTATCCCGAAAGAACCCTTGCCCATCAGGGCTTCGCCCGAAACCTTGAGAAGAACGCGCTTGTAGCGTGCTGAAGTTTCGGTCATCGCTTCCTCTTTCGCTGCTGCCTCATGAAGGCCATTTCACAACCCGCGCCCCTCTTATAGGGCGCGGCGTGTCCTCACAAGAACTTCTCAGGCGTCATCCAGGCCGATAGCCCGCAGGCGCGCCTTTTCTTCATCCCACCCGGCGCGCTCACGCACATTCAGAAACAGATGACAGGGCCGCTCCAGCAAACGCCCGAGATCGAGACGTGCGCGTTCGCCGATACTGCGAATCTTGCGCCCCCCCTCACCGATGAGAATAGCCTTGTGTCCGGGACGCGAGACATAGATCGTCGCATCGATGCGCACCGATCCATCAGGACGTTCCTTGAAGCTCTCGGTCTCGACCGTTGCCTGATACGGAATTTCCTCATGCGTCTGCATGAAAATCTGTTCGCGCACCAGCTCCGCCGCCAGCAGACGGTCAGGCAGGTCGGTCAGGTCGTCCTCGGGGTACAGATACGGTCCCTCAGGCAACTCAGCGGCGAGATAATCGAGCAGATCCTCCACCCCGTCACCTGAGCGCGCGCTGAGCATGAACACATGCTCGACCGAAAGCTGATCGGTGATCGACTTCGTGAGCGGCAGAAGCTGCTGTGCCCCGACGAGATCGGTCTTGTTCAGCACGAGCCAGACCCGTCGCTTCTGCTTGGCCAGCGTGTCGATCACCGCCTGCGCCTCTTCACGCAGCCCGGCCTTGGCATCGATCAGCAGGAGCGAGATATCGGCATCCTGCGAACCGGTCCAGGCGGCGGCAACCATGGCGCGATCGAGCTTGCGCCGCGGCTTGAAAATGCCCGGTGTGTCGACAAGCAGGATCTGTGTGGTCTGACGCATGAGAATGCCCAGCACACGAAAACGCGTCGTCTGCGCCTTGGGGCTTACAATCGAGAGCTTCGCGCCCGTCATGCGATTGATCAGAGTGGATTTACCGGCATTCGGCGCCCCGACGAGGGCGACGAAACCACAACGTGTCGTCATTTTCTGTCCTTCGTGCCTTTGCGGCTACGGTTCAATCGCCGGAGCAGGACAGTCGCTGCCTCGCTCTCGGCCTGGCGTTTGCTCCCAGCAACGCCCTCACCCGTCTCACCCATAGCAGAAACCGCTACGGTAAAGCGCGGGGCATGAGACGGCCCCTCCATGGAAAGCGTCTCGTAATCCGGCAGCTTGTAGCCACGCGCCAGAACATATTCCTGAAGTGTCGTCTTGGGATCCTTGGGCGGCGTGATCTGCGATGTCAGCAGATCCTTCCATTTCTCCCGCACGAAACGACGCGCAGGCTCAAGTCCGGCATCGAGATAGAGCGCCCCCAAAAGGGCCTCCATCGCATCGGCCTGCACATTGGCCAGACTGCGTATACCGGCCTGCTCTTCATGCTCTGCAATACGCAGCGCGCTGGCAATACCGATGCTCTCGGCAATAGGCGCAAGGGCATTGCGTGAAACCAGGGAAGCATGACGTGGCCCGAGAGCCCCCTCAGGCTCATCGGGAAACTGTTCGAGCAGCCACTCGGCCATCAACAGACCCAGCACGCGATCGCCCATGAATTCCAGACGCTCGTTCGAGCCCGCCTCGGCAGGACGTGGGGCATTGCGTGGCGCACGCCTACCCTGGCGAGACGACACAGCTGAACGATGCGTCAGCGCCTGACGCAGCAGGCCCTGATCGGCAAAGCGATGCCCGAGTGCCTCCTGAATCGCTTCGAGATAATTATCCTGACCGCTCATTGCCCGTTCTCAGTGCATCGTCGCAAAAAGATGGCTCCACCGGATTTCGAAAGGCCATTGCCAGAACTGCCAGAGCGGATGCACGGCATCGTAGGAGAAGAATACGAAACGCGCCTTGCCCACCAGATTGACCATAGGCACATAGCCGAGATCCACACCGTTATCGCGCTGGAAACGGCTATCGCCACTATTATCGCGATTATCGCCCATTGCGAAGAAATAGCCATCGGGTACGACGTATTCGCGGGTGTCGTTCTGCTCGCCCTCATCGGTCTGCTTCAGGATCTGATGCGTGACAGGTGGCGCGCCAGCACTGCCGGGGAGCGTTTCGAGATAGCGTATTCCCGCCTGCGGATAGCGGTTTTCATCCATGGCCGAATAGACACCCAGGGATTTGCGCGGCACCAGGGTGCCATTCAGGTAAAGCTCGCCCGCGCGCATCTGGACATGATCGCCCGGCAGACCGATGACGCGCTTGATGTAATCGATCGAGTTGTTCTGCGTGTAGCGAAAAACAACAACGTCGCCGCGATGAGGCGTCGACGCCCAGATACGCCCATCGAACAGATGAGGCGAGAACGGGATCGAGAAACGCGACCAGCCATAATCGTATTTGGTAACGACAATATAGTCTCCGACCTGAAGGGTCGGCATCATCGAGGCGCTCGGGATATTGAACGGCTCCACGAAGATCGTCCGTATCGCCATCAGGACCACAATCCAGATGACGACAAAGCGTACGATCTCGAGTGGGGTGTCTTCTTTTCGCCTGGAGGCCGTCGCCTCCTGATTTACATCGGTCATTCTCGGGTCTTAGCGCAGGAGGTGGGGTATTGGCGACAGAGTATCATGAAGTTCGGGGAACTGACTGCACGATCACATAGGCAAGGGCATAGGGCGCTTCATCGCTCAGACTGAGCATGATCTCCGCCTGCTGCTCCGGCAGAGCCAGTGCCGCAAGGCAGATTGCTGCCTGACCGCTCAGATGCAGCAGGGGTTTACCCATATCGTCATGACGCACCTCGATGTCCGTCAGATGGATACCATCGCGAAACCCGGTACCCAGCGCCTTGACGCAAGCCTCCTTGGCGGCCCAGCGCTTGGCAAAAATGCCGATACGCCCCTCCCCCTGCCGCGTCTGTGCATAGGCGATTTCAGATGTCGTAAAGCTTCTGGTCAGAAAGCGATCGCCTGAGCGTTCGATCGCACGCGCAATACGACGCATGTCGCACAGATCGGTCCCTATGCCCCGTATCATCGATCGGTCAGTTCCGTGCGCGCTCGACCTGCATCACACCCTGCGCGGAACGCAGGGCTGCGATCATCGCCGAAAGATGACGTACGTCGCGCACTTCGAGATCGACCAGGATCTCCATGAAATCGAGCTGCCTGTTGAGGATGCGCAGATTGACGACGCTGCCATTATGTTTCGACGCCGTGTTGGTCAGCGTCGTCAGCACGCTCGATTCATTGGCAGCAATCACGCTTACACGACCGATATGCGGGGCCGAACGCTCACCCTGCGAGAGGGCTTCGTAATCCCAGTCGATCTCGAGGAAGCGCTCCGGAGTCGAGGAAAAGGCGCTCAGATTCTGGCAGGCGCGCTGATGGATCGTGACACCCTTTCCCTGAGCGATAATCCCGACGATCGGATCGCCGGGCAGCGGGTGACAGCACCCGGCAAAATGCGTCGCGATACCGGAGCCGATTCCGGTAATGATCGATCCGGTTTTGGTCCCGTAACGTGGCGCCGTTCCGACGCCACCAGCAAGACGTCCCGACAGTCCGGGCACCATGCGCGGTGCACGATGGGTCTGTCGGAGCTCCGGATAGGCGGCATTGACGACATCGCGCGGTCCGAGCTGACCGTTGCCAACTGCCACATAAAGATCGTCGATGCTCGGCTGACGCAGATCGCGCAGCAGGGTCTCGAGCACTTTTTCGCTGCCATCGACACCTTCCTGACGGAAGGCTTTGGCCAGCGCCGTGCGGCCTGTATCGAGATTGACCTGACGCTGCTGCAGGGCAACGTGACGCCGGATACGCGCACGCGCCTTACCGGTAACGACAAAACGTTCCCACGAGGCGGATGGCGTGCCGCCTCGCGCGGTCATGATCTCGACCTGATCGCCATTCTGCAGTTCGTGGCGCAGGGGCATCAGACGACCGTTGATCTTTGCGCCAACGCAGGCGTCGCCAACCTGACTGTGCACAGCATAAGCAAAATCGACCGGCGTTGCCCGACGCGGCAGGGAAATCAGCTGGCCTTTGGGCGTGAAGCAGAAAACCTGGTCCTGATAGAGTTCAAGCTTTGTGTTTTCCAGGAACTCGTCAGGTGCCTCGGAATCCTCGAGAATTTCGAGCAGATCCTGCACCCAGCGCAGCTTGTTGAGCCCAAGTGCATTGACTTCGGTATTCGACGCCTCGGCATCGTCGCGCTCTTTATACGCCCAATGCGCCGCGACGCCGTTTTCGGCGAAATTATGCATATCCGCCGTGCGGATCTGGATCTCGATTTTCTGATTGCGCGGCTGACGAAGCGTAACGCCCGTATGAAGACTCTGATAGCCGTTGGCCTTGGGCGTCGAGATGTAATCCTTGAAGCGCCCGGCAATCATCGGATACGCGCCATGAATGGCACCAAGCGCCGCATAACAGGCATCGCGGCTCGGCACGATCACACGAAATGCCATGATATCGGACAGCTGCTCGAACGCCACATTGCGTTTCTGCATTTTGGCCCAGATGGAATAGGGCGATTTTTCGCGGCCAGTGATATCGACATGAGGCAGCCCCACCTCGGCACAGAGTGCTTTGAGCTCCTGCTTGATCTGCTCGATAATATCCGCGCCATGGCCGCGCAGAAAGTTGAGACGTGCCCGAATGGTGGCATCGGCCTCCGGTTCGAGCTGTTCGAACGACAGGTTCTGCAACTCTGTCTTGACGCGGTCCATACCTATGCGCTCAGCCAGAGGCGCGTAGATATCCATGGTCTCGCGCGCAATGCGAAGGCGCCTGTCCTGACGCTGCACGTAATGGAGCGTGCGCATGTTATGCAGCCGGTCTGCCAGCTTGACGATCAGAACGCGTATGTCACGCGACATGGCCAGAACGAGCTTGCGGAAGTTTTCGGCCTGCTTGGTTCTGTCCGACTGCAGTTCGAGACGGGTGAGCTTGGTTACGCCATCGACCAGACTGGCCACCGTCTCGCCAAAACGTTCCTTGAGGAACGCATGGGTAATTCCGGTATCCTCGACCGTGTCATGAAGCAAGCCAACCATGATGGAAGGCACATCCATGCGAAACCCGGCAAGGATATTGGCAACCGCGATAGGATGAATGATGTAGGGCTCGCCGTTATCGCGCTTCTGTTCACGATGGGCCTTCTCGGCCACGGCATAGGCTTCTTCGATGCGGGAAAGATCCGCCTGTGGATCGTAAGCCGCGACGCGGCGCAGCAAACCGCTGATCGAGGGTATGGCTGGAGCCGTATCGGCGCCGGGGAGAAGGGTGTCAGACATGCCGGTACTCTCTCCCGTTCAGAACGTCATCTCGTATCGATGCCGGGCCCCGAAACGGCCCGGCAGATGCAAACTCAGCGGCGACCACGTCCCCCGAATTCGGCTTCGAACGAAGCATCGAGCTCGGCAGACGACATGGTCTCGGCCATATGCGCGTGCTCTTCTTCGGAAGACACATCCTGCAGACCGAAGATGTTCTGATCGGTCGGGATCAGATCCATGACTTCCTCGTCTACAGGCTCGGGCTCGGGTGCACGGGCGAGCGAACGCACGATACCGTCCTTGAGGGCGCCGAGATTGACCTTGTCTTCAGCGATTTCGCGCAGGGCGACGACAGGGTTCTTGTCATTATCGCGGTCGATCGTCATTTCCTCACCGCGCGACAGGGCACGGGCGCGCTGTGCAGCAAGGAGAACGAGCTCGAAACGGTTCGGGACCTTCTCGATGCAGTCTTCGACGGTTACGCGTGCCATAAATTCTTCCCAATCAATATCCGCGGAGCGACGTGAATTGGGCAAACTATCATAACGCCATCGCCGGAGCAAACATTCCCGTCCATGGGCAATTCCGGGTCGCGCTGAAAGCCACTCCCGCAAGCATAGTGCGTCAGGGACTTCCGTATCATCTGCCGGTTGCGGGCATAAGGAGAATTACACAAAGTCAATATTATCCAACCTGTGGGTCACTATATTAATGATTCAGTTTTCGTTAAGCTTTCCACGAAGATTTGGATGCCTATTCAAACGGTTCGCACTACCGATTTTACAAATGGATCTGACATGTTAGACAAAAATGAAAAAACCTCAGTATTTATCGATGGGTCCAGCCTGTATTACACAGCAAAATCCCTCGGGTTTGAGGTCGACTATCGCAGACTTCTTAGATACTTCAAGTCAGGAACCCGCCTTCTTAGGGCTCATTACTATGCCGCGATTCCAGAGACCGAGGATTACTCGCCACTGAAACCTCTGACGGACTGGTTGGCCTATAACGGTTACATGCTGGTCACCAAAACAGCGCGCGAATTCACCGATCAGTCCGGGCGTCGGCGCCTCAAGGGCAATATGGATGTCGAGCTCGCCATCGACCTGATGGAGCTTGCAGACCATATGGATCACGCCGTGATTTTCAGCGGGGATGCCGATCTGCGTCGTGCAGTAGAAGCCATACAGCGCCGCGGCGTACGCGTGACGGCCATCTCCTCGCTGCGCGCCTCGCCCTCTCTGATCGGTGACGATCTACGGCGTCAGGTCGACCAGTTTGTCGAACTGGGCGATATTGCGAGCGAATTCACCCGTCGTCAGGCAGAAAACCAGGCGAGACCGCGCTCAGCCCCCGTACGGCATCCGGCCGATGTCATGCTCGACGATGAAATGGACGACTGACGTCCAGACCAAAACGAACCAAGTCCGCTGCCATGGACAGCATGCCCCCCCTATCCGGCGATACCGCCGTCCTCGTCGTAAGCCTCGAAAAGCTCACGGCGTCCCAGCGTCTTAAACTGCTAGGGCATATCACCCGGCCCAGCGCGTCCGGAAAGAGCAACGCCATGCTCTGCCATCACCTCAACCGGTGCACAGCAACGGGTCCGGCCTCCCTCCTGCCCGATGCGCTGGAAAAACTTTCCTGCCTGCTCAAAACAGTCACCAATCTTGAAATGGTCGTGACTTTCGGAGTGAGCGCCCATCTTGCGACTGTCGAGGCTTACGGCATGTCCTGGGCTCGTGTGCCTTTCAGACCGGGAAAAATCACGGTTCTTCCCGACGGACTTATGCTCGCCAATCTGGCTGCACCGGTTCGGCAACACATTGACACATTAAAGGCGCTCATCGCAGAAACAGTCCCGGTTTCCGAACCGGTGCCGACGGTCTGATCCCGCCTGTCCGCAACTCGCGGCACTCTCCGGGCTTTACTGTTCGGCATGAGGCAGTGAGAGGACATTTCGCATGAGCGAGCGCAATTCAGGTAAGATCGGTTTTGTCGGCTACGGCGCCATGGGCGCGCTGATGGGATGCAACCTGCGACAGGCAGGGTTCGAGGTCAGCGCCTATACGCCGTCCGGGCGACAGCAGGATGAGGCAACGCCAGTGGCCAAGACGGCACGCGCTCTCGCCGAGGCATCTGACATACTCGTTCTCTGCGTGCCCAATGATGCGGCCGTTTTCGCATCAGCAGAGGGCGAGGACGGCTTTCTTGCTGGCGCGCGCCCGGGCACGCTCGTGATCAACTGCAGTACCGTGTCTCCCGAGGCGACAGCAAAACTGAGCGAGCTTGCACAGGACAAGAGCCTGCATTTCGTCGATGCCCCCATGT
Organism: Asaia lannensis NBRC 102526; assembly: GCF_024054035.1. GTDB lineage: Bacteria > Pseudomonadota > Alphaproteobacteria > Acetobacterales > Acetobacteraceae > Asaia > Asaia lannensis. The sequence goes on from NZ_JAMXQU010000002.1 coordinate 295,307, forward strand.
CAGGAAGCACGCCGGAAGCCGAAAAGGGGGAACTGGTGATGCTGGTCGGCGCAACGTCACAGGATCTCGACCGCGCGCGCCCGGTGCTCGACGCCATTGGCAAGCTGACGATTCATGCCGGTGAGGTCGGTGCAGGCACACGCCTGAAGCTCGTCATCAACGGCATCATGGGTGCGACGCTCAATGTCATTGCCGAGGCCGTCGGTTACGGTCTGAGCAGCGGTTTGAACCGCGATATGCTCTATGAGGCACTGTCTCAGGTTGCCGTCATTTCACCCCATCACAAGCGCAAGCTGGGCGCCGCCCAGAAAGGCGATTTCAGCCCGCAATTCCCGACGCGTCTGATGTCGAAGGATATGGGCCTGCTCATCGACGCTGCGCGTCGCACGCACAGTTTCTGCCCCGCCATTGCCATCGCCGATCAGGCACTTGCCCTTTCGGCAAAGCGTCATGCCAATGACGACTACGCCGCATTACTGGGAGCGATCGAGAAAAGCGTCGTGCAGAGCCATGACGATACCGGCACCCCCTGAAATCGCACCCCTAAATCACTTCACCTGCCGAACGGGTTGACGAAACCCATTCGGCACCATAGCTGGCTTTTGTGACCAAGCAGCCTCGCTTGATCCTCACCATGACAGTCCAGGAGACGAGACCATGGCTTTCGAACTGCCGCCCCTCCCTTACAGCTACAATGCACTCGCCACCTCCGGCATGTGCCAGGAAACGCTTGAGCTGCACCATGACAAGCATCATCAGGCTTATGTCACGGCGCTGAACGGTTTTGTCGAAGCCAAACCCGAGCTTCAGGGCAAGAGCCTCGAAGAGATCATTCTTGCCGTGAAGGGCGATGCATCCCAGGCGCCTGTGTTCAACAATGCTGGTCAGCACTGGAACCACACCCTGTTCTGGCAGAACCTTGCCCCGAACGGTGGACAGGTGCCGACGAAGCTGGCTGCGAAGATCGATGAAGATCTCGGCGGTCTCGACGCGTTCAAGACGGCATTCAAGCAGGCTGCCATCTCGCAGTTCGGCTCCGGCTGGGCCTGGCTCGTTCTCGGCAATGACGGCAAGCTGGCCGTGACCAAGACCGCCAACGGATCCAACCCGCTGGCAGAAGGCCAGGGTCGCGCGCTCCTGGGCCTGGATGTGTGGGAGCACGCTTATTACCTGGACTTCCGTAACCGTCGTCCGGATTACATCACCAACTACCTCGACAAGCTTGCCAATTACGAGTTCGCCGAAGCCGAGCTTCTCTCGGCCTGATTTCCTCCGGTTGCGCGGTCCGTTCCAGCCAGGATCGGACGCGCATTAGTCGGATATGAAACAAGCTGGAGATGAAAAAGGACCGGTCTCCCGCAGGGGGCCGGTCCTTTTTCATTCCGGATCTGTCCCGCCCGGTGGCGGAGCAGTTCTTCTTACTTTGCTGGCTTTCCGCCATCATTGGCAGGCTTGGCCGTGCTGGTCAGAACCTGCGACACATTTTCGCGCATGAGCTGGATCTTTACGCCCGGTGCGATTTCGATCTCGATTTCCTTGGTCCCTTCGCGGGCAAGCTGCACCACACCGATAATACCGCCGCTGGTCACGATGCGATCGCCACGGCGCAGGGCATTCAGCTGTGATTTGAGCTCTTTCTGGCGCGCCTGCTGGGGACGGATGAGCACGAAATAGAATACGACGAACACGAGGATCATCGGGAGGAATGAGATAATCCCGCTGTTGGCGAGCATGCGTTTATTCCATATGTCGATAGATAAGGGACCGGACGCGCCCGAAAGCCACCCGATTGGCCCGGACCATAATTGGTCGCGCCCGCACGTCAAGCATAGCCAAGGAGCAAGGGCTTAATCATGGACCCCGTTCTTCTCGAAAAACTCGAACGCATTGCCAGTGCGCTGGAACGCCTCTCCCCTGCCCCCGCAAGCCCTTCGAGCCTTGAAGGCAGCGATGCATTCATGTGGCAGGGTGCCTCATCCACGCTGCGCGCAGTGGATCATGTACAGGGCGTCGACCTGTCTCTGTTACGCGGCATTGACAGGCAAACACGCCTCGTACTTGAGAACACACGACATTTTGCATCCGGACGCCCCGGCAATAATGTGATGCTCTGGGGCGCGCGTGGCATGGGAAAATCATCGCTGGTGAAAGCCTGCTTCGGCGAGGCCAATCGCGAACATCCCCATGCTCTGGTGCTGATCGAAATCCAGCGTGACGATCTATCCACCCTGCCCCGTCTGCTCGATATTCTGCGTGCCCAGTCCCGACGCTGCATCGTGTTCTGCGACGACCTCTCTTTCGAAACGCAGGACGCCGATTACAAATCGCTGAAATCGGTGCTGGATGGCGGCATCATGGGTCGCCCCGAGAATGTGCTGTTCTATGCCACGTCCAACCGTCGCCATCTCATGCCGCGCGACATGATGGAGAACGAGAGCGGCAGCGCCATCAATCCGCAGGAAGCCGTGGAAGAGAAGGTCTCTCTCTCGGACCGCTTCGGGCTATGGATCGGCGTACATGGCTGCAATCAGGAAACCTATCTCGCCATCGTCGATGGCTACGCCGCGCATCGCAAGCTGGAAATCTCGCCCGAGGCGCTTCATCGCCATGCCCTCGAATGGGCCATGGAACGCGGAGGCCGCTCCGGACGTGTCGCATCGCAATTCATCGACCATCTGAGCGCAACGCTGGGATAGGGCAACACTGGGATCGCGCAAAAGCCGGGCTGACGAAGCGCCAGCCCGGCTTTTGCGGAAGATGGAAACAGGTAGGGCCTGCCAGGGGAAAAGCTCCCGGCAAAACCATCCGTTCGATCAGAATGTCGCGTTCAGACGCCCGTAGTAATAGGCGCCATAGATGGGGATACCGGAAGAATCGGTATCGTATACCTTAGGACCCAGATAGTTGTTGATCGGGTTCACGTGGCGCGGGCGCTGATTGAAGATATTGTTCGCGCCAATCGCAAGATGCCAGTGCTCGGTGAACCGGTATCCGACTTCAAGATCGGTCAGCCAGACCGGGGTATTCTTGAACTCAGCCCATTGCGTGTTCGAGTATTTCAGGTTCGCCGGAGCGAGATCTTCATAGCTCAGAAGCGATTTGGTTTCCCCATAACGGGTCTGACGCAGGTTCACATCCCACTGATGATAGGTCCAGTAGGCATTCAGGATCAGCTTGCTGCGCGGCGAGCCTGTGGTGAGATACCCGATGGTCTGGGCATTGGCGGCGGGTTCGCCAAATGCATTGGTGTTGATATGGCTGATACGCGTGCGGTTGAGGTTGAGCATCGCACTCAGATTGAGCGTGCCGTATTTGTGCAGATGGACCAGATAATCGGTCTGCAGATCGAGACCCTGCGTACGCGTGCTGGCGACGTTCGCAAAGTAGTTTGCCGTCACATTGTCCAGATCGATGCCGCTCGGCAGATTTACGCCCGTCAGTGCAATGGCATCGAGCGCGGTCTGACCGTTGACCGTGGCCGAGCCGATAATGCGATCGCGTATGTTGATCTGATAGACGTCGACCGAGACATGCCAGTTCTTCAGCGGCTCGGCGATGATACCGCCTTCTGCGCTCGTCGATCTTTCAGGTTTCAGGCGCTGGGCGCCAATCGTCTTGCCCGCTGCACCGACGGTCTGAAGCAGTCCGGTCGCCCCGGTCGGTGACACGTTGAGTGCCGAATAATACTGCTCCGCCATGGTCGGCGCACGGAAACCGTTGCTGATGGTCGCGCGCACGGCCAGCTTGCTTGTGATGTCGTAACGCGTGGTGACCTTGCCGTTCTCGGTATTGCCGACATCGGTGTAGTGCTCGAAACGGCCTGCGAAATCGAGATCCCAGTGCGGCAGCGGGTGGAAATCGCCATCCAGATAACCGGCCCAGATATTGCGCTGCCACTGACCCGCATTCTGGGGCGTCAGGCCCGCAAAACCCTGCGTACCGCCCAGCTCGTAGGAGGCCGGTTCACCCGCCTTGATGTGGTACATTTCAAGACGATGCTCAGCACCGAAGGCCAGAGTCATCGGCACTACGTCCGCGATGCGGAAATTACGTCTTGCGTCGAAATTGCTGGTCCACTGGGCAAGCGAATAGCTTTGACCGCGAACCGTGGTCGGCGAGAAGCCATACGCCTTGTAGTAATTCGGGTTGAATGTGTTCTTGTTCCCGATGTCGTCGTCATCCTGGCCGTAAAGCGTGCTTAGATCCCAGCTGAAACCGAGAAGGTTATCGCCCTTCAGACCCAGATTGGCCTGAAAGTCGTTTTCCTCAATGGTTTCGAGCGGCGAGAAGCCATAGGGATAGGCACTCGGAGCCACAGTCGGCACGCGGTAGTTCTCGTAAGCCTCGGAGTGGCGATGCGCATAGGTAATCAGACCATAGGTCTCGATGCCTTCGGTAATCCCCTTGCCCCATTCGATGGAAAGATTCTCGCGTGTTTCCTCGGGGTTGGAGAGAATGTTGTTGGAGTTGGCTGGCCAGCTCGAGCTGGGTGTCCAGCGATGGTCGTCGGTGCTCTTGAGCTTCGAGACCCAGTGATCGGTATGATAGACCTGACCGCTCAGGTGCACGAAGCCGTCATTGCCCCATTTGAGACCGCCATCGGCCCCGATCAGATACTGCCAGCCTGTCCCGTTATAGGCATTCGCGCCGGTCTGGGCGACGGTATTGATGCCATGACTGGTTTTCTTGGTGATGATGTTCACCACACCTGCGATGGCGTCCGATCCGTACAGCGCTGCCGCACCGTCACGCAGAATTTCGATATGATCGATGGCACCAGCCGGGATCATGTTCAGATCGACCGGGGTAGAGCCCTGCTGCGGACCCGCATCGGCATAGATATTCGCTGTGGTGTTGCGGCGCTTGCCGTCAACCAGGACCAGAACCTCGTTCGGGTTGAGACCACGCATACGAATTGCCGATGTCAGCGCGCCTGCATCCGCGCCGTTGGCCGTAACGGTAATCGACGGATCGACGCGGGTGATGGCGTCGGCCAGATTGAGCTGGCCCGAACGGCGTAGGGTTGCCGAAGAAACGACGGTTACCGGCACCGAGCTGTCACGCGCCTTGCGGTTAAAGGCGTGCGTTCCCGTCACGATCACCGATTCACCGCTATCGCCACTCGCATCGCGCGCCTTGCGTGTGCGGATTTTGGGAACGGAATGCAAAGCCTGATCGGAACCGATGGAGGTTCTGTGATGAATACCCTCTGCCTTCTTTGCCTTGTGCGTGGGCTGCTCCGCGGTTTGTGTTTCGGCCAGCGCATAACCGAAGCCGAACGGAAAGGAGAGAAGGGTCGCGGCCGCCAGTATTCTTCGTTTCGTGAGCATTTTCTGAGCTGTCTCTCCATGGGAACTTGAACCATGGCCAGTCTAGGCAGCTTCCAAAAAACGTTACAACATCGAAAAGATATTTTCTTTCGGTATCGGATCGAATGAGGCAAAAAAAACACAGTTTGTCGCATGAAGCCAGCGAAAACACGGTCAGAAACGAAACTATCTTCCGGTCTTTGCGCATTTTGCGCATCGAAATTCCATATTGGAGCAAGCCAGCAGAAAGGCGCTGTTCCCTCCCGCCTCAAGCCTGCTAAAGTTCACCTCAGGAACTTTACAGACGGATTCAGAGCCACGCCCGGGGCCACCAATCGCGATACCTGGCCGTGGGCGGTGCAAACAGGGAAGCTTATGACGGACAGCCTAACCAACGCCATTCCCCCAATCGCAGATGCCGGCCCGCGCTGCTCAGATGCCACAAGGCTGGGCGAGGACGTTGTCGATCTGCGCCGCGTGAAATGCGATCCCGATTACTGGTATCCTGTCGCCTGGTCGCACGAACTCAAGAAGGGCAAGACCATCGCCACGCGGTTTGCCGGCCAGCCCATCGCCCTGGTCAGACCGCAGGAAGGAAGCGTTTTCGCTCTTGAAGACCGCTGCGCGCACAGACAGGTCCCCCTGAGCAAGGGGCGTGTCGAAGGAGAAGCCGTGCAGTGCTGCTATCACGGCTGGGCCTATGGGCGCTCGGGGCGCTGCATCGATGTCCCCTATCTCGGCAAAGGCAAGCTGCCCAATGGCGTGCGCACCTATCCCTGTCGCGAAGTCGAAGGGCTCATCTTCGTGTTCCCCGGCGACCCCGCCAAGGCTGAGACCACCCCTTTTCCCAAACTCGGTTCGGTCGCCGATCCTGCCTACAAGACGCGTCGTTTCGGCGAGCATGTGAACTGCCACTACAGCTTCATGCATGAAAACCTGATGGATATGAATCATCAGTTCATGCACTCCAAACAGATGGGCAAGATGAAGCCCCGTTATCTGGGTGGCGAAAACGAGCCCCGGATGGTCGAGGCGCGCTACAGCTTTGCCCGCGTGGGCGGTAAGCAGCCCTGGGGTGAAACCCTGATTTTCGGTGAGCGACGCGATGCGAGCGCGAAATATGCCCATCGCGATGTCATGACCATTCGCACCGAATATCCCTATCAGACGCTGCGTATCCGTACCGGCGACGAGCCCCCGGTCATGGATCTGTGGATCGTCTATGTGCCGCAGGACAAGGACCATCTGTCCTGTCGTGTTTTCGGCCTGCTGTCGATCCGTCGTCCCAAGCTCAAGGGCGCGCTCGAACTCGCCTGGCCTCTTCTCGTTGGCTTCACGAACCGCATTTTCGCCGAGGATCGCGAAATCGTGGAACTCGAGCAGCAGGCCTGGCGCGACCTTGGCGGCGACCGTAATCAGGAAGTGTTCCCGGTGATCAACGCATTGCGCGATCTCCTGCGCCGCGCCGGTATCCAGCCCGATGCCGAGGCGCCCGAAGCATCGCCGGAGACGCAGGCCGCCGAATAACGGGGGCTATACGCCGGTAATCGTCGTCGGGTAAGTCTGCAATCGATCCGTTCTTACCCGACGCACACTTGCATGATGCTGTTGCATCATGCTGCTTCGGCAATCCCGTCAACTCAGGAGATGGGGCCTATATGGCACTCACCCTTTCCGTTCCACCTTACACGCTTCGTCCGCTTCGCCTGCCCGATGGGGCCGACGTGCATCGTCTGGTCAATGACTGGAGCGTGGTGCGGATGCTGAGCCACCTGCCCTTTCCCTATCCCAGAGAACTGGCCGATCAGTGGATTGCCAGTACGATCGAAAGGCAGACAGCCGGCAAGGCGTGGCATTTCGCCATCTGCGAGGGCGAGACCCTGATCGGCTGTATCGGTCTTTCGATCGGTCATTCCGGTGATAGCCTCAAGGGCCAGACTGCAAGGATCGGTTACTGGGTAGGACGCCCCTACTGGCGACGCGGAATTGCCCGTGCCTGTGTGGGTCATGTCGTGCGCTGGGCTTTCGACACGCTTTCGGTGGCTGAAATCGTCGCCGATGTCGCAGAGGACAATCTGGCGTCTCTCGCCCTGCTCGACCGCCTTGGCTTTACCCATGCGGGGGCTACACGCGTTCCGTTTCTGTCGCGCGGTCAGGACCCCTATCCTGTTCTGACCTATCGGCTCGACCGATCAGCCTGCCCGCCTGCCGAAGAAACCGTCGATCCCCCCCAGGAAACGATACGACCGGAAAGCGCTGCGCCTGAGCGTCCTGCAATCAGCCAGCCAGCCTCACGCATTCTCCTTATCGTGGCAGGCGTGCTGGTTGATCGGGAGCAACGCATTCTTCTCGCCCGTCGCCCGCCCGGCAAACCGATGGCGGGTCTGTGGGAGTTCCCGGGAGGGAAAGTCGAATCTCATGAATCGCCCGAGCAGGCGCTCATACGCGAACTCGATGAAGAGCTTGGGATCGATATCGCCGCGGGCTGCATCGCCCCCTTCACCTTCGTTTCGGAAAATATCGGGGCACGGCATCTGTTGATGCCGCTTTATCTCTGCACGCGATGGCGCGGCACGCCCCTACCGAAAGAAGGTCAGGAACTCGCCTGGGTCAAAGCGGGGAAGCTGGGCGATTATCCCATGCCTGCCCCGGATCGTCCTCTCGTACCACTCCTCAGGGAGCTGTTCCCCGAATAGGATCAGGATGCCTTCGAAAGCGCGATCTTGTGCTGGGGCAAGCCGGCCTTGTCAGCGCGGAAGGTGAACAGACTGCCCGATTGCGGGTGACGGGCGAGATCTTCAGCTGAAAGCCCCTTGCGAGCGGTCGTCACATAGGCGGTCCTGCGATCATCGCCACCGAACGCCATCTTGGTCACATTCGCCGCCGGTATGGCGAAAGCCGCCCGCTCGACGCCGTCCGGCGCGAAAGAGCGAACATGCCCGCCACCCCAGGTTGAACACCAGACATTGCCTTCGCAATCTGTCACCACGCCATCCGGATAGCCCTTTTCTTCCGGTAGACGCGCGAAAATACGCTTGTTCGAGAGTGTACCGTCCGCGCCGATATCGAAGCGGTAGATCACACCGAGCGGCGTATCGCAGACATAAAGGAACTTGCCATCCGGCGAGACAGCAGGACCATTCGTCACACTGTATCCCGTATCGTGCTGTCGCAGCACAAACCCGTCCGGACTGTGCTCGATGCTGTAAAGCGATCCACTCGCTGCCTTTTCCGAGTCATCCATCGTCCCGAACCAGCCACGTCCGTACAGATCGACGCAGCCATCGTTCAGCCGGTTGCCGGGTTTGTCGCTCTCCACCTCGAGGATTTTATCGAATGTCCCTGTCTTCGGATCGAAGCGATACAGTCCATCGGGAAGCCCCGCCAGAAAGGTCCCGTCATCGACAGGCATCAGAAAGGCAACCTTGTTCGGCGCGGCCCAGTGATGCGCCTCGCCCAGTTCGGGCACGAACCGATGGACTTTTCGTCCGTTGATATCGACGAAATAGACGGCGTTTTCGTCCGAGATCCAGACCGGCCCCTCGCCAAGTTCAGCCCGCACATCGTAAGCGCATGTCGCGCAAGGCTCGTTTGTGGGTTCAGCCATCATCTCTCTCCCGCGAAAAAGTCATTCTAACATCAGGGCGTAACGCAACGTCACCCCGTATGGTTGACGATATCGAACCCGCTTACAGAACAGAGGGATATTCCCATGACACCGACCGCCTGCCTTCTGATTATCGGCAATGAAATCCTCTCCGGACGTACGCAGGATGCCAATATACGCTTCATCGCGACTGGCCTCGCCCAGGCCGGGATCTCACTCGAGGAAGTTCGTGTCATTCCAGACCGGGCAAGGCGTATCATCGATACTGTGGTGACCTGTCGTGCCCAGTTTGATCATGTCTTCACCACAGGCGGCATCGGACCGACCCATGACGACATCACGGCAGCCTGTGTCGCTGAGGCGATCGGCGTGCCTCTGGAAATCCATGCCGAGACCTACGCAAAACTGGAGGCCTATCTTGGCAAGGAAAAGTTCAACAAGGCGCGTCAGCGCATGGCCTGGCTTCCCCGCGGCGCCATACCGATCGAAAACAGTGTTTCGATCGCGCCGGGCTTTACCATCGCCAATGTACATGTGATGGCAGGCGTTCCCTCGATCATGCAATCGATGTTCAACGCCCTGCTCCCCACCCTTAAAGGCGGCGCGCCCCTCTGCTCGGTCGCGTGGCACGCCGATCTTCGTGAAGGCACCCTCGCCGAAGGGCTGGAACTGATCCAGCATGATTTTCCGGAACTCGACCTCGGCTCCTATCCCTTCGAGAGACCCGATGGGCGAAAAGGCGTCTCTCTCGTTGCCAAAGGCTACGAGCAGGACAAGGTCGCCGAGGCGGGAGCGCGCATATATGCGCTTATCGACTCGCTGGGGGTCACACCGGTCGAGGGCGAACCTGCCCCCTGAACGGAAGCCTTGAAGGCTCAGGTTCGAAATCCCGGTTCAGAAACGACAAACCGCCCGGCCTTGAAGACCGGGCGGTTTGCATGTTGAGGGAAAAACCCACCCTCACAATTTCCGGATCCATGTTGCCGTCTCGCTCTCTCGATGCGGCAACATGGAGCGATCAGGTCACAGAGCGTCGCGACCCATTGCAAGGAACTTCTCGCGACGCTTGGCCACAAGCTTCTCGCCCTCGAACGGAATCAGTTCGGCGAGTGTCTCACTGATGGCATCGCCGACTGCCGAGATCGCCTCATCCGGAAAACGCTGTGCGCCACCAATAGGCTCGGGGATGATACGATCGATCAGCTTGAGCTTGAGCAGATCCTGCGCCGTGAGCTTGAGCGCTTCAGCGGCGGTCGAAGCCTGTTTCGGATCGCGCCATAGAATCGATGCTGCACCTTCCGGGGCAATGACCGAATAAATCGAATGCTCGAGCATCAGAACGCGGTCACCCGCGCCAAGGGCCACAGCACCACCCGATCCGCCTTCGCCGATAATGATCGCCACCAGCGGAACAGGCGCGCGCAGGCAGCAATCGGTGGAGCGTGCAATCGCCTGAGCCTGACCGCGCTCTTCGGCATCGATTCCCGGCCAGGCACCGGATGTGTCGATAAAGGTCAGGATAGGCAGACTGAAACGACCGGCCATTTCAACCAGACGCTGTGCCTTGCGATAGCCTTCGGGCTTGGGCATGCCGAAATTGTGACGCAGACGCGATTCCATGTCGAAACCGCGCTCCGTGCCAATCACCATGACGGCCTGACCGCGAAAACGTGCAAGACCGCCGACAATGGCCTGATCGTCATGGCCAAGGCGATCGCCAGCCAGCGGCGTATAGTCCTCAAGCAGACCCCGGAAATAATCGAGGGCACGAGGACGCTGCGCATGGCGTGCAACCATGACTTTCTGCCACGGCGTCAGCTTGGTGTAAGCCGCACGCAGCTGCTTTTCCGCCTTGTCGGACAGCTTGCCGATTTCGTCGGCAATGTTGATGCCTTCGCCGTCCTTGGCCATCTGGCGAAGTTCGGCAATCTTGTTTTCAAGCTCGGCAACCGGCTTTTCGAAATCGAGATACTGACGCATGCCCCGCCGATAGCACGGCTTAAGGTTGCACAACAATCCGTTGCTTTATGCTGTTGTCTCATCCGAAAGCGGATGATGTCGGGTCAGAACCTGTCTGAGCCTTTCCTGCATCACATGGGTATAGATCTGGGTCGTCGCGATATCGGCATGACCGAGCAGCATCTGCAGGGCGCGCAGATCGGCACCGCGTTCCAGAAGATGGGTAGCAAACGAGTGTCGCAGAACATGGGGCGAGACCTGTTCAGGATCGAGCCCGGCCCGAAGCGATGCCTGAAAAAGGATCTTGTCGAAACCCTGACGCGTCAGAGGACGCGAGGGATTACGCCCCGGAAAGAGATAGGGGCTGTCGATATCGCGATCATGATGCAGAAGAGCCAGCGCTGCCTCTCTTGCTGCATGCGACACAGGTATCAGGCGTTCACGCCCCCCCTTGCCGCGTATCAGCACCATCGGGGCATCGCGCAGGAACAGGCGCCCCGGCAGGGAAAGCAGTTCCGAGACGCGCAGCCCCGTTGTGTAGAGAAGCTCGAGAGCAGCGCGGCAGACGAGATCGCGCCGGGGATCGTCATGGCCGGCACAGCCCTTTTCAAGAAGATCCGTTACCTGCGCTTCCGACAGAAGTTTGGGTAGCGGCGCGTCGAGGCGCGGCATCTGGATGCTCTCGGTCGGATCGGAAGCACACCAGTTCTCACGCAGGGCAAAACGATAGAACTGTCGCAGGCAGGAAAGACGCCTTGCCGCTGTGCGGGCCGAAAGCCCTGCACTCCCCATAGAGGCGGCGTAGGCGGATACCGCGTCGCGCTTTGCATCCAGAAGCGCAACGGGATGGCCCGGCACCCAATGGGTCAGGAAACCGATAAAATCCTCGAGATCGGCCATATAGGCCAGTCGTGTGCGAGGGGCAGCATTACGCTCGGCGGCGAGCATTTCAAGAAAGGCCTCTCCGGCGGGCGGCAGGGCCTTGTCCCGACTCATGCCACTTCCAGGGGCGCAGTCAGGGTTAAAGACCCGTTCAGTGCTGCAGTCCGGGCGCAGCAGCCGGTTCCGGCAGGGCCGGCAATGCAGGCATCGCACCCGGTGCGCCCGACGTCGCCGGAGACGCGGTCGAGGCAGCGAATTGCGCGCCGGGCAGATCCTTGTGAACGATCGTCTGGACCGGCAAAGGCGGATTCATGCCCAGCTTCAGAAATGCCCCGCCGAGGACCAGCACAACCAGTACGAGAACTGCGGCGGCAATTCTGGGCAAGCTCAACGTCGACATGAAAGCTCCTGCAATAACGAGCGGATAAAAGAGGCAGACCCGATACGCCCCGTGTGAAGCCTGTCCGGCAAGGCCTGCTCGGTGGCGAGCTGCTTTCCTCTATGTTAGCCTTGCATGAATGTCACGCCCCACCTTTTTCTCCGATCGATCCGAAACGATGCCAGATTTACCTGATCCCACACCGGGATCGGCTTTTCTCACACCGTCCCAGCCTGCGGGACTGACCCCGTCCTCAGGAATTATCGTTCTCGTCGGCCTGATGGGTGCTGGAAAGACGACAATCGGACGTCGCCTTGCGGCTCGACTCGGCCTCGATTTCGTCGATGCCGATCATGAAATCGAACGCGCAGCTGGGTGCACCATTGCCGAAATTTTTGCCCGTCATGGTGAACCGGCCTTCAGGGATGGGGAGCGTCGCGTCATCCAGCGCCTGCTTCAGGGACCGCCCAAGGTGCTCGCGACCGGCGGGGGCGCCTTTATCGATGCCCAGACACGCCATCTGGTCAAGACATCGGCCCGATCGATCTGGCTGCGCTGCCCGTTGCCTGTCCTCGTCCGACGCGTCTCAGGACGAACCGGCCGCCCCCTTCTCGACAAGGGCAATGTCGAATCCACCCTTGCCGCGCTTCAGGCGCAGCGCCACCCCATTTATGCAGAGGCCGATATCATCGTGGATTGCGGAGATGACAGCATCGATCACGGTGCCCAACGTATTGTGGAAGCCCTCGACTCCTACGCTCACCCCCTCAGAGTGCCCGTCACCCTGGATGCGCATCGCTATGAGGTTCTGATAGGCCCGGATCTGATCAGTCGCGCAGGCGCCTATCTTGCCCCGATCCTGCCCCAGAAGCGTGTCGTGGTGGTGACAGATGAAACCGTCGCGTCCCTCCATCTTCCCCGACTGATGACCGCTCTGGATGAGACCGGCATTCAGGCCAAGGCCTTTGTCGTGCCGGTCGGCGAGGAATCGAAGTCGCTCACCCGCTATGCCGCTCTGATCAATGACATTCTCGATTACGGCATCGAACGCCATACGACCGTGATCGGACTCGGTGGCGGGGTCGTGGGCGATCTCTCCGGATTTGTAGCCTCGAGCCTGTTGCGCGGCGTGCCTTTCGTGCAGATTCCCACAACCCTTCTCTCTCAGGTCGATAGTTCCGTAGGGGGCAAGACCGGCCTGAATGCCCGTGCTGGCAAGAATCTGGTCGGGGCGTTCTATCAGCCGCAGATTGTTCTCGCCGACAGCTCTGCCCTGGCAACACTGTCACGCCGCGAGCGCGTGGCGGGCTATGCCGAAATCGTCAAGGCTGGACTGATCGCTGACCCTGCCCTGTTCGACTGGTGCGAAACCCATGGCGAACTCATCCTCGACGGCGATCCTGCCGCACTGAGCGAAGCCGTGCAGCGCGCCTGTGCTTTCAAGGCCAGGGTCGTTATGGAAGATGAAAAGGAGACCGCCGCGCAGGACGGTCGCGCACTTCTCAATCTCGGTCATTCCTTCGGTCACGCTCTGGAGGCCCATTACCGTTATGACGGTCGCCTGCTCCATGGGGAGGCGGTGTCTGTAGGGCTGTGCCTGGCCGGCGCGCTTTCGGTTGCGCTGGGTTACTGTCCGCAAGCCGATCTCGACCGCGTCGAAGCGCATCTGCGCAGTCTGGGCATGCCTGCCGGGCTCGACTGGTTCGATGAAACCCTGAGCGCAGAAGAGCTGATCGCGTCGATGGCGCGCGACAAAAAGGTGAAGGACGGACGTCTGTCATTCGTGCTGATGCGCGGAATCGGCAAGGCCTTCACCACCCGTGATGTTGAAATGGACACGGTGCGTGACGTTTTGGTCCAGGCAGGATGCAGCAAGTGAAATAAGCAGGGCAACAAGGGCTGTTTTCCTTACAAAACAGCCATTCTCCTCACGATCCGTTGATGACACTAATTCCAGTCAAACCCGCTAGAACAAGTTGCAGCATAAGAAATTGTTAATGAGACGGAATGGAGTGTTGCAGTTTGGACACGGCTATTTCGTCTAATCGTCAAATACCTATGGAACTCACTTCCTGAACCGGAACTGACGGCTCTATACGCACTTATGCATCGCGCTGAGCTTGTTGTCGCTTCGCCTCTTCGGAGGGAACACAGCAAGCTTGAATGGATGAATTTATGAGGACGAAACTAATGCGTCTCCGCACGGCACTTCTGGCCATGACGTCGATGGCAGCCGCCCCGACGATCGCCATGGCGAGCACCATCACCGGCCCGTATGTCAATATCGGCGGTGGCTACAACTTGGTCCAGCAGCAGCACGGCCGCTTCGCGCCGACCACGCAGGCTGATGGCACGGGCAGCAACAACGCGAGCAGCTCACGCTTCCGTCACAAGGACGGCTTCACGGGCTTCGGTTCGTTCGGCTGGGGCTTCGGCAACGGTCTGCGCGCTGAAGTTGAAGGCGTTTACAACTACTCGCAGATCAACCATCGCACGCCGACCGCTGTGCCTGGTTCGACCAGCGGTTCCGACCAGTCCTACGGTGGCTTCATCAACGTCCTGTACGACATTGATCTGGCCCAGTTCGGCATCAATGCTCCTGTCACGCCGTTCGTCGGTGTCGGTGCAGGTTACCTGTGGCAGCATTACAACCCGATCACCACGGCTTACAGCAACGGCGCTGTGAACCGCGTTGGCGGCACGCAGGGTGGCTTCGCCTATCAGGGCATCGTCGGTGCAGCTTACGACATTCCGGGTGTTCCGGGTCTCGCGCTCACCACCGAATACCGCATGATCGGCCAGACGTTCTCGGACGGCGCATACCGCTCCACCTCCTGGAACAGCAGCGGCCTGCATAAGGGTCATGTGAACTTCGATCAGCGCTTCAACCACCAGTTCATCCTGGGTCTGCGCTATGCGTTCGATACGGCTCCCCCGCCGCCGCCGCCGGTTGCAGTCGTTGCTCCGCCTGCAGTTCAGCCTGCCCGCACCTACCTGGTGTTCTTCGATTGGGACAAGTCGAACCTGACGGGCCGCGCTCGTGAGATCGTTGCCCAGGCAGCTCAGGCTTCCACGCACGTCCAGACGACGCGCATCGAAGTCAACGGCTACACCGACAACTCTGCTGCTCACCCCGGTGCACGCGGCCAGAAGTACAACATGGGCCTTTCGGTCCGTCGCGCACAGTCGGTCAAGGCTGAGCTGATCCGTGACGGCGTTCCTGCCGCTGCGATCGACATCCACGGCTATGGCGAGCAGCATCCGCTGGTCCCGACGGGTCCGAACACCCGTGAGCCGCAGAACCGTCGCGTCGAAATCATCCTTCGCTGATTTCGGCCTGAGAAAGAGGCCTCTTGGGAGGTCTCTTGATCGGTTCCAGAAAAAAGGCCTCCGGCATTCGTGCCGGAGGCCTTTTTCTTTGCCTGCCTCTTGTATTGACGATCCATGGATTACACGTATGTAATGTATGACAGATGATACTCTCCCGACATCGGGCTTCAAGGAGGTTGGTTATGGCTCAGACATATCATATCGACCGTTCGGACCGCATCGGCTTCACGCCCTCGGATCGTTCCGACGGAAATATCTTCCTTATGCTGGGTGCGATCGTGGGCGGTCTCTTTGCCATTGGGGCCATTGCCCTGCTGACGCTCTGAACGAAGCAGTTCAATTCTACTGACCTTACAAAAAAGCCCCGGCATGCCGGGTTTTTTTTGCTTGCCTTCGTCACATCGAAGACAAGGCAACGGCAATACGGTCATGAGACCGCAAGGCGCTGACGATCAGCCAATCAGACCGATCTGCTTGATGTCGTGAAAAGCCAGATCGGGGTTCATTTCGACCATGCGGCGCATCATGAAGTTCGAGCTTGCCAGAAAAACCGGATCGCCATCGAGATCGTCCGCCATGGCCGAGCGATTGGCCATCGAGAATGCCTCGATCTTTGCACGCTCACCGGTTACCCAGCGTGCAATGGTGTAAGGCGTCGATTCAAACCCGATAGCCACGCCGTATTCACCCTGAAGTCGGGACTGTAGCACGTCGAGCTGAAGCGTTCCGACAACACCGACAATGGGGGGCAGGCCGTCCTGAGGGCGGAATAGCTGTACCACGCCCTCCTCGGCCAACTCGACCAGGGCCTGACGCAGCTTCTTGGCCTTCATGGCATCGTCCAGACGGACGCGGCGCAGGATTTCGGGCGCGAAATGAGGTACGCCAGTAAAGCGAAGTTCTTCACTTTCGGAAAGTGTATCGCCGATACGCAATGTGCCGTGATTGGGCAGCCCCACTACGTCCCCGGCAAACGCTTCTTCCGCCAACTGACGATCGCGCGCAAAAAAGAACTGCGGCGTGTGAAGCGCGAACTGCTTGCCGGTACGCACATGCTTCAGGCGCATACCGCGCGTCAGGCGCCCTGAGCAGACGCGTGCAAATGCCATGCGGTCGCGATGGTTCGGATCCATATTGGCCTGAATCTTGAAGATCAGCGCCGTGACCTGTTCCTCATCCGCCCTGACCTCACGCGTTTCACTCGGCTGGGCGCGCGGCTCGGGGCCGTAAGCCACGAGCGCATCCAGCAGATCGGTCACACCGATCTCTTTCATGGCGCTACCGAAGAACACAGGCGTCAGGTGCCCGGCATCGAAAGACTCACGATCGAAAAGCGGCAGTGCCGCCTCGACGAGTTCGAGCTCCTCGGACAGCGCAACCATGCGGGAATCCGACTGCGGCAGTCCGGCAGCATCGCCCCTGATTTCGCGTGTACGCATATCGTACGTTCCGGCAAAATGAGCCGCGCGACCGATCGGCCAGGTAGCGGGAGACGTGTCCAGCGCAAGCGTCGAGGCGATTTCGTCGAGCAGCCCGAAGCAGTCCTGCGCCTCGCGGTCCATCTTGTTGATAAACGTCACAATCGGGATATCGCGCAGGCGACAGATCTCGAACAGCTTGCGCGTACGATCTTCGATACCCTTGGCTGCATCGATCACCATCACCGCACAATCGACAGCCGTGAGCGTCCGATAGGTATCCTCGGAGAAGTCCTCATGGCCCGGTGTGTCGAGCAGATTGAAAACGCAGCCGCCATATTCGAACGTCATGACGGATGTCACGACCGAGATGCCGCGATCGCGCTCGATGCCCATCCAGTCGGATTTGGTACGACGGCGCTCACCTTTGGCCCGCACGTTGCCTGCAAGCTGAATGGCACCGCCAGCGCGCAGGATACGCTCAGTCAGGGTCGTCTTACCGGCGTCCGGATGGGAAATAATGGCAAACGTCCGGCGTCGGCGGATCTCGCTGGCAAGACCGGTGGCGGAAACGGGGGCGGACGCGGCTTCGGACATCGGGAAGACCTTCGCTTGAATTCAGGGACCAGAAATGACGAATGCCGGACCAGGGTGACCCCGATCCGGCATTGGCCGAAAAACACCCGGTAGAGACGGGTCTTTTAGCGCGAGTAGAACTCGACCACGAGGTTCGGTTCCATCTGCACGGGGTACGGCACATCGGACAGACGCGGGCTGCGAACGAACTTGCCCTTCATCTGGCGATGATCGACCTCGATGTATTCCGGCACGTCACGCTCGGCGGACTGTGCGGCATCGAGAACGACAGCAAGCTGCTTGGACTTCTCACGCACTTCGATGACGTCACCGTCACGAACGAGGTAGGAAGGAATGTTCACCTTGCGGCCGTTGACCGTCACGTGACCGTGGCTGACGAACTGACGAGCAGCGAACGGGGTAATCGCGAACTTGAGGCGGTAGATCACCGCATCCAGGCGACGCTCCAGCAGGTCGATCAGGTTCTCTGACGTATCGCCCTTACGACGGACGGCTTCGTCATAGTACTTGCGGAACTGCTTCTCGCTGATGTTGCCGTAATAGCCCTTGAGCTTCTGCTTGGCCATCAGCTGGATCGAGAAGTCGGAGGGCTTCTGCTTGCGGCGCTGGCCATGCTGACCGGGTCCGTATTCCCGCTTGTTGACCGGCGACTTGGCGCGGCCCCACAGGTTTACGCCCAGACGGCGATTGATTTTGTACTTGCTCTCTTGGCGCTTGCTCATATGCAAGGACTCGCTTCGACTTCGGGCTGTCCTGACGCTGCGCGACAGCCGCATGTTGCGCCGGTAGGCCTTTCCCCGAATTGAGAAAGACGGGCGCATCCCTCGAACCGATGTCACGGGATGCAGAACCCGATATGACAACGGCCGGCATGTCCACGTTCCCGGCAATAGCGGCGGCTCGTATAGGACCCCCCTTCTCCTGTCAATCGAAATCCCGTCGGGGGATCACCGGCGCGGGAGCGGGAGCGGGCAAAAACGCGTGTATGGGGAACGTCCCGTGTTGTGATGCGTCTGCATGACATGTCATTATATTCGACGTTCATGGAGCTGTAATCATGGCTATTTTCAAGTTCAATCGCGCCGCCGGGCGCAAACTCAACGATCAGGCCGAAGTCACGGCAATCAATCCGGCAGGTGCGCCTGCTCCCAAAGCCCCCCATGAAAACCTGATCAAACGGGCGTTCAAGAGCTACGGCATGTCCCAGCTCGCGGTTTCGCACATCACCGTGCGCGATACCACGATTGCCGTGAAGGGCAAGGCAGGGAGCGGGGCCGAACGCGACGCCATCATTCTTGCTGCTGGCAATATCGCAGGCATCGATACGGTTCATGCCGATATCGCCGTTCCGGAGGGAACACCTGCCCCGGTCTTTCATCAGGTGTCACCGGGGGAAGATCTTCATGCCATCGCCGAAAAGACCGATGCCGACGTAACGGCTGCCGATCTGCACAAGGCGAATGAAGCCGAACTCGCCCATCATGACGGCGTGTATCCCGGTCAGACGATCCGTATCCCGGAAGCCTGAGCCGTCATGACTCCCGCTGCCTGCAGGACGCATTCAGGCAGTCTCTGCAAGCGCGGGCACCGGCAAGGTATTCCCTTCACGCAGTTTCCGACGCATCGTAAAAACGAGGCGTATCGAGAGTAGTACCGCAAGGATCCCGAGCCCCGTTGCCAGGCCGATCCATAGCCCCGCTGCACCGTATCCCCCGTGGAAAGCCAGCCAGTCCCCACCGAAAATGGAGATGGGCACATAAGTAGCGATCATCAGGACCATGGGCATGAACGTGTCGTGACATCCGCGCAGCGCGCCTGAACAGACACATTGTACTCCATCGAGTATCTGGAAAATCCCGGCAATTTTGAGCAGCGTTACAGCCAGAGGAATCACCTCGGCGGCATCATGGCTGTGAACATCGATATAGAATGCGGCGATATGCTCGGGAAAGAACAGCAGGATTGCTGCCGTAAAACTCGTCCAGACCAGAACGAGCGCCATGGCGCCCAAGGTGGAGCGTAACGCTGCCACAGGCGACCCTGCACCCAGCCAGTAAGCCACGCGTATGTTGACGGCCTGCGACAAGGCCAGACTGATCATGAAAGCCGTACTGGTAACGCTCAGGGCAATCTGATGAGCCGCAGAAGAGACCGCTCCCAGAGCACCTGCATGAAGACCGGTCATCTGAAAGGCCAGAATTTCAGCGCCTGTCGCGCCCATCATGGGCAGCCCAAGCCTGAGCATTTCACGTATCGCTGCCCCGTTCGGGCGTGTCAGACGCAAATGCGGCCTCAGATGGGCTTGGCGTCTTGCAAGCAGCACGAGCAGAAACGCAACGGACCAGCCCGTTACGATCGTGGCGCATGCCGATCCCCACAGACCCATTTTCGGTAGACCGAAACGGCCATGGATGAGCCCGGCATTCAGAAAGCCGTTCATTACGGCCATGCCAGGCATGGTCCAGAGCAACAGACGTTCGCTGCCGAACGCAGGCAGGATGATACGCAACAGCCCGATGATGACGAGATTGGGCAAGAGCGCCCAGAGCAGCAGATGCATGAAGCGGCTGCCCTGATGCACGATCACCGAGGGCTCGTTGAAGAACAGAAGCAATGATCCGGCTGGCAGGAGAATGGCCAGCACAGGCAAACAGAGAAGCAGGGCTAGCAGAACGCCTGACGTCACGATGCCTGACATATCGTCCAGCGCATTCTGCGAGGCAAAGGCCCGCCCACGCGCCCGAGCGATCAGGATGCTCGCACCGCCCAAGGCGGACTGGAACGTGATGAAAGTGCAGAAAAACAGATTGGTCGTCATGCCGCCCACAGCGAGCGCCGTAGCCCCCAGACTGCCCAGCAGAACCGTATCGGTCACGTTCATGGCCATCTCGCTCAGCTGCGAAAAACTGAGCGGTGCAGCAATGCGCAGTAGCGCACGAAAATGATCCCCCCAGCGCGGGAGGGCCGATGTGGCAGGCGTTTGTGTCATGACAGCCTGCTTACAGCAGTGCCGGGGGAAAACCAGCACGCAAAGCCGTAAATTAGAGTTGCACGAAGCGCGGGGCTGACGCATCTACTCTGTCTTATGGCCACCCCTCCCTATTCCCTGTCCCTTCATGACAGCCAGACAAGGCAGAAGCAGGTTTTCACACCGCTGGATCCTGCCAATGTGCGTGTCTATTACTGTGGACCCACGGTTTATGACGCCGTGCATATCGGCAATCTGCGCGCAATGCTCAGCGCCGACATTCTCGTGCGCCTTCTGCGCGCCGTTTTTCCGCGCGTGACCTTCGTACGCAATATCACCGATGTCGATGACAAGATCACGACCCGTGCGCGGGAGAACGGTGAAGGTATAGAGGCCCTGACAGCACGCACGACAGAGGCCTTTCACGAGGATGTCGCGGCGCTCGGCATCCTCCCCCCCGATATCGAGCCACGCGCCACGCATCATATCGACGATATGCTGGCCATGATCGCCCAGCTTATCGCCAATGGTCACGCCTACGAGGCGGAGGGCCATGTCCTGTTCGCCGTGGATCGCTGCGCCAGCTATGGCAGCCTGTCGGGACGCACGCCGGACGACCTTCTGGCAGGTGCGCGGGTCGAGATTGCGCCCTACAAGCGTCACCCCGGCGACTTCGTCCTGTGGAAGCCCTCGACACCTGAGCAGCCGGGATGGGACAGCCCCTATGGGCGCGGCCGCCCGGGCTGGCATATCGAATGCTCTGCCATGTCGCGTCGCTATCTTGGAGAGAGCTTCGACATCCATGGCGGCGGCGACGATCTGCTGTTCCCCCATCATGAGAACGAGCGGGCACAATCCCTGTGCTGCAATCCCGGCAGCAGTTTTGCACGCTACTGGCTGCATAATGCGATGCTGCTGTCGAATGGCGAGAAAATGTCCAAATCCCTGGGCAATTTCTTCACCATACGCGAAGTGCTGACCCGTGCGCCCGCCGAAGCTCTGCGCCTGCTGATGCTCGGCACGCATTACCGTTCCGTGCTCGACTTCACATGGGACAAGCTGGACGAATCAAAGCGCACGCTCGACCGCTTTTATCGCGCCCTGGAAAAGACGCCCGCAGAGTCGGCTGGAACGGTCACGCCGGCTTTCATGCAGGCCCTGTGCGATGACATGAACACACCGCTGGCCATTTCCTGCCTCCATCCGCTGGCAGATGCGGCACTCGCAGGCGATGCTGAGGCCGCTGCCTCTCTGAAGGCCTGCGCCAACATGATCGGCCTGCTTGGCCTTTCACCCGACGAATGGTTCCGCGCGGGTTCGGACGATGAAGCGATCGATGCGCTCATCATCCAGCGTGCAGAAGCCAAGAAAACACGCAATTTCGCTCTCGCAGACTCAATACGTGCCCAGCTCGCCGAGCAGGGGATCATTCTTGAAGACACGGCTCAGGGCACGACATGGAGGCGCGCATGACAGGTCGCGATGGTGGGGCCGATATCGGACCGATCGGGGAATTCAGCCCAGTCGTCATTCTGGTTCGCCCCCAGCTTGCCGAGAATGTCGGCACAACGGCGCGCGCCATGGCCAATGGTGGACTGTTTCATCTGCGTCTTGTCGCCCCACGGGACGGCTGGCCGCAGGAACGGGCCTGGTATGCCTCCTCCGGTGCAGACCGCATTCTCGATGCGGCGCAGGTTTTCGATACCGTCGACGAGGCCGTTGCCGACCTCCACCACGTCATGGCGACCTGCCCGCGCCCCCGGCATATCGTCAAGACGGTCATGACAGCGCGTGGTGCGGCCTCCGAGCTGCGCGCGATCGCCGATCGCGGTCTGCGTGCCGGATTGCTGTTCGGCCCCGAGCGTGCCGGGCTCGATAACGAGGATATGGCGCGTGCCGATATTCTCATACGCTATCCGCTCAATCCGGATTTCATGTCGCTCAATCTGGCGCAGGCCGTTCTGATCATGGCGTATGAATGGTGGATGGCCTGTGAAACCACACCACCCCGCACATTGATGACCAATGAGACCCATGTCGCGACAAAAGGCGAACTCGAGAATTTCCTCGGTCATCTGACACGCGATCTCGACGAATGCGGATTTCTGCGCAACGAGCAAAAGCGGCCCGGCATGGTGCGTAACCTGCGTCATCTGTTCCAGCGCGGGGAAGTGACCGAACAGGAACTGCGCACCATGCATGGCGTGGTAACAGAACTGTCCAACGGGCGTCGCGCCCGCCAGAAATAGGCGTCAGATGTTGTTTCAGGGCATTCATCATGTGGCGATCATCGCCTCTGATTATCAGAAATCACGCGCTTTCTATACCGAGACGCTGGGGCTGAAGATCATACGTGAAGTCTGGCGCGCCCAGCGCCAGTCGTGGAAATGCGACATCGCAGCGGGTAACACCCAGATCGAGCTGTTCTCTTTTCCGACCCCGCCATCCCGTCCGAGCCATCCCGAGGCAGCGGGCCTGCGTCACCTCGCTTTCGAAGTGCAGGACATGCAAAAAGCGGTCGAGCATCTGACCGGCCATGGTGTCCCCTGCGAGCCGATCAGGACGGATCCCTATACCGGCAAGCTGTACACCTTCTTCAGCGATCCCGACGGACTGCCGCTCGAACTCTATCAGAGCTGAGGCCGCGAACTGCGCTCGCGACAGGCCTGTCTTCACAGGCGGGCCACCTCGCCTTCCTCTACGGCATAATAGGATGACAGAGGGGGCGCGACCTCCTCAAGCGAGCGGTTCTCCGCATCCACCCCCCAGATCCAGGCCACCACACTTGCGACGAGCATCAGGACAGCTGCGATATCGTAGCCTATGACCAGAAGCGACAGGCGCCCGGTTCCGATGAGATGACCGAAAATGACAGGGGCTGCCACACCGCCGAACAGTGTTCCGAGCGCATAGAAAACGGCAATGGCAAAGGCGCGCATTTCGAGCGGAAAGAGTTCGCTTGCCGTCAGATAGGCCGATGACGCTGCGGCGGAGGCAAAAAAGAAAATAGCGCACCATGACAGGGTCTGGGTCGACGCTGTCAGCTCATGCGCCCCCATGGCCCAGGCCACAACGAGCATCAGCACACCCGAAATGGCGTAGCTCAGCCCGATCATACGACGACGCCCCCAGGTATCGAACCAGCGCGCAAGAACCAGCGGCCCAATCAGGTTACCGATAGCCAGCGGCAGGATATACCAGCCGACCGCGCGCGGCGAAACGCCGTGGTACTGGGTAAGCACCATGCCGTAGGTGAAAAACACGGCATTATACAGAAACGCCTGCGAGATCATGAGTACCAGCACATAGAGCGACCGCCCCCGATAACGCTGGGCCATGATCCTGATCATTTCCATCGGGCTGAACACGCCTGCCGGGTAGATCAGGACTGTGGGCAGCTTGCGCGCCCATCCGCCTTCCGGCTCGGTGCAGTGCGATTCAACCGTGCTGACAATGGCATTCGCCTCCTCGACACGACGATGTGTCATCAGCCAGCGCGGGCTTTCGGGCACGAATGTGCGCAGAAACAGAACCGCCACGCCGAGCAGGGCGCCCAACGCAAAAGCGACGCGCCATGCCAGCCATACGGGGATGATGGCCGAATTGAGCAGCCAGACCGAGCCGATTGCGCCAAATGCCGCCCCGGCCCAGAATGTTCCATTCACCATCACATCAACGCGCCCGCGCAGACGAGCCGGAACAAGCTCGTCAATGGCAGAGTTGATTGCCGAGTACTCTCCTCCGATCCCCATTCCGGTCAGAAAGCGGGCGACGGCAAAACTGGTGAGATTCCACGAAAATGCCGATGCACCGACGCCGACAACATAAAGAGCCAGTGTCAGAAAGAAGATCTGTTTGCGCCCCAGCTGATCCGTCATCCAGCCGAAGACGAGCGCGCCGAGCACGGCACCGGCCACATAGGCGGAAGACGCAAAACCGATCCCGTCGGGCGACAGACCGAGCGTGTCGCTGCGCTCCAGAGAGGGCGCAAGCGAGCCGATGATCGTTACCTCCAGACCGTCGAGGATCCAGGTGATACCCAGAGCCACGACGATGAGCATATGGAAACGTGACCATGGCAAACGGTCGAGACGTGCAGGAATATCGGTTGCAATCGGCTTGCCGTGGCTTTTCATACGGTCTGGTCGGCTATGCGTGTTGTTTGTCAGATTCACCATGCAGACCTCGCACCGATTACAGAATGTTTAATCTTCGATATCGGCACTGACGTCCGAGGGCCGCAAGGGTTCGCCCCCTCACGTTTCCCTGAGCACTCCACGGCTCCGCGCGCGCTTCAGGAACGGGAGAACCAGCCTCTTCTGATCGCGCGGCGCACCATATAGAGCCCGAGAATAACGAGCGGCGCCCATACCAGGGCCTGGATCAGGAAGAACCAGACATCGCCCAGCGTCTCCATGAAAATCCGGGTACTCTCGTTCCATCTCTGTCGCACAGGCGCAGCGGTCGATCTGGCCCCTTCGTAGCTGACATCCACTCTCTCGGTATCGATACGCTTTGCCAGCCCGTTCTTCTCTTTCTGGGTATCTTCAAGCGAAGACTGCACTTCGGACAGCTCTTTGGCGACCTTGATCAGATCGTCCGTGCGGCCGGCGCTCTGGGCTTCAAGTGCTTCCAGCCGGTCGCGATAGGCTGTCATCTGGGCCAGGCGGCGGTCCACATCCATGACCTCGTTACGCAGATCGGTTTCGTCCGTCATCGCCTCACGCGTGACGATATCGCGGGTTTTCTCGCCCGGTAATGGTGCTGAGACAGCTTTTAGAAATGTTTCCACACGATCATGGGGTAAATGCACGGCAATACGGGCAAAATGCTGTGAAATACCCTGCCCCAGATCGCTTGCGTTCTCGTTCGCCGAAACGAGTTCGCACGCATCCGCCGTTGCACAAGCCGAGCGTGCCGCATCGAGATGAGCCCCGACCAGCGCATCGGGTACGGTAAGATCGAGCCTGTGTTCATAGGCCATGAACCCCTGCCCCATCTTCTGGCTTACGGCGCGGCGAGAAAACCGAATGCTCATCGCTGCAGCGGGGGCCGGGGCTACGACAGGCATAGGGGGCGGAGGTGGCACCGCATCGTCCTGGCTTACATGGCGGTGCCTGCATCCCGGTAACAGTATCAGGGTCAATGCGACAGCTGACAGGGAAAGCAACCGCACAACATGTCTGGCAGAATTCATAATGCTCGTTATCCCTCAGGCTCGATGTCAGTAACGACATGACGCTCGGTCAGGCTGCCGGCCAAATCGGGCAGAATTCCGTATCCGATAAAACAGGCAGGCATCTGGGACGGGATAACGAAGAGCGAGTTATCCCCAGATTCGAGGAACAACTCTGCGGATCAGGATGTGCATAAGCTGTTGATGAGCGGGGATATCAAACCGTGCCCTTCTTTGGATCGATCCAGCGCACAGGACCGGATCGACCCACAAAGGAGCCAGACCCTAGATTGCGCGGGCTTCGATTTCCTTGATCAGCTCCGCCATGACGATTTCCGGCGTACCTGCACTATCCACAACGACGACATTCTCGTCCGAGCCCGGGGGCTCCAGCGTGGCAAGCTGGCTTGGCAGCAATGACGGCGGCATGAAATGCCCGAGGCGATGCTTCAGGCGTTCCGCAATAGTCAGCTCGCTTGTCTCGAGATAGACGAATGTGACTTTCAGCCCCTGACGCAGCGTATCGCGATACTTGCGCTTGAGGGCCGAACACGTCAGCACCCCTCCGGTCGCCTCATGCATGCGCAACCACTCATGGCAGATCTGGAGCCAGGGTGCGCGATCCGCATCGTCCAGCGGCGTGCCGCTATGCATCTTCTCGACATTGGCTCTGGGATGGAGATCATCCCCTTCCTGAAACGGCCAGCCGAAATGAGCCGCCAGCCCCTCGGCAACGGTCGTCTTGCCGCAGCCAGACACACCCATGACGACAAACAGCCCGGGTGCGATCTTCTTCGTCATCTCGCTCATGCCGTCAGCCTTTGCAGTCCCGAAGCCCCGGCGACGAGAACCTCGGAAGTGATATCGAGAAACAGTCCATGATCCACCACACCGGTGATCGAGATCACCAGATCGGCAAGAGCGCGCGGATCGTCGATCTTCTCGTAATCGCAATCGATGATGATGTTGTGATTATCGGTCATGTAGAGCGATCCGTCGTCATTGCGACGGGGTATGCACGTCTTCGCGCCGGTCTTGCGCAACAGGTTCTCCACACGCTCCCAACCCCAGGGGATGATCTCCACAGGGACCGGCATATGGGTGCCGAGATCGGTCACGAGCTTGCTCTCATCCACGATCACGATGAACTTGCGCGCGGATACTGCAACGATTTTCTCGCGCAGCAGGGCACCACCACGCCCCTTGATCAGGAAGAGCGAGCCGATCTGCACCTCGTCGGCGCCATCGATCGCAACATCGAGATAAGGATCGTCAGCGAAATTCGTGATGGGGATATTCAGGCTCAGCGCCTGCGCCTCGCTCGCTTCCGATGTCGGAATCGCGCGAATTTTCAGCCCTTCACGACGGACGCGCTCGCCAAGCGCGTCGATCATGAATTTTGCTGTGCTGCCCGTTCCAAGACCGACCGCCATGCCATCCTCGATATAGGAAATGGCATGGACCGCCGCCTTGCGTTTGAGTTCCGCCACGCGCGCCGCAGCGTCCTGTGCGCTGTTCTCAGCCATGAGCCAGATCCCCTGCCGCTGCCTTGTCTGTCAGAAAGATGACCTCACCTTCCGACGTGATGTGAGAGGCAGGCAGCTCCGGATCGCCCGCACGGACGCGCGCCAGCATTTCCGCCTTGCCTGCTCCCTCGACCAGGAACACCACGGCACGACTGGAATTGATTGCCGTATAAGTCAGCGACACGCGATCATGGGGTGCATTATCGGGCGTACAGGCGGCGACCCATTTCTCGCGTTCCTTCAGGATCGGCTGACGCGGGAAGAGCGATGCCGTATGCCCGTCCGGCCCCATGCCGAGCATGACCACATCGAAAAGCGGCTGACCGGGAATGAGGTGATGGCTGCCATACACATCCTGCAGGGCCGCCTGATAGAGAGCCGCATCGTGCTCGGGCGTGCCGTCGGCTGGGATGGGATGGACATTCTCCGGCGGGAGATCGACCTCATCGATCAGGATCTCGCTCGTCATGCGGTAATTGCTGTCGTCATGGGTGAAAGGCACATGCCTGTCATCACCGAAGAAGATCTGCGTGCGGCGCCAGGGAAACTGCGCAGCGTAAGCCGGCTCGGCCATGATCTTGAACAGCCGCTTGGGCGTCGAGCCGCCAGACAGCGCGATAACGAACTGACCCTCTGTCTTGGCAAGTGCCTGATCGAGAAGCCACTGTGCCATCTTGCGTGCAACGGCTTCGCCATCCTCAAGGACCACAAGACGGGCCGAGGTTACGTCATGTCCACTCATATTCTCAATCCTTCCTGTCAGGCTGCGCCGGGGGCTCGTGGCAGAACGTAATGCTGCATGGCATGGGCCCAGCCATCGGCATCATTGCGTTCTGTCGTCACATGAGCATGTGCGCTTACCTCGGCACCGGCATTGCCCATGGCGATTCCGAGCCCGGCAATGCTGAGCATCGGCACATCATTGGACATGTCTCCGATGCACGCAACCTCACTCATGGGAATGCCCATGCGCTCGGCAAGCGCCCTGGCGGCGAACCCTTTATTGGCATCTTTATGGGTAATATCGAGATAGTAATCCGAAGAACGGTGTACGCTCGCCTGCCCCCTGAGCATGGCCCCTATTTCCACTTCCATGCGCTGAAGCAGCGGATAGTTGCTGCTGGCTGCCATGATCTTGCCAACCCCACCCATATAGGGGCGCAGGTCGGGCACCACGACCGGTTCGATACCGACCGCACGGCGCTCGTGCTCCACGTAATAAGCGCCGGGGTCACGGATCAGCCAGTCGTGATCGCGGAAAATCCACGTATCGACATGATGAACGGCAAGCGTGTCGCAGGCCGATATCGTGCAGGATTCCGGCAGCACAAGATTGGAGAGAATCTCGTCATCGGGGCCGACGATCATGCCCCCGTTCAGTGCACCGAACGGTGTGTCGAGATCGAGCTCACGATGATAGCGCAGAATGCCTTCTGCCGAGCGCGAGCTCACCAGACAGAGCGCAATGCCATGCCTGCGCAGGGCATGCGCCGCTTCCAGCGTCGATTTCGCAATAGCCTTGTCAGGCCCTATCAGCGTGCCATCGATATCCGAAACGACGAGACGAATTCTGGACGCCATGGGCGGCAGGGCATCGTGAATGGCATCCAGTTCGACGGTCATGCAATCTCCTGTCGTTTCGAAATGACGATCTTAGTTATTGAGGTCGAGCCAGCGACGACCCGAACGTGCCAGCAGTTCGTCGGCTTCGCGCGGGCCGTCCAGACCGCCCGGGTAGAAACAGAGCGGGGATTTGTCGGCAATATTCTGCGTGAAGGCGGGCTCGACGATGCGCCAGCCCTCTTCGATCGTATCTGCACGCTGGTAGAGCGTCTGGTCACCGATCATGCAGTCATAGATCAGCGTTTCGTACCCCGTGCTCGGCCCTTCGCTGAACCAGTCGGAGTAGTCGAACTTCATGCGTACGCCACCGAGGCGCACCGACGGACCGGGCACCTTGGCAGAGAACTGCATGGTCACGCCTTCGGTCGGCTGGATATGCAGCACCATGATGTTCGGTGTGAGTTTGTCCACCGGCGTATCGCGGAACAGGGCAAACGGCGCCTGCTTGAAGTGAATGGCAATCTCGGTCTTGCGACGACGCAGACGCTTGCCCGTGCGCAGATAGAAAGGCACGCCCGCCCAGCGCCAGTTGTCGATACGCAGCTTCATGGCCACATAGGTTTCGGTCTGGCTGCCCATGGCAACATCGGGCTCTTCGCGGTAACCGCGGAGGGCTTCGGCCTCGTCTCCCACGCCGAACGATCCGCTGACATACTGGCCGCGCACCACCTGCGACAGGTCGATAGGCTGGATGGCGCTCAGCACCTTGGCCTTCTCATCACGCACGGCCTCGGCATCGAATGATGTCGGTGCTTCCATGGCGACCATGGACAGGAGCTGCATCAGATGGTTTGGCACCATGTCACGAATGGCGCCCGTGCTTTCGTAAAAGCGCCCGCGACGTTCGACACCCACGGTCTCGGCTGCCGTGATCTGCACATGATCGATGTTCTGACGGTTCCAGAGCGGCTCGAAAAACCCGTTGGAGAAACGCAGCGCCAGAATGTTCTGGACGGTTTCTTTGCCCAGATAATGGTCGATACGATAGATCTGGTTTTCATCGAGCGAGCGCAGCAGACGGGCGTTCAGCGCCTTGGCCGATTCGAGATCGGCACCGAAAGGCTTTTCGATAATCACGCGACGCGAGATGGTATCGGTCTGGTGGGCCAGCCCGGACTCGCCGAGCAGATCGACGATCGGGCCGAAAAAGCGTGCAGCCACGGCGAGGTAAAACACGGCATTACGATCGCCAAGACGCTCCTTGAGTGCCTCGAAGGTCGAAAGCTCTTCGAACGATCCGCGCAGATAGCTGATGCTCTTGGACAGGCGATCCCACACATCCTGACGAAGCTGGGTGGCGTTGGTGCCGCGCTTGCTGACGAAGTCGTCCAGCGCACTCTTGAGCTGCTCCAGCAGCCCTTCTGTCGTCATCTCGGCCCAGTCGACCACGATGATCGAGAAATCCTCACTGAGCAGGCCCGCACAATCCAGATTGTAGATAGCCGGGACGAGCAGACGTTTGGTCAGATCACCACCACCGCCGAAAATGACCATGGAGCCCGGAGGCGCCTGGCGTACCCCACGCGTTGTCTCGTTATTGGACAATGCCGCATGTGCTGAAGCGGAAACGTCGACCATATGCCAAACCTTTTTAGTCGATAATCGGAAAGCCGGAGTGCGAGCAGGAGCCTGGATCACTCCCGCTGGCATTCAGGCAGACAGCCTGTAGAAAGAAAAAGGGCCGGGACCAGATAAGGTCCCGGCCCGGAATGTCACTTCTTCTCGACGTGACCGCCGAAGCCGAAGCGCATGGCAGAGAGGATCTTCTCTGCGTAGTTGTTGCCGCTGCGCGAGCGGAAACGCGTAAACAGCGATGCCGTCATGACCGGCACCGGCACCGATTCCTCGATGGCAGCTTCGATCGTCCAGCGGCCTTCGCCGGAATCGCCAACCTCGCCTGTGAATTCGGACAGGGATTCGTTCTTGGACAGCGCATCGGCCGTCAGGTCGAGCAGCCAGGACGACACGACACTGCCGCGACGCCAGACTTCGGCGATGTCGGCCATGTTCAGGTCGAAACGCTGGTCTTCCGGCAGAACGGTCGAGTTCTTGGACTTCATGACGTCGAAGCCTTCGGCGAAGGCCTGCATCATGCCGTATTCGATGCCGTTATGGACCATCTTGACGAAGTGACCCGAACCGGCCGGGCCGCAATGCAGATAGCCTTCCTCGGCGCGCGGATCGAGACCTTCACGGTCACGACCGACAGTGCGCACCACATCGCCCTTGCCCGGAGCCAGAGCCTTCAGGATCGGATCGATATGATCGGTCGAGTCCTTTGTGCCGCCATACATCATGCAATAGCCGCGCTCGAGGCCCCACACGCCGCCGGACGTACCGACATCGATGTAATGAATGCCCTTTTCCATCAGCTCCTGGGCACGACGGACGTCATCCTTGTAGTAGCTGTTGCCACCGTCGATCACGATGTCGTCCTTGCCGAGCAGGCCGCGCAGTTCCTGCACGCAGGCTTCGGTGATTTCACCCGCCGGCAGCATGACCCATACGATCTTGCGATCTGCGGTCAGCTTGCTGACCAGATCGGCCACGGAGCTGGCTGCGGTCGCACGGCCCTTTTCGGCACGGTCGAACGTCTTGGTCACAACATCAGGCGTACGGTCGAACAGCACGACATCATGACCGTGACGGGTCAGGCGTACTGCAATGTTGCCACCCATACGGCCAAGGCCAACAATACCGATTTGCATCTCTAAAACTCCTGCACAGTTTTCCTGTGCCCTCTAACTACCACGTCAAAAAACAATCCGCCCCGTCGGAGCGGGGCGGATTGCGTCAGTCTCAGACGGCCTTCTTGATGACCGTCGCCAGTTCGGCGAGGCCAGCTTCAAGCGGTCCCTTGATATGCACGCGAAGGGCGCGACGTCCACGCTCGGAGAGCACATCGAAATCGCCACGCGCCTGAGCGGCCTTGACGATACCGAAAGTGAAGCGCTCACCCGGCACGGCGAGATCGGCATGATCGTCAGCCGTGATCTGCAGGAACACGCCGCTATCGGGGCCACCCTTATAGGCCTGGCCGGTCGAATGCAGGAAGCGCGGTCCGAACTCGGCTGCCGTCGCGACCTTGAGCTGGTCGCGCAGGTTCAGGCGTACGTTCTGGATCCACTCGCGTGTCTTCAGATCGCGCTCGATATAGGCCAGAACGCCCACATAGTCGCTAGCCTTCACACGGCCGAAATGCGCCTTGAGGATTGCGAGCGCATCACCATGACCCAGTGCTTTTGCATTGGCATCATCTGCAAAGAACTCGAATGCACCCGAAGTTGCAAACGGCGTTTCAGGCGGCAGCTTGCCCGTCTCGTTGAAGGCGGTCGTGAGCTTCTTGGTCTCGATCTTGCTGAACTCGACATCCGGCTGATCGAACGGGTCGATCTCCAGAACCGAGCCCGCAACGGCCGTGGCATATTCCCAGTGGAAAAACGCCTGGGCGATATCGAGCTTGTCGGCCAGATCGATCGTCACCACCGGCTCGCCAGCAGCGATCAGGGCAGCAATCGCCTTTTCCTGGTTCGGACAGGCTTCGCCCTTCAGACGCAGATAGGCGAAAACACGATCCTTGCCATAAACACCTGGCGCACCAAGCGTTTCGTCGTCGATCGGGATCAGACCCGTGCCCTTCTTGCCGGTCGATTCAGCCAGAAGCTGTTCGAGCCAGGCGCCGAGATCGTAGATCGCGGGTGAGGCAATGATCGTGACCTTGTCACGGCCGAACTTGGTAGCCGCTGCGCCGAGAATGGCACCGAGCTGCATGGCAGGATTCTGTGCCGGCGGCGTGCTGGCAGAGGATTCCTTGACCGAACGCAGGGCGGATTCGAGGAATGCGCGAACGTTCAGACCGGCTGCGGCCGCGGGCACGAGACCGAAATTGGACAGAACGGAGAAACGCCCGCCAATCTGCTTCTCACCGTAGAAGATCTTCCAGAACCCGTCCTTCTTGGCCACATCTTCCATATGCGAACCGGGATCGGTCACGGCAACGAAATGCTTGCCGGGCGCCGAACCGAGTGCCTTTTCGGCAGCAGCGAAGAAATAGGCCTTGAGGATATTCGGCTCCAGCGTGCCGCCCGACTTGGACGAAACGATGAAGAGCGTGTTCTTCAGATCAACGGCGTTCTCGAAGGTTTTCACCTGCTGCGGATCCGTGCTGTCGAGCACGTGCAGCTTGGGGAAACCGGCGATCTGGCCAAACGTCTCGGCAATCACTTCCGGACCGAGGCTCGAACCGCCCATACCGAGCAGCAGCACATCGCTGAATCCCTTGGCCTTCACTTCGCTGGCGAAAGCTTCCAGCTCGGACACATGCGCCAGACGGTCATCGACGATATCGAGCCATTTGAGCCACTTGCCTTCGTCGCCACCCGTCCAGACGGAAGCGTCCTTGGCCCAGAGCTTGCGACCCTTGCCGGTCCTGCGCCAGTCTTCGAGAACGGCGTCGGCAGCCGCTTTCAGATCGGCCGGAAGGTCGGCCTTCTGCTCGATCAGTTTGGACCCGAGAAACGTGGCCTGCTTGTTTGCTACCGCCCCAAGCAGCTGGTCGAAAGCGTCGCAGAACGAAGCGCAGCCTTCTGTTACGAGAGTCTTGGTCACGCCATCGAGATCGAGGCCGAGCTTGGCCTGCTGATCGAGCACCTTGTATGCATCCTCGACATTCTCGGTCAGGCTGGCACGCAGCTTGCCGTGATCGCGGAAGGCATCGAAGGTTGCGGGCGGAATGGTGTTGACCGTGTCTGCACCGATCAGCTCTTCAACGTACAACACGTCGGAGAACGTCTTGTCCTTGGTGCCGGTCGAGGCCCAGAGCAGACGCTGCGGATTGGCGCCGGCGGCTGCCAGCTTCTTCCAGCGCTCGGAAGCCGTGACTTCGAGATAATGCTGATAGGCGACCTTGGCATTTGCAATGGCAACCTTGCCACGCAGAGCCTTGAGGGCCTCGGCATCCTTGTCGCCTTCCTTCACGCGACGGTCGATGGCACCATCGATCTTGCCGTCGATACGCGAGACGAAGAACGACGCCACGCTGGCGATCTTGCTGATGTCCTCACCCGCTGCGTGGCGGATCTCAAGGCCCTTGATGTAGGCTTCGAGAACGTTCTTGTACGCTTCGAGCGAGAAAAGCAGCGTCACGTTGACGCTGATGCCCTGGGACGTCACTTCCTGGAATGCCGGAACACCTTCAGGCGTGCCCGGAATCTTGATCATCAGGTTTTCTTCGCCAACGGCATCCCAGAGGCGGCGCGCCTCGTCGGCCGTGCCCTTGGTATCGAAAGCGAGGTAAGGCGAGACTTCAAGGCTCACATAGCCATCCAGACCCTTGGTCTGAACGAAAACCGGATGCATGACCTTGGCGGTCGCCTTGATGTCCGTGATGGCCAGCTTTTCGTAAAGCTCGCCGGGCGAAAGGATTTCGTGAGCGAGCAGATCCTTGATCTGTGCGTCATAATCCGTGCCGTAGCCCATCGCCTTCTCGAAGATGGCGGGGTTGGAGGTGACGCCACGCAGGCCGTCTTCGTCCACCAGCTTCTTCAGGCTGCCGTCGGCAGTATAGGATCTCTGGATGAAGTCCAGCCAGGGTGACTGGCCATAATTGGAAAGATCACGCAGCGGGTTCCCGCTCGTGGCGGCACCCTGCTTCTGTTCGACGTCCATGACGTACTCCTGTCTGTCCACCTGACGGGCTCCCTGTGGACACCCGTCTCAGCTCAGGTCGGCCTTCCGACCCTGACCTCATTGAGAGGGGGCCAAAGCACGCTATGGCCCCGAAAGACCCGACCGCCGAGGCAGCGGTCAGGCCCCGGTAGTCGTCTTATTTGCGAGCAGCCTGCTCGCGTGCGGCGTCGTACACCTTCTCCGGCGTAAAGCCGAACTTGGTGAGGAGGCTCTTCAGCGGGGCCGAGGCACCGAAGCTGTTCATCGCAATGATCGAACCGCCGATACCGGTGTAGCGATCCCAGCCGAAAGCGGCTGCCTGCTCCACGGCCACACGTCCCTTGACGTCCGGCGGAAGCACGCTGTCCTTGTAGGCCTGGTCCTGCTCTTCGAACAGATCGAAGGACGGGAAGGACACGACACGGGCCTTGATGCCTTCTGCCGTCAGCTTCTCATAGGCGTCGACCACCAGAGACACTTCCGAACCCGAAGCCATCAGGATCACATCCGGCTTGCCTTCACAGCTTGCCAAGACATAGGCGCCCTTGGCGAGGCCCGAAGCACATGCATACTTGGTGCGATCCAGCGTCGGCAGGTTCTGACGGCTGAGAACCAGCACGGCAGGCTTGTGCGTCTGCGGGATCAGCGTGCGCCAGGCTTCAGACACTTCGTTGGCATCGGCCGGACGAATGGTCATGAGGCCAGGCGTGGCACGCAGCTGGGCCAGCTGTTCGATCGGCTGATGGGTCGGTCCATCTTCACCGACACCGATGGAGTCATGGGTGAAGATGTAGATGACCGGCAGCTCCATGAGAGCCGACAGACGGATCGGTGCCTTCATGTAATCGGAGAAGATCAGGAAGCCCGAACCGTAAGCGCGCAGACCGGCGAGCGCCATACCGTTGCAGATCGAGCCCATCGCGTGTTCGCGAATGCCGAAATGAACGTTGCGGCCGCCATAGGTGCCACCCCACTGAGGCGGCTGGAACGAACCGGCACCCTCGAAGGTGAGATTGGTCTTGGTCGAAGGCGACAGATCCGCGGAACCACCGATCATCCACGGCAGGTTCTTGGCAACGGCGTTGATCAGCTTGCCCGAGCTTGCACGCGAAGCGACACCCTTGGGATCAGCCTCCCACTTCGGAATATCCTTGTCCCAGCCTTCCGGCAGACGACGCTCGAAGATCGCGCGCAGCTCTGCGGCTTCCTTCGGATATTCGTTGGTGTAACGGTCGAACAGCGCATGCCATTCCGCACGAGCCTTGGCGCCGCGCTTGCCGATACCTTCCTGGAAATGTTCCAGAACGCCTTCAGGCACATGGAATGCATCGGTCCAGGGCCAGTGATAGGCCTTCTTTGCACCCGCGATTTCCTCTTCACCGAGCGGCTCACCATGTGCAGAGGCTGTACCGGCCTTCTTGGGCGCACCGTAGCCGATAACCGTGTGCATGACGATCAGGCTCGGACGGTCCTTGACCGAACGGGCTTCTTCGAGCGCCTTGCTGACAGCGGCCAGATCGTTCACATCATCGACGGTCACGACATGCCACTTATAGGCGCGGAAACGCTCTGCCACGTTTTCGGTAAAGGCGAGATCGGTCGAGCCTTCGATCGAAATCTGGTTGGAGTCATACATCCAGATCAGGTTGCCCAGACCCAGGTGACCTGCCATCGAAGCCGCTTCGGACGAAACGCCTTCCATCATGTCACCGTCACCACAGAACACATAGGTGTGGTAGTCGAACAGATCGAAGCCGGGACGGTTGTAATGGGCAGCGAGAAACTTCTCTGCCATTGCCATACCGACCGAGTTGCCACAGCCCTGACCCAGCGGACCGGTTGTGGTCTCGACGCCGGCAGTGTGACGGAATTCCGGATGACCAGGGGTCTTGGAATTCATCTGGCGGAACTGCTTGAGGTCCTCAAGCGTCAGCGATGGGCTGTCGAGAACCTTGTCCTTCACCACGTCGCGAATGCCCGTAAGGTAGATCGTCGAATACAGCAGCATCGACGCGTGACCGACGGACAGCACAAAGCGGTCGCGGCCCGGCCAGAGCGGATCTGCCGGATCGTATTTCAGATCGTTCTGCCAAAGAGCGTACATGACGGGAGCCAGCGCCATGGCTGTTCCCGGATGGCCGGAATCGGCCTTTTCCACACCATCCATCGACAGGGTGCGGATGGTGTTGATGCTCAGCTGCGCGATGTCTGAGACACTGGCGCCGGCCGCTCCACCGGTTTCCGCGCCGAACGCGGACGGGTTGCTACAAGAACGCATCAAAAATCGACCTCCGAATTAACTCTCTGCGATGGAAAACCATCAGCCGGAAAGACACCAATGTTCAAGACCGGTTTCCTGCCCGAGACAACCCCGTCGGGGATCCTTTTTGTTCGGCGACCATGCAGAGTCAGCGACCACTCTCGATCTCACACGGCGTACCGTGGGGAAGTGGTTTCGTGAACACTCTAACATACGCCCTGCACGTGGCGATGTTCCGCTGGACCGCATATATTGCCTCAAATTCCCGACAGCATTGACACCAGACTGAAGCCCACCGGCCAGGCAATACATTGCGTTGCGCATAAGACGCCGATTGCCCACATTGTGCTAGGGTCAAATCAATCACGACTGCTCGACTACACGAAAATTTGCGGGGGTTGCCGTGCAACGTTTTCCAGTTTCGGACCACTCGAATGGTCGGACCTTTCATAACCCGTCCGCTTATCGCCTCTCCCCGGCAGAACAGCCTCGCTCAGGCGATCCCGCAACCGATCCCGGCTTCAGCTCGATTCTTGCCTGGCAGACAAGCCTGCGACCGCGCTGGCCGAATGATTTTCCGGCGCGAAAAGCCGATCCTTTACCCGCGCTCCAGCCCGGACAAATTTCAGCGAGCTTCATTAACCATTCGAGTTTCGTGCTGCGCATAGGCCGTAAAGACCAGCGTCCCCTCGTCATCCTGACGGACCCGATCCTTTCCGAACGATGCTCCCCGTTCCGTCATTTCGGTCCGAAACGGGTGATCGCACCGGGGTTCGACCTCAGCGATATTCCCAAAGTCGACCTCGTTCTGGTGTCACATTGCCATTATGACCATCTCGATCGTCCGACCCTGCGGCAGATCGCACGGCGCGATCGACCACTCTGTCTCGCGCCACTCGGTAACAGACGTCATCTGCGCGGGCTTCCCTTCTCCGCCATCGTGACCAGAGACTGGTGGGAAACGGTTCAGTTCGACGCAATAACTGTGACCGTCACGCCCGCCCTTCATGGATCGGCACGCACGCCTTTCGATACGGACCGCGCATTATGGGGCGGTTTCATGCTCGACACCGGAGCAAGACGCGTTTTCTTTGCAGGCGATACAGCGCATGGGCACCACTGGGCGGACATGGAACATCGCCTCGCGACGCCCGATCTCGCCCTTCTGCCGATCGGTGCATATGAGCCGGTCTCCCTGATGCGGGATGTGCACATGACACCGGAACAGGCCGTCGAGGCCGCAATCATCCTGAAGGCAAAGCGGGCGCTTGCCATGCATTTCGGTACGTTCCAGCTGACCGACGAAGGATACTGGGAACCGGGCGGGCGACTAGCGAATTGCCTGAACACGATCGGAAGGGGATCCGACTGGTTTACCCTCCCTCATCCCGGAGAGAGTCTCGTTATTCCCTGAACGATGCCCGGGGTTCTCTTAACAATGCCTGGGTGAACGCTTCATCCTGCCCGGATGGCAGGAGCGGAAGAAACAAAGCCATGAGCAACAACGCCCTCTCCAATCTGTCGTCTCGCCCGAGCCAGCCCGATACCTCGCGGAACTGCACCTTCCGGATCGGGCAGCGCTCGGCTATCATCCGTGAACCATGACAGTTTCAGGCTCTTCCATGACAGACATGATGCCAGCAGGCAGTTTCTCGCCAGAGCAGATTACAGCGCTCTTCATCGATGCTGCCCGGCTCGGCGATACGGACATGCTGATGCAGTTTCTCGATGCGGGCATGGCGGTCGATGCACAGGACAGCCGCGGCTATACCGCGCTGATCGTGGCGGCCTATAATGGCGTCCTTCCTGCGACGGCATTGCTGCTGGAGCGCGGTGCCAATCCGGATATGCAGGACGCCAAGGGCGCGACCGCCCTGTCAGGCGTTGCATTCAAGGGGCATCTTGCGGTTGCCGAATTGCTTGTCAGTGCGGGCGCCAGTCTCGATATCCCGAGCCATCTCGGACGCACGCCGCTTATGTTCGCCGTCATGTTCGGCAGGCAGGATATGGTGCGCTTCCTGCTTTCAAAGGGTGCGGATCCCAGCCATCGCGACGCCGAGGGACTCTCGGTGTTCGAGATCGCCGACTCACACGGCCAGAGCCATCTGTTCGATACCGATGCCGAGAGCCTGAGATGAGCCGCTTCTGGAACCCGCTGGTTGCCGATCTGCACCCCTATATCCCGGGCGAGCAACCGCATTACACGGATATCCTGAAGCTCAACACCAATGAGCTGCCTTACGGCCCGAGCCCCTCGGCACTCGCTGTCATGAAGCAGAGCTGCGACGATACGCTGCGCCTCTATCCCGACCCGACGGCACGCGATCTGCGCCACACCATCGCGACCACATACAACACGACACCGGATCGCGTTTTCGTCGGCAACGGCTCGGATGAAGTGCTGGCCCATGCCTTTCGTGCCCTGGTTTCGCCCGAAGCGCCCATGCTGTTTGCCGATGTCAGCTATGGCTTCTATCCCGTCTATTGCGGGCTTTTCGGGCAGCCTTATGAGGAAGTTCCGCTCAACGACCGGTTCGAGATCGATATCGACGCCTATGACCGGCCCTGCGGCGGCATTGCCATTGCCAATCCGAACGCCAACACCGGCCATGCCCTTTCGCTCGATACGCTGTCGCGCCTTGCGCAACGCCATCCTGACCGGACTGTGATCATCGACGAGGCCTATGTCGATTTCGGTGCCCAGTCTGCCATTACACTGACCGAAACACACGACAACGTGCTGGTCGTGCAGACTCTTTCGAAATCCCGCGCCCTCGCGGGGCTACGCGTCGGTTATGCCATCGGTCACCCGGACCTGATCGAGGGGCTGGTGCGGGTCAAGGATAGCTTCAATTCCTATCCGTTGAGCCGCATTGCTCAGGCGGGGGCGGCAGCAGCAATTGCCGATCAGGCATGGCTGACACAGACCACCCGTCAGGTCATGGCGACACGGGCACGCTTCGTCCAGTCCATGAGCGGGTTGGGCTTTGACATTCTGCCGTCCTGTGCCAATTTTGTTCTTGTGCATCATCCTGCGCATGACGCAGGAACGCTGCTCGCCGGGCTTCGCGAACGCCACATCATCGTGCGTCAGCTCAGTGCACCGCGCATACGCGACTGGCTGCGCATCACGATCGGTACGGATGACGAAATGAACCGGCTGATCGATGCACTGACCACTATGGGACTGACATCGCCCTGAAACAGGGCGCAATCGTCTCATACCATCATTATTCAGGGCTGCCGCAGCGCATTTCGCGCTGCCTGTCCGCCTGACACATCCTTATCCCGGGTGCGCCCCGGTGTTCGAATAAAGAGATCTGACCATGCGTTCCTACACAGGACAGCTTTCCGACAACCAGCCGATCAAACGTAATCTGGCGGAAAAGCAAAAGCAGCTTCGTGACCTCAAGGAAACGCTGGGTGCCATGAAGCCCCACACCTCGCCCTCGCTGAAAGAAAGCGTGCAGCGTCGTATCAGAGAGCTGGAAGTCGAGATCCGTACGGCGTCTCGTACCGACAAGCCTGCAGTGCAGGACAGAATGCCGCGCAATGAGCGCCCTCGTCGCGCGCCGCGCCGCGCGCATCACGCCGAGACATTCGGCGAATAACGCTACAGAATTTCGTCCCTCGACGCCCCTTCGGAGGAAACGCAATGTCCAATCCCACCCTGTCCTTTACCGACCGTCTTGATAGACTGGGCGAAGTTGCCGTTCGCATCGGGCTCAATCTGCAGCCAGGTCAGGAACTTGTCGTTTCCGCACCGCTCGAGGCGGTTCCGCTTGTTCGCCGCATTACGGAGCATGCCTATCGCGCCGGTGCCAGCCTGGTGACGACGCAATACAGCGACGACGAAACCACACTTGCCCGCTATCGCTTTGCAACCGATGACGCGCTGGACAAGAGCGCCCAATGGATGGCCGATGGCATCGCCCGGGCCTATCGCGAAGGCGCGGCCCGACTGGCCGTGACGGGAAGCAACCCGACACTGCTCAACGGGCAGGATCCTGCCCGCGTCTCGCGCGCCAGCCGCGCCGTCTCGCGTGCCAATCGTGAGGCGATGGAGATCATCACCCGCTTCGACACCAACTGGACGATCGTCGCCTATGCCACAACGAGCTGGGCGCAGCAGGTCTTCCCGGATCTTCCCGCCGATGAGGCGCAGTCCCGCCTGTGGGACGCGATTTTTGCATCATCCCGACTGGACGCGCCCGATCCCGTCCTCGCCTGGTCGCAGCACAATGCGGCTCTGCATGCAAAAGCGGCCATGCTCAATGCACGTCGTTTCCATGCGCTGCACTTCACCGGCCCCGGAACGGACCTCATCGTAGGGCTCGCCGATGGACATGCATGGGCCGGAGGGGCAGAGCGCACGACAAATGGCATCGAATGCAACCCGAACATACCGACCGAGGAAGTCTTCACCACGCCGCACAGCCATCGCGTGAGCGGCTATGTGTCGAGCACGAAGCCCCTGTTCCATCAGGGCACGCTGATCGATGAGATACGCGTCACCTTCGAAGGCGGTCGTATCGCCGAATTCCATGCCGGCAAGGGAGAAGACGCCCTGCGTCGTATCCTCGATACGGATGAAGGGGCAGCGCGTCTGGGCGAAGTCGCTCTCGTGCCGCATGCCTCGCCGATTTCCGACACGGGCATTCTGTTCCGCAACACGCTGTTCGATGAAAATGCATCGAGCCATATCGCTTTGGGTCAGGCCTATACGAAGTGTCTGTTCGACACCGAAGGCGCAACGCCTGAGGCGCTCGCCGCTCGCGGCGCCAACACAAGCATGATTCATATCGACTGGATGATCGGTTCGGACCAGATCGATCTCGACGGCCTCGATGAGGACGGCACAAGAACGCCGCTGATGCGCAAGGGAGAATGGGTCTGATGGCACGACTGACTTTTACGGCCCTCACGGGTATCGCCCTGTTGGCGGGCGCAGCCCTCCCTGGCCTCGTATCACCCGCTCTGGCCCAGACGGCCAACCAGGCTCAGCAAGGCGCCCCGCAGCGCAATATCCCGCCTGCCATGATGCAGGACATCGCTGCAGGGCTGCGTTACCCCCTGCCTGCGGATTTCATGCCGCGTGCAGCCGAGACGCTCAAGGCCCTGCAGGCTGCCAACATACGCCCCCCGGATTCGACGCAGCTTTCCCTTCAGGCGACGATCGCCCAGATCGCCTCCGTTCCCGGCGTGACGCAAATTCTCAGCGCGCACGGCTTCACGCCTGAGACCTTCACTATGGGCATGACCGCTTTCGGAATGACGCTGGCCGCCACCAATGGCCAGACCCTGCCCACAGGCCTTCCTGCTCCAAATCCTGCAAATGTGGCTCAGTTCCACGCGCATCCGGAACAGGTGACCGCGCTCATGCAAGCCATGGGCGCCCCACCGGGACAGAACTGATTCTTCCGCCAACCACAGATACTGATCTGATCTGCCGCCCGAGCGCCAAAAGACCGGAGAAGCCAGGTTTCCGGGCGCGGGAAACGGGCGGCAGCTTCGAGACCTCATGAAAGCCGCTCCGACAATGAAGGAATTCGCCCTCGATCCCGCAACGCTACCGGAAGCGGAAATCATTGCTCTGGCCCAGAAAGGCTTATTGCTGCGGGTCGTACGCGACACGTCCGAAAACGGCGTTCCTGCCTTCATGACGCGCGACGACTGGGACGCCATGGAAGCCCGCTATCTGCACCAGAAGGGAGCACCGGGCGATTTCTTACCCGCGGTCGAACGGGCTATACACCGCTTGCTCGGTCATGCCGCAGAAACACTCGCATCACGTCCTGCGGGCACGATAAGCGCCACGCTCAGCGCTACTACCGATCTGTTCGAGGATAACGGGCAGACCTATCTTTCATTCGTACGCGATACCACCTATCCCGTCGCGTGCGTCATTATTGGAAGACGTCCCTGGACCGGCAATAGCGCCTCCTGAATACCAGACAGGCGCAGACCGC
This sequence comes from Asaia lannensis NBRC 102526, assembly GCF_024054035.1. Taxonomy (GTDB): domain Bacteria; phylum Pseudomonadota; class Alphaproteobacteria; order Acetobacterales; family Acetobacteraceae; genus Asaia; species Asaia lannensis. The sequence goes on from NZ_JAMXQU010000002.1 coordinate 337,977, forward strand.
TTCCGGTCTCGTCGTCCTCAGCCCCGACAACAGCCATCCCCTTCCGGGCTTGTCATGACGATACGTCGTGCGACGACCCTTGCGGTCGTGGCCCCTGCTGCGCCTCTTTACCCTGTCCCGGATCTTCGCCGTCCGAGGGCCGCCCGGCCGTGACACGCGTCCCCTTGGCCGCTGCCTTGGCCTGAATGAACGCCTGATAGGCAACCGCGACGTCGATGGCGACTTCCCGCTCTGCCACACGTGCCCGCTCGATGGCAGCCCGTGCCTCGGGGAGCCAGTTGACGAATCCTTCGACGGCGCTGTCCTCATCATTCGAAGCAAGTATGGAGCGCTCTGCAGAGACGATATCCGCCTCAGCAGAGCGGCGCTGCCGGCGCACACCAGTCTCACGCCTGAGAACCGCGGTAAGCGCCTGCGCACGATCCACCATTTCATGCCACCTCTGCAGCCTGCTGCTTCGCCTGATGCGCATGATAATTGCCTTCTGTTAATGTCGATCAACGATCCTCTACGGATCATTAACATTATGTCTCATGCGTGGCTGCATCGATGCCATCAGAAATTCCGAACTGAAAATCGTTCCGTTTTTCGCGAATACCGGGCGTTCGATACAACCTGTACGCGCATTATGCCTATGAGGCTCTCCATCAAAAGACAAGGCCATGCAATCGCACGTTAATCGACGTTAAATATTTTCGGCGTTAGTGTACAGAAAACAGACGACATCTTCTCAAGACATGGCACGTAACCTTGTCTGTAGCCAGAAACCAGATGGCTGTTTCAAAGAAATTGTAAGGTTAATACGTTAAAGACTCGTTACTTATTGGAGGAAATCTTTCGTCGTTAAGCAAGTATTTTTCTTGCGGGCAGCAACCTTAGGTAGTAACAGATGATCATCAACCCTGGAGATCGATGAGATGCGCCTCCTTCTTGCGGAAAGCGATCAAGCTACGGCTCACGCGCTAATCAAAACCTTAAGACAGGGCGGTATTACTGTTGATCATGCTCATACAGGGCATGAGGCAATCGATATGCTGCGCCACTATGATTACGATCTTGCCCTGACGGAACTCACACTCGAAGATCTCGAAGGGTATGAAGTCATTCGGCGAGCCCGTAATACTCAAATACAAACGCCCATTATTGTTCTGAGCGGCATGAGTCGGGCGCAAGCCAAAATCAAGGCATTCCATGCGGGTGCTGACGATTACATTACCAAACCGTTCGATACGGATGAACTACTGGCTCGACTTCAGGCCGTCTTGCGCAGGTCGCGGGGCTTCAGCACTACCGTGATGACGGTGGGACCTCTTTCGCTGGACCTGAACGCAAAATCCGCCTCCGTCGATGGCAACATGGTTCAGCTTACCGGAAAGGAATACGCCATACTCGAACTGCTGGTTCTGCGGCGCGGGAACGTCCTGACCAAGGATGCATTTCTCAACCACCTCTATGGTGGCATCGATGAGCCCGAAATGAAGATCATCGATGTCTTCATCTGCAAGCTGCGCCGCAAGCTGCAGCAGTTCGGTGCCGGCCATCTGATCGGCACCGTCTGGGGGCGTGGTTATGTTCTGCGAGACGACAGCAAGTCGCCCCTCCCCCTCAGCGCAACTGCCGAGCAGGGCCGACAACACAATCTGGGGGCATTGCAGCCCTCACTCTAGGATCGGCAGATGGTTCATGGGACGGGCTTGTCCGGTCCCATAACGGGGAGCCTGTAGAATGGCCTGCCTTACATAGGAGCGTGCGCGCTGTACGGCGGGCGCGACTTCCATTCCCTGTGCCAGCGAAACCGCGATTGCACTCGCGAGTGTGCAGCCGGTTCCGTGAGTGTGCAGTGTATCGATCTTGCGGTCGCTATAGCGCGTCTCGCTGTCCCGTCCGATCAGCGTATCGACAACATCGGGCCCATGCAGATGGCCCCCCTTCGCCAGAAGCCAGTCAATCCCACGGGCGGCGCGAAGCGTCCTTCCCGCACGACTGAGATCGAATTCCGAACGAATGGTCTCACCGGTGAGAACTTCCAGTTCCGGCAGATTCGGCGTCAGCATGAAGCAGCGCGCGTAAAGCCGCTCGAAAGCCTGCTGGCCGTCATCTGTCATCAGCCTGGCCCCGCTGGTTGCCACCATGACGGGATCGATCACACAACGCTGACCGGGATAACGTGCAAGCGTGTGATCTACGGCCTCCATGATTTCGGCATTTCCAAGCATACCTAGCTTGACCACATCGGCCCCAAAATCGTCCAGTACCGCGCGCATCTGGTCAGCAACCATACCGGGCGTCATGAACGCAACAGCTTGCACGCCGCAGCTGTTCTGCGCGGTCACCGCCGTGATGGCAGTCATGGCAAACCCACCCAGGGCCGTTACAGCCTTGATATCCGCCTGAATGCCTGCCCCACCACCGGAATCGCTCCCGGCGACAATCAGGACACGCCCTTTCATTATCCCGCCACCGCTTTCTGAACGGCCTCGCAGATGAGGCTGACGACACGCTCGACCAGAACAGGATCCTCCGCCTCCGCCATGACACGTATCAGGGGTTCGGTTCCGCTCTCGCGCAAGACAAGCCGACCACGATTGCCCAGCATTTCTTCGGCTTCACGTCGTGCGGCGGCAAGGGTCTCTGTCGCCAGAGGATCGCCCCCGGCATAGCGTACATTGCGCAGAAGCTGCGGATAGGGCTCGAAAATTCTCAGTATCTCGCTTGCAGGACGCCCCTCTTCGACAAGAACAGCGAGGATCTGCAACGCGGCGATAAGCCCGTCTCCGGTCGTGGCAAAATCCGACAGGATCATATGCCCGGACTGCTCACCACCGAGACGAATACCCTGCTCCCGCATTTTCTCGACGACATACCGGTCACCGACAGCTGTGCGATGAAGCGTGATCCCCCGCGTAGCCAGGGCTTTTTCCAGCCCGAGATTGGACATGATGGTCGCCACGGCATCGTTGCCGCCCAGCCGATCGTTTTTCTGCAGGAACAGGACGATCAGGCCGAGGATCTGATCGCCGTCGACGATCTGGCCTTTCTCATCGACAATGATGACACGGTCTGCATCGCCATCGAGCGCGATACCGAGATGGGCCTTGTTGGCGAGCACGGCTTTCTGCAGGGCTTCGGGATGGGTCGACCCGCACTCTGCATTGATGTTGACCCCATTCGGCTCGCAGCCGATCTTGATCACTTCTGCGCCCAGTTCCCACAACGCCGTGGGGGCGACGCGATAGGCCGCGCCATTGGCGCAATCGAGCACGATGCGGAGGCCATCGAGCCGTGACTTCTTTGGGAAGGAAGCTTTGGCCGCCTCGATATAGCGTCCCGCAGCGTCATTGAGACGCGACGCCCGCCCCACTGATTCGGGAGGAGCCATACGCGCATTGAGATCCTCTGTCATCAGGGCTTCGATCTCTGCCTCATCCTCATCCGAGAGCTTGAATCCGTCCGGGCCGAAGAGCTTGATCCCGTTATCGCCGAAAGGGTTGTGCGAGGCAGAAATCATCACGCCAAGATCGGCGCGCAGTGAACGGGTCAACATCGCGATGGCGGGCGTCGGCAACGGGCCGACCAGAATGACATCCATCCCGGCAGACAGAAAGCCGGAGACGAGCGCACTCTCGATCATATAGCCGGAGAGGCGCGTATCCTTTCCCAGCACCACACTGTGTCGATGGGCACCGCGGCGGAAATAGAGCCCGGCAGCCTGACCGAGGCGAAGAGCAACATCGACCGTCATGGGAAAGCTGTTGGCTTTGCCTCTTATGCCGTCAGTGCCGAACAGCTTGCGGCCTGCGTTCCGGTCTTTGCTCATGATTGCCCTTCCTGTCGTTTGTCCTCGATCAGGACATCCCTGTTCTTCAAGCACAGCACGCCATACGAAAAAAGGGGGCTTGCGCCCCCTCTTTTCTTTACGTGATCCGCTTCGCGCTCATCCCGCCTGAGGCGAAGGATCCAGCGCTTCCGTTCCGGCAGACGGTTCCGGCTTGACGGTCGGGACCGAGGCACGACGGTTCTCGGGTGCCGCGTCATCGACCACAACACGCTCGACAGGCTCGCCACGAATGACCTTGCCAACCTCATCGCCACTCAGCGTCTCGAATTCCAGCAACGCCTTGGCCAGACGATGCAGATCATCAATATGTTCGAGAAGCAGGCGATGGGCGCGACCATAGGCCTCGTCAACCAGCTCCTTGACCTCGCGATCGATCTCACGCGCCGTCTGCTCAGAGACATTCTTGTTCTGGGTGACGGAATGTCCGAGGAAGACTTCCTGACCGTTATCGCCATAGGCGATCATGCCAAGCTTCTCGCTCATGCCCCATTCGGTCACCATGCGCCGGGCAAGATTGGTCGCCATCTTGATATCGCCCGAAGCACCCGTGCAGACATTATCCGCACCGAAGACCAGCTCCTCAGCCACACGCCCGCCCATGGCCAGAACGAGATCGGCCTTGCACTGCGCCTTGCTCTTTGAGTAGCGGTCGCTCTCGGGGAGACTCATCACCATACCCAGAGCACGGCCACGCGGGATAATCGTCGCCTTGTGAACAGGATCGCAGCCCGGGGTCAGGATTGCGCAGATCGCATGTCCGCCTTCGTGATAAGCCGTGTTGCGCTTCTCACTATCGCTCATCACCAGCGACCGCCTTTCAGCGCCCATCAGCACCTTGTCCTTGGCATTTTCGAACTCGAGCATGGCCACCGTACGCTTGCCCAGACGGGCCGCAAGGAGAGCCGCCTCGTTCACAAGGTTGGCCAGATCGGCACCCGAGAAGCCTGGCGTACCCCGTGCGATAACCTTGGGATCGACATCGGAGGCCAGAGGGACCTTGCGCATATGCACACGCAGGATCTTCTCACGACCGGCCACGTCGGGGTTAGGCACCACGACCTGACGATCGAAACGTCCCGGACGCAACAAGGCAGGATCCAGCACATCGGGACGGTTGGTCGCCGCAATCAGGATCACACCCTCATTGCTCTCAAAGCCATCCATCTCGACCAGCATCTGGTTGAGAGTCTGCTCGCGCTCATCGTTACCGCCGCCGAGACCGGCACCGCGATGACGGCCCACAGCATCGATTTCGTCGATGAATATGATGCAGGGTGCCGATTTCTTGCCCTGTTCGAACATGTCGCGCACACGGGAGGCACCGACACCGACAAACATTTCCACAAAATCCGAACCGGAGATCGTGAAGAAAGGCACATTGGCCTCGCCTGCGATGGCGCGCGCCAGAAGCGTCTTACCCGTGCCGGGAGGCCCCACGAGCAACGCACCCTTGGGAATCTTGCCCCCAAGGCGCGTGAACTTCTGGGGATCCTTCAGGAACTCGACGATTTCTTCAAGTTCCGACTTCGCCTCGTCGATGCCTGCGACATCGTCAAACGTGACGCGTCCCTGCTTTTCGGTCAGCAGGCGGGCGCGCGACTTGCCGAATCCCATGGCTCTTCCGCTGCCGGACTGCATCTGACGGAAGAACAGAATGCCAATACCGAGAAGGAAGACCATCGGCAGCCAGCTCGTCACGGCACGCAGAATGGGGCTGCCATCTGCATCGAGGGGCTTTGCAACAACTTCGATGCCCTTGCCTGTCATTCTGGGCACGAGGCCCGGATCGACCGGCGCATAGGTTTCGAAGGAGGTGCCATCCTTGAGGGTGCCAGTGATGTTCTGGTTCTGCACGACAACGGAACGAACCTTGCCGCCATCGACATCGGTGACGAAGTCGGAATAGGCGAGTTGCTGTGCCGCGTGCTGACCTCCCGTTGGCTGGAACGCCAGGAAGAGCAGCAACGCCAGAACGATGATGATCACCCAGAGTGCCAGGTTACGGCCAAAATTGTTCATCACGGTCTCTATTGTTTCCAAATACCAGATCTGGGGCCAGGCGACGGAGAGACGACAGGCCCGGCTGCCTGCCATAGACCGGCAGCCGCTTCATTGATCGTTCTAACATAAGCATTCGGGGGGACGTTCCCACCCCCCGGCGATCAAGTTTTCAGGCTCACAGCCGTTTACACCCATAAAGACCGGTCGGTGAGCGTCTGCCGGGGCGAAAATTGCAGCGTGACAGGCTCATGCTCCTGCGCAATCGTCTCATTCAGCGGGGGCACGGCAATCAGTTGCGCGCCGCGCCACACACCGGGCAGTCCTGCGAGAATACGGGAAGGCAGGGCATGATGGCGAAATCTTTTCGATTCTGCGCCCAGACAGGCAATCTCCAGTTCTCCATCCCGAGGGGCGTCGGCAATACGAAAACGCCCGTCCCAGATGGTCCCGGAGTGTGCGGCACAACGTGCGCGGATCGCGCCGGCTTCGCGGGCGAGACACCAGCCCCCTTCCCGCTGACCGCGCAGCCGACCAGCAGCAAACAGCATTCCCCCAGCCAATGTACACGGCCCAGGTTTTGCGATCAGCGCTTTCAGAGCGGCAGGAGCCGGGGCATAGCCCTGACCCGAGACCATCTGCCAGAGCTGCCCCAGAAGCACGGGGTCATCCGGAAGCGCAGGCATGACAACGAAACCGAGCGGATCGATACACAGCTGCGATAAGTCCCGGGCGCGTCTGGCACTCTGTGCAAGGCGTGCCTGCCCATGGGAGCGAACCTGCACCAGAGCCTCATAGAGGGAGAGGCCGGAGCCCAGAGCATTTCTGATCCGCACGCGCTCGAATGCCATATTCTGATTGCTCGGATCCTCGATCCATTCGAGGCCATGAGCCGTCAGCGTTGCCCTCAGACGGGCCGGATCGGTGGAGAGCAACGGCCGGATATAACGCACTGACGGCGTTTCTCGAGCGAGTGCCATGGCGGCGAGTCCATGGGGCGTACTGCCATGCGCCCGTCTCAGGTAAAACGTCTCCGCCTGATCGCGCGCATGATGACCAAGGGCCAGATCGAGCGCACCATGTTCGGCGCAGGCTCTAGATAGAACCTCGTAGCGCGCCTGACGGGCGTTCTCCTGTAACCGCCTGGTCTTGCTGAGACCGCTCAGTGTAAGGATTCTGGCTGGAATATCGAGTGTCGCAAGACGTTCGGCCGTCTGCCCCGCTTCGCTCGCAGAGGCCTCACGCAGACCGTGATCGACCACAAAAGCAATGACGGCGCGGCGCCAGCGGCGCAACAGGAAAGCGAGCCCAAGACTGTCTGCGCCCCCTGATACCGCAATCGCTATCGGAAAACGGGGCTCATCCGCAGGGAAAGGACCGAGCTTCCGCATCAAAGCGGCAAATTCGTCCTCTCCAATCGGCTGATGTCCGCTCAGTGGCAGTTTGCCCGCCCCTTGAAGCTGGTCACAGCGGCTTTCACACGCGGCGTCGGAGTCGGGAATTCGGAGTCGAGTTTCTGAAGAGCCTGACACGCGGAATTCTTGTCTCCCAAAGCGAGCATTGAGGCCGAGACACCAAGCAGGGCCTCCTGCGCACGCGGCGATTTGGGCGAGCGATTATACGCGTCATAATAGGCGACCGCAGAGGCCTGATACTGCTTTTGCCCGGCAAGCGACTGAGCCAGCAGGAACTGCGACTCAAGCTTGCCATTGGCGGTCTTTGCCAGCTTCAAGGCCTGTTCGGCATTGCCCTGCGCCGTCGCGTAATCACGCCCCTTAAGAGCCGCCTGACCGCTTTTGAGCAGTTCGAGCGCCGTTACGGGCTTCTCGACTGGCGTTGCCGGAGACGCGGCCGCGGGTGTCGCCGTCTCATTGCCACCGGAAGACGGCGCTGCACCCCCACCGCCATTCTGCGCAGCGAACTGCATGTCGCCAATCTGCTTGGTCAGTGTCGCATTCTGTGTCTGGACCTGATTGCTCAGCTGGTCGAGCTCGCCACGCATCTCGCGATTCTCGTTTTCGAGCGTCGAGACGCGCTGAAGAAGCTGCGAGACCAGATCGCTGTTTCCGGCGCTGACAGCGGGACCGGAAGCGACGGATGAAGGCGCCGAAGCCGCATTGTTCTGCACCTGCTGCAGTTGCTGGCTCAGCTGCTGGATCTGGTTCTGCAGAGCGATTCCCTCACGGCTCGTGACCTGGGCCCGAGCCGATGAAGCCCCGAACCCCGTCAGGATCGCGACAGAAGAGAGGATGAAGAAGCGGGAAACTCGGGCACCGCGCATGGCGCATCCTTCAGACAGAATGTGGGGGCGTGGCATCGGGCCGCGCAAAACAGGAATAGCATAAAACAAAACCGGCCGACGCATAAGCGCCGACCGGTTTTGAGAAACCGTATTGCCACAAGACCTTTCCATGAAGCCAGGCCTTATGGATTTACAGAGAGCCCGATACCGGGACCACGCATCCAGCGATTTACACCGCACGCGCAGCTTGTCCCGGTTCAGACGAACCGATTACTTGACCGAGGTGATCGCGTTACGGTTCTGGGCCCATGCCTGCTCGTCGTCACCATCGGCCGTCGGACGATCCTTACCATAGGAAATCGTCGTGATGCGCGAAGGAGCAACGCCCTTGGCAACCAGATAGTCGCGCGCGGCATTGGCACGACGCTGGCCGAGAGCAATGTTGTACTCTTCCGTGCCGCGGTCATCGCAGTTACCGGCGATTTCGACGCTGACCTGCGGGTAGCGGGCAAGCCATGCAGCCTGCTTGTCGAGGGTTGCCTGCGCATCGCTGGAGAGCGTGTTGCGGTTCAGGTCGAAGAAGACGCGATCGCCGACATTGGCGACCAGATCGGCTTCGCTACCGGGCGCAGCGCCGGTTTCCTGAGCCGTTGCGCCTGCACCGGTCGATGCACCCTTGTTAGATTCATCCGAGCATGCAGCCAGAACGACTGCAAGGCCAAGCGCACCGAGAAGCTTGAAATTCATTTTTGCCAACCCTGAATATAGTCCCCATCCGGGACCAGGAAGCGTGACGACAACTAATTACGAAGGTCGGAGTTCCCGTTTTGCTTGCTGGTTACCATAACCATTGGGCCTTAGCGATCCCGACGACCAAGATCGGCCATACTCATTCCCGAGAAGAACGGTCAAGCGGGATGAGTACCATCGTGATCCAAGTCGCGTGGATTTCATGAGAAAGACAGATTTAGTGTCTCTGCCGCCACAAAAACGGGCAGCAGAGACACAGGTCAGAGGCGTTTTAGCCCTGTGACGGCGACCATGCCGGGTCGGATGCGCCGGTAGCGGTGCGAATGGGTCGTTCGTGGAAGCCCGTGATATCGATCGTCCCGATTCCGCTAGAGAATCCGGCGCCCCCCGCCCCTGCCGCCGACTGACGACAGAAAGCGATGACACGCCCGTTCGGGCAGAAAGTGGGACTTTCGACCGTGAAGCCCTCTGTCAGGATTCGCTCGCCCGTTCCGTCGGGTCCCATCACGCCCAGCGAGAAACGCCCGTTGGCGATACGCGTGAACGCGATCACATCGCCACGCGGCGACCATACGGGGGAACCATAGGTGCCGTGACCGTAGGAAATGCGGCGCGCACCGCCACCGGAAGCACTCATGATGTAGAGCTGCGGCGATCCACCACGATCGGAGTTGAACACGATCTGGCTGCCATCCGGGCTGAAGCACGGGCTGGTATCGATCGCGCCGGAATTGGTGATCTGGTGCTTGGCGCCCGAACCGAGATCGACCACGAAGATGTCGGACCCGCCCCCGCGCGTGGCCGAGAGAACGACCTGGCTGCCATTGGGCGAGAAACGCGGCGCGAAGGAGATGCCTTCGAACTCACCAAGCATACGCTGGCTGCCCGATCCCAAATCGAAGGTGTAAACACGCGGCCGGTTATTGGCATAGGACATGAACGCAATCTGGTCGCGCACCGGATTGAAGCGCGGCGTAAGCGTCAGCCACTGCCCCGAGGTCAGCATGTGGCTGTTGGCGCCATCCTGATCCATGACGGCCAGACGGGTGATCTGATGATGGCGAGGGCCGGTACGGGCGATATAGGCGATACGCGTATCGAAATAGCCCTTCTCGCCCAGCATGCGCTCATAGATCACATCGGCAATCGTATGGGCGATACGACGCCAGTTCCCGGCAGAGGCCGTGTAGGCCGTTCCCTGGATCTGTTCGCCGGTCAGTACATTCCACAGACGCATTTCCACACGGGTGCTGCTGGAGCCTGCCGCGCTTCCGGTCACGACAGCGCGTGCGCCCTGCGCCTTGAGGGCTGCAAAGTCGGGCGAGCCCGAGGGGCCCGGCAGGATCGTGAACAGACCGGTGCTGTCGAGATCGGCGGACACCACGCTTGTGATCTGTTCGCCCAGTCCGGGACCGAAAGAGGGAATGGCGATGGGAATCGGCGCCGTGCGCGCCTGATCGACCGTGATTTCGGCTTCGCCCGGCGCACTCGCGGCGGCGCTCTGCGCGAAGGCACCGATCGGCGTTGCCAGCAGACCGCCAGCGGCTATGGACGCCCCGAGAACCGTGCGTCGTGAAAACAGGGAGGAAAGGCTCTGCGCCTGATCGTCGGTCAGCAGGGGCCTATCGAAACGGGACGTATCGCGTGACATGAATTCGAGTCTCTTGCGCTCTGAAAAGGTCATGATCTGGAAAACCTCAGGGTCTGAACACGAATTTGAGTTCGTGTGTCTTGCCCAGAAGGCTTGAGGGGATGGGGAGTTTCGAGCATGTCGGGCTCAGCACGGCATCGCGCGCACGCTCGGCCAACGCCCGATAAGACGGGTCGGCTGCTGCCTTCGCCTGGGTATCGGGGGCAAAACGCGCCATCCTGGCCTCTCCGGTCGCATCGATCGTTACGATCAGATGCGCGCTAAATGAGGCATAATTACGCGCTTCGGTATCCTCCGAATAACAGCGGCGCACCGAACCACCGATCGCCTTCTGCTGGGCAGAGCTGAGCGCATTGGTGATGTCGCCATTCGGCGCCCCTCCCCCGTTCGGTGCACCACCCTGCTGCGGGTTGGCACGCGCCTTGGGTGGATGCGTCTGCTTCTGGTCCGCGCGCATGGCATCGAGCGTCGCGAGCAGGGAATGCGAGTCCGCCTGCGTCTTCTTCGCCGCATTGGGTTGCGTGATGTGCGAGAACGTCGGCGTTTCAGGCAGCTTGTCCACTGGCTGCGTCTGCGGCGAAGGCGGCGCAACCTGTTTCGACGCGGATGGCGGAGACGGTTTGGGCGGTGAGGCCTTGATAGGCTCAGCCGAGTCGTCGACCATCTTCTCCGGCGTCTTCACGTCGGGCAGCGGTGGGGTCTTGCTCTCTGCCGGGGGCGGAATGGGCGGCGGCGGCGGTGCAGGCGGCGGCGGCTCTTCCACAGGCTGAGGCGTAGGCGGCGTCGGTGCCGGCGGTGCATCCGTCGGTGTGGGCGCAGGCGCCGGTGCCGGTTTGGGCGCTGGCGTGTCCGCCTTGTGCGGCGTGGCAGGAGGACCGGAATCCTCGAACGCCATTTCGATCGGCGGGGGTTCGGGGGGCTCGGGCGGCTTGCTCATGGGCAAGCGCACGAGAAGGAAGCCGATGAACAGCGCATGCGCTGCAACCGACGCTCCCAGCGCGTAGCGGAAGCGCCGGACATCGGACCGACGGGGACGCAGCAAGGCTGCTTCTCCTCTGGTTACTGGCCCGCGGCGGGCTGCTGGGCGAGCAGCGCCACGTGCGTGAAGCCACCTGAGGTAATTTTCCCCATGATGTCCATCACCTGTCCGTAATTGATATGGGCATCGGCGCGGACGAAAATGCGATGCTCCTTGTCGTTCTGCGCAGCCTGCTGAAGCTGGGCCACGAGCTGATCGGCCGAAACCGGATCATCCCCCAGATAGATGCCGCCATCGGCCTTGATCGAAACCGTGATGGGTTTCGTATCGGCATTGAGCGGGCTGGCATCGGTCTTGGGGAGATCGACGTTCACGCCGCTCGTCATCATGGGGGCTGTCACCATGAAAATGATGAGCAGCACCAGCATGACGTCCACCAGAGGCGTAACGTTGATTTCCGACGCCGGGCGTCGCCTGCGGCCGCGCGCGGGGCCGCCCCCTGCAGACATGCCCATGGCGCTTAGCTCCGCTCTTCCGACTGGCGCGACAGGATCGCGGCGAATTCGGTGCCGAAGGATTCCATGCGATCGGCAAAGTGGTCGAGGGCGGAGCTGGTGACGTTATAGGCCACATAGGCCGGTATTGCCGTCACAAGACCGATTGCCGTGGCGAAAAGAGCCTCGGAAATACCCGGGGCGACCACCGAAAGGTTGGTGTTGTGCATGGCTGCAATCGACCCGAAAGCATGCATGATGCCCCATACGGTGCCGAACAGCCCGACGAAAGGCGCGACAGGCCCGATCGTGGCAAGAGCCACTACGCGACGGCCAAGACGATCCATCTCACGCATGATCGTGATATTGATCGCGCGATCCACACGATCGCGCACACCGCCACGGGCAAGGTCGATGCCTGTAATCCGTGCAGAGCGGCGCCATTCGCCCATCGCTGCACCGAAAACGGCAGCCATGGGATGAAGCGGCTTGGCCCCATCGGTGTCGTACAGATCTTCAAGGCTGCCACCGGACCAGAAACGATCCTCGAACTCCGTTGCCTCGCGATTGACGCGACGGATCAGGATGATCTTCTCGATGATCACGGCCCAGACGAAGGCGCTGCACAAGATCAGCCCAACCATGACCAGCTGCACCACAAAGGATGCATGCAGGAACAAGTCCAACGGTGACAAACCAGAAGCGGCGGCCCCAAGGTCAGCCGCATTTACCGCTCGATCCAAAAAAACCTCCTGAGGCTTCGTTCTGCGTCACGCCTATACAGTGCATGTCTCATGCGCGCCTATCCCGAATCGTCACGCATCATCACATGCCGCCTGTCCTCAGGCCGGGCTCGATAATGCTTCCAGAGAGGCACGCCATCGCGGCGGAATTCGGGCAGGCCGCCCGGAACTCTGCATGATACATGCCAGCTCGACGATCAGCGTGGCGGCATGCATGTCGCCACACGACACGATCTGACGCAACTGGCAACGTGCAGGCCCCGCAGAATCAATCGTTGTTGTGATCTCGGCCCAGTCATCCAGGCGCAAGGGACGATGATACTCTATCGACAGTTTCGTTACGACAAAGACCAGACCGGACTCTTCCTGCAGGACCGAAACCGGCGTGCCGGCCATACGGAGCGCTTCCGTGCGAGCACGTTCCGCCAGAGCAAGGTAGCGGGCGTGGTACACGATCCCGCCTGCATCCGTATCCTCGTAATAGATACGAAAACCGATCTTATGGGCTTTCATCGCTTTCTTTCAGCAAATCGAACTGTGCAGCACTCGCCGAGGCCGGTGCCGTCAGGCCCAGATGGGCCCACCCGCGCTCACCCAGCATACGGCCTCGGGACGTACGCAGGACCAACCCCTCCTGGATCAGATAGGGCTCGATGACGTCCTCGAGCGTATCGCGCGCTTCGGCCAGAGCGGCCGCGAGGGTCTCGACACCGACAGGACCACCGTGATGATGCTCGGCAATACGTGTGAGGTAACGTCTGTCCATCGCATCGAGCCCAACCGAATCGACTTCGAGACGATTGAGTGCCGCATCGGCCATCACGCGCGTGATGGCGCGATCATGCGGAGCACCTACGGCCGCGAAATCGCGCACGCGGCGCAGAAGACGACCGGCAATACGCGGTGTCCCGCGCGAGCGTTTGGCAATCTCCTCGGCGCCTTCCTCGGTCAGGTTCATTCCGAGCTTGGCGGCGCCGCGTGAAACGATCAGGCGGAGCTCTTCCGGGGTGTAGAACACCAGGCGCAGCGGGATACCGAAGCGGTCGCGCAGGGGCGTGGCCAGCAATCCGGCCCGTGTCGTTGCAGCAACCAGCGTGAAAGGTGCGAGGTCGATCCGGACCGAGCGTGCTGCCGGCCCCTCGCCGATGATCAGATCGAGCTGGAAATCCTCCATCGCAGGATAGAGAACTTCCTCGATTGCCGGTTGCAACCGATGGATTTCGTCGATGAACAGCACGTCATTGGGCTGAAGATTGGTCAGAATGGCAGCAAGATCACCCGCACGCTGAATGACCGGCCCGGACGTCGCACGGAACCCGACACCCAGCTCACGGGCCACGATCTGGGCAAGCGTCGTCTTGCCCAGCCCCGGCGGTCCGTGCAGCAGCACGTGATCGAGCGCCTCGCCACGGCTACGCGCCGCCTGGATGAACACCGAGAGATTTTCCCGGCTTGTGCGCTGACCGGTAAAGTCATCCAGCGTCTGAGGGCGCAGCCCGTGATCGCTGTCCTCCATCCTGCGCCCGGGATCGAGTGGGCCTCTATCCGTGTCACTCATTGTCGTATCCCGCTTTTTCCTGCACCGGCAGTCCGTGTGCGGACAGTAAATATGTCCCGAAATATACCGCGTTCGACCGTCCCGGATCCTGCGCTTCGGGATTCAGATTCCCCAGACCTGAAGCTGCGTAACCAGCAAAAAGGCGAATAGCCGGGTACGTCGAGAGGTGGGTCATCGCGCCAGATCTTTCAGCGCCAGACGGATGACCTTGTCCAGCGTTGCGCCCTCGTGTTCGACAAGAATACGGCTGAGCACAGGCCATGCCTCGGCCCGTCGAAAACCAAGGCCCGCGAGCGCCTGCAAGGCATCGTTCTCGACCGAGGCCGCCGCATGGCTCGAAACACTGCGACCGGCTGGCGTTGCACCACCTGCGGGCATTTTGCCCACCTTGCTCTTGAGTTCCGTCACGATACGCTCAGCCAGACGGGCACCGACCCCTGCGGCCCTCGTCAGCGCCGCCTTGTCGCCTGCACTGATGGACAATAACAGATCGCCGGGCGTCGCCACGGACAGGATAGCGAGCGCAACCTTGGCACCAACGCCCTGAACCGTCGTCAGCAGACGAAACCATTCCTGCTCGTCCGAGGTCAGAAAGCCGAAAAGCTGGATTGCATCCTCACGCACGACCGTTTCGATCAGCAGACGCGTCTTTTCCGGTGCGGCCGGGAGATTGGCGAGCGTCCGGCTCGATGCCGATACGAGATAGCCCACCCCGTTTACATCGAGAATGCAGCGATCCGCATCCGTACTGACCACAATCCCCGTCAGAAGTCCGATCATGCCCAGTCCCTCACGCGCAGATGCGCTCTCATGATACTCGTCGGTGATACTTGCCGGTACTAACTGCCGTTTCAGGCCATACGCCTGCCGGAAGAGACCTGTCTTGCCGTTTCGCGATGATGGGCGTGGCAGATTGCCACCGCCAGCGCATCGGACGCATCAGCCTTGTGAATGACCGCGCCCGGCAGCAGACGCTTGACCATCATCGTGACCTGCTCCTTCGTGGCGGAGCCAGTACCGACGACGGATTTCTTGACCATCATGGCACCGTATTCCGCAACCGGCAGGCCCTCATAAGCAGGGGTAAGCAGAGCCACACCGCGCGCATAGCCCAGCTTGAGCGTTGAAGAGCCGTTCCGGTTGACATAGGTCTCTTCAACCGCAGCCTCAGCCGGGCCGTACTCACGTATCAGTTTCTGCAGGGCGCCGTGGAGTTCGCACAAACGCAGAGGCACGGATTCCGCCCCATCAGTGGCGATGACCCCGGAGGCAACATGCTGAATCCTGTTGCCTTCAACGTCGATCAGTCCCCAGCCCATGAAACGCAGGCCAGGATCGATACCGAGAAGACGGATCAAGCAGCGAGAGCCTGGGCGACGTCGTCGGGAATATCGAAATTCGCATAGACCGCCTGGATATCATCATTGTCTTCCAGCACGTCGATGAGCTTGAGCACGGAGCGTGCCTTTTCCTCGTCCAGCGTCACTGTGTTCTCGGGGCGCCAGTCCAGCTTGGCAGAGCTCGGCTCGCCAAAGCGGGCTTCGAGCGCATCGCGCACTGCAAAAAGATTTTCCATCGCGCAGGTAATTTCATGACCTTCTTCGGTCATCTCGGCGTTATCCGCACCTGCCTCGATAGCTGCTTCGAGCATGTCTTCCTCAGAGGCCGCTGCAACCGGATAGGTGACCACACCCAGACGCTGGAACATGAACGAGACCGAATTGCTCTCGCCCATCGAACCGCCATGCTTCGAGAACGCCGCGCGCACTTCGCTTGCCGTGCGGTTGCGGTTATCGGTCAGCCCTTCCACGATCACGGCGACACCTGCGGGACCATAGCCCTCGTAGCGCACTTCCACGTAATCCTCGCCACCGCCTGCACCGCTTGCCTTCTTGATGGCGCGCTCGACATTGTCCTTGGGCATATTGGCTTCACGCGCAGCAATCATGGCTGCACGAAGGCGCGGGTTCGAGGCGGGATCGGGCAGGCCGGAACGCGCTGCAACGGTGATTTCACGCAGGATCTTCGCAAACTGCTTGGCCCGCTTGGCGTCCTGCGCACCTTTGCGATGCATGATGTTCTTGAATTGCGAATGACCGGCCATCAGAGCCTCCTAAACCGAAAGACTGTTCGTTTTTCCGAAATTGTTCGTTTTTCTTCAGGCCAGGCGGCCGTGACAATGCTTGAACTTCTTGCCCGATCCGCATGGGCAGGGTGCATTGCGCGGCGTTTCCGGCGAGAACCCCTGCAGCTCGGATGCCATCGCCCCTGAGGGTGATTGCGCCTGGAAGGCACCACCCGGCTGCATCCCCACCTGTCTCGGCTCCAGACCTGCAGCAGAGAACCCCTCGTCATTGGGGGCAATCGTCTGCTGCCCCTCAAATCCCGCATGTCCGTCGAAACCGGGGAACGGGTCGGCCTGCTGCACGACCTCGATGCGCGACATGGTCGATGTGGCACGGATGCGCATGTCGTCGAGCATGGCGGTAAAGAGCTGGAATGCCTCGTGCTTGTACTCGTTCAGCGGATCGCGCTGACCGTAGGCACGCAGACCGATGCCCTGACGCAGCTGGTCGAGCGCATGGAGATGCTCTTTCCACACGCCATCGAACGACGTGAGCAGCACCTGCTTTTCGATATGACGCATGATGGTCGGGCCGATATTGGCCGAGCGCGCTGCCTGAGCCTGTGCGGCAGCTTCTTCCACACGCTGGATGATCAGATCGGCATCCATGCCGTCTTCCTTCGCCCAGTCCCGTATCGGCAGGTTCAGGTTCAGCAGGGAATGCAGATCGGTCTCGAGCGCCTCGCTCTCCCACTGCTCGGCGAATGATTTTTCAGGGATGCGGGCATGAACCATCTCTTCGATGCTCTGCTCGCGAAGTTCCTGAAGAATGCCGGACACGTCTTCCATCGCCATGTAGTCGCGGCGCTGTGCGTACACTTCCTTGCGCTGGTCGTTCATCACGTCATCGTATTTGAGGACGTTCTTACGCATGTCGAAATTGCGCGCCTCGACCTTCTTCTGGGCGCGCTCGAGCGCCTTGTTCAGCCAGGGATGAACGATGGCCTCGCCTTCCTTCATGCCCAGCTTGGTCCAGAAGGCCCCCATGCGTTCGCCGCCATAGATGCGCATCAGGTCGTCTTCCAGCGACAGGAAGAAGCGGGACGCACCCGGATCGCCCTGTCGGCCCGAACGGCCGCGCAGCTGGTTGTCGATACGACGGCTCTCATGGCGCTCGGTACCGATCACATACAGGCCGCCAAGCTCCTTGACCTTGCCATGATTGGCCGAGATTTCCTCACGCAGGCGCAGGATTTCGGCCTCATGTGCCGCCTCGTCCTCGATCTTTTCGAGGCTCTGGCGAATGAGCATGTCCAGATTGCCACCGAGTTTGATGTCGGTACCACGACCGGCCATGTTGGTGGCGATGGTGATGGCGCCCGGTGCACCGGCCTGTGCCACGATCTGCGATTCCATTTCATGGAAGCGCGCATTCAGAACCGAATGCGGGATTTTCTTGGAGCTGAGCAGATTGGACAGATGCTCGCTCTTCTCGATGGAGGTCGTTCCCACCAGAACCGGCTGCCCCGATTTGGAGACCTCCTGGATCAGGTTCGCGACGGCCTCGAATTTCTCACGGGCCGTGATGTAGACCTCGTCATCCGTATCCTTGCGCGCGACGGGGAGATTGGTGGGAATCTCGACCACATCGAGCTTGTATATCTCGGCAAACTCGTCGGCCTCGGTCATGGCCGTGCCGGTCATGCCGGAAAGCTTCGGATAGAGGCGGAAATAATTCTGGAAGGTGATCGAGGCCAGCGTCTGGTTTTCGGGCTGGATCTCGACATGCTCCTTGGCTTCGAGTGCCTGATGCAGACCATCGGAGTAGCGACGGCCGTCCATCATGCGACCCGTGAACTCATCGATGATGATCACCTTGCCGCCACGCACGATATATTCGACGTCACGGGCAAAAAGCGTGTGCGCACGCAGGGATTGCTGCACATGATGCATGACGGCGATGTTGTGCACGTCGTACAGGCCGCCTTCATGAAGCACCCCGGCTTCACGCAGCATTTCCTCGACCAGATCGGAGCCCTGTTCGGTCAGGATGACCGAGCGCAGCTTCTCGTCTTTCTCGAAGGCTTCAGGATGCTTGACGAGCTGGACGACCACATCGTCCACACCGCGATACAGTTCCGAACTGTCATCGGCGGGGCCGGAAATAATGAGCGGTGTCCGGGCTTCGTCGATCAGGATCGAGTCCACTTCGTCGACGATCGCATGGTAGAAAGGACGCTGGACCATTTCTTCCAGCGTGTATTTCATGTTGTCGCGCAGGTAGTCGAAGCCGAATTCGTTATTCGTGCCATAGGTGATATCCGCACCATAAGCCGCACGACGCTCGTCATCGGACAGGTTTGGAATGATCACACCGGTCGTCAGGCCGAGAAAGCTGTAGAGCTTGCTCATTTCCTCGGCGTCGCGCTTGGCCAGATAATCGTTCACCGTGACCACATGCACGCCCTTGCCCGCCAGCGCGCTCAGATAGACGGCGAGTGTGGCGACGAGAGTCTTGCCTTCACCTGTGCGCATTTCGGCAATACGGCCGGAATGCAGCACCATGCCGCCCACAAGCTGCACATCGAAATGACGCATGCCCAGAACGCGTCGCGACGCCTCGCGGCAGACAGCGAAGGCTTCAGGCATGATCTTGTCGAGGCTTTCACCCCCGGCAATACGGCCTTTGAACTCCTCGGTCTTTGCGCGCAGTGCATTGTCGTCCAGAGCCTTTATGGAAGGCTCGAGCGCATTGATTTCAGGCAAGCGCTTCTGATAGCCCTTGAGCGAGCGATCATTGGCGGTGCCGAACACGGCGCGGGCGATACGAGCGAACATGACTGTCCTTCTGGCGAACTGGTCCGTGAACAAACAGGACCGCGAACTGGAGGGCGGATCTTCCCGACCCGCCCATATCCACTGCCCCGTCGCATGATGCGCCGGGAAGCGGGCTGGGCGGTGACGCGAAACATCCGCCGAAGCAGGATCGGGATCGTCCACGCGGGAAATGAGATAAGGCGCGCCCTTGCCTCGGTCAACCGAGCAGCATGGCGTTCGGCAGTGCCGAACGGACGACAATGCACGAATTCTTCATGAAGACGACACGCAAAACCGGCAATACAGCCGTAACCGGCCTTGCCGATAAGCCAAGCCTGCGCCATGCTGGCTAAAGTTCCACGAGTTTTTCGAGGTTGTTTATCCATGCGGCTTACCCGCCCGGCTCTTTTCTGCGCCGCTCTCATTTCCGGCACGACTCTGGTGGCTCCGGCCTTTGCTGCCCCAGCCCCTGCCGCTCCGGCAAATGCGGCTCCGGCTGCAGCCCCGGCCGATGCCAACCCGCTGATCGCTTCGGTCAATGGCCAGAAGATCTATCTGGATGACGTCAAGCACGCGGCCGCCAGCCTGCCGCCGCAGGCCCGTCAGCTGCCGCCGAACACGCTGGTCAATATCCTGCTGAACCAGATCGTCAGCCAGAAGGCCATCCAGATCGACGCCCTCAAGGAAGGCCTCGACAAGAAGCCTGAAGTGAAGGCGCAGATGCAGGAAGCAGCGGATAACGCGCTGCAGAATGCGTATCTGCAGGAAAAGGTCGCTCCGATGGTGACGGAAGACGCCATCAAGCAGACCTATCAGGCGAATTACGCCTCCAAGAAGGGTGAGCAGGAAATCCATGCCCGCCATATTCTTGTAGCCGACGAAGCGACCGCCAAGGACATCATCAAGCAGCTCGACAAGGGCGCGAAGTTCGAGGATCTCGCCAAGAAGCTGTCGACCGACAAGGGGTCGGGCGCAAGCGGTGGCGATCTGGGCTGGTTCAAGAAAGACGATATGCTGCCGGAATTCTCCAAGGCCGCTTTCGCCATGAAGCCCGGCACGATCAGCCAGACACCGGTCAAGACCCAGTATGGCTGGCACGTCATTCAGGTTCTGGCCTCGCGTGAGGCGCCCGTGCCGCCGCTCGATCAGGTGCATGACGAAATCCGTCAGCAGCTGATCCGCGACAATGTGCGCAAGATCGTCGACGACGCGCAGAAGAAGGTCAAGATCGTGCGTTACGATGCTCAGGGCAAGCCGATCGCCGATGCGCCAGCCACCCCGGCAAAGAAGTAAAAACCTGACTGGAGTGAGCGTCTAACGCTCACTTTTTACTCAGAATTCCGGTCTTTTCGCCCCTTCACGGGGCGAAGGGCTGGACCTGAGCTCCAAGCCGTGCATCCTCCTTCCGACGTTCCACGTTCGGAGACAGACCATGGCAAAAGCCCTCCCCCTCTCCCCGCTTGCCCAGCCCCTGCCGCGCCTTGCGCCGGTAGCCGGTGTCCGGCTGGGCGCTGTCGCCGCGCAGATCCGCTACAAGGATCGCACCGACCTCATGATGATGGAATTCGTACCCGGTACAACGGCTGCTGGCGTATTCACACGCAGCAAATGCCCCGGTGCGCCCATCGACTGGAGCCGCGCTGCGCTGGCACAGGGCAAGGCACGGGCTCTTGTCGTCAATTCGGGCAATGCCAATGTCTTCACCGGGCGTGCAGGCGTGCTTGCCACCCAGATCTCCGCAGCAGCGGCCGCACGCGTGGTGCACTGCCCTGCAACCGAGGTCTTCCTTGCTTCGACGGGCGTGATCGGCGAGCCGCTGAATGCAGAGAAGATCAGCGATGCGATGCCCGCCCTTTACGAGGCCCTTACGCCAGAAGGCTGGGAAGATGCCGCCCGCGCCATCATGACGACCGACACGTTTCCCAAGGCGGCCACACGCCAGGTCGAGCTTGTCGGCAAAACGGTGACAATTCAGGGCATTGCAAAAGGGAGCGGCATGATCGCTCCCGATATGGCAACCATGCTCGGCTTTGTCGTTACCGATGCTGCAATTTCGCAGGATGTGCTGCAGTCGCTTCTGAGTGATGGCACCGAACGCAGCTTCAATGCGATTACAGTCGATTCCGATACATCGACTTCGGACATGGTGCTGGTTTTCGCAACCGGACAGGCCGGCAATGCGGAAATCACCTCGGCCACCGATACGGCGCTGACCGCCTTCCGTGAAGCCTTCGACTCCCTGCTGCTTGAACTTGCACTCATGGTCGTGCGTGATGGCGAAGGCGCTACGAAAATGTTCACCGTGCGCGTCAACGGTGCGGTTTCGGATGAGTCGGCCAAGAAGATTGCGCTTGCGGTTGGCAATTCGCCGCTGGTCAAAACCGCCATCGCCGGTGAAGACGCAAACTGGGGCCGCGTGGTCATGGCCGTTGGCAAGAGCGGCGAACCAGCCAATCGCGATACACTCTCCGTTGCCATAGGCGGCACATGGATCGCCCGCCAGGGAACGGTTGTCGAAGGTTATGACGAGAGTCCTGTCGTGGCGCACATGAAGGGTCAGGAAATCGAGATCCAGATCGATCTCGGCCTTGCCAATGGCCATGCCCAGATCTGGAGCTGCGATCTGACCCATGGCTATATCGACATCAACGGCTCCTACAGAAGCTGAAGATCAGAGGCTGCCCGCGCCAGACAGACGCTCTGTCAGTCTGGCCGCTTTCCAAGCCGGTTATCCGCAAGGGTCGCCGGTTTTTTCTTTTAGGCGCCTGCTCCGCCCCCCTTCATTCGTCTCGCCGCTCCCATTCAAAACACCCTTTATCCCAGCCGATCGATCCTTGCATTGTGCTGTATCCTGATTTAGCACTGCTCTTGTCCTTTTTTGATCGCGATAGGGCATCCTGCGTCTGGACGGATGCGTTGATTGCACCCACATTGTGGGTCACGAGTCGAAGCGACTCACGACAAAGGTAATTATATCAGCGTTGTAGGAATGGCCGGGCGAGAGCCCCCGCGACGCTGCGGAGGAACAGGCATGGCAAATGGATTGCGCGTAGTCATCATCGGTGGCGGTGTCGCCGGGATGGAAACAGCGATGACTCTCGGTCGCAGCCGTCATCGCGATATCGAGACTACGCTGATCGACAAAGGCGCCGTGCATTACTGGAAACCCATGCTGCATGAGTTCGCAGCAGGCACCGGTGAGGAGTCGCGCGACTGTACCACCTTTGTCGAGGCGAGCCGCCGCTTCGGGTTCCGGTTCATCCAGAGTTCGCTGAGCAGCGTCGATCGTGAGAAGCATGAAATCCGCCTCGCGAACGATGAAATCGTGCCTTACGACATGCTTGTGGTCGCGCTCGGTTCACGCTCGAACGATTTCGGGATCGAAGGCGTCATGCAGAACTGCACCTTCATCGATTCCCTGCCCGATGCCAGCTCGTTCCATGAAAAATTCCGCGCGGCCTTCCGCGACGCGGTCGCCAACAACCGCACACTCGAGGTCGGCATTGTCGGTGGCGGTGCCACAGGCACGCAGCTGGCCGCAGAACTTTGCAGCGCAATCGACATGGCCCCCGGCTATGGCAAGGAGGCGCGGCGCAATGTGCTGCGCCTTTCCCTGATCGAAACCGGCAAGCGTATTCTGCCTGCCTTCCCCGAGCGGGTTTCGAATGACGCGCGCAAACAGCTCGAAGCTCTGGGCGTAAGCGTTCTTACCGAAGCCATGGTGACATCGGTCGACGAACAGGGCTTCCACCTCAAGGACGGGCGCGTCATACCGGCAGAGTTGCGCGTCTGGGCGGCAGGCGTGCGCGCCAGTGCGGCTACCGAACTGTTCGAAGGTCTGGAAATTGCACGCGGCGGTCAGATCGTGGTCAATCACCATATGCAGTCGACCAGCGACACCTCGATTTTTGCCCTTGGCGATTGCGCCCGCATCAACGATGAGCCGCTTCCTGCCACCGCGCAGGTTGCCCGTCAGCAGGGCATCTATCTCGGTCGCGCCATACCGGTCATTGCGCAGGGACGCGAGCCCTCGACATTTGTTTACCGCGATCGTGGTGCGGTTGTCTCGCTGGGGGACTATAACGGATGGGGCATGGTCGGCACCTCGACAAGCTTCGGCGGTGGCTTCCTGCGCGGTCTGGCCCCAAGATGGCTGCATGATCTGATCTTCCGTCAGCATCAGATTGGTGTCATGGGTCTTGCACGCGGGACAGCTGCTTTTCTGAAAGCCCATCTGAGCCCGACCCGGCCACGACTGGACCAATAACATCCGATCAACGGTAAGCGCGCGTCATGCCTCTACAGCGGTCTCTCTCACTCCCTCCTTCCGAAGCCGAGCGCCTCGATACGCTCGTGGCGACCTTGCAGGCCGATGGGTTTGCATTCGAACCGGGGGCGGGAATGCGCGCGTTCCTGGAATCCTTCGGCTTCGAGGACTGGGAGCATTTTGCCGAGAGCTGGAACCGGCTCGGGCTTGACCGCTACATGGCCGATGGCGGGCGTTATCGCAAAAGACGCTATGCCACCTACGCGCTTACCGGTGGGCGCATCGACCGCAAGCGTCATCAGCCGCATTATCAGAGCCGTGACTACAATCTGCTCAATGGCGGAATAGAACGCTGGTTCGGTCCTATAGAGGATGCCATCGCCACACACCCCGTCATGCTCTCCATTCTCAATGCCGCGCATCTCGTCGCGTTGCGTATGACACCCGCCTCGACCCAGCCCGATAGCTGGCATGCCGAGGTGCATCAGTTCCGTATCGAGGCTCAGGCTGGCAACAAGGGGCGCCCCACGCCGGAAGGCATGCATCGCGACGGGGTGGACTGGGTGTTCGTCCTGATGGTCAATCGCGAGAACGTCGCCTCGGGCGTCACGACCATTCATGACGACCATCGCCGTGAAATCGGCTCCTTCACGCTCAAGGCGCCGCTCGATACTGCCCTTGTCGATGATCACAAGGTTTATCACGGGGTTACGCCGGTGGAACCGATCGACCCGGCACGCCCTGCCTATCGCGATGTACTGGTCGTTACACTCCGACACGCGTAAAAGCTGCCGACCGAGATCCATGCTGCATTGAGGCAGAGGCAATGAAAGACAAGGCGATGCGTTTTACCCGGATACTGACCTGTGCTGCCATCATGGGGCTTGTTGCCTCTCCAGCCACAGCCCGTACGCATCGGGCATCGTCTGCCTCAGCCAAACCCGTAATTCTGAGTGCCTTGCCCGGAACCAATCTGGATCAGGAGGCCCGCCAGCTTAGCGCCGCCGATTTGGCCGATGCTGCAAAACACAACGACCAGCCCGTCGTGCTCGTCGCCTCTGCGCCACTCTCCTCCGACAGGAGCGATATGGCACTTTTCGTGCAGTTGCAGTCAGCCCGTCTCTGCGGATCTGCCGGATGCTCGACATCGGTTTATCTGCGACACAAGGGCGGCTGGAAGCTGGTACTCGACTCGGTAAGCGGCGCCATATCGGTGCTGCCGAGCGTGCATAACGGCATGCACGATCTGATGATCGACAAGAGCGATCGCTGGAGCTGGAACGGGACGAGCTATCAGGACGGTGTGCCTGCCTCCCCGGCGCCGAAACCCGGCAAGAGCAAGGCCGAAGACACCCCTAAGAAGAAACTTCTTCGCGGTTAGACAACGGATCCGAGATGCGGCTGGAGCGGGTGAAGGGAATCGAACCCTCGTATGCAGCTTGGGAAGCTGCCGTTCTACCATTGAACTACACCCGCATGAGCGTCTCCTTATCCCAGTCCGCAGGGCGATGCAATCGCCCCTCACGCAGTTGACGACCGGGTCAGGCTTTGCGCATAGTCCTGCTCGTGACTGCCCCGCCCGGGGTAACACCCTCGCGATTTGGAAGGCCGGATTGCGGCGAGGCTAAACAACAGCGCTAAAGAGGCCCGGGATGAGTTTTCTCACCCAGGTTTTCCACGGCCAGAATCGCACCTTTTCCTTCGGTGCATTTTGGAGTGTCTCCCCCATGACCGATAACGATCTTGGTCCTTCGACCCGCCTGCTCCACCAGGATGTCAGCCGCACCGAACATGGTGAAACCAGCGAAGCCATCTTTCTGACTTCCGGATTCGTTTACGATAACGCCGAGCAGGCCGCTGCGACCTTTACCGGCGACGTCAACCATTACCAGTATTCCCGCTTCGGTAATCCGACGACTGATGCCCTGCAGGCCCGTCTCGCCCTTCTCGAGGGGGCCGAGGCCTGCATCGTCACAGCCAGCGGCATGGGCGCTGTGTCCTCTGCCCTGCTTTCGCACCTCAAACAGGGCGACCGGGTTGTGGCCTCGCGTGCGCTGTTCGGCTCATGCTACTGGATCGTCACCACCCTTTTGCCCCGCTACGGCATCGAGACCGTTCTGGTCGATGGCGATGACTGGGCAGGCTGGGAAGCGGCCCTTTCGCAGCCCACCGGGGCAGTGCTCATCGAGAGCCCGTCCAACCCGATGCTCGACGTACTCGATATCGAACGCATTGCCGATCTGGCCCACAAGGCCGGTGCGCTTCTGATGGTCGATAACGTGTTTGCCTCGCCCGTGGGACAGAAGCCTCTCGCGCTCGGCGCCGATGTGGTGCTGTATTCCTGCACCAAGCATATCGACGGTCAGGGTCGTGTACTCGGTGGAGCAGTGCTCGGGCGCAAACAGTGGATAGAGGAAGTGCTTCAGCCCTTTACCCGCAATACGGGCAATGCTCTCTCACCGTTCAATGCATGGGTTCTGCTCAAGGGACTCGAAACGCTTCCTCTGCGCGTCAATGCCATGGCAGCCAATGCCAGAGCTGTGGCGGAATTCCTCGAAAACAAGCCAGGCATTCTTCGTGTGTCCTACCCTGGCCTTGCATCGCACCCGCAGCGGGCTCTGGTGGAGAAGCAGATGAGCAATGGTGGCTCTCTGGTCGCATTCGAAGTGGCGGGCGGGCGTGAGGGCGCATTCCGTTTTCTGAATGCATTCAAACTGATCGCCATCTCCAACAATCTCGGCGATGCACGGTCTCTGGCCACCCACCCGGCGACGACCACCCATTCCAAGGTCGATGCAGCAGAACGGGCCAGACTGGGCATCACCGATGGCGCCATTCGCCTGTCGGTCGGGCTCGAAGACGCAAAAGATCTTATCACAGATCTTGGCCGGGCCCTCGACGCCCTCAAAGCCTGATTGCTTTAGGGTCCACCATCGGCCTACAAGGCGGGCATGACGCAAAAGCCCGCCCCTCCCCGTCTTGTCGCCGACCCGGAATCCGGACTTTTCGAAGCCATGGAAGCCGCGCCACGCTACGAAGCCGTGACGCGCGACATCACGGTGTCGGTACGCACCTTCTGGCTTGAGGACCAGTCCCAGCCAGAAGACCATCATTTTGCATGGGCCTATCATATCAGGATCGAGAATGGTGGCAGCGAAACCGTGCAGCTTCTCAGCCGGTTCTGGGAAGTCACCGACGGTCGCGGCAAGACGGATCATATCCACGGTGAGGGCGTGATCGGCGAGCAGCCGATCCTCGTTGCGCAGGAAGTCTATGAATATACCTCAGGCGTGGCCCTACCCACGCCGTGCGGCTTCATGCGTGGCACGTATCATATGATCGTTCCAGCCACCGGCGAGCGTTTCGAGGTGACGATCCCGGCGTTCAGTCTCGATAGCCCTCATCGCCTCGGCCTTGTTCACTGATCACGATACGTCCGCGCCCTTCGAGCTTGGCACGGTATAGCGCCTGATCGGCCCGCTCCAGCGCCTCGATCCAGATTTCACGGGTTGGAATCGTACCCGTCAGGGTCTGGGCGATACCGGCACTGCATCCTACGGTCAGAGCACCGACCTTGGTCTCGAACGGCACGGTCGTGAGAGCGGAAAGCAGTAAATCGATACGTATGCAGGCCTGTGCAAAATCGCCCTGCACGACGATCAGGAACTCCTCGCCGCCATAACGACCGATCAACTCGTCCTGGGTCTTGTCCCGCAGGAGGCGGCTGCCGATTTCGGCGAGTATCTCATCGCCGATCGTATGGCCGAACGTGTCGTTGATCGATTTGAAATAATCGACGTCGAACAAGGCGATGGTGAGCGCACGATGCTGGCCCTCGAATCCGGGCTGGAGCATTTTATCGAGAAGGCGCAGCACGCTTGCTTCCACCGTGCGCCGGTTCATCAGACGGGTCAGACCGTCCTGGCGTGCCTGCTGCTCAAGAGCGTTCTGCGCGGCACGCATCTCCTCAGTGCGCTCCAGAACGAGACTTTCGAGGCGCTTTTGTCTTTTGAGCAGATAGCTGAAGCGCATCCGGTTGAAGATGTAAGGCAGCATGACCACTGCAACGACGTAGAATACGATGAGCGGCCATGCCATCCACCAAGGTCTACGCATACGAATTTCAAGCACGATAGGCTTCGATATGATGTTCCGGTTGTCGTTGATTGCCTGAACGACAAGCTTTGTGTGGCCGGGCGGAACGAAGTTGTAGCGTATCTCACCGGTCGTCGTTTTTACCCAGTCCTGATCCACCCCCTCAAGGCGGTATCTGAAATAGGTCGATGGCGCCAGGTCGGTATTGAGCGTGCCCAGCGTAACCGTCAACGGATCGCGCGTGAAGGGAACTGCGCGCTCAGGTAACAATGCATCGCCAAGCTTGACCCGAATAAAAACAGGATTGAGGTCCGGCTTTTCGAAGAAGTGTTCAGGGTGGACAAGATGGGCAACACCTCTGGTCGTCGTGATCCAGATCGACCCGTCCGGGTCCTGCACCAAGCCCTTCTGGTTGATGTTCGCAGAAACCAGACCGTCGTCTTTGGTCAGGCGTATCCACTCATGACCGTCAAACACAGCCAGACCGTTTTCAGTACCGACCCAGAGATGATGATTGCGATCGTAAAGAAGGCTGAAAATGATCTGAGAGCCTGTCAGCGCCGGGCCGACAGGCATGACACGGTCGATTTCCGCGTCTTTGAGCCTGACATGAACAAGCCCAACGGGCGCGCGGACACCGCCGACCCAGAGATCGTCATGCGATGAGAAAACCATCGCGGCTGGAGAGAATTTCCCCCCATTCGGCCAGTGATCGAGTGTTTTCTTCCAGTGCCCGTCTTTTTCGCGCCGATACAGGGCATCGCCGAGAATTGCCCATGGCGTTCCGTCATCACGCAAAGCGATCGTTGTGGCCGGGCTGGTCAAAAGATTGCCGCGATCGTCCTCGACCGTCGATGGCGGGTCCGAAGAAGCCGGATCGTACTGGAAAAGACCGTAGTCGGAAGCAATCCACAACCGGTCCATCTGCACTGCCTCGGCGATATCCATCACGCGTCCGACTGTCAGTTTCCGGTCACAGAAGAATTTCCCGTCATGATCGACGCAATGCAGCAGGAAACGGTCATCCACAGGGGCCCAGTAGCCTGAATGACGATCTCTGATGCCGAAAAAGAAATTACCGTCTTTCAGGCGCTCGCCGATCTCGTTTTTATCGAGAGGGAAGAGCCCCTGATCCGTGAAAAGCAGCTCCCTGTCCGGTCCCACCCCCTCTCCTTCACGGGGCAGAACAGACCAGACCGAGCGGATGCTCTGGGGTTCGATGTTTTCCCACACACCCCACCCGACCAGCTTGTCGAGTTCGACTGCGTCCTGCACGGTCCAGAACTGCCTGTTGCGATCGACAAAGGCGAAATACATATCCTGCTCGCGTCCTAGAGCATGGTTAGGATAGCTCCAGTAGTGACCGTTGAATGAGCGCAGGTGGCTGCCATCGAAAAATGCCGCTGCATCCGAGGTTGCCACCACAAACGTGGGATATGTCTCAAGCGACGACTGATCGTATTCCCGCTCCAGCAGCAGCCCCGCCCAACCGCCCCTGATGACAGGAGCGATAAGAAACCGGTTTTCAATCGCGAAAAACTGCCGGTCGATATTCCCTGCCGGAGGTTCGGGAATAGAGACGATATGGGACAGGCGAAGCGCTGCCCTTCCTTCGATATCGCGCAGCACGGTCTCGTAGCGCCTGTGGAAATAAACACGGTCGCCCATCTGGAACAGACGCATCGCCCGACCGCCCACCCGACTGTCGCGATGACAGACGAGCCTCAGCTCATCGACGATCATGCATGAATGAATACCTGCTTCATCCGTAACGATAACCGTCGATCCGTCGAGATAGACTTTCGCAATTCTGCCAATTCCCGCAGTGACGAGCATGTGGAAGGAGAGAGAGATGGGCGATCGTCTCGCACTGGGCGCCTCCGAAGACAGAAGCAAGGCACCATGACGCAGTGCCAGAATACGGCCATCCGGTAGAAAACGAATCATGTTCACATGACCGGTCTGCCCAGGTACGGAAGGGAGGGAGACCTCGTGGAAGTTCTGTCCGGAAAAGAAATAGAGAGATCGTTGGGTGAGGACGTAGAGATAACCCTGCCTGTCCTGAGCCATGCCGAATATGTAGGAGCTATCGATGCCGTCACGTTGCGAAAATGTTCGCATCGGCAGGTCCAGATCACGCGCTGATGCGCTGTGACAAAGCGCAAGGGTAACGATCACTATAGCGAGTACAGGGCGCAGGTCGAGAAATGCCCGAACATGGTTGAGGCAACACAGCAGAAGAAAGTGCTTCTTCCCTGGCAAACCTGAAATGACGTCATCTCTCTTCAGAATCTTGCCCTCAGGACCGTGGCACTATTGCCTTCAGCTATTCTAGAATACCCCAAGGGCATGGTCGTTAAAAATACGCAATAGCAGAACGATTGCCCGACCCATTTACGTGGTCGGGCCGTCGATAACCCGATCAGCCGAAAGAGGGCGAGAAGGGGGCGAGAGCAACATGCTGGGCTCTGTTTACGACACAATCGCCATCCATTGCACAGGGATCCCAGGACTGGCCCGGCGGGGGACGAGGACCGGCAAGAGCGATGCTATCCACATTCTTCACGACACAGTCGCCATCCATCGCGCAGGGATCCCAGGACTGGCCCGGCGGGGGACGAGGACCGGCAAGGGCGATGCTATCCACATTCTTCACGACACAATCGCCATCCATCGCGCAGGGATCCCAGGACTGGCCCGGCGGGGGACGAGGACCGGCAAGGGCAATCGACGTCTGATCGGAAGGGATAGTTACCGACGTCGCCTGCGAAGAAGCGAAAGCTGTACCGGTAACCGTTGCGATCGAGCCAGCGATCATCATGATCGAAAAAGTATTGGATACTAAATTGCGAATAGACATGGTGACAATCCATTTACAGACGCAAGCGTTATTGCTTGCGAAATGGATGCACCAATAAATCCCATAAGTCTCGACTAGATTGAGAATGATATAATGGAGAAGCTATAATACTTAATCATAAATAGTAATTATTTTATTTAATCAACGCTGAATATTTATCGATTATTCATATATGAGATACTTCTATAGAAGTTTTACTATTTGTAATATCATAATTATATTATTATCAGACCCTGTTACTTGCATAATTTCACGATAAATTAACCTGCTATTTTGTCCCGAAACGCCACACGACGGACCGACAGGTCGTCTCCCTACGCTTGGCGTTGACCCAATATATGGATCACAACGAATTTGGTTTGAATTAACGTGACAAACGCTTAAAGATCACACGCACTTTGGGATTTCTCGCGTGATACCGATGATCCCTCGGCAGGCCCTGCGCCAGGTTTTCTCGACTAAGGTCTCTTCATATGAGTAACGTTTCCTCTCCCACACCAGCAGAAACCAAAATGCCTCTGGTCGGGAAAATGATGCTTGCTGCCATTCTTGCAGCTGTTGCCGGACTGATGTTCGGTCTGGATATCGGCGTTATTTCCGGTGCGCTGGGGTTCATCGCCAAGGAGTTCCACGCCAGCGATACCGCGCAGGAGTGGATCGTCTCGTCCATGATGCTCGGCGCGGCTCTGGGCGCGCTCGCAGCTGGCCGTCTGTCCTATAGTCTGGGACGAAAGAAGGCCCTTGTCTTCAGCGCAGCCCTTTTTGTTGTCGGCGCGCTTTGTTGCGTTCTTGCCCACTCGGTCGCGGTCCTTATCATCGCCCGGGCGATTCTTGGGCTGGCCATCGGCATCGCCAGCTTCGTGGCCCCCCTCTATATTTCGGAAGTGGCGGACGACCAGCGGCGGGGTGGTCTGATTTCGGTCTATCAGCTGATGATCACGATCGGCATTCTTCTGGCCTTCATATCCGACGCCCTTTTTTCCTATTCGGGCTCATGGCGCTGGATGCTCGGAATTGTCGCGATCCCCGGTGCCGTATTCCTTGCCGGCTCGCTCTTTCTGCCTGAGAGCCCGCGCTGGCTGATGCTGCGCGGACGTGACCGCGAGGCACTCGAAACCCTTTCGACCCTTCGCCCCTCGCAGAAAGAAGCTGCGAGCGAGATCAACGATATCTCGCAGGGCCTGCAGCAGAAGCAGCGCGGCTTCTCGCTCTTCCTCGAAAATCCGAACTTCCGCCGCTCCGTTATGCTGGGGATCGGACTTCAGATCGTTCAGCAGCTGACCGGCATCAATGTCGTGATGTATTACGCGCCGCGCATTTTCGAAGTGGCCGGTTTCGGTCAGGACGGACAGATGTGGGGCACCGCCATTGTCGGCCTCGTGAATATGCTGGCCACGTTCATCGCCATCAGCTTTGTCGACCGCTGGGGACGCCGCCCCATGTTGATCGCCGGTTTCGCCATCATGGCGGTCGGCATGGGCGCACTCGCTATCCTGCTCTCACTGGGACAGGAATCGAGCACGATGATGCATTATCTGTCGGTCGCGGTTCTGCTGCTGTTCATCACAGGATTTGCCTTCTCCGCCGGTCCGCTGATCTGGGTTCTGTGCGCCGAGGTTCAGCCTCTTCAGGGACGCGATTTCGGTATCGCCTGCTCCACCTTCACCAACTGGATTGCGAACATGGCAGTGGGCGCAACCTTCCTGACCCTGCTGGGCACTCTGGGCGCGTCGCACACATTCTGGCTGTATGCTGCACTGAATGCCGTGTTCATTCTGGTCACACTCGCTTTCGTGCCGGAAACACGTGGCGTGTCGCTCGAGTCCCTCGAGCACAAGCTCAACCAGGGCATTCGTCTGCGCGATATCGGGCGCTAACGCTGTCGCCCACGCGATACAGACCGTCCTGCATCGTTGTCACGAGGCCCCGCAGATCCTGCGGGGCCTTTTTCTTGGCTTGACGCTCGGGAGACAAATCCGCATGTCCTGAACATCATGCGTATTGCTGCCATTCTCCTCGCTGCCGGTTCAGGTCGCCGCTTTGCTGATGCCAGCACGGCCCCCGTCTCCAGCCCCGCCGCCACACCGAAGCAGTATATGCTGCTCGGTGGCAAACCGGTCATTCGTCACGCGGCAGAAGCCCTGCGTGATCATGTGACCCTGATCCAGCCCGTCGGTGACGATCCCCTGCTCGTTCAGGCCCTTGATGGAATCGACACGCTTCCTCCGGTCACCGGTGGGCGCGAGCGCCAGGACAGTGTGCGTGCGGGACTCGAAGCCCTCGCCAAGCTGCCCGAGCCACCCGATCTCGTGCTCGTCCATGATGGCGCACGACCCTATGTGCCTGCCGATGTCGTACGTAACGTGCTCGACGCGCTGGCCCAACATCCGGGTGCCATCCCCGCCGTAGCCGTGGCCGATACACTCAAGCGCGGGCGGGACGGGCTGGTCGATACGACCGTATCGCGCGAATCGCTCTGGCGCGCCCAGACGCCGCAGGGGTTCCATTTCCCCCTGCTTCTCGCCCTGCATCGCACACATCAGGGCCCGGTGACCGACGACGCGGCCCTGCTGGAAGCTGCCGGTCACCCTGTCGCGCTCGTTCAGGGTGCGGAAGACAATATCAAACTGACCTTGCCGGAGGATCTCGTGCGTCTGGAACGACTGCTTGGCTCGACCCCGCTTCCTCGCACCGGCCTTGGCTATGACGTTCATGCCTTCGAGGCCGGACGTCCGCTGATCCTGTGCGGCATCACAATTCCCCATGATCGCGGGCTCGCCGGACATTCAGACGCCGATGTCGGCATCCACACCCTGTGCGATGCCATCTACGGTGCGCTTGCAGAGGGCGATATCGGTCGGCATTTCCCGCCCACGGATAATGAGTGGAAGGACATGGACTCGGCGCGTTTCCTTATTCATGCAGGCGAGCGTATCCGCCAGCGTGGGGGAATGCTGATCAATGCTGACGTCACGCTGATCTGCGAACGCCCGAAAATAGGCCCCCATGCACAGGCAATGCGCGAGCGTCTTGCCGCCCTGCTCCGGGTCGACGTGGATCGTATTTCTGTCAAGGCAACGACCTCGGAACGTCTCGGCTTTACGGGACGCGAGGAAGGTATCGCGGCAACAGCCGTGGCTACCGTTCTCGTTCCCTGAGCGAGAGGCCATTGCCACACACAATAAAGGCCCGGCGTTATTGCCGGGCCTTTTCTGTTTTTATCCCGATCCTGCCTGGCACCGCGACTTGCCGTCCGCCCTTCTTATCGTCCCGGCATACCGGAAAATGCTCAATCGAGACTATCCGAAGCGTCGAGATCCCATGACACGGATGAGATCCCGTTCCCAACCGCCTGTGTGGCGAAAGGGATATACTCTACCCCTTGATGGCGCAGATAATGACGATGACAGGCGTCGCGGCAAGGAGCAGCCACACATTCTGCACGCAACGTGCCAGAAAATGGGCCGAGCGAACCTTGAAAGGAATGCGGCGGATGAGATTTGCGGCTACGGCTTGCTCATTCAGAACGGCCTGAATACGTGAAGACATACCTTATCCTTGCACGAGTTCATCTGATTACCCGACTTTCTTAAGTTCTGATGAACAGGATCGTCCAGTAACCAATGGTCACCGAATGTGATGACCTATGAACTCATTGCTAAAAGCCAATCATGGCCAAATCATGCCTGATTTGTCTCAATCCCGTAGCAAAGTGCCAGATAACGCAAGGCCACGTCGATATCGTTACCGCTTTTCTCTATCTCGTGCATAAGGGCTTCATCCTCGCCCCATTGTGCCATCTGATGGCGTTCTTCCACGCTCGCCATGCTCAGCGCCGATACCGGATCGACCCAGCCCTCCGCGAGCCCTATCGCCAGAATCAGGCTGCCTGTGGCAGGCGCACAGATCGAGGCGCAGGTCAGCGCGGAGTCGTCCATCCGCTCCAGCGCTTTGGCAAAGACCTGTTGCAGGGATGCTGTCATGACGAGCGGCAGCAGGCTTCGGGTGACTTCGGGGCAAACGCCATGTCGCTGCGCGAACGCCTCCAGCACAGGATCGAACAGCAGATCCTGTTCGCGTCCGAGCGATCCGGTTGCACGGTAACAAAGCAGATCGCTCTCACCGTAGGCCAGTAGCCCGCCAATGATCTGATCGCGGTCATTTCCGATACGTTCGAGCTGAGTACCCGCCATCTGCGTCATCGGCAGGTCGGATGTCCTGAACCCTGCAGCGGGCGGAATGGCGCGCCATTCCTCTGCAATCGCTTCTGCCAGAGGCAGGGAGGTCACAACCAGAGGCGTCCCCCCCGGCAAGCGGAATGCGCGCCCGTCCAGTTCCACGGCGTAGCCCCCATCATCGACGGGGGCGACCTGGACCTCTTTCCAGAAGCGTTTGATGACCTGGCTCAATGCAGTATTCCCAGACCGTGAAGCAGTTCAGAAGCCTGCGAGTGCTTTTTGGGCGCTGCTGCGGCCTCTCCGGGTATACCTTCCCGGGAAGCGGCGAGGATATCGGGACATGTATCGGGGGCACTTCCCCCTATCGTTACCTCGAAGCGCCCACCTGCGCTTGCTTCCTGATGCGCCTGGGGAGAATCGACGGTGCCGGTCACAAGAACCGGAGTCGATGCCCCCGTACCGCCAAAACCGATGCGCGGCAGAAGATGCAGATCGAGCGCGCCCTGTGCGAGCCCGTAACGCCCGTGACCGGAAAGGCTGAGTGCACCGGCTTCCATCCCGATCGTATCGAGATCGGCCTGTCCGTCAGCGAAACGGGCATGAAGCCCGAGGCAACGCACATTCAGGTCGCGATGAGACACAACGGCCCGCGCGGCGTCACCCAGATACGGACCGAGCCTGGTTGCGTCGATCGATCCACCGACCATCGAAAGGCCGAGCGTGCCCGCCAGGCTCTCGCGCAGCGCGGCGCGCGTGTCTCCACGGGCTTCGATCTGTCCCACAAGCATGACCGGACCACGAAACAGATCGGGAATTGAAAGCAGGTTCTGTGCCAGCGTCGCAGGAACGAGCAAAGGCGAGAATGTTACCTTGACCAGAGCCGGGTCGAGTGTGCTGTCGTAAAGACCGTGACCGGCAAGGGTCAGGCCATTGCCTTCGCCCTTGATCGACTCGATGGTCACCTTACCCGCATCGACACCGATATGGCCCGATACCTGCGTATAGTCGGCACCGTTGAAGCGCAGCGTGTCGGCCGAAAGGTCGATCGCGCCGTGCCCGTTTCGCACAAATCGATGCAGATCGTTCAACAGATAAGACGGCTGCGTCACTTCACTCTTGCGATCGACCGACGACGACGCGGCTGACGAATTCTTGTCCGTCTGGGGAGCACTCGTATGGGTGAGAGCGGCAATCGGTGACGCGACGCCGGCTGTTGGCGCAGCCGCACCGGCTTCTGCCTTCGGAGCCGAAACTGGACCGCGCCACAGACCGCTGAGCGCATCCAGATCCAGCCGGTCGAAATGAAGCCTGCCGTCGACAGATGAAAGAAGGGGGGCGGCTGCTTTTGCCTCGACCGATCCGGCAGCCTCGTGACTAGCGAACGTCATGCCACTGATCTGCACTGTGCCGGATGCATCGCGCTCAACATGCCCCTTGAGCGTGACATCGTGCAGGGCGGCCTGCAGGACCGACACGGTCTGAGCCTGCCCCTCAAGCGAGAGAGAGGATGATTTTGCGCCGATTTCGCCCGCAAGATGGGCCGTGAGCCCCGCCCCGCTCAGTCTTGCGGCATCCCGCAAATCGACTGAAACCGGGAGCGGCGTGACAAAACCGGACTGCCAGGCCGTCCCGGCCTGCGCCAGGGTACCGAACTGCCCCTGCATGGACAGCGCGATGCTGCTGCTCTGCATCGTGGCGCTTAGTGTCAGAGCCGAGGAGAGCGTGTCGGCGTCGGCATGGATCGCGTCAAGCGTCATCCCATGCCAGGCAGGTGCATCATTTACATGAAGATGCAGATGATTCACCCCCAGGCGGGTCAGAATATGCTGCAGGCTTTCCTCCTGCAGCGAACGCACTGGCTCCGCCGAGCGTGGATCCGCGTCATATATGCCGATTTCGCCGCCTACCCCTTCGAGTGCGGGCAGGTTGGCATTGGGAAAAAGCACATCGAGATCGGCAAGCGATGCCATTTCGCCGCGTACCACACCCGAAAAGCCACGCAGGTGGCGGGTGTCGGTGATCTGCCCGTCGATATTCATCCAGTCCTGCTGCTTGCCATCATTGCCAAGCGTCGCGCCCAGACTGATGGCCCAGGGCGGGTTCTGTCCCTGAAACAGGGTCAGCGGGCCGACATGACCGTTCACGCGAAAAGGCGTGTTGCCTCGTCGACCATGGATATCCAGATAGGGCGCTGCAGCCGAAAGACCGTCGAATTCCGCATGATCGATCATGACGGTGCCCGAGCGATGCGCATAGGTATCGTAAAGATCGAATTGCATCGCGTCGAGCTTCGCCGATCCGACCTTGAGCGCCCAGTGCGCAGTCGGTCGAGCAGGCGATCGGGACGACGAGGCAGGCATCGATGGCTGAGGGTCGAATTCCCAGCTGGCGATCCCTTCATCATCACGATGCAGGAATACGCTGCCATGCCCTATGGTCAGATTCTCGAGGCGTATTTCGCGCCACAGAAGCGGCATCAGGGCAATCGAGGCGCGAATATCGCGCGCCCTGAGTGTGGGCTCTCCCTGCATGCCGTAGCGACCGTGCAAAACCACGTTGCGCGCGCTGAAATAGGGCCAGGGCAGAATACCGACCGAGAACCGCGCCATGGTCAGATCGCGCCCGGTCTGACGCTTGACCGCGGTAATGACCTCTTCCTTGAGATTCGAACGGTCGATCAGGATATGAGCCGAAACAGCCAGCCCGGCCCCAAGCAGAAGAATAACGATCAGTGCCGCAGTCAGACGTCTCATTTCCGGCCTCCCTTGCCCCCTATACGTTCAGGCCGAGGTGTCTCGCCGGCCGTAAAGCCCAGATCCTTGAAGGTATGACGCATATGCGGCGGCAGCGGGGCCGCAACGCGCAGTCTTCCACCGGCGGGATGAGGAAAATCGAGCGCACGGGCGTGAAGATGAAGCCTGTCGGTAAAGCCCTCCAGATGCGCAGCTTTGCCGCCGTATTTCGGATCCCCGAGTATGGGGGTTCCCAGGGTCTCGCAATGGACGCGCAACTGATGCGTACGCCCCGTCAGCGGCTTGAGCGCAAGCCAAGACAGACGCTTGCCGGCCGCATCGACCACTTCGTAATCGGTCTTGGCCACGACGGCATCTTCGTCATCGCGTGTTGCGGCAATCATGAGAGCGCCATTGCCTGCCCCGAGCTTGGCAAGCGGCTGATCGATCACGCCCGAACCAGGCATGGGACGCCCGACGACAATGGCCCAGTAGGTTTTCTCGACATCGCGGCCGCGAAAGGCCGCAGCGAGCTTTGCCGCAACGCCCGGTGTACGCGCAACGAGCAGAAGCCCGGACGTATCGCGGTCTATACGATGAACGAGGCGCGGCCTGTCGGTATAATCGCCACGAAGCCCGTCGAGCATCATATCGATATGCTTGGTAATTCCGGGGCCACCCTGCGTGGGCAGACCGGAGGGTTTATCGAGCACGATTACCTGATCGTCGCGATAGAGCACCATGCGCTGGATTTCACGGGCAAGCTGCGGATCGAGCTGGACCGGGCGATCGGGCTGCGCTGCCATGGGCGCAGGCAAGGGCGGGATGCGAAGGCTCTGCCCGGGAGCAAGACGGCTTGCCCCTGTCGCGCGCTTGCCATCGAGGCGCACCTGTCCGGTGCGGCACAATTTCTGCAAGGCGCCCTGGGTAAGATCGGGATAATGGCGGCGAAACCAGCGATCGAGGCGCATATCGGCCTCATCTTCACTGACAATACGGGTCGTTACACTCATGGGCGACGGCTTGCCCGTATTGCGGCCTGCCTGTCCAGATTTTTTCTGATCTCGCGCTCCTGGCCGCGATCCGTCGGCTGATAAAGCGCAACACGTTCCATCTCATCGGGGAAGTAGTTCTGACCCGAAAATCCCTCCTCGGTGTCATGATCGTACTGGTAGCCCTTGCCGTATCCGATATCTTTCATCAGACGCGTCGGCGCATTGCGTATATGGTGCGGCGGTCCGAGGCTGCCGGTTTCACGCGCCAGAGTACGAGCCTGTTTATAGGCGCGATAAACCGCGTTCGATTTGGGGGCGGTCGCCAGATGCACAACGAGTTGCGCCAGAGCCAGCTCCCCCTCAGGGCTGCCGAGCCGCTCATAGGTCTCCCATGCAGCGACGGCGAGAGGCAGGGCCGAGGGATCAGCCATGCCCACATCCTCGGCGGCAAATCGTGTCAGACGACGTGCGATATAGCGCGGATCCTCGCCCCCTTCGAGCATGCGGGCAAACCAGTAAAGCCCGGCATCGGGGTCGGAACCGCGCAGCGATTTATGCAGTGCAGAAATCAGGTTGTAGTGTTCTTCGCGATCCTTGTCGTACAGGGCGGCGCGACGGGCCACGACGGTTGCAAGCTCGGTCGTATCGAGCGCCTCTCCCTCAGGCAGGGCCTGTATCTGCTCGACCAGATTGAGCAGATAGCGCCCGTCCCCATCGGCCATTGCACGAAGCGACGCACGGGCATCTTCTGTAAGAGGCAGCGGGCGCCCGCTTTCGGCCTCGGCTCGCTGGAGCAGCTTTTCGAGCCCCTCATCGTCAAGGCGGTTGAGAACGAGAACCTGACAACGTGAGAGCAGCGCCCCATTAAGCGCGAAAGACGGGTTCTCGGTTGTGGCGCCGATCAGGATAACCGTACCCCGCTCGACATAGGGCAGGAATCCGTCCTGCTGCGCGCGGTTGAACCGGTGAATCTCATCGACGAATAACAGGGTGCCACGTCCGGTCTCCTGCTGGAAACGCGATGCCGTTTCGAACGCCTTTTTCAGATCGGCCACACCGGAGAAAACAGCGGAAATCTGCTCGAAACGCAGCTTGGCCTCACGCGCGAGCAGACGTGCAATTGTCGTCTTGCCGCATCCCGGTCCGCCCCAGAGAATAAGGCTGGGCAAGGTATTGCGCCGGAGCATCTGGCTCAGCAGACCGCGCTCCCCAAGGAGATGATCCTGCCCGACCACCTCAGACAGGGCGCGCGGTCGCAGACGGTCGGCCAGAGGCTGTGTCTGGCGCTCATGACCGAACGATGCCATGCGAGACGCTTTCTCCTGCGTCGAATCATGGCCCTGCATGGGCGCTGTCGTCGCAGGGCGGCTGCTTCTGGAGGTTGCCTGACTGCGTTCGGGCGGGCTGCCGAACAGATCTGCATTTGCATCGTGGCTCATGACCGAACGCCCTTCATCCTGTTCTTTATCCCTCTGCCATGCGTATCGACACTGAAGGTCGAGAAATGGCTGAGAGTCGTTTTTACTTGGCCAGCTGGCGCATCACACCCGGTAATAGCATGGCAAAGGGGTTGACCGAGAGCTCCGGATTGCCTGCATCGCCCTTGACCGTGAATGTCGCGGCCAGAACGCCCCCTCCTTTTTCGGGGGAGAACAGTTTGCCGACATTGGGCAGACGCCCCGGCGCGGCGTTCAGGCCGAAGACGGGAACGACCGTACCGCGCAGATCGAGGGTTCCCTTGTCCAGACCGATCCTGCCTTCAAGCGTCGCGCCCAGTGCAGGATTGCCAAGATGGCCCTCATGGATCGTCATGATATCGTTGCTCACCCGGACCGGCAGATAGAGATGCTGCACCTCGAACCGGTCATGGCTGGCCTGCGACCAGTTGAACACAGAAAGATGCGTGGCCGCGGTCAAGGCAGCGGGAGGCTGACGGAACGTAAAAGGCGAGACCGTTATCGTGCCTTCAAAAGGCGGCAGGCTGCCGGTTCCGCCATCACCGACACGGCCTTTGACACGCGCGGTTCCGCCGCACAGACGCGTTGTCATACCGGTTTCGGTCAGGAACGTGCCCAGATTGTCGATACGCAGATCGAGGTGACGCCCATCGACATGCGGTGACAGATCGACCACCACGCCCACCGGGCGCATGGCGGTAATACGTGCACGATCAAGACGGTCGTTCCGATGTTCGAGATGGGCCGTCACCCGCGCGAAATATTTCTGCGGACCGTAGAACAGGCGATCCGTCGCCAGATCGACCGACCAGTCCAGACCATGCGGGGCTTTTGCGCTTTGCCCCGGTTTGTCCCCGGCACGTGTCCGGGTCTGCCTGGCTTCCTTACCCGACAATACAGAGGCCGATGGACCGCCTTCGTGATGAAACAGGGGAGACAGGTCCAGATCCTGTGCATGAACATGCACGTTGACCGGCGCAGTCTCGCTGCTGGGCAGTTCCACCACGGCATCGCCGCGCGAACGCCCCACCTCGAAGCCGTCGAGCACAATGGCCCTGACATGCCCGTCTGCAATCCTGCCACTGCCCATTACATGCAGATCGGGCCCCTCGGCCTCCACCGAGTCGAGGGTCACGATGCTGCCATTGCGAAGCCCTATATGCGCCGACGCCGAGGCAGGCCGGGACGCATCCTTGTGCCATACCGGAATGGTAAGGGCCGAGTCGGTCAGGTCGAGCGCGAGCCTGACATCGGCGCGGCCATTGAAACCGGCACGATAATCGGTAACCAGCTTTGCCTGCCCCTTGAACAGGCCATGATTGCTGATCTGCGCTCGATCCAGTGCGGCTTCGTCGAAATCCGAAACGGCATGAACCGTCTCGCGCACCCCGCCAGCCCGACTGATGAAGTTCTCCTCGAAACTGGCGCGGGTCGGCACGCCGCCCAGCAGCCCTTCGCCTGTCAGGTTCAGATTCTTTTCCGTGGCCGCGAGCGTTCCCGAGGCTTCGGTCAGATCGCGGCCCAGTACAACATTGCCGAGAGTGACATGACGAAACCGTGCCGTTGCATCCACATGGATCTGATCGTTCTCGATATGCGACGAAAGCGGCAGGCTCAGCACATCGTGCACGCTCACCGCACCGGAGAGATGCGTGAATGGAAGGGGATGCCGCGACAGAAGATGCAGCCGCGGATGCGCAAGAAGACGGGCGCAGTCACCGAGATCGCAGGAGAGATCGAGAGCGATCACACCGGTCTGGTCCTTGGCATACAGATCCTTGATCAGCATCGACCCGCCGTCCAGATGGATCGGCCCTGCTGATGGCCTGTCTCCGCTCGGCTGGAGTCCATGCAGAA
The DNA here is from genome assembly GCF_024054035.1 of Asaia lannensis NBRC 102526. Taxonomy (GTDB): domain Bacteria; phylum Pseudomonadota; class Alphaproteobacteria; order Acetobacterales; family Acetobacteraceae; genus Asaia; species Asaia lannensis. The sequence goes on from NZ_JAMXQU010000002.1 coordinate 379,553, forward strand.
ATTCTATGGCGAGCGTATCGGGTGACGGGAAACTGAACCGGGCCGAGACGTCCTGTGCCGGCGGAACCGGGCGCAACCAGTGCACGGTTGCATGCTCCACCTGAAAAGACGCATCGACATGGGTTGGACGCACACTGTCCCACCCGGCATCGCCACCGAGTGACGCATCGATATGAAGCCCCTCACCCGTGCCTGCCGTCATGTTATGCGTCACCCAGCGACGCGCGCCCTTCATGAGAAACTGCGGCCATATCGCCGCAAGATGCGCCACATCGAGCGTCGTGGCCGACAGCACGACATGCCCAGCGATATGCTTCGCCTTGAGTGCAGAATCGGCATCGACAGAGGCTTGCGTCGAAAAGTGCGAGGTTCTGCCCTGATCATCGATCAGCCCGATATCGGCCTCTGCCCCGGGGATCGAGAGATGCCCGTCGACCAGCCGGAACGGGACCACAAGGTGCCCGTCGGCAACGCTCAATGTTCCGGCGTTCTTCTGATCGATTTTCCCCGCCCCGAACGACAGGGCAATTCTGCCCTCACTTTGCGTCGTGAGCGATGACAGATCCGGCAGAGGATGGCGCGCCGATCCCGATGACGTGGTGAAAACGGCACCGATTCTGGCAGGGAGATGCCAGTCCCCTGCATAGGGCACCAGACCGTCGAGCCGGTCAGGAACCAAATCGTCGCCATGCAACTGCCAGGTCACTTTGCGATCGACGGTCGTGGCTGTGATACGAAACGGAATGACCGGGGCCTGTCCCGGGATTGCATAACCGTCGATCGCGCCGTTCCACCCCAGCAGACCCGCGTTCGCAGGACGTGTCAGCGCCGCGTGCTGCACATCGACCGAAATGGCGTGCGATGACGCATTGCCATCATGCGACGGAATGGCATGTCGGAGCATGACACCGACATGATCAAGAGCAATATCGTGCAGGTGAATGAACGTGACCGGTAGCGGCTTGGAGCCACCATGTCGCGCATCGATAAAGTCGAGATCCACTGAGCCATTGCTCTGACGGCTGGTGATAATGCGTCCATCGCTGACAGCGAGCCGTGTTGGCTCGATATGACCGCGCCATAGAGGCCCCATGCGCACACCGAGTGCGACGTGACCAAGCGCAAGCGTGGCGCTGCCATCCTGCCGCAGAATGCGCAGATCTCTGGCTTCAAGGCCCAGTTCGGGATGGAAATGGTTCAGCCCCGGTTGCCAGCTGAGCAGAAGTCTCTGCCAGACAAGCCGGCCCGCAGGATGGGCCTGATCGACGCCCTTCTGGATAACAACAGGAGAAAACCGGTCGGCCAGACGGGTGATGTCCAGCGGACCGAGAGAAAGACGCCAGAGCAGCCCCATTGCCGTAACCGACACCAGGGCAATGGGCGTTCCGATAACAAGCGCCCCGAGACGTAACACCCGCCAGGACGCACGATGAAAGGGATCGTGCGGCACTATTCCTGCAAATTCTAGAGTTCCGCGGCAGCTTCAGTCACAAGCGCCACGTGATCCGCAGGTTTCACCTTGCGCCACAGCGCCCGGATTACGCCATCGGCATCCACGAGGAAAGAGCTACGCTCCATGCCGAAATAGGTTTTGCCGTACATGGATTTTTCCACCCATGTTCCATAAGCATCGGCAAGGCGATGCTCTGAATCGCTCACAAGCGTGAAGTCGAGTCCGTATTTGCGGGCAAAGCGCTCCAGCTTTTCCACCGGATCGGGGCTGACCCCGATCACGCGCAGACTCAGAGATGCCAGCGTCTGTTTCTGGTCCCGCAGATCGCAGGCCTGCGTGGTGCAGCCCGGCGTATCTGCCTTCGGATAGAAATAAAGGAGATAGGGCTGACCCTTCAGCGCTGCACTCTCGACCAGTTCTCCATTCGAAGAGGGCAGCGAGAACGAAGGCGCCCTGTCACCTATGGCTATCATGATGGAAACGGAACCTCTGCAATCAATATGCCGGATAGGCGGGATAAGACGGATAGACTGCAACAGGTGGCGGGTAAACCACACGCGGCGGCGGCTGATACACAACCGGCGGCGGGGGGGGGGCATACACGACGGGCGGCGGGGGCGCGACATAAGGGCGTGCAATAGCGCCTATGACAGCCCCACCGACAAGGCCGCCTACCAGACCGCCGACGAAGGCATTGCCGCCGCCACGATGCCAGCCACGATCGCCACGCCAGCCGCCGCCATGCCAGCCGGGACCACCGCCCCAGCCCGGGCCATAAGGGTGAGCCTGTGCAAGCGGTGCGCCTCCCAGAAGACCTGCAAGAGGCAGAGCCGCGAGGCCAATTTTCAGGATATGACGCATAAGAAACCTCCTCGTCGGATCGGGCTGAACAACGCAACCGATCCGATAATCAGCTTATACACGCCATATGGTGTCGATTTTGGGACGGAACAGGACGAAAAGCAGGCGGTATTGTAACAAAATAGCGCAGAAAACTGCTGCGCTATCCGTCACGGTTCATTCGACCTTCTGCCGTGAGGTCGGCCTGTAGGCGAAGCCGGTTCAGCGATCCAGCTTCAGGGCTTTCGTTTCCTTGAACCCTTCAGGCTCTCTGAAGACTTCAGGCCCCTGTGGGGTCGCTGCATAGGAAATCGCCTTGATGACCTGCGTCCCGTCATGCTGCGCCGAGAGCAACACGCCATTCGCATCATAGCAGAAATCACCCGTCTGCCCGTCCGTATCGGTAGTGGTCCAGTGCGTACAGGGCTGACCGGCCACAGTCTCTTCGGCACCGCGCTGCCATTGCCCCGCCGCGCGTGATCCGGGCGGCGCGAATTGCGCATCGGGCGCCCCGGAGACTGTGAATGTTCTGGCGTGGGTATCGACGACCGAAAGACGATGCGCCCGGTAATCGGTGAGCATCATCAGCCCCGTCGTTTCCATATCGAGGCGCTGCTGCCAATGCGCGGCATTCCAGCGCATACGCTGGCGATAGAGCCGCCCATCCGGACCGGAAGCCTCATAGGTCACATCCACGTCGATACGCGGTGTCACATATGGCGTTGCGCCATCATCGGGAGGGGCTGCCTGTGCCTGTGCCGACAAGCCGGCAAGGCACAGAGCGGAAACACACAGGGAAACGCGAAAAGCAGAACCGGACATCATTGGGCCGCAGGATGCGCCGGCGTCATGGAGCTTTGCGGACCGGCACCGTGGGGAATCGGCATCTGCGCCGTGATCTGCTGATAATCTGCCGGTGGCTGGAACTGGCTTTCGGCCAGCGGTCCATAGGTCACGGTCTGGGCTTCGAGCTTGCCGTGCAGGCCGTCGGCATCTACCCCTTCCTCACTCAGGATCACGCCATCTTCGGTGACGCAGGCCGTGGCTTTTCCATGAGGCGAGGTAATCGTCCATTTATTGCAGGCGAGACCCGCAACCATGCCCGTTCCATCGGGGGCATATTGCATGGTCATGTCGAGCATGAACGGATTGCGCAGCCCGTGTTTGGGGGCGAAGCTCGTATAAACGCGCTGCTTGTGCATGATCAGCGTCACGCGCTGTGCCGGACGGTCCAGAATGGTCGATCCTGCACGATCGGCGGCATCGATACGCAGCTTGTCGCCTTCGGCCTTGAACTGGACGGTGGCCTGAACCGGCTTGGGCAGCTTCTCGGGCTGCACGGAATAGACAACCGTTACATCGCGTGCGGGCGACAGGCGCGGATGCGGCCCGATAGAGCCCTGCGCAAGCGCCGGCAGCGCTGTGGACATGATCGTGACACCCAGCGACAGAAGCGTCGCACGTTTGATCTGGACCATCGACATTGTCTTTCCTCCAATACGCCTACCGGGCACCATACCTATAGGGCAACACGCCTAGCTGGCATCCGCGCGGTTATGTCCCGCATTACTGCCCGTGCCGTCACGAAGCGCCATCACCTCATGACGAAGCCCGTCCAGCGAAACATCCTCGTTCCACGATGCCTCAATTTTCAGGGCCCGGTCCAGCAGCAACCTGTATGCGTCATCAGGAACGGTGAGACAGCCGAACGTTTCCAGATGCGCGGTGGGAAACTGGGCATCGAGCAGGGCGAACCCGGCCTTGCGCAAAGCGGCCACGAGATGAACCAGCGCCGTTTTCGAGGCATCGCTGCGTAGCGAAAACATGCTCTCGCCGAAAAAGGCACCGCCGATCTGCACGCCATAAAGGCCACCCACCAGAACATTGTCATGCCATGTTTCGACCGAATGGGCATGGCCCAGCCTGTGCAGCAGGCTGTATCGCGCCTGCAGACGGCCACTGATCCATGTTTCGTTGCGCCCTGGCGTCTCGGCGCAGAAACGTATGACATCATCGAAACAGCGGTTGCTCGTTACGTCGAAATGACCGCCGAGCACCTTTCTCGCAAATCGCTTCGCCAGATGAAACCGCGAGTCGAGTGGGATGACGCCGCGTTCGAGAGGCCGGTGCCAGGATATCTCTTCGGCCTCCCGACCGTCGGACATCGGAAAAATACCGCGTCGATAGGCATCGAGCAGCAGATCGGGGGTTATCGGGTCGGTCATGCGAGTCCCCCCGACAACAATACGCCCTGCGATTCTATCGCCGCTCTTCCCGAAACGGCTTCCGGCATTCCGGTATCAAGCCGCTTCATGCTCCGAGGCGCGGAATGTCCATGGAACGAAAGCTGTTCGGGCACGGACGGTCGAACCCCTGTTTCCGAGACTGCCACGCCACGCGCCACGTGATAGGCTTGTCTCCCAGATATCAGACCCGGAACGAATTCATGCCCCTGACCTTTGTCTATGTGATCGGTATTGCCCTGAGCGGCATTCTGGCAATCATGGCGCCCCATTACCGGGTTCTTTCCTTTGTCATGACGGCGATCTTCTCGTTGCAGATCATCCCCGTCGGCATTCTGGAAGCCTTTAGCGCGTCCCGCTCGCGATAGGCCTGAACGACACCGGATCGTATCGCCTCGCGCCGCCGCATATCGATGCACCAGTGCGAGGCATGCGGTGACGCCCGACTGCGTGCGGGCATCACGGGATCGGGTAACGGACGCGTATGAAACGCTCAGTGCGCGGCTGCATCCGTCGCGCCCGTCCGGCGCATATGCTGTGCCGTATCGCGCACGATCGGGCCGTGCTGACGCTCCAGACGACGTATGGTGAAGTGAGCGCGCGCCAGAGCGCGATAATGCGACAGGAAGGCCGCATTCAGCGAAGCGCCGCAAAGAGCCCCGGCGACAGGCACCATCTGCAGGGCAAACTTGCGCGACAGACCGATACCGTAATGCGACGCGACCTCGGCAATCAGCAGAACGATCGGCTTGCCGCGCATCAGGGCACGGGCCGAGAAAAAGCCGAGTTCGCTTTCTTCACCGGTCTGCCCGGCAAGGAAGCTGCGCAGCGCAAAGACCTCCAGACAGGCACGACGCGTTTCCTCGTCGTTGAGGTCCTCGCCCTCCTCGCGAGCAACGCGGGCAATTTCACGCATGATGGTGAGCGTGGTGAACCCGATATCGGGCATAAGTCCGACGACACCGCCGAAACCGCCCAGAGCCCCCGAGACTGCCACGGCGGCCTGCGCCGCAGGATCGCGCCATTTGGGCGCCTTGGACGGTGTGCCATGTGTCATACCGAGAATGGCAATGTCGAATGCACGTGCGATGGATGCTTCGGCGAGCCCCTGAATCTTGGACTGGATGTTGGGGGCCATTCCCAGCCCCTGCAGACCGAGGCGCGTAGCCTGCCCCACGGCACCGCCCATGAGATCGGCAAGACGGACAAGCACGCCCTTGCCATGCTCGACCTTGGCGAGCGCAGCCTGAAGTTGTGCAAGCGACTCGCTATCGAGTGCAAGTGGTGCGATCTCGCCGATTCCGGGGATCGTCGATCCGTTTGCGGTAGCCATTGAAATGCTCTCCCTGCATTGGGGGCTCCTCGCAAGAAGCCTGAAACGCGTAAGTGTCAGCGGATGCAACGCCCGATGCTGACGGCAGTCACCAATTATTGTGACAAAGCCTGTTTTTTTACATCCTACAGGTTCATAGGAAAACGAAACAGACGCGGCCCTGTTAGGAACGCACAGATGCAGGCGGGAGCCCCAATATGCCTTTCATACGCTTTTCCGACATGACCGCTTTACGCAATGTCGCGCTGGTTGCCGGGCTTGCGCTCGGTCTCGGTGCCCAGACGGCCAAGGCCGATCCGGCATCGCAGATGAAAACCATCGATCGTCCTCTCACACCGGTCGAGAAAGTGGCTCTGCCCGATGGCGGTGCACCGCCGCCGCCGCACGGCTATACCGTGACCGAGGATTTCGACACCTCGCTGCGCGGCTATTCCTACAAGGTGCGGGCGCATCCCGCGCTCGGCCTTCCCAATTCGGAAGCGCATCAGAGCACCCAGCTTCCCAACGATGCGCCTTCTCATTTCACGTTTCTCGGCTGGCCGGTAAAATTCAACGCACCGGTGCGACCGCCTTATGAGAATTCGGCCTACCATAATTATGCAGGCTCCCCCGGCAACGGCCAGACAGATGTCGTGGCCCAGTCCGACGCGGCGGGTACCGCCCAGTGGAACAATAACCAGCGGTAAAACCCGGAGGTAAGACGATGACCAGGCTTTCTTCAGACAACGGTGTCACCACGGTCAATCCGGCGACGGGTGAGGATCTGGCAGCCTATCCTTTCCAGACCGATCAGGAGGTAACGGAGCTGCTCGATCGCGCCGAGCGGGGTTTCCTTGCCTGGAGAGCCACGCCATTGGCCGAGAGGCTGGACCGGCTGCGTCGTTTCGGCGCGCAGCTTCGCGCGCGCAAGGAGGAGCTTGCCCGTCTCGCCGTAATGGAAATGGGCAAGACCATTACCTCTGCACGGGCCGAGGTCGAAAAATGCGCCTCGGTCATCGACTGGTACGGCATCAATGCCCCGGCCCTGCTGCGCGATCGCCCTATGGAAACCCCGCAGGGCAAGGCTCATCTGAGCTACGATCCGACTGGAACGGTTCTGGCTGTCATGCCTTGGAATTTCCCCTACTGGCAGATCATCCGCGCCGCAGCACCGATCCTGACGGGCGGCAACGGATTTATTGTCAAACCGGCAGAAAACACGATCGGCTGCGGTCTGCTGCTCAATGAAATTGCGAGCGAAGCCGGGCTGGACGACGTGTTCATCAGCGCCAATCTGGCACGTGAACAGACTGCGCGCCTGATTGCCGCTCCCGCAATTACTGGCGTTACGGTGACAGGCAGCGTGCGTGTCGGGCGTATTCTGGCAGGCAAGGCTGGCGAGAACGGGAAGAAGACCGTTCTCGAACTTGGCGGCTCGGACCCGTTCATCGTTCTGGCCGATGCCGACATCGACAAGGCCGTCGATGCTGCGGTGACAGCACGTTTCGCGAATTGCGGTCAGGTCTGCATTGCTGCCAAGCGGATTATTCTCGAAGCGCCGATTGCCGAGGCCTTTACGGAGAAATTCCTCGGAAAAGTGCGTGCGCTCCGACTTGAGGACCCGATGAATGAATCGTCGTTCATCGGTCCCATGGCCCGTTCGGATCTGCGCGACGGGCTGCACAATCAGGTGCAGAAAAGCATTGCGGAAGGCGCGCGCCTTGTTGTGGGGGGCGAGCCGGTAGACCGCCCCGGCGCCTGGTATGAGCCGACTGTCCTGCTGGATGTCACACCCGAGATGACGGCTTTTCGCGAGGAGCTGTTCGGCCCCGTGGCATGCCTGATTACAGCGCGCGATGTCGATCATGCCATCGCGCTGGCCAATGACAGCGAATACGGTCTGGGTGCGAGCTTGTGGACGAACGACAGAACGCTTGCCAACGTGCTTTCCAGAAAAATCGAGTCGGGCGGAGTTTTCATCAACCGCATCACGGCTTCCGACCCTGCCCTCCCCATCGGGGGCGTAAAAGCCAGTGGCTATGGCCGTGAGCTGACCGAGCTCGGCCTTTATGAGTTCATGAATATCAAGACCGTCTGGGCATCCTGATCCTCAGATCGCCTCAATACACCTGGCGAACAGAGATATCGCTTGCGAACACCTCCGTGTTCTCAGGCGATATTGCTCTGCCCGACGACCCACGGTGACCGGATGCCGGATCGACCCGTGTCGAACCCGGAGACGAGTCCATTGCTCTCTGCTCGCAGATGCCGCTCAAATCCGCTGCGAGATACATCCCTGATCGCTACAGAACCGGGCTATGCCACGGGAAGGTCATGCAGGGGCGCGCCGCCTCATTCTACCCTTGCTGCAGGCTGAAAGTTCAAGTGTCCCTCGGGCGCAATCAGCCACGCTCGATAGGCAGAATCTTCGGGCAATAAAGATCCTGCCCAGCGGTCTCCAACCCGATGCACGCCCTTGCGCACAAGACGCGACAGCCGGCTGGGACACGGGTCCAATTCCCCATCAAGAAAGCTCAAACGAAATAGCTTGCGTTATATCTTAAGATAGAACACTCTTAAGATATAACAGGAGATACAAGAATGTTTCGTCATCATCTGCGTCATGTGTTCAACCGTCATGACGGATTCGGTCATGGCGGCGGCCATCGGTTTGGCGGTCGTTTCGGGAGGCATCGTGGGAACGATATTCCCGGTGGCCGCAAGCTGAGCGCCGAGGAATTGCAGCTTGTCATACTGGCGCTTCTGGCTGAGGCGCCCGCGCATGGGTATGAGATCATCCGCCGCCTTGAGGAGCGCTCGAACGGCTTCTACAAACCAAGCCCCGGCATGGTTTACCCGGCCCTTACCTATCTTGAGGAAATCGGCCAGGCAGAAGTTACTCCGGTCGGCACACGCAAGCTCTATACCCTTACCGAACCGGGCCAGGCCCATCTGGCCGCCAACCGTGCCGAAGCGGAGCGCATTCTGGATATCCTCATGCGCATCGGCAGCCGCATGAGCGAAGTACGCGAGGCTTTTGCCGGGTTGAACGATCTGGACCCCGAGGCTGTGGACGGCCTGCACAAAGCGCGTCATCTACTCAAGACCGCACTTTACCGCATGCGCGGTTGCGGGCCCGATGAGGCGCGACGCATCGCAGCCATTCTCCAGCGTGCCGCTGCTGAAATCGCGAAAAAGGATCCCGCATGACGCAGCCTCATCATGCCCCGACCAAGATACGTCATGCATTGAAACTGCGTCGGATCGAGGTTGCGCAGGTCATTCCCCTTTCCGCCACGATGCAGCGCGTTATCTTCACCGGTGCCGACCTGCATGATTTCGTCACGTCAGGGCCGGACGATCATGTGAAGCTCTTCTTCCCCAGGCCGGGCAGCACAGAACCTGTTCTTCCGGATCTCGATGCCGACCGTTCAGCCCCCCGCAATCCCGATCTTATCGCCCGGGATTACACGCCGCGTCGCTTCGATGAGGAAACAGGCGAGCTGACCATCGATTTCGTGCTGCACGAGACCGGGCCTGCAACACAATGGGCAGCGCAGGCCCGACCCGGGCAATCTCTCGGCATGGGCGGTCCCAAAGCCTCGCATCGCCCTTCTGATTTCTTTACCCGTCACCTTCTCATCGGTGACGATACGGCCCTGCCCGCCATCGGCCGGATACTGGAGGAATTACCGCCCCATCACAGGGCTGTCGTCGTGCTCGACACACGCGAGACAGACAAGACCTACACATTGCAAAGCCATGGTCGGGTCGACATTTTTCGCTGCGCGCCGGAGCAGGATCTGACGGGGCTGCTGCGTCTGGTCGTGCTGCCCGCAGCTGAGAAGCTCAATGTATGGATTGCTGCCGAGATCGATCAGGTCCGTGCGCTGCGCGACCATCTGATAAACGAGGAAGCAATCCCCCGCACCCGGATCCGCGCGGCCGGTTACTGGCGTCGGGGTGCCGCAGCCGGTGGTACGCGGATCGAGGACTGAGCATACGCCATCGTGCCGCAACCGGGTGCCAAGGTGTTTTTCCGGCAGCCCGGCTCACCCGGCATTCTGGCTTTCCTGGCACTCTGGCTTTCTTGGCAGTCTGGCGGTTCGAAAGCCCTTATGGGTGCTTTCAGGTCTGCATGCAGCGCACACGCTCGTTCAGCAGCGCGATGAATCGGGCCTCATCGAGGTTCTCATCGAGCGCCTGACGCATGAGCGCCTGCTGGTTCTGGGGCGCAAGACCGCCCAGAGGCGGATCGCGGTCCAGATTTGTAGGGAAAGCATACCCTTCAGCGCAGGCTGCAATCACCCGGTCGATTGCCGAAGAGGCCATGGTGTTCTCCTGCATCAGACGAAGCAGAACCGGATACACAGAACGTGCCATGCGTGCCCGGTCCATGCTTTCCATAGCTCTGCCGAATGCCGAGGAAACCTGAAGAAGATTGGCCATGCGCCGGATGGAAGTCGAGCGGTTCTGTCCTGCTGCATGAAAGAGAGCAGGGCTGAAAAACACCGCATCGCCCTTTTGCAGAGGCAGTTGCACGGCATTTGCTGCAAACCACTCCCGTATCGACTCATCCTGCGTAGCGAGATAGCCCGGCCCATAGGATTGCGTGAAAGGCATATAAAGGGTGGGTCCGCTTTCTATGGGCATATCGCAATGGGCCACGGCCCCCTGCAATGTCAGCATGGGCGAAAGTGCGTGAACATGCACCGGATACCGGCTCACCTGCTCCACGGACTGAAAACCGAGATGATAATCGCGATGGACGATCTGCGCCTGACCGCCCGGATTGACCACATTGACCTGTGACGTGATCTGATAGGCCGGCCCGAGCCACGCCTCACTGACGAGCGCGATCATTTCGTTGCTGTAGTATCGCGCAAACCCGTCCGGATCGAGCAGGCACAGTTTCTCCAGAGCATTCCAGACACGGTCATTCGCCCCGGCTTTGGCGAAGTGATCGCCCGACTCCATGCCGTTGCGCTTCTGGTTGCTGATAAGCTTTTCGAACTGGACCGTGACATGATCGAGCGCGTCGAGATCATCGAAAGCCTGTTTCAGAACAATGATCCCGGGGCCATTCTTCAGGGCCTCGACCCATTCGGCCATGATCGCGCGACGTCCGTCCTGCTCTTTCGACAACTTGCGCAGGGTATCGCAGTGATAAAGCGGCACCTGACCTGCCCCTATATCTGCAGCAAGCGGGTAATCGCTCAGCGCAATACGCTGGCTTGCGCGTTTCTTCAGGTCTTCGAGAGATGAAGACGCCGATCCGTACCAGTTTCTGGCCGCCCTTGAGGCGCAAAGAGTGTCGTTTTTCACGTGTCGATCTCCGTCAAAACGGTCGCCTCGGCTCCCTCGACGTCCCTTCGGGGGCTATCCAGCGACACCCTGCGGAGATTACGGTTATGTAATTCCTCAAACAGGTATCAAACACCTCAAAAACACCTCAGGACGAACCGCATGGCGTTTCAGCACCCGATGAAGGATATCGCCCGTCAGGCGGGTGTCGGTCTGGCAACGGTCGATCGCGTGCTGCATGACAGGCCGGGCGTGCGTGCGGGGACAAGACGACGCGTGCTTCAGGCGATAGACGAGCTGTCACGTCAGACCCTCGAACTCTCCCTGAATGGGAGCCGCCTCGTCATCGATCTTGTGATGGAAGCCCCCGAGCGCTTTTCTTCAGCCGTAAAGAGCGCTCTCGAAGCCCAGCTGCCCTCTCTCATGCCAATTGCCCTGCGCGTCCGTTTCCACCTTGGAGAGACTGCAACAGGCGAGGAAATCGCTGCCATTATCGCGCGTATCCGTCAGCGCGGGTCGAATGGCATTCTCCTCAAGGCTCCCGATCACCCTGCGGTCAGGGCAGAAATTCTGGCCTGTGTTGCATCGCGTATTCCGGTGATCACCCTTGTGACCGATCTGCCGGAAAGCGGGCGCCTGACCTATGTGGGAATGGACAATCATGCCGCCGGGGGTACCGCTGCCTGGCTCACCGCAGGCTGGATGCCGGCACAGACCCATAAGGACAAGGCGGTCCTCGTTGTCATATCGAGCTACCGTTTTGTCGGGGAAGAAGAGCGCGAGGCCGGATTTCGCGCGCTGCTTGCACAACACGCCTCCCATCTGTCGATCGTCTCGCTCGGAGAAGGGCGCGGGCTGGACTGGCAGACCTATAATCTGGTCGAACATGCCTTGCTTGCTCACCCCGAAATCGAGGGGATTTATTCCATCGGCGGCGGCAACAGGGCCATTGCAAGGGCCTTGCGCCAGTGCGGACGACAGCCACGGATCTTCATCGCGCACGATCTCGATCACGATAATCGCGGCCTTCTTGCCGACCATACCCTGACCGCCGTGCTGCATCACGATCTGGGAGCGGACATGCTTCTGGCCTGCCAGCTTTTCATACAGGCCAACCGGCTTCGCCCGGCGACCCTGGTCGCCCAGCCGAGCCCGGCCCAGATCATCACCCCCATGAATATGCCCCATAGCAACAGGCATGACTGAGACGAGCCGTACAGCCGGACCGATGCCCGGAACAGATTCGCTGCGTCAGGCATGTCCGTCATTGCGCGCGCCATGAACGACGTCAGGCGAGAAATTTCATCTGGGCCTTGCGCAGGGAAGCCGGTGCAGCCGTATTGTCCGGCGTGTGTCCGTCCTGCACGCCGGTGCCGAGTGCGGTCACCACGGGCACGACCCCGCCCCATGATGTCGAAGGCAGATCGGCCGCGTCATCGACCGGTGGGCCTGTCCGTATCTTGGCGCTGGCAGCCTCGATTTCGATGGCAATGACACCCGTCGCCTTGAGCTCCTGAGAAGTCATGGGTCTTACCTCTGCACTTCTGCCGGGCAGAAGATGATCGGTAATCGCATCGAGTGCCTCTGCGTGCTCGTTATCGCGCAGTTTTCGCGCATAACCATGCACGATTGCGCATCGGTAATTGACCGAGTGATGAAATGACGACCGCGCGACGACAATGCCGGTCAGCTGTGTAACGGTCAGGCAGAGTTTCTGACCATCGAGCCCCATGATCCGCGTCTTGGACGCCCCGTGCAGATAAAGCGTCGACCCGACACGGGCATAGGCCATCGGGATCACCATGGGTCGCGCATCGGCCACGAATCCGACATGCCCGACAAGCCCTGAATCGAGAATCGCATGAATGGTCGCCTCATCGTACGCGGCGCGTTTTCCCTGACGGGCTCTGGCATAATCCGGAACCATGATCTCACTCCCCCAGCCGGTTCATTCCGCTTGACGTCCTGACCGATAGCGCCTGAACTGGACTGGGCCGAGATCCGGTTTTTCGGGAATATTCCATGCCAGTTTTCCTCCCAGCGTTTTTCCCATCCGACCGCGACAGTCCCGGGAAGCGACATCCCGGAGCCGAACGCAACGATCCTCTTCCAACGCGCCTGTTTGCCGCCCTGGGGGCGGCGATACGCGACGGGAAAATACGTGAGGGAGAGACACTGCCATCCACACGCCAGGCGGCAGAACTGCTTGGCCTGTCACGCAGCACTGTGACGATCGCCTACGATCTGCTTCGGGCAGAGGGGCTGATTGTCATGCAGCCCGGCAAACGCCCCTCCATCTGCCTGCCCGTCGCGCGCCCCTCCCCCGAACGCTCATCGGCAGCGCCTACACTCTCGCGCAGAGGCGATCAGCTCTCACGCGATCTTCGTGCGCAGAGCTATGTGACTCCACAGGGCAGGCTGTCGCCCGGTGTGCCGGACGAAACGCGCTTTCCTGCCGATCTATGGGCACAGACCCTGCGCCGTCATGCAAGGCAGGCCCATGGCGATGAGGCAGGCTATGGCGCCTATCACGGGACACGCGCCCTGCGTGAGGCCCTGAGCGAAAGGCTGGCGCAGGATCGCGGGTGCCGGATCGACCCGGACCAGATCGTGATCACACCCGGCACGCAGGCATCTCTTTCCCTGATTGCACAGGTCATGACCGACCCGGGCGATTACGTGGCAATGGAAGACCCCGGTTATCTCGGCGCACGGACCAGCTTCATCGCTGCCGGCAATCGTATCCTACCCGTTCCCATCGATCATGAAGGCATGATGGTCGAGCATCTGCCCGACCATGCGCGCCTTGTTTACATCACGCCCTCGAACCAGTTCCCTGTGGGTGGCCGTATGGGTCTCAGCCGTCGCCTCGCCCTTCTGGAGCAGGCCCGCGCACAGAACGCACTCATTCTGGAAGACGATTATGACAGCGAATTCCTGTGGCATGGCCGTGAAATCGCGTCACTCGCAGCACATAGCCGTGGGACGGAATGCCTCTATCTGGGCTCCGCTTCGAAAACCCTGATACCGGGGCTCAGACTGGGCTGGATCGCTGCCCCTGCCTCTCTCGTGGCTCCTTTGCAGGCGGCCCATCGCACATTTGGCTATGCCGCCAACCTGCATGCCCAGCTGGCGCTCGCTTCGCTGATGCGATCGGGCCAGTATCGCATTCATCTGCGACGGATCGCACGTATCTATCAGCAGCGCGGTCTGGCGCTATACGAGGCGCTTCGGTGCGTGGACGGGGTACGTGTGACGCCACCTTATGGCGGCGTCCAGCTCGGACTTTCACTGACACGCACGGGATATGAACGAGCCTGCCTGAATGCACTTGCCATGGCCGGATATCGTGCGGGAGGTCTCTCGGCACTCTGTCTCAAGACCTCCCGGGAGGGGCTGATCATAGGGTTTGCAACCCTGCGACCTGACGACCCCGGACGGATTGCCGGTATTCTCGCCAACTGCCTTCGGGGCCCCATGAGAAAGACGTGAGGGCGAAATAAAAGAGGCAGGAGAGAATGACGGGACGAACGCCACTCATGAATAAAATGAATAAAAGGACCGTTTCAGGGTTTCTGCCAGTGACCCATTTTACACAGATGCGTCCATTCGGCCTCGGTGACGGGTGCAACCGACAGGCGTGACTGTTTGAGAAGCGCCATATCTGCCAGCGCTGGATCGGCCTTGATCGTCGCCAGGGAAACCGGACTTGCAAAGGCACCCTGTGCCTCGACATCGACACAGACCCATTTGCCGCTCTCGGCTGTCGGGTCGGGATAGGCCTCACGCACGACCTTGACGACGCCGACGATCTCCTTGTCCGAAACGGAGTGGTAAAAGAAAGCGAGGTCGCCGCAGCGCATGGCAGAGAGGTTGTTGCGTGCCTGATAGTTGCGCACACCCGTCCAGGGCTCGACCCTGTTATGGACCTGTTGTTGCCAGGAAAAACTCTCCGGCTCGGATTTGATCAACCAGTACTGCATCGTCACCTCTTGCTTACTGGCTTTGCCTGTCACGTTAATCGGCAAAAACAGCGCTTTGCTGCCTCCCTTCTCCATCGGGATTGTCGTATCAGGACGGCTTTCGATCAAAACCCGCATTGGATGGAGGCAGGACCGGGCTATATCATGCCCGCACGCCGAAGGAGAGAGGCACAGAGTGTCCATAGTCGCAGGAGAAAACATGCCCGACCCCGCAAGGCCAGGTCAGCCACCGATGCGCGGTGCTCTGCTGCATCGCTTTGCCAATCCCGGCCGCTTCCTGCGTCTGTCGCGCTGGCTCCTGCCCCTGCTCGGGGGAAGTGCCTTTGTCTTTCTCGCGATCGGGCTCGTCTGGGCGCTGTTCTTTTCGCCTGCAGACTGGCAGCAGGGCGATGCCGTCAGGATCATGTATCTGCATGTTCCCATGGCTATCCTTGCCTCTGCGGGATATGCGGCTCTCGCTGTGTGCGGTGTGCTTTCGCTTGTCTGGAAACATCCTCTGGCCGATCTGGCAGCTGTCGAGATCGGACCCGTAGGGGCTGTCGTTACCGCGCTCTGCCTTGTGACGGGATCGCTCTGGGGCAAGCCCATGTGGGGCACATGGTGGGTGTGGGATGCCCGGCTGACATCGGTGCTCGTGCTGTTTTTTCTCTATCTTGGGCATATTGCCCTGATCCATGCTTTCGACGATCCGCAGCGCGGCTATCGCGCCGCCGCAGTTCTGGCCATCGCCGGCGTGATCGATCTTCCGATCATCAAGTTCAGCGTCAGCTGGTGGAATACGCTTCATCAACCCGACAGCATCACCCTGACCCATGCGCCAGCCATGCCCCCTTCCATGCTTCTCCCGCTGATGATGTGCATGGCCGGTTTCACGCTGGGCTTTGCCGCGCTGGTTACGGGACGACTCAAAGCCGCCATACTGGAGGCAAGAGCAAGACAGATCCTGACGCGCACGCCGCGCAATGCCGGAAGCGCCTTATGACCCACCTCCCCTACGTTGCCGCGTCCTATCTGCTCGTTCTTGCGGCGATCCTGATCCTGACCGGGCAGCTCGTTCTGCGCCTGCGCAAGGCCAATGCCCGCCTCGCCCTTCTCGAACGGCGCACCCCCATACGGGGGAACGGCTCTTGAGCACGACACGCCTTGCTCCGCAGCCGAAACGACGCATGACACGCAAGACCCGTCGTCTGTGGCTGGTGCTCAGCTGTCTTGCCTGTTTCGCGGTCGCGACGATGCTGGTCCTGAACGCATTTTCGTCGAGCATCGTCTTTTTCATGGCGCCGTCGCAGATGCTCAAGACACCGCCCGCACCGGACAGAACGATCCGTCTTGGCGGCATGGTCGTGGCCGGGTCGTTGCATCGCACCGTGGACGGGCGCGTGCCGGTCAATCTGTTCCAGATTACCGACGGTCAGGCCGCTGTCGATGTCCGGTTCGAGGGCATTCTTCCCGATCTGTTTCGCGAGGGGCAGAGCGTGGTGGCACTCGGCACCTATCGCAGGGGGCAGGCCTTCATGGCGTCTGAAGTGCTCGCCAAACATGACGAGACCTATATGCCCAAGGAGGTTGCCGAGGCGCTGCAGAAAAGCGGCCAATGGGATCCGCGCTTTGGCAAACCGCCCTCATCCGCCAGCTGGAACAGCATGATACGGGGCGATGGCACCACGCATGCACCGGGTGAGCGGGCTGGCTCATCAAAGACAGATACGATGCCGACGGCCCCTGTGCAGGCCCAGACTCCGGACGTGCAGGTTGGAAAGCGGACAGAGCCATGATGCTGATCTTTGGCGCAGAAGAAGGGCATTACGCTCTGGCTCTGGCCTGCGTGCTTGCTCTTGCGCAGTTTGTGCTTCCCCTCTGGGGAGCGGCGCGTCACCGGCGCTTCCTGCTCGATCTTGCCCCGCGTCTGGCCTGTGCACAGCTTGTTGCCTTGGTCTTTTCGTTTCTCAGCCTGATCGTCTGCGCCATAGAAGATGATTTCTCTGTGCAGAATGTGGCGGCCAATTCGGCACTCAGCAAACCGCTGCTTTATAAAATCACGGGCGTATGGGGCAATCACGAAGGATCGGTCCTGCTCTGGGCGCTCATACTCGCCCTGTGCGGCGGTGCCGTCGCCCTGTTCGGGCGGAGGTTGCCGCTCCTGCTCAAGGCACGTGTTCTGGCTATTCTCGGCGGTGTCTCGACAGGGTTTCAGCTGTTCTGCCTGCTGACCTCGAACCCGTTCGACAGGGTCTGGCCCGCCCCCGAAGACGGTCAGGGCATGAACCCGCTTCTGCAGGATCCCGGCCTCGCCTTTCATCCGCCCGTTCTCTACACGGGCTATGTCGGCTTCGCCGTTCCCTTCGCCTTTGCTGTCGCAGCGCTGATCGAGGGGCGTGTCGATGCGGCCTGGGGGCGCTGGGTCAGGCCATGGGCTGTTGCCGCCTGGTGCTTTCTGACATGCGGCATCGCCATGGGATCATGGTGGTCGTACTACGTGCTGGGCTGGGGCGGCTACTGGTTCTGGGATCCTGTGGAAAATGCCTCGCTCATTCCATGGCTGACGGGCACGGCACTCGTGCATTCCGCCATCGTGGTCGAAAAACGCGATTCACTGCGCATCTGGACCGTACTTCTGGCCATCGCCAGCTTCTCGTTTTCCCTCTCCGGCACGTTTCTGGTGCGCTCGGGCATTCTCAATTCGGTGCATGCCTTTGCCAATGATCCGGCGCGCGGTGTGTTCATTCTGGCGCTTCTGGCGCTCGTCATCGGCGGGTCGCTTCTGCTGTTTGCATGGCGCGCACCCTCTCTGACATCGGGAGGCGTTTTCGCCCCTGTATCGCGCGAGGGCGGCCTGGTGCTGAACAATATCCTGCTCTGCGCCCTGTGCGCTGTGGTCGTGACCGGCACGATGTACCCGCCTTTCATGCAGATCCTGACCGGGCGTACGCTTTCGGTCGGCAAGCCGTTCTTCGATGCTACAACTATTCCGCTTGCCTTGCCTCTTCTTATCGCCATGGGGATCGGGCCGCTTCTGCCTTGGAAACGGGCCCGTCTGGCACCTGTCCTGCGCCGCCTGAAACCGGCCCTGTTCGCTGCATTGCTGACGCTCGGTGCGGGAGCCTACGCAACCGGGAGCCTTCTGCCTGTGTTGTGTGCTGCCGCGGCAGTATGGGTCATCGCCGCAAGCCTTACCGATCTGGCATCGCGCCTCGGTGCCGGTCAGGGTATGGCCGTTCTGCGCCAGCGTATGCGCGGCCTGCCACGCGCAGTCTGGGGAAGCGCCATCGCCCATATAGGCGTCGGGATAACCGTTCTTGGCATCACGGGCATGTCTCAGGCCAGTCATGCCGTTGTGGAACTGGGGATCGGTGAGACGGTGCCGCAGGGCGCTCTGACCTGGACGCTTATATCAGTCCATGAAGCGAACGGGCCGAATTACCATGCCGTAATCGCCGATCTGACCGTCTCGCGCGATGGCCGTGTCATTGCCACCCTCCATCCCTCACGCCGCGATTTTGCAAGCCAGCATCAGGTCACCACCGATGTGGCGATACGTACGAACCTGATGCGCGATCTCTATGCCGCCCTTGGCGAAAGCCATGGAGAAGGCGGAACAGCGCGCTATGTCCTGCGTCTGCACAATAATCCGCTCGCCCCGTGGATCTGGCTCGGCGGTCTGGTGATGGCATTTGGCGGCGCCCTGTCGCTGAGCGACCGACGTCATCGTATGGGAGCGCCGCGAAAAGCACACACTGCCACTGCCCCCGATATAGCCAAGGGAGCCGCCTCATGAACCTCATGACCAGACGTCGCCTGCTTATGGCCCTTCCTGTCGCCGGCGCCGGAATTGCTGGCTTTGGATGCTGGAAAATGCTGTCGGCCATGCAGGACGGTTCGTTCGATCCGCGCGCCATACGCAACGATCAGGCAAGCACGATCATTCCGGATTTCTCCCTCCCCGGATTGCCGGGCGACGAAGCCCAGGGCGTCTCCTCGGACATTCTGCGTGGCACGACTTATCCCGTTCTCGTCAATTTCTTTGCCTCATGGTGCATTCCCTGCGTCGCAGAAATGGCTGCGCTGAGACAGATCGGAACGAAAATCGCGCTTTGGGGAATTGCTTACAAAGACAAGCCTGAAGACGCGCAGCGCTTCGTCACGAGAGATGGATCGCCCTATGCCCGCATTGGCCTCGACCATTCGGGCATGACTGCCATCGACTGGGGGGTGAGCGGTGTGCCTGAGAGTTTTCTGGTCATGCCCGGCGGGCACATTGTCTGGCATGGTGCCTCGGCACTCGATGAGGCCACTTTCCGGCGCGATATCGCGCCTCGTCTGGAGCACGCATCGTGAGGCGCCTGCTCCCTGTGCTGGCCGCTTTCTGCTGGCTGGGCCTGTCGATCGTCCCGGCACTGGCCCTGGACGATCCGTCGGAAATGCTCCCCGATCCTGCTCAGGAGAAACGTGCGGCTGCCATAGGCGCACAGCTGCGCTGTCTCGTCTGTCAGAACGAGTCGATTGAGGATAGCAGCGCCGGTCTGGCCCGCGACCTGCGTCACGTCGTGCGTGAACATGTCGCCAGAGGCGAGAGCGATACACAGATCATGCAGTGGATGACCCAACGCTATGGCGAGTTCATCCGTCTGAAGCCACGCCTGTCGCTTTCTACCGTTTTTCTCTGGTCCATGCCGGTTCTGGCCCTGATCCTCGGCTTTGGTGCGGCATGGGGCATGATGCGCAAACGCCCGTCCCTCACCCCGCTGGACAGTGATGACGCGGAACGTCTGGCCCGTCTGCTGCATGAAGGAGAGGATGCACGATGAGCTGGATCGGTTTTCTGGTCGTGACTTTCATGGCCGCCCTTCCGCTTCTGACAATGCTGCGGCGTGGAACACTAACAGCTCTTCCGGCTGTCACTGCGCGCCAGTCCGCCATCGCCCTCTACCGACGCCAGCTCGACGATCTGGACCGGGACGGTGAGGTCGGCCTGCTGCCTCCGCAGGAACGCGAGGCCGCCCGTCTGGAAATCCAGCGCCGTCTCCTGCTTGCAGACAAGCTGGAAGAACCCGTTCCGGTATCGAAGGGCAGACACCTGCTAGGGCTGTTCGCTCTGATTTTCTGCCTGACGGTTTGCGGCTTTGGTCTCTATCTCACCAACGGACATCCGTCCCTTCCTCCCCAGCCGCACCATGACGTGCACAAGGCAATCAGCCCGGAAATGCGCGCCCTGTTCGAAAAGCTGGAAAAACAGGTCGCGACTCTTTCGCCGCAGGACCCGAACTACGTCAGCCAGTCCATATTGCTGGGTCAGGTCGACGAGGCCACAGGCCGCACAGACGATGCGCTGCGCGCCTATCGTCAGGCCCTTGCCGTGCGTTTCATTCCTGAGCTTGCCGTTCAGATTGCAGAACTACAGGTCAGGCGCGACGGCCATATCTCGCCGGATAGTCTGGCGCTGTATCGCAAGGCGCTCGACGCCGCACCGGCAGATGCCCCCTGGCGCCTTGCCGTCGAAGCACGCATTGCGACAGGCGAACACGAAGGAACGCCTTGAAGCCAGGTCCATCAACCGCTTTGAGGGGCGCGATCAGAGGTGACGTGCGATCATGCCCCGCAAATGCGCCCATGACCTGCGCAGCCGGTAAAAACGTGTCGCTTCGAAATCGGGTTTGACCGTACAGTCATTGCCGAACCTGACTGCAAAATCGACCAGAGCCCCGTCATGAACGTAGCGTCGATAAAGCGCTTCGGTCTGGTCGGTCTGCCATCCCGCCGCCTGACACAGGACCGCGGCAAAGGCCTGCGAACGAGGCGGTAGAAGATCGGCAGCCTTCGACGCATAGCTCACTGCAAGCCAGCGATAATGATAGCGTTCATTGGGGGTTACGGCACTGCTCTGAAAGCGCGCGACTTCCTGCGCCTGAATGAAAGGTCGTGAGGCCGCAGCCAGCTCTCCTGAGATCGTCCCTTCAGCACCGGATTTTGCTGCTGTCGGATCGATGTCCGCTCCACCCGCGTAGGTCCCTCCCCAGATATAATAATCCGGGGCGAGCTCCGTACCGGTCAACTCCATACCGTAAAGTCTGGCGATACGCGCTGCCGCGAACCAGGCTTTGGCCCGGCCCGTTCGGGTCCAGCGTGTCTTCGCCTCCGAGAGGGCTGTGGCATAGGCGTGGATAAGCTGATCATAGGTCAGCGTTGTCACCTGGCCACTCTCAAGTTCCAGCTCAAAGGCTGCGTTCGGGTTGTGGTTCGTATAGGCCAGCGCCTCACTGAAGCGATTGTCGCGAATGAGACGACGCACCAGAAGATGGCGCATGACATCGGACATCGTCTCGGGCGGGACCTGATCGGAAGTATCTTCCTGTCCTGCGTTCTGCCCATTTCCACTCTGCAGACGCTTTTCGCGTTTCGGTGGAGGCGGCTCGGCTGGAACATGGGCATCGACGAAGCCCTTGAGTTCATCGACAGTCAGAACGCGCTCGGCAATATAAGAGGCATCGATGGCCACATCGCTTTGCGGTCCGTTCTGCTGTGCAGCGGAATAAAGCCAAACGAGCGCCTGAACATACTCGCCGCGCGATAGCGCCAACACGCCCTGCTCGCCACGCATACGCGCGGCAATAACAGGATCCTGCGTCACGGAGAGGGTGGGAAATCCCTTTGTCGCCTCGGCATAAGCCTGTGCGGCGGCCGGCATGTCGCCTGCGCGTACGGCAAGCTTCGCCCTTACCCAGGCGGCCAACGGCGATTGCGTGTTTGCGGCGAAATCCCGAGCCAGATCGAACTGACCCTGACGATAGGCGGCGGCGGCAAGAAGATCGGTGCCGTCATCGGGTCTGGTACCCTGCTGACGCACCGCAAGGGCCAGGCTTCTGAGAGCCGAATGCGCAAGCGCTTCATCGTAATCGTATGACAGCGCATAAAGGCTGAGCAGTTTACGCGAGAACGGATCTGCGGCCAATGCCGTGACCAGATCGGGGCGCTGGGACAGCCAGCCCAGAACATAACGCAGGGAATCCTCACCCGCGTAAGACCCTGCTTCCATCTGATGCAGATAAAGCGTCAGTGCCTTACCTGCGAGATCGACCATGAATGTGTTCGTGCAGAGCGCATGGCTCTCCATTTCCCGCCAGCCGCACAGCCCGTCCGCCCCTCTCAGATAGAGTCGGGCTTCCTCACCCCATGAGGCCTGACTCAGGAAATCCGGATCGTATCCGCCAGCATTGACCACAGAGCGCGTCAGGGCAAAGGCTCGCGCAGCTTCGGCAAGGTCGTGATCGGGCCCGGCAGCCGCTTCATAAGCCGAAGCCATGTGGGCCTTACCCAGCATAAACGCCGCAGCGGTTTTTTCATGGGCATTGGCGTTATCGGGAAGCGCAATGACCGCTGCGAAAAAGGCGCTTCCATGATCGGTGCTATTGGGGTCGCCGTAGGCCTGCACGCCACTCTGATAGAGCTGCCGTGCCTGCGCTTCCGCCGGGTCGTTCTCTTCTTCCGATGTGTTGGCGGATGTTCCTGTGTTCAGGTCGGGCGCAATATGCTGTCCGGGATAGAGGTGCCTGATGGCGTAGGAAAAAGAGAACACGGGCAGCTTGTCGAGCGTCTGGGTCCGGTCGGCCAGCAAGGGCTCAGGAAAAAACGGTCCGCAGGCCATGACTCCCGCAAAGCTCACGGGCGCAAGAATGAGCACGCCCAGTAAAACCTTTCTTTTCACGCTAAAGCGTGGCCGGAGGATCACCTTTGCTCTATCGGCGTGTTGTGGCGTTCTGCGCTGAGACATCGATCTGGTCTTTCTTTTTCTGGCATGTCAGCCAGCCCGCAACGATTTGCTGCCCGACCGGCAGCAGGGCCTCTGCCGTTCTGACCAGAACCGGCCCTTGCGCGTCGTAATCGAGACGATAGGGCGACTGGGCCCCGATCCCGGCGCATTGCCTGTCGCCATGAATGACAAGGGGCAGCGCTGCGTCAATCGTTCCGGTATTGCGCAACACGATATGATACAAAACCGGGCTCTGAGGCGTCAGCGTCAGGTCCATGGAGGTCGATAAAGGCTCATGCCTGACCAGAGTGAGCCAGGATGACAGGCTCCAGGCACGCCGGTCGCCATCGACAGGCAGACGAAACCAGATCCACCCGGTGAGCCCTGCCGGTGGCGCATGATCGATGCGTTTCATGTACCCGGCAATTTCCACAGGCGAAACGGTCAGTTCCTGTCCCGCACTTTGCGAAAAGCCTCGCGCCATTTCGCTTTCGACGTTTGCAGGACGACCATCCGGGCCCCAGACGATTCTCGTGCCATAGCTTGGCAGCGCAATCTGCCAGGGAACGGGCGACAGGGCCCCAAATCTTGCCGCCGCACGTAACGCCTCGGCGGGTTTGAACAGCCCCCCGGCCGGATTGGTGACGGCATGAAGCTGAAGCACGACGCCCTGCACATGCGACAGCACCGCAGTAAGACCGGCAGCGCCGATCCACGTCGGCAGAGCGGTGACGATCAGCGGGTACTGTCCATGCAGCCCGGTATGGATCGTCTCGAGCAGCGATGCATATTCGGCAAGGCGGGCGGTCGGGCAATCGTGATCGATCTCGATGGCTTCAGGAGCGATACCGAGACGATGCCAGTCAGCCAGAACCCGATCGATATGCGCAGCAATCTGGCGCGCATCCAGGCTTCCGAGTCTGCCGCTCAGCCGAAACACGGCGATGACCCGATGAGAGGCGAGGCTCCGGGGACCATCGGCCAGAAGCGCAATCTGCCATTGTCCTGCCTGATCGAGCTCAGCCGCCAGAACATGCCAGATGCGTATGGCGGCAGACGCCTTGTCGAGCGATTGGACAACCGACGCGTTCCACTGCCTTTGCCAGATATAGGCATCGGACGGGAGGGGAAGGTTCGGCCGGCTTCGGGACTGCCATAAGGCGATCCCGAGACCGCTCCCGAGACAGATCGAAACGGCGCAGATCGCCAGCAAAAGTGCATGCCTGTGCCCGTGCCTCACTTTGCGTAGCGTCATCTTCATGAAACCGGCTTTTGCCTCCTGCCTTGCCTCTCGGATATCTGCCGCATAGCGGGTACGATCGGTAGACCCGTAGCGCACGCGCAACGCGAAGCACGCCCTCTCCGAGCTGGCCGTTACGGGGGCGGATGGCCTGACCGGGCCGCCTTCCAGCACATGGAGACCCAGCTTCGCTATCCGTGAGGCAGATTCTACACAGCATGTTTTTCATGTTGCGCTTGGCACAGGCTTCAAGGCATGTGCAGCGCATGGTGCGTCTTTCTCCCCAGCCCCGGCAACGCTCTGTCCTGACCGGCAATTATCTGCCTGTTCCGCGCCCTCCGGCGCAGGACTCGGTCGTGCTATGCCCAGTCTGTCACGGCAAGATGCAACGCACGGACGAACAATGCCCGCACTGCCATGCCGAGCGCCATTTCGGGCCGACTCTGACCGAAACCGTACTCAGCACCGTTATCGGTCTCGTGGCGGCTCCGGCGCTGTCCCTGCTTCTCATCCGTCCTTCCTGGTGGACGGGAGCCTTCGCCGTGGCGGGTTTGCTGGCCGGGTTTTTCGTGGCGCATAGCCGCCATACCGGCGACCGCTGGCTGCGCAATCCGCGCTAGGGACTGAACTTCGTAACAAGATGCAGCTTTCGGCAAGTCTGGCGAAACGCTAAAGGCAGTACTTATGTCTGCTTCGGCGCCACGCCCAAAACATCGTTCGTTTCTGCTCCTGCGCGAGCATTACATCCTGCGCCAGCTTTTTCTGGGGCTGGTTGGAATCACGAGCGGTGCGATCGCCCTGATCTGGCTTATGCAATCGCTGCGCTTCGTTTCTCTGGTGGTAGATCGTGGGCTGTCACTCAGGGTATTCCTGCAGCTTACATCGCTGATGATCCCTTCCTTTCTGGCTGTGATCCTGCCGATCACGACCTTTCTGGTCATCCTGTTCGGCTATCAGCGCATGTCCGGCGATCGGGAGCTGACCGTCATGCAGGCTGCAGGACTGTCGCCGTTCCAGCTTGCCCGACCGGCCATGGCCTGCGCCCTGATCACGGCCATACTGGGCTATATCCTCAATCTGTGGCTCGTCCCGGTCTCCTATCACGCCTTCAGGCGTTATGAATTCGAGATCCGAAACCGCATGGCCGCCTTCCTTCTTCAGGACGGTGTTTTCGCCCAGCTGTCGAAAGACATGACCGTCTATGTGCGCAAACGCGATCGCGACGGCCAGATGCATGGCGTGTTCGTCGAGGACGATCGCCAGCCGACAGCGCGCGCCACGATCATCGCCGAACGCGGAACGATGGTCGTTGTCGATAATCAGCCACGCGTGGTGTTGTTCAACGGGTCGCGTCAGGAAATCGATCACCACACGGGGCGCCTCAATGTCCTGACGTTCGACCGCAACTCGATCGATCTGTCGAGCAGCAAACAGGCGGATACCGAAGTGCGCGATGCCTCGGAAATGTCACTCTCGGAGTTGTTTCATCCCGACCCACGTCTCGTCTCGCAACGCGACTGGGGAAAATTCGCCGTCGAGGGATGGCGACGCCTGACATCACCACTCACAACGCTGTCTTTTTCCATGATCGCCCTTGTGGCTGTGCTGAGCGGTGCCTTTTCGCGTCACGGCAATATCAAACGACCGATGGCCGCCATTCTCTCCGTAGTCGGGTTGATGGCCATGTCACTCATGCTCCAGAATCTGGCAGGACGTAATCTCGCCCTTGTTCCGCTGCTCTGGGCAGTCGCCATTCTGCCCGCCATAGGCTGTGCAGTCTGGCTGTTCCTGCCCAGAGGGCGGTTTGCAGGACGAAAGACCAATCATGGCGCGTAAAGCTCTCTCCCTGTTCAAGGGATCGTCAGCAGGGGTCTCCGTCACGCTGTCGCTCTATATCTCGCGTATCTTCACCCTGTTTTCGCTCGCGATGATCGCGGCACTGACCGGCCTCGTCTCGCTTTTCGATTTCATCGATCTGCTGAGACGCGTTGCAACAAAACCGGATGTACCGACCAGCCTTGTGACGGAAATTGCAGGGCTTCATGTGCCGTATTTCATGATCATGATCATGCCGTTCGGCATATTGCTTGGCGGCATTGTCTGTTTCTGGCGGCTCACGCGTTCCTCCGAGCTGATCGTCGCGCGCGCGGCGGGTATTTCGGCATGGCAGTTCCTGGCTGCGCCACTGGCCTGCGCCCTTCTGATGGGGGCGTTCGGCACCATGGCGCTGTCGCCTCTGTCGTCCTCCATGTTCCGCAAAGCCGAGTTGCTGGACGAGGCCTATCTCAAGACAGGCGGCGGTCCGCTCTCACTCAATGGGGGGGCCCTGTGGCTGCGACAGCTCGATGACGAGGGCGGCGGACAAGGCGTTGCCATTCTCCATGCCCGTCATGTCTTTCTGAAAGAAGGCCATCTGCGCATCAACGACATCAGCATTTTCCGTCTGGATGCGCATGATCAGCTCGTGGTGCGTATCGAAGCGCCAAAAGGCGAACTGGTCGAGGGCGCATGGAAGCTCGAAGACGCGGCAACAGTGCGGCCCAATCATCTGCCCTTGCATATCGGTGATTATCTTCTGCCGACCAATCTTTCGCTTCGTCGTGTCGAACAGAGCTTTGCTTCGCCCGATACGCTGTCGATCTGGTCCCTGCCCGGGTTCATTCATCTTCTCGAACGTTCCGGTTTTTCCTCCATACGGCATCGACTGCACTTCCAGACTCTGTTAGCTCTTCCGATCCTGTGCGGTACGATGGCACTCGTCTCGGCCGGCTTCTCGATGCGTCCTTCGCGACGCGGTGGCGTGGCGCGAATGCTGGGCTCGGGAATCGCCGCGGGCTTCGCGCTATTCACCATCTCGAAGGTGGCGGCGCAATTTGGTGAATCTGGTGCGTTGCCGCCTGTCATGGCGGCATGGGCACCGACTGGCGCGGGTCTTTGCTTGGCGGTAGCCTTGCTTCTGCATCTGGAGGATGGTTGATGTCGAAACGGCGCGTGGCGCATCAAAGGCGCAGGTCCTGGCTTGCCGCCTCCATGCTGGCAGGCAGTGCGACGTTCGGCGCTATGCCCGAGGCCGATGCAACGATGCAGCGCCAGACGGGCCCGAAAGTTGCCGTGGGCAAGCCTTCATCGCAATCCGACCCCGTCACCTATCTGGCCGATAACGAGAGCTATACCAGGAGCGGCGTCGCGACCTGGACGGGCAATGTGCAGGTCTGGCAGGGCGAACATGCTCTGCGCGCCGACAAGATCGTATTCGACCGCAATACCGGCGTCATGACGGCTTCGGGTCATGTCGCCATGGTCGAGCCCGATGGCAGCACGAGCTTTGCCGATTACGTCGAACTCAGCAATGGCATGCATGACGGCATTGCGCGCGGCATTTTCGTGCGCATGGAAGACAATGCCAAGCTTGCGGCCAACGGCATGAGACGCACGAACGGCAAGATCAATGACATGACCAAGGCCGTGTATACGGCCTGCGAGATCTGCGCCAAGGACCCGTCGCGCCCACCCTTCTGGCAACTGCGCGCCTATAACGCGACGCAGGATGCCGAACACAAGCGTATCGAGTTCAGTCATGCCTACCTCGACATGCTCGGTCTGCCGATCGTGTATCTCCCGATCTTCTCGATGACCGATCCGAGCGTGAAGCGTCAGAGCGGTTTTCTTATGCCGGGCATCAACCCGCATGACCGCTATCTCGGCACGTATTTCACCATCCCCTATTTCTGGGCCATCGACGATCAGCAGGATCTGACGGTCCAGGGGCTCGTCTCGACCCGTACCGGCCCGCAGATCAGCGGCCAGTACAGAAACCAGCTCAATTTCGGCAAGATCAACTTCACCGGAGGCGTGGCATACAGCACACGCAAGGAAGGCAGTTACGTCAACACCTTCGGTAATACGGTGAGTGGCACGAACGATAACGGCATACAGGGTTATGTACGTGGCGGCGCTGTGTTCGATCTTGACGACCACTGGCGTGCGGGCGCGAATGTGAACCTGGCCTCATCGGCCAACTACATGCGCGACTACCGCATTACCGGTTACGGTAACGAAACGCTGGCGTCGAACGCCTATATCGATGGGTTCGGTGTCGGGTCGTACACACGTCTTGACGGGCAGTTCTATCAGGGCCTCAACCAGGGCGTTATCCGCAACTCGAACCTGCCGTTCGTCCTGCCGCGCTTTACCTATGCCTTTCAGGGCGAGACCGATCCGCTGGGCGGCACGTTCTCCCTGAGCACGAACGACTTCAACGTCTATCGTCCCGAAGGCACGCGCGACCAGCGTGGACAGATCCAGATGAACTGGAACCGCCCGTTCCATAACGTTCTGGGCCAGATCTGGCTTCTGACGGCGCGTCTGGATGCCACGGTCTATCAGGCGAGCCATCTGACGGAACAGCCGACCTACTATACCGATACAGGCACGCACACGACCGGATGGGTACTGCCGACCGTTGCGTTGAAAATGAACTGGCCGTTCATGCGCAGCTTTGCCCATGGCCATGGTTCGCAGATTCTCGAACCCATCGTGCAGGCAATTGCTGCACCCAATATGGGCAACAGCGCCACACGCATGATCCCGAATGAAGACTCGCTTCAGTACGAGTTTACCGACAGCACGCTGTTCTCGCTCAACCGCTATACCGGCACAGATCGTCTGGATGGCGGCTTACGCGGCAATGTGGGTGTTCACGGCAACTGGACCTGGCGCGGCCATGTGGTCGATTTTCTGGTGGGTGAGAGCATCCAGCAGCACGTTACCCAGAACCGCATCGCCTATTCGGGGCTGTCGCATCACCTCTCCTCGCCTGTCGCGCGTGTGCGCGTCAGCCCCAACCAGTATCTCGATCTGACTGCGCGCGGCCGCTACGATCCCTGGCGCAAGAAATTCGACTACGGTGAAGGTCTGGTCAGCGTCGGTGTTCCGGTATTTCATGTAAATGCAGGCTATATCTACGAGCCGGTCACCCCCTATTACTTCTATGCCACGAATTATCGTCTGAACGGGCCGACGCAGGTTTATTATACCCCGACGAACGAAGTGACTGCAGGCGTTTCGACCGCCTACAAGCAGTATCACGCATCGGTCTATGGGCGTCGTTCGCTGTCACGTCATGAATTCGTCAGTCTCGGTGGCGATATCGGCTATTCGAATGACTGCTTCGGCTTGGACATCCTTGCGATCAAGCAATATACCTCGATCGGTGGGCAGCAGCGTAATACGACTGTGCTGTTCAACCTCACTTTCAAGACGATCGGTACCTTCGGAATCAATGGCTGACGGACGCGCAATGACCCTTTCCGCCCCCTTCCTTCGGGCTGCCCCGCAGGCCGGCTCCTCCCGGTCCTTGCGTGCGATGCTTCTGGGCTTTGCAACCTGCCTCGCCTTGCCCGCGCTTGCCGCTCAGGCAGCGCCTGCGCATCATGCCCAGCGCGCGCATCCCGGTCATGGCAGCGTCGCTCCGGCCGCCATTCCGCCAGAGGATGCCATTCTCGGCACCATCAACGGTCAGGTTCTGACCGAGCGCGATGTCGATAACCGCGGCAAGCTGTTCGCCCTGTCGACCGGGCTCAATATCAGCCCCGATCTGATGCAGCGCCTGCGTCCGCAGATCATTCGCCAGCTGGTCGATGAGCGCATCAAGACGCAGGAAATCCTCAAGCGTCACATCAATGTCGAGCCACAGCAGATTGCGCAGGCGATCAACAACATCGAAGCGCGCAATGGCATGCCCAAGAATGCCCTGCGCGACCGCCTGGCTCAGGATGGCGTGTCCCTCACGACGCTGATCGACCAGATACGCGTGCAGATCGGCTGGATGCAGGTGCTTCGCGAAGAGATTTCCGGACGTGGACGTATCACGGCACGCGAGATCGCCCAGCGCGAGGAGGCACTACGCGCCGAAGAAGGCCGCCCGCAGTATAATGTGAGCGAGATCTTCATTCCCGTGGCCGATCCGCGCCACTCGGAGGCAGAGCTCGAATTTACCAAGACAATCATCACCCAGCTGCGCAACGGGGCACCCTTCCCGATCGTGGCAGCCCAGTTCTCGCAGGCACAGACAGCGCTCGACGGCGGTACGATGGGCTGGGTGCAGGAAGACAGCCTCGACCCGCCCGTGGTCGATATCGTGCGCCAGATGCCGATCGGAGCCATTTCGAACCCGGTCAAGGTGGCAGGCGGTTATGTCATCGTCACGGTGAACGGCAAGCGTACCATCGGTCATCAGAACGTCACCATGGTGAGCGTGCGTCAGGCCTTTTTCCCGTTCTCGTCGCCGCTTAACCCGCAGGCACCGACCGATCAGCAGAAGCTCACCCTGCAAAAAGCCACCGCTGCGGCCCAGTCGATCCATGGTTGCGATGCCATGGAGGCGCTCAATCATTCCCTAGGCGAGAAGCATCCATCCGATCCGGGTGGTCAGCTGGTTCTGGAACGCCTGAACCCGCAGATGCGGCAGGTGCTGTCCGAACTGCCGATCGGTCAGTCAAGCCGACCGCTCGTTTCGGCTGACGGTATCGCCCTTCTGGTCGTCTGCACAAAGGGACAGAAGAATATCGCCCAGCAGAGCCCGAGCGAGATTGCGGACAGCCTGATGAATGAACGCGTCGAACAGGCGTCACGTCAGCTCGAACGCGACCTCGAACGCCGTTCGGTCATCGAGATGCGCAAGGACGACAAGGCTGCGCCCGTCAAGACGACAGCAGATGACAGCGACGAAGACGCGCCTGCTGGCAAGACCGTGAACAAAAAGCCCCAGGGCAAGTCGCACGACAAAGCGGCATCCGATCAGGGATGACGCTTCCTTCCCTGCGCGATGCGATACGCATCCACGGTCTCGACGCCAAAAAATCTTTCGGGCAGCATTTCCTTCTCGATCCGGGCATTGTGGCCCGGATCGCCTCACTCGCCGGCGATATGACCGGCCGTCATGTGGTTGAAATCGGTCCCGGACCGGGGGGACTGACGCGCGCACTCCTCGATACCAAGGCAGAATCGGTCTACGCGGTCGAGATCGATCAGCGCGCCTGGCCGCTACTCGACGAGCTCGTGGCCCATGCCGGGGGCAGACTGCATCTGGTCAAGGCCGACGCAACGACTCTCGACTGTGCCACGCTGACCCCGGCACCGCGCAAGATCGTCGCCAATCTTCCGTATAATGTCGGCACGCCTCTTCTGATCGCATGGCTGCGTCAGGCGGCATCGTGGGAACGTCTGACGCTCATGTTCCAGCTTGAGGTAGCAGAACGTATCTGTGCGGCACCTGACACTTCTGCCTATGGACGGCTTGGCGTGCTGGCCCAGTGGTGTGCGAGCTGCAATGTGGTCATGAAAGTGCCTGCGGGCGCGTTCTCTCCTCCGCCCAAGGTCGAGTCGGCTGTGGTCGACCTCGTACCCAGGGCTGATCAGCCCTCCCCTGCGCTGTTCAAGGCCATGGAACATGTGACGCATCTTGCCTTCGGGCAGAGGCGTAAAATGCTTCGTGCCTCACTGCGACCCATCGGTGGTGAAGCTCTGCTTGAAAAAGCCGGTATTGTCGCGACGCGCCGTGCCGAAACGCTGACGGTTGAAGAATTTGCAACCTTGGCTTCGCTGGTTTGTCGTCAGAACTGAGGGCAGCCACCCTTGCAACGGACAGAACAAAGGCCCATATAGGACCCAGGCAGGTGCTTTTACCTGGGACTGATGGCGCATGTGGCGTCTTATCCAGCTTGGTAAAAGCATGTTGCACGCATAATTCTTCTGCGTGACTGCCGTACTATCAAGGAGCCTCGTTATGGCAACAGGCACCGTCAAGTGGTTCAACTCAACAAAGGGTTTCGGCTTCATCAAGCCGGATGCCGGTGGCGACGATGTGTTCGTGCACATTTCAGCTGTTGAAAAGGCCAATCTCCCCACCCTGAACGATGGCCAGGCCGTTTCCTACGAAACGGAAGTTGGACGCAATGGCAAGACTTCAGCGGTTTCGCTCAAGGTCTCCTGAGCCTGCTGGCGCGATAAGCTCCTAAGCAAGCTGAAAAAGCTGCCCCAACCGGGCAGCTTTTTTTTATGTCTGCTCCCCGGCATAGCGGGCCGGAGCTACCCCTCCCGGCAGAGATAGTCACGCGTCAGTGGCACGGCGTTGATATCCGGCGTCAGCTGAAGCTGGAAATTCATATGTCCCTGCAGGCGGAATGAAAGCTCGGCACCCACAAGATAGAATTCGAACATCCTGCAGAAGCGCTCATCGTATAGCGCCTTGATCTTTTCGCGATTGGCAGCGAAACGCTCGCGCCACAGCTTGATCGTCTTGGCATAATGCAGTCTGAGGATCTCGCAATCGGCCACCCATAGCCCCGCACGTTCGACGGAGGGAATGACCTCGCTCAGGGCCGGAGAATAACCACCGGGGAAGATATATTTGTTGATCCACGGATTGGTCGATCCCGGGCCGTCCATGCGTCCGATCGAATGGATCAGGGCCACACCATCCGGCTTGAGCACACGCCGTACCGTACGGAAAAACGTGTCGTACTGACCGATTCCGACATGCTCGAACATGCCAACGGATACGATACGGTCGAATGAACGGTTCAGCTTGCGGTAATCCAGCAGCTGGAACTGTACCTGTCCCTCCAGACCGGCAGCTCTGGCACGCTCGCGAGCGACCTGCAGCTGCTCCTGCGACAAGGTGATACCGGTGACCTTCGCCCCATATTCCTTCGCCAGTGTGAGGGCCATACCACCCCAGCCGCAGCCTATGTCGAGCACTTCGAGTCCCGGACGATCAAGCAGGAGCTTGGCGGCGATATGGTGTTTCTTGGCCCGTTGCGCTTCCTCCAGGCTCATGTCATCCGAGGTGAAATAAGCGCAGGAATACTGGCGATCCTCATCCAGAAAGAGGTCGTAAAGAGCGCCATTGAGGTCGTAATGGTGAGCCACATTGCGGCGCGAGCGCCTTTGGCTGTTCCATTGGCGGAAAAACCGTGTGACGAAACGCGCCTTTTCCTCGATCCGGTTGAGAAGGTGGTGATTGTCCTGAATGTTGAGCATGAGCACGCCCAGCACGTCCTCAAGCGTACAATCGACGGCGACGATATCGCCATCCATCCATCCCTCGCCAAAAGCGAGTCCGGAGTTCAGCATGAGCGCCTTGAGCGCCTTATCGGTCCGGACATGGATCGTGGCGCTGGGGCCGGGCTGCCTGCCTTTGTAATGACGCTTGGATCCGTCAGGGAGAATGACATCGAGTGCACCGGCACTGATGAAATGTTTCAGGATCCGGTCCAACAGGAAAATCATGGTTCGTCCCAGTCTTTTGTCTTTAAGTTCAGGTATTTGAACGTCCAAAAGAGCGGGCCGTCAACCGGCGCAGGCAAAACAAAACCCGGCAGTCAGAGACTGCCGGGTTTTGCATTCAATCGCAGGGCGATGCGTCTTTTCAGACAGCGGCGCCTTCGACTTCACCTGCGGTCTCGGACTCTTCGCCCTCGACTTCGGTTTCGAGAACGTACTCGTCCTCTTCAGCGACGATGGCTTCGCCACGTGCCTGACGCTCGGCTTCTTCTTCCGAACGGGCGACGTTGACTGTCACCGGGATCGACACTTCCGGGTGGAGAGCCACGCGGGCCTCGACCAGACCCAGCAGCTTGATCGGCTCAGCCAGAACGACCTGGTTGCGGCTGACGGTCAGGCCAGCAGCCGTTACGGCCATGGCGATGTCGCGTGTCGTCACGG
The DNA here is from genome assembly GCF_024054035.1 of Asaia lannensis NBRC 102526. GTDB lineage: Bacteria > Pseudomonadota > Alphaproteobacteria > Acetobacterales > Acetobacteraceae > Asaia > Asaia lannensis. The sequence continues at coordinate 413,398 of NZ_JAMXQU010000002.1, forward strand.
AGCCGTACAGGCTGCCGCTGTCACCAGCCTGACGGATGATGACGACGCTCAGGCCATGCATACGCTCGGCAAGGCGCTCGGCCTCTTCACGACGCTTGAGGTTCTGGGCCTCAAGCTGCGCACGCTCGGTCTCGAAGCGCTGACGGTTCTGGGCGTTGGCGCGGAGCGCCTTGCCCTGCGGCAGCAGGAAGTTACGGGCATAGCCGGGCTTGACGCGGACGATATCGCCCATCTGGCCCAGATGCTCAACGCGCTGCAGCAGGATGACTTCAGTCTGTGACATGCCTGTCTCCTCAGTTCATCACGTAGGGGAGCAGGGCAAGGAAACGGGCGCGCTTGATCGCCTGTGCCAGCTCACGCTGCTTCTTGGCCGAAACCGCCGTGATGCGGCTCGGAACGATCTTGCCGCGCTCGGAGAGGAAGCGGCTCAGCAGACGCACGTCCTTGTAGTCGATCTTCGGCGCGTTGGGGCCGGAGAACGGGCAGGACTTGCGGCGGCGATAGAACGGACGACGGGCGCCGACGGCAATGCGACGGGCGGCCGGGTTGATTTCGTTGGTGTTCTCGTCAGACATCGCGATTACTCCGCATCCATCTCTGCGCCCTCACGGGCGCGGTATTCTTCACGGTCATCGCTACGACGGCCGCCACGTCCGCTGTCGAAACGACCAGCAGGCTTGGAGTTGCCACCACGGAAATTGCCGCGATCGCCACGATCGTCGCCCTTGCGGGACAGGATCGGAGACGGGTCCTGGGTGATTTCCTCAACGCGCAGCGTGAGAACGCGCAGAACGTCTTCGTTCAGGCTCAGCTGACGCTCCAGTTCGCGGATCTGGTCCGGACGGGCATTCAGACCGAGAAGGACGTAATGGCCCTTGCGGTTCTTCTTGATGCGGTATGCGAGTGAACGCAGACCCCAGAATTCGCGCTTCTCGATGGAACCGCCATCCTGGGTGAGGAGGGTTTCGATCTGCTCGACGATGGTTTCGACCTGCGCCTGCGAGATATCGTTACGTGCAATGAGCACGCTTTCGTACAACGGCATATGAGCTCCCTTCGGATTGCTTCAACCCAACCATCCAACCGGGACCGGTCGGATCAGCGCCTCTTCCACAAGGCTCGGGTATAGCCGGGACGATGCCTTCGTCCGGCAGGGAAAGGCGGGGTAAAGCACATACGTCCATGCAGGGGCAAGAGTTTTCCCGTATTTTCGTGCTCGGCTTGCCAAAAGAACGACCTCGTATCTCGCGACCCCGCTCCGGAGCTCAGTCTTTCGACGCCATCAGGTGTGCAGGAAAGACCAGGCCAAGATCGTTCGGCACGGCCCAGTGTTCCTGCTCCACCATGACCGGCACGAAGCCCGCAGCCTTGTAGGTGGGCAGCGCATTGGGATGATCGGCGGTGCAGGTATTGACGCGCAGCACGCGCGTTTCTTTCTGCCAGGCATAACGAATGGCCTGTTCGAGCAGCTTTCGCCCGAGCCCCTTGCCCTGCGCAGCGGGTACGAGGCCCAGATAGGACAGGTAAGGCGTTTCAGGCTTGTGCAGGTCGAGTTCGAAAAAACCGGCGACGCCATCCGGCCCCATGAGGCGCCAGATCTGGGTACGTGACGAACCGATGATATGCTGCAGCGACTCTGCCGACATCATATAGCGCATCCACCAGCAATGCGGCGCACCGACGAGGCGATAGAGCGCAAGATACGCGGCACTGTCGGGATACCAGCGAGACAGGCTGTACCCCTCGGGCCAGAATACGCGGCCCGGCGGCGGTGGCCTGAGGCGTTCGAGGAACGTCACGTCAACCGTTATCCCGGTTGTCGGACGCTCCGGAACGACCTTGAGCCACCTGTCCATGATCGGGTAACGCCGATCAGTTATCGTCTAGGAACGAACGCAGCTTGCGGCTGCGGCTCGGGTGCTTGAGCTTGCGAAGCGCCTTCGCCTCGATCTGACGGATACGCTCACGGGTCACGTTGAACTGCTGCCCAACCTCCTCGAGCGTATGATCGGTATTCATGCCGATACCGAAGCGCATGCGCAGCACGCGTTCTTCACGCGGCGTGAGCGAAGCCAGAACGCGCGTCGTGGCTTCACGCAGATTGGTCTGGATCGCGGCATCGAGCGGAATGACCGCCGTCTTGTCCTCGATGAAATCACCCAGATGGCTATCTTCCTCGTCGCCGATCGGCGTTTCGAGAGAGATAGGCTCCTTGGCGATCTTGAGCACCTTGCGCACTTTCTCAAGCGGCATGCCAAGCTTCTCTGCCAGTTCCTCGGGCGCGGGCTCGCGACCGATTTCATGCAGCATCTGACGTGAGGTGCGCACCAGCTTGTTGATCGTCTCGATCATATGCACCGGAATACGAATGGTGCGTGCCTGATCGGCAATCGAGCGCGTGATGGCCTGACGGATCCACCACGTGGCATAGGTCGAGAACTTGTAGCCGCGGCGGTACTCGAACTTGTCGACAGCCTTCATGAGGCCGATATTGCCTTCCTGAATCAGATCCAGAAACTGCAGGCCACGATTGGTGTATTTCTTGGCAATCGAAATCACGAGACGCAGATTAGCCTCGATCATTTCCTTCTTGGCGCGCGTCGTATCGCGCTCGCCACGCGAAACCACCGCGTAGACGCGACGGAATTCGCCCACCGGCAATCCAGTGCTATGCGCCAGATCGGCCACCTGATTGCGCAGGTCGATAATCTGCTCGGCATAGCGCGTAGTAAAGTTCTTCCAGGACTTGCCTGTCAGGGCCGAAACCGAGGCGAGCCAGTTGGGGTCGAGTTCGTAGCCGCGATATTTCTGCAGGAAGTCGTCACGCGACACACGGCAGCTTTCGGCCATGCGCAGCATGCGCCCTTCGAGATTGTTCAGGCGCTGGAACTGGACCTTGAGCTGCGTCACAAGCTCTTCGATGCGATTGTTGTGCAGATGGACCTGCTCAACCATCTTCACCAGTTCGGTGCGCAGCGTCTCATATTCCGCTTCGGATGAGTTGCTGGTTTCCGCACCGCTGGTCAGCATCTCGATACGACGGACCTGAAGCGCACGCAGCGTATCGTAGAGCGGTTCGATGGCTTCGAAATGCGCCAGAATTTCAGGCTTCAGCTTTTCTTCGAGCGCAGAGAGAGACAGACCGGAGTTCTCCGTGTCTCCGCCCTCTTCGTTCGCGGGCTCTTCATCGAGGTTGTCGTCGTTTTCCTCGGCGTTCTCGCTCTCTGCAGTTTCCTCTTCCGAAGGACCGCCCTGCATGGCTTCAAGATCGACGATGTCGCGCAGCAACATCTCGCCTTCCTTGAGCTTGTCATGCCAGGAGATGATGGCGCGGAACGTCAGCGGGCTTTCGCACAGGCCGCCGATCATCTCGTCGCGACCGGCTTCGATGCGCTTGGCGATGGCAATTTCGCCTTCGCGCGACAGCAGCTCGACCGAGCCCATCTCGCGCAGATACATGCGCACCGGGTCGTCGGTACGTCCGGCGCTTTCGCTGACGTTGCCTGTCGGAGATTCCTCGGACTCTTCGGCCTCTTCCTTTTCCTCGGCCTTTTCCTCGGCCTCGTCGGAGTCCTCGTTTTCCTCGTTCTCGACGACCTGGATCCCCATTTCGGAGAAGATCGCCATGATATCCTCAATCTGCTCGGAGGACATCTGGTCCTGCGGCAGAACGGCGTTCAGCTCATCGAAGGTGATATGGCCGCGCTCACGTCCCTTGGCGATGAGCCGCTTGACCGCACCGGACTGCGTGTCGAGGACATTGGTATCGCCGTCCTGGTCCTGCGCGTTCCGCTCCGTTCCCGTGGCTGCTTTCGTCGCCATACCCTACTCCCTGCATCCGCACGCCCTATCGAACGCCACGCTTAAAACCAGCCATGGAAGAAACGCGCATACCCAGCGCTCTGCACACACAGAGCGCCGACCGGCCCGTCAGCCTGTGGGCTGACCTTTCTTCCAACTGCGATCCACCAGCGCTCGCGCCAGCAATTTCGGCATCGTGCAGGTGGGCGATCCAGGACACGAAGTCAAGGGCGACAGCCTTTCTTTTCGATTCGTTAAGCGCAGAGCATCACTCTGCGTCATCTCCGGCTTCACCCCGTTTCAGACGCTCCAGCGTATTGAGTCGCACCAGCAATGCCTCAGGCAGGCCCTCGAGCGCGGGATTGGCGAGAGCCGCCTGCATATCCTGCTCGACCTCACGCTTGAAGGCAGGAAAATTCACCAGCCCGAAGAAGTGCCACCATTGATGAATGGGGTCGAGACTGAACAGACCGCCTTTTTCCGACTGCGCAGGAGGAACGAGATTGTGGGCCAGCAAGAGCCGCACTTCTTCCCCCAACCCCTCATTCTCGAGTGCCGCAAGACATGCCTCCTCCGTAAGTGCGTCCGAGGAGGAAAGGTCTGCAAACCAGTCCAGCACGCCATCGCGTATATCATCGAGCGGGTGCGGCAATTCCAGTCGGCCGAACGGATCCTCGATCTCGGGCAGAAGTGCCGGATAACGCAGCACCAGCACCGTCAGCAGACGCAAACGCTCGATGGCGCCCGTCTCCACAGTCCCGCCCCGATTGACGGAGTTCGCGCCCGCTTGCGGGAAACGCCCGGCCTCGCTGCGCCCCAGCCCGCCACGCCCGAAACCACCGCGCCCTTTGGCCGCCCCACGACGGGACGACGCAAAGAAGCGATCCATCAGGGCACGGCGATATTCCGATGCCAGATCCTTGTCGGCAATCAGGGCTGCCGAGGCTTCGAGGCGCTTTTTCAGGGCCGCGCGCTGCTCCGGCACATCATGCTGCACCCCGGACTGCATGAGCTGGAAAAGCTCTTCCGCAAGCGAGGTCGCACCATCGAGCACGCGATTCATGGCCGAGGGGCCATCACGACGGATCAGACTATCGGGATCGTCTTTAGGGTCGAGCCTGCAGAATTTCAGACTGCGCTCAGGGGTGAGAAGCGGCAGGGCGATCTCTGCCACACGCAACGCTGCGCGCGCGCCTGCCGCATCGCCGTCGAGACATAATATGGGGTGGGATGCCTCCCGCCACAGCAATTCGAGCTGTTCGACCCCCATTGCCGTTCCAAGCGGCGCGACAGCGGCTTCGAACCCGGCCTGAGCGAGCGCGATCACGTCCATATAGCCTTCGGCCACAACCAGACGCTGCGCAGGATCCCTGAGGGCTGCACGTGCCTGATCGAGATTGTAAAGAGCGCGACGCTTGGAGAACAGGGCCGTCTCAGGACCGTTGACATATTTGGGCTGGGCGTCGCCAAGCGTACGCCCACCGAAGGAAATCAGGCGACCGCGACGATCGCGTATGGGGAACATCACACGCGAAAAGAACAGCTCGCCCTTGGGCATGCCGCGCTCATCGACGCGCATGAGCCCAGCCTGCACCAGCTGCTCGGTCTCGATCCCCTTGCCGCGCAAGGCTTCGACAAGCGCCCCCCGCCCCTCACCTGCCCAACCGAGACCGAAACGCTCGATCGTGGCATCGGTCAGACCGCGCCGCCTCAGATAGGCCAGGGCCTGACGGCCCTCAGATGCATAGAGAGCCTGACGATACACGGTCTGAACGGCTTCGAGCACATCGCCAAGCGAGCGCGCCTCCTGGGCACGTGCCTCCTGACGCGGGTCCTGGCGCGGCATATCGAGCCCGGCTTCATTGGCCAGCTGCTCGACCGCCTCGGGAAAGCTGCGCCCCTCGCTTTGCATGACGAAGGAAATGACATCGCCATGCACACCGCAACCGAAGCAGTGGAAGTGATCGTCATAGACATAGAAAGATGGCGTCTTTTCCCCATGGAAGGGGCAGCATGCCTTCCAGTTGCGGCCTGAACGGCTGAGCTTGGTCCGTCGCCCGATAACCGCCGCTATGGGAGTACGGGCACGCAGCTCATCCAGAAAACCGGGGTCTAACGCCATCTTCAGAGCTTACCTCAGGACAGGCGCGCTTTGACGACAGGGTTCACGCGCCCCATGTCGAGGGCTGAGCCGAACTTCGCCTTGAGCACACCCATCACCTTGCCCATTTCCTTCATGCTGGTCGCGCCCGCCTCTGCTATGGCAGCGTCGATTTCGGCATTGAGTGTGGCGTCGTCCATTTCGGGCGGGAGATAGGCCCTGATTGTCTCGATCTCGGCCTCTTCCTTTTCCGCCAGCTCGGGACGGCCACCCTCGCGATACATGGTGGCAGATTCGGTGCGCGACTTGATCATGCTGCGCAGCATGGGAAGGATATCCTCGTCACCGATTTCCTTGCCATTGGCGCGCGCCGCCACATCCAGATCCTTGATTCGGGCCGTAATGCCGCGGATCTGGGCCACGCGATCCATTTCCTTCGCCTTCATGGCCGTCTTCAGATCGTTCGAGATCGTCTCTCTCAGGGACATTGCTTTTCCTCTCTGTGGCTCGCCCGCCCCGAAATTGGGAATGTTTTTCCCACTCTCAGAACAGTTCTCAGGGAGTGGGAAAAAACTTCCCAATCCTTTCTCAAACGCCTATCTAGCATCAAGACCACGAGCGTCCGAGAGAAAAGGACGGGAGGATACGCATGGACATCGAAGAGATCATCGAGAAGGCAGGCGGTGCAGAGGCACTGGCCAGCCTTACCGGCGTCGGCACCGAGGCCATCCGCAAATGGCGGCAGTCGCGCGCCATTCCCGGCAAGCACTGGGCGGCGCTGCTGCGCCTGCCCGGCATTTCCCTTTCGGACCTCGATCCGCAGACGCCTCAGGAGGAAAATCCGACCATGATAGAGACCTGCCCTGAAGGTGCCAACGCGGCCCTTGTTCTTGCCGACGGTACCGTCTTGTGGGGTGTCGGCTTCGGCGCGCACACCGATGGTGCCGCCATTGGCGAGCTTTGCTTCAATACCGGCATGACCGGCTATCAGGAAACGCTCACCGATCCGTCTTTTGCCGGTCAGATCGTAACCTTCACTTTTCCCCATATCGGCAATGTCGGCACGAATGCCGAGGATGACGAGGCCCAGCGCGTGGCCGCACGCGGTGTGGTGGTCAAGGAAGACGTGACACTGCCTGCCAACTGGCGCGCCACCGAAAAGCTGGCACAGTGGATGATCGGCCATAATCTGCCGGGCATTGCAGGCATCGATACACGCCTGATCACCCGTCGCCTGCGCGATGGCGGCCCCCAGACGGCTGTTCTTGCTTTCCCGAAAGATCGCCAGTTCGATCTCGCCGCCCTGCGTGCCCAGGCCGTTTCATGGCCGGGGCTGGAAGGCATGGATCTGGCCAAGGACGTGACCTGCAGCCAGAGCTTCACCTGGGATCTGGGCGTTTGGCAGAAGCCTGCCGTAGAGCGCAGCACGCGCCGTCGTGTGGTGGCGGTCGATTACGGCGCCAAGCGCAACATCCTGCGCTGCCTTGTCACCGCAGGCTGCGACGTGACCGTGGTGCCTGCGACCGCAACGGCGGAAGAGATCCTGCGCCACAACCCGGAAGGCGTGTTCCTTTCCAACGGTCCCGGCGATCCGGCTGCAACCGGCGTTTATGCCGTGCCTGCCATCAAGGGCGTGCTGGATGCGAATATTCCCGTTTTCGGGATCTGCCTCGGCCATCAGCTTCTGGCGCAGGCACTGGGAGCAAAAACCTACAAGCTCGAGCGCGGCCATCGCGGCGCCAACCAGCCGGTCAAGGATCTCGCTTCGGGTCGCGTGGAAATCACCAGCCAGAATCACGGCTTTGCAGTCGATGACAAATCCCTGCCTGAAGACGTGATCATCACCCATACCAGCCTGTTCGACGGCTCGAACGAGGGCATACGCAGCACGAAGCTGGACGCCTTCTCGGTTCAGTATCACCCCGAGGCCAGCCCTGGCCCGTCGGATTCATTCTATCTTTTCGAGCGTTTCGTCGCGCTCATGGACAAGAAGGCAGCCTGATCCATGCCGAAACGTACAGATATCTCGTCGATCCTCATCATCGGCGCCGGCCCCATCGTGATCGGTCAGGCCTGCGAATTCGACTATTCCGGCACACAGGCCTGCAAGGCACTGAAAGAGGAAGGCTATCGCGTCATCCTCATCAACTCCAACCCGGCCACGATCATGACCGATCCGGGTCTGGCCGATGCCACCTATGTCGAGCCGATCACCCCGGAATTCGTCGAGCGCATCATCCTCAAGGAAAAGCCCGACGCCGTTCTGCCGACAATGGGCGGACAGACGGCGCTGAACGCCGCCATGGCGCTCGACAAGTCGGGTTTCCTCAAGAAGCATAATGTCGAGCTGATCGGTGCCAATGCCGAAGTCATCGACCGCGCCGAGGACCGTCAGAAATTCCGCGAAGCGATGGACGAAATTGGTGTGGAATCCCCACGCAGCACCATCGCCCATACGCTTGAAGAAGCCCGTGCGGCACTTGATACGGTCGGCCTGCCCGCCATTATCCGCCCCTCCTTCACCATGGGTGGCGCCGGTGGCGGCATTGCCTATAACCGTGAGGAATTCGACCAGATCGTCGCTGGCGGTCTCGATGCCTCCCCCACGACCGAGGTTCTGATCGAGGAATCCGTGCTGGGCTGGAAGGAATTCGAGATGGAGGTCGTCCGCGACAAGGCGGATAACTGCATCATCGTCTGCTCCATCGAGAATATCGATCCGATGGGCGTGCATACCGGTGACTCCATCACCGTTGCCCCGGCCCTGACGCTGACCGACAAGGAGTATCAGAAGCTCCGCGATATCTCGATTGCCTGTCTGCGCAAGATCGGTGTCGAAACCGGCGGGTCGAACGTGCAGTTCGGTATCAATCCCGAAGACGGCCGTATCGTCGTTATCGAGATGAACCCGCGCGTGTCGCGTTCCTCGGCGCTGGCCTCGAAAGCCACAGGTTTCCCCATCGCCAAGATCGCGGCCAAGCTGGCCGTGGGCTACACGCTGGACGAACTCGCCAACGACATCACCGGCACGACACCCGCCAGTTTCGAGCCGACCATCGATTATGTCGTGGTCAAGATCCCGCGCTTCACCTTCGAGAAATTCCCCGGCGCCCCCGCCCTGCTGTCGACTTCGATGAAGTCGGTGGGCGAAGCCATGTCGGTGGGTCGTTCCTTCGCAGAGGCCCTGCAGAAGGGTCTGCGCTCGATGGAAACCGGGCTGACAGGACTCGACCCCGTCGAAGCACCGGGCGATGGCTCGCTCGACGCCTATCGCGCCGCGCTTTCCGAGCCGCGCCCGGAGCGTATTCTCATGGCCGCACAGGCCATGCGTGCCGGGCTCTCGCTGGAAGATATCAACGCGGCCTGCCGTTTCGAGCCGTGGTTCCTGCGCCAGCTGCACGACCTGATCGTGACCGAAAACGAAATTGCGGCCAATGGTCTGCCCAAGGATGCCCGCAACCTGCGTCGTATCAAGGCGCAGGGCTTCTCCGATCGCCAGCTTGCCCGTCTGACGGGTCGGAGCGTCGAGGACGTTGCCGCATTCCGCCTCGGTCTGGGCGTCACCCCCGCTTACAAGCGTATCGACACCTGCGCGGGTGAATTTGCCTCCGATACGCCCTATCTCTACTCGACCTATGAAGGCGGGTTCGGTGTGCCGGAATGCGAAAGCCGCCCCACCGACCGGAAGAAGATCGTCATTCTCGGTGGCGGTCCGAACCGTATCGGCCAGGGTATCGAGTTCGATTACTGCTGCGTTCATGCTGCCTATGCGCTGCGTGAAGCCGGGTTCGAGACCATTATGGTCAACTGCAACCCCGAGACCGTCTCGACCGATTACGACACCTCGGACCGTCTCTATTTCGAACCGCTGACCGATGAGGATGTGATTTCGCTCATCCGCACCGAGCAGGCCGGTGGCGAAATTCTGGGCTGTATCGTGCAGTATGGCGGCCAGACCCCGCTCAAGCTGTCACGCGCGCTCGAAGCGGCGAGCATTCCGCTGCTCGGCACACCAGCCGATGCGATCGACCGCGCGGAAGACCGCGAGCGCTTCCAGGCGCTGCTGCGCAAGCTCGGCCTGCGCCAGCCGGAAAATGGCATTGCCCGCACGCCTGCCGAAGCCGAAGCCGTGGCAGAAAAAGTGGGCTATCCCGTCGTGGTTCGCCCGTCCTATGTGCTGGGCGGCCGGGCTATGGAGATCGTGTACGATCCGGCAGGGCTGCAGCGTTATCTGCGCAACACGCTGGTCCTGGCCGGGGCTGAGGTCTCGTCCGGGCCGATCCTGCTCGACCGCTACCTGAACGACGCCATCGAAGCCGACGTGGACTGCATCTGCGACGGTCAGGACGTGTATGTCGCAGGGGTCATGGAGCATATCGAAGAAGCCGGCATCCATTCCGGTGACTCCGCCTGCTCGCTGCCGCCCTACACCCTCTCCCCCGCCATCGTGACCGAACTGAAAGCACAGACGGAAGCCATGGCGCGCGAGCTGGGCATTGTGGGCCTGATGAACGTGCAGTACGCCATCAAGGACTCGGAAGTCTTCGTGCTCGAAGTCAACCCGCGTGCCTCGCGTACGGTGCCCTTCGTCGCCAAGGCGACCGGTGTGCCGGTGGCCAAGATCGGCGCCTGCGTCATGGCCGGTGCCAAGCTTTCGAGCTTCAAGCTCGATGGCGATGCCATTGCACCACATGTCGCGGTCAAGGAAGCCGTCTTCCCGTTCCATCGCTTTGCCGACACCGACACCATTCTCGGTCCGGAAATGCGCTCGACAGGTGAGGTTATCGGCCTCGACAGCAGCTTCGAGCGTGCTTTTGCCAAATCCCAGCTCGCTGCCGGCGTGGTGCTTCCCCAGTCGGGTGCTGTCCTGCTTTCGGTCCGTGACGGTCACAAGACGCAGGTTCAGGCTCTTGGCCGCAAGCTGATCGAGATGGGCTTCAGCATTCTCGCCACACGCGGCACGGCAGCCCGCCTTGAAGAGGCAGGCATTCCCGTCAAGCGTGTGAACAAGGTGCTGGAAGGCCGTCCGAACTGCGTGGATGCCATCCGCTCCGGCGATGTGCAGCTTGTCATCAACACGGCGCAGGGTGCACAGGCCGTACGCGACAGCTTCGATATCCGTCGCTCCTCGCTGCTCGGCGGTGTACCGCACTTCACCACGCTTGCCGGGGCGCGCGCGGCCATCTACGCCATCTCCGCCATCAAGGATGGCGGTTTGGATGTGGCGCCGCTTCAGTCCTACTTCAAACGCGCGTTCTGACGCGAAGAGCTTTCCCCCACCCGGCCGTCATAGCCGGGCGGGGGTTCGCTGCGGCTCTGCCACCACGCCGGGACAAAGTTTACCCTTTTCATCCATACGTCCATGGTCTCATGCGCTCGCACCCATTACGTCGGAATAATGGGTTACCGGAGAGCGACCGTTCTTTGGCGGGTCACCGGGCAGAGCCCTGAAACCCCCGTTCAATACGATCAACTCTGCATAAATCAGGCTCGCCTTTTCAGGCCTGCCTTGAATTCACCCCACGGAAGACCTAGTTTATCTGATCGAATTGCGGGCTGGGATTGTCCCATGTCCGGCTTTGCCCCGTGCAGGGCCCCGGGATGATGTGTCCCGAGGCTCTGCGCGTGGGCCAAACTCGTTTTGGGGAATGCGCTGTGCAGAAGATTCCGATGACCGGTGAAGGTTTGACCCGTCTAGAAGATGAACTGCGTCGGCTGAAAAGCGAAGATCGTCCGGCCGTCATCCGTGCGATTGCCGAAGCACGCGCACATGGCGATCTTTCGGAAAATGCCGAGTATCACGCGGCACGCGACCGTCAGTCCTTCATCGAGGGGCGCGTTCTCGAGCTCGAAGAGCTGATTTCAACTGCGGAAGTCATCGATCCTTCGCAGCTTTCAGGCGATACCGTGAAATTCGGCGCCCATGTCGAACTCGTGGATGAGGAAACAGACAAGGAAAGCAGCTATCAGATCGTGGGTGTCCATGAAGCCGATATCAAGCTTGGCCGTCTTTCCGTTTCCTCTCCGCTCGCCAAGGCCCTTATCGGCAAGTCGGTGGGAGACAGCGTGACCGTGCCGACGCCCGGTGGCGACAAGAGCTACGAAATCCTGACCGTCACTTTCAAGTAAGCGGAACAGATTCGGGACAGGCTGGCTCAGGCCTTTTCGGTCATCCAGCCCTCAAGCAAGAAAAGAAGACCGTGTCCGACAGCCTCATACTCTCCTTCGCCGATATCCTTGCCGCTCATGAGCGGATTGCCCCTCATATCGTGCGCACGCCGAGCATTCGCTGTGCAGCACTATCGAAAATGACGGGTGCAGATATCTGGCTGAAGCTGGAGAATTTGCAGGCTGTCGCCTCGTTCAAGGAGCGTGGCGCCGCGAATAAGCTGGCACTGCTGAGTGACGAGGAGAAGAGGCGCGGTGTGATTGCCGTTTCGGCAGGCAATCACTCGCAGGGTGTCGCGCGTCATGCCAGCCTGCTCGGCATTGACGCGACCATCGTCATGCCGCGCCATACGCCCTCGGCCAAGGTCGAACGCACGCGTGGCTGGGGTGCGCATGTCGTTACAGAAGGAGAGGACTTTGCTGAAGCCTCTCTGGTTGCGGAAGAAATCCGCAAGAAAAACGGTCTTGTACTCGTCCATCCCTTCAACGACGTCGCCGTGATGGCCGGTCAGGGCACGTTCGCCATTGAGCTGATCGAGGATGCACCGCCCCTCGATTATCTGGTGCTTCCCATCGGTGGCGGCGGTCTGATCAGCGGCTCTGCCATCGCGGCTGCAGCGCTCAGCCCGAATACGAAAATCATCGGTGTGCAGGTCGAGAGCCATGCCTCGCTCTCTGCCTTTCCCGAAGCCGCCGTTCAGGCGCGTGGGGGCTCGACCATTGCCGAAGGGATCGCCGTCATGCAGATCGGCAATACCTGTCTGGAAACAGTACGACCGCTCCTCGATCGTGTTCTGGTGGTGACCGAGTTGCAGGTTGAATCGGCCATCGCGCATCTGGCTGAGCAGGCCAAACAGGTATCCGAAGGTGCCGGTGCGGCAGCTCTGGCAGCAGTCATGGCCTATCCCGAAATTTTCGGGGGCAAGCGTGTGGCTCTCCCGATCACAGGCGGGAACATCGGCACACGCATTTTCGCCAATACCCTGCTACGCGCCCTGCGTCGCGATGGACGCCTGTTGTCGCTTACCTTGCAGATACCCGATCGCCCCGGCGTTCTTGCCGATATTTCAACGCGCATCGGCAATGCAGGCGGCAATATCATCGAAGTATCGCATCAGCGCCTGTTTGCAGCGCCCTCGGTCCAGACGGCAGAGCTGGAAATCATGATCGAAGCCCGTGATGGCGCCCATGCAGACCAGATCGAAGCCGATCTGCGCAGCCATTATCATCTGACGCGCGGCTGAACCTGCTGCCCGATCAGTGCGAGCGGGCCTCGGGGGAGAAATGACTGGCCATCCAATTCAGGCCATCTGACTGGTCGTAGTCGTCCGGGAGGGCATAAAGCGTTGCCAGAACGGCTCTGTCATAGGGGAGCATCTCGCCGGTCGGCCCTTCAAGGATCTCGGCTTGCGTGTATCTGAGCAGGCTCCGGTCGTCGTAACCGTCGCGGAGATGCGGCGCTGCAAAAGCAACGAGCGAGAGCAGATCACCCAGCATGCCCCAGGATTCATTTCTGAGGCGGTTTATGTCGATGATAATCAGAACAATCGTCAGGTCCCGCCGGGTTGTCACATTCCCCAGAGCGCTATCCCCTACCGGCGCAGCATATCGAACCGGAAAGCCCGATGGCATGATGATCGGGGGCATATCGCTCTTGTTGCGCATGGACGACGATGCAAGCCACCTGACAGCACGTGGCTTGAGAAACTGTCTGACCTCATCGCGGGTCGCTTCGACCTTGCTCTCCTGATATTCCTGCGCATTATCCAGACCGACGAACAGATCGGGGTTCAGTTTGTGTATTCCGGCAGCCAGCGCATCGGACTGATCGGTAAAGAAGACGAAAAGCTGCTTCGCCCTGCAATCACGCGACAGAGACAGCCCCAGACTACGCCCTGTATTCCTGAGGTGAGCGAACAGCATTTTGTCGAACTGCTCCTGCACGCCATGAATATCGACGCAGACCTGCTGATGCCATCGTGGCAGCGTGTCGAACTGACGTTCCCCCAGTTCGAAAATCAGATGATCCTCAAGAGCGTCGTGGGTCATGCCATGCACGGTCAGATGCTCCTGACAAAGAGCAGGATTTGCGGCCGGCAGCCCCGTCAACCCGAAGACGGCCAGGATAGCAAAGCGACGTAACAGGCTGGCAGTACGCATAAACCCTCCCGGAAAACGGACGTGACAAACTGTATCATCCGTTTCGAGGAGGAAAAGACGCTGACGTACTCAAGTGCAATCACATATCGATTATTTCAATAGCGCGAGCGGGCCTGCCGCATCGTGCCATCCGGCCTGCTTCGATCTGAACAGGCCGGATCGATCGCCGGCTATTGCGCAGGATTTCAGTCCTGCATGAAGCCCTCGCGCTTCAGCACTTCAATGGCGGCACGAATGCGATGGCCGTATGTATGCTCGTTCATGGTGCGTGCCTGGGCGCGACGGGCCATCTCGATACAAAGCGACGTGTCGTCGATATAGCGGGAAACAAGATTGTCGAAATCGATCTTGTTCGAGAACGTCGGAATTTCTTCCGGCGTGAAGTAACGACGCAGCTCATATGTATCTTCATGGAAGACCTGGAAAGCGCCGGCTGCAGCAGCCTCGAAGGTACGCGGTCCGGGCGTCGAAGGCGCAATCATGAAGCGCTTGTTCTCGAAATGGAGCGAACGACCGAGATTGAGCACCAGCTTCGACCGGCGATAAAGCTCGATCAGCTGCGCCTTTTCGATACGCGCGTCGGAGAAGCCGATGCCGAACTCGCCCCAGCCCGGACCGATGATCTTGACGTTCAGGTTTCGCAGGGTGGGCATCAGGTTGCGCACGATATCCTTGCGGCTCGTAAAGGCCACACCGCAGAAAAGGACATCGATCGATTTTTCGACGGTCTCTTCGATCGGCGCGTAATGCAACTTGCGGCTGGCAGCCAGCGGAAGATGATAGACACGCTCACGCTGATAGAAATTATGCCCCCAGCGGTCGCAGGAGAAAATCACGTCGAAATCATCGGTGATCCGGTAATTCGCATCCTGCTCGTAGGGATCTTCCGTTGCCCAGAAAACGGTCGTGGCACCGATTTTCCTAGCTTCGCGGCAGACCTCGCCAAAATAGGTACTCTCGGGCAGATAGGAACCGATGGCGAAAACGATGGTCGGTTGCAGGCGTGCAATGGAGGCTGCAGCACCGCTGATATGGACGGCAATCACGTTTTCCTCGCCGAAGCACTCGGCCCAGCCGTCCATGATCGACTCACGAATCTGGGCATTGGCCTGGGATTCGTAGCGACCGCCACTGCAAATGAGGACACGCTGCGTCCTGCCAGCAGCCTGTGATCCCGTGATGTTCTTCTCTGCTGACATGGTCTTTTCCGTCCATCTCTTGTTTTCTCTCCCGGCATTTGCGTGCCGGGGAGCGTTGTTCAAACGTGGCTGCCGACAGGCGCCACACTTGCCTCAATGATATCGCCAAGGGCAGCGGTAAACCGTGCCGGGTTGCAATCGCGCTCGACAGCACGCAGGGCACCGGAGCGGATCATGGTCCATTTCTCCTCATTGCCGTACAGCTCGGCCATTGCGAAGGCGAAGGTGATCGGGTCTTCGCTTGAGGCGCTGACGATCTCCAGCCCATCCTCCCAGCCCATCTGCTGGCATAGCAGTCGGGTTGCCACGACAGGCAGTCCGTGAGCGGCAGCCTCATGGATCTTGTAGGGCAATCCTCCCGCATAGCGCGTCGGCGCAATGAACAGTCGGTGCGATCTGTAAAGGGCGTCGAGATCGTCGACAGCGCCGATCCAGTTCACCCGGTTGGCCCCGCGCAGGGATGACACATCCACCGAAGGATGAACGAAACCGGCCACCGTAATGCGCACATCAGGCGGGAGGTGTTCATCGAGTTCGGGCAGGACATCGTGGATCAGCCAGAACAGGCTATCGTAATTGGGTGCATCGACATCGTGAAGCGCACCCACGAACAGCATGTCCCGACGCTCTGCAAAACCGGCACGATCGGGACGCAGAGACAGGGCATGGCCGAGAACGGAAACGTTGTCGTACCCTGCCTTGCGCACCAGTGCAGCATCGTGTTCCGAAACAACGATGATCTGCTGACAGTAATGCGCGGCTTCCAGTTCGTTCGCGACCATCTCATCCAGCGAGGCAAGCTTCTTCTGGGGTGGATGAAAGCGCGCCTTCTCGATCGTCCGAGGTGCTGCAATGACTTCCGTGTCGAGAATGACGCTGTCGACCGGCAGATGACGGCTCTGCTCTGTCAGGACCGGGAGCAGACGCGTCAGATTATGCGTGCGACCGATCCAGATCGCATCGTAATATCCTGCGCGTTCTTCGATAAACGCGTTGAGCTGACTGAGGTCGCTATGCGCCATCAACTCGATATCGTCGGGAAAGTCATTGGCGAGATCGAGGGGGCCGGTCGGTCGTGGCAAAACCGGAAACACCGTAACCTGATAATCGAGCGCGCTCATGGCCCAGAGCAGATCGTTGGACCGCACATAGCCCGAACCGAGAGCACGCACGGGAATACGGTCCTCGATAAACAGGATCCTGCGTTTCGTGCCGCGTTGCGAACGGGCAAGCACCGCATTACGCACATGAGCGGGAAGCTGCTGGCGCAGATAATCCTGATGCTGACGCCCGAACACGCGATGATTGATCTTGATCTGGGCCTGCGACCCGATCGTTCCGGAACTGCCGAACTCCAGATGCTCGACCACGACGCTTGGATCGTAGACGATACGCTTGCCCGAACGCACGATGCGCAGACAGAAATCCGTATCCTCGAAATAGGCAGGCCGATAAAGCGTGTCGAACCCGCCAAGTGCTCTGGCCACGGCGCTACGCACCATGAGAAAAGCAGCCGAACAGTAATCGACGTCGCGTACGAAATTCGCTTCCGGTATCGTGGGATTGTCCTGACGGCGATAGCCGTAGGTCGCACCGTCACGCCAGATGATCGAGCCCGCTTCCTGAAGCCACATATTGCTGCGGATCAGCTTGGCGCCGACCGCAGCTACGTCTGGTGCACTATGCAACCGGCTTAACGCATTGCGTATTGCATGAGGATAGAGGCGCAGATCGTTGTTCAGATAAAGAACCGATGAGGCACGCACTTTTTCGAGTGCCGCATTACACCCATCGAGATAGCCGATATTATAGCGGTATCTCAGAACCTCAGCGCCACGTACGACCTGCTCGATATGTCTGGTTTCGTCATTCGACGCAGAGTCGACAAGAACAAGCTGTATTGCGCCCGAATAATTCCCCCTCAACGAGGCAAGCGCCTGGAGCGTCAGCGCGAATTTATCGTGCAGTACCATGATGACGGAGAGCTCGGGTTCACCCTCATAGGTAAAATCCGGTCCGCGTCGTGCGGTAATACGGCTCTGTATTCTGGCTTCGGCCTCGAAGAGACGACGGGTCTGATCTTCATCGGGAGGGGGCGCGTCGCCTCCCTCGCCATAACGTATTCTGCGCGCTACCCAACAAGTATAAAGGTTGTCATATATTCCGGCGTCGAGAAGCGCACGCGTCTGCGGCCTTTCTGCAAAAAGCCGCAGATTGACTCCCTCGGCGGGGCTACGCCCTTCGGAAGCGCCACACAGCACGAAATGCGCATAACCATTACGAAATGCCCCGTTTTCAATGCTCGGAAGCACATCGCCGTTCACCCGCAGATAATACTGCTCGTCGAACCATTCCTGCGGATTGAACTGACGCGGGGTCTGGTTGGTAAGATAGTGATGCAGGCAGGAAACATAGCGCCCCGCCTCGATCTCACGCGCGACTTCAGGATAGATGGCACGATACCAGACAGGATCGAAATACCATGAAATCCTGTAGTGATCGGCGAGATCGGGTCGATCGAACACGATAGTGCCGAACAGACCTTTTTCACCAAACAGCGCGACTATATCGTCGGGGCAGGTGAAGGAAAGGGTCGAGGGATCGGCAAACCAGTGGCCGGCCAATCCCTGCAGATCTCCCGTCTCGAGAAAATGGTCGTACCCGTTCTCGTAAAGACCGTCTGCAATAGCCTCGCTTACGATCTCGGCGTAGCGGGTGCGATAATAGCTCTCGCTGAACAGCCAATGCGGTGCTCGCGTGCGATATCCTGTTTCGCAGTAATGATCGAATCCCGAAGCCAGTTCGCCACGGCAGATTTCGGCGTAGATTTCTGGAAAAGCCTGCCTGTACCAGGTTTCATCGAAATAGCGGTTGGGAGAAAAACCAAAGGATTTTCCGATCGTCTCATAATGCTCGGCGGCATCGCGCAGGCCATTGTCAGCGATTTCCGCTGCTGCCTCAGGATGCTGGTCGAGATACCAGGTCTCGTCGACCAGGCGCCATTTCGCGATGCGCGCTTGTTCCATGAGAAGCTCTCTCGCTCGCGTCAGGCTACCGGTTCGGCGGTATAGCTCGCCTCTACAGCCGCATAGGCATGCTGCACGACAGCCTCGGTGACCGCCTCATGTCGGACGGCCGTAATGATCCCGTCCTTGACACTCACGACCACATCCAGCGGCTTGATGCCAACCAGCTCGCCGACCGTATTGACCAGACACAGACGGTACGCCCCTTCCATCTCGGCCGCATAACCGGAGGTAATGGAAAGCCATCCTTCGAACCCGACACAGAGGGGGGCATCGTCAAAGATCGTTTTCACATCATGACGCAGGAAACGGCTGAGCGCGAAGAAAAACGCGTCGTTGGTCCCCTCGCCCACCAGAGCGACCGACATGCTACCCGCACGCTCGAGATGACGCAGGAAACCCCATCCACGGATGAAAAGATTTCCATCGTCGGTCAGCAAAGGCGCCGGATCGCCGATCAGGCCGCTCAGGGAGTCGATGTAATGCTGGAAATCGTTGTCGGCACGATGCACGGATCCGGCACGATGCAGACGATCGCGCTTGATACCGCGCAAATGACCGTCGGCGTGGGAGACGCGAACGAAGTCGCGCATGATCTGATCGTTCGACGGGCGCCCGACCTGGATTTCGTCGATCTTGCCACCCTCGACCGAGATCTCGACCGAGGTCACCATGAAGGCACCCGCCCCATTGACGATATTGACGAGCGCCACACGGAACCGGCCTTCGCACCATTTGCCACGCAGAGCCGCCTGGCCTGCAAAACCCGACCGACGCGGCGCATTGGGGTAGCTCGAAAGCACATCACCACGTGCTTCGCGGACGCATGGCAGGAAAATCATCGGCGTGTTGTCGTCGCCGATAAGCACGGCATACATCGATCCCGCCGAACTCACCCCCGGCAGCACATGCCAGCCGCGGATATGGAATTCGTACGATCCGGCGAAATCCTCAGGCTCGTTTTCAGCGAATACGAAGTGACAGACGTCGTCGATATAATATTCGGCGCCCTGGATCGCGTACCAGTCCGATACCGGTTCGGGCAATTCTACCGAGAGATCGCGGATGGTCGGCGGATCGAAGATATGACGCGGCGGCGCCTGATGGCGCCATGAAGCATGCGGCAGAAGGTGAACCTGACCGGCATCGATCTGCATCTCTGCCGTACCGAGCTCGCGTACAGGCGCAGCCTCGCGATAGACGTCGCGCATGTCATTGGCGTAGGCATCGGCCTGGGTCCACAGAGCGGGCGAGATATTGCCCATGATTTCGCGCCGGATACCTTCGGAAGACCGAAGCAGCTCGAGACGTTCAAGCACCATATTGGCGCGGCCGATCGGCACCTTGAATCCGTTGACGCCATCCCTGACGCGGTCGCCCAGCGCACCGACATCGGTCACGATAGGAATAAGGCCGTTCTGCCAGGCTTCGGACAGCGAGATGCAATAGGTTTCGGGCCAGATGGACAGATTGAGCGCCACATCGGCCACCTGGAGGGCCGCAATGTCGCCCGCGGAATAGCGTCCGTAAACCTTCACATTAGGCCGCGGCTTGCCGTTGATGACCGCGTCGTATTCCGGGTGGATATAGCCGAAGATATGAAACTCGAAATGATCGGGATGCGCGATCTCGATCAGATTGAGAATGGTATCGGCCCCCTTCGTGCGCAGGAAATTGCCGACAATCGCGACCTTGAGCGGCCGCTCACCGAGCGGCTCATAGGCTTTCGGCACGATGGGAATGGTGTTCTCAGGCGAAGGAATACCGAGGATCAGGCTGCTTTTCTGATCCAGGATCGGATAGATCTCATGGGTCAGATTGCGCGAATGCTCCGTGCCGAACAGGATCAGATCCACCGAATGCAACATCTTGGCAATGAAGGCGCGACGCGTCTGTTCGCCACCATATTCGATATTCTCGGCAACCTTGAGAATGATGTCGCTGGCAACCACCGACTTCACTTCATCTTCGATATAACGAAGGTCCTGGTTAAGCAGGTTGTAGCGCGAAGAAATCAGCCAGAAATCATGGGCAGAGAAAACGACACCCGCACCGCAGGCCTTTGCGATGATCGGCAGCGACAGCGCGTGATGGCCGAGATGCTGGAAATGGACGATATCGAAATTGTACTGGCTGATCGCATTCGAGAATGCCATTTCCTCCGGGCCGTCGCACATCGCGTCCATCCAGCCCACTTCCGGCACATCGTAACGTTCGACTTCCTGCCCGTTGGCGGTGGTGAGACGGCAATGCGGACCACGACGCAACCAGTAGAAAAATTCGATCTCGCGCCCCAGCATCGAGCACAAGGTCTGCTGATAGACTTCGACCCCGCCCCATGCAGCTTCGTGAATGGTCGAATGCGTGCACATCAGAACGCGCAGACGACGGCGACGCGGGGCCAGTTCGGTCCCCGGACGGGTGCGTCCGAAATTGGCCTTGGTCACTTCAGCCATATAGCGCAGGCGATGTTCGTAAAGATGGCCTTCCAGAACGGATCCCTGCCCGGCGAGCGCCGCATTGCGACGCAGCTCACGATCGCTCAGAAGAGCGGCGACGGCACTGACGACACCATCGACATCCCGCGCAAGAAATGTACCTTCGATCTCGGCGAAATATTTGGTGTCCATGCTTTCAGGCGCTTCGACCACCTGCGCCGCACCGGCCAGGGCCAGTTCGTAGAAACGCGGCCCCGGCGCTGTCGCCTGACTGACATCGCCATGGCTGGCATAATCGCGGAACATGGTAAGCGTCACGGCGCTGGCATTAGCGAAATCGATGAACGCCTCATGGCTCACAGGGCGCTGTATGGCCAGTTCTGCCAGATCGGCAGGAAGCGGCGGCAGATATTCGTTACCCGGGCAGATCAGCTTGAGACGGGCCTTGGGGAAAGCTGCGATGATACGACGCAGCGTTTCAACACGATTGGGCCACATCGTGCCGGCAAAGAAGATATCGTAATCGAGATCTTCGCTATCTTTCACGTCGCGCTGGTGGATCGTCCGGCTCGCCGCGAGCGGGAGGTAGAAACCCTTGCCACGATAATATTCGGCGCAGGACGGATCGTTAGTAAAGACGTAGTCGAAAAGGCTGGAATTATCGACATTGAAGTCACGCATGAACGGATCTTCGAACGTCCAGAGGATCATCGTCTTGAAGGCGGGGCGTATACGGCGCATCAACTGCGTGTTGATGCGCTGACCATCGATGCAGATCAGCGTATCATGCTCACCTGAAGCCGCTGCTGCCGCAAGGGTCATGTTATCGGCAAGCAGAACCTGATCATGCCCGAACAGCGCGCGTGCAGCACGCTCAACCGCAAGCGTCAGATACGAATTCGGGTTATGGGTGTAGTTCGTATTGTAAATAACAGCCATGAAGTTCCCGCCTGCGCATCTCACCAACAAACGGGCAACCCCCGTCCGTCCATTGATCTGCCTTTAGCCTAATCGCCTGTCGGGAAAAAGTGTTCAGGTGTGATTTTATAATTAAGTTGAATGTCAATTTAACAAGAAAAAATAAAAGGGCTGCCGAAGCAGCCCTTTCATAGTGTTTCTACGTTTTAACCGCAGATTACACTTCGGTATTACGACGACGAATGGCAGCGCCGAGGATGTCACCGAGCGATGCACCGCTATCGGACGAACCGTATTCGTTGATAGCAGCCTTGTCTTCCTCGACCTCACGGCCGCGGATGGTCAGAGCCAGCTTGCGCGAAGCACGATCGACGGAAACGACCTTCGCATCCACCTTTTCGCCGACCGCGAAGCGCTCGGGGCGCTGCTCGGCCTTGTCACGAGCCAGTTCGGCACGACGGATGAAGCCGGTCAGGACGTCGTCCACCTTCACTTCGATGCCGTTGGTCTGAACCGAGGTCACGAGGCAGGTCACGATGTCGCCCTTGTGAACGCGCGACAGGGTATCGGCTGCAGGATCTTCCTGAAGCTGCTTGATACCGAGCGAGATGCGCTCCTTCTCGGGATCCACATCGAGCACCTTGGCCTGAACGACCTGACCCTTCTCGAACTTCGCCATGGCTGCTTCGCCAGCTTCGTCCCAGGAAAGATCGGACATGTGCACCATGCCGTCGATATCGGCAGAGAGACCCACGAACAGACCGAACTCGGTGATGTTGCGGATTTCACCTTCGATGGTCGAACCGACCTTGTGCTCTTCGGCGAACTGCTCCCAGGGGTTGCGCTGAACCTGCTTCAGGCCGAGCGAGATACGACGCTTGGCGCTGTCCACGTCGAGAACCATGACGTCGACTTCCTGCGAGGTCGCAACAAGCTTGCCCGGATGGACGTTCTTCTTCGTCCAGGACATCTCGGAAACGTGCACCAGACCTTCAACGCCGGGCTCGAGCTCAACGAATGCACCGTAATCGGTGATGTTCGTGACGCGACCGGAGTAGCGGGCACCCGGCGGATACTTGATCGCCACGTTCTCCCACGGATCAGCTTCAAGCTGCTTCATGCCCAGCGAGATACGCTGCGTGTCGGAGTTGAAGCGGATGACCTGAACGCGAACCGGCATGCCGATCTGCAGGGCTTCGGACGGGTGGTTGATACGCTTCCAGGCAATGTCGGTGACATGCAGGAGGCCATCGACACCGCCGAGATCGACGAACGCACCGTAATCGGTGATGTTCTTGACCACGCCGTCGAGGATCATGCCTTCCTTCAGGCCCTGGATCAGCTCGGAGCGCTGCTCTGCACGGGTCTCTTCAAGAACGGCACGACGCGAGACAACGATATTGCCACGGGCGCGATCCATCTTGAGGATCTGGAAAGGCTGGGGCTGACCCATGAGCGGCGCGACATCGCGTACGGGGCGGATATCGACCTGGCTGCCCGGAAGGAACGCCATGGCGCCGCCCAGATCAACCGTGAAGCCGCCCTTGACGCGACCGTAGATCGTGCCGTTGACGCGCTGGTTGTTCGCGAATGCACGCTCGAGCGAGGTCCATGCCTCTTCACGACGGGCCTTCTCGCGCGACAGCACGATGGAGCCGTCACGGTCTTCGTAGCGCTCGACATAAAGCTCGATCACGTCGCCCGGACGCACGTCAGGCGCAGTGCCCGGCGGTCCGAATTCCTTGAGCGACACGCGACCTTCGCTCTTGAGGCCGACATCGACAATAGCATACTCGTCCGTCAGACGGATAACGCGACCGGTGACAACCGAGCCGTCAAAGCCCGTGTCTTGGCCGAGGGTCTCGTCGAGAAGAGCAGCAAAGTCTTCGACGGTGTTGGTGGCTGAAGCCATGTGTTTTCGTAATCCTGGGCCGATCGTTAAGATCGGGCCAATGTCTGCGCCCGGCATTCTGTCCGGACGGCTTGCTCATGATCTCTGGCCACCCATGAGCCTTCAAGGGAAATGCACCCGCAAAAAGCAGGCAAGCGGACAGCGCAGGTGGCATTGCGCTGCCCGTGGTCAGACACCCGTGGCGGGGTCATTGTCAACAAAAACCTGAGTTTCCGGACGATTTTCCGCAGTGGAGTCGCGGCTGAGGCCCTGAGACAGGATGCATTCCTCTGCAATGGAAAGGGTGCCGCTGTGTAAGGTGCGCCCCGTCGAGCCGGGAAAGCCCTTCCCTGACGCGCAGGACTCCAGGTTGCTTACGAAGCTGCGCGCCAGCCATGCGTTCAGGACGGGAAACGGACCCTGACAACAGACAGCGCATAAGCCAGCACCGCTTCTGCGTCCATGCTGTCCGTTTCGACCAGAACAGCATCCTCGGCTTGGCGCAAGGGAGAGACAGCACGCTCGGCATCCTTGCGGTCTCTCGCCTCGATCTCTGCTGTCAGGGCGGCAAGCACTGCCTTGTCGCAGGCTTCACTGCCGTTGAGCTGCTGATAGCGACGCAGCGCACGCACACCCGCGCTGGCCGTAACGAAGAATTTGATATCGGCATCGGGGAAAACCACGGTGCCGATATCGCGCCCGTCGATTACTGCACCGCTTGCCGTCGCAAATTCACGCTGGCGCTTTAGCAAGGCGGAACGCACGGGGGGCTGGGTCGCGATCGAACTTGCCCCGCGATCGATTTCCGGCACACGCAGATCGTCG
Organism: Asaia lannensis NBRC 102526; assembly: GCF_024054035.1. Lineage (GTDB taxonomy): Bacteria > Pseudomonadota > Alphaproteobacteria > Acetobacterales > Acetobacteraceae > Asaia > Asaia lannensis. The sequence goes on from NZ_JAMXQU010000002.1 coordinate 437,925, forward strand.
CGCAGCAGATCTTCCGGCTGGAGCGCCTGCGCTGTCTGTTCGCCGTCATCGCATGCCGGATCGAGACCGGACAGGATCATCTGTCGCGCGACGGCACGATAGAGCAGACCGGTATCCAGATGAGGCAGGCCCAAAGCCGCGGCCAGCGATTTCGCAAGAGTTCCCTTACCCGCAGCAGCAGGCCCATCAACCGCAATGATAAGGCGCATCAGAGCGCTGCCCCGAGTGCAGCCATCAGGGAAACGAAACCCGGAAAGCTCGTATTGATGAAGCCCGTATCGTCTACCATCACCGGCTTCTCAGCGGCGAGACCGAACACGATGGCACTCATGGCAAGACGATGATCCATTTTCGTTTCGACAAGGCCGCCACCGAGCCCCTCGGCGCTCCCCCTGCCCTCGATGATCATATCGTCGCCCTCAACGCGCACCTTTGCACCATTCGCCTTGAGCAGCGCAACCGTGGCGGAAAGACGGTCGCTCTCCTTGACGCGAAGCTCTTCCAGGCCGCGCAGACGCGAGGTACCGTTTGCAAAGGCGCAGGCGACAGCCAGAACGGGATATTCATCGATCATGGATGGCGCGCGATTGGCTGGCACATCCACACCGTGCAGCGCACTGGCACGCACGATGAGATCGCCCACGGGTTCGCCGCCCTCGACACGTTCGTTCTCGATTTCGAGCGAGGCGCCCATTTCGCGCAGGGTCGTGAACAGGCCCGTACGCAAGGGGTTCAGACCGATACCCGGCAGACGTACCTCCGACCCTGGCACCAGGCAGGCGGCCACGATGGGAAAGGCTGCCGATGAAGGATCGGCGGGCACAACGACATCGCGTGCTGTGAGACGCGCAGGCCCCTGAAGCGTAATGACGCGTCCGCCATTAGGTGTCAGGCCGACATCGACCTCGACACCGAAATGACACAGCATGTTTTCGGTATGGTCGCGCGTCGCAACAGGCTCTTCCACCTTCGTCTTGCCCTGCGCGTTGAGACCGGCAAGCAGTATGGCGGATTTGACCTGCGCCGAAGCGACGGGGAGGCAATAGCTGATAGGGGTAGCCTCGCCTGTGCCGATAATCGCCATGGGGAGCTTTTCGCCATGGCGCGTTGCGTAGACCGAACCGTTGGCTGAGAGCGGCTGTGTCACGCGACGCATGGGGCGGCCGCGCAGACTGGCATCGCCCGTCATGAAACTCGTGATCGGATGGCTCGACAGAATACCAGACAGCAGACGGGCAGCCGTACCCGAATTGCCCATATCCAGAACATCGGCAGGTTCGTCGAGCGCACCCACGCCCTTGCCCTCGATCACCCAACGCTCTGCCTCACGGACGATGGTTGCGCCGAGTGCGCGCATGGCATCGGCTGTGCGCAGCACGTCCTCGCCTTCCAGGAGACCGGTCACAACGGTACGCCCCTTGGCGAGAGATGCCAGCATCAGGGCGCGATGACTGATCGACTTGTCGCCGGGGACACGAATCGAACCCCGTAGCGGGCCGGGATTACGCGCTACGGAAAGAGGAATGACGGGGGCAGAAGGATGATGTTCCATGATAGCGTTCATTCCGATGCAAGCCCCTTCCTGTCAATCGCCATGCCCTGATTCCTGTCGGGTTTTAACATCAAATCCAATGCTTGCATTTGACATTGCTGGCACAAGCTGGCATGGCCCCGTGCTTCGCGGCGCAAGCCGTTTTCCTTTTCAACCGGTTCAGGATCGACAGGTAGTCATCATGGCAAAACCAGAACTCGGTCTGAAGCGCGTCTGCGTCTCGTGTGGTGCGCGTTTCTACGACCTGAATCGCGTCCCCGCGATTTGCCCGAAATGCGGCGCAGAACAGCCCAGCGATCTGCCCCAGCCCAAGCGCGGTGGGGATATCCCCGCCGATCAGACCAAGAAAGATCCCAAGAACGACGAAGACGATATCGACGTCGATCTCGATACGGATGATGATGGCGATGACGACGTCATGGAAGATACATCCGATCTGGATGACGATGACGACGATCTCGGTGCAGAAATCGAAGTCAGCACCGATAACGACGACAACGAGAATTGATTACCCTGAGAAAAGCCGGTCTGACCGGCTTTTTTCTTTTGAGCATGGCCCCTTCTTTTGCAATGGCAGAAACCGCTGCTCATTTGAATCTTGCATTGCGCGCGGAGCCCAGCGCAACGCGGGTGCTCCAGGCTTATTGCCAGCGCATCGCCCCCGGCGTGGCCATCACCGCCATTTCACTTCCGACAGATGACAGACCCGCGCCTGCCCTGTTGCATGCGCGTTTCGCACTCGCTCCCGGCGAGACGATACGTACACGTCACGTCAGCCTGCGCTGCGGAACGCTCGTCCTCTCGGATGCGTGGAACTGGTATATTCCCGAGCGGCTGACACCCGAAATGAACCGGGAGCTCGGTACGAGCACCACACCTTTCGGCCGCGTGGTCGCGGCACTGCGTTTCCACAGGGAACATATCAGCAGCGAAACCACGTCTCTGCCCGCCGGCATCCTGTTGCGCAACACCGCCATGCTCAGGCGCGGCCGGGACAACCTTCCGTTTTCACTGGTTGTCGAGAATTATCTGACGCAGGGCTTTTCCGCTTTTCAAGCTCCGACGACAACGAACGTACCGCGAGGCGACGAAACGCCATAAAGCCCCTCGCCTCCCGGGCAGCAAAGATCAGTCCGGATTGTGATCGGCTGCATCGACGCCCCGTGCCTCGCGCCAGAGATCCACGAGGGCACACCACCTTGCACGCGTCTCCGGGGCAATACGGTCGTCTTCCTTCATGATGGCTGCACTCTGCTCCACGAATGCGACCGACTGTCTGGCGAATTGCGCCTCGATGTTTCTCTGAGCCTCCGAAACGCCGGGAAGGCGCAGGAGACGACGCATGCCGCGCCTGATGTCCTCGGCAATCGGCAGGGCCGGCTTCGGTCCGCCGGCGTCGAAGCGGCTTGTGAACAGCTCGAAAATCCCGGGATTGTTGTAACGAAAATGCTTGGTCGTCAGGACGCCATTTCCATCGTTCTCGCCACGCGCGAATTTCCAGACATATTCCTCTAGCGAGCGCACGTGATAATGGCAGACAACCGCATTGACCGTCGCCCGCGTCGCGAAATTGATGTCATGGGTTCCCAGATCGCCCTCCCGATGCGCTTCTCCATCGATCGTCAGAAACGGGATTGTCTGACGCTGTATCGAAACCGGATGATGCGCCGCGGAGCCGGAAAACAGTCCTGTGCGAAAGACGCTTTTGATAAGGGGATGGCGTTCGGTCTCGACGAAACGCTCGGATGACAGACCCGGCGTCCAGGTAAGATGACCGCTTGAATTGAAGACACGCCACGACATGGCCACAGCGTCGGCCCCTTCCTGCTCACGCGCGTCGAGAAGCGGCGGCAGGCGATAATCCACATGGGGCCCGGGCAGAACCATTTCATCGAGATCGACAACCAGACACCAGCGATAGTCGAGCAGTTCGGGTACAACCGTCAGCGCGTGATAATAAGCCTTGTCCTGCATATTGATGCGCGCAGGCGAATCCCCGCTATTATCGATCCAGACGATCTCGCCAGCCTCGGCAAGACGACGCAGGAGGACGTCCGATCCGTCCGTCAGGTCATTCGTATAGATAAAGAACTGCTCGACGCCGATACGCCTGTGATGCGCGATCCACTCGAGCAGATACAACCCTTCATCCCGCGCGGTGGCCAGCAACGCAAGATTGCGACGCGGCACGACGGCACGACGGGCCTCTTCAAGCAGGCGTGCCCCCCTGTGATAGGATGTGCCTGCCACGCGCTGTGCCGACAGACCCATGAAATCGTAATTCGGCCCCGCACGCAGGATCGAGCGGGTTTTTCCGCTTTTCCAGTCATGCAGATCCTGCAACGCGTCTGCGACCCACTGCCCTTGTGGAAGCGTGGCGAGCAGACGTGAAACATCGCGCGTAGCCAGATCATGACCGTCACGCAGATCGGCAACAAAAAGACCGATGAATTCAGACCGTATACGGGGATGAAGAATCGTCAGAACGATTTCGAGCAGATCGGGCTGAAAGGCAGTCGGGCAATCGAGAAGCGCCGCCAGAACCGCGCGTGCATCGTGGCGCGCAGACAGGACCGCTGCAAACTGCTCGGCGAAATCGCTGAGAAGAAGAGGTGGCGAGTTCCGGAGCGGTTCAAAATCGAACAACTCCCAGTCCGAAATCGCCTTCCTGTCCTGCAGCACGCGACCCGTATCGACCTCAGCAGTCAGAAATGCAGCACTGCCATATGGTTTAAGGGCACGACGTCCGGCCTGCATATCGATCGATGCAAGTGGAAAAAAACCGGGAGACCATGTTTCGGCCTGCGCCATATCCTCAGGCCAGTCTCCCCGGCTCGACACAAGCAACGCGAATTCGGGCAGGAGCGACCATGTCAGAACAAAGGTTTCATGCCGAACAGCCGATGCAGGGCGATGGGAAATTTCTCTCGAGACCGGATCGAAATCCAGATAGGTCTGATGATCGGATCGTATTCTGGCAACCAGACAGGTCGTACGCTCTCCATTGGCCAGACGGCAAGTCAGTGGTGTCATGGGGAGATACACGCCTCTTTATTCTGATGTTATGGCCGCCATTGTAAATGCTGACCACCGTCGAGTGCAATCATTTGGCCAGTCACTGAAGGCATTCGCAATAAAGCTGTCAGTGCTGTGACTATTTCAGCGGGCTCAGCGCCGGTCTGTAACGGGGTATTACGGCACATGGCCTCGAAATGCTCGGGCGACTGTCCCTGGGCCGGCAGAACCGGGCCGGGGCCGATTGCATTGACCCTTATGCGCGGCGCCAGAGCGAGGGCCATCGTCTGCGTCAATGTCCAGAGCCCTGCTTTGGAAAGCGTATAGCTTACGAAATGAGGCGTGAGATTCCAGACACGCTGGTCGAGCAGATTGAGAATCATACCCTGCGCATCATCCGGCAGGGCTTGGGCGAAAGCCTGCATCAGGACGAAGGGCGCACGCAGATTGGTCTCCAGGTGACGATCCCATGAGTCGCGACTGGAGGTCTGCCATTCATCACGCTCGAAAACAGAAGCATTATTGATCAGCACCCCGACAGGACCGAGCGCCTTTGTCGCATCTTCTATCAGGCGCGCCGTCTCTTGCTCATGCATCAGGTCGGCCTGAAGCACGCAACCCGTAACATCAAGAGTGGACAAAAGGGCACGCGCCTCATCCGCATGGCTGCGGCAATGAAGCGCGATCGCAAATCCTTCATGCGCCAGCGCTTCGACAAGCGCTTTGCCGATGCGTCTGACGCCGCCAGTCACCAGAGCGACACGCGGGATCGATCCGGGAATGGATGCAATATGCGCTGACGACCTCATTGCGCCGGACGCCTTGCCGAGAGGGCCGCCGCAAGGGTGCCATCGTCGAGCACGTCGAGCGCGCCACCTATCGGCACACCGTGGCCGACACGCGTGACAGTCACATCGTAAGCGGCAAGCTTCTCCTGCAGCCAATGCGCGGTACTGGCGCCCTCAACGGTCGCGCCGAGAGCCAGAATAACTTCGCGCACATCGCCTGAGGCAACGCGCGACAGCAGCGAGGCTGTATTGAGATCTTCCGGCCCCGTGCCAGAAAGCGCCGACAGGACGCCGCCGAGAACCTGATAGGTTCCCGGATGCAGTCTCGATCGTTCCAGCGCCCAGAGATCGCCCACTGTCTCGACCACACAGATCAGTCCCCGGTCGCGTGCCGGATCGGCGCAGATGCTGCACGGGTCGCTGCTGTCGAGCGTCCCGCATATGGAGCAGCTGCGTACCGAGTGGGCGGCTGCTTCCATCGCTTCGGCAAGCGGCAGGAGTCTCGTCTGCGGCGAGCGCAGAAGCACGAGCGCCGCACGACGTGCGGAACGCGGCCCCAATCCGGGCAGGCGGGACAAAAGCTGGATCAGCCTCTCGACATCGCCACCACCCATCATGGCTGTGCTCTCCTGCTTCGGATGATCAGAACGGAAATTTCAGACCGGCAGGCAGATCGATCCCGCCGGTAACCTTGCGCATTTCTTCTGCACTGGCGGCTTCCACCTTCGTACGCGCATCGGCGAATGCTGCGATAATCAGGTCCTGAAGCATTTCGACTTCATTCGGATCGGCCAGTTTGGGATCGATGCGCAGACCGCGCATATCGCCCTTGCCCGTCAGCGTAACGCCGACCAGACCGGCACCCGAGGAACCCTCGACCGTAAGAGCGTTCAGCGTGTTTTGAACCTCCTCCATACGCGACTGCATCTGTGAGGCCTGCTTCATCAGTCCTGCAAGATTTTTCATTGGGTAATGTCCTTCAGATAAGAGAAGAGCCAGATAGAAAGACCCGCCGCCCTCAACGAGGCGCGGTCAGAAGGATGTGCTGCCACCGAAATCGTGCCAGTCATCGTCATCCATCAGATCGGCATCGAGTGGCGCAAAGTCCAGATCGGGTGCTGAAGGTTCCGTACCCCAGCTCTCCGGTTCTTCCAGCTCTTCAGGGGGGAGACCGTATTCGTCGAGCGACAGATCCTTGGGTTCGCCGACACGGGCATCGGGAAAGACATCGAGTATGGCGCGCAACAGCGGATGAGCATGCAGCTCCTCGCGTCGCAAAGCCACGATTTCGGCTCCCTGCTCATCCAGTGTCGGCTCCCCCTCTTCGGACGAGGCTTCGATCTGCCATTGTCCGGGATAGGTTCTTTCGAGCAATGCCTGCAGACGCGTCTCTGTGCGCGGTGGGGTGCCGCGTGCCATGCGTATGGCGACACGAGGCGGCTCGAAACAGACCAGATGGGCGGAGTGACGCAGAAGACCATGCAGCATGGCCTCTGACTGTCGTGCAACGAACGCCACCATCTCGCGCCATGAACGCAGAGGAGGCAGCGACGCTTGTGCATTATCGCCCTCGGGAACAGGATAGGCTGGCGTCAGGACTGGCTCAGCCGCATGTTCCGGCGGGGTCGTATCGAACGCGACACCGCCATTGGCAACAAGGCGCAGTGCGGCGCGTGGCCTATGATCGCCTGTATCGTGCCCCGTATCGTGCGCCCGACCCTGCGCTATCTCGCTGTTTTGCGGGCTGGTCATCCCCTCGCGACTGACCGTACCATGGCCTTGAGCCCCCTGGGTCTGGGGTTTCTGGTTACCCGGCCCGGCATCGTCCGGACGTGAGGGAGATGCGCCATCGCCCTGCATCTGCATGACCAGACGCGCCAGACGATCAGGGGTCGGCAAGGTGCTCGCATAGCACAAGCGTATCAGTACCATTTCCGCAGCGGCGCGCCGATCCGGAGCCTGTTCGACCTCCTGAATGCCCTTGAGGAGAATCTGCCAGGCCCGACCGAGTTCCGCATTGGGCAACCGGTCCGCCAGCGATGCGCCCCTGTCCCGCTCTGCCTCGGGGAGTTCGCGGCTCTCTCGCAATGAGGGAATCGCCTTCAGGCGCGAAATGACGTGAATCAGGTCGAGCAGATCGGTCAGGAGTATGCCCAGATCGGCACCCTGCGCGTAGGCCTCTGCGCTGATGGCAAGCGCCTGATCGGCCTTACCCTGCATGAGAACCTCGAACAGGTCGAAAATGAGCTGACGGTCTGCAAGACCGAGCATGGCGCTGACCATGGGCGCCTCGATCTGCGCCGCCCCCTCGCCTTCTCCCTGTGCAATCGCCTGATCGAGCAGGGAGAGCCCGTCACGCACCGATCCGTCGGCGGCACGTGCAATGAGATACAGAGCCTCATCCGAAAACGCGACAGCTTCCTTTTGCGCGATATCGGCAAAATGCTGCATCAGCATGTCCTGTGGGACACGACGAAGGTCGAAGCGCTGGCAGCGCGACAGGACCGTTACCGGCACCTTGCGCAGCTCGGTTGTCGCAAAAACGAATGTGACCTGCTCGGGCGGTTCTTCGAGCGTTTTCAGCAGAGCGTTGAATGCATTGCGCGAAAGCATATGCACTTCATCGATGATGAAGACTTTCATACGCCCCTGCATCGGGCGAAAACGTGTCGCCTCGATAATCTCGCGTATGTCATCCACACCGGTACGCGAAGCCGCGTCCATCTCGAGCACATCGGGATGACGATCTGCCAGAATGGCCGTGCAATTGGCACAGACACCGCAGGGATCGGCGGTCGGGCCACCTTTGCCATCCACCCCGATACAGTTGAGCGCGCGGGCGATAATGCGCGCCGTGGTGGTCTTGCCGACGCCACGTACCCCGGTGAGCATGAAAGCATGCGCGACACGCCCGAGCTGGAACGCACGTCGCAGAATGCGCACCGTGGCGTCCTGCCCGATCAGATCGTCGAAATGCTGGGGGCGGTATTTGCGCGCCAGAACACGATAAGGGCCGCTTCGCTCCGGAGTCGCCTGCACGGATGCGCTGGCCGTCACGGGCTGTGCACCCTGTGCGACAGATGTGTCGTCAACCGCATCGAAAAATCCGCCCGACTCGACGGGAGGAAGCGGCATATCGTCTGGCATCTGGGGAGAGTCTGAAGGGGTCATGCGAAACGCAACGGGACCGGCTGCTTCAAAGGGTGGGAGGCCGAACACATGACCCGAACAAAACTCACTGCGGCTGCTTCCTTCCGGACCTGACCGGGTTCGCAAGCCGTCCGTCCAAGGCCGACCTCCCGGTGCAGGGTTAACACCATTCTGCCTCTTCTGCGCAAGAGGCAGGATCAGGTTTTTTTATAATCCGCTCGCGCTGCCGCCCTCATGACGACGATCCCAGCCCCCGTAGAGCTTGCCCGTGGCCGGTGCCGCTACGGAAGGACGACCGAACAGAATTCCCTCGGCGACGCCCCAGGGACGATGTGGCGAGAGCGCATAGCCTTCGATCTGAAGCTGCTGCATCACATCGGGGCTGAGTGCACGCGGCTCCAGTTCGATAGCCGATGGCTTCCACTGTTCATGGATACGCGGAAGATCGACCGCCTGCTGGATATCCAGACCACCGTCGATGACGCCGAGGACCACAGAAAGGATAATGGTGGGAATACGCGAACCACCCGGGCTGCCAATCACCATGAAGGGTTTGCCCTCATGACTGATGATCGTCGGCGCCATGGATGAGAGTGGCGTTTTGCCCGGCGCAATGGCATTGGCCTCGGAGCCGACAATGCCAAACATATTGGCGCTACCGGGCTTTGCCGAGAAATCATCCATCTCGTCATTGAGGAAGAAACCGGTATCGCCACCGATCACCCCTGCGCCGAACCAGCCATTGAGCGTATAGGTGGCAGAAATTGCGAAACCCGACCGGTCAGCGACAGAGAACTGGGTGGTTTCATGCTTTTCGTGCATGTCCCCCTGCGCATTCTGCACGACAGCCGGCAGGGCCACACCGGCGACGAGCGCATCCGAATTCAGCGCGTGATCGAGCGGAATACCCTGACGTATCGCAGCCGCATAAGACGGATCGATCAGATGCGACACGGGGTTTTTAACGAAATCCGGATCGCCCAGATCGCGCCGGTCGGAATAGGCGTGACGCATGGCCTCGACCTGACGCTGCACACCCGCAACACTGCGCAGACCGAGCTGCTTCATGTCATAGCCCGAGAGAATATCGAGCATCTCGCACAGGGCGACACCACCACCGCTGGGCGGTGGGGCCGTATCGATATCATAGCCACGATAGCTGCAATGGATCGGCTTGAACTCGCGCGGATGATAGGCCGCGAAATCGGCAAGGCTCAGAATACCGCCGTTCTGCTTGCTGGCAGCCACCACGCGCCGGGCGATATCGCCCTTATAGAAGACGTCCTCTCCCTTATCGGCAATACTGCGCAGCGTACGCGCCAGTTCGGTCTGTACCAGCCTGTCGCCGGGCTGGAGCGGCGTGCCGTCGGGACGCAGGAAAATCTTCGCTGCGTGCGGATCCTTCTGAAACGCCTCTGTGCTGGTATGCAGCAGATCCGCATCGCCCTGTCCGAGAACGAAGCCTTTTTCAGCAAGCTCGATAGCAGGTGCCATGACGGCAGCACGACTCAGCTTGCCCCAGCGATGATGGATTTCCTCAAGACCGGCCACGGTTCCCGGCACGCCGATCGCGCGCCACCCCTCTATGGAGGCCTTGGGATCGACCTTGCCCTGCGCGTCCTGATACATGGTGGCCGTCGCCGCATGAGGAGCGCGCTCGCGGAAATCGATGAACGTCGTTTTACCGTCCGGCAAACGGAGGGTCATGAACCCGCCACCGCCGATATTGCCTGCAGCCGGATAAACCACTGCAAGGGCATAACCGACCGCCACGGCAGCATCGGCCGCATTGCCGCCGGAAGCCATGATGCGACGACCGGCTTCAGAGGCCAGATGCTGTGCCGAAACGACCATACCCCGGCTACCCTCAACCGGTTTGGCCGGCTTCAGATCGGGATTGACCGTACCGAAAGCGAGCGGATCGTAGGGCATGGCCGAAGGACCCGCCTGAGCGAAGCTCGGGAGCGAAATTCCGGCGAGAAGGAGCGACAGGGCTGCCGCTCGTGTGCAGACACGCTTCACGTGACTTGATTCCTTGCAGATCGGGCTGTAGCGCAAAGCTTCAGGCGTGCTTCAGACGTAAGGCGGCTTGGTAAAGCCTGCGGGAGAGAGCGTGAAAATCTCGCATCCATCGTGGGTCACGGCAAGCATATGTTCGAACTGCGCTGACAGTGAACGGTCGCGCGTCACGGCTGTCCAGCCATCTTCGAGAGTCTTGGTCCCTTCCTTGCCGAGATTCAGCATCGGCTCGATGGTGAATACCATACCTTCGCGCAGCTTGAGGCCCTTGCCCGGCTTGCCGTAATGCACGACCTGAGGCTCGGCGTGGAATTCGCGGCCGATTCCGTGACCGCAGAAATCGCGCACAACCGACAGACGCTGGCCCTCGGCAAAGCTCTGTATGGCATGGCCGACGTCACCGAGCGTCTTGCCGGGCGCAACCTCCGCAATGCCCAGCATCAGCGCCTTGTAGGTCGCATCCACCAGATTGACCGCTTTGCGCGGCACGTTATCGCCCACCAGATACATGCGCGACGTATCGCCGTACCAGCCATCGAGGATGGAGGTCACATCGATATTGACGATATCGCCGTCCTTGAGGCAGCGCTCGCCCGGAATACCGTGACAGACGACATGATTGATCGAAATGCAGCAGGATTTGGGAAATCCGCGATAATTCAGAGGGGCCGGAACGGCTCCGTGTTCGAGCGTGAAGTCATGGATCAGGCGATTGAGATCGTCGGTCTTGGCACCGGGAACGATATAGGGCGTGATCATGTCCAGAGTGGCGGCAGCCAGCTGGCCAGCCTTTCTCAACCCGACAAAATCCTCTTCGGTGTATATCGTGATGCCCTGATCGTACGCCATGCTGTCCATGCCCTGCTTCTGCTCCCGTTCGTTCTGTCTGTAGTAACAGATAATGCAGGGAAAATGCGCCCCAAGGGCGTCAGGAGCAAGGGAGAGCGCGCGTTTTTTACGCGCTCTTCTGATCAGCCCTTCTGATGTCGGGTGGTTTTCTTGGCTGAAACGACATGTCGTGACGTCGCCATACGCAGCTTGGCAGATGCGACGCTATGATGCTTTGCCCCATGAGAGACCGGCTGATAGCGACGCGGACCGGTCGGCGCTTCGGCCACCTCAACCACGGCACCGGCGCCGCTTGCTGTATGACCACGGCGACGCACATTGCGTGCAAGTACCACCGGCGGGTGCAGAGGAGCCATGGGAGCCACGCCTTCGGCTGCAAAACCCTGATCGAGAATATTGGCCATCATCGCATTACGCTGCGGATTCGAACGCGCACCCAGCACCACACCGACGAGACGTACATTGCTTCTCTGGGCCGAGGTGATGAGATTGTGACCGGCCAGATCGGTATAGCCGGTCTTCATTCCGTCTGCTCCGGCATAGGTTTTGAGCATCGGGTTATGATTGGGGATCATACGCCCATGGAATGCGAACATGGGCGTGGAAAAATAGTGATAATATTCAGGAAAATCCTGAACCAGATGCTGGGCCAGCATCGACAGGTCGCGCGCAGTCGTCACCTGATCGGGATCAGGCAAACCGGAGGCATTGCGGAATGTCGTATTGGACATGCCAAGCGCACGCGCCTGCTGCGTCATCATATTGGCAAAACGCACTTCGTCGCCACCACCCAGCAATTCGCCCAATGCGCAGGCGGCATCATTGGCCGATTTCGTCACAAGGCCAAGAATGGCCTGCTGCACGACGAAACGCGTGCCCGGAACCAGCCCCAGCTTGGACGGAGCCTGTGTGGACGCATGAATGGAGACCGGCACAGGAGTATCGGGGGTGATCTCACCCGCACGCATGGCACGAAACGCCATATACAGGGTCATGAGCTTTGTCAGGGATGCCGGATAGCGCTGCAGATCGGGATCGACCTGAGACAGAACGGCACCGCTGTTCACATCCACAACGTAGGAGCTGACATGGCCGGCATATTGTGCATGAGCCAGACGGGGGCTCACCACCATCCCGAAACTGAGGCAAAGTCCGAGCGCGGCCTTTGTGAACACGGTTCGCTTACGCACCTCGCCCGCCTGCTTTCCTCCTGCCTGTTTCACCTTGGACAGGTTTTTGTTCTTGTCGGACTGCATGCAGTAGGTCACTCGTGCCCCCGGGCTTGTGCGGTTTTGTTATCATAGACAGACACATTTCCTGCCGTCCACGATCATCTGATCCAAATGGGGGAAAAATAAGGTAAAGACCGCCTTCGCGGTAATTTTGCCTGCCCTGCCCGCCTTACCTCTTTGCGAACGCTGTTGCGATCCCATATGCTCGCAATCATGCAGTATCGCGATGCCGTTTCTGACCCCCTGCCGCTGCCCGGCCTCCGAGGCCGGACGCACGTCACCCCGTATTCTGCAAACGCGGACGATCCCCCGCGCAAGGAAGGTGGCAATGACGACTCGCATATCAGCGTCGTCATACAGGCCCGACCCGAGACCCGTCGCCCCGCGATGTACAAGGTGTTGATGCTGAATGACGATTACACGCCGATGGAATTCGTCGTTCATGTGCTTGAGCGCTTTTTCTCGAAGTCGAGAGAGGAAGCTACCAATATAATGCTCAATGTCCACAAGAAGGGCGTCGGCGTTTGCGGCGTCTTCACCTTCGAGGTGGCAGAAAGCAAGGTGACGCAGGTTATGGATCTGGCCCGACAGAACCAGCACCCGCTGCAATGCATGATTGAGAAGGCCTGAACGAACAGGCCTGACGGCTCTTCACTCCTCACCCTTAACCCTGCTGTGGTGTCAGCAGACAGAGAGACCCTTTTACAAAATCATATCCTGCCTACATCCTATCCTTCCGGCCTGTGCGGCCCGATCCAAAGGAGCGCTCCCATGTTATCTCGTATGCTTGAACAGACGCTCCATCGCGCCCTCACCCTTGCAGGTGAACGCCGCCACGAATACGCCACGCTCGAGCATCTCCTTCTTGCCCTGACCGAAGACACGGACTCCGTAACCGTGTTCAAGGCCTGCGGGATCGATCTCGACAAGCTGCGCAGCGACCTGACCGAGTTCCTCGACAAGGATCTGGCCGGACTCGCCTCGGACCGTCCTACCGAACCCAAACCGACGGCAGCCTTCCAGCGCGTCATTCAGCGCGCCGCAATTCATGTCCAGTCGACCGGACGCGATGAAGTGACCGGAGCCAACGTGCTTGTTGCCCTTTTTGCCGAGCGCGAAAGCCATGCCGTGTATTTCCTGCAGCTGCAGGACATGACGCGTCTCGATGCCGTCAACTTCATCTCCCACGGCATTGCCAAGGCGCCCGATCGCACCACGCGCAGGAGCCCGACAGGGTCGCGCGACAAGGATGAGGGCGAGCGTGAAGAAAAGCAGGGCAAGGCCGCCAAGCCGCAAGAGGCTCTGGCCGCCTACTGCGTCGATCTGAACAAGCGCGCCGAAGAGGGCAAGATCGACCCTCTTATCGGTCGTGACGGCGAGGTCGAACGCACCATTCAGATCCTGTGCCGCCGCACGAAGAACAACCCGCTTTATGTGGGCGATCCAGGCGTAGGCAAAACCGCGATTGCAGAAGGCTTGGCGAAACGCATCGTCGAAGGCGATGTGCCTGAGGTTCTGCTCGACGCCACGATTTTCTCGCTCGATATGGGCGCGCTTCTGGCGGGCACACGCTACCGGGGCGATTTCGAGGAGCGACTCAAGGCAGTCGTTACCGAACTCGACCAGACGCCGGGCGCGATCCTGTTCATCGATGAAATCCATACTGTCATAGGTGCCGGTGCGACATCCGGCGGCGCTATGGATGCATCGAACCTGCTTAAGCCAGCTCTGGCTGCAGGAACGCTGCGCTGCATCGGCTCGACGACCTACAAGGAATATCGCCAGCATTTCGAAAAGGATCGCGCTCTCGTGCGCCGGTTCCAGAAAATCGATGTGCCGGAACCCTCGGTCAGCGACACGATCAAGATCCTGCGTGGGCTCAAGGGCAATTACGAGCGCCATCACAAGGTGCGTTATACCGATGACGCCCTGAAAGCCGCTGTCGAGCTTTCGGCAAAGTACATGCATGACCGCAAGCTGCCGGATAAGGCCATCGACATCATCGATGAAGCCGGTGCATCGCGTATGCTCCTGCCCGAAAGCAAGCGCCGCAAGACGGTGACGCTCAAGGATATCGAAGAGATCGTCGCGAAAATTGCCCGCATCCCGCCCAAATCGGTTTCGACCGACGATCGCGAAACTCTCCGGCTGCTGTCACGCGACCTGCGTAACATGGTATTCGGTCAGGATCGCGCCATCGAAGCCCTCAGCTCGGCCATCAAACTGGCACGCGCCGGGCTGCGCGACCCGGAAAAGCCGATCGGCAATTACCTGTTTTCCGGTCCGACCGGTGTGGGCAAGACGGAAGTCGCCAAGCAGCTGGCAGCCTCTCTTGGCGTCGAGCTGATCCGTTTCGATATGTCGGAATACATGGAGCGTCACTCCATTTCGCGCCTCATCGGGGCACCGCCGGGCTATGTCGGCTTCGACCAGGGCGGCTTGCTGACCGATGCCATCGACCAGCATCCCCACGCGGTGCTGCTGCTCGATGAAATCGAGAAAGCGCATCCTGAGCTTTATAACATCCTGCTTCAGGTTATGGACCACGGCCGTCTGACCGATCACAACGGCAAGACGATCGACTTCCGTAATGTCATTCTGATCATGACGACCAATGCCGGTGCGGCCGATCTCAGCAAGGAGGCTGTCGGTTTCGGACGTACGGATCGTGTCGGCGAGGATGAGGATGCAATCAAGCGTCTGTTCACGCCGGAATTCCGCAACCGTCTCGATGCCATCATTCCCTTTGCCAATCTCACACCCGAAACCGTCGGGCGTGTGGTCGAGAAATTCATCCTGCAACTGGAAGCGCAGCTCGCCGACCGCCACGTCACCATCGAAATCACCTCGGCCGCCAAGGAGTGGCTGGCTGAGCGCGGCTACGATCGCCACTATGGTGCCCGCCCGCTTGGGCGCGTCATTCAGGATACGATCAAGAAGCCGCTGGCAGAGGAGCTGCTTTTCGGTGCGCTTGCCAATGGGGGAGCCGTGCGTATCGGGCTGAAGGACAATGCCCTTCATTTCGATTTCCTCGAAGCCACTCCGACCGCGAGCAAAAATGGCGAGGAAGATTCGGATGAGAAATCCGAAGCAACCAGCGATAACTGACAGCCCGGTTATCGACCAGCCAAAGCCTCGATTGGCCAGTTGGTCGATCCAAAAAAAGCGGTGGGATCCCCCACCGCTTTTTTTATTCGTAACGCGTTCCGTTGACAGTCACTGAACCCGGCGTCGACCAGTGACGCCCTGTGCCATGATGGGTCCAGTCTATGCCCTGACTGCGGGCTGAATCGAAATAATAGCGACCGACGATTTCCACCTGGTCACCCTTTTGCACCCACGGCCAGAGAGGAGCATTCATACGATCGAGATCGGAAACGATGCGTATCGTACGTCCCGGCGCGACTTCCATAATGAAATAGCCATGCACACCGCTATGAGTCCGGCGCGCCCGTCTGGTGACAGAGAAAACCTGCCCGCACACATGTTCGGGAAGATCGACCCGGGTCGGTCCCGTTTGCATGAAACCGGCCTGATCGGTCATGAACTTCTGATTATCGCAGGCCCCTCCCCCAGACTGGATCTGGCCCTGTGCCTGCGCCGGCGCGATGAACAGCGCGGCAAGAAGCCCATAAAGGGCAACCGCGCTGGATTGCTTGAGAGACGGAATACGCACTGGACAGCTCATTTCTTGTGCAAAGCATCGGGTTTATGGGCGGCCTTGGCGCCAGTCTTGTCGCTCTCGACAAGAACTTTCGGATCGTCCTTCGACGCCTTGACCTTGTTATTCTTGATTTTCATTGGCTCGGTCACAGTCTTGACCACATGCCCTTCGGTCTCGCCGTTACGCGTATTCCAGGTGACATCGTCACCCTTCCTGAATTTACTCGATGCCATGACGCCGGTCCTTTTTCGTGAGTCAGGCGAACGCGGCAGATAATATCGATGTTGCGTATAGGCGGTTCAAAAGCAAAAAAAAACCGCCCCTATGGGGCGGTTTTCAGCACGTGGCGCATTGGCCAGCTCAGGCTTGGACAGGAGCCTTGGCAGACTGCTTGTCGAGAATGGTCTTGAGCAGCGCAGGGAACTCGGACAGATGCCCGATGCGCAGAAGACCGGGCCAGCTCGGAGCCGGCTTGCTCAGATCACGCAGCAGAACACAGGCCATCCCGGCCCGTCGAGCAGCTTCCGCACCTGTATCCGAGTCTTCCAGCACGATGCACTGCTCAGGCGGCACGCCTTCGAGTTCTGCCGCATGAAGATAGAGATCGGGCCGCGGCTTGGGCATATCGAGATCGCGTCCGGAGTGGATGCGCTCTTCCTCCAGAAGCTCATCCAGCCCCGTGCTGGAGAATTTCGCTTCCATTTCGGCGCCTGAAGAGTTCGAGCCGATCCGGATGGGAAGGCCCAGGTCATGCACGCGCTGCAGCATTTCATGCGCGCCATCGATGGTCTCGGCTTCGGTTTCCATCATTTTGACAATGCGGTCCTGCATCATCATGTCCCAGTTGTCGGGCATTTCCTTACCGGTCTCGCGTCCGATGCGCTCGCCAATTTTCACCAGCTCGCCGCCCGTGAAAATCTTGTGTGCTTCGGCATTGGAGATGTCCCAGCCATAATGACGGGCTTCTTCAGCCATCTTGGCCGTGGAGAGATGCTCTCCGTCGACGAGCACGCCATCGCAATCGAAAATGACGAGTTTAAGCGTGCCGTCCTCGCGCAGGGCGGCGGGAATCTCGGTAGCCGTTGCAGGAGCTACTGTCATGGTATTGTCCTCTCTCGTTGTGTGCGGGCACCAGCAGGCGCTTCCTGCACTCAGGGTTTGGGCAATCACGAAATCGTGTGTATGACTTCAAGATAGGGATGCAAACGTGAATTGCAAGGATAAAATGACAAAAAATGTCTGGGACAGCAGATAATGCGCCTGACAATCCTCAATTGGTGGAAGCCCCGACAATATCATGAGAGATAACATTTTGCGTGTTATTCGTGTGAATAATGGTCATTCTTCCAGATGAATGACAGATAGATGGCAGCATCTGAAATTGTCATTCAGATACTTTGTTTTTCATATTGTTGTTCTAATAAATGCAAATATCTATTGTATAGGCCATGCATTTCTCAGTAACCCCATGAGGGTCGGCAGATCTAGAAGCGATCAGTGCATGATTGCGTTGCCCTTGCGTGAGATCGCGCTCAAGGCTTTGCGGTTTCGAAACGATCGGTTAAATTTCCTGTAGTATTCCCCGCCCGAGAGCCCTTCGCTTTTATCGCGCCCCTTCCCCGGCACACGAAACGTCTACCGTGACAATCACCCCACCGCAGAAACATCCCCCTGCACACCGAGTGCGATATTTCTGAATGGCGCGGCGACTCCCTGACGGCGCAATGCAACCGGCTTCAAACATCCTTCCCTGACGCGGCACCCTTGCATCGTGCTGCCTTGGTTGCGGGCATCCTGATGTTTGCATCTTTTATTTTGCCGCGTCTTTCTTATGGGCAGCCCGATATAACACCCATTCTTCGACGACCCGTCCGTATGCGAGATGGCAATAGCCAACATCACCATCTTTCTCATGGCGGATTTCGAGTTTTCCGCCCTGTTTTTCGCAATAGACCGAAGCTGGATTGGCAAGCATCGCCCGATGTCTCGGTGCATGATCGGCACCGCATCCGGTGAGCAGCGATCCCATCGTCATGACAGGAGCCAGAGCCAATGCCGTACGCCAGAATTTCATCGTTATCATCCTCCCTGCAGCGTGCTCGAACAGGCCATCGTCATGACAAATAGAGAACCAGACGTCGAGACCACAGGATGCCCCTTCTTCCAAAGACGGACCATATTCCCTGAGCAGGCATGACATCGGATCTGAGAGCGACTGTTCCTTTCGGCCATGAAAGCGCATGACTGCTGAGACGAGACCATGCCCTGACGCGGTTGATCGCGTCACCTTGTCGGTAGCGCTGCGCGGTATAACTGCGGAGCCGGAATACGTTGCACCCGGATTGCCTTAGAGGGCATCCCTGACGGAGCTTTTGCTCACCATAGCGTGTTCAAGCACACTCAAACTTGCACGCTCCCCCTCCTTCCCCATGCCTGAATTCCCCCGTCTTGTGTGCCATCCCGCCCTGCCCATTCCGGTTTGCAGGCGCGCTGACAAGGAAAGTCGAAACTATGGATATGGGTCTCAAGGATAAGGTCGCGGTCATCACAGGCGGCAGCGTCGGCATCGGTCTGGCAGTGGCGGAAGGTCTCGCCCGGGAAGGCGCACATATCGTGATGGTCGCCCGTGACGAGGCACGCCTGAACGACGCGGCAAGCCGGCTCGCCAGCGATTTCGGGGTACGCTGCCTGCCTGTTTCCGCAGATGTCGCAACGCCCGAGGGAATTGCGCATATCGTAAACGAAACAGAGTCCGCTTTCGGCGGCGCTGATATTCTCGTCAATAATGCGGGCACGGGATCGAATGAAACGATCATGGAGGCCAGCGACGAGAAATGGCAGTTCTACTGGGATCTGCATGTCATGGCTGCAATCCGTCTTGCGCGGGGCCTTGTGCCGGGCATGAAGCGTCGCGGCGGCGGGGCCATCATTCACAATGCGTCCATCTGCGCTGCCCAGCCACTGTGGTATGAACCGATCTATAATGTGACCAAGGCGGCGCTGATGATGTTCTCCAAGACGCTATCGACTGAGGTCATCAAGGATAATATTCGCGTCAATTGCATCAATCCCGGTCTTATCCTGACACCGGACTGGATCAAGACAGCCAAACAGCTGACGCAGGAGAGTGGCGGAGACTGGGAAAACTACCTGCAATCCGTTGCTGACGAACATGCACCGATCAAGCGTTTCGGCTCGCCTGAAGAACTGGCGAATTTCTTTGTCTTCCTCTGTTCAGACAAGGCCTCCTACAGCGTAGGGTCTTCCTGTTTCGTCGATGGCGGAATGCTTAAAACCCTTTGATGCATAGCAATGCGACGTTACCCGTATTGTGAGAAAATCATGCCAGCCAGTCTCTCCCGGCGCTTGGGAGAGACGTGCCCGGCGCTGCACCGCGCAACACGAAAATCCGGTGCGATCGTGAAGGATATTGAACGATGAGTGATACGAAACGCTTTGCAGGCAAGACGGCCCTCGTGACCGGCGCTGGGGGTAATATCGGCCTCGCCGTAGCGCGGCGCCTCGCGAAGGAGGGGAGCCACGTCGTGCTGCTGGACCTCGACCAGGCCAAGCTCGACGAGGCTGCGAAGAGTCTCGCCGGCCTCGGGGTCAAGATCGGGACCGCCCTGTGCGACGTCACCGATTATGCCAGCGTCGAAAAAGCGGTCGATGACGCCGAGAAGACGGTCGGCCCCATCGACATGCTGTTCAACAACGCCGGGTATCAGGGCGCATTCGCACCGATCCAGGATTACCCGGTTGAGGATTTTCAGCGCGTCGTCAACATCGATCTGGTCGGCGCTTTCCATGTTCTGCGCGCCGTGTCACGTCGCATGGTCGCACGACGCACGGGCAGCATCGTGAACACGGCCAGCATGGCTGGCTTGCAGGGTCCGCCGAATATGGGGGCCTATGGATCGTCGAAGTTCGGCGTCGTGGGTCTCACGCAGGTGGCTTCGAAGGACCTTGCACCGCATAATATCCGCGTCAACGGCATCGCCCCCGCCCTTATGGGGCCGGGCTTCATGTGGGATCGTCAGACAGAGCTGCAGGCCAAGACCAATACCCAGTATTTTTCGACAGATCCCGAGACTGTGAAAAAAGAGATGATCTCCAGCGTTCCGATGCGTCGCCTGGGCGATATCGAAGAAATCCCGGGCACGGTCGCCTTTCTGCTGAGTGACGATGCAAGCTACATCACCGGCGTCACCATGCCGATCTCCGGCGGTATTCTCTAAAGTCTTCGAAAACCCATGCGCAGTGCTGCTGCGCATGGGGGCGTTATCAAGCAGCGCCATGATGCGACTGCCCCACGTACGGAGATCGACTCCCCAGACCGTTTCCTTTCGACGCGCACAGGGATGACATGCGCCATTTACGAAAACCGGCCTGAAGCTTTGCATCGATTGCGCGGGAACAGCCATCCCGCCCCGCTCTGTCTATCAGGTCATGACAATGTTGCAGATATCTGCGCCGGTTCACGGCATGACTGCCGCATGACTGATGCAACTGCAGTCATGAGCTGCTTCAGGACGCCATAGCAAGCAAAGAGCTGGCCAGACATTCTTCCTCTGCTTGTTCGAGATAGGGGCCGGCTGCGAGTATAGTCACCATCATCAAAGAGGGCGAGGTGTCGCAAACCCCATCCAGATCGAGCCGCGCCCGCCCGGCCGTCCAGCGGCACAGGCTGTTTTCGTAGCCGTGCCATCCACCGACCGGCCGTTGAGCAAGATGATACTTACAGGCTCGCGTTCCTCTGCTTCCGTATACCGTGATTTCGCCGATCAGAACACCCAGATCACGACGATCATCGACAAAGGGCCCTATCGTCGTGCTCGGCTTTCCTGTGCGTGAACAAATCCAGACGGTTCTGACACCTGCTGGAAGTTCGAAAACATATCCCTTATCGGTCCGCCGCAGGGGGCGGATGAAGATCTTCGGGCCGATTTCCAGGTGAAGATCGGGGTCCTCTGTCATCGCGATGGGCTTCCTTCCGACCGCCATGCTCAGGCTCTGCGCACGCGCGCGCAGCTTGTCGTACAGAGGCTCAACCAGCGATCGCGCGATACCGAGGGGTGCAGCAGCATCGGTCTCCCATCGTTTCAGAGGCTTGAACGTCGCGCCGATAACATCTCCCGACTGGGAGTAACCGGACCGATTTCCCGTATCGAGAAATGTCTCGGTAAATGCACCATTTGCCTTGATGACGGCATGGTGCTCCGTTTCGATATGGTACACATCGAAGGTCACATTGGGATCGATGACGATACTGCTGCCATTGACGAGCATTCTCACCGGAACGAAATGCCGTTCGAGATAAAGACAATGCTCTGGCGTAATGAGCAGATCGCTGGAAGGAACATTATCAGCCAGTGCATGAGCACGCACCCTGACAGGACGCTCGGCATCAGAATAAGCGTGGACCGTCCGCTTTCCGACCCAGCATAACGGCTCGTTCGTGATGCTGCCTTCCCGATATGCAACAACCTTGTCGCCGATCGATAATGTCTCGACCGGAACCGGCCCATCAGGAGTTTCGATCAACGTACCCCTCAGAAAACAGGCAACCGCAGTGAGGGCGCCTATATAAATCGTCGTTCCGTTGACATTCTGGAGTTCGACGCGCTTGTTCAAAGGGTATCCGAACGGATTTCCATCGAACACGATATTGACAGTCCGCTGGTCACGAACGAATTTTATAAAAAACGAGATCGTCGTAGTTGAGCCATCGAAAAACGCAGTCATGCGTATCGTGCCATACTGTGCGAACAGCATATATTCCAGTTTACTGCCCACCTCCACGGGAGAAACTACCCTGAAGGTCTTTACTTCACCCGGCCGGGTATAGGGCGATGATCCAATGATACTTACTTTTACGGTTCCGTTCGTAAAGTAAGCCTCGCCGTCTCCGTAACAATCATCGTTGACGCGAGACGTCATGTCCGATGCTGAGAGCATTGCCAATTCACTCTCGCCCGAAGAAGAAAAGATTTCCGCCGGATTCATTGAATCTTCATTGTCGTTTTCTGACATATGTATAGCCCCACGCTGCAATCTATCAGAATTTCCTATCATACAGGGTGATTTTATCAACTCTTTATTAATATAAATCCTCAATCTATCCAGTTTTGTTATTATCTATACTTGCAGATGTTGTTTGCATTGAATAAATAATCGTTTTTTATTTAGCAACCGAGACCATTAAAAAACCTCTTATGCGCCTGAGTGGTCGAATGAAGGGTAGATCCCAGGGGTCTTGCTCCTCCCGCCGATCCAATAAGCGCAGTGCCGCATGATCGGACATCGAGTTGGGATAATCCGGAACCGATGCCAGCATTTTTTCCGACGGAAGCTTACGGCCTCGTGCAGGAATGCGAGACTAATCCTGCATGCCCCGCACAGAGAGGGATATGCCATGCACTGTCTCTGCAGTATTCAGCTTGCCAGACTATCGCCATCAATAGCGGCCCTGAGCGACGCATCCTGCCTTGATGAATCAAGCCTGCGAGCAGCACAGGAATGAATAGACTGCCGTATTAGTCGGATCGTCCATGCATCCATACAGAGCTGAGCAAAGCTGATGCGCAGAGACGTATGTTAGCCAGAGTATATTTTTCGTAGCGACCAGTCGCTTCCGCAGGCAGAGAGCAGTTTACTGGCCCTTCCCTGCTCAAAAAAGTCCCGTCTGGCCAACAGGTGTTTACCCGGAACAGTTGCGCTCTGTACTCCAGCACTATGTCGGAAACTGGGTCGGCGTACGAGTTGCAGCCCATCGGCGGCGCAGATTATCCGAAGCCTGCAGGCTCGACGGCCGAGGCATCGTTGGAGGCGGATCGAAAACCCCCTCAGACAGATAGCGCAATGCGCTGATTACCCCTGCGTGCGAAAACGGCTTGGCAATGACCCCATGCGCACCCGAGAAATCCTCCGGAATTTTGGACACATTCGCGGTAAGGAATACGATCAGCGCTTCAGGCCAGCGTTGCTGGATATGAGCACAGACGTCGAGCCCGCTAGACCCTTGAGCAAGGTGCAAATCGACGAGCGCCAGCTGGGGGTTGAGTTCGGCAGGGAGAGCCTCGACCTCGTCCAGCGAGGCTGCCGTGCCTACAACATCATGACCGCTATCGCTGATAAGCGCTTCCATATCCATCGCGATGATCATTTCATCCTCGACAATGAGGACGTCCATAGGCGTACTCATGTAGATGCCTCACCACCCGGGAAAGTTATGGTCACGCAAGTGCCTGGCGCATTGTCGCTCCACCTGACATCGGCCTGCACCTGACGGGTAAGACGTGTGATCAGCGCCGCGCCGATGCTTTTGGTGCGGCGTACGGAAGGCATACCCGGCCCATCATCGCAGATACGGATCGTTCCAGTGCCGTTTTCGTTTCCGGTGAACAGGGACAGGCTCCCCGGTCGTCCATCGGCAAATCCATGTTTGATCGCATTTGTCAGGATCTCGTTCAGAATCAGACCAAGCGCAGAGGCATGGGCCGAAGCAACGAGAAGCGAGCGGACATTGAGTGTGAGATTGATATCTGTCCGACCGCTGGACCCGATGATGTCGCGCGCGAGATTCTCGGCGAAGCACCCGATATCGAAAGCCCTGATATCCTCTGACTGGTAAAGCTGACGATGAACGACTGCCAGCGCATCCACACGCTCGAGCATGCTGCCCAGTCTGGACACAATGGCAGGATCGTCGATCGTGCGCGCCTGAAGTCTCAGCAGCGAACCGATCATGGTCAGGTTGTTCTTCACCCGATGATCGACTTCATGAAGAAGGATCGTCTTGGCATCGAGGGCATCGCGCAAATCTGCCGTGCGCCGTTCGACTTCGCGCTCAACAAGAATTTTCTGCTGGCTGATGATCTGCTGTGCCTGCACGCGCTCGGTCACATCCAGCTGCGAGGCAAAAAAGAACCTTATCTCCCCTTTGTCATCCCGCACAGGCGATAGATAAAGCGCATTCCAGAATGTGGAGCCGTCTTTACGATAATTGAGCAGATCGACATCGATGTCGTGTCCGTTTTCGATTGCCGTTCTGACGCGCGCTACAGAGGCGGCGTCGGTGTCCGGCCCCTGAAGAAAACGGCAATTTCTGCCAATGATCTCTTCACGGTCGTAACCGGTGAGTTCCTGAAACGCGACATTGCAGAACACGATCGGATTATCGTCCTGCCCGGGGTCCGTGATCACCATCGGCATTCTGGTCGCACGCACTGCCGCCGCGAACGGGTCGCCACGCCCCTGCTGGTAATCCAGCTCGTCAGTCAGATGCCAGTCGTCGCGCTGCTTCATGAAATCCTCCGGTGACTGCCGGAGGGCATCACGTGAAGATCAAACGACAGGCCACGGTGAGGGTTTCACACCTTCCCGGCGATCCATCTTACTTCGCAAAGACTGACCTCTGTGCCGCGTGACCCAGGATATCGGCCTATCCAGGAGCAGCAACTCCAGCATAAAGCACGGCGTGATACTCTGCTCGATAAGCGGACGAAATCTGCACTTTACATATGCAGGATACGGTGCGGCACGTGATGGACCCGATCTGGTGAAAGAGAAGGCAGAGCGACCACCACATCCAAGCGGACAACCGACTGTCTTTGCCTTGACGCGGAAATACCGTGAATACCGCCCCAGTCCGTTCAATCCAGCCGAACACGGTAAGTCCTGGCGCTGGAACGAGGGCGTTGCACGTTGTTTGTGCCGTATACAGAATGCCCCGAGGGAAACATCCCCCAGTCCATACTCAAACCTGCCGATCAGAAGCCAATTCATGGCAGTTCGTAAAGTAGTTATGGGACATATTATAATATTTTCATGTTTATTATTATTAACAGAACCAAAATAATAACGAGGGAATAACCTTGTTAGTCTGCACAGGTTAACTCAGTCGTCCGCCGTTGCGGACTGATATGGAGCATTGAATGATGCAGACAAAAATTCTCGCGGTGTTCGACACTGTGTCTCATGCACAAGCCGCCATCGACGACTTGCTCGGATGCGACATTCCGGCCGCTGCTATCCACCAGTTCTGCATTCCGAAGGGGGTCGACCCTCTCGACGCAATCAAGCCGCAGAACGCCTTTCATCGTCCCAAGGGTACATTCACCTGGGTGATGGATGACCCACCGCCGGCCAATGTTACCGGAGAGATCGAAGTTCTTCATTACGAAGAAGGACGACTGGCCCATGAGCGTGCTGTGATCGTGGTCGAATGCGCACCTACCGATCAGACACGTATCGAGGAAGTCCTGAACGATCATACCTCTCTCGAAGTCGGCATTGTCTCGATCGACCTGCCCGCAAGAAAGAAGTTCGACTGACTCGCCAACCTTGGTCCGGCATGAGGACGCTCTGCCGGATCAGGTTTTTTTCCTTGCGACGTTCTGAATACCAGGTGGATAGCCGCATTTCAGTTTCAGGTGCCTGTAGATCTGACGGAAGCCTTATCACGCCTCCAGATACGTGCTGCATATGTGTCGCACCCATATGCCCAGCTTGATGCCCACAAGCATCCCGGAAGCTTCTCCGAAATCTCGACATCATCGGATCGTCTGTTCCAACCAAACGGACCACGCTAGCTGGACATCCCTGTGTCTGGCGATGAAAGCTCAGGCGCTCACACGAGCCTCCCCCACAAGCCAATTCAGAGTTCATCAGGGCATGACGCTACGACAGCATTGCCCGAACAGACTCATTCTTGTGCCGAAAGATCCCGCCCTTCCGGGGTGTCGACTACGGAGAACAGGCAACGATAACCCGCCACACACGGGTATAGTGCAGCTCTTGCAACAGATGCAGGAATCATTACCCATCTCGTAAAGTGGCCCACATGCGATGATTTAATCCGATCGTAAACAAGGCACTCGGTTACGGATCCTCAGGAGCTAAGGAGCTCCCCAAAAGCGAATCCGGTTGTCACCAGAACTGGAGTAGACATCAAATGGCATAAGACGCGGGATTACAGCGTTTATGCTTGATACATCTTTATGACGACGCCACACATTCACGGCCTTGTCACTCCGTCGGCTCACGAACAGAACGACACTCCAGGCTGCATCAGGAGACAGGTCAATAGCCTGAATGACGCGCACACAGGACGGAAGCTGCGGGCATCGAGCACGTGAACCGCCCAGGACCATGTCCGCATACCGGAAGCCTCCCGGGCCGCTGAAAGCAAATGGGGCTGAGAGCTAGACTGTCCTGTATGGGCAGACGGCGCGCAAATCCCTGCAGCGCTTCAGCAAGGAGTCTGTTTTAAGCCATATCGAGAACGAAAAGGCGCCTTCTGACATGTCCAAATGAACACAAGACACAGAAGGCCTTACAACAAATTGTCAGGGAAATCATGGTGCTGCTAGCGAGGATTGAACTCGCGACCTCTCCCTTACCAAGGGAGTGCTCTACCACTGAGCTACAGCAGCAACTGGAGCGCTTCGTAGCTTCTCAGCCCGAAAGCTGCAAGCCCCTGAAAGCGCTTTTTTTTAAAACTCTCAGTCGTCGCGATGAATTTTTTCCATCCGCTCGTGACGTTCCTGCGCTTCGATCGACATGGTCGCGATAGGACGTGCTTCCAGACGGCGCAGGCCGATCGGCTCACCGGTTTCTTCACAGTAGCCATAGGAGCCATTCTCGACGCGCTGCAGGGCAAGGTTGATCTTGCCGATCAGCTTGCGCGCCCGATCGCGCGTTCTGAGTTCCAGAGCACGATCCGTCTCGACACTTGCACGATCTGTCACATCTGCCTCATGGATCCCGCCTTCCGACAGGCTGGCGAGAGTCAGATTGGCTTCCTTGAGCAGATCGTTGCGCCAGCGGAGCAGCTTCTGCCTGAAGAATTCCACCTGGAGCGGATTCATGAACTCTTCGTCGTCGGAGGGCCGATAATCCGGTGGGAGCGTGATCATGCACGTCTGTCCTTAACGCAAGTCTTTTTGTGACCTGCCGCGCCGTGCTGCGCCCTGGATCAAAAAAGGGTCTGAACCCGTATCCTGAGCATAACGGTATGGCTGGTTTGGCGCGGCTTATACCTGCGTGTTCAGCATTCGCCAAGCCCGAACTTATAGAAACGCGCAAACTGCACATGGCGGTTT
Source organism: Asaia lannensis NBRC 102526 (assembly GCF_024054035.1). Classification (GTDB taxonomy): domain Bacteria; phylum Pseudomonadota; class Alphaproteobacteria; order Acetobacterales; family Acetobacteraceae; genus Asaia; species Asaia lannensis. The sequence goes on from NZ_JAMXQU010000002.1 coordinate 465,299, forward strand.
TTGAAAAAACCATGAATTCTGCCACTGCAATAAAACGGACATATAAAACTCGACAGCTCTATATTTGAAGGCAAAGCAATAAACCCACATCCTGATTGCAGGCAGTCACGCACACCGGACGAAGCATCGCCAGAGTGGAATCATTGCGGCATCAGCATATTTTCGAGGTGTAGCTTTACCTCTTGCAGGCAAAGCTTTGGCTTTTCAGATCACACCCGCTACGCAGCACCGATCCTGCCGGACATTACGGACCGGTTCTTGAATTCCGCAACGTCATACGACTGTCTCGTAGCGCTCCAGATGCCATGCTTCGGGTTCTGCAGCGGCAAGCCGTGCCCATTCTTGCATGAGCGGCTGGGAGAGCATGGCAAGACGATAGGCCTCGGCCGCCGGGGATAGCGCGATTGCATAAGACGTAAAGCGCGAAACAACCGGTGCGAACATGATGTCGGGAATTGTCATCTCTGCACCGAACAGAAGATCGCCTCCCGCTCCGAAACGCTCTCGTGCTTCGGTCCAGATCCGGTCGACCCGCGCAATATCCGCAGCCACCTCATCACTCATCGTGTTCCGGGGGCGTCTCTCTCGCCCCAGATTCATGGGAAGAGCCTGTCTCAAAGCCCGGAACCCCGCATGCATCTCAGCACTGATACTGCGGGCCATGGCGCGGGCTATACGGTTTTCGGGCCAGAGCGCCGGGGCGAACTCTGCGCAGTAATCGCAGATCGCGAGGCTTTCCCAGATCTGCGCACCCTGATGCTCAAGAAAGGGTACGAGCCCATTGGAGGAGAGAGCGTGGATTTCGCTCGTTTGCCCCGCCCCTTGCAGGGCGATCACCTCGTCCTGCACATCCAGCCCGGCGGCCCTGACGGCAAGCCAGCCGCGCAGCGACCATGAAGAATAGCGACGTGTGCCGATAACGAGACGATCCAAGGCAGACCCCTTCTAGGCGAGAATAAAGCCTCCACCCAGAACCCTGCTTCCCTGATACAAAACGCAGGCCTGGCCCGGTGCAGGCATGGCTGCCTCATCCAATACGACGCGCGCGCCTCCCGCAAGGGGATAGACCCAGGCCTCACGCGTAATTTCACGCGCCCTGATCTGCACATGACAGCGCACACCAGCCTCTGGAGGATCGATCAGCCAGTTCATGTCGCGCAGGGCGAAATCGACGCGTCCTGCGTTCTCTTTCGGCCCAACGATAATACGCCGTGTTGTCGCGTCGATACGCTTGACGATCTGGCGACGGCCGTCCTTCGTGTGGATATCGCCAAGGCGCTTGCTCTGCCCGACCGTATAGCGTGCAATACCCTCGTGCTGACCCAGAACGCGCCCTGTCTCATCGACAATCTCGCCTGTACCATGTGTCTCCGGACGAAGCTTCTCCACAACAGAGGCATAGGTGCCGGTCGGCACGAAACAGATATCCTGACTATCGGGCTTGGCGGCGATGGAGAGACCGAACGCCTCGGCTTTCTCTCGCACGGCGTCCTTGTTCGGCATATCGCCAAGGGGAAAGCGCAGATAGTCCAGCTGATCCTGTGTCGTGGCAAAAAGGAACCACGACTGATCGCGCGACAGATCGGAAGGGCGATGCAGCTCCGTGCGTCCTTCACTCTCGATGCGACGCACATAATGACCTGTCGCCATCGCTTCGCAGCCAAGATCGCGTGCCATGCTGAGTAGATCGGTAAACTTGACGCCCTGATTGCAGGCCACACAGGGCACAGGGGTCTCACCACGCGCATAGCTGTCAGCAAAGCTCGCCATGACGCTGCTGCGAAAACGCTCTTCGGCGTCGATCACATAATGCGGTATGTCAAGCCGGTCGGCCACAGCGCGAGCGTCGAGGATATCACGCCCGGCACAGCAGGCCCCTGGCTTGGATACAGCCTGACCGTGATCGTAGAGCTGAAGCGTGGCCCCGATGACCTCATGCCCTTCCTGTTTCAGAAGGGCGGCCACTACGGAACTATCCACGCCTCCTGACATGGCAACTAGGATACGCATGAGGTCTCTCTACAGACGTTGAATGACGATGACGTTGAGGATCAGGGAAGTTAAGGCTCAGGACGACTTGGGCAGACGAACGACCAGGCCGTCCAGCGCATCGGTCATAACGATCTGACAGCCCAGACGGGAAGTCTTTTCGAGGCCGAAAGCCAGATCGAGCATATCTTCCTCGTCGTCGGTCGGGGCGGAAAGCTTGTCGGCCCATGCTGGATCGACCACCACATGGCAGGTGGCACAGGCAAGCGATCCTTCGCAGGCCCCTTCAAGCTCGATATCGTGCTTGTGTGCAATTTCGAGAACGGAAAGACCGACAGGTGCGTCGACTTCCTTGCGGGTTCCGTCCTGCTCGACAAAAATCATATGTGGCATGTTTTGATTACCCTGCTTCTTCGTTACGAGGCGCGATAGACCTCGCAGGCGGCCTCCCGGAACCGATCCAGGGCCTGCACGATCTCGCGCGTGGAGGTAAAGCGTCCGACCGCCATACGCAAGCATCGTGCTGCGTCTTTCGCATCGAGCCCCATGGCCGTCAGGACATAGGACGGAACGATTTCCGCCGAGGTACAGGCGGAACCCGTGGAAACCGCCACATCCGGCATGGCCGCAATCAGCGCACGGGCCTCGATCCCCTCAGGCAGGCAAAGGTTCAGTGCGCCGCTCACTCTCGGCGCGTCCTGTCCGTTCACTTGCAGACCGGGAAAGATCGTCTGCAAGCCTGCGAGCAATTCTGCACGCAGGGCCCCTGTGCGCGTTTCATCGCTCTCACGCATTTCGCCGGCAAGAGAGAGCGCCTTGCCAAACCCGACAATCAGCGGCGTTGGCAGTGTGCCGGAGCGCAGGCCCCGTTCCTGGCCACCGCCAGAAAAAAGCGGTTCGAGGCGCACACGCGGGCGATGCCTCACATACAGGGCCCCGACCCCCTTGGGACCGTAGATCTTGTGTCCGGAGATCGACATCAGATCGACCGCCTCGCAGGAAAGTGCGGTCTTTCCCACCGCCTGGGCGGCATCGCTGTGAAACAGAGCGCCCGCCGCTCTCACCATTGCGCCAAGCCCGGCGATATCCTGCAATACACCGGTTTCGTTATTGGCGGCCATGATGCTGACCAGCGCAGTCGGCACGGTCAGTGCTTCGGCCAGCACCCCGGGATCGAGACGACCGTCGTGCATCACAGGCAGAATGACAGGCTCGAATCCTTCACTGGCGAGCGAGCGTACGGATTCGAGCACGCATTTATGCTCCGTCGCGACAGTAATGACCCGACGTCGCGTGGTATTGCGTCGCGCGAGATGACGTACTGTCCCTTTGATGGCGATGTTGTTCGCCTCGGTAGCACCGGAGGTAAAAACGATTTCTCTCGGCTGGGCGCAGATCAGACCGGCAACCTGCTCTCGCGCCAGCTCGACCGCCCGCGCTGCAAGAAGTCCTGCCTCGTGGGAGTCGCTATGCGGATTGCCGTAATAGTCGCCAAACCAGGGAAGCATCGCCCCGACCACTGCGGGGTCGCATCGTGTCGTTGCCTGATTATCCAGATAGATCATGCTGCCTTGCTTCCAAGACGCGCGGCCATCGACTGATAAGCCGCAATAAATGCCTCGATCTGCGCCTCTGTCGTATTCCATGGTAGCGAGACACGTATGGCACTGGCCGCCCCCTGACCGAGTCCCATGGCCTGCAACACGTGAGAAGCGGACACCTTGCCCGATGAACAGGCAGATCCTGTCGAGACCGCAAAACCTGCCAGATCAAGCATCATCAGCTGCGTCTGTGCAGGCACCCCCCATAGGATCAAGGAGGTCGTATTGGGCAGTCTCGGCGCAATGCGGTCGCCTGCAATACGGGCTCCGCTGGCAAGAGCGGCCTCGTCTATACGGTCGCGCAGTCGCGCTATGACCGACCAGTCCTGCTGTCGGGCAGCCTCATAGGCAGCCACCATACTGGCGATGGCAGGCAGAGGCTGTGTGCCGCCGCGTCGCCCCCGCTCCTGCCCACCTCCCCTGATCATGGGAGGGATATGCCCTTCGGCCCCCAACACAAGTGCTCCCGCTCCCATGATCCCCCCGGCCTTGTGACCCGAGATCGCAAGGCTGGTCAGTCCAGCGAGGGAGAAAGGCAGGCGCCCTGCAATCTGCACGGCATCGACATGGAGTCTGGCATCATATCGGGCGCAGACGGAGACAATCGCATCGATCGGATGCAGGATACCTGTCTCATTATTGGCCGCCATCACACATACCAGGGCCGGCCCGTTCTGGCGCAGCGCCTGTTCTAGCGCCTCCAGACAAAGCCTGCCATCCTCATGTACCGGCAGAGTCACGGCCTGCGGAGAAGCCATTCTGATGGCATCGTGCTCGGTCGCACCGATCAGAAGGCGACGCGCCTTGTCCGGACCGGCATCGCCCTGGCCGAAAGCATGGACCGCCAGCATGTTGGCTTCTGTCCCCCCGGACGTAAAGACGATCTGCTCGGGACCGGCTTTCCAGTACCCGGCGAGCCGGTCGCGTGCCTCTTCGAGGATACGCCTTGCCTGCCTTCCCGGCCCATGAACGGAGGAAGGATTGCCTTTCGGATCGAGCGCGTCGAGCATGGCTCGCCTGGCTTCGTCGCGAAGGATTTCCGTGGCATTGGCATCAAGATAAACGCTCATCGGCCTATAGATCGGTTTGTAATGAGGAAGCGCAAGTCAAAACCACAGAAGACGGAAATGACGTGTTATGACGATTTGTGTGGAATTCCACCCCTCGCCCTCGTTATACACAGCGCCAATGATGGCGTGATGAGCGATCCGGGACGTACCATTCCCGCCCGGGGTCCTGCGCCACTTCCGGGGGATATCGATGCGATATCCTCTCACCGTTGAGGAGCTAGTCCATGCGCGTTTCAACGCCTGCCGAATCCCTATATGGTTTTCATGCCCGACCAGCTTCTTTTGCGATACGTGCGCTTACGGCCCTTTTCCGCTGACGACATCGCGCCATTCATCATGACCTGATCCTGTCGGCTTTCCGGGCGATCGTTGCTCCGGATTGTCGGGATCAGTTTCATTTCCCATAAAAAACACAACACTCCTGCCGCGGTTTCACGCGGACAGGAGTATAATTCGGAAGCATTTTGATGCCAGAAGTCATGTTCGCCGGCCCTGATGGCCGGTTGGAGGGTCGCTACCACCATTCTGATGAGCCCAATGCGCCGCTCGCTCTGGTCCTGCATCCTCATCCGCTGCATGGCGGCACCATGAACAACCGCATCACCTACACGATGTACCGGTCGTTCGAGAAAATGGGTTTTTCCGTCATGCGTTATAACTCGCGCGGCGTAGGACGCTCGCAGGGTCGCTATGACGGCGGTATCGGCGAGATTTCGGATGCGGCTGCCGCGCTCGACTGGATGCAGATGGTCAATCCGAACTCCAGCGAGTTGTGGATTGCCGGCTATTCCTTCGGTGCCTTCGTTGGCATGCAGTTGCTGATGCGTCGCCCCGAGATCAGTGGCTGGATCAGCGTTGCACCGCCAGCCAATGATTACGATTTCGGCTTTCTTGCCCCCTGTCCCTGCGGTGGCCTGATGATCGCCGGAGACAAGGATGACATGGCCCCGGAGCCCGGCATCAAGAAGCTAGTCGACAAGCTCAATACGCAAAAGAACGTCGAAGTCGATTATCGCGTATTCGAGGGCGCAAATCATATCTTTGCCAGCGAGGCAGAGAAGGTGGCATTCGCTCTCGAGGATCATGTCACGGTCATGCGTAACCGTCGCGTTCTGGCTATCGCTGCCGACTGAACGACCGATCCGCAAACCAATCAAGGCGGGGCTGGTCCCCGCCTTTTTTGTTTTTTATGCCTCATCACCCTGCATGGTCGGATTTCCTGCGGTTTCGTGCTAGGAGGCGCACCCTGTAACCGTACTTCAAAGTGGATGAACCGATATGGCAGAGCACGCGCTGAAAAGTCCTTTCCTGAAAGAGGCTGACGCTCGGGGCTATATTTTCCAGTGCACAGATCTCGCCGCTCTCGATGAGGCAATGTGTACCGGACCGGTAACAGGCTATATCGGGTTCGATCCGACAGCGGACTCCCTGCATGTGGGCAATGCGCTTTCGATCATGATGCTGCGTCTGATGCAGAAGCACGGTCATCGTCCGATTGCCCTGATGGGCGGCGGCACAGCCAAAATCGGCGATCCCTCGTTTCGTGACGAGGCACGGGCTCTGATGAGCCCCGAGAAACTTGCGCATAATCTCGGCGGCATCGAAGTCAGCCTGCGCCAGTTCCTGGATTTCGGCTCCGGCCGCAGCGATGCCATCCTCGTCAACAATGCCGACTGGCTCGACCGCCTGTCCTATATTGATCTGCTTCAGGATGTAGGCGTTCATTTCTCCATCAGCCGCATGCTTTCCTTCGAGAGCGTCAAGCAGCGGCTTGACCGTGAGCAGGGACTCACCTTTCTCGAATTCAACTATTCAATTCTGCAATCCTACGATTTCCGCGAACTAAACCGTCGTCACGGAGCCGTATTGCAGATGGGCGGGTCCGATCAGTGGGGCAACATCGTGGCCGGTATCGATCTTGCCCGACGCACCGACGGCAAACAGGTTTTCGGTCTGACCACCCCGCTGGTTACGACAGCCTCCGGTGCCAAGATGGGTAAATCGGCCAATGGTGCCACCTGGGTCAGTGCAGAAAAGCTGCCCGTTTTCGAATACTGGCAATTCTGGCGTAACACCGAAGATGCCGATGTCGGACGTTTCCTCAAGTTCTTCACCGATCTCCCGGTCGAGGAATGCGAACGCCTTGGGGCATTGCAGGGCGCCGATATCAACGAAGCCAAGAAAGTCCTTGCAACTGAAGCCACCGCAATCTGTCACGGGCGCGACGCCGCACAGGCCGCTGCGGAAACGGCTCGTCAGGTTTTCGAAGCTGGCACCCTCGTGGCAGATCTGCCCTCGCGCGATCTGCCGCGCAGCGCCCTTGAAGCAGGCATTCCGGCTTTTCGTCTTTTCGGCGAGTCAGGACTTGTCGCGACGAACAGCGAAGCACGACGCCTCATCAGAGGGGGCGGCGCTCGCCTCAACGACCTGCCGGTCCAAGACGAAAACAGGGTGATTGGCCTCGAAGATATCGTTGATGGCGTTCTCAAGCTCTCTTCCGGAAAGAAGCGTCATCTTCTGCTCAAGCCGGTCTAACGAGACAAACTGATATGCCGGGGAACCCTTCCCCGGCTTTTACGAGCCATACGTCAGAACCGACATCAGCTAAATCGGCTAGATTGTCACCACCGAGAATGTCTCGTATGAAAGCTGGCATGCTGACCAGGCCATTTCGCGATCCCCTATGACAGTCAGGTAGCGTGAGGCATCGTCCTGTATTCCGCAAGTTGTCCCGCGACAGCGCGCGCGCAACCGCCCAGGTGCCGTTACTGCCTGCACTCGCCCCTCTTCCAGATCAAGAAAAAGCCTCTTCCCCAATACGGAGATACAGGGATAGGCAATCCTGTCGACATAAGTCAGGCTGACAGGTGTGGCGTCGCCTTCCATCCATAAGACATTCGAGCTTGTGAATTGTCTTCCCCCTGCGGAATACCCAAGCGTCCTCCCGCGATGATCGAGCATCACTGGAACACCCATAATCGGGTGGTCTTCCCCTTCCGGTTGATAAATGCCTGATGCGTGATAATCGACAAGACCACGCAGAAGAATTTGCGCTTCGCTCACGTAGCCTTTTCACTCAGACGAGTGCAGACCCTGAATAAAAGTGTCTCATCGCGCAGAATATCCCGAAACTGGAAATCCTCTCTTAAGCAAGGACTGACGAGTATATCATAAACAAGTTTAGGGCGCCTGTAACAGCCGTTGGCAATCCGGTTATAGAGATTCGTCGTGTTCGCTTGGCGAAAAAGCGATGTCGCTTTCTGCAGTCGCCATGCACAGTCTTCCGCAGTATCGGGCCCGACCAGCATGTCGATTAGCTCTTTGAGATTACGACTTCCTTTGAGACTTCATAAACTATATGACCAGCGCTTGGAACGTTGGTTGACGCCACATCGACGTGTGGACGATCACGGGCATAATCGAGCCAGTGTTCGACTGTATAAGCATCCCCTTGGTGAGCCCGGTCAAAGAGGGCAAATATGCTTCCGTGAAGATCGTCGGGTTTTAGCCCCATACCGCGCATGGACGGTTCGCATAGCGCTGCCCATTCAGGAATAGCGTTTCCCTCCTGATCGTCTATGGTCAGTTGCAGTCCTAATGCTAAAGTCCTCTTCAAAGAAGTAATTCTTGAATACTTGATTGCAGCGTGCGCACCGGCAGAAAGACCCATAGTGATTACCTGACTATATTTTACAAAATCTGCCGCATAATACGTAGTGCGGTATGCATGTTGTGTAAATAATACCAGTTTTTCTTGCGTGTCGTAACAACCAAACAAGTTATATCATATCTTTCAACAATATATTTTCCAAAGTAAATCGATTATGCGCTTTCTTCATGGCCAATACCCATGAACATAACCAGGATATAATCTGTTTTTCCATCAACACAAATAAAAACAATGTCATCGCTATCAAAAATAATGCAGATGCTCATTTTTTCATTATATTTATTGTCTTTCGATATTTTTATGAGCCAATAAAATATTTCTACAAATAAAGAAGAAGACCGCTCCTTACCCCCAGCCATGCTCCCCATAAATAACTTCTTCTGACCGTCGCCCTACTCCAAAACGACTCGAATTCTCGCGTTAGCTCCACTAATCACTTTTGCACAGGTAGCACATTTCTCGGCTTCTGAATGAGGCAGCACCGTGCCACATAACCTGCAAGTAATCCCGCGTCATTTTTGAGCCATGACACAGCACACTGTCGAAGCATATTGCGACACTTCATTCTGATCATGAAGTTCATTCCGACAGGAGATCTGTATGGTTCGCCGCTCCCCCACCCAATCACTCTGGCGGTACGCCCTGAACGATCTGTCTGGCCTCGTTTTTGCCGCGTTGTGGGCCATACGCGGCACAACAGCACTCCGATTACCGTTGCCCACATGCCTTGGGCTTATCACTGGGATCACACTCGTACTTGCATGGGGGTTCCTTGCCCGTGATCTGACATCCCGACGGCCCGAATACATCCATGACCCTGTACTTGCCAGACGCACCCGCCTTTTGCGCTTCATCCTCCTGTTTCTCAGCGGGATGGGGCTTTCGGCAATCCATCGCCCCGATCTTATGCTCGTCACGACCGGAACAATCATCGGCGGATCCTATGTTCCATTGGGCCGATCAATGAACGAGCCGGTGCATACGTGGACCGGGATTGCCATCGTTGGTCTTTCCCTCATCGCCCTAGCCTTTTCCCCATCCATACACGGGGGTATTGCAGGCCTCGGAACGGCGCTCTCTTTGTGGGTTGGCGCAGCAATTCGGTTGGGGCGTGGCAGGATAGCTAAACTTACAATCCCCGCGACAATCGAAACATCGGCAGAGAACGTACATCGATGAAGCCCGCTTCGCAGATTATCAGGCGAGGATTCTTTGGTATCTATCTCCTGCTTTATCCCCTGCCCTGGCTCGCCACCGGAACAGGGCCAATTGCCATCGTTGCGTTCTTCGCTGGCGCTACGCTCTTCATGGTGTTGCCTGCGCTTACTGCCGGCCTCAATGCACCGGTTATCTGGCGTATTGCCGGTTATGCAGCGATCGGCACTGCACTCATTCCTTTCGGTGGGTATTGGGGAGTCTTTTTCATCTCAGCCGGGGCGACATGCGGTGCCATCGAAAACAGAAGGCATGGTCTTGCTCTTCTGATTGCCTCGATGATCGTCTATCTCCTGCTGGGTATTCGTGTTCATGAGACCGTGATCGGTGAGGCGATTACGCTCATCGTTACAACAGGCAGTTTTGCCGGAACACGGATGGCGGTGGACCTTAACAGGCAGAACATTGCTCTCGCACGGGCTCAGGCAGAAATCCGTGCCCTGACTCTCCTCGCCGAACGAGAGCGTTTCGCACGCGACCTGCATGACACGCTCGGTCATTCACTGACCCTGATCGCAATGAAATCAGATCTCGCCTTGCGTTACATCCCCCTGGGACCGAACCTGGTTGAACAGGAACTCCGCGAGATTGGCGAAAAGGCCCGGGAGGCACTTGCCGAAACACGCTTCGTCGTCTCAGCCATGCAAATCAGGACACTTACCGAAGAATGCGCTTCGGGCACCGCCACGCTGCGGAATGCCGGTATAGAAGTCGAGATCGAAGGCGATATCGCGTCGATACCGTCACGATATGACAACCTTCTGGCTGGCTGCCTGCGTGAGTCCATAACCAATATCCTACGTCATACCAAAGCAATCCGCTGCGCAGTGAGCTTTGCACGCAGTCTGGAGGGCAAGTACCGCATCACGATCGAGGATTTCAACGTCAGTCATGTCGGCCCCGCCCATCAGAACATTGATATTTCGTTATCATTCCGGGAAGGAAATGGTATAAGCGGCATGCGTGCACGGCTTGCCGAGGCGGGAGGGTCTCTGAACCTTCTTCATCGGCAGGACGGGACGACACTCGTCATCACGCTCGGAGATGCCTCATGAGGCAAAAACTGCGCCTCGTTCTGGCTGAAGATCAAGTCATGCTTCTCGATGCACTGGCTGCGCTGCTCGCCATGGAGCCGGATATCGAAATCGTTGGCAAGGCGCGTCATGGCAGGGAGGCTCTCGACCTCGTCAGGTCCGCGCGTCCGGATATTCTCCTCACCGATATCGAAATGCCGGAAATGAGCGGCATAGAGATTGCCGAGACCCTTCAGGCGGAAAAAGCCAGAACGGTAGTGGCGATTATCACGACCTTCGCACGCGCCGGGTATATGAAGCGGGCACTTAATGCAGGCGTCAGGGGTTATCTCCTCAAGGATGCGCCTGTGAGCGCGCTTGCCGATGCCTTACGCAATGTCGGACGCGGCGGGAGGGCCATCGATCCAACACTTGCACAACAGGTATGGGATGCGACGCTCGATCCGCTGAATTCCCGTGATCGGGCCATACTACGCATGGTTGAGTCCGGCCGCTCGACCGAACAGATTGCGACCCTGTTCGAGCTTTCGCCCGGGTCGCTTCGCAACTGCTTCTCAGACATCATCCAGAAAATAGGAGCCCGCAACCGGGTCGAAGCCAGCCGGATTGCACGCCGGAACGGCTGGCTCTGAACGCGTCAGACGTCTTGACTGCAAGACGGTCGCGTCAGGATCGATACGACATTGCGCAACACATGGGTCTGATCGTAAAGCGCGCAGCCGCGCTCACGTCCTGCCTTTCCCATAGCCTCACGTAGCGCAGGATTACGCACAAGCTGCGCAAGGGCTTCCGCAAGCGGGGCCGCAAGACCGGGAGGCACAAGAAACCCGGTCACGCCATCTACCACCTGCTCATTGGGTCCCCTGATATCGGTCGCGACAACGGGCAGTCCCGAAAGCATTGCCTCGATGACAGACATCGGCAGGCCTTCAAAATGACTGGGTAGCGTGAATATATCGGCAGCGGTCAGAAGATCCGCCGTATCGTTGCGATAGCCGAGACATTTCAGCCGATCACCCAGAACGGCGCGGGCATGTGCGAATTCCTCTTCCATGGCATCGCCATGGTCTGAAGCAAGACGTTCGCCCACGATCAGAAGCACGGCCCCGGGAACGTACTCCAAGGCACGCAGCAGCTCCGGATAGCCCTTGTGACGTACCAGGCGGGACACAGCCATGATGACAATAGCTGAGTCGTCGAGGCCGAGTGCGCCGCGTATGCGTGCGCGCCTGTCCGCATCCGGGCGATATAAAACCGGGTCGCGCCCGTTTGCTACGGGGTGTGGCCAGGGATGAATACGCAAGCGCCGGGCATCGCGGGCTTCAGCCTGCGATACCGTCATGTAGCGGTCGGTCACCTGCCCCGCGATCCATTCGAGTACGAAAGAAAGCAGACGACGTCTGGCCGAACCCGGCTGATTGAACAGGTAACCGTGGCACGTATAGGCGATGCACGGCACGTCACACCACCATGCAGCGATGCGTGCAAGAAAACCGCTGATTGGCATATGGCCATGCACGATATCGGGGCGAACCGCACGTATCAGTCGTATCAGCGCCCTGAAAGCCCTGACCTGCGCTACGGGAGAGAAAGAGCGTGCCATCGGCAACGGGTGGACCGTGAAGCCATCGTCCCTGACGACAGAGAGATGCGCTCCCTCTGCACATCCGCCCTCAACATGATGCCCTGCATCGCGAAGCGCCTGCATAAGAGGATGGAGGAACTGCCGCATGGCAAAATCGACATTGGTGATCTCAAGAATGCGCAGGGCGTGTCCACCCTCCTGCGGTGCGCTATCGATCCTGCGCCGCCCGAACCGTCGCGAGATCCTCATTCCGGAACACGCTCCATAACCCACTGAATAACCTGTCTGGGTGAGGAAAGCGCAGCACTATTCTCACGGTTGGGCGCGCTCATACTGGCTGTTCCGGTCGGGGGGCGTGCGTCAGCAACCTCGGAAGCCGTGTCCTGCGCGCGCCCGTCCCGGGTATCCTCTCTCCCCTCAGATACCTGCGCGACCAGCCCCTCGCCCCCTGCCGCAGACGCAGCATCCGAAGACGGGGCATTCGGTCTGAATCGTTCGGCCTCATCGCTGGAAGCGGCGCGCGTGCTTTCCTCCTGCACCTCGACCGGCTCTGTCACGGCGGCAGTTGGTCTGACGACAATCTGAAGACTGGCGACCGGCCTTTCACCGCCTGCATAGACACTTTTCTCAAGCGACAGGGCACCCCCTTCCTGACGGAAACGCCAGATCATGCCGCCCGCATACATAAGGACTTCATCGGCATCGGGGGCGAGTTCGGCCTTGACCGTAGGGTGAAGATGAAAACGCAATGCGAAATCGACCCTGCGCTCTCCGTCCACACAATCCTCACCACGGAGGTCTTCTCCCGTCGGACCGAGATACAGGCGTCTGCGCCATGTGGCGCCGAAGCCGGGATACCAGCCATCGTGCTGACCATCGAGCCAGTGCGCGCCATCCTGACTTTGATGGGTCAGGGTCACATGGGCCGGCCGACGAACGATATCGCCGGAGGGACTGATATCGCAGCAGGATGTCTGGTCGATCACGAGGGAAGAATGCGCTGCTGTCTCACGCAGGGCGCGCTTCCAGGCACCGGTCGCTGCTGCCCCGCAATTGACGAACAGACGCTGCCGCCCATGGGAGAATTCGAGAGACAGAGGTGCCGCATGGGCATTGCGATCGTAGCCGGACGGGGGAACCTGCCCCCCATCGACGAAAAGAAGCGCCTTGCCGGCCCCGATACGCCAGAAACCGCCATCGGGCATGGACGACGCGAGCAGTCTCTGTCGGGCACCGTATTGTATGATACGATCGATGTGCCGGTGATCCTGCTCCTTGCTGCCATTGAACAAAGCAAGCCCGCCATCGCCATGACGCAATGCACGCAGGATCGGACACAGACGAGCAAGCGCGCCCTGCACTTTTTCCGAAGGCGGAAGCTGCGCCATACGCATGAAGACGCTGATCTCCGCCATTTCCCGCGTTGCTTCGAGCTGCGCCAGCGGGCTGCGTTCACGCAGCGTTCCGTCAGGCAGAATCTGACGGTCGAGTTCCTGATCGAGAAAACGGTGGAAGCGCTGCAAAAACCCGGTCTGCGAAGGAATGGCCACCGCAACTGCCAGCAAACCCTTGAGCGCGGTCAGGTTTCTCCATCCGGCTTCGGCAAGGGGCAGCATGATCGAGACCAGACGACCCTCGACGAGCAAACGGTCCATTACTCTTTGTCTGAACGCCTCATTGGCAGAGGCCGCGAAAAAATCGAAATGCCCAAGCCAGGATGCCAGGCGGGCACCTGCCACATGGGCATTCAGAACAAGCGGATCGATGGGAGGCTGATCGAGCCAGCTGCTGACGATCGATCGGGCGTAGAGCCTTGCCTCGTCGCTACCGAGCGCACGCAGATCGCGCAGCCAGGTAAAACCCTGCACCCAGTCGCGTTGCGCAGGCGCCAGATCGGTATATTCCCAGTCATCGGCTCGCAGCGTGATTTTCCGCCCTTCGAACCGGGCCGCCCCGCTGACCAGCAGAGCCCCATGATCGGGATCACCCGGCCAGATATCCCGTATGGCATGCACAGGAAGGTCGGGGGCACGCGCTATGCCCGGCACGCTCGGTGGAAGCCTGGCAAATGAAAGGCGAGCCTCACGCGCCCAGCGTCCGAACATGCCGGTATGGTCCTTTTATTCAGGTGGTCAAGACAGGCTCCCTGCCTGTCTCAAAGATGTGATCGCCGCAGCATAGTCTTCCTGGCCGTAGATGGAAGTCCCTGCAACCATCATATCCGCACCGGCACCGGTTGCGAGGCGTGCTGTGGACAGATCGATACCGCCATCGACGCCTATCCGGATGTCGCGTCCGGTCGAATCGGCCATCTCGCGCAGCCTGCGTATTTTCGAGACCTGGCTATCGATGAATTTCTGCCCCCCAAAACCCGGGTTGACCGTCATCACGAGAATGATGTCGACAAGATCGAGCACATATTCGAGCGCCTCGGGCGGCGTGCCCGGACAGATCGCGATACCCGGTTTCTTACCCAGCGCCCGGATATGCTGCAGGGTACGATGGACATGCGGATTGTTCTCAACATGCACGTGAATATGGTCGGCCCCGGCCTTGGCAAAAGCCTCGATGAACGCGTCGGCGGGGTCGATCATGAGATGGACGTCGAAAGGTTTGTCCGTACGGTTGCGCAGCGCCGCAATCATACCGGGACCGAAAGTCATGTTCGGCACGAAATGCCCATCCATGACATCCAGATGCAGCCAGTCGGCGCCATCGCGCACCACGGCATCCACTTCCTCGCCCATACGCGCAAAATCGGCGCTGAGAATGCTCGGTGCGATAAGTGGGGTCTTTAACTGGGGCATAGGCTCTCCCTTCTTTACGATCCAATCGGTATCAGATGCTTTTGCGCAGCCTTGCCGCAAAAAATCCATCCATTCCACCGCGTTCGGCCCACATGCCGGGATGGGTGCGGAATGTACCCTGTTTCGTGAGCGCCTCAGGCATTTGTGCCAGTTCTTCCGCGGTGAAAGGCTCGAGAACCCATCCACGCTTGAGAGCTGCCGCCACGCGCTGGGGGCCTTCCTCGTCCTGAAGCGAACACACAGCATAGAGCAACACGCCGCCCGGCTTGAGCATGGCTCCTGCCGCATCGATCAGACGATCCTGATCCTTGGCCAGCGCCAGCACATCGCGAGGACGCTTGACCCACAGAACATCGGGGTGGCGACGAAGCGTGCCTGTTGCAGAACATGGCGCATCGAGCAGAACCGCATCGACCTTTTCTTCCGGCTGCCAGACGAGGGCATCGGCTACAACGAGTTTGGCATCGAGACCGAGACGATCGAGATTCTGGCGCAAACGCCTGGCACGCGTCTCTTCACGCTCGACCGCCGTCACTTCGGCACCTGCAACGGCAAGCTGGGCCGTCTTGCCGCCCGGAGCGGCACAGAGATCGATCACGGTTTCTCCGGGCTTTATGCCCAGCAAACGGGCGGGCATGGTCGCAGCAACATCCTGCACCCAGAACGCGCCCTCTTCGAAGCCCTCAAGCTCGGTCACACGTGTGCCCGGCGGAAAGCGGAGATTTCCAGTGGGCAGGATCTCGCCTCCCTCGGGGGCGGTCGCGCCAGGGCGCAGCGTCAGGTCGATCGGGGCTTCACGATGCAGCCCGGCCGCAATATCGCGTGCCCGGTTGCCCCATGCCGTCCAGAGCCAGGCTGGAACGTCCAGACGATCCTCGTCGAGTCCCTCGGCAAGCTCATCCCCGTCGCGGGCGACACGGCGCAGCACGGCGTTGGCCAGCCCGGCGAAGGGCGCAAGGCCACGACGGCGCAAAAGCGAGACGATCGTGCCAACAGCCGCATGAGGCGGCGTTTCGAGATGACGCAGCTGGGCCACCCCCATGAGCAGCGCACAGCGTACCGGTGCCGGTGGCTCACGCCTCAGCAGAGGTTGAAGCAGCTCTGTCATGCTGCCCATGTGACGCAGCACGGTCGCGGCAAGGCGATGACCGCTGGCGCGGTCGCGTGGATCGGTCAGGTTGCTGCGATCGAGCGTCGTCTCGAGCATACGTCGATGCTCGACGACACCGCAGAGAATATCGAAAGCCAGATCGCGGGTCGGATCGGCGGGAATCTGTGAAGGTGCTTTGGACATTGCCTTGCCAATGGCATTTCGCGAAGCGCCGCGCTACCCCTTCTCGCAACCGAACAGCAACAACTTGCGGATATGGCCATGACAACCGACACATTATCCACCCGTCTCGATCAGATCCGTACGCGCGTCGACGCGGCCTGTCACAAAGCCGATCGTAGCCCGGACAGTGTCACGCTGGTCGCCGTCAGCAAGTTTCATCCTGCCTCTTCGATCGAGAAAGCCCTGATCGCAGGGCAGCGCGTCTTCGGCGAGAACCGCGTGCAGGAAGCGAAGGAGAAATTCCCCCAGCTGCGGGAGAACTGGCCGGATCTGCGTCTGCACATCATCGGTGGGCTTCAGACGAACAAGGCACTCGAAGCCTGTCGCCTGGCAGATGCCATCGAATCCGTCGATCGCACGGCGCTGGTAGACGCGCTGTCGAAGGCCGCCGATCGGCTCGGCCGCGTGCCGGATCTGTTTGTTCAGATCAACACAGGCGACGAACCGCAGAAATCCGGCGTCAGACGTGAAGAGGCCGATGAGTTCATTACCCTCTGCAAGGCACGCTTCGGCAGCGCTCTCAAGGGGCTGATGTGCATACCGCCCGAGGATGAAGACCCGGCCCCGCATTTTGCCTATCTCGCCCGGACGGTGCGTGCGCACGGTCTGAGCGTGTGTTCCATGGGCATGTCGGCAGATTTCGAAACGGCCATTGCACAGGGTGCCACTCTGGTGCGTGTGGGCACGGCAATCTTCGGCGCCCGTCCGACCAATTGATCACGATCCCCGGATCGAAGCTGGTCGATAGTGTTAGGGCGTTTTAACCGTTCACACGCTTGCGGTGACGCGATCAATAATCGTATGGCAGGCCTTATGTCAGTGATCGCTCACATCTATGTGTGCCATACCGCCTATCTTCTACCCGGTACCACGCATTGTGTTTGCCATGAGTTGGAACAGAAATGACAGACAGGCCTGATGGTCAGCCAGGGTCGACCAATGCCGCCGGAACGGCAGCAACCGGGACGGCTACAGACGGACAGGGCTCTATCCGTGAGTTCGGTGCCTCTGGCGAACTACACAAGGAAGCACCCGTTGGCCTTGCAGGCCTTCTTGGCGTGCTGGGTGTCGTCTATGGCGATATCGGAACCAGCCCGCTCTATGCGTTTCAGGCATCGGTCCAGATTGTCGGCTCCATTCGCCACCCGGCCGAAAGCTGGGAGATCATGGGGCTGGAAAGCCTGATCTTCTGGGCTCTGATGCTGGTCGTTACCATCAAGTACGTCATGCTCGTCATGCGTGCCGATCATGATGGCGAAGGCGGCATCATTGCGCTCATGTCGCTGGCACAGCGTGTCTGCAAATCGCCGAAATACCGATGGTTTTTCGGGATTGTCGGTATCGGGGGCGCCTGCCTGTTCTTCGGTGACGGCATTATCACCCCGGCCGTATCCGTGCTTTCGGCCATCGAGGGGATCGAGGTCTCGGTTCCCTCGGCCTCACATATCATCATTCCCGTCGCCATCATCATCCTGATTGCGCTCTTCAGCGCACAGGCTCTGGGAACGGGCAAGATCGGCCGTGCTTTCGGGCCGATCATGATGATCTGGTTCCTGACTCTGGCCGTGATGGGTATTCACTCCATCATCCAGACGCCCCGTATTCTCATGGCGCTCTCGCCTTTCTACGCGGCACAGTTCGTGTTTTTTCACGGATGGCTCGCCTTTATCGCGCTCGGCTCTGTCGTTCTGGCTGTCACAGGTGCTGAAGCCCTCTATGCCGATATGGGCCATTTCGGCCGCGCTCCCATACGGTACGCGTGGCTGTTCTTCGTCCTGCCTTCGCTGACACTGAACTATCTTGGCCAGGGTGCCCTGCTGCTGCGCAACCCGGCGGCGCTGCAAAACCCGTTCTATCACCTTGCCCCGGGCTGGGCGCAGATCCCGCTTCTTTTCCTGGCGACAATGGCGACGGTCATTGCCAGTCAGGCCGGCATATCGGGTGGCTTCTCACTGTGCCGACAGCTGATCCAGCTGGGCTACCTGCCCCGTATGCGCATCACCCACACCAATGCCGAAGAAGAAGCACAGATCTATCTGCCCGTCTTCAACTGGGTGCTCGCAATCGGCTCCATCCTGCTGGTGCTGTCTTTCCGCTCTTCTTCCGCACTGGCTGCGGCCTATGGCATTGCCGTAACCGGCACATTCATGTGCACAGCGATGCTGGCCATGGTCGTGTTCCGGCGGGTGTTCAACTGGAGCGCCCCTCTGGCGGGACTGGTTTTCGGCTTCTTTCTGATCAGTGACGGCACGTTCTTTGCTGCCAATGTGCTCAAGATCCCCGACGGGGGTTGGGTGCCTCTGGCGATCGGCGTCTCGGCAACCATTCTCATGACGACCTGGGCACGCGGTCGCAGCCTGATTCGTGCACGCCAGATGGCAGATTCACTGCCCATGGCATCGTTTCTCGCCCGCCTGCCGCAATCACGCACCCTGCGTGTACCGGGCATGGCCGTTTTCCTCACGGCCAATCCGGAAACGGTGCCCACCTGTCTTCTGCACAACCTCAAGCATAACAAGGTTCTTCACGACCATGTCCTGTTCGTGACCGTCCAGAACCTGGATCAGCCCGAAGCAGAGCGTGGTCATCGTGCAATGGTGCAGGAGCTCGCGCCCAATATCCATCGTGTGATCATACGCTATGGATTTATGGAAATGCCGAACCTTCCCAAGGCACTCGAAGAGCTCAATGCTGCCGGGGTCGAGTTCGATGCAATCCAGGCCTCCTATTTTGTTTCGCGTGAGCTGGTCGTGCGCTCCAGCCTGCCCAAGCTCTCTCTCTGGCGCATGTGGCTCTTCCTGGTGATGGTGCGCAATGCCGTGCCCAGCACAGAGTTCTTCCGTATCCCGCCCGATCGCGTTGTCGAGCTGGGGGTGAGGATCGCCATCTGACCGACACGCCCTCTCTTTCGCTCTACGTGCATTGGCCCTTCTGTCTGGCCAAATGCCCGTATTGCGATTTCAATTCGCATGTCCGCGACGACATACCCCATCGTCGTTTCACGACAGCGCTGCGTCAGGAGCTTGCCTATGACGCTGCGCGTACGGGGCGGCGCCGATTGCGATCGATCTTTTTCGGGGGAGGCACACCGTCTCTCATGCAGCCTGAGACGGTTGCGCTTCTGATAGAAGATGCCCGTCGGCTCTTCGATGCTGATCCCGATCTTGAAATTACTCTTGAGGCCAATCCGACAAGCGTCGAGCAGGCAAAGCTTCAGGCTTTTCGGGAGGCCGGTGTCAATCGGCTGTCGCTCGGCATTCAGAGCCTCGATGAAAGAGCCCTGCGCTTTCTCGGGCGGGAGCACTCTGCCCCTCAGGCCATCGCAGCTCTGGAAACGGCCCGCGCGCTGTTTCCGCGCCTGTCTTTCGACCTAATCTATGCGCGTCCCGATCAGAGCCTCGCCGACTGGGAAAGCGAGCTGCGTCAGGCGCTGGCGCTCGCCTCGGATCACCTGTCGCTTTACCAGCTGACCATCGAACAGGGGACGAAATTCGAAGCCCTGTACAGGCAGGGTCAATTCGCACTCCCTGAAGACGATGACGCGGCGCGCCTCTACGAGAAAACGGCCGAAATCGCTGCCCTGTTCGGCATGCGGGATTACGAGATTTCCAACTATGCCCGCCCCGGAGCGGAGAGCAGGCATAATCTTACCTATTGGCGCTATCAGGATTATATCGGCATCGGCCCTGGCGCCCATGGTCGACTGACGCTGAATGAAGGACTGTTGGCGACGCGTCGTCATCGTGCCCCTGAAATCTGGGCCGAGCGCGTTGAGCAGCGTGGAAGCGGCTCGACCGACGAGTGTCCGCTCTCGCCTGAAGAACGTGGACGCGAGGCCCTTCTCATGGGTCTGCGCCTGCGCGAAGGGATTTCGCTGGACTGGTTTACCGCACGTACAGGCAGAGAGCTGCGTGACTGCGTGAACGCCGTCATTCTCGAAGCCGCTCTGGAAGAAGGCTATCTGACGCTCGACCGCGCACGCCTTATCGCCACCGATGAGGGGCGTGTCAGGCTTGAAGCCCTGCTCGGCGCACTTGTCCTCTGATCCAGCTCCATATTCTCCATTCATGTAACGCAGCCAGATCGATCTCAGGATCCGACGCAAGAACCGCTCTTTTCACAAACGATCAATCCTCCCAGAATACGCGCCAGAACAAGAGGCGTGGAACCATCACGCCTATCCGGAGTAAGTGCCTTTCATGCGTCGTTTTCTTGCCAGCCTCGCGCTCGCCGCCCTCACGATCGGATCCGCAGCCGCCGAGACCCGTAACGGCCCGGAACTCGTTATTGCCGATAACGACTATCTCGGTCCGGGCGGGTCGAACATCCAGTCCGTCATTCCCCTTCTGAACAATCCGAAGCTCCGCGTTCTCGGCCTGACAGTCGTAGCGGGCGATGACTGGGAAAACGCCGAGAGCGCGCGCATCAGACGCTTTCTGGAGGTCTCCGGTCACAGGGACGTGCCCGTCTATAACGGTGCGACCCAGCCGCTCATCAACACCGTGGCCCTGACTCGCCTGCGCGAGCAGCAATACGGCAAGCTTCCGTGGAAAGGGGCCTGGGGCGGTATGGGCTCCATGGACAAGACGCCGGATACGCAGCCCAGTGTGGGACAGACACCGGACGGCCAGCCCGAGTTGCAACCGCAAGGCATTCCGGCCGCGCTTTTCATGATACAGCAGGTCCATGCCCATCCGCATGAGGTGACCATCATCGAAGCGGGTCCGATGACCAATCTCGCGCTTGCCATACGGCTCGATCCGAGCTTTGCCGCCACGGCCAAACAGCTCGTCTTCATGGGCGGCTATCTCGATCTGTCCATGATGTCGGTGACGGGCAACGCGGATAATGGTTCGGATTTCAACCTCATCTTCGATCCCGAAGCCGCCCACATTACCCTGACGGCCCCCTGGGCACGCATAACCTCGGTCGCCAACGTCTCGAACGATGTGATGCTCAGCCAGAGCGAAGTCGACGCGATCGGCAAGGGCCACAAAACACCGGTCACCGATTATCTCAGCAGATTCTATGTGCCGCTGGCCATGTGGGACGAAGTAACGAGCGCCATCGTCGCCGAGCCTTCTCTCATCACCCGTTCGCAGGATGCCTATATGGATGTCGAGATCGGCAAGGGTATCGGCTACGGTCACGCCTATGTCTGGCCGGATGCGCTCGCTCCCAAGGCTATGGGTGTACGCAAGGTCCGGATCGTGCAGGCAATCGATGTTCCTCGTTTCAAGACGCTCTATGCCGGCTGGGCACAGGGCTTCATGGGAAAACACTGACCTTTGCTGCATATGATCAAACTGGTCGTGGGCTGCACCACGCTCGACGAACTCGCCGCGTGGATGGCACGCGGCGAGCGTATCGAGGGCCATGGTGTGATACGCACGCGCACCATGCCCAAACAGGCCGATGAAATTGCCGGACAGGGATCGCTATATCGTGTGATGGGCGGGCTTGTGCTGTGTCGTCAGCCTATCGCCGGGTTTCGTCCCTTCACACGTCCCGACGGGCAGTTGGGCACGCATATCCTGGTCACTGACGACATCATCCCGGTTCATCCGCGCGCCATGCGCCCATTCCAGGGGTGGCGCTATCTCAAACCGGACGATGCCCCCCCCGATCTGGGGGGACAGTCGGTGGTATCAGGCCTCGAGGACCTCCCCCCTGCCCTGCGGCGGAGCCTGTCCGAGCTCTGTCTGATCTGATCCGGGCGGCGTGACGGATGGAAGATCGCTGAGCAGCCCGCTGCGCAGGAACGCGATGAAAGTCTCTGTAACTTCGCCAAGCGGTCGCTCAGGGGTCATCAGCCTGCTGGCAAAGTCTTCAAACCGCTCTGCCTGCGCGAAATCTGCCCTGCGCAGACCATTCTGCATGTCGAACCGGTAAAGCGTCACTTCACCGCTCAGGCGACGCAATGCGCGCAATGTCTGCCCGGTTGTCATGGCATCGCCATCCTGTTTCAGGCTGATCTGACCGCCGAAAAGCGGCAAACCGCCACGCGCAAACTCCGCCGCGATCAGGGTCTTGCCGACATCACGCTGGGCGCGATCCGTCTCTACCGGAACCTGATCACCCGAGAGAACCAGTGCAGCATAACGACAGCTGGCCAGAAGAGCCCGCCTGAGAAGTGTGTCGCGGTCAGTATCACGTCTCTGGGGCCAGAGCAGCAGAACGCAGGCCAGCGCCACACCGCTGCCAATCAGATTATCGAGCACGCGTGCCCATATAATTCCACCGCCAGGCATCACCGCCTCGGCGATGACCACAACAAGCCCTGTCAGGAAGAACACCAGCATGGTGTAATTGACGGCGCGCGTGGCGATTGCTGCCAGAGACAGAAAGACGGCGGCCAGAAGCAAGGCGGGCTTGCCGGGCAGGACGAGCGCACAAAGCGCAGCCAGCAGGCTTCCCCCGATACTGCCAATCACACGTTCCACGCTGCGCACAAGGGTGAGGTGACCGGCCGGCTGCATGACAAGCAGCGCTGCGATCAGCGCCCAGTAAGAGAACCCCTCTCCCGCATAGAGACAGATGAGCTGCGTGATACTCAGCGCGAATGAGAGACGCAGTGCATGACGCCATATCGCTGGGGTCAGAACGGGCGCCGAAAGACGAGGCACAGCGTCATCTTCACGGTGACGCCGGGAGAACGCATCGATCATCTGCCTGAACGCCATGACGCAGGCATTCAGGGGCATGGTGCTTGCATCCTGCCTGGTCAGGGCCTCGCGTTCGAGCCCGTCGGCAAGCCGACCCAGAATACGGAAATCGGGTTGGGGCCTGCCCGACTGACGCGTGCATTCATGACAGGCTGTGCCGAGACGCTTCAACCCGCGTTGCGCACCCGGTGGCAGCAAACCGCGTTCAGCCAGATGTTCCAGCGCCAGGAGTGCCGTAAACACTCTCTCTGCAGTCGACAGCATGGCCTCGAGACGGCGTCTTACGCGTGAGTTTCCATGACGGGCATCGAGAAGGGCGACAAGACCGCGCGCGCGCTCGATGGCGTTACGTGCCGCCTGGCGATGCACGGTCTCGCGCAAACGTCCCACCGCCAGCTCACGCGCCATGAGATCGAGGATGAAAAATGTCGCAGCCAGACTGCGCCGCGCAGGCGCGTAAGGCTGCTGACGCCATAGAACCAGACAGAACAGCATGGCGAGAACGCCGCCCGCACAGAACAGCCCCGCAATGGCAAGTGCCTGCAGAGGCGCCGAAGGAAAGCCTGTTGCCGCCACAGCTGCGCAGCCAGCCAGAGCCCAGAGCTGGGTAATCGCAGGGGAAAAAACCCGGGCCAGCCCGCATCCAAGACCGATGAGTGCGACCAGCAGCACGGTCGCGCCATTGCCGAAAAAACTCAGCGCGGAAACAGCAAAGACGAGCGCCGTGCCTGCGAGGGTGAACCCTCCGAGGACCTGAAACCGCTCGCGATCGGGACCGCCGGGATCGATCAGGCAAGCCCAGAAACAGGCAAAGGCAATCCAGGCCAGTATGGGGGAATCGAAAAACAGGGACGGCACAAGGGCAAGTGCCGTCACAATGGCAGCGCGTCCCCCTTCATACAGGCTAAGCTGTTCGGGTGTCAGGGCGACTGCGTAGCGCGCGAGATGATTGGTCGTGGACGTTGTGAAAGAGGCAAGGGAGCGGAAAGCAGCAGGTCGGGAACGCCCCTTCTTCATGCTGTCTCTGCTCCCTCGCGTGGCAGGGCTCTCAGCGCCCGGTCATGATTTGTGCAACCAGCTGTCCGACAGTCGGCGTGAAGCCGTCAGCATAGAACGGATCGCTACCGAAACGCCACGCATTGGTGCCGCCGAACATCAGGTTGTTATCCACCAGACGATCGGCTGCTTCGGAGCCCATGCTGTCATCGGCATGGGCAATGTCCTGAAGGCTCTTCTGGATACAGAAAGAACGCGGATCGGACTTCGCCCCGTTGGTATAATTCGGCCCGCGCTGGCTCCAGTTCGAGAAGCGGCATTCCGACAGACAGCCCATGCAGGCCACCTGATCGGCCACAATCTCCCGGCTCTCTTCGGGTGTGACGAAAACGAGCGTGGAATCCGGCGTACGCAGGGCTTCGGTATAGCCCGCCGCTTCCCATGCCAGAACATGCTCGCGGTCAGGCGCGGTCATCCAGACTTCGCGCTTGCGTGCTCCAATACCATGCGGCGTATCGTGCTCGCCGATGGGCTCGCTGCTATAGGCGACCTGACGCTCGGAACGACCACGCAGATTCTGCATGAAGCTGTTATTCACCGCAGAAGAGTAGAACCCTGTGGGCGAGAAGCGATTGAGATAGACATCGCCTTCATGCAGGCTGCGCAAACGGCGCTTCCAGGCATCGGGGATCGGGCTCTCCTGGGTCAGCAGCGGGCGCGTACCGAACTGGAATACGATCGGGCCGATTTCCGGATTATTGAACCAGTGCGCCCACTCCTCGAGCCACCACACTCCGCCTGCCATGATGATCGGCACGTTTTCAAGGCCGAACTGGTTCATGGATTTACGCAGTGCCGCAACGCGCGGATAGGGATCTTCGGGGAGAAGAGGGTTCTCGGTGTTCGACAGGCCGTTATGCCCGCCCGCACGCCAGGGATCCTCATAGACGACAGCGCCGAGAAGCTCGGCCGTCTTGCTATAGGACCGCTTCCAGAGCGCGTTGAACGCACGCGCAGAGGAGACGATAGGATAGTAATGCACCTTGTGGCGTGCCGCGATTTCGGAGAGGCGATAAGGCATGCCTGCCCCGCAGGTCAGGCCGTCGATCATGCCGGGAGCGCCTTCGAGAATTCCCTCGATGACCTGCTCGGCACCGCCCATTTCCCAGAGCAGGTTGGCATTGATCATGCCATTGGATCCGGCGATCTCGCGCGCGATCCTGACCTGGGTGATACCGCCCTCGATAGCGTAGCGTATCAGTTCCTCATGGCGTTCGCGTCGCGTGCGACCCGCATAAACCTGAGGGATACGATTGCCAGCTTCATCGTAACTATCGGCGTTGACGGCCGAAACCGTTCCCACGCCGCCAGCCGCGGCCCAGTGGCCGGCTGAAATACCGGTAGAGACCGAAACACCCTTTCCACCTTCAACGAGGGGAAGGACATCCCGGCCAGCCATACGGACGGTATCGATCGACATCATAATCTGTATTGTACTCCGAAGAAGAGAGGCCCATGCGGCCTCTCTTCTGAATCATGGAGATCAGTCAGCGTCGCGCTGTCTGGTCGGACGGGCGGCCTTCGCACCGACACTTTCCGTGATATCGGCGCCGGTCTGCTGATCGACGACGCGCATCGACAGCTTCACCTTGCCGCGGTCGTCGAAGCCGACAACCTTGACCTTCACGGCATCGCCCTGCTTGACGACATCGGTGGTCTTGGCCACGCGACCATCGGTCAGCTCGGAGATATGCACGAGGCCGTCACGCGGGCCGAGGAAGTTCACGAACGCGCCGAAATCGGCAGTCTTGACGACCTTGCCATCATAGATACGACCGATTTCCGGCTCGGCGACGATACCTTCGATGCGCGAGATGGCCTTCTGGGCCTGCTCGTCATTCGAAGCAGCGATGGTGATCACGCCCTCGTCGTTAATGTCGACCTTGGCACCCGAGAACTCGACGATCTCGCGAATGACCTTGCCACCCGAACCGATCACATCGCGGATCTTTTCCTTGGCGATGGTCATGGTGGTGATCTTCGGCGCATTGCGCGATACGCCCTCACGACCTTCATCGATCGCCTTGGCCATCTCGCCGAGGATATGGATGCGGCCATCACGGGCCTGCTCCAGCGCGACCTTCATGATTTCCGGCGTGATGGAGGTGATCTTGATATCCATCTGCAGCGCGGTGATACCGGCTTCGGTACCGGCAACCTTGAAATCCATATCGCCGAGGTGATCTTCATCGCCCAGGATATCGGACAGCACGGCATAACCACGGTCTTCCTTGATCAGGCCCATGGCGATACCGGCAACCGGACGCTCCAGCGGTACACCGGCATCCATCAGAGCGAGAGACGAACCGCAGACGGTTGCCATCGAAGACGACCCGTTGCTTTCGGTGATCTCGGAAACGATGCGTATCGTGTACGGGAAACGATCCTTGCCCGGCAGAAGCGGGTGAATGGCACGCCATGCAAGCTTGCCGTGACCGATCTCGCGACGGCCGGGGCTGCCCATACGTCCGCACTCACCGACCGAGTAGGGCGGGAAGTTGTAATGCAGCATGAAGTTCGAGCGGTGCTCGCCTTCGAGCGCATCGATGATCTGTTCGTCCTGCGTGGTGCCGAGCGTGGCGACAACCAGCGCCTGCGTCTCACCGCGGGTGAAGAGCGCCGAGCCATGTGCGCGCGGCAGAATGCCGACTTCGGACACGATCGGACGAACCGTCTTGGTGTCGCGTCCGTCGATACGCTGGCCGGTCTTCAGAATGGCGCCGCGAACGACCTGGGCCTCAAGCTCCTTGAGCATCGGCTTGGCCATATCGACATCGAGACCCTCTTCGATGAGGCCCTCGATGATGCGCCCCTTCGCAATGGCGATCTTCTCGTAGCGCGCCTGCTTGGCCTTTTCCTTATAGGCGTCGGCCATGAGCTTGGTGCCGATCTTCTCCACGCGCTTGCGCAGGGCGATCTGCTCCTTGGTGGGGCCTTCGAGATCCCAGGGCTGCTTGGCGGCATGCTCGGCCAGATCGATGATTGCATCGATCACAGGCTGGAAAGCAGCATGACCGGCGGTCACGGCTTCGAGCATGACAGCTTCCGAAAGCTCGGAGGCCTCGGATTCGACCATCAGAACGCCTTCGCTCGTTCCGGCGACGACGAGGTCGAGCGCGCTCTCCTTCATCTCCGCGATGGTCGGGTTGATGACGAACTGATCGTTGATGCGCGCAACGCGTGCAACACCGACCGGGCCGTAGAACGGAATGCCGGAAAGCGTCAGTGCAGCAGAACAGCCAATCAGGGCCACAAGTGCAGGATCGTTTTCCATGTCATGGCTGAGAACGGTCGCCGTGACCTGCACTTCGTTGCGGAAGTTCTCCGGGAAGAGCGGGCGGATGGGACGATCGATCAGACGCGAAATCAGGGTCTCGCTCTCGGAAGGACGGCCTTCACGCTTGAAGAAGCCACCGGGAATACGGCCAGCTGCATAGGCCTTTTCCTGGTAGTTGACCGTCATCGGGAAGAAATCCTGACCCGGCTTGACGGTCTTGGCGCCCACGGCCGTGCAGAGCACAACCGTATCGCCGTACGTTGCAACGACTGCACCATCGGCCTGACGGGCAATCTTGCCGGTTTCCAGAACGAGCGGGCGTCCGGCCCATTCGATTTCCTTGCGGAAGTAGTTGAACATCATTCTGTCCTGATTAAGGGGCTTTGGCACTGGGACCGACGATCCGGAAAGAACGGGCCCTGACTGGCTGGCAGCGTTTCGGACGGCATGGCAAGGAAAACCGGGATCGGACCGGCATATCACCATGTGGCCTGAAACGCCGAAGGCCGGTTCTGTTTCCAGCTTCAACGTCCAGTGACGCAGCCTGATATCCCGTCGCCGGGTTGGCGACGGGAGGCGGCGGAGGCATGACCCTCCGCCCGAGCATATTAGCGGCGCAGGCCGAGACGCTCGATGAGGGTCTGGTAGCGACCCTGGTCCTTGCGCTTGAGGTAATCAAGCAGACCACGACGCTGACCAACGAGCATCAGAAGGCCACGACGTGAGTGGAAGTCCTTCTTGTGCGTCTGCAGATGGCCGGTCAGGTTCACGATACGCTCGCTCAGCAGGGCAACCTGCACTTCCGGCGACCCGGTGTCGGTCGGGTTGGTCTTGAATTCTTCAATCAGCGCCGTGCGGCGTTCAGCTGTAATCGACATCTCTGTCTCCGTATTTAAACGACTCGAATATCCGTATCGGCTTGAGACGATCCTCCTGGACGCGGCACAAACCGACAAGACACCCCCCCTCCTGGGCTTGCAGGACGTCGCCGTCCTGCGCTGTCAGCATCAGGTCGCCGAAATCGGCCAAAGCGAGGCTTTGCCCGTAGCGCAGTGCCTGTGCTTCTGCGTCGGTCACGGCCAGAGCCGGGATGTCGGCCAGCGCGGTCGAGACCGGGCGCAAAAGCGCTGAAAGTGCATCGGCCTTGTCGTCATTTTGAACAAGCTTGTCCAGTGTTATCGCATGGCTCTCATCGAACGGACCGCATTTGGTCCGGCGCAGGACGGCGATATGACCGACGGTGCCACAGGCCAGGGCGATGTCACGCGCCAGAGAGCGCATATAGACACCCTTGCCGGACTGGACCTCGAAAATCGCGTGATCGCGATCGGGCCGCTCAACCAGCGTGATGGAATCAACACGCGCAGGGCGCGGAGGAAGATCGGGGGGGCGGCCTGCACGCGCCAGATCGTAGGAACGCGCACCGTCGACTTTCAATGCTGAATAGACGGGGGGCACCTGCATGATGTCACCGGTGAGCGCTGGCAGAGCAGCCCGCAGATCGGCATCGCTCGGGCGATGATCGCTGATCTGGACGACTTCGCCCTCGCGATCGTCGGTCGTACGCGATTCACCGAGGAACAGCGTGAAGCGATAACGCTTGGTGGCATCCATGATGTAGGGAATTGTCTTGGTGGCCTGACCGAAGGCGACAGGCAAAATGCCGGTCGCCAACGGGTCGAGCGTGCCACCATGTCCGGCCTTTTTGGCATCGAACAGGCGCCGCGCCTTGTTCACCACATCGGTCGAGCCGATATGCAGGTCCTTGTCGACGACAAGCCAGCCGTCGATATCGAGCCCTTTTTTGCGTCCCATGACGGGTCGCTCCAATCAGTCTTCTGAGTCGAGATCGCGCTGGACCTCGGGTGTACGCATCAGCGCATCCATTTCCATGGCATGCTCAAGCGCGGCATCGGGCTGGAAATGTATCTCCGGCACAATGCGCGAACGCAGTGTCTTGGAGAGACCGGTACGCAGGAAAGGTGCCACACGCTTGAGCGCAGGCAGGACATCCTCGATATCGTTGCGCCCGAGACGACAAACGAATGCCGTAGCATGACGGAAATCGGGAGAAATACGGACTTCCGTCACGGTCACATGCACACCGGCAAGTTCCGGGTCACGGAACTCGGTGCGGGCAAAGAGATCCGAGAGGACACGACGGACCTCTTCGGACATCCTCAGCTGACGCTGCGAGGGGCCAGCCGCATCACCAGGCCCTGAGAAGCCCGGAACCTTGGAACGCGATCCCCTCATGCAGGGATCACTTCCATTTCGAAGCACTCGACCATGTCGCCTTCGCGCAGATCGTTATAGCCAGCGAAGGAAAGACCGCACTCGTAGTTGCGCGCAACTTCCTTGACGTCATCCTTGAAGCGCTTGAGCTGGCTCAGTTCACCTTCATGGATCACCACGTTGTCACGCAGCAGACGCACGCCACAGCCGCGCTTGACCACGCCCTCGGTGACATAGCAACCCGCGACCTTGCCGACCTTCGTGATGTTGAAGACCTGACGGATCTCGGCGTAACCAAGGAACTTCTCGCGGTGCTTGGGCGCAACCTTGCCCTTGACCAGCTGCTCCACGTCATCGGTCACCTGGTAGATGATCGAGTAGTAGCGGATATCCACATCCTCACGCTGGGCCATTTCACGGGCCTGCGTGGTAGCGCGGACATTGAAGGCCACGATAATGGCATTCGATGCCTTGGCGAGCTGGATGTCGCTTTCGGTGATCTGGCCAACAGAGGCATTCAGCACGCGAATGCGGACTTCCTCATGTTCGAGCTTGAGCACCGAAGCCTCGATTGCTTCGGCAGAGCCCTGCACGTCCGCCTTGATAAGCAGAGCCACTTCCTTCTGCTCACCCGCCTGGATACGGGCCAGCATCTGGTCGAGCGTGCCACGCGCTGCGGCGCGACCGGCTGCCATCTTGTCCTTCTGCTTGCGCTGACGGAACTCGCAGATCTCGCGGGCACGGTTCTCGTTCTCGACGACCACGAAGGGCTCGCCGGCACCGGGAACACCCGTAATACCCAGAAGTTCGACCGGCATGGACGGACCGGCATCCTTGAGCTGACGCCCCTTGTCGTCCAGCATCGCACGGACGCGGCCCCATTCGGCACCGGCCACGACGATATCGGAGCGATTGAGCGTGCCCTTCTGGACCAGCACCGTCGCCACTGGGCCGCGACCGCGATCCAGACGGCTTTCGATCACCGAGCCTTCTGCGACACGGTTCGGATTCGCCTTCAGGTCGAGCACTTCTGCCTGAAGCAGAATGGCTTCTTCAAGCTTGTCCAGACCGGTACGCTTAAGGGCCGAAACCTCGACATCCTGCACGTCACCGCCAAGAGCTTCCACCACGATATCGTGGCTGAGCAGGGCCTGACGGACACGCTCCGGATTGGCGCCCGGCTTGTCGATCTTGTTGATCGCCACGATGATCGGGGCATCGGCAGCCTTGGCATGCTTGATGGCCTCGATGGTCTGCGGCATCACACCGTCATCGGCAGCCACGACCAGCACGACCACGTCGGTAACCGAAGCACCACGGGCACGCATCGATGTGAAGGCCTCATGGCCCGGCGTATCGACGAAGGTGATCTTGGCGCCGCTATGCAGCGTCACCTGATAGGCACCGATATGCTGGGTAATGCCACCGGCTTCGCCAGCCGCAACATCGGTCGTGCGCAGCGCATCGAGCAGCGAGGTTTTGCCATGATCGACATGGCCCATGACCGTCACGACCGGGGCACGCGTCACGAGGTCTTCCTCGCGATCTTCCACACCCTCGATACCCAGCTCGACGTCGCTCTCGGCCACACGGCGGACACGATGGCCGAATTCGCTGATCACCAGCTCTGCCGTATCGGCATCGATGAGCTGCGTCGCGGTTGCCATGACACCCATTTTCATGAGGGCCTTGACCACTTCGGCCTGGCGAAGCGCCATACGATTGGCAAGCTCGGCAACCGTGATGGATTCCGGCAGGATCACGTCACGAACGACGCGCACCTGATCGGCACGCAGACGTTCGAGCTCGGCCTGGCGACGCTCACGGTCGCGCTGACGACGCACCGAAGCGAGCGAACGCGTCTTGTCGTCATCGCCTTCGATGGCGGCACGCACATCGATACGACCGGAACGACGGGAGTCCCCGCTCTTCTTGGGGGCCGCAGGCGCACCACGACGCGGCGGCGCGGCGGGCGCACGACGCGGACCGGCGCGACGATCGTCCTCGCCACCTTCCGCTCCGCCACGACGCAGATGCAGTGTCTCGTTACGCGGTGCGGCAGCAGCCCCGGCAGCGGCGGGAGCCGGCTTGGGCGTAACCGGACGCGGCGCCATGACAGCGCGCTCGGCCAGCGGGCGCAGACGTTCCATCGGCGCGGCAAGCTGCACACCGCCGGTGCGACGTGCAGACTCAGCGGCTTCGAGAGGGGCACGACGTGCCGCTTCCTCACGTTCACGCTCGGCTGCACGCGCCTTGCGCTGCTCTTCGAGTGCTTCCTGCTTTGCGCGGTCTTCGGCAGCTGCCGCCATCTGCCGGTCATGTTCCTCAGCCTCGCGCTGGGCCTCGACCTCGCGTGCAGCAGCCTCGGCACGTGCAGCTTCCTCACGCTTGGCTTCTTCAGCAGCGGAAAGAATACGGATCTTTTCTTCTTCGAGGCGTGCAGCCTCGCGTGCCGCTTCCTTGCGCTGCTCTTCGAGCACGCGCTGGCGGATGGCGAGTTCTGCAGGGGTCAGGGCACGCCCTGCACCGGCACGGCCACCACGGCCACCGGCGGCACCGCGGCCGTCCTTGCGCTCGTTCGTCTCGCGCTTCTTGCGCACCTCGACCTGCACCACCTTGGAGCGGCCATGGCTGAAGCTCTGACGCACAGAGCCCGCATCTACCGTTCGCCCGAGTTCCATGCGCCCGCCCGGACGCAGGGACAGACGTCCCTTACCCTGGTCACCCTGAGCCTGGGCGCCCTGATCCTGGACATTCTGGCCATCTGTCTGGCCGCCCTGAGCCTGAGTGCCCTGGTCCCGTTCGTTGCCTTCGCTCATATACCTGCCTGTTCCCGTGCGAGCCGCTCATCGCGCGGCTCAGGAACCAACCCATCGGTCAGCCCCAAAAATCGTTCATGCTCAGCCATCAGACGCTGCGCCAGCGCACCACGCGCTATCGCAACATAGACCGCATGTTCCCGCCCGAATGCCGTCGCGAGCATCTGGGCCGGTAACGTCAGTACCGGAAGTTTGCTGTTTCCCGATATCAGACGCCGCAACTCATCCGGGCTTCCGCCCGATCCCTGGATCACCAGTCCGACCTTGCCGGCAGCAATCCATTCGCGACACTTAACAAAACCACAGAGAGCCTGCCCGGCCCGGCGCGCGAGCCCAAGACCCTGCACCAGCCGCGCTTCTATTCCTGAAACCAGTACCTGCGCAATATCCTCAGGCACCTTTACCGGCTGACGCGCTGCTCTGGAGAACAGATGACGCGTCCGCGCGGTTTCTAGCACATCCCGTCTGGCACTCAACCAGATTCCCCTTCCCGGCAGCCTGGCTGCAAGATCGGGAACCACGACGCCATCGGGACTGATGACAAAACGCACCATCGTATCGGGGTTTCCGCTCTCACGGGTCACGATACAATGACGCTGCGGGCCTTTCTCGTCGTCGAGACCGATCGGATCGATCTCTTCAGACATTTCCGGACTCGCTCCTGCGGTTTTCTGAAACTCAGACGTCGGAAGCCTCCCCTTCCCCGTGCGATTCGGCTCCGGGGGCTTCTTCTGCCTGCTCACCATCGAACCAGTGAGCACGTGCTGCCATGATGATCTCATTGGCAGCATCTTCGTCTATATTGTCACCGCCAAGCATTTCGACAAGCTCGTCACCAGCAAGATCTGCAAGATCGTCGAGCGTTTTCACACCCTTTTCGCCCAGCGTCACAAGCATGGCGTTGGTAAACACGCCCAGTTCGGCGATCGAATCCTCAACGCCGAGGCCACGACGCTTGTCGTCCAGCTCCTGCTCCTTCTGCACGAGAAATTCCTCGGCACGGCGCATCAGCTCTTCGGCAACACTCTCATCGAAGCCTTCGATGGCATGCAGCTCCTCGGGATCGGCATAGGCCAGCTCCTCGATGGTGTGGAAACCCTCTGTCACCAGCAGCCCCGCGATCACGTCATCGACATCGAGCGCATCGACGAACAGCTGCGTACGCTTGCGGAACTCTTCCTGACGACGTTCCGATTCCTCGGCTTCGGTCAGGATATCGATATCCCAGCGCGTCAGCTGGCTCGCCAGACGCACGTTCTGACCGCGACGACCGATGGCAAGCGAAAGCTGCTCGTTGGGCACCACAACTTCCACGCGACCGGCTTCCTCATCCATGACCACCTTGGTCACTTCAGCAGGAGCCAGGGCGTTCACCACAAAAGTGGCTGCCTGCGGGCTCCAGGGAATGATATCGATCTTCTCGCCCTGCAGCTCGGCCACAACGGCCTGCACGCGTGAGCCGCGCATACCGACGCAGGCGCCGACCGGGTCGATCGAGGCATCCTTGGAAACCACAGCCATCTTCGCACGCGATCCGGGATCGCGGGCCACAGCCTTGATCTCGATGATACCGTCGTAGATCTCAGGCACTTCCTGCGCAAACAGCTTCGCCAGGAATGCCGGATGGGTGCGGCTCAGGAAGATCTGCGGACCACGTGTCTCGTCGCGCACATCGTAGATATAGGCGCGAACGCGATCGGAATTGCGGAACGACTCGCGGGGGATCAGCTCATCGCGACGCAGCAGCGCCTCGGTATGACCGATCTCGACCATGAGGTTGCCGTATTCGGTACGCTTGACCGTACCGTTGACGATCTCACCCACGCGGTCCTTGAACTCGTTATACTGCTTCTTGCGCTCGTATTCGCGCACGCGCTGCACAATGACCTGCTTGGCCGTCTGGGCTGCAATACGACCGAAATCGATAGGCGGAAGCGGATCGACCAGATGTTCGCCAATCTTGATTTCAGGCTGGAACTTGACCGCAATGGCGAGCGGGATCTGCGTATCCTCGTTCTCGACCGCCTCGACCACTTCGGTCCAGCGTGACAGGCGTACCTCGCCGGAGCGACGATCGATGGTCGCGCGGATGTCCTTCTCGTGACCGTACTTGGCGCGCCCGGCCTTCTGGATGGCCTGTTCCATCGCCTCCAGCACTTCTTCACGATCGATATTCTTTTCACGCGAAACAGCGTCGGCCACCAGAAGCAGCTCAGGACGGGTAACGGAGGTGTCCATCAGACGAAATCCTCAAATACGGAGCGCGAGATCGCGCAGACCATCGGAAACAGGAAAAGCGGGAAACCCGGTAACGCCAACTTCCCGGAACGCAAACTTCAGTGTGTCTTTTTTCCCGGGCGAGTGCCCTTGCCCGGTTTGGCAGGATTGAGCTTCGGCATCTTGCGACGCGGCGCTTCCTCTTCTTCTGCCGCTTCCTCACCCGATTCAATACCCATCATGGCCGCACTGGCCTCGATAAGTGCATCGGTAAGCACAAGACGCGCCTTGCGAATGGTGTCGATCGGCAGAACAGCTTCTTCACCATCATCCAGACGAATCACCGCCGCGTTGTCGCGTGTGCCGGTGATGATACCCGAAAAGCGCTTGCGCCCGTTCAGCGGAAGATCGAGCTCGGCCTTGACCAGGTGCCCGGCAAACCGGTCCCAGTCCTTCAGGCGGGTCAGGGGGCGATCGATACCGGCAGACGAGACCTCGAGCGTCCATGCACCGGGAATCGGATCGTCCACATCAAGCACAGCGCCCACGGCGTGGCTGATCTGTTCGCAATCCTCGATACCGATCAGGGAGCCATCGGCACGATCGGCCATGATCTGGATTGTTGGCGTTTCACGGCCCAGCACGCTCAGGCGCACGAGCTCATAACCGAGATCGGTCAGTGTCGGCTCGATCTGCTGCGCGATACGCGCTTCGAGACCGTTCAGGCTGGGAATTTCATTGGCCAAGACAAAAAAGGCGGCCCGTCAAGGCCACCCCCCGATAAGACGAAAGATGAAAGGAATATGAGCTGTGTAGGCCAACATGCTGAAAGAAGCAAGACTCGCGTCATGAACACCCAGCGCTGCAAGCTGGCCCCGACAATCGTAACTTTTGATTACACTCCTTATGTAACACACCTCTTGCCCAGACGCTGCGTCTCCTGCCAGACTTGGCGGAATGAATGACACTTCCGAGCCTCAACTCAAGCCGCTTCTCGACGGATCGGGCAACTCTGCCCGGCAGTCCGGGAACGAGCGTATGGGTCTGACACCCAAGCTCGTGATGGCGACGGCTATCATGGCCGCATGCATGGGTGGCGCGATGTGGCATAGATCAGCGCCCGGGGCGTCGTCTTCCGCCGAGGGAACACAGACAGTTCAAACGGCCTCCCACTCCCAGATCCGTTCGGATGCGGCCCATTTCGATGCACAGCTCGCGCTCATACCCACGGATAGGGCCGAGGCCGCGCTGGCAGAGACAGGGTTCGACAAACAGCAGCGTACCGAAATCGTCGCGGCCGTCAGAAACAGGCGTATGCGTCTGGTGCGTATGCCGATTGCTCAGGTTTCTGGCGCTCTGGGACAGTCCGTCGCCATCACCTCTGGCAGCATGACGCAGAATTTGCTTCTCAAGTCCGAACTGCAATCGGTCGTGGTACCGATCTACATGGCTGGCGAGATTACAATCAATCCGTTGAGTACTCCCGCTGCAGGCGGTCTGGAATCCGGCATACTCACAACACTGGGGCCACTCATTCTGCCTCGTCTCACCAATATCAATCAGCAGATTGTTCTGGACGTTATCGTACAATGAAAGCTCTGCTGCCCGCTCTGAACCGTCTCATGCCCGTGATGATGGTAATCTTCCTGATTCTTGCAAGCATTCAGGCTGCCGTCTCACTCCATCTGTCCGGCGGGATGCTGCTGCGTTTTCTCTCATGGGCGAGAGACGCCTATCTTCCTGTCGCAGGTTTTGCGGCTTTTCTCACTGTCTCCGGACTTCTTTACGAGGCCCGTTCTGCAAAACTGGCCCGCAAGGGACTTCGTCGTCGCAAAGGCTTCGTTATGGATATTCTTGCCCGCCTTACAAACCGCGTCGCTCTCGAGGAGCTTCTGGCCCAGGAGCAGAAGGAAGTTGCGATCAACGCCGAGGAACTTGCCGCGGGCCTGCGTGCCAAGGTTGTCGGGCAGGATCAGGTCTGTGAGGACATCGCCCAGCAACTGCGCAGACGCCTTGCTCTGACAGTTCGCAACAAGCCGGTCGGAATTTTCCTGCTTGCCGGGCCGCCGGGCACCGGAAAGACCTATCTTGCGAAACAGATCGCCCGCCAGATGGAACGCCCTCTTCTGCATTTCGACATGACCCAGATGTCGAGCCCCCACGCGGCCACGATGCTGTTCGGGTCTCCCAAGGGTTATGTCGGCTCAGACAGCTTCGGCAAGCTCACCGGGGGACTACAGGAAAAACCTGACGCCATCGTACTGCTCGATGAAATCGAAAAAGCCCATCCCGACGTGTTCAAGAAGTTCCTTACAGCGTGGAACGACGGTCATGTTACGGAAGCCTCTACAGGCACACAGATTTCCACCACGCGCGCCATCTTCATGCTCACCTCGAACATCGCCACCGAAGCGCTGACGGAAATTGCCGACCGCCTTCATGACGATACCGATCGCATGCGCGCAGAATCGACGGAAGCGCTGCGCAAGGCGGGATTTGCGCCTGAGGTACTCAACCGCCTCGACCGTATCTTCGTTTTCCGGCAGCTACGCGATCTGGATCTCGCCCGCGTGGCCGCGCTGGAAATCGAGGCCATGATCAAGGGCTACGGTCTCAATGTGGAGGCTGGTGGTATTGACGCCTATCTGCTGTTCCAGCTCATGCAACGCCAGCAGAAACTGGGAGCAGGCGCCTCTGCACGCGATCTCGTGCGCTCTATCGAGGATATGGTTAGCGAAAGCCTGATCCTCGCGCGTCAGAACGATGCCAAACTCGTTCGCCTGGTCATGGGGGATGACGGCGTGAAGGCAGAAATCGCCGATGACAGCAAATCCCTGACAGCCCGACTAAGCCCCTGATCGCCACCAGGACGATAGATAGTGTCAGCTTTTCCCCGTTTGTGGCGCCGAGCGCCTCTTTGGCGCTTCGCAATTTATGTGATGATCGTCTTTACGGCTTTGGGTCTGTTCTTCCCTATGCCCTGGATGCTTGCAAAGGCTCCATGGCTGAGCCGCATACCCGGTATCCAGCTCCCCGCTGGTACGGTGCGTCCACAGATGCAAAATCCACCTGACCAGAATGCTGCGCCACAAGATAATCAGGAACAGCAGAGCCCGCCTGATAACGGGACGAGCCGGCTGATCGCGCCGGACATCTCGACTGCAATGGTCGGCTCCATTCCGTTTGGTGGCCATACGCTACCGCTTCCTGCAGGTGTCTGGCATCCCGTCGTCACCGGTCAGTACGGCCGTGGCGGTCGGATGCTGATCAATATTCTCGTCCGGACAGACCGGGGTATCGTTACAGGTGTCATCGTCGCGCGTACCGCGACCGAGCAGCTTCCGGTCGACATCGTACAGGAAGCCACGAACCACTGTCATGATGACCGAAATTACAGCGCGCAGATATTCGCGGATCGTACAGACGGACGAAGTGAATGTGCATTTGTCGCCAATGCGGTCATGGGTCCCAATGGGATGATCTCGTCGGACGAACTGATTCAGCTCGCTTTCAAGCGTCTGTCGGCACTCGGCTTTCCCATGCCGTCACTCTTTATCGTCGCAAACTGGATTCAGAGCAGCGGTGCAACGGATGTCAACAAGGGCACCTCGGCGGTCACCTATCTTCTCTCGCCAACCAAAACGGGAACGGTTCAGCTTCTTGCCCCCCTGCCTTACTGGGACAAGGCGGCGCTCACACAAGTGCCCGCTGCAGAGAACTTCATACGCCGGACCGATCGGTGGTTCACGCAATGGATCCCGCTACTGCGTCGTGACATGACACATGACACGACAAACACCTCCGTCCCAACTGATCTTGCACGCGATCCGGCCGCACCTCCGCAATAAGGCACCGATCGGTGCCCCAAGCATCGAAGATGGCACCTTCTCGAAGGTACCTGTTGCCGATGACGCGGGAGGGTGCGTGCGAAACCGGTTTCTCGGCTTAAAACCCAGCGCGCATTCCCACCTTTCGCGCGCTTACGCCTTCACTGTCTACCTGGCGGGATCGTCTCAGCCATTTCCAGGAGGGCATTCCTGACACGACCCTGAGCTATGGGATCGTCAGGGCTCCTCGTAGGGGAGCAGATGACCTTGCAAGGTCCAGCCTTTCATCCGGCACGACACATTACGCCGGACGGTCTGTCGGTTTATGCACGACAGAGCCAAGGCAGCACTCATCGCAGCGTCTATCGCGCCGGGCACTCTTTATGAGATCGCCGTTGTGCAATGCGCAGATAGGGGTGGCAACGCCATGAACAGCCGCGACGCTCCCAGCGAAGACACCCCTTCATTTTGTAACAATACGGATCAGTGATGGCCGGAGCGCATGAGGCTTTGGCCCAGTTTGCGTTCGACATGACGGGCAAAACGCACGAAAGGCAGGCCCAGCAGAAGATAAGCCGCGCCGATCAGCAATCCCGTTCCGATATAATCGTAGTAAGTGGAAGACAGGCGGATATAGGCCTTGGTCAGTTCGGTCAGGGTGATAACGCTGACAAGAGACGAATCCTTGAGCAACGCGATGAAGTCATTGGTCATCACAGGCAGAACCGTACGGAATGCCTGGGGAATGATAACAAGCCTCAATGCCTGCCGATGCGTCATGTTCAACGCAATTGCCGCTTCCATCTGTCCACGCGGTACAGAGGACAGGCCCGCACGATAGTTTTCTGCTTCATAAGCCGCGTAGTTCAATCCAAGCGCCAGAACACCCGCGAAGAACGGTGAGAGTTTGATGCCGAGCCCCGGCAGTCCGTAGAAAATGAAAAGGACCTGAATCAGCAGCGGGGTGCCGCGCACGACTTCGATGTAAAACCCGCTCGCCATACGTACGAGGCGTGGCCCGTATTGCCGAGCGAGTGCCAGCACCAGCCCGAGGCTCACCGCCAGAACCATTGAAAGCGCAGAGACGATCAGGGTCAGGCCTGCTGCCTTGGCTATGATTGGCAGAAAGCCGACATAACGACGCGCGAGGCCCAGCCAGCCGGTCTGGCTGCGCATGGCATCGCGATAGCGCAACCACTGCGTCGGCTCCACGGCACGCTGCGTGTGATCGCCCGTCATCTGCGCCATTTCAGGTGTCCACAGGTTCCAGCGCCCCAGAATGACCTGAAGGGTACCGTCGCGCATCATGTCGCCGAGCGCCCGATCGACCTGATCGTGCAGCAGCGTATTACCGGGCTTGAACGCAATGCCGTAACGCGTTTGCCCTACCGGATCGCCAACAATCACGAGGTCATCCGTGACCCCTGCGTAGTAAAGTGCAATAGGACCATCGAGCAAAAGCGCATCCAGCCTACCGTTGCGCAGGTCGGAAAACGCGTAAGTCTCTTCCTCATACGAACGGACCGTAATACTCGGCTCGCGCTGCAACAGACGCTCGGCGAGAGTCTCCTTGATCGTTCCGACAACGTGCCCGCGCAAGGCGGCAAAACTGTTGAGATCCTGTCTGTCGCGTCGCACCACAATACGATCGCCGGTCACATAATAGGGGCGTGAAAACAGGGCCGCCTGGATATGATCGGGCGTCATTTCGATGCCGTCGACCACCATATCGTACATGCCACGCTGCAAGCCCGGTATCAGCCCGTCCCAGTCGTTCTGGACAAAGCGCGGCGTCCGCCCGAGACGTCGGGCAATTTCCTGCACCATGTCATATTCGAATCCTTCCAGACGGGTCGTGTCTGCCGGATCGTGAAAGACATAGGGCACATTGGCCTCACCATCGGAGGCCCAGCTCAGCGTAGCGGAAGGCTTTGCAGTCGCGGAGATCGCTCCTGTCGCGCCTGAAGAGGCGGCATGCGCGGGGACGAGCGCCCCGGAGAGATATGCCGCCGCGCATACCGCCATGAGAAAGGCCCGTATCATCTTCGGGGCGGCGCGCATTCTCAAAGCAGGGTCCTCAGGAAACGGCGTGTACGCGCGTCTTCGGGCGCAGCGAAAAGCGCATCGGGTTCGCCCGTTTCGACGATATAGCCACCTTCGACATAGAGCACACGATCCGAAGCCGCGCGGGCAAAACGCATGTCATGCGTGACGACGATCTGGGTCATACCCTCTTCGTCCAGACGGCGCATAACCTGAAGAACCTCTTCGGCCAGTTCAGGGTCGAGCGCCGAGGTCGGCTCGTCATAAAGCATGACTGCAGGCTTCATCGCGAGCGCGCGTGCAATGGCGGCACGCTGCTGCTGACCGCCGGAAAGCGTGGATGGATAACGATCGGCCAGCCCTTCAAGCCCGACTTTCGCCAGCAGACTACGTGCCAGAGGCTCGATATCGGAGGATGCCGCGCCCTTCACCGCACGCGGGGCCATCATGACGTTGTCGAGCACTGTGCGATGAGGAAAGAGATTGAACGACTGGAAAACCATGCCGACATGCGCACGCAGCGCATGCGCGCGCTTCTCCTGCATACGGCTCCAGCCCTGATCGGCTTTCTTGTCGATACGGACATCTTCGATACGAAGTGTACCCGAATCAGGAATTTCCAGAAAATTGAGGCAACGAAGAAAAGTCGATTTCCCGCAGCCGGAGGGGCCGATCATCGAGATCAGCTCGCCCCGCTCAACGCAAAGCGACATGTCGTGCAGCACGACATGTCGCCCAAAGCTTTTGGTGATGTTTTTTGCGTCGAGAACGATCTCGGCGTTGTCAGTCAGTTTCGGTCATCCCGCGCAGGACATAAGGAAGAATTCCTCCATGCCTGTAATAGGCGACTTCATCAAGCGTATCGATACGACAAAGAAGCTCGACCTGCTCCGTTTCGCCACTGGCGCGCTTGATTGTCATCGGCACGGTCATACGCGGCGTGATTAATTCGAGCCCGCCAAGCGAGATCGTTTCGGTACCATCCAGACCCAGCGTCTTGCGTGTCGTGCCCTCACGGAAAGTCAGTGGCAGCACACCCATGCCGACAAGGTTGGAGCGGTGGATACGCTCGAAACTCTCCGCAATCACCGCCTTGATGCCGAGCAGCTTGGTGCCCTTGGCCGCCCA
Source organism: Asaia lannensis NBRC 102526 (assembly GCF_024054035.1). GTDB lineage: Bacteria > Pseudomonadota > Alphaproteobacteria > Acetobacterales > Acetobacteraceae > Asaia > Asaia lannensis. Next base: position 506,870 of record NZ_JAMXQU010000002.1, read on the forward strand.
GTCACGCGATGAGCCCATGCCGTATTCACGACCGCCGAACACCACGAGTGGCGTGCCGTCCTGCTGATAGCGATGGGCTACATCGTAGATTGAGGCGACCGTTCCGTCGGGCAGGTATTTCGACATACCGCCTTCGACGCCGGGCAGCATTTCGTTACGGATACGGATATTGGCGAAAGTGCCACGTACCATCACGCGGTCATTGCCACGGCGCGACCCGTAGGAGTTGTAATCCGCCACAGCGACCTGATGCTCGCTGAGGAATGTCCCAGCCGGCGAGGAAGGCTTGATGGCCCCTGCAGGAGAGATGTGATCGGTGGTGATATTGTCGCCCAGAAGCGCCAGGATACGGGCATTCTCGATATCGTGCGTCTCACCCGGCTCCTTCGTCAGCCCCTCGAAATAGGGCGGCTTCTGGATATAGGTCGAGCTGTCGGACCAGGCAAAGGTGCGTGCATCGCTGGCCACGGCCAGAGCCTGCCACTGCTTCGTTCCCTTCGAGATGCTGCCATAGCGCTCGACAAAGCTCTCGCGCGTGACCGAGGACTTGATGAGATCGGCAATCTCCTCATTGGTCGGCCAGATATCGCGAAGGAAGACTTCCTTGCCGTCCTTCGAGATACCGAGAGGTTCCTTCGTGATATCCTTGCGCAGCGTGCCGAGCAGGGCATAGGCCACCACCAGCGGCGGGCTGGCGAGATAGTTGGCGCGCACGTTAGGCGAGATACGGCCTTCGAAGTTACGGTTGCCCGACAGTACCGAGGTCGCCACCAGACCATTACCCTCGATCGCATCCACGATCGGCTGGGCGATGGGGCCGGAATTGCCGATACATGTGGTGCAACCATAACCGACGGTCTCGAAGCCGAGCGCGTCGAGATCGGCGCTGAGCCCAGCCTTGTCGAGATAATCCGTCACCACCTGCGAGCCGGGTGCCAGCGAGGTCTTGACCCAGGGCTTGGGCTTGAGACCGAGCGCACGCGCCTTGCGCGCCACCAGACCCGCCGCCACCAGGACAGCCGGATTGGAGGTATTGGTGCAGGACGTGATAGCGGCAATCACCACGTCGCCATGGCCGATATCGTAATCCGAACCAGCCACGATGGCGCGCTTGCGCACATCATCGGGCTTCACGCCCAGCGTCGTGGTCAGAGCGTCTTCGAAAGCCGAAGTCGCATCGGTCAGAGCCACGCGATCCTGCGGGCGCTTGGGGCCTGCCAGCGAGGGAATGATGGTCGAGAGGTCGAGCGACAGAACCTTGGAGAACACCGGCTCGGGCGTATCGGCGTCGCGGAACATCCCCTGCGCGCGCAGATAGGCTTCGGTCAGGCGGATGCGGTGCTCGTCACGGCCTGTCTGGTGCAGATAATCCAGCGTCAGCTTGTCGACCGGGAAGAATCCGCAGGTTGCGCCGTACTCAGGCGCCATGTTGGCGATGGTCGAACGGTCGGCCACCGGAAGATGATCGAGCGCAGGGCCGAAGAATTCGACGAACTTGCCGACCACGCCTTCGGCGCGCAGCATTTCGGTGATGGTCAGCACCAGATCGGTTGCGGTTGCGCCTTCAGGCAGAACGCCTTCGAGACGCACGCCGATCACATCGGGGATGAGCATGGCAATAGGCTGGCCCAGCATGGCAGCCTCGGCCTCGATTCCGCCCACACCCCAGCCCAGCACGCCCATGCCGTTCACCATGGTGGTGTGGCTGTCCGTGCCATAAAGCGTATCGGGATAGGCGTACTCCTTGCCATCGACCTTACCGGTCCAGACGGCCTGCGCCAGATATTCGAGATTGACCTGATGGCAGATGCCCGCACCCGGCGGCACAACGCGAAAGTTCTCGAACGCGCCCTGGCCCCAGCGAAGAAAAGCATAACGCTCGCCATTGCGCTCGAACTCGATCTCGACATTGCGTTCCAGCGCATCGGCGCTGCCTGCCACATCGACCATGACCGAGTGATCGATCACCAGATCGACCGGTACGAGCGGGTTCACTTTCTCCGGGTCGCCATCGAGCGCGATGATACCGTCACGCATGGCGGCCAGATCGACCACAGCGGGAACACCGGTGAAATCCTGCATGAGGATACGCGCCGGTTTGAACGGCACTTCCTGATCCGAATGGCCCTTTGCGGTCCAGTCGACAATCGCCTGCGCATCTTCGGTGCGATAGCTCAGCCCGTCTTCAAAGCGCAGCACGTTTTCGAGCAGCACCTTAAGGCTGACAGGCAGGCGGGACAGATTGCCCAGCTTGGCCGCCGCCTCCGGCAGGGAGAAGATGTGGTACTTTCGGCCATCAACCTCCAGATCCCGCATCACGCCCAGGGAATCCCGTCCAACGGTTCTCATGGCTTGTCCTCCTGCCTTGATCGACTGACTGGCTTGTCAACTGGCCCTAGCGGGCTGGCCCTTCTATACAGTCTTGGCCCCTATTCGCACAGAGTCGAATGAAACTCTCTCAGGAAGATGTTATTTTCGCACAATGTCAGGTTTTTCCTCGTCTAAAGCGCCATGGCTCTGCCTGCATGACGTAACCGTGATGCGCGGTGGGCGTCTCGTCCTCGACCGGATCGGCCTGTCCCTGTCACCCGGAGAGGCCCTGTTACTGACCGGGCCGAACGGATCGGGAAAATCCACGCTGCTTCGTTTCATAGCCGGGCTTTGTCCTGCCCAGGGCGGAACGATCTGCATGGCCGAAACGGAGCAAAGCGCAGAAAAGCGCGACCCTGGTCTCGCGCTCGACCTTGCCTATCTGGGGCATCAGGATGCGCTCAAACCGGGGTTGTCCCTGCGTGAAAACCTTTCCCTCGAAGCGCGTCTTTGTTCGGGCGAAAACCCTGAAGCGGCACTGGAGGACGCATTCGCCGAGCTCGATCTCGCACTGCTGTCGGATCTGCCCTCGCGTCTTCTTTCTGCCGGACAGAAACGACGGGGCGCTCTCGCACGCGTTCTTCTTCGCAGAGCACCCCTCTGGCTTCTGGATGAGCCGAGCCTCGGTCTGGATGACCGATCGATCGGGCAACTTGGCGAGATCATGGCACGACATCGTGCAGCGGGCGGCATGATCATCGCCACGACCCATATCCCCCTCCCGCTCCCTGATGCCCGCAAGCTAGACCTGACACCCCGTGACGATCCGTCTTGCGAAAGGGTAAGTGAGTCGGCAGCAGTCGAGACTTTATGGTGATGACGATGCGTAGCTTTTTCGCCCTTGCAGGGCGCGATATCCGGCTTGCCTTGCGTCATGGTGCCGATACGCTGGCCGTGCTGCTGTTTTTCGTGCTCTGCGCCAGTCTCTTCCCTCTGGCCCTTGGACCCTCTCCCAGCCTTCTGCATCGCATGGCGCCCGGCATTCTGTGGGTCTGTGCCCTGCTGGCCAGCATTCTGCCGCTCGACCGCCTTTTCGGTGCCGAGCTTGAAGATGGGTCGCTTGACCATCTGCTTCTCCTCGGCCTCTCCCCTGCCTGGGTCGCACTGGCAAAAATCCTGTCGCACTGGCTCACGACCGGCCTCCCCCTCCTGATTGCCGTGATACCGCTCACGCTCATGCTTGGCGGTACGACACAGGATATCGTCCCCCTGCTTGCCGGTCTGGCGCTCGGGACGCCGCTGTTGTCATTGCTGGGCGGCATGGCCGCAGGGCTCGTGCTCGGTGCACGACGAGGAGGCATTCTGTTGCCGCTTCTGGTCCTGCCCATGGCCACGCCTGTTCTGATTTTCGGTGCGGCGGCTGCAGATGCGTCAGCGAACGGGCAAAGCTACGGCCTCGAACTCGACATGCTCGGTGCCTTTCTCGCCCTCGCCCTTCCCCTATGCCCCCTTGCCGCCGCCAGCGGATTGCGTGCCGCGACATCGTGACAGGACTCATGCTTGTCTTTACCGCGCCCGTGCAGTGTCTATCCTGACTTCTGCATCCTCCGTTTCCTGTCCGTCGTGTCTCTGCCTGCCCTGCCTTTTCCCTTTCTGCCCCCAGGTGTGCCCATGCGTCTCTCTTCGCTTCTCGCCAGCGTTGCCCTGCTCTGCCTGGCACCGATATCGACCCATGCTGCGCCGGGCTACCTGCGCGATCCCTCGCTCTCGGGCTCCACATTGGTTTTCGACGATGAGCAATCCGTCTGGAGCGTTCCCCTCCAGGGTGGAACAGCCACGCGACTGACAACGCCAATCGGTACGGACCCTCACCCGGTTCTTTCCCCGGATGGCAAACAGGTGGCGTTTCTGGCGAGTTTCGACGGCCCGCAGGAAATCTATGTCATGCCGATCGAAGGTGGGACACCCCGCCGGGTCACCTGGGAAAACCAGAACGTCATGCCTATCGGCTGGGATAAAAAAGCCGGCATTCTCTACAGCACTGCCCCGGCAACCGGCCCCGGTCTGAGCCGCGTGGTTTGCGCCATTCACCCGGTGAGCGGCACGAGACGCACCTACCCTCTGACCGATGCCAATGACGCCACACTGAGCCCTGATGGACAGTGGATCTATTTCACGCGCTTCGGCACGGCCGTGAGCCACGATCATCTCACGCTTTATCGTGGCGGCGCTGTCGCCCAGCTCTGGCGCTACCGCCTGAAAGGCGGCGGAGAGGCCGAGAGACTCGGCCCTCAGAACATCAATCTGCAGCGTCCCATGCTCTGGAAAGACCGGCTGATCGTCGTCAGTGACGGCTCGGGCCGCAACAATCTCTGGAGTTTCGCCCTGGATGGAAGTGACGGTCATCAGCTGACGCATCATGACGATTTCAGCATCGGTCATGCAGCTCTAAGCGGCCATGATGTCGTCTATCAACTCGGGGCCGACCTCTATCGCTTCGACCTCGACACCGGAACCGAGAGCCAGATACCGGTCGACATCACGAGCGATCACCCTGCACGTCGCCCGGTCTGGCTGGACAATCCGTACCGTTATCTCACTCATATCGCTCTTGCCCCAAACGGAAAGCATGTCGCTCTGACCATGCGTGGTCATGTCGTGCTGGCCACTACCGGAGCGCTCCGTCGCGTCACCCTCGCGAGTGCCAATACGACACGCCTGCGTAACGCCGCCCTCTCGCCCGACGGCAAGACGGTCTATGCCTTCAGCGACAAGGGAGGGGAGTCGGAATTATGGGCGTTCCCCGCGACCGGAGGCAGTGATGGCACACAGCTCACACATGGCTCGAAAAGCGAGCCCATGGGTTTGTGGGTCTCGCCGGATGGCAGACTAGTCGCTCATACGGATATCGCAGGTCATCTCTTCCTGCTGGATCTCACCACCCATACCGACAAGCTCATCGACGATGCACGTCTGGATGGACAGAGCGAATACGACTCCCTGACATGGTCAGCTGACGGTCGTGCCCTTGCTTTCGTCCGCGCACGCGGTGAATCCATCAGACGGCAGATCGCCCTTTATACGCTAGATAATGGCAAGCTGGTCTGGACCACAACGCCGGATTACGACTCCTATGCGCCGCGTTTCAGCCCGGATAACCGCTTTCTGTGGTTCCTGTCGGACCGGCTGTTCAATCTGAGCAATGCAGGCCCCTGGGGCGATCGCGATCCCGCACCCGTTTTCGCGCATCGTACCGGTGTGTTTGCGCTCGCTCTCAGGAAAACGAGCCGCTTCCCGTTTGCGCCGCCAACCGAGCTCGATCCGCCGCAAAGCGCGACGACATCGGCCGGACAAGGCTCGCAGGAAAACACCAGACCCGCGATACTCGATGACGGTGTTGCCGCCCGCCTCTACCAGCTGCCGGTTCCGGCTGGCGACTTCACCAAAATCGAAGCCGGACAGGACACTCTCTACCTGCTCGCACGCAAGCCAGGTCAGCCCGAGGACAAGGATGACGACAGCATCCTGCTTGGCGTCAAGATAGGCACCGATCCGGTCAAGCCCAAGGAAATGACGGGCGGTCTGCGCGATATTGCCCTGACCCCCGATGGCAAAACCCTGATGCTCGTCTCGGGCAAGGAAAAGGAGCGCCCCAAAATCCGCCTTGTTCCGGCGGGAAGCACAGCTCCGGATATGACCGCACCGCAAAACGACGTATCGCTCGATGGCCTGCAGCTACGCATCGATCCCGGAGCGGAATGGCAGGACATGTTTACCGATGCATGGCGTTTGCATCGCGATCATTTCTACGATCCTGCCCTTCATGGCGTGGACTGGGCAGCCATACGCGAGCGTTATCGCCCCTTGCTGTCACGCCTGGGCGATCGTTCGGATCTGGACGATCTGCTCGGACAGATGATGGGTGAACTCAACGCACTGCATTCGCAGCTGCGTCCGGCCGAGACCGCCGAGCGTGAAAACGACACATTGATCGCCAGCCTCGGGGCACATCTCACCCGTCAGCCGGGCGGCTTTCTGATCGATCGTATCTATGCTGGCGATCCCGATCTGCCTCAGGACCATTCACCGCTGGCCGCGCCCGATGTCGATGCGCAGCCGGGCGACCTGATCACCGCAGTCAACGGTCAAAGCCTTGCCGATCTGCCCGATCTGTCCGCCCTTCTGGCCAGTCAGGCAGGCAAACAGGTTCTGTTGACGCTCAAGCGCAAGGATCGCCCGATCCAGACTGTCGTAACGGCCATTTCAGCAAAGCAGGAGGCGAAACTGCGCCTGCGCGCCTGGGAGATGGAGCGTGCCGACCGTGTGGCCAAAGACAGTCATGACCGCATCGGCTACCTGCATCTGCGCGCCATGGGCAGGGATGACATTGCCGCCTTTACCCGCGATTTCTATGCCCAGACAGACAAGGACGGTCTGATTATCGACGTACGCCGCAACCTGGGCGGCAACATCGATTCATGGGTTCTTTCACAACTGCTGCGCAAGGTCTGGATGTTCTGGTCCGATCACGGCAAGGCCCCCCAGGGCAACATGCAGCAGAGCTTTCGCGGGCATATTGTCGTTCTATGCGACGAATTCACCTATTCGGATGGCGAGACCTTCTCACAGGGCATCAAATCTCTCGGGATCGGGCCTCTCATTGGCACACGCACGGCAGGTGCCGGTGTCTGGCTTTCGGATAGCGACCGTCTGGCAGATAACGGCCTGCCCCGCACGGCAGAACGCCCCTATTTCGATATGAAAGGCCACTGGCTGGTCGAGAACCACGGCGTCGAACCCGATATGACCGTCGAGAACATGCCCGTGGCCACGTTCAATGGCCAGGATCAGCAACTCGACAAGGCACTGGAAACCCTGCACGCGCTTTTGAAAGACCACCCCATTCCACCCATGGTGCCCGAACCGTTCGAAACTGCGTCGGAAGCGAAGCCTCATTGAGGCAACCCTGAAGCCCCTGCCCGCGCAAAAGGCTGCAAAATCCTGGTGGGAGACATATTCGGCTGGCTTCATCCCGGTTCAGGACCGAAGCCGGTTACCGGCGTAAGGGTGAAGATTTCTGTCGCGGCAGAGGAAGAGCCTGAACGCCCCGCAGAACGAACTGTCGGACCCGGGGCACAGATTCAGGCTGTTTCAAAAAGGGTATCGCACCCGTCAGGACCATCTCCGGCTAAACAGCGGCAGATGTCTCCTGTAGGCGAAGTCAGTGGCTGGGTGAGTAACTGACCGGCGTCAGGATCGCAGTTTTCATCGTGCCGAGCAGGGGGAGGATACCTTTGGGCGGCCATGCGCCCGTCTCGACAGCCTGTCGGCGCTTGCTGGCTCTGTCAGCAAGATCCTCATACGGCCAGACATGCGCCAGACGCGACACACCATCGACCGAAACCATGACAGCATAGGCGGGAGATACGACCGATCGTGCAGGAAGGGCAGCGTCCATCAGGGCCGTAACCTTTTCCTCGCAGCCGGGCAGGATATCGTAGACGCGCCACTCGTAACTATGGCCGAATGCGCCCGGCACAGGGTGCGTATCACTGATCAGCGACCAGCTCTGCCTGTCAATCCGCTCGATCCCTGCTTCATGACCCGGCAGGACCAGGTTTTCAGGGGCAGCACTGAAGAGCAGCACGATCTCGTTCAGGCAGCCAAGCTCGGTCGTCCAGCAACCCAGAAAGCCTGCACATGCGGTCAGTGGTGCTTCGAGTGTCGATACAACGGCGGGGACACTGCCCGTGCGGCAGGTGAGAACGATGGTTTCAACACGAGCCGACATCGGGATGTCTCCTTGATCGTGGCTGCGGATGGCTCTCGTCTTTAAGAGCCATCCGCATGCCGGGTCTTGTCAGTGCTTGAGGGAATCGACGAACTTCTCAAGCCAGTGGATGGTATAATCGCCCTTGCGGAACTGGGGGTCGGCAAGGATCTTGCGGTGGAGCGGAATGACCGTTTTCACGCCATCCACAACGCACTCGTCCAGCGCGCGCATCATGCGGGCAATGGCTTCTTCACGCGTAGGCGCATGAACGATCAGTTTCGCGATCATGCTGTCATAGTAAGGCGGTACGCGATACCCGGCATAAATGGCGCTGTCGATGCGCACGCCCAGACCGCCCGGTGCATGAAAGACCTTGATCGTACCCGGATTGGGCATGAAGGTTTCAGGATCTTCGGCGTTGATACGACACTCGATGGCATGGCCGCTGAAGGTGATGTCGGATTGCTCGTAGCCAAGCGGCTCTCCGGCAGCCACGCGGATCTGTTCACGCACCAGATCCACATCGCACACCATTTCGGTCACCGGATGCTCGACCTGAAGACGGGTGTTCATTTCGATGAAGCAGAACTGCCCGTCCTGATACAGGAATTCCAGCGTTCCGGCATTGCGATAGCCCATTTTCCTGAGCGCAGCCGTTGCCGTGGCGCCAATGGCATCACGCTCTTCCGCTGTCAGGGCAGGAGAACCGGCCTCTTCCAGAAGCTTCTGGTGACGACGCTGGAGCGAGCAGTCACGTTCGCCGAAATGCACGACATTGCCATGGGTATCGGCCATGATCTGCAGCTCGATATGACGCGGCTTGTCGAGATATTTCTCGAGATAGACCTCGTCATTGCCGAAAGCCGCACGGGCTTCGGTACGCGCAACCGACCAGGCTTCCTCGATCTCGTCTTCCGTCTGGGCAACCTTCATGCCACGACCGCCACCGCCGGCAGCCGCCTTGATCAGCACAGGATAGCCGACCTTGGCGGCCACTTCGCGTGCTGCGGCCAGATCGCGCAGCGCGCCATCCGAACCCGGGACCAGAGGCACACCGAGCTCACGCATGGTGGTCTTGGCCATGATCTTGTCGCCCATCGTACGGATATGATGGGCGGTCGGGCCGATGAACACGAAACCATGCTCTTCAACCGTCTCGGCAAAGTCAGCATTCTCGGACAGGAAGCCATAGCCGGGATGAATGGCGTCGGCCCCTGTGATGGTGGCAGCCGACAGAATGGCCGCCACGTTCAGATAGGAATCGCGTGACGATGGCGGGCCGATGCAGACCGCCTCATCCGCCAGTCGGACATGCATGGCATCGGCATCGGCCGTGGAATGCACGGCAACCGTCGCTATGCCCATTTCACGGCAGGCGCGCAGGATGCGTAGCGCGATTTCGCCGCGGTTGGCGATCAGGATCTTGGAAAACATCGTGCCCCGGATTCAGTCAGTAATGCTTATTCAATGATGGCGAGCGCTTCGCCGAATTCAACCGGATCGCCGCTGGATACGAGCATACGCGTAAGCGTGCCGCCGCGAGGCGCCTTGATCTGGTTGAACGTCTTCATGGCCTCGATCAGCATGATCGTCTGCCCGGCTGTCACGGCCTGACCTTCCTGCACGAAGGGCGGTGCCGACGGATCGGGCGCGAGATAGGCAATGCCCACCATCGGGCTGTTCACGGCGCCGGGATGGTTCGACACATCGACCGGTGCGATAACCGGAGCCACTGCTGCAGGAGCTGCGGCAGCAGGCGCGGCGGCAACAGCCTGAACCACCTGATTGCCCGCACTGCGTACGACGCGGATACGGTTGTCCTTTTCCGCGACCTCGATCTCGGTCAGTCCGGTTTCGGTAAGAATATCGGCCAATGCCCGGATGGCATCTGCGTCCACGAGCATACGGCTCATCGTTCGTCCTCGTCTTCGATCATGTCATAAAGTGCGCGCAGCGCCATGGCGTAACCACGCACCCCAAACCCGCAGATTACACCGATAGCGGCCTGCGAGGTATAGGTGTGGTGACGAAAGGCGTCGCGGCGATGGATATTGGAGATATGAACCTCCACCGTCGGCAGTCCCGTTGCAAGAAGGGCGTCGAGCAGCGCGATGGAAGTATGACCATAAGCGGCCGGATTGATAATGATCCCCCTGGCCCTGCCCCGGCATTCCTGGATCCAGGATACCAGCTCGCCTTCGATGTTCGTCTGGCGAAAATCGATAGCGACATCCAGCTGCTCGGCCGCCTGGATACAGACCTGTTCCAGATCGTCCAGCGTTGCGTGGCCGTAGATTTCCGGCTGGCGCATACCGAGCATGTTGAGGTTGGGGCCGTTGAGAACGGCAATCATCGGTCGAATCATGAGAGCAGCCCGTAGCACTTTCGCTTTGGGCATAAAAGCCTTCCTGTCCATGACAGTCGGTTTACGCCTCATTCCTGCCGCGTTTGTCCTCTTCACTGCGTACAGAAGAGAGTTACAGCGTCCCCTCTGTCAGCGCAGAACGCGGGCGCGGCTCTGGCTCACGCTCGCGATTTCGCGATCGGGCGTGGCTATGTTATACGGGTTATTCGCCGTCCCGGCTTGTCGGGGCATGGGTTCGTTCGGAGTAACTGGGCAAAAGGCTGCAAGCTGTCGTGACATTATCTAGAAGCAGAAAACTCACATTCAGTTCCACGGAACGTTGCAAGATGCGTCTCCGCGCCCGAATCGGGGGTCTGGCTCTGCTTTGCACGGCTTTCGCACCCAAACATAACGCCCATGCGGCGAGCGCCGCACAGACCAGCCTGGCAAGCGAACATCAGCCCGCTCTGGCTTCTGCCGGTCATGAAACCGATCGCGCCGCCTGGGCTTCTTCGGTTCGTCTTGCCCTTGCCAAACGCGCTCATCGTATTGCCCTTGCAAGCCATAATGTTCTGGCCTGGTCCGAGCACGGCGTTGCAAGCTGGTACGGCCGTCGCCTTGCAGGGCATCGCACCAGCAGCGGCGCCAGGCTCGACAGCCAGGCTCTGACCGCGGCTCATCCGACCCTGCCCATGGGCTCCAAGGTTCTGGTCGAAAACGAGGATACGGGGCGTTCGGTCATCGTGACGGTCAACGATCGCGGCCCCTTCAACAGCCGCATCATCGATCTGTCCCATGCTGCAGCCGCCGAACTTGGCATGCTGGGTAGCGGTACAGCCCATGTGAAGCTGGCCCCCATTCCTTCGGGCGCGCCCATCAAGGAAGACGAACCGCTCGAAGTGGCCGAGGCCGAAGCAGACGACACAAATGCCCAGGCTCTCAGCGCCGTAACGCCCGTGACCAAACCCCGCACCGCCCATAAGGCCGTCGCAATCCGTCACGTCCGTCACCATAAATAAGCATGAACTGCATTCCGGCCGCGTCTGCGGCGGATCGTAGATTTGCGGATCATGGATTTATCAAAAAGGGCGTGGGGCCATAAGCCTCACGCCCTTTTTGCTGGCAGACCGGCTGAAGGGGATCGCTCCCCCTCGTCATTCAGGCTTCTGACGATACGGCAGATGCAGGCTCTGCCCCTTCCTGCACGCGCGTCACACCCGGCACTTTCGGATTGAACCCCTTCATTCTGTCCTCGAGCCCAGCATTGAGCTCGGCCCCGAACAGCACGACATAGGTGCCGACGAAGAACCACATCATGATGGCTGCGACAGCGCCCAGAGGACCGTAGGTCGAGCCATAGCTGGCAAAATGACTGACATAATAGGAAAAGGCGAGCGAGGTCAGAACCCAGAGAAGGGTTGCCACGAGCGATCCCGGCACGATCCAGCGCCAGTCGGGCTTGTCGCGGCACGGACCATAGCGGAACAGAAGCGTGACGGCGATAAACACAAAGAGCAACATCAACGCCGGCGCACCGAAATGCACGATATAGCGCGTGCTGTAGCTCATCAGATAATCGGCGATATACAGAAGCTCCGGTGGGAGATTGCGCAGGCCGAAATGATTGAGCAGATCGGGCATGTAATCGACAAGCGCCGGGAACGCCACCATGAGCGCGAGCGTCAGACACGCCCCGACCACAGCCCCGAATGTCACGCCGAGCGCAAGAAACTGGAAACGGAAAAAGCCGCGTGTTTCAAGCACGTCATAAGCCAGATTGAGTGCAGACAGGACCGATTTCGTGCTGGCCGATGCCGACCACAGGGCAATGGTGGTCGATAAGATCAGTCCCAGTGTCAGCGAGGCATGAGGCTGGGCGATCAATGTGTGGATCTGCGAGGCAATGAGCTCGAAGGCCGTGGCAGGCAACAAATTGCGCAGCACATTGAGTTGCGGTTCTACCGTCTGCAGATCGAATATCAGGCCATAGACGGAAATCAGCGAGGAAATGGCGGGAAAAAGAGAGAGCGTCGCATAGAAGGCGCATCCCGCTGCCGAGAGGCTGGTCTGGCTCGATCCCAGATTGCTGAGCGTCTGCCTGAGGACAAGCTTCCAACCACCGAGCGGCATATGGATGGGGCTTTTGGCCCCTGTCCCCGGTGCTTCGCGTCCGAGCGCTTCTTCATTCGCGCCGGAGGATGAGGCGCCATCAGAATGACTGTCCTCACTCCCGGGCGAAGCCTCCAGAGAAGCGCCTGAAACGGATTGCCCCAAACGGCCATCCCGATTGCCCGATGCCTCAAGGGCGCCGCCCGATTCCACGGCGGCCCGCAACAACTGCCTTCTCTGGGTCGGTGACTCGTCCACAAACAGCTCCTTCTAGCGTTTTGCCTCATGTATTTGGGTGTAACGCACCATTCACGATCGCGCGCTGTTCCGGAATACGCCATACCGGCCCCGCAACACAAATATGCACGCTTCTGGAATGACGTTCCGGCAAGCAAAACGTTGCAGTCGGATCGACATCGCAACACGTGTTGTGACTGTCATATGAAAAAAACGATTCCGGTCCATTTTTTAGTTGCACGAGGGGGGGTTTGGTCCCATATGCGCCCCACGCAGCAACGCACGTGCCACTGGCCCTCTGTAGGTTACGCAACGACGTCAAGCGTTCTGGCAATCGGGCTGATCATGCTCTCTGTGGAGCAACCAGCCTCGTCCTGATCGCCGGTCCGTTCGACCGTTTCGCAACAAAGCCGCCCGTGCAATGCCGGGCGGGTTTCGGGAGGAGTGACTCATGACTCCGAAAATCGTCCGCTATCTTGCCGAGCAGCAGCCGGCAACCCCCTGTCTCGTTGTCGATGTCGACCATGTCGAGGCGCGCTATCATGCCCTGCGTGATGCCCTGCCGCTGGCGCAGATCTATTATGCCGTGAAGGCCAATCCGGCCGCCCCGATTCTGGAGCGTCTGGTTCGTCTGGGCTCATCTTTCGACGCAGCCTCGATCGGTGAAATCCACCAGTGCCTTGCCGCCGGTGCGCAGGCCAGCCAGATCTCGTTCGGCAACACCGTCAAGAAGGTATCGTCCATTCGCGAGGCATTCGGTCTTGGCGTGGATCTGTTCGTGTTCGACAGCGAGGAAGAACTCGACAAGCTGGCCGAGCATGCCCCCGGTGCGCGCGTTTTCTGCCGTCTTGCGGTTGAGAACGAAGGTGCCGACTGGCCCCTGTCACGCAAGTTCGGCACCACGGTCAATCATGCGAAGGACCTGCTGCTGAAATCGGTGGAGCTGGGTCTGGAGCCTTACGGCCTGTCCTTCCATGTGGGCAGCCAGCAGACCAGCACCACGGCTTATGAGGCCGCCATTGCCAAGGTCGCGATGCTGTTCACCGATCTCTCGGAAGCGGGCATCGACCTCAAGATGGTCAATCTCGGCGGTGGTTTTCCCGTGCGTTATCGCGACGACATTCCCGAGATCGAACAGTTCGGTCTGGCCATCGGTCGCGCCATGACCGAGCATTTCGGCAACGCGCTGCCGCAGATGCTGATCGAACCGGGCCGTTTCATGGTGGCAGAAGCCGGCGTGGTCTCGACCGAGGTCATGCTGGTCAGCCGCCGTGGCGGCAAGGAAAGCGATCCGCGCTGGGTCTATCTCGATATCGGTCGTTTCGGCGGTCTTGCCGAGACCGAAGGCGAGGCAATCCGCTATCGCTTCCGCACACCTCATGACGGATTGCCGACCGGCGAGACGGTTGTGGCGGGCCCGAGCTGCGACGGCGTGGACATCATGTACGAGAAAAACCGCGTGCAGCTGCCTCATGCCCTTACCTCGGGTGACCGCATCGAGCTTCTGACCACAGGGGCTTATGTCACCACCTATTGCTCGACCGGCTTCAATGGCTTTGCCCCCCTAAGCGAACATTACATCTGAGAACCGAGCGGCCTGTAAAAGGGCCGTTCTCTCCCGAGACAAGCGAACGGCACAATGCCTTCCAGCGGAAACATCCGCAGGAAGGCATTGTCGTTTTCAGGCGGCGTGGTTTCGCATCACCGGCATAGGTATTTGTGCCCCGCCTCCAGCATGCGTCGTCCTTCTTGCACGGGGACGCAGGGCGCGGGTCCCTACCACACGCCGTGATGCGCGACCCGATCGCGAAACAGACCAGCATTTTGACAGAACAGCATTTTGCGACGCCTTCACGATGCTCTAGCTTGCCTGTCCCTGTGCTGCTGGAGGCTTTCCCCATGAAAAGACGTCATTTCTTTCTCTCAGGCCTCGCCACGACCGCCTTTTTCGCGCGTCCTCGTCGTCCTGCGCATGCTGCTGCGCAGGGACATGTCGGCCCAACCGATACACTGATGGATGTCGCCGGCTTGCAGGTCGGTCATGCACAGGACAGCATCCGGCGCACGGGCGTTACGGTTATTCTGCCTGACAGCCCTGCCACAGCTTCGGTCGATGTGCGCGGCGGTGGGCCGGGAACGCGTGAAACGGACGCTCTCAATGGATGGAACCTCGTCCATCGCATCGATGCGCTAACTCTCTCGGGCGGTTCGGTTTACGGTCTGGCCGCGGCCGATGGCGTGGCGGCCTTGCTGGGCGCAAAGGGGCGGGGCTTTGCCATGCGCAAGGTCGCGGGCGTTCCACCTTCGCCCATCGTTCCATCGGCCATTCTCTACGATCTCGATAATGGCGGCGACAAGAACTGGGGCGAGACACCTCCCTATCGTGCGCTTGGAATGCAGGCCGTTCGTTCGGCATCGCACAGCTGTGCGCTCGGCACGGTGGGCGCCGGTTATGGCGCCATGGCAGGCAGCCTCAAAGGCGGCATAGGTTCTGCTTCGTGGGTGACACCGCAGGGCTATACGATTGGCGCCCTTGTCGCGACGAACAGTCTTGGCACGGTGACATTGCCGCACCAGAGGCGCTTCTGGGCCGCGCCCTTCGAACAGGGCAAGGAGTTCGGCGGCCTTGGTATCTCGACAGAAACCGTTCCCCCTGATGACTGGACAGGCACGAAGCTCGATCCCGCCCCACGTGCAAACACCACGCTCGCCTGTATTGCGCTCGATATTGCGCTCGAGCAGGAAGAGCTGAAGCGGATTGCCATGATGGCGCAGGATGGACTGGCGCGCGCCATTCATCCAGTTCACTCGCCTTTCGACGGCGATACGATTTTCGCCATTTCGACGGCACAGAAAACGGCCCCTCAGGAGGGGCGCGCCCTGCTGGTCACCCATCTGGGCAGCATTGCCGCCGATGTGCTGTCCCGCGCCGTTGCGCGTGGCGTCTATCTGGCGAGCCTGCCGCCGGGCATGAACGTGCCGCTCTGGTCCACCCTGCCGCGCGACTGAGAGCCGCGCAGCCGCACGCCTTCGTCGCGCGCCCGTAAGGAGCGCCCATAGAAAGTATGCCATGCAGGACACGCCGGGCTTCCATGCCGCAACGGGCGATCACTTTGCCTTCAGAGGGGTCGCAACATCTGGGCAGTTATGTTTCACTCCATGCCCGCGATTTCTGGTGAAACCGCGTTGTTTTACTATGTCCGGAGACTAGCTCATGACCAGAACGCTCTCTGTTGCGCTTTCAGGGCAGGATTTGCTCAATCATCCCTTTCTCAACAAGGGACTGGCCTTCACGACAGAGGAGCGAGACGCATTCGAGCTGCACGGACTTCTGCCCAAGGCGGTTCAGACACTCGAACAGCAGGTCGAGGCCGCACTGAAATTCCTCGACGCCCTGCCCTCGCCTTTTGCACGCCATGTGCATCTGCGCGAATTGCAGGATACGAACGAAACGGTGTTCTACGCACTGCTGAACAGCAAGATCGAGGCCATGCTGCCTCTGGTCTATACGCCGACCGTAGGCGAGGCCTGTCAGCGCTTCTCGGAAATCTGGCGTCGTCCGCGCGGTCTATTCCTGAGCTATCCCGAACGCGAGTCGATGGAGGATGTTCTCTCAAACCCGGCCTATGACGATGTGCGCGTGATTGTAGTGACCGATGGCGAGCGTATTCTGGGCCTTGGCGATCAGGGTGCAGGCGGTATGGGTATCCCCATCGGCAAGCTCTCGCTCTATACCACCTGCGCAGGCATCTCACCCGACCAGACCCTGCCTATCGTGCTCGATACCGGAACCAATAATCAGGATCTGCTGCAGAACCCGGCCTATATCGGCTGGCGTCATGAGCGCGTACGCGGCGCGGAATACGATGCGTTCATCGAGCGTTTCGTCACCGCAGTCCAGACACGCTGGCCGCATGTGGTCCTGCACTGGGAAGATTTCAGCGGCGCGAATGCAGCCCCCATTCTCGAGCGCTATCGCGACCGCCTGTGCACATTCAATGACGACATCCAGGGCACAGCCGCCGTCACCACAGCGGCCATTCTGAGCGCCAATGCCGCGCATGACGGCAAACTCAAGGACGAGACCATCATCATGCTGGGCGCGGGCTCGGCCGGTGTGGGTATTGCCAAACTGCTGCTTCAGGTCATGCTCGATGAAGGCGCAAGCGAAGATGAAGCGCTTTCCCGCTTCTACATGCTCGATCAGCACGGTCTGCTGCTGGCAGGACGTGAGGGCATGAGCGAGGGGCAAGCCCTTTTCGCCCGCAAGGACTGGAAAGACCGCCCCACCGATTTCGAAAGCGTGGTCAGCGCAAGCAAGGCCAGCATCCTGATTGGCGTTTCCGGCGTAAAGGGCCTGTTCACGGAAAGCATCGTGCGTCAGATGGCCAAGAACTGTCCGCGTCCGATCATCTTTCCGCTTTCCAACCCCACCTCGCATTCCGAAGCGACACCGGAAGATATCATGACCTGGTCGGATGAGCGCGCGCTGGTCAGCACGGGCAGCCCCTTCCCGCCGCTCGATCTGCATGGTCGCACCCATCGTGTGGACCAGACCAATAACGCCTATATCTTCCCTGGTCTCGGGCTCAGTCTGCTTGCCACCGGTGCTACGCGCGTCACGGATTCCATGTTCATGGCGGCGGCACGCGGGCTGGCCTCTCTGTCGCCCCTGCTCAGCAACCCGGAGGGCAATCTTCTGCCGCCGGTCACGCAATTGCGAAAGGTTGCGCTCGCCGTGGCCGAAGCGGCGGCCAGACAGGCACGCGAAGATGGCGTATGTGATGCGTTCAGCGACGATGAGCTGCATGACCGCATCCAGTCCATCGTCTGGACGCCCGATTACTGCACCTATGAGAAGATCTGACATGAGCGATACACGGATCGAGAGCGACGGCCTCGGCGAAATCGAAATTCAGGCCGACAAGCTCTGGGGCGCGCAAACGCAGCGCTCGCTTCATTATTTCGGCATCGGCCGCGAGCTGATGCCGCGCGAGATGATCGAGGCCTATGCCATCGTCAAGCGCGCCTGCGCGCATGCCAACCACCAGAGCGGCCGTCTGGGTGAGACGCAGTACAAGCTGATCACCACAGTCTGCGATGAAATCCTGGCCGGTCAGCACGCCGATATGTTCCCGCTTCATGTCTGGATGACCGGCTCGGGCACGCAGTTCAACATGAACGTCAACGAGGTCATCTCGAACCGCGCCTGCCAGCTGTCCGGCGAGCCTCTGGGCAGCAAGCGCCCGGTTCACCCCAATGACCACGTCAACATGTCGCAGTCTTCCAACGACAATTTCCCGACTGCCATGCATGTGGCGGTCGTGCTGAACAGTCGTCGCAGATTGATCCCGGCCCTGACCCGTCTCGCCGAAGCCATCGAGGCCAAGGCTGAGGAATGGAAAGACATCGTCAAGATCGGCCGCACCCATATGCAGGATGCCGTGCCGGTCACGCTGGGTCAGGAATTCCACGGCTATGCCGGGATGCTGCGCGAGAACATCGCCCGTATTCAGGAAGCCGAGAAGGGTCTCTACCCCCTCGCCCTTGGCGGCACCGCGCTTGGCACCGGCATCAATACCGATGCCCCCTTTGCCGGTCGCGCCTGCGCCGAAATCGCCCGCCTGAGCGACGCGGCCTTCATCAGCGGCGAAAACAAATTCGCCTTGCAGGGCGCGCATGATGCGCTCGTGCATTTCTCGGGCGCGCTGCGCACCACGGCAGGCGCGCTTTACAAAATCGCGAACGATATCCGCCTGCTCTCCTGCGGCCCTCGTGCCGGCTTTGCCGAGCTGCATCTGCCTGAAAACGAGCCTGGCTCGTCCATCATGCCCGGCAAGGTCAACCCTACCCAGGCCGAAGCGCTGGCCATGCTGGCCGTGCAGGTGATGGCCAATGACGTGGCCGTAGGTTTCGGGGGCGCCGGTGGCCTGCTGGAAATGAACGTCTACAAACCGCTCATCATCCAGAACATCATGCAGAGCATCACCCTGCTGCATGATGGCAGCGAGAACTTCCGCACCTTCCTGATTGAAGGCACCAAGCCAAACCTCGCCCGCATCGAACGCTATGTGGCAGAGTCCGTCATGCTGGTGACGGCCCTCGCTCCCACTATCGGCTACGACACGGCCTCAAAAGTCGCGCATTACGCCATGGACCACGACTGCACGCTGAAAGAGGCCGCCTTGGCCCTGAACGCGGTGAGCGAAGCCGATTTCGACCGACTGGTCGACCCGCGCACCATGCTGGCACCAAATTTGAAGGGGAAGTAAGGGAAAGCGGGGCTCTGCCCCGCCCCCGGAAAGGGGCAGAAGCCCCTTTCGTCCCAACTGGTGAGCAAAGATGCACTGTCTCAGTCGTTTAAATAAAATAACTGATATAGATCATCGCGAACGTTGCACTTGCCAAATAAGTATTCGATTATATCATGTACCCGAAGAAAACTATAAAGATATAATTATCATGAGATAGCTATTGGGCATTTTCAAAACCTACTGACAACGGCAGAGGGAGGCGAGAGGAGATGTCCCGGACGTATACTCTTATGACAATTTTCCAAATTCTCTACGCGAACAGATTGTTCAGATTGCCTCGGATGGGTTTGACGCATACGCCAGCGATAGAATGGAGTACCGTGCACATCGATTAAAATTCCACAATATCTGCGAAGGTATTGTAAAGGTTTTGCGGCGTGAGTTTGGCGAGTTTCGACTGCCGCCCAACTTGGGTTTTAATGATCCGTCAAACGAACTATTTTATTTCATAAAACATGAAAAAAAATATTGATAAAATTTTAAGTGCCATCGAGATAGTTTGTCAAACTTTAGAAGAAAAAAAGACAACACATCTTGAGACCAAGACCAAGACCAAGACCAAGACCAAGACCAAGACCAAGACCAAGACCAAGACCAAGACCAAGACCAAGACGCGCATCGAGGACGCAATCGAGGAAATCAACGCTCGAATGAAAATGGCCGGGCTAGGATACGAGCATAATGGAGAGATAATACGGATTGAGTCCGAGTTGATACATGCTGAAGCCGTCAAACCTGCGCTGGAGCTTCTGCGAGAAAAACGATACGCGGGCCCTGAGCAAGAATTTAGAACTGCTTATGACCATTATCGTAAATGAAAAAACAACGAAGCAATTACCGAAGCCGCAAAAGCATTCGAGAGCACGATGAAAGTCATTCTTGACAAGCGCGGATGGAACCACAACACTAACGACACTGCAAGCAAACTTATTTCCGCTTTATATAGCTATAATTTAATTCATGAATATTGGCAAAATAATTTGACAGGACTTCGTACATTGCTGGAAAGCGCCATTCCAACGCCACGCAACAAGAGCAGTGCTCACGGACAGGGCGTCAACCTAACCCTTGTACCGGATCATATCGCTGGCTACGTCTTACACATGACTGCTTCGACTATTGTATTTCTGGTGAAAGCAGAGCGCGCTCTTCCTTAGAGCCTGTTTGGAAACTCACGGATGGGCATTTCTGCGGGTGAGATTGGCGCCCATGGCGACGAGGATCATGGCTTGTGAGACGTCGATAC
>NZ_JAMXQU010000003.1 GCF_024054035.1 Asaia lannensis NBRC 102526
GTATCGACGTCTCACAAGCCATGATCCTCGTCGCCATGGGCGCCAATCTCACCCGCAGAAATGCCCATCCGTGAGTTTCCAAACAGGCTCTTGGCCAAAGCAGTCCCGGTCTCTTCTTCTCTGATAGTGCCAACCCCTTGGATGGTTATGGCGATGCCCAGCTATTACGGAGCATGAGGCGCCCTTCAGTGGGGAGAGGCAGCGAAGCAAAGGATGCCTCTGCCTCATTCAGGCCGAAAAACCGTTCATTTTCGGGAAGTCAATGGCGCGAACTGCGGGTCTCGAACCACGCGACAGAGCGCATAGCATGTCAGAGCACCGCATGTATTTTCAGGCCGATTGCATCGACCTGGGGTTTATCCGCCTGCAGGTTCGTACGCCAGATATGCTGATAATCCGGCTGAATCGACAGCCCACGAAAGGCATGGAAATTGTACGTTGCCTCGAACGTCATGAGATGACTCTGGGGATACGTGGCATTTCCTGGCAGGGACAGCCCGCGCCGGAAACGTATCCATTGTGAGTCGACCAGCCGGGAGCTCGCAAAGGTTTCCGACCATTCCACACCAACTGTGTCCTTGGGGCGGGATCTGAACAGTCCACGATCGACAACTCCGGCATAGACCTGCCAGTCATAGGCGCTGTTCTGCCCCTGGCTTTTTGTTGCACCAGCGAGCACGTAAAGACCCTGCAGGGGACCATGGCCATTGCGCACCAGCATCTGGTCACCCTGTATCCAGACCTGTGTCTTGCCGTTGGTCCAGCGATAGGGAAGTCCCGTCACAGCTGCGGGATTCATGTTTTTATCGAAATAGACGTCCCGGTAATTCGAGGAATCGTAACCGACGCCGAACTTGTAATGCCCGACCAGCTGGTTTTTCCCGAAAGAAGGAATGAGACCGATCTCGGTCGGGATATAGACCCCGGTATAGAGCTCGGTCCCCATGCGAAAGCCGGTACGGTCGTACTGGTTCGTATTGAGATAGGGGTTAACACCGTAAAGCCCGGACTGAACGTAGATACCGTGTAGCGGCCAGTAGCGCAGCCTCGTGCCCCAGGTCGACCCCGGGTATGTTCCGTAACCGGCAGCGGTTCGGGTCAGGGATTTAGGTATGCCGCAATTCGACTTGTTCATGAATGTGCAGAACAGGGGCGAATTGGCAAAATCTATGTTGACCGGCATTTTACCGAGCGCAATCTGCATCCTGTTACGCAACAGATCCTGCGTACCGTAAACATAGACGAGATGAACCCCGACATTTCCCCCACCGCCATATATCTCCTGAAATCCGTTCAGCGATTTCTCCCCCAGATCTGACGCGAGATTGTGCCCGGCACGATTGACGATCACGGCATGGGTCACAAAGCCCTTCCAGCCCACAATTTTCGACCAGTCCAGATCGAGCTCCATGCCGATCTGATGGGTGTAAGAGGCATCGCCCGCATGGCCTGCGTTCAGTACCATGGCACTCTCGCTGGTATAATCCACAACAATACCGATGCCATGACGGTTCAGTTTCCGGACCAGACGCTCCCAGGGAAGAACCATGCTTTCAACCGGCGGCGTGAACGGTGTGTTTGCGTAGGACGTCGGCGTATCCAGCGCGAAAAGCGGCGCGGTTTCCGAAATCGGCCCGCGATACTGCGCCTGCGCCGACACCGCCGTAAAACAGAGCGCGACGGCGCAAAGTGCCGTGTGCGACGGACCGAAAACACGCGTCAGTATCGACCCTGCGCGCAGCAGGTATCCGTCACGAAACATGAAAAACATGATCGACTGTCCTGATGATCAGCTTCTTGTGTGGTCAGCCCCCGACGCGCGGCCTATTCGTTACGCGCTTGGTCCCGCGCTATTCAGGAGTTGACCTGCGACACGACCGCCAGGACGCCGGAGTGAAATCCGTCGCCCCGGCCTGAAGGTCCGGCGCCGTACATGCCCTGAATAATGCGGCTGTTCCCTATCGCGCCGGGAGCGTTTCGAGCGCCGGCTGCGATCTGACCGGGTCGGCAGACGGCGCTGGCGCGAAGACAGGGGTCAGCAGCGGCACGCCTGAGAAATGGGCTGTGACATTGTCGAGTACGAGTTGCCCCATGGCAGTACGTGTCTCGATGGTTGCACTGGCGCGATGAGGCTGAAGAACGACATTGTCCATCGATTTGAGTGCATCGGGCACCCTGGGCTCATCGGCAAAAACATCAAGCGCCGCGCGCCCCAGACGGCCGTCCTGCAGAGCCTCGACGAGGGCCTCTTCATCGATGACGCTGCCCCGTGCGACATTGACGAGCAGGCCCTCCGGGCCGAGCGCATCGATGACATTACGCCCCACAAGGTGCCGCGATTGCGCACCGCCCGATGCTGCTACGATCAGGACATCGCTCTGATTTGCAAGCTGCACCAGATCGGGGATGAACGGTATGCCGGGCAGGGCAAGGTCACGCCGGCTGAAATAGGCGACCCGCATGGCGAAGGCCTGTGCCCGTCGGGCAATGGCCTGTCCGACCTGACCCATTCCCACGATCCCGAGACGCGCGCCCGAGACCTTGCGGGCAAGAGGTAGTCCCTGACGTCCCCAGAGATTGTCACGCACAAGCCGGTCACCGGGCAAAAGATCGCGCATTGCTGCCAGCATGAGCGCCATACCGAGATCGGCCACGTCATCGGTCAGCACATCGCGCGTTACCGTCACGGCAATATTCCTGCGCGATGCCTCCACAAGGTCGACTGCATCGGTGCCGATACCGTTGATGGCGATGAGTTCGAGATCGGGGAGGGCATCCATCAGTTGACGGGGAACGCCAGTTCCACCCCCGGTTACGACAGCACGGACAGACAGGCCGCTGGAGAGTGGCTGGTTGGCCCAGCGGTGCACGACGTAGGCTTCATCGAGTGCTTTCTCGATGGCGGGCATCATCGGTTCTACAAGAAGGATATCGGGTTTCATCGTGGCGTTCCTTGAGCTGGCTGGAAGGCTTTCGTTGTTCAGGCGTCGGGTATGGTGAGTGTAACGGGCGGCAGATGAGCGATCTGGGCCGTCGCCGTTGTACCCGGCGGCACGAAGATCGTGTCGGTCATGGAGCCCGTCGTGACGGAGTGTCCGGCCAAAATGGGCAAGCCACGCGCTGCAGCATGATTGGCAAGCCAGACAAGCAGGCGTCTCGGATCGCCCGCAGAATTGCCACCGATATGTTCGATCACCCGTCCGTCGCTCAAAGCGAGGCGAACCGTCTCACAGACCGGGCTCAAACGACGCCAACTCTCGCTACCGCGCCCGATGACAAGCGCTCCGTGACTTGCCTGATCGGCAAGATGAGCAAGACGTGGCTGGGTGTTCGGCTGCTCGAAACGCGTATCGATAATCTCGATCGCCGTATGAATGCTCCCGATTGCATCCAGCACCTCATTCAGTGTCCAGGGCCGCTCGCGAGCCGGAAGATCGCGATGAAAGCGATAGACCAGCTCGGCCTCGACACCGAAATGCTTGCACAGACCTCGTGGGAGTTCGGTATCCCCGTCAAAGAGCGTCGCATGGTGAAGCGGCGCAGCAAACGGCTCGGCTTCCGGCGCGGGCGCACCAACCTTCCAGCCACACACTGCCCCCTGGTCAGGCACCATAGCGCGCGCAAGCTGATCCTGAACAAGATAGGCTTCTGCTTCATCACGCGGCGCGTCGGACAACAGGAGTGCCGAGAGAGGATCAGCGCCAGCCCTGACTTTCAGAAATTTTGCCGCAGCTGGATGAAGGACGGAGGAGACCACGCCGGGCGACATGCAGTCATCGAAAAGCATCATGGTAGCAGACAGTCACAAGAGGAACAGGAGCGCAGGCTCAGACAGAAAATCCGAATGGTGAGAAATGACCCTGCGTTGGATCGCTTCCCTGGATGGCAGAAGGAATGGGGGACTACAGGGCATCGTCCTGTGCCATCAGATCGCGCCCTTTCGTTTCGGGAACGTAAAATGTCGCGATGATGGCAAGGCAGGCGAGAAAGGCGACATAGATCGAAAGCGGGATCCACGCATATTTGCCGCTTCCCACGCCGCCGATATGAAAGCGCGCAAATAATGCGATGAGAAACTGTCCCACCATGGGTGAGACACCGCCTGCGATGACTGAAGAGAATTCGCGTGTGAACGAAACCGCCGTATAGCGATGACGCAGACCGAACATCTCTGGCAGAAGGGCCCCTTGGGTTCCGAACATACCCCATGTCGCAACACCGAGCGCAAACGACAGAGCGATCGCTGACGGAACAGGATGTCCCTGGCTGAAGACATACCAGACAGGGAGCGCGCTCACCGCCTGCAGGATGGCAAAACCACGATAGATACGTATGCGTCCGAAGCGGTCGCTCAGCCAGCCTGCAACAGGGATGGTTATACCCCCGACAAGTGCTGCGCCGATAAGGACGAGAGTGCCCCATTGGCTGTTCATGCCAACCGTGTGGACAAGATAACTGATCGCAAGGACCTGATAGATCGACGATCCGCCGTTTTCGGCCATACGCAGGCCCATGCCAGCGAGGATCGGCCGCCAGGAGGAGGTCAGAATCTGACGGATCGGAGCGGTTTCCTCGTAGCGTTCATCCTCCTTTATTTTGGCGAAAGTCGGCGATTCCTTGAGGCGCAGCCGCATATAAAGTGCGATCAGAAGCAGGACCGCGCTACCGACAAAAGGCACACGCCAGAGCATGGTCTGCGTAATGTCCGGCACGCCGGTCAGCATGGCATAATAAATGAGTCCCGCAGCGACCGTACCGATCTGTATGCCAAGGAAGGGCAGGGCAGCATAATAGCCGCGACGCTGCCTGGGCGCGCATTCGGTCATCATCACCGCCGCACCTGCCTGTTCGGCTCCCGCGCCGAAGCCCTGGGCCATACGCAGGAAAACAAGAAGAACCGGCGCAAATATTCCTATGCTGTTATAAGAGGGGATTAACCCGATCATGGCGCTGGCGAGCCCCATAAGGGTCACTGTCAATAGCAGCACGCGCTTTCGCCCGTAACGGTCGCCGAGACGTCCGAAAAAGATGCCACCGAGCGGTCTCACGGCAAAACCGATGAAATAGGTCGCAAAACTTGCTACGAGCCCGAGCCCCGGAATGCGGCTCGGGAAAAACAAGGGTGCGAAAATCAGCGCCGAGGCGAGGCTGTAAAGCGCGAAATCATAATATTCCATCGCGCTCCCGATGGAGCAGGTCCATGCAGCGCGACGTAGCTCTGCCGCAGACATTTCCGGGCGCTGTACCTCTGCCGTCGCAGCGGGAGAAGATCGAAGGGGCAGGGATGCGCCGTTGCGCATAAAGGCTACACCAGCCATGTCGGTCCCTCCTGCGTATCTGCATTCCAAAGGGCATCAGAGGAAACGATCCCCACAGGAATGGGGCTTTCCGCTTCTCTCAAATCGATTGCTGTCATCACATATCATCCTGCCCCGAGACGATTTTCAGCCCTCGTTCTACCTTTTAGATCGATCCAAAAATCGGATGCGGATCAGAAACAGCGGCGAACCGGGAAGCACGTGTACGGAACATCATTGAAGCTAACAAATCTGTAATGACGATAGAACGCGAATTCGAAACAAAAGTCACAGATTAAATGTGACATGCATATCACTCCTCTGTGATACCTCGGGATGCAGCGCGCTGGATGCGATTTCCGCGCACAGCCGTGGACGGGCCTCAGGCGCTGTGACGCAGAACGAATTCGGGGGCAATAACCTCCTGCTCGACGCGCCTCGTCGGTCTTGCGATACGTTTCTCCAGCAGGCGTGCTGCAGCAAAACCAATGCGGGTCGGCATGGTCGCGATTGTTGTCAGTGTTGGATAAGCCGCACCGGCTGCCGGTATGTCATCCATTCCGATGACAGAGAAATCCCGCCCGGCTTCCAGGCCTCGTCGGCGGAGATGGGTCATGACAGCCAACGCGATGATATCGTTATAGCAAATTGCGGAATCGGGCGGGGAGGTACTGTCCAGCAAACGGTCGAAAGCTGCCTCGTCATACTGGCTGTCACGCGTTCCCGCGATCGCCGGCATGGGAGTCAGGTTAAGGTGCGCGCAGGCCCGTTCATATCCGGAAAGTCGCGCACGCGCCGCCGAATGGACGTCCATATCGCCGATATAGACAACACGCTTTCTTCCGCTTGCCCTGAGATGGGAGAGGGCCGCATCGATCCCGGCAGCATAATCGACGGTCACATAATCCCGCGTCGTGTCGGGTATTTCACGCAGAACCTGCACGAAAGGGAGGCCGAGCCTGTCGATCTCCTCGAAGAGACGATTATCGCTTCCGATTGCGGGGCAGACGATCAGACCATCGACATTATGCTCTCTCAGCCGCTGGATCTGTCGCGCCTGACGCTCCGGCGATTCACCGCTATTGGCAATAAAACAGACACTGCCCGACAGGTCGTTGGCCTGCTCGACGCCTGCAGTAAGGGCGCTGAAAAACGGATTGGCTATGTTGGATAACACGAGCCCGATTGTACCTGTACGCTTTTGTCTCAGGTTCGCAGCGCCCCGATTATAGATATAGCCCAGGCGCATCATCGCCTCGCGCACTTTCTCCCTTGTCGCGGCGGCAACTAGCGGACTGTCGCGCAGCACCAGCGATGCGGTTGCGCGTGAAACGCCTGCTTCTCTTGCAACATCCAGAAGACTGACCGAGGCTCCCCCCGCTTTTATTTTCATTTCAAACTATCTCGCAAGAAAACATGCGGGCAATCGAGTACCCTGCATACCGTTATAAAATCCATAATGCTCCCGGAGAGACGCCAGACCCGCTCTGCATTCCGGTTTTTGACCCACAGGTTGAATAAAGTCTCGCCTCTGCCAAAGAATATAGTCTGCAAGTTTCCACGGGCGCCGTGTTAGCATATTGTAATACTCGACAGGGCCCGAACTTAGCGCAGTTTGTCACTGGACCGAGCGAAACGCATCGCCTAGAACCCCGCCAATTGCTTCACCCGATGCCGTGACGGATCTCTCCCGGTCACAGCGCGACAGTGAAGACGAGCAGTTTGAAACTTCGGCCCGACCGGACAGGCGATCAAGCCACTGGTCGGTAATTTGACATAGTAGCGGCAGGAAACGCGCCGTCTGTATCGATGGGCAGGCATGTGCGCGAAAAACGACCTATAGGGGATATCACCTTGGCAAAAGCAGCCCGTTCCCGGACAACGACACGCAAGAGATCACAGGCAGGCTCACCTCAGCCGAAACCTGCCGTGACAGCAGCTTCGGAAGCGGTCCAGCCGGAAGCGACGCAACCGGAAACCGTTCAGCCGGATACCGTCACCCGGCCCGAAACCGTGATTGCAGAGGCAAGCCCTCCCGAGATCGTCGAGACATTGACGGACGTTCGGGCCGAAGCACCCGTCGAAGCTCCGTCAGAAGCAGAGCCTGCCCTGGCTGCGCAGCAGGAAGAAAAGGGGAGCGCCTACCCTGCTGAAGCCCTGTATTTCGACGCCAACTGGTATCTTGCTGCTTATCCCGATGTCGGCGCATGCGGTATCGATGCCGTCGAGCATTTCATGACCCATGGCTATCTCGAAGGCCGCGATCCCAACGGTCATTTCAGCGTGGCCGAATATATTGCGGCAAACCCGGACATTCCCTTGACGATCAATCCATTCCTGCACTTCATCATGCATGGTGCTGCTGAAGGTCGTCCGCTTCGTCGCTGAGCAGGGCTGAAGGGCACCGCAGAAGAACGAACAGGCAAGGATGACACTGGTGCTGACACGACGCTCGATACTGGCTGCGGCTTCGGTCGCACCCTGCCTGTACGGTACCGGCCTTGCCGCTCCATCTGGCCACAAGGCGGCGACATCCAAGGCGCATGCGCATAAGAGCCATGCGGCGCCGACCGGCGATTACGCCGCTTTTCTCGCATCGATACGCCGCGAAGCCCTTGCGAAAGGGATTGCAGACTCGACGATCTCCCGTGCATTGGCACTGACCGTTCAGCCCAACGCACGCGTCATCAAGCTCGACAGGCATCAGCCGGAATTCACGCTTACCTGGGCACAATATCGTGAGCGCGTGATCGGCACCACGCGCATCAGTCAGGGCCAGGCGGCCTATCAGCAGCGATCGGCACTCCTCGAAGCGACCGGCAAGATGTACGGCGTCGATCCTCGCGTCATTGTCGGCATCTGGGGGCTGGAATCCGGCTTCGGTCGCAAGATCGGCACATTTTCCGTTGTCGATGCGCTGGCTACCCTTGCCTATGACGGCAGACGCGCCAGTTTCTTTCGCGGAGAGCTGTTCAAGGCGCTCCAGATACTCGACCATGGCGACATACAGCCGGAATCCATGCTGGGTTCCTATGCCGGCGCCATGGGGCAGCCCCAGTTCATGCCGAGCGCCTATCTCCATTATGCAGTCGATGCCGATCACGACGGACGGCGCAATATCTGGACCAGCGAGGCCGATGTGTTTGCCTCTGTAGCCAACTACCTGCACGGCAGTGGCTGGAAACCGGATGAGCCATGGGGGCAGGCGGTCCAGCTGACCAGAGACATTCCCCAGTCCCAGCTCGGTCGTGGCAACAAACAGAGCCTCGCTTCATGGATGGCACTGGGCGTGCGCCGTGAAGATGGGTCAGTCTTCTCACGTCAGGACGTCACCGGCGCCGTGCTGCGCCCGGACGGCCCGGGCACCGAAGCGTTCATGGTCTATCGCAATTTCGATGCGATCCGACGCTATAATCCATCCGATTTCTATGCCCTCGGCGTTGGACTGCTTGGCTATGCAGTCGCTTAAGGCGCTCGCCCTGCTGCTTGGCAGCGTCACGACCCTTGCCGGTTGCCATCACGACTCAGCCCCGCCAGCGTCGACACCTCGCTATGTTATCGGAACGGCGTGGCAGGGAAGCGACTCATGGTTCTACCCGGCGGAGCATTTCGATCTCTCGGAAACCGGCCTGGCCGTCGTTGAGACCGCCCCCGGAAACGGCGTGACATCGGATGGCGAAATCTGGTCTGCCAACGCCATGACAGGCGCCCATCAGACACTGCAGTTGCCTGCGGTGGTAAGCGTGCGCAATCTGGCGAACGGGCGTATCGTAAGGATCAGACTGAACGACAGAGGGCCTTCCAGCGCCGGGCGCATTCTTGCCGTGACGCCGCGCGTGGCGGCGCTCCTCGGGATGGACAACAAGCCGACCCCGGTCGAGATCGTGCAGGATGAGGCCATCAGCCGACAGATTGCCGAGTCCAACCCGGAAGCACCGAAACTTGAAATTGCAGCAGCGCCGCGCGAAGCGATCGTGGCGCAGTCGCTCGATGACGGAAGCACCAGAACACTCGGAATGAAGCAGAGCGATCGCGAGACCGGCGCAAAAACCCTTTACCTGCCTGACATGCCCCAGACAGTCACGCAGGGTCAGGCAGAAGCTCCCTATTACCGGGTGGTTCTGGGCAGTTTTTCAGGTCATGCTGCCGCGGCGCGCATTGCAGCCCAGTGCGGTGCCGATATTACGCAAAATGGTGGCCGCGCGGGATCATTACCATGGTTGGTTGCACTCGGCCCCTTCACAACTGTGCCCGAGGCGGATAGGGCATTAGCACAAGCGCGCCAATGCGGTGGCACGGGCGCCCATATCGTGGCCAAATAAGGTGTTGACGTGCGGACAAGACGTTTTCTGCTCTCTGGTGCGGCTGGGTTAGCCGTTTCAACTCAGTTTGCTTTTGCGCGTCCCCGACGCGGCAAGACCGCATCGGCCGCTGCCGCTTCGGCTTCTTCCGCTGCTGCTGCGCCTTCGGGGTCTCCCGCCTCGACCCCGATCGGCCCTCTGGACACCGTGGCACGCTGGGCGTGCATCATCGACTTCGAGACCGGTGCGACCCTGCTTGAAAAAGCGGCTGACGAGCATATGCCGCCATCGTCGCTGACCAAGATGATGACGGCCTACATCACCTTCGGCATGCTGCGCGCGGGTCATCTCACCCTGACGCAATCCCTCCCTGTCAGCGAAAAGGCATGGCGCACGCAGGGCTCGAAAATGTTCGTACCCCTCGGGCAGAGCGTCACCGTGTCCGATCTGATCGAAGGAATGGTTATCCAGTCGGGCAACGACGCCTGTATCGTCCTGGCCGAGGGCATTGCCGGCTCTGAAGAACAGTTCGTCAATTTGATGAACCAGACGGCAGCAAAGCTCGGTATGACAAACACGCATTTCATGAACTGCACGGGGCTTCCCGATGAGTCGCAGTATATGAGTGCACGCGATGTCTGCCGCGTGGCCATGCATCTGATTCGCGACTATCCCGAGTATTACCATCTCTTCTCGGCAACCGAATTCACCTATAACGGCATCAAGCAGGGCAACCGCAACGTTCTGGTCGACAAGGGTCTCGCGGACGGTCTCAAGACGGGTCATACCGATGCGGGCGGCTACGGGCTTTGCGCCAGTTCCAAGCGCGATGGACGTCGTGTGATCATGACGATCAACGGCACAAGCTCGATGAACGAACGCGCCCATGAGGGTGAGCGCCTGCTGGGCTGGGCCTTTGCCAATTTCGAGAACGTCACCCTGTTCCATCATGGCCAAGTGGTCGATCATATGCCGGTCTATATGGGCGAGGCAGCCGACGTCGCCCTTGTCGGCACACGCGATATCGTGCTCACCCTGCCGCATGGATGGCAGCAGCGCAGCAAGATAAGCGTGGAGTATCCATCACCGGCCATCGCTCCGGTCATGGCGGGTCAGACGCTCGGTGCGCTTGTTCTGCAAAATCAAGGCATGCCTGACATACGTCTCGATCTGGTGGCCGCCAATGCCGTGCCCCGCCTCGGCCTCGTGGGGCGTGCCCTTGCACGCCTGGGCCATGGTCCCAAACCTGCGCCCCATAGCTAAGGCGTGAGCGGGCTTTTCATAACCTTCGAGGGCGGAGAGGGCGCGGGCAAATCGACCCAGACCCGTCTCCTCCATGCGGCACTGACCAAAGCCGGGCACAAGGTCCTGCTCACGCGTGAGCCCGGCGGCTCTCCCGGTGCAGAGGCGCTGCGCGAACTGATCCTGTTCAACGAGGCACCGCTCTCGCTTCGTGCGCAGGCTCTTGCCCATATGGCAGCACGTGCCGATCATCTCGACAGCGTAATCCTGCCTGCGCTGGCACGCGGCGAAATCGTCATCTGCGACCGGTTTCATGATTCGACGCTCGTCTATCAGGGCTACGGGCTGGCCAAAGGCGATGAAGCCACGCTTCGCTTCATCGGCGCACTCAGGTCACTTCTCGCCTGCGAACCCGACCTCACGCTGCTGCTCGAAGTCCCTCCGGAGGTCGGCGCGGCGCGCATCGCAGCACGAGGAGGGAAGCCCGACCGCTACGAACAGGAACAGGCCGATTTCCATGCGCGTATCGCCGAGGGATTCGATCGCATCGCCCTGCAAGCTCCTGAACGCGTCAAGCGCATCGATGCCTCGCACAGCCCCGAGCATGTTGCCACTACCATCGAGGCTCTTGTCGCGCCCTATCTCGGATCATGACCGAATCAGGCCACCCTGCCATCCCGTCGCTGATCGGGCATGAGGCAGAAAAGCGCATTTTCCGCCAGGCTCTTGCCTCCGGTCGCCTCCATCATGGCTGGCTGATTCACGGCGAGTCAGGGATCGGCAAGACGGGGTTTGCCTATGACTGCGCGCGGCTACTGCTGAACGGCACCGATCTGCAAAGTCGCGCCGGCAGACAGATCACGGCCGGCACCCACCCCAATCTGCTGCTCATTGCCAGACGCATGGACGACAAGCGCAAGCGCATGCGTCAGGAAATCGTGGTGGACGACATACGTCCGGTGCAGGACTTTCTGCATCACACCGCCGCCGACGGTTCCTGGCGCGTCGTGATTGTTGACGGTGCAGAAACGCTCAACCGCAATGCGGCGAACGCCCTGCTGAAACTTCTTGAGGAACCGCCCTCGAATACGGTTTTCTTTCTCACCTGCCCGACGCCCTCGGCTCTTCTGCCCACGATCAGGAGCCGTTGCCGTCTTCTCGCGCTCAGCCCGCTCACTGCCGAGCAGACAGGCGCAGTGCTGAGCGCCCATGGGAAGAGCCCGTCCGAGACAGAACGACTGGTCGCACAGGCTCAGGGCGCGCCGGGCCGCATTCTTTCGTCCGATCAGGGCACGGATCGCTCCGCACGGGCGCTGGCAACGCAGATGCTCGACGGCGCAGACCGCCCCGACAGCGAAGCGCTCACCGCACTGCTTCGTCACGATGACGGTTTTGCGTCGCTTTGTTCTTTGCTAGGAGAGGGGCTTGCGAACCGCGCCAGAGCTCTGGCCGGGCAGGGGAAGCTTGTCGAGGCCAGCAGGGCTGCCGAAGCTTTCTCGGCTCTGCAAACGCTGCAACGCGAGACCGAGCGGTTCAATCTGGACAAGAATCAGGCTGTCAGACAGGCAGCCGTCATAGCGAGTGCCCCATGACCTCACGTTACTATGTCACCACCCCCATCTATTACGTGAATGGCGCACCCCATATCGGTCATGCCTACACCTCGATCGCTGCCGATGTCCTCGCACGGTTCAATCGTCTCGACGGCAAGGATGTGTTTTTTCTGACCGGTACCGACGAGCACGGACAGAAGGTCGAACAGGCCGCCCAGACAGCCGGTGTCAACACACAAAGCTTTACGGACGGTATCGCGGCCGATTTCCGCAGCATGGCCGACGCCATGGGCATCTCCTATGACGATTTCATTCGTACCACCGAGCCGCGCCACAAGCAGGCCGCGCAGGCGCTTTGGGAAAAGGTGGCAGCCAACGGTCATATCTATCTCGACGCCTATGAGGGCTGGTATGCCTTGCGTGACGAGTGCTTCTACTCTGAAGACGAGCTGACCACGCACGCCGATGGACGCAAGACAGCCCCTACCGGTGCACCGGTGGAATGGGTGCGCGAGCCTTCCTATTTCTTCCGTCTCTCGGCATTCGAAGACAGACTTCTCGCGCTTTACGAGCAACACCCCGAATTTCTCGGTCCGTCGGGCCGACGCAACGAGATCGTCAGCTTCGTCCGACAGGGGCTCAAGGACCTCTCGATCAGTCGTACCAGCTTCAAATGGGGGATTCCTGTCCCCAACGACCCGGACCATGTCATGTATGTCTGGTTCGATGCGCTGACGAACTATCTGTCCGCTCTTGGCTATCCCGATTTCAGCGCAGAGCGCATGAAATACTGGCCGGCCTCTGCCCATATCGTCGGCAAGGACATTATCCGCTTTCATGCCGTGTTCTGGCCTGCCTTCCTGATGGCCGCAGAAATCGAGTTGCCCAGATCGGTATTCGCCAATGGCTGGTGGACGATCGAAGGCGAGAAGATGAGCAAGTCGGTCGGCAACGTTATCGACCCGCGTGATCTTGTGGCCAGCTACGGCCTTGATCCGGTGCGCTTCTTCCTGTTGCGTGAAGTACCTTTCGGCGGCGATTCAGATCTCAGCAAGCGCTCGCTCGTCAATCGTCTGAATGTCGAGCTCGCGAACGATCTCGGCAATCTTGCCCAGCGCACGCTCAGCCTGATCGCCCGTAACTGCGAGGGTCAGCTTCCAGCGTTTGATACGCTCAGCGAAGACGATACAGCGCTGCTCGCTTCGGCCTCGCTCCTGCCGGAGCTGCTGCGCGGCCAGCTGTCGCGTTTTGCACTGACTGACGGGCTCGAGGAGGTGTGGAAGCTCATACGCGCCTGCAACTCCTATATCGACCGCCAGGCCCCCTGGGCGCTCAAGAAGACCGATCTCGTACGTATGGCAACCGTCCTGCGCGTCTTGCACGAGGCATTGCGTCATATCGCCATCATGCTGCAGCCCTACATGCCCGGCACGATGGACAAGCTGCTCACGCAGCTCGGCGTTGCCGAAAGCGCGCGCGATTTCGCATCGCTTGCAATCCCGCTTGAAGCCGGAATCGCCCTGCCTGCGCCTCAGGGCCTGTTTCCGCGTTATGTCGAGCCAGAGAACGCCGCGTGAGCGAGAAGCACATGACAGGTCTTATCGACACACATTGCCATCTGGACCGGCTTGACGATGTACCCGCGGCCCTCGCTCTTGCGAAGGAACACGGACTGTCGGGCATGACGACCATCGGTACGCGCCTGTCCCGCGCGCAGACGCAGATCGATCTGACCCGTTTCGACACGCCTGAGCTGCGTATCTGGTGCGCCATAGGAACCCATCCCGACCATGTGGGCGAGGAGGAGCCGCCACTGGTCGAGACGATCATCGACCTTGCCGAACCGGAAGGCGTGATCGGCATCGGTGAGTCGGGGCTCGATTATCTTCACGGTGCACCGCCCGTGCGCGAGGCACAGGCCCAGAGCTTTCGTGTGCATATCGATGCCGCACGCAGGGCCGGGCTTCCTCTGGTTATTCATGCGCGTGAAGCCGATGACGACGTTGCATCCATCCTGCGCGACGAACACGAAAAAGGAGCGTTCCCGTTCCTGCTCCACTGTTTTGCATCGGGGATGGACCTCGCGCGTACCGCTGTGGAGCTGGGCGGTTATATCAGCTTCTCGGGTCTGCTGACCTTTCCTAAATGCGAGACCATACGCGAGGTTGCGCGCGCCATGCCGGCCGAGCGTCTGCTGGTCGAAACCGATAGTCCGTTCCTCGCCCCCGTACCCCGTCGCGGAAAACCCAATACGCCGGGTTATGTCGCCTACACGGCTGCCCGGCTTGCGCAGGAGCGCGGGCTGGAGAACGAGGCCGTCAACGCACTCACAACACGTAATTTTCATGCCCTGTTCAGGCGCGCCGCATGAAAATCACCGTTCTCGGTTGCGGCGGTTCGGGCGGCGTGCCCATGGTGGGTGGCGAAAACGGCGAGGGGATCTGGGGCGCCTGTGACCCCGGCAATCCGCGTAACGAACGCACGCGCTCGTCCATCGTGATCGAGGCGGATAGCGGCAGACGTCTCCTGGTCGATTCAGGCCCTGACCTGCGCGCTCAGCTGCTGCGCAACAGAATAGGCGTGGTGGATGCGGTTCTCTATACCCACGAACATGCCGATCATGTTGCGGGGCTGGACGAGCTGCGTGCCATCAATCGCATGCTCGATGCGCCGCTACCGCTCTACGCAACGGAGACGGTCATGCAGGAGCTCGAAGCGCGCTACAGCTACGCATTCCGCCCCTGGAGCGGCACGGGTTTTTTCCGTCCAGTTCCGGAGCCGCATATCATCGGGATGACAGATCGTTTGAGTATCAGCGATCTCGACGTGCAACTGTTCGAACAGCGCCACTATCGTATTCCTACCATAGGTCTGCGCTGCGGCGATTTCGCCTATTCGACCGATGTCGAATATCTCAGCGATGCCTCTCTCCATGCCATGCGTGGCGTAAAAACCTGGATTGTCGGGTGTTTCCAGTACGATCCGCATGTTGCCCATGCGTGGGTCGATCTCGTTATGGAATGGTGCGACATTATCAAACCGGAGCGCACGATTCTTACCCATATGGGTCCGGCGCTCGATTACGAAGCGCTCCGCCGGGTCCTGCCCGAGGGGATCGAGCCCGGTTATGACGGCATGGTTCTCACCCTGTAATTATTTCTGCAATTAACCAGTTTTTTGTTGAAGCGCGGTTCAACATCGCGATAGCGTTCGTGTATCGGGTCAGTCCGGTCCTGTTTGTTACCGTGTGAATTCCCCTCAAATCCGGCCAGTCCGGGATATTTCATCCTCGTGCTGGAGCTTCCTCAAGCTCCGCACCTGTTGTCGTCTCTCATAGCCTGACTTCCCGACTTATCGCCTGCATTCCTAGCGGGGGGTGTGACCGTTTCGCCCCCGGCCCAGTGGCAGGCTCCATCGGAGCATACGAGTCATGAGTTCATTCTCGGACGTCTTTACGCTGGCATCTTCCTTCCGTGAGGAACGCCGGGAAACAGAGATGTCACTGGCTTCATATCTGTCTCTCTGCCGTGAAGACCCCAGCTGCTATGCAAGCGCTGCTGAGCGTATGCTCAAGGCAATCGGCGCGCCGGTGATGCTCGATTCCGCGCGCGATCCGCGTCTCAGCCGTATCTTCATGAATCGCACGGTACGCACCTATCCCGCCTTCGCCGATTTCTACGGCATGGAAGATGCGGTCGAGCAGATTGTGGGGTTTTTCCGCCATGCCGCGCAGGGGCTGGAAGAGCGCAAACAGATCCTTTACCTGCTCGGTCCGGTAGGAGGGGGCAAATCATCTCTGGGCGAGCGTCTCAAGACGCTGATGGAACGCGAGCCCATTTACGTGCTCAAGGCAGGCAAGCAGATCAGCCCCGTTTTCGAAAGTCCGCTCGGATTGTTCGATCCTGAGCGCTACGCGGCGACTCTTAAGGAACAGTATGACATCCCGCGTCGTGTCCTGACCGGTATTGCAAGCCCCTGGGCGCTCAAACGCCTCGAGGATTTTGACGGCGATATCTCGCGTTTTACGGTCGTACGCCTCAACCCGTCGAAACTGCGCCAGATTGCCATTGCCAAGACAGAGCCTGGAGACGACAACAATCAGGATGTCTCGGCGCTGGTCGGCAAGGTCGATATCCGTCAGCTTGAGAATTTCAGCCAGAACGACCCCGATGCGTACAGCTTCTCGGGCGGTTTGAACCGGGCCAATCAGGGCATTCTCGAATTTGTCGAGATGTTCAAAGCACCGATCAAGATGCTTCATCCGCTGCTAACGGCCACGCAGGAGGGCAATTACGTCGGCACGGAAAACATCGGCGCCATACCGTTCACGGGTGTCATTCTGGCCCATTCGAACGAGGCCGAATGGCAGTCTTTCCGCAACAATCGCACCAACGAGGCTTTTCTCGACCGTGTCTGCGTTATCAAGGTGCCTTACTGCCTGCGCGTGACTGAAGAGTCGAAAATCTATGAAAAGCTGATCCAGTCCTCTGCTTTGGGCAACGCGCCCTGTGCGCCACACACGCTCGAGATGCTTGCACAGTTTGCCGTGCTCTCACGCCTGAAAGCACACCCCAATTCTACCCAGTTTGCCAAAATGCGCGTCTATGACGGCGAAAATATACGCGAGACCGATCCCAAAGCCCGCGCCATGCAGGAGTACAAGGACAGCGCAGGTGTCGATGAAGGGATGGAGGGTATCTCGACACGTTTTGCCTACAAGGTGCTCTCGGCCACATTCAATCACGATCCGAGCGAGATCTCGGCCGATCCCGTTCACCTCATGTATGTGCTTGAACAGGCCGTAAGACGTGAGCAGTTCCCGGCAGAGACCGAAGCATCGTATCTCGCCTCGCTCAAATCGGATCTGGCGCGACGCTACGCCGAGTTTCTCGGAAACGAGATCCAGAAAGCCTATCTGGAGAGCTACAACGATTACGGGCAAAACCTGTTCGACCGCTATCTGGACTATGCCGATGCATGGATCGAGGACCAGGATTTCAAGGATCCCGATACAGGCCAGTTGTTGAACCGCGATCTGCTCAATGCCGAGCTGAGCAAAACCGAAAAGGCCGCGGGTATTGCCAACCCCAAGGACTTTCGCAACGAGGTCGTGAAATTTTCCCTCCGCTCACGGGCCAGTAATGGGGGCCGCAATCCCTCATGGACCAGCTACGAAAAAATTCGTGACGTGATCGAAAAGCGCATGTTCAGCCAGGTTGAGGATCTCCTGCCTGTCATCAGTTTCGGGTCGAAAAAAGACACCACGAGCGAACGCAAACACGACGAGTTCGTCAGCCGCATGGTGGCACGCGGCTACACCGAACGTCAGGTGAGGCGTCTGGTCGAGTGGTATATGCGCGTCAAACAGTCGGCCTGATTTCACCCGTTTCTCTCTTACGGAGCGTTTTATGGAAATCATAGACAGGCGCCCGAACCCACACGGCAAGAACACCGAGAACCGCCAGCGCGTCCTGACAAGGGCGCGCCAGGCCATTCAGACCGCAGTGCGCGACGCTGCGGCACAGGGCCGCATACGCGAAATAGGGCAGGAGAGTGCGGTCTCCATTCCTGCCGACGTCCTACACGAACCGAGCTTTCATCGTTACTTCAGCGGTGGCACACGCCATTTCGTGCTCTCCGGAAACAAGGAGTTCGTTAAAGGCGACAAACTGCGTCGCCCACCCGGTGGGGAAGGTGAGGGCGGCGGCGAGGGGAGTGGCGCGGGCGATCAGGGCGGCGGAGAGGATTCGTATCGCTTCGTCCTCTCAAGGGAAGAATTTCTCGATCTGTTCTTCGACGATCTTGAATTGCCTGATCTCGTCAAACGCGAGATCGCCTCAACCACCACACTCGCCACCAGCCGTTCGGGGCTTACGAGCGACGGCTCCCCTTCGCAGATCGATCTCGGCCGTACCATGCGCCGCTCGATGGGCAGGCGTATCGGTCTCAAACGCCCCAAACCACAGGAACTGCTCGATATCGAAACCGAAATCGAGACGCTGGAAGAAGCGCGCCCTCTGTCTGAACCGCAATTCCTCCTCCTTCAGACCTTGCGCGACCGGCGCGACCAGCTGCGTCAGCGTCTTGCGCGCATTCCCTGGGTCGATCCGGTGGATCTGCGTTACAGACGTTTCACCCCGGTACCGAAGCCGACCACGCAGGCCGTGATTTTCTGCGTCATGGACGTCTCGGGCTCCATGACCGAGAAAATGAAGGAACTGGGAAAACAGTTCTTCCTGCTGCTTCATGTGTTTCTGGAGAAACGCTACGAAAAGCTGGAGATTGTTTTCGTGCGCCATGCCGAAACGGCAGAGGAAGTCGATGAAGACGTGTTCTTTTCCGATCCCCGCACCGGTGGCACCGTCGTCTCAACAGCACTCGAACTGATGCATGGTATCCAGACCGAGCGTTTCCCGACCGATAAATGGAACATCTATGTCGCTCAGGTCTCTGATGGCGACAATATTTCTTCAGACATGAACAAGGTAAACCGGCTTATGACAGAGTCGATCCTACCGGTTGTCCAGTATTTCTCCTATGTCGAGGTCAGTATGGGCGGGGCGCTCCTACGTAATGAAACGGATCTCTGGCGGGGCTATAAAGCCATCGCCGACACGGCCCCGCAACTTGCCATGCGTCAGGTACAGGATCGACGCGACATATTTCCGGTTTTCAGAGATCTGTTCGTCCGTCGCACGGCCGAACGGGCAGGGGAGTGATCATGCTCTACACCGGCACCGACTGGACCTTTGCAACGCTCCGCGACTGCTATGGAGAGATCGATCGCATCGCAAGCGAGGAGCTCAAACTCGATACGTATCCAAACCGTATCGAAATCATCACGTCCGAGCAGATGCTCGACGTTTACACATCGCATGGCATGCCGATCAGCTATCCTCACTGGTCTGCAGGCAAGCGTTTCGTATCGCATGAAAATGCCTATAAGCGCGGCCTCATGGGGCTCGCTTATGAGGTCGTGATCAATTCGAGTCCGTGCATCAGCTATCTGATGGAAGAAAATACAGCCACGATGCAGGCGCTCGTCATTGCGCATGCAGCATTCGGGCATAACCACTTTTTCAAGAATAACCGTCTTTTCCGGGAATGGACGGATTCGTCCCAGATCCTTGATTATCTCGAATTCGCGCGCGGTTATATTGCGCGTTGCGAAGAAAAATACGGGCTCAAGGCAGTCGAGCGTATTCTTGACGCTGCGCATGCGCTGCAAAATCAGGGGGTCGACCGGCATACAGGAAGCAAGCGCCTCGATCTTCGTCAGGAACAGGAACGCGCGCGGGAGAGGCGCGCCTATGAGGACGAGCAATTCAACGATCTGTGGCGCACGCTTCCCGAAGGTCAGACGCAGAGTCAGGGCAGTGGCGGAGCAGACGATCAGGCATCCGGTCTCGGCCTTCCCGAAGAGAACATTCTCTATTTTCTCGAAAAACATGCGCCCCGTCTCGCAAACTGGGAGCGCGAGATTATTCGTATCGTGCGACTGATCGCCCAGTATTTCTATCCCCAGCCGCAAGCCAAGCTTATGAACGAGGGCTGCGCAACCTGGGTGCACAACTTCATCATGCACCGACTGCACGACAAGAACCTCATAGACGACGCAGCGATACTGGAAGTCATTCATTCGACCAGCAATGTCATCACGCAGCGTGGTTTCGACGAGGGGGGAGGGCCGAATTTCAATCCTTACGCGCTCGGCTTTGCCATGATGACAGACATCGCCCGCGTGTGTACGGAGCCGACCGAAGAAGACCGTCGCTGGTTCCCGGACCATGCAGGCAATCAGGACGCGATTGGAACCTTGCATCATGCCTGGGCAGAGTACCGTGATGAGAGTTTCGTACAGCAGTTCCTGTCACCGAAGGTCATGCGGGACTTCAGGCTCTTCCGGCTGGAAGACGATCTCACGCAGCCATATCTGCTCGTCGATGCCATTCATGACGATGCTGGCTATCGCGATATCCGACGGTCGGTTGCCGCATCCTACGATCCCGGATTGCTGGCAGAAGAGATCGAGATTGTCGGGGCAGATCTGACGGGAGATCGCATCCTGCGGCTGGAGCACCGGACGCGTCCGGGCAAACTGCTGCAACCTACAGATGCACGACTGACACTTGAGCATCTGGGCGCGCTCTGGGGCTATGGCGTCATCCTCAAGGAAGTCGACAGTCAGACTGGCGCAGAGCTGGGAAGCTACGCGCTGGCGTGACGACCATTAGGCGCACGCGCCAAGGACTATGCCGACGCGTTACAGCATAGTCCTTTGGCGCGACCCAGGGTCACAGACCGAGACAAGCCCATATCTCCATATGCAAGTTGGCATAATATATCTTATCGAACTTTTATATCGGCGTGAGAGGAGAGGCTTTACCGGTCCAATCATGCCTCTACGATCACGCCATCTTACGCGCTCCGGATGCAGCGCCGAACGAACAATACCGAACACTTCCGGTCTGGTCCTGCGCGCTGACACCCATGCCCGTCCGAGCTTTACGCACCCGCCTCCGGCGGCTTCACCGGCTTGATCATTTCCCGCGCAGGTATGAACGGCTCTGTATCGGCCCCGAGCACCAGAGAGAGACGATGCCCTTCCGCAAGCCGCGCTTCTGCCCGCTCATCGATCGTCCGTCGCACAATCGGATAATCCTGTACGATACGCCGGAACAGATGCGCAGGAATTGCCAACAGATGACAGAACTGGAGCGTTCGCACTGTCCCACGGGAGAACGTATCATTGATAAGCGGCGCAGCGCCGATCAGATCCCCTGCCCCGAATTGCACATCCTGCTCGGCAATATGCACCTCCGCCAGACCCGCCACGACGGCATAGACCATCTTGATCTTGCCATTGCGCTTGAGCAGAACCTCACCCGGCGAAGCGAAACGCAGCGAAATGCTCATCGCCAGATCGTGCAGCACGCCGTCGGGCACTCCACGAAAAGCCGGGAAAGAGCGCAATCTCTGCTCGATACCGCTCTTGAGATTGAACCGTAACGGCTTTTCAAGGCGCTCCTGACGTTTCTCAACGTCTTTAAGCAGCTCGCGATGGAGTTCCTCACTGATCAGATTGTCATTGAGAAGCTCATCATATTCCTCCTCCTCGAGACGCAGGGCAATCTGGTGCAGAATGCGGCTCTCCAGCGCTTCGGAATAGCCCTGATAGTGCAAGCGCATCATTTCGAGTGCATCGTCGAGCATACGCCTCTGACGCCCCAGAACTTCCGAGACGATCTCGCTGATACGCGACCCAAGTGTCGGCTCCAGCCGCTCATGCATGAAGCGCATGAGAGAGAGTGAGACGAGATGCGCGATCACCAGCATCTCGAACCGCTCTGACATGCAATGCATCAGGGGTTTGTCGATGTGAAAACGCTGATGAAGCATCTGCGCGATACGAAAACGCAGCGTCGGCCGCAAACGACGACGCAGGGCACGCACATAACCATAACGGCCTTCGAGCCGTGCCCCGTCGACCATCGCTTCCGCAGAGCGCAGCAGCGTCTCCATCACGCGTCGTGACAATCCGCGTATGCGAAACAGGTCGAGCAGCAATGAGCGCTCGCGATTGGCGATGGTGATCAGAGCCAGCGTAACGCGCTGACGATCGCCCAGAGCGGTATCGAACGTATTGGCCTCGTTCTCTTCCTGAGCCCGTCGCTCGATCTGACCGATAATCGTTTTCTGGGTCCCTGCCCCGAACCCGAGCTCATCAGCAAGGTCGTGCGTCCGCTCCGCGACCTGCGCGAGGCCGCTGCTCAGCACCTGATGACGCATGGCCTGAT
The DNA here is from genome assembly GCF_024054035.1 of Asaia lannensis NBRC 102526. GTDB lineage: Bacteria > Pseudomonadota > Alphaproteobacteria > Acetobacterales > Acetobacteraceae > Asaia > Asaia lannensis. Next base: position 22,191 of record NZ_JAMXQU010000003.1, read on the forward strand.
CGATTGCCGGCAACTGGTCGAGTTTGAGAAACACCACCAGATAACGCAGCGTGGTACCGTTCACCAGAAGCGTGATCAGGACGAAACCCGTTGCGATAATCCCGATGAAATGAGCGGTGGAGGTCGAGACGCGCTGGTTCTCCGTTACCGCAAGAGCCAGAGCGAGTGTAATCGCTCCACGCAGGCCACCCCAGACCATGGTCGTCTTGAAAGGCGCTGGCACAGGTGGCGACAGCTTGAATGCCGCAAGGATCGGCAACAATCCGAAAACCACGGCTCCACGCGCCAGCAGACCGGCCACGGTGGCAATGAGAATAAGCACGCAGTCCCAGCGCGTCATGCCGATCAGCAGTCGTGGCACGAGCATGGTCGCCAGAACGAAAACGAGCGATCCGGCCCAGAATACCAGCTGCACCCACAATTCGTTCAGAAAACGCCAGACCTGCGGGCGGAACGTGGAGGGACCGTAAACCGAGAGTGTCAGCCCCGAAGCCGCCGTAGCGACAACACCCGAGAAACCGAGGAATTCATCGCACAGGATGTAGACGATATAGGGCAATGCGAGGGTCAGGGTGATTTCCGCCGCAACCGAACCGCCGAGCCCGGCAATCATCAGCAGGGTCAGGCGACCCACTGCCACGCCCACGATAATCGCGCCACCGAACGAGGCAAAGAAGTCTATAACTGTCTCACCGAGCTCGATGTGACGGTGCGACGTGACAGAAGCGAGCAGGATCGAGAAAATCGCAATGGCTGCGGCGTCGTTCAGCAGGGCCTCACCTTCGACCAGACGCGTCAGACGCGATGCCGCACCGATTTCACGGAAAATTCCAGCCACTGCAGAGGGATCGGTCGTGGCAACGATGGACCCGAGCAACAGACAGACCACCATGCTCTGCCCGGCGAAAGGATAAAGCGCACCACCGATCGTCAGCGTTGAGACCAGTACGGCAACGACGGCGAGAAGCAGAACTGTGGCTGTCTCATGCGCAAGGCGACGCACATCGATTGCGAGCGCGCCCTGAAAAACCAGAATAGGCAGAAAAATGAGGAGAAAGGCTTCACTATTGACCGGAAAATAGAGCAGCGTTTCCGCCGCCCCATCGAAAATCTCGGTCAGTGATGAGCGCAGAAGCAGATCAGCGGCGGCACCGATCCCGATCCCGGCCAGCGCAAGCAGTACCGTTTCCGAGACTTCAAGTCGTCGGGCCAGAGGCTGCACAGCACTGATGAGAACCATCAGAAGTGCCAACGCCAGAATAACGGCAGCCAGTCCCGTCACCATCATGGGTGCTTGTTCTCCCTCATTGTCTGCATTCCTTGTAGTCTATACGCGAAGCTTCACGTCTCCGCGAGGCCGCCTCCGGTATTCTGAATGAAATATTACTTCATTTCGTGGTGCGTCGAGCGAACGACACGAGATGTCACAGGGCGCAGGCGCGCAACCATGCTGCGACCTGCCCTTCCGGATCGGAAGAGGCAATGAAATCGGAAACGGCTGCTACGCTGTCCGCACCGGCTTCGATGCAAGAGGGTGCCCGCGCGAGCGTAATACCGCCGATAGCGACCAGCGGCATTGAGGGACCGATCAGCTCACGCCATTCGCGCAGCTTCGCGACGCCCTGCGGCCCCCAGATCATTTTTTTGAGCTTCGTTTCCCATATGGGGCCGAGCGCTACGTAATCCGGCTCGACCGAGAGTGCGCGTTCGAGCTCTTCATGCGAGTGGGTCGAAATGCCAAAGGCAACGCGTGCTGCCCTGATCTGATCAAGATCGGCAGTGTCGAGATCTTCCTGCCCAATATGGATGTAATCGATCCCGAGCTCTATCGCGAGCTGCCAGTAATCGTTCAGAACAAGGCGCACGTTATGGCGCGTGGCGGCCTCCTGCCCTTCGATCACCTGGGCACGAAGCGTCTCCGGATCGAGATTTTTGAGTCGCAGCTGGATGAAGCGGGCACCCGCAGCGCCAAGGCGCTCAACCCAACGCGGATGATCGACAACGGGATAGATCGGTGAAGGTAGTCGTGCAGTCATGATCAGAAGCTCGCCTTGCCCAGTGTCGGTGTCGAGGGAACGGCCATATCGCGCTCATCCATGGGATCGGCTGTTTTCGACATCTGCCCGACCTCGCAGGCCAGCCGGAATGCCTCCGCCATGACAACGGGATCGCCTGCTTTCGCAACGGCCGTATTGATAAGAATGGCATCGTACCCAAGCTCGAAGGCCATGACGGCATGAGAGGGACGCCCGATCCCGGCATCGATCACCATGGGAATTTCCGGAAAATGGGCGCGCAGGGCACGCAACCCGAAAGGATTGTTAAGCCCCCTGCCCGATCCTATCGGCGCGCCCCAGGGCATGAGAAGTTCGCAGCCCGCGCGCAGCAGACGCTCCGCCACCACAAGATCTTCCGTCGTGTAGGGAAACACCTTGAAGCCTTCCTCGGTCAGAATACGCGCAGCCTCGACAAGGGCGAACACGTCGGGTTGCAGCAGGTCGCCCTGACCGATCACTTCCAGCTTGATCCAGTCCGTATCGAAAACCTCACGCGCCATCTGCGCGGTCGTCACGGCTTCTCTGACCGTGTGACACCCTGCCGTGTTGGGCAAAACGGGTACATTCAGGCTGCGAACGAGTTCCCAGAACGCCTGACCGGCCTGCAAACCTGCAGATTCACGACGCAGCGATACCGTAACGGCTCCGGGCTGCGCAGCACGCACAGACTCAGCGAGTATCGCCGGACTGTCGTAAAGGGCCGTGCCGAGCATAAGCGGCGATCGGAGCTCCGTTCCATAAGCGCGCATTGCTCAGCCTCCCTGCATCGGCGCAAGGATTTCAAGCCGGCACCCTTCTTCGAGAGCACAGGACCCTCTGGCTGAGCGCGGCACGAACAATCCGTCAATGGCCGTGGCCACCTTTGTATCGCCGTACCCGAGTTCGATCAGCGCATCGGCCAGCATGGTGCTGGTTATGGTTTTCGTCTCGTCATTCACCCGAATCATCATGGTGAGTCTCCTGAAAAGTCAGATCTGAACGGAACCGTCGAAACTCTCTGGGCAAAATGCCCGCCGAACCGACATACGATCACGACGGAAAGCCTGGCACGCAATGTCCTGCCCCAGGATGGGCGGACATGCGTCTGTTCGCTCAGCCCTGTCCGGCAAACACGATATCGGCAACCTCGGCCGCCCGGGCGGGCGAAAGCAGAAATCCGTGGCGGTACATGCCGTTTACGGAAATCCTGTTTCCTTCCCTGTGAACGCGCGGGACGTTATCGGAGTAAGAGGGTCGAATGCCTGCATTCGCCTCTATAATCTCGGCTTCGGCAAAAGCGGGATGAAGCGTGTAAAGCGCGTTGAGCAATTCGCTCATGGCGCGAACGGTGATCTCGCGCCCGTCATCGCTTTCCACCATCGTCGCCCCGGCCATGAAAATCTTGTTGTCGCGCGGCACGATATAAATGGGGATGCGCGGATGAAGCATACGCACAGGGCGATGAAGCGTGACCTCAGGACAACGGACGAGGATCATCTCACCACGAACGCCGCGCAGGCCGGGCTCGGTCTCACGCGCAGCGATACCGGTGCAATCCACGACCCAATCGAACTGACCGTCGATCACCGTTGTATCGAGGCGTATATGACCGCCCAGCATGAGCAGACGCTCTTTCAGGCGCGAAAGGGCAATCCGCGGATCGACATGCCCCTCATCGGCAAAAAACAAGGCCCGGTCGAACCGTCCCGCCAGATCAGGTTCGAGTTCGGCGATACGTGCTGGATCGATAGTCTCGAAATGGCTGGTGCGCCGCCCGAAACGCGCCAGCTCGACCTGATCGCGCGCAGGGGCCACGACAAGACTGCCGTGACGCAACACCGAGGGAACATGGTCCGACCACCAGCTCAGAGACTGAAGCGAGTCTTGCGTCACTTCCTCGGGAGCGGATTCAGCCTCGCACCATGGGGCGAGCATCCCCCCGGCAAACCACGACGCCCCGCTACCGATACGCGGGCCGGCTTCATGTAGGGTCACATGCGCGCCGCGCTCGGCAAGGGTGACAGCGGTTACCAGACCGGCAACGCCTGCGCCCTGAATGAGTATCGTCGGCTCCGGTCCAGCCATCCTACCGCTCCTCGCTGTTTCGGGCGGGAGCCTACTCCACAGTAACCGATTTGGCGAGGTTGCGCGGTTGATCCACATCCGTACCGCGACGCAGCGCCACCTCGTAAGCAAGCATCTGAACCGGAATCGTATAGAGGATCGGCGCGACGAACGGATCGACGCTGGGCAGGATCACCATATGCTCCGCGATACCGCTCAGGCGCTCGGCGCCCTTCTCATCCGTAAACGCCATGATACGCCCACCGCGTGCCTTGGCTTCCTGGATGTTGGAAAGCGTCTTGTCGAACAGGATGGTCGAGGGCGCGATCACGACAATCGGCACATCCTTGTCGATCAGGGAAATCGGCCCATGCTTCATTTCTCCTGCCGCGTAGGCCTCGGCATGGATATAGGAGATTTCCTTGAGCTTGAGCGCCCCTTCGAGCGCCACAGGATAACAGATCCCGCGGCCCAGATAGAGCACATCACGCGCTTCTGCCACCGCAGCCGCCATGGCCTGAATATCGCTGGCCCGCGAGAAAACCTCTGACGCTCTGGATGGCAGGTCGAGCAAATGGGCAAGCAGATCGCCCTCGCGCTTGGCCGACATGGTGCCGCGCGCACGCGCAACAGCAATGGTCAGCACAGCGAGTACGGAAAGCTGGGCTGTGAAAGCCTTGGTGCTGGCAACCGAGATCTCAGGACCGGCCACCATACCGAGCACCACATCGCTCTCACGCCCCATCGTGCTCCCCTCAACGTTGAGAATGGACACGATATACTGCTCACGCTCGCGCAGGCTGCGCAGGGCGGCCAGCGTGTCGGCCGTCTCACCCGACTGGGAAATCATGAGAGCCATGCCAAGCGGGGTGAGCGGCGGATTGCGATAGCGCAGCTCGGATGCCACGTCGATATCGACCGGCAGGCGCGCCTCAGCCTCGAGCCAGTAACGCGCGACCAGACCTGCATAAAAAGCCGAACCGCAGGCCGTAATCACCGCACGCGGGAGGTCGGCCATCTCGAACGGAAAAGCAGGAAGAGCAATTGCACGCGTGACCGGATCGATCATGCGCTGAAGTGTCTGACCGATGACAACCGGATGTTCGTGGAGTTCCTTCTCCATGTAATGGCGATAGCCATCCTTGCCGACCGTCCCGGCGATCAGGGCGATTGTCTGCACAGGGCGCTGCACACGCTGGTTGGCCGCGTCGAAGAACTCGACCTGGTCGGGCTGCAGGACGCACCAGTCACCATCGTCCAGATAAGCGATCTTGCGTGCAAGCGGGGCAAGAGCAAGGCTGTCTGAGCCGAGGAACATTTCCCCCTCGCCAAAACCGACAGCCAGCGGCGCCCCATGACGCGCACCGATCATCAACCCTTCATGACCTGCAAAGATCATGGCAAGCGCATAGGCACCCTGTAACCGGCTCAACGTACGGCTGGCCGCCTCGCGCGGTGACAGACCCTGATCGAGATAGAAATCGACCAGCTGAGCCACACATTCCGTGTCGGTATCCGATGAGAAATGACGGCCGACCGCCATCATCTCGGCCTTCAGCTCCTCATAATTCTCGATAATGCCGTTATGCACGATCGCCACGCGATCGGTCGCGTGAGGATGAGCATTAGCCTCATTCGGCAGACCATGCGTCGCCCAGCGTGTATGACCGATTGCCGTCATGCCTTCGAGAGGCTGCGTATCGAGCACAGCCTGAAGGTTGTCGAGCTTGCCAGCGGCGCGACGGCGCGAGATACGCCCATCGACAAGGCTGGCAATGCCAGCAGAATCATAACCGCGATATTCGAGACGGCGTAGCGCCTCGACAACCAGGGGTGTCGCGTTCCGATGACCGACTACGCCACAGATGCCGCACATCAGCCATTCTCCTTTTTAGCACGCAGCGCGTCAGAAATGGCTTTTCCGCGCGCCGGCTTGTTTATCTGTCTTGATCGGCCCAGCGCCAGAGCGCCGGCCTCCACGTTCTCGGTCACCACACTGCCCGCGGCCAGCAAGGCGCCGTCACCGATCGAGATCGGCGCCACCAGAATTGAATCCGAGCCGACAAACACATCGTTGCCGATATTCGTGCGATGCTTGAAAAAACCGTCGTAATTGCAGGTAATGGTTCCCGCGCCGACATTGGTTCGTGCGCCGATACGCGCATCGCCAAGATAGGATAGATGGTTGGCCTTGGCCCCTTCTCCAAGATCCGTCGCCTTGAGTTCGACGAAATTACCGACATGAGATGCCTTGCCGCATACAGTGCCCGGGCGCAGTCTTGCATAAGGACCGATCAGAGCCTCCTCACCCACGACACAGCCTTCGAGATGGCTGAAAGCGCGTATACGGGCCCCCGTCCTGACCGTAACGCCGGGGCCGAACACGACATTGGGCTCGACCACGACATCGGGCTCGATTACCGTATCGGCACTGAAAAACACGGTTTCGGGCGCCACCAGGGTAACGCCCCCCTCCAGAGCCGCCAGGCGGAGGCGCTTTTGCAGGGCGGCCTCGGCGCAGGCCAGCTCAGCGCGCGAGTTGATCCCGGCCAGCTCCTCTGCCGGGGCTTCAACGTACTGCACGCCTCCCTCCTGCGCGGCAAAAGCCACGACATCGGTCAGGTAGTACTCGCCTTGCGCATTGCTGTTACGCACCTCGCCAAGCCAGCGACGCAGATCTTCCGCGGCAGCACAGAGAACACCTGCATTGCACAGCGTAATTGCGCGCTGGGCTTCGGTGGCATCCTTCCACTCAACGATCTCGCGCACCTGTCCGTTTTCTGTCACGACACGGCCGTAGCGACCCGGATCGGCCGGACGCATCGCAAGAAGGGCAAGCCGTGTATCCGGTTCACGACGCGCCGCAAGAAGAGCGCGCATCGTCTCTGCGGTAATGAGCGGATTGTCAGCGTACAGGATGGCAACATCGCCCTCACCGTACAGCTCTTCAGCCATGCGGGCCGCATGACCCGTCCCCAGACGCTCTTCCTGCACCACACAGGGCCAGGGCAATGCCGCCTTTTCGAGCGCCGCCATATCCGGGCCGACGACAACCACGATTCGGTCGAACACGGTACGCGCGGTCTCGATAAGATGCGCGATCATCGGCCTTCCGCCGAGCGTATGAAGCGCTTTGGGCAAGGCGGAACGCATGCGTGTTCCCAGTCCAGCGGCAAGGATGACGGCAGTCGTCGGTTTGTGATGGCTGACGGGCTGGCCGTCGGAAAAGGAAAGTGATGTCATATCATTACGTGGCGTAGCCAACGCGGCGGAGCTCTGTCAAACACCTGCCCCGTCACTTCGGATTGCTGTTTATTGCAGCTTTGCATCTAACGGGAGAAATCGCGCGTGAGTACCGAAATCGAGACAGCCGTTTTCGACCTGGACGGCACCCTGATCGACAGCCTGCCCGATCTGGCGGAAAGCGGCATCGCCCTGCTGGAAACCTACGGTCTGCCACAGCCGGATGAGGCAGCCATACGCTCCATGATCGGCGACGGCGCCCGCAAACTGGTCGACCGGCTCCTGATTTCCGGGGGTGACAAAGACAGTATCGACCGGGACGAAGCGACGAGACGCTTCCTCGACATCTACGAACCACGGGCGACCGAAAAGACACGCCCCTTTCCCGATGTGGAAGCCACGCTGACGCTGCTACACAAACGCGGAATTTCCTGTGTCATCTGCACCAACAAGCCGCTTAAGGCAGCACAGGCCATAATCGAAAAACTCGGCCTGTCTCCCCTGATCGATGCAATCGGCGGGGGAGACAGCTTCCCCGTGCGCAAGCCCGATCCGGACCATATACGCAAGACAATGCGACTGATCGGTGCGGAGCCGATGCGTGGCATCATGATCGGCGATCATCGCAACGACATACAGGCGGCCTCCGGCGTCCCCATGCCTTCACTGTTCGCCAGCTGGGGCTATGGAGACCGCAGCATGAGCGCTCATGCTAGCGCCATTGCCGGGTCCGTCGCGGAGCTGCCACGTCTGATCTACGATCTCTCACGGCCGCGATAGGAAGCGGAAGCCTGAGAACACACCCCGGCAAGGTCCATCCTGCTGGCGGTAATGTCTTCCTGCTTCAGTGTTCAGCCCGTTTCAGGGCTGAACGACCGGTGTGCGGTCGAGAACGGCCGTCATCTCACCGAGCTTGGGATGCTCGAATTCGACACGCACTGCGGTCAGCCCAACGCCCGGAATATCCTGAAACCAGGCTGAACCGGGATGCGGCGCTTTCATTGCCGCAAGATGCGAGGAGTCCTTGATAAACCCGGCCTCCTGCTGCCCTACAAAATCGCAGCGCAAAGCAGGACCTTTGAATTTCTGTCCGAAGCTGTCGGGCACGTTACCCTTGAAAGGCCCTTGCGAGGTCATTGCGCTCAGGCGAAGACCATCGAAAACCTGCGCCTTGCCGTCACATTTGCCGGTATGACGCACATTTTCCAGAAGGAGCGCCATAGCGCTCAACGTATCCATGGCATGAGACAGATCGGATTGCGGCACTGCCTCGCGATCGCTCTCCTTGGGATCGAGCGTTACGATATGAGGCGCATCGTCTGCATAATGCAGGACGACACTCCTGTGTTTGCCGCGTGAATAGCCGTTGCTCTCATAGTCGAGCGGCTGCACCCAGTCATGGTCGAAACGTCCCTGCGCCATGCTCTGGATGTCCATGCGCAGAAACAGACTCATGAAGCCACCGGCATGCAGCGTCGTGCGTATACCGTAGCCGAGATCGCTCAATGTATAATCAGCCGTCGCATCCACAACATGCAGTCCGTGATTATACACGCGGTAGATCGCGGTGGTCTGCCCGCTATTCGCTGCCGCAGCCGGTTTCGTTCCGTCGCCGATATCCGCAGCCATGGTCTGCGCGGGCAGACCTAGCATCAGGACAACGGTCAGACCGCCACCGACCAGCCCCTTAAACGTCAAGATTGGCGACCTTCTGAGCATTCCCGACGATAAAGTCGCGACGCGGTTCGACCACGTCTCCCATAAGCGTCGAGAATACCTGACCCGCATCTTCCACATCTCCAACCTTGACTTGGAGAAGGATACGCGTGGCAGGGTCGAGCGTTGTATCCCAGAGCTGCTCGTTGTTCATTTCGCCTAGGCCTTTGAAGCGATTGATCGCCAGCCCCTTGCGGCCCTGCTGAAGGACACGGTCGAACACCATCGCCGGCCCCGAAAGATCGACACCCTGCGCATCGAGCGAGAGCTTCGCCGCGCCTTCGAAATAATCGGCGACACGACTGCCCTCACCGGCCAGCCAGCGCGCTTCGGCAGATTTCAGAAGTGCTGCATCCAGCGTGTAGACCTCACCCACGCCACGAACACTGCGTGCCAGACGCAGACCGCCCTCTTCCGTCGGGGCAACCATCCAGCCACGCTCATTGACAGGCGACGCCGCATCCAGACGGGCCTGAAGCACAGGTGCCCGCTCCTGCGCCTCGTCATGCCCCAAAGAAAGCGCCTTGGCGACATAGGCCTGCTCCAGCACCCATACGGGGACTTTACCTGAAAGCGACGTGAGCATTTTGGCGACCTGTCCCATGGCCCTGACCCGCTCCATGAGCGTATCGCCGGTCAGCACTTCGCCGCTGCCTAGCGTCATGCTCGCATTGGCAAGGGCCTTGTCGAGCAGATACTGCTCCAGTGCCGCATCGTCCTTCAGATAACGCTCTTCATTGCCACGCTTGGCGCGATAGAGCGGTGGCTGGGCGATGTAGAGATAACCCTTCTCGATCAACTCCGGCATCTGACGGAAGAAGAAGGTCAGAAGGAGCGTGCGGATATGAGAACCGTCAACGTCGGCGTCCGTCATGATGACGATCTTGTGGTAACGCAGCTTGTCGATGGAGAACCCACCCTGCTCAACCTCGCCGCGCCCGATACCGGTTCCGAGCGCCGTGATAAGCGTACCGACTTCAGCCGACCCGAGCATACGGTCGAAACGTGCGCGTTCGACGTTCAGGATCTTCCCCTTGAGTGGGAGAATGGCCTGAAAACGACGGTCGCGCCCCTGCTTGGCTGTACCACCTGCCGAGTCACCCTCAACGATAAACAGTTCAGCCTTGCTCGCGTCGCGTTCCTGACAATCCGCCAGCTTGCCGGGCAGAGAGGATACGTCCAGCACGCCCTTGCGTCGCGTCAGCTCGCGTGCACGGCGTGCAGCATCGCGCGCAGCGGCGGCCTCGTTCACCTTGGCGATCACGGCCTTGGCTTCGCGGGGATGGGTCTCGAACCAGTGCCCGATCGCATCGGCCGCCGTGACATGCACAACGGGCTGCACCTCGGAAGAGACCAGTTTGTCCTTGGTCTGGGACGAGAACTTGGGGTCGGGCACCTTGACCGAGAGAACAGCCGTCATGCCTTCACGCATGTCCTCACCTGTCAGTGAGGCGGAATTCTTCGAAGAACCCGTATCGGCATATTTACCCACAACGCGTGTTAGAGCCTGCCTGAAGCCGGCCAGATGCGTACCGCCATCGCGCTGGGGAATATTATTGGTGAAACACAGCATCGTCTCATGAAAGCTGTCATTCCAGGTCAGCGCGAACTCAACCTTGATGCCGCTTTCTTCATGATCGATGGAGCCCACGATAGGCGGTGTCACGATCGAGGTCTTGCTCGCGTCGAGATAATCCACGAACGCACTCAGACCGCCCTCATAGCAGAACACCACTTCCTTCTTCTCGGCATGGCGTTCATCGCGCAGGATGATTTCCAGTCCGGAATTGAGGAATGCCAGCTCACGCATACGGCGCTCGAGAATGACGAACTCGAAATCGACCTTGGTGAATGTCTGCTTGCTCGGCTTGAACGTAACGAGCGTACCGCGCGGTTCATCGCTCGGCCCTACGACCACAAGCGCTTCATCGCGCTCGCCATGCTGAAAGCGGATGAAGTGCTCAAGTCCATTACGCCAGATACGGACTTCCATCCATTCCGAAAGCGCATTGACAACGGCAGCGCCCACGCCATGCAGACCGCCGGAGACCTTGTAGGAATTCTGATTGAACTTGCCGCCGGCGTGAAGCTTGGTCAGCACGACCTCGGCCGCACTCACCCCTTCTTCCTCATGCATGTCGGTCGGGATGCCGCGGCCGTTATCGCGTACGCTGATCGAGCCGTCACCATTCATGGTAAGCACGCATTGCGTCGCATGACCGGCCTGCGCTTCATCCACGGCATTGTCGATGATCTCAAACACCATGTGATGAAGGCCCGAGCCGTCATCCGTGTCGCCAATATACATGCCGGGGCGTTTGCGTACCGCATCGAGCCCCTTGAGAACCGAGATGGAAGAGGCGCCATAATCGGCTTCGTCATCGAGGTTCTCAGGCAACTCGGTCGGACGGATCTGTTCGGACATGCTGGCGTGACGCTCCTACTCGCAACAAGCGATCAATATAACGCCTCTGCCCGGTCACCGCTAGGGCAATAGGTCACGGGCGCATCCATGCCCAGCCCGCTGCCACCGCGTACGCAAGGCAGCCCGGTTTGCGTCAACGCGGTTTATGGCAACCCTGGGCGCTCTTGGCGCTTCTCATTACGTGTCGGGGCCCCGGCACGTTCTGCATTCATGCTGACAGGAGACGCTTCCATGACCGATACCGCAGACAAAGCCCCTAGGACACCGCCCGCCAATGCCGAAGGCACGAGCCGTCGCGGCATGATGCAGGGGGCGACGCTCGGTCTTGCGGGAATGGTCGCCGCATCGGGACGCGCACAGGCTCAGACACAGGACAAGGGCGCGGCTCCCCTGTCCGATCCTCAGAAACTCTACCCCCACGCCCCTTTCGCATCCCAGCCACAGGAATGGCCCGGCCTGCAGTCACGCATGCATCCCCGGCCCGATTGCGGCGAAACGAGCTACAAGGGATCGGGGCGTATGTCAGGGCGTCATGTTCTGATCACAGGTGGCGATTCAGGGCTGGGGCGCGCCGTCGCCATTGCCTATGCTCGTGAAGGCGCAGATGTTGCGATCAACTACCTCCCGCAGGAGGAAGAGGACGCGAAGGAGGTTATCGCCCTTATCCGCAAGGCGGGACGAAAGGCGGTCGCCCTGCCCGGCGATATCCGGACCGAAGCCTTCTGCCAGAAGCTCGTATCGGACGCAGTCGCACAGCTGGGCGGTCTCGATACGCTGGTCAACTGTGCCGGTCGCCAGCATTACCATGAGAGCATTCTCGATCTGAGCACAGATGAGTTCGACTGGACGCTCAAGACCAATCTCTACGCCCTGTTCTGGATCATCAAGGCCGCTATCCCGCACATGCCGCCAGGTAGCGCCATCGTGAATACGGCCTCCTCAAACGCCTATAACCCGTCGGAAATCATCGTCGATTACAGTCTCACCAAGGCCGGGATCGCCAACCTGACGAAATCCCTTGCCAAGCAGCTTCTGCCCAAGGGAATACGCGTGAACGCCGTAGCACCGGGGCCATTCTGGACGCCGCTTCAGGTCTGTGGTGGTCAGCCAATGTCGGCGGTGGAGAAATTCGGCACGACGGTTCCGATGAACCGCCCCGGACAACCGGTCGAAATCGCGCCTGTCTATGTCACTCTTGCATCGACCGAAGCGAGTTACATCACAGGGCAGATCTACGGCATTACCGGCGGAACAGGCATGCCCGGGTAAGCACATCCGCAACTGCTCCCCAGTCCTACCGGCCGTTAACAAATCTGACAGAAACAGGAAAAACGAAAAAAGGGTGCGCGGCCCTATGGCAGCGCACCCTTTTTCATGAACTGGCGGCAGGGCCGTTCGAGACCCTGCCGCCCTGCTTGAGCAGAGGTCGGATCAGTCAGTGTCACCCTGCTTGCCGTTGATCAAAAGCCCCTTGTCGTTGGCGGAAACGTGAACCGTATCGCCATCGAAAATCGTGCCGTCGAGCAACATGCCAGCCAGCGTATTCTGCAGGCTGCGCTGGATCACGCGTTTGAGCGGACGCGCACCGTAGACCGGATCGTAACCCGCCTCGGCGAGCCAGTCATCTGCTGCCTTATCCAGATCGAGCGTGACATTACGTTCTGCCAGAAGATCGCGCAGACGCTTGAGCTGGATCGCCACGATACGGTTCATGTCGGCACGCTGGAGACGCGAGAACAGAACGATCTCATCCAGACGGTTGAGGAACTCAGGGCGGAAATGCGCCCGGACAACCGCCATCACCTGAGCATGTACCTGCTCTGTGCTTTCGCCATCCGGCTGGTTGGCCAGAACTTCCGAACCGAGATTGGACGTCAGGATAATGATCGTGTTGCGGAAATCCACCACACGTCCCTGACCGTCTGTCAGTCGGCCGTCATCGAGCACCTGAAGCAGGATGTTGAACACATCCTCATGCGCCTTTTCGACTTCGTCGAACAGGATCACCTGATAGGGCCTGCGACGCACGGCCTCGGTCAGCACACCGCCTTCCTCGTAACCGACATAGCCCGGAGGCGCGCCGATAAGACGGGCAACCGCGTGTTTCTCCATGAACTCGCTCATGTCGATACGCAGCATGGCACGGTCGTCATCGAACAGGAACTGAGCCAGCGCCTTGGCAAGCTCGGTCTTGCCCACACCGGTCGGGCCGAGGAACAGGAACGAACCGATAGGGCGATTGGGATCCTGCAACCCGGCGCGCGCACGTCGTACGGCGTTCGACACGGCCTTGAGTGCGGGCTCCTGACCGACCACGCGCTCGCGCAACTCGTCTTCCATCCGCATGAGCTTGGCGCGCTCACCTTCGAGCATGCGATCGACCGGCACACCGGTCCAGCGCGACACGACGGAAGCAATGCCCTGATCGGTCACGGCCTCGCTGAACAGGCCTGCCTGAGCGGCGTCCTGCTGCTCGACCTGCTGAGCCGTCTCGATCTGCTGCTCCAGCCCCGGGATCGTCGCATACATAAGCTCGGAAGCCTTGCCCAAATCGCCTTTACGCTGAGCGATCTCGATTTCCGAACGTGCCTGGTCCAGCTGCTCCTTGAGCTTCTGCACCGCATTGACGCGATCCTTTTCCGCATGCCAGGCAGCACTCATCATGTCCGACTGCTCCTGCAGGCTGGCCAGTTCGGCTTCAAGCTTCTCCAGACGCTCGCGGCTGGCACTGTCGTCTTCCTTGCGGATTGCTTCGCGCTCGATGCGGAGCTGGATGATACGGCGGTCGAGCTCGTCCAGTGCTTCAGGCTTGCTGTCGATCTGCATACGCAGGCGGCTCGCCGCCTCGTCCACCAGATCGATCGCCTTGTCAGGCAGGAAACGGTCGGTGATGTAGCGGTTGGAGAGCGTCGCTGCGGCAACCAGAGCACCGTCGGTGATGCGCACACCGTGATGCAGCTCGTATTTCTCCTTGATCCCGCGCAGGATCGAGATCGTATCGACCACTGAGGGCTCACCCACGAATACGGGCTGGAAACGACGGGCGAGTGCCGCGTCCTTTTCAATATATTTGCGGTACTCATCGAGCGTGGTGGCACCGATACAGTGCAGCACGCCGCGCGCCAGTTCGGGCTTGATCAGATTGGAGGCATCCATTGCGCCGTCCGAACGTCCTGCCCCGACGAGCGTATGCATCTCGTCGATGAACAGGATGACCTGCCCTTCTGCGCTCTCGATTTCCTTCAGAACCGCCTTGAGGCGCTCTTCGAACTCACCACGATATTTCGCGCCGGCCACAAGCGCGCCCATGTCGAGCGAAAGCAGCTTCTTGTTGCGCAGCGCCTCGGGGACATCGCCATTGACGATACGCAGCGCAAGCCCTTCGACAATTGCCGTCTTGCCCACACCGGGCTCACCGATCAGAACCGGATTGTTCTTGGTACGACGCGCAAGGACCTGGATCGTACGACGGATTTCCTCGTCACGACCGATCACCGGATCGAGCTTGCCGGAAAGGGCCACTGCCGTCACATCGCGCGCATATTTCTTGAGCGCGTCAAAGCCAGCCTCTGCGTTGGCGCTATCGACAACACGGCCCTTGCGCAGATCCGCTACGGCCCGTTCGAGTGCTTTGGCATCGGCCTTGCCTTCGGTCAGTGCCTGACCTGCGCCACTCTTGCTTGCAGCAAGGGCAACCAGAAGCCGGTCCTGAGCAACGAAGCTGTCGCCTGCACGCTGGGCATCCTGGTCTGCACTATCGAGAACACGCACCAGATCGGGCGTTGCCTGCGGCTGGCCTGCGCCACCGCCCTGTACTTTGGGAATGCGTGCAAGGGCTGCATCGTTGGCCTTGCGTACAACGTCTGGATTGCCACCGGCAGCACGGATGAGGCCTGAAGCAGCCCCCTCGGGATCGTCGAGCAGCGCCTTGAGCAGATGCTCCGGCGTCAGTTGCTGGTGATAGTCGCGCAGTGCAATCGTCGATGCAGCCTGAAGAAAACCGCGGCTACGTTCGGTGAATTTCTCAATATTCATAATTCAGTCATGCTCCTATGCCCCGACAAGGCGGCCAGTTGCGCCGGCGATAACCCCGATACGGCAGTTTTCGCCTCGCCTTACTTGTACATAGGTACCCACCGGTCTTTGCCAAGACCGGAGGTTGACTAAATTGCAGTTTGTTTCAGCTGCCCGGTATTCCCATACGGGTTTGCGGGCAGCAGGCCGCGTTCAGGCGGTTGCTGGAATACGTCCGTTCTTTTTCTCGAATTCATCAAGGGAGAAAGCCCGCCCGAAGATTTCGATCTGATCTGTCTGCAGATAGACCTGTGTGCCGGGAATAGTGATACGCACAAAGCGCCCCAGCACACCTTCTTCGCTACGCCATGTGAACGGCGTGCCATCGAGACCGCCGAATATGGGCCCATTCTGCCTGTCGATGATTTTAGTCCAGAAGAAACGGTCATGAGAAACGTCGACAACAAAACTCGACAGACGCTCCAGGGCTCCATCGAGACGATTGAAAATCATGATCTCATGGATATGGCTCAACGCCCCCAGGTCGACCATCCACCAGGGATTGTCCTCAAGAGCTGTATGATGCTGAGGACGCCCGGACAGATGCCCCGACACGGCGCGACAGGCATCGTCGTCACGTGAGCCCTCATGAACCGTCGAGATCTGCGTGGCGCGCTTGCCCGCAGAGAGAATCGGCCAGCGGGAGCCCGGGACAAGGGTGGAATCCCAGCTTTTGCGGATCAGCGTATTCCAGTAATTGCTGAGATAGCGGTCTTCGACGGCGTTCGTATCGGCATGATAGGCTGCACGCTCTTCGGCCGTTTTATGGGCCCAGTGACTCTGGGCAGCAAAATCACCCTCGCACCCACGCGCCTGACGACGGGCAAAATCCTGTTCCGAGCGGATATTGAAATGAGCGATATACCCTGCCTTGACGAGCCTTTCCCGACGATCTTCAGCGTTCAGAAACGCCCAGGCGTGATCGGGGAAATTCTCGTAATACCCCTCCATCGATTCACCGAGCATGTTACAGGCCCTGAGCGGCACGCCCAGTCCGAACAGGTCGTGCTGAATAGCGATGTGCGGGTTTTCGGATGACGCACGATAGGAAACGGCACCGGCTTTCGCCAGGATCTTGGTGAACGGCGATGCGCCGCTTTCACGGAACCGGTAGTTACGCAGCACGCCGTTCGAAGGGCGTTCATGATGCCCGCCATGCCCATAACCGCACCAGTTGAGATAGATCGCGTCGTGATCGGCGCCGAAGCGGGCACTGACGCTACGGATATCGTTGCTGCCAGGAAGGCAGACATACTCATCCAGATCGAGGAACATCAACCAGCGTGTTTCATGCACGTAATGGCGCAGGAAATGACGGTACATCTGAAGCTGCTGACCGACATAACGGTAGTGATGGAACGTCACGAAAGGCTTGTCGCCCTGCAGGAAGGGCATCACCGCTTCATAAAGCGCTGAAGGATCGTCATCGTTGCAGTAGAGGTAGACGTGATCGAAACCGATGGAACGATGATAGGTCAGCCACTCGGCAACGCTGTCGGCCTCCCATCGGGCACAAGCCACAAGCACATGCTGATAGAGCGGTTTTGGCCATAAACCCTTGTTGCGCGCAACGGCAACGGGCAACTTACCGAACCCCTGCAAATCGGCAGAGACGCTCTTTGATGTTCTCGACGGCGCCATGTCTGTTCTTGTCTTCCTGCTTAGAATGTCCAGCCGCTCTGCACGCGGCGCACGCCCCTCATAAGGTCGTCACTCCCTGAACCATAGTGAATTCTTGTGACACGCCGTCGGAAAGGCTCGCCCATGAATTTGCCCGCGCAGCAGCTGCAAGCGGCTCAGGGCACCCTGCCGAACCGGGAAGCGGCACGATGACGAAACATTGCCTCAGCGCCTGAGTGGAGATGGCGCGCAACTCATACCGCTGCGAAGCGTGTTGACCGGGTGATCTCGATAATCGGCCGATGACCGGCCACGAACGGAACCCGACCAATGACCGATCTGCTCTCCCCTATGCTCCTCCCTGAAACAAGCTGGGTGCGTCGCTCCGCACATCGTCTTTGGCTGGCTGCCGAGGGGCGTCGCCTGCTTCGTTTTGCCATGGCTTCGCGTATGGAGGGCGGATTCGGAGCACTCGGACGCGACGGTCGCCTGCCTGAAGGGGCGGAGCCGGATGGTATCCTCACAGCACGCATGGTTCACACGTTCTCCATGGCGGCGCTTCAGGGCATTCCAGGCTGCCTGCCTCTGGTGCGTCATGGTGTCAAAGCCCTGCTTGGCCCCCTTCACGACAAGGAGCATGGCGGCTGGTACGAATCCCCCTCGGCACGCGATCATCGCAAACAGGCATATCTGCACGCCTTCGTCGCCCTTGCCGGCTCTTCAGCCACACTGCTTGGCGTCGAGGGCGGTGAAAAACTGCTTTCTCTCGCCACCGACGTTCTGGAGACCCGTTACTGGTCCGAGGACGAAGGCGTCATGTGCGAGAGCTTTGCGGCAGACTGGAGCGACGAAGAAAATTACCGGGGCGCGAACGCGAACATGCATTCGACCGAAGCCTGTCTCGCCCTCGCCGATATTACCGGAGACGAGAAATGGCTCGATCGTGCCCATCGTATCGTCCATCGCTTCGTCCACGAGATTGCAGGCAATCACGACTACTGCATGCCTGAGCATTTCGATCGTGCCTGGACGCTCATGCGCGACTACAACAAGGACAAGCCCACCGATCCGCTGCGCCCCTATGGCATGACGCCCGGCCATTTTGCGGAATGGGCCCATCTTACCCTCAAGGTCGAGGCCGCTCTTCTACGCCGCGAAGGCGTTGCACCTGGGTGGATGCTCCACGACGCACGCGCCCTGCTCGACTCAGCCCTGCGCTATGGCTGGGCGCCCGATGGCGAACCGGGCATGATCTATACGATCGACTGGGACCACAAACCGGTTGTCACGGTACGCGCGCACTGGGTGCAGGCAGAAACCGTGACCGCAGCCGTCAACCTGCTCAAGCGCACCGGCAGCCCGGCCTACGAAACCTGGTATCGAAAGGTCTGGGACTACATCGCCAGCACGCTGATCGATCATGAACATGGCGGATGGCGTAACGAGGTCGATGCAACGGGCAGGATTTCGGGTGAGGTCTACCCGGACAAGGCTGATCTCTATCATGCCTTCCAGGCAACCGTAGCGCCGATCCTGCCTCTGTCCCCCTGCCTGACGCTGGCTTTGAGAGAGTCCGATATCGTCTGATTTGCATCGCCATCCTGTCGACAGGCGCTGAAATACTCACTGCCTGCCGACAGCTCGATCCACAATGCCTGTGCAGGGAAAGACGATGCGACAGACGGAAAGCAGAGGGACTGAGAAGAGTTTACTCTCTTACGCTGTCACTCCGTTCCACCGGGTGTGTCGATATGGTCGTAGCCGGACGAGCCCGGGGGGGCGCCGCGCGGAATGGGCGGCTCATCCGAGATATGGATCGCCTGCAAACGGTCCGGGCCAAGTCGTTTGGCAACGACAAGCTTGCCGTAAGCCGTCTGGTAACCATAGCCCTCAGCATAAAGCGGGGCATTCAGCTTGAGAAACTGCGTACGCGCCCCTGCGGCAGGTACGCGTATCACCGTTCCATCGGTGAGAATGGCCCCATTGAGAGCGCCATCTCCATCGTGAAGCAGTCGGGCGATTTTGCCCTCTGCACTCGCCGGGGGAGCTGCTGTGACCAGTTCGGGCAACGGAGACGCGCAGAGGTCCTGCTTGCCGCTCAGCGCAAACGCACGCACGAGATGCAACGAGGGTGCAGCGAGCCCCTTGACTACCAGCGTGGCCCCAGCGCGCAGATGATGATCCTGTGCCGCAAGACCGGGTGGCATTTCAACCTCGGTCCCATCGGTCAGCAACGCGCCAACGGCATCGCCCTGGGTTCCGGGCAAAAGGCGCTCGACCTTGCCAGAAAAACGCGGCAACGAAGTGAGGTCGAACACGCAGCCCGATCTCGTCGAGAGATCTGCCTCTGCCTGAACCTGTCCTGCCGTCGCTCTGACAGGTGCAGACCCTGAAGGCGCAGCATTCCCGCTGCCAATACCCATGGCTCCGGCCAGCAGCGCCATACCTGCCAGCTTCAGGGTCATCTGCCGTGCTGCACTCATTCTCGCCTCCATGCCAACTTCTCTGTATCGGCCCTGTTTCTCGATGCGGCCCGCGCTGAACGGACTCAGCACTGTTTGCGGGTCAATCAGAGGATAAAAGAGCGAGCCACCAGCCTGCGAAGCGCACGCGGATGGCTTGCGATCGTTATCAGTGACGGAAGTGACGCATGCCGGTGAAGACCATGGCAATCCCTGCTGCATCGGCCGCATCGATGACTTCCTGGTCGCGTATGGAGCCGCCCGGCTGGATCACCGCCACCGCGCCGGCGGCAATCACGCTTTCCAGCCCGTCGGCAAACGGGAAGAAGGCGTCGGATGCTGCGACAGACCCCTTGGTCAGAGCCTCGTTCTCACCGGCCACTTCGGCTGCGTCGAGGCTCTTTCGTGCCGCGATACGCGCTGAATCGACGCGCGACATCTGACCGGCGCCAATGCCGACTGTCGCCCCTGCCTTGGCATAAATCACGGCATTGGACTTCACATGCTTGGCGACGCGGAAGGCAAAGAGAAGATCGGCCATTTCGGCGGCTGTAGGGGCGCGCTTGGTGACCACGCGGCATTCTGCCTCGCTCACCTGACCGGCATCGCGGCTCTGCGCGAGAAAACCGCCAGCCACCGATTTGAACGTCATGCCCTCGGCCGTTGCAGACGGGACACCCCCCGTCAGCAACAGGCGCAGGTTTTTCTTGCGGCTCAGAACTGCGCGTGCCCCTTCCGTCGCATCGGGCGCCACAATCACCTCGGTGAAGATCGTCGCGATCTGCTCCGCCGTTGCCTCGTCCAGCGTGCGATTGAGCGCCACAATACCGCCGAATGCCGAAACCGGATCGCATTTCAACGCAGCAGCCCATGCAGCCTCAAGCGTATCGGCGCTGGCAACACCACAGGGATTGGCGTGCTTGACGATCACAACCGACGGCGCGTCGAACTCGGCCACAGCCTCAAAAGCCGCATCCGTGTCGTTGAGGTTATTGTAGCTGAGTGCCTTGCCCTGGATCTGCGTTGCCGTCGCAATACCGAAACGCTTCTCGCCGGTGACGTAGAACGCAGCCTTCTGATGGGGATTCTCCCCGTAGCGCAGCGATTCACGGCGGGTTCCGGCTACGGTCATCGTCTCAGGCAGCACGTCGCCGCGCTGCTCGGCAAACCAGCGCGCGATCATCGCATCGTACGCTGCGGTATGGGCATAGGCCGCACCGGCCCAATGCTGACGCTCGGCAAGCGTCGAGCCACCTGCATCAAGCGAGGCAATCAGAGCCTCATATTGTGCGGACTCTGTCAGTATCACGACGTGATCGTGGTTTTTGGCCGCCGCACGGATCATTGCCGGCCCACCGATATCGATGTTCTCAATGCAGTCTTCAGGACCCGCACCCGAGGCAACCGTTGCTGCAAAGGGGTAGAGATTGACGCAAACCAGATCGATCGGCGCAATACCGTGCTCGTCCATCTGGGCCTTGTGAGAGGCCAGATCGCGACGACCGAGAATGCCGCCATGGATCTGCGGAACGAGGGTCTTCACGCGACCGTCCAGAATTTCGGGGAAACCGGTATGATCGGACACATCGGTGACCGGCAGCCCGGCATCGCGCAGGGCCTTGGCAGAGCCTCCGGTCGAGAGCAGCTGTGCCCCGTGGGCCACGAGCGCCTTGCCCAGGTCGATCAGACCCGCCTTGTCGGAAACTGAAAGAAGGGCCCGACGAATGGGCTGGCGATCGGCAGAGGTCATGACTGGCTCCGGAATGGCAGATTTCTGAGCTGCTCATAGGCCGACAAGGCTTTTTAGGCAATGAACGCCATATGATGCTTCGGCAATGATCGTCCGCGATGGGAACCCGTCGCGGATTGCAGGAAAGCGGGCCTGTTATTCTGCACAAGACACAGATAGCTCATGTATCCCAGCCCTCCGAGGCAGAAGAGCAAAAGCAGGTACTCGCGAAAGCTGCCTGTCTTGGCGTGCGGCCACAACGCCAAGCGGCCACGTGCCAGGGGGTAAAGCGCCCAGCATCCGCCAGTCATGAGGTCAGCCACGATATGACTGACATAACCGACGAGAAACCCGCCGAAGGGAGAATACAAGCCTGCTGCGCCCAGCCATCCGATCAGCGCCAGCGCAAGCACCCCCGGCACAGCCAGCGAGTGGGTGACGGTTCTGTGGCCCACCAGACGGGACAGAGGGCGAGAGAGCCAGGGGACCCGACAGCCCAGCATCGAGCGTTCGGTATCGAGATCGGGCGCAAGACTGCCGAGTGCCGCGCTCATGAGGGTGGCCAGCGAGAATGGCACCCATCCTGCGGCAGACGCAGTAGCAGCACTCGCAACACCCAGAACGATATGAGAACGTCCGATCATAGCGCCTTATGACACCACTGAGACTCTTGCGTCCAGTATTCTGATTCTAAACGATACTCATTTATTTCTGATACTCATCTCCCGCCGTCAAAATGCAGACAGGAAGATGCCTTGGCTCACAGGGATCCCTCTCAGCGATCCGATGAATTCTACGATGAACCAGATTCTCAGGAACTCATCTTATCTCTATGATTTTTCAGAATTATTTTCCATGAACGGTCCATACTCCCACCCACCACCGAGCGCCCGATAGAGAGAAACGAACGCCGTCGCGACCTGTATCCGGTTTGCGGAATACGCTGCCTCTGCGGCGAGGGCCGCGGTTTCGGCGGCGTCGACCTGCAGGAAATCCACAGCACCCTGGCTATAGCGTACACGGGCGATAGCGACGGCCTTCCGGCTTTCCTGCCAGGCCGTCTGCGTCTGCACCAGACGCTTCTGCGACTGCGCATAGGCGGTTAGAGCATTGTCCACCTCGTTCCAGGCGGTCGTGACCGTATGGCGGTAGGCGAGAGCCGCGTCTTTTTGCTCGGCCTTGCGCAGGGCCAGCGTTCCTCTCAGGCGGCCGCCCTCGAATAGCGGAACCGACAGCGTCGGCCCCGTGGCAAACTGTCGTGAAGGCAGCGAGAAGAAGCTGGCCGCTGACAGGGTTTGCGTTCCCATCTGCCCCGTCAGCGTGATGTCAGGATAAAACGCAGCAATGGCCACCCCGACACCTGCCGTCGCCGCATGAAGGCGCGCCTCAGCTTCGCGAATATCGGGGCGACGGCGCGCCAGAGCCGATGGGAGGCCTATCGGGGCATTGGGCACAATACCGGGCATCGTTCCGTCATGACGCGCCAGCTCATCGGACAGACTACGCGGTGGCTCGTCAAGCAGCAGACCGATCGCATTGATCAGGGCGCTTTCGGCGTTGCGCAGGCTGGGCAGAGCAGAGGCCGTATTGGCCTGCTCAGTACGTGCCTGGGCAAGATCGAGCGTTGTGGCTGCACCATTACCGAAGCGGGATTCGACAAGCGCGACATCATGGTCCGACACTGCCATATGACGTTCGGTGATGCCGATCTGATCCTGAACGCCCCTGAGCTGCATATAGCTATCGACGAGCGTGGCCAGCGTACTCAGGGCAAGGCCGTGCCGTGCCTCGACTGCGGCTTCCTGTGTGGCATGCTGAGCCTCCACAGCACGTCTTATCTGCCCGAACAGGTCGAGATCCCAAGAGGCGCCAAGCGTATTCTGGAAAAAATCGTATTCGTTCGGTGCGCCTGCACGCGGCTGCACCAGCGAGATAAACCCTGTTTCACTCTGATGGGTGCGCGCATAGGACCCCGCCCAGTTCAGGCTGGGCAAACCCTGAGCGGCGGCGATACGCGTTTGCGACCGCGCTTCTGCAATACGCTGCATGCCGCGTTGCAGGTCGATATTCTGCACGGCCAGCCGGTCGATCAGATGGTTCAGTTCCGGATCGTTAAAGCGCTTCCACCACGCAATATCGACCGGCCCACCATAGGTGGTACCCGCAACATCCCGAGGCTCGGCCTCGAAATCTGAGGGTGAAATCACATCCGGGCGTTTGAAGTCCGGCCCAAGCGTACACCCCCCCAGGCCGAGCAGGCCGATGCCCGACGCAGCCAGGATCACGCGGCGACGCGGGGCGCCATATCCGCGGAACACGGCGCTCATCGCGCCGTAATTCCTGCCGTGCTGTGCTTTTGCTCGTTCACAACGTTTTCAAGATGCGTATCGACGGTGGTCTCGACCGAAAAACCCATGCGCAGCAGCTTCGCGAGGGGTTGACCGGGTGCCACGACAATCTTGACAGGAAGGCGCTGAACGATCTTGGTGAAGTTGCCCGTGGCGTTCTCGGGTGCGATCGGCGCAAAGGCTGCACCCGAAGCCGGCGGAATTGAGTCCACAATTCCATCGAGATCCATATCGTAGGCATCGACATGGATACGCGCGTGCTGGCCGGGGCGCATGTGCCGCAAGGCAAGTTCACGATAATTCGCCATGATCCAGAGCTGGTCCATGGGCACAAGCGCCATCAACGCGGCGCCCGGTGAGACGTAATTGCCTGACTGGACCGTCTTCTCACCGACCATGCCATCGAACGGGGCGCGTATCTGCGTATAGGACAGGTTGAGCTCATCCTGACGTACGACAGCATGATCGATCCTGAGCGCACGCAGGGCCGCTTCGTGCTTGGCTTTCAGGATCGGTATCTCTGCCTGTGCGGCGACAATACGCGCTTTCATGCTGCGCAGATTGGCCTCCATTTCGCGCATGGAGGCATCCGTCATCTGACGCTCCTGAGCGGAGCCGGCCCCGGTCTGGGCGAGGTTGTGATAACGCTGGGCATTCTGTCGGGCATAGACAAGTTGCGCCTCTATGCGCCCTGCCTCCGCCTCGCTCTCCTCGATCATGCTCGGCTGACGCTCGACAGCCGCCTGGGCATCGAGCACGAGTGCTTCGTCACGTGACAGTTCTGCCCGGCTGCGGGTCAAGGCAGTCTCGTAATCGCGCGGATCGAGCCTGGCCAGAACCTGCCCCGCCCTGACGCTCTGGTTGTCATCGACAAGCACCTCGATCACCTGTCCGGGCACACGCGGGGCGATCGTGGCATAATGCGCGGTCACATACGCATCATTGGTCCATACCTTGCGGTTCGGCACGAAAATGATCGCGAGAATGACACCGCAGAATATCACGAGGATCAGGCCTGTGACATAGAACGGCCATTTGGCGGGGCTGCTTTGCTGATCGTCTGAAGCCATGGGTCAGGATTTTTTCTTCACGAACATAAGTCGGGGGGGATAGGTGCGCTGGGGAAGCAGAATGACCCAGGCCATAAGAAAGACTGTGATACCGGCAATGATGAGATAGGCATCGGAGAGTTCCAGCACCGCGGTCTGATGCGCCACCTGATATTTGAATGTCGGGAGTGCATCGGGGCTGCGCGGGGTCCCGTCTGGCAGTAGCGGTGCCGGACGCTGCAGGGGGATGGCATTGGCCTGAAACGTACGAAAACGGTCGACGCCGATACGGTCGACGATACGATCCGAGTGCAACCCACCGCGCCGGCGATGGATAAGCTGGAGCATCCACACACCGATCGCCTGAGAGACGGCGCGCGGCGTATTGACCATCGCAGAGGCAAAAGGGCCTTCAGCAGGAACGAGCGAATTGGTCGACATCATAAGCAGAGGCATCACGATCATCGCTTCGCCTGCGCCCATGAAAATCTGCCACAGATAAAACTCGTTGCGGTTCCAGCCCACAGTCAGAAAGCTGTCGCCTATGCACGCCATACAGATCAGACACATGCCCAGCAGGCTGACGACGCGGCTATCGACAGACTTGCTGTTGAGAACCACAGCCATGAGTGGCAGCATGATGAGCTGGATACAGGCAATTTCGAGCGTGACCGGATAGATCTGCTCGGGACGATAGCCCGCGACTTCCTGAAGGAAGGTCGCCGGCAGGGTGGATGAAGCCAGCGATACGACAAGGAAAATAAGCAGCGTTGTCGCCCCGTAGGCGAAATTGCGGCGCCCCAGAAGCTGTATGCGGAACAGCGGCGTATGCTGCTCCCACTCGTTGATGACCAGAAGCGGTATGCACACCCCGGCGACGAGCGCCATGACGCAGATCGCAGGCGAATTGAACCAGTCGAGACGGTCGCCCTGCTGCAACATCGTCGAGAGCGCGCCGAAACCGAACAGGATAAGAAGCGCGCCTTTCCAGTCGAAATTGCGTATGCGTTTATAATTGGGTTCTTCGGGTGCGATGCCGTACCAGATAAGCGAAATCGCCAGACTGCCGAACGGCACGGCCTGCCAGAACACGAAACGCCAGTCGACAAGATCGGTCCACAAGCCGGCCAGAGCCGTGCTCAGATTGGGGAAAAATGTCGCGGTGAGGGAATAGGCCGCAAGACCGTACAGGCGCACGGGCGGTGCAAGCACGCGAAGGGCAACGAGCAGCAGCAGCGGCACGGCAAAGCCGCCCGCAAGCCCCTCGATGATCCTGAGGCCATATAGCAGGGTCAGATTATGGTTGAACGGAATACAGGCGGCTGAAAGACTGGCTATGATCGCCACGACAACCGCAAATCGACGCACGCCGAAAGTCAGCGCCATCCAGGGCGCGAGAGACATGCCCATGACTTCGGCAGAGAGATACAGGCTGTTGAACCATGTTCCCGGATCGTGGCTGATGCCGAGGCCACCCAGAATATCCGGAAGCGACTGGGACGAAACCTGCTCATTGAACTCGGTCGTCATGGCAAGAACGATCACACCTGCCAGACCAAAATAGGCGCGTCCCTGTTTGGTCATGCGCGCAGCATCGTATCGGTGAAACGCGTCATGTCGCAGAGGGGAAGCATCGATCCTCTATCGGGCGAAAGCCAAGGAGTTGGCAATCTTATCGATGTTAAATTTTGAATTAAAGTTAATCGTCAGGATAGATGACACTCCCACCCGACGTCACCCGACGTCGCCGATAACGCCCTGAAACGACGGCTCTGCAGAAGAAAATACCGGACGCATTAACCAAGAAGGATATATCGCGGTAACGTCTCGTTGAGGCAGGAGGTCCGTATGCCCCCTGCCCGTCTCTTGCCAGAAAATATGGCGGCGGTTCAGGCGCAATTGGCGAGAGCCGCAGCCTGACGCGCACGTGATTCGACTGCGTCCGCGTCGAAATTGCCTGCCGTCAGCCACGAACCACCAACACAGCTGACTGCCGGGTGGGCGAGCCACTCTGCCGCGTTCCCTTCGGTAATGCCGCCGGTCGGACAAAAACGCACCTTACCGAAAACAGCGGCAAGGGCCTTGAGCGCAGGCAACCCGCCATTGGCCATGGCCGGGAAGAACTTGAACCGGCTCAGACCCAGATCGAGCCCGCGCATGATATCGCCTGCATTGGCCACGCCGGGTAACAGAGGCACATCGTGTCGCTGCGCTGCCGTTGCGACCTCCTGGGTCAGGCCTGGGCTGACGATGAACTGAGATCCGGCATCGACGGCACGCGCCAGGTCATCTCCGTTGAGTACCGTTCCGGCCCCGACATGGGCTCCCTCGACCTTTGACATTTCCTTGATAGCCTCGATTGCGCAGTCGGTGCGCAGCGTGACTTCAAGCGTGGTCAACCCGCCCGCGACCAGCGCCTGCGCGATCGGCCGTGCCAGAGACAGGTCCTGTATGACCAGAACCGGAATGACCGGACAGCGTGTCATCACCGAGTCGAGAAGCGTGGTGTCGAGCATTCAGGAATTCCTTATCGAGTTCTGCGGCGTGACTGTCGATCACGTCTTCCATCGCCGCAAGCATTGCCGAGCCCCCCTTCTCCGCCGTGTCGGAACGACTGCGCATAAGGGTGAAAAGCTCACGTCCCGTCCCCAGCCCGGCAGGAGGCGGAGTAGCGGGCTGACGCCTGCTCCAGACGGCGGGGTCTACAAGCGCCTCGATCTGCCCGCGACGCGCGCAGATACGGAGCATATCGCCATCTTCGATGAGCGAAATCGGGCCGCCGGACTGTGCCTCAGGGCAGATGTGAATGGCCGCAGGCACCTTGCCACTGGCGCCGGACATACGCCCGTCGGTCAGCAGCGCGACGCGATAGCCCTTGTCCTGAAGGACGGCAAGGGTCGGCGTCAAACGGTGCAGTTCGGGCATGCCATTAGCGTCCGGTCCCTGAAAGCGCATCACGACAATAACATCGCGATTGAGTTTACCGGCCTTGAAGGCCGCAATGACATCTTCCTGCCTGTGAAAAACCGCTGCCGGAGCCTCGATTGTCTGACGATCCTCATCGACAGCGCTTGTCTTGTAGATCCCGCGGCCGAGCGACCCTTCGACCAGACGCATACCGCCATCCTTGCGGAACGGCTCGGTGGTATCGCGCAGTACGCTTCTGTCGGAGGAAGGACGCGCAGCGCTGTACAGAAGCGCTTCGCCCTCAAGACGCGCACGACAGGCGTAATCGGGATAGCCGCCTTTCGATACCGTGAGAATATCCTGATGCAGCATGCCGGCTTCACCCAGAGCTGCGATCAGGGTCGGCAATCCGCCTGCTTCCTGCATGGCATTCACATCGGCAGAGCCGTTCGGATAGGCACGCGTCAGAAGCGGCACGGCAGCAGAAAGCGCATCGAGATCGCTCCAGTCGATGCAGATACCGGCAGCGCGCGCGATTGCCGGGAGATGGATCGCATGATTGGTCGAACCGCCTGTAGCAAGCAGACCGACCGCTGCATTGACGATGGCTTTTTCATCCACCATCTCCGCCAGAGGACGATGATCCTCCCCGGGCCGCGAAATCTCGATCAGGCGATGGACAGCCTTGCGATTGAGCGCCTGGCGGATACGCGTATTGGGATTCCAGAAAGCGGAATCCGGCAGCATCAGCCCCATCATCTCGACCATCATCTGGTTGGTATTGGCCGTGCCGTAGAACGTGCAGGTTCCTGCGCCGTGATAAGAAGCCGCTTCGGCCTCCATCAGCGCTCCGGAATCCACCTTGCCCTCCGCATAAAGCTGGCGAACGCGCTGCTTTTCCTTGTTCGGCAGTCCCGAAGTCATCGGACCGGCAGGCACCAGAAGCGCAGGCAGATGACCGAAGCGCAAAGCACCCATGAGCAGACCAGGGACAATCTTGTCGCAGATGCCCAGAAGGGCCACGCCCTCGAACATGCCGTGGCTCAGCGCAATGGCCGTCCCCATGGCGATATTGTCACGCGACAGAAGGGACAGCTCCATGCCCTCCTGCCCCTGCGTAACGCCGTCGCACATTGCAGGCACGCCACCGGCGACCTGAAGTGTGGCCCCCTTCTCACGCGCGAAAAGACGCATCTGATCGGGATAGCGCGCATAGGGCTGATGCGCAGACAGCATGTCGTTATAGCTGGTAACAACACCGAGATTCACGCCACCGCCACGCATGAGCTGGGCCTTGTCCTCGCCCGAAGCCGCCATGGCATGCGCCAGATTGCCGCAGGCCATGCGAGGACGGGAGATCCCCCTCTGCCGGTTTCTTTCCATCAATGCGAGATAACGACGCCGCGACACGGCGGAGCGCTCGATAATACGCTCGGTGACGGAAGCAACGACGGGATGAACGGACATGGCGGCTCACTGCGAGTGTTGTTTGCTCGCGTTTTCGCGAGGTGGCCTGTTGTAAAGTTTCCGTGATCTATGGGTCAAGAGCGCGCGCGTAATATAATTTTCTAAAAATCACTGATTTTAGTTTTTAATAACAAACCGCATGCAACAGGCTGTTGCATGCGGAACACATCGCAATGAAAATGTCACAATTACGCGGGGTGACATGACGTTACGAGATTGAAACCCTCAATCACACTGTGCCATTTGCGAAAAAAACAGGAAGTCTTTCCGCCCTCAATTCTTTTCGCGAAAGTGACCAATGGCCATTTCCCGCATCCGCCTCCGCCGCGCTTCCATGCTGCTCGGTGCGACTGTCCTTGCTGGCGTCAGCGTTTCGGCACGCGCCGAAACGAACGCCACGATCCACCACAAGCCTGCCCATAAGAGCAGCGCAAAGCGTGCGACCCAGGCCCAGACAACACAGGGCCGCCCGGCACAGGCACGTACAGCGACCACCGGTGCGGCGGCCGCTCCTGCTGCGCTCGTCACTCCTGTGACCACACGCAGCCGGAGCCTGCGCAGCCTCTCCGACGCTGCCCCTGCGGGAAATGAAAGCATCACGGTCGTCGGTTCGGCGCTGAGTACGTCGAACAATACCAACGCGAACCCGGTGCAGATCATCACCGCCAAGCAGATCGCGCAGACGGGCGTCAACAACCTGTCCGACTTCTTCTCGCGTCTGCCTTCGGTCGGCTCCAGCGCGACAACGAATGCCGTAACCAATGGCGGTGGCGGCGTCTCCTGTACCGATCTGCGTAACCTCGGAACGAACCGCGTTCTGGTGCTGATCGATGGCAAGCGTACGACCATCAACGGCAACTCGAACTGCGTCGATCTCAACTCGATCCCGCTTCAGCAGGTTGCAGGCGTTGAAATCCTGAAGGATGGCGGCTCAGAGCTGTACGGTGCCGATGCCGTGTCCGGTGTCATCAACATCAAGATGCGTCACGATGTGAACACCGGCAACATCACCATGCGCGGCAGCATCTCGCAGTATGGCGATGCACCCGAAGGCATGCTTTCGGCGTTCAAGGGCTGGAATTTCGACCATGGCAGGGGCAACATTACCCTGTTCGGCCAGTACCTGACCTCGACGGGTGTCATGCAGCGCAACCGCGCCTGGGCCAACCCCGTCGCCCTGACGAACCCGGTTTCGGGCCAGCCATCCTATGGCTCGTCCTACAGCACCAATGGGACGTTCTATCCGGGCAACGATCCCTATACCACGCACGACAACGGCCAGACGGTTGTGCCTTTCACGAAGTCGGATCGTTATCCCTTCAACCGCGATTCCAGCCTGACCAACAACTATCAGGACTCCTCGCTCTCAGGTGACACGCATTACGATGTGAACAAGCACCTGACCGTCTATGCGAACGTGCTCTACAGCCATCGCACGACAAACAGCTTCATGGCGCCCGAGCCCATGTCGGGCTCGATCCCGCCCAGCACCCTGCCCAGTACGGTCGTTGTTCCCGGTGACTATCCCGGCAACCCGTTCGGTGAAGATACTACCGTCTATCGTCGCATGGGCGAATGGGGTCCCCGCCGTTACGAACGCGCCACAGACACTGTGACCGGCATGTTCGGCGCAAAGGGCGAAATCACCCATGGCTGGATGTACGATGCATCCTACACCTATGGCGTGAACCGCGAAAACGTCCGCAGCCTCAACATCGGCAACTACGCCAACCTGCTCAACGCCTGGGGCCTGCGCGCAGAAGATCCGGGCAATCCGGATACCGCCCTCGTTTACGACCCCAGTGTCTGTCAGGCTTCCGCGGGCTGCGAACTCTCCTCGCCATTCGGCAAGCTGACGCCGCAGGGCGCAGCGTATTCGAATTACACCACGGTCCAGAACATCCAGTACCAGTTCCGTGACACCAATTTCCGCGTGCACAACAACCACGTCGTGTCCATGCCATGGAAGAACGGTGGCGATCTCGGTATCGCGCTTGGTATGGAACATCGCAGTGAGCAGATGAGCGACAGCCCGGATCCGCTGGTGGCTCAGGGTGTTACGCTGACCAACACGCAGGCCTATACCGGCGGTGGTTTCAACGTTTCCGAAGGCTATCTCGAGGGCAAGCTGAACCTGCTCAAGAACGCCTTCCTCGCAAAGGATCTGACGATCGACGCACAGGGGCGTTACTCGTCCTACAACACTTTCGGCGCTGCGAAGAACTGGAAGGTTGCCATCAACTGGGCACCGAACCGTGACATCCGCTTCCGTGGCACACTCGGCACCTCATACCGTCAGCCGAATATCTTCGAGCTTTTCGGTGGCCAGCAACTGAGCTACGAAACCGCCTATGACCCCTGCTCGCAGGTCGGCACCTACGGGGCTGCTTCCGCAACGGTCGCAGCAACCTGCGCGCGTCAGGGGATCGGCCCGGGTTTCGAAATGCGTAACGCCGCACAGGTTCCGACCCTTCAGGGTGGCAACTCCCAGGTCAAGCCGGAAACGGGTCGCACCTACACGTTCGGTACGGTTCTGACGCCGCACTGGGTGCCGGGCCTCTCGCTGTCGGTTGAATACTGGCACTACACGCTCAAGAACATGATCAGCGCGATTGGCACGCAGTATCTGCTCGATCAGTGCTATACGGGCGCGAACACCAGTTATTGCGGCAATATCGTGCGTAATGCGCAGACGCAGCAGATCCAGACGGCCTCTGCCCTGTATGAAAATCTGGGTGGACTGCACACGAGCGGTCTCGACTTCGACCTGGATTACAGCCTCCGCCTTACGCGTCATGACCGCCTGAACCTGAGCAACAACTTCCAGCAGCTGATCAGCTATCAGCAGCAGTATGTGCCCGGCGGACAGTGGTACAATTATGACGGCCGCCTGCTGTACAACAACAGCACGGGCCAGCCGCGCGTGCGCGACTATGCAACCGCAACATGGCGCCATGACGATTTCAGCTTCACCTATATGATGAGCTATACGGGTGGCATGATCTGGAACGATCAGTCGGTCGATCTCGTCAAGGGAACTGTCGGTCGTTACAAGACGCCCGGTATCTTCAGCCACGACATCACGCTCGGCTATCAGCTGAACCGCTGGCAGTTCCAGGCAGGCGTGCGCAACCTGTTCGACAAGAAGCCGCCTTACGTTGTCGATGGCGCAACGAACACCAACGTGTTTCAGTACGGCAATCTGATCATGGGGCGTAATGTCTTCGTTCAGGCTGGCGTGAACTTCTGATCGCTCTCTCTCTTTCGTAACATCAGCAAAGCCCGGCATCTCAGGATGTCGGGTTTTTTTGTGCGATATCTCAAACATATTGAGACAGATCACACGCATTGGTGAGTTGCATCCCAGAAGCTGAGTGGGAATATGACGAATTCGTAAGAGTTTGGATGTAGTCCCATGGAAGTTGTGATTGGCGTCGATGTTGGCACAGGCAGTGCGCGCGCCGGAGTGTTTTCCCTCAGCGGACAGAAGCTCGCTTCCTGTGTGACCCCCACAAAGACCTGGCGTCCCGAGGCGGATTTCATCCAGCAATCCTCAACCGATATCTGGGCGGCCATCTGCAAGAGTGTCCGCAGCGCCATGAGCGCCCTCGACGGCAAGAAGCCCGTCGTGCGCGGTATCGGCTTTGACGCCACCTGCTCGCTGGTCGTTCTCGACCGCGAAGGTCAGCCGCTTTCCATCGATCCCGGCCAAGCGCCCGAGCAGGACATCATCCTCTGGGCCGATCACCGCGCGATGAAAGAGGCCGATGAGATCAATGCCGGAAACTATGAGGTCCTGCGTTATGTCGGCGGCACCATTTCGCCGGAAATGGAAACGCCAAAACTGCTCTGGCTCAAGCGCAACATGCCCGAGACCTTCGCTCAGGCGGGCTATTTCTTCGATCTGCCCGATTATCTGACGTGGCGTGCAACAGGCTCGGACTCACGCAGCTGCTGCTCGACCGTATGCAAATGGACTTACCTCGCTCACGACAAGGGCTGGGATGCGGATTATCTCCGCGCAATCGGTCTCGATGAGCTTGCCGACGAGAACTATCAGCGCATAGGGCAAGACGTGCGCTCGCTGGGGCAGACGGTCGGCGACGGCCTCAGCGTTGCGGCGGCGCAGGAACTCGGCCTGGAGGCAGGTATTCCTGTTGGCGTCTCGGCCATCGATGCCCATGCGGGCGGTATCGGGGTTATCGGTTCTGCCTCCGGCGAAACGGTCGATGATGCTGCTCTTGATCGCAGTCTCGCCCTCATCGGCGGTACATCGAGCTGTCACATGGCTGTCTCGCGCGACGCACGTTATGTCGCTGGTATCTGGGGGCCTTACTCGGAAGCCATGATCCCCGGCACATGGCTCAATGAAGCCGGTCAGTCCGCCGTCGGCTCTCTGGTGGATTTCGTAATCTCAAGCCACGCCTACGGACCTGAGCTCGCTGAAAAAGCGAAGGCCGAAGGACGTACGGTTTACGAACTGCTGAACGAACGTCTGGCCCAGCTCGAGCAAGGAGCCCTGCCTGGCTCCCTGACCTCGGCGTTCCATGTCCTTCCGGATTATCATGGCAATCGCTCCCCCCATGCCGACCCGACCTTGCGCGGCATGGTGAGCGGGCTCAGCCTGTCGGCAGGGTTTGACGATCTGGTCAAGCTGTATCTCGCAACAATCCAGGGCCTGGCCTATGGCACACGCGATATCATCCGCGCGCTCAACGCCAAGGGCTATGCAATCGACACGATTTTTGCGACGGGCGGCGGAACGAAAAATCCTGTTTTCCTTCGTGAACATGCCAATGCGACGGGATGCCGCATTATGCTGCCCAAGGAGCCGGATGCCGTATTGCTCGGTTCGGCCATTCTAGGTGCTGTCGCAGGCGGTGTTTACGACGACATGCGTGTTGCCATGTCGCAGATGACGCGTGTCGGTGCCGAGGTCGCGCCCGATCCCCGTACCGCACGCTACCACGATGCGAAATTTGCCGTCTTCCAGGCCATGCATGACGAGCAGATCCACCATCGCAGCCTGATGGCAGAAGCCCTCGCCCACTGAAAACGCCTTCCGCCAGAGCAGGAGATGCCAGAGCGGGAGTCGCCACACGGACCCGATTATCGACCCAGTAAGTTTTCACTTAACAGCCAGGACGAGTGGAATTCCACTTGCGGAGCTTGCCTATGGAAGCTGTCATCGCCACGCCGGAGCGGGTGAAGCGCAGATCGGGAGGAGGTATTTTTCTCTCCCCGGCTGTGATCATCCTGTTGATCTGGTCACTGATCCCCCTCGTCCTGACGCTCTGGTATTCATTCCAGAACTATAACCTCGTCGATCCCACGCTGAAGGGCTTCGCCGGCTTCAGTAATTACACCTATCTGCTGACCGATCCGGATTTTCTCTGGGCATTGCTGAATACGATCCTGCTCGTGCTCGGCGTTCTGGTGATCAGTGTCGGCGGTGGCGTACTTCTGGCTGTACTGTACGATCAGGAGTTCTTCGGTCGCGGTATTGCCCGCGTGCTGGTGATCTCCCCGTTCTTCGTCATGCCCACAGTCTCTGCACTGCTCTGGAAGAACCTGATGCTGCACCCGATTTATGGCGTTTACAGCGCCATGATGCGTGCAGTCGGGTTGCAGCCGATCGACTGGCTGGCGCACTACCCCATGCAGACGGTCATGATGATCGTGGCATGGGAATGGCTGCCCTTCGCCGTACTGATACTGCTTACGGCAGTGCAGTCGCTCGACCATGAGCAGAAAGAGGCCGCGCGCATGGATGGCGCAGGACCGATTGCGCGCTTTCGCTATATCATCCTGCCTCATCTGAGCCGTGCAATCACCGTCGTGATCATGATCGAGACGATCTATCTGCTCACGGTTTTTGCGGAGATTTCCGTTACCACCTCGGGCGGTCCCGGCGTTGCGTCCACCAACCTTGCCTTCCTCATCTACTCACGCGCCCTGCTGCAATTCGATATCGGGGGCGCTTCCGCGGGCGGCGTGATTGCCATCATCATCGCCAATATCATTGCAGCGTTCCTCGTTCGTGCGGTCGCCCGCAATCTGGAGGCGTGAAATCATGGCACGCAAAACGAAACTGCTTCCGAAAGTCGCTCTCGGCGTTATCGGCTGGGCCGTGGCTCTCTGGATCTTCTTTCCGATCTTCTGGATGGTGCTGACAGGGTTCAAGAGCGAGATGGACGCAATCTCCACCCCGCCGCACCTGTTCTTCAAGCCGACGCTCCAGAGCTATCACGACGTCTTCGCCCAGGAGAATTACTGGCACTTCACCTTCAATACGGTGTTCATGTCGGTTCTCGCCACGGGCGGCGCCCTGCTTCTTGGCGTACCGGCTGCCTATTCCATGGCCTTCTTTCCGACGAAACGCACACGCGGCACGCTGCTCTGGATGCTTTCCACACGCATGTTGCCCCCGGTCGGCGTGCTCGTGCCGGTCTATCTCATTGCACGCTCGACCCATCTGCTCGACACGGTCATCGGTCTGGCCATCATCAACCTGCTGACCAATCTGCCGATCATCGTCTGGATGCTCTACACGTTCTTCAAGGAAGTGCCGGTACCGATCCTTGAAGCAGGCCGCATGGATGGGGCCAATCGCTGGCAGGAAATCAGCATCGTGCTTCTGCCGCTGGCCCTTCCCGGAATCGCCTCGACAGCTCTGCTCTCGCTCATCCTGTGCTGGAACGAGGCCTTCTGGTCTCTCAATCTGACATCGTCGCGTGCAGCACCGCTTGCAAGCTTCATCGCGTCCTTTTCGTCACCTGAAGGACTATTCTTTGCCAAGCTCTCCGCGGCATCCACGCTGGCCGTCGCCCCAATTCTGGTTTTCGGGTGGTTCAGCCAGAAGCAGCTTGTACGCGGCCTCACCTTCGGTGCCGTGAAATGATCCTTCCTGCAATCACTATCCCCTTCGGCTTCTCAGGCTCCTTCGGAGTGACCCATGGCTAAAGTTGAACTGCGCGATATCCGCAAGACCTATCACGCAGAAGAAATCATCAAGGGCGTCTCGCTCGATATCAATGACGGGGAGTTCGTCGTTTTCGTCGGCCCGTCCGGCTGTGGCAAATCGACGCTGCTGCGCATGATTGCAGGGCTCGAAGAAATATCCGGTGGCGATCTGATGATCGATGGCAAGCGCGTCAATGACGTCGAGCCCGCCAAACGCGGTCTCGCCATGGTGTTTCAGTCATACGCGCTTTATCCGCATATGAACGTCTATCAGAACATGGAATTCGGACTGAAGCTCGCCGGCATGCCTGAGGCGGAGCGACGCCAGAAGATTATGGACGTCGCAAAAACGCTCCAGCTCGACGCCTATCTCAAACACAAACCGGGTCAGCTCTCAGGAGGTCAGAGACAGCGCGTCGCAATCGGACGCGCCATCGTTCGCAATCCGAAGGTCTTCCTGTTCGATGAGCCGCTTTCCAATCTCGACGCTGCGCTGCGCGGGCAGATGCGCGTGGAACTGGCAACGCTGCATCGTCGCCTCGGCGCCACCACCATCTATGTGACCCACGATCAGGTTGAGGCCATGACAATGGCCGACAAGATCGTCGTTCTGCAAAAAGGCGTGGTCGAGCAGGTTGGCTCACCACTCGAGCTTTATCACCACCCCCGTAACCTCTTCGTCGCGCGGTTCATCGGCTCGCCCCCGATGAACTTCCTGCCTGTCACGGTACGCGACGTCACCGGGCAAGGCATGAGCGTCGCGTTCGACCACGGGGCCCCCATCACGGTGCCGGTGCTTCCGGGTGACGCCACCACGGCAGCGTCGCTTACACTCGGCATAAGGCCCGAGCACATCGTGCTCGATGCCCAGGGCGAATTGTCTGGTGTCATACGCATGGTCGAGCGTCTCGGCGCGTTGACCCTGCTCCACATCGCCCTGCCTGACGGCACGCTGATTATCGTGCAGACGGATGGCGATCATGGCGGCGAAATCGACGCCACTGTCGGCCTGCGTCTGCTCTCGGAAAATTGTCACCTCTTCGATGCAAGAGGGATGGCGCTTACCAAGCTCGTGCGCCACCGTCTTGCCGGTTAACAGGAAAGTCGTTCACCATGTATATGGAAAAACTCCGCCTTGATGGTCGTGTTGCTGTCGTCACTGGCGGCGCGCAGAATATCGGCCTTTGCTGCGCGGAAGCACTGGCAGAAGCCGGTGCCCATGTTGTTATCGCCGATCTGGATGGGGCAAAGGCTGCTGAGTCGGCAAAGAGCCTGACGGACAAGGGTTTCAGTTCCTGCAGCGTGGCTATGGATGTCACGTCGGAAAACAGCGTCACCCAGGCAGTCGAGACGATCGTTTCACGCCACGGCAAGCTCGATATTCTGGTTGCCAATGCAGGTATGTGCATTTCCGAGGTCAAGGCCGAGGACATGACCGAAGACCAGTGGCTCAAGCAGATCAACGTCAATCTCAATGGCGTCTTCCGCTGCTGTCAGGCAGTCGGCCGCGTCATGATCAAGCAGAAATCCGGGGCCATTGTGGCTATCGGCTCCATGTCCGGCCTGATCGTCAACCGTCCGCAGGAGCAGGCAGCCTATAATGCCTCAAAGGCTGGCGTACATCAGTATATCCGCTCGCTCGCAGCCGAATGGGCTCCCCACGGCATTCGCGCCAATGCTGTGGCACCGACCTATATCGAGACCACACTCACGCGTTTCGGAATGCAGAAACCTGCCCTGTACGACCGCTGGATCGACGGTACGCCCATGGGCCGCGTGGGCCAGCCTGAAGAAGTGGCATCGGTGGTGCAGTTCCTCGCGTCCGACGCGGCAAGCCTCATGACCGGCTCGATTGTCAGCGTCGATGGTGGCTTTACGGTCTGGTAAGACGCAGTCTTCGGTCACACTGCCGGAGGGCACACGTCCTCCCGGTCCATCCAAGACCCGGCTCCGTCAAGGGGCCGGGTCTTTTCATATTGCGCCGAAAACCAGTCCTGAATCACACCTCAGGATTTGACCTCTTCCGCCTTCGCCAGCGCACGTTGCGTCGCCGGTCTGGCTTCGATTATCTCGCGCCAGGCCTTGATTGCGGGAAATGCCTCGAGATCGATCCCCTGCTCTTTCCAGGTGCGCGTCCAGGGATAGGTCGCCATATCGGCAATACCGTACGCATCCCCGCTCACGAACGCGCTGTTTTTCAGCCGTGTCTCGAGCACCGAATAGAGGCGCTTCGTCTCGTCCTGATACCGCTTGATCGCATAGGGGATTTTCTCAGGCGCATACAGCGTGAAGTGATGGTTCTGCCCAAGCATCGGACCGAAACCGCTCACCTGCCAGAACAGCCATTCCAGCGTGACGATTTTCTGACGCGGTTCTTTGGAGAGAAAGCGCCCGGTTTTTTCAGCCAGATAGAGCAGTATCTCTCCGGACTCGAATACGCTCAGCGGGGCACCGCCATCGGCCGGTGCATGATCGACAATGGCCGGCATCTTGTTGTTGGGTGAGATCTTGAGGAATTCAGGCTTGAACTGATCCCCTTTGCCAATATTGACGGGGATGATGCGGTAATCGAGCCCAGCCTCTTCAAGGAAAAGAGTGATTTTCTGTCCATTGGGGGTCGGCCAGTAATAAAGGTCGATCACAGTCAGGTCTCCTGAACCAGTTAAGGTGTTCAGTCTCTAACGTCCTTCAGAACATAACGTTCTAGCCCAATGGCAAACCCTTCCTCCTCACACGAGGTAGACACATGGGTTGCGGCCTTTTTGACTGTCTCGTTTGCCTGCCCCATGGCGATCGACATACCCGATCTAGCGAACATGAGCATATCGTTCGGCTGATCGCCCAGTGTCACCATTGCAGAGGCGGGGATATCGAATAATGCCTCAAGCGTCGTGACGACGCCCCCCTTGTTGGCGTCCCTGTTGGTCACATCCACATAATAGGGCTGGGAACAGGCGGCCGAGGCAGTCTGGCCGAGGGCTTCCTGCAGATCGCGTTCGAGCTTCTGCATGAGCGTCGTATCGTCACTGACGCCGGTAATTTTCACCACGTCGTCCAGATGATGCGACACGTCATCCACTCTGGGTGCGAACTTCACTGTCCATTGCTCGCGCGCGACATGGGGAGCATCGGCGTCATTCACGATCCATTCCTGGCTCGTATAGACCCACGGGTCGGCCCCGTGATCGGCGATGATTTTCAGCACCTGCTCGGCCTGGGCATGAGTAAGACGTTTGGTTTCAATGACGCTCCAGTCCGGATGAACCAGAACGCCGCCATTGAAACCGGCAATCGGCGTGTCGATTGCCAGCGGTTCGATCAGCATCGCCATGCCACGCGGCGGTCGCCCGCTCGTTATGGCAAACCGTATACCCCTCTCGCGGAGGGCGTGAACGGCGCGGATTGCGCGAGGTGTCAGGATCTTGTCCTTCGTCACCAGCGTACCATCCACATCGGCGAGGACGAGTTGAACCGCGTCTGTCATCAGGCTTTGTTTCCCTGCCACTTCCAGTTCAGGATCTCGGGCATGTCCTCACCATACTGGGCGATATAGCGCTTATGCTCAACGAGTTTGTCGTTGATCATCTGTGTCGTATAGGCCGCATGCCCCGACAGGGCCGGAACACGACGCACCGCATTGAGGACGATATGATACCGGTCGAGATTATTGCGCACGGTCATGTCGAACGGCGTCGTGGTGGTGCCCTCTTCGCGGAAACCATGCACATGGAAATTCGCCCGGTTGCTGCGACGATAGATCAGACGATGCACCAGCTGCGGATAACCGTGGAACGCGAAAAGAACCGGTTTGTCCTTGGTGAACAGATTATCGAACATTACATCGTCAAGCCCGTGCGGATGCTCGCTGGGTGACTGCAAGGTCATCAGATCGACGACGTTGACAAAACGGATTTTCAGATCCGGTGCCTGTTCGCGCAGCAACTGCACTGCGGCAAGCGCTTCAACCGTCGGCACGTCACCGGCAGAGGCAATCACGAGGTCGGGGTCATGGCCCTTGTCGTTGCTTGCCCATTGCCAGATACCGATACCCTGACTG
The DNA here is from genome assembly GCF_024054035.1 of Asaia lannensis NBRC 102526. Lineage (GTDB taxonomy): Bacteria > Pseudomonadota > Alphaproteobacteria > Acetobacterales > Acetobacteraceae > Asaia > Asaia lannensis. The sequence continues at coordinate 62,351 of NZ_JAMXQU010000003.1, forward strand.
CAATGAGAAATCGCCGCGTCGATATCGAGCCACTGATGCTCGGGCTGCTTGCCTGCCACAATGACGTTGATACGGTCCCAGCTTTCAAGACAGTGCTTGGCGACATAGAGCAGTGTATTGGCATCGGGCGGCAGATACACGCGAGCGATATCGGCTTTCTTGTTCACCACATGATCCATAAATCCGGGATCCTGATGGCTGAAACCGTTATGATCCTGACGCCAGACATGGGACGTCAGCAGATAGTTGAGCGATGAAATCGGACGACGCCACTGGACCTCCTTCGCCGATTTGATCCATTTCGCGTGCTGGTTGACCATGGAGTCGACCAGATGGACAAAGGCCTCATAACACGAGAAGAAGCCGTGACGCCCTGTCAGAAGATATCCTTCGAGCCAGCCCTGTATCGTGTGCTCGCTCAGGATCTCCATCACGAGACCATCCGGCGCCAGATGATCGTCATAGGAATAGGTCTCGGCCGTCCAGGCACGATTGGTCACTTCCAGCACGTCATTGAGACGGTTGGAATTGTTCTCGTCAGGCGACAGGACACGGAAATTGCGTGCTTCGAGGTTCATGCGCATGACATCGCGCAGCCATGAGCCAAGCACGCGTGTGCTTTCCGCCAGCAGCGATCCCGGGGACGGGACGGCTATCGCATGGCTCTCGATATCCGGCATGCGCAACGGGCGACGCAGCTGGCCGCCATTGCCATGCGGGTTGTCGCTCATGCGCAGCGTTCCCTCCGGCGCGAGAGCTGCAATTTCAGAATGGAGGCGGCCGTTCTCGTCGAACAGCGTTTCAGGCTTGTAGCTGCGCAGCCAGTCTTCGAGGATTTTAAGATGGCCCGGCTTGTCGAGATCGGTCAGCGGTACCTGATGGGAACGCCAGAAGCCCTCGCACCGCTTGCCGTCCACTTCCTTGGGGCCGGTCCAGCCCTTTGGCGTGCGCATAATGATCATGGGCCAGATGGGACGCTCGGCGTTATTTTCGGAGCGCGCACGTTTCTGGATGCTGGCAATCCTGTCGAAGCAGCTATCCATCGCCTGTGCCATCAACTGATGCACCGTATCGGGATCGTCGCCTGACACGATAACCGGATCGTATCCGTAGCCCCGGAACAGCGCGAGGAGTTCCTCTTCAGGTATGCGGGCCAGCACCGTCGGATTGGCAATCTTGTATCCGTTGAGATGCAGGATCGGCAGAACCGCACCGTCGTTGCGCGGATCCAGAAACTTGTTGCTGTGCCATGATGTGGCCAGAGGGCCGGTCTCGGCCTCGCCATCACCGACGACGCAGGCTACGACCAGATCGGGATTGTCGAGCACCGCGCCATAAGCGTGAGACAGTGCATAACCGAGCTCGCCGCCTTCATGGATCGAGCCCGGCGTGGTCGCCGCAACATGACTTGGAATACCGCCCGGGAAGGAGAACTGCTTGACCAGGCGGCCAAGCCCTTCGATATCCTGCGAAACTTCCGGGAAATATTCGCTATAGGTCCCCTCAAGATAGGTCGCCGCCACCACACCGGGGGCGCCATGGCCCGGACCCGCAATGAAGAGAACGCTCTTGTCGCGCTCCTTGATGATGCGATTCAGGTGCAGATAAAGAAGGGTGAGGCCCGGCGTCGTGCCGAAATGGCCAAGCAGGCGCGGTTTGACATGTTCCAGCTTCAGAGGCTCGCGCAAAAGCGGATTGTCGAGCAGATAGATCTGCGCCACCGAGAGGTAATTCGCGGCCTGCCACCACTTGTCATAGAGGGCGAGCTGTTGTGCAGAGAGAGGACCCTGAACGGTCATGATTACTGTTTTCCCTTCATTATTCTTCTTGTCTGACGGAAAATCGTAGTCTCTTCATCGGCTGGCATGACGAGAACCGTCACCGAGCCAGATCTCTGGCTGATCGTCGGACGGCCTGCGAGATTGGCGTCCTCACACAGATGGACATCGAGCCATTTGAGCCTGTTGCAGACGGCACGTCTGAAGGTTGCATCGTGCTGGCCGATCCCGCCTGTAAACACGATGGCGTCGACGCCTCCCATCTGCGCAATCAGTCCGCCGGCCTGCTGAACGAAACGCTCGACGAACATCTCAAGCGCGAGCTGAACATTCTCATCGGCATCGTGCTCACGCAGAACGCGCATGTCGCTCGACAGTCCTGACACGCCCTTGAGACCCGAGCGGTAATAGAGCGTGTCCTGAAGCTCAGCAGGCGTGAGGTTTTTCTGCTGGAGCAGATAAAGAATGGCGCCAGGATCGATGGTGCCGCATCGCGTGCCCATCATCAGCCCGTCCAGAACGGTCAGCCCCATCGTGGTTGCAACACTTCGGCCATGGATCATCGCACACAGACTGGCCCCATTGCCGATATGGGCGACGAGGACACGCTTATGGGCGATGGTTGGAAAGCGCACGGCGAGTTCGGTTGCGACATAGTCGTATGAAAGACCATGGAAGCCATAGACGCGTGCCCCATGATCGAGCAGCTCAGCAGGGAGCGGAAGACGCGTGCGCACTGCAGGAATGGTGTGGTGAAACGAGGTATCGAAACACGCGACCTGAAGCAGATCGGGCTTGTCCTGCATCAGAAGTCGCATGGGGGCGATACTGGGGGGCTGATGAAGGGGCGCCAGGGAAACGAGTTCCTGCAGCCTATCCAGCGCCTCAGTATCGATGGCTGTCGGTCCCTCGAAATGTGGCCCACCATGGACGACACGGTGCCCTACAGCACCGATCGTGCTGCCCGATTCATGGTTTTCCATAAGGCGCAGGACATGACGGATCATCTCGCCATGCGCATTGCCCTGCTGGTCACGTGTCTCGATCACCATGCGCTTGCTGACGCCATCAGGCGTACGTGTCGTCAGGACGGCCCCGCCGGACTGATATTCAACCAGCCCCGAAAGAAGACGCTCCGACGTGCTCTCCTCATCGAAAAGAGCGAACTTGATGCTCGACGAGCCAGAGTTGAGGGTGAGGATAGTTCTGCTTTTGGACACGTGAGAACCTCGAAATGCCTGGCAATATCGCCTGCATTCGAGTGTTAAACCGCGTGATCGGGTTGCGGTTCTAACATAAGATGGCGGTAATCACGGACCGGAATAGCCCTATTTACCGATTTCCCAAGTAAATCGGGACTTTTACTGCCCAACGCCCATTACAACTACACGTATTTGTGACGAAAACCCGCGGTTTCCAGCAAGGTGACGCGGGCTGTATCCAAAGGGTATGTAACCAATCCCACAGATGTGCGTACCAGCAGGCCGATTGTGCGCTGGGTGTCAGGGACATCCCCGCGAAAGGATATGCGCCCAGCCCAAGGCGTATGCCGACCTGTCCCCTGGTCGGGGACAGGTCGGGAGAACAGTGTCAGAATTCAGCGTGCGCGTGGCGCACGGTTGCCGGACGGCTTGCCGCCGCCATTGCGCGCTCCACCGGAAGGGCGTCCGCCGCCATTGGGACGCTGTCCGCCACCGGGACGTCCGCCGCCACCAGAGCGCTGGCCACCGCCGCGCGGCTGATTGCGTCCACGACCGCCACCGCCGAGCACAGGCGGACGCATGGTCGAGTTCTGCGCCTCTTCAGAGTGATAAGGATGATCGCTTACAACGGGAATGGACTTGCCGATAAGCTTCTCGATATCGCGCAGCCAGGCGCGCTGCTCGGCATCGCACAGCGATACGGCCCAGCCGTCACGCCCTGCACGGGCGGTACGCCCGATGCGGTGAACATAGCTCTCGGCCACATTGGGCAGATCGTAGTTGAACACATGGCTCACGTCGTCCACGTCGATACCGCGTGCCGCGATATCGGTGGCGACCAGCACCTTGACCGACCCATCGCGGAATCCAGCCATGGCACGCTCGCGTGCGCCCTGCGATTTGTTGCCATGGATCGCCTCGGCGCGGATTCCCTCGGCATTGAGGAAGTCGGCAACCTTGTTGGCTTCATGCTTCATGAGCGTGAAGACGACGGCGCGCTGGACCTTTTCATTGCTGACGAGCAGCAGGGTCGCAGCACGCTTGTCTTCAGCCTTGACGAACATCACGGCCTGACGGATGCGATCGACCGTCGAGGACGGCGGCGTCACTTCGACCTTTGCAGGATCGCGCAGCAGCGAATGCGCCAGTTCCTCGATCGCCTTGGGCATGGTCGCCGAGAAAAGAACCGTCTGACGTTCCTTGGGCAGCAGCGCCACAATACGACGGATGTCGCGCACGAAGCCCATATCGAGCATACGATCCGCTTCATCGAGCACAAGCATTTCGAGATCGTGCAGATCGATATGGCCCTGTCCGATCAGATCGAGCAGACGACCGGGCGCTGCAGTCAGCACATCCACGCCACGACGCATGGCTTCAACCTGTCGGCCCTGACCGACGCCGCCAAAAATCACTGCATGACGCAGCTTCATATGACGGGCATAGGCCTTGAAGCTCTCGTCGATCTGAGCAGCGAGTTCACGCGTTGGCGCAAGGACGAGAATGCGCGCGCTCTTGGGTGTCAGCGGGCGGTGATGCGTCGCCAGGCGATGAAGAGCCGGCAGAGCGAAAGCCGCGGTCTTGCCCGTACCTGTCTGGGCGAGACCGAGAAGATCGCGCCCCTGAAGCAGATAGGGTATCGCACCGGCCTGAATCGGCGTCGGGGTCGTATAGCCTTCTTCCGTCAGCGCTCGCTGGATCGGCATGGCAAGCTGTAAATCGGCAAAACTGGTCATGGGTAGAAACGCCTCCTTGGGCACGAGCCAACGCCTGGGGCGGGCTCACAGGATGACGTCTCTTGGCCCGGACGTCGTCAGGATAGGAAAGATCCAGAAATGACGACGCAGGAAGCATGACGGGTGCCAGATTCATGACATCCGTGCCACCAGAATCAAACTGGACCGGGGAGGCCCCCCATATAGGCAGGAGCCCCGATCCATGCAAGTCACCGGGCGCACAAAACCGCAGCCATCCTGCTCGCGGGCACAGCCGGGCAGAGCCGCCGCCCTCAGCCGCCAACAGCACGATGCCCGCCCATCCGGTACCGGACGGGAAATCCCGAGGCAGAACAGCGGCGATAAAACGGGTCAGGCGAAACGGTTGTGAATAATCGTTTCCTCAAGCGGCAGATGTCCGCCATGTGGCGGGTAGTCACCGGCCTTCTTGCCGATCGCCACGAACATGACGACCTCATGATCCTTGGGGAGGTTGATCAGCTCGCCCACGGCCTTAAAATCGAAGCCGTCCATCGGACAGGACTGATAGCCATGCGCGGCAGCGGCAAGCATCAGGGCATAAGCAGCCATACCGCAGGAGCGGATACCTTCATCGCGCTGAAGCTGTTCGTGCCCGGTATAAAACTGCTTGATCATACCCTCATAGGTGGCCTGCATCTTCTCCGGGGCCTCGGCCCAGTAACGAGCCGGATCTTTCTCCCAGGCCTTGAAGTCTGCACAAAGCACAATCAGGGCGCTGGCCTCTTCCACCTGCGGCTGGTTCCACGCAACAGCCCTTATGTCCTTTCTCAGGGCAGGATCGGACACCACCACAAAGCGCCAGTGCTGGATATTGAAGGCAGTTGGCGCATGGCGCCCTGCGTCGAGAATAGCGCGCAGCTCATGCTCGGGGATCGTGACATTGGGTTCGAAACGCTTGGTTGCCCGGCGTTCGGCAATGGCTGTGAGGATATCGGTCATGGAAACTCCGCTCACCCGTCGATCGACGGGCCTGTCATGCGAGGATAACACCCGATGCAAACACGAGACCGGGTCGCAGGCAAGCTAATTTCGATTGAAGTCGTACTATAAACTGCTTGCCAGTATTCGTATCAGCGCTTCCTCAGAAGGAAGAGCGCCTGCTCGCCGAACAAATTGGCCAGTCTGATCGACCGGCGCCAGGGCGCGCGCTCCCCTGCCTCGTCGATAGCAAGCCAGCGGTCGATCACGTAGCCCTCTGACTCGCAGAGTTCGAGAAAGTCGCGGATCGTACATGGGTGGATATTCGGCGTTTCGTACCAGGGTGTATGCCACACCTTGTTCATGGGCATGCGCCCACTGAGAAGAATCTGGAGCCTGAGGCGCCAGTGCCCGAAATTCGGGAAAGAGACGATGGCGTGTCGTCCGATACGCAGCATCTGGCGAAGGACTTCGCGCGGCTTTTCGACGGCCTGAAGCGTGCGTTGCAGCACAACATAATCGAACGCGTCGTCCGAGTAATGCACAAGATCCTGATCGGCATCGCCATGCATCACCGGCAGTCCATGCGCGACCGACCGCGTCACCTCGCTCATATCGATCTCGATACCGCGTGCATCGCACTGACGCGTGCGGAAGAGATGATCGATCAGGGCTCCGTCCCCGCTTCCAACATCGAGCACACGCGTGCGCGGCGCGATCATCTCGGCGATCAGTTGCTGATCAAGACGCATGACCGACCTCCTGCGGGCGGTTGGCCAGCCCGGCATGCTCTGCGGCACCGTTGATAAAACCGCGCATCGTCCTGTCCAGATCGGGTTCCTCCAGCAGGAAGGCATCATGCCCGCGATCGCTCTCGATCTCCACAAAAGACACGTTCACTCCGGCACGATTGAGCGCGCGCGCGAGCAGACGCGACTGCGAGGTGGGGAAAAGCCAGTCCGACGTGAAGGAAATAATGCAGAAACGCGTTTTACAGCCCCGGAAAGGCGCAGAAAGATCGCCGTCATAATCGGCGCTCAGATCGAAATAATCGAGCGCGCGCGTAATCGTCAGATAGGCATTGGCGTCGAAACGACGCACGAAGCTCGATCCCTGATGACGCAGATAGCTCTCAACCTCGAAAATCTCGCCGAAAAGCGAGTTGCCGGAGGCGACGGCCTCGTGAGAAGGCACGGCATCGCGGCGCGTACGTCGACCGAATTTCTGCGTCAGGGCCTCTTCGGACAGATAGGTGATATGGGCCATCATGCGCGCAACGGCGAGCCCCTTTGCCGGGATCGTACCATGAGCCCAGTACCGACCGCCGCACCAGTCCGGATCTCCACAGATGGCCTGTCGGCTGACCTCGTTGAAGGCAATATTCTGGGCTGAGTGAAACGGCGCCGTGGCAATGGGCATGGCTGCCCCTACACGCTCGGGGAAACTCGCCACCCATTGCAGCACCTGCATCCCGCCCATCGACCCGCCGATCGCTGCAAACAGGCGATCGATTCCAAGATGATCGAGCAGTTTCGCCTGCGCAAAAACCATGTCCCGTATGGTGATCGGGGGGAAATCCGTTCCCCAGGGCTCCCCGGTATCGCGCAGCGTTCTTGGACCCGAGGAGCCCATGCAGCCACCCAGCACATTCACGCACAGAACGAAAAACCGATCCGTATCGATGGCGCAGCCGGGCCCTACGGCACGGCTCCACCAGCCCGGCTTGCCCGTTACGGGATGGGTCTCGGCAACATATTGATCCCCCGTCAGCGCATGACAGACCAGTATGACATTGTCCCGTGCCGGTGAGAGCGTACCGTAAGCGCAATAGGCAATATCGAGCGGGGCGATATGCGCTCCGCATTCGAGCGTCAGACCGTCGTCGAGGCGCACCTGAAACGATGTGGGCGATGACGCGCCCCGCGCTGCAGCGGCATTCATAGGGGACCGCGCCTCGCGCTGTCCGTCTCCATTGTCCCGGCATGGGCCCGGGCTGGGCTGATCCTGCATGGCCTCTCGTCTCGTCGCGTCAGCCCTTCTCCGTAAGGGCCGGAGTGAAACGGGTGACGAATGGAATTGATGCATCTTCAGTCAGGCGCATGCGACGCCCTCAGCTGAAGAGGATGCAGAGCGAGAGATATGCCATCTCGACACGCTCGCCGCAATTCCCGCCCTGAAAATCGACAATCACCACCCGCACATCCGGACGCCCGTACGATCGCGCGAGAAATCATAGGCATAAGCATTGTGATGAGTTAATGTTTTTTAACGAATCAGCGGAGAAGCCGATCATGCCGACGATCCTCAAAATGATAGGTCATTCCGGGCTTTTCGATACGGCGTTCTATCTCGCGCGCAATCCGGATCTGCGCGATATCGGGAGTGGTGCCTTGCTCCATTACCATTCCACCGGATGGCTGGAGGGCCGAAAACCCAACGCCTTTTTCGATCCCGGCTGGTACCTCGCGACCAACCGGGACGTCACGGGCGATCCGCTGCTGCATTATCTGACAAAAGGAGAATATGAGGGTCGACGTCCTGTCGCCTGGTTCGATCCGGTCTGGTATCGCCAGACGAATAATATTCCGGCCAATACCAACGCGCTGGCGCATTATCTCGCCAACAGGCTACAGCCTCATATACGTCCTATGGAGGCGTTCGACCCAGTTTTTTACCTGCAGACCTACCCCGATGTTGCGGAATCCGGCATGGACCCGGTCGAACACTACATGGTGCAGGGATTTCGCGAGGTCAGGCGGCCATTCGCCGGTTTCGATCCGAGCTTTTACCGCATGCGCTATTTGCGTCATCAGCCCGAGGCCAACCCTTTCCTTCATTGGCTGGACCACCGGCATGAGGCCGGAATTTTCCCCTGCCTGCCCCAGCACGAAACCACGATTGCCCGGGAGATAAGACGACGCACGCAGCCCGGACCGCTGTTCGAAGAACATCGCCCACTACCGGATGCAGCGATCAGGCGCGCGCGTGTTCTTGCCTATTATCTTCCGCAGTTTCATCGGACGGAAGAGAACGACCGCTGGTGGGGGGCTGGCTTTACCGAATGGACCAATCTCGCGCGCGGCGTACCGCGCTTTGCCGATCACTACCAGCCGCGCACGCCACGCGATCTCGGTCATTACCGTCTCGATACAGATGCCCCCTTGCGCGATCAGGCACGTCTGGCGCGCCAGAGCGGCATAGAGGGATTCATTTTCTACCACTACTGGTTCGACGGAAAGCGGCTGCTGGACACCCCCATGGAGACCCTGCTTCGCACGCAGGATATCGATCTGCCCTTCTGCCTGATGTGGGCCAACGAGAACTGGAGCCGTCGCTGGGATGGGGGCGACAAGGACGTTCTTATTTCGCAGAACTACAGGAAGGAAGACGACGAAGCGCTGATTGCCGATCTCGCCCGCCATATGAACGACAGGCGCTATATCCGTCTGCAGGGACGCCCTCTTTTCATGATCTATCGCCCGGGCAGTATTCCGGATGCAAAAGCTCGTATTGTAATCTGGCGTGACCTGTTCAGGAACGCCCACGGCCTCGACCCCATTCTGGTCATGGCCCAGGCTTTCGACGACAACGACCCTAGGCCATTCGGCATGGATGGCGCCGTCGAGTTTCCACCGCACAAACTCACCAGATCCTGCACACCGATCGAAGACAAGCTGCATATCCTCGACGAAGACATGACGGCACGCGTCTATGACTACGCCGAACTAGTCGAAAAAGCCCTTGCCAACCCGCCCCCCGACTTTCCTCGCATCCGTACCGTTTGTCCTTCATGGGACAACGATCCAAGACGACAGGGTGCAGGACTTGTCCTGCATAACGCAAGCCCTGCCCTGTATGAGCACTGGCTGCGCGAGACCATCGTACAGGCGAAAAACCACCCGTTTTTCGGAGAGACCCTGGTATGCATCAATGCGTGGAACGAATGGGCCGAAGGCGCCTATCTGGAACCCGACCTTCATCTCGGATCGGCCTGCCTGAATGCGACAGCACGCGCAGTGACCGGATTTGAAAGCCATAATACCGAAGACCGCCTGCTTCTGATCGGACACGATGCCTTCCCGGCAGGCGCTCAAATGCTGCTCCTCGCCATTGGCAGAGCGTTGCGTCGTAATCACGGTATCGACACGGGATTTATCCTTCTGGGCGGCGGCGATCTTCTGGCGCGCTATCGTGAAGTCGGTACGGTCGACATTCTGACACCCAATACAGCAACCTGCCGGGAAAGACTGAGCAGCCTCAAGGCAGAGGGTTATAACGCCGCAATCATGAACAGTGCGGCCTCGACCCGACTGGCCCCGGATCTCGTTTCCGCAGGGATGGGTTTCAGCCTGCTTTTGCATGAATTACCCGGCATGATACGGAGCCACGACCTCGAAGCCCCGCTTCAGACGGCCCAGACCTTGGCCAGTGCGGTTGTCGTTCCCGGCGCTCAGCTGACGCGCGTTTGCCCTGAGGCCCTGATCATGCCCCAGGGGTTGTATAACACCATCTCGTTTTCCGAACCCGACCGGCGACGTGTGCGACTGGCTTACGGGATCGAGAACGACGCGCTTGTCGTGATCGGCGCGGGTTATGGCGATATACGCAAGGGTTTCGATCTGTTCCTGCAGCTCTGGCACATGATCCAGAGCCCCGTATTTGCCCAATCTGTACAGAACGGCGTTTCAAGACCGGTTCATTTCATCTGGGTCGGTGCCATAGCCGATACACTGATGCAGTCTCTTGGCGCCGATCTCGACAGCGCCCTGTCATCGAGACGCTTTCATCTGCCCGGCCATGTCGAGACGATTGCGCCGTTTCTCTCGGCCTCGGATCTGTTCGTGCTGACATCGCGCGAGGATCCTTACCCTTCTGTGGTGCTCGAAGCCCTGTCTTCCGGGCTGGCCTGCATGGCTTTTGCACGCAACGGCATGATTCCGGACCTGCTCGACGAACTGCGCACACAGGGCGATACGCGTCATGCCATCATTCCACCGGGCGATCTTCCCGGCGTGGTGCAGTGGATCACAAGACATGTTCCGCTCGCCGCCGTTCCGGCAGAGGCACGCATCACTTCGGGCGAAGCGCTGAAACCCCGATTTTCGTTCGACACCTATGTCAGACGTCTGCTGAGCCTGACCCTGCCATCCCTGCCATCGATTTCGGTCGTCGTTCTGTCTTACAACTATGCGCAGTATCTGGCTGCACGGCTGGCCACAATTTTCGCCCAGAACTGCCCCGTTAGCGAAATCATTGTGATCGACGATGCCTCGCGCGACGGAAGCGTAGCGCTAGCCAAGAAAACAGCGCGCGAATTTGACCGCGCGATACGGGTCGTCTCCCAGACGCGGCAGAGCGGCTCCGTATTTGCCCAGTGGCAGAAAGCTGCGGCAATCGCTCAGGGGGACTGGCTGTGGATCGCCGAAGCCGACGACCTTTCGGAGCCGGATTTCCTTTCGGAGCTTGCCGGGCTGGTGAAGCAGCGACCCGGTCTTACAATGGCTTTCAGCGACAGCCGCGCCATAGATCGCGATGGTGTCGAAATCTATACGGACTACAAACCCTATTACCGTCATCATATCGGTCACGATCTCGATCAGGATATGGTCATGGATGGCACCAGTTTCGTGCGTAATGCGTTATCGAGCTGCAATCTTGTCATGAATGCGAGCGCCGTACTCTTCAGACGCACAGCGCTGCGCGATGCGCTCGAGACCAGTGCGCATGATTTGAAGACATTGAGAGTTGCCGGAGACTGGCGTCTGTACATCGAGCTGCTGCTCCAGCCTGGCGCCCAGATTGCCTACTGCGCCAAGCCACTCAATATCCACCGGCGCCATGAGCAGTCGGTCACGGGGTCGCTCGATCCGGCGCGCCATCTGGAAGAAATTGCCCGGGTTCACGCGCTGATAGCGCATCGCCTGGGCTCTGAAGACGATCTGCTCATGCGTCAGAGGCGTTATAGGGCCCAGATCGAAGCGCAGTTCGATATCGATCCGTCTCCACGTCGAAAACGCGCCAGGGCATCATGAGCGACTTGCCTGCGACCTTAGGCGCAACCCGTTCGGCACGCTCCCGGTTTCCCCAACGCCCGATGGAGAACTGAGGCGCGCCTCAGTTTTCGCGCAGCCTGGGCATGAGTTCGACGAAATTGCAGGGCTTGTGTCGGCTATCGAGCTGATGAACAAGAATATCGTCCCAACCATCCTTCACCGCCCCCGTCGATCCCGGCAACGCGAAGAGGAACGTTCCCTGCGCGAGGCCGCCCAGCGCACGCGACTGAATGGTGGATGTACCGATCTTCGCAAAAGACAGCATACGAAAAAGCTCGCCGAATCCCGGAATTTCCTTGTCGAGCACCCTTCGAAAGGCCTCAGGGGTCACATCCCGGCCCGTGATGCCCGTCCCACCGGTGGTGATTACCACATCGATGTCCTCACGCTCGATCCAGTCGCGCAGCCGCGCCTCGATCAGGTCGATGTCATCGATCACGATCTTCCTGTCGGCAAGACGATGACCGGCAGCCACGATACGCTCGGCCAGAACCGAACCGGAGCGATCCATCGACAGATCCCGCGTATCGGAAACAGTCAGAATCGCGATGGCGCAAGGCTTGAAACCGTCCTGGCTCGGGGTCTTGTCCATAGGGCTTGTCTCTCCATCTCGCTTCAATCCAGTGTAGCGCTGGCCACGCAGGCGCGCCAAGGGCGTGCGCGGGCGCAATCGAAATGCATGGATGTAAAGTATCGTCATCCCTGCCAAAAACATCCTGTTCTGGCAGGACAGTGATGAGCGCAATACGGAGGCCTGTTGCGGGTAACATGCGCCGCCGCTAGGGTGGTGCTCACATTGCGTTTTGCACCGTTCGGAAAGATGGATCGTTTCGTGTTTTCAAGTTTCCTGAACCGGCACTTCCTGCGCCGCTCGGTGCTCTGACATGAGCATAGCTCCCTCCGCGCAACGCTGGTTTGCCACGCCGCCGAAGCGCATCGCCTTTCTCGCATCGCCGACCGATATCGCGCAAAAAACCCGCCAGAAATTCATCGACTCCTATGGTGACTGCGCCATCGAAGACGCCGAAGTCGTGGTGTGCCTCGGGGGCGACGGATTCCTTCTTGAAGTACTTCACAAGGTGGCCGAGCTCGGCATTCCGGTCTACGGACTGAATTGCGGCTCCGTGGGCTTTCTGCTCAATACGATCTCGGATGAAGACCTTCTGACACGCCTCGCGCGCGCCCAGTCGTCGCAGCTGCACCCGCTGCGCATGAAGGCGACAGGACGTGATGGCACATTGCATGAAGGAATAGCCTTCAACGATGTGTTCCTGTTCCGTCAGACCCGACAGGCCGTCAAGATCAGGATCGAGGTCGATCAGCGTGTGCGTCTGCCCGAACTGATCTGCGACGGGATTATCGTCGCCACGCCAGCAGGATCGACGGCCTATAATCTCTCGGCGCATGGCCCCATCGTCCCACTCACGGCCAATCTTCTGCCGCTGACACCCATTTCTGCGTTCCGGCCGAGGCGCTGGCGCGGTGCGCTGCTGCCCTCTTCTGCGGTCGTGCGCTTTACACTGCTCGAACAGGAAAAGCGTCCGTGTGCAGCAGTTGCGGATTTCCTCGAGGTGCGCGACGTTATCGAGGCAGTTGTGCGCGAAGACAGATCGATAACGGCAACAATCCTGTTCGATCCGGATCATGGTTTATCCGAGAGAATTATCGCGGAGCAGTTTGCGGAATAACAAGAAGGCGCAGCCAATGAGCGGTCCGACACTACGTTCGAGTTTTTCTCCCTATCCGGACGATCTCGTCACGACGGCGCGCCGTCTCGATAACGGGGAAATTACCAGTCGCGCGCTCATTGAGCACTGTCTCGAAGCCCTCGAACGCTGCGAAAACGCCCGCGCCGCCTTTACCGGCGATTTCTCGGCAGACCGCGCGCGGCAGTATGCCGATGCCGCCGACCGGATCAGGGCCAAGGGCTATCAGGCCTCGCCCTGGGCCGGGTTGCCTATCTCGATAAAGGACCTGTTCGACATCAAGGGCCAGGTTACCCGTGCCGGCTCGACCCTTCTTGCCGATCGCTCCCCCGCCATTGCCGACGCAGAGGCCCTTGTGCCGCTTCGTACGGCAGGGTTCATCTTCGTAGGGCGCACCCAGATGACCGAGTTTGCCTATTCCGGGCTCGGCCTGAACCCTCACGGTCCCCAGCCATGGAACAGTCTGATCGAAGAGGCAAAGGCCATTCCGGGTGGCTCGACCTCCGGCGGGGCGATCTCGGTAGCGACAGGGAGCGCTCTGGCCGCCATCGGATCGGATACGGGCGGCTCCTGTCGTATCCCCGCCGCCATGAATGCGCTGACAGGCTTCAAACCGACCGCTGCCCGGATCAGCCGCAAGGGCATGATTCCCCTTTCGCCCAGCTTCGACAGCGTGGGCAGTATCGCGCAGAGCGTCACCGATTGCGCCCTGCTCGATCACCTCATGTCGGGCGAGACCGACCGCTGGGAGGCACCGGAAGCGGCTGAAGGAACGATCAGGCTGCTGTTACCCACATCCTTCGTCCGCAACGATGCCGACTCACAGGTGCTTGCGGTATTCGAAACGGTCATGCGTCACCTGGACAAGGACGGCATTGAAATCGTCCGTCAGCCCTTGCCCATCCTGCAGGATATCGCAGACCTCAATATTCAGGCCCAGATCGTGGCGGCTGAGGCATTCCACTATTTCCACGACGAGCTTTTGCACCATAGCGACCAGTTCGATCCACGCGTACGCGAGCGCATTGCCTCAGGCGACAGGACGAGCGTGCAGGCCCTGCGCCAGCTCCATATCGAGCGGCAGAAGCTCTGCGCCCGCTTCACGAGTGAGATGACCGGGTTCGATGCCATGATCTGTCCGACCAGCCCGATCCTGCCCCCACCCATAGAGGCCTGTCTCGATCCGGACTCCTATGGGCGTTTCAACCGTCTCGTTCTGCGCAATCCTTCCCTGGCCAATCTGCTCGATGGCTGTTCGTTCAGCCTGCCACTGAACTGGAAAGGTTTTGCTGCGGGTATCATGCTCACAGCATGCAACGGGCGGGATCGGGCGTTGCAACGCATCGCCAGGCGCTGCGAGAACAGGTTGAAAGCCTGAAAAGACCCCACCCCCGCCTGAAGATCACACCTGAATGAATGCCGCGTGTCACCAGAGCGTTATTTGAGGCGGTTTTCCCACTTCGCTATGCCACTCAGGGCATAGCATGGCCGTGTGCGACGCACGCGCGTTTCGTCAAGACCATGCGCGCTCGATAAGGCGGCGTGATGAGTGATTTCGATAGCAACGAGCCCGGCAGATCGGGGATCGCCGGACAGGCAACGACCGCAGACGCGGATTTTCCAGCCCGACATCTGCCATTTCTTACGATCGCGCTTCTGCTTTCCTATATGGCAGTCGCCATGCCTCTGGCGGTTATCCCGCCTTTCGTGACATCCTGGCCCGGCTACGGAAACGCCCTTGCCGGTATCGCCGTGGGCTGCGCGTTCGTCTCGACAATCCTCACGCGTACACTCGCCGGAGGCTTTGCCGACCGCCGCGGGGGGCGGGCTTCCATGCGGCTCGGGCTTTGTCTGTACATTGCGGCAAGCCTGATCTGCCTCGTTTCAGGACTGTCTGCCCTGCCGAAACCGCTATCGCTCTCCCTGCTCATCGCCGGTCGATTGCTGCTCGGTGTCGGCGAGAGCTATACGCTTGTCGGCATGCATGGCTGGGGCATCGGGCTCATGGGGCCCAAAGGGGCCGGGAAAGTGCTGACATGGACCGGCGCTGCCATGTATGGGGCGTTCGCCTTCGGTGGCCCCCTCGGCCTCGAACTCTATCACCTTGCCGGTTTCGTGCCGCTCATGGGGCTTTGCGTTGCGCTTCCCTGCATAGGGCTCGCAATCGTACAGCCTGTACCATCGGCCCCCGTTCTGTCGGGCGAGCGCGAATCCTTCTGGCCCGTGCTGGGCACCATACGCCCATATGGAAGCGTCGTCGCCTTGCAGGGCGTTGGATTCGCCGTGCTGGGCGCTTTTCTTTCTGTCTATTTTCTGCATGAACACTGGCGTTTCGGCAGTCTCGGCCTGACCTGCTTTGGCCTGGCCTTTGTCGCGGGACGCCTGTTTTGCGCCCACTTGCCCGATCGTATGGGCGGATTGCGTGTGGCTCTGATTTCGCTATGCATCGAAGCACTGGGACAAGGCTGCATCGCTTTCGCACCCTCACCACTCATCGCACTGGCCGGGGCGGTATTCACCGGGGCTGGCTGTTCCCTGATCTATCCCTCAATGGGCGTCGAAGTGGTTAGGCGTGTGTCGGGCCCGATGCGTGCAACGGCGCTGGGAGGCTTCGCCGCGTTTCAGGACCTGTCTTACGCTGTGAGCGGTCCTGTCGCAGGCATCGTGTCCGACTGTCTCGGCTACAAGGCTATTTTCCTGATGGGCGCACTCTGCGCCCTTGTCGGGGTGGTACTGGTGCTCAGACTGCAAAAAGCTGAGTCGACGCCGCGTTAAACGCCCTGCTCGATATGGAACCGGGCCAGATCGAGCCCTTCGAACAGATATTGAGCAGGCATCTCCCTGACGACCGGACGCTGCGGCGTAGCACCCAGCACGCGTACATGCTCTGGCCTCACCGGCATTGCATCGGCATGCGCTGCCTCTCGCTCACCCGTTCCAGCAGGCGACGGATCATCCGAATGGATCGAGGCGATATCGCCCCTCGGGCTCCCGCCGGACTGGGCATCCTCAACCGACGGGGCGATCTCCTCGGGCTGGACCACGTCAACAGAGGGAGCCGTTTCGGCCTCAGGCAGAAACGCAAGAAATCCTCTGGCGTCGTCGATATTCAGCACGCTCGGTCTTTCGCCACGCGCACGCTGAACGATCCAGCCTGAAAAGGCAGGCAACAGAACGGCGCTGGCTTCTTCCTCACTGCGCCCGATCTGTGCGTTCAGCAGATCCGTGAGATCGGCAATATCGGCCTCGGCAATGCGGCGCGGCGCGTTATCCGTATCGCGTTTGACGATCCAGCCATCAACATGGCGTGCAATCTTCTCCCTCAGCACCGGGTATTCCTCCTTCTTTTGCGGCTTACCTAACAGATAAACCCGCAAGCGCCCAGTTAAAGCGTTCGGTCAAAGCGCTCAGTTAACGCACCCGCAAAACGCATTCATCGAGGCCTCGAACAAGCGCACCATAAAAAACGGGGCAGCCTCGTGCTTCGATGAGACAGCGACAACACAATCGCAAGCCGCCCCCTGCAAAATCATTGTGATAGACGCAGTGATATGAGAACTGCTCTCACATCCGGTTTTACGCCGCCTGCCACAAATCATTGGATCCTGATCGTGCCGTCCCTGCCGCCCGTCCCGTTCACTGTTTTCAGACGCCTCGATCTACTGACCGGTGTTTCGGGTCTATATCTGTTTGTGGCAGCGGGCATACCGGTCGTTTCCGGGGTCGCGCTGGGCGCGCCAGAGAAAAAAGGAAGCGGTGCGCATGCGACAGGTGCAAGCAAAACCGGCGGCGCAGAACGCATTACGGTCAGGGCGTCGGAACCCGAGAAGCGCGATGCCGAACGTGGGGGCGGCCTGATCCATCCCCAGCATGGCAGCCGTGCCGTCAGCACGGTCGATAGTGCGTTCATCGCCAGGCAGGCGCCCATATCGAGCGCCTATCAGCTTGTATCGCTTCTCCCCGGGGCCAATGTCGCCTCATCCGATGCCATGGGTCTCTCACCTCAGACCACCATTTCGGTACGCGGGCTCAACACCGATGCAATCGGCTATGTGCTCGAAGGCATGCCGCTCAATGATCTCGCATTCTATTCTGGCTATCCCAGCCAGTTCGCCGACAGCGAAAACTATCGCGAGATCAGTCTGGCACAAGGCGAGGCCGATCTGGACAGCCCCGTACTCAACGCTGCAGGCGGACTGATGAGCCTGAGTTTTCGTGATCCTGCGCATAAACGTGGCGGCATGGTTTCAGCGTCCTACGGCTCCTACCAGACCAACAGGGAATTTGTGCGCCTCGATACAGGCGATATCGGCACAACGGGATTACGGGGCTTTGTTTCCTACTCCCACACAAGCGCACAGAACTGGCGTGGGCCGGGTGCCGATGCCCGTCACCATATCGATTTCAAACTTCTGCGCGATATGGGCGAACGCTCCCATATCGGTCTTCTGGGCAGCTTCAACAGCACCGTGACAAGTTACTATCCGCAGGTCTCGAAAGATGCCTTCAAGCTTTACGGTGTCTCCTCGGCCAATGCCCTGGCAGGCCATTACGATGCCTCGGATCAGGAGAACGCAGCATCCTATTATCGCTTGTGGCGGGCCCCTGAGCGTACGCTTTATATGGGCGCACCCATCGTGCTCGGGCTGTCCGACCATCTGACGCTTCGTGCCACACCGTATGCACAGGGGGCCTACGGCAATGTGCCGGGTGGATCGACACTCCCATCATCCGGTCTCTATGCGGGCACCAGTGCACTTCCCGATATGCTCGATCTGCCCGGCACCTCCGATGGCCAGTCCGTCGTGCGTGCCAATTATACCCAGCGCAGCTATCGCTCCGGTTTTACCTCAGAGCTGGCCTGGAGACAGGGCTGGAACGAACTGATTGCAGGATACTGGTTCGATTACGGCGACGATCACGAGCTGGAATCCTTTTCGCCCGTGAATGGAGACGGGGCCTCTCCGAATATATGGGGCAGCGGCAACGCAAATTTCGTTCGTCTGTCGAATGGGCAGATCTATCTGGCTGGCAACACCCACACGATCAGTATGGCCAATGCGCTTTTCGTCGGAGACAGAATGCACTTTCTGGCCGACCGCCTGCTGATCGAACTCGGCTTCAAGGAAGTCATGGTCAGTCGCACCGGCACGAATTCGGTTCCGGGTCCTCAGTACCGTGTCGGAAGCAATAGCGCCGTTCCCCTGCCCCGGCTCGGTCTGCGTTTGCAGATCACGCCGAGACATCAGCTCTTTCTCAATGCCACCACCAATTTTCGCGCACCGGCTTTCACGGCGCTTTACAATGTCTACGACCCGACAAGCGGTGAAACGAGCGCAACCGGATCTGGCGCGGTGCGAAACGAATATTCGATCTCCGAGGAGCTGGGTTATCGTTATACGGGCCCTCTGCTGACCGGCAGCCTGACCTTCTTCAATTACAATTTCACCAATCGTCAGATACAGACCCAGATCCTGATCAACAACACGCCCATACAATCGACCATGAATGCCGGCGGCCAGACGTCGCGCGGTATCGATGTCGAGCTTGGCCTTCGACCATGGCATCATTTCGCCCCCTATCTCTCGGGCGAATATCTCCACGCCACGATCGATAACGATATTGCCAGCAGCGGCGATCTCCTGCCCACGGCGGGCAAAACCGCAGTGCGTAGCCCGCACCTGCAGGCCTCGGCAGGACTGACCTACGATGACGGGCGTTTCTTCGGATTTGCCGCCATCCAGTATACCGGCCGTCAATATGCAACATTCATGAATGACGAGCGGATCGGCGATCATACGACGGGCAATCTGGCGCTCGGCTACCGTTTCGCGGACAAGGGGCGCATGAAGGCACCGACGCTGCGTCTCAACTTCATCAACATCACCAACGAGCATTATCTTTCGGGTATTGCCGACCCGACACTGAATGCGCGCGCCACGACAGGGCGGTACGGCACAGCAATCGCCGGATCGTCTCCCGATTATTATATCGGTGGCGGCTTCTCCGCTCTGGCCACAGCCTCGACCGGTTTCTGATGACGCAGAAGCCACCAGAAGCCGCGCCGACGGAGGAGGCAACGCCCGGCCAGTTCGGATTATGGGGCAAGGAAGAAAAACGCGACTGGCCGCTCATCGCCAGCGGAGAAGCCCGCGATGCCCTTACGGCATTCGGGATTCCGGTCGATGCCCACATAGACTGGCATAGTGCACGCCCTTTTTCCGCCGTTGCGCGCCTTTCGACCGAAGACGGGCAGATACGTTTTCTCAAACGCCATCACCGGGCGCTACGCAATGCCGACGCCCTTGAGGAAGAGCACCGTTTCATCGCTCATCTTGCGAGCAGAGGGCTCCAGGTTGCCCTCCCTCTTTCCACGCAGAGCGGTCGAACGGCATTCAGCCGGGACGCGTGGTGTTACGAGTGCTTTCCCTGTCTCGATGGGGAGGATCTCTATCGAGACACGATGTCATGGGAGCCTTACCGCTCATCTTCCGACGCATGTGAGGCCGGGCGCGCACTGGCTGTCTTTCATGACGCCTCCGCGGGATGGATGGCGCCCTCCCGGGCGGAGAGCCCGCTCGTTTCGTCCCTGTGTCCGTTCCTGCATCCTGAAGGGCCTGCCGAAGGGCTGCGCGAATGGATCGAGCAGCAGCCCGCCCTCAGCAAGGCCATCACACGACATGTAGGGATTAGACAGCTGTTGGCGCTCGTAACGCCCCTGCTCGATAAAGCCCGCCCCTGGTTGGCCGATGCGACACCCCATTGGGGACATGGCGACTGGCACGGCTCCAATCTCGTCTGGCGTCACGAACAGGGTATTGATGTCGTTCAGGCGCCGTTCGACTTCAGTATGGCGGATCGTACCAGTCGACATTTCGATATCGCTGTCGCGCTGGAGCGCAGCATGATCGACTGGCTGCACCCGACAAACCCTTCCGATCGCACCGCTCCCATCTCACCAGGCCGGGTGGATCGGTCTGCGGAGTATGAAGTGCAGCACCTGCATATCGATGCGTTCCTGCGCGGCTATGGTTCTGCCTATCCTCTGACGCAGGCAGACCATGCCGCAATCGCTGCCATGCTGCCCCTGGCGCATATGACCTTCGCGTGCTCCGAGATCTGGTATTACGACACGCTCGTCAACGCACCGGCGCTCGCTGACACCACATGGCAAACCTATCTGCAGGATCACAGTCTGTGGTTCATGCATGGTCGCGGTGCGGCGCTTTGTGCGTCGATCGCCTCAGGCGGGGGAGCAGAAATCTGAATGTCCCTGCTCGAAATCCTTGCCGTCCTCGTCACCGTGGCGGGCATTGGCCTTACCGCGCTCAGGCGCGTTGCAGGCTGGCCGATCTCTCTTGCTGCGTCGCTTCTGTATCTTCTCGTCTTCGCACAGGCCCACCTCTGGGCTGACTCAGCGCTCCAGATCGTATTCTGCCTGTTTCTGCTCAAAGGCTGGATAGACTGGTCTCGTGCGCCCAGATCCGAGACTGCCGTCATCGTGCAGGAAGCGAATGGTTATCTTCTGCTTCGTGACGGCGCTTTGGCTGTGCCATGCGGCCTTGCGCTCGGCGCGGCCCTGGAGCGCTGGACGAACGACCCTGCCCCTTATACCGACGCGGCACTCAGCGTCGCCAGCATCGTCGGACAGCTCTGGACTGCCCGACGCTATATGGCCTGCTGGCCGCTCTGGATCGCAATCGACAGCGCCTATGTTGTGCTCTTCATGATACGCGAAATGGAACCGAGCGCCGCTCTCTACGCCGTACTTGTCCTGCTTGCCGCATATGGCTGGTCCAGCTGGCACAGGGCCAGCCGGACACCAGCCCGTCGCTCAGGCACACGTTCAGGCACATAGGCCGCCATCGACGGTCAGTGTGGTACCGTTGACATATCCGGCAGCTTCGCTGGCGAGATAGGACACCGCCGCAGCGATATCCGAGGTTTCCCCGAATGCCCCATTGGCCACGAAAGCGGTCAGCGTATCGGCATGGTCGCCATTCTTGGGGTTGAGCTCCGTATCGATCGGCCCCGGCTGAACCACGTTTGCCGTAATGCCTCTCGGTCCCACATCGCGCGCAACGCCTCGTGCAAAACCGA
This sequence comes from Asaia lannensis NBRC 102526, assembly GCF_024054035.1. Lineage (GTDB taxonomy): Bacteria > Pseudomonadota > Alphaproteobacteria > Acetobacterales > Acetobacteraceae > Asaia > Asaia lannensis. The sequence goes on from NZ_JAMXQU010000003.1 coordinate 83,865, forward strand.
TCAGTGCCGCCTTGGTCGCCGAATAAACGGATACGCCGGGAAGCGGTGCGCGTTCACCAAAAGCAGAGCCCATATAGATCAGACGGCCCCCTTTCGACATATGCGGCACAGCGGCTGCAGTTTCGATCATCACGGCCCGCAAATTCAGGGCAAGCGTGGAATCGATCTCGTCATCGCTCATATGATCGATGGTTCCATAGGGATATCGACCGGCATTGCAGACCAGCACATCGATCCGGCCGAAAGCTTCAATGACCGCCTCGATGGCACAACGGTTATCGGCCATCCTGGCACCGTCGGCACGGATCACCAGAGCACGTCGTCCCTTCGCCTCGATCGCATCTTTCGTCTCGATTGCGCGCTGCTCGTTGCTTGCATAGGTCAGGGCCACGTCGAACCCGTCCTGCGCCAGAGACAGACAGATTGCAGCGCCGATACCCCGGCTGCCGCCGGTCACAAGGGCAATTCTCGATGTCATCATGCTTCTCCCGATTACAGGGGCGAGACTGCCTCAATCGCGTTTGCGATCCAACCCTCGATTAGCCCTGCCTTGCCGGCGCGCTCCGGTCCACGCCCCGCCCGCAACGCAAAACGCGAGTGTGACAGAGTCAGCGTTCGACAGGACACGAGTAAGGCAGTCACACGGCTTGCATCCCGATACCTATCGCCTTACGAGCTGAACGCCAGTTTACCGGCATCGCGAAAGGCAGGGCCAAAGTGCTCAAGAAACGGATCTTCTATCCTCGCGCTCAGAGACAGTTGATCTCGCAGTTCCTGCGTTTCGGGATCATCGGCGCACTGGGGCTGGTCTGGGATATCCTGATCGTGTTCCTGCTCCGCCCTGAGCTCGGCCTGACCGCAGCGACGCTGATTTCCTACTTTCTGGTGGCGAGTCTGAACTGGCTTCTCAATCAGCTCTGGACTTTTCGTAGCGTTGCCCATCGCGATCACCCCATTCTGCAATGGCTCCGTTTCCTGATGGCCAACAGTTTCGGGTTTCTGCTCAATCGCGGAACGGTCTACGCGCTTTGCTTTACCGTTCCGTTCTGCTCGCGCCATGTGGCCCTGCCGCTGGCCGCCGGATCGCTGATGGGGCTGATGGCCAACTTCAATCTGTCACGCAAGCTTGTCTTTCGTGCCAAAGTGCCCGAAACGCCAATCGAACTGGCGCAGATGGCCGTCGATCTGAACGTCGATCCGGCCGACCGCGATCTGGAATCCTGAACCGGCACGCGCAAAACATTTCCTTTGCGGTCTCTTTGCTCTACTGGAGATGCCATCTTCACGCCGCAATCGGGATTTTCTGCTCGCGCCATGACCACACCGATCCACAACACCACCACCAATGAGTTGCGCAGCGCGTTTCTGAAGTATTTCGGAGACCATGGCCACAAGATCGTTCCCTCTGCACCTCTGGTGCCGCAGAACGACCCGACGCTGCTTTTTACCAATGCTGGCATGGTGCCGTTCAAGAACGTGTTCACCGGGCAGGAAACACGCCCCTATACCCGCGCAACGACCGCGCAGAAGGTGGTACGCGCTGGCGGCAAGCATAACGATCTGGACAATGTGGGCTATACGGCCCGTCACCTGACCTTTTTCGAAATGCTCGGCAATTTCTCTTTTGGCGATTACTTCAAGGCAGAAGCAATCGAGTTCGCCTGGACCCTTCTGACCAAGGGCTACGGTCTGCCCAAGGAAAAGCTGCTCGCTACGGTCTATGCCGAGGATGAGGAGGCTGCCGGTCTGTGGCGCAAGATCGCGGGCCTGCCGGAAGAAAAAATCATCCGCATTCCGACTGCCGACAATTTCTGGCGTATGGGCGATACCGGCCCCTGCGGTCCGTGCTCGGAAATCTTCTTCGATCATGGTCCCGATGTCTGGGGCGGCCCTCCCGGCTCGCCGGATGAGGACGGTGATCGCTTTGTCGAGATCTGGAATCTCGTTTTCATGCAGTATCTCGAAGGACCGCCGGGCACACGTGCGCCGTTGCCGCGCCCCTCGATCGATACCGGCATGGGTCTCGAACGCTTTGCCGCTGTCATGCAGGGCAAGCGCGATGTGTATGACACAGACGTTCTGCGCAGCCTCGTCGAGGCCACGGCCAATGCACTGAGCACCGATCCGGATGGGCCGCTGCGCGCCAGCCATCGTGTCGTGGCAGATCATCTGCGTTCGACGGCCTTCCTGATTGCCGATGGCGTCATGCCGTCGAAGGACGGACGCGGCTATGTGCTGCGCCGTATCATGCGTCGCGCCATGCGTCACCTGCAGCGCCTGGGGGCGACAGAACCGGTCTTCTATCGCCTGCTCCCGGCCCTGATCCGCCAGATGGGCTCCGCCTATCCGGAGCTCGTGCAGCATCAGTCGCTTATCGCAGAGACCATGAAGGGTGAGGAAGAACGTTTCACCGCCCTGCTCGAGCGCGGCATGTCACTGCTTGAGGATGAAACAGCACGCGTGGCCGAAGGCGGCGCGCTGCCGGGCGATGTGGCCTTCAAGCTTTACGACACGTTCGGCTTCCCGCTCGATCTGACGCAGGATGCGTTGCGCGAACAGGGACGCACCGTCGACGTAGCCGGTTTCGAGGCCGCCATGGCCGAGCAGCGCACCCGTGCGCGCGCTGCCTGGGTCGGCTCCGGCGATGCTGCTGCAGAAACCATCTGGTTCGACGCACGCGAGCGTTTCGGCGCCTCCGAATTTCTCGGATACAATGCCGAAAAGGCCGATGCGGAGATCGTGCTGGTTTCCAAGGGTGGCACCGAAAGCGAGAACGCCTCGGTCGGCGATGAAGTCGCCATTCTGTTGAACCAGACGCCCTTCTACGGTGAGAGTGGCGGTCAGGTGGGCGATCATGGCGTCCTGGTGGGCGAGAACCTGCGTATCGACATCACCGATACCCAAAAGCGCAATGGCGATCTGCTCGTGCATTACGGTCGTGTCGTCGAGGGCGTCGTGCGCCCCGGCATGTCGGTTACCGCAGAAATCGACCACGCCCGTCGTCAGGCCGTACGCGGCCATCACTCCGCCACGCATCTGCTTCACGAGGCCCTGCGTCGCCAGCTTGGCGACCATGTGGCTCAGAAAGGCAGCCTGAATGCGCCGGAACGGCTTCGTTTCGACGTCTCGCAGCCTCGCCCCATCACGGCAGAGGAACTGGCGCAGGTCGAACGCGAGGTGAATGCCCGTATTCGCGAAAACAGTGCGGTCGAAACACGCATCATGACGCCTGAAACCGCCGTCGCTGAAGGCGCCATGGCGCTGTTCGGCGAGAAATACGGTGATGAAGTGCGCGTGGTCTCGATGGGGCTGGGCGATGACACGCGCGGCGCCTACTCCATCGAGCTTTGCGGCGGCACGCATGTCGGCCGCACAGGCGAGATCGGGCCATTCCGCATCGTTTCGGAAAGCGGCGTTTCGGCTGGTGTGCGCCGTATCGAAGCGGTTTGCGGCATCGCTGCCGACCGCCTCGCCATCGAGGCCGAAGAACGCCTTCGCCGCATGGCCGACCTGCTCAAGGCCACCGTGGCGGAAGCCCCGGATCGCCTCGCAGCTCTGGTCGAAGAGCGTCGTGCCCTTGAGCGTCAGGTGTCTGAGCTACAGAAACGCCTGGCGACGGGACAGGCCGATTCAGCGAGCGAGACGATCAATGGCGTCACCTTCGTGCCGCGCGATCTGGGCGATGTCGCCCCGCGTGAGCTCAAGAACATGGCCGAGGCCATTACCAAGCAGATCGGGAGCGGCATCGTCGCTCTGATTTCCACCGCTGAAGGCAAGGGCAGCGTCGTGGTGGCCGTCACCAAGGATCTGAACGAGCGCTTCAACGCGGTCGACCTTGTGCGTCTGGCCTCTGCCGAGATGGGCGGCAAGGGCGGCGGCGGTCGTCCGGATATGGCGCAGGCCGGCGGCCCGCAGCCAAACAGCGAAGCCGTATTCGAGTCACTCAGAAAAACGATTTCTGTCTGATTGTTCATGACAAAGGGTGAACCATGCCGTTAGGGCATGGACACCTAATCAAAACCACGGCATCGAAGTCATCTGAGTTCCAGGTGTGGCGTAAAACTCACAGCAAGCCACGCCCCTTTTTCAGATGAGGTCACGATGAAAAGTGAAATCGAAAAGAGCCTGATTGCCCTCCTCAAGGGCGTCCAGCATTTCGACGACGAGGTTTACGAGGAGCATCGCGAGCTCTTCGAGAGCCTTGCCGAGGGCCAATCGCCCTCCACCCTGTTCATCACCTGCTCTGACAGTCGCATCAATCCAAGCATGATCACCCAGACATCACCGGGCGATCTTTTTATTGTGCGCAATGTCGGCAATATCGTTCCCCCGCATGGCGAGATGCTCGGTGCCGTTTCATCGGCGATCGAATACGCGGTGCTGGTGCTCAAGGTGAAGCATATCGTTGTCTGCGGCCACTCCAATTGCGGTGCCATGGGCGCATTGTGCGATCTGAACAATCCCAAATTCGACACCATGCCCACGGTGCAACGCTGGCTGCGTAATGCCGAAGCGGCGCGTGCCGCTCTTGGCCCGCTCAAGGCCGAAGACATGGGGCCGGAGACCGTCAAGGAGCTGGCTCAGCAGAACGTACTGCTGCAGCTCGCCCATCTGCGCACGCATCCGGCCGTGGTCGGCGCTCTGGCAGCAGGCGAAATCGCACTTCAGGGCTGGTTCTACGATATCGGCAGCGGCCAAGTCGTGGTGCTCGACGAGCAGACACGCAAAGAGCGTACCGTACGCGACGTTCTTGTCGATCTCGGCGTCAAGGTCTGACCGTCTCGCCCTTCTGCTTCTGCTCGCCCGGATTTTCTGTCCGGCAGCAGAAGCGGATACGATTAAGCTTGCGAGCTGGAATCTGGACTGGCTGACACTGCTTCCCCGATCCAGCCCCCTGCTTCCTTCCGCCATCCCATATCGACAGGATGCCGACTGGAACGCACTCGCGCTCACAGCGTCTCACCTCGACGCCGATATCGTCGCCGTGCAGGAAGTCACTGACGAAGCCGCATTACGACGCCTGTTTCCAGCGCCCCGCTATCGTCTTGTGATGAGTCATGCCCCTATCGCGCAGAATGTGGGTCTGGTGTTGCGCGCGCCCTGGATTGTCACAGCTCATGCGACGCTCGATGCGTTCGACCGCTCTGCAACGCATGGGGGTCATCCGTTGCGCCCGGGGCTCGATGTCACGATTTCCAACGGTCAGGAAACCCTGCGTCTACTCGTTGTCCACCTCAAATCCGGCTGCTGGGAACGCTCCTGGAATGAGAAGGATCACTCCTGCCCCATTCTCCGTGAGCAGATCGACCTGATCGCAGACTGGATGACCGAACGCGATGACGAAGGCGAGGCGTATAGCGTGCTCGGTGACTTCAATCGCCGTTTCACGCCCCAGGATCCCTATTATCTCCAGATGACGCAGGGCATGAACGTCACACTCGTTACCGCCGGTCTGTCGAGCCCCTGCGAAGGCGGGACCTATTTCATCGATCATATCGTGCTCGGTGGTGCAGCGCGTAACTGGCTCATTCCCGACAGTCTGCGTGTCAGAACCTATCGGGAGTTCGATCCGGCACGACTGCTTTCCGACCACTGCCCGGTTTCAGTCAGGCTCAACATGCCCGACCGTGTGTCCTCAACACATGAATGACAGGCCGTGACTTATCCTGCGGAGGTGAATGTCACGGGTAAAAGCGCATGCACGAGGCAGCGGGCCTCGGTTAGGCAACCTGTGGCAGAAAGCGTAAACGGACGACTTGGATTGCCATAGGCACGCGCATTGAGCGCCACACCGTCAGACGTAAAAATCTCGATCACCGACCCATCGACATAGATATCGATGGTCATTTCCCCAGTCCCATACAGGGGAGCACTATCTTCATTGCAGGAGAGACCGGCCTGCGCGTTATCGGGATCCAGAGATAGATGAAGGTATTGATCGGTATGGGCGAAAACCATACCGCCCTTCGCGTTTGGCGTAACGGTAAGACGTATGCGCACCTGCGGGCCGTCGATACTGATCGCTGTGGAAAGCGTGCCAGCGTAAAGCTCCTCGCCGATCAGCGCATCCATTGCCGGATGAAGACGGGTATGAACACGGCCATCGGCATCCGCCGTGAGCACGCGTGGATAAGACATAACCCCGCTCCAGCCGCGCATGGCCGCCTCTCCTGCCTGCCACGGCTTTTCCGGCAACCAGCCGAAGATCGTGCGGCGGTTCTGGGCGTCTGCGAAACTGCGTGCGGCGTAAAATCCACCATGGCCCAGAATATCGTGGCGACGGGGTGAGAAATGCCCCTTCTCATACTCTCCCGTAAGGACATGTACGGTCGCGTTGATCGAAAAGATCAGTGCATGACAGGTCCCGAGATCGAAGAAGTCTGGGCATTCCAGAACATCATCCCCACCATGCAAATCGGAAGGGCCATAAAAAACGGTCCTGAAAACCCAGTTTGCCAGATCGCTGCTCTCATACCGGAAGATAACGCCGCCAACGCCATCGATCCGGCTTCCAACGATCATGACCCAGATATCGCCTTCCTTCCACAGTTTGGGATCACGAAAACCGCCGATACGCAGATGATCGGGCCCTGCGGCGAGGAGAGGTTGCTGATTCTGATGCCAGTGCTTCATGGCCCGGTTCGACGTGGCGAAACACTGTATCTGCGCAAGCGCCCGACCGAAGCGGAAACCGGTATAGACGGCCACCGCCCTGTCGCCATCGACCACAACATCGCCTGTAAATACGCCGTCGCGGTCCGGCCCGTCATGCTGGGGTGACAATGCGACCGGCTGGTGGGTCCAGTTCACCAGGTCAGGGCTTGTTGCGTGCCCCCAGTGCAGATTGTCCCAGATCGCCGCCTCCGGGTTCCACTGATAGAAAAGATGGTAGACCCCATCGACGAAAATCGGCCCGCAAGGGTCGTTCATCCAGCCTCGTGGCGCGAGGAAATGGGTGATCGGCCGGAAAGGATCGGTCGCCATCATGTGATCGGGCGGGAGACGTTGCGCAGCGAGTGCATCGGGCATCGCCCGGATGACGACCCCGCCCAGAATGGAACCAAGGAAAAGCCGTCTCGACAGCATTATCATACGATCCGGATTGCCTCGTTTACGATGCTCAATACAGGAGACGGCTCTGACTGGACCGGCATCTTTATTCACTGTATTTTTCCTTGTCCGATCATATGGCAAACGACAGCTCCGGATACTGGATTTCGCAAAAAGAGACGACATGATGCCACAAAAGACTTCTCCTCAGGCGTGGCGCATCCGGGCTTTGTGCGCAATCGTGCTCCTCGCAGGCTTCGGTACCTGGCTTTCGGGGCGATCCTGTAGCAACGCGGAAGGCCTGCGCAAGCTCCCCCTCCACGCGGAACTGACCAAAAAGACAACGTCTTTCCAGATCAAGAATCTCTATGCGTTCAAATTGCCGGACGACCTGCCGAGAGATGTGAACTTCAGGGGACTTGCTGGCTCACTCTCGACGACCACCCAGCCAAACCCGGCACTGCACGGCGCCGTCAATTCCGAAACATTATTCGGTGTCGCCTATACCACCCAAGGCAATTGCCCCGTCTCCGGGCAGGATATCGGCAGCTATGCAGAAATCTATTCCCGGTTCCCGAGTCAGGGTCTGGCCGGACTGATTCTGAAACAGGCCAAACCGGGTACCGAAACTTTCCCGGTGGCGCTCCTCCTGCCCGAGCGTCTGCCAATCCATATGAAACCGGGGGGCTGTATCTTCCTCAGTTTCGACGGCACGGATTTTGCCGGACTGCCGTATACGATGCGCAGCGATCTCACGCTTCTGTACGATACAGGGCCGCCGCAATGGCCATCACAAACCTATAGCGGGCTGGATTCGGAATTCATCGTCTCTCCGAGCACCGCCCATGGTCCTGTGCTGAACGCCTACGCTGTCCTTCCTGTTTCGGAAAAAGGCCCTGTTCATCCCGGTAAACTCATAAGCCTGTACGGCAATGTTTCGGCAACAGCCTCTCCCGATTTTGCGAAGATACCGCTCGAGAGAGGAAGGTGGAGCGTACGCGACATCGTCTCGGTCTACCGGAACGGCAGCTGTCAGCGCGCATTCCCAAACCACTCGCCCAACAAGTTCTTCTGGAATGATCGCAGCGGTGCGGGCGATCAACCCAATCCGACCTTTGCACTCAAACCCGATGCCGCCAGACTTCTGGACATTTCCCTCGACGGTAACGGGCTCGATTCAGTGATGAAGCAGGCAAATGCCATCGAAGCCGTACCGGCTGACGTCCAGGAAGGCGATTGCGTCGTCGTCGCCATACTACCCAACTCGAATAATGCTGCGATTAACGGGGCGGTGAACGTAGAGATACAAATAAAAGTCGTCTCGACGCCCTGATTTCAAAAGTCTGACATCTTTGAATCCTGATGAACGGATAAGGTTAGGCTTAAGAGCGCCGGCGATAAGGGTGTCGAAGCTGGCGCCTCCATAGCGACCATCGCAACAACGCCGCGCCTTCGGCCCTTATACCGACGCGTTGACTGGAAATACTCTGCAAGAAACAGAGTATTATTTATAGTGAATTTCATACCGATCCATCGTGGCGATCTTGCATGAACTGTTTGACGGGTGCTTTAAACGACGGTGTCAGAGACAGTTTTCTCCCGCAAGCCACTAGAGGGTTTCCCGGCGCTGATGCGGTTACGTTGAAAAAGGGTTAGCATCATGAACGGGATTATCGGCGAAGCAGTGGTCACATCGAGTTCCCGCACGAATCCGCACGAACCAGCTGGATTCAGAACGGAAAGTGAGTGGTTTCCCTGGTGGCAACTGGCGCTCCCGGAAACAGCGAACATCGATGGTTTCACGCTGGAAGGTTTGCACGTCGATGAACGTCAGCCGCCGGTATTCTCCGTTCTTGCCTCGATGGACGAGCAGAACTGGGTCCCGTTATGGACACAGGCCTTGCATGAGCCATCCGATCCTCACCATTTTTCTGTCACGTTTACATCTCCTGTCGCCGCCCGATATGTACGTATCAGGGCAGACTCCAACGGTGTCCTCGGATTTGACAATGTATCGATCGAGACAAGCCCCTATTCCTCAGATGTACCGACTGCACAGGATATACTGACGCAGGCACGTGTGCAGGCTGAAAGCTGCTGTGTCGTTTTCTCTACGCTGTTCAACGAAAGCGATGCATTTCTCGCGCGATATATCGACAATTTCCTCGCCTATACACCGCAGACAGTATGTCTGGCCCTCAACTTTCCCGCAGGGCGTGATATCCCGCGGACACTCTCCGGGATCAGTCCACGCGTCCATATTTTCAATGGTTCGATCAAGCGTGAGAAATGGGGCCATACGCTTCTCATGGGCCATATCGAGTCATTCGAGGAGGCGCGTACCGTTTTTCCTGAATTCCGGTATTTTGCGACGATGGCTTCGAACGGACTTCTGGTCAGGGAATTCGATCTCGCAGCCGCTTTGATGCAACTGCCCCTTGCATCCCGTGTGCCAGTTGCATGCGAACGCGCCTATGAACTCGATCAGAGCACCGATCCGGCCGATCCGACCTATCACGGCACTTGGATGTGGCATCATCTGAGAAACAGTGCCGGCTTGGGTGATTACCTCAAAACTGAGCTGCGGCTTGATCAGGTCTCGGTTACCCAGATCGAGGGTCTGTTTGCACGACGCGAAGACTGGGAACTGCTGCAGGAAAGACGAGGCCTCATCGAGGGGCTGTCGCGATATCTTTCGTTCGATAATTTCATGGCATTGGAAGAACTGCTTCCCACATCGATATTTAATCGTTTCGGCAGCGGCAGGTACACGCATATCTGCCGTGTTCTGTGGTCGGGGACGAGAGAAACTACCGTCGACGATCTGCTCGAAATGGTACCCGCACTACCCGAGCATTTCTGCTCCTTGAAGTGGTTCGACCGCTCGCCCGTCGCTCAATCTACCCTCGCCGTGACCACTGACTGGGGCCGGGCGCTGCTCGCCAAAGCCCAGGACCGTCAGATGACTCTTGACCGTTTTCAGGAAACAACTCTCGCAACGAAGCTCATAGAAAGAATGCACGGTCGAGAGCGTTTCGGCCCTCTGACCAACCGCTGGTGGAACCGGGACAGCGAGGGGCGGAATGGCTTTCGCTGGACGACGCGCGAAACTCCATGCGAGCGGCAACAGATTCGCATCGGCGTCCCTCAGGCGGCTCTGCCCGATCAATCACCAGCCTTCCTGTTCATGGAAGCCACGGGTCAGCGCGTCTCTCTTGCTGTTTCCTTGCAGGAGGATGAGACAGACACTGTTCTACGTATGTCATGCAGTGCACTTTCAGGCGATGGAGGTCCTGTTTCCGGGGTTCACCTTCAAGGCTATCTCTACCTATCGGGCCTGCAAGGCAGCACCGTGTTTCGCATGTCCATAAAGAAAGACCGCTGCGTTCCGCACGATATTCTCTCCAGAACCGTCTTCTTTGACGAGTTCGGTTATACCGTCGACTACGCCGATCGTGTTGAGCGACATGAAGACGTTGAGAAACATTACTTCGTCCGGGAAGCCCGGCATGCGCAGGGCAATGTATGGATCGGCCTTCCGGTCTTCTGCAACGCGACCGTCGAAGTTTCCCTGGCAGTCGGCCCTGATTTCACAAACCACCGTAAAGAGCTGGCCTGAAGGGTTGCGTGATGCCTGAAATAATTGATCTTGCGCTAGGCAAGCCTGCCACTCAAAGCTCGAAGCATCCTGATATCGTGTTGCCTCTCGCGCAGGTCGCCGGTGAAGCCGTTCTCCCTGGTTATCCTGATTCGAGTTTTCATACCGCTGCCGAATGGTTTCCATGGTGGCAGGTCGATCTGGAGACGATATGCCGGGTCGACAATATCGTTCTTTACAACACCGAATACTGGCCTATCCGAAGCAAACTGTTTTCCGTACTGATATCGGTCGATGGCGTCAGGTGGGACGAAGTTTTCTCCAAAACCGATCATGCTGTTTTCGGCGGGTCGGATGCCGACTGTTATCCAATCGTATTCTCACCCCCCGTCTACGGTCGCTTCGTGCGTATCCGGCTCGATAACTGGGACCACCTACACCTCAAGAGTGTGCGTGTTTACGGCAGCCCGTTATCGGAAGGCGAAATTTGCAGTCGCACTGACGAACAGCCCGACCAGCACGGGGATGTCGTCGTATTCGCAACGAACTACAATGAAGAAGACAGGTTTCTTACAGTCTATATCGAGAATTTCCTCAACTACACCCCCTCGAACTGCCACCTCGTCGTCAATTTCCCCACAGGGCGCCCTATACCCGAGTGCTCTTTTCTGACGCATCCGCGGGTACATGTTTTCAACGGAAGTGTTCAGCGTAAAAAATGGGGAGGAACCCTTCTCCTTGGACATATGGAGTCCTACGGCGAAGCAAAACGCGTCGTAGGAAAGTTCGATTATTTCTGCACCTGTGCCTCGAATGGCCTGTTTGTAAGGTCTTTCGATTTCGGTAAAGCCATTGCGCATCTGAACCTGGGGAACGATGCGCCTGTCGGTATGACACGGCATTATATGATTGACGTCCCGCTCGAAAACGTTCCTCGCGGAGAGGCCTGGGTCTGGGACAATCTGGAAGAGGCTTCCCCTTTCCGGCGCTATCTGATCGATGAGGCCGATATCCCCCTGATGTCGATCAATCAGATCGAAGGTTTATTCGCGGAAAGCAGCGAATGGGGTACCTTATACGATCGCTTCGCCATTCTTGAGCGATGCGACTCCTATTTCGCCAACCCGACACAGAAAACGCTGGCTCTGGAAGAATTTTTGCCTGTGACGTTTTTTCGGCGTTTCGGCACAGGGCGATTCACCAATATCTGTCATATGCTCTGGGAGCCAATTCGTGAGGTCACTTTCGGAGATCTCACACAATTCGTGCAGAAACTACCCGCACATATGTGTCAGGTGAAGTGGTTCAGTCGCGACCCCGATGCCCCTCCTACTGCAGCGCTCTCCCATCCCTGGAGCCGGGCGCTGCTTGCAACGCTTACCAACGACGACCGGTCGCCTGCGCTCCATGCCCGGTTTCTCAATCGGGCTTTAACTGCGCATTTCTCCGAGGCTCTTCATAAACAGGAGATCTATACACCTCTTACACGCGCCTGGCGGGCCGACGCGCGTTGGGGGCGTGTCCAATGGCTTCATTCCGGATGTATCGAGATCCCCCCTCTCCTCGAAGACCATTCTGCACCGTTGTTTTCCGGCCTGCCTTCCGTGACAGCCATACGACCTGCCGCCTGGTTTCAGACAACGATGCATCATTCGCGTGCAATGCAGATCGAGGCGGTTATCGCTGAGGACAATCATCGTACTTCTCTCTCGTGGCGCACCGCCCCGCATGATGAAGGCACGGGGCGTCACGAATGGAGCGATGTATGGGGCATCCTGTTTCTCTCGCCTTTACAGGGTGAGAAAGCTCAGGTTTTTCGAATTACGCTCACGATGCCCTTCGAGCATTCCTGTGAACAGCTCATGCATAATGTCCGCAGGTCAGATGGCCGCACCGATACGGCGTGGCTCCCGATCCTGGTCGAGAATCAGGGCAATGAACGCCACTTCTATTACCTGAGACCGACCGAGCATGAGGGCGAAATCTGGATCGGAATCCCGGCATTCTTCCGGACAGAACTCGAAATGTCACTGAGCTTCGGCATCTCGGCCGTCTGACCGACGGTCAGTCGAGGCTTCCGCCTGTTCACGGCTTGCCGGTATCCTGATGTGACAGCGCATGCAGCGGCGGTGTAGTCCACGTTGCATTGGCTTGTATTGTCTGGAGACACCGATGCGCTATCGATCATTAGGCTCTTCCGGTTTAACCGTCTCGGCCCTCGGTCTAGGATGCAATAATCTCGGGGGGCGCGTCGATATTGAGGCGTCCTGTCGCATCGTCTCTGCAGCGCTCGATCACGGCATTACGTTCTTCGACGTTGCAGACGTCTATGGTCGACGCGACGCGCATGCCGGTGCTTCTGAAGAGGCTTTGGGAAAAGCTCTACGCGGGCGACGCAACGATGCGATCGTCGCGACGAAATTCGGCATGAAAATGTGTGCAGGTGAGGATACGGTCGGCCGCGCATCGGGCGCCTCGCGCAGCTATATCCTGCGTGCTGTCGAAGACAGTCTGCGGCGTCTGAAGACCGAATGGATCGATCTCTACCAGCTCCATTGCCCGGATCCCCGAACGCCTCTGGAGGAAACGCTCGACACACTGGACATGCTCGTACGGCAAGGGAAGATACGCTATGCAGGCGTTTCGAACCTCCCGGCCTGGCAGGTTGTAGACGCCTGTCATATCGCCCAACGCGACCGTTTGACGGGTATCATCAGCTGCCAGGATGAGTTCTCCCTCCTGTCGCGATCGGCAGAGAAAGACCTGATCCCTGCCATGACGCGTTTCGGTCTGGGTCTGCTTCCCTATTTCCCACTCGCTTCGGGCATGCTCACAGGCAAATACCGTCGGAATACTCCACCACCGCAGGGATCGCGTCTGGCCGTCTGGACCTATCTTCAGGCGCGTTACGAGGCACAGGAGATCTGGACGCTGCTCGAACGGCTTGAGCATCTGGCGGCGTCCCACGATCTCAGCCTGACCGATCTCGCCTTCAGATGGCTCCTGCACCATCCGATCGTAGGGAGCGTCATCGCCGGGGCCACCTCGGAGTCACAGGTTATCGCCAATGTCTCTGCCTGCTCAGACATGCTTCCCCACGACTTATGGAACGAGCTCAATGCTCTTCTCGCACAGCAAGGACCTGCCGAATGACAGACCCGCTACGCAACTGGACGGTCACACGGCTTTCCCCCGATCCCGAAATCGTCTGCCGCCCGGCCCCCTCACTGGACGATACTTCTCTGGATCGGGCTATCGAAACGGTCTGGCAGGCGGCACGCGAGAAATTCCCGAAGCTCTATAACGGCCGTGTCTTCTGTCTTTCGCATATGGATGCTGCAAGGCTCGAAGGATTCTGGTGCGAATTCCGCTGGGTTCTCGCGCAGATGCGCGACCCTGCACTGGCCGAGAAGCTTCATCTGCGTTCGCTGGCCGTAACGGGACTGATGACCTGCAAGGAAGGAATCGTGCTCGGCCGACGTAACCCGAATGCCCTCTATCTCCCTGGCCTCTGGCAGGGCGTTCCCGCTGGAAGTGTAGAGACACGAGACGAAAACGACCCGCTCGATCTCGGCGCGCAACTCATGGCTGAGCTGGAAGAGGAGGTCGGCATGACAGGACAGGTGCGTCTACGCGGGCCTTTTCTGGCATGCGAACACAGCACCACACATATCGTCGATCTCGGGTTTCTGATTGAGACCGATCTCCCGTTCGAGACAATCCGTGCAGGATGGCAGGCCAAGGCCAATGACGAATATGACGAGCTGATCTGCATTCCCGTTGCATACAGGGGCAAGATCGAAGCCGATGTTCTGCCAACGACACGCGCCATGCTGGAGCTGCTTGCATCATGAGTGCCTACCGCCCTCTCACCGCCTCCACACTGATAGACTATCTGGCCGATCTGCCCTCCATCACGGCCCGGCTCGGCGGTGACAAATCGAACTGGACCGCACGCGAGGTCAGCGACGGTAACCTCAACACCGTATTCATCGTGTCAGGACCAGCTGGCAGCGTATGCTGCAAGCAGTCCCTGCCCTATGTCCGTGTCGACCCCTCATGGGCCATGCCTCTTGAGCGCACCCTTTTCGAGGCAAGATGGATGCAGGCCACCGGCAAGGCTGCGGGTGGCCAGGTTCCGGCGCTCTATCACCTCGATGAGGGCCTGTTTCTGATCGTCATGGAAAATCTCGGCCACCACCGCGTCCTTCGCGACGTGCTGATCGGGGGTACCGCGCCCGCAGGTTTCGGTGCTCGTATCGGCGAGTTCATCGGTCATGCGGCCTTCGCCACATCCTGGCGTGCCATGCCGTTTGAAGATGTCCATATTCTGCGTGACATCTTCTCACGCAATCTGGCGCTGACACGTATCACCGTCGATCTCGTCTTTACCGATCCCTACCGGGAAGACTGTGCCAGAAACCACTGGCAGAGCCCCGAACTCGACGAGACTGTCCTCAGCCTGCAGCGGGATCACGCCCTGCTGCTGGCAGTCGAACGATTGCAGGAGCGCTTTCTCTCGACCGGGCAATGCCTGCTTCACGGCGATCTTCATACCGGATCGGTCATGATCGGAGGCGATGACGTTCGCATCATCGACGGTGAGTTCGCACTTTACGGACCGCTTGGCTTCGATCCGGGAATGTTCATCGCCAATCTTGCGCTGAATGCCTGTGCCCAGCCTGACCACGCATCCTGGATGCGCGATGAAATCACACTTGTCTGGGAGAATTTCACACGCGCTTATCTGGAACACTGGGACACAGCGCATCTGAGGGGCGATGTCGGCTCCCTGACGCGACAGGCCCCCTGCGCCTCGGAGCGTAGCCGTCTCTTCCAGCAGATTATGCACGATCTTGCCGGTTTCGCCGGGCTGGAAATGATCCGCAGAACGATCGGCTTTGCGCAGATTGCCGATTATGACGCGGCGCCGGATCGTGATGCGCAGGCCGAAGCACGTTTGCAGGCGCTGATCTGCGGGCGAAGGCTAATCTGTGAAGCGCAGCATATTGGCACGCTCGACGCCCTCATGTCGCGTCTGCAAGGCCCCTGAAAACCCCTTGTCGCACTACCGACCGGTGGGCCCGTCAGGCCCGCCGGTAGGCGCGGTCGAACCAGACGAGACCCGAGGCTTCGTCACGGTTGAACTCGGCGCATAACGGCTCAACGAAAAACACGCTATGTGTTCCTATCTCCTGGGTAAGGCTGATGCGGCATTCCAGCGTTACGAGCGCCCCTTCCAGCAAGGGCATACCCAGCTCACCCTGACGCCAGTTTCCTGCAGAGAAGCGCGTGTCCATTTCGATGCGTGAGCTGCCGAAAAGCGATGAAAGCGCCTCCTGATCATGAGTCAGGATATTGATGGCAAGCATGCCGTGACGCACAAGATGGGCATGTGTCGACGCTGACCGGTTGACGCAGACAAGCAATGTCGCCGGATCGTCGGAAACACTGCATACGGCAGAAGCCGTGAAGCCATGACGACCGTTCTCCCCGTCTGTCGTGATGATTGTCACGGCGCTCGCAAGGCGTGCCATCGCATCGCGAAAAATTTCTTTCGATAAAGGGGCGCGATCCGGCATCGTTAAGGCTCCACAGCTGTTTGAATAAGTCCGTATGCGGCAAGCGATACCGACCGCAAGGGGTGAGACGATGATTTCCCCGTCAGGGACGATGTTTGGTCCCTTGCCCCCGGGGGCCTTCTCTGTGATATAAACATACGATCATCGTAGATAGTTTATAGACCACACCGGTCATCGATCAATCAAGGCGGAACGGCATATGAAAAGGGCGATACGCATAGGCGCCGGAGAGGCTCTGATCCTGACGGCCAACAGGCTTCTGGACGGTCATATCGTCTGGCGCGATGCACACGGCTCCTGGCAGCGCTCGATTGCCCAGGCCGCGATTCTCGCACCTGAAACCTATGAATCGCAGCTCGAAGAGGCCGTCGCATCCGCGCAGAAGGATGGTGTCGTTGGCGTCTATGAGGTCGTGGTGCGCCCCGGCACGATTGCTGACCCCGTGAGCGTACGCGAGCGCATTCGCGCCTTCGGTCCTACGGTGCACCCCCAGTTTGCCACGGAGTTGGATGCATGAGCGCACCAGTCGGACATTATCAGTATCAGGCGACCGACCGCGAATTTCTGGCCTCGCGCATCGCGGAATTCGAAGGTCAGGTGCAACGCCGCCTCGATGGAACGCTAAGCGAGGACGAGTTCAAACCGCTCCGCCTGATGAACGGTCTCTATCTGCAGCTTCATGCCTATATGCTGCGCATTGCCATTCCCTATGGGGTGCTCGACTCGCGCCAGATGCGCAAGCTTGCGCATATCGGGCGTCATTACGACCGTGATTACGGTCATTTTACCACGCGGCAGAACATCCAGTTCAACTGGATACGCCTGGAAAATACGCCCGAAATCCTGCGTCAGCTGGCCGATGTCGACATGCATGCCATACAGACGAGCGGCAATTGCATACGCAACGTGACCTGCGACCAGTTTGCCGGCGCGGCTGCCGACGAGCTGATGGATCCGCGAGTTCATGCAGAAATCCTGCGGCAATGGTCGACCCTGCACCCGGAATTCACGTTCCTGCCGCGTAAATTCAAGATTGCGATTTCAGGCAGTCCGCAGGATCGTGTGGCTGCACGTTTCCACGATATCGGCATTCTGGCGCGACCGGGCGAAGACGGCCCCCTGTTCCGCATCTTCGTTGGGGGTGGCCTGGGCCGTACCCCGCTCGTCGGTCATGAACTCTTCGATTCCGTGCCGGAATCCGAACTTCTGATGACGCTTGAAGCCATTCTGCGTGTCTATAATGCCTATGGACGCCGCGATAATATCTACAAGGCACGTATCAAGATCCTGGTGCAGGCGCTCGGTATTGACGGCTACCGTGAGGCGGTCGCCCATGAGCTTACACGCATGGATCCGGCGCATTACCGCCTCTCTCCAGAGGTGGTATCCGCCATACGCGCCCGGTTTGCGGTGCCCGACCTGACAGCCTCACCAGACGCCGAGGCCAGATTGCGCCGCGACAGACTCGCCAACCCGGATTTCGACCGCTGGGTGCGCAGCAACACCATGCCCCATTTCGCGCCGGGTCGAATTGCCGTGACAGTGTCCATCAAACCTGCGGGCGGTATACCGGGCGACGCGACCTCGGATCAGATGGATCGCCTTGCCGATCTGGCAGACCGCTATTCCTTTGGCGAACTGCGTATCACCCACCTCCAGAACGTCGTTCTTGCTCATGTCGCACAGGACGATCTCCTCTCTCTCTGGACGTCGCTTGTCGAAATCGGGCTGGGAGATGCGAATAATGAGCTGATCGGCGATATCGTCGCCTGCCCCGGTCTCGATTACTGTGCACTGGCCAATGCACGGTCGATCCCTATTGCCCAGAAGCTGAGCGCACGTTTTGCCGATAACGCCTTGCAGGAAGAGATCGGAAAACTGCGTATCAATATATCCGGATGCATCAACGCCTGCGGACATCACCATGTCGGGCATATTGGATTGCTGGGTGTCGACAAGCGCGGTGAGGAGTTCTTCCAGATCACGCTTGGCGGGCGTGACGATGACAAGTCGCGCACAGGCGATATCCTCGGCGCGGCCCTGCCCGAAGACGACATGGTCGATGCAATCGCCCGGATCGTCGATCGCTATCTGAGTGTGCGCGAAAAGGGCGAGGAATTCCTCGACACGCTTACCCGCCTCGGCGATGCCCCCTTCAAGGAAGCCGCTTATGAAACTGTTTGAACTGGGAAGTCTTCGTCACCCTGCACCGACCGCCATCGATATCGTGACTGTGTCGGAAATGACGGAGGCCAGCCGAGCGATCAGACTGCATCCCGATTTCGATGTCGAGTTGCTCGGGGCCGCGCTCGATCACCTCGATCTAATCGTGGTGAATTTTCCCATATTCCGTGACGGACGCGGCTTTACTCAGGCACGCGCGCTGCGGGAGTATTATGGCTTCTCGGGAGAAATCAGGGCAGAAGGCCACCTCATTCCGGATCAGGCACAGTTCCTGCGCAGCTGCGGCGTTGATACCGTTCTGCTCGACGATACGGTCGATACAGCCCCCTGGTTCAAGGCGCTTGCCCTCTTCCCGGTAACCTATCAGCAGCGTCTCGGACTGCGCTGAAACGCGAGGGCCCGGATCCTTTCAGCGGGCTTTGTCACCAGAAGCATGGGGGGCGATCAAGCCCCCTGCACCGCTCAGACACAGCAAGGGTCAGAAACGATAATTTGCCCAGCCAGCAAAGAAATCCGAGCCTGAAAACCCGGCGCGCGTGAGGGCGGGACCAGCCTGTAAGTGCTCGTAACGCCCCGTGAAATTCAGTCTCGGGGTCAAGGTCCATACAGCCTGAGCCCGCGTTGACTGCGCCACGCGTGAGGCGCGTGTGTTCTGGGTGCCAGCAAACGCGCTGCCATTTGCCCTGTAGACCGCATCACTCAGGCTGGCCCGCCAGGCAAACTGGTATTCCAGGGTCAGACGCAGACTCTCCAGCGGGGATATCGTGAAGTTAGGCGCGAAAGCGATCAGATTGGTCGGTGTCAGAAAGAGCTGATAGCTATAATAGATGTTATTACCGAACGGGGCGAAGGCACTGCGCAGCGTTCCTTTGCCATAAGCGCCGCCACCGCTCGCATAATCGACATGAAAGCCGATCCTCGGCGCTGTCGCGCCAGCGCCGAGCCGATAGGTCTGGGCCAGAAAAAATTGCCAGGCCGAGATGGTACGCCCGTCATAATGACCGCCCTGATAGTTACCGGTCCAGTCGATCGTAAGACGATCTACATCGCCCCAGAGGCGCATCCCGTAATAGAGACGATCCTCCCGTGCCGGCGCCCCTGCCCAGACCGCACGCCGGTTTCTGAGACGCCAGATGAACGGATCTAGGTAAAGCTTTGATTTTACGAGAAAGTCATGCGGAATGACGATACCTACGGTCCCCCCCGAGAACCTGGTACCGCGCTCAAGAACATCATCCCTGACACCGCCCTGGCCCAGACGGGTATAGTTGAAATCGAAGAAATCTCCCCGTACCATGCGGCCACGTATCCAGAAGCGCGTCCCATTGAGGACGAAGCGCAGCGTATTGTTGTCACGCTGTGAGGTCATCAGATTGGCCCCATCGGTGAATTCCTGGCGGCCAAAGCGCGCGCCGAGATGAACACGTGACAAAGGCAGATTAGCCTCTGCAAAATATTGCTGCAAAAACAGTTTGTTCCGCATACTTGCTGCCGGGTTGCCTATGTTGGGTCCGGACACACCGCCATGGGCAAATTCGCCAAAAGCGCGAAAATAGCGTGTGATATGCAGGTCTGCGCCGCTAACCAGACGCATGATATCCTGACGCTGAAGCGGCCCTTTTTTCAGATTGGGGTTACTGGTCTGGTTCAGCCTCAGCCGCATTTCCCCCGAGAAGGTCAGATAGACCGATTGAGAGGGCGTGAGCGGCACGAATTTGAGGCGATCCAGAAAATCACGACGGTTTTTCGGATCGCGCATCTTCCGCCAGTCCTCCGCCCAGCGTGAAAGATTGTAACCGGACGTCGTAAGACCGTCCCCGGCGGCCGGCGATGGATAGGTGGTTACCGCCGGTTCTGCGGGGGCACGCGTCTGAAACGGGTCGGGTGCCGGGTTTGTCCCGAGAACGGCGCTCTGCGCCATGCCGCTATGCGGCCACGCCACCATACCTGCGAGCAAGGCAACACCCAGACTTTCCCGCATCGGGGAACGATGATGAAACCGGAACCACATGAGCGTGTATCCTGTCGCTCAGGCAAGAGGAGACTGCGTGGCGGACCCGTCGTCGTTTGACGAACCGAGGGCGGCTGCCAGCTTGTCACGGTCGAGTACACCCTCCCAGCGCGCGACGACGATTGTAGCCACGGCGTTACCGATGAAATTGGTCAGACTGCGACACTCGCTCATGAACCGGTCGACACCCAGAATAAGGCCGATACCCGCGACGGGGATCGTTGGCAGGATAGAGAGCGTCGCCGCCAGCGTGATGAACCCGGCACCCGTCACCCCTGCCGCTCCCTTGGAGGACAGCATGGCCATGCCCAGAAGCAGAACCTGCTGCCCCAGTCCGAGATGGATGTCATACGCCTGGGCAATGAAAAGAGCCGCCAGCGTCATGTAGATATTGGTGCCATCCAGATTGAACGAATACCCCATCGGAACAACCAGCCCGACGATGCTTTTGGGGCAGCCTGCCCGTTCCATCTTTGCCATGAGGCTGGGCAAAGCGCTTTCGGAAGAAGAGGTGCCAAGCACAAGAAGGAGTTCGGCGCGCAGGTAGACAAGCAGGCGCAGAATGGAAAAGCCGGCCAGCCATCCGACGACACCGAGCACAACGACGATGAACAGAATGGCAGTCCCGTAAAAGGTGAGAACCAGAGTAAACAGATCGGCAAGGCTGGAAGCGCCGTATTTTCCTACCGTAAACGCAATGGCACCGAAGGCGCCGATCGGTGCCGCCTTCATCAGAATCCCGACGATACGAAAGGCCACGGCAGAGGCCTCTTCAAGGACGTCATAGATACGCGCGCCGCGCTCCCCCATCAGCGCAAGGCCGATCCCTGTCAGTATGGCCACGAACAGGGCCTGCAGGATGTTGCCTGTGGTCAGTGCCGAGACGAACGTGTCAGGAATGATGTTGAGGACAAAGGCGACAATACTGCTGTCATGCGCCTTGCCAATATACCCGGCAACGCTTGCACTCTGTGTTGCTGCATCGCTCAGCGAGGCGTGAATGCCCGCTCCCGGCCGAATGAGATTGGCCATGCATAAACCGACCACCAGAGCCAGCGTCGAGAAAAACAGGAAATAACCGAAGGTCTTGGCCGCCACGCGTGCCACAGCGCGCAAATCGCGCATACCGGCAATACCGGTCACAATGGTCAGAAAGATCACCGGTGGGATGATCATTTTCACAAGGCGTATGAAACCCTCGCCGAGCGGCTGCAGCGCCTGACCGGTCTGCGGCGCGAAATGCCCGATCAGCGACCCGATCACGATGGCGACGAGAACCTGCATGTAGGTATGACGCCAGAGCGGAACATGCTCCCGATCATGGGCAGGGGGATGCGCTTCGCAGCCGGTGACGTGTGGTTTCATTGTCTTCCCTGCCATAGCGTCGCGAAAGCGCTCGTTAAGATTACACCGGTGTAATCAAACAAGCACTACGCTATAGGCGTCGCATGACAATGCACATTTGATTGAGCATCGTTAATACTGCGCACAGGGAACAAAAAACCGGCCTCAAAGCCGGAAAAACAGCATAAGAGTCGGTAATTCTACCTGCTCTTCCTGAAATACTGGCTCGCTCTGAGGGCTTGTGTCTGTCTCAAACAGGCCCGCATCAGACCGAACACTGCCCGTCAGGCGGTAACGGGGAGTATGAATCCCCCCGCCCGGTCAGACGGGGAGACGATTGTACGGCCTCAGAGTTCGGGATGTTCGGAGGCGAAAGCCGCAGCAGCGCCAAAAAGACCGGGCTGCGGGTGGGTGATGATCTTGACCGGCATATCGCCCATCATGCTCTCAAACCGTCCCTTTGCCACAAAACGCTCGGCAAAGCCCGAATGCGGCAGACGATCGGCAACGCGCAGACCAAGTCCGCCGGCAATCACCACACCCTGTGCACGATGGGCAAGAGCAAGGTCACCGGCGACGGCGCCGAGAGACAGGAAGAAGCGTTCGAGCGCCGCGGCAGCCATCGAATCGCGTCCTTCCATGGCCATTTCCCACAGCGCCTTGTTGTCGCGCATCGTGATCGGCAGGCCCTGCATTTCCGCAATGATTTCATACAGGTTGGTCAGACCCGGTCCTGACACGATACGCTCTGCCGAAACACGGCGGAAACGGCGACGAAGCGCACGCAGAATCTTGTCCTCGAACTCGTCGAGCGGGGCAAAATCGATATGGCCACCTTCGGTCTCGATCACGAAATACTGCCCCTTGCGACGCAGCAGACAGGCAGCGCCGAGGCCCGTGCCCGGTCCGACGATGGTTGTCGTGCCCTCGGTCGGTAGCGGGCGATCAGGCCCGCACAGATGATCGAGGTAGCGATCGTCGATCTGCGCCACGGCGTGACCCACGGCACCGAAATCGTTCACCAGGGTGAAATCGTCCAGATGGAGGCGCTCAGCCAGCATGGTAGGCTGGATGACCCAGGGATTGTTGGTCATCTTGAGCGTTTCGCCCTGGATGGGGCAGGCAATCGCAATGCCGGCGTAGCGCGGCAGTTCGCGCCCGATCTTGCGGCCGAATGCCTCCCAGGCAAGAGCGAGGCTTGCATGATCTGCCGTACGCAGGGTCGTCGCCTCTCCGAGGTCGACCACACGTCCCTGATCGACCTTGGCGATCGCAAAACGCGCGTTCGTTCCTCCAATATCGACGGTGACAATATCCTGCATGTTTTGCTCCAGTTTCCAGGGGCCATAGTCCAGAGGCCCTGACCGGACCGGGCGAACCCGGCAGATCGGTCGGTCAGCACCTCCACTTTAACGTGAGGAAGCACTCGCAGGCTATCACCACTTCGTCAACACCCGCAGCCGACAAAAGACTTGCCACGATTTATCGATCGAGGGCCTTCTGTCTTACTTTTGCAAGACGAAGCAGTCGATGGGCGATCGGCCGGGGAACGACGGCAGAGATGAACTTCAGCAGCAGAAAAATACGCGGAAACACCAGAACCGCACGTCTTGCGGAGACCGCATCGGCAATGCGTTGCGCCGCATCTTCTGCAGAGACCAGAAAAGGTCGCGCCCCGTCCAGACGGCGGCTCATAGCCGTGTCGATATAGCCGGGCTCGATCACAGTCACCCCCACGCCATGCGGTGCCATTGCCGCATGAAGTGCGGTTCCGAACCGGGCCATCCCTGCCTTGGAACTGCTATAGGCAGTCGCGAAAGGCAGATCGTGATGTGCAGCCACCGAGCCGATCAGGGCGATACGCCCCCTTTTACGCATGGCCATTCTGCCCGCTGCTTCTGTAGCGAGTGTGGCCGGCGTTGCGTAGTTGACCAGCGTGGCCTCGCGCACGGCCTCGACTTCCTCCACCAGCGCCCCTTCCGGTCTGATGTCCGAAACGCCCGCATTGAGAATAAGCAGATCGACAGGTCGCGCGTCGTCGCATCGACGCAGCAGCGCGAGTGCAGCATCGATATCCGTCAGCGCGAGCGTATGACACGCAACCTCGCTTCCCTGAGCACGACAGGCCTCGGCGACGGCGTCGAGACGGGACTGGTTACGCCCCCACAGGGTAAGCATGACCCCTCTGGCAGCGTAGTGGAGCGCCAGCGCTTTGCCCAATCCGCCAGAGGCTCCCGTGATCAGGACATGGCTGGGCGTAAACTTGAGCTTTGCAAACCGCTCTGGACGTGACATTCAACGCGCTTTCGTCAGTGACGCGGATGGCCGATCGTACCATGGGGTCGAGCCGGACCAGCCGCGATAGAGAGTAAACCTTGCCGGACGCAGAAGATCTCCGCCAGTTCGTCGCCGATCAGCCTATGGCCGATCGTCTCCCAGGAGACCTGACCGCGATTATGCCGCGCCCCGCCGTGGCCGGACAAGACACGACAGCCGCACGCAGAATGCAACCTGAAGACAGCATTGCCGACTCTGGTGACAGACTGGACGGTGATACCGTGATTGTCCGACCTGTCATTACGCGTAAAGACCTCACCACCTTCATCCGCCTGCCGCGCATGCTCTACAAGGGGTTGCCCGGCTATGTGCCGCCGCTCGACATGGAGCAGAACGACCTGCTCAATCCGAAACGCAATGGCATATACCGTCATGCTTCGGTGCGATGTTTCATCGCCTGGCGTGGTGATCGCCCGGTGGGACGCATTTCCGCAGTTGTCGACGGCAAGGCGCTGGAAGCCTGGGACGAGAAAATCGGCTGGTTTGGCGCGCTCGATGCCCTTCCGGACCGAGAAGTCCTGAAGGCGCTTCTCGATACGGCCGAACACTGGCTGCACGATCAGGGCATGATCCGTATGCGCGGGCCGGTAACGCTCGGCTATCACGGGGAATCGGGGCTCATGATCAGCGGCCAGCAGGAAGCGCCCATGATCGGCACACCATGGCATCCACCGGAACTGCACGGACTTCTCGAAACGCTCGGCCTCGAACCCACGCGCGACCTTCTGACTTTCAAACTCGATCTGACGGACGATCTCGATGATCGTCATATCGTGCCGGGCGCCCTCAAACCCGGCGAGGGCAAGCTTGGTGACGTCACCGTCTCGCATCTCTCGAAAAAGCAGATCACCTCACAGGGCGAAATCCTGCGCTCGCTTTATAACGACGCCTGGGCAGGTACCTATAATTTCGTGCCTTTGCAGTCCTATGAGATGGAAGGTCTGATCGAGCAGCTCAAGCTGGTTCTTCGCCCCGAACACTACGTGCAGATCGACCATGGGGGCGAGCCCGCCGCCATGGCACTGGTCGTACCCAATGTTTTCGACATCGCCCGGGGAATTGACGGCGCACCCTCGCCTCTTGGCTGGGCCAAACTCGGCGCCCGCCTGCTCGGGCATCGTTTCGATTCAGCACGCGTGATCCTGCTTGGCGTTTCGCACAAGGTGCGCGGCACGCTGCTCGGTGCGCTCATGCCCTCGCTTGCCATCGACGAACTGATCCGTCGTCGGGCAACCCTGCCCTACAAGTTTGTCGAACTTGGATGGATACTCGACACGAACACCCCGATGCTCAACCTCGTGCGTCGTCTGGTTCCCGAACCGAACAAAGTCCATCGTATCTACGAAAAAGACATCGCCCGCTGAAACGCCCCAGCGCCGCAATGCCTCGGCGCCGCAGACTGAGGCGCGCCGTTTTCGCAGTCACAAGGCTCGAAACGACGCCTATGTCGCTCGGCGGTAAAAAGACAAGCGCGTGCCATCCGGACATGCGTCTGTCAGATGGGCACGCTCAGAGGTGTCGCGATCAGAAATGCTGCCAGCCGGTTTTTCTGAGCGGCATTTCCCGCCCGTTCGCGTCCAGCACAACAACGCCTGAACCCTGCACGACGCGCCCTATCTGCGTGACGTTAAGGCCGGCTTTTTTCCCGGCCTCTCGAATCGCGTCCGTCCGGGAGTCCGGAGCCGTAAAGAGCAGCTCGTAATCGTCGCCACCTGTCAGACAGGTTTCGAGCCACGCCGGACCGGCGGCCTCGGCCTCAGGTGAGAGCGGCACCCTGTCAGCCTCGAGTTCGAGGCGCACGCCGCTCTGTCGGGCAATATGACCGGCGTCCTGCACAAGTCCGTCGGAGATATCCATTCCCGCACTGGCAAAATCCTGAAGCGGGAATCCGGTTCTGGGTTGTGGCAGGCGATAGCGCCCGGTCAGGATGCCCCCGGGATCGTCAACCTCACCCAGAAGAGCCTGCAGGCCAAGTGCAGCATCGCCTATCGTGCCGGTCACCCAGATCACGTCGCCTGCCCTTGCCCCTTTACGGCGCACGGCACGGCCTTTGCTGACTTCACCCAGAATGGTCAGGCTCAGCACCAGGGGGCCACGCGTGCTCGTTGTATCGCCGCCGAGAAGAGAGAGGCCGAACAGATGCTGATCCTGAAAAAGCCCGGTACTGAAACTGGCAAACCATTGATCGTCGAACGATGCCGGTCGGCTGATATTCATCAGATAACCGCGCGGTTTCGCCCCCATGGCGGCACAATCGGACAGACTGACGCGCAACAGCTTGCGTCCAATGGTCTCCGCCGGATCGTCAGGCAGAAAATGCACGGCCTCGACGAGCGTATCGGTCGATAAAATCAGCTCATGCCCCTCGGGCACGTCGATCAGGGCCGCATCGTCACCCAGCTCCAGCGCACCATTCCCGGCCAGAGGCCGGAAAAACCGGTCGATGAAATCGAACTCTCCCCCGCTCATCTCAGAAGTCGATCACATCATGGCTCTTCGGGCGCATCCGGCGCTGCCGGATCTTCCTGTTGCGGGGCCGAGGTCTTGCGGCTCAGTGCATCCAGCACGCCGTTGACCAGACGCGCCTCATCTCCCGAAAAGAACCCGTGTGCTACATCGAGATATTCGTTGATGACGACGCGTGCCGGCACGTCCTCTCCAAGCTCCCAGACACCGGCGCGCAAAAGGGCACGCAATACGGGATCGAGGCGGATCAGCGGCCAGTTTGCAGGCAGGGCACCGACAAGTGCCGCATCGATGCGATCCTGAGAGAGCGTCACGCCTTTGACGATCAGTCCGAACAGACGGAAATCGGCATCGGGCACGTAGCCATCTTCGAACCCGTTTTCAGCACTGCCTGCCAGACGATGGCGCTGGAACTGGCTGATAACGGTCTCGGCATTCTCGCCACCCTGCTCGCACTGGAACAGCGCCTGAACGGCTGCGACACGTGCCACCGTACGCGAGCGCTTCGGGGTGTTCTTGTTCGGTGTCTCGTCGCTCATCATCAATCCTTTTCTTTCCTGCCCGGTTCTTTCCCATCGGGGCTTTTCCCGTCTGGGTCCTTACCGCGCAGGTCCTTACCGCGTAATTTCGATACGAGAGCAGGCTCTGCCTCCTCACCAGGACGCATATCCGTCAGAAGTTTGGAAAAAGCCTCAACCTCGCGAAAATCGCGATACACACTTGCAAAGCGCACATAAGCGACACCATCGATGCTGTGCAATGCATCCATCGCCAATTCGCCTATACGCGCTGAAGAAATCTCTGCTTCGCCCGAGGCTTCGAGCTGGCGCACAAGGCCGTTGACGATACGTTCCTGACGTTCTTCCTCAACCGGGCGCTTGCGCAAGGCGATACGAATGGAGCGTGCGAGCTTGTCACGGTCGAATGGCACACGTCGGCCATCCATTTTTGTCACCACGAGTTCACGCAACTGAACACGCTCGATTGTCGTAAAACGCTGGGTGCAGGCGTTACAGACGCGACGACGCCGTATCGCGGCACCATCGTCCGTCGAACGACTGTCCTTGACCTGCGTATCTTCATGGCCGCAGAACGGGCAGTGCATGAAACTTTACCCCCTGATGGGCAGATGGATGGCATTGACCGGCAAAATAAGCCGGGGGCAGAAAGGAGCGTATCGGTGACAAGAGTGCAAGCAATTCCAGCACTGCTCATGACAGTTTGCCTGGCGGGAGGCGTCATGATGCCCGCCAAGGCCATGGCCCAGACCGATGATTCAACGATTCCGGGGCAGAAAAACGCCAATCGCGATATTACCATAGAAGGCTGGATGCGTCGCGCCCCGCATTATCCCGGGCTTGCCGCCGCCTATTTCACGATCGTCAACAAGGGACATGATGCGCATCTGATCTCGGGCGTGACATCGCCGGATTGTCAGGCGATCGAAGCTTTCCACAGCGAGCAGGAAGTGACCCGCCACACGGCAAGCCTGTTTTCTCATTTCACGATCCCGGCGGAAATGACCATGGTGTTTCCGGTTGGTGGGTATCATCTGATCTGTCGCAATTTCCCCGATACGATCAAAACCGGGGACAGCGTGCCCCTCACCTTCAAATTCCTTGGCGGAACATCGTCAACCGTGAATTTCGTTCTCAAGGACTGAAGCTCCTCCACTCGCCCCCTAAACAGATCGATGGGGGGCGAGGCGTTACTCGCCTTCGAGCGCCGCAATGACGGCATCGCCATAGCGCTTGAGCTTCGATGCACCCACACCGCGTATGAGAGAGAGCTCCTCGACCGTATCGGGATTTTCCCGCGCGATCTCGCTCAGAACAGCGTCATGGAAAATGACATAGGGAGGAATTTCCTGCTCTCTCGCCTCATCGCGCCGCCAGCGGCGCAGAGCCTCGAAACGGGCACGCTCATCGCTGTCGAGCGCATCTACCAGCCCGGCCGATGACGGGCTGCGCGAAGGGAGTGAGGGACTTTTAAGCGGGTCCGCACGCAGTCTCAGCGTTTCCTCACCGCGCAATATCGGACGAGCCACATCGACATCCAGGCCGAGCGTTCCATGCTCGCCGCTCATTCTTATGGCCCCGCGCGCGATGAGCTGACGGATCACCCCGCGCCACCACTGCTCAGAGTGCTCTTTCCCCACGCCGAACACGGTCAGATGCTGATGTGCGTGTCTTTCGATCGCCTCGGTCAGTTTACCGCGCAGCACCGTCGTCAGATGCACGGCGCCGAAGCGTTGTCCGGTCCGGTAGATTGCCGAAAGCACTTTCTGTGCTGCCTGGGTACCATCGAAGGTCTCTGCGGGGCTGCGACAATTATCGCAATGGCCGCATGCGCCCGGCAATGCCTCGCCAAAACAGGCCAGCAACGCCTGGGTACGGCACCCGACCGTCTCGGTCAGGGCAATCATGCTCTCCAGACGCGCCTGCATGACGCGCTTTTCGCTATCGGGTGCGCTCGACTGCTCCAGCCAGTAGCGCGCACGCGCCATGTCTTCACCGCCATAAAGCAGAAGGGTATCGGCGGGTTCGCCATCGCGGCCTGCACGGCCGATCTGCTGATAATAGGCCTCTGGCGAGGCCGGCATATCCAGATGCACAACACAGCGCACGTCAGGACGGTCTATCCCCATACCGAACGCCACGGTCGCGACGATCACCATGGGTTCACCACTGCGGAAACGAAGCAGTGTCGCGTGTTTTTCCTGTGGTGACAGGCCCGCATGAAACGGCAAGGCGTTGAACCCGCGCTCACGCAGGCTCTTGGCCATACGCTCCGTACGGTTACGGCTGCCGCAATAGACGATGGCAGCATCTTCGCGATGCGGTGCAAGCGCGTCCTGCACCTGCTTTGTCTCCGAACCCTTCGGCAGAGCTGCAAGGAACAGATTGGGCCTGTGGAAGCTCGATGTCAGCCGGCGCGCGTGAGGCATGCCAAGGGCCAGAAGCACGTCGTCCTGTGTGCGTGAATCCGCCGTTGCTGTAAGGGCAATACGGGGCACATCGGGGAAAATGGATGGCAGATCGGCAAGGGCACGATATTCGGGCCGGAATTCATGCCCCCAGGCCGAAACGCAATGGGCCTCGTCAATAGCCAGCACCGATACAGGATGACGGGCGAGCCAGCGCGCCGTTCCCGGTGAAACGAGCCGTTCGGGAGAAATGTACAGGATATCGACACGACCGTCGCGCAGATCGTTCCGCGTCTTTTCCAGACGGTCGGGGTCGAGTTCGGAATGCAGGGCCGCTGCATTCACGCCAAGCTGACGTAATGCAGCCACCTGATCGTCCATCAGCGCGATAAGCGGCGAAATGACGATACCCATGCCCGGGCGGCACAGGGCCGGTACCTGATAACAGAGGCTTTTACCCCCGCCGGTCGGCATGATGACGAGAACATCCTCGCCATTCATGACGGCCTCGATCACCTCTTTCTGCTGTCCACGGAAGCTGGAAAACCCGAAGACACGGTGCAGGACCGCATCGGGTGCTTCGCTCGTATCGGGTTCGACGAAAGAGGGTTCGCTCAGGGTCAAGGATCAGGTTGGATCGGTTACGGGCGCGAAGGATCGACCTCGATCGTCACGACACGTGAGGCAACCGAAGCATCTTCGTTGTTCTTGGGCGGACGCGCCAGCTGGGTGATCTGCGCACCGCCGACACCGGCTGCGGTCAGGGCCGCGGCAACGACCTTGGCACGCTCGACCGAAAGCATCTCGTCAGCAGAAAGATTGCCACGGGCGCCGGCATGGCCGATCACCTCGATTGTCTTGGCATGGGTATCGCGGGCATCGGCTGCAGCCTGCTCGATGATCCCCTGCGCGCTGGAAGAAACCGTCGTCGAAGCGGGTTCGAAGAAAACAGGGTAACGATCGCGATCCGCACCATTGGTGCAGGCGGCCAGACCGGCCAGAGCGAAAGCCGACAACATCACAGGCAGACGACGCATCTTTGTTTCCTTTTCGAATCGCCGTGACATCCACGGAGCCGTGGCTTGTCACTGCCTTGTGGCATTCCCGCCGTCAAGAAGCCGCCACAAGGCAGAGCCGATACAGCGCCTGTCAAAGCGGGATCGGAGAGACCTTGCCAGCGACAAGCTGCCATGCCCTGTCGAGACTTTCCACGCCGGTCAGCCTGTGAGCAATCAGGATAACGGTGCGCCCCCGCATCGTGCGCCCCAGCGTCTCCAGAAAAGCCCGTTCGGTGGCAGAATCGAGCCCGGTTGCCGGTTCGTCCAGCACCACGACAGGTGCATCCTGCAACAGCGTGCGTGCAAGCGCGATACGACGCCCCTGACCGCCGGAAAGACGTGCACCGCCCTCCCCGACCCAGCTATCCAGTCCATCGGGAAGTGCCTGCACCGTCTCGGCAATTTCGGCACGTTCCAGCGCTTCCCAGATCCGGGCGTCGGACACATCCTGCCGCCCCATCAGGAGGTTGTTCCTGATAGTGTCCGAAAACAGATGCGTGGCTTGGGAGAGCCAGCCGATACGTTGACGCAGACTGGTGGTATCCAGCGTTTCGAGCGTGTGACCACCGAAGGTGATGGATCCCGATTGTGGCGTGGCCACTTTGAGCAGCAACGCAGCCAGGCTCGATTTACCGGCGCCCGAAGGGCCGATCAGGGCAACATGCTCGCCGGCCCGGATCGTGAGACTTACCCCACGCAGCACCGGTGCACGCGCACCGTCCCAGCCGAAACTGACATCGCTCAGCACGATATCGCCATTTTCCGGTGCCTCGCATGTCTTGCCACTGTCTGAGGGTGGCTCGGAGGCAATATCGACCACCCGGCGGGCTGCCTCACCGACCTGAGCAGAGAGGACGCTGGTCCGTGCGAGGGTTCCGATCGACTCAAAAATGGCGCCAGTCAGGAAAACGAGCGCGACACCAGACAGATAGGTCACACCCAGCCCGCCGAAACCGGCGAGCCCCGCAAGAATGAGAACAAGAGCCAGCTGCCCGCAGAGATAGGAAACCGCACCTGCACCTGCCATGGCACGCGCCTGTGTAAGCTGGGCGTCATGCAGCTTGCTTTCTTCCGTCATGATGCGCTCAGCCAGACGCGCTTCGGCCGAATAGGCTCTGGCTTCGCGCAGTCCGGTCGCCAGATCGAGAGCTGCCACGCGCAAAGACGATTCAGCGTGGAGAATGTGCCCCGAACGCGACGAGGCTCGTCTGGCGGCCCAGAGAGGCACAAGACAGGCCGCAAAGACAAACAACAGGGCCAGTATGACACCCAGGCGCCAATTGGCAGCGCCCGCAACGAATGCGATGACCGGAAGGGATACCGCAATGCCCAGAACAGGCATGGCAATACGCAGATAAAGATTATCGAGGAGCTCGACATCGCCGACGAGACGATTCAGCAGATCGCCCGCACGTCTGAACCCGAGCCCCGCAGCCGCGCCCTGGGCGAGGTTACGGAAAAACCAGACACGCAGGGCTGCAAGTGCGCGGAACATGGCATCATGCGCATATAAACGCTCGGCGTAACGCAGGATGATCCTTGCGCCGCCGAAAGCACGCAGCAGACCGAATGCCGTACCGAGGCCCAGCGCCAGCGCCGTAACGCTTGCGCCCGCATTCCACATGAGTGCGAGACCGCTAAGCAACGCAAGTGCCGAAAGCACCATGCCAAAAACAAGTCGTCCGCTATATGGGCGCCAAACGGACAGTATTTTACGCAGGGCCGCCCGTGTGCCGATCGGGGCTTTGCCATGCTCGGAACGGGTGTGAGGCCGCACGGCAGAAACAGCAGACGTCGCCACCGAAGCAGACGCAGGCTGAACCGAAGGCGGCGAGGAAGGAACGGCATTTTTCACGATGCGCACTCCATAACACTGTCGCTTCCGAGCTGGATTGCGCGGGTGGCAAGCGCTTTCATGGCAGGGGAATGCGAGCTGAGAATAACGGTGCGTGCGGCGGCAAGCATGGCCAGCGAGGCTATGATCGACTGCTCCGTCTGCGGATCGAGATGCGCTGTCGGCTCGTCCAGCAGCAGGAGCGGAGCATCCTTGAGGTAAGCGCGCGCTATGGCCACACGTTGTGCCTGACCACCAGATAGACCGAAGCCTCCCTCTCCGATCACCGTATCGAGGCCTTCCGGCAGATCAGCCAGAACGACTTCGAGTGATGCCGCCCTGATCGCCTCGGCTATTTCCGCTTCGTCGGCCTCGGGCCTGGCGAAAAGAAGGTTCTCACGCAGCGTACCGGCAAATATCACCGGCTTTTGCCCGATCCATGCGAGATAGCGCGCAATATCGCGGCCCTTCATGGTCGAGATATCCTGACCATTGAACAGGATCTGCCCGTCCGTCGGCTGCACGAAACCAAGCAGAAGCTCGATCATGGTGGACTTGCCTGCACCTGACGGCCCGTCAAGCAGGAGAACCTCTCCCGGACCGACAGTGAAATCGACATGTTCGAACACGGGTGGCCCGTCTTTGAGCCAGGCATAGCTGAGGTTCCTGGCCTCCACCGTCACGCCTCCTATACGCTCATCACGTCGATCGGCTGTCTCGTCGATCAGCGTATCGCCTGAAGTGCCGAGCCCATCCATGGCTTCCGCCGCCCCGGCGGCATGCGCACGATCCTGATAGGCCAGAGCCAGACCGCGGAACGGGGCAAAGAATTCGGGCACGAGGAAAAGCGCGAAAAGGGTCTGCGTGAAATGGGGTGAAGGGTGAATGCGCGGCAGGCTACTACCCTCGATATGGACGAAGTGCCCCTGCGTGAAAACGATCAGCACGATCGCAACGACCATAGCGACATCGATTGCGGCAGAGGACAGGAAGGCGACACGCAATATCCTGACCGTGCGACGACGCAGATCGTCCGCCGCCTGAGCAAGCGACGAGGCCTCGCGCTCTGTCGCATTGAAGAGAACGATCGTCGCTATGCCTCTTATACGGTCGAGAAAACGCGACTGAAGGCGAACCATCGCGAGAAACTGGTTGCGCGACGCCAGGGCAGCACCGATCCCGAAAACCGCCTGCGCCACGGGCACCAGAGCACCACAGATCGCAAGAATAAGCGCAGCCCGTGCGTCGACGGCAAAGACGGCGGCCAGAACGATGACCGGGAAAAGCATCCAGGTCATGGAGGCCGGCAACCAACGGCCGAAATAGCCATCGAGTACTTCGATGCGATCGACCAGCAAGGCTGCAATTTCAGCAGAATGCTGCCGTCGCAGAAGAGCCGGGCCCACTCTGAAAACGGAATCGAGCACATCACGCCTCAGACGCTCGCGGGACCTTATGCCGGCTTTGGCGGCAAAATGCTCCTGTAAGTAAAAGCAAAGCGCGCGAAACAGGGAGAGCGCGGCAAAACCTGCCATGAGCGATCCGACAGCCATCCCCTCTGCGCCCGTCTGTCGCAGAAAGAGACGCCCCAGTACGTTCGCCAGACACCAAGCCTGCCC
The DNA here is from genome assembly GCF_024054035.1 of Asaia lannensis NBRC 102526. Classification (GTDB taxonomy): domain Bacteria; phylum Pseudomonadota; class Alphaproteobacteria; order Acetobacterales; family Acetobacteraceae; genus Asaia; species Asaia lannensis. Next base: position 117,874 of record NZ_JAMXQU010000003.1, read on the forward strand.
AATGCCTGTGACCGTCGAAATGCTACCGATCAGAACGACAGGGAATGCAGCACGTCTGGCCGGGCCGGATTGTTGGCGGACCCAGGCTCGCACGAGTTTTTTGTCTACAGCGCTCATGATCGGGGGATATAAGCAATGATCGCCGCGAAACATAGGGTTTCAGAGGCGAGATTGCAGAACATTTAAGCCGTTCGGCCACAAGCGAGTAGCGCGGCCCTCAAGCAGGTGAAGACGGAAGGACACAAACGAAAAAACCCTGCTGACGGACAGCAGGGTTTTCGTCTCGACAACAGGCTGTCGGTCCGTCGGGACCGATTACTGACCTGCGGGTGCCGGCATCGTGGATGCGGGCATCTTCATCGAATTGTCCATCGGCATAGGTGCCGGGGCCGGGGCTGTGGCGCTGGCCATCGGTGCAGCTGCCGGTGCCGTCACGGGAACCGGGGTCTGGGCCTGCTGCAGGCTGCGTGCATTCAGGTCGTCGGTCGCTGCATCGCCCTTGTCAGCCTTCTGGTGCATGGCCGTCTTGGTAGCATGGTGAGCCTTGTGGCCCGTATGCTTGGCAAAAGCCGGCGTTGCAACGACAAAAGTAGCGGCCATCAGCGTGGCGCCCAGTGCAGAAATCTTCATCGTTCTTCCTTTCAGAATTCTCTGATCCAGGGTTCACCGCACCTGCAAGGCACGGAGATAGTCCTCTGATGTTAGGACAAACGTAACGAAGTCGTTGCAGTTGCCTCGAAGCATAAAAACTTGTGCATGATCAGCTGCGTATGACGGCACCGGGCTCCTTGGAGACACCATAGGTATCGCGTGCGCGTTTGATGAAGGCCGATACCATCAAACGTACCCCTTCATTGAAAACCACGCCGATCGCATTCTGGAGAAGGCGCGATCTGAACTCGAAGTCGACAAAAAAATCGACAAGGCAACCGCGCGGGTCGGGTGTGAAGGTCCAGACATTGTTCAAATAACGGAATGGGCCCTTTTCATAACGGACCCTGATCCGGTGCGGACGCTCAAGCGCGACGCGGCTGGTGAATGTCTCGCGAAACGGTCCGAATCCGACGCTGAGATCGGCAACCAGCTCATGTTCGGTGCGGGATCTGATAACTGCCTTGACGCACCACGGAAGAAACTGGGGATAGGCACCCACATCGGCCACGAGATCGAAAAGCTGTTCGGGACTATAGGCGATCAACCGTTGCTCGGCATGGGTGGGCATTATGCTTTCTCCGGCTGGAGCACATCCTGCTTCAGCCTGTTCTGACGCGCCTCTCGGAGCGCGGCGAAATCGGAATCCGCGTGATAGGAAGAGCGTGTCAGCGGACTGGAACTGACCTGCAGGAAGCCCTTGGCGCGCGCCATACGGGCAAATTCCTCGAACTCGTCGGGAGGAACGAATTTCGCAACACCCGCATGTTTGGGCGTGGGCTGCAGATACTGTCCCATTGTGATGAAATCGACATCCGCAATACGGAAATCGTCCATGACCTGTGCAACTTCCATCTTTTCCTCGCCCAGTCCAAGCATCAGACCGGATTTGGTAAAGATCGACGGGTCGAGCCTTTTCACATCATCCAGCAGGCGCACCGACTGATAGTAGCGTGCGCCTGGGCGGATAGACGGATAAAGGCGGGGTACAGTTTCGATATTATGATTGAAAACATCGGGTTTTGCCTGAACGACCACGTCAAGCGCGCCAGGCTTGCGCAGGAAATCGGGCGTCAGGATCTCGATTGTCGTTTCCGGCGACGCCCTGCGGACACTGGCTATGGTGCGCGCGAAATGCAACGCTCCACCATCGGCCAGATCGTCGCGATCGACCGACGTAATGACCACATGGCGCAGGCCAAGTTTCGCAACCGCTTCTGCAACGCGTTCGGGCTCATCGGCATCGAGAGCCTTGGGCATGCCCGTGGTCACATTGCAGAACGAACAGGCCCGCGTGCAGATCTCGCCCATGATCATCATGGTGGCATGACGCTGCGACCAGCATTCACCGATATTCGGGCAGGCCGCTTCTTCACAGACTGTCACCAGCCTGTTGTCGCGCATGAGCTTGCGCGTCTCCTGATAGACAGAGCTGTTCGGTGCCCTCACCCGTATCCAGTCCGGCTTGCGCTGGATCGGATTATCGGGCCGATTGGCCTTCTCAGGATGACGAAGCGTGCCGGGCTTGCGGTGATCGATGGTGATGCGCTGCATGGTCATGACTAGAAGTGGAGTGCTCCACCCCAGGCTGCAAGCACCGACTCATGCATGGTTTCCGAAATCGTCGGATGCGGGAAGACCGTTTCCTTCAGTTCCGCCTCTGTCAGCTCGGAGGTACGTGCGATCACAAAGCCCTGGATCATTTCCGTTACCTCCGCGCCGATCATATGCGCACCCAGCAGCTCGCCGGTTTCAGCATCGAAAATTGTCTTGGTGAGCCCATCCGGCTCGCCCATTGCCAGCGCCTTGCCATTGGCAAGGAACGGGAAACGACCGATCTTGAGCTTGCGCCCCGTCGCTTTGGCTTTTTCTTCCGTCAGGCCGACAGAAGCAACCTGAGGGCGGCTATAGGTGCAGCCGGGAATATTGAGCGGATGAAGCGGCTCGGGGTTGTGACCCGCAATTTTCTCGACGCAGATGACACCTTCATGGCTCGCCTTGTGCGCAAGCCAGGGCGCACCCGCCACATCGCCGATCGCCCACAGACCCGGCTCACCGGTACGGCAGAACTCATCGACGACGATATGGGTCTTGTCGATCTTCACCTTGGTCTGCTCAAGACCCAGATCCTCGACACTACCGACGATACCGACGGCGAGAATGACCTTATCCACCACGACATCGGTCGTACCCGCCGCTGTCGTGATCTGCGTCGAAACGGTCCCGTCCTTCTTGTTCAGCGGGCCGACCTTGGCGCCGGTAAGCACCTTGATCCCCTGCTTTTCGAAGGCTTTCTGCGCAAGGCCGCTGATTTCGGCGTCCTCGGCAATCATGATCCTGTCCGCCACCTCGGCGATGGTCACCTCGGCGCCCATATTGCGATAGAAGGACGCAAATTCGACGCCGATTGCGCCGGAGCCGATAACGAGAAGGCGCTTCGGAAGCTCTTTCGGCACCATCGCCTCACGATAGGTCCAGACCAGCTCGCCATCGGGCTCCAGCCCCGGGAAATGACGGGCACGGGCACCAGTCGCCAGGATGACGTCGGGGGCCGCAATACGACCCATCTCCTTGCCATCCTTGGTGATGGAGACGACATGGGCCTTCCCATCGCGACCGGCCAGCTTGGCGCGACCGTCATAAACCCTGACCTTGGCTTTTTTCAGCAGTCCGGCCACACCACGCGAAAGCTGACGGGAAACGGCACGTGAACGCGCCACCACTTTTTCGATATCGAAGCTTACCTTTTCGGCACTGAAACCGAATTCGGCAAGGTTGTGCAGCTGATGGTTGAGTTCGGACGCGCGAAGAAGCGCCTTGGTGGGAATGCACCCCCAGTTCAGGCAGATTCCACCCAGATGGGTGCTCTCCACCACGGCCACATTCTTGCCAAGCTGCGCGGCGCGAAGGGCAGCAACATAGCCGCCCGGTCCACCGCCCACGACGATCAGATCGAATTTGTCCATGGGTCAGATCACCAGTCGATAGGGGTTTTGCACGATATCACGCAGCGCATTGAGCCACTTGGCCCCAAGCGCACCGTCGACGGCGCGATGATCGACCGAGAGCGTTGCCGTCATGACCGTGGCAATGGCGAGCTGGTCTCCACGTACGACAGCGCGCTTCTCACCGGCGGCAATAGCCAGAATACCGGCCTGAGGCGGATTGATGATCGCGGCGAACTCGCGCACACCGAACATGCCCATATTGGAAATCGAGAACGTACCGCCCTGGAACTCTTCAGGCTTGAGCTTGCCGTCGCGCGCACGCTTGGCAAGATCGCGGGCCTGTTCGCTGATTTCGCGCAGGGATTTGCGATCGGCCTGCCGGATGATCGGCGTAATCAGACCATCGGGAATAGAAACCGCCATCGAGATATCGATATCGGGGAAATGCAGTGTCTCGGCATCGGTAAACTGAACGTTCAGACCGGGGCAATCGCGCAGGGCAAGAGCCACAGCCTTGATCATCATGTCATTGACCGAGATCTTGAACTGACCTTCGCCCTCGCTGGGCGATGCCGCATTGAGCTGGCTACGCAGGGCAAGCAGTGCATCGAGCTCGATATCGACGGAAACGTAAAAATGCGGAACGTTCTGCTTGGACTCACTCAGGCGGCGCGCGATGACCTTGCGCATTGAGGAGTTCGGCACACGCCTTGCTTCGGCAGGGGCTGCCGCCGTGGCGACGCCTGAACCACCGGCGAGGGCGGGCTTTGCGCTCTCGACGTCACGACGCAGGATACGTCCATTCGGACCCGTTCCCTTGAGCGTGGACAGTTCGATACCCTTCTGCCCCGCGATACGACGCGCCAGAGGCGAGGCGAAGACACGTCTGCCCGAAGCTGCACCGTGAACAGCCGTAGCCTGTGCAGAGGTCGAGGAGGACGCAGACGCGCTTGTCGCTGGCTGGAAAGACGCGGACGGGGAAGATGCGGGCTGAGACGCAGTCTGGGGCGCAGCTTGGGCCGTCTTTGCGGGAGCCGCCTCGACCGCATCGGGCACGGCCTCGCCTTCTTCGACGAGGATGGCGATCGGTGAATTGACCTTCACGCCCTCGCTGCCCTCAGGGACGACGATACGGCCGAGAATGCCCTCATCAACGGCTTCGACTTCCATCGTCGCCTTGTCGGTCTCGATTTCGGCAATCAGATCGCCGGACTTGACCTTGTCGCCCTCTTTCTTCAGCCAGCGCGAGAGCGTGCCCTCGGTCATGGTGGGAGAAAGGGCGGGCATCAGAATATTGGTTGCCATGGTCGCAGCCCCTCAGAACAGTTTGCGAACCGCATCCACCACCCAGTCAGGCTGCGGAAGCGCGTGTTTTTCGAGATTGGCGGCGTAGGGCAGCGGAATATCGAGACCGCAGACGCGCGCAGGCGGGGCATCGAGATAGTCGAAAGCCTGTTCGCACGCGACCGTACAGATCTCCGCACCGATACCGGCCACGGGCCAGCCTTCCTCGACGGAAACGAGCCGGCTCGTCTTCTTCACGCTGTTGACGATCGTCTCCGTGTCGAGCGGGCGAATTGTGCGCAGGTTGATTACCTCGGCCTCGATCCCCTGCTCGGCCAGCTTGGCGGCAGCTTCGAGCGCCACACCGACCATGATCGAGAATGCCACCAGCGTGACATCCTTGCCCTCACGTTCGATCTTCGCCTTGCCGATGGGCAGGATGAAATCCTCATCCACCGGACAAGGGAATTTCTGCCCGTAGAGGATCTCGTTTTCGAGCACGATCACCGGGTTCGGATCGCGAATGGCCGCACGAAGCAGGCCCTTGGCGTCTTCGGACGACCAGGGAGCAACCACCTTCAGGCCGGGCACGTGCGCATACCAGCTGGCGTAGCACTGCGAATGCTGCGCACCCACGCGTGCGGCCGCCCCGTTGGGACCACGGAACACGATGGGACAGCCCATCTGTCCGCCAGACATATAGAGCGTCTTGGCAGCAGAGTTGATGATGTGGTCGATGGCCTGCATGGCAAAGTTCATGGTCATGAACTCGACGATGGGCTTGAGGCCGGTCAGCGCCGCACCGACAGCCATACCGGTGAAGCCATGCTCGGTGATGGGCGTATCGATCACGCGCTTGTCGCCGAATTCGTCGAGCAGGCCCTGCGAGACCTTGTAGGCACCCTGATACTGGGCGACTTCCTCGCCGATAAGGAACACATCTTCGTCACGACGCAGCTCGGCCGCCATCGCATCACGCAGCGCCTCACGCACAGTAATGACAGACGTCTCACCCCATTCGCGGTCCGGTGTGGCCACCAGGTCCTGCGGCTTCTGGGGTGCTTTTTCCTCGACGGCAGTCTGGACCGGGGTCGTCTGCGCGGGTGCCGGACCGTTTTCCAGCGCCGAGATATCCTCACCCTCTTCCGCAATGATTGCGATCTGGGTGTTTACGGCGACATTTTCCGAGCCCTCGGGCACGAGAATCTTTGCGAGAATACCGCTATCGACAGCCTCGACTTCCATCGTGGCCTTGTCGGTTTCGATCTCGGCGATCACATCGCCGGAACTGATCTTGTCACCTTCCTTGCGTGTCCACTTCGAAAGGGTTCCTTCTGTCATGGTAGGCGAAAGAGCCGGCATGAGAACAGGAGCGGCCATAACTTACGCCTCCACCAGAATATCGGTCCAAAGTTCGGAGAGATCGGGCTCAGAGCTGTTCTGGGCAAAATCGGCAGCATCGTTCACGATCTGCTTGACCTCGGCATCGATCGCCTTGAACGCCTCGTCGGTCGTGCCCTTTTCCGAAAGCAGCTTGTGCAGTGCTTCGATCGGGTCGCGCGTGCGACGCATTTCCTCGACCTCCGAACGGTCGCGGTAACGCGCCGGATCGGACATCGAGTGACCGCGATAGCGATAGGTTTCCATTTCGAGCAGGAACGGCCCCTTGCCGGCCCGGCAATGGGCGACGGCTTCCTGTGCAGCCTCATGAACGGCGAACAGATCCATACCGTCGACCTTGCGACCCGGAATTTTCCAAGGTGCGCCGATCTGCGAGAGATTATGGGCTGCTGCGCTCGAGCGCTCGACGCTCGTGCCCATACCGTAGCGGTTGTTCTCAATCACGTAGATGCAGGGCAGCTTGTGAAGGGCCGCGAGGTTGAAGCTCTCGTACACCTGCCCCTGCTGCGCGGCACCCTCGCCGAAATAGGCCACACCCACTTCATCGGTGCCGCGATACTTGTTGGCAAAGGCCAGCCCCGTGCCGATCGCAACCTGCGCACCGACGATGCCATGCCCGCCATAGAAATTCTTCTCGCGCGAGAACATATGCATGGATCCGCCCTTGCCGTGCGAATACCCGTCCTTGCGTCCGGTCAGTTCCGCCATCACGCCACCGGGGCTCATGCCCATCATCAGCATATGGGCGTGATCGCGATACGAAGTCACGATCTTGTCACCGGGCTTCATGGCCAGTGACATGCCGACGATCACGGCCTCCTGACCAATATAGAGATGGCAGAATCCGCCGATCAGCCCCATGCCGTAAAGCTGTCCGGCTTTTTCCTCGAAGCGACGAAGCAGAAGCATGTCGCGATAGGCCGTACGCACGGTTTCCAGAGGCAGGATGGGTCCGTTGTGATCAGCGAGCGGCTGAGCCGCCCCGTGATGGGCTTTGCCGGACATGGTGAGTATCTCCTGAGCCAGACAGTTGCGTCATGCGCGTTTCAGGGACCGGTATTTACCAGTCCCGCTGAGCAAGTCCACAACCCGGAGTGTTAATATGTGCGTTAGAGCGTGCCGAGCAGACGACGGGCAGCCAGGCCCGGATCCTCTTCACGCAGCAGGCTCTCACCCACGAGAACGCCACTGGCGCCGACTTCACCCACGCGCTGCACATCGTCGAACGTGCGAATGCCGCTTTCGGAAACAAGGATACGATCGGGTGGAACGAGCGGCGCGAGGTTGGTCGTGGTGTCCAGATCGGTCACGAGCGTGCGCAGATTGCGGTTATTGATCCCGATCAGCGAGGTATCGAGCGCCAGAGCCCGGTTCAGCTCTGCCTCGTCATGCACTTCGCACAGCACATCCAGATCGAGACCGCGCGCCAGGGCGATCAGATCGGCCGCTTCGGTATCGGTGAGAGCCGAGAGAATGATCAGAATGCAGTCCGCCCCGATCAGACGGCTCTCATGAACCTGCCAGGGCTCCAGAATGAAGTCCTTGCGCAGGATCGGCAGAGGCGTGACTTCCTTGACGGCCTTCAGATCCTCGATGGACCCGTGAAAGCACGGACCTTCGGTCAGGATCGAAAGACAGATCGCGCCCGCAGCCTCATAGGACTTGGCAATACCCACCGGATCGTAATCGGGACGCAGGATACCTGCCGAAGGTGAGGCCTTCTTGATTTCCGCGATCAGTCCCACGCGACGATCGGCCGCCATCTGCTTGAGGGCCTGACCGAAACCGCGCGTCGGCACGGTGACCTCGCGTGCACGTGCCGTGATTTCCTTCAGCGGCATGATCTGTGAGCGTTGCTCGACATCGATGCGCGTGCGGGCACAGATCCTTGCCAGCACATCCGGCATATCGCCCTCCGGAACAGGCAGAGGTGTCGTTTCCTGCACGACTGTCCCGGGCACCTGCACGTCGGGATAGCCTGAAGGCGTGTCGTGTGTGGAACTGGACGTGTGATCGGTCATGTTAAGCCTGACGTCTGGATCAAAGGGGAAGAATGAACCGCCTCGACGGAAGAAGGCGCATCCTGCTGCGCCTGCACGAGAGCCGAGAGGGCCATCCCGCTATCGATGGCATGGGCAGCGATCTCGACATTCCTGCGCAGAAGAATGGGGAGGATCGTCGCGTTTTCAAGAATGGGGAAACGTCCTGACACATGAAGCGCCACGGCCGCATTGAGCAGGACAGTATCGCGATAGGCTCCATCCTGCCCGGACAGCATGTCGAGCAGCTTGCCCGCATTATGCGAGGGATCGCCCCCGGCAATGGCCGCGATGGGGCGATGAGGCAGGCCTGCCATATCGGGTGTCAGGGTCAGGTCGAGAAAGCGCCCCTCATCCCAGGCCTGAATATGCGAGGCGCCCGCCAGCGTGATTTCGTCACTGCCGCCCAGATCGGTCTCACCATGCACGGCCCAGACACATTCTGCCCCGAGCGAGGCAAGTGTCTCGACCACGGGACGAAGCCAGCGTGAGTCGTAGATGCCGATCATCTGCCGTCTGACCTGAGCCGGATTGCAGAGTGGCCCAATGAGATTGAATATCGTCCGGAAGCCAAGTGTCCCACGAACGGGAGCGGCATGACGCATGGCCGGATGATGCAGGGGCGCGGCAAGAAAGGCCAGCTTCCCCTCACGCAGGCGTCGCGACTGCTCGTCCAGATCGTGACAGGGTTCAATGCCAAGCGCCATAAGTGTGTCGGTGGCACCGGCGCGTGAGGAAAGCGCCCGATTGCCGTGCTTTGCCACAGGCACGCCGAGACCGGCCAGAACGAAGGCAACTGCCGTGGATACGTTGAGCGTTCCGAGCCCGTCTCCGCCCGTCCCGCAAACATCCATCGCATCGGAGGGGGCGTCGGGCAGCGCGGTCATGCAGGCCCTTACGGCCCTGACCGCGCCGCTCAGCTCATCGACCGTCTCACCGCGCAAACGCAGAGCCATGAGAATGGCGGCAAGCTGTTCGGGCGGCACATCGCCCTGCATGATAAGGGTGAAGAGCTTCTCGGTCTCCTCCCCGGTCAATCGTCGCCCTTCGGCAAGACGCGTCAACACCTGTTTGAGACGACCTGACTGCATGTCCATTCAGGCGGCTTGAGGTTTCTGACGCGCCGTTCGGGCAATGTTCAGGAAATTCGCCAGCATCATCTGCCCGTCTTCCGAGGCAATACTCTCGGGATGGAACTGTACACCATGCACCGGCAGGTCACGATGCCTCACCCCCATAACCACGCCATCCTGGGCGCGGGCATTCACGATGAGCGTGTCAGGGATGGTCTCCGGGGCAAGCGTCAGACTGTGATAGCGCGTCGCCTGGCTTGGGCTTGCGAGGCCGTGAAACAGCCCCGTTCCGTCATGGAAAACAGCGTCCACCTTGCCATGCATGGGCTTCGGCGCGCGTACGACCGTCGCACCGAACACCTGCCCGATGGCCTGATGACCAAGACATACACCCAGTACGGGAATGTGCGGTGCAGCCGCTTCGATCAGGGCGCAACATATCCCGGCCTCGTTGGGCGAGCACGGACCGGGGGAAATGACGATGGCCTCGGGCCTGAGGGCGAGTGCCTCTTCGACCGTCAGCGCATCGTTCCGACGCACATCGCATGCCTCACCCAGTGCTCCGAAATGATGCACGAGGTTGAAGGTGAAACTGTCGTAATTGTCGATCAGCAATATCATGGCGCTAAGATGGCGATGTCCGTTGAGAAGGTCAAATTCCGTTACACTGCCCGGCTAGGCCGTGCTGCTCTCGCTGGCCTGCTGGACCGCCAGTTCCGCAGCACGGAATATGGCGCGCGACTTGTGACGCGTTTCCATTTCCTCGCTCGCCGGATCGCTATCCGCCACCACACCGCATCCGGCCTGCACGTACATACGCCCACGATGCAGAACCGCCATACGCAGACCGATGCAGGTATCCATATCCCCATCGACACCGATATAGCCGATACAGCCTGAATAGGGGCCACGACGCGTCACTTCGAGTTCGTCGATGATTTCCATCGCCCTGATCTTCGGCGCGCCGGTCAGTGTACCGGCCGGAAAAGCCGCGCTCAGCGCATCCAGTGCGTCGCATTCCGGCCTGATCGTACCCTGAACGGTCGACGAGATATGCATGACGTGACTGTAGCGCTCGACCACGAATGACGATGGCACCGTGACAGAGCCCATACGGGACACGCGACCCACATCGTTACGCCCGAGATCGATCAGCATCAGGTGTTCCGCGCGTTCTTTCCTGTCGGCCAGAAGCTCGGCTTCCAGACGCTCATCCGCCTCGCGATCCGCGCCTCTTGGCCGGGTTCCTGCAAGCGGACGCACGGTCACCACGCCTTCACGCAGACGAACCAGAATTTCGGGAGAGGAACCGACAAGCGAGAACCCGTCCATCTCGACCAGAAACAGGAACGGCGCCGGGTTGACGCGACGCAGCGAGCGGTAGAGCGCCAGAGGCGGCAGAGGAAAACGCGCCTCGAAACGCTGGCTCGGCACGATCTGGAAGGCATCGCCCGCCGCGATATATTCCTGCGCCAGACGCACCTTGTTCATGAACGTTTCTGCCGACATCGTCGATACAGGGGCTTCGAGCTGCGTACCTCGGGGGAGCGAGGGAACCACGTCCAGCGGCGCCGTAACGAGCGCCCGACGCGCCCGCTCCAGCAGCGCCTGCCCGGCCTCCCGGCTCATTCCGCCATCACGCAGGGGCACAGCCAGATGCAGCTCGTCGCGCACGGAATCGAATACGGCGAACAGGCCGGGGCGCATCATCACGCCATCCGGAAGATGGAGATCGTCCTCCGGCGCGTCAGGAAGCACCTCGATCTGACGCACCATGTCGTAGCCGAGATAACCGAACACACCACCGATCATGGTCGGCACAGAATCGGGCAGCTCCGCGCGACTCTCGGCCACGAGACGGCGCAGCGAAGCCAGCGGCGCCTCCTCGATCTCATGAAAGACCGAGCCCGGCTCGCAAGGAGCAGCGTTGACGGACGCGACACCATGCGCACAACGCCAGACCAGATCGGGCAACATGGCGATGACGGAATACCTGCCACGCAATGCGCCACCTTCCACGCTCTCGAAAAGCAGCCTGTAGGGACGCGCCCCTTCCCCATCGCCACTCTCAGGAACGAGGGAGGAGAGCTTCATATAAGCCGAGACCGGTGTGAGGAGATCGGCTGCCTCGATGCTGGTTAGAAACTCTGTCGTCATTCCTGTCCCGTCCCGGCTTTGAGTGCCTGCTGTAACACAGCCATATTGGGCTTGGGCTTGATCTGCCCTTCCAGCGAATGAACGAAGACGACGGGGACATCCGCCCGCATGGTCTCCTGCAGCTGGGACTGCATCGATTCACGCAGGGCTTTCGTGCTCTCGGCCGTCGCTGCAAGCGTACCGTTGACGGTGAACACATAAAGCGTATCGCCATCGGCAATCATGCCGGTCTCGCCAATGGGGGTGGAGAAGATCTGCGAAAGCAGCCCGGACGGCAGACCGCCATTCTGCATGCGCGACACCACGACGTTTTTCTGCAGGGCGTTCTCGTCGCCCGTTCCCGCCACAGCCTTGACGAGGCTGCCCGTCTTACGCGCTGCCTGCATGATCGTCGTCGCACGCTCGTCGGCGCCATGCATCTGACGCTCTCTGAGCCAGTCATGCCCGACCTGCTCACGCACTGCTTCATACGGCTTGACGTGACCGGGCTCGATCTCGTCCACGAGCACCGCAAAAGCGCTTCCCTCGGGACCGTTGACCAGAGACGGCTTCTCGCCTTTTTTCTGCGTGAAAATGCGTGCAATGACGGCCTTGCGCACGGCATCGCTTCCGGGAAGCGGCGCGATCTCACCATCCTTCGTCATGCCCTGCGCGTCGAGCGAGCCCTGGGCAGGAACAGCACCGAGATCGGTCGGTATCTGCTCCAGATCGGCGCTGCCTGCGATCGCATCCTGCAGGGTCGCAACACGCGATCCAAGAAGCTGCGGAGCCTGAGAGCGCGCAACTTCATCGCGTATAGCCGCCTTTGCATGCTCGAAATCCGTCTTGTGCGGCGGCGTGATTGCCGTCACGCGGAACACGATCCAGCCCGCAGGACTTTCGACAGGCCCCTCGATTTCTCCCGAAGGCGCCACAAAGGCCGCCTTGGCCAGCTCCGGGCTGGGGATATCGGCCTGACGGGCACCAGGAAATGCCACTGCCGCCGCAGAAGGATCGCGCTTCTGTATTGCTGCCCAGTCGCCATCGGCCTTCCACGCCGAGACAAGCGCGTCGGCGGATTTGCGATCCGAGACGGTCAGGACCTCGAGATTGCGCGTCTCTGGCACATCGTATTTCTGCAGCTCGAATTCATAGAACCGCTTGAGATCCGCATCGGGAATGGTGAGCGTGCGCGCAATGCTGTCTGCGGTGAGCAGCACGATCTTGGCATGGCGGTATTCAGTGGAACGATACAGCCAGGGATGCAGATCGTAGAAGCGGCGCAGCTGAGCCTCTTCCGGGGCCACAGGAACAGCGACCGAAGCGCTATCGAGACGCAGCAGATCGACGCGATGTTCGAGCGTGTTGTATTTGATGAGCTGATCGAGCACCGAAGACGGCACCTTCATGCCATTCCCAAGTCCTTCGAGAAGATTACGTGCCCCGATATCGTCGCGCACCTTCGCAAGCAGATCGCGCTCGGTAAGATGTATCTGACGAAGCTTGCTGTCGAACAGCTTGCGGTCGAACTGGCCATTGGTGCCGTGAAACACGCTCATGGCGAAAATCTCGTTACGCACGAGCGCGTCGGGCACTTTCATGCCGTTGCGGTCCGCCAGCGCCAGCGCCTCATTCTGAGCCAGCATACGCTGCAACACACCCTGTGCGACCTGCTGGCGCACATCCGGCGTCAGCTGGGCTGCGTTGCTCACACCCATCTGCTGCGCCACACGCGGCATCTCGTTCTGGATTGCGCTGGCAAGTTCTTCAGCGCCGATCTGACGGGTACCGATCTTCACGGCAATATTGGCCTGGTCGCCATTATAGCTGCCGACCATATCGCCGACGCCCCAGCCCACGAATGCCAGGAAAATAAGAAGCGCAATGATGCGCCCAAGCCAGGAATCGACAACAAGATGCCGCAAAGTCGAAATCATACGCGCTTCAGATCCGCAATTCGCAAAGGATTATTCAGCAGGACCATAGTGCGACACGCCACGCTTGACCAGACGGCCGTCCTTATGCACCTGCAGGCGCGATGCCCTGCGCGCGATACAGGATGCGGCGCGGCGTGCCATGCAACGCCTGTCATGGATCTGACGATAAGATGATGCATAATGTTGCTGCTCCCCCTGTCTCGATCCGGAAAACTTCCGCTAAGCAGAAGCGTCGCACGTCGATAATTGCGGGTTCGGTGAAGGATACATGATGCGCCAGATGATTATGGGCAACTGGAAGATGCATGGCCTTCGCGGTCAGGGAAAAAGACTGGTCACAGATATCGCTGAGGCGATTGCCGGGATCAGGGAGACGCGCGAGGTCGTGCTCGCACCTCCCTTTACCCTGACAGGCTACCTTGCCCCCCTTCTCGAAACGCACGGGATCGGCCTAGGCGCGCAGGACTGCCATGCAGAGCCGGAAGGTGCTTTTACGGGCGATATCTCTGCGCCGATGCTCGCCGATCTGGGGGTGACCCATGTCATTCTCGGCCATTCCGAGCGACGCGAATATCATCATGAAAATAATGCCCTCATCCGCCGAAAGGCTGTGACGGCACGCCGTTACGGCCTTTGCCCCGTCATCTGCGTGGGTGAGAGCGGCAGTCAGAAAGAAGCAGGCGAAGCCGATCGCTGGCTGACACGCCAGATTACGGAGTGCGTGCCCGATAATTTCGACGGCATCGTGGCTTATGAACCGATATGGGCCATCGGCACAGGCAAGGCCGCCACGGAAAGCGATATCGAATCACGCATGTCCCTTCTTCATGACGTGCTGCACCGTCATCTGGAAACGGATGACAAATCGACACGGGTCCTGTATGGCGGCTCAGTCAAGCCCGAAGATGCCGCGTCCATCCTCGCTGTTTCCGGCGTGGGGGGCGTGCTCGTCGGCGGGGCCAGCCTGTCTGCCGAATCCTTTCTCGGCATTGCAAAGGCAGGTCTGCCGTCGGCGTCCTGACGGCATATTTATCGTGTTTACCTGAAAGCCGGACATGACCACGCTTCTGCTCGTTCTCAATTTCTTTGTGACCATCGCCCTGATCGGTGTGATTCTCATTCAGCGCAGCGAGGGCGGCGGGCTTGGTATCGGCAGCAGCCAGGGCATGGGCTCGTTCATGACCGGTCGCGGCACGGCAAATCTCCTGACACGCACCACGGCTGTGCTCGCTGGCGTGTTCATGGTTCTTTGCCTGCTGCTTGCCGTCCTCAACCGCGGCGCATCGACCAATGCAGGCAACGACATCCTGTCGCAGCCGCCCGCGTCCTCCACCCCGGCTGCACCCGCGCCTGCGGCGAATGCTCCGGCACAGAACACAGCGCCTGCGGCCCCTGCGAAGCAGTAAGGCCACAGAACGAAAAATTTCTTCCGTCCGGAGCCTCCGGGCGGCATTCTTCTCGTTCCATCCGAGCACGAACCGGTGTAGGAGAGCCTTCCATGACACGGTTCGTATTCATCACTGGTGGCGTGGTTTCCTCTCTCGGCAAGGGCATCGCTTCTGCGGCTCTTGCGGCTCTCCTCCAGGCACGCGGCTACAAGGTCCGCATGCGCAAGCTCGACCCCTATCTCAATGTCGATCCGGGGACCATGAGCCCCTATCAGCATGGCGAAGTGTTCGTAACCGATGACGGGGCCGAGACCGATCTCGATCTCGGGCATTACGAGCGCTTTACAGGGGTTCATGCCCGAAAGGCGGATAACGCCACGACAGGGCGCATCTACTCGGAAGTGATCGCACGCGAGCGTCGTGGCGATTATCTCGGCGCGACCGTGCAGGTCATTCCCCACATCACGGACGCCATCAAGGAAGCCGTGGTCGCCGGAACCGACGGTTATGATTTCGTGCTGGTCGAAATCGGTGGCACCGTGGGTGATATCGAAAGCCTGCCTTTCCTTGAAGCCATCCGCCAGCTGCGCAACGATCTGGGCCACGCCCATACGATGTGCGTCCACCTCACATTGCTGCCCTATATCCCTGCTGCGGGCGAACTGAAGACGAAGCCCACACAGCATTCCGTCAAGGAACTCCAGAACGTCGGCATCCAGCCGCAGATGCTTATCTGCCGCTCCGACCGCGCCATCCCGACCAACGAACGCCGCAAGATTGCGAATTTCTGCAATGTGCGCCCCGAGGCCGTCATTGCGGCTCTTGACGTCGATACGATCTATGCCTGCCCGATTTCCTATCACAAGGAAGGCATGGATGATGAAGTGCTACGCTATTTCGGCCTGCCGGTTGAGGGCGAGCCCGATCTGAGCCGCTGGACGAAAATTGTCGACACGCTGCGCCACCCGGATGGCGAGGTTCGCATTGCGGTGGTGGGCAAATATACGGCCCTGCTCGACAGCTATAAATCGCTGATCGAAGCCCTCCTCCATGGTGGCATCGCCAACCGTGTGAAGGTACGCCTCGAATGGGTCGAATCTGAGACGTTCGAGAAAAATCCTGAGTCGATCGCGGCTCTGGGTCGTGTCGACGGCATTCTCGTTCCGGGCGGTTTCGGCGAGCGCGGCTCAGAGGGCAAGATCGAAGCCGTGCGTTACGCGCGTGAAAACGGCGTCCCGTTCCTTGGTATCTGCTTTGGCATGCAGATGGCCGTTATCGAATGTGCGCGCTCGCTCGCCGGGCTCGACAAGGCCTCCTCGACCGAATTCGGCCCCTCCGACGAGCCGCTTGTCGGCCTGATGACCGAATGGGCGCGCGGCAACGAAATGCTGCGCCGTCGCGAGCACGGTGAGATGGGCGGAACCATGCGCCTTGGCGCATATCCTGCAAAGCTCAAGCCCGGTTCGCGTGCCGCCGAAATCTACGGCACGACCGAAGTGCGCGAGCGCCATCGTCACCGCTATGAGGTGAACGTGCATTACCGCCAGCAGCTCGAAGCGACCGGTCTTGTCTTTTCGGGCATGTCACCCGACGACGTCCTGCCGGAAGTGGTGGAATACCCTGACCATCCCTGGTTCGTGGGCGTGCAGTACCACCCGGAATACATGTCCAAGCCCTTCGCACCCCATCCGCTCTTTGCCGGCTTTATCGAGGCCGCCGTCAAGAAGGCCCGTCTTGCATGACCGATATTGCCCTCGGTTCGCTCACCATAGGCAATCGCCAGCCTTTCACGCTGATTGCTGGCCCCTGTCAGATCGAATCCCGTGCCCATGCCCGTGAAATGGCTGCGGGGCTTGCCGAAATCTGCAACGACCTCGGGATTGGCTGGATCTACAAGAGCTCGTTCGACAAGGCCAACCGCACTTCGCTGAACGCCCAGCGTGGGATCGGCCTTGCGGAGGGTCTGGATATCCTTGCAGGCATTCGCGAGGAATTCGGCTGCCCTGTCCTGACCGATGTTCACGGGGCCGAACAATGCGCACCTGCTGCCGAGGCAGTCGATATCCTGCAGATCCCGGCTTTTTTGTGCCGACAGACCGATCTTCTTCTCGCCGCGGGTGAGACGGGGCGTGCGATCAATGTCAAGAAGGGGCAGTTCCTTGCCCCTTGGGACATGGCCAATGTCGCCGCCAAAATCGCCTCGACGGGCAATGAGAAGATCATGCTCTGCGATCGCGGAACGAGCTTTGGCTACAACACGCTGGTCAGTGACATGCGCGGTCTGCCGATCATGGCACGCACAGGCTATCCGGTCGTGTTCGATGCAACGCATTCTGTCCAGCAGCCGGGCGGCCTCGGGGGCGCCTCGGGCGGTCAGCGCGAATTCGTACCGCCTCTTGCCCGTGCCGCCGTTGCGATTGGCGTGGCTGCAGTGTTCATCGAGACTCACGAGACCCCCGATCAGGCACCGAGCGACGGCCCGAACATGGTGCCGTTGTCGGAAATGCGCGGATTGCTGAGAACACTCAAGGCGTTCGACACACTTGCGAAAACCGATGGGGTCTAAGCGCCATCTCTATGCCGTTCAGACCGAGTGGACAGGCAATCACGGTCTGGGCACGCAGTCATGGCATGTCTATGGCCGCAATCACGACATTGCGGCCGAAGGCAAGCCTGTCATTCGTGGCTCGGCCGATCCCAGTTTTCATGGCGATCCGACAGGCTGGAGCCCCGGCGAACTGCTGCTGGCTTCGCTGAGCGCCTGTCATAAGCTGTGGTATCTCGGGCTTTGCGCCGGAGCCGGTATCGTGGTCACCGCGTATCGCGACTCAGCAGAGGCCGTCATGATCGAAAGCCCGCAAGGCGGAGGCGAGTTCGAGAGCGTATTGCTGCGCCCCGTGATCACGCTGGCGGGCAGCAGCTCGATGGCACGTGCGCAGACCCTCCACGATCAGGCCCATGCACATTGCTTCATCGCGCGTTCGGTCAATTTTCCCGTGATTTACGAGCCCGTATTCCAGACTGCCTGAACACGCACGAAACTTAGCCCCCGACAGGATGACGCAAGGGGGTCAGCGCGAGGAAATCGATCGACCTCAAATCGTGTAGGGCTGGAGCGGCGCACTCAGGCAGGCTGCGAGACAAAGCACGACGACTGCCGTCAGCAGCGCACGGAACGGAAAATACCCAGCCGGCAAGGCGCCCTGACGATAGGCGGCACGCTCGGCACCGAGCACCAGAACAAAGCCGACCATTTCCATCAATATGCCACCGCGAGGCGACCAGACGACACCGGCATAAATGGCAACCCAGCTCCAGAGCGAGGGCAGGACACCCAGGACCAGCCGGCGCCTGTTGATGGCCCCCATGCCCTGAGCAGGTATAATGGCAGGTTGCTCAAGAGCCAGCCCCCAATGCACCGCACCGAGGAAGGACAGAATGCAGCCGCCATAGGCCAGCATCGCCACACCTATATGGGTTACGGGGCCGAGACTACCCCAGAACAGGGCCGCCATGGCCAGGCCGACAAAGGGGATCAACCCAGCAATGCCAAGGAAAATCACGAGCGGTGACAGGGGTCTCACGGAATATCCATCCTCATTTCACATTACGCCAGTTGACAGCGCCGGTGTCTCGACGCCTTGTGATGCCCGAAGTTCGAACGTTCAAACAGGGAGCCCCCAATGAGCGCCATTATTGATATCATTGCTCGCGAGATTCTGGATAGCCGCGGCAACCCGACCGTTGAGGTCGAGGTCGAACTGTCCTCCGGCGCCAAGGGTCGCGCAGCCGTTCCGTCAGGCGCCTCGACCGGCGCGCACGAAGCTGTCGAACTGCGTGACGGCGACAAGTCACGCTACGGTGGCAAGGGCGTTCTCAAGGCGGCTTCTTTCGCCGAGGGCGAGATCCTCGATGCGCTTCAGGGTGCCGAATCGTCGGACCAGATCGCCATCGACGAAGCCATGATCGAGCTGGACGGCACGCCGAACAAGGCGCGTCTGGGCGCCAATTCCATTCTCGCCGTATCGCTCGCAACCGCCAAGGCGACTGCACTCGAGCTCGACATTCCGCTCTATCGTTATGTCGGTGGCGTATTTGCACATGTTCTGCCCGTGCCGATGATGAACATCGTCAATGGTGGCCAGCATGCTGACAACCCCATCGACATCCAGGAATTCATGATCCAGCCGGTCGGCGCACCGACGATCATGGACGCCGTACGCATGGGCTCGGAGATCTTCGCTCATCTGAAGAAGAACCTCGCCGCCGCCGGTCACAACACCAATGTCGGTGATGAAGGCGGTTTCGCTCCCGGCCTGAAATCGGCTGACGAGGCACTTGGGTTCATCTCCAAATCCGTCGAAGGCGCTGGCTACCGTCTGGGTGAAGACGTGACCTTCGCACTCGACTGTGCTGCCACCGAGTTCTATCGCGATGGCCGCTACAAGATGGAAGGCGAAGGCCGCGACCTCGATTCGTCGGGCATGATCGATTATCTAGCCGATCTCGCCGCGCGCTACCCGATCGTGTCGATCGAAGACGGTCTGGCAGAAGACGACTGGGAAGGCTGGGCAGAACTGACTGCAAGACTGGGTCGCAAGCTCCAGCTCGTCGGTGACGATCTGTTCGTCACAAACACCGAACGCCTGGTACGCGGCATCGAGAGCAACATTGCCAATGCCCTGCTCGTGAAGGTCAACCAGATCGGCACGCTAACAGAGACGCTCCGCGCCATGGAAACCGCACATCGTGCCGGCTACAAATGCGTCATGAGCCATCGTTCGGGCGAGACCGAAGACTCGATCATTGCCGATCTTGCCGTCGCCACGAATTGCGGACAGATCAAGACCGGCTCGCTGTCGCGTTCGGACCGTACCGCAAAGTACAACCAGCTGATCCGTATCGAAAACGAGCTGGCAACCGCTGCTCGTTACGCCGGCCGCTCCATCCTGCCGCGCTGAGCACCACCGAGGGAGAGATTTTCTCTCCCTCACCCCATTCCACGATTGTAAGCCATGCCGCGCCGGGGTTAGGATCGGTAACGCCAGCTTGACTGAATTCGTGGAGTTTCCGTGCAAATCGTCCGTGCCATCCGTCGCCTCGTGCGCGCTGTCGTTCCCCCTGCCCTGTTTCTTGGGTTAACGGCCTATTTCGGATGGAATGCCCTTCAGGGCGATCATGGCATCAAGGCCTATCACGAGCAGCTCAAGCTTATGGATCAGGCCGTTCAGGCCCAGAAAGACGCCGATGCCGAACAGGCCGTCTGGAAGCGTCGCATAGGCAGTCTGAATGAACGCGCACTCGATGCCGATATGCTCGACGAGCGCTCCAGGGCGATGCTCAATCTGGCGCGCAATGGCGATACCGTCATTCCCTACGGTCCTCACGACAAGCTTTACTGACCCGTGCCGTAAGTCGGCATCGGAGGTAATTATGGTCGCAAAGCCCGGGCGGGACTACGCCAGCCGCGCGTAGACCCTTCGCAGAACGTGCTTGCGAAACAGCGTCCCGTCGAAACAAACTCCACGCAATGGCAAAACCGAGCAAGCGCGCGCCTTACTGAATCAGGGGCGAGAGCCCGCCAGCGCTCTCGTTTATCCGCACGAAACATGCGCATAATGCGCCTTCATGATCCCTGCCTACAGGCTGGCAGTGATCGGGTGATGACGCGGCGCGAACGCTATCAGACAGGCACGCGCAAAGCAGTTTCTCTCCCGCCATTCGATGATGGCTCCAGCACGAAGACCGGCCAGAACGCGGCAATTCCACGACGTCGCAAAACAGCATAAAAAAAGCGGCTCATGAGAGCCGCTTTTCCTTAACGTCGTCGAAGGCCGATCTTACTTGATCTTGGCTTCGCGGAACGCAACATGCTTGCGCACGACGGGATCGTACTTGCGCACTTCCATCTTGCCGGTCGCCGAACGGGCGTTCTTCTTGGTGACATAGAAATATCCGGTATCCGCGGTCGAAACGAGACGGATCTGGATGACGTTGGTCTTGGCCATTGGGTCCTCGCAAACTGATCTGTCGCTGCGCGCGACATGAACGGCAGCGTTTTCAAGCTGGGCGCATAAATGCTTGTATTACGCCTCCGGGTCAAGTGTTTCCCGTAAAACGGTGGATTAATTTTGGGCATCCGGGGAAAAAATCTTGAAGGGACCGAAGCAAGAACTTAATAAGAACAGAATGATCCCGGGCTGTTACGGTGCTCTACCGTCCCGGCCACGGAGAGAGGGACCCCATGCTGACACGCAAGCAACACCAGCTTCTGCTTTATATAGACGGTTATCTGAAGCGGACCGGTTTTTCACCCTCATTCGACGAAATGAAGGAAGCACTCGAGCTCCGCTCCAAATCGGGCATTCACAGACTGATCTCCGCCCTTGAAGAGCGCGGCTTCCTGCGTCGTCATCATCATCGTGCGCGCGCTCTCGAGATTATCCGCCTTCCAGTCATGGAATCCGCGTCTCTCCCAACGGGCAGCGAGGGAACAGCGTTCCCTCGTCTCGTCGCGAGCCAGGAGAGCATCCCCGCACCGGTCACCGTAAATGGCGATAACTCGGTGGTCGGCGTTCCGCTTTACGGTCGAATTGCCGCAGGTCTGCCCATAGAAGCATTCCGCGATCAGGGTGAGCAGATCGACATTCCGGCAGCGCAGCTGACAAAAGGGCGCCATTACGCCCTTCAGGTTTCCGGCGAGTCCATGATCGAGGCTGGTATTCTCGATGGAGATACCGTCATCATACGGCAGAGCGAAACCGCCGAAAACGGCCAGATCGTCGTTGCCCTCGTCGACGGGCAGGAAGTCACGCTCAAGCGGTTGCGCCAGAGAGGAAACTCGATCGCGCTCGAACCGGCCAATCCGGCCTTCGAGACACAGATCTTTCCTCAGAACAGGGTCCGCATCCAGGGCGTGCTCATCGGCCTGTATCGCCGTTACGACTGAATGATGCACCCGGACAGGGCTGATATTCTTGCCAGCTCTCCCGGGTGCGCTCGATCAACGCAGCCAGACGGCGAAATATCTCAGGATCTCTCATCTGGGCGACATTGAAGCGCATGAAACGCGCCGCCTGCAGGGAATCGCTGAACACGGCACCGGGAGCGAGAAGCATTCCTTCCTTCGGGGCCAGTTGGGCTAGTCGCGATGCATCGCACCGGTCTGGTATAACACACCACAGACTGAAGCCGCTCTTGAGGATAATCCAAGGCTGAACACCAAGTGTGGCGAGGCGTGAAATGCAATCGCGGCGTGCGCGAAACAATTTCGTGTTCAGCGCGTCCCTATGCCGTCGATACGCACCGCTTTCGATCACGTGCTGCACGATCTGCGCCGCAAGAGGACTCACTCCGGCGAAACCCGTGGCGATCTGGAGATCGACAAGGGCCTCGATCAGATCCGGATGGGCAGCGATATAGCCACAGCGTAGCGAGGCGGTAAGTGTCTTCGAGAATGAGCCAATCCTGACGACACGATCCAGACCATCGAGAGGCGCAAAGCTTGCACTCGGCGGGGGCGCAAAATCAGCGAATATATCGTCCTCAATCACATAGGTTCCGCACTGCCGAGCCAGCATCAGAACCGCATGAGCATTTTTCAGGCTGAGAGTACCGCCAGTCGGATTTTGCAGGCCTGAGTTCGTAAGATAAAGGCGCGGCCGTTCCCGAGACAATATCTTCGCGAAGACCGCGAGATCCGGTCCTTCGGGCGTAAAGGGCACGCTGACAATCCTGACACCATGCACAGTAAGTAGCGCCCGGAAGTTGAAGTAACAGGGTTCGTCTATCAGCACGCAATCCCCGGATTTGAGGAGAATCCTGCATACAAGATCGAGAGCCTGCGTGCTCGACCCGGTCAACAATATCTGCTCCGGCGACACATAGAGCTGCGATTCCGCCCAGCGACGTGAGAGTAATGCGCGAAAACCCGGCGCCCCCATGGCAGGACCATACCCGGTCAAAACAGTCTCCGGCGAGCGCGCTGCGTCCCGCAGGGCAGTTTCAAGGAGCGCACGGGGCATCCATGCGGCCGGGAGCCAACCGCATCCCGGCTGCCACACTGTCGGATCGGTTTCCAGCGCCTGACGAGAGACCCAGAATGGATCGATTGCATGATCACGGCGCATACGCGCCACTTCCGGATGAGCACGGACGTCATTTACGTAGTAGCCTGACCCCGGACGCGCGATAACACTGCCTTCTGCTACCAGTCGATCATAAGCCTCACTTACGGTGGAAGACGAGACGCAAAGCTGCGCCGCAAGGGTTCTGATCGAAGGCAAACGCTCTCCTCGCCCGAGGCCACCCGTGGAAATACGTTTACGCACAGTCTCAACAACAAGATCGTTCTTGGTCCGCAATTTCATGTCGATATCGCAACTGTTCGTTTTCTCGATCGAACAGTCCTGCTGAGTCAGGCCCTCTTTGTCCATGGCGCAATCCGATGCCTTCTCCACAACTCTGCATCGCGTGAATCTTTGGAAAAGGCTGGATCGATGTCCTTACCCCACAAACAACGTGCAAGCGGCACGCTCTGCGGAATTGCTGGAATTGTTATTTTCAGTGGCTCGCTTCCAGCGACCCTCATCGCCGAGACCGCTTTCGCTCCCATGTTCCTTACAGCGGCACGAACAATCATCGCAGCGATGTGCGGCCTCGCTCTGCTGATCGTGCTCAAACGGCCGCGTCCCGGCCCCGGCGCCATGCGTCCGCTGATGGTTGTCGCTTCGGGCGTCGTCATTGGCTATCCGCTTCTCTCCGCCTGTGCTTTGCAGCATATCGAAGCAGTGCGCTCTGCTTTATGGACTGGAATCCTTCCGCTCAGCACCGCACTCTTCGCCGTGATCCGCAATGGAGAAAAGCCGTCGCGCATTTTCTGGCTTCTGTCTCTTTGCGGTGCGGGCGCTGTCCTGGTCTACGCAGCGATACAAACGCAGGGTGGGTCGCTTTTGGGCGACACTTTCATGTTGGCGGCAATTCTCGCATGTGGATTGGGATATGCAGAAGGTGCTGCCCTTTCCAGAACGCTGGGCGGCTGGCAGGTCATTTCCTGGGCATTGCTCATATCTTCACCCGTCATGCTGATCATTGCACTGCTTTGTCCTCCACAGACTCTGGCATACGTGCCGGCAGAGGCGTGGTGCTCGCTTGCTTACGTCGCGTTATTCAGCGGATTATTGGGCTTTGTCTTCTGGTACCGCGCTCTCGCGCTGGGCGGTGTTGCGCGTATCGGGCAATTGCAGCTCCTGCAGCCGCTCGGTGGCCTCGCACTATCGGCCATGCTGCTGCATGAGCGCGTACCGGCATCAATGCTCGTCGTTACGCTGATTGTACTTTTCTGCGTGTTCGGGGCAAGACGCGCCGCCTGAGAAATCGGGCGGCGCATAGCCTCAATGGGCCGCCTTGTCCTTCGTGACACGAACTGTGCCATCCGGGGCGATCAGCGTGCTCGTTCCATCGCCATTGGGAATGACAATAGTCCCGTTCTGGGCAGGCTTGAGATATTTATGCGCGTTATCCTCAACCGAGGCGTTCAGTGAAGGCCGCGGTGTCGTATGAACACCATTGACCACACCGTCATGCTCGCCCATTTCAAGAACGCCGCCGTCTCCCAGCTGAATGGCACTATCGCTGCCACTTCCATGGCTTTTGGTCATGGAGCCGAAATAGCTGTTCGTGTCCTTGAGCGCGTCGCGCAGTCCGTTCGGCGAAGCTTCAACATCGCGCAAGGTCGGCAAAGGCTGCGGCGCACCGGGCCAGATATTCCCGCTTTCAGGCAGGATCGGCATGGCCATATAGGCATGCCCTCTCACCTTCTCCATATTTTCCGACGCGCCTTCCGGCATATTCGGATGCGCACCCGGGAGGGTCGCCGTATCGTGGATGGACTTCCCAAAGCCGGAACAGCCACTCAACAAAACAGGAATCGCTAAAAGAGCGGCCTTTCTCATCATCTACTCCAGGGATGTCATCGCCGCTCTTTTAAGACGGGACCGCGATCAACGCCAGATACAGAACATGTATAGCGTATAATACTAGTGCGAAACCTTGGCCGAAGACCGGTTTGTGCCGCTCCCCATCATTCTCGAAAGTCCCGTTACCAGATACCCCCAGCCACTCATCACTGTCGGTATCACCGAAACCCACAGCATAAGGGCACCGACGCCGGTGAACGAGATCATGCCCAGCCCGATCATGCGCGGCATTTCATCACCAGCCAGCAGACAACCGATCGCCACCATCTGAATGCCGGTTTTCCATTTCGCAAGGCGCGTGGATGGCAGGGTCGCACGCTGGCTTGCCATGTATTCGCGCAAACCGCTGACCATGATCTCACGGATCAGGATGATGATCGCCGCAAAAAGTGCGCCATCCACCAGGCGCCCATAGCCAGCCAGTGCGAGCAGCAAAGACCCGACGAGGAGTTTGTCGGCAATCGGATCCATCATGCGCCCGAGCTCGGATCCCTGCTTCCAGCGTCTGGCCAGCATGCCATCGAGATAATCGGTGATGCAGGCCGCGATATAGAGCACGCAGGCTATGGCATCGCAGACCGGGTTCGACATGGCGATAAGCGCAATCAGCAACGGTATCGAGGCGATACGAAGCAGGGTCAGAATATTGGGCAGATCTGTCAGCATGAATCGTCCCCGGCGCTGCCATTAAGTCGATGGAGGCATAAGCATGATTTCATGCCTCATGATAGGGTGGTATTGTCCTGCGATCATAGCGTGTCTGCCCTCATTGGGGATGAAAAAAGGCATAAATCGTACGGGCAATTTCCGAATTGATCCCGCCGACCGATGACAGCTCCTCCACGCTGGCGCTGCGCACCCCGCGCACGGACCCGAAACGCGTGAGAAGAGCCCGTTTGCGCACGGCACCGATTCCCGGAACGCTGTCGAGCTCGGAAGTCTTGATGGCTTTGCTCCGTCCGGCCCTGTGTGTGGTTATGGCAAAGCGATGCGCCTCGTCGCGCAGGCGTTGCAGATAGTAGAGAACCGGGTCGTTCGGTGGCATCTGGAAAGGTGACCTGCCTTCCTGAAAAAACCATTCCCGCCCGGCATCCCTGTCGGGTCCCTTTGCAATCGCCACGATCGGGATGTCGCGCACATTGAGTTCTTCCAGGACTGCACGCACGGCATTGAACTGACCCAGACCACCATCGATCAGCAGAAGATCCGGCCAGTCCTGCGGGCGCTCATCGGGCGCATCCGGATCGCGCTTGCCAAAGCGTCTCTCCATGACCTCGCGCATCATGCCGAAATCGTCGCCCGGCGTTACCGGTCCCTTGATGGCGAATTTGCGATAGGCCCGCTTGGTGAAACCCTCAGGTCCTGCAACCACCATCACACCATAGGCATGCTGCCCCATGATATGCGAATTATCATAGGTCTCGATACGCTGTGGCGGGGCCGGCAGGTCGAATGCCGCAGCAACACCATTCAGCAGCTTGCCGATCCCTGCACTTTCCGCCAGTCGACGTTCCAGCGCCTCGCGGGCGTTGGTTTCAGCATGACGCACCACGTCGCGTCGCTCCCCGCGCTGGGGCTGCAACAGCTCCAGCTTGCGACCGCGCTTGAGCGTCAGGGCCTCCGATACCAGCTCCAGCTCGGAAGGGTCCGTATTGAGCAATATCTGTGGCGGCGGCGGTTTGTCGTCGTAGAACTGGAGCAGGAACGCCGCCAGAATATCGGCCCTGTCGTCATCCTCCGCGTGATCGGGAAAAAACGCGCGGTTTCCGTTGTTGCGACTATTGCGGATAAAGAATACCTGAATGCAGCTTCGGCCTGCCTCCTGCCAGATCGCCACAATATCTGCATCGCCTATCGAGGCCGGATTGATAATACCGGATTCCTGCATGCTCGAAAAACCGCGTATACGGTCGCGTATGGCTGCCGCACGCTCGAATTCCAAAGCTTCCGAGGCCTTTTCCATCTCCTCGACAAGCGCCTTGTGCACATCACTGCTTTTGCCCGACAGGAACTGCTTCGTCTCCTCCACGAGTTCTGCATACTGACCCGGCGTCACACGGCCCACACAAGGGGCGGAACAACGCCTGATCTGAAATAGCAGGCAGGGGCGTGTACGCGACGTCAGGACCGCATCGCTGCATGACCTGAGCAGAAAGCTGCGCTGGATCAGGTTCAGGGTCTGATTAACCGCCCAGGCCGAAGCGAAAGGCCCCCAATAGGTCGCGTTCTTTACGGGGCGGCCGCGCTGCTTGGTGATCTGGGGAAACTCATGCCCCTCGGTCAGCATGATCCAGGGATAGGATTTGTCGTCACGCAACAGGATGTTGAAGCGCGGCTTCATCTTCTTGATGTAGTTCGCTTCAAGAAGCAGCGCCTCGGCTTCTGTCCGTGTGGTGACGATCTCCATCGATCTCGTAAGGCTCACCATCCGGCGCAATCGCTCCGGAAGCTGATTGAGACGCAGATAGGAAGAGACCCGTTTCTTCAGGCTGAGCGCTTTGCCGACATAAAGCACCTCACCTTTTTCCCCCAGCATTCGATACACGCCAGGGGTGAAGGGAATGGTCTTGAGCGCTTCACGGATAGCCTCCGCCCCCTCCTTGCGTGGCGCTCCAGAGAGGTCGGCCTCGACCGGGCCATCCGGTTTTGCGGGCGCGGTCATCGTGACGCGCACCCGGGAGGACTGGATGGCAGTTCATCCACCGAACATGTGGATAACTCTGTGGGGTATCGCGTGACAAATTGATGACGGGCGCAGTTTCGCGCGCTTTGCGACGCTTTGCCTAAATTTTGTGCATACGATGCTAAGATGTTGAAACTAAACAATTTTGCCCATTCGCTCCTAGGAAACAGCGCGAAGACCTTGGAAATACAGGGAGTCAATCCCTGAACTGCTATGAGAGTGGACAAAATTTCCACTCTCGCAGTGAGAACGATCCTGTTTTGTTCGAAGTTGCCTTCAGCGTTGCTCCGCCTGAGCCAGAACGCGCAGGAAATTCTCGCCCCAGATCAGCGCGAGATCCCGATCCGAAAATCCTTCCTGCAGAAGGGCCTCCGTCACAGCCCTGCTCTGTGAGGCATCCCGCCATCCCTCGATCATCCCGCCGCCGTCGAAATCGGAGGATACGCCGACGTGTTCGACACCGATCAGATTGGCAACATGGCGTACATGGCGCGCCATGTCCCTGACGGAAGCCTTACCTTCGCGCGCCGGCTTGAGGAAGGACGACATGGCCGTGATCTGGATTACGCCCCCCGTGTCACGCAACAGGCGCAACTGCTCGTCATCGAGATTGCGCGGGTGGTCGCACAAGGCGCGCGCGCAGGAATGGCTGGCGACAACAGGCATGGATGAATGCTCTGCCGCCTGCATCATCGTACTTTTCGCCGCGTGAGAGACATCGACCACAATGCCATGGGCGTTCATCTGCGCGATCGCTTCACGCCCGATCGCGGAAAGACCCCCGTGCAGCGTTTTTTCATTCCCCAGCGCCGGAAGCGGAATCGCAGCATCGGCAAGGTCGTTATGGCCGTTATGCGTCAGCGTCATGTAACGCACGCCCATCTGCGCCAGAGCCTGCACGCGAGACGGATCGCCCCCAAGGGCGTGACCGTTCTCGACGGCCGGAACCACAACCTGATGGTGCTGCGCCGCCGCTTCGCGAATGGCGGCGACACTGGAGCAGACGGCAACCTCGTCACTTTGTAGCTCCTTGATGACATGGAGCATGGCCTGTACCCGCTTCCAGGCATCGTGACGGCCCGTCTCGTCCAGCGCTGTCTGTGGGATATAGGCAGCAAGGCAAACAGCCCTCAGCCCCCCTTCACGCAGCTTGGGCAGATCGACCTGCCTGTCCGCAGAGCCGCTGGCGAAATCGCCACGGTCGGGCCAGGGAATATCGATATGGGAGTCGAGGGTCAGAATTCGGTCGTGAATCGCGGCTGTCATGCCTGTGTAAATGGGCTATTCAGCCGGGGCGGCAAGAGGCACTACCGCAGTTACCGTCAATTTGAAGGATCTTCGCATGCGGCTGATGACGTGGAATATCAACTCGTTGCGTCTGAGGCTGCCGCTTCTCGCCCGTCTCGCACAAGCGCAGCGCCCGGACATTATCTGTCTGCAGGAGACGAAAGTGCCCGACGGGCTGTTCCCGGCCCAGCCCCTGCACGATCTCGGCTACGTGCATCAGCATTATTGCGGCATGAAAGGTTATAACGGCGTGGCCATTCTTTCACGCCATCCGATGACCCGCCTGGAAGACACCCCTGACTGGTGCAAGAAGAGCGACACACGCCATATCGGTGCCTTGCTGGAGACACGGGACGGACCGGTCACGGTTCATGATTTCTACGTTCCCGCCGGGGGCGACATTCCCGATCCGGCACTGAACGAGAAATTCGCCCACAAGCTCGCCTTTCTTGATGAGGTCACCGCCTGGTTCCGCAACACGCCGCCAGAGCGCACGATTCTTGTAGGTGATCTCAATATCGCCCCGCTCGAACACGACGTGTGGAGCCATAAGCAGCTGGCCAATACCGTCAGTCATACACCACCGGAAATCGAACGCCTCAACCACTGGCAGCGTACCGGCTTTATGGACGCTATGCGCCTTGAGGTGCCCCCGGAAGAAAAACTCTACACCTGGTGGTCGTACAGAAACCGCGACTGGAAAGCCTCCAACCGGGGCAGGCGTCTGGACCATATCTGGATCACACCCGATCTGCGCCCCTGCCTCGAACGTATCGAGATCCTACGCGATGTGCGCGATTGGGAAAGCCCGTCGGATCATGTGCCAGTCACGATAGATCTCGACCTGATAATTTCCTGATCGACAGGCAACGCTTGTCCGGCCCGGTGCTCACCGGGCCAAAGACGATCCCCTGATCGACACCCCGGATCTGCGTCACCCTGAGAACCTTCGCCCCGTATCCTCCAGACACCGCAGACACAAAAAACCCCGACCTGTTGCCAGATCGGGGCTTCTTATTCCGAAATCGGATCACGCGAACGTGCCGTCGCTCAGCTCATCAGCGCGCTGCTTCCTTCTGGATTGAGGCGGTAACCACCCCCTTCCGTCAGCAGAAGTGAGGCATTCGCCGGATCGGGCTCGATCTTCTGGCGGAGACGATAGATATGCGTCTCAAGCGTGTGCGTTGTGACGGCCGCGTTATAGCCCCAGACCTCGTTCAGCAGCACCTGACGGGCAATCGGACGATGCCCGGCGCGATACAGATATTTGAGGATCGCAGCTTCCTTTTCCGTCAGGCGGATACGGCGATTTTTCGCAGGCTCCTGAAGGATTTTGGAAGAAGGACGGAACAGATAAGGCCCGATCGGGAAAACCGCATCTTCGCTGTTTTCGAACAGGCGCAGCTGCGCACGCAGTCGGGCCAGCAGTTCCGCAATACGGAAAGGCTTCGCGACATAGTCGTTCGCCCCGGCATCCAGTCCGCGCACGACGTCGGCTTCGTCGTCCGAGCCGGTCAGGATGATGATCGGCATACGCACACCCTGTCGGCGCAGCTCCGCACAGAAGTCGCGTCCGTCACCGTCAGGAAGGGTTACATCGAGCAGAATACCGTCGACGCGCACATCCGGTACTTCAAGCTTGGCTTTCGCATCGGCAACCGAAACAGCCTGGATGGGTTCGAACTCACCTTCGAGCTTGAGCTGTTCGACCAGGAGTTGGCGAAGCGTATCGTCATCGTCGACAATAAGGACAGGACGCGGACCAGGCATGTATAACCTTCTCTCACCAGCTGGGGACCAAGCCCCCGGGTACAGACCCGACTTCTCTAGGAAGAAAGAGCCTCGTTTTGCTTGTGAGCCTTACACCGATATCGTGATAACGCCAATCCGATCAGACCCTTCAGGCTGCCGGATACCGAGCTTTAGACGGTAATTACTCATAAATTAATGTTCAGATGTGAGGTTTGTGACATGACTGTCATTCTGCGACACAGAACAGGGCCTCTCGCGACCCTTTTCATTAATCAGGAGCCTGTTCCGGCGATAATCGGAGCCGGCGGTATCAGAGGCGACAAGTCCGAAGGCGATCATGCGACCCCTCTCGGCTTTCTGCCGTTTCGCCATGTTTTCTATCGTGCGGACCGGGTCTCCCGTCCCGCTACCGCCCTGCGTGTAGAAGCTTTGGCCCCCAATGATGGCTGGTGCGACGATCCAGCGCATCGCGATTACAATCGCCAGATCACGCTCCCTCATCCGGCGCGGCATGAAACATTATGGCGTGAGGATAACTGTTACGATCTCTGCGTGGTCCTCGGCTGGAACGACGATCCGGTCATTCCCCACAGGGGATCGGCCATCTTTCTGCACCTGCCGCCCGCCAGCGGGGCGACGGAAGGATGTATTGCCCTGACAGAGCCCCTCCTGCGCCGACTGATCGCCTCACCAGCACAGGGCATCGAGGTGCGAGCCGACTGAAAGGCCCGACACCTCTGTCACCTCAACACGCCTTGGTTCGATCAGGCCGATGCTTCCGCCTTCTCGTCTGCGCGCTCGGCTTTCTCAAAGGTCTCGATTTCCTCTGACAAGGGCGGTGCCATGAAGACCAGCATGTCACCTATGGCCGGCGAAACCGGAAACTCGTCTTCTGCCGAGCGGATCGTAATGGACTGCCCGCGTCGTATCGACAGGAAATCCAGACGGTTCGGCACTGACCCGAATGAGGCAGCACTCGCCTCATCTGCCATGGCCGTTGCAAAACGCCATCCCTTCTCGAACAGCATCTCGATCAGGGTGAAATTCCATGAGGGATCGCCCAGCAGCTTGCCGCGCGCGTCACGCGACAGGCCGTGATAGAAATCCAGTCTCGCCACACCGGGGCTGATCTGGAACACGCGCTGACGGCCCATATGCGGGGCCATGTGCGCGCAGACGAGCCCGTTATAGATCGCGTCGGTCGTGGTCGAAATCAGGTAATCCGCCGGACGCTCCTCGAGCGCCTCCTCGCCGTATTGCGACAGAAGCTCGGCACGCAATACAGGCACTCCCTGACGCATGGCCGGTATCAGCGTATTGGAGCGGTTATCGACCAGAAGAATGGGAATACCATTGCCGTTGAGACATTTGGCAAAATCGATGGACCAGGCCGAGGCGCCGACGATGGCCAGCGCGGGCTCGTTGGACAGGGTCAGTTTGAGATAACGCGCAATCGGTCGAAGGGAAAATCCATGGAAAATCATCGTTCCGCCGATAATGGCGAAGACGGCAGGCATGATGAGGTCTGCGCTATGATAGCCGGCATCCGTCATGCGATAGCCCGCAGCACCGGCCACAGCGGCGGCGACAATACCACGCGGTGCAATCCAGGCCACGAATAGCCTCTCCTGCCATTTGAGCCCTGTCCCGATCGTCGAAAGGAAGATCGCAAGAGGCCGCACCCCAAACATGACCGCTGCGGTCAGAAGGCAGATCGGCAGGGAGAGATGCGCCAGTACATCGCGATGCAGGTCAGCCGTCAGCATGATGAACAACACTGCGACAACCAGAACGACCAGCGATTCCTTCATGCGCCGAAGCTCGGACAGGCCGGGAACATGCAGATTGGTGAGCGCCATACCGAACACGGTAGCACCCACGAGCCCCGCCCCTTCCATGCTCATATTGCACAGGCTGAAGATCAGGAGCGCAAGCGTCAGCAGGAGTGGCGTCTTGAGCGGCTCGGGCATGAGGTCGCGCACGAAAAGATAGCGGACCAGATAGGCAGGCAGAATGCCGACCGCGAGCGACTCAGCCGTAGAGGCCAGCAGGTCGGGCAGCACTGTGGTCAGGAAGACATCCGTCCCGATCGGTACCCGTGTCGCAACCACCTGCAGAACCACGGCTGCAAGAATGGCCCCAATCGGGTCATTGATAATCGCTTCCCACCGCAAAAAAGCGGCAACGCGCGGCTGGAGCTTGTTGTGACGGAGCAGAGGCAGCACGACCGTCGGTCCGGTCACGGTAATGATCGCACCGAAAAGGGCCGCCACCCCCCATTCCATATGGGCAATATAATGTGCAGCCGCCCAGCCGAGCACCCACGAAATCGGTAGTGCCAGCATGGTGAGGCGCGTCACGCCCTCTCCTGCTTCGCGCAGCTGCCTGAAATCGAGCAGAAGCCCGCCTTCGAACACGATGATCGCAACCAGAAGCGAGACGAGCGGGCGGAAAATCCATCCCAGCGCGGCAGACGGATGAAGAATGCCCAGACCGGGACCGAAAATCAGCCCTAGTGCAAACAATATGACAATGGCTGGAAGACGGAACTTCCAGGCGACCCATTGCGCCCCGATACCCGCCCCAAGGGTCAGAAGAAGCCCGATAAATATTGCCAGCGCCATGATCGCGTGATTTTCCCTGCCCGGTTAGACGTTGCCCGTATTCAGCTGCTCAGTCGGCCTTGCGCTGCATGACAGCGGCGAAAAACCCATCCGTTTCATTACGCAAAGGCGTGAGCGCAAAACCGGACTCGCCACGCAATGCCTCAGGCAGCATTTCACTGCCTGCGGCGACACGCTCGAACCGGTCATTGTGCGCCAAGAACGCCGCGACCTGCTCTTCGTTTTCTTCGTTCAGCAGGGAGCAGGTTGCGTAAACCAGACGTCCACCCGGCTTGACCAGTGTCGAGGCACGATCGAGGATATCGGCCTGCTTGGCACGCAGCTCGATAATGTCCTGCTCGACAAGGCGTATGCGTGCGTCGGGGTTACGACGCCACGTGCCCGTGCCCGAGCAGGGTGCATCGACGAGCACACGATCGAACGCACCTGCACGACGCTTGACCCATTTGTCACCGCTTGTCAGGAGATGGCGCTCTACATTGTGCACCCCTGCCCGACGCAGCCGCTTGACTGCCCCTTCCAGACGCGGGGCAGAGACATCGCATGCGACAACCTGCCCCTTGTTCTCCATGCCCATGGCGATTGCGAGCGTCTTGCCTCCGGCGCCCGCACAGAAATCCACCACGCGTTCGCCAGGTTTCGCATCGAGCATGCCGACAATGAGCTGACTGCCCTCGTCCTGGATCTCGATGATACCTTCGCGAAAACTCTGCGTGGCGGTCACGTTTTGACGGCCCGGCAGACGCAATCCCCATGGAGAGAGAGGCGTAGGCGATGCCATGATCTGCTCGTTGCGCAGCGAGCGGATCGCTTCGTCCCGATGCCCTTTGAGAAGATTGACCCTGAGATCGAGAGGAGCCGCACTATCGAGCGCCCCCATCTCGGCTTCGAGCCGATCGCCGAAGGCACGTTCGAGATAGGGCTGCAGCCAGTCCGGAAACTCCAGACGTACAGGCAGAGGCATATCAGGGTGGTTCAGTTCACGACCGGCAAGTGCAGCGAGAGCAGCATCCTCACGGCTGGTGAGATGGGACTGCGCGAAGCGCTCGCCATTGAACAGGTTGCGAACCGTGCCGATCTCTTCCCCACCCAGAATGAGCGAGGCCGCGCAAAGCGTGCGCGGTGACGGACCACCGGGGATGTCACGCAAATGCCAGTGCAGACGACGCCACTGACGCAGCACGTCCCAGATACGCGCGGAGATCACGCGCCGGTCGCCGCCGCCGATATAGCGGCGCTCGCGGAAATAGTTATTGGCCGTCGCATCGGCAGGACGGCGGGGGGCTGCCTCGATGGCGCAGAGCAGATCGATGGCAGCAGAAAGTCGGGCAGCGGGAGTCATGCTCCCGCGCTTACAAGTTTTTGTCAGTCCTGGCGATAGTTAGGTGCTTCGCGCGTGATGGTCACATCATGCACGTGGCTTTCACGCAGGCCCGCATTGGTGATGCGACGGAAACGCGTGCGCACCTGCAGATCGGCAATGGTGGGCGATCCCGTATATCCCATGCCTGCCTTCAGACCGCCGACGAGCTGATGCACCACGGCAGCCATGCTGCCCTTGTACGGCACCTGCCCCTCGATCCCCTCGGGCACAAGCTTGAGCGAATCCTTGACCTCCGCCTGGAAATACCGGTCCGCAGAACCGCGGGCCATGGCGCCAAGCGAGCCCATGCCACGATAGGCCTTGTAGGAACGGCCCTGATGCAGGAACACCTCTCCTGGGCTTTCCTCGCAACCCGCTAGAAGCGAACCGATCATCACCACGTCAGCACCGGCACCGATTGCCTTGACGATATCGCCCGAGGTGCGGATGCCACCATCGGCGATAGCGAAAATTCCAGCTTCATGGCAGGCCGCAGATGTTTCCATGACGGCAGAGAACTGCGGCACACCCACACCGGCCACGACGCGCGTGGTGCAGATGGAACCCGGTCCGATGCCGATTTTCACGCAATCCGCGCCAACTCCGGCCAGGGCGATCGCTGCTTCGGGTGTCGCCACGTTACCGGCAATCACCTGAATGCCAGCGTGGCGCGATTTGAGTGTCGCAACCGTATCGAGCACGCCGCGCGAATGACCGTGTGCCGTATCGACAATCACGATATCCACACCGGCAGAGACCAGAGCCTCGGCGCGGGCAAGCCCATCGGCCCCGACACCAATGGCGGCAGCACAGCGCAAACGGCCGAACTGATCCTTGATGGCAAGCGGATGCGCTTCCGCCTTGTCCATATCCTTGACCGTAATAAGGCCAGTGCATCGGTTCTGGTCGTCCACGACCAGAAGCTTCTCGATACGGTGACGATGCAGAAGATCCTGTGCGACCGCGGCATCGGCCCCGTGACGCACGGTGACGAGGTTCTCATGCGTCATCATGTCACGCACCGGCGTGTCCAGATCGCTGGTAAAACGCATGTCACGATTGGTCAGGATACCGACCAGTTCGCCTGTGCCCGGCATCACAACCGGCAGGCCGCTGATCCCGTGCTGTTTCATGATCGCATGCACATCGCGCAGCGTCTGCTCAGGTCCTACCGTGACAGGGTTGACGACCATGCCCGATTCGAAGCGCTTGACGCGGCGTACATGCTCGGCCTGCTCCTCGACGGACAGGTTCTTGTGAATGACGCCCATGCCGCCCTGCTGGGCCATTGCAATGGCCATGGCATCTTCGGTCACGGTGTCCATGGCCGACGAGAGCAGCGGAATATTGAGTTCGATGGAATTTGTCAGGCGCGTACGCGTCGAGGCCTGCGCCGGCAGGACGTCCGATGCCGCGGGTTCGACCAGTACGTCATCGAATGCAAGAGCTTCGCGGATGCGGTCATGGGAGACGCTGCGCGAGGCATAGTCACCAACCCGTTCGCCAGCCATTCCGGTTGGTGTATTATTGGTCGTGGTCATCTGCCGCAGCCTCCCCGCTTGTCAATCAGGAAAGCCCGCGGCTTTCCTACCGTTGGCGCGTCCTCTTAGACCAAAGCAGTCCGTGTTGAAAACAGGAGATTGCGCAGGCCGGTGCGAATTTCACCGTTTTGCCATAACGCACGCCGCGGCCGGACAGTACGTAACGACATCGCAACAACGATCTGGCGGTAGGCAAGCTCGCACCTTTTTACGCCCTGCTTCACGCCGATTCCGGGTTCAGGCAGCGACAACCGAAGCTGACGAACGCCCCTCGCCCCGAAGGAAGTCACGAATGGTCTGGGCAGCCCGGAAAGAGGCCCCGCGTTTGGGCTGGGAACCAAACGTCTCCTGGATCATGCGCTCCTGCCTTTCCCGATACAGGACATGACGCGACTCCGCCTGCGCAAGAGCGGGATAGATATCTTCGGCGTGCTCGACCACATCTCCCAGGGTCCAGTGTCTGAAATGCGGGTTATTCCGCCATTCGACCTTGTGAGGATTGAGAAATATGCATGGCCGGGGGGTAATAAGGAACTCGTAAACCTGTGAACTGACATCGCCGATATACAGAGACGCCCGCGCCGTATGAGTCATGTCGAGCATGGCCGAAGACGCCGCATCGAGCCGGACATGGTCCCCGACGACTTTCTCGAACTGACGACGGCGACGACCGAAATCCTTGTGAAAGATCTTGATATGCGGGGCGATCAGCAGATCGTAGCGATCAAGACGGTTCACCGCCTCGACCAGTGGCTCGAGACAGGTCCGGTACGAAGAAAGTGCTTTTTTGTAATGCGGGTTATAAAGCGCAATCGGCCTGCTAGAATTTGCGGGCACGGCCTTCTGGACGTTCTGCTTCTCAACCGCATCGAATTTCGGATACCCGATTATGCGCGTCTGTGCGGCAGTCGCCAGCTTCTTGGCAAGGAAGGACTCCGCAATTTTCGGCCCCGATACCAGAGAGAGGTCGAACTGGCGTATCAGGTGCTCATCATTGACCTCCCGGTCTCCGGCACCGTGCTGGATCAGGATAAGAGCCGGCTTGCGCAGCCCCATCTCACGCAAGGCCCCGGCCGAATACTCCGTTGCCACCACCGCATCGAACTGCTCCAGACGCTCGATATTGGCACGCATGACGATTTCGCGCTCCGCATCGAGCCGCCGCATACGGCGCAGAAAGGACGCGCGAACGGGCATCTTCAGTTCACCACGTTCGATATGACCGGCCAAGCCGTTCCTGTGTCGGATACGATCCAGATGAAACGCCGTCTCGGGAAAACTCACGAACTCCGTCACCGAGACATTGGGAAGCTGAGCCAGAGCGGAAGAGACAGCGGCGACGTGATAACACTGATACGGTTCAGCCACGTACAAAAACGCGATTTTCATCCGGCTTGCCTGCTCCTAGGCCAATTCCAACACCAGACTCTTTTACGACAGAACTTCATGACGATAAGTAACAATGCACAACACGACCCCGCAAGTCGGAAGCGCAACGCGCGAAGTTATTTTCCAATTATCGCAAATACGGGATTTATCCGGTCCATATTAATAAGGCAATTATCACTCATATAACAAACGTATTACCTATATTTAATCGTGTATATTATTCCGAACCAATAATAACCTCTCTAAATTCTGTTATATACTCTGAAGAATGTATGAATTATGCGATGCATGGTCAGGATACATATCTTCCAACCAGCGGCATCCCGCATTTGGATCCATCTATGCGCGTCGCCACCTTCGCAAACAGGCAAAGACCCCGCTGTCAGCGACAGATGTGTTACAATTCCGCATGTTCTCAGCCTCGGGACTCTCTCATTGCGCGCGCCATCCTCACCGAGGGCTGAGATCACCCGCCTCCACGTGTCGATAATCCGCGTCCGAACCCAGAATCGCAAACTGCTCTCTATCCGTGCCCGTCAGAAAGGCATCGAATCTACTCTGCCGGAGAAAGGTCAGAAGTGCCTCGCGCCTGCGCATATCGAGATGATTGAGCGGTTCATCCAGCAGGATAACCGGCGCTCTGCCCGTCTGCCTCTCGGTAAGGACGGCATGATTGAGAATGACATGGACGAGCATGGCCTTTTGCTGACCGCTGCTTGAAAGCGTCGCCTCCCGCCCAGTAAGCGCGTCGCTCAACAGAAAATCTGCCTTGTGGGCACCAAGGGATGTTGCGCCACGCTGCGCATCCTCCGCACGCGTGTTCGAAAGTGCTTCACGAAGACTATCTTCGACGGCAAGAGCGGGACTGCGCGCGAGATCGTTGGCGATTGCGCAGTCCAGTGCAATCCGCGCCACCGGAAAGCCCGTCTCATCCGTAAGCGGCGACGCATTCATGGCCTCGACCAGCGCCATGCGGGCAGCCGTCAGTGCCACAGCATGGCGTGCAATGCTGTCTTCGATGGAAGCGAGCCAGACCGATTGATCGGGGCGCGTCGCGAGCAGACGATTGCGCTGGGCAACGGCCCGCTCATGCGCCGCGCTCTCACGGGCATGATGAGGATCGAGCGCGAGAACCAGGCGATCGAAAAAGCGTCGCCTCCCCGAGGCCGGATCACTGAAAAGGCGATCCATCTGGGGGGTAAGCCAGGTTGCCGAAAAATGGGGAGAGATCTGCGCCTGATTGCGTACAGCTTCGTTATCGAGCCTGAACACACGACGCACCGGATTGGTTGGGTCCATGCCGGTCGCCAGATCGACACAGTCGCCTCCACTCGCGATCCGCGTAGCGATCCCCCATGGACCGCCACCGTGGCGCTGGATCTGCGCATTGGGAGCCGCGCGCAGACCGCGGCCCGGCGCGAGAAGCGACATGGCTTCAAGCAGATTGGTCTTCCCTGCCCCGTTTTCGCCGGTCAGGACGGCAAGGCGGCTATGGGGCGTCCAGGCCAGACGCTCATAATTACGAAAATTCGTGAGGACGAGCCTGGATATACGCAAAGATCTGACGTGACCCTGCGTCAGACGCGCATAGGCATGAGAACGTAAAGAGCCGTGGGCAGATTCGTGTCACGCACCAGCGTAGGCGCGGCACTATCGGCAAACGCGAATTCTGCCTCGACATCGATCTGATCGGTGATGTCGTTCAGATAGCGCGCCTGAAAGCCGATTTCGAGCGACGGACCGTCATAGGATACGCTCGTCTCGTCCAGCTCTTCCTTTGCCATGCCCTGATCGGGACTGATGGCGGAAAGCGTGAGCAGATTGGTCCGGACGGCAAGCTTTACCGGGCGCGAGCGCTCCTGACTGATCGCAGCAACACGCGCCACAGCATCGGCGAAGGCATGTTTGTTCACGCGCAGGAAGCGGTCGTTGTTTTTGGGAATGACACGCTCATATTCCGGGAACGTCCCGTCAATCAGCTTGGATGTCAGCATGACGGCCCCGACACGGAACTGGATACGCGTGTCAGACAGACTGACCTCGACGGCACCGGCGCCCTCATCGAGCAGCTTGCGCAGTTCGGCAACGGTTTTGCGCGGGATGATCACACCCGGCATGTCCGACGCGCCGGCAGGGAGATCGGTTTCGACGCGTGCAAGACGGTGCCCGTCCGTTGCCACGGCGCGCAGTCTGGCTGTGTCGCCGTCTTTCGCGACATGGAAATAGATGCCGTTCAGGTAATAGCGTGTCTCCTCCGTGGAGATCGCAAAACGTGTACGATCGACAAGACCACGCAGGACGGCAGCGGGTATGGAAAATGCACAGGGAAGATCCCCGGCAACCATCGAAGGGAAGTCCTCGACCGGCAGCACATTCAGGCTGGTCGCATAGCGGCCCGCACGCAGAGCCAGAGGGGCGTCGCCACCGCCGTGATCCAGCTCTACCACAGAACCGTCAGGCAGCTTGCGGACGATCTCATAAAGGACGCTTGCAGGTGCAGTGACGGCACCATCGCGTGCACCTTCTGCCGCCACTTCCTCGACAACCGCAATTTCCATATCCGTTGCGGTCAGGCGAAGCAGATTACCCTCGATGGAGAGCATCACGTTCGCCAGAATGGGGATCGTGTTGCGCTTTTCTGCAACACTCTGGATATGGGCAAGGGCACGGATCAGCGTTGTGCGGTCAGCCTTGAATTTCATATGATCGTAGACCCTCGAACACCCGAATAACAAAAAACCAGTCTAGCAGAGCCACTTGCCGTGGCAAAGATCAGCCTTCGAGCATGCGTCGCAGCAGCTCGACATCCTCGGCAAAAGCCACGTCGCGCTCCATCAGCTCCTGAACGCGCGAAACAGCATGCATGACCGTCGTATGATCGCGATTGCCGAATTTGCGTCCGATTTCCGGCAGGGAGCGGCTGGTGAGCTGCTTTGCAAGGAACATCGCCACCTGTCGAGGCCGCGCGACTGCACGGGCGCGACGGGCCGAAGACATGTCCGTCAGACGGATATTCCAGTGCTCCGAGACCTTGCGCTGGATTTCCTCGATGGTCACGCGCCTGTCATGCGCCTTGAGGATATCGTGCAGCACGTCCTGCGTGCTCTCCAGCGTGACGGGGCGACCGAACAGATTGGCATGAGCGATCAGGCGGTTCAGCGCCCCTTCGAGCTCACGCACGTTCGACGTGATCTTGTGCGCCAGAAATTCCAGTACCTTGGCAGGCACGGCAACGCCGGAAGCCTGTGCCTTGGCTTCGAGAATGGAAATACGCAGCTCGAACGTGGTGGCGTGAATATCGGCCACCATGCCACACCCCAGACGCGTGCGTAGCCGGTCTTCGAGACCCGACAGATCGGAAGGGGATTTGTCAGCACTGACCACGATCTGACGACCGGCATCGACAAGGGCATTGAAGGTATGGAAGAACTCTTCCTGCGTATTGTCCTTGCCGATCAGAAACTGGAGATCGTCGATCATCAGGACATCGACCGAACGCAGCTGTTCCTTGAACTCCATCGTCGATTGCGAGCGAATGGCCGCAATAAACCGGTACATGAACTTCTCGGCCGACATATAGGCTACGGATACGCGCCCACCGCTCGTCAGTTCGGATCCAATGGCATGCATGAGATGCGTCTTGCCCAGACCGACACCACCATAGAGAAAAAGCGGGTTAAAACCGGGGCTGGACGGCTTTTCAGCCACACGGCGCGCGCAGGCATAGGCAAACTCGTTCGGCTTGCCCACAACGAAACTGTCGAATGTAAAACGCGGATCGAGCGGGGCAGCGAGATCGTGCCGCGCATCCTGCACACTCGCAGCCGGGGCCGCAGGGGCTTCGACCTCGACGACCGGTGCTGCCGCTTTGACCGCTACCGGCGTTGCCAGACCGTCGCCCACACGCTGGACCTGCAGTTCGACATGATGGACAGCGCGATTTTCATTGCGCCACAGTTCCTGCAGGCGATCGCCATACTGTCCACGCACCCAGTCGCGCAGAAAGCGCGTTGGCAGGAAGAGGGTAATTTCATCTTCTTCCAGCGGGCCGAGCACGATCTGCTGCAGCCAGGTACGGTATTCGACGTCACCGACCTCGACACGCAATCTCTCGCGCACCTTGACCCATTGGGAAGCCAGAACCGGATCGGTTCCGTTTGTGCAGGAAACCGTTTCCGTCACTGCAGGAAGATCCGTATGAGACCCTTCGTCTGCCATCACTCCCCCGAGCTACAACAAAAGACACGACAGGAGCCATCACGAGCCGTGAAGCATGACCTTCCTGATCCCCGGTTAAAGGGCGCACAGAATAGGGCAAACAGTCCGTGAGAGGCAAGCTTAACCGGACGCCGGGAAGCCGGACGAGCGGCGAAAAAAAAGAACGGATATGGTCATGGGACCACACCCGTTCTTTCTGTAGGCTCAGACCAGACAGAACCCCACTAAAGGCCCTGCCCTGTTATCCGATCAGGCCGAAGCCAGAGCCTTGATGCGAGCCGAAAGGCGCGACAGCTTGCGGCTGACGGTGTTGGCGGCGAGAACGCCCTTGCCAACAGCGCGCTGCATTTCCGGCTGGGCAGCGCGGAATGCGTCGTTTGCGGCAGCCTTGTCACCCGAAAGGATGGCCGTCTCGACCTTCTTCACGAAGGTGCGGACGCGGGACATGCGGGAAACGTTACGCTCACGGCGACGCTCGTTCTGACGGATGCGCTTGCGCGCAGAGGCGGTGTTAGCCATTTCTACTCTTCAGCCCTGTTCTGTTCGGCTTGTTAGGTTGCCTTGCGACAACAATAAAGCATGCCGGCCAATCGTCCCTGAAAGAGACGCAGAGCCAGCGGAGGGCTCGCCTTTAGTCCAGTTTCACGCTGGCCGTCAAGCGTCCTCTAAAGAAAGTGGTGGTTGTCGCCTCGGACAGAAGAAACTCGACCGTCCCGACTGCACCACACGACGAATGCCCCCGCAGGCCGGATAACCGGGGCATTCGGGACAAGGCTCGCCTTCGCGCCCATAGACGAGATGCAGATCCTGGAAAGCGCCGGGCTTTCCTTGCGCATCCACATAATCGCGCAGTGTCGACCCCCCTGCACCGATCGCCTCGCGAAGCACCTCAGGCGTCACACGGGCAATCAGGGCGATCTCGTCCATACTGAGCGACGAAGCCAGACGCTGCGGATTGATCGCTGCGCGATACAGAATTTCGCACACATATATATTGCCGAGCCCGGCGATGACGCGCTGGTCCAGAAGCGCGGTCTTGATCGGCGCGCGCTTGCGATTGAGCCTGGCATAAAGATAGGCCGCATCGAATTCGGGTCCGAGCGGGTCCGCTCCGAGCGATCTGAGCAGGACATGCTCGCGCTCCCTGCCTGCATCGGCCAGAAGCAGACAACCGAAGCGCCTTGGGTCCACAAGGCCGATATAGGTGCCGTTATCGAGCAGGATCGAGACGTGCTCATGGGTCAGGGGGCGATAAGCCGGACCTTTTTCAGGCTTGGGGGTAATGCGTATACGCCCGCTCATGCCAAGATGAATCAGCAGGGTCGGCCCACGCATCAGGGAGATGAGCATGTATTTGCCCAGGCGCGTCGCGGCCCCGATCTTCTTGCCGTCCGCACGTATCGACAGATCGTCGGGCACGGGCCAGCGCAGGTCGCGCCGGACCTCCGTGCTGATGATACGTCGCCCGGCAAGCGCCGCGCTTAATCCGTTCAGGATGGTTTCAACTTCTGGTAGCTCTGGCATCTTGGGTGCTGACACTATATCCAGAGAGACATGACCGACAACGCATCATTTCCCCATACCGAATCAGTCCATGGCGACAGGGAGGAGACAACCGATTTCGGCTACCGCTCCGTCCCCAAGGCAGAAAAGAAGCCTCTGGTGCGCGCTGTGTTCGACAGTGTTGCAGGCCGCTACGATGTCATGAACGACGTCATGTCGCTCGGCATCCATCGCGTCTGGAAGCGTATTTTCATCAATGCGCTCGCCCCGAGGCGCGATCTCAAGCTGCTCGATCTTGCAGGCGGTACGGGCGATATCAGCTTCGGCTGGCTGCGCAACAATGGTGGCCCCGCAATCCTGACCGATATCAATGCTTCCATGCTCGAAGTGGGCCGCGCTCGCGCGGCAAGCAAGGGCTATCTGAGCGATATCGAGTTTTCGGTTGTGGATGCCGAAGCCATCCCCCTGCCGGATCGCAGTGTCGATCGTGTGTCGATCGCTTTCGGCCTGCGCAACTGCACGGACAAGGATGCCGTCCTGCGTGAAGCCCGCCGCGTCCTTCGCCCGGGTGGAAAATTCTGCTGCCTGGAGTTCTCGCGCGTTCAGGTTGCGGCCCTGGCCCCCGTCTATGACGCCTGGTCGTTCGGCGTGCTGCCCAGAATGGGCCAGATCATCGCCAAGGATGCGGAGAGCTACCGTTATCTGGCTGAAAGCATACGCACCTTCCCCGAGCAGGAGGTTCTGGCCCAGATGATGCGCGATGCCGGTCTGGAAAAAGTCAGCTACCAGAATCTTTCAGGCGGCATTGCAGCCATCCATTCGGGCTGGAAGCTCTGACACACCATGCGTGCGCGGATCATCCTGATTATTGGCGGTGGCATAGCCGCCTATAAATCGCTGGAACTGATCCGGCTGCTGCGCAAACGCGCTATCGACGTCGAATGCGTCCTGACCGAATCGGCTACGCATTTCGTTACGCCGCTGTCTGTACAGGCCCTCTCGGGCCTTCCCGTGCATACGGAACTTCTGTCTCTCGCTGAAGACAGCCAGATGGACCATATTGCTCTCTCACGCAGCGCCGATCTGATTGTTGTCTGCCCTGCAACAGCCAATCTGATGGCACGTCTTGCCAACGGTCTGGCCGACGATCTGGCGACGACCCTCCTTCTCGCGACGGATACTCCCGTTCTCCTCGCTCCGGCCATGAATGTCCGCATGTGGCAGCATCCTGCCACACAGGACAATCTCGCCCGCCTGCGCGAGCGCGGCTGCCTGTTCATCGGACCGGATGAGGGAGAAATGGCCTGCGGGGAATTCGGTCCCGGTCGGCTGAGCGCACCCGAGCATATCGCCGAGGCAATCGAAACGGCTCTCTTTGCGCCTACTTCCCCAGAGCATCATCGCTCTGATCATACCCCCCTGGAGGGGCGGCATGTACTGGTTACGGCGGGACCGACGCATGAGCCGATCGACCCGGTCCGCTTCATCGCAAACCATTCCTCCGGCAAGCAGGGCTACGCCATAGCCTCAGCCTGTGCACGGCTCGGTGCGCGCGTGACGCTTGTCAGTGGCCCTACAGCCCTACCCTGCCCG
This sequence comes from Asaia lannensis NBRC 102526, assembly GCF_024054035.1. Taxonomy (GTDB): domain Bacteria; phylum Pseudomonadota; class Alphaproteobacteria; order Acetobacterales; family Acetobacteraceae; genus Asaia; species Asaia lannensis. The sequence continues at coordinate 162,661 of NZ_JAMXQU010000003.1, forward strand.
CCCGGCGTGACGCGTCACGACGTGCAGACCGCCGCTGAAATGCTCACCGCCTGTGAAACGGCCCTTCCCGCAGATGTTGCTGTGTGCGCCGCCGCCGTGGGCGACTGGCGCGTAGCCGAACCGGTTACACAAAAGCGCAAGAAAACGCAGGGCGAGGTCTTTACGTTATCCCTCGTGGAAAATCCCGATATCCTCGCGACACTTTCAAGGCCCGGCGTTTTGCGTCCAGAGCTCGTCATAGGCTTTGCCGCCGAGACGGAGACGCTCGAAACCCATGCACGCGCCAAACATGCCCGCAAGGGATGCGACTGGCTCCTCGCCAACGATGTCGGTGCCGATGCCTCTATTTTCGGTGGCGATCATAATCGCATTCTTTTCGTCACGCATGAGGGTGCCACCCTGTGGCCCGACATGCCCAAATCCGGCGTGGCAGACAGGCTTGCAGCTCTGATTACCGACCGTTTCTCCTCCTGATCTAAGGTAAGGTTCATGTCTCCGCTTCCCGTCGAACTCGTCAGGCTTCCTCATGCCGAAGGGCTCGATCTCCCCCATTACGCCAGCAGCGGTGCCGCCGGCATGGATCTGCTTGCCGCCATCGAAGGCGAGATGGTTGTCAGAGCCGGAGAACGTGCCCTCGTGCCGACCGGGCTGAAAATCGGCCTGCCTGCCGGCTACGAACTCCAGATACGCCCACGCTCCGGCCTTGCGCTGAAACATGGCATCACCCTGCCCAACACGCCCGGCACCATCGACGAGGATTATCGCGGTGAGATCGGTGTGATCATTCTCAATACGGGCAAGGAAGATTTCGTGATCACGCGCGGCATGCGCATCGCCCAGGCCGTTCTTGCCCCGGTCATTCGTTTGACATGGGTCGAGGTTTCCGAGTTGGATGAGACCGCACGCGGTACCGGTGGCTTTGGCAGTACGGGCCTGTCCCGCCCGGGCTGACGCGGCTGAAACGCTTCTGACACGAGGTAAGGAGAGCATGTCGCCATTTCGGGCGAGACGCGGCACACGCGGGCCGGACAGGAAAGCGGGGCTGACAGCGTCGCTTGTGGGCACGCTGCTCGTCGTGGCCGCCCTGGCGCTGCTCTCACGCTTTCTGCCTGCCCAGCTCACACCATTCCACCACCATGCACACATCGCACCGCATCTGCGCTCTCTTGCGGGGGTGGGCGTGCTGCCGGGGGATTTCGGTCATACCGCGCTCCGCATGGCGAGCGCCACGCTGATCGGTGCATGCATCGGATCCATCCTGGCACTGGGTGCCGCCAGGATACCGCTCCTGACCGGTGCCATACGCACGCTCCTGGGTGGGCTGCATATGGTGCCGCTTCTGTGCCTCCTGCCCTTCTTGCATCTGCTCGGCTTCGAGGTTTCGGCCATCGGCGTTACAGCGCTGGCCCTTGCTGCGCCCGTCGCAAGCGCGACCCTCACGGCTTGGGAGAGCGTCCCGCGCGCCTTCGACGAGGCTGCCCGTGCACTTGGCCTGACAGGCTGGCAGAGACTATGGCGTCTTGAGGCGCCCTTTGCGATTCCGGACAGCGTCACTGCGCTTGCTCGCGCCATGCCCATGGCCTGGTGCCTGCTGATCGCCGCCGAAATGCTGCCGGTCAACGGGGCGATACCGGTACGGCCCGGGCTTGGTACCCACGCTGCCCAGGCCGCTGCCATCGGGTCGATCGGCCAGACGGGCATCGCCGCATTGCTGATCGGCCTGCTCGCATGGCTGTACGACACCTGCTTCGTGTTTCCGTGGCAGATCTGGGCTGACCGTTATCGCATGATCCCGCTTTTCGATCAGGCGACCGATCCGTGGATGCTGAAACTCTGGCGTCGCACACGAGTGCTCAAACGTTCGGGCGAACGTCTCAGGCGCGTTCTGGCCTGGTTGGGCGATCTGCGGCTTGGCAGTAACGGCTTCAGACCTGTCAGGATCGCACGGGGTTCTTCCCCCCTGATCGGTCTTGGCTGCGGTGCGATTATCCTGCTGATCGTCGTGGCATTTTTCTGGCGTCATCACGCGCTGGATATGCGCGATCTGCTCATCGTTACCGAACAGAGCCTGGTCTCGGCGCTACGTATGACCCTCGCCCTCGCTCTTGCGATTGCGCTCTGGGTACCGCTCGGCGTCTGGTTGGGTCTGTCGAGCCGTCGTGCGGGGCCTGCGCGTGTCATTACGCGTTTCCTGACCCTTTATCCCAAGAACATTCTTTTTCCCTTCCTGTGCATGGTCATGATGCTTGCAGGCGCGGCGCCTTTCCTCTGGCCTCTTTTCCTGTGTTTTTTCTTCATGCAGTGGCTTTTGCTGGCACAGATCCTGCGTGGCATGAGAGGCTTCCCGCTCGATCTGTTGCAGGCCGCGCGCAATCTCCAGATCAAGGGGTGGCTATGGTGGCGCCGTGTTCTGCTCCCCGGCCTCGCACTCGTGATCGTCGAGGCCATCAGTGCGGCCTCCATGGCTGGATGGACGATCCTTATTCTGGCCGAGCGCAGCTCGTGGAAGCTTCATGGCCAGGATTGCGGTGGCATCGGAGCCTATGTCGCACGCGCCATGGAAGCTGGCGATCTGCCACGCGTCGTTCTGGGGGCCGCCGTTCTCACGTTATGCATAGCGCTGGGTGAGATCATGGTCTGGCATCCTCTGCGCCTGCAGATCGGACGACGCATCCAGTCTTCGCCAGCTACATCCTCGACCCGGTCCCAAAGCTAAAACGACCATGGAGCCCGTCATGCAGGAAGTCCTGCTCTCGATACGCAACTGTCTTCAGGTCTATCAGAAGGAAAGCAGTACCGATCTGCCGGTACTCGAAGATGTCAGTCTCGATCTGCATGCCGGCGAGATCGTGGGCCTTGTCGGACGTTCCGGCTCCGGCAAATCCACGTTGCTGCGTATCGCATCCGGGCTCATTCCCCCAAGCGCAGGCGAAATCATCTGGAAGCAGGCGCCCCTCGGCGGACCGACACCCGACATCGCGATGGTCTTTCAGTCTTTCGCCCTGTTTCCATGGCTCACGGTCGAACAGAATATTGCGCTCGGACTGGAAGCCAAACGTCTGCCGCGCCTCGATATCGAACAGCGCTGTGATGACATGATCGATCTCATCGGATTGAGCGGCTACGAAAACGCCTTTCCCAAGGAGCTTTCAGGCGCCATGCAGCAGCGTGTCGGTCTGGCACGCGCACTGGTCATGCAGCCAGACCTGCTTCTGATGGATGAGCCTTTTGCCGCGCTGGATATGCTCACGGCCGAAAACCTGCGCACGGATCTGATCGAGCTCTGGTCGGAAAAACGACTGCCGACACGGGCCATGATGCTTGCCACGCATAACGTGGAAGAGGCCGTGCTGATGTGCGACCGCATTCTGCTTTTCTCGTCCAATCCGGGTCGCGTCTCGCACGAACTCGACGTTCCGTTTCCGCACCCGCGCAATCGCGACGATGCAGAATTCCGCCGCTTCGTGGATCACATCTATACCCTCATGACCAGACGCGCTCCGATCGTCTCGGAAGCCAGTCTGGATAGCGGTAGCGCCCCCCCACCCAATCCGATGGCCCTGGTATTGCCTTCGATCCCTATCAACGTTCTGGTGGGACTGCTCGAAACCCTCGCGGCATCGCCGCTGAACGGGCGCGCCGACCTCCCCCATCTTGCAGAGCGTCTCCAGATGGCGCTGGACGATCTTTTCCCGCTTGGTGAATCGCTTCAGCTTCTTGAGCTGGCCGAGCTTGAAGATGGCGATATTCTCATGACCGAGGCCGGTCAGCGCTTCGTGCAGGGCGATCAAGATGAGCGTCGCGAGATCATGCGTGCAGCGCTGCTGCATCATATCCCGCTGATCCGCTCCATACGCGCCGTGCTGGATGAGCGCTCGGGCCATCGCACCGGCGCCGATCGATTCCGTGAGGAGCTCGAAGCTACTATGTCACCCGGCTATGCCGAACAGACGCTGATGACCGCTACCAACTGGGCACGTTACACTGAATTATTCGATTTCGATGAGGAAGCCGACCAGTTCATGCTGGACCATGAGGGAACCGGTTACTGAGGCAGACCGGCGTAAAGCCGCTTATCGTGACGAAATTGTTTCGGCAACAAGCCGTTTCTCATCCAGCGCCCCTGAAACCTGAGAAGCAGAAAAGACATCACAGAAAAGGGGCGCAAAAGCGCCCCCTCCCGGTGATTTCAACAAGCAAGCGGTCTTGGCTCGCTTGAGCTGAACGCTGTTATCAGGCCTTCAGTCGGTCACGATACATCTTGCGCGCCTTGGCGACTTTCGGCGCCACAACCGCGCTGCAATAAGCCGTTTCCGGATTACGCGCGAAATAATCGTGATGCTTTTCCTCGGCCTCCCAGAACACGGCCGGTCCGGCAATTTCCGTTACGATGGGGGCAGGCCAGATCCCTGAGGCCGCGATCTCCTGCGTCACTTCACGTGCAATCGCATCCTGCGCCGGATCGGCAGCGAAAATGACGGAACGGTACTGCGTACCGACATCGTTGCCCTGACGATTGAGCTGCGTCGGATCATGCGTAGTGTAGAAAACACGCAGGATGTCGCCATAGCTGATCTCGGCCGGGTCGAACACGACTTCGACCACTTCGGCATGGCCCGTTGCCCCTGAGCATACCTGCTCATAGCTCGGGTTCTCACGCCGACCGCCCGCATAGCCCGGCTGGGCGGATTTGACACCGCGAAGCCCGGTAAAGATGGCCTCGGTGCACCAGAAACATCCGCCCCCGATCAGGGCCTTTTCAAGAACTGCCTCGCTCATACGTGCCTCACTGGTTTACGACGGGGAGATAGATGCTGCTGGCCTGCGCACCGCCGAGAGAGATCGACTGGGTCGCGCTTTTGTAATCGGCGGCCTTGGCATCGAAGATATTGGACACATAGGTTTGCGGATTACGGTCGTAAAGGGGGAACCACGACGACTGGATCTGCACCATGATGCGATGGCCGGGCAGGAAGACATGGTTCATCGCAGGCAGGGTGAATTTGTATTCCTCGACCTTGTTCGCCGGAATGGCTTCGGGGTGCGCGAAATCGTGGCGATAGCGTCCGCGGAAGATATCCATCGACAAGGGCAGTTCGTAACCGCCCATTTCGGGACGATCTGCCGTCATACCGGGATACACGTCGATAACCTTCACCACCCAGTCGGCATCCGTCCCTGTCGTTGCAGCGAACAGGTCGGCTGTCGGTACGCCCGACACGCGCACAGGGTGATCGAGCACCGGTGTCTGATAGGTCAGGACATCGGGACGTGATTCAGCAAAACGCTGATCGCTCACCAGCCACGGCTTCCAGCGCTTGCCATCGGCAAAGCTGTAAGGACGTGTCACGAACGGCACCGGATGCGCCGGATCGGACACGTAGCTGTCGGTGCCCGGCTTGGCACGCTCGAAACTCAGCCCGTTGCCTTCGCGCAGGTAAAGCCGCTCGCCCGTGCCCAGGCAGGTGTCGCCGCAATTACCCAGCCAGCCGCGCAGATGGTCCCAGCGGTTATCGCCGGTATTATAGATGATGGCGTCATCGAAATTGACCTTGGCACTCCCCGGTTTCAGATACTGATCGAAGAACGGGCGCATGACATGGCTGCGATACCAGAGCGCGGTGTCACCATTGAAATTGATCGGCCCGAGCGAGGAGCCGTCATAATTCACACCGCTATGACGCCAGGGCCCCATGACCAGAATATTGGGTACCTTGGGGTGATCCTTGCGCAGTGCCATCCAGCTGTGAATGGCGCCCCACATATCCTCCTGGTCCCAAAGCCCCTGCTCCCAGATGGTTGGGACGGTGAGCGGACGTTTTGCCAGAAGCCTGTCCAGCGCCTGATCCTGCCAGAAGGCATCATAGGCCGGATGCGCCTTGGTGCGTTGCCACCACGGAAACTGGTCGAGACCCGCCTTGGTCGCGAAGTCACCGGCAGAGCCGGCTTCGAGGAAATTGGTGTAGTCATCCAGACCATGGCGGGGGATGGCATCTCCCTCGCCTTTCCTGGTCATCTGCATGGTGAAATAATCGAAGCTGCCCTGTCGGAATGCGCCGTAATGGAACCAGTCATCGCCCATCCAGCCATCGACCATGGGGCTTTCGGGGGCAGCGACCTTGAGCGCAGGATGCGGGTTGAGCAGCGCCATGACCACAGTCCAGCCCTCATAGGACGACCCTGTCATGCCTACGCGGCCGTTGCTCTGCTTCACGTTCTTGACGAGCCAGTCGATCGTGTCCCAGGCATCGGTCGTATCGTCGGTCTTGCTGGGGTTGAGCGGCCCGATGGGAGGGCGCGTCATCACGTAATCGCCTTCCGAACCGAACTTGCCGCGCACATCCTGAAACACACGTATATAGCCAGCTTCGACGAACACGCCGTCGCCCTGCGGCAGAACGTTGCGCATGGTGAAGGCGCCCGGCGTGCGGTCTGCCCGCTCTGAGGCATGATAGGGCGTGCGCGTCAGGAGTATCGGCGCTTCGTGATCCTTTGCCGTCTTCGGGATCACGATCACGGTATGAAGTTTCACGCCATCGCGCATCGGGATCATGACATCCTGCTTGATGTAGTCCCGCCCGGCTTCAGGCAGCTGCACATGGGCAGGAATATCGGAGCCGCGCTGCACCATGTCGGGTGTAACGGGCAGGCCATTGCCAGCCTGGGCCAGAGCCTGCGACGCCCCCAGCAGACAGGAGGTGACAAGCAACAGAGATCGGGTCAGATGTCCTACGCGCACGCGGTCATATTCCTTGAACGTCCTAACAATGCATGGATGATTGAACAGTCTTCCCCTTGCGGCAAGCGATCCACCACGTTATTTCGCACAGGGTAATAAAAATACGCCTATGGGCGGGTTGCTATTGCATTTCATGCGCAACATGCCCTTTTCCTCCAGCAATCCCGGATCAGTCTCATGCCTGCCTATCGCTCCCGCACTACCACCCACGGTCGCAACATGGCCGGTGCCCGCGCCCTGTGGCGCGCCACGGGCATGACGGACAAGGATTTCGGCAAACCCATTATTGCGGTCGCCAATTCCTTCACCCAGTTCGTGCCGGGTCATGTCCATCTCAAGGATATGGGCGCTCTGGTGGGCGACGCGATTGCCGAAGCCGGGGGCATTGCGCGCGAGTTCAATACAATCGCTGTCGATGACGGGATCGCCATGGGTCATGGCGGTATGCTGTACAGCCTGCCGTCACGCGAACTGATTGCTGACTCCATCGAATATATGGTCAATGCCCATTGCGCCGATGCGCTGGTCTGCATCAGCAACTGCGACAAGATCACGCCTGGCATGCTCATGGCCTCCCTGCGCCTGAATATTCCTGTCGTGTTCGTCTCTGGCGGCCCGATGGAGGCAGGCAAGCTCGACGGTCCCGGGATCAATCGCAAGCTGGATCTGGTCGACTCAATGGTGGCTGCGGCCAACCCGAAGGTGACGGATGCGGAATCGGAGGCCATCGAACGTTCGGCCTGCCCGACCTGCGGATCGTGCTCCGGCATGTTCACTGCCAACTCCATGAACTGCCTGACCGAAGCGCTGGGCCTGTCCCTGCCGGGGAATGGCAGCCTTCTGGCCACCCATGCAGACCGACGCGAGCTGTTCCTCGAAGCCGGACGTCTGGTGGTTTCGCTCGCCCGACGGTGGTACGAGCAGGACGATGCAACCGCATTGCCGCGCAGCATCGCCACCAAGGCGGCTTTCGAAAATGCCATGACGCTCGATATCGCCATGGGCGGCTCGACGAATACCGTGCTTCATCTTCTGGCTGCGGCGCGCGAGGCCGGTGTCGATTTCCATATGGCCGATATCGACCGCCTTTCGCGCAAGGTCCCCAATCTGTGCAAGGTCGCGCCTGCCAAGGCCGATGTGCATATGGAAGACGTGCATCGTGCAGGCGGTATCCCGGCCATTCTGGCCGAGCTCGATCGCTGCGGCCTGATCGATACCGCCGCCCATACCGTTCATGCACCGACCATGAAGGACGCCCTGGCTAAATGGGACGTGCTCGAAGGCGATGAACAGGCACGCGACCGGTTCCTCGCGGCCCCCGGTGGGGTACGCACGACCGAGGCGTTCTCGCAATCCAGCCGCTATTACGAACTCGATACCGACCGCGAAAACGGCGTGCTGCGCGACCGCGCCCATGCCTTTTCGCAGGACGGCGGTCTGGCTGTGCTTTACGGCAATCTGGCCGAAGCCGGTGCCATCGTAAAAACCGCAGGTGTGGTCGATAATCTGCTGACCTTTACTGGGCGCGCACGCGTGTTCGAAAGCCAGGAAGACGCTGTAGCCGGTATTCTGGGCAACAAGATCGTCGATGGCGATGTGGTGGTGATCCGCTACGAGGGCCCCAAGGGCGGTCCAGGCATGCAGGAGATGCTCTACCCGACGAGCTATCTGAAATCGAAGGGCCTTGCCGAAACCTGCGCCCTGATCACGGATGGTCGCTTCTCAGGTGGAAGTTCGGGTCTCTCCATCGGTCATATCTCGCCCGAGGCGGCTGAAGGCGGTCTGATCGGCCTGCTGGAAGACGGCGACCGGATCGAGATCGATATTCCAAACCGCATTCTGCGCGCGCTGGTCGACGATGCCGTATTGGCCGAGCGCCGTGAAGTCATGGAGGCCAGAGGTGCTGAGGCCTGGATGCCGGATCGTGTTCGCGAGGTCTCGCCTGCACTACGCGCCTATGGCCTTCTGACCACAAGCGCAGCCAATGGGGCCGTACGCGACCTGAGCCAGATCACCCGTCGCAACTAAGTGGACAGGGTCGGGGGACCATCGCCCCCGGCCCGATCTCCCTCACGATATCATGACCAAAACGTAACGGTCTCCTGAGACCGCTACGACCTTTCCCCTCTTTTCAATTCTGCGGTTGTCATCGACAATTCACGCTCAGATACATTTCGCCATGAGATGAGAGACTTCGCCATGATGCGGTTGCAGCATGGCAAGGGCGAGACGATCCAGAGGGATGACAATGCGTTCGATACGACCGGTCCGGTCCAACTGCCCCACCGGCCGTCGCGCCATTCTCTCAGGCGGTATTGCCAGCCTTGCCGCGCTGCTCACGCTCGGGGCCGCGCCCGATCCGCATGAGGGGGAAGACGCCCATTGCGCCCCGGAACCCGAGCCCGGTCATGGCGACCGACAGGGCAAGTTCGATGAAAACGGCAGAATGCGTATCTGGCCGGGCAATACGACGATATGCCCGTTTCCTGTCACGCATCCCCTGGCGCAGGCCATGCTCGAGATGAACCGTCTTGTGACGACGCAGTACGCCGCTTATATCGCGCCGACGCCTCCCTCTAGCTACCATATGACCATTCTGGGCGGCGTCGATCCCGAGCAGATACAGAGAGGGACTCTTCCGGTCGGTATCGCGCCTTCCATGCCCCTCGATACGATCAACAGGATTCTGTGCGAGCGCCTTGCCAGGGAGCGGTTCGACATCCCGGAGAAGATCGAGATGGAGATCGATCCCGACAGGCACCATGCGCCTCTGGTCGGCGCGCCCTTGCGTCCTGCCAATGCGGCGATCGCAACGGCCCTCTACGATCTGCGCCGTCAGATTGCGGAATGCATGCAGTTCCATCCGGACGACCTGATGCGCTACATGTTTCACGCAACCTATGGCTATAAATACCGCCATCTCCCCTATCATCTGAAACCCGGATTACGCAGCGCGGTGCATGAATGGCGACGCGAGGCGAGCGAGAGGCTCGGGGTGTTTACAGTCCCCGCGCCTGTATTCTGCAGCTTCGAGACCATGGGCGCATTCACCCCACTTCTCGCGCTGCAAGGGCGGGCCTGAGCATACCTCCTTCACGGCAGGCAAATGGGCTCATGCGGGGCATTTGAGTCGAGACAGAGTTTTTTCAGAATGCTCTCGAAAGCCTCCACAGCCTGGGTCGCGCGGGTTCCAGCCAGTGCCATAGCAATCGTGGCGCGGGGCATGGGTCCTATGATAGGGTGAAAACTGACGCCCGGCGCATGGATCTGGCTGAGATAGGCGGGCACGATCGTCACGCCCATACCCGCGGCGACCATAGGAATGGTCGCCGCCACCTGAGGTGCATGCTGACCCAGATGGGGGGAGAACCCGGCCTCCAGGCAGGCCGAGATAATCGTATCGTAAAATCCCGGGCCGAGATGACGTTCGAACAGGATGAGCGGATCTTCAGCAATATCGCGCAGCTGAAGCCCCGATGCGCCTGCCAGTCGGTGTGAGAAAGGCAGGGCAATCATCGTAGGCTCGTCCATGAGCGGTCGAAGCACGATCTGCGGATCCGGCGCGGGTGGGCGAACGATGGCCACATCCACCTGACCGTTACGCAGTGCCGCGCAGAGCGCAGGCGTATTACTCTCCTCCAGCGTGACCATGACATCGGGCCGTGCCTGACGGAATGTCTGGATGGCAGCCGGTATGAGCGGCAGCAGTGTCACCCCTCCGGCCATGCCGATCCGCAGGCTTCCTTCGTACCCGTCAGCCAGACCACGGGCGAAAGAGCGGAATTCCTCGGACAAGGCGAGTATGGCACGTGCGCGATCCGCGAGAAGTCGGCCCGCAGCCGTCAGGCTGGCCCCCTGACGCGAACGGTCGAACAGACGCACCCCCAATTCATCTTCGAGACGGTGTATCTGCTGACTCAGAGGAGGCTGGGCCATATGCAGTTGTTCGGACGCGCGTGTGAACGACCCGCATTCGGCAATCGTGACCAGATAACGCAGATGCCGCAGATCCATCGTCATATCTTTCAGGTATGGAATATGTTCCAAACATATATTGGAAGTCTGTTCCGGTCATCCCTACCATCGCTCCGACAACTTGATTTTCTCGAACGGGATCGATGACAATGACCTATACGGTGGGACAGTATCTTGCAGAACGGCTCGTGCAGATCGGTCTCGACAGGCATTTTGCCGTCGCAGGTGATTATAATCTGGTCCTGCTGGACCAGCTTCTCACAGAAAAAAAGATGGAGCAGGTCTATTGCTGCAATGAACTCAATTGCGGCTTCTCAGCTGAGGGCTATGCCCGCGCCAGAGGCGCAGCCGCAGCAGTCGTGACATTCGGCGTAGGCGCCATATCCGCCATGAACGCGCTGGGCGGCGCCTTTGCGGAAAACCTGCCCGTAATCCTCATTTCCGGTGGTCCCAACTCGAACGATCGTGGTTCGGGGCGCATTCTTCATCATACGCTGGGCACCACGAATCTCGATTTCCAGCTCAATATGGCGCGTGAGGTGACCTGTGCGGCCGAGAGCATCAACGACGCTGCCTCCGCACCTGCCAAGATCGATCACGTCATACGCACGGCGCTGCGCGAGCAGAAACCCGCTTATCTCGATATCGCCTGCAATGTGGCCAATGCGGAGTGCACCCGACCGGGCCCGATTACCGCCCTGCTCGCCCCTGAAAGCGATGCGACGAGCCTCAATGCTGCACTCGATAGAACCATTGCATGGCTGGCGGACAAAAAGGATGTGGTCGTCCTTGTCGGCAGTCGTATACGCGCAGCCCATGCGCAAAAGGCGGCCGAGCACCTTGCCGGTCATACCAGCTGGCCTGTTGCCATCATGGCAGCCGCCAAGAGCTTCTTTCCCGAAACCCATCCGTCTTTCAGAGGTCTCTACTGGGGCGAGGTCAGCGATCCGGGCGTGCAGGATCTGGTCGAAAAAGCCGATGCCGTGCTGTGCCTTGGCGCTATCTTCAACGATTACAGCACCGTAGGGTGGACCGCCTGGCCCAAAGCTCCGCGGGCGCTGATTGCCGATAAGGACAGCGTGACTGTCGATGGCGTGACATTCGCCGATGTCACGCTTCCGTCCTTCCTCGAAGGGCTGACCAGTCGCCTGCCTCATGCCTCGGTCAAGCCGCCCCAACAGATCGAACGCCGCTTCGCACCTGCTCCAACCCAGCCCGATGCCGCTCTGACCAATGACGAGATGATGCGTCAGATCCAGAAGCTGGTCACCTCGAACACGACACTTTCAGCCGAGACCGGCGATTCATGGTTCAACGCGATGCGTCTTGGCCTCCCTGAAGGCGCGCGCGTCGAGGTCGAGATGCAATGGGGACATATCGGCTGGTCTGTCCCGAGCGCTTTCGGCAACGCCATCGGCTCGCCTGAGCGACGCCATATCGTCATGGTTGGCGATGGGTCTTTTCAGCTGACGGCACAGGAAGTGGCGCAGATGGTCCGTCACAACCTGCCTGTTATTATCTTCCTGATCAATAATCGTGGTTATGTGATTGAAATCGCCATCCATGATGGCCCGTATAACTATATACAGAACTGGGATTACGCCGGCCTTATGGAGGTATTCAATGGCGGAACCGGTCACGCTCTCGGTCTTCATGCCAAAACCGGGGGCGAGCTGGAAGCAGCAATCCTGAAAGCCGTTGCCAACACCGGAGGTCCGACGCTGATCGAATGTACTCTGGACCGTGATGACTGCACCGCAGCCCTGCGCAAATGGGGCAAGGTCGTTGCGGCTACCAATGCACGGGCACCCCGTACGGCCTGATCTCCGTACAGACTGGTATCCATGTCGATATCAGAGGCAACATCTGCACAAACACAATACGGGAGCCGGTTATGACCGCTCCCGTTCATCCGATGCTGAGGAACGGGACCGCTATATGATCATTTCTGCACCGACCGACTACCGCAAGGCCGCAAAGCGCGCCCTGCCCCGCTTCCTTTTCGATTACATCGATGGCGGCGCGGTCACGGAAAGCACGATGCGTGACAACCAGCGCGCACTACAGCAGATCAGATTTCGCCAGCGTGTTCTGTCCGGTGTTGGCACGCCGAGTTTTGCGACCGAAATTCTCGGGCAGCGCTGGTCGCTGCCTTTTGCCCTTGGGCCCGTTGGCGCAACCGGCATGTATGCCAGACGCGGTGAGGTCCAGGCCGCGAAAGCGGCGAAACGCGCTGGCATTCCCTATACCCTCTCGACCGTCTCGGTCTGTTCGATCGAGGAAGTCGCGCGTGACGCCGGGGGCGATCTCTGGTCACAGCTTTATGTCCTGAAAGACAGGGGCTATATGCAGAATTCGCTCGACCGGGCATGGAAGGCCGGCATGAAAACGCTGGTTTTCACGGTCGACATGCCGGTACCCGGCTCGCGCTATCGCGACCGTCATTCCGGCATGTCTGGCCCACTGGCCTCACTGCGCCAATATGCGCAGGCCATCGCCCATCCGCGCTGGGCGCTCGACGTCGGGCTGGCGGGGCGTCCTCTCTCTTTCGGCAATATCGAGGCCTATACCGGCCATCGTATGACCATGTCCGATTATATGGGCTTTATCGGCACGAACTTCGATCCTTCCATACGCTGGCAGGATCTCGAATGGATACGCGAAAGCTGGAAGGGTTCGCTGATCATCAAGGGTATTCTCGACCCTGAAGACGCACGCGATGCGCTACGCATGGGTGCGGATGGCATCATCGTATCCAATCACGGTGGACGCCAGCTCGACGGTGCTGCCCCGACGGCCTGGGCGCTTCCGGCCATTGCAGAAGCCGTGGGCGACCGCATGACCGTGCTGGCCGACTCAGGAATACGTTCTGGGCTCGATGTCGCGCGAATGATCGCTCTGGGCGCCAAGGGCGTACTTCTCGGACGCTCCTACATCTACGCGCTTGCAGCAGACGGAGAACGCGGTGTGCGACGCCTGATGAGCCTGATTGCCGCCGATCTCAAGGTCACCATGACCCTTATCGGTGCCAGAACGATCGAGGAAATCACACGCGACAAACTCGACGAACTGGACCGCGGCGCGCAGCGCTGACGATCTGGCCGCCCGCGAGAGCCGAAAACGCCGCGACGTTGTTTTTACTTCAGGGAATCTTCAGCCCTGGCCGTTCCCGGCTCAGCCCCGTCCCTCACTGGGAGCGGGGCTTTTTGTATCGGAAAATGCTTTTACGATGGCATGATCTATGGCCAGCCCCGTACTTTCAGCTTCACGCTGCGCGGTCACTACTGAAGTCCGCCAATAACCGGGACTGGCGCCCGTTTCGAGCGCCACTCTTGGAAATGGAGCTCTCTCAGGCAGCAGAGAGACGGGACAGGGCGGCTTCGAGACGTGCCTTGTCGTGGCTGAAGCTGGTCAGACGGTCCCGGTTTTCCTCAACCACTTCCGGTTTGGCGCGCGCCACGAAATCGGCATTACCCAGCTTGCGCTCGACCTTCTCGATTTCCTTGGCCAGACGATCGATTTCCTTCCCGAGACGCTGGATCTCGGCCGTGATGTCGATCAGCCCTTCGAGAGGCAGAACGAGCGTGGCTTCATCGATAACGGTCAAGGCCGCCGCTTTGGGTGGCTCGCCAGCGAGAGCCGAAACCGACGCCACACGTGCCATACGTCCGATAACAGCTGCCCAGCGTTCCGCGCGCTTCAGTGTCTCGGGGGCAGCGTCACGCAGCTGCACCGGCACCATCTGTGCTGGCGGAATATTCATCTCCGAGCGGATCGTACGTATCTCCCCGATCAGACGTATGACCCAGTCCATTTCCGCTGAAGCAATCCGGGCATCCCGCGGCTCGACCGCTTCCGGCCAGGAGGATTGCGCTACGCAATCGCCATAACCGAAAGACTGCCAGAGCTCTTCGGTCACGAATGGGATGACAGGATGCATGATTTGCAGGATCGTGCCGAGCACATGTGCGGTAACGGCACGGATTTCATCCTGCTCCGGCGTGTTTTCTGCCGCGAACGCCGGTTTCGCCAGTTCGAGGAACCAGTCGCAGAACACATTCCAGACAAAGCGATAACACGTGCCCGCATACTCGTCGAAACGATAGACATCGAGCGCGGCCTTTGCAGACGTCACAGCCTTGGCGGTTTCATCCAGAATCCAGCGTCCCAGAACGCTTTTCACGTTCGCTGGCTCGAACCCTGCTACAGGCTTGACGCCGTTCATCTCGCAGAAACGCGCAGCGTTCCAGATCTTGGTGATGAAGGTGCGATAATCCTCGACGCGCTTACGGCCGAACTTGATATCGCGCCCCGGGCCCGTCAGGGCGCAGATTGCCATGCGCGTGGCATCGGCACCGAACTCGGCCACGAGGTCGAGCGGATCGAGACCGTTGCCCTTGCTTTTGGACATTTTCTGGCCGCGCTCGTCACGTACGAGCCCATGGATCAGCACCGTGCGGAACGGAACGTCATCCATGAAATGCAGACCCATCATCATCATCCGGGCTACCCAGAAGAAAATGATGTCGAACCCGGTAACAAGCACGCTCGTGGGATAGTAGCGCGCGAGCTCGGCCGTCTTGTCGGGCCAGCCGAGCGTTGTGAAAGGCCAGAGCGCGGAGCTGAACCACGTGTCCAGCACGTCCTCATCACGGGTCAGGCTGACATCGTCACCGAATTTCTGCCTTGCTTCAGCGAGGGCTTCTTCCTCGCTGCGTGCAACGAAAACGCTGCCTTCGGGGCCGTACCAGGCCGGAATACGATGCCCCCACCAGAGCTGACGGCTGATACACCAGGGCTGGATGTCACGCATCCAGGCAAAATAGGTGTTCTCCCACTGCTGCGGCTCGAAACGGATACGTCCCTCTTCGACGGCCTTGATGGCCGGCTGGGCGAGCGTTGCCGCGTCGCAATACCACTGCTCCGTCAGACGCGGTTCGACAATGGCACCACCACGTTCCGCGTAGGGCACCTGAAGCGTATGGGGCTCGATCTTTTCGATATGTTCGAGGCGCTCGAGTTCCTCAACGATACGCTTGCGGGCCTCGAGACGGTCCATGCCTTCAAGCGAGCGCACAAACGCAATAGATGACAGACCGTCGATATCCTGAAGCTCGTCAGCGATTTCATCCAGCCAGATCGCGGCAGACTCATCGAGAATGCTCGGCATCGGCAGATCGTGACGCTTGCCGACTTCGAAATCGTTGAAATCATGACCAGGGGTGATCTTGACCGCACCACTGCCTTTTTCGGGGTCCGAATAGGTGTCGGCAACGATCGGGATACGGCGTCCGGTAAGGGGCAATGTGACGTATTTGCCAACGAGAGCGGTGTAGCGCTCGTCTTCCGGATGTACGGCCACGGCCATATCGCCAAGCATGGTTTCAGGCCGCGTGGTTCCTACGACGATGGTTCCGCCCCCTTCAACCGGGTAGCGCAGATACCACATCGAACCCTTGGTCTCCTTATTCTCGACCTCGAGATCGGAGATGGCCGAGCGGAATGACGGATCCCAGTTGACCAGCCGCTTGGCGCGGAAAATCAGCCCCTGCTGATGCAGCGTGACAAACACATCGCGCACGGCATGCGACAGACCCTCGTCCATGGTGAAGCGCTCACGCTCCCAGTCCGCCGAGGCGCCCAGCGTGCGCAGCTGCTGGATGATCTGTCCGCCAGACTGCTCTTTCCAAGCCCAGACGCGCTCAAGGAATTTCTCGCGCCCCATTTCCTTGCGGCTGAGGCCTTCCTTGTCGAGCACACGCTCGACCACCATCTGCGTGGCAATGCCCGCATGGTCGGTGCCGGGCTGCCAGAGCACATTGCAGCCTTCGAGACGCTTCCAGCGGATGAGAATATCCTGAAGCACGAAATCGAGTGCGTGGCCGAAATGGAGCGTCCCCGTGACATTCGGCGGCGGGAACATGATCGAGAACGCATCCCCGCCCTTTTCAGGATGGGCTGCAAAAAGACCGGCTGCCTCCCACTGGGCGTAAAGGCGGGTTTCACATGCCGCGGGGTCGAAGGTCTTTTCGAGCATCGTCTTCCTGTCACCTGTCTTGTCATGCCACGGCATGAAATGGCCCACGGCATGGATCTGTCTGTCTTTGGCTTCCTTTACCGTTTCCGGTGAGCGCCGCCAAATCCTGCTTCATCGCGAAACATCGACAGGAATGCCCGGCCTGTCCGCAAACCTAGAGAACTGGTGTGAGCGAACCGGCAGGATCGCTCAGGGCCAGACAGAAATGCGCCGGTTCGGCAAGCGGGGCTCGGATCCGCCATCCCTAGAACCCGGCGCGCGCACAACAATCAGCGACCGGGCTGGTTGACCGCGTAATCGTTGATCCCCCACAGACGGTCTTTGACCGCTTTGTAATAGGCTTTCTCGTCATATAGCGGCACATCGAGCTTCAGATCGGCGGCTGTCAGACGCCCCATGGCCGCAGCGACCGCATAGGAGGCCTGAACGAGGCCACTCAGATTCTGCACCAGGGCTGTCTGGGCCTGGAGCAGGGTCTGCTGCTGCTGGAGAACTTCAAGTGTGGAGCTCGTTCCAACAATGGCCTGACGTTCGACACCGTCGAGTGCGATCACGTTGGCTGCGATAGCGGTGCGGTTGCTGGTAATCGAATCGTTATAGGAGCGGAGTTGCTGCCAGTTTGCCGATGCCGTCTGGGCTGCCGATCGACGGGCAATATCAGTGCCACGCCTTGCAGCAAGATATTGCTGACGGGCCTGACGAACAGCGGCGTATTCAGAACCACCCTGATAGATCGGCACATTGAAATTGATCATGCCGTATTTGTTATCCGTCACCATTTTACCGTAACCCTGGTTCTTGATGTAGGAATAACCGAGGGTGGCGGAAATTTTGGGAAGAATTGCCGCGATCTGTACAGAAAAATTGTCTTTCTGCTGAGCTTCGGTGAACAGCGCGCTGATGATGGACGGGTTATTCCGCATCGCCTCCGCCACCGCATCTTTCTCTGCTTTTACCGGCAGGGCCAAAGGCTGAGGAGCCACAAGGTTCGGAGCTGGAGGCACCCCGACAACCTGCAAATAGGTTGCCTGTGCAGCACGCAACGTGCCCTCACCCTGCTGTCGTGCGGCTTTGGCGCTGGCCAGAGCTGCCTGCGCCTGCGCGACGTCCGTTCGGGTGATTTCCCCCTGCTGGAATCGGTCCTGCGTTGCCTTGAGCTGTTCTTCCAGAACATGTTCGTTATTCATATTGATCTGCAAAAGCTGCTCGCTTCGCACAACGCCGAGATACGCGTTGACGACATCGGTGAAGACCTGTTGTTCAGTCTCGATGAGCTGAGCACGCTCTGCCATGACAGCATTGACAGCCTGATGCGTCTGAGCCGTCGTCTTGCCACCTGTGTAGAGATTCTCGTTGATCGTTACACCACCCTGATACCCAGGCGTGGAGTAAGAGCGGCTATAGGCAGGAGTACCGAAATTCGATCCCGGTTCCGGCCCCTGCGCGCCATAGGCATTTATACCCTTATAATAGGTCAGCGCAGCTTGTCCCTGGATCTGCGGGCGCCAACCAGCGAGCGCTGAGGGGACCTGCTCATCAACGGCACGCAGCTTTGCCCGCTCCTGCTGAAGCGTGGGGTTGGTCAGATAAGCCGTTGCCAAAGCTTCTTGCAGGGTGTGGGGGATGAACTCAGGAGATCCCTTCCCGTCATATGTCTGAGCAAGAACAGTCGTACTTTTCAGAAGGACGATCAGACCCACACTGAAAGAAGTATAGGTTTTGATGTGATCCGATTTCATGGATGCCCTTTCGAATGACGACGGCGCTGCGAAGACATGATGGCTTTTCTTTATGGGACCGGTTTCAGACGTCCCTTGAAGTCCCTATGCCATATTTACCGCCAGCGCGAAATTTCTTCTTATTTCTGAATTTTGACGCAGTTCCCCACTTGACCCCGAGGCCATAGAAAGAGATATAGCCCACACACCAGCCGGTCCGGTGGCAGAATGGTGATGCAGCGGACTGCAAATCCGCGTACGTGGGTTCGATTCCCGCCCGGACCTCCATACCCCCCAAAATCCGTTCTATGAGTTCTATCCTCTCGATAGCCCATGGCTAAGGCAGCGTCTCTGCGAACAAGCTTCTGGATTGCTGCGATATCCAGATCAGGCACGAAGCCCTGCTCTCACGATATGCATCATGTTTGCAAAAAACGCCTTGTCGATCCGATTGGCTCAGCCAGCTAACCAAGGCCTGCTTCAATCAAAAAGAAGTATATTGTAAATAGATAGGTAATACCAAAAAGAATGCTTTCCATGATTAACGAAAGCATTCGCGGCCGGGCGATATCCTGATTTCGTCAGTGATACGGCTGACGTGCCTCGCCTCGCGGCAAAACGTTTAGGATGATAACTAGCGCTCGCACCGCGTCTTTCCCGACAATCCTATGGCTGCCACAGGAGACGATAGCTGCGGACTTATGAAAATAATCCCGCTGCTACAGGAGATATTTTAAGTATTTTCTGATTGCTTGCTTGATGATCACATTCGACGCAAATTTAAATCCGTCAGGCACTGGATATAAAGCCGCAGAAAACCAGTCATCCCGGATAGTCAAGACGCTCCCGAAAACGCAAGGTCATGCTCGGAGAAGTGTCTGCCCATTGTGTGATCATTCAATGATTGTCGCAAGGATGAGTGTATCCCGACACACGCGCAACTAACAGCACGATCGAAAGGAATTCTGGCCATCAACGTTTGGGCATATCAACACCCAACAATGCACGACAGACAATAGGATAGACGGGAAAAATGGCGGAGGGGATGGGATTCGAACCCACGGTACGGCTTGACACCGTACAACGGTTTAGCAAACCGCCGCCTTCAGCCTCTCGGCCACCCCTCCGCCTAGAGGGACGCAGTTTTCACGGCGTTTGCAGAACTGCTTCTAGGGGGATTTGCGGCTTGCGTCAAACCCCCCTCGTGCAGATTTTTACTCTGCCAGAAGTTTCTGCAGCAACTCGTTGACCATGGCAGGATTGGCCTTGCCTTTCATGGCCTTCATGGTCTGCCCCACAAAGAACCCGAACAGCTTGTCCTTGCCGCTCTTGTATTCGGCAAGCTTGTCCGCGTGGGTCTGAAGAATGCCCCGAATCTCGGCTTCGATGGCGCCCGTGTCGGTCACCTGCCGCAATCCCTTGCGCTCCACGATCGCCGAGGCCGATTCACCGGTCTCGAACATGTCTTCGAGCACTTCCTTCGCGATTTTGCCGTTGATTGTCGAATCGGAAATCAGCGCCAGAAGCTCACGCAAGCCGTCAGCCTTGACGGGGCTTGTCTCGATGCTCGCACCGGTGCGGTTCAGGGCACCGAAGAAGTCACCAAGCATCCAGTTCACGGCAAGACGGGCATCGCTGCCCTGTGCGACCGTTTCATAGAAATCGGCAATAGCCTGCTCAGCTGCAAGCACACCCGATTCATAGCGCGAAACGCCGTAGGTCTTTTCCAGACGCTCGCGCTTGGCTTCGGGGAGTTCCGGCAAGGCAGCCTTGAGACCATCAACCCAGTCCTGTTCGATCAGAAGCGGCAGCAGATCGGGATCGGGGAAGTAGCGATAGTCATGCGCATCTTCCTTCGAACGCAGTGAGCGCGTTTCGCCGCGAACATGATCGAGAAGACGCGTTTCCTGATCGACCGTACCGCCGGACTCCCAGATCTCGACCTGACGCTGTGCCTCGATCTCGATAGCCTGCATGACATAGCGGATCGAGTTGACGTTCTTGATTTCGCAACGCGTGCGATACTCTTCACCCGCCTTGCGCACCGAAACGTTCACGTCGGCACGCATCGAGCCTTCTTCCATGTTTCCGTCACAGGTACCGAGATAGCGCAGGATCTGACGCAGTTTGCGCAGATAGGCGCCAGCCTCTTCGGGCGAGCGGATATCGGGCTCGCTTACGATTTCCATCAACGCAACGCCGGAACGATTCAGGTCGATGAAGGAACGGGTGGGATCCTGATCGTGCATCGACTTGCCCGCATCCTGCTCAAGATGCAGACGCGTAACACCGATATGGCGCACAGTGCCATCGGCCAGCTCGATCTCGACCTTACCCTCACCGACGATGGGATGAGCGAACTGGCTGATCTGATATCCCTGAGGAAGATCGGCATAGAAATAATTCTTGCGATCGAACCGGCTCATCAGATTGATCTGTGCGTTAAGGCCCAGACCCGTGCGCACCGCCTGCGCCACGCATTCGCGGTTGAGAACCGGCAGCATGCCGGGGAAGCCAGCGTCGATCAGGCTCACATGCGTATTCGGCTCACCACCGTACGAGGCTGAAGCGCCTGAAAACAGCTTGGCGTTGCTGATGACCTGCGCGTGGACTTCAAGACCTACAACGATTTCCCAGGCACCCGTTGTGCCTTCGATACGATAGCTGCTCATGCGATCGCTCCCGCATGCAGGGCAGGCCTGTGCGTAAAGCCTGCTGCCTTTTCCATAACGCGTCCTGCGGCGAACAGCGTCTCTTCCTCGAAATAGCGGCCGATCAGCTGCAGGCCGAGCGGCAGACCGTCATGGTCGAGCCCCGCAGGCAGGGAAAGCGCCGGTACGCCCGCCATGCTGGCCGGCACGGTGAAGATATCGTTCAGATAGATCTGCACCGGATCGGTGGGACGCTCCGACTGGGCAAACGCCGCAGAAGGTGCAGTCGGCGTCAACAGCACGTCCACGTTCTCGAACGCATTAAGGAAGTCGCGCTGGATCAGCGTACGTACCTTCTGCGCACGCAGATAATAGGCATCGTAATAGCCCGAAGAGAGCACATAGGTGCCCATCATGATGCGGCGACGCACTTCCTCACCGAACCCGGCATGACGCGTCGCTTCATAGAGTTCATCGAGAGTCGGCGCTTCGACGCGCTCACCGAAACGCACACCATCATACCGTGCAAGGTTGGACGATGCCTCGGCCAGCGCCACGATATAATAGGTCGGCAAGCCGTATTTCGTGTGAGGCAGCGATACATCGACAATTTCCGCGCCGGCATCGCGCAGCCAGGCGATACCCTGATCCCACAAGGCAGCAATATCGGCAGGCAGGGTATCGGGGCGATACTCGCGGGGAATACCCACTTTCAGCCCCTTCACGCCGCGCTCCAGAGACTCCTCATAGCGTGGCACCGGACGATCGACAGAGGTGCTGTCCTTCGCGTCGAAGCTTGCCATGGATTCAAGCAGGATCGCGCAATCTTCCATCGTGCGCGCCATCGGCCCTGCCTGATCGAGCGAGCTTGCAAAGGCAATGGTGCCAAAGCGCGAACAACGCCCATAGGTCGGCTTGATGCCGGTAATACCGCAGAAGGCAGCAGGCTGACGGATGGAGCCTCCGGTGTCGGTACCAGTCGTTCCGAGCGCCAGACCGGCGGCTACAGCCGCAGCGGATCCGCCCGAAGAGCCACCGGGCACGAGCTTGACGTCCGAGCCGTTGCGACGCCACGGGTTTGTCACCGCTCCGAACGCCGACGTCATGTTGGTCGAGCCCATTGCGAATTCGTCGAGATTGGTCTTGCCGAGGAAAATCGCCCCATCGGCCAACAGATTGGACGTCACCGTGCTCTCATAAGGCGGCACGAAGTTGCGCAGGATATTGCTCGACGCTGTGGTGCGCACACCATTGGTGCAGAACAGATCCTTGATGCCCAGAGGCAGCCCGCACAGAGCGGGGGCTTCGCCGGTCGCCAGCAGGGCATCTGCAGCGCGGGCCGAGGCGCGGGCCTGATCCGCCGTAACCGTCACGAAGCTGTTGATCTCGCTGTCGAGCCTGCCGATAGCCGCAAGGAAATGATCGGTCAGTTCGACGGCCGACAGACGGCGCTCCCTGAGGGCCTTTCGCGCTGAGGCGAGGGTCAGATCATGCATTACTCAACAACCTTGGGCACAGTGAAATAAGGACCGACACGGTCGGGTGCGTTTGACAGAACGGCATCACGCTTGTCGCCGTCGGTCACCACATCGTCACGCAGGCGCGGCGTGGCCAGTCCCGTACCGATCATGGGCGGCACGTCGCTGATATCGACCTCGTTCAGCTGCTCCACCCAGCCCAGAATACCACTGAGCTCCTGGCGCATGGCCTCGCATTCCTGGTCACTCAGGCCAATTCTGGCCAGTTTTGCTATGCGCCTGACCGTGCGCGTTTCCAACGACATAAAGGATCGACTTTCCTGAAAGTGAGCGGATAATCCCGAAGGTCCAGAATTTCGCGAGATCATAACGCTTTCCCATGACTCTGTTCAATCCATACGCCCTGCGCGACGCCCTTCCCTCCGGCTTGCGGCTGCTCGGCCTCGACCCCGGTCAGAAAACGATCGGCCTCGCTCTAAGCGACGTCACGCTCATGCTCGCCTCACCCTATCTGAGCCTGAAGCGCCGCAAATTCGGCGAAACAGCTGATGAAATCGGGCGCATTGTCAGAAAGGAGGGGATCGGTGGCCTGATCTGCGGATTGCCGCTCTCTCTCGACGGCTCGTTCGGTCCCGCAGCCCGCTCCGCACAGGACTGGATGACGGAACTCTCCAACCGTCTGGATCTGCCTGCCTGCTGCTGGGATGAGCGCCTGTCATCCAGCGCGGTCAATCGCTTCCTGATTCAGGAAGCGGACATGACACGCAAAAGACGTGCCGAGGTCGTGGATAAAATGGCTGCCGCCTATACGCTGCAATCCTGGCTGGACGCCACCGCGCCAGCCTGAGAGGGCGGATTTCGTCCCCAAATCCAGTCCAGCGCAGGTGAGTGGTATAAATGTGAAACGGAGCGTCTGCATCCGGCTCGCGTTAGTCAGCCGCGCACGAAAGCTCATGATCATTGATCCCGCCGGGGCCGTAAAGAGGCGTGGGGGTGCCCCCCAGAGACAATTACAGTGGAGCCTGGCGCTTGCCCGGCGTCATCATGACCGGCAACGGGATCTCCTCGATAGTTGCCCCAAACCGCTTTTGCCAATCCGCACGACAACGGGGGATATTGCAGCACCGGCCACCTGATCCGCGCGGACGGCCCAGCTTGCCGAATCAATTCACTCGCGCACGGTCCGATGCGAGAAACATGCAGTCAGATAACCGCGATCGGTAACGCAGCTCAGGTACCCTCAGGCCAATGACGGTTTCCACCGTGTCCGCTGTCGCGCTTCACGCATTCTGTAATCCTGGCCGCCCCTCATCCGCTGGGCAGATCAGATCTTGAGTTTCGCACCCGTGTCGGCACGGATCGTACGACATGCGGCTTCGTCACTGCGCAGATCGAGACCGTAACTCGGGATAATGGTGCGAAGACGCTCGCTCCATTCAGGCAGACGATCGGCAAAATTCTGTTGCACCACCTTGAGCGCAACGGATGCTGCAATCGACGCGCCGGGTGATGCACCGAGCACGGCGGCCAGACTATGGTCCTTTGTGCTCAGAACCTCTGTCCCGAATTTCAGCGTTCCACGCCCGTTTTCCGTCTTGATGATCTGAACACGCTGGCCGGCAACCGCGACACGCCAGTCATGAGAGCGGGCGGAGGGGTAAAATTCCTGAAGCGCCCTGAACCGTGCCGAAGGCTTCTGCATGACCTGTCCGATCAGGTAACGCACCAGATCGCGGTTATCGACCATCACGTCGAACATTGCCTTCGCATTATCTGTCGTGATCGAGCGCGGAAGATCGCTCCACCGGCCGGATTTCAGGAATTTGGTCGTAAACCCTGCATAAGGACCGAAAAGAAGATAAGGCCGCCCACCGATAATGCGCGTATCGAGATGAGGCACAGACATCGGGGGCGAACCCACCGCAGCCTTGCCATAAACCTTTGCCGTATGGCGCTGGCACAGATCGAGGTTGTCGGCATGGAGAAAGAGGCCACTGACCGGGAAGCCTGCATAGCCATGCGCCTCAGGCAGGTCCGCGCTTTTCAGCAGATCGAGCGCAGCACCACCCGCCCCCACGAACACAAATCCGGCCGAAACGGTCTTGGCCTCACCCGTCTCACGGTTCAGCACACTCACGCGCCAGCGACCGCCAGGCTCGCGGTCGAGTGCCGTGACCTTGTGACGATAATGCAGCGCAACGCCGCTCTCCTGGCGGAGTCTTGCAAACAGCTTGCGCGTCAGTGTCCCGAAATCGACATCCGTACCCTGCTCGACCCGCGTCGCTGCAACGGGCACACCCGGTCGACGACGCGCCATCATGAGCGGCGCCCATTGTGCGATCACGGACGGGTCTTCGGAATAGCTCATGGTGTCAAAGCAGTGATGGCGCACCATGGCATCGTAGCGGGCGCGCAGGAACGCGACGTTCTCCTCACCCTGCACAAAGCTCATATGGGGGCAGCGCCGTATGAATGCCGCCGGGTCGTCAATCCATCCTGCCGTGACCAGATGCGCCCAGAGCTGACGCGACAGATCGAACTCCGTATTGACGTCCAGCGCCTTGGCAATATCGATGCTGCCATCCTTGCGTCGGGACGTGTAGTTCAGCTCGCAATAGGCCGCATGTCCCGTGCCGGCGTTATTCCATGCCTCGGAACTCTCCTTCGCGCAGGATTCGAGCGATTCGAACATCGTGATGGACAAGGAAGGATCCAGCGATCGTATGAGCGCCGCAAAGCTCGCGCTCATGACGCCGGCGCCGATCAGGACGATATCCGGTCTTTCTTGGCAGGTCTGGGACATGAGGCGGTTCTTCCAGTCTGGTGACACAGGCGCGCTCACTCCCCGGCTTGCGCCGACAGGCGAACGTGACGTCTTTTCAACCACATAAATACGGCATCTTGCGAGCCCTCGCAGCCCGGAATCAGGCGGAGTTGATCGCAGGAGACCGCGAAAATCACATCGTCTTCGAGATCATCACATGGGCTGGAACAAGCCGCTTTGCAAGCGCGATGAGATCCGGCAGCAGCCCGGAAATGCAGGCCTCTAGCCGCGCAAAACCAGGCGATGGCATGATGGCGGCCTCGTCAAGGTAAAGCCCCCGATTGATTTCGATCTGGACCACATGAACGTCCTCCATGGGCGCACCATAGCGCGACGTGATGTACCCACCCGCATAAGGGTGGTTACGGCCAACCGAAAATCC
Source organism: Asaia lannensis NBRC 102526 (assembly GCF_024054035.1). Lineage (GTDB taxonomy): Bacteria > Pseudomonadota > Alphaproteobacteria > Acetobacterales > Acetobacteraceae > Asaia > Asaia lannensis. The sequence goes on from NZ_JAMXQU010000003.1 coordinate 188,465, forward strand.
GGATCCGGAAAACAGCCTTGCAAGCCCGTCGACAATTTCCGGTGCACAGCTCGCGCCGTGCAGATCGCCAAGCACGATATCCGGCAAACGCAGATGGGGAATGGTCGGCATCGAATGCAGGTCGAGAAGCACGCAGACACCGAAACGGGCCTTGCAATGTGCGATCATGGCTTCAAGCGCCTCATGATAGGGCAGCCAGCATGTCGCAATACGCTCCCGGGCCTCGGACACGGCAAGCTGATGGCGATAGATCCCCCGGCCAGGACCGGCGATACGTGCCATCATCCCGAGCCCGCTGCGCACCTTGGCCGTGTTGGTAAGGCACCCTTCAGGCAGACGGTCACGAAACATGTTCGGATCCAGCTCCCAGGCGAAACGGTTTACATCGCAATAAGCGCGGGGAAAACGCGCGCAAAGCAGAGGCACCCCGACATCGACCGCATGATCGAAAAGACGATCGACATAGGCATCCTCACTGCGTCTCAGCGCCTTCAGATCGAGACGGGACTGCTGGAGAAAGCGTTCCGGATATGCGCGGCCGGAATGAGGCGATGCAAGTATGAGCGGCCCGGCGGCCTCTGCCACATCATGAAGACAAAAAGCTGTGGAAAGACAGGGCTCTGGCTCCACTGTAGCGCCGTAAGACATTTTTTTTCCGCTTTGGTGATTTTTTTAGAAAACCCATCTTGCCAGCCTCGTCAACGCCCGCTAAAACGCCGCTCACGGACCGGATGGGCGCATAGCTCAGCGGTAGAGCACTACCTTGACATGGTAGGGGTCACAGGTTCAATCCCTGTTGCGCCCACCATCCGGTCCGCGAATTTCCCATAGTAAAATCATATTAAGCAGACACGATTTTCCGGTTCTGCATCCGCTGCGGCGAGCATGCGCCATGCGCAGGTGTCATGCAGAAGCAATCCGGCCGGGCGAATGGCATGTGGCGCACCATCTGTCAGAACACCCCGTTGAGGACGCTCTGTTCAGACGCTCCCCTGGTCAGGCGTTCCCCGGGTCAGATTCTCATGTGTCAGCAAATCCTCCAGACCGGCTATGCCACTCAGACTCTCCGGCTGGATAACACCACACCGATTGGCTACGACAGACGGCCGACCAGAAACGGCGAGCCCTCCCGCTTCGTACTGCGCGAGGCGGCTCCAGATAAAAGCTGCTCCCAGCAAGATACAGATCATTTCCGGCAACCAAATTCCTGACCTCGGATGGATTGCAGGGCAGAGCCGGAAAAATCGAATGACTGTCTCCTGCGGCACGCGCAGCAGAAGTTTCCTCCCCCTACAGAGCGCGACAAAAATCAGGCTCACTCACCCGGAATTCCGCGATTACCTCTTACAGAAGAGATACCCCCCCTCAATACCGGGTAATGAAACCCGGTCGATGACCGTCAATAGCGCGTCACACATTACGCGTTCACACATACATAGACGCAGAGTGCAAAATCTTACGGTAGGTTCGATTGGTGGGCAGCAATACGGAATCTGGTGCCTAGACGGAGCAATTCCCCATCGTGAACCCTTACAACGCAAAGGTTCCAACATGAGATGAATTCTTTTCGTAACAAAAAATATCTTGCATTGCCGGTGTTAAAGATCGTTAAATTCACGAAGGGTATCTTTCAAAAATAATAACTATTTGTAAGCGGGTTCCTATGTTCAAAAACACGATTCTCATCATCGCCGCATTGGGTTTATGGACCGCTTCCACCGCTCTGACGACGTTCGGGATTCCCGGCGTTGCAGCCCTGTCCGACGCGCTCGACGTCGGCGGAGAGGCTCTTTTCGCTGCCGGTTTGCTCTATATCTTCATCAGGCAAGCCGTGATCACGCATCAGCGTCACGGCCACGCAACGAGTTCGCTGGACCATCAGCGCTAAAAGACCGACCTTCCGCATACGGCCCGATCACCTCTTCGGCCCCTGTTGCAATCGCGCTCTGGGGCTGGGCCGCCGCATGGTCGTGCAACGCTGAACACGCTTCCTCACCTTCCTGACCGGACACAGCCGTCATCACAGCACAGTGCTGCCTTTCTGCACGAAAGCGGCCTCCCCACGGCTCTGTGACTTAATGCCGCAAGCCAGACAGACAGGGATGAGATAATGTGGCAGACAGCCTCCGAGGCGACGGGGCCGTTACGTCACGCAACTCAAGGGTAACGATCAGACGACTCATCGCCGCCCCGGGAGGCAGCATCTGCATCCTGCCCTCTGCAAAGGCCTCTTGCCGCGCAGGACGGACAGGCTGCATGGCCAGCGCCCGAGGAGTAGATCGCGCCCATGTCTCCGATCCAGAACAAGACCCCCCTTCCTGCCGATTCCCTCTCAACGGCATTTCCGGACAGCCACGCACTTATGCGCGCGCTTGTCGCCAAGGCCGCCACTCTGGGTCCCGTGCCCTACGCTATCGTCTGGCCATGCAGCACCCATGCCCTCGGTGGTGCGGTAGAAGCAGCGCGCCATGGAATTATCGTACCAGTCCTTGTGGGAGACAGGCAGGAAATCGAGAAGGTCGCCCTCGAAGGCGGATACGATATTGCAGGCCTGCGCATCGAGCAGGCCGCGACGCCTGCTGAGGCCGTCAGACGGGCCGTCGCGCTCGTGCACGAAGGTGAAGTGAAGGGTCTGACAAAGGGTAGCCTGCATACGGATACCTTCATGGCCGGGGTGATCAAGCAGGAAAGCGGTCTGCGTACCAGACGGCGCATGAGCCACGTTTTCTGCATCAACGTCCCCGATTATCCGGACCTGCTTCTCGTTTCGGACGCCGCCATCAATATCGCCCCGGATCTGATCACGAAGCGCGATATCGTTCAGAATGCGATCGATCTGCACCACGCGCTCGGTCTGGGCGAGCCGCGCGTTGCACTTCTCTCTGCTGTCGAGACGATCAATATCAAGATACAGGGTACGCTCGATGCTGCGGCCCTGTGCAAGATGGCGGACCGGCACGAAATCACCGGCGGTGTGCTCGATGGGCCGCTCGCAATGGATGTGGCGGTGAGCCAGGACTCGGCCCGGATCAAGAATGTCGCATCGCCAGTGGCCGGACGAGCCCAGATTCTGGTCGCTCCAGACCTTGAATCGGGCAATATCCTCGTCAAAAGCCTTGCCTTCCTGGGCAAAGCCGCCACATCGGGCATCGTTATGGGCGCAAAGGTGCCCGTGCTCCTGACCAGCCGCGCAGACGATGCGACAGCACGGCTGGCTTCAGCAGCCATCGGGGCACTCTATGCCCGCTATCTCAGCACACAGGGTGACAGCGCGTCACAACACTGAACGAAACACCCCCGGCCTACAGGCAAGGCTGGGGGTGTTCGAACGCCAAAGGCGCCGGATGCGCCGTTAGAGGCGCTTGCTCAGCCAGTCTTCCTGCGACAGGGCAAAGCCGTGCCATGCGGCTGCCCCCATCTCCATGCTGTTATGGGGCACATATTTCATCACCATCAGTTTGGCACCCTCAGGTAGCAGGCGCGACAGAACATCGCGCAGATCGGAGATAATGAGATTTGACGAGATAATCCAGAAATTATCGATCTCGTGAAAGCCCTCACTGAAGCCCGCAAGCTTCTCTTCAAGGGCCTCGTAAGACTGTCCGGCAAGGCGCTCATAAGCTACAATATAGGTCGTCAAATCGGGTTCCTTCTCTGGATTTACGCCCACCGACGGCAGGGCGCGGGCAAGCCCGGGCTGGTCAAAGCGGAGACGCTCACCAAAACATGACCGTTACATGAAATAATTGCCACATCTCTGCCGCGTTTAACGTATTCCTGCACATGCAGGAGACACTTTGATGACCATTTTCGAACTTTACTGGCAGCGCGTCAAAACCCTCGGCAAGGCTTTCAGGCATAAACGGCTGCTCAGAGGTCAGCGCCTCCGCGGGGCGTGAGGCTGCCCGGCCCCATATAGGAACCCGGTGGAGGCCGATCTATGGGGGGTGAGATTGCCTCGGCGCTCGGCCAGGCCTCCTCGCCGGGACGCGGGGGCACCACCGCAAAACGCGAACGCGGCAGGGCTTCAGGACATTCCGCTCTCATGCGCAGAATGATTTTCTCACGAATGTCGCAGCGCAGATCCCAGCTCTGGAGCGCATTGCGCGCACTGGCGATGATACGGATCTTGAGCGTCTGAGCATCGCAATCAGCAACCTGACAGTCGAACACCTTGCCGTCCCAGAGTGGGCAGGTCTTGATGATTTCGTTCAGGAAACCGCGGATCGTTTCGATAGGCGCTTCGTAATCCACATACAGGAAAACGACGCCTATTATGGCTGCGGAATTATGCGTCCAGTTTTCGAACCGGTTCTCCAGAAAATAGGAAATCGGCACGATATGGCGCCTCCAGTCCCAGACGCGCAGAACCACATAGGTCGAGGTAATTTCCTCAACCCAGGCCCAGTCTCCGTTGATGATAATCAGGTCTTCCATACGGATCGGCTGCGTAATGGCAATCTGGACCCCTGCCAGCAGATTGGTGAGCAGACCACGTGCCGACAGACCGACGATAAGAGACGCCGCACCGGCAGAAGCGAAAAGCGAAACGCCATATTGCCGCACTGAATCGAATGTCATGAGCGCCGCAGCAACGGTCACGATACCGACCAGAATTTCTATCAGACGGCGCAATACCCTGATCTGCGTCTGATGGGTGCGTATCATGATGTCATCGACATGATCGCGTGCCGTAATGCGCTGAAGATAGGCCTCCGTCATGATCCGGAAGGCCACGATCACGGCATACCCCACCATCAGGATACCAATGAACAAGAGCAGTTTCTGCAACAGCTGCGTCGTTTCCCAGGTGAACCCCGAGGCTGCAGGCAGTGCAGAAAGAAGAACGGCAAGCACGACCATCACGCGCACTGGCCGACGCATGGCAAGAATGATCTTGCGCAAAACGGCATCCTCACGATTGCCGAATATGCGCAGGATAATGACTGAAACCAGCTTGCTCGCATAAAAAGCGACAGTTGCCAGCACAACGAGCATGAGAATGGAGACCAGCTGCGCAGGCAGCCAGTCGAAATAGGAACGCAAAGCGAAAAGAGAACTCAGAAACTGTTGTTTCAAAACGGATATCCAGATCCTGAAGAGGGATGAGGAGCGCCGGACACGCCTCCCGGCACCATGAGGTACAGACCTTTCGCACCATGCCACAGACTGCGAGCGGTGCAAAAACACGTTAGGCGCAAAAACCTCTTCATGGAGTGTTGACACATGCGCCCAACCCTTTTAATTCCACGCCCACCGGTCGCGATGGCGGCGTAGCTCAGCGGTAGAGCAGGGGAATCATAATCCCTTGGTCGGCGGTTCAAATCCGTCCGCCGCTACCATCCGACCGGTAATCTCCCGATAGACATTTCGATACGAACTGCCTAAGTGACGCTCATGAAAGCGCCCCTTGCCGCGGTCACGATGGTGTATGACGAACCGGTTTTCCTGCCGGTCTGGCTGCGCCATCACAGCCGTACCATCGGCGCGGAGCATTGCTACGTGATCGATCACGGATCTGACGATGGATCGACCGACCGCCTGAAATGCAATCGTTTGCGTATCCCACGTTCACCGCAGGACGACGCACAGCGCGCGCGCGCAATAAGCGCCATCTGTGCCGGTCTGCTGGAATGGTACGATACCGTACTCTATAGCGATGTCGACGAAATTGTCGTAGCCGATCCCGCCTGCTTTACATCGCTCACCGCTCTTGCCACAGCACGCGACCTGCCCTGCCTTACCGCAACGGGCTTCGACCTTCTCCATCACGAAGACCGCGAAAAACCCGCCAATTTCGGAGCAGCACTAACACGACAGAGATCCTCCCTGCGTTTTTCCGCAGCGATGTGTAAACCATGCCTGATCAGAAAGCCCGTAATCTGGTCACCGGGTTTCCATAGCGTACAGGATCTTGCGCCCAGCCCCGATCCGGCACTGATGCTGTTTCATCTCAGATATTGCGATGTCGATATGGGCTTGAAGCGGCTGCAACGCACGCGGTCGCAGCCATGGTGCAGCGATCAGGCCGGTCAGCATCAACGCATGGACGACCAGTCATGGCGTGCCATGCTGGCCAGCATGGCCGGACTGCCAGAAGAGCCGTCGTCCCTGCTTGCGGAGGATACAGCCTTATCGCGCTGGCGCGCACGAATCGTGTCGGAAGGACAGGGAAGGCTCAATGACCCCTACCCTGTCGATCTCTCGCTATCGGGCGACCGGTTATGGCCCCTGCCCGCGCGGTTCAAGGGCCTGTTCTGATCTTACTCGGCTGTTTCTTCGACCGTTTCCTCGCTTTCGGACTCTGAACCGTTATCGTCACCCTGACGGCGGTCTTCATGGTCCTGCTGCGCACGGACACGCTGCTGATGGCGCTCCTGACGCTCCATCTGGCTTTGCTGAGCCGCCTGCGTCATGGCATTGAGGATGCGGAAATAATGCTCTGCATGCTGGAAATAGGCTTCGGCAAGAATACGATCGCCCGTTCCCGTCGCATCGCGGCCCAGCTGGAGATATTTCTCGAAAAGCTGCTGGGCTGTACCACGTACACGCATGTCAGGACCATTACTGTCGAACACGTGATTACGGTTCAGTGGGGTCTGACCGCTTGCGTGACGCGACCCGCCACCGCTCGGACGATGGTGACGGCTTCTCATACGTTTCATGTTCATGGATCCGCGTAGCACTTTCGTATTCGCAATCCCGATCCGTCAACGACAGAAGCGGAGCGATTGCAGGGAATGAATGACCCTTGGTTTGTCTCTTGCTGGCCGGATAACGAGATCAGGCCACTACTCCGCCCAGCCCGATCACGAAGATCACTGCGAAATTGCGGAAGACGGTTTGTTTCGCCAGTGCATTCACCGGCAACACCAACAGACCGATCCTGTGAAACTAGCAAGTTTACTGCGGCCTGCCAATGGTTTTTCACGTAATGTCCGGCGAATACCCGCTCTGCCATTCGAAGCTCAAAGCTCTGATAATACCGCCAAGATCGGCACGCGCTTCACGCAGAATCAACCCCTGTGCAATGGCAAGCCTTTCCACATCCCGCTCCTGTCCCTGCCCGATCTCCAGAACGAGCACGCCCCCGGGCGCCAGACAGCGGCTCATCTGCCCAAGAATGAGACGATAGGCGTCGAGCCCGTCCATGCCACCGACAAGCGCGCGCGCAGGTTCGTGGTCGCGCACCTCGGGCATGAGCCCGGCGATATCGTCGGCTGGAATATAAGGTGGATTGCTCAGAACAACGTCGAATGTACCGCGCAGGGCATCGCACCAGCTTCCGGCCATGAAGACAGAGCGTCCGTCGAGCCCGTTACGACGCGCATTGTTCCGTGCGAGCTGTGCTGCCCCGGGTGAGAGATCGACGCCCACACCGAAAGCTTCTTCATACTCGCCAAGTGCAGCAAGAAGCAGACAGCCCGTTCCTGTGCCGAGATCGAGAACCGAACCGACCGATTTCCGGTCGGGGCGAAGGTCGAGCAGGACTTCGATAAGTGTTTCGCTGTCACCACGCGGAATGAGCGTATCCTGCGAAACACCCAAAGTCAGCGACCAGAACCCTGTCTCGCCCTCAATCAGGGCCATCGGCTCTCTGAGGCAACGACGTGACAACGCATCGACCAGACGCGTTTGTGCCTCTTCAGGGAAGCTGTTCATCGTCAGCAAGGCCGCGTGATCGCAGCGCAGCGACCAGCAGAGCAGTCGGCGGGCTTCCATGCGCGCCTGATCGATCCCTGCGCCTTGAAGGGCGGCGGCGGTTTCATCGAGCACTTGTCTGAGGGATGGTGGATTACCGCTCACCTGTTTCTCCTGAAACGGCTTATGATACGCGCATGAAAAAGATCATGTCCCTGCTGGCCCTGATCACCAGTGCCAGCCCCTCGTTCGCTCTTGCCGAGAGTTTCACCGTGACAGACGATCGCGCCCCTATCGAGGTGTCAGAGGTTTCGCGTCTATACATCGATGGCACGCTTGCAGCCACCTTCAGGCTCGACGACAAAACGCCAAGTCTTACGAAAAAGATCGAGATCCCGCTCGGTCGCGTCAAACACAGCTATGCCTTGTGCGGCCAGATCACGGTCATCAATGCGGAAGGCCGCGCAGAAACGCATCAGGTCAGCAGCCAGGGAACCCTGACCCACCCTGAAAACCACCATCTCCTCGCGCTGGGCGATGAAGACTTTACCGATTTCTTCCTGCGCGATCCGAATGATCCGGAAGTTGCCAGACATCACCCGGGTCATGCGGAAATCTGCGTTTCACCGGTAAGCTGAGAGACTCATCGATAGAAGCGACGGCGCTCTAGCTCAGCCCCTCGGCGGCGAGAAGCGCCGTTTGCTCTTCCTGCGTCAGGGCGTCGATGATCTCATCGAACTCACCGAGCATGATGCGGTCGATCTTGTGCAGCGTCAGGTTGATACGATGATCGGTCACACGCCCCTGCGGAAAGTTGTAGGTACGGATCCGTTCGGAGCGATCTCCCGTCCCGACCTGTGACTTGCGATCGGCCGCTCGCGTGGCATGAAGCTGGGCGCGCTGCATCTCGTAAAGACGCGCACGCAGGATCTTCATGGCTTTGGCCTTGTTCTTGTGCTGGCTTTTCTCTTCCTGCATCGCCACCACGATACCGCTGGGCATGTGGGTGATGCGCACGGCACTCTCGGTCTTGTTCACATGCTGCCCGCCGGCACCGGAAGCACGATAGACGTCGATACGCAGATCGCCTTCATCGATTGCGACATCGACTTCTTCCGCCTCCGGCATGATCGCGACGGTCACGGTGGAGGTGTGGATACGACCCTGACTTTCCGTTGCGGGAACGCGCTGCACACGATGCACACCGGACTCGTATTTCAGGCGTGCGAAGACGGATCGACCCGAAATCGTTGCAACACCCTCACGCAGGCCAGAGAGATCGCTCTCGTCATATTCCATGACTTCGAAGCGCCAGCCATGAAGATCGGAGAACCGTTTATAGGCACCAAACAGCTCGGCAGCGAAAAGCGCTGCCTCGTCTCCACCCGCTGCCGGGCGAATTTCAAGAATGGCACTGCGCTCATCCGCCTCGTCCCGTGGCAGGAGCGCAAGACGGACTTTCTGTTGCAGCCCCTCGAGTTGCCCCTCGATCTCGGCAATCTCGCCCTGGGCCAGCTCCCGCATCTCCGGATCGTCGAGCAGGGCGAGCGCGTCCTTGTGGGCGGACTCTGCGCGGCGATAAGCAAGGATCGAGGTGACGACCGGCTCAAGCTCGGCAAATTCGCGCGATGCCCGCACGAAATCCTCACCCTGCATCTCACCGCTCGACATGAGCGCCTGCAATTCATCCGACCGGGCGACAATACGCTCCAGCCTGTCGTCGAGTGCCACGATCAGACAGCTTTCAGGAAATGTTCCGCCAGAGACCCGATTGCGACCTCGACCTGCTCGCGCTTTGTCAGATCGCGCACCGTCACAGCGCCACGCGCCAGCTCGTCTTCACCTACCAGCACCATATGGGCAGCACCGGATTTGACAACACGCTCCATGCGCTTCTTGAGCGATGAACGTGTTTCGATCTCGGCGGCGAAGCCAGCCCCGCGCAAGGTCTGCGCCGCTTCGATTGCGGCCGCAAGCGTTGTCTCACCGGTAGGCAGCACCGCCACGGGGCGCGGCTGCATGGGGGCCGAATCGATAAGGAGCGCCAGACGCTCGATACCGCCCGCCCAGCCGATTGCTGGCGTTGCCGGGCCACCCATCTGAGCCACAAGCCCTTCATAGCGACCACCAGCCAGAACCGTCCCCTGAGCGCCAAGGCGATCGGTGACGAATTCAAAGGCCGTATGGCTGTAGTAATCGAGACCGCGCACGATATGCGGGTTCTCGACGAAGCCGACGCCGAACAGGTCAAGCTTGCGACGCAGATCGTCCCAGAAAATATGGGAGGTCTCGTTCAGATAGGCCGCGAATTTAGGGGCTTCGTCCAGCAACGCCCGGTCCTGCGGCGACTTGCTGTCGAGAATACGCAGCGGATTGGCTTCCAGGCGGGCGCGGCTCTCATCAGAAAGAGACGATTCATGAGCCTTGAAATAGGCCACCAGAGCGTCCCGCCAGGCCTGACGGCTGTCCGGATCGCCCAGCGTGTTGATCTCGAGTGTGACCGCATCGCCCAGACCGAGTGCCTTGAGAATGGCATGCGCCATGGCAATGGTTTCGGCGTCCATCAGCGGATCGGTGGCGCCCAGAAGCTCCGCCCCGATCTGATGGAACTGCCGGAAACGCCCTTTCTGCGGGCGCTCGTAACGGAACATCGGCCCGTTATAGAACACGCGCTGCGGCAGGGTCTGCGTCAGGCCATTGGTCACAAAAGCGCGGCAGATCGCCGCTGTCCCTTCGGGACGAAGGGTCAGGCTGTCGCCGCCTCGGTCCTCGAAGGTGTACATTTCCTTGGTCACGACATCGGAAGTATCGCCGAGCGTACGCGAGAAGACCCGCGTATCCTCGAAGATCGGCGTCGACCACTCTTCGTACCCGTAACGACGCGTCACCTCACGCGCCGTATCCACGACATGAGCGTGGCGGCGCGCGGTATCGCCGATCAGATCATGCGTACCGCGAACCGGCTGCAACTGGCTCATGGTTCAGGCGCCTGCCAGCGCGGCCTCGGCCTTCTCGGCCTCTTCCTGCGCGGCCTTTTCGGCTTCGATCTTCGCCACACGCTCTTCCACGAGGTCGACGATATGCTCGATCATATCCTGCCCTTCGTTCAGGCGATGATCCTGCTTGCCGGCCGAGTAAACCATATGGCGGCCTGCGCCACCTCCGGTCACGCCCAGATCGGTCATCAGCGCCTCGCCGGGACCATTCACCACGCAACCGATAATGGAGAGCGTAAGCGGTGTCTTGATGTGCTGCAGGCGATCCTCGAGGGTCTGCACCGTCTCGACTACATTAAAGCCCTGTCGCGCACAGGACGGGCAGGAGATGATCTTGACGCCGCGATGACGCAGGCCGAGCGATTTGAGAATATCCCAGCCGACCAGCACTTCCTCTTCCGGAGGGGCAGAGAGCGATACGCGCATGGTGTCACCCACACCGGCCCAGAGCAGATTGCCCAGACCGATCGACGACTTCACGGTACCGGCGCGCTTTGACCCGGCTTCTGTAATACCGATATGCAGCGGGTGATCGCAGACTTCGGCAAGTTGTTGATAAGCGGCAACCGCCATGAACACGTCAGACGCTTTCACGCTGATCTTGAATTCATGGAAATCATGATCCTGCAGGATCTTGGCGTGCTCAAGCGCGCTCTCGACCAGCGCATCGGGGTTGGGCTCACCGTATTTTTCGAGCAGATGCTTCTCAAGCGAGCCTGCATTCACACCGATACGGATCGAGCAGCCATAGTCACGCGCAGCATTCACCACTTCACGCACGCGCTCGGCACTGCCGATATTGCCGGGGTTGATGCGCAGGCAGGCTGCACCGGCCTTTGCGGCCTCGATGGCGCGCTTGTAATGGAAATGGATGTCCGCAACGATCGGCACATTCACTTCGCGCACAATTTCTGCCAGGGCGGCGGTGCTCTCTTCATCGGGGCACGATACGCGCACGATATCCACACCGGCGATCTCCGAAAGCCGGATCTGTTCGATGGTCGCCTTGGCATCCGATGTGAGCGTGTTGGTCATGGTCTGCACCGATACCGGCGCATCCCCACCGACAGCCACCTTGCCAACATGAATCTGACGGGATTTGCGACGTTCGATATACTGGTAGGGGCGATATCCGCTCATAATCTCGTCTCCATTTCGGCTGGTTCTGGCCGACAGGCCATCCCAGCCGGGGTGCTGCGGGAACAGTGTTCCGTCATGCGACCCGTGTCTAAATCATGTTGGCCAGAAAATCCCGCTTTGTCGCGAAATGCTCTGCCCGTCTCTCATGAACCCCACCTGTCTTATGTGAAACAGGCAGGGTTCCTCAATTTCTCTGTTACCGACGCTCTGCCGCCACGACCGCTTGCGGCATCGCTGCAACAGCAACCGGTACCGGCAGAGGCTTTACTGCGGTTGTGCCGTCCGTTCCAGCTGGCGTGCATTCAGACGATCGGTTTCCGACTCATGCGATGCCGTATCAGCAGGGCCGTTGCGACGCGTCGGTGTCGTAAGCTTTGGGGCCGCAACCTCGTTTTTCAAGCCCGTCCCGGCACGCGTGACATCAGATCCCGGGACATGCGTCCCAGAAGCCACAGGCGTTCCCGAAGATGAAGCTGAAGCTGGCGCGGTCATTGTTGGCGGAGCCACTGTGCTGCTGCCTTCCTGACCGAGCTGGCCATTACGAATGGCGGCAGCGCTGACAACAAGATTACGGCGGACCGCGCCGATACGACCCAGCGCGGCGGTCGTGACATCACCAGCGCTAAGCGTAAGACCTCCTGCATTCCCTAAAGTCATACGGTACGGCGCAGCATCGTCCGAGCCCTGCCAGGTTTCGCCCGCCTTGAGAACGCGGCTGAAAACCGTCGCACCATTCTTATCGCGGATCGACACCCAGGCATCGGCTGCAGCATGAAGACCGATCATGTTGGATGCAACGACATTGCCAGAGGATGAAGACGCCGATGTTGCTTCAGAAGACGGCATCACTCCGGCGCCTGCCTGACCGGCAGTTCCGTCTCCCTGCATTCCGGGTTGCGATGGCGCCATGTTGCCCGACGCACCAGCGCCCTGGAGGTTACTTGCCCCGGCTTGCGGCGCCATAGTCTGTCCGGCATTTGTCTGTTCGCCTGCAACCTGACCGTTCACCGCAGGCACGTTCTGAGCAGACACGCGTGGCGCGGCGGCCGATACCGCGCCGGAAGGCGTAGCATTTTCCTGTGCGGGACCGGTTGCAGATGCGGGGTTCGCCGACGACGCTGAAAGGGAGCCAGTCGTTGTGCTATCGCCCTTCTCCGTGGGCTGAGGCGACGGCGCGAGACCCCGATCGGGCATGACGGCTGCAATCTGGGGCGAAGGTGTCCCGTGCTGTGTCACACCCGGCATGATCTCGGCAACGGAAGGCATCTGATGCGTCGGTGCCGGTTCGGAACCAAAAAAGTGATAATAGCCGATATAGGTTCCGACCAGAACAGCCAACCCGGCACCGACCCATAAACCGACCGGGACACCCCGCTCCGAAACGGGTTCGGGAAAACTCAGCTCCGGCTTCCGATCGAGCGCGCCGCGCGTATCATGGCGAAAGCGGGCAACCGCCTGATCGGGATCCATCCCGAGTGCATGCGCGTAGCTGCGCAAAAAGCCCAGCGCATAGGCCGAACCCGGGAAGACGGACATATTGCCTTCCTCCAGGGCCTGAAGATAGCTCTCGCGAATACGCAGCCATCCGGCCACGTCAGGCAGTGCCCAGCCGAGCTCCTCGCGTTTGGCGCGCAATTCGGCACCAAGACCACGCGCGCTCTCGGCGCCCTGCCATCCCGGAATACGGTCTGTCGTCTTCTCTGGCATGATTACCCGATTGCGGTCTCTGTGACGTGAAGATGCCCGGTCCGTGCCTCTCTTGCAACCAGAGCGTCAACTGCCTGCTCGACAAGATCGTGCAGAATCTCGGCAACGGGCCGTATGGCCTTGACCATGCCGACGGACTGACCGGCCATGACCGATCCTTCCTCCACATCGCCCTCGATCACGGCGCGACGCAGGGCACCGGCCCAGAAATGCTCGATTTCGAGCTGTGCCTCTTCCTTGCTCAGCTCCCCGGAAGTGAAGCGCGAAAGCGTGGCTGCCTGATGCGCCATGAAGCGACGCGTTCCGGCATTGCTCAGCCCGCGCACCGGGATCACCGGGAAACGCTCATCGATCTGGTTCGATGTCACAGCATCGCGGGCAGAGGCACGTACGAAGGCTTTCTTGAATGCCTCATGCGCGATGCTTTCGCTGCTTGCAGCGAAAAGCGTTCCAAGCTGGGCGCCGGATGCGCCCTGCTCCAGATAGCCCAGTACGGCATCGCCACGTGCGAGACCGCCTGCCACGAAAACCGGCACGTCATGGATATGGGGCAGGATTTCCTGCGCCAGCACATTCAGCGAAACCGGGCCGACATGGCCGCCTGCTTCGGATCCCTCGATCACCAGCGCCTCGATCCCAAGCTTGACCAGACGCTTGCCCAGAGCCAGAGCGGGGGCAAAACCGATTGCGCGCGCGCCGCCATCGCGTACCTGCTTGATGGTCGCGCCGCTTGGCACGCCACCCGCCAGAACCACATGGCCAACCTTGTGCGCAATGCACACGTCGACAAGCTTGTCGAGCTCGGGGTGCATGGTGATGAGGTTCACGCCGAAGGGCTTGTCGGTCAGAGCCTGCGTCGCGACGATTTCCTCTGCCAGCCGCTCCGGACTCATGGCCCCGCAGGCAATAACGCCAAAACCGCCCGCATTCGAAATGGCCGAAACGAGATTGCGCTCGCTGACCCAGGACATGGCTCCGCCCAGAACGGCAGTCGGTGTACCCAGAAATGCGCAGCCCGGTGCCCAGAGGCGATCGAGCGTCTCACGCGCAGTCCGGCGAGCCTGATCCATGGTCGTCATGATTATTCCCCGTCCAGACCGTAGGCGGTGTGCAGTGCCCGCATGGCCAGCTCCATATATTCGGCATCGATCAGAACGGAAATCTTGATCTCGCTGGTCGAAATGACCTGCACATTGATTCCGCGATCGGCAAGCGTCTGGAACATCGTGCTTGCCATGCCCGAATGAGAGCGCATGCCGATACCGACCACGCTGATCTTGACCACGTCGTTGGCCGTATGGATCTCGCCGTACTGGATATCCGCGCGCGCGCCCTCAAGTGCAGCCAGCGCACGCGCCTGATCGCCCTTTGGCACAGTGAAGGTCATGTTGGTCGATCCGTCCGAGCCAACGCTCTGGACGATCATATCCACATTGACGCGCGCCTCGGTCAGAGGGCTGAAAATAGCAGCGGCGATGCCCGGACGGTCCGGGATGCGGCTCACCGAGATCTTCGCCTCGTCCAGAGAATAGGCGATCCCCGTGACCAGTTCCTTTTCCATCATCTCGTCCTCATCAACCACCAGTGATCCCGAAAGCTCTGTCTCGGGCTCGAAACTCGACAATACGCGCACGCGCACTTTTTCTTTCATGGCCAGACCGACCGAGCGCGTCTGAAGGACCTTGGCCCCCACCGAAGCCAGCTCAAGCATTTCCTCGAAAGTGATGCGATCCAGCTTTCTGGCTTTTTTCACGATGCGCGGATCGGTCGTGTAGATGCCATCGACATCGGTATAGATATCGCAACGATCCGCCCTGATCGCGGCGGCCACGGCAACCGCCGAGGTATCGGAGCCACCGCGTCCGAGCGTGCTGATGCGCTCGCCCGGCGCCACGCCCTGGAAACCGGCGATGACAGGCACCTCACCCTGTTCCATGCAGGCAATCAGCGCTGCACCTTCCACATCGCCGATACGCGCCTTGCCATGCGCATCGTCGGTACGAAAAGGAATCTGCCAGCCCTGCCATGAGCGCGCCGGCACACCGAGCGCCTGAAGTGCGATGGCCGTCAGGCCGCTCGTCACCTGCTCGCCGCTGGCTACGACAGCGTCGTATTCACGCGCATCGGCCATGGAATCGAGCGCATTGACATAGCCGACCATCTGGTTGGTGACACCCGCCATGGCGGAAACCACAACGGCAACCTGATGGCCTTTGTCGCGTTCCTTGCGCACGCGTTCGGCCACGGCGCGAATGCGGTCGAGGTCGGCCACGGAGGTTCCACCGAACTTCATGACGATCCGGGTTGGGCACTGGTCTTTAGACGTCATAATTGTGCACCTGGCTCCGTACGTAGCAGAAAGCGGTCGATCACAGAGCGCCGGAGACGGATTTTCCAGCCTGCGATGTTGCGCAAGGAAAGGCCGGTCACATACTAAGTCCAGATCGCGCCGTCCAGATACTCTGGAACAACGGACCCATTTCTGTATGCCTGGAACAACAATGCCGGATCACGCAGCCTCTTCTGTTTCCGATCGCGAGATCGCCCATTTCGATCAGCTGGCAGCCACGTGGTGGGACCCGAAAGGGCCCATGAAGCCCCTGCATGACATGAACCCGATGCGTACTGAATGGGTCAACGCGCATCTCAAACGTCTGACAGCATTGCGGGGCGGGACGCTCTCCCTTCTCGACATCGGCTGCGGCGCAGGGCTGGCCAGCGAGGCCTATGCCCGCATGGGCCACGATGTTCTTGGCCTCGACGCCTCACCCGAAGGGATACGCGCGGCAGAAGCCCATCTTGCCGATCATCCCCTTCCCCAGAACGCTGGCACCCTCACCTATCGTAACGGCAGCGCCGAGACACTGCTTACTGAGGGACAGAGTTTCGATGCCGTTTCGGCGCTTGAGGTGATCGAGCATGTCAACGATCCGCAGGAATTTCTCTCCATGCTGCGTGGCCTGACAAAACCGGGCGGTCTCGTCGCCGTCTCGACGCTCAATCGCACACTTGCCTCTCTCGCCGTAGCCAAGATCGGTGCCGAGTATATCGCGCGTCTGCTGCCTGTGGGCACGCATGACTGGCAGAAATTCATCCGTCCCGATGAATTGCACAAAATGGGCCGTGCTGCGGGTCTGCGTATGATCGATGTTGCCGGGATGAGCTACCGCCCGATGCACTGGCGTATCACGCGCGACACCAGCATCAATTACATCACGATGTTCGTACGCGACTGAAAACAGAAAATCCGCCCCTCACTGGGCGGCTTTTCTGCGAACGATGTCTCCCGTCGGCATGACGGGAGACCTCTTCCTTCAACCGAAAGTGTCAGACCCGGACGCCATCAAACCGGCGATCCGGCTCGATCCGACGAGCCGGACATTGACCGGTTTCAGACTTCTGTATCCATGAAGGCGAAGGTGGTCGGGCTTCCGACAGGCGTGAAGTTTTCAGTGAAACCGAGCTGACCGCTCGCCTTGTCGACACGGAAGGACGTCACCGCATCGCTTCGCTGGTTGGCGCAGAACAAGAAATTGCCAGACGGATCGAACATCATCGCGCGACCGTAATCGGCATGCATCCAGGCTTCATCCTGCAGGGTCAGCGTGCCGTCATCGCCAACCTTGAATACCGCCAGAGAATCGCCGAGGCGATTGGAAGCGTATACGAAACGGTCGTCGGCGGAGATCAGGATTTCAGCTGCCAGAGTGCTCCCACGGAAATGTGAGGTCACGGTGCTGACAGATTGCAGATTGTTGATCGCACCGGTCTGCGGATCGAAGGCGCTGACAACGATCTTCGAATCCTGCTCGCACAGATTGTACATGAGCTTGCCGGAGCGGTTGAACTGGAAGTGGCGCGGGGCGCTTCCCGGCGTCATGTCGTAATACGGCACCTTGGCCGGAACGAGTTTGCCCGTCTGCAGGTTGAGCGTCCAGACGTAAACACGGTCGAGCCCGGCATCGTCTGCAATCACGTATTTGCCGCTCGGATCGCTCTGAATCATGTGCGGATGCGAGCCCGAATGGTCGGAAACGGCAAAATTGCCCTGCGGATTATCGGCAGCACGCTCAGGCTGACGCGGGCCGGTGTTATGCACGACATCTGTGGCAGGGCCGAGCGATCCATCCGGCCGGATCGGCAGAACAGCGACGGAACCGCCCATGTAATTGGCAACCAGCACATAGCGACCGGAGTGGTGCACGCTCAGATGTGCAGGCACAGCACCGCCGGAACTGACAACATTCAGTTTCTTGAGCGATCCGGTCTTGCGATCGACCGCAAAAGCCGTGACTGACCCGTCCCCATCCTTGTTGAAATCGTCGATCTCGCTGAGCGCATACATAAAGCGTTTGTCATGCGAGAGCGTAATGAAAGAGGGGCTCGCGATGTCGGTGAACGTCGTTACCGGCGTAAGCACGCCGCTCTGGCGGTCCATTTCGAAAACGGCAATACCCTCACCATTGCCTGCTCCTCCCGGAGGAGCGTGCTTGGTGTAACCACCTACAAAGCAGATGGTCTTCGACACAGGCTTTGGCGGCGGCGGCGGTGCAGCCGGGGCCTGATCGGTGGCGTCCTGCGCCATAGCCGTGCCGCAACTCAGCAGGCCAAGGGTACCCAACGCAAAACTGCGGCGGGAAAGCGTCGTCTTCATGATATGCTCTCAAGCTCCTCGGGCGACCATTCGGGTCAAGGCAGTTTGCATTCGGGCCCTATGGTGCCGTGGTACCGGGTCCAGGTCTGCGTCTTGCCGAAAAGGGGAATTCCCAGAATAAATCCGCGCAGCTTGAGCACCTCCGGCGACTCGGTATTGATACGGGCGTCATAGGTACGCCCGGTTTCCGGGTCGAGGATATGCCCTCGCCACACGTTTTCATCCTTGATTAGTCGGAAATCGGTGAGCATGACCAGCCCACATTGTGAACGACCCCACACATCCTTGGGAACAGGCCCATCATATTGCATGCCGATCAGCCGCCCGCAGAGCGTATCGCCGCAATGTCCGATCTGAAACACACCATCGTGATCCTGAGAAAGCCATAGCCCCTCCTCCGGCGCAGGCGGATTACCGCGTGTCTGAGCCTGTAATGGCGATGCTACCAGAAGCATCGAGGCAAAAAGCGCAAGCGAAACCAGGAAGCCTCGCTTTACCTGTACACCGCCTGCTGTGCCCTGATCACGAGTCCGAGTGGTCGATCCAGGGTATCGGGGAAAAATCCACGCCTTCATCTTCGAGCCTTTCCCTCTCGGAGTCGCTCATCGTGCCATAAATGCCACGCCCGGACTGGCGGTCTCCGTTGTTACGCACATCATGACGCCTCAACGCCTCTTCGGCAAATCTGTCGCCCACATCGTCGCACTGCGTCTCTACCGCCCGCCTGAGCGTGCGCAGGGCCATTCTGATCTGATCGGCCTGTGTTACGGCCAGCTCGGGAGGAGCGGAAGGTCGATCGTCCGACACGGCCCGACGCGCCAGAGCTGGTGCCATCAGGCTTTTCTCGACATCGCTCGCGCCGCATTGCGGACAGGTCACCAGCCCGCCCTGACATTGCCGATCGAATGATTCTCCATCAGGAAACCAGCCTTCGAACTCGTGTCCCGACGAACAGTGTAACCTGTAGCAGATCATGCCTTGCCGAGAAGTCCGTCCAGCTTGCCCGATGCATCGAGCTGCATCAGATCCGTGCAGCCACCAAGGCAGACATCGTCGACAAAAATCTGCGGAACCGTGCGACCGCCTCCTGAGCGACGGATGGAATCCTGGCGCGCTGTCGTTCCATGAGGCGCATCGATCTCGGTGAAGGGAACATGCTTGGACTGCAGAATCTGGACGGCCCGCACACAATACGGGCAGCCGAGCTGCGTATAGATCTCGATCTTCTGCACGGTCATTCCTGTTCCTCGCCTTGACGGCCCTGATCCCCAGCCAGTTTGACGGTTCGCGCCGCCACCAGAAGGTCGACGCGCCTCGCCCCCGCATTGAGGAGTTGTGTTGCGCAGATGGAGGCGGTTGCGCCAGTGGTCAAGATATCATCGACAAGAACCACATGCCGGCCAATGATATCGGCCCGTATCGACGGTCTTACGCCGATCGCACCATTGAGCGCTTTCTTCCGATCCTCGGGCGACAGGCGCGCCAGTATGCGCGTGAAGCGCCGCCGCATCAGCGCATCGGGCAACGCGCGTGCCCCAGCCGTCTTGCGCGCGAGTGCATGAGCCAGCAAGGCAGATTGATTGAACCGCCTTTTCCAGAAGCGACGTCTATGCAGCGGTACCGGGACGAAAACTTCACCTCCCCTGTCGCCCTCACCAAACGTATCGAGCATGGCGCGTCCCAGAAACGGGACGATATCAAGCCGATCGGCATATTTGAGCTGCAGTACCAGACGTCGTGCCGTTCCCTCATAGAGAAAGGCGGCATGTGCCCGGTACCATGGAAAACGCGGTTTCGCGCAGGAAGGGCAGCGGCCCTCATCGTCAGCATAATCGGCAGATGGCAGGGGCAGCGCGCAATGCGTGCAAGCCAGAACGATCGGGGCGAGCTGTCTGAAGCACTGGACACAGAGAAGGCCCGGGGCTGTCGTCTCTGCGCCACAGCAAAGACAGACTGGCGGAAAAACCCAGTCCAGAACAGGACGAACAAACGCATTGAGATGCTTGAGAACAAGACGCTTCACTCCGCGCAAGCCCCGTCAGTCGATCACAAGCAGTTCAATCAGGGCTGTATTGACCAGCACCTTGCCCTGATTTTCGAAATTGATCGTCACACGATGCCCGACGACGCTCTGTATCTGCCCGACTCCCCACTCCGGGCATTCCGGATGGGTTACGAGCTGACCGGGTTCATAAAAACCGAGATTGCCTCTCATGCCTTGCCCTCCCTGTCGAAGGTGGAAACCTGGCCTATCGCGTTACTCATCGAACTGGTCATCAACTTGTGGGAACGCGACACCCTCTGCCTCGATCATTGCGCCCAGCGCTTCGAGCATGGTCCTGCAGTCACGCATTGTCCTGCCCTCCACACGTGCGACGAGAGCAGGCTGCGTGTTGGAAGCGCGCAAAAGCCACCATCCTTCGGGGGTCGTCACACGCAGACCGTCGATCAGTGTCATATCGTCGCCCCGCTCCGCGCTTCTGGCAATCAGGCGATCGATAATCCCGAATTTCACGTCGTCCGGGCACGGGAACCGTATTTCCGGCGTCACGACAGGTGACGGCAATGCGTCACAAAGCGACGATAGCGGTTCGTTCCGGCGAGAAAGCAGGTCGATCAGGCGGGTTGCAGCATAAATCCCGTCATCGAAGCCCGGCCAGCAATCCGCAAAAAGGAAATGTCCTGACATTTCGCCTGCGAATAGCCCGCCCGTTTCGGAAAGTGCCGCCTTCACTTCCGAATGACCGCTCGGGCACATACGCGCCTTACCGCCCATGGCGGCAATGCCGTCGAATAGCAGGGAAGACATTTTGACATCGCCCAGTATGACCGCACCGGGCGATTCCTGCATAACGGGCTGCGCGAGAAGCAGGGTCAGTTTATCGGCAGGGACCAGAACGCCGCGATCATCGAGCACACCGAGGCGATCTGCGTCGCCATCGAACCCGACACCGAGGTCAGCTCCGTTTTCGAGAACTGCCTGCTTGAGCTGGTGCATGTTTTCCGGCAGGGTTGGATCGGGATGATGCGCAGGAAACCGGCCATCGACCGCGCTATTCAGCACAAGGTGCTCACCGGGCAGTTTCGCCGTCAGGGCAGCCAGGACCGGACCGGCGGAGGAATTGACGTTATCCCACACGACACGCAAGGGACGGCCTTCTCCCGACCATCCGGCCCGTACTGCATCCACATAAGCTTCGATCGCATCGGATACGCTTTGCGGTGCTGGACCGGAGCGATGGGGACAATCGACACCGTGAGAGGCCCGCTGTCCCAGGTCACGAAGTGACGCGCCAAAAAACGGCCTGTTTTCCAGAACGAGCTTGAACCCGTTGAAATCGAGGGGGTTGTGGCTTCCCGTCACCATAATTGCGCCTGATGCACCCAGACGATGCGCAGCGTGATAGAGTGCCGGTGTCGGGCAGCACGGCAAGCGCCCTACCGACAGACCGCCACGCACAAGCCCTGCGACAAGCGATGCCTCCAGTGCCGGCGAGGTCAGACGCCCGTCATGACCTGTCAGCACGTCGGACAGACCGCGCTCACGGAGCACAGACGCAAAAACGACGCCTAGAGCATAGGCGTCGTCCTCACCAAGCGTCTGACCGACGATTCCGCGAATATCGTATTCCCGCAGAACCGACGGGTCGAAGTCATGCCGAAAAATGGCACGCATCAGGCATCGGCATATTTCTTGATGAAGCCGCGCATGGCATCACGCAGATCGGGGCGCTCAAGCGCGAAGGCGATCTGGGCTTCCAGATAGCCAGCCTTATCGCCGCAGTCATAACGCGTGCCTTCATAACGCAGGCCGTGGAACGGCGCATGACCGATCATCTTCGCCATTGCGTCCGTGAGCTGCACCTCACCACCCGCACCGCGCTCGAGCTTGGACAGATGGGTCATGATCTCAGGGAGCAGCACATAGCGCCCGATGATCGACAGGTTCGAAGGCGCGTCTTCGGGCTTGGGCTTCTCGACCAGCCCCTTGACTTCTACCAGCTTACCATCATCGGCGCCGACATCGAGAATACCATAACGGTTGGTATGCTCCTTGGGGACTTCGGAGACCGCGACGACGTTGCCGCCTGTCTGGTTATAGACTTCAACCAGCTGGGCAACGCAGCCCTTTTCGCCCTGGACGATGTCATCGGGCAGCAGGATTGCAAACGGATCGTCGCCGATGAACGAGCGGGCGCACCAGATAGCGTGACCCAGACCCATCGGTTCCTGCTGGCGCACGGCAGCGAGCGAGCCGGCTTCGATCGAGCTCGGCTGAAGCGCCTTGAGCAGATCGTTTTTACCGCGCTCGCGCAACGTCGTTTCGAGTTCGAACGCAACGTCGAAATAATCGATGAGGCTATCCTTGCCACGTCCCGTGATCAGGCAGAACTGGTCGATGCCCGCCTTGCGTGCTTCATCGATTGCGTACTGGATAAGCGGGCGGTCGACGACCGGCAGCATCTCTTTGGGCATGGCCTTCGTTGCAGGAAGAAAGCGTGTCCCCATACCAGCAACGGGCAGTACAGCTTTTCTGAGCGGCTTGATCACGTTATCCGACCTTTAGATCTCATTGTGTATGCAAAACAGTCTTGAGCATTGAGCATATAAATGCAGTCTCTGACTGCGAGTGACCCTACACCATGACTGCTTCCTTGCCACGGGTACTGACAGGGAAGTTCGGCAAAGTGATGGCATGCACACAAAATTTCACATTAATACGACTGGTTAATAATTTAACACATGAACGAAAGTTCATTTCGTAATGAAATTTTTTTGATTTTGGATTTTTGGTTTTTCTGAGGACTGGCACCCCCGTGAGGGGGTGCTACCAGTTCCTATGGTGCGGTCGAGAAGACTCGAACTTCCACGGGGTTGCCCCCACAAGCACCTCAAGCTTGCGCGTCTACCATTCCGCCACGACCGCATCGTGACAAGCGGGCCGCTCTGGGCGATACCGCTCGTGTGAAGGGGGCTATAGCCGATGAGTGATGACCAGGCAATCGCCGAAAAGGCGTTTTTTGAGAAAATCTTATGGAAAAAGGAGAAAGATCCCGTTTCCTACGATACCGCGCTGGAGACGATGCAGCAGCGCGCCGCATCCATACATACGGGTGAAGCCGGAGAACTGCTCTGGTTTCTGGAGCATCCCAGACTTTACACGGCCGGAACCTCAGCCAAGGCAGAGGATCTGATCAATCCCGATGGACTTCCAACCTTCGAGGCAGGCCGCGGCGGTCAGTGGACCTATCACGGTCCAGGTCAGCGCATTGTCTATGTCATGCTCGATCTGCAGCGCGCCCATGGGCCGACCCCTGCCCGCGATCTGCGCAGCTTCGTGCAGAGCCTGGAAAAATGGATCATGGCCAGCCTGGCATCGCTTGGCATCGACAGCCGGACGGAATGCGGCCGAATCGGTGTATGGACAGATGATCCCATAACCGGTCTCGAAGCGAAGATCGCTGCTATCGGCATCAGGGTCAGCCGCTGGGTGTCCTGGCACGGCATATCGATCAATCTTGACCCCGCCCTGGACGATTTCTCCGGCATTATCCCCTGCGGAATCAGGGATTACGGCGTGACGAGTATCAGCCGGTTCGCACCGGGCCTCACCATGAGCGATCTCGATGAGGCCCTTCTACGGCACTGGCCTCAGTTCTTCGGGGCGATACCGTGCGCTGACACATCGGAGAACTGAATGATCACATGGTTTCCGCGCGCATCCACACCATCGAGGGATGAGAGCTGCAACCTGTCGTTCTGATCGAGAAATCGCAGGGTCAGAAGGCCCTGCGATGGATTATCGGCCTGAGCCAGAGAAATCTGGCTCGCACCAGGGGCGGTCCGTATATCCGTGACGCGTATGGCCCCGTCGAAACGAACCGGCGTATGAAGCAGCAATCCCAGCGGATTGCGCGACAGACTGACACGCGTCACAGCACCCGACTGCGAATCGTTCAGTACGAGATGCGTACCTTTTGCACGCAGGGTCATGGCGTGGGGCGCTATATAATCCAGAGCCAGAGCGCCCGGTTCGTAGGTGAAGTGACCGGCCCCGCCATTCTGCTGCGGTCCATTCTGAACGAACGTGCCGGAAAGCTGCCCAGGGGTGTTCAGATAAGCCTCGACACGATGGGCCTCGGCCTTCTGCTGCGCCGTAAGCCCATCCAGTCCGCTGACAGCACAGCCGCCCAGCATCGCTCCAAGAGAACAGACGGCCAGAGCGGCAAAACCGCGACGTCGCAACGCGAGGTTCTTACTTGCGGCACTCATCGTTCGGCGGGGGTTGCAAGCGTAAGCGACAAGGCATGAAGGCCCGTATCGAATTCGGGCTGTAACAGCGTGTTGATCATACGGTGACGGGCAATACGGTTCATGCCCTCAAAGCGATCGCTGATGATCGTCATGGTAAAGTGCGTCTCATCGCCTTCAACGCCATTGCGTCCGGCATGGTGTGCATGGCGTTTGCTGTCATCGCGTATCGTCAGTTCGACAGGTTGCAATGCCTCCTGCAGCTGTCGCGTCATACGTGCAGCGCGTTCCTTGAGCTCTGTCATCACCTCTCCCTCCTTGCATCGGCGTCCCATACAACGCACATAAACCCGATCATGCAGCGCAAATCCACCAGACACAGGGCTTTTGACCCCGACCCGGACGCGCCGGAGCGTTACTGCGACATGCCCGGATGTACGGAACATGCAGGATATCGTGCGCCCAAAGACCGTACGCAACTGCGTCAGTATTTCTGGTTCTGTCTCGAGCATGTGCGGCAGTACAATGCGCGCTGGGATTTCTATAAGGGTATGACGCCGGGCCAGATCGAGGCACAGCTGCGGGCCGATATCTCATGGCAGCGCCCTTCATGGAAACTGGGGACGAGAGGCAGCCAGAATTTCGACGAGGAAGAGGTTCTCGACCCGCTCGACATCCTGTCCTCAACCCGCGCGCGACGCGCCCAGGCAGCCAGACAGCGCCATCAGCATAACCGCGATGCGGCCCCTCCCCCCCTGCGCGATCACCTGCGCGCTTTGGCGCTGGACTGGCCGGTCACGATCGAGGCTCTCAAGACGCGATACAAGGAACTGGCGCGCAAGCACCATCCCGATGCGAATGCGGGCGACCCTGCAGCAGAAGACCGGTTCAAGACGGTGAGCGTGGCCTATAGTACGATTCGGGCGCACCTGATCAGTCTTTAGCTGCGCCTGATGCGGCTTTCCCTCTGGCCATGAGGGGAAACATGACCATATCCTTGCTGCCGAACCCCTGAAGACCAGACCGATCAAAGAAGAGTGAAAGACGGATTGAAACCATGAGCGATCTCGCCTCCATCGATGCGCCCGAAACGGTTGTCACTGCCGAACAGAACGCGGTGCCGACCCATGTGCTCGGCGCGCCCGATCGGATCGTCTCCGCACGTGATGTTTTCAAGATCGACTGCGATCTGGAAGTCCCTGCCTTCTCGATCCGCACGGAACATGTGCCCGATATCGATCCGAGCTATCAGTTCGACTGCGATACCACACGGGCCATTCTCGCAGGGTTTGCCTATAACCGCCGTGTGATGGTGCAGGGCTTCCACGGCACGGGCAAATCATCGCATATCGAGCAGATCGCCGCGCGCCTCAACTGGCCGACCGTGCGCATCAATCTCGACAGCCATATTTCGCGTATCGACCTCATCGGCAAGGATGCCATCGTGCTGCGCGACGGCAAGCAGATTACCGAATTCCGCGAAGGGCTCCTGCCGTGGTGTCTGCAGCATCCGGTCGCGCTGATCTTTGACGAATACGATGCCGGTCGTCCGGACGTGATGTTTGTCATCCAGCGCGTTCTGGAAGCAGAAGGGCACCTGACCCTGCTCGACCAGAACCGCGTCATACGCCCCAATGCCGGTTTCCGCCTGTTCGCTACGGCCAATACTGTCGGTCTGGGCGATACGACGGGGCTCTATCATGGCACGCAACAGATCAACCAGGGTCAGATGGACCGCTGGAATATCGTCGCCTCGCTCAATTACCTGCCCCTGGAGCAGGAGGTCGGGATCGTGCGCGCCAAGCTCGGTCTGGGCGACGAACCCGCCATCACGAAGCGGCTCGAGAGCATGGTCGCGCTGGCCAATCTGACGCGCGCCGGTTTCATGGCAGGCGATATCTCCACGGTCATGTCGCCGCGCGCCGTCATCACATGGGCCGAGAACGAACGCATTTTCGGCGATCTCGCATTCGCCTTCCGCCTCACATTCCTCAATAAATGCGATGAGGCCGAACGCGGTATCGTGGCGGAATATTATCAGCGCTGTTTCAATCAGTCGCCCCTGAACGCCTGACGGAGGCGAGCCTATGGCTTCATCCAGAGCCAAGACACCCGAACGCGGGACGACCGATCTCGCATTGCCCGGCAGCGAACGTACAGATGCGTTCCGCCGTGCCACGAGTGCCGCCCTGCGCGCCATGTCGGGAGAGACTGAAACCGAGATCAGTTTCGCGGCTTCTGCCTCGGCCAAACAGGGGAGCGGTATTCAGCTCCCTTACGTGTCGCGCGCGCTCACCCCGCAGGAAATGGTGCGTGTGCGCGGTGCTGCCGACGCAGCAGCCCTTCGGCTGAAGCATCACGATGCGACGCTTTCACCTCTCCCCTCCACAGCCGATACGGCAGAGACGCGACCGCTCTACGACACGCTCGAACAGGTTCGCTGCGAGGTGTACGGTGCCCGTCATATGGCGGGCGTGAAAGCCAATCTTACGCAGAAACTCGCGCTCGACTGCAATGAGGCGGGGTATTCCCGCATGCGCGCACGAGACGACATGCCAGCCAATGTCGCGCTACCGCTCCTGGTGCGCGAGGCGCTTTCGGGCGATCCTGCGCCGTCCTCGGCCGGATCTGCGCTCAAGGCATGGCGTGAAAGCCTCTCCCCTGAAGCCAAGCGCGCGCTAGCCTCCCTTGCCTCGACCCAGATGGACCAGCAGCGTTTCGCACAGGCCTGCTCCGGTCTGTTCAAGGCGTTCGACCTCACAGAAGAGCCCGAGCAGGACGACCAGAGCCAGGCCGACGATCCCGATGAGGACGATGACAGCCAGACCGAATCGGATCAGGCGGACGATGAACCCTCGCCCCAGGATCAGGACGACAACGAAACCCATGGTTTCCAGCCTGAGCCGACTGAACAACCCGACAGCCGGGACGCGAGCGATTCCGACCTTCAGGATGAGGGTGCCGAACAGCCGGCAGGCACGCTGGAAGACGATAACGGGAAGGATGCCGAGGGGAATGCCTCGCCTCCAGCCTACAAGATTTTCACGACAGCATTCGATGAAGAGGCTGATGCAGCCGAACTCTGCGATCCGGACGAGCTTGCCCGGCTACGCCAGCAGCTCGACCAGCAGCTGAGCAGTCTTCAGGGCGTCGTTTCCCGCCTCGCTCATCGCCTGCAGCGCAAGCTGATGGCACAGCAGCAGCGCTCCTGGGCCTTCGATCAGGAGGAGGGTATTCTGGACGCTGCAAGGCTGGCGCGTGTCGTCGCCAACCCTACGCTATCCCTGTCCTATAAAACGGAACGTCAGGCCGAATTCCGCGATACGGTCGTGACCCTGCTGATCGATAATTCGGGCTCCATGCGCGGACGCCCCATTTCCGTAGCCGCCATGTGCGGCGACATTCTCGCGCGCACGCTCGAACGATGCGGCGTCAAGACCGAGGTTCTCGGCTTTACGACGCGCGCCTGGAAAGGCGGACAGAGCCGTGAGCGCTGGGTTGCGGCTGGACGCCCACCCGATCCGGGTCGTCTGAACGATCTGCGCCACATCATCTACAAGGATGCCGATACCCCCTTGCGTCGAGCACGCAACAATCTCGGCCTGATGCTGCGAGAAGGCCTGCTAAAGGAAAACATCGACGGCGAGGCCCTGCTCTGGGCCTGGAAACGCCTGCGTCGTCGCCCCGAGCATCGACGTATCCTGATGGTCATTTCAGATGGTGCGCCGGTCGATGACAGCACGTTTTCGACCAATCCGAGTTCGTATCTGGAAGATCACCTGCGCTCGGTCATTGCCCGTATCGAGGCGTCGCCGGAGACGGAGCTTCTGGCCATCGGCATCGGTCATGACGTGACGCGCTACTATCGCAATTCCGTCACCCTCACCAATGCCGAAGAGCTGGGCGGTACCATGATCAAGCAGCTCACGGATCTCTTCGTCGCACAGTGAGAATGCCTCCCGCAGACGACGCCCGTCTGCGGGAGGAACGCACTTTACCTATGTCTCTAGCTGTCTTTAGCCCGGTCATTGCGTGCACCGGACAATCACCGGGACCGTCACGACACGTCGTGACGGTCAGATTCCCGCCAGTTCCACGAGCTTTCCCAGCATGGCATCGACGGTCGCACGTGTCGTGCGATGATTGACGATAGCGGCCCGTATGACCAGTTGCCCCTCGATACGCGTAGTCGAAGGCGCGGCGACGCCGCTTTCATGCAGATCCTTCACCAGCGTGTCGATCGCCTCATCGTCGAACCCGGCAAGCGTGAAGCAGACTATGTTCAGGGCGACAGGCGCCATCAGAAGAAAACGCTCATCCTCCTCAACACGTCCGGCAAGATAGCCCGCGACGTCGCAACATGCGCTGACCATTTCACCCAGACGATCGGCACCGTAATGCGCAATTGTCATCCAGACCTTGAGCGCACGAAAACCGCGCGAGAGATCGGGGCCGAAATCGCATGGCCAGGGGGCATTGCCTGCCAGCCCTCGATCGGCACGGGTCAGATAGCTGAGGGACTGGGCAAAAGCCTGAGCATGCAACGCGGGGTCGCGCACAAGCACACAGCCCGCGTCATAGGGAACCTGCCCCCATTTATGGAAATCGAGCGCAAGACTATCGGCCTGCTCCATTCCGTCCAGCATGATGGCATGTTCTGGTGAAAGGCGGGCAAACGCGCCAAAGGCCCCATCGACATGAAACCAGCACGATTCGGCCCGTGCGACCGCTGCCAGTTCGTCCAGAGGGTCGACCGCGCCGCAATCGACACTCCCTGCCGTTCCCACAATTATGAAAGGCTGAAATCCCTGCGCGCGGTCGGCGGCAATCTGCGCGCGCAGGGCCGATACATCCATGCGATACAGATCATCGACCGGAACGAGACGCAGGGCGTCGCTGCCGAAACCTGCAAGGTCGAAGGCGCGGCTGACACAGCCATGAGCGGTCCGGGCAGCATACCCGACCAGACGGCTTGCCCCGACCCCTTTCACCCGCAAGTCAGGATCGGCGGCACGACTGGCCGTGATGATGCCGATAAAATTGGCGAGCGACGAGCCTGTCACAAGACAGCCGGATGCCGTGTCAGGCATACCCACCATGGAAGCGGCCCAGCGTATGACCTGACGCTCCACCTCGATGGCCGCATGATCGCGCCCACCGCAATTGTCGTTGAGGCTTGCTGCCAGCATCTCGGCCAGAATACCGATCGGCGTGCCCGCTCCCTGCACCCACCCCATGAAGCCCGGATGGGTGTTTCCGTTGGAATAGGGGCGTATCTCGGTCAGGAACCGGTCGTAGAGCGCCTGTGCGTCCTGACCTTCACGAGGCAGCGTCGCGCGAAAACCTTCACGCAGTGCAGAGGGCATGGGCTGCCAGACTGGCCCCTCACCCATATGCTCGGCGCGATCGAATACATCGTCGAGCATGCGATGTGCCAATGTGCGCAATGCCGTCCAGTCCTGCGGGTCCAGTCCGCTCATCGGGAATTCTCTTTCCAGCCTGAGATACGCCTCGCCGAGGCAATATAGTCTTCTAGCGAGGCAAGCCTTCGCGCCCAACTCCTGCCGCAAAATTCCGGTTGTCTCGCCCGATGAACAACCCCATCCTTACACCCATGAAACATGCAGCCGCTGCCTCGCTTGTCGCTTTGCTTGCCCTCGGTCCGCTCTCGGGCCATGCATGGGCCGACGCCATTCCCGCCTCCTGTATGAGCACATCGTCCTCATCCCGGACGATGGGGGCAGCAAGTCTGGCCATGACCGGATATAATGCCACGCTGTCAGGCAACAGCGCGCATCTTACCGTGCAGCAACTGACTGCGCGTGACCGGAACGAGCATTTTACGCTGCCTAATCTGCGCGATGCGAATGCCCTCATTTCGTTCGGGCTGCTGAAACTCGTGCACAACGGCTCACCCGCAGGATGCAAGGGTGTCGACGGGCGCCCGGCTCTCGCGACATTACGTCAGGCCCTGCACAAGGGTGCCGTTGCGGAACTGTCCTGGAACAAGGTCTCGCTCTCCGAAGGCAGTACGACCTATACCGCCGACCGGCTGAATGCGACCCTGCGTGCAGGTCAGACACCGGGCAGCGTCGAGATTATTTATGCGGCTTCCGGTCTGGGCGCTCCCGGCGGATCTGCCCTGCCGCACACGCTTCATACGACCGTTACGATACCCGAAGATATGCTGGACAGCAGCCATACCCCGAACGGACGCATTACAATCACTGCTCTCAATGCCCTGTGGGCCAAGGGGCAGTTGGACGGTAACGGCTGGGTCACGCCGGGACGCTCCGCAGGCACGAGCGAGGGGGAACTCCATCTCGCCATAACCGATCTGAGCGATCTGCTTGCCACGATACGCCCCGTCCTGCCGACAGGCGTCAGTACGGCCCTGTCGGTTGCCCAGTTCATGGGCCATCGCGACGGCAACCGGGTGACCTGGGATCTGACCTTGTCCAACGGTACGTTGAAGGTCAATTCGATCCCCATTCCCGTCAACTGAACACGATGATCCTGTGCCGCAGACATAAGTTTACGGCACAGTGCGTCACCCGGACGCTGCGGTTCTTGAAAACGCTGCAGGCCCCCTGAATACCGTCTCGCTCAATCCACGGACGCGATCAGTCTATGAAACGGACGATCTGATCGAGCGGGCGTCGCACCTTCGCCAGCCCTGCATTCCAGTCATGCACATCGTGGCGATAGCCGAGCGCAAGCATGACCACGCTGCGCAAACCCTGCTGTCTCAATCCGAGAAGCTCATCGAGCGCATCGTTGTCGAATCCCTCCATGGGAGTCGAATCGACGCGTTCTTCTGCGGCTGCAATCAGGGCTGTGCCCAGAGCGATATAGACCTGCTTTGCAGCCTGTACGAAATGAGCCTCATCGTCCGTTATCGAAAACTGACGGTGGAGATGTGCCCTGTAGGCTTCGAGCCCTGCATTCGGTCCGCCACGCCGGTCATTGGTCAGATCGAACATGAAATCGATACGCTCGGTCGTGAACCGGTCCCATGCCGCAAACACGATCAGATGACTGCATTCCTCAACCTGACGCTGATCCATCGCAACGGGACGTATCTTCGCCTTCAGGGCAGCGCTGGAAACGACCAGCAGTTCGAAAGGCTGCAAACCACTCGATGTCGCTGTCAGCCGTACAGCTTCCAAAATCCGGTCGAGCACTTCACGCGGTACAGATGCGCCATTCATGCTTTTCGCAGCATGGCGCCAGCTCAGAGTGTCGATAAGTGTCATGCGGTTTCTCCCTGCTTTCCCGACTCTCCCTTTTTTGCTCTGGCGTTTCCATACCCATCGCACCATATTCCCGGCTCAAAACGCCTATAAGGTACTGCGACATAGACTCGTCGCTCTGTGTACCAGCGTCGCCGGACGGGAAAACACCATGGATCCGCTGAGCAGAGCTCTCGCACAAATGCGTACCGAGGGCCGTATATGGGGGTTCCTCTCGCTCAATGGCCCTTATGGCATTGGCTTTCCACCCGAATATGGCGTTTTCCTCTCTGTCGTTGAGGGCGAGACGTGGCTGGGTCTCGATGATGAGCCCCCACGCAGGCTCATGCAGAGCGATCTGGTGTTTCTGCCGCGTCCCTCGCGGTTTTCCCTGCACAGCACCCCTCTCGGTTCTGCGGTAACCATGCTGGACGCTGAAGGCGCTGCACGCTGGGCCGCAGAAAAAAGGATCGTTGTCGATGGGGGAACCGGCCCGGCAGCGCGGATCGTCACAGGCTGTTTTTCGGTAACCTCTCCCGAAGCCGCGCTGCTGGTACGCGAATTACCGCGCCTGCTGCATATGGGCGCTGATGAGAACAGGGAAATCACGGCCGCTCTGGCGATGCTTCGCCATGAAATCGGCGCCTCCCCCTTGTATCGCTCACGCGATTACTCGAGGTCTGCAGGCGGCAATGACCTGCCGGAACAGACGGCACGCCCCGGCGCATCGGCGATGATCGACAGGTTGTGCGAAATCCTGTTGCTGCTAACGATCAGGCATATGATCGGCAGCCCCGGTCAGATCGACATTGGCACCATGCACGATCGACTTGAATCGGGTTGGCTCAGAGGACTTGGCGACCCGAAAATCGGCTCAGCATTGCAACGCATGCACGCAAAGCTTGCCGCGCCGTGGACTGTCGAGGAAATTGCCCGTCAATGCGGCATGTCACGTTCCGCTTTCGCGACCCGCTTCAAAAGCGTTGTCGGGATCACGCCGATGGATCATCTCACAGAATGGCGGATGGCACGCGCGGCTGCGCTCCTGCAGGGCGAGAGCGCCCTCAAGATCGATAGTCTCGCGCATGCGGTTGGCTACAGTTCGGAGCGCGCATTCAGAAAAAATTTCCTGCGTTGTCATGGTCTGACCCCGCAGGAATATCGCAGACAGCAGCGCGGCTGATTGCGTTCACTATTGTGTGCCAGCCTTCTTACTTGCCACGCGATTTCAGATGTCAGCCCGGATGACGCAGCAGGCCACCCTCGACACGCAAGGCCGCTCCCGATGTCGCCGAAGCCAGCGGCGAGCACACATAGGCCACCATATTGGCGACTTCCTGAGGCTCGGCCAGACGATTGATCAATGAGGTAGGCCGATTTTCCTTGAGGAAGCCTGCTTCGACCTCCTCCGGTGAGCGTCCCGATTTCTTCGCAGCTTTCTCGATCATGCTCATCACGCCTTCCGTCCGCGTTGGGCCGGGCAATACGCTGTTGATCGTTACACCGCTCCCGGCGACGCTTTCCGCCAGACCACGCGCTATGGCGATCTGGGCCGCCTTGCTGAATCCGTAATGGATCATCTCAGCAGGAATATTCAGCCCGGATTCGCTGGAGATGAACACAATACGCCCGTCCTTGCGCTCGACCATTTTCGGCAGATAGGCCCGTGAAAGACGAACGCCGCTCATCACATTGATATCGAAAAAGCGCTGCCATTCGGCATCACTGATCTCGCCGAACGGCACTTCCTCGAAAATGCCGAGATTATTGACCAGCACATCCAGATCAGGATGTGCCTCGACCAGGCTGGCGATGACTTCCGGGTGTGAAACATCGCCGGCAAAGCCGCTCAGAGTCGCATCCGGCACGTCCTGCCTGATTGCCTCGATGGCATCGTGCGTCCGTGCTTCGCCGCGTCCGTTCACGATGACATGGGCCCCTGCCTCGGCCAGACGCTTGGCGATCGCCAGCCCGATACCACCGGTCGAACCCGTCACCAGTGCCGTTTTTCCCGAGAGATCGATTGCAAGCATGAGATATCTCCATTCATTCGATTACGGTCGAACAAACGATACAACATAAAGTTGCCTGCCCTCTTCACAGGCGGCTCTTGTATGGGGCTTCGACACAGTTCCCACAAAAGGGCCGCCGCCCTCTGGAAAGCCATCCGAGAAAATAACGGAGCCATTCCTGTAGCCGAGGGCAGAAGCGTGACACGCTTGCCCTCGGTATGGGACGCGAGACGCCTAGCTATCGGCCTTTTCGGCCAGCTTCTTCAGCGCCCCCATGACCTTGCGCGCCATGGTGATTCTCTGGGCATTGGTCATCTCGCGCACCACGGCAAGTTTCTGATCGGGACGCAGTTTCACACCCTGATCCTTATGGCGCTCCACCCATTTCAGCAGACCCATCGGGTTACGGAACTTGCGGCTGCGGAACTGGATGACCATGCCTTTCGGTCCGGCTTCCAGCCTGTCGACACCTGCCGCAGTACACAGACGCTTGATAACCACCACATCGAGCAGGTTCTCGACTTCCTGAGGCAACGAGCCGAAGCGATCGACCAGCTCGGCACGCATGGCTTCAAGCTCGGCCTCGCCCTCAAGCCCTGCAATGCGCCGGTACAGACCCAGACGCACAGGCAGATCGCGCACATAGGTTTCCGGAATGAGCACCGGCAAGCCCAGAATAATGTTAGGCGTCCAGTCCTTGTCCTCTGCGCGCTTCTGGTCTTTCTGCAGACGCATGGTGGTCACGGCATCTTCGAGCATCTGCTGATAGAGCTCGATACCGACTTCCTTGATATGGCCAGATTGCTCATCACCCAGAAGATTGCCTGCACCACGCAGATCGAGATCGTGCGAGGCCAGCGTGAAGCCAGCGCCCAGCGTATCGAGCGTCTGCATGATTTCCAGACGCTTTTCCGATGCCGGGGACAGCCTGTGGCTCTGCGGCCAGGTCAGATAGGCATAGCCGCGCTGTTTGCCGCGACCGACGCGCCCACGCAGCTGGTAGAGCTGGCCCAGACCGAACATGTCGGCACGATGAATGATAAGCGTATTCACCGCAGGCATATCGAGCCCGCTTTCCACGATATTGGTGGACAGCAGAATATCGTAACGGCCGTCGGAAAACTCCGTCATGACGCGTTCGAGTTCCGCCGGCGTCAGGCGGCCATGGGCCTGAACGGTCTTGGCATCGGGCACGATTTCCCGCAGGCGATCGGCCATGCGGTCCATATCCTCGATACGGGGGACAACGCAGAATATCTGGCCGCCACGAAAACGCTCGCGCTGAATGGCCTCGCGTATCATGACGCTGTCGAAGGGCGTGATGAATGTCCGCACCGCCAGCCTGTCCGTCGGCGGCGTAGCGATCAGGCTCATTTCACGCACGCCGGTCAGGGAAAGCTGCAATGTGCGCGGCAGAGGCGTGGCTGAAAGCGTGAGCACATGCACGTCTTCCCGCATGGTCTTGAGACGCTCTTTATGCGCCACGCCGAAATGCTGCTCCTCATCGATGATCAACAGGCCAAGATTGGCAAAATTCACCGATTTGGCGATCAGGGCATGAGTGCCGACCACAATATCGATCTGTCCTTCCTCCAGAGCACGCCGTGTCTCCGCGGCCTCTTTGGCGGTAACAAGGCGCGAAAGCTGTGCGATGCGCACAGGAAAGCCCTCGAAACGGGTGGAGAAGCTACGGAAATGCTGACGCGCCAGAAGCGTGGTAGGCACAACGACAGCCACCTGCACGCCTGACAGCGCCGCCACAAATGCTGCACGCAATGCCACTTCGGTCTTGCCGAAACCCACGTCGCCACAGACGAGACGATCCATGGGGCGGCCAGACGTTAGGTCCTCCAGCACATCGGCAATGGCGCGGGACTGGTCTTCTGTCTCGACAAAGGGAAAACGGGCGCAGAACTCATCCCACATGCCTTCGGCGGGAATAAGAGAAGGTGCTTCCTTCATGGCGCGACCGGCGGCGGTGCGTATCAGCTCGCCGGCCATGTCGCGTATGCGCTCCTTCATCTTGGCCTTGCGGGCCTGCCAGGCCTGACCGCCCAGCTTATCCAGCGCCACACCGCCCTGCTCCGAGCCGAAGCGGCTCAGCAGCTCGATGTTCTCGACAGGCAGAAAAAGCTTCTGCGCGCCGTCATAGAGCAGGCGCAGACAGTCATGAGGGGCAACGCCATCGCTGACAGTTTCCAGCCCTTCATAGCGCCCGATACCGTAATCGGCATGGACCACCAGATCGCCTTCGGCAATTTCGGAGGCCTCGGTGATAAACTGCTCGGCACGACGCTTGCGACGCGGCGGCCGTGCGATGCGCTCGCCGAGCAGATCCTGCTCCGAAACGAACGCCATGCGATCGGCCACGAAGCCACGCTCGAGCCCCAGCACGACGAGGCCGATCGTTCCCGGCGCAATACCGGCAGCCGATGCCCAGCTATCATGGGATTCAGTGGTGAATTTATGCTCTTTGAGCAGAGACGCGATCCGCTCACGCGAGCCTTTGGTCCAGGCGGTGACGTAACAGCGCCGACCGGCCTTCTCCCATGCTTCAAGCTGGGTGCGCAGGGCGTCGAAAGCGCCTTCGCGGGTGCCATCCTTGCCGCGGACAAAGATCGGTCCCGGCCGACCGCCGGCGTCCATTCCCTGTACCGTATCGGGTTTGGCAAAGGGGTTCAGCGCAATGCTCGGGACCCGGGCCAGCATGGCATCCCAGCCGGTCCGGTTGAGATAGAGCAGATGCGAAGGCAGGGCGCGATAAATGGCCTCGCCTTCACGCGCAGGGGCCTTTCTCGCTTCGAAATGATCGGCAATCATTTCCAGACGCGCCGACAGAATATCGGGTACCTGATGATCCATGCTGATCGATGCATCGGGCAGATAATCGACCAGCGTGTCCATATGCTCGTGGAAAAGCGGGATATAATGCTCGAGCCCGGGGAAACGCCGGCCCTCCGAAACATTCTCGTAAAGCACGTCGGAAGCCGATGACGGACCGAACAGATCGCGCCAGGCTGAGCGGAAACGGCTTATGGCATCGGGGCTCAGGGCATATTCGGAGACGGGGCGCAGATTGAACGCATCGAGCGAGTCGGTCGAACGCTGGTTTGCGACATCGAAGCGCCGGATGTTGTCCACTTCGTCGCCGAACAGATCGAGACGTATCGGCTCGCTTTCCCCTGCCGGGAAAAGATCGAAAATACCGCCACGCGTCGCGAATTCGCCGGCCTCCATGACCGTATCGGTACGGGTGTAACCGCTCGCAACCAGCAGATCGATCAGCATGGCCTGATCGAGAGCCTCGCCCTTGCGCACCGAAATAGCCTGGTTGCGAAACGCGTCGCGCGGAGGCACGCGCTGAACCAGAGCATGGACGGTCGTCAGAACGATACGACGCGTCTTGCCTGCCGGTTCGAGCAGACGGGTCAGCGTCGCGGCGCGCTCTGCGGTGATTGCGGGATTGGGGGAAACACGGTCATAGGGAAGGCAGTCCCAGGCGGGAAAGCGCATGACCGTTACATCGGGCTCGACATAGGCCAGCATGTCGGCCAGTGCTGCCACGGCAGCGTCGTCACGTGCGACATGGATCAGCGGGCCGTCATGTTCGCCCAGACGACGACGCAGAAGGAACGCAGTATAGGCTTCCGGCACGCCCCAGAGGGTCGGTCGGTCGGGAGTATCGGTCATACAGAAATCCAAAGCACGCGCGCCACTATGCAGGCTTGCTGCCAGGCGATGGTTTCGTTTTGTTCCATGACGGTTCTATCCTATAGCCTGTGAAACTCCCTCTGTCAGCCCATGTTGCCGATGCGTCTCCCCTCGTGTGTGACCGACTCTGCACCAGCCTCCCTACCCCGTGTTATTGGCCCGTATTCATAAGCCGTGTTTTCGGCCCCGATTATCGGTTCACCTGTTATCCGTTCCTACGCCATGAAGGTCATGTCCCCAGAGTCCATGTCCACACAGTCCACGCCCTCAGAATCGACGCAGATCACCCCGCTTCTTGCGCCTCTCTCGACCCTTTCGGGCATCGGCCCGCGCTATGCCGATCTGCTGCGTCGTGTCGCTTGCGGAAACAGGGTCATGGACCTTCTGTTCACCCTGCCGAGCGGCTATGTCGACCGACGGACGATCATGACCTTGCGCGACGCACGCGAGCAGCTGATGCCGGGTGCCACGCTTACAACGAAGCTGCGGGTTCTCGACATTGCCCAGCCCTCCCGCCCGCGCCAGCCGTTCCGTATTCGCGCGACCGACGATACGGATGAGGTTGAAATCCTGTTTTTCCATCAGACTTTCATACGCTCCGTCGCACCGGGCGATGAGCTGGCCGTGTCGGGCAAGCTGGAACGCTACGGGCTTTCCCTGACCATGCCGCACCCCGACTACATGGTGAACTGGCTCAGACGCGACACCATTCCAGCCATCGATCCGGTCTGGCCGCTGACTGCGGGTCTTTTCCCGTCGATCATGCGTCGCGCCATGCACAAAGCGCTCGACCTCCTGCCCCCCATGCAGGAGTGGATTTCA
Source organism: Asaia lannensis NBRC 102526 (assembly GCF_024054035.1). Lineage (GTDB taxonomy): Bacteria > Pseudomonadota > Alphaproteobacteria > Acetobacterales > Acetobacteraceae > Asaia > Asaia lannensis. Next base: position 226,632 of record NZ_JAMXQU010000003.1, read on the forward strand.
GCCGAATATCTGTCACGTCATGACTGGCCCGATTTCAGCAGCGCGCTGCAGACGCTTCATCGCCCCAACCCCGAATCCTCGCCCGACTGGTCGAAGCAGATGCTCATGGCGCGGGAGCGTCTCGCTTTCGACGAGTGCTTTGCCGATCAGCTTTCCCTGGTTCTGGCCAGGCAGGAAGCGCACTCACGACCCGGGCGAACACTGGTAGGAGACGGAGCGCTTCGCGCCAAAGCCCTGGAACGGTTCGGTCACCATCTGACAGGTGCGCAGACGCGTGCGCTTGCCGAGATCGACGCCGACCTCGCTGCCCCCGTTCCCATGCTGCGCCTGCTTCAGGGCGATGTCGGTGCGGGGAAAACCATGGTGGCCCTGCTGGCGATGCTGCGCGCGGTAGAGGCCGGTGCACAGGCGGCTCTCATGGCCCCAACCGAAATTCTGGCCAGTCAGCATTACGACACGCTCTCCAGACTCTCAGGTGTTCCCTGTGTCTATCTTTCAGGCAGCGTGAAAGGCAAAGGCCGCCGCCTCGCTCTTGAAGCGATTGCCTCCGGTGAGGCGAGTCTGGTGATCGGCACCCATGCGCTCTTTCAGGAAGCTGTCGCATTCCGCGACCTCGCTCTGGCCGTCATCGATGAGCAGCACCGTTTCGGCGTTCAGCAGCGTGCGCTCCTCGGCGGAAAAGGTGAGCACACAGATATTCTGGTCATGACCGCCACACCCATTCCGCGCACGCTGCTGCTGACGCAATGGGGCGATCTGAGCGTCAGCCGTCTCGACGAAAAGCCACCTGGGCGCAAACCCATACGGACATCGCTGCATCCCCTCTCCATGCTGGATGAGGTCATCGATGGCATAAGCCGTATCCTGCATCAGGGCGCCCAGATCTTCTGGGTCTGCCCTCTTGTCGAGGAGAGCGAGGTGCTCGACGTCGCGGCAGCCGAGGCCCGATGGGCCGATCTGTCGCAGCGTCTTACCTTTCCCATAGGTCTTGCGCATGGAAGGCAGGAGATTGCCCAGCGTCAGGCCGAACTGGAGCGTTTCAGGCTTGGTGAAACGCGCCTGCTCGTTGCCACGACGGTTATCGAAGTGGGTGTCGATATCCCGAACGCCTCTGTCATGGTCATCGAACATGCCGAACGTTTTGGACTCGCTCAGTTGCACCAGTTGCGCGGGCGCGTCGGGCGCGGTGCGGCGGCTTCCTACTGTCTGCTTCTCTACGACGACGCCACCGGAGCGACAGGCAAGGAGCGTCTCGCCCTTCTCAGAGAGACGGAAGACGGATTCGTGATCGCAGACCGGGATTTTCGACTGCGTGGAGGCGGAGACATGACCGGGAACCGGCAGTCAGGAATGCCTCTCTTCCGCCTGGGAGAAGGTGTCGATGCAGAACGTTTCCTGCATGAGGCCCACAGCGAAACGCTGAGACTGACGCGAGACCGACCCGATACTGTCGAACATCAGCCGCAACTGCGCCGCCTTTTGCAGATATTCGACCGTAACGATACGCAACGAATAAACCGCGCAGGGTAGTTAGATGCACGTTGACGACGTCAATTACTTATTTGATCCTTTGAAATAATGCGACAAAACGCGTGACGATTACTTTTTCAAGCGCTTGCCTGTCGCTGATTTGTTATTCATAACCACAAACCTACCGTCACAGAGAGGCGTCATGTCCTGGATCAACAAGCTGCAGCCGCATAACGCGATACTTGAGATTGCGCGCCGCCTGCTGAGTGCCTCTTCGATCTGCATCTGCGGCTTCGACAGTGCTGACGAGCTCGTTGAAATCGCAAGCGACGGAACAATCACCTCCGAAGTCACCGTCGAGTGCGTCAGGGCGGTCTGCAATCACGGTGACGAGCTTTTCCTGAAACGGACATCCGAATACTATCAGCTCGGCATTGCGCTGGACCAGGATCTGACCCTTCTCGCCCATGTGCCGCTCTCGATCTCCGAGCAGGAACTGCACGAGCTGGCTCCCTATCTCGCCGTCTGCGCCAGAACCATTCTCGTCAATCAGACATTGCAGACGCGTCGCCCGGATCTGCCGGATCGTGGCCTCTGCGCAGCCCAGATCTCGAATCTGATCGAAGCCACATCGGACGAAGCGCGCAAAGCCAGCTTCTCCGTGATCGCGATCGATCTCGACCATCTGAATGCGCTAAACCTCCGCCACGGCTGGGAGACCTCGAATGAGGTGATCGACAGCGCCATCGCGCGAATCAAGGCCGTTCTGCCTGGCCAGTCTTTTCTGGGCTATGCGGGCGGCGGCAATATTCTGGTCGTATCCCCGCCCGGCCTGTCGCTCGTCACGTCACGCACTCTGGTTTCAAGCATCCGCCAGGCCCTCTCGCCCGCCTTCCTTATTGGCAATACCGAGATCCAGGCTTCCTTTTCCGTAGGCTGGGCCCTTTATCCCGAGGACGGCAACACAGCGCCCTCGCTCTTTCAGGCCGTTGACGCAGCGATCGCTGAAGTGCGCAAACATGGCGGCGCCCACGAACGCCGTGCGAATTCCATCAGCACGGCTGCCCTGATTGGCACATCGAGCCTGGAACGCGATCTGGTTTTTGCCGTGGAGCGCGGCGAGCTGGCGCTGAACTGGATGCCCATCATCGCACCGGGCAGTCAGACTGTCGTCGCGCTGGAAGCACTCCTGCGCTGGGAGCGCCCCGGTGCGGGGCAGGTTCCACCCGATGTTTTCATCCAGTGTGCCGAGAATGGCGGGATGATCGAAAAGCTCGATCAATGGAGCCTGATCCATGCCTGCAAGGCTGCGGCCCAGTGGAGCCACCCGCTTCGTGTCTGTGTCAATATTTCCCCAACCTGGCTCGCCAAACGCCTGCTCTCGGGCATGGTCGAGTCGGTGCTGGAAGAAACGGGACTCGCTCCGGAAAGGCTGCAAATCGAGCTTTCCGAGAAGCGCTCTTTCGGTCCGCGGGATATCGCCTATCAGGAACTGTCGCGACTGAGGGCTCTGGGGGTCCATGTGGCTCTCGACGATTTCGGCGCCGGCTATTCCTCGCTCGAACGTCTGGCCAATTTCCCGGTCGATCAGATCAAGTTCGACCGCTCGTTCATGCAAAGGCTCAGCGATGACCGACGTGTGAATGAGGTCATGGGCCAGACAATCCAGATGGCGCGTCGTCTCGGCATTTCCTGCTGTGCCAAAGGCGTCGAGACGGAGCGCCAGATGGCATTCCTCGACTCCTACGGGTGCGAGGAAGTGCAGGGCTATCTTCTCGGCATCCCGACGCCTGACTACCTGTAAGCGGGAAACACCTGCTTCCGCGCATATAAAAAAACCCGTGTCGATCCTGCGATCGGCACGGGTTTTTCATGGAAGAGGCGTCGCTCAGACGACGCTCTTTCCACAAGCGATCAGAATTTGACCGAAAGCTTGAGCGATCCGTAGTTGAACAGCCCGGCCTTGGCCGTCTTGAACTGGGCGGTCTGCCAGTTCTGGCTGTAAGACAGACGTACGCCATGCCACATGACGGCCACACCGGCATGGATCATGCCGACATCCCAGGTCTTGCTGACATGCGGTGAGTTGTCGCGCAGCGTATTGCCCTGAAGGGTCGAGTCGTACGCTACGGCCTGCCCTTCAACGCCCCCATAAAGATACCAGGCAACAGGGCGGGTTGCGACGAAGGCGTCGGTGCCATCGAGGCCCGGCCCGATGGTCGCATTGCCGAAATCGCTATCCAGCCCCTGACCGATACGGAAGGTGCCTGCGGCATCGGCATAGGTACGATAGTCACCCGCTGCACCGGAGATAGCAGGCAGCACGTCGGCGCTGATGCCATAGAGATTGACGACCGGCAGACGCCAGATGCGCCCGGCCTGGATCTGGAAGATCGGCTGGTTCTGAAGCTGCGTGTGCCAACCGCGATTCTTGGTATCGCCGATAGCCCCGTGGAATCCGTTCTGAAGCTGACGACCCAGACCGGCAGGGCCCATCACGCCAAACTGAATGCCGGCAACGCTGCGCGACAGATCCGTATCGTTGATGAAATTGACCGTACCGAGCAGGAGGCTCGAGTAAGGGCGATCGCCAGAGAGAGGCTGATCGACCTGCGTATCGCGAGGGGTGTAGATAAGCTGCTGCACGCCAAGGCTGACGCGTTGCATACCGTTACCCAACAGAAAACGGTTCACATCGGCGAACGGCTTGGGCAGATTATCCGTGCCCGAGGTCCAGTTGAAACGAAGCCCGGACGTATAATACTGGTCCGAAGTGCCCTTGAGCGTCGAAACTGCGTCGTTCTCGCCCTGCAGGGTCCAGGTTCCATAAGGATCCTGCTTCGGTGTAGCGTGCGCCGTGGCACCCATCAGCGCGAGACCGAGAACCGAGAGCGACCCGGCTCTGACCTGTCTGGCGCCCGGCCAGCGCGACTTTGAACAGCGCAAATCCATCCCCTTCCGAAATAACAGGCGGCCACCATAGCCGATTTCACGTGACTGGAAACAGTTGCTAACAGAAGCACCAAGACTATCGCCCCATAAAAAAGCGAAATAAAGAAGATCGTGGTAATCGGGCCACGTTTTCCAGTGGCACAACCCGAAAAAAGCGTGTTAGGGTCCTGATGAAACCCCTTGTGGACATCGCCCGTTCCGTTCCAGCCGGCAGGCCCGTGCACACCGTTTCGACTTACTCCACTGGTGATTCTCCCTTGATGAATCACCGCACAGATCTCGGGATTAGACCGTTGAGAAGCAACCGTACCGACCGCAGCCCACGTTCCCCGCGCCGCGGCGGATTCGACGACGATTTTATGGCACCCTCCTCCTTCGGCGACCGTGGTGGGATGCAAAGCCGTCGTCCCCCTTCGGGCGGCCCACAGGTTCTGGCGTCAGGCCCGGAAGTGGGCGCCAGCGTTAAATGGTTCAACAGCGAGAAGGGCTTCGGCTTCGTCGAGCTTGCTGATGGATCAGGCGACGTCTTCCTCCATGCAAACGCCCTTTCCACGGCTGGTCATACCAGCGTGAACCCCGGCACGACGCTGAACGTCCGCATCGGCCAGGGCCCCAAGGGTCGCCAGGTCGCTGAAGTGCTTAACGTCGACACCAGCACGGCTGAAGCACCGCGTCCGCGCGCTGCCTTCAACCCCGCTGGCCCGCGTCCGGCTTTCGGTGGCGGCGGTCGTCCGGCTCGTCCGGCACCCGACCTGTCGCACGCCCAAGACCTGCGCGGTATCGTCAAGTGGTACAATGCCACGAAGGGCTTTGGCTTCATCACGCCGGAAAACGGTGGCAAGGATATCTTCATCCATGCTTCCGCTCTCGAGCGCTCGGGCCTTTCCGGCCTGAACGAGGGCCAGGCCGTCGATGTCAAGGTGGTTCAGGGCCAGAAGGGTCCGGAAGCTGCTGACATCAGCATCGCCTGATCGCTCTCCCGATCAGAAAAACCCGGCTTCATGCCGGGTTTTTTTATGCCTGAAGTTCCGGAAAAGCCTGGTCAGGCCAGGCATCGCGACCGGATATCTGCCGCCTTATGCCCGTCAGCCCTGCTTCGACCCGGAGCACGAACGCGGCAAGCATGCAGAACTGCACAAAAAAGGACCTTCCCGCAGCAGCAGGAAGGTCCCTTTCAAAACCCCTGAACGCCCTCGCCCGAAGAGCGATACGTCAGTACTCCTTACCCTTGCTGCGCAGCAACCGGGCCTTGTCGCGCTGCCAGTCGCGTTCAGCGATGGCATGGCGCTTGTCTTCCTTCTTGCGTCCCTGACCCAGACCGAGCGTCAGCTTGGCCACACCGCGTGCATTGAAATGCACATCCAGCGGCACGAGCGATGCCCCTGCTCGCGATACGGCACCGAGAAGATGAGCGACCTGCTTCTTGTGCAGAAGCAGCTTGCGCGGTGCACGGGTATCGAAGCGGGAAAGAACGCCGCCCTGATATTCAGGGATATACGAGTTGAAGAGCCAGATTTCTCCATCGCGCTCCCCGGCATAGGCTTCGTTGATCGCTGCCCGCCCCATACGGAGACTTTTGACCTCGGGTCCTTTCAGAACCAGACCGGCCTCCACCGTCTCAAGAATGGTATAATTGAAGCGGCCTTTTCTGTTCTGCGCGGCAATGCCGTGAGAGATCAGACCGGATTTTTTCTTTTCAGCCACAATTCATCCTGACAGGCCGGTTTTGCTCAGTGCCTCGTCAATTAAAGCGCAGGAGGCGGCGCTGGGTTCACAGAGCGGCAGACGCAGGGTCGGCGTGCACAGACCGAGGCGCGATGCCGCATATTTCACCGGTCCGGGATTGCTCTCACAGAACATGGCATCGTGAAGCGGCGTAAGACGCTGCTGGATCTCCATGGCACGCGCCACATCGCCGGACTGCCATGCCTCATGCATATCGGCGCAGAGTCGCGGGGCGATATTGGCGGTCACGCTGATACAGCCGGTCCCGCCGGCAGCCAGGAACGACACCGCTGTCCCGTCATCGCCCGTAAGGAGGGTGAAAGGCGCATCGCCAAGCAGCGCACGAAGCTGAAGAGGGCGCGAGAGATTCGCCGTCGCGTCTTTCGTGCCGACGATATTGGGGTGCTGGGCCAGACGCGCCATGGTCTCGGGCAGCACTTCCACAACCGAACGGCCGGGCACATTATAGACATAAAGCGGCAGATCGGTCGCATCGGCCACGAGCATGAAATGCTGATACAGCCCTTCCTGCGTCGGCTTGTTGTAATAAGGTGCAACGACCAGCAGCGCATCAGCACCGACGGCCTTGGCATGGCGCGCCATACCGATTGCCTCATGCGTGCTGTTCGATCCGGCACCGGCCATCACGGGCACACGGCCACCCGAAACCTTGACCGTATGTGCGACGACAAGCGCGTGTTCGTCGTGAGTCAGCGTCGGGCTCTCGCCTGTCGTCCCGGCCGGAATAAGGCCCGCCGTACCCTGATCGATCTGCCAGTCGATAAACCGGCCCAGAGCGGCAAGATCGACCGTGCCGTCATCGCGAAAAGGGGTCAGCAGCGCGGTCAGAGACCCTTTAAATTCCTTGTTCCGTGCCATGAGCCTTCACCTGCCGCGTTAATCAAACCTGCTGCTAAATAGAACTCTAGACGCCGCTGTCAAATGGATATCGTGCAGTCTGCCCCTGCAGGCCCGCTACTCGGGATAACGCGAGGGGCTGGCCGGATAAACACCAAGTATGGCGATCTTTTCGCTACAGTCCTGAAGCATTGCGAGCGCACGGGACAGCGCGGGCTGATCCGGGTGCCCCTCGACATCCAGCAGGAAACCCGTCGCCGTGAGCGTGCCCGGGCTCATATAGCTTTCGAGCCTGGTCATGTTCACACCATTCCCGGCAAATCCGCCCAGAGCCTGATAAAGCGCACCGGGGCGGTTGAGGACACGAAATACCAGTGTGGTCATAACGCGCGGATCGTCCGCAGGGGGCCATTGTGCTTCACGCGCCACCAGATAGAAGCGGGTGGTATTATGGGCAGCATCTTCCACATTCGCACGCAGGATTTCGAGCCCGTTGAGTTCCGCCGCCAGTGCCGAAGCAACAGCGGCATCCTGACGCGACTGCCATTTCACCACCATTTCGGCGGCGCCCGCCGTGTCGAACGCCGAGCAGGGTTCGACATCGAGTTCACGTATCAGGTTTCTGATCTGTCCCAGCGCAACGGGGTGCGTGTGTATGCGCTGCACCTCTTCAATCTTCGTACCCGGCAGGGCAATGAGACAATGCTCAACACGCTGGAAATGCTCCCCGATGATCGGAAGCCCCGCTTCTGGTAAAAGTGCGTGGATTTCAGGCACACGACCGGCAAGGGAGTTCTCGCAGGCCAGCATGCCGAGCGTGGCCCGGCCTTCGCGCACGGCTTCGATCGCCGCCTGGAAGCTCGGACAAGGCAGCGTCGTCCAGCCGGGCCGAGCCGTACGACAGGCCAGATCGGAATAGGCACCGGGGCGACCCTGAAAAGCGATGATATTGCTCATGCGCCCAGCACCTGATGAATACGCATCAGATCCTCAGGGGTATCCACCCCCAGAGGCGCCTCGTCGATCGCAGCACAGCCGATGGTCATACCGGCCTCAAGCGCCCGTAACTGCTCGAGCGACTCACGGCGCTCCAGAGGAGACGGCGCAAGCGCCACGAAGCGCGCGAGCATTTCGCGCCGCCAGGCATACACACCCACATGGTGCCAAAGCGGCCCCTCACCCCACGGAATGACCTGACGCGAAAAGTAAAGTGCACGCGCCACATCCTGACCGGGGACGAAAGCGCAGGCTGCCTTGACCACAGAGACACGCTGCGCCTCTTCATCCGTCTCGACAGGCGCAACGAGCGTGCCGATATCGAACCCCCGTGTAACGGGCAAAAGCGCAGATGAGAGCGTTTGAGGCGCCACCAGAGGCAGATCGCCCTGCAAGTTGATCACAACATCATGAGTTCCCTGCGGATCATAGACCTCAAGAGCTGCATGCACCCGATCCGATCCACTTGGAAGCGCAGGGTCGGTCAATACGCCAGCGATATCATGGCCCTCGAGAACATCGAGAATTTCCCGATCGCCCGAGGCAACAAGCACAGGCCCCAGACCGGATGCGCGCGCTCGTAAGGCAACCTGCAAGATCATCGGCTTGCCGCCGATCTCAGCCAGGGGTTTGTTCGGCAGACGCGTCGAGGCAAGACGCGATGGGATGACGATGATCGGGTTCATGAGGTAGAAGCAGGCTTTCCGCTTGTCTTGTGAGGGCTGCAACGCGAGGCCAGACATGCCGCACCCCCCAGGATGCGTCAATCATTCGTTGGCTCGGGCATTCGTTGGCTCGGGCATTCGTTGGCTCGGGCGTTCGCCAGATCTCGCACAAACGTACGGTTCCCCGCTACGAAAGGGCGTCACTTGCCATGCTCCCCTTCTCCACGGCCATTTTCCCGGCCCTTACGTGAGGTCTATTCCATGTCCGACCAACCCGATCTCACCCTTTGCCTGCGCACCGCCCGTCTGTGCGCCGATCGCGCGCGCAAAGCGGTCTCCCCCCATTTCCGCAGCGGTCTCACCGTGGATGACAAAAGCGACGAATCGCCCGTCACCCGAGCGGATCGCGAGGCTGAGACGGCCATGAGGACGCTGATCGAGCAGCACCACCCCGACCACGCGATACTTGGAGAGGAATTCGGATTTTCCGGCGTGGAGAGCGACTTCGTCTGGGTGCTTGACCCGATCGATGGCACGCGCGCCTTCATCACGGGCAGACCGAGCTTTGCCACGCTCGTCGCGCTTTTCTACAAAGGGCGGCCGGTGCTCGGCATCATCGATCAGCCCTTCACACAGGAGCGCTGGATCGGCGTCGAAGGCGAGAAAACAGTTTTCGAATCCTCCCATATGCCCGGTGCAGCCGGTACACGCCCTTGTCTGGCGCTCGATCGGGCTGAATTATCCTGCACCTCGCCAGACATGCTCGTCTCTCCCTACGATCGGCGCTTTGCCGGGCTCAAATCCACGACGCGCCGCACAAGCTGGGGTGGCGACGCCTATGGATACGGGCTTCTTGCGCTCGGGCAGATCGACATAATTGCCGAATGCACCATGAAACCGTGGGACTGGGGGGCACTGGTTCCCGTCGTTGCAGGTGCAGGCGGCATCGTAACGGACTGGCAGGGTAATGAGCTGACGCTCGACAGCGATGGCACGGTCCTCGCCTGCGGCGACAGGGGCCTGCTTCCACAGGCCGTTGCCTCGCTGCGCCCTTCCCCCTGACCCGCGTATGGGTTAGCACCGCTTTTCGGATTTGCGCCGCTGACAGGAGCCGGACATGGAAGCCTCGTTTTCTCTCCCCAAAGACCGCATTCGCATTCTTCTGCTCGAAGGCATTCATGAGAGTGCTGCCAAGCATCTCGCCGCGCAGGGATACAATCAGGTCACCTGTGTCAAAACGGCGCTTGAGGGCGAGGCCCTGTCAGAGGCGCTCAAGGGCGTGCACATGGTCGGTATACGGTCACGCACGCAGCTCACTGCACCGGTTATCGAAGCCGCTGACCGCCTGATGGCGATCGGCTGCTTCTGCATCGGTACCAACCAGGTCGATCTCAACGCAGCACGCATGGCAGGCATTCCCGTTTTCAACGCACCCTTCAGCAACACGCGTTCCGTGGCCGAACTGGTCATGGGCGAAATCGTGATGCTTCTGCGCCGCATCCCTTCGCGCTCGGAACAGTGCCATGCTGGCGGATGGGACAAATCGGCTGTGAACGCCTGGGAAGTGCGTGGCAAGACGCTCGGTATCGTCGGTTACGGCTCCATCGGCTCGCAGCTCTCCGTGCTGGCCGAAGCATTCGGCCTGCGCGTGATCTTCTATGACACGGTAGACAAACTTCCCCATGGCAACGCCACGGCAGTCGACACGCTCCATGACCTGCTGTCCCAGTCCGATATCGTCAGCCTGCATGTTCCCCAGACCGAGCAGACCAAGGACATGATCGGCGAGGCCGAAATACGCGCCATGAAGCCGAATTCGATCCTGCTCAACAATGCCCGCGGCACCGTTGTCGATATCGATGCACTGGCCGCTGCGCTACGCGACGGCCACCTCATGGGCGCTGGCGTGGATGTGTTCCCCAAGGAACCCAAGGGCGCGGGAGAGAGCTTCGTTTCACCGCTTCAGGGTCTGCCGAACGTCATTCTCACCCCGCATATCGGCGGCTCCACGATGGAAGCGCAGGAACGTATCGGTGTGGAAGTCGCCAAGCGCTTCGTGGAATATTCCGATGTCGGCTCCACACTGGGCGCCGTCAACTTCCCCGCAGTCCAGCTCCCCGAGCGCCCGCGTGGCACGCGTTTCATGCATGTGCATGAGAACCGCCCGGGGATCATGCGTCAGATCAACGAGATCTTCTCCAGCGAGGACTGCAATATCGTTTCGCAATACCTGCAGACCGATGGCGAAGTCGGTTATGTGGTGGTGGAAACCGACGCAAGCCCCGATAGCGAACTCGACACACGCCTGCTCAACAGCCTGCGTGAGCTGAAAGGCACGATGCGCGCGCGACTCATCTACCAGCGCTGAAGTCATTTGATGAATTATTGATGCCACACTAAGAATAGTCAGGAACAGAGTCGTTCTTTCCTGATTATTCGTTGGTGTCGGTGTCCAATTCATCTTCCATTGCCCGGATCCAGAGCTTCGCCTTCGCAGGCATAGATGCCATTCCGGTCACGGTAGAAATCCAGATTTCATCCGGCCTGCCCGCTTTTATTATCGTGGGCCTGCCGGACAAGACCGTCGGCGAATCGCGTGAGAGGGTGCGGGCAGCTCTTGCGGCGCTCGGCCTGGCCCTCCCCCCAAAACGGATCCTTATCAATCTGGTCCCGGCCGATCTGCCCAAGGAAGGATCGCATTTCGACCTGCCCATTGCGCTGGCCATCATGACAGCCATGGGCATTTTTTCTCATGAAGCGATCCTGCCCTATGCCGCCATAGGCGAACTTTCGCTCGACGGGCGTTTACAGGCGACAGGCGGCGTGCTCTCGGCCGCGCTCGAAGCGGTCGGAATGCAGCTCGGCCTCATCTGCCCCAGACCTCAGGCGCAGGAAGCCAGATGGGCCAGCGATACGCTCGATATTCTTGCGCCCGATACGCTCCGCGCCCTTCTGGCCCATTTCAGCGGCGAGGCCGTGCTGGCATCGCCGGAACTGGAGCCTGTGCCGTTCACCCCTCCACTCGCCGACCTCACCTCGATCAAAGGGCTCGATCTGGGGCGGCGCGCTCTGGAAATCGCAGCATGCGGTGCCCATTCCCTGCTCATGTCAGGCCCACCCGGCGCTGGAAAATCGATGCTGGCTCAATGCCTGCCATCCATTCTTCCCGATCTGACCCACGAGCAGGTGCTTGAGTGCAGCCGCATCCACAGTCTGGGGGGGCAGGCGACAGGCAGCACGCTCGTAACCCGCCCTCCGTTTCGGGCGCCGCATCACTCGACTACCCTGCCCGCGCTGGTCGGCGGTGGATCACGATCCCGCCCGGGAGAAGTCAGTCTCGCACATAATGGCGTTCTATTTCTCGACGAATTGCCTGAGTTCTCGCGCGCCTGCCTGGAGTCCCTGAGGCAACCGCTCGAGACAGGAACCATCACGGTAGCCCGCGCCCGCCAGACCGTGCTTTACCCGTCACGCTTCCAGTTCATCGCGGCCATGAATCCCTGTCGCTGCGGTTACCTTGGCGATGCAGAGCGCGCCTGCCGCAAAGCACCGCAATGCGGCGACGATTATCTTGCGCGCCTTTCCGGCCCTATGCTCGATCGTATCGATCTCTCGCTTTTCGTGACCCCCGTCTCACCACTGGACATGATTGCGGCACCCGACGGGGAAAGCAGCGCGACCGTACGCGCACGTGTCATCGAAGCGCGCCATCGTCAGATTGCGCGGCAGGGCGTGCCCAATGCACAGATTTCCGCCCAGGAGATCGCAATGGGAAGCGAAGCACGCAATCTGGTCAGCGAGGCAGCGACAAAACTGCGCCTCTCGGCCCGTGGCCTGACAAGACTGCTCCGCGTAGCGCGCAGCATTGCCGATCTCGGTCAAGCGGACACGGTCGATGTTCCTCACCTGCGTGAGGCGCTCGGATACAGGTTACGTTAGGACTTACTGGCACAGGCTTCTGCGGTCGGCTTCCATGGTCGCCGTTGGAGAAGCCGTGTCGTCAGGACTTCAAGGCGCATCGCCAGCTTGCAGCAGCGGGAGAGCGTGCCGGCACGGCCTGAAGGCCGAGCCGCGCCTGCACTGCCGTGGTCTCACGGTCGGGTTACGGGAATAGCCCGGCTCGTAAGATCGCTCTCGGGAAATACAACGTCCATGCGGTGCTCATTGCAGCGCGCCGCATGGACGTTTTCACCGGTCAGGGTGCCACGAGCGTTTCGGAGCGCAGGGGCGGTTCTTCCTGATCGACCCAGAGGGAGGCCTGATATTCGCTCTCGAAAGGACCGACATCGCGCAATGTGTCCCCATCGAGAAGATACCACCCATTGCCGTTCGGCGCTTTGGGGGTCGAGGTCTCGTTGAGCAAAACAGGGAGGATCATTTTCTTGTTCTTTTCGTTCGACGCATGGGATCAGTCGTCGGAGCGCAGATGCTCGGCCTCTTCCTTACGCGTTGCATAAGGCGTTTCCCGGTGGTCATCGAGCTCGTTCATGGCTCCGCCGGGATTGCCAAGATTGTCCTCAATCCAGGCTTCCTCGATCGGCTGGCCGTTCGGCCCGACGGGCCATTCCGGACGGGCGGAAACTTCTCCGGCATGAGGGTGCTGTTCCATGGAAGCAAGCTCCTCGGCTCTCTCGCGATAAGCCTCGGGCCCGCAAGCAGGAGACTGATCGGCTTTCCACAGCTCCTGCATCAAGGCAGCGACACGCGCTTTCTTCGAGGCTGAGTCTTTGGTCCAGTCGTTCATGATGCGCCCTCTTCCGGTACTACAGGTGACAGATTAACGAAAAAACGGCTCGCTCAGAACATTTCGATATCGATTTCGCGCAATGCCGAGCGCGCATGTGCATCCGGGTGCCCTTTATGGAAAGGCTCGTGCTCGAGAATCATGACTTCAGCAATTTCGGAAACTGCAATGGCATGCCAGTGGCCCTGCACTGGAATTTCCTTCTCGTGGCCGTCTGTCCCGACATACATCAGTACCTTGGCAACATTATCGCCCTTACCAAGCGCGTGAGGCGATCCGACATAGCGTTTTTCGTTCATCGTGTAGGCAACAGGCTTTTCCTGCTCGATAGCCTCACGGAGAATTTTATATACCGACATGATCTGTCCTCAGAACTACAAATACGTCAACGAAAAATAATCGCTGATCGACCAACGGTAGTTCCGATAATTACGCACGTCACCTAAAGGTTAGGTTGATTTATATTTATCTTTCAATGCATTGCCTCATCAACGTCCAGGCGTTCGCCACGCATTTTCACCATGGGCATTCACCAAGAAGAAACAGGCAGACTGCACGCAGCGTGTCCTGAAACCGTTCGCCTCCGATATACATACCGCTCCCGTCTTGCAGCCTTCAACCATCGACCGCAAAACGGTGTGCATTCTGCGCACGCTTAGGTTTCGTTTCGTATCCACACCGGTCACGATTGGCGGTTCGTGCATACGGTACCGTGCATTCCCCCCATTCACTTATCGAAACGAGGGAATGCACGGTGACAGGCCATAGCCTATCCAGCCAGCGAGGCGCGCAGCACCTCAAGACCGCCTTCCAGATCGGCAATAAGATCGTTGGGATCTTCCAGGCCGATATGCAGGCGAAAGCTCGGTCCTTCGGGCATCGCGTCCGGCAGCGAGCGACGCACGCCACCCGTCGTCGGCAGAACGAGACTTTCGTATCCTCCCCATGATGCACCGATACCGAAGAGGGCAAGCGCATCGATCATGTCGCGCATGGCAGCGACCGAGAGATCGGCACGCAATTCCACCCCGAAAAGCGAACTCGCACCATCGAAGTCGCGTACCCAGAATTCATGACCGGGGCATTCCTCGAATGCGGGATGCAGCACGCGCGCCACTTCCGGGCGACCGCGCAGCCATTGCGCCACCTGCAATGCCGAGGCCGATTGCCGTTCCAGACGGACCGCCATCGTGCGCAGACCGCGAAGCGTCAGCCAGCATTCATCGGGGCCTGCGAGCTGACCGATCTGAATGGCAGCATCGCGCAAATCCTTCCAGAGTGCGCCATCGGCAACCGTAATCGCCCCGGCAATCACATCCGAATGCCCCGCAGGATATTTGGTCAGCGCCTGTATCGATACATCCACGCCATGCCGGAACGGCTGGAAGATGCCGATCCCCCAGGTGTTATCGAGCATCAGCAGCGCATTACGTTCATGAGCCACGCGCGCCAGCATCGGAACGTCCTGAACCTCGAATGTATGGCTGCCCGGGCTTTCGGCAAAAACCACACGCGTGTTCTCACGCATCAGGCCGACGATCGTCTCTTCATCGGCAAGAGGCGCGTAGTAGGTGGTCTCGATCCCCATACGGGCCAGCATGGTCCCCGCAAACCGGCGTGTCGGACCATAGACGGAGTCTGGCAGCAGAAGGTGATCGCCAGCACTCAGAAAGGTCAGCAAAGGCAGTGTACAGGCAGCAAGCCCCGAAGAGACAACCTGCGTATGCGTCCCCCCTTCGATCTGGGCAATGAGCTTTTCCAGCTCATGCTGCACCGGCGACCCCATCGCGCCATAAATCAGTTCATGATCGTGGCTGCGCAGACCCTGTTCGCGCATGGCGTCGAGGGAAGGAAAAAGCACGGTCGAGCCTCTTGTGACAGGCCCGTTGACGAAAGCCCCCTCTGGCGGGGTCGGCTCAGGTCGGCCGCCCTGTACCAGCAGGGAAGACAGACGCTTCCACCCGGAAACGACCTGTTTGGCGGTATTCTCCACTTTCTTCTCTCTCCATTGGTGCCCGCAGGCCTTTTGATACCTGATGGTGTTCCAAGCCGTTCAGGCCGCTCACATCTCGACAGGCATGGTGGGATCGCCGCCCCATTCTGCCCACGACCCGTCGTAAAGCTGCCCCGGAGGGAGCCCGGCGACACGCAGGGCCATGGTCAGTGTGGCTGCGGTCAGACCCGAACCGCAGCTCGTAATGACATGACGCCCCCCTATGCCGCTGGCGTGCAAACGCACAGCAAGCGCTTCGGGTGGCAGGAAACACCCTTCTGCATCCAGAACCTCGGCGAAAGGCAGGTTGATTGCGTTCCTCATATGGCCGCCGCGCGTGTCAGGCCGTGGTTCAGCGACACGCCCATGAAAACGCGCGGCGCTGCGTGCATCGAGCACGCATTTGCCAGGATCGGTCAGAGCGTCAGAAACATCGCCCTTACCCGCGAGCAGAGCGTAACGTGTACACGTTCTGTAGAGGCCGTCCGATGGGAATTCTGACGGAGATTCTAACGGAAACTCAGGCGTCGATTTCAGGGGTGACTCCGGTACGGGCACGTCGTCGATGGCAATTCCTGCCTGCACCAGTGCGGCGAGACCGCCATCGAGCACGCAAGCGCGCTCATGACCGAAAAGCGACGCCATCCAGTGCGCACGGCATGCCCCGATGCTTCCCTTGCGATCATAGAAAACGAGCGTCGTATCGCGCGTTATCCCCATATCCTGCATGGCTCGCGCAAAGACCGACGCGCCGGGAACCGTATGGGGCAGACTATCCGAACGGTCGGAGATATCGTTGATCCGGAAACGAACGGCGCCCGGAAGCGCTAACTCCTTAAACTCCGCTTCGGGGTCGCCCTCCTGCCCGGGGAGCAGGATCGAAGCATCGAGATAACGAACACGACGCGCCGGTAGCGTCAGCAGGGTCTGCACATCGATAAGGGGGGGCAGCGTCATGGTCGGACCTTGCAAGAACGAGTTGAGAGCCGCACGATAGCAGCCAGCAGGACCGTCTGGTCAACTGGTGCCATGGGCGGCCATGGGAGATTTTGTGACAACCGAACGCATCATGCTGGGTTTGCTTCTGCTCGGTGTTGCCTATGGCTGCGGCGTCGTGCTGTGGCCCTTCCTCTCCGCCATTCTGTGGGGAGCCATTCTCACCTTCACGACATGGCCGCTTTTCAAGCGCCTGAGGCGTCATATGCGCCCAGCACTTGCTGCTGTAGTCATGATGGTCTGCAGTGCGATCGCCATCGTCATGCCGCTCGCGCTTCTGACCTCGACCGGCATTGCCGATCTGCCTCTCATCATCGGTGGTATCAATTCCGAAATCGAGGCGCTCGGACGCACACACCCGGCACCCGAATGGCTCGCCTCGGTGCCGGGGCTGGGGCCGCAACTCACCACGGCCTACCAGCACTGGAGCCATGATGTACGTGGCCTCGGCGAAGCCCTGCATCCCTATGCCGGGCAGATTGCCCGTTATACGCTCAAGGCCCTCATGCAGATGGCAAGCGGGCTGGCAGAGCTGGTCATGGCGCTGTTCATCGCATTGTTTTTCTGGATCAGCGGCGATTCACTCGGTCGGGTCATCAAGGCCGTTCTGACACGCATCACCGGCGCCTATGCGGACCGCCTGATCACGATCATCGGCGGGGTCATACGCGGGACGGTCTATGGCATTCTCGGTACCGCAATCGTTCAGGGCGTTCTGACCTCTATCGGTCTGTTCATCTCCGGTGTCCCTGCCCCTGTCCTGCTGGGGGGAGTGGCCGCGTTCGTTGCTGTGTTCCCTGTCGGCGCGCCTCTGGTCTGGGCACCTGCTGCCATCTGGCTCGCCCTGCATCATCATCTTGGCTGGGGGCTGTTTCTGGCAGGGTACGGTATCGTCTTCATTTCCGGCGCGGATCATATCATACGCCCGGCCTTCATCGCGCGCGGTGCGCAGCTGCCCTATCTGCTCACCGTGCTGGGCGTGCTCGGCGGCGTCGTCACATTGGGCGGACTGGGCATATTCCTCGGCCCCGTTCTTCTCGGTGTCGGCTATACACTGACGACAGAATTCGCGCGTGGCGCCTATCAGACAGAAAAGAAACCGGTGCAATGAGCCTGGCCCTATCGCAAGACATGTCATTCTCACCCATCCCCGACCGACCCGTCCCCGGGATTGGCCAGACATTCAGGATCCTGAGCTGGAATCTGCTACGCGCCGTCGGTGCACCGCTGGACGAGGTCGTCGATCTCGCGCGCAGCCTGCAACCCGATATCTTCCTGATGCAGGAAGCGGGAAACGCGTTCGACCGCCTGCCTGAAATACTCGGCGGTCATTATGCGCGCATTCCGCTACCGGACCGCATTCACGGCACGGCCTGCTGGAGCCGCTTCGCATTCAATCGAGCGCCGATCTCCTGCGCCCTGCCCTCGGGCCTTATGGTCAAACGCACGGCGCAGCTGGTCGATTTCGGCTCGTTCTCGATTGCCAACGTGCATCTCTCCCACGGCCAGATTCTCAACCGTCGTCAGCTCAGGCGCATTGCGCCGATTTTGCGTCCCCGTGCGCTGGTGATGGGAGATTTCAATCTTGTCGGCCCGACGCTTCTGCCGGGATTTCGCGATGTGGGACCGCGTGAGCCGACCCATCGTATGGCCGATATGCTGCCGATCAGAATCGACCGCTGCCTCGTACGAGGCATGACCGCGCTCGATACCGCGGTTCTACCCAATCGCAGCTCCGATCATCACCCGATCTGTGTCACGCTGCGTCTGGATGCGCCGGACAATCATCGCGCCTTTTTCCAGCGTCGCGCTCTCTTTCAGCGTCTGGCCGAACGCCGGAAATCTAGGGGCCAGAAAGTGCACGGACAGGACTAGAGGTAAGGCATAAACAGACGGACAGCCGCGTTACGTGTCTTTCGCGCCGGACTCATGCTGTCGAGCGCGTGATGGGTCAGGCGTCCTGTACGATGCTTTTCCATGAAATGCGTCAGGGTCTGGGCGAATGAAGGGCTGTAGATTTCGAGATTGATCTCGAAATTCAGGCGCAGGCTGCGTGCGTCGATATTGCTGCTCCCCACAAAGGACCATTCATCGTCCACCACCATCAGCTTGGCATGGTTGAAGGGCGGTCTGTTCATCCAGACATGACAGCCTGCGCGCAGAAACGGGGCCAGACTGGCATCGCGCGCGTAATCGATCAGGCGGTGATTACTGCGTCTGGGCAGAATGATATCGATATGCACCCCGCGCAGCGCCGCCAGACAAAGCTCTGACACGAGGCGCTCGTTCGGCAGGAAATAGGGCGTCATGATCCGTACGGAACGCCTTGCCAGAGCAATGGCCTGAAGCATCGAGAATTCGATTTTCTCAAGGTCGTTATCCGGCCCCGAGGTGACGATACGCATGGGCATATCGCCCCGCTTCTCCAGTTCGGGAAAGAAGATCGCGCCATCGAGCTGCTCGCCGCAGGTAAATGACCAGTCCTGCGCGAATGCTTCTCCCAGCTGATGCACGATCGGCCCTTCGAGCCTGAAATGTGTATCGGCAACAGGATGCTTGATGCGCAGACGGCGGAGATTTTCCTCACCGATATTGAGGCCGCCCATAAAACCCGTCTGTCCATCGACGATCAGGATCTTGCGATGGTTGCGCAGATTCAGGAACGGCATGCGCCAGGGCAGAAGGGAGTGCATGAAGCGCTCGCAGGGAATATCGTGCCCGCGCAGAGCCTTGTACGCTCCACTGATGAAATATCCGCCCCCGATCCCGTCGATCAGCACACGCACTTGCACACCGCGCGCCTGCGCTGCGGCAAGCGCCTCGACGAACTGTCGGCCGATCCTGTCATAACGGAAGATGTAGGAGCACAGCAGCACCGATACGCGTGCCCGCGCGATATCGTCCAGCATACGGGGATAGATCGTATCGCCGTCATGCAGGCAGTCGATTGCGTTCCCCCCGAGCAGCGGTCTTTCGGTGAGCTTGCCGACCATGCGTGCCAGAGGTGCGAAAGCCCCCTCGACACGATGCTGTGCATGATAGGACAGACCGCGTGCGCGCCAGTGATGATCGCTCGCCAATCGTTTTGCCAGGCGCCTCACACGGTTGATGCCGAGCATGAGATAAAGCAGCGAGCCGGTAATGGGCATTAGCCAGCTCACCCCGATCCATCCCGCACAGGCGGCCGTGTTCTGTTTCGTCCTCAAAACATGAAGCGTCACCGCTACCGCCAGGGAGAAGCGAAGGACGATCATGAAAAAATCAAAAAGGGTGACGGGCCAGTGCATGGCTCATAACGTTAGCGTATTCGAACGAAATGAACAGGGCTGCCCCTTGCAACCGGATATTTCATCGTAAAATATGGAATTATGGCGGATCGTCACCCCGATCCGGCCGGAGAGTTTCAGTCCTCACTGCCGAGAAGGAGAGAAAGGGTGGTTATGTCAGCGCATCGACCCCAGCTCTTCTACACGACAGAGCCATCGCCCTGCCCCTATCTGCCCGGCCGTACCGAGCGCAAGGTCATGACCGAGCTCACCGGGTCAGATGCCGACCTGCTTCACGACCGTCTGTCGCGGGCCGGCTTCAGGCGCAGTCATGGCATTGTCTATGCTCCGGTCTGCACCGGCTGCCAGTCGTGTATTCCCATCAGGTTGCCCGTGTCGTCCTTCGCACCGGACCGCACCATGCGTCGTGTAGGCCGTAACCATGCCGATCTCATCGTAACCGAAAGGCCGATCGTCGCTACGGTCGAGCAGTACGAACTGTTTCGCGCCTATCAGGAACATCGTCACGGCGATGGCGATATGGCGCTGATGGGGCTCGATGACTACCAGTCGATGATCGAAACGAGCCCGGTCGAGACCAGCGTGTTCGAGTTCCGCACCCGCGAAGGACGCCTCGTCTGCGTGTCGCTTGTGGATATGCTGTCAGACGGTCTGTCTGCAGTTTACACCTTCTATTGCCTCGACGATCCGCATCGTTCATTCGGCACGGCGTCCATCCTCTGGCTCATTTCCGAAGCGAAACGCCGTGGAAAGCCCTATCTCTATCTGGGCTACTGGGTGCCCGACAGCGTCAAGATGGGCTATAAATCGCGGTTCAAACCGGCTGAAATTCTTCGAGGCGGGCAATGGCACCGCCTCGAGAGCGACAACATCTAGAAAAACGCGACCAAGGGGAAATTCCCCTCAGCTTCGTATGGTTGGCTTGCGCGTCATCCATTGCGGGGCCACCTTGCCCTGATCCGCACGCTTTCCAGCAATTAACGCCAGATCGGTCTCAGTGCGCGGCTTTTGCCCCTCGTGCCAGACGAGACCGACCCCTGAAGCAAAAACGCGCAGATCCACGAGACGCTGGCCTGCTGGCAGCTTCTGGATCGTGACACCCATGCCCTTCGTCATTTCAGGCAGGGCGTCGAGCGCAAAGGTCAGCGCCTTGCGATTACTGCCGATGGACACGATCTGATCGCCTGTCACGGCCACACAGAACGCCGCCTTGTCGCCTTCACGTACGGTCAGCACCTGTTTGCCGGTACGTTTTTCCGCCGCCATATCTGCGTCGCGCACGATCATGCCACGCCCGCTTTCGCTGGCGAGTACATGCCGGCCGGCCTCATCTATGACGAAGAACGAGACGATATCCTCATCCTGAGGCAGGTCGGCCAGAACACGGATCGGCTGACCGAAGCCGCGACCGCGCGGCAGATCGGCGGCCTTGAGGGTAAAGGCGCGCCCTCCGCTTACGAGCAGGCAAAGCCGATCGGTGCTCTGACATTCGAGAGACAGGCCGAATGCATCACCTTCCTTGAATTTGTGGCTTTCGGGATCGATTCCATGCCCCTTGATCGCGCGTACCCAGCCTTCACGCGACAGAAGCACGGTCAGCGGCTCGCGATCGACCTGGATGGCCGCAGACAGATCGATCGGCTCCGGCGGGGCGGCAATACGCGTGCGCCTGTCGCCCAGCGCACCGGACCCGAAGCTCGCTGCCGTCGCATCCAGCTCCTTGCCGATACGCGTCCAGCGCTTGCGCTCGCTGCCGAGCAGCCCCTCAAGCCCGGATTTCTCCTTGAGAAGGGCATCGCGTTCCTTGCGTATCTCGATTTCCTCAAGACGACGCAGGGAGCGCAGGCGCATGTTCAGCACATACTCGGCCTGCAACTCGGTCAGGGTGAAGGCACGCATAAGCTCGGGTTTGGGCTCATCGCTCTCGCGTATGATGCGAATGACCTCATCGAGATTGAGATAGACGGCCAGAAAGCCCTCCAGGATCTCAAGACGACGATCCACCGCATTCAGGCGATGCTGCGAACGACGCACCAGAACGATTTCGCGATGATCGAGCCAGGACTGGATCACCTCGCGCAGACCCATGACGCGCGGCACGCGATTGGCATCCAGCACGTTCATGTTCAGGCTGAAACGGCTCTCGAGCGGTGTGACGCGAAACAGCGTTTCCATCAGCACTTCCGGCTCGATCCCCTTGGTCTTGGGTTCAAGAACCAGTCGGATATCGGTCGTGCTTTCATCGCGGATATCAGCCAGCAGAGGCAGTTTTTTCTGCTCCATCAGCTCGGCAATCTGCTCGATCAGGCGCGATTTCTGCACCTGATAGGGAATTTCGGTCACGATCACGGTCCAGGTGCCGAAACGGCCCTGCTCGACCTCCCATTTCGCACGCGTGCGGAAACTGCCGCGCCCCGTCTCATAGGCCGTCTGCATGCTGGCGGGATCTTCGATCAGAACGCCACCGGTCGGAAAATCGGGGCCCGGCATGAACTGCATCAGCGCCTCGACCGAGGCTTGCGGATTTTCGATCAGATGACGTGCGGCACGGCAGATTTCCGCCGCGTTATGAGGGGGAATGCTTGTGGCCATACCCACGGCAATACCGGCAGCGCCATTGGCCAGCAGATTGGGGAAAGCACCTGGCAGAACGACAGGCTCGGCATCCTCATTGTCATAGGTCGGGCGAAAATCGACCGCGTCGTCCTCGATCCCTTCGAGCAACGCCTTGGCTACCGCCGTCAGGCGAGACTCGGTGTAACGCATGGCGGCCGCATTATCGCCGTCGATCGAGCCGAAATTGCCCTGCCCCTCGACCAGCGGATAGCGCACGGCAAAATCCTGCGCGAGGCGCACGAGCGCCTCATAGACTGCCGCATCGCCATGGGGATGGAACTTACCGATAACGTCACCGACGACGCGCGCGCATTTCTTGAAACCCGCGCTCGGATCGAGCTTGAGCTGCTGCATGGCGTAAAGAATACGACGATGGACCGGCTTCATGCCGTCACGCACATCGGGAAGCGAGCGCGCCATGATGGTGGACATGGCGTAGGCGATATACCGTTCGCTCAGCGCATCTGCGAGCTTCGTATCCTCGATATGTCCTGCCAGATCCTGACTCATGCAACGCCCTTTCGTTTCAGGGCAGATAAGGCGGCGCGGCGCATGATGTCCAGAGTAAATACCCCGTTTTTGTTCCTGTTGTGTGGGCCATGTTTTTCACCGTGCACGGACGGTGGCGTCTGACTCTCTCCTGCTGCCGTGCTTGCTCGGCTCGCATGGCCGGCGCGCAACGTCGCGGCAGGAAAGGAGCAGAAAAGAGCAGGTCAAGCGCGTGGCTCTACAACTTTATGTGTCAGCGCCCGTTCATCGCTGCTCAACTACCATGAGAAATGCGAAAATGACCCAGTCCATCCTCTGGCTGACTGCCCTGATCATGTTCGCAGGAGGAACGGCCCTGCTGTTTCTCGGCAAACGCCGCACGGAAACAGAAGGCGTGATGAGCCTTGCCCATGGCATCGTTCCGATTATTGCGGGGTGTCTCTATGTCGCCATGGCGACGGGCCAGGGCGCTGTTCTGCTTCCCACCGATGCAACACTTGCCGGTGTCGGCAATTCCACGCGTATCCTGTGGTTCGGTCGTTATATCGACTGGTTTTTCACCACCCCGCTTCTGCTGGTCGGCCTCGGTTGCCTTGGCATGCTGCGTGGTCGCAAGCGCGCCGATCTGCTGCTCGGCGCTGTGGCAGCCGATATCATCATGATCGTCACGGCTTTTGCCTTCAGCGCGTCTGAAAACGTGATCAGCCGCTGGATCTGGTTCATTCTCTCCTGCCTCGCTTTTCTCGGCGTCTATTACGTCATCTGGGTGTCACAGAAAGAGGCGAACCAGCTCGAAACACCGGCCGTGCAGCAGGCCTATCTGCGTAGCGCCGCAATCCTGTCGGTGCTCTGGATGGTCTACCCGGTCATTCTGGCCCTGTCGCCCGACGGTCTTGGGATCGTGCCCGATGGTGCGAGCGTGCTGATCATTGCGATCACCGACGTGCTGGCCAAGGTCGGCTTCGGTTTTCTCAGCCTGTCCGACGACAGAAAACTCGTGACAGCCTGATCGCATGATACCCGGTCGACTGCTCGATGCTCCGACCGGGCCTTCAGACCGGATCGTACAGGCATACTGGCTGCTCGCCGGAGCAAGCGCCGTCTTGTCCATAGCGTTTGCAAACGAGACCCTGATGCTCCTGACGATCCTCCTTTTTGGCGTGCCTCACGGGGCGCTGGATGGAGAAATGGCACGGGAGCGTTTGCACGCACGCTGGGGCGTCGCCTGGTTTCCTCTTTTCGGCCTGCCCTATCTTGCAGCGATCGCTCTCGTGATCGCTGCATGGCAAATCTGGCCCTATGCGACACTCACGGCATTTCTTGTTCTGTCGCTATGCCATTTTGGCGCCGAAACCGCTGGGACCGACCGTCCCCTGTTATCGGCTTTCGTACTGGGCGGCGCACCGCTCATTCTGCCAGTCTGTCTGTATCCAGCTCAGACAGCGACTCTGCTTGACGGCATGATCGCCCCTCACGTTCTGGACGGTCCACCGCCCTGGATGACAGACCTCATGCCTGTCTGGACGGTTTGCGCGCTCGTATGGCTGGCGAAAACCGATCGATACGTCGTCGTAGCGATTTTCCTGCCGGTCCTGCTGGTTTTCTGGCTGCTGCCGCCTTTGCCAGCCTTCATGCTCTATTTCATTTTCATCCATGCACCGGCGCATATAGACGGGCTGACTGCGTCGAATAACTGGTCTCGCCTCACGTCACAGCGCGATGCGCTCAAAAGGGCGATCCCCCTGTCGCTCCTGACGGCCATTATCGCTTTCGGTCTCTGGCCGCTTTATGCGGGGCCGCCTGTATCGCGCCTGTTACAGCTGACATTCCAGCTACTGGCAGCACTCACCCTGCCCCATATGGTGTTCGACATGCTGATAACGCGCAATTCCCCCATCATCAGGGGAGGTTCGGCACGACGGCGTTCCATTTCAGGCGGAATCGACCGCCTCTGACATAGATTCAGCAAGACTGCGTATGCGCATTTCCAGTCGCTCACGCGATGCCGGCACAGGCCTGTGGCGCGTGCCGAACAAATGACGAGCAAGAAAATGGCCGGTCAGGGTCAACCCCTGTACCCAGAGTGCGGGATCGTCCTCGCCTTCATCGCCGCCATCCGGTCTGAGAAAGGGCGGGAGCGGCAGCAGACGATCAACCCATGGCCCTGCCCCTTCCTCACTGACGGCACGACCGGTTTTGGGAGAAACGAAGCGCAGACCGCCGGTCTCCCCGGTCGTTGCGCAACGATCGAGCGTAAGGCCATAACCGAGCGTCGACAGAAGCGCGGTTTCCCAGCGTATGTAGTCGATTACGGGTGCGGGATCGGCCAGCACGCAAAAGGCGGTCAGATCGCGCACGGTACGCAGGAAAAAATCGGGGTGGGGTTCGCGATCCGGCAGGGCGCTGTCGGTCAGTTCCGCAGCGGATTGCACCAGACCGAGCTGTAACGGGCGGTCCAGCAGCCTCACAGCTGTTTCCTGAACGAGTTCTCCCGTCAGATGGCCCAGCTGATCGGATAATCTTGAGGCATAGCGGGCAAGGATCAGATTACCCGGCTGCCAGAGTGCCGCCTGGCGACGCGACGATCCGCCACGCACCAGACCGGCAATGCGGCCATACTCTTCGGTGAAGAGATGCACCACGGCTCCGCCCTCGCCGTAGCGCCGGGCGGAGAGGACGATTGCCGCACATTCGAAATTCATGCGCAGCAATCCGTCCCGTGATCGTGCAGACGATCAGGTACCAGCGGCAGCAGCCACTTCGGCGGCGAAATCGCTGGTTTCCTTTTCGATGCCTTCGCCGAGCTGGAAGCGCTCGAAAGCAACGAGCTTGGCACCGGCCTTCTCGACAACCTTGGCAACGCGCGTTTCGCCGTCATGCACCCAGACCTGCTCCAGAAGAACGACTTCTTCGTAGAACTTGCGGATACGACCTTCGATCATTTTCTCGATGATGGCTTCCGGCTTGCCGGACTCACGAGCCTGCTCGATCAGAACCTGACGCTCACGCTCCAGGGCTTCCGGATCGACACTGGCGACGTCCAGAGCGGACGGACGCGTTGCTGCAACATGCATGCCGATCTGGCGGCCCAGCGTCAGCAGCGCGTCGGACTCGGAAGGAGCCTCGACAGCGGCCAGAACGCCGATCTTGCCAACGCCCGGACGCAGTGCGCCGTGAACGTAGGAAGCCACGATGCCCGAAGGAACCGTCAGCACCTTGGCGCGACGCAGCGACATGTTCTCGCCGATGGTGGCGATCAGGTGGGTCAGCTCTTCGGCAACCGTACGGCCCGTGGGCAGCTTGGCCTGCGAAAGGCTGTCAAGATCGTCACCGGCATCGAGAGCAGCGTGAGCCACGGATTCGACGAATGCCTGGAAAGCTTCGTTACGACCCACGAAGTCGGTCTCGGCATTGACTTCGACCATGGCGGCCTTGTTCTTGCCCGAAGCGACAGCCACGAGGCCCTCTGCCGTGGTACGGCCGGACTTCTTGGCAGCCTGCGACAGACCCTTGGCGCGCAGCCAGTCGATGGCAGCGTCCATGTCGCCAGCGGCTTCGGTAAGAGCCTTTTTGCAATCCATCATGCCGGCGCCGGTTTTCTCGCGCAGGTCACGAACGAGGGCAGCTGTGATTTCCGCCATGTTCCAAACTCCTTCAGGAACGAAACGGCGCGCCGCAGCCTTTCAGCCGGGCACGCCAGAAAATTTCGAATGCAGGGGAGATCTCACGATCTCCCGCACGCATTTCAGGCTTCAGCCGGAGCTTCCACCGTGGTCTCTTCCGTAACAACCGTCTCGACCGGCAGTTCTTCGGAAGCGCCGAAATCGACGCCCGAAGCAGCCATTTCTGCCGAGATGCCATCGAGCACGGCCTGCGACACGAGGTCGCAATAGGTGGTGATGGCGCGGATGGCGTCGTCGTTGCCCGGGATCGGGTACGTCACGCCAGCCGGGTTGGAGTTGCTGTCGAGAACAGCAATCACCGGAATACCGAGCTTGTTGGCTTCCTCAACCGCCAGCTTTTCCTTGTTCGTGTCGATCACGAACAGGATATCCGGCAGGCCGCCCATTTCCTTGATGCCGCCGAGCGAACGCTCGAGCTTCTCGCGGTCACGGGTGATGTCGAGGATTTCCTTCTTCGTCAGACCATGCGTGTCGCCGGAAAGCATCTCGTCGATCTGGCGCAGGCGCTTGATCGAACCCGTGATGGTCTTCCAGTTGGTCAGCATGCCGCCGAGCCAGCGATGGTTGACGTAGTACTGACCGCAACGTGTTGCAGCTTCAGCCACGTGCTCGGCAGCAGCGCGCTTGGTGCCGACGAACAGCACGCGACCGCCACCGGCCACCGTGTTGCGAACGGCCTGAAGAGCGCGGTCGAGCAGGGGAACGGTCTGCTGCAGGTCGATGATGTGAACCTGGTTGCGGACACCGAACAGATACGGTGCCATCGCCGGGTTCCAGCGACGCGTGTGGTGACCGAAGTGAACGCCAGCTTCGAGCAGCTGACGCATGGTGAATTCTGGCATCGCCATGATGCAAATTCCTGTTCTTCTGGTTGTGCCTCCGTATGACATTGCGCGCTTTCGCGGGCACCAGAGAGTCTGTCGTCATACGTGCGAATTGTTCTTTCCCTCCTGCAGCAGCGCCGCAGACAAGAGAGAACGGGCGCGGTATCGCCGTTTTCGCGGAAAAAGGCAAGAAGTAAGCGCAAAATGCCTTATGAACCCTCCATGACAGACACCGCTTTGGGCACCTGTCGGCTCATGCAGCCGCAAGCCCTGCCGCGCGCACACATGCCGCAGATCACCGCAACAGTCGAACCGAAGGGCCCGTAAAAACGTTTCCCTAATAGACGGCAAATAAGATGCCTCTGCCTGTCGAGGGAGAAGTTCCTCCCATACCAAGACCCTGCGGACAGCTGACCGGCAGAGCGTTGCATTCTTTATCGCCCTGCATTTTCCTGACGCATGTAAAGCACCAGACAGGGAATGACCCGGGGCCTTGAACTCGGTGGACAGGCTCATTATTTCGATTTTTATCGAAACAAAGGAGCGAACACGTCTCATGACACGTGCCATGGTTATCACCCCACCCGGTGGCTTCGAGAACATCAGGCTCACCGAGATCGAGACACCGGCCCCTGGCCCTGACGAGATCCGTGTCAGGCTGCATGCGTCATCGCTCAATTATCATGACTATGCCGTCGTCAGCGGCATGTGGGCACCTACCGAACCCCGGATCCCCATGGCCGACGGTGCGGGTGAGGTCATCGAGACCGGCAGCAACGTCACCGAATTCCGGATCGGCGATCGTGCGGTGAGCACGTTTTTCCCGACCTGGCTTGCAGGCCGACCCGAGGTGATCGGTTTCTCCACGGTACCCGGCGACGGCGTCGATGGCTATGCACGTGAGGAAGTGACCGCAAAAGCGACCTCTTTTACCCATGCCCCGAAAAACTGGAGTCATGCCGAAGCCGCCACACTAACCACAGCCGGCCTGACCGCATGGCGCTCGCTCTTCGTCGATGACCGCATCACGCCAGCCAGCACGGTCCTCGTTCAGGGGACCGGGGGCGTGTCCATTTTTGCCCTGCAATTTGCCAAGATGGCGGGGGCAACAGTCATCGCCACATCATCGAGCGATGAGAAGCTTCAGCGCCTGCGGGAACTCGGTGCAGATCACCTGATCAATTACCGCAGCAATCCCGAATGGGGCCGCACGGCATGGGACATCACGGGCGGACGGGGTGTCGATCATGTGGTCGAGGTTGGTGGTGCCACTTCGCTGGCCCAGTCGATGGAGGCTGTGCGCGTGGGTGGCCATATCGCAACCATCGGTATTCTGAGCGGCGTCTCAGCATCGCTCGAACTCGTTCCCATGCTGCTCAAGCAGTTTCGCCTGCAAGGCGTGCTGGTAGGCAGCCGTGAAAACCAGATCGACATGATCCGTGCGCTCGATGCGCATGCCATGCGCCCGGTTCTCGACCGCTCCTTCGGGCTGGAAGATATCGTGGCCGCCTTCCGTTATCAGGAGACCAATCGTCATTTCGGCAAGATCTGTCTCGAATTCTGATCGACGTCGCTTGGCACATATCGGGGGAGAGGCTCGAATTCCTCTCCCCCGACAAGACAAAGCCTGACTGCCTTTCAGAAATGATCGATGCGTGACACGCCCTGGATAGTGCGCAACTGCTCGCCCAGACGCGGCGTGACGGGGAAATGGCCGGTCAGGGTCACCTCGACCGCCTTGGTTTCATCCACGGCGGGAACCAGAACGATCTTGCCACGCCCCCTGCCCTTGCTGATCAGTAGATCGCGCACCTTGGTCACGGCAGAAGCATCGCTGATCCAGACACGCATTTCCGAGCTTTCCTGCGCCGCTGCCTTTTCAAGATCCGTCACGTCATTGGCGGTAATACGCAGCGCGTCGCCTTCCAGCTTCAGATCTGCCGTGACCATCACGGCCTGACCGGCCACAAGCAGATCGCGACAGCGTGACAATACTTCTGAAAACAGTGTGACCTCGCAGCCGCCGGTGGCATCCGACAGGCGCACCCAGGCCATTTTGCTGCCGCTCTTGGTGGGGCGCTCCTTCTTGTCGACTACGCAGCCTGCAATACGCACACGATAGGAGCCGTTTTCAGCGGCAGTCATGAGGTTCTGCGATGTCAGCACGTTGGCCCGTTTGAGAACGGCGCGATAAGCGTCGAGCGGATGGGCAGACATATGAAAGCCGATCGCCTCAGCCTCGGCCGCCAGACGTTCGAATTCGGGCCAGTACGGGGCTTCGGCCAGGCGCAATTCCTCAGGCTCGGCCGAAGCCCCGAACAGACCGATCTGACCCGAAGCAGCCTCCTGCGCATCGGACTGCGCACGGCGCATGATGATTTCAGAACTGGCGAAGACAATATGTCTTGGCTTGTCGAGCGAGTCGAACGCACCGGCTTTCGCCAGATTTTCGATCTGGATCTTGTTGAGCAGCTTGGCATCGCAGCGCGACGCAAGATCGGCCAGGCTCCTGAAGGGCTTGTCACCTCGTGCATCGACAATGGCCTGCATGGCCGAAAAACCCACGCGCTTGACGGCGGCAAGCGCATAACGAATGGCCCAGCTCCCGTCTTCCTGCTTCTCAAGCGAGAAATCGGCTTCGGAGCGATTGATATCGACAGGAAGCACCCTGATTTTCATCCGACGCGCTTCCTGACAGAGCGAGGCGAGCTTGTCGGTCTTTTCGCGTGCCAGAGACATACATCCGGCAAGGAAGGCAACCGGGTGGTTGGCCTTCATCCATGCCGTCTGATACGAGACGAGCGCATAGGCGGCCGCGTGGGATTTGTTGAACCCGTAATCGGCAAACCGCGCCATGAGGTCGAACACCTCGGCCGCTTTTTCGGGCGTAATGCCGCGTCCTGTCGCACCCTTGACGAAAATCTCGCGCTGCGTGTCCATTTCGGCGCGAATTTTCTTGCCCATGGCGCGACGCAAAAGATCTGCGCCGCCGAGACTGTATCCGGCCATTTTCTGCGCGATCTGCATGACCTGTTCCTGATAGACCATGATGCCGTAAGTCTCGGACAGGATATCGCGAATTTCCTCATGGGGCGGCTCCCACGAGGCACCATGCTTGCGCGCGCAGTAATCGGGAATATTCGCCATCGGTCCGGGGCGATACAGCGCCACTGCAGCAATCAGATCTTCAAGTCTCGTGGGCCGCATCTGCTTGAGCACGTCGCGCATGCCTGCGCCTTCGAACTGGAACACACCGCCCGCATCGCCACGGGCCAGCATGTCGTAGGTCGGTGCGTCGTCCAGAGGCAGGGTGGCGAGATCGACCTCAATACCCTGCTGCTTGATGAAGTTGATACCGCGTTTGAGAATGGTGAGCGTGGTAAGGCCAAGGAAGTCGAACTTCACCAGACCGGCCTGCTCGACAAACTTCATGTTGTACTGCGTGACAAGCATATCGCTTTTCGGATCGCGATAGAGCGGCACAAGCTCGACCAGAGGGCGATCGCCAATCACCACGCCGGCGGCATGGGTCGAGGCATGTCGGAAAAGCCCTTCGAGCTGCAAGGCGATTTCCATCAGGCGCCGCAGGGCCTCATCGCTATCGCGCATTTCCTGAAGGCGCGGCTCGCCATCGATGGCCTGTTTGAGTGTAACGGGCTTGGCCGGGTTGTTCGGAATCAGTTCCGCCACGCGGTTGACCATACCGAACGGCAGGCCCAGCACACGCCCTACATCGCGCACGGCGGCACGCGCCTGAAGCTTGCCGAAGGTGATGATCTGCGCCACGCGCTCACCACCGTACTCGGTTCGCACATAGCGAATGACCTCGTCACGGCGATCCTGACAGAAATCGATATCGAAATCGGGCATCGAGACGCGTTCAGGATTCAGAAACCGCTCGAACAGCAGATTGAATGGCAATGGGTCGATATCGGTAATGGTCAGCGCCCAGGCCACCAGAGAGCCCGCACCCGATCCACGTCCCGGCCCGACAGGAATATCGTGCTCTTTGGCCCACTGGATGAAATCGGCCACGATCAGGAAGTAACCGGGGAAGCCCATACGGGCGATGATGCCCAGCTCCATTTCCAGACGGTCTTCGTAGCGCTTGCGCGTGTCGTCATCGGCCTGCATGCGTAGCAGGCGCTGGCGCAGCCCTTCTTCAGACATGGACCGAAGCGTCTCTTCCTCGGTCGCTCCCTCATTGACCTTGGGGCAGACCGGCAGCAGCGGCGGACGTGTCGAGACCTTCACTGCGCAACGCTGCGCGATCATCAGCGTGTTGTCGCAGGCCTCGGGGAGATCGGCAAAAAGCGCACGCATGGCGTCGGGCGTCTTGAACCAGTGCTCAGGCGTGACGCGCCAGCGCTCCTGCTCGGCCATGGTGCGCCCCTGCGCGATGCAAAGCAGCGCGTCATGCGCTTCATACATGGCAGGCTTGGCAAAGAAGCACTCATTTGTGGCGACGAGCGGCAGACCGAGCCTGTCCGCCGCTGCAATCATACCAGGCTCGACAGCCCTTTCCTCGGGCAGGCCGTGGCGATGCAGCTCGACCGCCATATGCGCGCCAAAGCCTTCCTGCAGGCGACGCAGCAGCGCCATGGCCTGATCTTCCTGCCCTTCGGCCAGCAGGCGAAAAAGCGGTCCTCGTGTGCCGCCTGTCAGCAGAAAGAGTCCGTCGGCATGGGCGCAGAGGGTTTCGAGCAAAATGGCCGGGTCGGATGGGTCACCTTTGAGGAACCCTTCCGACGACAGAAACTGGAGATTGGCGAGCCCCGTCTCATTACGCGCCAGCGCCACCATAGGTTCGGACGGCGCGCCCGGCTTATCGCTGCGCGATGGCAAGGCGAGCTGGCAGCCGATAATGGGCTGCACGCCCTTGCCTGTGCAGTATTGCGAGAATTCCAGCGCCCCGAAGAGATTGCCCGTATCGGTCAATGCGACGGCAGGCATGGCAGAATCGGCAGCCAGAGCCACCAGATCGGGGATGCGTATGGCCCCCTGGCTCAGCGAATAGGCGGAGTGATTACGAAGGTGAACGAAGGAGGCATGAGGCATGTCTCGTGATCTACCAGACACGCCCGCCCCCTTCATCCCTTTCTTTATTTCGCCACGATCCGACCGTCGCGCAGCGTGACCACGCGATCCATGCGCGCGGCGAGTTCTTCATTATGGGTAGCAATCAACGCGCCGACATTTTCGCTGCGAACCGCATGGAGCAATTCGTCGAACACGGCATCGGAAGTATGCACATCCAGATTGCCGGTCGGCTCGTCTGCCAGAAGAAGCTTCGGGCGATTGGCGAGCGCACGCGCAATGGCCACACGCTGCTTTTCTCCTCCCGAGAGCTTGCCCGGCAGATTATTCAGCCGGTGAGCCAGACCGAAGCGCGTCAGGAGATCTGTTGCCCTTGCCTTGGCATCGCGCGGTGATACACCGGCGATATGCTGCGGCAACACCACATTTTCGAGCGCCGAGAATTCGGCGAGCAGATGGTGGAACTGATAGACAAACCCGATCTCGTCACGCCTGATCTGGGTGCGCATCTTGTCCGACAGGGCCCCTGTATCGTGCCCTGCTACGCGCACATGACCTTCCTGCGGGGATTCGAGCAGCCCAGCAATATGAAGCAGGGTCGATTTGCCGGTGCCGCTCGGAGCCACAAGGGCCACGATCTCACCGGGGTAGAGATCGAAAGACGCGCCCTTGAGGATTTCCAGCGTTTCCTCACCCGAGCGGAAACGTCGCGTGACATCTGCCAGAGAGAGAACCGGTGGAACGGAACCGCCCGGTGCGACAGAGCTTGTGTCATTCATGGCGCAGCGCCTCGATCGGATCGGTTTTGGCAGCACGCCAGGACGGATAGAGCGTCGCGATGAAAGACAGGACGAGGGCCATCACCATGACCTCGATCACCTGCGACCAGATCAGCTTGGCCGGCAGATGCTCCAGATAATAGAATTCCGGATTGAACAGGCTGGTATGGGTCAGGTGTTCCACGCCGTGCTGGATACGCTCGATATTGAGGCAGAATAACACCCCGATCCCGAAGCCGATCAGCGTTCCGGAAACGCCCACAGAGGCACCGCACATCAGGAAGATGCGCATGACGGCACCGCGGCTCGCGCCCAGTGTTCGCAACACGGCAATATCGCGCGTCTTGTCCTTGACCATCATGATCATGGAAGAAATCACGTTGAAGGCGGCGACCAGAATGATCAGGGTGAGGATCAGGAACATCACGTTCTGCTGCACCGTAAGTGCCCCGAGAAACGCGTTATTGCTCTGTGTCCAGTCCATGACGCGCAGTCTCGGATCATCCAGACGCTGGGCGATGGCACGCGTGACAGGCGCGACCTCAAGCGGATCGCGCGTTGCGACCTGAATAAGCGACACTGCGCCCGGCATCATCAGAAAGCGCTGGGCTGCTTCCAGCGGCATCAGGATCACGCTCGTATCGTAGTCGTTCACACCGGCATCGAACACCATGGCCACATGATAGGCCTTGATGCGCGGCATGGTGCCGAAAGGCGTAGCCCGACCGTTGGGAGAAAGCAGGGTCACCTTGCTGCCTACGGTCAATCCTGCCCGCGCAGCGAGCGTCGTGCCTACAGCAATCGCATCGTCACCCTTGAAATCGTCAAGCCTGCCGTCAACAACGTTGTCGCTCAGGGCATGAAGTTCGCGCAGGTCCGAAGGGATAATGCCGCGCACCACGCCTCCGGTGGAATAATTGCCGGCATCGATCAGCACTGTGCCCTCGGCCATGGGCGTGACACGGGTGACGTTTTTCACCTCGCGTATGGCGACCACATCGTCCTGATAATTGGTGATGCTGTGGCCCGCGCTGAAAATATTCAGATCGCCATTGAGTCCGAGCACACGACCCATCAGATCGGCACGAAACCCGTTCATTACCGCCATGACGATAATGAGTGTCGCCACACCGAGCGCGATGCCGATGAGCGAGAAAATCGCAATAATGGAAACGAAACGTTCCCCGCGACGGGCGCGCAGATAGCGCCCCGCCACCACGCGCTCGAAGCGGTTGAACATGATCAGGCGGCGTCCTTGCCTGCTGCGTCGGTCCCAAGCACCTTCGCAAGGGCTTCTTCGGCCGTCAGCTCGAAGCGCTCGCCTGTGGCGCGACGCTTGAGTTCGACCTTGCCTTCCTTCGCACCACGCGGACCGACGATCATCTGCCAGGGATGGCCCATCAGGTCGGCATCGTTGAACTTCACGCCAGCACGCTCGCCACGATCGTCATACAGAAACGCATCGGGTGCTGCGGCATAAAGCTGCTCGCACAGGGCGTCCACCGCCTCGTCGCCCGGCTTGAGGCTCAGGATAGCCGCACGATAGGGCGCGACAGAGTCGGGCCAGATGATACCGGCCTCGTCATGACTGGCTTCGATAATGGCACCGACGAGACGCGACACGCCGATGCCATAAGACCCCATTTCGGGGAAGAACTGGTTGCCATCGGCACCGCTCACCGAGACACCCATGGACTCGGTATATTTGGTGCCGAAATAGAAGATATGCCCGACCTCGATCCCGCGACCCTCGCGACGACGCTCGGCGGGTACATCGTTCCAGGCCTTGTCATCATGCATTTCGTCAGTCGCCGCATAGTGCTTCGTGACGCCGGTGAAGAAGGCTTCGAGGCTTGCATGATCGGCGATATCGACCGCTTCATGCAGCCAGTCCTGCTCTTCGAGGGCGGCATCGAAAAACACGCCGCTTTCGCCCGTCGGGGCAAGTACGAGAAATTCGTGGCTCAAATCGCCACCGATCGGGCCGGTATCGGCCTTCATGGGCACGGCGCGCACGCCAAGGCGCTGGAAGGTACGCAGATAAGCCAGCATCATGCGACGATAGGATGCGACGGCATCGTCATAGGAAGCGTCGAAGGAATAAGCGTCCTTCATGAGGAATTCGCGACCGCGCATCACGCCGAAACGCGGACGCAGCTCATCGCGGAATTTCCACTGCACATGGTACAGCGACTGGGGCAGTTCGCGATAGGATTTCACCACCTGACCGAAAAGGTCGGTGATCATTTCCTCGTTCGTCGGTCCGTAAAGCAGTTCGCGATCCTGACGATCCTGGATACGCAGCATTTCCGGCCCATAGGCATCGTAACGACCGGAGCGCTTCCACAGATCGGAAGACTGAACGGTCGGCATAAGCAGTTCCTGCGCCCCGATGGCGTTCTGCTCTTCTCTCACGATCTGCTCGATATTGCGCAGCACGCGCAGACCGGCAGGAAGCCAGGCATAGATACCGGCAGAGGTCTGGCGCACCAGACCGGCACGCAGCATCAGGCGATGCGACGCAATCTGGGCCTCGGCGGGCACTTCTTTGAGGGTGGGCAGGAAACTGCGGGACAGACGCATCGTGAGTGACCGTTCTCGTGTGAAAAAAGGCGCGCCTGAAGCGGCGCGTTCTTGGCAGAAACTGCGGGATCAGACCCGCAGCAGATGAACATCGACCAGAGGACGCTTCTGCAGCTTGCGCCCCAGCGCGCGACGCAGAGCCGTTTTTGCCGCATCGCGGAAAGCATCGTCGTCCTGACGCAGATCGTCGGGAATTTCATCGATGGCGTCGGCGAATTCTTCCGAAATACGCGTGCTTTCCGGGTCGTCCGCTTCCAGCAGGCCGGGTGCGCTGATCTTGGGCATACCGATCACATAGCCTTCGTCATCGACGGCGAAGCTTGCAATGACCATACCGTTGAAGAGCATCTTGCGACGCGCAGCCAGAACACCCCCGGTCATGGGGAGAAGGCGTCCGCCATCCAGCGCCAGACGGCCCGTGGGAGCCGTATCGACAACTTCGGCATGATCCGGACCAAGGCGCAGCAGATCGCCGTCTTCCAGAAGGATCGCTTCCGCGCCCGTCTCACGCGCCAGAGCTGCATGGGCCGTCAGATGACGCCACTCGCCATGCGTCGGGACGCTCAGCTTCGGGCGGACGAGCGTGTAGAGATGACGCAGATCGTCTGCCGTGGCATGGCCCGACACATGGACCAGATGGTCCTTGTCCGTCAGCACCGTAGCACCGCGACGGGTCAGGTTATCCTGCACAGCCATGACTGCCTGCTCGTTGCCGGGGATCATGCGCGAGGAATAGATGACCGTATCGCCCTCACCCAGCGAAATGTTCGGGTGAACATCAGAGGCGATGCGCGACAGAGCCGAACGTGGCTCGCCCTGACTGCCCGTGATGATCATCAGCAGACGGTTATCAGGTACCGAATTCGCTTCGCGCTCATCGAGGAAAGGCGGGATATCCTGCAGATAACCGCATTCGCGTGCCGCAACCTCGAGATTGCGCAGCGACCGCCCGACTACCATGACCTGGCGCCCGGCAGCCTTCGCTGCACGCGCAATGCTCTCGACACGTGCCACGTTACTGGCAAAGCAGGTAATGGCTACGCGACCGTGAAGCGTCTTGATCAGATCGGCCATGGAATCGCGCACCTGGCCTTCCGTGCCGGAAATGCCTTCACGGAAGACATTGGTGCTGTCGCACACCATGGCCAGCACGCCCTCGTCACCGACTGCCTTGAACGCATCGAGATCGGTAAGCGGTCCGACGACGGGCTCGCGATCGAGCTTGAGATCGCCTGTATGAACGATGGTGCCATAAGGCGTGCGCAGAACCAGCGACTGCGCCTCGGGCACCGAATGCGTCACGTTGATGAACTGAAGATCGAACGGTCCGACCTCGAAACGGCTCCCCATAGGGATCGTATGGATGGTCACCTGCGACAGGAGATGCGCCTCGCCCAGCTTGCGACGCAGAACGGCCGCGGCGAAAGGCGTTGCGTAGATCGGGCAACGAAGCTGCGGCCAGAGATGCGCGACAGCACCCAGATGGTCTTCATGGGCATGCGTAATGACAAGACCGCACAGGCTCTTGTGCCGCTCGGCAATAAAGAGCGGATCGGGCATGAGAATTTCGGCTTCGGGGGTATCGTTCCCCGAAAAACCGATCCCGCAATCGATGGCAAGCCATTTGCCGTCGAGACAATAGAGATTGAAATTCATCCCGATCTCGCCCGTCCCGCCGAGTGGCAGGAAGGCCAGACCTTTTTCAGTGATGCTCATCGAATAATCCTAGATTGAGTCAAAAAATACACCTTCATCCTGGTGCCGGAATAAATTCGCCCGTCGAGTTGCGCGCAGCCAGAAGGCGCAATCCATCGAGCGTGAGTGTTGGGGCAACGTGCTGGAACAGATCTGTTCCTTCAGAAAAAAGCGGGGCCAGACCCCCTGTCGCAATGATCTTGATCGGTGTGGCCATCTCAAGCGCGATGCGCGAGACGATCCCTTCCACCAGACCGACATAGCCCCAGAACAGGCCCGAGCGCATGGCAACGCTCGTGCTGCGCCCGATTGCCGACGATGGACGGCCCACGCTGATGCGCGGCAGACGCGCCGCCGCCTGATGCAGTGCCTCGAGCGAGAGGTTGACACCGGGCGCGATCGCACCGCCGCAGAACGCGCCCTCAGCATCCACCACATCGAACGTGGTTGCGGTACCGAAATCCACCACGACGAGCGGTCCGCCGAAAAAATGCTGTGCCGCCAGGCCGTTCAGACGGCGATCCACGCCGACTTCAGCCGGGGTATCCACCTTCACCGGATAGCCCCAGTTCAGCGCATTATTGGCAATCAGGGGTTCGATATCGAGCCACTCACGGCAGAGGCGACGCAGGTGATACAGCGCAGCGGGCACCACCGTACCGATGATGGCACGGGTTATCGCCCTGTAGTCCAGCTCGGATAGCGCGATCAGCCCCAGCAGCCAGACAGCGTATTCATCGGAAGTGCGCTGGTCGTTGGTCGATATACGCCAGGTTCCACGCCATTCCTTGCCGTCATGGACGGCAAAGACAATGTTCGTATTACCAGCGTCAACAACGAGGAGCACAGACCGTCCTTCATCCAAGCAGTAGAATATCACCCGCCGCGAACGTCTGAACCTCGTTCAGGTCGGTCTGGAGAAGAAGCCGACCGCGCTCATCGAGACCCGCGAAGAAACCCTCTATATAGTTCTCCCCCCTCTGGACCGCAAGCCGGGAACCCGGCTCATGGGCGCGGTCGAGCCAGGCCTGACGCAGCGGCGCGAAGCCATCGCGCTTCCAGCGGCCCAGCCACAGACCTACCTGATCGAGGATAAGCCGTGCCAGAGACGGCGCATCGATCTGCGCACCCAGCGTCACGAGAGCGACGGTCTTCCTGCCTGTGATCATGGGGGCAGAGCGGATATTCACGCCTATCCCTGTCACGATCCAGCTGCTTTCACCCGCTCCGCCGCGCTCGATCAGAACACCCGCCAGCTTGGCACCATGAGCGGTGATATCGTTCGGCCATTTGATCCGCAGCGGCGCATTGATAACGCAGGATGCGAGCGCATCGTGCAACGCGACAGCCAGAAGAAAAGGCATGATTTCAACAAGAGCGTCACAGTGCGCGTCACGACAGATGAAGGAGAAGGACAGGTTGCCCTCAGGGGCATCCCACTGGCGGCCGCGCGTGCCACGCCCTGCCGTCTGGCGAAACGCGAGCACGGCCATTCCATGAGGCGCTCCCTCATCGGCCGCAATCTTGCAGAAATCGGAGGTGGAGCCGAGTAACTCGTGGCACTCTAGGGTCCAGCGAAAGCCTGTCTGGAAGCTCATCGATCTTCCGGAAGCTGAGGAATGGTGGGCGATGACGGGATTGAACCGCCGACCCTCTCGGTGTAAACGAGACGCTCTACCGCTGAGCTAATCGCCCTCAGGGCAGGAGCACTCGAATCGCTGCCTGCCGTGGAAAGAGGGGATACGTTAACTTACGGCATCCTTCAAGCCCTTACCGGGACGGAAACGCACAGAAACGGACGCAGGAATGTCGATTTCCTCACCTGTGCGCGGATTACGCCCCTTTGCCGCCTTGCGCGTTGCCGTGGCGAAAGACCCGAAACCGACCAGACGCACTTCCTGCTTGCGCGCGAGCGCCTCTTCAATGCTGGAAAACAGGGCTTCGACCACATCGCCTGCCTTGGCCTTGGGCAGATCGGTCTTCTCGGCGACCGCCGCGATGAGCTCCTGTTTATTCAGCGGCTTTTCCATCTCGTTTCCTCGCAAACTAGGCTTGCGGTCCTGCGTGATGCCGGACCGACCAGATATGATGCAAGGCACTATGAAGCTGTTTTCTGCAACGTCAACAGCGTTGAAAGCCTTGACGCGCAAGGTTTAACGCTTTGCCGCAGGCTGCGACTTTCCTGCCATGAAACGCAGATGGCCGCCCCTTTCGGGGCGGCCATCGTTTTCCAGACAGAGCGATCCAGATGCTTAATGAGGCAGCTGGTTCGCAATCCCGTCGGCAGTATGCGGCGCAGGAACGGTTTCTGCTTCCTCATCCCATTCGATCGCTTCAGGCGGACGCACGAGCGCCGAG
The DNA here is from genome assembly GCF_024054035.1 of Asaia lannensis NBRC 102526. Lineage (GTDB taxonomy): Bacteria > Pseudomonadota > Alphaproteobacteria > Acetobacterales > Acetobacteraceae > Asaia > Asaia lannensis. The sequence goes on from NZ_JAMXQU010000003.1 coordinate 266,382, forward strand.
GCCAGAACCTGATCGACATGAGAGACAGGAATGATCGTCAACGCGTCTTTTACGTTGTCGGGGATTTCCGCCAGATCCTTCTCGTTATCCTTGGGAATAAACACCGTCTTGATGCCAGCGCGTGTGGCCGCCAAGAGCTTTTCCTTCAGACCGCCAATCTCGAGCACGCGACCGCGCAGGGTAATTTCTCCCGTCATGGCCACATCGCGACGGATCGCGATACCGGTCATTACGCTAACGATAGATGTTGCCATGGCAACGCCAGCCGACGGACCGTCCTTGGGCGTTGCGCCTTCGGGCACATGCACATGGATGTCACGCTTTTCGAACAGCGAGGGCTTGATGCCGAAATGCTGTGCGCGCGAACGCACATAGGACACGGCAGCAGAAACACTCTCCTGCATCACCTCGCCGAGCTTGCCTGTCGCCTTCACGTGGCCCTTGCCGGGCAGCATCACGCTTTCGATCGTCAGGATCTCACCACCGACCTCGGTCCAGGCAAGACCCGACACCATGCCGACCAGATCCTCGCTCTCGGTCTCGCCATGCTTGAAGCGACGGATGCCGGAGAACTCGCCGAGATTTTCAGGCGTGACCGCAATCGTCTCGACAGAGCTCGTCACCAGGCGCTTGACGACGCGACGGGCAATCTTCGCGATCTCACGCTCGAGATTACGCACACCGGCTTCACGCGTGTAGTGCTGGATCAGGCTACGCAGAGCGTCATCGCTGATCGACCATTCATGCGGCTTGAGGTTATGCGCCTCGGCCTGCTTGCCCACCAGATGGCGCCGAGCAATCTCGACCTTCTCATCTTCGGTGTAGCCCGAAAGACGAATGATCTCCATGCGGTCCAGCAGAGGCTGGGGCATGTTGAGGCTGTTGGCGGTCGTGACGAACATTACATCCGACAGGTCGTAATCGACCTCGAGATAATGATCGTTGAACGTGCTGTTCTGTTCCGGATCCAGCACCTCAAGCAGAGCCGAAGACGGATCGCCACGCCAGTCGGACCCCATCTTGTCGATTTCATCGAGCAGGAAGAGCGGGTTCGACGTCTTGGCCTTCTTCATACCCTGCACGATCTTGCCGGGCATCGAGCCGATATAGGTGCGACGATGACCGCGTATCTCGGACTCATCGTGCACACCGCCAAGCGACATGCGGACATACTGACGACCCGTCGCCTTGGCGATCGAGCGGGCGAGCGACGTTTTACCGACACCCGGAGGCCCGACAAGGCACAGGATCGGCCCCTTGAGCTTCTGCGAACGCGTCTGCACGGCAAGATATTCAAGGATACGCTCCTTGACCTTCTCCAGCCCGTAATGCTCGGATTCGAGCACTTCTTCCGCAGCGTTGAAGTCGCGCGAAACCTTCGAGCGCTTTTTCCAGGGAATGGACAGGATCCAGTCCAGGTAGTTGCGCACGACCGTCGATTCAGCCGACATCGGGCTCATGCCGCGCAGCTTGCGCAGCTCACCGATGGCCTTCTCGCGCGCTTCCTTGCTGAGGCGCGTCTTGGCAATGCGTTCCTCGATTTCGGCCGTTTCATCGCGACCGTCTTCGCCTTCTCCGAGTTCCTTCTGGATCGCCTTGAGCTGCTCGTTCAGATAATACTCGCGCTGCGTCTTTTCCATCTGACGCTTCACGCGGTTGCGTATTTTCTTCTCGACCTGAAGAACGCCGATCTCCTGCTCCATATGAGCGAAAACCTGCTCAAGACGCTGACTTACGGAGCCTCCTTCGAGGATCTCCTGCTTTTCGGCAATCTTGAGGTTGAGATGGCTTGCAATGGTGTCCGCCAGCTTCGAGAGATCCTCGATCTGGTTCAGCGACACCATGACTTCGGGCGCAATTTTCTTGTTGAGCTTGATATACTGCTCGAACTGCGAAATTGCCGTGCGACCCAGTGCCTCGACTTCGCTCCCGGTCTCTGCGTCGTCCTGCACCTCTTCGATTTCGGCCTCGAAATGGCCGTCCACATCATGGAATTCCTTGATGCGGGCACGACGCATACCCTCGACCAGAACCTTGACGGTTCCATCGGGCAGCTTGAGGAGCTGAAGGATCGTGGAAACCGTGCCGAAACGGTAAATATCCTCGGCCGGCGGATCGTCCTGCGAAGCGTTCTTCTGCGCGACAAGCAGGATCTGCTTGTTTTCGCGCGTGACAGCTTCGAGCGCACGAACCGATTTTTCGCGCCCGACGAACAGCGGCACGATCATATGCGGAAAGACCACAATATCACGAAGAGGCAGAACCGCGATCGTCTCGACCGTCTTGGCCTTGTCGACCGTCTTGGCCTTGCTCTCTTCTGCCTTCGCTGCGGTGCTCAGTTTGCTCACCGCAGTTTTCCTCTTTTTTTCAGTCATAAAATTCTGATCTCCTTGAGGACGATCTCAGCGTGGTCACCCGGAATTCGGCATGGCCGACGCCGCGTCTGCGCTGCCTATGAAGGCAGTCTCTACTTTATGTGAGGATGAGGGGCTGGTGCGGCAAGCCAGCCCCGTGTTTTTCAGCCGAAAGTCTCAGGCGGACTGTTCAGCCGGTTCGCTCGCTTTGCCCTTGCCGTAAACATAAACAGGGGCTGCACGGTTTTCAGCAACATCCTTGTTGATGACGACTTCTTCCACCCCATCGAGCCCGGGAAGGTCGAACATCGTGCCAAGCAGGATGTTTTCCATGATCGACCGAAGGCCTCGCGCGCCTGTCTTGCGGGCAATGGCACGCTGGGCAATCTGAACGAGCGCATCGTCCGTAAAGGTCAGATCGACGCCCTCCATCTGGAACAGACGCTGATACTGCTTGACCAGAGCGTTTTTCGGCTTGGAGAGAATGGCGACGAGCGTATCCTCGTCGAGATCCTCAAGCGTTGCCACCACAGGCAGACGACCGATGAACTCGGGAATCAGGCCGAATTTCAGCAGGTCCTCAGGTTCGACATCGTGCAGCACGGCGCCCAGACGACGATCATCGGGATTCTGCACATCAGCCCCGAAGCCGATGCCCGAACCCTTGCCACGAGCAGAAATGATCTTGTCCAGCCCCGCGAATGCGCCACCGCAGATGAAGAGCATGTTCGTGGTATCCACCTGCAGGAACTCCTGCTGCGGATGCTTGCGTCCACCCTGCGGGGGAACAGAAGCCACGGTCCCTTCCATCAGCTTGAGCAGAGCCTGCTGCACGCCCTCGCCGCTGACATCGCGCGTGATCGAAGGATTATCCGACTTGCGGGAAATCTTGTCGATCTCGTCGATATAGACAATGCCGCGCTGGGCGCGTTCGACGTTGTAATCGGCGGCCTGAAGCAGCTTGAGAATGATGTTCTCGACATCCTCACCCACATAGCCGGCTTCGGTCAGCGTCGTGGCATCGGCCATGGTGAACGGTACATCGAGGATACGCGCAAGCGTCTGCGCCAGAAGCGTCTTGCCCGAACCTGTCGGCCCGATGAGCATGATATTGGACTTTGCAATCTCGATATCATTGCTTTTCTGGGCATGGGCCAGACGCTTGTAATGGTTATGCACGGCCACCGAGAGCGCGCGTTTGGCAATGAACTGGCCAATCACGTAGTCGTCGAGAACCTTGCAGATCTCCTTGGGAGTGGGCACGCCATCGCGGGATTTCACAAGATGGGTCTTGTGTTCCTCACGGATGATATCCATGCACAGCTCGACGCATTCATCGCAGATGAAAACGGTCGGACCGGCAATCAGCTTGCGCACCTCGTGCTGCGATTTACCGCAGAACGAGCAATACAGGGTGTTTTTCGAATCGCCGGTCTTGTTATTCATCACTGCTCCTCCTCCCCGATCCGACGCATCGCCGATGACATCGCGACAGGGGGAACTTCAAACTTAGGCCAGGCCCGAACAGCCCGGCAAGCCCCTCCGGCACGGGGCAATGATTGGATACCATGATGCAATCACGGGGCGTTCGTGAAAAGGCCCCTTGTAAAATCCGGCAGGAGGGCCGGACCTCACAACCGGCGAGCAGGTGCTCAGCCCTGCTCGGTCACGCTCTTGGGGCGTGCCTGGACCACTTCGTCAACAAGACCGAATGCCTTGGCTTCTTCAGCCGACATATAGGCATCGCGCTCGAGCTTCTGCTCGATTTCCTCAAGCGTGCGGCCGGTATGGTGGCGATAGATGTTGTTCAGGCGCTTGCGGATTTCAAGAATCTCGCGTGCCTGGATCTCGATATCCGAAGCCTGTCCCTGCGCGCCGCCAGAAGGCTGATGCACCATGACGCGCGCATTCGGCAGACAGAAGCGACGCCCCTTCTCACCTGCGGCGAGAAGCAGCGAGCCCATGGAGGCAGCCTGACCGATACACACGGTGCTCACGGGGCAGCGGATATACTGCATGGTGTCGTACATCGCGAGACCGGCAGAAACGACACCGCCGGGGCTGTTGATGTAGAAAGAGATTTCCTTGCTCGGATTGACGCTCTCAAGATAGAGCAGCTGAGCCGAGATGACAGCGGCCACCTGATCATAGACAGGGCCGGTCAGGAAAATGATACGCTCCTGAAGCAGGCGCGAATAGATATCGAAAGCGCGTTCGCCGCGTGACGTCTGCTCGACGACCATCGGTACGAGCGCGTTATTGAAGATCTCGACAGGATCGCGATCCCTCATGGCCATTTCCGTTCCTAACTGGCACCGGCCCTGTGCGGGCCGGTGTGTGACTTCTATGATCTTGGTATGGCCACCATGAACGCCTAGAGCCCGTCCGTCAAAAAACGAACGGACTCCGGATGTTTCGGTGCGACTCAGACGATCAGAGATCGGCCGGCGGGATTTCTGCCAGCTCTTCGGGGGTCACTTCCTTGTCGGTCACCTTGGCCAGCTCGATCAGATAATCGACAACCTTGTTCTCGAGAATCGGACCGCGAAGACCGTCGGCAGCCTGCGGGTTCTTGCCGAAGAACTCGAACACGGCCTGTTCCTGACCGGGGTAGCGCATGGCTTCCTGACGAACGGCCTGCATCAGTTCCTCACGGGACACCGTGATTTCCTTGGTGCGTCCGATTTCAGCCAGCAGAAGACCGAGCTTCACGCGACGTTCGGCGATCTTGCGATAATCGGCACGCAGGGTCTCTTCGTCCTTGCCTGCGTCTTCCTCGTCCATCTCACCCGAAGCGCGGTCCTGTTCGACGCGCTGCCAGATCTGACCGAACTCGGCATCGACCATGCTCTCAGGAGCCTCGAAATCGGTCTTGTCCGACAGGGCATCCAGCAGCTCGCGCTTGATGCGCAGACGCGAAAGCTGGGCATATTCGCCTTCGGCCTGCTTGACGATGATGTCACGCACCTGAGCGATGGTTTCGAAGCCGATCTTCTTTGCCAGCTCGTCATCGAGTGCAGGATCGACAGGCGTCTTGAGCGCATTCGCCTTGATATCGAACGTCGCTTCCTTGCCTGCCAGTTCCTTGGCCTGATACTCGGCAGGGAACGTGACCGTGATCACCTTCTCTTCGCCGGCCTTCATGCCTTCGAGCTGCTCGGCAAAACCGGGGATGAAACCATCGCCACCGATCTCGACATTGACGTCCTGCGCCGTACCGCCATCGAAAGGCGTGCCGTCGAGCTTGCCGACGAAATCACAGTTCACGACATCGCCCTGACGAGCGGCGCGATCTTCCTCGATCGTCTCGAAGCTGCGCTGACGCTTGGCCAGCTCTGCAAGAGCCTTGTCGATCGTCTCATCGCTGGGCTTTGCCGTCAGGCGCGTCAGCTCAAGACCGGACAGGTCCGGCATGGCGATTTCAGGAAGGGTCTCGAGTTCGATCTTGAACACCAGATCGCCTTCGCCTTCACCGCCCGAAACCAGCTCGACCTTGGGCTGTGTTGCCGGACGCAGCTTGTTCTCTTCGAGCACCTTGTTGGTGGAGTCGTTGACGACCTGCTCCATGATCTCGCCATTCAGAGCTGCGCCGTAGCGCTGCTTGACGAGCGATGCGGGCACCTTGCCGGGGCGGAAGCCGGGGAGGTTGATCGTGCGGCCGAGCTCGGCGAGACGAGCGGCGCGTCGCGCCTCCAGATCGCCAGCCGGCACAGTGACGGTAAAGCCGCGCTTCAGACCTTCGGATTGCGTTTGGGTAACCTGCATCTGTCAGGCGATCCTCTATTGACCGGGTTGCCGTCGGAGCCCCGCACCCGGCTTCATCGCAGCGCAGGCAAGGCGGAAAGCCCCGACTAAGGAGAAATTTTTGGTACGGGCGGAGGGACTTGAACCCCCACGACTTGCGCCACCAGAACCTAAATCTGGCGTGTCTACCAATTCCACCACGCCCGCACACGCGGCCCAGCCAGAGCTAAGCCGTCAAGCGCGCCGCTTTACAGCAAGATTGTCCGTTCCACAAGACAGGGGATTGCCTGTTCCACAAGAGCGGGGTGTACGATTTCGTCAGTCGTCACACGCAGCATCGGCCGCCAGGGCGATTGCCCTCGCGCGCGCATCCCCCAGATGCCCGTCGAAATCTTCTACGATTGGCCAGTTCCCTGCATTCAGACCGGCCTCGCCATGAAGCCACGCGCCGGCACAGGCAGCCTCCCAGTGCGGCATGCCTGCGGCAAGCAGTGTCGCAATAACCCCCGAGAGCGTATCGCCCGACCCTGCGGTCGCGAGAGCGGGCGTCGCATGATCGTTCAGCGCAACGCGACCGTCAGGAGCAGCGATAACGGTGACGGATCCCTTGAGCAGCACCACGCAATCGAGTTCGCGGGCAGCATCCCGAACCGCCTGCACCCTGTCGTCTCCAGGTTTGCCGAACAAGCCGGCAAACTCTCCGATATGGGGGGTGATGACCGAAACGCCTCGCAGCTTGTCCGGGGCGCCGGCAGCCCATCCCAGAGCACCGGCATCGGCAAGCACCACACGTCCTGCAGCAACAAGAACGGGCAGCGTCGCCTCGACCTCATCCTCGGTCAGGCCTGGACCGCATAGCCAGACCTTGCGTCTTTCGTCTTCAAGCAAAGCCGCGAGCGGTGCGTCGTCGATCACGAGACCGGGGGCGCCCAGTCGATAGGCTTCGGCAGCCCTTCCCGCACTGATGCGCACCAGCCCTGCCCCGCTGGCACGCGCCCCTGCCGCTGCCAGACGCGTCGCCCCCGGCATGATGCGCCCTCCGCAAAGGCTGACGACGCCGCGGCTGTATTTATGATCCTCCGGCTTCATGGCAGGAACCGACCACAACCCCGGCTGGTTCAGCCAGATGTCCGGGGCGGCAGCTTCCAGACAACGCATCGGCATACCGATATCGGCGCATACCAGCTCGCCCCTTGTTACGCGTCCCGGTGGAAGGATATGGCCCGGCTTGGGCCGCACGAAAGTAACGCTCAATGCGTAATCCGGCCCCTCGGCCAGAGCGGCCCCGGTTTTGCCGTTGACGAAACTCGGCAGATCGACCGCAACCAGCGTTCCTGCCTCGCGGATTACATTCATCACCTCATCCGCGGGCGCACGATCCAGCCCCGCACCGAAAACAGCATCGATCACGAGATCGGCGCGGCGCGCATTCTCTGGCGTGAATGCCACGCGGTTACCCCGAAAAAGTCGCGCCGCTTCAGCGGCCGGTCCACCCTCGCGCGGTTCAGCGAGCGCGGCGACCTGCACCGGCCATCGTGCGCGCTCAAGATAGCGCGCTGCCACGTAGCCATCGCCCCCGTTATTGCCCGGCCCGCAGAGCACCAGCACACGACAGGGCGCGAAACGGGATCGCACCGCCTGCGCAACGGCCCAGCCTGCCCGATCCATCAATGCGGCAATGCCCGTTATCCGGCTGGCCGCTTCATCCATTGTCGCGCATTGCGCCGGTGTCGGCAGGCAGAAACGCAGGGTATGGGCCATCATGGTTTCACTCCACTGTTGATGATTTCGTGCAGACTGCTAGGGAACGTCGCAAAGACCGCCAGTTTGCATGAACCCGATGTGCGATGCTGCCCATTCGAGGGCAGGATCGTCCGATACCCGATCCCTCATGGAGCCCCTATGTCGAACCCGTTTCTCTGGAGCCTGGTGCTCGCGCTTCACCTGCTTTGCATGGCCTACTGGATAGGCGGCGGAATTTATGCCGTCATCGTCAGCCGCAGCACGGTTGCGTTGCTGGAGCCCGCACAGCGCCAGAACGTACAGATGCAGCTTATTGCCCGTTATTTTCGCGCTCTTTTGCATATTGTCCCGACCGCGCTGGTCACGGGCTGGCTGCTCGTCATCCATATGGGTGGCTTCGGTGTCATGAGCCTGCCCATCAATATCATGCAGGGCCTCGCTCTCATCATGGCACTGCTGTTCCTGAGCGCTTATTTCGGCCCTTTCCAGAGCCTGCGCCGTGCCATCCGCCCCCAGCCTGTCCTGTTCGACAAGGTGCGCAAACGCGTCATTCTGATGGTGGGTGTCGGCATCCTCACGGTCATCGCCGCAGCCATGGGCGGAAATATGTAACAGCAGCCGCGATTGCGCAGGGGTTATGCGGCCACAATCCCCGCGCAATCGCGCCCGCAGATCACGCAAGAGCGCCTAACCTGCGGCGACTATTTGCAAAATAATACCTAACCGCCCTCCGATATTCCGTAAAATCTTGCCTTTTGCCTGTTTTCCAGATAACGCACTGGCGATTGGCCAGCGTTTCAGGCTGACCCCATTCGAAACGACGCGTTGCCAACGCACTGCGTTTTTTCCGAAACTCCAAAGTTATCAGAGAGCAGTTTGACCGCAAAATCGTCCGCAGGTTCCTCGAAAACCTCCCCCACGCGAAAGAAACGTTCCACCCCGAAGACGGAACAGACCGTGCTGGAGGCCGTTTCAGACACGCAACCGCGTAACGATCACGCCGAAACGACCGAGACCCAATCGTCAGCAAAGCCTGCGCCCAAATCCCGCGCTGCAAGCGTAAAAAATTCGGGTTCGGGCATTGCCGTGAAAGCCCGCAGCAAGACGAAGGCTGCAACGGCTGAAGAAGGCGCTGCCAAACCGATGGCCGACAAGAAGGCATCTCCGCGCAAACCCCGCGCTGCCACAAAGAAATCCGAGACTGCTTCCGCCGCGCCGGCAATGACCACCCAGATCGATGGGGCGCCTGTGAAGCGCGGCCCCGGGCGCCCGCGCAAGACCCCTGTCGCTGCCCAGATCGCCGAAACAGCTGAAGCCACTCCGGTCGACACGCAGACCGTCGCCGAAAAGCCCAGGAGAGGCCGCAAGCCCAAAACCAAGATCGAAAATACGATCGAGCCCGCCCTGCCTGCAGTCGAAACGGCGCCCGCTCCGGAAGCCGCTGAAGCACCGGTTCCCGCCAGAAAGGCTGGTCGCCCCCCGCGCCAGCGCAATGCCCAGCGTGACGCAGCAAATTCTGTAACTGCGAGATCGCGGAAGCAGGCCGTGAATTCCGCACGCGCCAAGGCTGCATCGCAGGACAGCGCCCCGGAGACGGTCTCCGACAGCGATGCTGCCGATGCTGTCGCCCAAAACACCGCTTCTGCGAGTGCCGAGACGGCAGTGGTCGATGTAACTCCTGCTCCGCGTGCAAAGCGCGGGCGCGGTCGACCCAAGGCGCAAGGCAAGGCAGTTGCAAAGAACACCGTCCCTGCCGTGCCGGTCGAAGCCACCGATGCCACGCCGACGCCAGCCGATGACGCAGCGATGGAAGCCATTATCGAGGCGCCCAAGCCGCTTTTCTCGGAACTCGGCCTCTCTGCGCCGATCATGCGTGCTATTGAAGAAATGGGCTATGAGCATCCCACGCCCATTCAGGCACGTGCAATTCCCGTTGTGCTGAACGGTCAGGACGTGCTCGGTGTTGCCCAGACGGGCACGGGCAAGACGGCCTCGTTCACATTGCCCATGCTGGAAAAGCTTGCCGGGTCACGTGCCCGCGCCCGCATGCCGCGTTCGCTGATTCTCGAACCGACGCGTGAACTCGCGCTTCAGGTTGCGGAAAATCTCACGCTCTATGGCAAGCATCTGCGCCTGAATCACGCCCTGCTGATTGGCGGCGAAAGCATGGCCGACCAGCGTGCCGTGCTCAATCAGGGCGTGGATATTCTCATCGCCACGCCGGGCCGCCTGATGGATCTTTTCGATCGTGGCGGGCTGCTTCTTACCCAGACCGGCATTCTGGTGATCGACGAAGCCGACCGCATGCTCGATATGGGGTTCATTCCCGATATCACGCGCATTGTTTCGATGCTGCCTGCACGTCGCCAGACCCTGCTTTTCTCGGCCACCATGGCCCCGGAAATTCGCACGCTGGCCGATCAGTTCCTGCACCTGCCGGAAGAGATCACGGTCTCCCGCCCCTCTTCGGTTGCAACGACCATCGAGGAAGCCCTGCTGGTCGTCGACGAGCACGAAAAGCGCCGTGTGCTGCGCAAGCTGCTGAAGCGTGAGAACGTGCAGAATGCTATCGTGTTCTGCAACCGCAAACGCGATGTCGATGTGCTCTACAAATCACTGCACAAGCACGGCTTTGCGGTAGGCCATCTTCATGGTGATCTGGCGCAGTCCCTGCGCTTCAAGACGCTCGAACGCTTCAAGGCCGGCGAGCTGCAGATTCTCGTCTGTTCCGACGTTGCCGCACGCGGCATCGATATCGGCGGCCTGTCGCATGTGTTCAATTTCGATCTGCCGTTCAACGCCGAGGATTATATCCATCGCATCGGGCGTACAGGGCGTGCGGGCAAGACCGGCCACGCCTATAGTCTGGCATCACCGCGTCAGAAGCTGCTGGCCGAGGCAATCGAAAAGCTGAAGCATGCGCCGATTCCCATGGTCGAAATCGACGGGATCGAAACGCTCCCCTGGGCTGATCCCGAACAGGAAACAGGCCAGCCCGAACGACACGAAAAGCGCGGCAAGGATCGTGGCGGTCGTCACAATCGTCATGGCGAGAGCCGTGACCGTGACCGTGACCGTGACCGTGACCGTGACCGTGACCGTGACCGCCCTGTATCGGCCGAACGCGACCGTCAAGCTGCGCGCCCCAAACCGGAAGCGACACCGGAGCGACAGGGTGTCGAGCGCGGCTCGGTGGCCCCGACATCGGCGTTCGATCACGATGGGCCCCGCACCGGGTTCGGACACGAAACACCGGCCTTCATGCTTCTGCCGCGCCGCAACCGCAAGGCAGAGACCGAAGAGCATGTCGGTCCCATCCAGCATCGCGGCACCGTCTGATCCGTCATGCCCTCAATTCTTGAAACCACCGTTCTCTCCTATGGAGCGAACGGTGACGGGCTTGTCCTGATTGACGACAAGCCTGCCTACATCCCGCAAGCGGTCCCCGGCGACCGCCTGAAACTGCGTGTGGGCGACGACCGTCATATCGACGTGCTCGACATACTCACCCCTTCCCCAAACCGGGTTGAACCCGTCTGCACATTGTTCGGCACCTGCGGGGGCTGCTCGATGCAGACCATCTCGTTGCCTGCACTGCTGGAGTGGAAGACGGGGCTGGTCCAGCATGCGCTGGACCGCGCCGGATTCCGGAACCTGCCGCACATAGAGGCCACGCAGGTCCCTCCGCTCAGCCGCCGGCGCATCGATCTTGCGTTCCAGCGCCTTCCGGGCCGTGTCGTTCTGGGCCTGCATCGTCGTCACGGCGATGTCGTCGACATGACAGAGTGTCACGTCATCGATCCCGCATTGTTCGCCCTGCTCGACCCGCTGCGCGATGTGCTGTCCTCACTCGGCGCCGTTACCGGGGGGGGCGATCTTCAGATCAATCTCTACACCTCCGGCCCCGATATTCTGATTTCCACCGATGCAACGCTCGCGCCGACGGATCGCGTCAAGCTGGCCGCTTTCGGACGTGTGCACAAAATTCCGCGCATATCATGGCGTTCGAAGCGTCGCCCCAATGAGGGTTACGAGATCGTCGCGCAGCAGGGGCCGGTTTTTCACGCTTTCGGCGCCGTAAAGCTGACACCTCCGCCGGGAGGGTTTCTGCAGGCGAGCGCACAGAGCGAAACCGCCATTGCCGATGCCGTTCTGGCCGCGTTACCTGCCCTCAATCGCAAGGACCCGATCGTCGAGCTCTTCGCGGGGTTTGGGACATTGACGGTTCCCCTCGCCCAGAAGGGTCGCGTTCTTGCCTACGAAGGACATTTCGAGGCTATTGCCGCGCTCAGATCCGGTGCAGTCGGGCAGCGTATCGAAACCACGCATCGCGATCTGACACGCCAGCCACTCATCGCGAAAGAGCTGGCAAAAGCGCGTGTCGTCGTGCTCGATCCGCCTCATGCCGGTGCCCTGATCCAGATGGACCATATCGCCCGTTCGAATGTGGAGGATATCGTCTATATCAGCTGCAACCCGCAGGCCCTGCAGAAGGATTCCGCCCTCCTGCAGAAGGCTGGTTATGAGGTTCTGTCGATTTCAGTGATCGATCAGTTTCTCTGGTCGACCGAAGTCGAAGCCGTCGTGGCCTTTACGAAAAGCAGGAAGAGGCTTTCACGTCGTCAGACGTGAAAGCTCTCACCACAGCCGCAGCGGCCTTTTTCATTGGGATTGGTGAAAGTAAAGCCGGATTCGAGGTCCTTGACCTCATAATCCATCACCGTTCCAATCAGGAACAGCGTTGCCTTGCGGTCGATCAGCACATCGACGCCATGATCGGTCACGCGCTCGTCGCCCGGTGACACGGTATCGACAAAGCTCATGTCATAGGACATGCCGGAACAGCCACGCGTGTTCACACCGATGCGCAGAAGCTGCCCTTTATTCGCTCCCTCATAGAGCTTTTTGAGACGTGCTGCGGCACGCTCCGTCATCTGCATAAGGGGCGGCAAGGCTCGCGGCGCGGGGGCCGGAGCGGTCTGTGTATCGCTCATGATAATTCCCCGTTCAGAACATGTTCAGTGCAAGGCGGGCGTCGTCGCTCATGCGGCTCATGTCCCATGGTGGATCCCATACGATCTGTACGGTCGCCTTGCTGACACCCGGCAGCGCAGCAACAGCCTCGCGCACCTGTTCGGGCAGCTCCTGCGCACTCGGACAGTTGGGCGCCGTGAGTGTCATCTCGATATCCACACGCCCGTCATCATGAAGATCGATGGCGTAGATAAGCCCGAGTTCATAGATATTCACCGGAATTTCCGGATCGTACACCGTAGCAATGGCCGAGATGACGCTGTCCTCATCCGGCACACCGGGCTGCACTTCCGGCGCAGGCGGTTCTGCCGGCGCGCCAAGCGGTCTGGTCAGGATATGGCTTTCTTCGGACATGAATGACCTCCTTGATCAGACCAGCATCTGACGGGCGCGCGCAACGCCCTTCACCAGTGCATCGATATCGTCACGTGTGGTGTAAACGCCGAAGCTCGCGCGCGCCGTTGCCGTCAGGCCGAGGCGTCTGATCAGCGGCTCTGCACAATGCTGCCCGGCACGAATGGCTATGCCCTGCCGATCCAGCAACACTGCCAGATCATGTGGGTGCGCGCCTTCGACAATGAAAGAGACGACCCCGCCCTGATCGACCGGTGCACCCACAAGCTGCACGCCTTCGCTGCCGCCCAGCACATCGCGTGTATAAGCCACGAGCGCATTTTCATGCGCTGCAATCGCCTCTGCTCCGAGCTCTTCCATGAAAGACAGGGCAGCACCGAGCCCGATTACTTCGATAATCGGTGGTGTTCCGGCTTCGAATTTATGCGGAATGGCCGCCCAGGTCGATTTCTCGAAGGTGACGCTTTCGATCATTTCGCCGCCGCCAAGGAAAGGCGGCATGGCATTGAGCAGTTCGCTACGCCCCCAGAGCACACCGATGCCGGTCGGCCCGTACAGCTTGTGCCCGGTGCAGACGAAGAAATCGGCGTCCAGATCCTGCACGTCGATGGCGCGATGGACAGCCGATTGCGAGCCATCGAGCAGGATCTTCGCCCCGTATTGATGGGCCAGACGCGCCAGCTCCCTGGCCGGGGTCAACGTGCCAAGAACGTTGGACATATGCGTAATGGCCACGAGCCCGACACGACCATCGGCCAGAAGCGCCTCATAGGCCCCGAGATCGAGATCGCCGGTTTCCGTAATCGGTGCGACGCGCAGCTCGATTCCGGCACGATCGCGCAGCATCTGCCAGGGCACGAGATTGGAGTGATGCTCCAGCTCGGAAATCAGAACGGCCTGACCGGGCCTGAGCAGAGCACCGAAAGAATGCGCAACCAGATTGATCGCTTCGGTGCTATTGCGCGTAAAGACGATCTCATGGCGATCGGGCGCATTCAGAAAACGTGCTGCCTGCGTCCGGACCGATTCATAGGCCTCGGTCGTACGCTCGCTCATCCAGTGCAATCCGCGATGGATATTGGCGTACTGGTGCTGCATCGCATCCGCCATCGCCTCGATCACGCAATCCGGTTTCTGTGACGACGCTGCGCTGTCGAGAAAGACCAGCGGGCGGCCATGAACCGTCTCGGACAGGATCGGAAACCGGCCGCGCAGGTCGGCAAAACGGTCGAGCACGTCGATTGAGGACATCATCCCTCTCTTTTTTGCCACCATGCATCGACACGCTGGTCGAGCAGCGCATGCGCTGTCTCATCCGTCACCAGGGAAAGCGCATCGAGCAAAAACGCGCGAACGAGCATAGCGCGTGCCTCGGCATGGGGAATGCCGCGAGCACGCAGATAGAAAAGCTGCTCGTCATCGAGCGCGCCTACAGTTGCACCATGGCTGCATTTCACGTCGTCGGCGTAGATCTCAAGCTCAGGCTTGCTGTCGATCTGCGCCTTCTCGGAAAGCAGCAGCGCCTGGTTCATCTGGTAACCGTCTGTCTTCTGCGCAATGCGATCGACGAAGATCTTGCCTTGAAACACGCCATGAGACGCATCCATCAGCACGTTCTTCACGGTCTGGCGCGAATTGCAGTCGGGCGCCGCATGGGTGATGACCGAAGTCAGATCCGCATGCTGGGACTCAGCCAGAAGCTGGGCCGCATTGACATGCACGGTGGCATGTTTGCCCCCAAGATGGGCCAGCACTTCATGACGCGACAGTCTGGCGCCAAGCGTCAGGGTAAAGCTGTCATAAGTGCCATTTTCTACCACGTCTGCAGCGACGAAGGCGAGATTGGTGGCCTCGGCGGCATCCTGCTGAACACGCAGATGCGTAAGATGCGCCCCCTCGGCCACCGTCACCGCAAGGCTCGGATTGGCAAGATAGCGCCCCTCGCCCGACTGGATATCGAGCAGGGTCAGGCTTGCCCCGGCACCAAGCGCGACGCGATGCGCAAGATGCGTCGAGACGGGGGCTTCGCTGGTCACAAGGGAGACGAGGCATATCTGCCCGGCTTCCACCCCTTCTGGCACATGCAGCATCAGACCTGGCTGCTGCAGGGCGGCATTGAGCACGCTCAGGGGGCGATCGGCCACGAGCGGCACACCGGCGCCACCGAGCGAAACCGCCTCAGGCAGACGCGTCAGCGCATCGACGACAACACCGTTGATGAAAACTATGCGATGCCCTGTGCGCGCCTCGGGAGCGAGACGCGCAACCAGTGCTTCGGCCTCACCGAGCGACACAGCTCGGGGTGCTTCGAAACCCGTCTTGTCGATATCGCGCAGCGGGGTATAGCGCCAGGCTTCCAGACGACGCTGCGGCAGACCCTCGCGTTCCAGAAGTGCGCGGGCTTCGCCTTCATGCGCGCGTGCAACGAAAGACGCGACCGCAGGCGATAAAGCTGCGATATCGCTCATGCCACCGCCTCAAGATATTGCTGATAACCCTGTGCCTCGAGCGCCAGTGCCACTTCGGCGCCACCGCTATGGATGATCCTGCCCTTGGCCATGACATGCACGCGGTCGGGCTGGATATAATCCAGCAGACGCTGGTGGTGGGTAATGATCAGCGCAGAGAAATCGGGGCCACGCAGACTGTTCACGCCCTCGGCAACGATACGCAGGGCATCGATGTCGAGCCCGCTATCGGTCTCGTCGAGAATGGCGAATTTGGGGCGCAGCATACGCATCTGCAGCACCTCGTTGCGCTTCTTCTCACCGCCCGAAAAGCCCACATTGACGTTGCGCTTGAGCATCTCGTCGGACATGTGAAGATGCTTGGTTTCGGCGCGTACGGCCTTCAGAAAGCCGACGGCATCGAGCTCGTCTTCCTTGCGGGCACGACGCACGGCATTGACCGCAGTGCGCAGGAAGTTGGCATTGTTGACGCCCGGCAGCTCCACAGGAGACTGGAAGGCAAGAAAGACGCCAAGTGCCGCACGTTCTTCAGGTTCGAGCGCCAGCAGATCCTCACCGAGGAAACTCGCGCTACCGCCGGTTACCTCATAGTCCTCGCGCCCGGCCAGAACGTAAGACAGTGTGGACTTGCCCGATCCGTTCGGCCCCATGATTGCATGGATCTGCCCCTTGGGCACATCGAGATCCAGACCGCGCAGAATCTCCTTGGGGGTTCCGTTATCGTCGATCTGCGCACAGAGACCGGAAATTTTCAGAAAATCATTCATGATGCGGCTCTTTACCCGACGCTACCTTCAAGACTGAGCTGCAGGAGCTTCTGAGCTTCCACTGCAAACTCCATGGGGAGTTCCTTCAGGACATCCTTGCAGAACCCGTTGACGATGAGACCCACGGCATCTTCTTCCGACAGGCCACGTGACCGGCAATAGAAGAGCTGGTCCTCAGAGATTTTCGACGTTGTCGCCTCATGCTCGACACGGGCCGTCATGTTGCGGTTTTCGATATAGGGCACGGTATGCGCACCGCACTGATCGCCGATCAGCAGGCTGTCGCATTGCGTGAAGTTACGGGCACCGCGCGCCTTGGGCATCATGCGCACCAGACCGCGATAGGTACTGTCCGAATGACCGGCAGAGATGGTCTTTGCGATGATCGTCGAGCGTGTGTTCGGTGCCAGATGGATCATCTTCGTGCCGGTATCGGCCTGCTGGCGATTGTTGGTCACGGCCACCGAATAGAACTCACCGACCGATCCCTCACCTGCCAGAATGCATGAAGGATATTTCCAGGTGATGGCGGAACCGGTCTCGACCTGCGTCCAGGAGATCTTGGCATTGCGACCGCGACACGCGCCGCGCTTGGTCACGAAGTTGTAGATACCACCCTTGCCGTTCTCGTCGCCCGGATACCAGTTCTGCACCGTGGAATACTTGATCGTGGCATCGTTCATGGCCACCAGTTCGACCACGGCCGCATGAAGCTGGTTTTCATCGCGCATCGGCGCGGTGCAGCCTTCGAGATAGGACACGGTCGCGCGGTCTTCGCAGATGATCAGGGTACGCTCGAACTGACCGGTATTGCGCGCATTGATGCGAAAATAGGTCGACAGCTCCATCGGACAACGCACGCCCTCTGGCACGTAAACGAAGGACCCGTCGGTGAACACGGCCGAATTGAGCGCGGCAAAGAAATTATCGCTGACCGGCACGACAGAGCCGAGATAGCGTTTCACCAGCTCAGGATGCTCGCGAATGGCGTCTGAAATCGGGCAGAAGATGACCCCTGCCTCTTCCAGCGTCTTGCGGAATGTCGTGACAACCGACACTGAATCGAACACGGCATCGACGGCGACCGGCAGGCGCTCTGCCTGGTCTGCCCCTTCGACACCGGCCAGTATGGCCTGCTCATGCAAGGGTATGCCGAGTTTCTCGTAAGTACGCAGCAGCTCCGGATCGACTTCTTCCAGCGATTTCGGACCGGGCTTCTTCTTCGGCTCGGCGAAATAGAAAGCATCCTGATAATCGATCGCCGGATAATCGGGCTTCTGCCATGTCGGCTCTTCCATCGCCTGCCAGGCACGAAACGCCTGAAGACGCCAGTCGAGCATCCATTCGGGTTCCTGCTTGCGGGCGGAGATGAAACGGATCGTCTCCTCGCTCAGGCCCTTGGGCGCGAACTCCATCTCGATATCGGTTTCGAAGCCCCATTTGTAGGTCGACTGGCCAAGGGTTTCGACGGCTTCGCGTGTCTCGGTTACAGCTGGCATATCATCCCTCCCCTACAGGATGGTGGTCGTGCGCCGCGCATCCGGAGGCGGTCATGGCCCCTCCCGACAGATGAGCGCGGCTCATATCGGCCAGATTGATCGATTCGAGAGTCGAGCGTATGGCGTTGTTCACGATATCCCACTGCCCGGAGGACAGGGCGCAAAGCGATTTCGCTTCGCAGATACGTCCCTCGACACAGGCGGTGAGCGCGATAGGGCCATCGACCGATGTGATGACCGCGGCGATCGAGATTTCGGACAGGGAGCGTGCCAAGCGATATCCGCCGCGCGCACCGCGATGCGATGCCACCAGACCGTCCGCTGCAAGCCCTTTGAGGAGCTTGGCTACCGTCGGCTCGGGCACACCGGTTGCCGCAGCAAGCGCTGTGGCCGTCACAAGCGTATCCTGCTGCCCAAGCTGCACGAGCAGAACCGTAGCGTAATCAGCGAGTTTGGATAACCTGAGCATTCTGCTCCCTCGATCAGTTCCGCATAAACAGAAATTAAAGACCTAAATGGTGCTATTTTCTAGGAGATGCGCGTCCGGGGGCCGCGCGTCAACCCTTTTCGCCCTTTGTTGCGGTGATAAAAACCTGCCTCAACCAAGATGACCGAAACACAGACGCATGAGCATGTCGAGAACGGCCCCCACGACAAAACCGACCAGTGTGCCGTTGACGCGGATATATTGCAGGTCCCGCCCCACCCGCTGTTCCAGCCGGGCAGAAAGCTCCGCCGGGTCCCACCGCTCCATCACCGATGAGATATAGGCGGCCAGTTTGTCGCGAAGCGAGGGCAGAATACGCACCAGCGTTGTCTTGAGCGTCTGTTCAAGACGCGCACGCATGGTCGGATCGTGATCGAGCTGATCCGCAAGGCTCTGCAACGCGCTTTCGATCACGCTGCGGCTCCACCCCTGCTCGCAGGCCAGATCGGCCTCGGCAAGCCCCCTGAAGCGCTGCCAGATTTCCGACCACCAGAGCTTCAGGCTGTCATGACCCAGATAGCCGGTAATGGCATCGCCAAAGCGTGCACGACGATCCGGGTCCTGCTCCAGACGGTCGATCTCCGCGCGTACCCAACTGGTGAATCCCTCACGCAATTCGGAATCCTGAGGGTCGATGCGCTCCAGTTCGAGATAGAGCGCCGTGATGACGCGATTGGCGACCGATGGGCCGATTGCCCAGCCGATCATGCGCCCCCCCTGCTCACGCACACGCTCCTCGATAAAGCTGCGCAGCGTCGCCTCGCGTTTCTGCACACCGGCCTTGAAGCGCTCGAGCAGCGCGGAAAGCACCTCCTGATGCAGGGCATCGTCAACCAGCGCGCGCAGGGCACGCGTCACAACATTGATCGAAGCCTCGCCGCGCGCGAGAACGGGCAAGGCCTTTGCAATGGCCGCACTCGCGCGCCCGTCCTCAAGCCGGTCGAGCATATCGGGCACACTGCGCTGCAAGGCCGCCGCTGTGGCATTGGCCGTACGGGGCTGACGCAGAAGGTTGGCAAGAATGCGGGCCACATCGGCAGAGGCCAGGGCACGACTGGCGTCTTCCTCTGTGAAGAACTGCGTCGAGACGAACCGCCCGAGCGCACGGGCAAGACGCACCTGCTGGCGGGGCAACACGGCGGTGTGAGGAATGGGCAGGCCGAGCGGATGACGGAACAGCGCGGTCACGGCAAACCAGTCGGCGATGCCGCCCACGACGCCCGCACGCGCGCCCGAGCGCAGCACCTCAAGCAAAAAGCTGTCGCGCATCAATCCGGCAGCGGGGAGACCCGCCGACACCACCATGAGTCCCCCCATGGAGATGAGCAGTCCGCTCGCCAGACGACGCGATGCCTTCAAGGCAGCCAGTGCCTCGCGTTCTGCTGCCTCGGCCGAACGATCCACTGGTGGGGAATTATCGGAAATCGAATGATGCATGATGGATTGAATACCACTGGCGGGGTAAAAAGTCCTGCGCCGCGCGCAATCCTCCATTGCCATGACTCTTGCGGCATGGAAAACCGGGCGCAATCCGTGAACCGAATTCAAGCGAGAGTGCCTTGTCCCATACTGCGCCGCATCACGCCTCTTCCGGAACGCCCGCCCCTGAAGCGGACAGCAAAGCCAATCCGAAAATCGCACCGGATATGCGTGATGGCGCAGATTTCGCCAGGCATCTGACGGGCGAAATGCAGGCGCTGCAGGATCGCGCTGCCCATGAGCGTCATGCTCCCGATCCGATCGAGACACTTTCCAGCCAGATCGGCGATGAACTGATCGATGGCGCTCTGGCGGTCTCCACGCTTGAAAACGCCGTACGCGTGCTGCGTGACGGCAATCTCAAGCAGCGCGCATCACGGCTGCGCAATTACGTGGGCCTCAAGGATGAGAAAGCCCCCGAGGCACGCCTTATCGAGGCCGCGCGTCTGACCGTCGAAAGCTGCGGCAGTGTCGAGGCCCTGGTTGCGCGTCTTTCGCGCCCGGGTTTTGCAGCCGTCTTCACCGCGCATCCCACATTCGCGCTCGCCGATAACGTCTATCGACACATCGTCGAAATGGCGACCGATCCGAGCCATCGTCTGCCCGAGCTGAAATCGCACCGTCGCGAGGGGGCACCGACCCTCGCCCATGAACAGAACCTCGCACTCACGGCAATCCTGCGCGGCCGCGACGCCCTCGATATCTTCAATGCGGCCATTTTCGATCATGCGGTCAAACGCTGGCCCGATCAGCCCGAAATACTGGGTGCGCTCGATATCAGAACGCTGATCCTGGCCACGTGGGTCGGATTCGACACCGATGGCCGAAGCGATATTCACTGGTGGGACACGCTGCGCATCCGTCTTGCGCTCAAGCGCACCCAGCTCGAACGACTGCGCACACAGCTCGAATCGCTCTTGCCCGCATGCTCGCATCTGGTTGCACGTATCGATGTGGCCCTCGGCGCAGTGAAGGAGCAGGAAGCCGCCTGTCCGGATCAGCAGCACCACGATGCAACCGCCATTGCCGCTTTCGCCCAGACGCTCGTCAGCCGACGCGAAGCCGCACTCGTATCCGCTGAACCGCTGAAGCCCCTTTTCGACGAAGCCCTCACCCTGATGGGCGACGACAACGACAGGCGCGTAGCACTTCTTACGGCGCGGTCCGGCTTCATGGCTCATGGGCTCGGCGCAGCCCATATCCACACACGCCTCAATGCCACACAGATCTACAATGTCGTGCGCCATCGCCTCGGCATCGAGGATGACCCCACCATCCCCTCGCGCCGGCGCCTCGTGCTGTCGCAGATCAACGAAGCCCTCGAAGCCATCAAGGAGCCGATCCCGGTCGATTTCGGCGCGGTGATGATGGAGCAGTCTTCTGCCGGTCGTCTGATGATGACGATGGCGCAGATACTCAAGCATATCGATGGCGCAACGCCGATACGCTTCCTGATTGCCGAGACCGAGAGCGGCTACACGCTTCTCGCAACGCTCTGGCTGGCGCGACTGCTGGGCATCCGTGACGAGCAGATCCAGATCTCTCCGCTCTTCGAGACGCAGAGCGCGCTCGAACATGGCGAGATCATTCTGGAAGAAGCTTTCCGTTCGCCGCACTGGCGTGAGTATATTCGCAATAACGGCCGCCTCTGCCTGCAATTCGGCTATTCGGATTCCGGCCGTTATATCGGCCAGCTTGCCGCGACCAATCTTGTCGAGCGTTTGCGCCTGCGCACCCTCTCACTCATGCAGAAACACGGCATGCAGGATATCGAACTGGTTCTGTTCGACACGCATGGCGAGAGCATAGGGCGCGGCGCTCATCCTTTCAGCCTGTCCGACCGGCTGAGCTATTTCTCGCCTGACCATACGCGCGGTCTTTTCGCCAAGGCCGGAATCAGCCTGCGTGAGGAAGCCGCTTTTCAGGGGGGCGATGGCTATACACTGTTCGGCACGGCGCCGCTCGCCACCTCGACCATCGCGACACTGGCCGAGCATCTGGTGCGTCCGCTCTCCGCAGCGCGCGATCCGATTTATGACGAGCCCGATTTCTCTGCCGATTTCTTCTCGACCATCGCACACGATATGAGCAGCCTGGTCGAGGATCCCGGCTATGCCGGCCTTCTCGGTGCTTTCGGCCCTGCCCTGATCGACAAATCCGGCTCTCGTCCTTCAGCACGTCAGGGCGATGGCATCAGTGTGACGCGCATCACGCATCCCAGCCAGCTGCGCGCCATTCCAAACAATGCGATTCTCGAACAGCTCGGCTGGTGGACGAACGTATTGCAGGGTTTCGGCACGGCAGCATCGCGCCATCCCGAGACCTTCGAAAAGCTGGCTCGCAGCAGCCGCCGCTTCGGCCTCGCGCTCGACTTTGCCCGTCAGGCCGCCGCGCATTCGGATATCGGCGCCCTGCGTGGGATCGTGCGCCTGCTGGACCCTGGCACCTGGCTGGACCGCGCGGCCTCGGCACGCAATGAGGAGCAGCGCAGCCAGCATCTCGTGCTGGCAAGCGGGCTTGAAGGGCTCGAATTCTGGCGCAGCCTGCCCGCCATGTTCAGACGTATCCAGGCCGATCACATTGCGCTCGAATCCGCCTGGAGCCACACACTCAAGATGAGTGCACAGGAGCGTACGCTTCATGCCATACGGCATGCGGTCATCGGACAGATCTGGCTGCTGGCCACGCGCATCCCGTATTTCAGTCCGCGCAACGACATCAATCGCGAGACCCTGCTCAAGCTCGTGCTCCAGCTCGAAATTCCCGCTGTACTCAAGCGTCTGTCGGAAATTTTCCCGCAATCGGCCGGCATGGTGACCGATCTCGATTTCCATGAGCCCAGCGGTCCGCGCGACGATCACGGCTTCACCAAGGAGCACGAGGAAATCTTTGCGCCTATGGCACGACTTTTCGCGCTACTGCGCGAAATCAGCGTTGCGGTCATGCACGCTAACGGGTCATTCGGCTGACACCTTCAAAACCCTGCCCGCACAACCAAAAAACGGGCAGGTGCAGATCCCTGTTCTGTGTGGGTAATTCAGTCCCAGTGGCGGGCAAAATGCACCGCCGGGGCTGAACGCAAGGACAGGCTCAGTCGTTAAAGACGCGTGGTACGGATACAACCTGTATCGAACCCTTCTGAAGCGGGGCTTGCAAAGCCCCCTTGCTCAAGGATCTGTCATGAAACGACTGCGCTTTCTTGCTTATACGATCCCGTTACTCGGGGCTTTGTTCGGGCATACGGCATTGTCACCGGCCTTAGCGGCAGAGGAAACTGGGCCTCTCCCCGATTCAGGGGTTAAATCGCCGTACTCCCCCTTGGCCATTCCAACCACATTAAAACCGCTGCCCGCAGCGCTCGATTCGTATCTCGACCAAGGATACAGCATTGGGGCGATTGCCCGTACAGGCCCCGAGCTGGTGATGACCCTCTCGCGTCGCGGCTCGACGCTGATCTGCGCTCTAACGCCGCCCGATACGCGCAACGACCAGAATGTCCCGACATCGCGTTGCTGGTCGCTCAACAAACAGGATCGGAAACCCTGATTCGTGCGGCCCTGTGACATGACTTGCGTTTCATGTTAGTCACACAGAGTTGATAATTACTCACACTCTCGCAATCTGAAAAACCATGGAGATGACATGCATCTGATCTGGACACTGATCGTCGGCTTCTTCGTCGGACTTATCGCCAAATTTCTGATGCCCGGGCGCGATCCGGGTGGCTTCATCATCACGATTTTTCTCGGCATTGCCGGCGCCCTGCTTGCAGGATGGCTGGGACAGAAATTTCACTTCTATCATGAAGGCCAGCCTGCCGGTTTCGTGGCATCCGTATTCGGCGCCATGATCCTGCTTCTCATCTACCGCATTTTTGCGAAGAACAACGATCAGCCAAACTGAACACGGCTCCCCGGCGTCCTGCGCCGGGGAGGATTACCTATTTCGTTCAGTATTCTTATTCGCCTGTCCAACCCTTGTAGCTGCCGACATTATCACGCGTAATCAGCGTGGGTGCCATAAGGCGTACCGTGCCTTTGGCAACCTTGCCGTCTTTGATGGCCTGCCCCATTTCCACCCCATCCTTCCCCATCTGATAAGGATCCTGGCTTGCAGAGGCGACGATGGAAGAGCGCGGATCTTTCAGTGACGAGACGATATCCGGCGCGCCGTCGACCGATGTCACGACAATACCCTGACGACGTGCCTGACGGATTGCGAGATCACCGCCGATTGCCTCGGGGTCATTGATCGCAAAAACGCCCTTCAGGTTGGGAAAGCGCACCAGGAAGCCCTGCATAACCTTGAACCCGAGGTCACGTTCGGCCCCGCCATTCTGGTCGTCGCTGACGATTTTTATGTCGGGATATTTTGCGAGTACTTCCTTGCACCCCTTCACCCGGTCGATGATCGAAGAAACCTGCGGCCCGTTCTCGATCGCCACCTCACCCTTGCCGTCGATTTTCCTGGCAAGATACTCGCAGGATATGCGGCCTGCCGCGACGTTGTCGGTCTGCACCGTTCCGTCCACTCCGGCAGAAGCCACGTCCACCGCAATGACGGTCGCGCCGGATTTCTGCACGCGCTTGACTGCGGGCATGACGGCCTGAGGATCGACGCCGTTGATCAGGATCAGATTGACGCCCGACGTCACGAAGCTGTCCATCTGTGAGAACTGCTTGTTCAGATCGTAATCCGCTGAAAGCGCATTGATGCTGGCACTCGGCGCCACCGTCTTGAGCTGCGTCGTCGCGCCTTTGACGAGCGCCACGAAATACGGATTGCCGAGGGAGCCGACCGAAACGCCCACATTGGAGATGCCATCGGCACGTGCCGCAGGCGCCGCCAGAATGGTTGAGAGAGCGAGAGCGCCGAGGAAAAATTTGGAACGAGTGATCATCTTGAAACATCCGAAACGGAAGAAAGACAAACTATGGAAGGAGAAAAGCCGGAGGCATCGATAGGGCCCCCGGCAGGCAGCGCCACGAAGGGCGCTTTCCGCTGGCGAAGCACGATCAGGTGCGTGCCGTCGGTGCCCGGAAACGGTCGAGTGCGACAGCCACGATAATGACCAGCCCTTTGACGATAAACTGCCAGATATCCGACACGCCGATCAGGATGAGCCCGTTGGTGAGCACGGCAATCAGAAGCGCGCCGACCAGCGTACCCCAGATCGATCCGATGCCGCCCACGAAGGAGGTCCCGCCCAGAATGACCGCCGCAATGGCATCCAGCTCATAGGATTGCCCAAGCTGCAGGCCATTGGCGGCGTAGAGACGTGCCGAGGACATGACAGCACCGAGACCGGCCAGAAGGCCCGATGCCGCATAAACGAACATCAGAACCAGGCCGACACGGATACCCGCCAGACGGGCGGCAGAAGGATTGCCGCCGATGGCGTAGATATGAACGCCCAGTACCGTGCGACGCAGAATGAACCAGCTCGCAACGACCACGGCAAAGGCAATGACAGCGAGCCAGGGGATCGTGAAGGTTGAGGTAATTGCGATGCCGTCATTACCGATCCAGGCAAAGGACAGATCGGGATTGAAGATTGTGCGGTCGTTACCCATCAGACGGGCAAGGCCACGCACGGCCGTGAGCGTACCCAGCGTCACGATGAAAGGCGGTATCTTCACACCCGCAATAAGGGCACCGTTGAAGACACCGATCAGCAGCCCTGCACCAAGGCAGGCAGGCACCGCGAGCCAGGCCAGATGCGGCATGACCGAGACGAGAAGACCGCACATGGCGGCGAAAGCCAGAATGGAGCCGACCGACAGATCGATACCGCCGGTGAGAATAACGAAGGTCATTCCCGAAGCAAGAACGGTGTTGATCGAGGCCTGCTGGGCGATGATGGAGAGGTTTTGCCCCGACAGGAAACGATGGCCGCCGAGGAAGTGAAAGCCCAGAGCGAGCAGGATAAGGACGGGCAGCATTCCAGCCGCCTGCATGATGCTGCGCGTCGTGGCGCGCGCGTTCATCTGCGCGGCGGGCGAAACCGCCACCGCCGGATTGAGAGTATTACTCATAGACGTGATATCCTAGGCGGCGATTGGCGAGGGAGAGACGAGCCCGACTGCGAGAGACATGATTGCCTCCTGCGTGATCGCGCGGCCTTCGAGTTCGCCCGTGAGATGGCCTTCGCGCATGACGAGAACGCGATCGCTCACACCGATGATCTCGGCCATCTCGCTCGAGATAACGATAATCCCCAGTCCTTGCGCTGCCAGATCGTTGATAATACGATATATTTCTGTCTTGGCCCCGATATCGACACCGCGTGTCGGCTCATCGAGGATAAGAACCTTGGGCCCGGTTTCCAGAAGGCGACCGAGCAGAACCTTCTGCTGATTACCCCCCGACAGACCGCCCACATTGGTCAGCATGTTCTGGGCCTTGATACGCAGAGCCGAAAACGACCCAGTCGCTCTTGTGCGCCCCTTGGACTGATCGAGCACACCCATGCGTGAATCGCGCTCGACCACCCCCAGATTGATATTGCCGCTGCACGACATATCCAGAAAAAGCCCCAGAGCTTTCCGGTCTTCGGTCAGATAGGCGATCCCTGCCGCCAGCGCGTCCCGCGGGCTGCGGATATCGACCCTGTCTGCATTCAGCCAGACCGTACCGCCTGTTTTCGGATCGGCGCCGAAAACAAGGCGTGCCAATTCGGTGCGCCCGGCACCGACCAGCCCGGCAATGCCCAGAACCTCACCGGGGCGCAGATCGAAACTGGTCGGCTGGACGCGCCGTCCGTCTGTAAGACCCTCGACCCGGAGAATGGGGGCGGCATCGCGACGGACATGATTGCCGTCTTTTTCATAAAAACTGGACAGATCGCGCCCGACCATCAGGCTCACGATACGCGCTGAGGAAAGCTCGTGCTTTTCCAGCGTGCCGACGTGCGCACCGTCACGCAGAACCGAAACCCTGTCGGCCAGCTCATCGATTTCGTCCATGCGATGGCTGATATAAATCAGGGCGAGCCCTCGCGCCCTCAGCTGACGGATCAGGGCGAACAGCCTGTCCGTCTCACGCGCCGATAAAGCTGTCGTCGGCTCATCGAGCACGAGAATGCGGGCATCCCGGTGCAGGGCGCGGGCAATTTCCACCAGTTGCTGTTCGGCCACAGACATGGTCGACAGCTTGTCTTCGGGGCCGAAAGGTGCGCCAAGCTCCCTGAGCAGATCGCGACAGGCGTCATTCATCGCCGCGCGATCGATCATGCCGTTTTTGCGAAGCTCCGAACCGAGATGGATGTTTTCGGCCACGGTGAGGTTCGGGGCGAGAGCCAGCTCCTGATAGATAATACCGATGCCCAGAGCGCGCGCCGAAGCCGGGTTGGTAATTTTCGCAACGTCGCCGGCAATGCGGATTTCGCCACCCGGATCGGCCGTATAGGCCCCGGAAAGGATTTTCATAAGAGTGGATTTACCAGCCCCGTTCTCACCCATCAGGGCAAGAATTTCGCCACCATAGGCGACGAGGGAAACATCCTTGAGGACCTTAACGCCCGAGAATGTCTTGGAAATACCCTCGATATGCAGAAGCGGTTTATCGCCCTGCGTATCACACGAAATGTGTTGGGCCAGTGTCATGGGAACAGTCTCCCGGATGAAAAATCGGGCAGTGAGACCGGTCCTGACGCGTCCCTCTGCCTTTCATGAGAGAAGCAGATATTTTGTTAAATTTATATAATGTTTTTGCAATCAAACGGTATAATACGAAAACGTGATAATTAATTCGAGTTCATCTTGAAGGGCCGGGCCGGGTTCTGTGGAGCCGCTACCCGACCCTCTGCCGATCGCTGTGAAAGAATGCTAACGCCTGTCTCAGCGTGCCGATCTACCCTCTCCAAGAGCACGCATGAGAAAACCCGTCACGGTTTCATCGCTGTCATCACCAAGAAAAGGGATCAGCATGCCATCTATGGCGAGCACCGCGAGTCCATGCACCCGTCCCCATAGGCCCGCCATGCGCGCGGGGCTGGACCCATCGTCCGGTGCCTGACCTGCGAGGGTCTCCAGGGTGACGAAAGCGCGCGCCGAGGCCTCAGCCAGAGCAGGAATGCTGAAGTCCAGCATCGTACGACGAAACATGAGGCGGAACAGGTCGGGATTGGCTCTGGCAAAACCGATATAGGCCATCCCGACCTCAAGGGTACTGCCCCCTTTGGCGGCGTTGAGACGAGTGGCCAGGGCCTCGTACCCCTTTGCCGCGATTGCAGAGCGCAGGCCTGTCAGATTACCGAAATGCGGTGTCGCAGCTGTCGCAGATACCCCCGCACGTCGTGTGACGGCGCGGAGCGTAAGGGCATCAACACCGGATTCCGTGAGGATGTCGCTCCCCGCCTCCACCAGCGCACGGGCCAGATCGCCATGATGATAAGGTGCACTTTCGTGCGGGCGTCGTTGCAACTGGGCCGAACGGTTCATGCAGAATCTTTACAGGAAAAAGTTGACATGGATAAGTCAGTCGCCCCAATCTTTACGTTGTAAAGAACACAAACCCAAGATCAGTCATGCACGAAAGCCCGTCATCCCCCAATCTTCGAAGCTGGCGCGCCGTTGTAGGAGAAGTCGGCAGTCTCGCACTCGTCTGGGGTGGAGAAATGGCCGGATTACAGCGCTTCGCCCTGCCTGCCTGCATCGTGCTGATCGCCGCCGACGCTGCAAGGCGCTATCGGGCAAGGCTGGGTTTCGGGAGGATCTGGTGGCTTTTCAACGCCACGGCGCTCCTTTTCAGCACAATGGACCGGTTGGTGGGAGATCGTCTATCTCCCGATCTGTTCGGAGCGCTCTGCGCGCTCATCCTCTCCGCTGTTTTTGCGATCGGAAGCGTGTGGCGCGTCCCCCTCGTTATGCAGCTCGCCGAGCAGCGTCGGGGAGAGTTCGTCGTAAGCGACAGCAGGCATCTCAGGCTTACACGCTTCTTCAGGCTCTATACGCTTGCCTGGACGCTCTATTTCACGCTTCGAGCTGCCGTGTTTGTCATCATGTCCTGCCTGAAGTCGGATCCTGTCGGCGCCCATACCCTGCTCAGGCTGAGCCTGCTCGCAATGATCGGACTCACTTTCTTTGGCAAAAGCCTTTTCCTCTTTTACGAGTCACGTTGCGCACCGGCCGAGGCCGTCTGAACACAGGCTGAAATGGTATCCCGTTACCCCCGTGCCGCCCATACGAAAAAAGCCGCCCCGAAGGGCGGCTTTTCCGTATTCCGAGACTGAACCCGAAGGATCAGGCGCTCTTCGCCATGATCTCGTCGGCCACGTTGCGCGGCACCGGATCATAGTGATGGAACTGCATCGTGAACGACGCGCGGCCCTTGGTGGCCGAACGCAGATGCGAGATGTAGCCGAACATTTCCTTCAGCGGCACCTGAGCGCGGATCATGACGGTCGAACCGGCCGTCTCCTGGCTCTGGATGATGCCACGACGACGGTTAAGGTCGCCCACCACGTCACCGACATGGTCGTTCGGGGTCGTGATTTCGACGTCCATGATCGGCTCAAGGATCACGGGGCCGGCATTCTTCATGCCTTCGCGGAAGCAGGCCTTGGCGGCGATTTCGAAGGCGAGAGCCGACGAGTCGACGTCATGGTACTTGCCATCGAGCAGCGTGAACTTGAAGTCCACCGTCGGGAAGCCAGCCAGCACGCCCGTCGAGGACTGCATGCGGATGCCCTTTTCGACAGCCGGGATGTATTCCTTCGGAACCGTACCGCCGACGACCTTGTTCTCGAAGCTGATGCCTTCGTTACGCTCGACCGGGGTGAACTCGATCTTGACTTCAGCGTACTGACCCGAACCACCGGACTGCTTCTTGTGGGTGTAGGTCTCGATATGCGGACGCGAGATCGTCTCACGATAGGCAACCTGAGGCGCACCGACATTGGCTTCAACGCCGTATTCACGACGCAGACGGTCCACGATGATGTCCAGATGCAGTTCGCCCATGCCGGACAGGATGGTCTGACCCGTTTCCTGATCAGTCTTGAGCTGCAGCGAGGGATCTTCAGCGGCGAGCTTCTGCAGCGCCAGCGTCATCTTCTCGACGGCATCCTTGGTCTTCGGCTCGACCGAAATGTCGATCACCGGAACCGGGAACTGCATGCGCTCCAGAACCACCGGATCGGCGGCATCGGCCAGGGTGTCACCCGTCTGGGTGTCCTTCAGACCCACGAAAGCAGCAATATCGCCAGCGCCGACCTGCTTCACTTCCTCACGCTTGTCAGCGTGCATCTGGAACATGCGGCCCACGCGTTCCTTGTGGCCCTTGGTCGTGTTCAGCACGGTATCGCCGGACTTCAGAACACCACGATAGACGCGCACGAAGGTCAGGGTGCCGTACTTGTCGGAGATGATCTTGAACGCGAGACCAGCGAACTTGCCGTCGGGGTCGACCGGCACGATCGGCAGGAAGTCCTCGTCGACCTCTTCGCCTTCCGGCGGAGCAATGCGGATACCTTCGACTTCGTCAGGAGCCGGCAGGTAGTCGATCACGGCATCGAGGAGCGGCTGAACGCCCTTGTTCTTGAAGGCCGTGCCACACAGGACGGGACGGAACACGCCGGAGATGGCGCCCTTCTTGATGCACTTCTTCAGCGTTGCAACATCGACATCGCCCTTGTCGAAGTATTCTTCGATAGCAGCTTCATCAACGCTCAGTGCCGTGTCCAGAAGGTTCTGGCGCGCTTCAGCTGCCTTTTCCTTCAGGTCATCGGGGATCTCGGCATAGTGGAACTTTGCGCCCAGCTCGCCGCCTTCCCAGATGATGGCGCGCATTTCGACCAGGTCGACCACGCCAACGAAGTTTTCTTCAATGCCGATCGGCAGCTGAAGCGGAATAGCGACGATGTCGAGCTTTTCCTTCAGCGTGTCGAATGCGCGATAGAAATCGGCACCGGTGCGATCGAGCTTGTTGATGAAAATGACGCGCGGCACGTTGTAACGGTCAGCCAGACGCCAGTTGGTTTCCGACTGCGGCTGAACACCGGCAACGCCTTCGATGATGAAGATGGCGCCATCGAGCACGCGCAGTGAGCGGTTCACTTCAATGTTGAAATCGATGTGGCCCGGGGTGTCGATGATGTTGATGCGGTGGTTTTCCCACTCGCAGGTCACGGCTGCCGAGGTGATCGTGATGCCACGCTCACGTTCCTGCGCCATGTAATCGGTGGTCGTGTTGCCGTCATGCACTTCACCAATGCGATGCGACACGCCGGTGTAGTACAGAATACGCTCGGTCGTCGTGGTCTTGCCGGCATCGATATGCGCGGTAATACCGATATTGCGGATCTTCGAGAGAGCCGATTTGGCTTCTGCGACGCTGCTTTCGGACACGGGATACCTCCAGAATGCGATGAAAGGTGCTTCAGGCCGCCCCGAAACACCTTTGCCGTGGCCGTCACAGATCGACGCTTTTCCGAAGAAACCCGGGAAGTAATACGTCGAAGCCGGACCGACCAAGTGGGCCTTGTGATCGAAAGGGTGAATGAAACAACCCGATCACGTTTTCAAGGCCAATTTTGTTGCAGCCTGCCTTTTGCTGCATGGACCTCATTGCTGCGCAGGGCAGCTGGGAACAGGCGGCAAAAGGCAGGTGCCGTCAGTCTCAGGCGGACTGAGCGGCCTTGCTTTCCTGAGCGCGCAGGATGCGACGCTTGATGACCTGAGCCTCAACCGGCAGCTTGCGGTTCGGCGTGCTGATCAGGAACGAGTCCAGACCGCCATTGTGCTCAACCGTACGAATGCCCTGCGTGGACAGACGCAGGCGAACGCCCGTACCCAGGATGTCGGACAGCAGGGTGATTTCCTGCAGGTTCGGCAGGAAGCGACGACGGGTCTTGTTGTTGGCGTGGCTGACGTTGTTGCCCGTCAGCACACCCTTGCCCGTGATTTGGCAGCGGCGTGACATGGACTTGATCCTCGGTAGTAATATGTTCGCCGAGACCAGTCCCGGCATACGACGATGCGTTAAGGCGCGGCTTATGACGGAGCACCCCGCTCCCGTCAAGCCGAAAGCGTCTCAAACAGCCTATTCGCCGTCCGAAAAGGCATCGGCGCAGATGAGTTCACCCGAACGAACGCTCTCTATGGCCGTGTGCAGCATGCGGATCATCGTCTCGGCGTCGGTCGTGCGGGCCAGCACACCCAGCGATCCGCCGAGCAGCGCCGAGGCGATAAGCTCGGTCGGCAGGTTCTGTTCGACAAGATAACCGATTGCCTTGTCGATCACGGCACCGCACTGGCGCAGCTCCTCGGGAATCTCCACGGCATCGGGATCTTCGGAAAGCTCATGAGCGGCCTGTTCCCGGATCTCCTCCTCCACAGCCTTGTCCGGATGGAAATCCTGAGCGAGGTCTTCGGCCTGCTTTGTCATGAACAGTCTCCTTTGGTCTTTTGTCCTGTGGCCCAACACGTAGGTCGCGTGCATGCGTAAAACTAGGTGCCTGTCTCCAATTGGGTGGTCACCATCTCAAAATAGCGCCCCTGCTGTGCCATCAGCACATCATGACTCCCCTCCTCCACGATCCTGCCGGACTCGATCACCAGAATACGGCCCGCGTGGCGTATGGTGGACAGGCGATGGGCAATGGCGATGGTCGTCTGGCGCGCCGTTACGTCACGCAAGGCATCCATGAGCCTCTGTTCGGTGCCTGTATCGAGCGCGCTGGTGGCCTCATCCAGCAACAGCACGCGCGGACGACGCAGAATGATCCGTGCCAGAGCGATACGCTGCCGCTCCCCGCCGGACAGCTTGAGCCCGCGCTCACCCACGAGCGTATCGTACCCGTCCTCCAGCCCGTCGACAAAGTCGTGGATCTGGGCCAGCCGTGCGGCTTCCTTAATCGCCTCGAGGCTGGCATCGAGATGACCGTAGGCAATGTTATAGCCGATCGTATCGTTGAAGAGCTGCGTATCCTGCGGCACCACGCCGACCATGCGGTGAAGGTCGGCCGGCGCAATGGTGGTCAGATCGCACCCATCGAGCAGGATCCGCCCCGAACCCGGCGCATAGGCTCCGAGAATAAGCCGCGCGATGGTGGATTTCCCCGCTCCGGTCGGTCCGACGATGGCAATGGTCTCACCGGCACCCGCGTGGAAGGTCACGTCTTGCAGGATCTGACGTCCGTCATAATCGAACTCCACATGCTCGAAGGAAAGCGATGCCGGTTGCTGCGCTCCCTGATCCTGTAAATCATGCGCAACGCCCGCGCTCCTGGGCGTTTCATCCATCAGATCGGTCAGGTGCTCCAGATCGACGCAGGCATTACGCCAGCCCGCATAGACCAGATTGAGCGAGATAATGGCCTGATAGAGAGTACGCAGATAGGTGCCGATCATGACAAAGGCGGCAACATCGAGCCTGCCTGCCGCGAGATCTCGTGCTGCCATGAAGAAAATCGCCAGCGTTGCCAGAGCGATCATGCCGTTCTGGCTGACAGAGGATAACCCCGCCACCATCGTCATGCGCAGACTGGCTTTTTCCTGCTCGCGACGCGCGGCCTCGTAACGTCCATATTCGTGGGATTCGTTGGCGAAATGCCGCACAGCCTCGAAATTGAGCAGTGAGTCGAGCAGGAAATGCTGCGCGCGCCCGTTGGCCTCGTTACGCTGCCGGCGCGCCCGGACACGCTGACGCACGAACCATTGCGCAAGCCCGATATAGCTCAGCAGGGCAACCGCAATCACCGCAGCGTAACGCCCACCCAGAAAATGAAAGACCACGGCAATCGTAAGGCCGGTATCGAGAAATGCAGGCAGGATGTTGAACAGAGCGAGGCGCAACAACGTGTCTGCGGCCTCCGAGCCGCGCTCGATGGCGCGTGTCAGTGCCCCGGTCTGACGGTCGCGATGAAAACGGTAGGGTAGATCGAGCAGGTGTCTGAACGCCTCCTGCGCGGTCAGAGCCTGCAACCGCTGACCGACTGGCTGATACACCAGTTCCTGGAGTGCCGAAAAAACACTGCGGAAAAAAATCAACCCTCCATAAGCCAGAATCAGCCCGACCGGGATCAGCATCCTGAGATCCTGAACGGAAAAATGCGCCACAAGACGGCTGAACATATAGGGAATAGCCAGAATGCAGAGGCGCTCTCCGAGCAGGAGAAGCAGGGTGAGCCCCATACCGAGCCGGAAAAAGCGGATATCGTGAGACAGGACCAGCCGCCAGGCACGGGCGAGACCGGTCACTGCCTGAGGCAGTCGCCATGAGAAGATCATCTCACCAGAGTGAGGTGCCACCGGTCGTTTTGCAATCGCCTCGCGATACGCGATATCGTTTGCGTTCAGACAAGAGAGTACCGCCTTTCATGCATGATGACAGTCTCGTCCCGTTTCTGGCCCATATCGCACGATGCCACACGGCCATCCTGCCGGGCGACCGCAGGCCCGTCGCCCTCGGACAACACATATTCGGCCTGGCAGATCCACGTCTGTTCGACGCCCTGACATCGTTCGGCTATGCCTCGGATCCCGACCGGACGGCAGGCTCCCCCTCCTTCCAGCTGCCCGAAAACACGGACCTCGTGATACTTGGAGAACGGTTGGCAGCGCTCGGGCTTTATCGCCCCCATAACGAGCTGTTCGACGTTTTCGATGACAAGGGCGACGTGATTGGCCAGATCGACCGCGGCGCCCTTCCCCTGCTTGGCTGTACCGCCGCTGGCGTGCATCTCAACGGGCTGGTGCGACGTGATGACGGGCTGTTTCTCTGGATGGGTCACCGTGCGCGCAACAAGCGCCTCGATCCAGGCAAACTGGATCACCTCGCCGCCGGCGGTATCTGCGCAGGCCTCACACCTCTTGAGGCACTGGTAAAGGAAGCGGGCGAAGAAGCCGCCATCCCGCCTGCGCTCGCGGAACAGGCACGGCCTGTGGCAACATTGCGCTACGCGATGGAGCGCCCTGAGGGACTGAGACAGGACACGCTTTTCTGCTATGATCTGACCCTGCTTGAGGACTTCACGCCCCAACCCGTTGATGGCGAGGTCGAGTACTTCGAGCTGATGCCGATCGAAACCGTATATCGCCTTGTGCGCGATACGACCGAAATCAAGTTCAACGTCAATCTGGTGCTTATCGACCTGTTCATACGCGAAGGTCTGTTCACGCCCGAGCAGAGCATCGTTCTGCGCGAAGCGCTCGATCGCGCATGAGCCCAACATGCCCTGCCCTGCGCCATTTCGTGGCGATACTGTGCGTGGCCTGTTTCTCGGGGTGCGCGGGTCCTGACGCGACAGCAGATCGACCAGGAACGGACAGCCGGACAGGAAAGACAGCTCAGGGAGACCGGGACCTCTGCCTCTTGCCGCATGGCCAGAAAATGGAGTCCATCACGCTTGCCTTTGGCCTGACGACTCCCGATGGCCGACAGATCACGACGGAGGCGTGGAACAACTTCCTCGCCAGAACCGTGACGCCACGATTCCCCGCCGGTTTGTCTGTCATCGAGGCTCAGGGGCAATGGCAGGAAACGCCCGCTCAGTCGGTCACGCATGAGCCGTCAAGGCTGGTATGGATCATGGCGCCGGACAGTCCGTCCCTCGTTCCTGCGCTCGACGCCATTCGCGAAGCCTATAAAAAACGCTTCAACCAGAAATCGGTCGCTGCGTTTATGCATTCGGGTTGCGCATCGTTCTGAGGCGGCCTCAACGGGCAATCCTGTCGGGACCTCGTTTCAGGGTCGAAAAAAGACAGTGCAGATCAGGCACTGTCCCAAGGTTACAGGATTTAGACCTGTCGGTGCGGTCCATGATAAACTGGAATGTGCAAATGATATTGACGTGACCCTCTGTCGTGTCCGTACTGACTTTCGGCTTTTCCATAATCACTCTGATACGGTGACATGGCGATGCCAGCGCAGCCGGCAATAAGCTACACGCAATAACAAGACAGGCAGCGCACCGCGCGCGACGCCTCATTCGAAATTCCGAGGCGCAGGCCGCTGAGGTTGAGGAACATGATGACCGATCAGAACGCCATGCCACCCCGTAACCTGAAAGGCGCATCCACCGCCGGTCAGGACTGCACGGTGGACGACGATCTTCCAGAAGAAGTCACGACCGGCTCCCCGGTCGGCCGGGCCCAGAGACGGTCGCGCGGCCTGCTCGGCTTTTTCTTCATCGCGCTCGCTCTCTTCACACTCAAGAATTTCCTGCCAGCACTCCTGTGGGGCTGCGTGTTCGCAATTGCCTCCTGGCCACTCTACAAGCGCACGGAAGCGCGTTTCGGACGCACGGAATGGCTTCCCATGCTGTTCACCGCTGCGATCGCCCTGATCTTCCTGATTCCCCTGAGTCTGGTCGGCTACAAGGCCGCAGAAGAGGCACAGAGCGCGCTCCACTGGATCGATACGGTACGCCATACAGGCATTCCCATGCCGGAATGGCTGAACGAGCTTCCATTCGAGCGTGCGCAGGTTGCACGCTGGTGGCAGAACAATCTGGTCAATCCGGAACATCTCAACCGTCTTTTCCATTCCGTGGATGCGAATCACGGCATGGCGGTGACCCGTCAGGTCACGACCCAGGTCGCCAAACGGGCCACCCTGTTCCTGTTCTCCATCCTGACCCTGTTCTTCCTGCTGCGTGACGGTGCCGACATCATCCATCGCGTTCTTGTCGTCTCGAACAGGACTTTCGGGCGACGGGGGGAGAAGCTTGCCAGGCAGATCATCTCATCGGTGCATGGAACGGTTGCAGGGCTCGTTCTGGTCGGCCTTGGAGAAGGTTTCGTCATGGGCATCGCCTATGTCCTGACAGATACGCCTCAACCGCTCCTATTCGCCCTCCTCACGGGTGTTGCGGCCATGATCCCGTTCCTTGGCCTGCCGACTGTCCTTTTTGCGGCTCTGCTCATCATCGTGCAGGGAAAGATGATCGCCGGAATCGTGGTCGTGGCACTCGGGGCCGTGGTCATCTTCGTGGCCGATCACTTCATCCGCCCTGCCCTTATCGGCGGCAGCACACAAATGCCGTTTCTATGGGTCCTGCTGGGCATTCTGGGGGGTGTGGAAACCTGGGGACTGCTCGGCCTGTTTCTCGGCCCGGCAATCATGGCAGCCGTCCACCTTCTATGGCGCATCTGGAGCTCCGATTCGGAAATCCAGCTTCGTGAGGATGCGCATTAACCCCCTCTGGCGTCGCATTGCCTGCGGCGCCACAGTCCTGTGAAAGCCTCACAGGCGGGCCAGGAACGCATCGCGTCATGCGTCTCGCGTCATGCGTCCGCCCAAAGCATACAGCCAGAACAAATATCCAATATGGCGTCAGGGCGGTCCCAACGGAGCATCACAGAATGCTGCCTGACAGCCCCAAACACATGCAAAAAACCGCACGAGGCTACGCCCCAATGCGGATTGCATAAAAACGGTCTGCTGGAACGATAATTTGGGGAAAGAACCGCAGGACAGGACGATATCGGGCAGGCGGGATTCGAACCCACGACCCCCAGTCCCCCAGACTGATGCGCTACCAGGCTGCGCTACTGCCCGTCAGTCCTGCGGTAGAGGCCGTTTAGCAGGGGGGCGCTTTCCCTGCAAGCGTCTGAGGGCAGGTTTTTTCACTAAAATTCCACTCAGCTGGTCGGGACCATCTGACGCAGATTATCCAGTTCGCCCAGAACGTCCTCAAGTGCCAGACGCAGGGCACGGCGCTCCTGTGTCCAGCGATCCTGACGCGCGCGCAGCTCTGCAAGCTCGTCGAGAAGAACGGTCTCGATATCATGCTCCAGCACAGACTCCGCCTGGACCTCGTCCTGCACAGGACCCTGCGGTGCCTCATGCGCCCAAGCGGCGCTGGTTTCCTCGCCGGGGTCGATCATGAGCGCTTCGGCAGCGTCCACGACTTCTTCTTCAGGCCGATGAAGCGCCTCGTGCTCCGCCTCATCGGGCAGAGCATCGCTGGCTCGCATACCGTGTTCTTCAGAGAAAATGACCCCAGCGGATGCATCATCCCCGGCGCCTTCAGGCAAAGCTGCCTCGGCGCTTTCGGACGCGGGAAAATCTGGAATATCGAAAGAGGTGCGCGCGATCTCCTCTTCTTCGGACACCGGCACTGGCACCACCACGGCCTCGACCGGCGTTTCCTGAACCACAACCGAATCGGCCTGCTCGCGCTCCTTGAGCACGCGCTGCACACCCTTGATCGTGTAACCCTGCACATAGAGCAGGTCGGTGATATGGCGCAGGATTTCGATATCTTCCGGGCTATAATAGCGACGGCCGCCGCCACGCTTGAGCGGCTTAACCTCCGGGAAACGCGTTTCCCAGAATCTGAGCACATGCTGCGGGACATGCAGCTCGTCAGCCACCTCGCTGATCGTTCTATAGGCGTTCGGACCTTTGACCAGGCGTTCCAGATCGTTTCGATCCTCCGGCACCTTCGGAGAGGTGGTGCCGGTATAGGAGGTTGTCATGAATCATCGCTTTCGCTGGTCAGGCCCTCGGTCGATTCTCCGTTGACCTCCGCCCGCAGGATCTGGCTCGGCCTGAAAACAAGCACTGAGCGTGGCAGAATTGGCACCTCGATGCCGGTCTTCGGGTTACGACCGACACGCCGACCTTTCTGCCGGACGGAAAACGTGCCGAATCCACTGAGTTTGACCGTCTCACCCTTTTCGAGCCGCGCAGCGATCAGCTCGAGAACCGTCTCGAGCAGATCGGCGGATTCGTGCCGGGACAGCCCAACTTCACTGTAGATATGCTCTGCAATTTGCGCGCGGGTCACCGTGGTCATGACGTCACCGTATCATGACAGTAACGAAGGTCAATCAAATCAGTGACGTGAGACGTAATGTGAAGACGAGACGATGCGTCTTTACATACGCAGCAGCGCAGAACCCCAGGTGAGACCGCCCCCAAGCGCCTCGAGAAGGACGAGATCGCCCTTTTTGATACGCCCGTCTCTCATGGCTTCATCGAACGCAAGCGGGATGGAAGCCGCCGAGGTGTTCGCATGACGATCGACTGTCACGACAACGCGGTCGAGCGGCAGAGCGAGCTTCTTGGCCATTCCTTCGATAATCCGCAGATTGGCCTGATGCGGCACAAGCCAGGCAATATCCTGCCCGGTCAACCCATTGCACGACAGGGCCTCGTCGACCACGGCCGACAGCTTGGCCACGGCATGGCGGAACACATCGCGCCCCTGCATGTGCAGAACCGGTTTGGTGCAGCTTGGCCCATCGACATAAAGCATGTCGCCGAAAGCGCCGTCGCTATGCAGATGGGTCGAGAGTATTCCTACTCCCTCTTCCTCGGTCGCCTCCAGCAGGACGGCTCCGGCACCATCGCCGAACAGAACGCAGGTCGTCCTGTCTTCCCAGTCCAGTATGCGCGAGTAAACCTCGCTGCCGATCACCAGGGCTTTCCTGGCCTGGCCGCTGCGTATGAACGCCTCGGCAACAGAAAGTGCATAGACGAAACCCGAACAGGCCGCCGTGACATCGAACGCAAAACCCTGGCTCATGCCCAGAGCAGCCTGCACACGCACGGCTGTCGCGGGAAAGCTCTGATCCGGGGTTGCGGTAGCAACAATGACGGCATCGACATCACTGGCCGAGACCCCCGCGAAATCCAGAGCGGCACGCGCGGCCTGCGTTGCCATGAAAACAGCCGTTTCATCATCGCCTGCGATATGACGCTGGGCGATGCCGGTGCGTGTCCTGATCCACTCGTCGGAGGTCTCGATACGCAGGGCAAGATCGGCATTCGTGACGACCTGCTTGGGCAGATAGCTGCCGGATCCGGTCAGGCGCGCGCGCAGGGGCATGTCTCTTCCTCATGAACTGATGCCGGGATTGTCTGATGCCTGTGTTCCGGGCGCCGCGCGAGCCGGAACAACGAAGCACAAGACGGCAGTGGCTGCCGAACGATTGTCATGCAACCGCGCCGCATCTTGTAAAGGCCCTGTATCGGTCAGGCCGCAGTAGTGGACGGAGCAAGATCGTTCTCGGCATCGGAGGCCATAAGCGCCTCGACCTGACGAAGACGCTCACGGATCTTTTCGTTGATCGAGTGGGTTACCGCATCCATCGCAACATCGATCGCCGCGGCAAAACCTTCAGCATCGGCACCGCCATGGGACTTCACGACAATGCCGTTCAGCCCGACGAATACCGCACCGTTGTAACGTCGCGGATCGATCCACTCCTTCATGCGCTCCAGCCCGGGGCGCACAAGAAGATACCCGATGCGCGTCAGAAGGTTGGTCTTGAACACGCGCTGAAGAAGCAGGGAGACGAGCTTGAGCGCGCCCTCGCCTGTCTTGAGGGCGATATTGCCCGAGAATCCATCCGTCACCACCACGTCGGTCGTCCCGGCCGTGATATCATGCCCTTCGACGAAGCCGTGAAACTGGGACGAAAGCGGCGAATCGCGCAGAATATCCGCTGCGGCACGCAGGCGCTCGTCGCCCTTCAGCTCTTCGGCGCCGACATTGAGCAGACCGATGCTCGGCGCAGGCAGGCCGAGCACAGCCTTGGCAAAAGCCTCACCCATAACGGCGAACTCGACGAGATTGCGCGTATCGCAGGCGATATTCGCCCCCAGATCGAGCATCACCACATCGCCACGCGCAGACGGGTTGACCGCTGCCATGGCTGGACGGGTAATGCCCGGCAATGTTTTGAGCACGATCTTGGCAAGAGCGAGCATTGCACCGCTGTTACCAGCCGACACGACACCACCGGCCTCGCCCGAGGCCACAGCATCGATCGCCATACGCAGCGAGGAGTCACGCAGACGCAGAGCCGCCGTGGGCTTCATCTCCATCGAAATGGAAGAAGGCGCGTGACGTATCTCGCAGATACGCTGTGCTTTCGCGTAACGGGCAAGCTGCGGACGCAGTATGGCCTCGTCACCGACAAGCAGGATTTTTGCTGAGGGATGTCGATCGGCAGCGCGATCCAAACCGGCCAGAACGATATCGGGGGCATGATCCCCTCCCATCGCATCAATGGCCAAACTATAAGGCGCAGCCTGGCTGGCCGGCGCATCTAGGTCAGTCATGCTCCGCCCCGCGTCTCATTTCAAACAAGATGAGCCGGCCCCGGACGGGCCAGCCCCATCGAGCCTCAAACGCGAACGGTCGTCTTGAGCGTCTTGCCGGAAGCCACGACTTCACGACCGTCGTAATGACCGCAATGCGCGCAGACATGGTGCGGGCGCTTCAGCTCACCGCAGTTGCTGCATTCAGCATGAGCCTGAACGGTCAGGGCGTGGTGGCTGCGACGCATGCCCATGCGGGACGGCGTGGTCTTTCTTTTGGGGACGGCCATGGCGGGAGCCTCTTTCTTCTTAGATCGTCCCTGCATCCGGTCGCCATTCGACCGCAACAGGGAACGATACTGTTCACTATGATCAGGCGGGCGGCTCTAGCAGACCCTAGGCCGGGTCGCAAGCATCCTGTTCAATTCTAGCTCAGATCCGTCTTTTTTTTGTCAAGCGACAGACCTGCGAGAGCACCGAACGGATTGGGACGTGCGTCCGCTTCATCAGGGGCATCCTCTGCCGTCTCACGCGGGGCTTCGTCAACCGCATTTTCAAGTGCGGCACCCGGCTTGCGCGGGTAAGGCGGCAAAACCAGAGCCAGCTGTTCGGTTGTGATCTCACCCAGATCCAGCGCGTGACCCTCATATGGGATCTCATCGATCGCTTCGAGATCGGAGGCGCTTTCTTCGGAAAAATGTCGCATCGGCACCAGGCGAACCGCGAAGGAGTCGGTCAGGGCGTCTTCGAATGCTTCGCCCGTAATCACGCACTCCATCGATACATGTGCCGTCAGCACACCGTCGAGCACGAACTGGTCAGCCCCCTCGGGCATGACCCTGATCTTGCAGCTCAGCGCATGAACGGCCGGTATGTCCAGCCGCCTGGCCAGCTGGCGGCACTCGGCTTCATTGGCCTTGACCGTCTCGGTCAGACCCTCATGCCCGATGCGATTGATGAGCAGACGGCGTGAAAACTCCGGGGGATGCCCCTCGGTGCTCGCCATGCCGGACTGGGTAAACGGCGACCCCTTGCTGTCTTTCATGCTGCCTTCCTGAGATTATGCTGGAAAAAACCCGCGAACAGGCTTTCTTTTACGAATTGCCTTACCGTTGCTCTCCGCAATATAGAAGAGTTGGTTCGTCCTGCGATGTTGGAGAAACACCGTTTTCTCCTGTCCGGGACGATCATTCGCCATTTTATCGATCACTGCAGGACGACATAATCCGCCATGAAGAGC
Organism: Asaia lannensis NBRC 102526; assembly: GCF_024054035.1. Taxonomy (GTDB): domain Bacteria; phylum Pseudomonadota; class Alphaproteobacteria; order Acetobacterales; family Acetobacteraceae; genus Asaia; species Asaia lannensis. Next base: position 308,548 of record NZ_JAMXQU010000003.1, read on the forward strand.
GCCTCCAAGAAGACCTCCCCGCGGCAGACATCGCATGCGGGCCTTGCGCGCGCCCTGCTTTGCATCGCTCCCCTTGCCCTGGCTGGCTGCTCGGTTTTCGGTCCGATCCCACAGAATCGTGGCTCGCTGATCGAAAAGGACGATTATTCCCAGCTTCAGCCCGGCACCAGCACGCGTAACGACGTGACCGACCTTCTCGGCTCGCCCACAACCCACGCGACGTTCGACGACAATACGTGGTTCTATATCTCGATGGTGACGGTACCGCAGCCGCTCGGCTTTCCCCGGGTGACGAAGCAGAACGTTCTGGTGCTGGCCTTCGACACGACGGGCGTGCTGCGCCGCATGGACATGCTGCATCGCAAGAACGGCTACAATGTCGGCATGGTCGGCGAAACGACACCGACGCCGGGCACCAAGATCAACGTGCTGCAACAGCTGCTGGGCAATGTCGGACGCTACAACCCGATGAGCAACATGGGCAGCACCTTCGGCGGCACACAGGGCCCGCTCGGTGCCGGTCAGGGTACAGGCCATGGCGGTACGGGCAACTCGATTCCCTGATCGTCCCTTTCTCCAAGGCACACGATACGAACCGGCTTCGTCTTGCGACGAGGCCGGTTTTTTGTTGCCTGTCACCTGTCTGAGTTTATGGATCGGCATCAGCCCGGCGATGCTTCCCCAGATGCCGGGTGTGGAATGTGCACCCGACAGGCAATTCCCCTGCCCTCGCTATCCGGATCGGCTCGACCGCTCCGTTCCTATTGCGGCAGTTTGAGCATCACCCGCAGACCGCCAAGCGGGCTGTTGCGCAGCACGACGCTCCCGCCATGCGCTGCCATGATATCGCGCGCAATGGTCAGACCCAGCCCCGTCCCGCCCTGCGGTCCTGCAGTACTGCTGAAAGCCCGGAAGACATCCTTCCTGCGTGACTGGGCGATCCCCGGCCCGTCGTCATCTATCGTGACCTCGACCATACGCCCTGTCTGGCGCAGGGAGAACGTCATGCGCCCGCCGTGACGTCTGGCATTTTCCGCAAGATTGATCAGCACGCGACGTATCGCATCGGGGCGCACGGTCACGGTGAGGCTCTGCTCTGCATGAATCGCGAGCACCTCTCCCCCTGCTCGAGTCGTCGCCGCCGCCACGTCATTGAGCAGGGCAAGAAGATCGGTCGGCACAGGATCTTCTTCCCCCTCGCCACGCGCAAAGGAGAGATAACTGCCGATCAGACGCTCCATCTCGGCGATATCGGCAATCATGTCTTCGATATCGGGGCGCAGTTCCTGTGCCTCCACCGCCCCTTCGACAGGCATCATGGCCAGGGTAAGACGCAATCGTGTCAGCGGCGTGCGCAGATCGTGCGATACACCCGCCAGAACGGCCGTACGATGGGTGACGAAGCGATTGACGCGCGCCTGCATACGATTGAACGCCAGGGCCGCCTTGCGTATCTCCAGCGCGCCCTGAGGGGTTATCGGCCCATCGTCGCGCCCGAGCCCGAAATTCTCGGCAGCCTTGGCCAGACGGCGCACGGCGCGCACCTGTTTGCCGATAAAAAGACCCGCCACGATGAAAAGCAGGATCGCACTGCCGACTTCCCATACCACGAACAGCCAGATCGGCCCGACATCGAGGCGTTTCCTCGGCACGATGACATCGAGCACGCCGTCGCTGAGCGGTATTTCCAGCCTCACGCTCTGTCTGGTTGCATTCCAGTCGATATGACATGGCGCATCGAACACCCTGCGCACGGCATTTGTCAGGTCTTCATCCATGGGGCCAAGCACGAAAGGCGCGCGGGCATCGGTCAGCGTTTCGCCCGGATGGAAGGCAATATCGAGCTGGGTGCGCCATCTCGCCTGACGAATCAGCCATTCCTTGTCCGCAGGATGACGCTCAACGGAATCCCTGATCAGGGCCAGATCGGCCACAACGCCATCGGCAAGGCGGCGCGAAACGACATTGAGATAATTGCCGTAGAAAAGCTGCAACGCCACGATCTGCGTAATCAGCAGCGGCATGAAGACGATGAGCAGCGACCGCCCCTGGAAGGAGCGCGGCAGAATACGGCGAACGAGCCGCTCCATCATACGCGCAGGCTGCATGACGATATCAGCTCCCGGGCTTCAGAACATAACCCTTGCCCCGAACGGTCTGCAGAAAGCGCGGTTCTTTCTGGTCCGGCTCTATGCGCCGGCGCAGACGTGTCACCTGAACATCCACGGCGCGCTCGCCGATTTCATCCATCCCCAGCGCCTCGGCAATCGCCTCACGCGACAATATCTCGCCGGGAGAGCGTGTCAGCACGCCAAGAAGCGCCGCCTCACCGCTGGTAAGATGCACAATCCCCTCAGGACCGCTCAGCAGACCGCGTCCCGTATCGAATTCCAGCTTCCCCAAGCGCAACAGGCGCGGTGCTCCCGAGGGGCGCGGAACATGACGCCTGAGATGTGCCTGCAGACGCAGCAGCAGTTCGCGCGGCTCGAAGGGTTTGCCAAGATAGTCATCCGCTCCGGATTCGAGCCCAATGATCCTGTCGGCCGGCTCGCCACGCGCTGTCAGCAATATGATCGGCCACACCTGGCCTTTTTCTCGCAGCCAGCGTGTCAGGCTCAGCCCATCCTCACCGGGCATGGTGATATCGGCCACCATGGCATCGGGCTGCGTGACGGAAAGGATTTTGCGTGCGGCCTCTGCATCCATCGCCGTAGTGATCCTGAAGCCGTTTTCGCTCAGGAAACGCTGTAGCAGGCGAAGCAGACGTGCATCGTCATCGACGACGAGAACATGGGCCTGGGTCATGAGATGTCTCCCTCTCCCTGAAGGGTCGCAAGAACACGCCTGAACCCCTCGACAGCCTGCCCACCCGCTGCACGATAGGCGAGTGTCATACGGTCGCGCAGAGCAGCGAAAATCTCTTCTTCCATCGCCGCTCCCTCAGGCGTGAGGTGCAGATGCTTCAGCCTCTTGTCATGCTCATCGGGGCGCTGTTCGAGCAGATTGCGCGCCATCAGCTCCTGCAGAACGCGATTGAGACTCTGTTTGGTGATGTTGAGCCGACGCAAGAGTGCACTCATGGTCAGACCCTGATGGGTGGAGACCAGAAACATCACGCGATGATGCGCTGCGCCCAGTTGATGATCGCGCTGATAGGGATCGCAGGTGGCGCCCAGTTCGCGCCAGGCCAGAAGCATCGCCTCATAGGTCAGACGTATCTGCTCTTCACGCAGATAAAGATGCGCCTGACCCGGCGCGTCGCGTTGTACTCGTACTCCCGACATCGCCTAGCTCTCGCGCATGAGAGCGAATTCCTCGGCATAGCCGAAGGTCGCGAAATCGGTCATGCGCATCGTATAAAGAATACCCTCGAGATGATCGTATTCATGCTGCAGCACATTGGCGTGAAAACCGCTTGCCTCGCCTGTGATCACCGCCCCATCCAGATCGAGGGCACGATACGTCACGACGGCATGACGGGGCACGACCCCACGCAGCGACGGTAGCGAGAGACATCCCTCCGTGCACTGCATCATGGCATTACCCACAGGCGCAATTTCAGGATTGATAAGAACGCGAGGCGGAATCGGGGTCTCTCCGGCGCCGCATCGCGCCTCGGGCACATGATAAACGAACAGGCGCAAGGATTTGTGAACCTGAGGAGCGGCAAGCCCTGCCCCCCGTGAATCGAGCATGGTCTCGATCATGTCCGAAACCAGTTGTCTTATCGATAAAGAGTGAACGTCCTCAACCGGTTGTGCTCTCTGGAGCAATACCGGATGCCCCATACGCGCGATTTTCAGCAACGCCATTTCTTGACCCAGTTCCAACCTGACGGAATAAGTTCCCGTGATAGCCGCCATGGTGACATGAATAAATTTCGGGCGATACTGCTCAAAGAGTTTGTGTCCTCTTCAAAACATGTGCTAAGGCGGCGGCCTCTTTGGAACGCACTGCCATCGGTAACGCGTTCCTGGCATCGCATTTACAAACAGACCATGATTTCATGGTCGGACAGGAGATGGCAGACCCGTGCAGGTTCTGGTTCGTGACAACAATGTTGATCAGGCGCTCAAGGCGCTTAAGAAGAAGATGCAGCGCGAAGGCGTTTTCCGCGAGATGAAGCTGCGTCGCCATTTCGAAAAGCCCTCGGAGCGTCGCGCTCGTGAGGCTGCCGAGGCGGTTCGTCGTGCACGCAAGATGGAGCGCAAGCGCCTGGAGCGTGAAGGCTTCTGAGCAGCCTGCCGAACCGGCAAACAGAACAACCGCCGTTTTTACGGCGGTTTTTTTGTGCCTGAAAAACGCCCGGACGGGCGTGTCATTTCAGACAACTCTACCCTTAGTGTCCTGTTTCCGGGCATCCCCTGCCGGACAGCTTATATCGAGCGCCCTGAAAACGCCCCCTCCCCGCGGCAGAGACGGCCCAGTCAAAAGCTGCCCGGTGTGACACAGATCTCCTGCGCCACACCGTATGCCCTTGTTAACGAGGGGCCTCAGTGCCTGAAAGCAGGGTCCTGATCCATGAGGCTCCTGGAGAGATAAACAGCCTCCAGCGCGCGCTCATAGGCGATTTCCTTCGCATTGACCGTTCCGGCATGACCGCCCCCCGTGTCTTCATAATAGAAGAACGGCTTGCCCAGCTCCTGTAGTCGCGCAGCAAACAGTCGTGCATGGACAGGGCCTACGCGATCGTCCTTAGTCGATGTGAAAATGAACGGTACCGGGTAGGACACATCCTTTTTCAGATGCTGCAAGGGGGAAATACCCTGCAGGAAGCGCCGCTCCTCGGGTACGCTCATATGTCCGTATTCGGCCGCCCATGAAGCCCCGGCGGCCATGGTCTCGAAATTCTCCATATCGAGCAAAGGCACGCCGATCACGACCGCCTTCCACAGTTCCGGATGCTGTGTGAACTCTACCCCCATCAACAGACCGCCATTCGACCGCCCGCGTATGCCCAGATGCTCGCGATCGGCGATGTGACGCGCAGCAAGATCGCGCCCGATCGCTGCGAAATCGTCATAGGCATGCTGACGCCCCGATTTCATACCGGCTTCGTGCCAGGCAGGCCCGAACTCGCCACCCCCACGGATATTCCCCACGACATAGACGCCACCACGCTCCAGCCATGTCTTGCCGATATCGGCATAATAGGTCGGCAGATAGGACAGATCGAACCCGCCATAAGCCGTGAACAGCGTGGGATTATGGCCATCTTCCTTCCAGTCGCGTCGATGGGTGACGAAATAGGGAATTTCCACGCCATCGCTCGATTTTGCCCAGTACTGATCGGTAACCAACCCCTTTGCATCGAAGAGAGCCGGCGTCGTCTTGATTTTTGCGGAAGACCCCTTTGCCGTGTCGAAGCTCCAGAGTTCGGGCGGGATAATGTACCCCTCGACCCTGAGATAGGCAGAGCTGACCGAAGGCGAGGACGATTGGAGCGTCGCCGAACTCATGCGTGGCAGAATATAGTAATTCTCATGCCAGGCCTTGCCGCTCTCCTGCGGTCTGTAGACGCGCACTGAAGGGTGGACGTCACGATAGACGACAGCGATCACCCCCTGAGACGTGATACCGATATCGGTCGTCGTTTCGTTCTGCTCGGGTCGGAAAACGAGAACCGGTGTCGCATCAGGTGCCTGAGGATCAACCGCAACGATGCTCCCGCGCGTGAACTGTGCACCAGATGTCCAGTCCTGATCTAGGCGCACGATCAGCTTGCCGGAATAGAACCCGAGATAACCGAGCTTCTGCGGCAAGGCGATCTGGCGCAGTGACCCGGTGGACGGATCATAAACCCTGTATTCGCTTCTGAAAAAATCCAGATTACGCTGGATGAGGGCAATGCGACGCCCGGTTTCATCGTGCAGGACTTCGGGTTCGACAATCATGTCACCCGGCTCGCCACGATAGATTTCCTTCGCCGCCGAAAGCGGCACGCCGCGTTTGACCAGTCGCACGCTATAGGGATAGCCCGATTGCGTCATCGTACCCGCCCCCCAGTCGCGCGAAACCAGAAGCGTATCCCGGTCCAGCCATTCCACACGCTGCTTGGAATGGGGCAGATCGAAGCCACCGGACACAAACTGCCCCGTTGTGGTATCGAACTCGCGATAGAACGAAGCATCCTCGCCAGAGAGAGATAACGTAATCAGGCAGCGCTCCGCCTCGGGCTCGAGACATTCTGCCCCCTGAAATACCCAATCGCGCTTTTCCCTGCGCGACAACGCATCGATGTCGAGCATGAGCTTCCAGTCCGGCTCAGCCTTCGCAAAGGAGGCTGGCGTGGTGACACGCCAGATACCTTTGGGATGGGCAGCGTCCTGCCAGAAATTCCACAGCTTTCCGCCCGCCTGCTCGGGTAAAGGCAACCGTCCCGGTGCCTGCTCGACCGTCAGGACATCGTCATAGAATTTGCTGTAGCGCTTGTCCGCCTTGAGTGCCTCGGCACTCCGGCTGTTCTGGGCCTTTACCCAGTCGAGCGCCTGCTGCCCCTCCACCTGTTCGAGCACGGCTCGCGGTGGAGCTGGCTCCCCCACACCGGGCGCAGCCCGGACCGCGACCGGTGCCGCACCCAGAAGGGATGTGCAGACAAGCGATGTCATCGCCAGATATAGGCGCCTCATGGCGGTCTCCCTCATAGAATCGCAATGAGCGTAGACCATGCCGAAGGGAGAGGGAAACCGATGCTCTATCGTTACGAGACGGGAAACTCCCGATCCGGAACACGGGAGTACGCCCTGCGGTCAGGGCAGACGATAAAACGTCATATCGGCTGGCGGATCGACCGGATACAGACGATAACAGACCAGATCCTGTCCCCTGAGCCTGCGACACGGGCGTGCCGGTAGAGGCGCCCCAAGCCAGGAACGCGGAAGATCGGGCTTTTCGGTATCGCGCAAAAGCAGGACGGAAGGGCCGGGAGACTGTTTTGCTCTGCCCAGATAAGCCCAGCGTGTGTCGTAACTGTAAACCGCGGCCCTGGGGGCCTCAAAACTCAGGATCGCTGCCAGAGCGTAATCACCGACCATAAGTGCACGCCCTGGCGGCAGGGCGGCCCTCACCTGGTTCGACAATCCGGACCAGTCGGCGGTCTGACGGGCAATCACATCGTGATGGGCCGATAACGGTAGCGGCGCGAAAATCCCCTGAACGGTCACGACAAGTGTCAGGCCAAGGCCGGTGGCGCAGGCAGGGCCAATGCGGTGGATCGAGACTGCAGCAGCAAGCGAGGCCGCAGGATAGAGCACCACCGGCCAGTTGGCCTGCACACGCCCTCCAAAAGCATGCTGAACAAACACGGCAATCGGCACGAGGCATAAAAAGACCAACAGCCGTGCGACGGAATCGCCCCCTGCACGCCTGAGACACCACACGATTCCGATGCAGAACAGAATGAAGACGACGGGTGTAGCAAGGCCGATCTGCCCCCCGATCAGCTCGCCCAGAAAACCGATGGCGCGCAGCGGATGCCAGTCACCCGCCCTGCCCCCCTGTTTGACGAAACTCGCCCAGTGATGGGTGGCGTTCCAGAACAGGACCGGCGCGATAGCCGTCAGTCCGGTCGCTACGCCGCCCGCCAACCAGAATACGTGTCGCCGAACCGAAGGGGTCGATAGGGCCCAGAGACCGCAGCCGAGAGCCGGCAGAACCGCCGTATATTTGCTATCGAAAGCCAGCCCGAAGAACAGACCTGTGCAGAGCCACCAGACGGGGCGCCCCGTCGCGACAAGACGACCGAGCGACCAGAGCACGAGCGCGAGAAAGAACACGAGCGGCGTGTCCGGCGTCGCCGTCGCGGCGCCCAGTCCAAGCATCAATGTGGCGTTGAGAAGCAGAGCCGCACGATATCCTGCCGCCCTGGATCCAAAGAGATCTTCCCCGGCCCGGATCAGGGCGACGGAACCCAGAAGGGCAAAAACCGGACCGAGCGCCCTGATGCCGAAACCGTCATTGCCGAAAAGCGCGGTTCCAAGCCTGATCCAGAGCGCGATCATGGGGGGATGATCGAGATAGCCGGGCTGGAGATGACGCGACCACAGCCAGTAATAGGCCTCGTCGGGCGTGATGCCCAGTCTCGCGGCCAGACCGAGCCGCAGGATAGTCAGCCCGGCAAGAAGCACCCAGAACAGGGTCGTCGCGGCACCCGCCTGCATCCCCCACAAACGAAACGGCTCCGAACGGGCAGATGTCCTGCCGGAAGGATCAACGCCAGACGAGGGTAGAGGCAATCGCATAATTCCACACCACACCGATCACCGCTCCCGCAGCGCTCGCGCGGCTCCAGTGTCCATGTGTTTCGTAAAGGAGTTGCGCCACACCGATATTCCCGAAAGCCCCGATTGTGGCGCCAATCACAAAGATCAGCAGGCCGGGCAGCCAGCGCCTGCCACGCAAGGGGCGATCGAGATAGGTGATGCGGTTATTCAGCTGGAAATTGGCCAGAATGGCGCAGGCGGTACCGATAATCTGCCCGACCCTGAAATCGGCCCCTGCATACCGTGCCAGCTCGGAAACGACGAGATTGACCGCAATCCCGACCAGTCCGACGGCCGCGAAAATAATGAAACGCGTGGGAAGCCATCCCCCGCAGGCGCGCTCGATCAGCATGCCAAGGAACTGGACCATGACCAGAGGGCTGAGCTTGCTCTCTCCCGCAACACGGGGCCTGAAGACGAACGGCACCTCGACCAGACGGACCTTTTCCGGAACGGAGAGCACAATCTCCAGAAGGATCTTGAACCCTGTCCCCGTAAGGCGGGGAACGGCCCGATCGAACATCTCCCGACGCAGGGCGAAAAATCCGCTCATCGGATCGGAGAGCGGCATGGGCAGAATGGACTGGGCAAGGCGTATGCCTGCCTGCGAAAGCAGGTGACGCCAGCGATTGGCGAGGCCACTGCTATCCCCGCCTTCGACATGGCGGCTTGCCACGGCAATATCGGCCCGGTTTTCCAGCAAGGGCACAACGAGGTCGCGCAATATCCCCTCGTCATGCTGCAGATCGCCATCCATCACCGCAATGACGGGTGCGGTCGAAGACAAGGCGCCTTCGATCACGGCAGATGAAAGACCCCGGCGCCCCACACGTCTTATGAGGCGTATACGCGGGTCTTCGCATGCGCAGCGTTCGACCGCGCGCGAGGTCCCGTCCGGAGAATCATCGTCGACGAATACGATCTCCCACCGCATGCCATCCAGTGCCCGCCTGACCCCTTCGATCAGGGGAACGACATTTGCGGCCTCGTTGTAACAGGGGATGACGAGAGTAAGCTCCGCCGGAAGCGGCAGGGTCATACGGGAACGCCAGCGCGGCTCAGGCTGGTGCGTATGGTCTGAAGCGTCTGAACCCTCACGACGTGATCGAGATCGGTCAGTTTCTTGGTGAGATAATTCTGGTGCGCAGCATCGCGTGCGACGAGCCGCACCAGAAAATCGCCCCCGCCACGAATCATGTGGCACTCGCGCACTTCCGCCCAGGCAGCTACTTCCGCCTCGAACGCCTCGAGCACACTGCCCTTCTGGCTTTCGAGGCCGATAAGGGCGAAGAACGTGAGCGACCATCCCAGACGCGAAGCATCGACATCGGCATGATAGCCCTCGATCACCCCGATTTCCTCAAGGCGGCGAACGCGGCGCAGGCAGGGCGGCGCAGAAATACCGGTGCGTCTGGCGAGCTCGACATTGGTCATACGCCCGTCGCGCTGCAACTCGGCGACGATCTGTCTGTCGATCGGGTCCAGATCGATAATACCCGTGCCGGACAGCACGGAAGACGGTCCTGCCGCATGCATGCCCCCTGAGGGCGATCCCCCCTGTGGCGAGTCGCCCTTCGATGAAAGGGGATGGGAAATATGGTCGTCTTCGCTGTGGTCAGTCATCGTCACCGTGGGGTCGGTCTAAACTAGTCGGTTGGCAGGCGCGCTGCATCACCTATATCTGCATCCTGAACCAAGAGCCATGTCTCTATCACGTTGTCTCGTCACAACTGTCACGTCATATCACCACGGGGTCCCGGCCCCGGCCCCGATCGAGGACACTACCAGTGAGCCAGACCTTCAAGACCGACCTGCTTGTCATAGGCGCAGGCCCCGCAGGGTATACGGCAGCCATTTATGCGGCCCGTGCCAATCTCAAGCCGATTCTCGTGGCCGGATTGCAGCCGGGCGGTCAGCTGACCATTACAACCGAAGTCGAGAACTATCCAGGCTTCGCCGAACCGGTACAGGGACCGTGGCTTGTCGAACAGATGCGCCTTCAGGCCGAGCATGTCGGCACGGAAATCCATTACGACCTGATCACGGAATGCCGCTTCGACCGCAAAACGGATGAGGGTTATTTCAGCCTCAGGGCAGATTCAGGCGCTGAGTATCTGGCCCGTACTGTGGTGATCGCGACGGGAGCGCAGGCCAAATGGCTCGGCCTGCCTTCCGAGGCGCGCCTGCAGAGCGGCGGCGTATCGGCCTGCGCCACCTGTGACGGTTTTTTCTATCGCGGCAAGAAGGTTGCTGTGATCGGTGGCGGCAATACAGCCGTTGAGGAAGCGCTCTATCTGACCCATCACGCCGATCATGTAACCCTCGTTCATCGACGCGACACGCTGCGCGCCGAGCGCATTCTGCAGGATCGTCTGTTCGCCAATCCCAAGATCACCGTATTGTGGAACAATGCCGTCGAGGAAATCCTGGGATCGGGAAAACCCGAAACTGTCTGCGGCGTGAAGCTGCGCAACACGCTTGATGGCAGCGTCCAGACACTCGATGTCGACGGTGTCTTCGTTGCAATCGGCCATACCCCTAATACCGACCCCTTCCGGGATACGCTCGATTGCGATTCCGAAGGCTATATCCTGACAGTGCCGGGAAGCACCAGAACCTCGGTCGAGGGGGTATTCGCGGCGGGCGACGTGCAGGACAAGAAATTCCGGCAGGCGATTACTGCAGCAGGGACAGGTTGCATGGCAGCTCTCGAAGCCGAGCATCTTCTGGCTGGATTGTCCTGAGGGACGAATCGTTATTTCTGCGTAAGTTCCCGTGCATAAAATGACTTGGCAGCGCCGTGGAATGCTGCCAAGTCAGTGTCTTCACCACGAGATGACCGCAGACGACATCGAGAGGAGACTCCCTCGAGATGGGCTTGTTTCGTTGCGGTCGGGGACGCTCTCTAGGAAAGACGCATGGACTGGGACAAACTGCGAATCTTCCATGCGGTCGCTGAAGCCGGATCGTTCACGCATGCGGGCGACAGGCTCAATCTGAGCCAGTCTGCCGTATCGCGCCAGATTTCCGCCCTGGAAGAAACACTCAACGTACCCCTCTTCCATCGCCATGCACGCGGTCTGATCCTGACCGAGCAGGGCGAAACGCTCAATCACACGGTTCGGGAAGTTTTTGCCAAGCTTTCGCTTACCCAGGCGTATCTGAGCGAGAGCAAGGTCAAGGCCAAGGGCGTACTCAAGATCACCACCACATCCGGTTTCGGTCTGGGGTGGCTTGCGCCGCGGCTCGAGCGCTTTCTGGTCCTGCATCCCGATATCGAGGTCAGCCTCATCATGGAGGATACGGATCTCGATCTCGGGATGCGCGAGGCCGATGTGGCCATACGCATGCATCCGCCCAGACAGGCCGATCTGATCCAGCGTCATCTGGCGAATTTCCCCATGCCGATCTACTCCAGTCGGAGCTATCTCGATCAGCATGGCACGCCCACGACCATTGCCGAACTGGGCCAGCATCAACTTGTCGGATTTGCTGGTGTCTCCCCCCCACTCCCGGATGCATTCTGGCTGCTTGAGCTGGTGCGACGCCAATGTCATGGTTCCGTGCGCAACAAACTCGAAATCAACAGCTTTCCTGCCATTGCCACCGCTCTGGCCAATGGTGCGGGCATCGGAACCGTCCCGACCTATCTGGCCCAGGCGCATCCCGAGCTCGTGCATATTCTGCCGCAGGAACCCGTCCCGACAGTCGAGGCATTTTTCGTCTATCCGGAAGAGCTCAAGATGTCGAAACGCATCACGGTGCTGCGCGATTTCCTTCTGAGCGAAATCCAGTCCTCACGTCAGTAAGCGAAAATACCCGGAGTGCCTCTGCTGGCAGTCATCGCGGCGTGCGCAGCACCATCCCTCACGGGTCTTTCGCGGCGCGATCAGATGTCACCAGGGTTTGCGGAACTTGAGGACGTCCGGTCGTGACCGGAACGACAGACCGTGCCTGTCGTGTCAGCCTCTTTTGCCCGCATGAGCGTTGACCCTCTCACGCAGTTCCTTACCCGCCTTGAAGAAGGGAATCGTTTTCTCTTCGACGGCAACGGACGTTCCCGTACGCGGATTTCTCCCCTGACGGGCATCGCGTTTCTTGACGACAAACGCACCGAACCCGCGGATTTCAACCCGATCGCCACGCGACAATGCCGAACTGATTTCAGTCAGGATCGTCTGCACGATCAGTTCCACATCGCGCGCTGCAAGATGCGGGTGGGCAGCCGAGAGTTCTGCGATCAGTTCGGACTTCGTCATTGGGGACTCAGCAATTTCTGTGAAAACAAGAGGCAGGATACGTCCTGCCCCGGAGATCTCGACTCTCACCGTGGCAAAATGGCGACCGCACCGTCAAGCGTCTGATAGGCAGCCATCTGCTCGATCGCTTCGGGTAGTCCGAACCACGACCCGACGAATCGATGATGGAGTCGCTCCCACAATGTCCTCGGCGGCTTTTCGGCCGAGAGTTTCCTGATCGGCATGTCCTTGCCGTCCCTGATCTGACTGCGCAGCCAGATTGCCGCTCCGTCCTCGTCGCCGATCTGGTCGATCAGATGAAGCGGAATGGCCTGACGCCCCGTATAGGGACGCCCATCGGCAAGCTGCCTGATTTCGTCCGCCGGGCGATGCCGTCCCTTTGCGACCATGGTCACGAACTGGTCGAAAAGATCGTTGACCAGCCCTTGCAACATCGCGCGCCCTTCAGGTTTGAGCGCGGTGAAAGGCTGCGACTGGTCTTTCATGGGGCCGGAAGTAATCGTATCGGCGCTCACGCCGAGACGATTGAGAAGTACCGATGCATCCGGCCGCATCATAATGACACCGATCGACCCGGTAATCGTCGAGGGATAGGCAAAAATACGCTGCGCAGGGACCGCAATCATATAGCCAGCCGAAGCCGCAACGCCCTGCATCGACACCGCAACGGGCTTATGCGCCGCAAACGATTCAATTGCATCGTGAACCGCTTCTCCACCCGTCACTCCGCCACCGGGGCTATCGATGACGAGCAGCAATCCATGGATACGAGGATCGTGTTCCGCCCTTTCGACCGCTTCAACCGTGGGCCGCATGTTGTTGCCAATAACTCCCTTCACCTCGAGACGCGCAATGGAATCGTGTGGGGTGCCATGCCGCCCCGGAGCAAGGAGAGACACGCCAGCGACTGCAAGGGCCGCGACAGCGACGCCGCGCCACAGGAGCAGGCGTTTGCGCTGCTGAACCAGCGCAGGACCGGAGTCGTCATCCTGACGATTGAACGCCGCCATCGTTTTCCCCTGTCAGACAAATAAAAAGGCAACTCATCACAGGATGAGTTGCCTTTTGCGACACGTCTACAGGGTAATTATTGCTGACGGGTCTTTTTACCCTCAGGCCTTCTTGACGCGACCGCGACGGGGAGCACGATCTTCGCCTTCGGCACCTTCTTCAGCCGTGGCGCGCGCAGCAGCATCGGCACCGGCATTGATCTTGCGACCCAGACCGATTTCACGAGCGAGGTGCGAGCGACGCTCTGCGTAATTCGGTGCAACCAGCGGGTAATCGCTCGGGAGGCCCCAACGCTCGCGATACTGTTCCGGCGTCATGCCGTAAGCGCTCTGAAGATGACGCTTGAGCATCTTCAGCTTCTTACCGTCTTCAAGGCACACAATATAGTCGGGGAATACTGAGCGCTTGATCGGCACGGCAGGCTGCGGGCGCTCCGGCTCGGGGTCGGCCTGACCGGCACCCTGAAGCGCGTTATATACTTGCTTGATCATGCCAGGAACGTCGTCGCCAGCCATCGAATTGTTGGCAACGTGAGAGGAAACGATCTGTGCGGTCAGCTCCAGAAGAGCGACATTGGTTTCAGACTCAGACATTTATTTTCTCTTTGTTGAAGTTTAACTCTTTTAACCGGGTGTTTTATAGCATCAGTTTTACGAGGTAAATAGGTTTAACGATTTATCTACCGAAATTTATACTTCCGATCTTGCTTCGTTAAAAGCCACTTGAATTCACAATGATTTCGATCTGCCCACAAGAAAAAATTTCTTCCCGTGCTATTGTTTTATCCTTTTTCTTGTTCACCTCGTCAATATTCGTCAAAACAATAATAGAAGTTTTTGGTAAAATTTTTGATAAATCCTCCCCTGCGCGAGGATTTTTTTTTCCACGCACCAACAATCCTGACGATTGAAGGATTTGTCGGTTATTTAACGATATATTTCTTTGCGTTAGCGTTGCAGTTTCTGTGACTCTACCGCCCTGAACTACGTAATTCCCGGGCGATACGCCCCTACCGAGGTAAAGACTCCGGGCATATGCTGCCAGCGCGATGCATCTCTTCGCCCTGCCGCTGTAACGCTTCGGCTCGCCCTTTTCATGATCGATTCTGCTTTTTTACCTGCGGTTATTCATAAATTATTCCATTGAACGCCGTGGGGACTGGTTGTCATCCTCAACGAGTCTCCCTCCCCCGGGAGCCCCGACGGTTGCGACAGACGCCCTGAGAGGGACATGAACCAAGCAATAACGAACGTTAACTATCGGTTCATTGTTACAGCGTTATGTCCGATCCACAGAATGCTTGGGGCTTTACAAACATGCCCGTTATTACCGATTCTTTAGACGATAGCTGGACAGCGCTGCTCTATTCTGCCGCCATCCCGACGCATTCCAGCCCGGGTCATCGCTTCCAGCTCGCTCTTCAGCCAGGCAAGATACCGGTCTTCTCCCTTGCGTCCTTTTCCCCGCTTCCCAACGCATGCCAGCCGCTTCGCGTCGCTGCTCATGCCACCCGCCAGCAACACCATCGCGCGTTTCAACACTCTGGTCAGACGTGATCGCTGGGCATGGCTCTACGCGCCAACTGGCCAGGCAGTAGAATTCGCTCTACGCAATACAATTGCCGCCCTTCTGGCACTCGGTACCGCCATGTGGATGGAGCTGGACAGCCCGATCTGGGCAACAATGACCGTCTGGGCCGTGGCTCAGGGCACGCGTGGCGAAAGCCTCTCCAAGGCACGCTGGCGTATCGTCGGTACAATCATGGGGGCCACCGCTGCGGTGGGGCTTTTTACGGTCTTCCCCCAACAGCCCGCTCTTTTCTTTCTCGTCCTTGCCCTATGGATGGGTGTGTGCGCCGGGTTTGCGACGTTCGTCAGTAATTTCCGGGCCTATGCCCTCGTTCTGGCAGGTTACACCTGTGCGATCATCGCGATGGGTGCGGTCTACGATCCCGATAATGTCTTCATGATTGCGGTCTCGCGTTCGACCTACATTGCGCTCGGCGTGATCTGCGAAGCCGGAATGGGGCTCATTTTTGCGACGAGTCAGGAGCGTCAGGCCCGTCAGGCGGTGCGTACCAAACTGCAAACCGCGCTTTCTCTCGTCTCGCTGTCGATTGCCGATATTCTCTCGGATGCGGCAAGCACACAGCGCAAGGCGCGCGAACTCTTCGCGACCATCCTGCGCCTGAACAGCGAGATCGAATTCGCCGAAATCGAGATGGGGCCGCACGGTCACGAAGGCGATCACGCCCGCGCCGCGCTTGCTGCAGTCTCGATCCTGCTGTCACGCGGGTTCGGCATGGCAACGCGTCTGGCTGCCCTCTCCCACAGTCATGGAAGTTTCAGGGAGACCTCGCATCACGCTCAGGAGTTTCTGCGGAGTCTGGAAGGCCGACTGAAATCGGGTGAGCCCGTCCATTCCATTCTTGCCGATCTGCATATCCTGATCGAGGGATGCCGCATTCATGCAGCGCCCTTCCTGCGCTCGTCACAGGACAACGTGCCTGCGCTCGGGCCGATCGACGAGCGTGTTCTGCATGTGGCGCTCGGTGAACTGCTCAACGATCTGGAAGTCGCCATCATCGAATATGATGCGAGTACCCATCTCATTCCCCGGGACCGCTTTCATTTCAGGCTCCAGTCGCATCGCGATCCGCGCAATGCCATCAATAACGGCTTGCGTGTGATGGCAGCGATTCTGTTCACTGCGTTAGTCTGGGAGGTTACGGCCTGGCCGAACGGAACGGGCTTTATTTCCATGACGGCGCTGATCTGTGGGCTGTTCGCCACGCAGGAAAATCCTGTGCTTGGAACGACTGCCTTTCTCAAGGGCGCCATCTGGTCGGTCATTGCTGGCGGAATCCTGACATTCATATTCGTGCCGAAATTCGACACCTATGAAATGTTCATCATGGCATTCGGCCCGGCGATGTTCATCGGTGGGCTTGCGCGCGCCAATGCGGCAACCGCTGGGGCTGCAGCTGCCTATGGCCTGCTCATGCCGAGCATGGTCAATGTCCAGAACCACCATCGCCTGAACGAGATTGCCTTTTTCAACGGTTCGATGGCGACCGTCATGGCCGCCTGCGCGGCTGTGCTGGTGTTCCACACTTTCCTGCCTTTCAATCCCCAATCAGAGCGCCTGCGTCTGCGCCGTCAGATGCTGTCCGAACTGCGCAGCCTTTGCCATTTGCGCAAGGCACCCGAAACGCGGGCCTGGATCGGCCGCAATATCGACCGCTTCGCCCGGCTGATCCGTCATGCAGGCCCTTCGCCCCTGCCCGTGGTCGAAAGCTATCTGCAAGGCACACTGGCGGTCATGACAATCGGTCTGAACGTCATCAGATTGCGCACCCTTCTCGACCGCGAGCATCTACCCGTAACCGCACGTCGCCCTATCGAGCTCCTGCTGGATCGTATGGAATATACACGCGATCGCCATGACCGCCCGGCGCGTGTCGCAGCGGCTGCGGTACGACGCCTGCGTGAACTCGACCGCACCGAGCAGGATCTCGTGACACGACTCGAACTGATACGCGGCATTTCCTATCTCGTGGTGATCAGAGACGAGCTGGTTGCCAATGCGGCTTTTCTGGATGAAACGCATGGTTGCACCAGCCATCAGCTTCTGAGAGAACCGCGATGACCGACAAGGCGCCAAGCCTCGCCCTGCGGGGAACGACACTGCGCTTTGCCGGCAATCCGTTCGATATGCCCCCGGAAGAGGCGTTAAAAGCCGATACGAACGGTCTGGTCGTCATAGAGAACGGCCGCATCACAGCGGTCGGATCGTACGATGCCCTTTCGCCCGGCCTCGCCCCTTCCCTGCCCGTTATCGATCATCATGGACATCTGATCGGTCCTGGCTTCATCGACGCCCATGTCCATTATCCGCAGCTCGGCGTGATCGCCTCTTATGGCGAGCAGCTGCTTTCATGGCTCGACCGGTACGTGTTTCCCGAAGAGCGCCGCTTCGCCGACAGTGCCTATGCCACAGCGATTGCTTCCAGCTTTCTGGACAGTCTTCTCGATCATGGCACCACGACGGCGGCTGTCTACTGCACGGTACACCCGGAGTCGGTCGATGCGTTCTTTGCCGAGTCCGGCAAGCGCAATACGCGCATGATCGCTGGCAAGGTTCTGATGGATCGCAACGCGCCGGACTATCTGCGCGATACAGCGCAACAGGGCTTCGACCAGTCCCGGCGCCTGATCGACCACTGGCACGGCACCGGACGACAGCTTTACGCCGTCACGCCGCGTTTTGCGCCGACAAGCACAGAGGAACAGCTCGTTCTTGCCGGAGCACTCCTCGATACGTCTCCTGACCTTTTCATGCAGACCCATCTGCTGGAAACCGTTCAGGAAGAAGAATGGGTTCGCACGATTTTTCCACATCGGTCCGGTTATCTCGATGTTTACGACCATGCCGGTCTGGTGCGTCCACGCAGTATTTTCGGTCATGCCGTTCATATGCATGAGCGCGACTTTTCCTGCTGCGCCGATAAGGGCTGTACCCTTGCTCATTGCCCAACCTCGAACGCATTTCTGGGCAGCGGGGCGTTCAGATTATTCGACGCGCTCAGATCGGACAGGCGCGTTCATGTCGCGCTCGGCACCGATATCGGCGGGGGCAACAGCCTGTCGATGCTCCGTGTCATGAACGATGCCTATTGCGCTGCGCAATCGCACCAGACAAGCCTGCACCCCATACAGGCCTACTGGTTGGCGACTGCCGGCGCCGCAGACGCACTGGGGCTGGAAAACCGGATCGGCAGGCTCGAAATCGGCAGGGAAGCCGATCTATGCGTTCTGGATCCCTATGCGACGCCACTTCTGAAGCAGCGCGCAGACCGCGCCGAGACGGTATCGGATCTGCTGTTCGCCTTGTCGATGCTGGGCGACGACCGTTCCATTGCCGCGACCTACGTCATGGGGCGCCGTCACGTCAGAACGGCCGTCTGAGGAAACCCGACAGAACGGGAGTACCCGTCAAATCAGGAAGCGGTCCCCGAGCCATGCCTCATACCAATGTGGCCAGAGCGATGTCACCTTGCTTGGCTCACCCATACCAAAGCCATGCCCACCGCTAGGCAATCGATGATAATCGACCGGCGTTCCTATTGCTGTACAGGTCCGCGCCATCAGCGCAGCGTTATACGGGTTGGCAATTCGGTCGTTATCGGCTTGGGTAAGAAAAACCGGCGGATAGCCGAGGCCGACATGGGTTTGCACCGACCACAGTGCTGCATCCTGCGCATTGGCATTCGACCCGACGAGGTCGCGGTGGGTCGCCGTGTGATCATAAGGTTTTTCGAGCGTGATTACCGGATAGATCAGCGCGGCACCGACTGGCCTTACGCCGGAGGAGAGATCCGCCCTGGCTACGACAGAATCGGCATAAGGCCCCGACCCTGGCCAGGACGTTGCGGTCATTCCCATCAGATGCCCCCCTGCCGAGAAGCCCAGAAGCGTAACGCGTGCAGGGTCGATCCCCCAGCCATAGGCGTGATGCCCGATAATGGCGAGCGCACGCCTTGCGTCCTGCAAGGGCGCGACCGGCCCTTCGGCCCACCCCTCTGCCGGAAGTCGGTAAACAAGCACAAAAGCCGTTATCCCGCGTGCTGTCAGCCAGCGCGCAGCAGGATAGGCTTCTCTCTGCATGCCGATACGCTGATACCCCCCACCGGCTGCAATCAGGACCGCGCTCCCATTGGGACGAGCAGGTCGAAACACTTCAAGACGGGGTTCGGTAATATTGTACAGCGCACCCCTGGCCGTCGCCTGCTCAGGCCCGCTTGGGCCACCGCCGCCCGGAGGTGTCTGCGCCCAGAGCGCGATCTGTTCGGGCGCATCGGAGCGGGACGGCCCATGGCAACCCGCAAGCATCGCCGCGGAAACCATAAGAGACGAGGAGAGGATTGTGCGACGTGTCAGTCGGGTCCGGGGATGCAGCATCGCGTGATCGCCGGAACCACCTGACATCGCCGTCTCACCCTTTCTTCTCTCGCCGTCTCTCAGGCATTGTCGTTTCTCATGCCTTGCGGACGAACTCGGACTTGAGATTCATACTGCCGACCCCGGGGATCTTGCATGAGAGATTGTGCCCATCGCTCGCGTCGACAAGACGGATACCCTTGATTTTGGTTCCGCCCTTGATGACCGAAGACGATCCCTTGACCTTGAGATCCTTGATGACGGTCACACTGTCGCCATCCGACAGGATCGTTCCATTGGCGTCCCGAACGACCTCATCCTCTTCCGATACCGGCGCCGTCGCGGTCACACTCCATTCAAGGGCGCATTCCGGGCAGATCCACAAGGCACCGTCCTGATAGATGTGTTCGCTACCGCATTGCGGGCAAAGGTCGTTTTGCACGATCTTGATCCTGTTCCTGTTGTTGATGCCCCGATCCGGGCCTGCTTGAATGCTGCCTTCTCTAATGCATCCACCTTGAATATGGAAACCTCGTCGCCGGGCTCCCTGCAAAGCGGGCATCGCGTTACGTGGCGTAACGGGGCGGGGCGTAACGGGGCGGGACGTAATGGGGCCACTCCGGCGCAGGACTACCGACACCAACCCGTTGGGCGCGCTGATTGCTTTGGTACGGTGATACGCGGGTGAAACTGGCGCAGCGTGTCCCCAGGATATTGTCAGCGAAAATGGCACGGCAAACGTAGAGACCGCCCCGAAAAGACGGAACGAGTCCGGGATCGGGCTGAATAGCGCTGATTTCTGGGATGGTTTCGGACCCGCCTGCCCTTGCAGGGGCATCATTATGGGGTCTGGCGGAGAGGGTGGGATTCGAACCCACGGTGCCCGTGAAGGCACAACGGTTTTCGAGACCGTCCCAATCGACCACTCTGGCACCTCTCCGTAGCAGGATAACCTGGTCGTGGGCGGCTTATAGGGGCGAGATTGCCCCCTGCGCAAGAGGGGCAGCAGAATTTTTTATCGTATTTTTCGGCCCCTCCCGCATGCCATCCCTGCCCTGTAATCTGGGCCATCGCGAAAGACCTTCTTGCGGAACCATCTTTTAGAGGTCTGGTCGCGCGATAATTATTGACGGCTGCGCCCTGCCTCCTGTAGTGAGCCCCCCTCGCGGGAGTGCGCGCAGTCACATGTGTGCGGGCCTGCCAATAATAAAAAGCGACTGGGCAATGCCGACTGGGGGAAAACCCCGGCAAAATTGCCAAGAGATCGGACTGATAGAGAGTTTAGACATGTTCGCAGTCATCCGCACAGGCGGAAAGCAGTATCGCGTGGCCCCGCAGGTCACACTGAAGGTTGAGAAGCTCGAAGCCGAAGCCGGTTCGACCATCACCTTCTCTGACGTTCTTGCAGTCGGTTCCGACGCAGGCATCAAGATCGGCGCTCCGCTGGTCGCTGGAGCCACCGTCACGGCAACCGTGATCGCCCAGGATCGTCTGGACACGGTCATTATCTTCAAGAAGCGTCGCCGGCAGAACAGCCGCCGCAAGAACGGTCACCGTCAGCATGTGACCGTCCTGCGCATCGACGCGATCAACGCAGCGTAACTGACGCTAGAGAGAAGGAGAGACCTCCATGGCACAAAAAAAGGCAGGCGGTTCGAGCCGTAACGGACGCGACAGTGCTGGCCGCCGTCTCGGCGTCAAGAAGTTCGGTGGCGAAGCCGTCGTTGCTGGCAACATCATCGTCCGTCAGCGCGGCACGAAGATGATGGCCGGTTCGAATGTCGGTGTCGGTCGTGACCACACCCTGTTCGCCCTCGCCGATGGCGCTGTGAAGTTCACGCGCCGCGCCGAAGGCCGCGTCCACGTTTCCGTGACGCTGGCAGAAGCCGCAGAATAAAAGACTGGCCAATACCAGTTGACGGGAGAGGCCGGTCCGCTTGGGCCGGCCTTTCTTGTTTTGAACGATATTGTTGGACGAAGACGAGACAGACCATGAAATTCCTCGACCAGGCCAAGATTTATGTACGCTCCGGCGATGGCGGGGATGGTGTTGTCGCGTTCCGTCGTGAAAAATATGTCGAGTTCGGCGGCCCCGATGGCGGTAACGGCGGACGCGGCGGCGATATCATTTTCCGCGCCGTACCGAACCTGAATACACTGATCGATTTCCGCTACACCCAGCATTTCCGCGCCCGCAAGGGTGGCAACGGTGCAGGGTCCGACCGCACCGGCGCAAAAGCCGAAACCGTGATCATCAATGTGCCCATCGGCACGCAGATTTTCGATGACGATCGCGAGACCATGCTCGCCGACCTCGATGAGGCCGGAAAGGAAGTGCTGCTTTGCAAGGGCGGCGATGGCGGCTTCGGTAACGCCAACTACAAGACCAGCACCAACCGGGCACCACGTCGCGCAGACAAGGGTTGGCCGGGCGAGGAACGCTGGGTCTGGCTGCGCCTGAAGCTGATCGCCGATGTCGGGCTTGTGGGGCTGCCCAATGCCGGCAAATCCACCCTCCTCTCGGTCTGCTCACGCGCCAAGCCCAAAATTGCCGATTATCCCTTCACCACGCTGCATCCGCAGCTCGGTGTGGTGCGTCTCTCCTCGACCGAAGAATTCGTCATTGCCGATATTCCGGGGCTGATCGAAGGGGCCAGCGAAGGCGCAGGTCTGGGTGACCGCTTTCTGGGTCATGTCGAGCGGTGTGCCATGCTGATCCATCTGCTGGACGGCACGGAGAGTCAGCTGGTCAAGAACTACCGCATGATACGCAATGAGCTCGCCGCCTATGACGAGACCCTGGCCGAAAAGCCGGAAATCATTGTGCTGAACAAATGCGATGCCCTGACCAAGACGCAGATCACAGCCAAGACCAAGGCCCTTGCCAAGGCATCCGGTGCCGAGGTGTTCACCTTGTCGGCAGCAACCCATGAAGGACTGGCCGAATTGCTGCGCATCGTGCAGGATCGCGTTACCGAATACCGTCTGGAAGAACGCGAGAGTAATCAGTGACCAATCGACTGGCCGAAGCGCGCTGTGTTGTCATCAAGATCGGCTCTGCCCTTCTTGTCGATGCCAAAAATGCAGCGCTTCGCCATCATTGGCTGAACACGGTCTGCGAGGATATCGCCAGATTGCGACGCCAGGGGACCGACGTGGTCGTCGTGTCATCGGGTGCGATCGCGCTCGCACGCGTGCGCCTGGGCATGGTGGGGAGAAAGCTCCGCCTGGAAGAAAAGCAGGCAGCCGCCAGTGTCGGCCAGATCCAGCTGGCCCAGGCCTGGAGCGCAGCCCTGTCCCTGCAGGACCTCACGGCAGGTCAACTGCTTCTCACCCCCGACGACACTGAAGATCGCGCGCGCCACCTTAATGCACGGGCAACCTTGCGTACCCTGCTCAGCCTGGGCTGCGTGCCGGTCATCAATGAAAACGACGCCATCGCCACAACCGAAATCCGGTTCGGCGACAATGACCGTCTGGCGGCTCGCGTCGCCCAGATGATCGGTGCCGATACACTGATCCTGCTTTCCGATATCGATGGGCTTTATACCGCCGACCCCCGTCTCGATCCGAATGCACAGCACATTCCTGAGGTAACGGCTCTGACAGAGTCGATCATGGCCATGGGCGGCGCCCCACCGCCCGGGTACTCCTCCGGTGGCATGCACACCAAACTCCTCGCCGCACAGATTGCGACACGCGCGGGCGCACGCATGGCCATTGCATCCGGTCTCTCCCCGCATCCGATCAGCCAGTTGCTCGATACGGGGCGCTGCACCTGGTTCCTTGCCGCGGAAGACGCAGGTTCGGCACGCAAACGCTGGCTGGCCAGCGCGCTGGAAACGAAAGGCCGCGTCATTATCGATCGTGGCGCCGTACGCGCCCTTCATAATGGCGGCTCACTGCTCCCGGCAGGGGTACGTCAGGTGGAAGGAACATTCAATCAGGGCGATCTGGTCGTCATTCTCGACGAAGACGGCCACGAACTCGGTCGCGGCCTCACGGCTTACGACGCTTCCGAATCACGCCTGATTGCCGGCCACCGCTCGGAAGACATCACGGCATGTCTCGGTCATTCCGGCCGGGACGAGCTGATCCACCGCGACGATCTGGTGCTGATCCGTCAACGGTAGGCCGGTTTCGTTTTTTAGTGGCTGATTACCCTGATATACTGGGAGAGACTGCTACAGGTGCGGGTTCTGCCACCATGGTTAAGCGATAAACGCCGCCTGGTGGCATATCTCACGACAAAACCTTAGTCCTGATTATATGGACTGGAGCGCGAGCGGTCCTGCAGCCAACATTTTTTAACCCTCATCCGAGACCATGACAGGCATCCGTACACCCAGCACCTCTATCTTCTGAAAATGCAGGTAATCCTCGGAGGAGAGACGAATTCGAAGCTTCGTAATCTCTCGTCTCTTTTTCGGTCTCCAGACATAGGGCTCACCATTCAGGTCCCCGAACGGTTTACCATCAGATTTGCGATGTATAACTACCCAACGGCCATTTTCGTGAGATTCGAAAACAAAGCATAGTCCGCGAGATGCCTCGTCTCCGGACCTGTTATAGACGTGGATTTCCTCAACAAGGGCATGCGCACCAAGGTCGACCTGCCACCATGGCCTTTTTTCCAGATCGGTGTGAAAAGCATAGGGTCGATATATGCGCGAACTGACCGCGTTTGCCGAATCTTCCTCAGGCGTCTTGCCTATCGAGTATTTACAAATCGAACTCTGGCTAGTTGGTCGTTCGAGGGCCAGGTCGATACACTCAGGACTCGGCAAAATCTCCGACCCTGGAAGACCTGACCCTATACGTCCAAATACTTCTATTTTCTGATAGTGCAGATAATCCTCATGCAGGAGTGATCGTACCCTGATCTCTCTCGTGCGGATGGGTTGCTCAGGTCTCCAGATGAACGGCGTTCCATCGATCCCGCCGAAGATAGAGTCGTCGTTTTTTCGAAACACAGATTTCCAACGACCATGCTCACGCACATCGATCGTAAATCTCAATCCACGCTCTGCATGCGTGTCTATACGATTATAGATCCGTATCTCCTCGACTTCGGCGGCATTGTCCAAACTGACCTTCCACCAAGGTCGATTTTCCAGATCGGTATGAAATGCGTAGAACTCCGGGGGAGGATCTAATAGCGCCCTGGCTGAGTCCTCTGCTGTGGTCTTTCCTGCTGAATACTCACAAACCGAACTCTGCTCTGTCGGGCGGCCTTTTGCCAGATCGATTGCACCCTCCGGAGGTCCCGGCAAAGTAACATGCGCGACCCGCAAATGAGCACGCTTCATAGCAGATTCGAATGACCACTCCCGCTCATCCGAACCATATTCCGCGAGAACCGGTGCGAGAGCATCCCTGACAAGGCCGGCGTCGAACTGGATCGAAAAGTCGAGAAACAGATCAAGCAGCTTCGCGAGATAATTCAGATCGTATCCCTTTTTGAGATAGGATGCGACCAGATGACCGGCACCTGCGAGCGTCAGCACGTCATAGCCATGCAGCAGATATTGCCCTGCATGCGCGGCATCCTGCCACTGACGTGCACCATAAATCAGCACTGAACGTGCCTTGGCTGCCTTATCATCAGAGTCGAAGGCCCAGAAAATTGGAGAATGACCGTCTCGGGGCCCCGAGGCGAAATTGCTGAAAGGATAACCGAAGCTATACAATGGGGAGAACGCAAGCGTTCGGTCGATTTTATGACAGAACCTGGGAAATATCAGAGCGCCAGATCCACCCATGGACTCGCCCATGACCGCGATTTTGTCATATTGTCCAGCAATCTCGGCAACTTTTTCGAACATGGCGATCGTCTCTGGCTTTGCAAAGAACGATGCTTCACTATCCAGCACGAAAAGCATAGACACCTTGTACTTACGTAAAGAACCCTTGAATTCCTCAATAGGGCCAGCCAGGCGCGCACCAGCAGAGGCAAATACCACAACTATAGTATCGGCACTCTTTTTATAGTGGGAGAGTGTATACCGCCCGACATGTTCGATGAGGCATTCTGCCTTTTCTGACTTCATAAAATACTTCTCTACCCGAGATATCAGATATCGGTTCACCACCGACATAACCGCTCGACACAATCGACGGGGGTGATCGTTTGCTCAGCATTTCAAGCAACGTATCATCAGGAATACAATCACGCTTTCTCAACGACAGCCTTTATTCACACTTTGATAAAAAAGCGCATCTCCATAACTGCGTAACGATAAGTATCAAAACTCCCCGAACCAGACTAATCGTGGCCGGTCTGCCTGCTTCAATTTTCGAAATTTTGATCATCTCATATCAGGTTGGGCGGAAATCCACTGCCCGAGCAGTTGAATTATTAATGATATATTGTTTTATTTTCCAAAACCATAATAATACGTATTATTAAATACATATTTTCCAACACAACCAATTACGATTATAGGGAATTGAATATCTAGCGCGGACTTAGGCACGCGCCTCTCCAAAGAATGGCCATGGCAGATGTGAAGCTTCGGTAGTCGGCACTTAGCCGGCTCCGCACTCCCGAACAGACTATGCCACGGAAGTGCGGCAATCCATCTTCAGGTCATGAGGGCGCTGTCGCCTCCATTGACTTCGAATTCCGCGCCGGTGGTAAGGGCGGAGGCTTCCGAAGCCAGAAAAACCGCGATCGGGGAAATATCCTCGGGTCGGAGCCAGCCGATGGGTTCGACCTCTGTGCTGGCCCTGTCCCGCCATGCCTGAGCCGGGCTGACGGGGCCCGACACCTTGTGGTGCACCTGCTGTTCAATGGCGGCAAGACGCTCCGGGTTCAGCGTCAATGCTGTGCCGACCAGTCCCGGAATAATGGCATTGACCGTCATGCCGTAAGGCGCGAACTCCATGGCGGCCGATTTCATCAGGCCGATCAGTCCCCATTTCGAGGCGGAGTAACTCGCGCCGCCCTTCGTACCATGGCGCCCCTGCATGGAGGACACGATCAGCACACGTCCGCCGGGTCTGCCTGTCATATGCGGCACAAAGGCACGCAGGGTGCGCGCTGTACCGTTCAGGTTGTTTTCTATCTGATCGTCCCAGTCGGCATCGTTCATGTCCAGCAGGGGTTTCCAGCCCTGGATTGCCGCATTCGCAACCAGAATATCGATCTTGCCGAATGTTTTCATGACCTGATCAGCGGCCGCACGAAGCTGGCCGATCTGCCTGATGTCGGCCTTGATTGCGAGCGCCCTCCGGCCGAATGAGTGGATCTGTCTGACCGTTTCATCCAGTTCATCGCCAGTTGCAGGTACCGCATCGGCAACCGTGCTGATCGGCCCTGCGATGTCGAGCGCCACGACATCAGCCCCGTTCGCCGCGTATTCGACCGCGATGGCACGCCCTATTCCACGCGCTGCTCCCGTTACCACGGCAACACGCCCTGCAAGCTGGGACCCACGCCCCGGCTTGATCGCTCCGGCGCTGTAGGCCGGAGGAACCTGCGGCAAGGCATCACCGCCATCATCGTTCACGGCGGTTGCATTCGCACGGGTCGCTGTCGTGAAGAGAGCGGCCCCACCCGCCAGTCCTGCGGCCAGCAACGAACGCCGCGCATAGCCCTGACGCGTTGAAAAGTGATCTGCCGGGAGATTTCGGGGGGTCTGTGTACCAGACATGATCGTCGTTCCTTGTTCCTGCATGATGCAGGCAAGGGACATAATACGACACAAAGCAAACAGGATAGCGCCTCTGCAAAGTCATCGTTGCAGAACAGAAATCTCCCGGCAGATTTCGGATAGTCCGGCGCCTGTTTCTCCCTTGATTTTACGACGTTCCGGGAGACATATTTCCGATTTCTAAATTATATTTTGCAACCTGCACATTGGAGTTACCGGCGTGATACCGCCAGACTTTGTCCCGATATATGGGGATTACATGCCAAGATCTCTCCCAACCAGCAGCACCGGGGCGCCGAGACCTGAACTACGTTCCAGCCCCCTTCCCTCTCAGGGGCGGGGCGGCCATCGCAAGGTAGGCTCCGAGCGCATGCGACGGGCTCCGGCCTCCTCGGCATTGCGCAGCTTTTCGGCCTCGGCCCCTGCCCCGCGTGGCGCCATTTCCTGACGATGGTCTCTCAGCCGCCAGGCCTCGTCATTGCTTTGGCGCGACGCCTGCTGGGCAGCGGGAGACGCCGAGGGATTGCCCGAGGGCGGCATGGGCGGCCGCGGGGCCTCGCGCGAAGGTGGCGGTTCGAAATGCGTCGGGCGAAGAATGCGTTCGATATTTTCCTGCGCACCCGATTCCGCATAGCTGTAATCATCCCGCGCCGGAGGGGGAGAAACGGGTCGCTCACGGCGCTCCTCAACCACAGGCTCACGCGTACCAGCTGACGGGCGCGAAGCTGGATCGTGCCTGGGAGTCTCATTTACCGGAACAGCTCGCGCGGTCGTCTGGCGCGCCGCCTGCGCGGACCATGGCATGGGTTCTGCGCTCCTGACCGGTTCGACAGGGCGCACGGTGGCCTCGACACTGGTCTGCGACGCACGGCGTGGCGGCGCGTAGATCGGCTCGCCCGATGGCCCTGTCTCTCCCGCCCCCTGCGCAAGACGCATGGCGATAATGCGCAATTCGGCTCGCACCTCGTTCAGCTGGAGTTCGACCTCCTCAAGGCGCGGCTTCACGCCGAAAATCGAGAACGGCATGAGAATGAACATCAGCCCAAGACCAAGCAGGATAAACCCGGTCAGAAACTGCATCCAGAGTGGCAGGGAGAGAAGAGCGCTCGTCATGATCTGCGATCTATGCGAATTTCACCGACTCCGCCAAGAGCGATCTTGGTGCTTCGACCCTTCACGATAGAGAAAAAGCGTTCACGACACGTTCTGTATCGAAAAGCGTGGCGTCTGCGCGCCTGTTCATGCCGTGAACGGGTCACACCTCCAGCAGTTCGGAGCCCCATCGCTCGATCCTATCGGGATGGCACCTGTGTGACATCCTGAGGTGGGTTCGGGTTTCCCTGACCGGCGCGCAGCGATGCGAGAGACTGATGAAAAACCCGTGCGCGATAGACAATCTCTCCATCGGGCTTCTGCCAGCGTTCGAAGGCCAGCGTCGTGTCCGGGGCCGTGCGATCGGGCTGGTCGCTGAAGCGCCAGTCGATCCCGTAGTGACCCGCCAGCGCATCGAGGGTCGTGTCATGCCCGGCAAAAGCCAGCACGCGCGTCTCGCGCCTCACCGGCGTGCCATCACCGAGCGCAATATCCCGCCCTGCCAAAAAGGCTTCTATCATGCCCACCATCACACGGGATTTTTCTTCAATCAGCACACCGTGACGGCGTGTCAGATCCGAGAAGTAATCATGAACGGGAACGACCGTGAACAGCAGCCCCGGCTCGATCTGACCCAGCCATCCATGCCTCGTGCTCTCAAGGCCCTCGACGTAAACCAGAAGCAGATTTTCAGCGACCGAGGCCGCACGCGCCGCACCACCCAAAACCATCGGGCGTTCCCTGTTCTCCGAGAGGGCGAGCTGTGCCGTGTAGCAGGGCCGGTCTTTCACCTGACAGCCCTGCGGTGCGATCGTTGCCTGAAGCGCCCGAAGCCCCTCGATGACGCTGGGCGGACGCGCGCGACGATCCAGTGCCACAATGCGCGCAGTTTCCTCCAGCAGCCTGTCGCGATGGGCTGCGATGAACTCGGGCGTTACCGCGTTGAAAACCGGATCGCGCTGACCCGGCGCCATAGAGCGCGCCCGGAGGCGACGCGTCGATGAGAAAGCATCAGCCATGATCTGACCGCTTTCTCTCGTTCTGTCATCGGCTGAGTCCGCCCAGATAACCGGCTCATCCTTCGTGAGGCAGAATGTACCTGGCAACCTGCACGGGAAATCATAAAAGCGCGCAATATCGCGCATCAATGCATCGAGCGTTTTGCGCCCATAAGGTGTGAGCTGGCCGGAAGCGACGGGCCAGTCGGGCCAGTCCAGACCGGTCTCCTCTTTCAGCGAGGCAGGCTCGTGCGTAGGGCTTCTTATGCCGTGACGCGCCACGAGAACGACACGCTGAAGAACGGCATTCGGACCGGGAGGAGAGGCAGAAAGCGCAATGGGACTACCTGCCCAGGCGCCTGTCGCGCCTGCTACAAGCCCCATAATCACGCAGCAAAGCGCGAGACCACGCGTGAACCCCGTGCGACGCATACGAAAGCGGTTCATGGCAGGGTGACCGTCAGATTGAAGAAAACGCTGCGACCGGCCAGACGCCAGTAGAGCGGAGCGCCATCGGGATAACCTGCGCTGGCTGCCGACTGGTTGCCGGCGAAATCGCTGACAGCCCGGTTATTGAACAGGTTCGAGATCTTCAGGCTAGGCGTCACGTCGCGCATATATCCGCCTAGTTTCTTGAAATGCCAGCCAAGAGCGAGGTCGGCCGTCGTGGTGCTGCCAATACGGTATTGATTGGCAAAAACCGTCTTGCCTGCACTGTCAGTCGTACTGTCGAGCCCCCAGTGATTTCCAACGAATTTGCCGATAATCGAGGCATAAGGCCCCTTATTGTCGTCATAAAGCAGCCCGAAAGAGGCAAGGACATTCGGCGTGGCAGCCACACGGACAGAGCTGTGCTTGTACTGGGCATCGTTCACACTGTAATTGCCGTAAAGCGAGAAGCCCCTGCCTATGGCATACTGCCCCTCGACTTCGAGCCCCTTGTAGATTGCACCACCGCTATTGACTGACGTCGATTGCGTGCCAAAACCCGGCACCCTGATCTGCGCCGAGGCAATATAGTTGGAAAAATCGATGTAATAAGCGTCGAAGGACAGCGTCCAGCGCTTTTGCTGCACCACCGTGCCGACCTGATAGTTCAGTGTGGTTTCAGGGCTGACATTGCCGACATTCTGCGTCTGGAACACGCTCATGGGTGGCGCCAGAAAACCGCGCGCAATCTGCGCATAGGCGCTCCAGCCAGGAAGAATGATCTGGTTTGCCGAAATCGAAGGTTGCCATGAGCTGAATTTCTGTGTGGCGCTGAGCGGGACCTTGGTCGATTTGTTGACCGCGGCATCGTAATCGCGACGGAAATAGGAATATTTGATGCCGGGTTTGATGACCGTGTTCCTGAACGGCTTCCAGTCGAATTCGAGATAGGGCTGAACGGTCGTATTGAAGTCGGAAATATCGTAGCTATAGGCTGAACCGTTCTTGCCGGGCACCATAATGCCGCCTTTGCTGAGGTCGAGCGCATAGGTATAGCGCCTGTCATCCTGCAGATCGGCCCACGCGCCAAGCAGTATATCGCCCTGCGACGTATGAGCCTTGAACGTCAGCGTATCGCCGTAATCGCGAAACTTGGCATCGGCATACTTACCGGGCACGTCGTTTCTGTAGGTGGCCAGCTTCTTGCCGCTGGCAGAATAGAAGGTCACGCCATTCGCTGCCGGATCGTCGGAACTGGCGTCGGTCGATTCCGTGTAATCATGCTCGAAACCGTTCGTATAAAGACGGTTTTCCACCGTGAGCCAGGCTAGGACGCGGCTCTTGATGTCGATGTAATCGAAATCCGCCGTATAGGTACTGGGTTGATAACCGGCATAGCATTGCAGCGCAGGGTTACTGCACAGGCCATAATTCCTGCCGTATTTGCGATACTGTTCCAGCGTTGCGCCCTGGGTCGTATTCTGGTTTTCCCAGTTATAGGTGGTGAGCAGCGTCAATGTGGTGCTCTCTCCAAGCTGGGCCACATCCTTGAAAAGCAGGTTATTGCGTCGCTCGCCCGAGCCGGTCAGATAGCCATCGGTCTCCTCATGTTGCAGGTCGAGCACCATCGAACCGAAACGGGTCTTGCCTGAATCGACCTCCACGCCGCCAGCACGGGTATTGAAACTGCCGTAGGTTCCATAGGGCGTCACGCCGAAGCTCTTGGCTGGATTGCGGGATTCGAACCCTATCGTGCCGCCGAATGTTGCATTGCCTATGGTCGATGCCGTGCCCGGGCCGCGATTGACCTGCACCTGTCCCAGAAAATGCGAAATGAACAGTGACGACGTCGTATGGTGCAGGTCGCTTGCATTGCCGAAAGGAATGCCATCGAACAGCATGTTATACTGCCCGTCCTGAAAGCCGCGCAGGCTCATCGTTTCGGCCTTGCCCATGCCGGGGCCATTCGGGTTCTGGGTCCAGATGCTCGGCTGGAACTTGATGATATCGTCCACACTCGCAAGCGGCACGATATTATTGGTGATAAACCGCTTCTGGATGATCGAGGTCGGCTCGGTGATCGTCAGCGGTACCGTCGAGGGCGCCAGACGCTCTGCCCGACCGATCACCGTAATATGCTCCTGCCCGGTTTTGTCGTCACGCCTGTCATGCGCGAAATTGCTTCCGCGTGCGGCATTGGCAATCACCACGGCACCATCCGGCTGGATATGGGCATTCAACCCGGACCCGCCCAGCAGTTTCTGCAAGGCCTTGTCCAGCGTCAGCCTGCCGCGAAGCGCCGGTGCGTTTTTGCCGCGCACCTGATCGCTTGAAAACAGGATATCCCGCCCTGTCTGACGCGCGAGCCCTGTCAACGCCTCTTCAAGCGATGCAGCTGGCTGATTGAGCGTCATACTCCTGCGCGTGTCGGGATCGTGCAGGCTGGCATCGCCGGGGGCAGCGTTGCGCCCCCCCGGTGCATTGGGCCCACCTGATGGATGGGAGTGTGCAGCCGTCTGCGCAAGACATGATCCGGGAAGGGCTGTCAGTGAAACCAGAACCAGAGCCAGTTTCTGGCGTCGGGCGGGCATTCGGGCGTGGGTACGTCTCATCAGGGCGGGTTCCATCAGGGGCAGATCGATGATCTCTCCCCTGTGGGACGACCGTCCCGCTCAGTCCCTCATCCGTTTCGCCACCGTTTCATCAAAGCTTAACAATTGCGATGCGACGCGGCTCGTAGAGCACCTTCACCGGCATGAGCTGGGATAGTGCATTGAAGAACCGCCTTGGATCGCGGGTATGAAACACACCGCTGATATGCAGCCCGCCCAGTGCAGGCGAAAGCAGTGTCACGGGTCGATCCGTATAGCGTGCCATTTCACTCAGAGCCCGATCGAGCGGCGTGTCGCGAAAAACAACGCGCCCTTCACGCCATGCAAGAATATCGTCCATGCGCACCGACTGGCGCTCGATATGACCCGTCCTGCCATCGACGACGAGTACCTGATTTTCAATGAGCGATAGTACGGGGTAGTGCGGATGCGTCAATCTCAGTCCACCCGCAAGAACCGCAATCTTCATGGCCTGCGGCGCGATATCGATTGCGTAGCGCCCTACCCCGCCTTCAGCGCGCCATGAGCCGCAATGGAAGGTCTGACGTGTAGCAGCGCGCGTGATCGACAACGCATAACGCCCCTCCCCGAACGCGATGGCCCCCTGCGCGGCCGGACCAATGCCGGACGCGCCACTCCCGGGCGCATGCATGAGGGTACTACAGGCATCCATATCGATCTGAATCGCACCGAAAGCGACATGGCGTGTCGCGCCACGCCCTGTCCTGATCGTTACGGCATCGGCACTGCGTGACGTGGTCACAAGCGTCGCACCCAGGGCCGCCATTGCGCCAAGTACCCTGCGGCGCGTCACGGCAGGAGATCGTGGCGCATGATCGAAACTGCCAGATTTCCAGATCCGGGAAACGAGATCATAGGCATGATGATGCGCCTCATCCTGACGCAGCCAATCGGAGAAGCCCTGCCGGTCCTGTGCCGAGCACCGGTCAGATAACAGTCTCGCCTGCCAGCTCGCCGCCTGCTCGATGTGATCCGGGCTCAAGGCGTACGTTCCGTCATCAGCGCAAGCGCCAGATGGGCCAGAGCACGCGCTATGGATTTCTCGACCGTGCTCACACTCAGCGCCATTTTCCCGGCGATCGCGCTATAGGTCAGCCCCTCAAGTCTGTGCATCAGGAAAATACGTGCCGTGCGCTCGTCGAGCATGGCAAAAGCCTTGCGCACACGGCTCAGCTGCTCGCGCCCTAGAAGTATGCGCTCGGGGCCCGGCGATGCGCAAACCGGCTCGGTCCCTGCTTCGTCATCAAGCGACGTGAAGCCGATACGTTTTTCGCGACGGGCGCGATCGATGGCAAGATTGCGTGTAGCGCGCAGAACATAGGCTTCCGGATGGTCGATCCCCTCCAGCCCACGTTCGAAAAGATGCAATAGCGCTGTCTGAAGCAGATCGTCGGTATCGTTCCGACGGCTCTGACGTCGAATACGCTCATGCAGAGACGTCCAGACAGATTGTCCTAAGCACCAGTCTGCCGTCGACATTGCCACCCTGCCAGAAATGAAAATCCGGAAATGCGGTTTTCATATCGGGGGCGATGTACATTGTCAGCGCGGTATACGCGCTGTCTTCAAATCTTCATGGAAACCGCAAGCCTGTCGGAACGGATAGTACACCGCCCCGCAGGCTCTCGGGGCAGCAATTACATGCCCAGGGCACGACGATAGATATCGAGAAGCGTTTCCTGCTCTTCGATCTCGTTCGGCTCTTTCTTGCGCAGCTTGATGATGTTCTTGATTGTTGCCACATCGAAACCGGCAGATTTGGCTTCGCTGAAGATATCCTTGATATCGCCTGCAAGCGCCTTGCGCTCCTCTTCGAGACGCTCGACGCGCTCGATCACGCTACGCAGACGGTCGACGGCAATCCCGCCCACATTCGAGTCAGGATCGGCAGCCTGACGCGCACGGCTGGCGGCGGCTTCGTCGATATCAAAAGGCATGTCGGACATGGAGACCTCGAAAAACGGGGGTTACGCACAGCCCTTGCGGACCGCAACAGCCACAGATGCACCCAGGCGAAGCCCATCGGCATGAGGGGAGAAACGGCGGCTTATCGCGCCGGGACCGGGCGGGTCAACGCCTATTGCACGGGAACCCGGAACCGGTTTCGTGCATTGCCTTGCACTCTTTACCCCATCCGGGCGTGCATGTCATAAGACCGCACTGCCCGCATTCAGAACCGGAGAGCCAGGAAGATGACCCAGTGCCATAAGGTCGCCCCATTCGACTACGTCATTTTCGGCGCCACCGGCGATTTGACGATGCGCAAATTGCTGCCTGCGCTCTATTATCGTCTGACCATGGGACAGGTGCCCGACACGGCCCGTATCATCGGTACGGCACGCTCGCCGCTCAAGCGCAGCGAATACCAGACGCGCGCACGCGATGCGCTCAAGCGTTTCGTCAAGAGCGACGATTTCGACGAGGATACAGTCGATCGTTTTCTCGAAATGGTTCATTACGTCAGCCTCGACGGCTCCAAGCCCGACAGCAACTGGGAAGGCCTACGCGAGGTTCTGAACCACAAGGCCGAAGACCATGTGCGCGTGTTCTACTACGCCACGGCTCCCGATCTTTACGGTGCCATCTCGAAGAACCTGCATCAGGAAGGGCTGATCACGGAAGACAGCCGCGTGGTGCTTGAAAAGCCGATCGGGATCGACCTGAAGACAGCCGACGAGATCAACGAGGCTGTGGGCAAGTATTTCAAGGAAAACTACGTTTTCCGCATCGATCACTATCTGGGCAAGGAAACGGTCCAGAACGTCATTGCCCTGCGCTTTGCAAACCCGCTTTTCGAATCAGTCTGGTCGGCCGAGCACATCGAATCCGTGCAGATCACGGCGGGTGAAGTGGTGGGCGTCGAAGGGCGTGCAGCCTATTACGACAATTCCGGTGCGCTGCGTGACATGGTGCAGAACCATCTGCTGCAGGTGCTTTGCCTCGTGGCCATGGAGAAGCCCAGCTCGCTCCAGGCCGATGACGTGCGCGATGCCAAGGTATCGGTTCTGAAATCCCTCGTGCCGCTCGATTCCAGCACGCTCCCCACGAGCACGGTGCGCGCGCAGTACACGAAGGGCCACATCAAGGGCGCGACGGTCGAAGGATATCTCGAAGAGCTCGGTCATGAGAGCAACACCGAGACCTATGTCGCCCTGCGTGCGGAAATCGATACGCCACGCTGGAAGAACGTGCCGTTCTATATCCGCTCGGCCAAGCGCCTGAAGGCCAAGGTCAGTGAGATCGTTGTGACCTTCAAGCCCTCTGCGACCAATCTGTTCCCGGCCCAGCCGGAAAGGAACGTGCTGGTCATCCGCATCCAGCCGGACGAAGGCGTGTCATGGCGCTTCAACGTCAAGAACCCGATGGACGACGATTTCGGCCTGTGGGAAACGGCGATGGATGTGCATTTCGAACGTGAGTTCGCTGTGCGCTACCCCGATGCCTATGAGCGCCTGCTGCTCGATGCCGTACGTGGCTATCCGGTACTGTTCATCCGTCGCGACGAGGTCGAGGCAGCATGGAAATGGGTCGCACCGGTGATGGATGCCTGGGCGAAAAACGAGGTCCCCATGGCGCATTACGCTGCCGGTAGCTGGGGCCCCGAGGAAGCACGTCAGATGCTCGCCCGCGACGGGCAGGTCTGGCATGAAGATATGGAATAAGGCACTCCATTGGCCTCCGATCCCAAAACAACACCCCCGTCCGGGTCGCCAAGGCTCGGATCGGGTCGTCGCAAGCCACGCACGCTCAAGCAGCATTTGCTGCGCCGCCTGGTCGTGCTGGTTCCTGCCTCGCTTCTGGCCATTCTCGTCATGAAAATGGGATGGCTCGATCAGGCTGCGGACAAGATCCAGTTCGACCGGCTCGCCTGGTTCGACAACACCAAGCTTGTCGAACATCTGCGTGTGATGGTCACACATAATGGCATGACCGATGTGCCCGCCAAATGCCTTGTGCCCATTCTCAACGGAAACGATCCGCCAGAGGCCACACGCATCGACTTCATGGAACGCAGCAATGACGGCTGCCCCGGCAAGCCGGGCACATTCGACAGGCTTTTCACCATCAAGGTAAATCGTGCCGATCGCATGCTTGCCACCGATCAGGGCACGCCAGGTCGCTTCCACGCCATGATGCAGCAGTAACGAACAGCTTCTGCGACAAGCTGAAGGCCGGGCTATATGCCCGGCTTTTTCATGTGCAGGCTCTGCCCCGCCACTTCTCAAACGGCATCGATGGCATAGCGATTACTAAGCAAAGCCGTATTACACCTCTAGCCCTCGGGTTTGCGGTCCCTGTGCCACTGGGCAAACCTGTCCCGCAGAAACTGCCCGCCAACGCGCAGAGCGCTTCGCCCTTCCACAACCAGTGCATAGAAGTTGAGAAACCCGTGGATGGCCGTGCGATAGCAGACGAGCCTCGTCTTCACACCAGCGGCGCGCAGCAGCGTTGCGTAAAGCTCCCCCTCCCCGCGCAACGGATCGAACCCTGCGGTCACGATCATGGCCGGAGGAACATCGGCGAGTTCCGGGGCGAATACCGGCGCGAAATCGGGGTCGAGCATGTCGCGATCGTCACGGATATATTGTCGCCCATACCAGTCGAGCAAACGCGCTGTCAGCATATAGCCCTCGGCATAGGTCGCACGCGAGGCAGGCGACCATAATCCGGAAACGGTCGGGTAATACAGAAGCTGGGCTGCAACATGCGTCATGCCCTGCTCACCCGCACGACGCGCCAGTACGGCCGCCAGATTTCCGCCTGCACTGTCACCGCAGAGAGCGACAGGGAGTCCCAGCCTGCTCGCCTGCTCGTTCAGCCAGACCAGTGCGCCCCAGCCATCGTCCACAGCAGCCGGAAAAGGATGCTCGGGGGCCAGACGGTAATCCAGAGAGAGCACCATCGCGCCGGAAGTGCGGGCAAGCCTGCAGCATATGCCGTGATGCGAGACGAGATCGCAATGCACGAAGCCCCCGCCATGGAGGAACAGAATAATCCCGTTCACCTTGCCTCTGGGGCGATAAAGGCGCGTCATGCGCGTGGTGTCACCGCAGGGCACGCGAAGGCTGCGCCATTTCCTGATCTGGAGGGAGGAAAGCCGCTGGGGGAAACTCGGCATGCCGGTCATGCGACGCAGCGCCGCCAGTGAGTCGGGTGTGAGATGCTCGGGCAAAGGCAACCCATCGCGCCCGTTCGACGCATGTCTGAGCCATTTCAGAAAGAGTCGGTAGAGCAGTCCGGGGCGGGAGACGGGCAGATCGGTCATGAACCCAGCCTATCACGGGAGAGCGAAAACAGGGCAAGCCGCTTGACCCGGTGCCGCGCTTGGGTCAGGTTGCGCCCGTCAGACGGTCGGGCGATCGCTGCTGCGCCGGTGAGAACCGTCGTGATGGAGGAAAGTCCGGGCTCCACGGGAGAACGATGCCGGCTAACGGCCGGCGGGGGTGACCCTAGGGAAAGTGCCACAGAAAACAAACCGCCTGCCAGGCCCTTGGGCTGCAGGCAAGGGTGAAACG
This sequence comes from Asaia lannensis NBRC 102526, assembly GCF_024054035.1. Classification (GTDB taxonomy): domain Bacteria; phylum Pseudomonadota; class Alphaproteobacteria; order Acetobacterales; family Acetobacteraceae; genus Asaia; species Asaia lannensis. The sequence continues at coordinate 346,341 of NZ_JAMXQU010000003.1, forward strand.
GTGCGGTAAGAGCGCACCGCTCCTTCGGTAACGCGGGAGGCAGGGCAAACCCCATCGGGAGCAAGACCGAATAGGAATGGCGGATCCGTCCTTCGGGATGGGATCAGAGGCTCTCCCGCCTTGTCATTCGGGTTGGTTGCGTGAGGCCGGTTGCAAGACCGGTCCCAGAGGAATGATCGCCCCGCCTCAGGGCGGACAGAACCCGGCTTACAGACCGTCTGACATTACCCCCCTTGCAAGAGCGCCTCCTCACAATCTTCACAACAGGTCATCCGGCTCATCGCCTTACGGAAACCTGCGACCGGAGGCCTGCCATGGAAGCGCGATCCGTCGACGAAATCCTGACGGCTGCGGTACTCCAACACGCAGTGATTTCTTTGAAGTCATGCTTGCAAAAAGTACTGTAGCCAACTTGCACGCCGTAATGATGCCCCAATTCTGTCGGCCAATGCCTTAATAAGAACATAACAAAAACCGCAAACTGGCAAATCGAATGTCAACGCGTTTACTGTACGCAAGAACATAATAAGAACATTCGATCCTCGTTCCTCAAAAAAACTTGGATTTTCCGCCATTTTCGGGCGCGAATTGTTTGACGTCCCATGAAATCCCATGATATCCCAAATCTATCCCGAGCGGCATCTGAGACATGACCTCAAATGGCCTGTCCCGTGTCGGGAGCGAAACATCAGCGGCAATTACTCCAGAGAAACGAGGAGGCATCGAACGGCGTGAGTGTGTTTCTTGGCACGCATCAGAACCGTTTCGACGCCAAGGGCCGCGTGTCCATCCCCGCTTCCTTCCGCGCTGCCCTGCGTGCGCAGGCACAACCGGATGAAAGCCTCGTGATTTTGCGCCCTTCCCATCTCCATCCCTGCATCGAAGCCTGGCCCAGCGCCGCCTTTGCCACCTTGGCCGGACCGGTCGACTCCCTGGATATTTTCTCGGACGATCACGACGACCTCGCTGCCAGCCTTTACGCTGATGCCTATCCGATCGACGCAGACAAGGAAGGCCGTATCATCCTTCCCGACGTGCTCAAGCGTCATGCCAATCTTGTCGATGAGATCTCGTTCATGGGTCTGGGTCGTGTTTTCCAGATCTGGGAGCCCGAGGCCGGTGCGAAACGCCGCGAAGACGCTCGCGCCCGCGCGCGGCGCATGACCAGCCGTCCGGCGACCAGCGAGGCCGCATCATGAACGCCGTTCCTTCATTCACCCTGCTCACACGTCACGACCCAGGCCATGTGCCCGTGATGCTGCCTGAAGTGCTCGATGCGCTCGCCCCGCGCGACGGCGGTCGTTATGTCGATGGCACTTTCGGCGGCGGCGGCTATACGCGCGGCATATTCTCGCGCGCGGCCTGTACCGTCTGGGGCATCGACCGCGATCCGACGGCCATCGCCCGCGCATCCGAACTTGCCGCCAGTCTGGTCGAACATGCGCCGGGACGCAGGCTCGTCCCTGTCGCCGGAACATTCGGCGCCATGGCCGACCTCCTGGAAGACGAAGCGCCTTTCGACGGTATCGTGCTCGATATCGGCGTTTCCTCATACCAGATCGATGAGGCCGAACGCGGCTTTTCCTTCCGTCACGACGGGCCGCTCGATATGCGCATGTCGCAATCGGGTCGTTCGGCTGCGGATCTGGTCAACGAGGCCGATGAGGCCGAGCTGGCCGATATCATCTATCACTACGGTGAGGACCGTATGTCGCGCCGCATCGCTGGAGCGATCGTGCGCGCCCGTCACGAGGAGCCCATCCGCACGACGGCACGTCTTGCCGATATCGTGCGCAGCGTGGTCCGTCCCGACAAGTCCGGCATTCATCCTGCCACACGCACCTTCCAGGCGCTTCGCATTGCCGTCAATGACGAGCTGGGCGAGCTTCAGCGCGCGCTCGACGAAGCGCCGTCCCTCCTCGCGGAAGGTGGGAAGCTCGTCGTAGTGACGTTCCATTCGCTTGAAGATCGTCTGGTGAAGCGTGCCTTTGCCCAGGCGGCAGGGCGTGTCAGCCGTCCCTCGCGCCATGAACCCATGGCAGAGCGTTTCGTCACGCCGGACTATGTCCTGCCCCATACCCGCCCTGTTCTCGCCTCCGATGAAGAGATCAGCCGCAATCCCCGTTCGCGCAGTGCCAAGCTGCGCAGCCTGCTCCGTACCGCACCATCAGCCTCTGTTAGGGGGTCTCATTCATGATCCGGCCATTTACGATACTCTGCGCCCTTCTTGCTGGTGGTTCGGGACTGTTTCTTTACACAAAGAAGCATGAAACCACGGTGCTGGATCAGAACATCACCACCATCGTGCAAAAAACCGAGCGCGTGCGTCAGCAGACTGCCATGCTGCGAACGCAGTGGGCATTGCTCAACCAACCAGACAGGCTGAGCGCGCTCTCTACGCGGTTCCTCGGCCAGCTTCACCCCATGGCGCCCTCGCAATATGTGCGTCTGGCCAGCATGATCGAGGCACTGCCCGCCCCCTCGACCAGACCGGCATTCCGTGATCCGCGCGAAAGCCTGAGCATTGCTGTATCGAAGGCGCCACCGGTACAGGCAAACAAGCCTGTCATCACCACCCCGCCTGCGGTGAAGCCGGTCGAGCCCAGAGTCGTTGCACAACCTGCACCCGGCACGCGTGATACGGCTGCTCTTGTGGCTAGTGCCGAGCCGCAGCGTCGTCGCTCTTCCCCGGCGGTTACGACACCTGCCGAGACCGCCATGGCGGCACCGCGTGCGGTTCTGGCCTCGGCCAGTGTGACGCCCCACCCGGTTCGGACATTGCAGAACCCGACGACGCATGCTGCCCGACCTGCAGCTTCCGTCTCGCGTTCCGTTTCCGGACCGACCATCGAGCTGGCCCAGCAGAATGCGCGCACGCATGTGGTGTCGGACGAGCTCGGCCAGTCCGCTCACCGCAATCACCGCTATGACTCAGTGGTTCACGCCACCACGCGTCCGGCCCCTGCGGCCGGCGCGCAGGAACCCGATCTTGCCGTGCGTCTGGCCAGTTTCCGTGGCAATCGCCCCCAGGCGACAGCGGCCACGTCGTGGCGCAGCACCCATGCCGCAGCCTCGGCCCACGCAGCGCGACAGAACACGGCGATTGCCATGCAGTCCCCCAAGCCGCATCATGTACAGAGCGATTCCGGCTCTTCTTCGGCTCTTGCCGGATATGGCGATGCCCTCCCGCCGCCGACGCCGATCGCCAACTGAGCGGAATTATTGAGCGGATATGAAAGCGCCTGAGCATGGCTGGCAGGACACCCCCTCCCTCTAACAGGTCGGGTCAACCAAAAGGCGCTCCGTCACGCGCCGACGGTAAAAGCACAAAAAGGATCCGGGCTTCGCTCGATCAGATGCACACGCGTCTGATCGGTGTCGGGCTCGGCTTTCTCGTTCTGTTCGGACTGGTTGCCGGCAAACTGAGTCTTGCGACCGTCTTCATGCCGATGGCGCCCGAAAAGCGTCAGATAGCCTCGCAGGTCCCGGAGATCCCCAAGAGCGACCCCAAGGGGCAGATCGCCGGCGACTTCTCGCTACCCGATGTGCACCGCGCGAGCATTGTCGACCGTAACGGGCAGACGCTGGCCCTGTCGCTCCCTGTCGCACAGGTCTATGCCAATCCCATGGAGCTGATCGACGCGGCTGATGCGGCGAAAAAGCTCAAGAGCGTCCTGCCGCAGCTCGATGAAGCCGAAACGACGCGGCGTCTCTCCCTGAAAAAGCAGTTCGTCTATATTGCGCGCGATATTTCGCCCGTGCAGGAAATCGCGATCAATAACCTCGGTATCCCGGGTATCTATTTCGAAGCCAGCGAACGCCGCCACTATCCGCTGGGCCGTACTGCTGCACAAATACTCGGTGGCGTGGATATCGACGATCACGGTGTGGCCGGTATCGAACGCTATTTCAACGAGCGCCTGAACAAGGATCGCACGCCGCTGCGTCTGTCGCTCGACGTGCGTATCCAGGCGGTGGCACGCGAAGTCACGCAGGCGGCGATGGATGAATTCCAGGCCATCGGTGCTGCGGCCATCGTGATGGACGTCAATACGGGCGAGATCATTTCCATGGTCAGCCTGCCCGATTACGATGCCAATGATTTCGGTCGCGCGCCTGCCGATGCGCGTTTCAATCGCGCCGTGACCGGCATGTATGAGCCAGGCTCGACATTCAAGCTTCAGACGGCAGCCATGGCTATCGAATATGGCGTCGCCCATATCTGGGACCGGTTCTCGACCATTCCCATCCATATCGGTCGCTTCACCATTTCCGATATCAAGACCGATCATTTCTCGCCGTGGCTTGCCCTGCCCGACGTGCTGGCCAAATCCTCCAACCCTGCGGCGGCGCATATCGCGCTCGATGTCGGCGCCAAGAGGCAGCAGGACTGGTTGCGCACGATGGGGTTCTTCAACCGTGTGCCGATCGAACTACCCGAAGCCGGTCGCCCTATCGTGCCTTCGATAAAGAACTGGGGCATTTCCACCGTCATGACCGTGGGCTTCGGTCATGGTGTGGCAGAACCGCCGCTCTCGATCGTGCGCGGAACGGCCGCGACGGTAAATGGCGGTATCCTGATCAAGCCAACCCTGCTCGCACGCGAGCAGGACGATGCCGCGAAACCCGGTAGCGAGACGCTGCCAGGCACACAGGCCCCGTCGTCGTCACCGGCAGGTGCTCCGGTCGTTCCGGCAGCTTTCAAGCCCGACACGGATGCCGCAGGCGACGCGCCTGCTCCTCCACCCGCGCCTGAGGGGCAGCGCGTCGTTTCCGAGGAAAACTCGGCCCTGATACGCAAGATGCTGCGACTGGACGTGACGCAGGGCACGGCACGCAGCGCCGAAGTGCCCGGCTATTTCGTGGGCGGCAAGACCGGCACGGCCGAAAAGGTCGGCCCGAACGGGCGCTATCTCAAACACGTCAATATTTCGGCCTTTACGTCGATCTTCCCGATGAATGCGCCGCGTTATGCGGTTTACGTCATGCTCGACTCCCCTCATCCCACGCCCAAGACCCATGGCTTCGTGACGTCCGGCTGGAATGCGGCGCCCACAACGGGCAAGCTGATCGCCCGTATCGGCCCCATGCTCGGCCTGTTTCCCGACACCAAGAATGCGGCGCGCATCGATGCCGCGATGGCCATACCGCTCGAGCCCGGCATTCCCCCCGGCAAACGCGCGCTCGGCCCGGGCAACGATCCGGGCGACCCGCGCATTGCCGCGCAGAAGGAAGAAGCCGAGAAAAAAGCGGCCAAGGCTGCCGAAAAGGCTGCGAAGCTTGCGGCCAAGGCCTCTGCGCGTGCCGCGCACCATTCACCCGAACGAGGCTGAACCATGCGCCTTTCCGACCTTCTGAAGCGGGCCGGCCTCCCGGTTCCGCCTCTCTCCGCTGATCCGCAGATCGATGGAATTACCGCCGATAGTCGTCAGGTCGTGCCCGGCACGCTCTTCGCAGCTCTGCCGGGTGTCGCTCTGGACGGCACAAAATTCATTCCTCAGGCCTTGAGTCAGGGCGCTTCAGCCCTGCTCGTCGCGGAAAATGCAGGCGCGATCGAGAGCGGTGCAGTCCCATGCATTCGCTCATCGGCGCCACGCCATACGCTGGCTGTTCTGGCCCGTCATCTTGCCGGGCCGCAGCCCGCGCATATTGCGGCCATTACAGGCACCAATGGAAAAAGCAGCACAGCAGATTTCCTGCGTCAGCTCTGGTCGCTCTCGGGCAATCCCTCCGCGAGCATCGGCACGCTGGGGTTGATCAGCGATATTCCGGTCGAGGCCCCGCCCCCGCTGACCACGCCGGACGCGGTTTCTCTCGTGCAAAGCCTTGCGCGCCTCAAGGCCGCAGGAATCGATCATGTCGCCCTCGAAGCCTCGTCTCACGGGCTCGATCAGCATCGGCTCGATGGCGTGACATTCTGTGCGGGCGGCTTCAGCAATCTGACGCGCGATCATCTCGACTATCACGGCACGATGGAGGCCTATCGCACGGCCAAGCTCCGTCTTTTCACCGATCTCCTCCCCCCGGGGGCTATCGCCGCCTATAACGCCGACATGGATCGGGACACCGTCTCGGCGCTCATGGATATCGGCAGGTCACGCCAGCTGCGCCTGCGCAGCGTCGGCGAACGGGGCGAGACCCTGCGGCTGTTGCGTGCAACACCGCTGCCTCACGGTCAGATCGTCTCTCTGTCGTTGTTCGGCGAAACCCAGCCTGAATTCACCCTGGGACTGACAGGGCGTTTTCAGATCGATAACGTCCTGCTGGCCGCTGCCATGGCCTGGGATCAGGACGACGCGGCACGGCATGTCCTGAACCATCTTCCTCATCTTCAGGGCGTACGCGGGCGCGCCGAGCTGGCCGTGACACTCGATAACGGCGCAGGCATCTATGTCGATTACGCCCATACGCCGGATGCGCTCGAACATCTGCTGCACAGCCTGCGCCCTCATGCGCAGAACCGCCTGATCGTCGTTTTCGGCGCAGGCGGAGACCGCGACCGAGGCAAGCGCCCCCTTATGGGAGCGGTCGCTGCGCAGCTTGCCGATCTGGCTATCGTGACAGATGACAACCCGCGCAGCGAAGACCCGTCAACCATACGGGCTGCCATATGCGAGGCCTGCCCCGATGCGCTGGAAATCGGCGACAGGCGCGCCGCCATTGCCACCGCCCTTTCCGAGGCCAAGCCGGGTGACGTCGTGGTTGTGGCTGGCAAGGGCCATGAGAGTGGTCAGACCATTGCCGGTGTCACGACACCTTTCGACGACCGAGAGGTCATACGCGAACTTGCAGGAGTGCCCTCGTGACAGGACGCGATAACCAGACACCGCTCTGGACCAGTGAGGCACTGCGTGCGGCGACAGGGGGCACCCTTGAGGCCGACGTTGCAGTCACCGGTATCTCGATCGATACACGCAGTCTGGAGAAAGGCGATCTGTTCATCGCGCTCGTCGGGGAGACAAGCGACGGTCATGCCCATATTGCCACTGCGTTCGACAAGGGCGCAGCCTGTGTGATGGTTCACGACACCCCCGGCGATAGCGGTCCCGCTCCTCATCCCCCCCATCGTCATGACCCCCGCCTTTTGCATGTGCGCGATACGATGGAAGGGCTACGCGCACTGGGCCTTGGCGCGCGTGCGCGCTTTACCGGAAAAATGCTTGCGGTCACGGGCTCGGTTGGCAAAACCACCACCAAGAACATGCTGCAATGCGCCCTCTCGGCGCTGGGGCCCACCCATGCCGCCGTGGCATCGTATAATAATCACTGGGGCGTGCCTCTCACCTTGGCGCGAATGCCATGTGGCGCGGCTTTCTGCGTTGCCGAGATCGGCATGAACCATCGCGGCGAAATCGCCCCTCTTGCCGCCATGGTAAGGCCCGATGTGGCGCTCATCACGACGATAGGCAGTTCTCATCTGGGCTATATGGGCAGTGTCGAAGCGATTGCCGAAGAAAAATCCGATCTGATTGCGGCTCTGCCTTCCTCGGGCATCGCAATCGTGCCTGACAACACCGGCATGGATCGCATTCTCGATGCGGCTGCAGCCAGATCGGGCTGCAAGCTCATGCGCGTGGGCCAGTCCGATCACGCTACCTTCCGGCTCGGCACGATCGAGACGGGCCCCGATGGCTCGTCCTTCACGATCGACGATATCGCCGTCAGACTCAGTGCACCGGGCGGCCATCTCGTCCATAATGCGGCACTCGCTCTGGCCGCTCTGCGTGCCATGGGTCTGCCGCTCGACAAACCCGTCGAGGCGCTGGCGCAATGGCGCCCCGGTGCAGGTCGCGGGCAGATCCAGCCTATACTGAACGGTCAGGCTGCCCTTCTGGACGAGAGCTATAATGCCTCGGTACTGTCGATCCGGGCCGCGCTGGCAACGCTTTCCCTGGTTCCCGGCACGAGGCATATCGCCGTGCTCGGCGATATCCGCGAGCTGGGCGAATTTGCCGAAAGCGAGCATCTCTCGCTAGTGCCCGATGTAACAGCCCATGCCGATCTGGTTTTTTGCTGCTGTGCGCATATGCGCCATGTTTTTGACGCGCTTGCCGAAGAAAAGCGTGGCGTCTGGCAGCCAGACGCGGCATCTCTCGCCCCCTTCGTCCAATCCATTCTGAAAGCCGGTGACGTGGTTCTCGTAAAAGGCAGTCTTGGCAGTCGCATGCGCGATATTGTCGCCCCTCTTCTTGCCGGGGGCGTGCAGGCCTGATGCTGTATAATCTCATCGCCATTCATGACACGACCCATGGCGGATTTTTCAATCTCTTCCATTATCTGACGTTCCGCTCCGGCGGTGCCTGTCTGACCGCTTTCGTCATCTCGCTGGCGTTCGGGCGTCCCTTCATCGCGCAGCTCAAGCGCATCCAGCGTGAAGGGCAACCCATACGCACGCTCGGCCCCGAGCGGCATATTCTCGAAAAGGCCGGTACACCCACAATGGGCGGCATGCTCATTCTGATCGCGCTTTTCGTCTCGACCCTGCTCTGGGCCGATCTGACCAACGGCTTCGTCTGGGCCGTGATGTTCGTCACCGCGGCATTCGGCGCTGTGGGCTTTGCCGATGACTATCTCAAGCTCTCCAGACGCAATACGGCAGGCGTTTCCAAGCGGACACGTCTGGGCTGCGAATTCGCTGCCTCGCTGATTGCCGGGTACTGGATGCAAAGCCTGATGCCGCCGGAGCTGCGGAACATGGTGGCGTTTCCTTTCGTCAAGGACTACCTCCTGCCGCTCGGTTTCGCCTTTCCGCTTTTTGCCATGGTCACCATTACGGGCTTCGGGAATGCCGTGAATTTCACCGACGGTCTGGATGGGCTTGCCATCGTGCCCGTGGTCATTGCCTCGCTCGTCTTTGCCCTGATCGCCTATCTGGTCGGCAACCGTGTATTTGCGGATTACCTCCAGCTTCATCTGGTGCCTGGAACAGGAGAGCTGGCCGTTTTCTGCGCGGCGCTCATCGGCGCGGGGCTGGGCTTCCTCTGGTTCAATGCAACGCCTGCCGATGTGTTCATGGGCGATACGGGATCGCTCTCGCTCGGCGGCGCACTCGGTGCGGTTGCTGTTGCGGTCAAGCATGAACTGGTGCTGTGCATTGTGGGCGGTCTGTTCGTGGTCGAAACGCTTTCGGTGGTCATTCAGGTCTTCTGGTACAAGCGCACCAAGCGGCGCGTTTTCCTGATGGCCCCGCTGCATCACCATTTCGAAAAAAAGGGATGGCAGGAGCCCAAAATCGTCATCCGCTTCTGGATCGTTTCTATCCTCCTCGGCCTTGCCGGTCTCGCGACGCTGAAGCTGCGCTGACATGACGAACGGCGCCTTTCCGAGCGATCTTTTTTCCGGATCGCGCTTTGCTGTCGTCGGTCTGGGCCGCAACGGCCGTGCCGTGGTGACGGCGCTGCTCTCGATGGGGGCAGAGGTGCAGGCGTGGGACGACAATGCCCCGCCGGGCCCGGACGACTTTGCCGGCTGTGCTGGCACAAGCCGGTTTGTGGCCGCGCCGCTGGAAGATCTGACAGGTTTCGAGGCGCTGATTCTCTCTCCCGGCATTCCCCACCACCTCCCCACGCCCCACCCTGTTGCGGTGCATGCGCGTGCAGCCGGTGTACCGATCCTTTCCGATGCGGAAATCCTTTATCGCGCTGTACGCAAAGCTGGCTCACACGCCCGTTTTGCGTCGATTACCGGCACGAACGGCAAATCCACTACCACCGCCCTGCTCGCTCACATGATCGAAGGGGCAGGCCTGCCGGTTGCGGCGGGCGGCAATCTGGGCACAGCCTCGCTTGCCCTGCCGCTCCTGCCCGATGAAGGCGTGTATGTAATCGAGATGTCGTCCTACATGCTGGAACGTCTGGACCGGTATCACGCCTCGACCGCCTGTCTGCTCAACCTGACGCCCGATCACCTCGACCGTCACGGCGATATGGCAGGCTATGCGTCAGCCAAGCGTCATGTGTTCGACAACATGACTCCGCAAGATCTGGCCGTTATCGGTGTCGATGATGCCTATTGCCGCAAGGAAGCGCATGAGCTGATCGGGCGCGGCCTGCGCGTTGCGGAAATTTCCGTACAGGATGCGAGCGCTGTGACAGGTGTGGCTGCGGGTAACAATGCTACAACCCTGCCGGGCGCGCATAATCTGCAGAACATGCTGGTCGCCCAGGCCATGGCCCGTCATCTGGGACTGGATGACGATGCCATTGCACGAGGGATCAGGACCTATCCGGGCTTGCCTCACCGTCAGGCTCTGGCGGGTGTGATCGACGACATACGCTTCATCAACGACAGCAAGGCCACGAATGCCGAAGCCGCGGAAAAAGCGCTTCTGTGTTATGACAGGGTGATCTGGATTGCTGGCGGCATGGCCAAATCCGGCGGGATCGAAGCGCTTGCGCCCCTTTTCGGACGCATCGCCAAAGCATTTCTGATCGGACGCGATGCGCCGCTTCTGGAACAGACCCTGCTGGCCCACGGTGTGGCCACACAGAACAGCGTCACGCTCGAAGCCGCGACGCAGGCGGCGCTTGAGGCAGCACGGGCAATGGATGTGAAAACCGTTCTGCTTTCCCCTGCCTGTGCAAGTTTCGACCAGTTTGCAAGTTTTGAGGCGCGAGGTGCGTCTTTTGTCGATATCCTGACTCGTCTCAGCGATTCAGAAACGCCCTGATCCGTAGGGCCGAGGGGTTAGGGAAACATGGCAGGGCTCTCACGTGTCGATACGTCCAGAATAGGGCGCTGGTGGCGCAATATCGATCGCGTGACGCTTTGCTGCGTCGGGGTTCTGATTGCATTCGGCTATATTCTCATGCTTGCGGCCAGTCCTGCCGTGGCTGTGCGTATCGGTGCCTCGCGCGAGATGTTCATTCTCAAACAGGTCATCTTCCTGCTTCTTGCGGGGGGCGTCGTGCTCGGCGTATCGAGCCTGTCACGCCCGGCTGTTGTCCGCCTTGCCCTGATCGGTGGCGTAATCGCACTTGGGGCCACATTCATGACGCTTGTTCATGGTGTGGAGATCAAGGGAGCACGGCGCTGGATTGCCCTGCCCATGATGTCGGTCCAGCCTTCGGAATTCCTCAAGCCGTTTTTCGCCGTGGTGACGGGCTGGCTGCTTGCCGAGCAGAGACGGCGGGTCATTTTCGGCTCCGTGCGTTTTCCAGGCATGCTGATCGCCTTCGGCTGTTTCGGGCTGATCCTGCTTCTGCTGAAATCGCAGCCGGATATCGGCATGCTTTCGGTCATCACCATGGTGTTTTTCATCCAGCTTTTCGTGAACGGTCTGCCGATCGTTTTCGTCGGAGCAGGTGTGGGTGCCATGATCGCGGCATTCGCAGGCGCCTACGTGGCCTTTCCTCATGTGCGCTCGCGCGTCGAGCGCTTCCTGCATCCGAATGTGGGTGATCATTATCAGATCGACACCGCCCTGCGCGCCTTCGGCAATGGCGGGATGATGGGGCGCGGTCCGGGCGAAGGGCGCGTGAAAGACCTTCTTCCCGACGCCCATGCCGATTTCGTCTTCGCCGTTGCGGGCGAGGAATACGGCCTGTTCATCTGCCTGTTCATCATCCTGATCTTTGCGGTGATCGTCATACGCACGCTGCTCAAGCTGATGCGCGAGAGCGATCCGTTCGTGATCACTGCGGCATCGGGGCTGGTTGCGGGTTTCGGGCTTCAGGCGTTCATCAACATGGGCTCGACCCTGCATCTGATCCCTACAAAGGGCATGACGCTGCCCCTTATTTCCTATGGCGGTTCGTCCGCTCTCTCCATCGCCCTGACACTCGGCATGGTTCTGGCCCTGACACGCCATCAGGTCTCTGCCAGCCCGATCAGCTCCAGCTTTGCAGGACAGGGCCACTGGACATCGCTGCGTGAAGGACAGAATTCATGAAAAGCCCCATCGTCATTGCCGCCGGTGGTACGGGCGGCCATTTCTTTCCTGCCGAGGCTCTGGCGACAGAACTCGCAGCGCGCGGTCATGATCTGGTGCTCATGACGGACAAGCGTGCAGGCAAGAGAACAAGCGGCATTTTCAGGGACAGGCTGCAATATGTGCTCGATGGCACAGGTGTTGCCGGCAAAGGCATCGGCGCAAAACTGCGCGGCATGATTTCCCTGCTGCGCGGCGCCTGGGAGGCGCGCACCCTGCATAATGAGATCGCGCCAGTCGCGGTGATCGGGTTTGGCGGTTATCCCTCCGTTCCCCCTATTCTCGGCAGTCGTTTCCTCCCGGCTGCAAAGCGTCCCCTTGTCATTCTGCATGAGGGCAATGCCGTTCTGGGTCAGGCCAATGCCATGCTGGCGCGCTTTGCCAGTGCCATCGCAACCTCTTATCCTACGGTAGCGCGTCTTCCGCTCGGCCTGCCCACAGCCCTGACCGGCATGCCCGTCCGCCCTGAAATAGAAGCCCTGCTGAACGAACCCTACACCCCGCCGGGAGAAGCCATTCAGCTCCTGATCTGGGGCGGCTCGCTCGGGGCCCGTTTTTTTTCCACCGCCATACCCGAGGCGCTTGCCCTGTTGCCTCCAGGCTTCCGGGCGCGACTGCGCATCACACAGCAGGTCCATGAAAAGGACATCCCGGAAGTGCGCGCAGCCTACGAGGCTGCCGGGATCGCCTGTACGCTCTCACCCTTTTTTGCCGATGTGGCCTCGCTGCTCAGGGAGGCCCATCTTGTCATCGGGCGGGCGGGCGGTTCGTCCGTGGCCGAACTGACCATTGCAGGGCGCCCCTCCATTCTTGTGCCGCTGCCAATTGCGGCCTCGGATGAACAGGGCGCCAACGCAAACCAGCTGGTCGACGCCGGGGGCGCCTGGATGTTCCGGCAAAAAGACATCACGACCGAGAGCCTTTCCGCCTTCATCGGCACGCTTCTCAACGATCCGGACCGTCTGGCAAAGGCGGCGGAGGCGGCCAGAGGCTTCGCTCATCCGCATAGCGCCCGCCTGCTGGCCGACCTTGTCGAAGCCCGTATTTCGGATTACCGGTCGCCTGTTTCCTGATCCGTATCTCACGCACTTCTGTTTTTTACCGTTACTCTGAAAGCCCGGTTCATGCGCGCACTTCCCCTCTCCATCGGAACCATCCATTTCGTCGGCATTGGCGGGATTGGCATGTCCGGCATTGCCGAGGTGCTGCATATGCTCGGCTACAAGGTTCAGGGGTCGGATATCAGCGAAAACGCCAATGTGCTGCGCCTGCGCAAGCTGGGTATCACAGTCGCCATCGGCCATGACGAGGCCAATCTTGGCGCAGCGCAGGTGGTAGTCACCTCAACAGCCGTCAGGAAGGACAACCCCGAGGTTGTGGCCGCCCGCTCAAGGCTGATCCCTGTCGTGCGCCGCGCCGAAATGCTGGCCGAGCTCATGCGCCTGCGCTGGGCCGTGGCCATTGGCGGCACGCATGGCAAGACCACCACAACGAGCCTCGTGGCCTGTGTTCTGGAACAGGCCAAATTGGACCCGACCGTAATCAATGGCGGAATTATCGAGGCCTATGGCACCAATACGCGCATGGGCTCGGGCGACTGGATGGTGGTCGAGGCGGATGAGAGCGACGGCTCTTTCCTGCGTCTGCCTGCCGTGATTGCCGTCGTCACCAATATGGACCCCGAGCATCTGGACCACTGGGGCACGGCAGAGGCCATGCAGGCGGCTTACGACCAGTTCGTGTCCAATATTCCATTCTACGGTTTTGCTGTGCTGTGCATCGATCATCCTGCCGTGCAGCAGATGATTCCCCGCCTGTCCGATCATCGCATCGTGACCTATGGCTTCAGCCCCCAGGCCGATATACGCGCCGACAAGCTCATTACCGATCGTCTGGGTGCGACCTTCGAGGTGGTGATTACCAGCCGCACGCAAAAAACCACCCGTCGTGCCGGGCCGTTCCGCCTGCCCATGCTGGGCCAGCATAACGTGCTCAACGCCCTGGCCGCCATCGCCGTGGCAAGCGAGATGGACATCAATGACGAGACCATCCGCCTGGCGCTGGCCGGTTTCCGTGGCGTCAAACGCCGCTTCACACGTTGCGGCGATTTCAACGGCATTACGGTGATCGACGATTACGGCCATCATCCTGTCGAGATCGCAGCCGTATTGCGCGCTGCCCGTCAGGCCGGTGCTCGCGATGTCATCGCCGTGGTTCAGCCCCATCGCTATTCGCGTCTGGAAGCACTGTTCAGTGATTTCTGCACCTGCATGAACGATGCGGGCACAGTGATCGTGACCGATGTCTACGCCGCAGGTGAAGCCCCGATCGAAGGCGTAAGCCGCGATTCGCTGATCGAGGGTCTACGCGCAAGTGGGCATCGTTCCGTCGTGCCGCTCCCGGGACCGGAGCATCTGGCAGAGATGATCAATGCCATCGCCAAGCCAGGCGATTTCGTTGTCTGTCTCGGCGCCGGCACGATCACCAACTGGGCGCATGCCCTGCCCGGTCAGCTCGCAGCCCTGAACGGCAAGACATTATGAGCTCTGCACTGCACCAGCTTGCGCCGCGTGGCAGACTGAGTTTCGACGCCCCACTTGGCCCGCGTGCGTGGTTTCGCACCGGAGGCAATGCGGAAGCGCTGTTCGTGCCCAAAGACGCGCAGGATCTGGCCGAGACTCTTGCGGCCCTGCCGGAAGGCACGCCCGTCACCATGCTCGGGGCCTGCTCGAACGTCATCATAAGGGATGACGGTATCGATGGACTGGTTGTGCGTCTGGCGGGTGGCTTTGCCGATATTACCGTCGAGCCGGATGGGCTGATTGCAGGTGCAGCGGCGCTCGACATGATCGTTGCCGAGCAGGCTGCCGCTGCCGGGCTGGCCGGGCTCGAATTTCTTGCCGGCATTCCCGGCTCCATCGGGGGGGCCGTGGTGATGAATGCCGGCGCCTATGGCTCCGACATCAAGGCCGTGCTCGACTGGGCCGAAATCCTGCTGCCGGGGGGCACGACCGCGCGCCTCGCCAACAGCGATCTTGCTTTCAGCTATCGTCACGCCAGCCTGCCACCGGGCGCGATCGTTCTGCGCGCGCGCCTTCGTGCTCAACCCGGCAACGCCGATGCGATCCGCGCGCACATCACCGAAATCAAGGCCGCGCGTGAGGCCTCGCAACCCGTCAAGGCACGCACAGGCGGGTCGACCTTCCGCAATCCGGACGGGCACAAGGCATGGCAACTGATCGATGAAGCCGGCTGCCGTGGCCTGACGAAGGGCGGGGCTCAGGTGAGCGAGAAGCACTGCAATTTTCTGCTCAATCTCGGCACGGCGACCAGCAGCGATCTCGAAGCACTCGGCGATGAAGTGCGCGATCGTGTCCTTGCCCATAGCGGCGTTGCGCTGCACTGGGAAATCAAGCGTATCGGAAAACGACCCGGCAACCGACCTGTAGGGGAACACTCATGAGCCTGAAAATTGCCGTTCTGCAGGGCGGGATTTCGAGCGAACGTCCGGTCAGCCTGCGCAGTGGTGCAGGCGTGGCACAGGCCCTGATCGAAGCCGGACATGACGTGGTCAGCGTCGATGCAGGTGCCGATCTGGTGGAGACGATTCAGGCACTGCGCAAGGCAGCACCCGATGTCGTGTTCAACGCCCTGCACGGACCGCTGGGCGAGGATGGCGCCATTCAGGGCGTGCTTGAGTGGCTCGGTCTGCCCTATACCCATTCCTCCATACGTGCCTCATCCCTCGCCATGGACAAGGAGGCATCACGCCGGGTGTTTGCCGCCGCAGGGCTGCCCGTCGCCGAAGGCCGCGTGGTCACGATGGAAGAACTCGCCGCTGGCGATCCCCTTCCGACCCCCTATGTGGTCAAGCCGATAGCCGAGGGCTCGTCATTCGGTGTGGAAATCGTGCGTAGCGGCAGCAACAGACGACAGTCCATTGCCGCCAGCTGGGCTTATGGCAACGAGGCACTTGTCGAGGAATATATTCCCGGTCGCGAGCTGACCGTTGCCGTGCTCGGCGATCGTGCGCTCACGGTGACCGACATCGTTGCCGCTTCCCCCACCGGCGATTTCTACGATTTCGACGCCAAATATGCGCCGGGTGGCTCGGTTCATCATGTGCCTGCACAGGTGCCCGAGGCGATTTTCGAGCAGGCTCTGCGCTGCGCCGAAGCCGCGCATCGTGCGCTCGGCTGCTCCGGGGCATCGCGTTCCGACTTTCGCTATGACGAGGAAACAGGGCGATTGATCCTGCTGGAGGTCAACACCCAACCCGGCATGACGGCCACGTCGCTTTTGCCCGAGCAGGCGGCCTATTGCGGGATCAGCTATCCCGAACTCTGCGACTGGCTCGTGCGCGACGCACTGGCCCAGCGCGGTCGACGCGCTGCATGAAAAACAGGCGACCGGACACTTCCTATCGCGGCCCTGTGCAGCAGGACAGACCGGCCAGACTGGTCCTGTTCATGCGGCGGCACAAGCGCGGCGTGCGTGTGCTTCTGGTTTTCCTGTTTCTGCTCGTTCTGGCCGTGATCGCGGCATCGGCCCTGCGTCTGTCGGCATCAGAAGCGCGGTTTGCGCCTTATCGCGCAAAACTCGTCCATTATCTCCCTTTCCAGATCAAGACGATTCAGGTTCAGGGCCGTGTCCTGACGCCGGAAGACGACCTGATGAAGGCGCTCGGCACGACGACGGGACAACCCATTTTCGGCTTTTCGGTTGCGGCGGCACGCGACCGCATTGATGCCCTGCCCTTTGTCGATCATGCCACTGTCGAGCGCCATATGCCCGATACTGTGGTCGTCAAGATTACCGAACGCAGCCCAATCGCCGTCTGGCAGGATCATGGACAATTCATCCTGATCAACCGCGCGGGCGAGCGCGTTCCCGATCAGGGTCTTGAAGGCAAAAACGGTCAGGCTTTCATCCGCCTGCCTCTGGTTGTGGGAGAAGGGGCCAATATGGCGGCCTCCTCGCTTGTTGATGCCTTTACCGCCAATCCGACCGTGAAGGAATTCGTCGTGGCTGCCGTGCGTGTGGGCCAGAGACGCTGGAACCTGACCTTGCGTGACGGAGCGACGGTGCTTCTCCCCGAGGGACAGGAACAGGCCGCGCTGACGCGGCTTGCGCAATATCAGGCGCAGTTCCGCCTGCTGGAACGTCCTGTGGTCTCGATCGACATGCGTCTTCCCGATCGTATGGTTATCCACCAGCCGCCTGCGCCCGATGGAACAGGCCAGCCGGGTGCGCAGACCGACGGGAAACCGGGCGACACCGCGCATGACGGCAGCACTGCCGACACAACCGGTGCCACTCCGGCACCGGGCCCGAAAGACGCGCATAATCCCGCCCACAGACAAGCCCGTAATCCTGCACCGAAGACTGGCGGCCCCCGCCCTGCCCCCGCCTCAGATGGAGCATCGACAGAAGAATGAACGATCTCGTGGTTACAGATCCGGAAACACCGCGCAAGAAGCGCAGGCGCACCGTACGCAGCCGTGCCCTGCTGCCGGTGAGTACTGGCCAGAGACATCACGAGCGTTCGGAAGAACACATCCTGTCCCTGCCGCCCGCTGACGAACCGGCCGTTCCGCGCAACTGGCGCGTCGGCGTTTTCGGCGTTCTCGATATCGGCTCGACCAAAATGACCTGCCTGATCGGGCGTGGCGAAGCCGACGGCACATTACGCGTGCTCGGTTATGGCTGGCGCCGGTCGCGCGGCATCCGTAACGGCAACATCGTCGACCTCAAGGAAGCCGAACAGGCCATACGCGCGACGGTCGGTCAGGCCGAAGATGCTGCAGACAGACGTCTGGACAATATCGCGGTCAATCTCTCCTGCGGTCATCCGGAGAGCCGGCTGTTCAATGCGCGTATGCCCATCGGCGGACAGGGCGTCACGGAAAGCGACATGGTGCGCGTCGTGGCAGAAGGTCAGGCCCGCGCCTATACCGAAGGGCGCACGGTCATTCACACCCTGCCGATCGGCTATGCCGTGGACGATACCTACGGGATCGTCGACCCTCGCGGTCAGGTATGCGAGCAGCTGACCGCCCGCCTGCATGTCGTCGATGCTGCAACGACGGCCGTACGCACACTGGACTCGGTTCTGATGCGTTCGGAACTGAAAATGACCGGGCTGGTTTCCGCCTCTCTTGCTTCAGGTCTTTCCGTTCTCGACGCCGATGAGCGCGAACTCGGCGCCACGGTGGTCGATATGGGCGGCGGCACCACGTCCATCGCCGTTTTCGGTGACGGCATGCTGCGCCATACGGCTTTTCTGCCGGTGGGCGGGCTGCATGTAACGCGCGATCTGGCCGGTATGCTCTCCACTTCGTTGGATGAGGCGGAGCGGCTGAAAACAAAATACGGCGCTGCAGAGCTTTCTGCCGAAGACAGCAGCGAGCTGATCACGCTCCAGAAAATCGGCGAAGCCCCCGGCACACTGACGACAGTGTCGCGTGCAAGACTGGTCTCGGCCATCCGGCCGCGTATCGAGGAAACGCTCGAACTCGTGCGAGACCGTCTTGACGATGCCGGTTTCAGCAGGACAGGCCGCGAACGCGTGGTCCTGACCGGCGGTGCCTCGCTGCTCGATGGTGTCGGCCCCATGGCAGCCCGTATTCTGGACCGCCCGGTGCGTCTGGGCCGACCGCTCGGCATTGTGGGTCTGCCTGAAATCGGCGCAAACTCGGCGGGCTTCTCGACGGCGTCGGGTCTGCTTGCCTGGGTAGCCGGCGCCGATCGCAGTTTTCACGACGCCGATGCCCCCGAACCACGCCCGAATGGCATGTTAAAGCGCCTCGTTCATTTCATTAGGGGTCGCACCTGAGGAAAAACTAACCTATTAAGGTTACGCTCTTCAGTCATAACTCCTAGATTCCAGGGACTGATTTCAGCCCTATCCGGATTACGCCATGACGCTAAATCTTACTGCCCCGCAATATAATTATTCCGATTTCTCTCCACGCATTACCGTTATAGGCGTGGGTGGAGGCGGCATGAATGCCGTCAACAACATGATCGAGATGCAGTTGCAGGGCGTCGAGTTCGTCGTGGCCAATACCGATGCCCAGGCACTGGCCGGCTCGCGTGCCGAACGTCGTGTCCAGCTGGGCCCGCATCTCACCCAGGGACTGGGCGCAGGCGCAAAACCCGAGATCGGCAAGGCAGCCGCTGAAGAGGCCGCAGACGAAATCAGCCGTCATATCGATGGCGCCCATATGGTGTTCGTCACCGCGGGCATGGGCGGCGGCACCGGCACGGGTGCGGCGCCTGTCATCGCCAAGATGGCGCGCGACCGCAAGATCCTGACCGTGGGCGTTGTCAGCACGCCTTTCGGGTTCGAGGGTGCGCGTCGCAAGAAGGTTGCCGAGGCCGGAATCGCCGAGCTTCAGCAATATGTCGATACGCTCATCGTCATTCCGAACCAGAATCTCTTTCGCATGGCCACCATGCACACCACCCTGCGCGAAGCCTTCAAGATGGCTGACGAAGTGCTGTATATGGGCGTGCGCGGCGTAACCGACCTCATGCTTGCGCCGGGTCTGATCAATCTCGACTTTGCCGATATCCGTACGGTGATGGCCGAGATGGGCAAAGCCATGATGGGCACCGGTGAGGCAGAGGGCGAGGATCGCGCGCTTGAAGCTGCCAACCGTGCCATCTCCAACCCGCTCCTCGACGATTCGTCCATGTCCGGCGCACGTGGCCTGCTGATCAACATCACAGGTGGCGACGACCTGACCCTGTACGAAGTCGATCAGGCCGCAGAGCGCATCCGTCAGGAAGTGGCAGACGACGCGACAATCATCTGGGGTTCGGCAATCGATTCGACACTGAACGGGCGTATTCGCGTCTCTGTCGTGGCCACAGGCATCGATGGCAGCCGTGCGCCCGACCCCGAGGCCGCTGAAGCCCCTGCCGAACCCGCTCAGGAGGCGCCTGTCGCGCCAGAGGGAGCAGAACTCAATCAGGGCAACACCGCTCAGCCCTTCCAGCCTGCCTCCACCTACGCCTCGGTGCCGCGTCAGCAGCCCCAGTACACAACGGATTCGCAGGGACAGGCCGCTGCAGCGCCTTCGCCCCATTCCGTACCGCCTCAGGCTGCGAAACACACGCCGCAGGCTGCACCGTCACCGCGTTCCGGTCTTTTCTCGGATCAGGGCCAGCGCCCTGCCCCCGAGCCGCAATCGCAGCCGCGCAGCCTGTTCGGCATCGTGACGGGCGCACTTCGCGGTCGCCCGGCACAGACGCATGCTGCCCCTCAGGAAGAGGCTCCGCGCAACGAACCCACCGTGGTCGAGCGTGCAGAACCGTCGCGTCCGGTGTCGAGCCACGACAGCGGTGACGAGAACGGTCTGGATATCCCCGCCTTCCTGAGACGCGACCAGGGGCGCTGAAGCCTTGACAGGACCTCAGCTTGAAACCAAAATTACATTTGGTTTCAGGCACTTACGCCGTAATGAATGGCAATAAACATTGACTGGTCTGCCCTGCCTCTAAGCGGCTAGAGCTTTCTTCGGATCCGGAATTTTGTGACCGGCTATCGGGGAGAGTCATTATCATGCAGATCACGGCCGAAACACCGTTCAAAGCATTGATTGTGCCTCCTCCCCTGTTCCAAGCCACCCCCGACCAGACCACACGCTTTTACGGCGTTGCAAAAAATCCGCTTCAATCGACGCTGAAACAATCCATCACCTGCGTGGGTGTCGGGCTGCATAGCGGCCACACGGTACGCATGACGCTTCATCCGGCCCCGGTCCATCATGGCGTGGTCTTCGAGCGTATCGACTGTCCCGGCTCGAAGCCTATCCCGGCCCGGTACGACAATGTCGTCTGCACACGTCTCAGCACAGTCATTGCCCATGCCGATGCACCCGAAATACGGGTAGCAACCATCGAGCATCTCATGGCTGCTCTTCATGCCAACGGGATCGATAATGTCCGGATCGAAATCGACGGGCCGGAAACACCCGTGCTCGATGGATCAGCCGCAGAATTCGATTTTCTGATCCAGTGCGCGGGAACGCTTCAGCAGGATGCGTCACGCGGCATCGTCGAAGTGCTCCGCCCGGTTCATGTGGAAGATGCGAACGGTGCTTTTGCCGAACTTCGCCCTGCACGTACGGGGTTTGCGCTTGCGATGTCCATCGATTTCGATGTCGAGGCGATCGGTCGCCAGCGTCATGCCATGCCGCTCACAGTCCAGCGCTTTCGACAGGAGGTGAGCTTCTGCCGTACTTTCGTCGAGCGCAAGGAAATCGACGCGCTTCAGAAAATGGGTCTGGCACGTGGCGGATCGCTGCATAATGCGATCGTTGTGGAAGGCGCAACGGTTCTCAATCCAGCGGGCTTGCGTCACCCCAAGGAATTCGTGCGTCACAAGCTTATGGATGCGGTCGGCGATCTCTATCTCGCCGGACACACGTTCAAGGCCGGTTTCATGGGACACAAGTCGGGGCATGGGCTGAATAACCGCCTGCTGCGCGCGCTGTTTTCTTCAGGCGAGAACTGGCGCCTCGTCGGCGACGACGCCCTCAGTCACAATCTGGCCCACGCTACCGCCTGAAACCTGCAGACGAAAGATCCGGCCTTTTCGAGGTCGGTTAAAGGTCTTGCATCATAGAAACGATCCGGTGCGCGCAGGTCTTCCGCGAATTGTCAGGCGTGATATAAGACCGTTCGTCAGTGGAAGAGTCGGCATGCACCAGAACACAGAACGTAACGTCCCTCCTGTATCAGCGCGTCAGCGCCTGATTAGCGCCTTGATGACAGGCAGTTTTCTGCTCCTGAGCGGATGCTCGCTCTTTTCCAACAAGGAAGAGGTCAAGGCCCCCAAGGTGGCCAGCGCCGAAACCCTGTACAATTACGGCATCGATGCCCTGCATTCGAAGCGCTACACCCTAGCGAGTGGCGAATTCGAACTGCTCCAGCAGAACTACCCGTATTCGGGCTATGTCGGTAATGCCGAGCTGATGGAAGGCTATGCCTATTACCTGCAGGGCGAATATGCGCTCTCGGTCCAGCAGCTCGAACGCTATCTTCTGCTGCATCCCACCAGTGCCGATGCGGCTTATGCCTATTATCTGCGCGCGCTTTGCTATTATGAGCAGATTGCCGAAGTACAGCGTGACCAGCAGGGCACCATCGAGGCACTGAACGCTCTTGAGGAAGTCGTGACGCGCTTCCCCCAGACCGCCTATGCGCGCGATGCCCAGCTCAAGATCGATCTTTGCCGCGACCATCTCGCGGGCAAGGAAATGCTCGTCGGGCGCTATTACGAGCAGCAGCATAATTACGAGGCTGCTCTTGGGCGTTATCAGCGCGTGGTGGCCGACTTCCAGACCACCAACCACGTTGCTGAAGCACTCGAACGTATCGTCGAAGTCAGTCTCGAACTCGGGCTGGTGGACGAAGCGCGCAAATCGGCTTCCGTTCTCGGCTATAACTATCCCGACAGCCAGTGGTACCGCTACAGCTACAACCTCCTGCGCAATCGCGGCCTTCTGCCTGACCGCAGTGTGGCACCGGGCTCGAAGCAGCGCGGCTTCTTCAGCCGCATGTGGCACTCGGTCTTCTGATCCGGGCAAGGCTTTTCCGCTTGTGGGCCGTTCTGCCCCCTATGCGCTTTCCAAGCTGACACTTCAGGACCTTTTTGCATGCTGACTCACCTCTCGATACGCGACGTCGTTCTGATCGAGAGGCTCGATCTGCCCTTTTACCCGGGTCTGACCGTTCTGACCGGCGAGACCGGGGCAGGAAAATCCATTCTTCTGGACTCACTCGGTCTCGCTCTCGGAGACCGCGCCAGTGGCGGACTGGTACGTGCCGATGCCGATCAGGCTGCCGTCTCCGCCTGTTTCGATATTCCTGACGGCCATCCGGTGCATCAGCTTCTGGCCGAACAGGGCATTGCACTCGACGACCCGCACGAACCTGTCGTGCTGCGACGCACCGTGACCGCAGATTCACGCTCACGCGCCTATGTCAACGACCAGCCTATCGGCGTGGGGCTGTTACGCCGCATCGCCGCCCTCTTGGTCGAGATACAGGGGCAGCACGACCAGATGGGTCTTGCAGACCAGAGCACGCATCTCGATCTTCTCGATGCCTTTGGCGTGGATCGGGCGAGCCGCGATGCCGTGGCACGCAGCTATAAACGCTGGATCGAGGCTACGGCCGCCCTTGCCGCCGCCCAATCGGAAATGGAGGCAACAAGGCGTGAAGAAGACTGGCTGAGACAGGCCGTCGACGATCTCGCAGCCCTTGCCCCGCAAGAAGACGAGGAAGAACAGCTCGCGGCCCTGCGTATCGGGCTGCAGCAGAGCGAGCGACGTGGCGAGGCCATAGCCGCTGCGCTGTCTGAACTGACACCGCGCGACCGACGCTCTGCCACGCCCGCGACAGCCTTGCGCAGTGCCAGTCGCACACTGGCTCGCCTTCTTCCTGCGCCGGGAGAGGAAGCCCTGTCGGCCTCGGCACAACAGACACAGGCACAGGAAGCGCTCGCTGCGCTCGAAAAGGCGGAGGAGGCGCTGGCGGAAGCCGAAACGCTGTTATCCCGCCTTGCAGCCGATGCGGATACCGATCCGCGCCTGCTTGAAGAGACCGAAGAACGCCTGTTCGCCCTTCGCGCGGCCGGGCGTAAGCACGGTGTGGCCGTCAATGCGCTGGCAGGCTTGCTGGCAAGCCTTCAGGCCCGTCTCGAAGCGCTCGATTCCGGCAATGCCCGCATCGAGCAGCTTCAGGCCGAAACACGTGCCGCGCGCGAGGTTTTTGCGGCAGCGGCGGAAAAACTCAGTCAGATACGCGAACGCGCAGCCCGCCGCCTTGAAACGGCCGTGATGGCAGAGCTCAAACCTGTGCGCCTTGAGCGCGCGCGTTTTATCGTCTCGCTCACACCGCTTGCCCCTGAAGCATGGAATTTGCGCGGCAAGGAGCAGGCCTCTTTCCTGATCGCCGCCAATCCGGGCCAGCCACCCGGCCCTCTGGCCAAGGTTGCTTCCGGCGGCGAATTGTCGCGTCTCATGCTTGCGCTCAAGGTCGTTCTTGCCGAGCGTTCGGCCATCCCGACGCTGGTGTTCGACGAGGTGGATTCAGGCGTAGGCGGTGCCGCAGCCTCATCCATCGGCGATCGTCTGCATCGCGTTGCGCAGGATGTGCAGGTGCTTGTCGTGACGCATAGTCCGCAGGTCGCCGCACGCGGTGACCAGCACCTGCGTATCAGCAAACGCATACGCAAGGAGCGTACGGAAACGCTTGCCGAAAAACTCTCCCCGGAAGAACGCCGGGAGGAAATCGCCCGTATGCTGGCGGGCGAAACCATCACAGATGCCGCGCGTACGGCTGCAGACAGCCTGTTGGAACAAGAATGACCGATGACGCCCCCGCCCTTGAGCATGCCCGGCTGGCAGCCCTCATCGCGCGCTGGAATACGGCCTATTACCGCAACGACGCCCCTGAAGTGTCCGATGCCGAGTACGACGCGACCCGTCGTGCCCTGCTCGCCCTTGAGGAAGCGCATCCCGCGCTAAAGGTCGAGGGCGGCATTACGGATCAGGTGGGCGCCGCGCCCGATACGGCCTTCGGCAAGCAGGCCCATCATGTGCCGATGCTTTCGCTCGACAACGTCTTTACGACCGAGGAATTCGCATCGTTCATTTCGAAGGCTGCACGCTTCCTCGGTCTGGATACCCAATCCGCCGACGCGCTGTCATTCGTGGCCGAACCGAAGATCGACGGGCTTTCGATCAATCTGACCTATAAAAAGGGCCGGCTCGAACGCGGGACAACACGCGGTGATGGCCTCGTGGGCGAGGACGTGACCGCCAATCTGCTGACCATCGCGGATGTCCCGCGCGTGCTGGATCCGGCGGGAGGCGAACCGCCAGAAGAAATCGAGATCCGTGGCGAGATCTTCATGGCGAAAGCCGATTTTCTGGCACTGAACGAGACGATGCAGGCCAAGGGTCAGAAGCCCTTTGCCAATCCGCGCAATGCAGCGGCAGGCTCGCTCAGGCAGCTCGATCCGGCTGTGACCGCAAAGCGACCCCTGTCGCTTTTTGCCTATGCCCAGGGTTTTTCCACCACACCCTGTGCCGAGACGCACTGGGCCTATCTCGAGCGCCTCAGGAAATGGGGCTTTCCGGTCAATCCGTTATCGACCCATATTGCCCATGTCAGCGATATCGCTGCCTATATCGAGGCGCTCGGACGCGACAGGGCGTCCCTGCCCTACGATATCGACGGTGTCGTTTTCAAACTCGACGATCTTGCGCTGCAGACGCGCCTGGGGTTTGCCGGTCGGGCGCCTCGCTGGGCCATTGCCTGGAAATTCCCTTCCCAACAGGCCATCACGCGCCTTGAGAAAATCGAGATCCAGGTCGGTCGTACAGGAGCCCTGACGCCCACGGCCCATCTCGAACCCGTCAATGTCGGCGGTGTGATCGTCTCGCGGGCAACGCTGCATAACGAGGACGAAATCGCGCGCAAGGATGTACGACCGGGCGATCTGGTGCGTGTGCAGCGTGCCGGCGACGTGATCCCCCAGATTCTCGGTCATGTCCCCGAGGACAAGCCTCGCGGTCCTGCTTATGAATTCCCGACCCATTGCCCGGTTTGTGGCGCGCAGACCGAGCGCCCCGAAGGCGAAGCCGTTCGTCGTTGCACGGGCGGTCTTACCTGCGAGGCGCAGGTCGTGGAGCGCCTGATCCATTTCGTTTCGCGTCCCGCATTCGACATCGACGGTCTTGGCGAAAGATCGATACGCGAGTTTCACGAAATCGGGCTGATCGACAGGCCAGGCGATATTTTCAGACTGCACGAAAAAGCCGAAACGATCCGCACGCGGGACGGGTGGGGCGATATTTCGACGCGCAATCTGCTCAATGCCATCGAGCAGCGCCGCAGCATTGCCTTCAGCCGTTTTCTGTTCGGGCTGGGCATCAGGCGCATTGGCGAGCGCAACGCGCAGCTTCTGGCCCGTCATTATCAGACCTACGAGGCCTGGTTCGATTCCATGAAGGCCGCAAGCCTGATCGGCTCAGACGCCCGTCTGGCCCTTGGCAGCATCATGGGTATCGGGCAGAGCATCGTGGCCGATCTTCTCGCGTTTTTTGCGGAGCCGCATAACCTCGAAACGCTGAGCGACCTGCACGCGGAGCTGACGATCATCCCTGAGGAAAGCCCGCAGGCCGGTCCGCTCTCGGGCAAGACCATTGTTTTCACCGGCACGCTGCACACCATGACACGTCCCGAAGCCAAGGCCATCGCAGAGCGGCTCGGCGCTCAGGTAAGCGACTCTGTGTCGAAAAAGACGGGTCTGGTCGTTCTTGGCGAAAAGGCAGGATCGAAAGCGAAGAAAGCAGCCGATCTCGGGCTGGAAACCTGCGATGAGGCAGGATGGCGCGCTATTGCCGGACTTGCGCCCTCACCCTGAAGGCGAAGACTGGCGTAAGCCCTGCAACAGGCCTAAATAAAGGCATCCGATTTTCCAGCCCTTTTTCTGAGGAGCCACGCGCATGACGTTGCTGCTTCTGGGCCTCGCGGCCATGGTGGCAGCGATTGCCGTCTCTATTCTGATTTCGCTTTCGGAAATATCCTTTGCCGCTGCGCGTGACATACGCCTGCGCGCTCTGGCCGATCAGGGCGATGCGCGCGCCTCGGCTTTTCTGAAGCTGCGCCGCAACAGCGGTCAGGTCATCACGGTTCTGCAGATCTGCCTCAACGCGGTAGGCGTGCTGGGTGGTGTGATTTCGAGCGAACTGCTCACACCGGCTTTCAGCACGGCGTTGATCGAAGCCGGTCTCAGCCCGGGTGTTGCCACGAAAACCGCGGCCACACTGGCTTTCATCATCGTGACAGGCCTGTTCGTCCTGTTCGCGGATCTGCTGCCCAAACGTATTGCCCTCAATAACCCGGACCGTGTCGCCCTGCGTGTCGGCTGGTTTCTGACCGGTGCCCTGCGGGTGCTCTATCCGGCTGTCTGGGTTTTCTCGATCATCTCGGACTGGCTGCTTTCGCTGATGCGCATTCCGGCCGCCTCCGTTGTCGAGCCTGTCACGCCGGAGGACCTCAATGCCATGCTCGCAGCGGGCACGGCATCGGGCGTATTGCAGGAAAAAGAACACCAGCTGATCCAGAACGTGCTGGCGCTACAGGATCGCTCCGTCACGTCGGCCATGACGCCGCGCGATGAGATCGTATTCCTCGATGTGCAGGAAAGCCTTGAATCGCAACGCGACAAGGTGCGTATCCGCCCTTACTCGCGTTATCCGCTATGCGATGGCGGCCTCGACCATGTGATCGGCTCGATACGCGCGGAAGACGTTCTGGTCGCTGTTGTCGATGAAGTGCCGACCAACGCCGATCCGAGTCAGCCTATTACAAACCAGATTTTCCGTATGCGTCGCGATACGCTCTCTCTGCCCGACACCCTGAATCTGTGGGACACGCTTGCCCAGTTCGATACGCATGGCGCAGGTTTTGCCCTGATCGTGAATGAATACGGCCTCGTGGTCGGGCTGATTACATTCAAGGATATCATGGGCGCACTGATGGACGGTCTTGCCAGCCCGTTCGAGGAACAGGCCATTGTGCGACGCGACGCAAATTCCTGGCTGATCGATGGCGCTGCCCCCATCGGGGACGTATTTCGCGAACTCGATATCGATCTCGATGCAGAGCGCGACCTGTTCCACACAATCGGCGGTTTTGTCATGCACCGCCTGCGTCGCATGGCCCGCAAGGCCGATCGTATCGAGGCTGCGGGCTATCGCTTCGAAGTGGTCGATGTGGATGGGTTCCGCATCAATCAGCTTCTTGTCTCGCGCATGAACCCGATCTGAAATAGTTTCCCGCACACGCCTGAATGCCGGGGTGATTTCTCAAGCGTATCAGACAAAACATGTCTATTCGGTGGTTCGTGCGCTGAATCCTTGACCTCATACGCCATCGGGGCGTTCCTCTCCGAAACGTCAGTTTTCTGGATGGAGCCGTATGACCGAGGGGGTGCAGACGCGTGGACGCTGGTGGCCCATGCCCGGCGATCTGCCCAACCCACCCTTTCCTCCCGGCTGGATCGGTTTCTCCCTGCGCAGCTGGGCGGCGGTCTGCCTCGCTCTCGCGACTGCGTTCTGGGCACAGCTCGACTCTCCCGCCGGTGCTGCGGTCACGGTCATGATCATCACCCAGCCGTTGCGCGGTCAGGCCCTTTCCAAGGCGATTTACCGTCTGATCGGCACGGCTCTGGGCGTGGCAGCCTCCATACTCCTGATCGCCTGTTTCAGTCAGGACCGGGGCATGATGCTAGGTGGCTGCGCGCTCTGGATTGCCGGATGCACCTATATCGGCTCGCTCGAACGTCATTTCCGCTCCTACGGCGCGCTGCTCGCCGGATATACGATCGCGCTCGTCGCCATCAATGTCATCGACACCCCGCAAAGCGTTTTCGATGTTGCGCTTTCACGCGCATCCTGCGTTGCCATAGGTATCGCCTCGGTCGCCTTCGTGAACATGCTGACCGGCTCTCCCAAGGCCTGGCAGAAACTCGCTGACAGTCTTGAAGCGAAAGCGGGCGAGATCAGGACGTTCGGACGCAAGGCCATGCAGGGCGACATGGTACCCGATGCCATGGAAACGACCGCACTCGCTGGCGATATTCTCTCTCTCTCCGCGCAGATCACCTACGCACGCACCGAGATAGACCGCTCCACCCGTCGCACGGCAGGGGCGCGCCTTGCCATTATCGGCATGCTGACGGTGCTGGGATCAGGCCGGGCTATCGCTCATATCCTGCGACACAAGACGATTTCCCCCCTCGCCCGACGTCATGTTCTGGCCTGGCACGAATTGCGCGAGGATCACTGCGACCGCTACGAAACACTCGCCGCACTGCTCGAAACCATGAAGGAAGAAGAACCCGGCTATCATCCCGATCCTGCCGATGCGCATTTTCTGGAACGTAGCGCGGTCATGCTCAGCAATCGCCTGCATATCAGCACAGGAATCGACACGCTTCAGCATGCCACTCCGGCGGGCGAGGCCCTGAAACTGGCGCAGATTGCGCGCCATCCCGATTATGTGGCGGCACTCATCAACGCATTGCGCGTCCTGCTCGGTTTTTCCATCATGGCCGGGCTATGCATCGCCAGCAACCAGCCTGCCTCGACGGCAGCACTGTCCCAGGCAGCCCTCATCCTTACCCTTGCGTCCACCGCCACCGATACATCGCAATTCGGCATGGGGGCGATACTGGGCCTCACCCTGGCGTTCATCGTCGCCAGTGTGATGAACTACTTCATTCTGCCCCATATTGCGGCATTCGGGGCGCTGGCGCTTGTCTTCCTGCCGCATACCGCCTTTGCGTGTCTCATGCTGATGAACCCGCGTATCAGCGCCATAGGATTCAATTACGGAGCGTTTTTCCCGATCATCCTCGGGCTCAGCAATCATCAGGATTACGACCCGCTGACATTCATTTCGCGCAATGTTTTCTATCTGATCTCAGGCGTCATTGCGTTCGTCATTCTGGTTCTGCTTTTTCCGCCCACGCCCAAATCCAGGCGGCTTCGTCTTGCTGCCTCCATCGGGCAGGACCTCGAGGCCCAGTTCAAGGGTAACGGTCGCCCTGCGGGGGCCGAGCTTCTCAGCCTCAAATACGACCGACTGGCCCAGCTTCTGAACTGGACGAAACGCATGGATCAGAAACGACCGGTCAATCGCCATGTGTTCAACCGGCTGGTCATGCTGGAAGATCTGGCGACCAGCTTTGCACGTGTACGCCATTATCTGGATGAGGCAGAAGCCCGGCCCCGCCTGAGTGCGCTTTCTGCAGAGGCCCATCATCTGGTCAATACCGGCTCGTTCTCGACACTGACTCATGCGCTGCATGGCATCAGTACACGCTTCCTTGAAAGCGCGCGCCATGCGCAACCCGATGAAAGGGCGCTGGCGATCCTCTGTGCAGGCAGCCTTGAGGCCGTGCGTTCTACACTGAGCGACAACCGCTCTACCCTGCTCCATTTCGGACTGGGACGGGCACGATGGTAGGCATGGATACCATGCGTCGTTTGCCGGAAAAGCGACGGGGGACATACCGCCTGAGTCCATCACGCGTAGGAGGCTCCGCATGAGCGAGGTGATCGATCTCGAAGGGGTGCTCGTCTCGGCCTTCGTCGCCAATCTGTTTCTTGCCCTGCTCACACTTGCGCTTATTCGCTGGAGCTTCGGCAGGCTCAATCTGTGGCGTTTTTTCTGGAACCCGCCCCTTGCCCAGTTCGGCCTGCTTGTCTGTCTGCTGGGGCTCTACACATGGCTTTTGTGAGATGACCCGGCGGCGCCATTACCCTGCCCGCACTCTGCACCCGCCAACATCCCGCTCGGGTCTCGCGCGGTCGCCACAACGCCGGCCCTTGTGCCGTCGCTGCCGGTTATTCCTTGTCTGACTCAGTGAAAGAACCCTGCTCGTGCTCGCTCGCGCCTCACGCCTGATCCGATGGCTCATCACCCTGTCCATCCTTGTGGTTGCAGGGATCGTGATCGTGATCCTGTGGGATTACTATACGGCAGCGCCCTGGACCCGAAACGGTCAGGTGCGTGCCCAGGTGGCCAACATGGCGCCGCGTGTCTCAGGTGAAATTCTGGAGGTACGCGTGCATGACAATGAATTCGTCCGGCGTGGCGATGTGCTTTATGTCATAGATCCGTTCGACTTTCGCGTGCGCGTCGCTTCTGCCGAGGCGAATGTCGCCGAGCGCAAGGCGGATCTCGACTTTCGTACCTCGCAGTTCCAGAGACGGCGGATCATTCCCGGGGTAGCGGTATCGGGGGAAGAGAAGCAGCAATACGCGGCCGCTGCGGCGCAGGCACGCGCGCAATACGACGCGGCGCAGGCTGCATTGCGTCAGGCGCGTATCGACCTGGAACGAACCGTCGTGCACAGCTCCATCGATGGTTACGTGACCAACCTGCTGATGCGCCCCGGCGATTTCGCGACAGCCGGACATGTGAACATCCAGATCATCGATTCATCGTCCTACTGGGTAGATGGGTATTTCGAGGAAACCAAAATCCATAATATCGAAATCGGCGATCCGGTTCGCATGGACCTCATGGGCGGACATCAACCCGTTTTCGGCCATGTCGAAAGCATTACACGCGGCATTTCCAGTATGAACGCATCGACGGCAACGCAGGGCCTGCCCTCGGTCGACCCTGTCTATACCTGGGTGCGTCTGGCCCAGCGTATTCCGGTACGCGTGCATATCGACAAGCTCCCACCCGATCTGCACCTTGCAGCAGGGATGACAGCCACGGTCACCATCGTGGCCGAGAACGGTCACAGGCGTCATATGTCGGCCAAGGACGCGCTTCATCATTTCGGCGATGATATGCGTCATGTTATCGGACACTGATAACCGACGCTCAGCGCAATCACCTGAAGCGGGCGGCTGTATCGGACAGCCGTATCGGGTCAAACCCGATACGGCCTGAGCTGGGAAACAGGCTGGCCCCATGAATACGATCGGAGCAGGACAATGACCTTGGGCAAACGGGCGCTGATCGTTGTCGATGTGCAGAATGACTTTCTGCCCGGAGGCGCGCTCGCCGTACCGCAGGGCGGTCTGATCGTTCCGGCGATAAACGATCTCATGAAACAGGATTTCGCGGCGGTGATTGCGAGCCGCGACTGGCATCCCGCGCATCACTGCTCCTTCCTGCCCGATGGCGGCCTCTGGCCCGTTCACTGCGTTGCAGGCACCAGGGGGGCCGATTTCGCGCCCGGCCTCGATCAGAGCCGCCTGAGCCATATCGTGCATAAAGGCATGGATCGACACTGCGATTCCTATTCCGCCTTTTTCGATAACGACCATGTCAGCTCGACCGGGCTCGACGCCCTGTTGCGTGGCCTGGGCATCGAGCGGATCACGCTTTGCGGTCTTGCTCTGGATTTCTGCGTTTCGGCTACCGCACGCGATGCGCGTCGCCTCGGCTTTGAGACAACCCTGATCGAGGCGGCTTGCCGGGGTATTGCACAGAACCCGTCACCCGCTCTCGATGAACTGCGCGGCGCAGGGGTGCATATCGAACCGCTCTGAGCTTTCATGCGGTCGTGACGTTGTGAGCCGCTGTCGCGCGGTCTAGGCTCGCACCAATACCGATCGGTTTCACGCAAGTGAATGAAAAGGGAAGCCCGTAACGCCTGATCAGGCCAGTCTGGCGCTGCCCCCGCAACTGTAAGCGGTAGGTCATGTTTCGTGATGGCCCGGATCATCTGACCCGTGCAATCGCCACTGTCCCTGACAGGATGGGAAGGCAGAACCATGACCCCCGATCCGCGAGCCAGGAGACCTGCCATCGGTCTGGATCTATCTGTTTCGGTCGGGGATGGCCGGAAAAGCCGGATATTGCGCGATGCACAGAATTGTCCTTCTTCCTCGGCCAACCGAGCCCCGACGCGTTTTTATCGGCGCCCGGACCGCGTTCCGCCTGCCCGCTCAAACCAGTCGATGCAGAACAGGACGCGACGCAGGTACGCATGATTTCCGTCCGGGGTCGGATGTGGCGTCTTGTCGCGCTTGCAGGCTATGAGGGCATCCCCTTCTGTCTCATGGCGCAAGACGCTCATACGCCTGAGTTTCCTGATTCATCGCTGGCTTGGCGTGTCGCTGGGCCTCATGATGCTCGTCTGGTGCCTTTCGGGCATCGTCATGCTCTACAAACCATGGCCCCAGCCTGACGCACGGCGCGCCCTCATGGCGCATGACATGCTTCGGTTCGGTCACCCCCCTGTGGTGCCGCATATGGACGGCAGGTTCCGCGCCATGCGGCTTGTCATGGTCGGAACAGTGCCGGTGCTACAGCTTTTTCCCACCCACGGACCGGCACTCGCCTACGAACTCCGCAGTGGCGCACCTCTTGCGCACGCGCATGAGGACGCCTCCCATCGTCTCCTCCCCCTCGCCGTGCGCGCACAAGTCGCGGGAACCTATGTCGATCCGGAAGGCAAGGCTGGTGCAGGCGTGTTTCGTGGTGTGCGGCAGAACGATCAATGGATACTGGACACGAAAGGGCGTGAAGCCGGTTTCGACCGCTTCGATTTCGACGATGAGGCAAGGAGCATCGTCTATCTTACTGCCGATACGGGCGATATCGTTCAGGTCACGACACGACAGACACGTTTATGGGCGTGGCTCGGCCCTATTCCACACTGGCTTTATCCTGCGCTTTTGCGTGCGCATCCAGCGCTCTGGGCCGATGTCGTCATGCTGGTCTCAGGCGCAGGTATCCTCCTGACAGGGCTCGGTCTCTGGATCGGTCTGCGCCGGTTAAGGAACGGTCGTCGTCTTACGCCCTACCGCGGCGTGCACGCCGTGCATCATGTTCTCGGGATGATATGCGGCCTGTTCCTGCTCTCATGGGTCGTTACCGGATTTCTCACCATGACCCCCGGCGGCCTCATGGCCCCCCGCGCGGCCCCGGAATGGATGGATCGCCTTACCGGCACCCTACCGCTCTCGGCACTCACCCCGGCCCTGACACTGCTACGCACTCATCCTGGAGCATACCGGGAAATCCGTGTGCTGCCTCTTGCCGACCGCGGGTTCGTGTATGCGCTGGACAAAGCAGGCAAGGCGATCCGCTTGGACAACCGGCTGCTGCCCGCACCTCTGAACCTGGCCGCGCTCGACAACGCTGCCCGTCTGACTGGCGTGCATGGCAAAATCGTGCGGCTCGATCATGACGATTCCTACTATTTCTCCACGCGCCATACATCGCGTCTTTTCCCGGTCTATCGGGTCACAGGAGAGGACAGAGCAAGGCTCTATCTCGATGGCACAAGCGGCGCCGCGATTTTTCATGTCGATGCCTCGGCAAAGGAACTGCGCTGGATCGTCTATGGTCCTCACGATCTCGACTTCGCAAATTGGCTACGCCACCCGGCCGTACGGCTTTTCATCATCGTTCCGCTGCTCGCCGGCATGGCCGGGCTCTGTCTCTCCGGTCTGTGTATCGGGGTGCAGCGGATTCTGTTCATCCGCCGCAGGAGGCAAACGGCAGCTTCGCGCAAATCACACAACCAGAGCGCGACAGGAAAAGACAGTCAGGTTACAAGAGCGCAATGAACACGCCTTCCTCCGCACAGACACTTCCCCTGGGCATTTTATGCGGCGCTGGCGCCGGGGCTTTATGGGGGCTCGTTTTTCTGGCACCCGAACTTGTACGGGATTTTGCCCCGCTCGATCTCGCTGCTGGCCGCTACCTTGCCTACGGCACGATCGCTCTGGCCCTGTTCGGCCGGCGCCTGCCCTCTGCATGTCGCGCTCTGGGCCGTCGTGACTGGCGTGTCCTGTTCTGGCTCGCCTTCTTCGGCAACAGTTTCTATTACGTGATGCTCTCCATGGCTGTGCAGAATGGCGGCATTGCCCTCACCTCACTCGTGATCGGATTCATGCCCGTTGCCGTCACGATTATCGGCAGCCGTGACCGGGATGCGCCGCCCCTTCGCAAACTCGCCCCCTCGCTGTTCTTCTGTATGCTCGGCGCATTCTGCATAGGCTTTCAGGCCTTGTTCCAGACTGCCCCGACACAGGGCAGTGCGTCCGGCCATACGGCGTTTATCGGGCTGCTCTGCGCCTGCGCGGCTTTGGCATCCTGGACAGGATTTGCCGTGGGCAACAGCCGCGCCCTTGGGCGTTTACATGACGTATCGGCGCATGAATGGAATCTTCTGACCGGGCTGATGACCGGGGCGCAGGCCCTGTGCCTTTTACCGGTTGCGCGGCTTGTCGACCCGGTCGTGCATGACACTCATGCGTGGACAAAATTCTGGGTCGTTTCGATCGGCGTCGCGGTGATTGCTTCTGTCTGTGGCAATGCCCTGTGGAACCGCATGAGCCGCCTTTTACCCCTGACGCTCACAGGACAGATGATTCTGTTCGAAACCCTGTTTGCCCTGCTCTACGGCTTTCTATGGGACTGGCGCGCACCGCGTGTTCTCGAAATCGCGTCTTTTGGTTTTATCGTTGCGAGCGTGCTGTGCTGCGTCGCTGCGCATCGTCGCCCGGTTATCGACACGATCGACACAGTAGTGGAATAAATTCCGCGCTACCCCACCGAAATGGCTCAGGCAAACTGGGTCAAAGCCTCGCGAACGCGCTGTTCGTTCAGCGGCTTGGGCAGGAACATGGCCCGCGCGGGTATCGTTGCCAGCTGGGGAATGCCCCTCCCGCTGGTCACGATTATTTCGATGGGTGGCCAACGGTCGCGGACAAGTGCGGCAAGGCGCAACCCGTCCATGCTTCCGGGCATATCGACATCGGCCAGAACGATACGGATATCAGGACGACGCTGCAGAACATCCAGAGCCTGATCGGCATCGGAGGCTTCGGCAACCGCGTATCCTGCCTCCTCGATAAGATCCATCAGGCACATACGCTGCAGGGGCTCGTCCTCGACCACAAGGACTGTGGGCAACTGCGACAAAGCACGTGCGATCGGTTGAGCCATTATGTCCTCATGATCTTTTCTAGATCGGCCCGGAAACTGGCCGACAGACCTTCAGGCTCATAGCGCAGCACAACCCCGCCCGTTCCAATCAGACCGAACGATATTAACCGCGATCCGAACCCCCCACGTATAGGAGGCGTCGTTATCGGGCCATTGCGTTCCGTCCAGTGCAAAACCAGTTCATGGGTCGGACCTTGATCGTCGATTTCCCAGCAGATTTTGACCGCACCGTCAGGAGCCGAGAGCGCCCCGTGCTTGCAGGCATTGGTTGTCATTTCGTGGATCAGAAGCGCCGTGGACATGGCCGCTCTCGACCCGAGGCGAATGACAGGACCGCTCAGGCGACAGCGATCGATCACGCTGGCATCGCCCAGAATATTGCCGACGAGTTCGCCCAGATGTGCGGCACGCTGGTTGCCGGCATGCAGCAGATCATGCGCCCGACCGAGCGATTGCAGGCGTTCGTAAAACCTGTTTGCCTCATCCTTTGACAGCGCATCGCGCAATGTCATGCGCGCCACCGCCTGCACCATGGCAAGCGTGTTGCGCAGACGATGGGCGAT
Organism: Asaia lannensis NBRC 102526; assembly: GCF_024054035.1. Taxonomy (GTDB): domain Bacteria; phylum Pseudomonadota; class Alphaproteobacteria; order Acetobacterales; family Acetobacteraceae; genus Asaia; species Asaia lannensis. The sequence continues at coordinate 382,350 of NZ_JAMXQU010000003.1, forward strand.
CTCGCCATTGATAACCGCCTGAAAATCATCTGCCCGTCTTCTGGCAATCGCGACTTCAAGTCTGTCTGCCGCGTTGTGGAGCCAGTGGATTTCCTCGTCTGTCCAGACATGCGGCGTGGAAAAGTGAACAAGCATGAGGGCGACGTTGCGCCCGTCATCCCTCACCGGAATATTGATCACACCGCGCGCCTTCAGCGCGAGCCACCCCGCACTGTCTCCCGCAGTTCGCGGATCGGTAAGGATATCGGTAATGACGAGCGCCTCACCCGCCAGCAGGGTTTCACGAAGCCTGCCGTAATCGTCAAAACGATAGAGCCCCTGAATGGGCGGCATGTCACCAAGCGCCCAGCCTTCGGCAACGCGCAGTGTTTCGATATCGTGATCGAGCTCACCATACGTCGCCCGGTCGGCACCGAAGGCCTCGCCGATCACGGCCATCGACCTTGAGATCATGGTGGCAATATCGCGCTCGTCACGCAGCACGTCGCCCAACGCCACCAGTCCGCTCTGGCGCTTTTCTGCCGTGATGCGCGCCGTGACCTCACGAAAAGTCGCGGAAAACATATCGGCGCCGACGGGATAAAACGTTCCCTCATACCAGCGATCCAGTGCACGAACGCTCTGCGTGAAGGATACGGGCCGGTTTTCCTCTACCGCCCGTCTTGCGAGATCGATCCAGTAAGGCTCCAGATCGAGAAATACCTCATGACAGCTTCGCCCGATGACATCCGACACCTCTATGCCAACATGCGCGGCCCAGGCCGGATTGACCTCCCGGTAATGCCAACCCCTGACGATCCCCTGCTCGTCGCGCTCGATTTCGGCAAGGAAAAAGGCCTCGTTCATGCTTTCGAACAGACTGCGCCAGTGCATTCTGGCCGTGTCATGCGCCAGACTCTGGCGTCGTAGCTCCAGCAGATCGACGACGAGCCGTGCCAGTTTTTCAAGGGTCAGACGCTGAACCGGCGCAAGCCCTCCGGGGCGTGGCGCAGGGTCGAATACGGCCAGAGCGCCGATGGTGCCGAACGGCGTGCGTAACGGCACGCCCGCATAGAAACGCAGCTTCGGGTCTTCGAGTACGAGCGGATTATGGGCCGTGCGCGGGTCGTCGGCGAGATCGTCAATCTCGATAATCCGGTCCTCATTCACCACCATCATGCAAATGGCATTGTCGAGATCGGTCTGACACAGGGCAATGCCCTTGCGCGCCTTGAACCACTGCCTGTCCCGGTCGATCAGGCTGACCACGCCCGATTGTGTTTCGCAGATCTGGCTTGCAAGGGCGACGAGATCGTCATAGCCGCGTTCTGGCGGCGTATCGAGAATGTCATAGGCCCGCAGCCCATGAGACGTCGTTGTGCTATCGGTCTTATCGTGATCCATGCAGCCTCCGGCGCGAAACGCGCAGCGCGACGCTCCGGCTTTTCATGTCCTGCTCCTACGATGAATTCTTTCGTTACAAAAGCCCAATAAAACGCACCCTCATACAGCTGTCAGCGCGGGTATTGACGAACCGCACCGAAAGGCGCGCAGAAAACGTTACTATGCGTTAATTCTATCGCGCCCAGCTTTCTTGGCTTCGTAGAGCAGCATGTCAGCCCTGCGCATGAGCGTCTTTACCGTATCGCCCCTCTCGCATCGTGCAAGTCCTGCACTGAAAGTAACGATTTTTGACGGAGGCGACAAATCCCAATCGGCTTTTCCGTGAAAGGCCTCACGCAGCAATTCGAGCCGCCTCCGGGCCAGATCGAGCGTTTTTGCAGGCAGGAGAATGGCAAATTCCTCTCCGCCTATGCGCGCTACCATATCGGCGGGGTGAACACCGCTCTTCAGAAGCTGACTGACTTCCCTGAGCACCCGATCGCCCACTTCGTGAGAGTGCGTGTCGTTGATCGCCTTGAAATGATCGATATCAACAATTGCCAGACAGAAAGCCGGGCCACCCTCTTCCATCCCCGCAAGCATCGTCTCGACCGCCTCGTCGAACGCCCTGCGATTATAGACGCCTGTCAGGGCATCTTCACGCGCCTGGCGGGCTGTCAGCTCCATCTGTATCCTGAGACGCGCCAGCAAGGCGTCTTTTTCGACATCGGCCAGTTCAAGCCTGCGCGCCTGTGCCTGCAGGTCTTCGGTTCGGCTGCTGATAATGCGCGACAGCTTGCGGGCTTCGATACGATAGCGCCAGACGATCGCCACATAGGACAACCCGATCAGCACGACCAGCGCGAGACCACCCAGCACCCAGAACTGTCGCCTCTGCCACCATCTGGGATCGATCACGAAGTCGACCAGCTTGGAAGGTTCTGGCCAGACCTGCCCCGGATGAGCCGCCGACGTCTCAAGCGTATAACGCCCCGGTGGCAGGGCTGTCAGTTCGAGCGTGCGCGACCGACCTTCTGTCGTCCATTCATTCCCTGCCCCGCGTATGGTGGTACGAAAAAGGATTTCCGCCGGGGCGATATAACTGGGCGCGGTATAATGCACGGTAAGGTTGTGCCGTGACGGCACATGCAGGACGGCCCCGTTGCGATAATCGTGGATTTCACGCCCATCCAGCGCGATGCCGTCGAGTGCCACGGGCAGAGACGGCGGCTTGACCAGAAAATTGTCGAAGGTTGCAGGGTCGGTCCGTGCAATGCCAATCGCGGTGGCAACCCAGAGCGACCCGTCGGCGCGTAACGCAATACTGGGCTGCGCACTACCGCTGGCCTGACTGCTGCTCAGCCCGTTCGTCTCATCGAGCTGGATCAGGGAAAGCGTGTGTTTTCTGCCATCGGCTGCTGCCTCAAGATCGTCCAGCGACATCCTGAACAGACCGCGGTTACTTGTTGCCCAGACATAGCCCCGGTGATCTTCAATGAGAGAAAATACGGAATCAACAGGCAGACCTGCATTTCGGCCCACATGAGCGATTCTGCCTTTGCGGTAACGATACAGACCACGATCCGAGGTAAACCACATATCGCCTGCCACGGGCAGAAATCCGAAGATCGTATGGGCCCCGTCGAGACCGCTGAAACGGTAGATACGCGTCGCCCCGTCATGAATGGTTCTCAATCCATCAAGCGTCCCGACCCAGAGCGTTCCCTCGGTCTCGACAAGCGCGGTGATCAGCCCGGCCGGTGTATTACGCGCCGGATAACGGGTAACCCGCCCCTCCTGGTCGAGCCTGTACAGGCCATGCTGCGTGCCGATGACAATATGCCCGTCCTGGCTGATCGCCAGTGCCCGGACATTACCGGCCGGCAGACCGTTGCTGGTATCGAGATGACTGATCGTACCATCGGGGAGTAGCCCGAAGAGACCATCGGCGTAAGTGCCGAACCATGAGGTCCCATCTGGCGCCTGAACGCTGGACAATATTTCCGGCTGATGACCCGACCGGGTTGGGAGATATTCGGTTTCCGGCGGCTCATCGCCTTCCAGATGAGAGAGGCCACCATCCGTACCGATCCAGAGCGTTTTGTCATGATCTTCCATGACTGTGCGTACGAAATCACCGGCAAGGCCATTATTGCGCCGCAGCGTACTGAAAGGCGTTTCCTGAAGCCGGAAGAGCCCGGCATTCGTCCCCACCCAGATCGATCCCTCCCGATCTTCCGCGAGAGCAAGAATACGCCCACCGGTCGGATCGAGCGTGTCCGGCATTTCCTCAATGCGCTCGCCACTGATGCGGATCAGACCGTGATCTTCCGTACCGACCCACAAGGCACCGTGATGATCCTGCAGCAGCGCCGTCACACGGCCTTCATCGCGCAGATCGTAGGCGAGCCTGGGTTTGCGGTCGGCGATGGAATAGACGCGGCTGTCGGAAACAACCCAGAATGTCCCGTCCGGGGCACGATACGGCCATGAAAGCCCGTGTGGGAGATTCCATGCGGCTGGCGGCGCGTGAACATGGCCATTGGTCTCGCGAATCAGGATACCGCTATAGGTGCCGACCCAGAGCGCATCGGATTCATCGAACGCCATATTGCGATAGATGGTCGATAAAGGGTGGTTCGGCCCGGCTGCGGTGTAATGGAAGGCCCCAGAACGGGACATCGTTCCCAGACCGTGATTTTCATAAAGCAGCGAGACATCGCCATGTCTGTCGATTTTCATCGACTGGATCAGGGCTGAAGGTGCCTCGGCATTATGGGCCCAGAAATGCCAGCTCCCGTCATGATCGTGCCGGCCGATATCGCCTCGGGCATCGCTGAACCACATATCCCCGGCAGAATCCGTAACCAGAGCGCCAATACCGTTATCAAGCAGGGCCGGGTCACTGCCACGGTTCTGCACATGAAAATCGAGCCCGTCATACGAGACCAGCCCCTCCCATGTCGCGAACCACATGCGACCGTCCGGCCCCTGGGTGATGTCGCGTATGGAGTTCTGAGGCAGACCGTCCTGCGTCGTCCAATGCCTGATCGCGTAATTGGCCAGAGGCGACAACGCATCGACTTTGGACGCCATGGCAACGGTTGGCGTCATAACCAGAGCGAGCACGGCGCACAGCGTCGCTGCGCGGGAAGGCAGATGCTTTTTTGCATCGTCATCAAGTCTGTAGAAGCTGAAGCGCTCTGGCGCGGTCACGCTCTCAACCCTTGCCATACTGCGCTTTCCATCTGCCATTTTCGTATCGTGGTGGCACAGGCAAACGGATGAGGTGCAATATCGCATTCATCCGCCGCGTTGGGCAGTGACCCGCCCAAGGCAGAAACCCAGAATTCATAATTCCACATTTTAGACAGGAAAAGTGACGATTTCGATACGACCGCAGGTTAAATCGGCGGGACGGTTCAACCTGTTGGTTCAACCTGTTGGTTCAACCTGTTGGTTCAACCTGTTACAGCCGTCGACGCATACTGCTCGCTGCACAGGAAACAACACAAAGCCGCGGACCTGCCGCGTTCGGAACTTAACAGTAACGCACCAGTATTCGCACCATCAAACGGTTGAGAAATCGCATTCCCGGTTTATGATTTAACCTATTCCCGCGTTGAAAGCCTATAAAAGGAAGTGGTCTGACCGGATGCCTGTTCCCAATTATCAAACATTGATGCTTCCCGTTCTGCGCCTCGCTGCGACGGGCGAGCAACGTGTGGCTGAGGTAGCAGAACATATTGCCGATGAGCTCGGTCTGAGCGCTGACGAACGTGAGGAACTGCTCCCGAGCGGTGGACAGCGTTTGCTCCATAACCGCATTCACTGGGCGAAATTTTATATGACGAAGGCGGGGCTAATCGCCTCGCCCAAACGCGGGCGGTTCGTGGCGACCGAGGCTGGAAAAATCCTGCTGAACACCAACCCGACACAGCTCGGTGTCGATGACCTGAAAAGCTATCAGAGCTTTAACGACTTCTATAGCGGACAGAAACCGACTGAGGATGAAAACGCGGCAACGGCCCTGCCTCTGTCAGAGTTTCCCCAAGCCTCGGAAACCGCCACGCCAGAAGAACAGGTTGAGGCCGCCTATCAGGCCATGCAATCGGCCCTGCGGGCAGAATTGCTGGAACGCATTGTCCAGAACAGCCCGGCATTTTTCGAACATCTGATTGTCGATCTGCTGATTGCCATGGGCTATGGCGGCTCGCAACGGAGCGCCGCCACACAGCTTGGCCGTTCGGGCGATGGCGGTGTGGACGGTGTCATCAACGAAGACAAGCTGGGTCTCGACCGGGTTTACGTTCAGGCCAAACGCTATGCCGATGCCATCATCGGCCGCCCCGATGTTCAGGCCTTTGTCGGTAGTCTGGTGGGACATGGAGCTACCAAGGGTGTGTTCGTCACAACCTCAGGCTTCAGCACGCAGGCACGCGATTACGTCAAACACCTGACACAACGTGTCATTCTGATCGACGGCGAGCGGCTTACCGAATTGATGATCGAATATGGCGTTGGCGTGCGCATCAGTCGCGCGATTGCGTTCAAGCGACTGGACGAGGATTTTTTCGCCGAGGAATGACCGGGCGTGGATATTCCCAGCATGTTCACACACGCAAGACGACCTCAGCTCCATGACGCGATTCGTTGCCCGATGCCAGAAACACCCAGGGGTCAAAGACTGTCACGATCTGGTTGAAGACTGGCGCGCCCTGCTGGATTCGAACCAGCGACCCACAGCTTAGAAGGCTGTTGCTCTATCCAACTGAGCTAAGGGCGCGTATCGCCATACCCTTGGTGGTGGTCGGGGCGCCCGGACTCGAACCGGGGGCCTCTTGTACCCAAAACAAGCGCGCTACCAGGCTGCGCCACGCCCCGAACGCGCGGACCCTACCGCAAGTCGCGATAGGGTGAAAGATGCGTCTTTGAAAAAACTGAAGAATTATCCTAGGTTACGGGCCAGAGGCGGCACGAAGAGCGGTGCAGTGTCCCACGGGAAGAGCACCCAGGTATCCTGTGCCACTTCCATGACATACTGATCCGTATGGGGCTTGCCATTGGGCTTCGCGTAAAGGCAGGCAAAATGCGCCTTCGGCAGCACGTCACGCACCACCTTGGCCGTCTCGCCGGAATCGACCAGATCGTCGATCACCAGAAAGCCTTCGCCATCGCCAGCCGCAACCGGGGCTTTGACCACTTGCGGCACTCTCTGGTCCTGTGCGCTTTCGCCCGCGTAGCTGATAACCGAAATCGATTCGACAAGACGACAATCCAGCTCGCGGGCGATGATGGCTGCCGGAATGAGCCCGCCGCGCGTCACGGCAACGATCCCCTTGAATTCACCGCGTGCCATCAGGGCCGAAGCAAGGGTACGGGCATCGCGATGCAACTGGTCCCAGGTGACGGTTGCGTAGTTGGTAGCCATCAGAACAGTTTTCCTCCATCCGGCACCCGGTGATCCGGGCAGATCAGGACCAGATCGCCCGAGCGATCCGGCATGCCAAGTGCCAGCACTTGATTAGCGGTAGTAGTATGCAGTCGGGGATTAACCACAGCACAAACTTGCCTGCCAACCAGCTGAGTGACCTTGTAACGCTTTGCCAGCGCCATTGTGGCTCTCCTGACACCCAGATGTGCGCCGAAATCGATCCAGAGAAGCGTCTTGTCGCCCTCTTCCTGCGCTGAGGCGATCGTCCCTACGCGTATATCGGGCTGGCTGGAGCCGATCGCGCCCTCTGGGCCAGACGAGTCGGAGGTAAGATCTGGATGTGCATTCATCGTCGAAAAACTGCCTGTATGCTTCGCGAAATGCAATCGGCCACGCAGGCGCGGCGCCGTCCGGCCTCTGCATGCCCCGATATACCGGAGGGGCGTCGCAAAAGAACGGCCTTGGGGGCCTCCTGAAATGTTGTGCCGCACCCAAGCGCTGTAGCGCCTGACCGCGCTCATACCTGTTGCCAGAAGGGTTTTGTGACGTCACAGGCTCACATGCCCATGGCGCTGGTTCCGTGGCTCTCGTCGCTGGTCCTGTCTCGCGGGCTCTGCTTATAGTAGCCGCGCCATGCCAGAACCTCAAAATACCTCCTCCGTTCCCGATACGCCTTCCGAAGCGCTACGCGACATCGCCGGGCTGCGTCCCTTCCTTGCCGGGCGCACGCTATCCGCCCTCTCCTCTCAGGTTCTTGCTGTTGCCGTTGCATGGCAGACCTACGCCCTGACACATAGCGTCACGGCGCTCGGTCTCATCGGGCTGGCGCAGTTCCTGCCCATGCTCGTCCTCGTCTTTATCTCGGGCCATGTCGCGGATCGCTACAACCGCAAACGCATCGTGCAGATCTGTCAGGCAATCGAGATCTGCGGGGCGCTTCTCATGGCCTTCGCCACCATGACGGGACAGCTCGCGCCCTGGACGCTTTATGTGCTCGTTGCCTGTTTCGGAGCCCTGCGTTCTTTCGAAGGCCCTTGCCAGCAGACATTTCTGCCCTCCATCGCAACCCCTGCCCAGTTCCCGCGCGCCGCAGCACTCTCGGCCTCGCTGTTCCAGACAGCCTCGATCATCGGTCCGTCTCTCGGCGGGCTGCTTTACGGTCTGGGGGCTGATTTCTGCTACCTGACCTGCGCTGTGGGGTTTGCCATTGCGTTCGTTTCGACTTCGCTGCTCAGGCTCAAGCCCTATTCAGGCAGCCGCTCGCCCATGAGTCTCGAATCGCTCTTCGGCGGTATCGCGTTTCTGCGTCGCCGTCGCGATCTTCTGGGCGCAATTTCGCTCGATCTTTTTGCTGTGCTGCTCGGCGGGGCCACAGCCATGCTGCCTGTCTATGCCGATGATATTCTGCATCTCGGGCCGATAGGGCTCGGCATCCTGCGCGCCTCACCCGCCATCGGCGCCTTGCTGGGGTCGCTTTTTCTGGCGCGCTATCCGCTCAAATCCCATGCCGGGCCGATCATGTTCGCATCGGTGGGTGTTTTCGGCATTGCGACCATCGTGTTCGGTCTGTCGCACTCTCTCACCCTCTCCGTGCTCTCTCTGGCCGTTCTGGGGGCAGCAGACGTGGTGAGCGTGGTGGTACGCGGTGCGCTGACGCAGCTGGCCACGCCTGATGGCATGCGCGGCCGTGTATCGGCTGTGAACATGCTGTTCATCGGGTCGAGCAATCAGCTGGGTGAGTTCGAGAGCGGCATGCTGGCAACGGCTATCGGCACGGAGGCCGCCGTAGTGATGGGCGGGATCGGCACGCTCATTGTCGCCGGGCTCTGGATCAGGATGTTCCCGCGCCTGTGGACGCTGGATCGCCTCGATACGATCAGGCCGGATGGTGAATGATTTTCAAGGGAAAATGCCTGGCTCCCGAAGTAGGACTCGAACCTACGACCCAGCGATTAACAGTCGCTTGCTCTACCAACTGAGCTATTCGGGACCGGCGAGGCACTATCTAGCGAAAGCTTTTCCTGGGGTAAACCCCCCTTTGTCATTTTTTTTGCATATGGAGTTTTTCTTCTCATGGCAGCGCCTTCCCGACGTCTTCTACTCATGGGTGCAGGGGGCATTCTTCTCGCTACAGCCCTGCAAACGCGCCATATTTTTCACCATCGCAAACAGATTGCGACAGACGGAAAGAAGCGTCGCGTCCGCCTTGCCTGGCCCGAGCCCGATTACGATCCGCTTTTGTGGCTATGCCAGCAGGGTATTTTCGGCCGGTACGATCTTGAGGTGGAAATCATCGAGGCAGGCGGCGGCAACAGCGCCATCGATGCCGTGCTCAACGGGCGGGCCGATGCGGCTCTTGCGCCCCTGCTCGACTGGCTTCCAACCCTTTATCAGGATGACGCCGACGAACTGCCTGCGAAACTGACATGCGGCATAAGGGGGGGGAGTTATCGCCTTCTGGTGCGCCGCGACCTGCATCTGCACAAGGTCGCCGATCTTGCGGGCAAGAAAATAGGCGTGGTGAGCCTTGAGGGCGCCGACAGACGATTCGTCAGTATCCAGCTCAGACGGCGCGGATTGCACCCCACCGATTCGGTTCACTGGGTCGCCATTCCCGCAGATGACATGGGCGACGCGCTTCGTGCCGGTGAACTGGACGCGGTTGCCGTACACGACCCGATGGGCTGGCGTATTCTACAGCAGACGAAGGGCATCAGCTGGAACATGCTCGACAGCATGACCGGGGCAGAGCGCGAGCGCATCGATCTGACGCTCGGCATCGCGACCAAAGCACTCGCCCGCGATCCGGGGCTTGCCGCCGCGTTAACAGCCGCCCTGAACGATGCGCAGCACGAATTTCCTGCGCATCGCGACGAACTTGCGCAGCTCTGGCTCAAGGATGGCGAAGCGCCAGATGACGCCAAAGGTATGCTGGACCGCGAGATTGCGAGCCATCCGGTCACGAATCACGCCCTGCGTGTTCAGGTCGAGCAATATGTCGATGAACTCAAGCTGCTCGGCCTGATGCAGGATGCCGATAACGCAACGGATATTGCCCATCGAATCTGCCTGAGCGTGTGAGCGCTCCGGCCCTGGGGCAAGTCAGGGAGTGTCGATGATAGCCGGGTGACGAAGCACGCCCGCACCCGACAGGCCTATCGCCCGATCAGCCCCGTTCGATGGCCTCCCGGCCGGCTGTCGCAAGCTGGTCGACACGCTCGTTATTCACGTCGCCGCTATGCCCTTTGACCCAGAGCCAGGTTACCTTGTGGCGCTTTTCAGCCGCGAGAATACGCTGCCAGAGATCGAGATTCTTGACCGGATCACCTGCCGCATTACGCCAGTTCCGTCTGACCCACCCCGTGTGCCAGCGCGTAATGCCGTTGCGCAGATATTCGCTATCGGTGTGAAGCGTGACATGACAGGGGCGCTTGAGTGCCTCAAGCGCTTCCGCGGCGGCGGTCAGCTCCATGCGGTTATTGGTCGTCTCGGGCTCCCCGCCCGATAACTCGCGCTCGTGCCCCATGGAGCACAAGAGCACGCCCCACCCCCCCGGACCGGGGTTGGGTCTGCATCCGCCATCGGTCCAGATCTCAACACTGGGTGCATCTTCCGGGAGGTCGGGCTTTGCCTCTTCAGACATGAAGCAGCTCCTTTGCATTGCTGCGCCACGCCTGAAGCCGGTGATGATAGGCAAGCGGATCCTTGCGCGTCACCACAGCATCAGCCGGCGTATTGACCCAGTCGTAAAGACGGGTGAGCAAAAAACGTATTGCCGCTCCCTGAACCAGAACCGGCAAAGCAGCTTTCTCGTCGGCAGAAAGGGGTCGAATCGACTGATAGCCCCCCATCAATCCTGCCATCAGCGCAGGATCGGGTGTTTTTTCATCCACGAAGCACCAGGCATTCAGACAGATCGCCAGATCGTAGGCGTAGAGATCGGTGCAGGCGAAATAGAAATCGATCAGCCCCGAAACATTCCCCTTGTCGAAAAACACATTGTCCGGGAAGAGATCTGCGTGAATCTGACCTGCGGGCAGCGCGGATTTTTCCGGCCATGCAGCCACGATCGAGGTGATTGCTTCCGACAGCTCTTCCGTCAACCCCTCACGCAATGCGTCGCCCGCGCCGTGACACGAGTCCAGAAGCGCACGCCAGGATTGGGGTCCAAGGCTGTTGGGGCGCTCAGCGCGAAACCCCTCACCCAGAAGATGCAGGCGCGCGAGCGACTGACCGAGGCTGAAACAGGCACTCGCGGTGATTGTCCCGATCGGTCTGCCCGCAAGAAACGTTGTGATCGCTGCGGGCTTGTCCATGAGCTGACGCAGCGCAACGCCGTCGCGTGCCTTGACCGGCGTCGGGCATTTCAGCCCATGACGGGCAAGGTGCTGCATAAGCCCCAGAAACCAGGGCAGCTCCTCTTCGCGCACGCGCTTTTCGTAAATGGTGAGGATTGCCCGTTCCCGCTCGGTTTCGATCAGGTAGTTGGTGTTCTCGACACCTTCGGCAATCCCCTCCACCCGTTTGAGCGGGCCAAGATCGTATTCCGCAAGAAACGCCTCAAGCGTATCCTGCGGAATGGGTGTGTAAACCGCCATGGGGTCAGGCGGGAAACAAGGCGTTCATGATCGTCGCTTCAGCCTTCAGACCGGCTCACCGAGCGGGCTGGGCAGACGGAAGGCGACATTCTCCTTCTTCACGATACGCTCCTCGATTTCGAGCTTGTAGCGTGTGGAAAGAGCATCCACCATTTCCTGCACCAGCGATTCAGGTGCCGAGGCCCCTGCCGTGATACCAACCGTGGAAACGCCTTCGAGCACGCTCCAGTCCAGTGCGGCCAGTTTAGGCACCAGAAGCGCGCGCTTGGCACCCGAGCGCTCGGCCACTTCACGCAGACGCTGCGAGTTGGACGAATTGGGCGAGCCGATCACGATCACCAGATCGCTCTCGGGAGCAATGGCCTTGACTGCTTCCTGACGATTGGTCGTGGCGTAGCAGATATCTTCCTTCTTCGGCCCTTCGATCAGCGGGAAACGCTCACGCAGGATCGCCACGATCTCGGAGGTATCGTCGACCGACAGCGTCGTCTGGGTGATGAAGGCGAGACGGGACGGGTCTTCGGGCTGTACCGTACGGGCTTCTTCAGCATCGTTGATCAGCGTAACGGCCCCGTTGGGCAGCTGGCCCATGGTGCCGACAACCTCGGGATGGCCCGCGTGACCGATCATGAGAATATGACGGGCATCGGGACCGCCTCCGGCGAAATGACGCTCGGCCTCACGATGCACTTTGGACACCAGCGGACAGGTCGCATCCAGATAGAGCAGATTGCGTCGCTGTGCCTCGGCAGGCACCGATTTCGGCACGCCGTGGGCAGAGAACACGACATGACCGTCAGCAGGAACCTCATCGAGCTCCTCGACGAAGATCGCGCCCTGTTCCTCAAGGTTTTCAACGACGGTACGGTTATGCACGATTTCATGACGTACATAGACGGGTGCGCCGTAGCGGCGAATGGCTTCTTCCACCACGCGGATGGCACGATCGACGCCAGCACAGAAGCCACGGGGCCCGGCCAGAAGAACGCGGAGCGTTTGTGCCCCGGACGCCTGCTCCGAGGTCTCTTGCGGGCGCGAAGTGGTCAAGGTGTCGGGCATGGTGTTCCCCAATCTCACGGCAGGCGGTATATGCGAACAAGCCCCAAGGCAGCACGCATGACGAATAATGCATCACGTCGCGATATGGGCTTGCATATGGGAGCTACGCAACCCGTTGCCAGTTTGCAAGCCCGCGCCAGTTTGCGAACCCGCGATTGCATCTTCATTCGGCGTCGTGTCACTCTCATACCATACCGGGCCTGGACTGCGCACCGGTGAATAGACAAAGAGCCTTGTTGATGACCAGATCCGCCCGCCAGTTCCTTCCCCTCCTCGCCGTGCTCGGCGCGGGCATGGCCCTTACGGCCTGCAACCAGGACGAGCAGAGCGCCTTTGCGCCCATCTGTCCGCCCGTCGAGATTCTGAGCCAGGCCGCCGACTTCTATCAGTATGACGGTCATGGTCTCGATGCAGGCAGCCTCGTGACCCATGCCGGCATGAGCGGGCTGACGGGCAACTGCGAAGCCGGCCCCAAGAAGATCGTCCGTACCAAGCTGAGCCTCGGGATTACCGTCGAGCGCGGTCCGGCCTCCGATGGGAAGGATATCGTCCTGCCCTATTTCGTGGCGGTCATGCATGACGGAAAGATCATCGACAAAAAGGAGTTCGAGGTTCCGGTTTCCTTTGCTGGCAATCAGTCGACCGTCTCCCTTCGTACGCCTGTGCGTTTTATCGACGTTCCGGCTTCGCCTGATCTGCAGCAGACGAATTATGCCCTCAAGGTGGGTTTCCAGCTGACACGCGAACAGCTCGACTACAACCAGACGCATCTCCGCCCGGCAAAATTCACGTCGCATACGAACTAAACAACGACTTCATATCGTTATATAATAGAAACACGTTGTAATTTGTTTTTATACCGATAGTCTGGGGGAACCTTTTCCTCCGGACTGTCCTGCCATGCGCCTCGCCCCTGCCCTGCCTGTCGTTCTCCTGCTTGCAGGCGCTTCACCCTGCCGGGTGATGGCAGGCGATATCGCGACCGGCCCGACAGCGCAGGGCGAGCCCCCCACCAAAGCCGCTCGTGTCGATCCGACAGCGGCGGACGAGCATGTGGTGGTCAATGGCACGGCGCGCCCTGAAATCCAGAACTTTCCTCATGCCGGGCCTGTGGGGCAGCCTCGACGGGTCACCCCGCTCCAGAACCGGCCTCCTCATGGCACGCAAGGCGACTGGGGTGTCTTCACACGCGGAAACGGTGAGTCTGCCGGGTTCGGCCCGATCGGCCGCTATGGCATTGCCCCCTGGGCGGAAGACTGGTCATTCCTGCGCGACAAAAAGCGCCATGACGATCCGTTCGATGCGCTCAAATTCATTCCGCTCAATGCCAGCGGTCGCTGGTGGCTTACTTTTTCGGGCGAGACACGCCTGCGCAACTGGTCGGAAGAAGCACCCTTTCTCGGCACACGCGGCCCTGCCGGGTCGGGACGTTTTGCCGTGCGCAACCTGTATGGCGCCGATCTGCATCTGGGCGAGCATGTGCGGTTTTTCGGCCAGCTCGTGAATGGCGATGCCGCCGGATGGGGCGGGTTCGGCTACAATACCACCTATCGCAAGCGTCTCGACCTGCAGCAGGGTTTTGTGGAATTCCGCTCCAGACTGATGGGCGCAAAAACGGGTGTGATTGTAGGCAGGCAGCAGTTTCTCGATGCGCCGTCCTACATTCTCTATAATCGTGAAACGCCCAACGTTCCGCTCTCCTGGAACGGTGTGCGCGGCTACGCCTTCTGGCCCCGCCTGCGCGCCGATGTCTATGATTTCGTCGGGACGAACGTCACCTTCAACAAGATGTTTCACGATCGCGTCGACTGGAGTACGCGTCTGCACGGGATCGATCTGACCTGGGCGCCGCCTTCTTTTTCTCTCGGGGCAGAACGCGTCTCCTCGTTTCTCGATGTCTTTCTGATCGCATTCCGGCTTGGGGGGAGTTCGGCAGCGCTGCCCTATAACCGGACCACACTCAACGGCACGACTGCCCGGCAGGATTACGGGTTTCGCTGGTATGGCGGCGCACCCTCATTCGAATTCTCGGTGGGCGGCCTGTATCAGGGGGGCAGTTTCGAGCTGGACCGAACAGGGCAGACCCGTTCGGTCGCGGCCTATGCTTTCAATGCCATAGCGGGATATCGTCACACCCCGTCGCCTCTCCATCCTTTCGTCGGCGTCCAGGCCGATCTTTATTCGGGCGGCTCTTCGAAGAACAATACCGGCGCGGTCGGCACCTATATCGCGCCTTTCAACCCGCAGACCAATTACCTCGATACGACAACCTATATCGCGCCGAGCAACCTGATCAGCCTGTCGCCGGTCATTCGCCTTACGCCGCGCAACTGGCTCAGCGTCCAGTTCAAAAGCCCGGTCATGTGGCGCGCCTCAACCGATGACGTCATTTACGGCCCGTCGGGCGCCTATGCGTTCAACGGGGTGCATGGCGGACTGATCGGTGTCGTGCCTCAGGCCTCGCTGACGCTCCAGCTCAACCGTCATCTGACCTGGACGCAATATGGCGCCCGCTTCATCGGATCCGACGGCGTTCGTGCGGCCGGTGGCAAAAGCGGCAGCTACTATCAGTCGAATTTCGTGTTCCGTTTCTGATCGCTCCCGCTCCCCTATGCCTTCATCTCTTTCCCGGCGCTTCCGTTTCATGACACTTCGTCGTAGGAGTTTTTCCTTACGTTATCGACACAGCGAGACAGCATGATCCAGGCGACCCGGGAATTAACGATAAGAGGACTCATTCTCGGCGCCTTGATCACGGTCGTTTTCACGGCCTCCAATGTTTATCTGGGGCTCAAGATCGGTCTGACTTTCGCTTCCTCCATCCCTGCCACGGTCATTTCCATGGCGGTGCTGCGCGCACTCGGTGGAAGCAGCATTCTCGAAAACAATCTGGTCCAGACACAGGCTTCAGCAGCCGGCACGCTGAGTTGCGTGTTTGCAACCATACCCGGTCTGGTCATGATCGGATTCTGGAGCGGCTTTCCATTCTGGCAGAGCTTTTTCATCACGCTGTTCGGCGGGGCCACAGGCGTACTCTTTACCATTCCGCTCAGGCGCGCCCTCGTGACAAGAAGCGCACTCCCCTACCCCGAAGGCGTCGCCTGCGCCGAGATCCTGCGTGTCGCCTCGCCCGAGGGGAACCAGCAAGCGCTCAAGGCCCTGATCCGCGGTGGCGTTCTGGCCGCTGCAGTGACGTTTCTGAGCACGGGACTGCGTGTCATCCAAGAGGGCTGGAGCCTGACTCTCAGCCTCGGCCCCGCAATTTTCAGAATGCAGGGCGCTTATTCCTTTGCCCTGATCGGCACCGGTTATCTCGTAGGCCTTGCGGGCGGATTGGCCATGCTCGGTGGCGTCGTGATCGGCTGGGGGGTCGCGGTACCCTGGCTGACGGTTCTCCTGCCGCACCCGGCCGGCGTTTCTCCTGCTGCATTTGCAACGGAGCTCTGGGTGCACAAGGTGCGCTTCATGGGCGCAGGAACCATTGCCGTCGCCGCCTGCTGGACTGTAGGCGCCTTGCTCGGCCCTGTGTTGAAGGGACTGCGCGAAGCGTTCTCCTCCACACACCGTGACACGCTGGATGACGGCGATCGCGATCTGCCCCCTTTGGTGATGAATGCGTTGCTCGCCGGACTGGTTCTGGGGCTGGGCGCGTTGTTCACGCTGTTTCTGTGGCCAGTCACGCCCCATGACGGTCTGCTTCTCGTCATGCTCGCGCTCGGCCTGGCCGCCTGTCTGCTGATCGGCTTCCTGGTGGCCAGTGCCTGCGGGTACATGGCGGGTATCATAGGGTCATCGTCTTCACCCATTTCCGGCATCTCGATCATCAGTGTGGTAACACTCTGCATGGCGCTTCTCGGCCTTGAGGCCCTGCATCTGGTGCCCGATGCGTTGTCTGCCCATGAGCAGCATATCGCCATCGCCTATATCATGTTCGTGCTCACAGCCCTGACCGGATCGGCTGCGATTTCGAACGATAATCTGCAGGATCTGAAAACGGGGCAGCTTGTCGGTGCCTCACCATGGAAGCAGGAAGTCGTGCTTCTGATCGGCTGTGTGGTCGGGGCGCTGGTCATCCCCCCCGTGCTGGATATCCTGTATCAGGCGTACGGCTTTGCGGGCGCCCTGCCACGCACGGACATGGATCCGGCACGCGCCCTGGCTGCCCCGCAGCCCGCCCTGATGGTGGACATCGCCCGCGGCATTCTGCTGCGCAACCTCGACTGGTCCATGATCCTGATCGGGGCAGGAATTGGCGTGGCCCTGATTGTGATCGACCGGCTTCTGAAGCTCCGTAATCTGGCACTGCCGCCCCTTGCTGTGGGTATGGGCATTTATCTTCCGGCCGACGTTTCAGTGACAATTGCCATAGGTGCCGTGATTGCCAGGCTTTTCGATACGGCACGACAGAACGAGAGCCATGGAGACGACAGCACCGGGACCATGCTCGCATCCGGCTTCATTGTTGGAGAGAGTCTGATCGGTGTCGTGATCGCGGTGTTGAGTGGCGTAACGGGCCATAGTGCCCTTCTCGCGCTTTCCGTCAGCGCAAGCGTCGCGCAGATACTCGGCATCGTGGTTTTCGTGTCCTGCATGGTCTGGTTTGCAAGACAGCTGCGTATGGCCGCTGCGCGTCGATAAATCGACAGAAAAGGGCGGGATCGTCGCCGGTGAGACGATCCCAGCAGAATTACAATGACCTCGCCCAAAGCGGCGGGTCACCTTTGGCCACAATCGACAGCGAAGCCTTTCGCGTTCTCAGTCTTTCCACCACTGGATAGGTTCGGGTTCCTCCGAGATTTCCACAACCGGACGCGGTTTGGGCGGACGGCCGGGGCGGCGGGGTCTTACGACCGCAGCCTCGACACCCTCATCACCCGCCTGCGAGACTGCGCTTTTGCGGTCAGCTGCGGCCTCGCGCAGCTGTGCCAGCTGAACCTGCGCCTCCAGCAGCGCCTGTTCGACTTCGCTGCAACGCGCCTTGATTTCCTTGGTGTGAAGCTTCTCGTGAACGAGATGGGTCTCCAGAGTGCGCAGCTGTACCTGCGCATCGTTCAGATCGCGCTGCGCATCCTCTGCCCGTCTCTGTTCCAGCTTGAGGAGGTTGCGAAGACGGGCAATTTCCTCACCCTGATCGTCGCTCTGAACGGAGGCAACGCGCTGGGATGCTCTGGACGTCTGATGATGCTCGACAACGACCTGCCCCTCCTGCACGAAGCGACGGCGCCTCGGGTCGGAGCCTGATTTGGACTGCGTCGGCGATGACGAGCGGCGGGGCTGCTTGGCCCCTAGCCGCTCGAGCGCGAGCCGCAGTGAATCTTCGCTGATTTCAGTATCTGGACGTTCTTCTGGACTATTCAAATCCGGTCTCATGGTCACTTTATTTAATCCGGCAGACAAGTATTATCGATGGAAGATCGATGATTTGTTATTTTCAAACAAACGGTAAACCAGCATTTCAGGGATGATTGAACCTTAGGTTTCGTCACTTTTCTAAACGAAACACCTACTCATGTCACCTTGGTAAATCGTCATGTTTATCAGTAAAAGGCGACACGTATTGTGAGCGTAACCTGCAAATACCTGCAATTAAAACCACAATGATTATGCGCCGAGTTTTGCCCACATCGTGATTAGGCTAACAACCGTATAATTCAGTTATAGAAAGAAGGAAGAATTCGGTCGGGCCCACAAACCCGTAACGGAGGGCTCGATACGATGATTTGGTATATGTTTCACGGACAAGTGTTTTACAATACCTCTCCCGTACTCTTTTTGCTTCGTTAATAATCGTTACACACGTTCGCAAACACGTGACAGAACGGCAATCCGCAGCAGAAGGGGCATTCACCCCCTTCTTCATGACCGACGTTGCCATAAAATATCGTCACGTCCGTCATCATTGAGATGCCGCGCAAGCACGAAAAAATAATCGGAGAGACGATTCAGAAAGACAACGACCGGAGCCAGGCGTGTCTGATCCAGCGTGACGACACGTCGCTCTGCCCGCCTCGCGATCGTGCGCGCCATATGGGCCCAGCTGGCTCCTGCACTTCCCCCGGGCAATACGAAACTGCGTAATCGAGCCTGACGCTCACGCATGTTACCAAGCATCGTTTCGATCCAGATAAGATCGCTCTCTGCAAAACTGTCGGCAACCTGGCGCTCAGGTATGCATAACACAGCCCCAAGGTCGAACAGGATGTGCTGGATGCGGGCCAGATCGTCGCATTTTGCACAATGCAGCCTCAGCAGTCCGATCGTCGCATTGAGTTCATCGACTGTGCCCATCGCCTCGATCAGCGGATCGTCTTTGCGGACACGATCGCCATCCCCAAGGGACGTCATGCCCTTATCGCCACCACGTGTCACGATCCTGTCGAGGCGCAGGCTCATGATCAGCCTCCCTTGCGATGCTTGCGCGTGCTCAGCTGCGGCATCCAACTATAGGCCGAGGAAATATAACGCTGGTCGAGCTTCTGCAGACCTGTCGCAGCAGATTTGACGTCGCTGTCCTTGGTGCTGGTGAAGACCGACCCGATCGCGCCCTGATTGGCCTGGGCATCATCGCGCATCGCCTTCACATAAGCCCTGTCGAAAGCAGGGCCGTGAAGCTTGGACAGACGATCGACGATCGCCTGATCGCTCGTCAGCACTGTGTCCGTCAGGGCCAGATCGTGCTTGCTGGCAAGTGCTGCCAGCGTTTTACGATGAGCATCGTAATCCTTGGCGGCATCCTGACCCAGCGTTTTGACGTCGCCTGAACGGGCATGGTCGACTGTCAGTTTCGCGAGGGCGATCTGCGTCAGATCATGCTCGTTGGCCTGCTGAAGAAAAGCCGCATCGGCCGTCGTAAATGGCGGTGCCTTCTCTGGCAGAGGCGGCAGCTTGGGATAGGCAGGCGTACAGGCGCAAAGCGACAGCAATGCAAAACCAGCCAGATATCCAGATTTCATGTCTCTCTCTTTCTGTTCGAAGTTCCGCAATAGGGTAGAGTACCCCCATTCCGGTATGCGATCCGGCAAGAAAACAGAGTGTCCCGCCCATGATGAGATGGCAACGCCTGATCCTGTGCCTGAGTGGCATTTGCGGCTGCACCGGCGTAGTGCTGGCTGCACTATCAGCCCATCTGCCCGAAAGCGCTTTCATACCGAACGGCAGGGGAATGTTATCGCGCGGCGTGGAAATGCTGATGTGGCACGGACTGGCTCTGATGGGACTCGCGCTGAGCGGTCAAGCCGTTCTGCGCTGGGTGGCGTTTCCCATGGCGGCAGGAACGCTGCTTTTCGTTATTCCCGTCGCGATGCTCGCCCTGCATGGCCCATCCCTTGCCTTTCTGGCGCCTTGGGGCGGGACCCTTACGATCGTGTCGTGGCTGCTCCTCGCGGTGCTGGCATTTTTCGTTCAGCGGCCCGACCGTGAAGACCGACGCAAACGCGAAACGACATAAACAAACGCGGTCTGCAGGCACAGCGCCATAATGAAACACGTCGCCATGATGCCGATCAGAAGCATCTGTTCGCGTCCAAGGCTCGAATCGATACCGAACACGCCATAGAGCCATTCCCATGCCGACGTTCCGGCAACATACTGAACCGCATGGGCCATGAACGGTACGAAACGCATAAGGCAGGCGAGAACCAGCGTCAGCCCGACAAGCCCGATCGTACGGAGCAGGGTCGTGGTAATCGATACTTCTGCCGACGAATCACTGACCGTATTGCGCTGTTTCATGCTCTTTGCATTACTCTCTTGCATTCCCTGATTTGAGGGAACATTTCATACTCTGTCAGGTTTTCAACCCCCAGGGCGGCTTATCGTGCATTCAGACGTCGTTCTTCTGACGTCTCGCCCGCCAGTTTACCGGAAAGGCCCGCCACGTGCTGCATCGCAAATTCGGCGTTTTGACATCGCTCGCCCTCGGTCTGTCGACCCTGACTGCCGCGTCGTCTGCCCTGTCGCAGAATATCGCCCACGCGCAGAGCGGTCCCCCCGCCCCGCCGGTTCTGGACAAGGATGTCGTCATCACCCCGGCGAAGGACGTCTATCCCGATGTCGCGCTTGCCAGAACGCAGGTGGATGAGGCGTTCGCCACGGCAGCGCGCACCAAGCGCAAGGTGCTTATCGATTTCGGCGGAAACTGGTGCCCGGACTGTCGCATGCTTGCCGGTATCTTCGAGCAGCCCGAAGTGGCACAGTGGCTCGAATCGCAGTTCGTCGTCGTGCCGGTCAATGTCGGGCGTATCGACAAAAATCTGGATATCGCCAAGGAATTCGGCGTAACGATTCACGAAGTCCCGACCGTGCTGGTCGTGACACCCGGTCATACCCTCCTTAACGCCGACGGGGCCAACACGCTCGGCAATGCACGCGCCATGTCGACCCAGGCCGTGCTCGACCTGCTCGACAAGTGGAATCGTCGCGGCTGAGACCCTCGCCTCTGCCCGGCAATCAGGTCCGGGCAGAACACGACTATCGGGCCGATCACGGTCGCGCGGGCTCTGCCCCGCCTGTCACATCATGAGCATCTGCTCGGCCTCATGCACGATCTCGGCCAGAGCATCCTCTTCAAAAGGCACTGTCAGCCCCACACCACGCACGAGCGAGCAGAATGCCTTGCTTCCACCTGCTTCGCAGAGTTCGCGATAGAGATCGAAAGCGCGCGGTGCATCGACCTGGGCGATAAGCCAGATCTGAAGCGCCACGCAGAGCGCCAGCGTATAATCGATGTAGTAGAAGGGCGACCCATAGATATGCCGCTGCGCCTGCCAGCGTCCGCCCTTTGCCGGATAGGCCAGATCGCCCCAGTCGCGCCATGGCATGTACTGTTTTTCCAGACGTTGCCAGGTGGCATGTCTATCCTGCGCCGTCATCCCGGGCGTTGAATAGATCTCGTGCTGGAAGTGATCCACACAGGCACCGTAAGGCAGGAAGCAGAGACTTTCGATCAGATGAAGGCGGCGATAGCG
The DNA here is from genome assembly GCF_024054035.1 of Asaia lannensis NBRC 102526. Classification (GTDB taxonomy): domain Bacteria; phylum Pseudomonadota; class Alphaproteobacteria; order Acetobacterales; family Acetobacteraceae; genus Asaia; species Asaia lannensis. The sequence goes on from NZ_JAMXQU010000003.1 coordinate 403,769, forward strand.
CTCGCCTGCACCGTCTTCCACCAGCAGATCGATTTCCGGCCAGGTCAGGAATTCCAGCCCCATCGAATGGATTTCCGCGCCTTCCATCGTCGGCCAGAGCATGTCGATCACGGGGAAACCACGGCTCTTCCAGTTCTGAAAAGCATGGCCCATTTCATGGGTGAAAACACCGATATCGCCATGGGTGCCGTTGAAATTGGCAAAAATGAAAGGCGTGCCCTGCGTCGAGAACGACGTGCAGAACCCGCCCCCTGCCTTACCGGTACGGTTTTTCAGATCGAGATAGTTTTTGTCGACCATTTCACCGAAAAACGCTGCCATCTCGCCACTCTCATCGAGACGAGCGAACATCTCGCGAGCGCGTTCGATCATCAGATCGTAATCCCCGGCGGGTCCAGGGTTGCCTTTCGGATCGACCAGCGCTTCATCCCAGGCTTTCAGGCTCTCCCAGCCCATTTCCAGCTGACGGCGCTGAAGCAGAGCCTGAACCAGAGGCGTCACATGCGTGGCAATACGCTCGCGGAAACCCGCAACATCCGCAGCCGAGTAATCCGTCCGTCGCATACGGCGATAACCAAGTTCGACATAGGACTCGAAACCCAGCGTCTGCGCCATGGCGACGCGAACACGCACCAGATCGTCAAAAATACGATCGAGCGCTTCGCCGTTCCTCTCATAAAAGGCCCATTTTGCCGCCTCGGCCTCATGGCGGGTTTGCCGATCCGGATCCTGCTGAAAAGGCTCCAGACCGGAGAGGTTATGGGTCTCGCCGCGAAAGGGAATCTCCGCAGCCGCCAGAAGCGCCGTGTATTCCGCAGAGAGACGCGCTTCCTCAGCCAGCATCGCCTCAATGCGCGTATCAAAGGTGGTGACATCGGCATCCCATAAGGCGAGCACATGGTCATCCAGATGCTGCGCCACCTCCTCGCGTCTGCCAAGAAGGCGCTTTTTGACGTCAGTTTCCAGACCTGTGGCGTAAGGGGTCAGCTTGTCGGCGTAGTCACGCGCCTCAGTATAAGCGGTGTTGCGCGTGTCCTGTGAAAAACGCAGCTCCACAAGAGCTGACCAGGACTCATAGGCACGGCGCTGCGCATCGAAAAGCGACAGGGCCGAAGCGATGTCGCCGGAATCGAGTGCCTCGTTAATGGTGGCATAAGCCGTGTCGAGGCTTTCGCGCGTGGGGGCAGGGAAATCGAGCGTATTGAAATCAGGAAATGATGTGATCATGCCTTATGGTCGCATTCCGGCCTGGCTTCGTCCAGTCAGCCCTGCCCGTGAGTCATGGCCGCTGACGACGCCAGTCAGAATGATCAACCCGAGCCGTCAACCGAAGCAGCCGAGCGGGATGGTCGATCGGACCGGCAAACCGGGCCAACCGATCGAGGCAGCAGGCTAGTGCAGCGTCTCGAGAAAGCGCGACAGCCGGTCACAGGCCTCGCGCAGGACTTCGTCCGACGCAGCCACGGAGAGCCTGATATGCCCCGGCTGACCGAACGCGCTTCCCGGCACAACGCTGACATGAGCTTCGTCCAGCAGGGCTTCGGCAAAGTCGATATCGCTCCCGAGCCTGCGCCCGCCAGCCGTGACCCGCCCTAGTGCAGCTGCAATGCCCGGAAAAGCATAGAACGCTCCCTCTGGCATGGCGCAGGTCACATGGCGCATACCCTGAAGCGCCGATACGACCAGATCGCGCCGCTTCTGATAGATATCGCGCATAGCATCGCGTCGGGAGGGAGGCGTTTGTAACGCTGCAACCGCTCCAGCCTGAGCCAGTGTGCAAATGCCGGACGTGGCGTTGCTCTGTATGCTCGTCATCGCCTTGATGAGCGGCTGGGGACCGCCGCAGAATCCCACGCGCCATCCCGTCATGGCATAGGCCTTGGCCATACCGTTGATGGTCAGGATGCGGTCTTTGAGATCCGGCGCGACAGAAGCCAGCGAGACATGACTGCGCCCATCGAAGGTCAGATGTTCGTAAATCTCGTCGGCCATGACCAGCACATGTGGCGCTTCGCGCAACACCGCTGCAATGGCCTCGAGATCGTCACGCTCAAGAATGGCGCCACTGGGGTTATTGGGGAAATTGAGAACAAGCCAACGCGTGCGTGGAGTGATGGCTTCGCGCAGGGCTTCGGCCCCGAGGCGAAACCGGTCGCTTTCGAGACAGGGCACAGGAACCGGAATGCCGCCCATCATCTGTGCGATAATCGGATAACTCACCCAGTAAGGCACGGGCACGATCACCTCGTCGCCCGGATCGATGGTAGCGGCAAAGGCATTGTAGATAAGCTGCTTGCCACCATTGCCGATGAGAATTTCCTCCGGGGCATAAACGAGCCCGTTTTCGTCGAGGAATTTCTTTGCAACGGCAGCCTTGAGCGCAGGCTGACCGCCGACGGGTGGGTATTTCGTATCGCCGCGCAGTCCCGCCTGATAGGCCGCTTCCACCGCCTCGGGCGGCGAGGGAAAATCCGGCTCGCCCAGAGCAAGAGAAATCACGTCCACACCGGCTGCGCGCAGGGCGCGTGCCTTGGCCGACATGGCAATGGTTGCAGGCTGAGGCAGGCCGTGCAGGCGCCGGGCGAGACGGAAGCTCATGATCGTCAGCTCAGCGAAGCGCAGAAACGCTGGATACGCGTGCAGGCCTCACGTAGGCTCTCGGTGTCGGTGGCATAGGAAATACGGAAATAACCGGGCGTCAGAAAGGCGCTGCCGTGAACAGCCGCTACGCCCGTCTCTTCAAGCAGTTCGGTGACGAAGATCTCGTCATTGTCGATCACCTTGCCCGAGGGTGTCTTCTTGCCGATCAGCCCCGCAATGGAGGGAAATACATAAAATGCGCCCTCTGGCCGCGTGCAGGTCAGACCCGGGGCCTGAGCCAGCATGGACAGCACCAGATCGCGACGGCCCTGATAGACGGATACCATTTCGCCAATGAAATCCTGCGGTCCTGTCACAGCTTCGAGCGCGGCAGCCTGAGCGATGGAGCAGGGATTGCTCGTGCTCTGGCCCTGAAGCTTGATGAGTGCCTTGGTCAGTTCCACAGGCGCAGCCGAAAAGCCGATGCGCCAGCCGGTCATGGCATAGGCTTTGGACACGCCATTCATGGTCACCACGCGATCGCGCAGTTTTGGCTCGACCTGAACCAGCGTCTTGCTGACCAGACCGTCATAGACCAGCTTGGCATAGATATCGTCGGTCAGGACCCAGATGCGCGGATGATCGAGCAGAACGTCGCACAGCGCACGCAGATCGGCTTCGGAATAGACCGCGCCGGTCGGATTACAAGGCGAGTTGAGCACCAGCCACTTGGTTTTGGGCGTAATCGCTGCGCGAAGGGCGTCAGCATCGAGACGAAAGCCGTTTTCCGGCCTGGTCTGCACAATGACAGGCGTGCCATCGGCCAGTGCCACGATATCGGGATAGGAAACCCAGGCCGGTGCCGGGATGATAACCTCATCGCCGGCATCGAGCGTAGCTGTGAATACGTCATAAATGACCTGCTTGCCGCCGGTAGAGACGACAATTTCCTCAGCTTTGTAATCGAGGCCGAAATCACGGTTCAGCCAGGCAGCAACCGCTTTGCGCAAGGCAGCGGTGCCCGCCACGTCGGTGTAGCGCGTTTCACCGCGCGCGATGGCATCGCAGGCAGCCTGCTTGACGTTCTGCGGCGTATCGAAATCGGGCTCGCCGGCGGAAAGGCTGATAATGTCCCGCCCCGCTTCTTTCAGGGCCCGCGCTTTCTGCGTGATGGCGATCGTCTGGCTGGGAGAAATCCGGTTAAGCCGGGCAGCGATCAGGGACATATCTTCCTCCGGCTGGCGTTCAGGCCAGCTTCTGCATTTCCTGAAGAACGACGGCACCCATTTCTTCCGTGCCGACGCGCTTCATACCTTCAGACATGATATCGGCTGTGCGCAAGCCGCTGGCGAGCACATTCGAAACGGCCTTTTCGATCAGAGCGGCCTCGGCCTCGCGGTTGAGCGAGTAGCGCAACAGCATGGCGAATGAGAGGATCTGCGCCAGCGGGTTGGCGATCCCCTGCCCTGCGATATCGGGTGCGGAACCGTGAATAGGCTCATAAAGCGCATGACGCTTGCCGCTTTCCTGCACCGGGCCGAGCGTAGCGGAAGGCAGCATGCCCAGCGATCCGGTCAGCATGGAGGCCAGATCGGAAAGCAGATCGCCGAACAGGTTGCCGGTCACGATCACATCGAACTGCTTGGGGTTGCGCACCAGCTGCATGGCACAGTTATCGGCCAGCATATGGGTGAGTGTCACATCGCTGTATTCGCGCTCGTGCAAGGCGGTCACGACCTGCTTCCACAGCAGGCCGCTTTCCATCACGTTGCATTTCTCGACCGAACACACGCGATTGTCGCGCAGACGGGCAAGCTCGAAAGCCACGCGAGCCACGCGTTCGATTTCCGATGTCGTATAGACTTCGGTGTTGATCCCGCGCTGCGAGCCATCGGGCAGCGTCTCGATACCGCGCGGCTCACCGAAATAAATGCCGCCCACCGTTTCACGCACGATCATGATGTCGAGCCCGGCCACGAGTTCCGGCTTGAGCGACGAGGCATTGACCAGTGGCGGAAAGACCTGCGCCGGGCGCAGATTGGCGAACAGTTCAAGCTCCTGGCGCAGGCCGAGAATGGCCGCTTCCGGACGCTTGTCGAACGCGACCGAGCTCCATTTGGGATCGCCCACCGAGCCGAACAGCACGGCATCGGCTTCTTTCGCCATATCCACCACTTCCGGGCGAAGCGGCACGCCGTGAACGGCCAGCGATGCGCCGCCCACGAGTTCTTCGGTCATTTCGAGCTTGAGGCCCTTGGCCTTGTCCAGCCAGCTGGCGATCTTGACGACCTCGCGCATGACTTCGGGGCCGACCCCGTCACCGGGAAGAACGAGTAGCTTATGGGCCTGGCTCACGAAACCGTCTCCATGACGATGGTGGGACGCCAGGACTCATCTCTCTGGCGCTTCTGCTCGAAGGACGCGATCGCGCCGTCATGCTGGAGCGTCTGCCCGATATCGTCGAGCCCCTCGATCAGCATGTGCTTGCGAAAGGCATCGACCTCGAACGCGATGGTGCTCCCGTCCGGGCGCTGAACGACCTGCTTTTCCAGATCGATGGTGATGCGGGCATTGGCCCCCATCTGCGCGTCTTCCATGAGGCTCTCACAGATGTCGCGCGGCAGGCGGATTGGCAGAATGCCGTTCTTGAAGCAGTTATTGAAAAAGATATCTGCAAAGCTCGGTGCAATCACGCAGCGGATACCGAAATCCAGCAGGGCCCAGGGCGCATGCTCACGCGATGACCCGCAGCCGAAATTATCCAGCGTGATCAGGATTTCTGCCTGACGATAGGGCTCGCGATTCAGCACGAATTCGGGCTTCTCGGACCCGTCTTCGTTATAGCGCTGTGCGGCAAAGGCGTTCTTGCCCAGTCCGCTGCGCTGGATGGTCTTGAGAAAGCGTGCCGGAATGATCTGGTCCGTGTCGATATTCTCGACCGGCATGGGGGCCGCGATAGCAGTGAGTGTCGTGAACTTGTCCATCATGCCATCTCCCGCACGTCAACGAAGCAACCAGACACCGCCGCTGCCGCGGCCATAGCAGGCGAGCACAGATGTGTGCGACCGCCCGGTCCCTGACGGCCCTCGAAATTGCGGTTCGAGGTCGAGGCACAACGCTGGCCCGAAGTCAGTTTATCCGGATTCATGCCCAGACACATCGAGCACCCCGCCTCACGCCATTCGAAACCGGCATCGCGGAAGATCTGATCCAGCCCCTCTGCCTCGGCGGCAGCTTTCACATGACCCGAACCCGGCACGACCATGGCGCGCACACCCGGAGCCACATGGCGGCCTTTGGCAATAGCGGCTGCCGAACGCAGATCCTCGATGCGGCTATTGGTGCAGGACCCTATGAACGCTACGTCGATCTTGGTTCCGGCGATCTTCTGACCGGCTTCGAGACCCATATAATCGAGCATGCGCTGCACCTGACGTGCACGGGCCGGATCGTTGCAGCTTGCCGGATCGGGCACGATGCCGTCGATGGCAATCACGTCTTCAGGGCTGGTACCCCAGGTCAAATTGGGCTGGATCGAGGCCGCATCGAGCGTGACTTCGGTATCGAACACCGCGTCTTCATCGGTAGCCAGCGTGCGCCAATAGGCACAGGCCTTTTCGAAATCCTCGCCTTTGGGCGCAAAGCGACGGCCCTCGACATAGGCAAAGGTTGTCTCGTCGGGAGCGATCAGCCCCGCGCGTGCACCGGCTTCGATAGACATGTTGCACAGCGTCATGCGCCCGGCCATATCGAGCGCGCGGATGGCGTCGCCGGCAAATTCCATCACATGCCCGGTACCGCCTGCGGTGCCGATCTTGCCGATGATTGCCAGCATGATGTCTTTTGCCGTCACGCCGGGACCGACCTGGCCCGATACGGTGATACGCATGTTCTTGGCGGGCTTTTGCAGAAGGGTCTGCGTTGCCATGACGTGCTCGACCTCGGAGGTACCGATACCGAAGGCCAGAGCCCCCATCGCACCGTGGGTCGAGGTATGGCTGTCACCGCAGACAATGGTCATGCCAGGCAGGGAAATGCCCTGTTCGGGCCCCACCACATGCACGATCCCCTGGTCTTTCGAGCGCAGCCTGAAATAGGGGACGCCAAATTCGGCGACATTCTTTTCCAGCGTTTCGATCTGGAGACGGGATTCCGGCTCCTCGATCGGCAGCGAGCGGTCCGAGGTCGGCACGTTGTGATCGACCACGGCAACCGTCGCATCCGGGCGGCGCAAGCGGCGCCCGGACATCCGCAGGCCTTCGAAAGCCTGCGGGCTTGTCACCTCATGGAGAAGGTGCCGGTCTATGTAGAGGATGCAGGTGCCGTCCGGGAGGCGTTCGACCACATGGTCATCCCAGATCTTATCGAACAATGTTCGCGCCACCGTACTCTCCTTTTTCATAAACCGGTTTCGACTGTCCTGACTTAGGAAGCCGTCTTCACAGTGTCACGGGGACGCTCGGCAATACGAGCCGACTTACCGCTACGCTCACGCAGATAGTACAGCTTTGCACGACGCACCTTGCCGCGACGGACAACAGCGATCTCGGCAATGCTGGGGGAGTAGAGCGGGAAGATACGCTCGACGCCTTCACCGTTCGAAATCTTGCGAACCGTGAAGTTGCTGTTCAGGCCCTTGTTGGAACGGGCAATCACAACGCCTTCATAAGCCTGAACGCGCTCACGCGTGCCTTCGACAACGCGCACGCCGACGCGCACGGTGTCACCGGCCTGGAATTCGGGAACCGGACGGGCGGCGGTCAGACGCTCGATTTCGCGCGCCTCATACTGCTGGACAATGTTCATGTTACTTCTCCGAGAAAACAAAAAATCTTATCTGTTGGTCTTGGCTTCAGCATAGGCCGCCCAGAGGTCGGGGCGTCTGGTCCGCGTGGTCTCACAGGCCTGTTCATGCCGCCAGGCTGCAATCGCGGCATGATGCCCCGAAAGCAGAATTTCCGGCACATCCATGCCATCCCATGAGGCTGGCTTGGTGTAATGCGGGTATTCGAGCAGACCGTCACCGAAGCTCTCTTCAGCATCGCTCAGCTCTGACCCCATCACACCGGGCAGGAGGCGCACGCAGGAATCGAGCAGCGCATAGGCAGGAATTTCCCCCCCCGACAGCACGAAATCGCCAAGCGAGATCTGCACGACATTCCGTCGCTCCAGAACACGCTCATCGACCCCCTCGAAGCGCCCGCACAGCACCACAACCCCGTCACCCGACGCGAACTCACGCGACTGCGCCTGTGTCAGGCGTGCGCCACGCGGCGTCGGGTAAATGACCGGACGCCCCTCGGCCTCGATCGAGTCCAGCGCTTCGGCAACCACATCAGCCCGAAGCACCATTCCCGCACCGCCCCCGAAAGGCGTGTCATCCACGGCGCGATGACGCCCGCGACCGAAAACGCGCAGATCGTGCACACCCAGCGACCAGACGCCTTCTTCAAGCGCCCGTCCCGCCAGGGAGAACCCCAGCGGCCCCGGAAACATGTCCGGAAACAGGGTGAGAATATCCGCGCGCCAGGTCATGAACGCACCGCCACATCGCCCTTGCCCGACAGGTCACCCTCGACTTCCACCTCATGCGGCGGTTCAACGATGACCAGCCCGCGATCGAAATCGATCTCAGGCACACAGGCACGGGTAAATGGCACGATCAGATCCTGACCCTTGCCATCCTGCCCGACTCCCGAAATTTCCAGACTGACGCCAGCACCGTAATCATGGATGATCGCGACCGTACCCAGCGCCTGACCTTCAGCGGTCTCGGCGCGCAGCCCGATCAGATCGGCATGATAGAACTCGTCCTCATCCGCTTCGGGCAGGCGATCCCGCTCGACGAACAGCTTGAGATTGACGAGACGTGCGGCTTCATCGCGATCGGCAATGGCGCGACCTGACGCGTCGAAGAGACGCGCAATGCCGTGACCCTGCCATTCCGCACGCCAGATACGGCCCTTTTCGTCGTGCAGAACACCGATTTCCTCGACCGAGGCCGGATCGTCGGTTGCCGCGAAAAGATGCACGAGCCCACGCACGCCGTGAGGTCTGCCCACGGTTGCGACCAGGATATCCTTATGGATTTCTCCGGGGGCGCTGGCGATTGTCATGGAATGCTGAAGCCTATCCCTGGTCTATGGCTCAGGCTGCGGCCTTGGCAGCTGCACGCTCCTGAGCGCGCTTCTTCGGCGCGGACTGCTTGGGCTGCTCGTTGTAAACGGGCTTTTCCATCAGGCCGGCATTGCCGAGGAAGCGGGCAACACGATCGGTCGCCTGCGCGCCGTTCGACAGCCAGTGCTTGATGCGCTCGTCGTTCAGACGGATGCGGTCGGCATGATCGGAAGGCAGCATCGGGTTGTACGCGCCAACCTTCTCGATGAAACGGCCATCGCGGGGGCTGCGGCTGTCAGCAATCACGATGTGGTAGTACGGACGCTTCTTGGCACCAGCGCGCGAAAGGCGGATCTTGAGGCTCATTGATTAACTCCAGATAGTCGAAAAACTGTAAAAATCATGCCGGATGGGGTTAGCGACGCGGGCCGCCAAAGCCACCGCCGGGCCGCCCGCCGGGAGCACCGCCCGACATGAGACCGGAAAGCATCTGCTTCATGCCACCGAGGCCCATCTTGCTGATGCGCTTCATGATGGTGGACATGTCGTCGAACTGCTTGAGCAACTTGTTGACCTCCTGAACCGTCGTGCCGGAACCGGCAGCAATACGCTTCTTGCGAGAGGCCTTGATGATCGAGGGCGTCTTGCGCTCATCCTTGGTCATCGAGGAAATGATGGCCTGATGACGCTTGAAGATCGAGGTATCGAGATCCTTGTCGCCCAGCTTGTCCTTGAGCTTGCCCATACCGGGAAGCATGCCCAGAATGCCGGAGATCGACCCCATCTTCCCGATCTGTCGGATCTGCGAGGCGTAGTCGTCGAGATCGAACTTGCCCGCCATCATCTTCTTGGCGACGCGTTCGCTCTCTTCATGGTCGAGCGTCTCGCTGGCCTTTTCGACCAGCCCGGCAATATCGCCAAGGCCGAGAATACGACCAGCCACACGCTCGGGATAGAAATCGTCGAGCGCTTCGAGCTTCTCGCCCAGCCCCACCAGCTTGATGGGCGCGCCCGTAATGGCGCGCATGGACAGAGCCGCACCACCGCGTGCATCGCCATCCATACGGGTCATGACGACACCGGTGATACCGACCGCCTCGTTGAAGCGCTGGGCCGTATTCACGGCATCCTGACCCGTCATGGCATCGACCACGAGCAGCGTCTCGACAGGGTTCGTCGCGTCGCGAACGTCACGCACTTCCTGCATCAGCGCTTCGTCGATCGACAGACGGCCTGCCGTATCGAGAATGACGACGTCATAGCCTTCGCGACGACCCGTCTCGATTGCACGCTTTGCGATCTCGACAGGCTGCTGTCCGGCGATAATGGGCAGCGAACCCACACCGACGCGCTCGGCAAGCTGCTGGAGCTGAAGCTGGGCGGCAGGGCGCTGCACGTCGAGCGAGGCCAGAAGCACACGCTTGCGCTCACGGGTGAGAAGGCGCAGCGCGATCTTGCCCGATGTCGTGGTCTTGCCCGAGCCCTGCAGACCGACCATCAGGACGGGCACCGGCGCCGCAGCAGCAAGGTTCAGCGGCACATTGCCCGCACCGCCTAGCGCCTCGATCAGCGCATCGTTGACGATCTTGGCAACGGCTTGACCGGGAGAAATGCTTTCCAGCACTTCAGTCCCGACCGCCTTTTCCTTCACCCTGTTGACGAAGTCGCGCACAACGGGGAGCGCCACGTCGGCATCCAGCATGGCCAGACGCACTTCACGCATGGCTTCGGCAACATCGGCCTCGGACAGCCTGCCGCGCTTGGACAGACCCTCAAATACACCGGAAAGTTTGCCAGAAAGCGTGTCGAACACGTTGAACCCTTATAAGCAACAGAAAGACGCCACTGCGCGAGTCTTCGCGAGGTGGCGTTTCAAATCTGGAGAGGGAGCTAAAGAGGTGAGCGGCATCTGTCAAGGCAAAACGCCCTGCCGTCACGTAACGCTCCCTGAGTACCGATCCTTGGGAGAACCGGTGATTACGACAAGAGGGCAGACAAGGCTGCCTGACGCCTCACCTGCCCTTCCTGTCGGTCCATCCGCACAGCGGTTACGCCCGGCCTGCCCGCGGTGCTGACCGCAGCAGGCCGCTTCAGAACACGTAACCCCAGCGTCGGGAGTCAGAACACCCAATCAGGGGGCGTCGTCGTCGTCCTTGTCCGCAGCACCCTTTGCATGAGGAGGGCGAAGCAGGTCGCGTATCTGCCCTTCAAGCGCGTCGAGCTTGTCCTGCGTCGCGCGTGCCTTGTCGAGCTGCTCGGGCGTCAGGATATCGTGGATTGCCACGGCATCGGCAGCCATCGCCTCTTCATCCTTCGCATTGAGCGCTTCCTTCTGTTTGACCAGACCATCGAGCTTGGCCTTGTCGACTGGCCCCTTCGCCAGAAGCAATGCGCCAATCTGGTTATCGAGATCGCGGCGCTGATGCATGGCATCGCGACGTTCCTGACGATGGCTGTGCATGAGTGCATGAAGCTTTTCGCGCTGCTCCTTGGTCAGGTCCACGCCGCGCAGCATACCCATGAGCGGCGGCGGCATCATCGGCCCCATATGGCCCATAGGCGGCACGGGACCGACAGGACCCGGAACGGGCGGATGGGCATTGGCAATCGCCATGAAAGAAGGGGCGGCTGCGAAGGCCAACATGCAGAATGTCTTTTTCGAGATCATGCTCGTCTTCTTCCTATATTTGCAAAGGGATCTAGAGCGATACCCATGACCAATCCCTAGCAAGAAGAATGCGGAAAACGTGGGCCAAAGCACTACAGAGTGTATGGATTGTTACAGAAGCTCTACCCGTCATTGCTCAGGAAGGGAGGGCGTTTGACGGGTGTTCACGCTCGCGCTCCCATAATCCAACACGTTCACGTTACGACTGTGTCATCTTCTTGTTAAGTATCGGAAAGAATGCCAGCTTCATGACACGCATTCCCCAGAAAGCGTCGTGTCAGGAACCGGATTGGCAAATGTCGTGCAACCCAGATTTCTCCACTCCCGCCAGGGCTGTCACAGGGACTGTCGACCCCTGTTGCCGCACGCTGTGGAGAGCAGGGCTCGACCGCAGTGCCATCGTCAATATCCGCTCTGTTACATTTAACTCTTCTGACACGTCGCTCTCACGGCATCGTGCCCACGCGCCGTGTGTGACGTCGTTCGATAAGGCGTTGTCAGGCCCTGCCCGATCCGCCTTCCCCGCCCCAGAGTACCGTGCCGATTACGGATCGGCGCTTTTCCAAGGACAGCCCCAATGAAGAAATCCCTGCTTCTGGCCAGTGTTGCCTTCGGGCTCGGGCTAGGCGCCCAGGCCAAAGCCGACACGACGCTCACGATCGCGACCGTGAACAACGTGCAGATGATCGAGATGCGCAAACTGTCCAGCGTATTCGAGAAGGCCCACCCGGATATCCATCTCAACTGGGTGACGCTCGAGGAAAACGTGCTGCGCCAGCGCGTCACGACCGATATCGCCACCCATGCGGGTCAGTTCGATATTCTCACCATCGGCAATTACGAAGTGCCCCTCTGGGCCAAGCAGGGCTGGCTGTACAAATTCGACAATCTGTCTGCCGCCTATGACGTCAACGACATTATCGCTCCTGTGCGCGAGAGCGTCAGCTATGAGGGCAAGATCTACGCCCTGCCCTTTTATGCTGAAAGCGTGATGACGCTTTATCGCAAGGACCTGTTCGCCAAGGCCGGTCTCACTATGCCGGAGACGCCAAGCTGGGACCAGATACGTGATTTTGCTGCCAAGACGACCGACAAATCGACCGACACCTACGGCATCTGTCTGCGCGGCAAGCCGGGCTGGGGTGAGAACATGACCATTGTGACCACCATGGTTACCAGCTTTGGCGGTCAGTGGTTCGACATGAGCTGGAAGCCAGCACTCACCACGCCCGCCTGGCATAACGCCATCAGCTATTACAGCTCCATTCTCAAGCAGTTCGGGCCGCCCGGTGCCAGCGCCAACGGCTTTAACGAAAACCTTTCCCTGTTTGCGACAGGCCATTGCGCCATCTGGGTCGATGCCACCAGCGCGGCTGGTACGGTGTTCGATCCCAAACAAAGCTCGGTTGCCGACAAGGTCGGTTTCGCCTCGCTGCCCACAGGCAACTTCAAAGGCGGCCCCACCTGGCTCTGGTCATGGAATCTCGCCATCCCGGCATCGTCCACCCACGCTGAAGCCGCCAGTACCTTCATTCAGTGGGCGACGTCCAAGGACTATATCCAGCTCGTTGCCAAGACAGATGGCTGGGTCAATATTCCGCCAGGCACGCGAAGCTCTTCCTATCAGTCGCCCGACTACCAGAAAGTCGCGCCCTTCTCGTCCTTCGTGCTGAAAGCCATCGAAAGCTCGAACCCGTCGGGTCAGACAGCACAGCCGCGGCCTTATGTCGGCGCGCAGTTCGTCGACATCACCCCGTTCCAGGGCATCGGAACACAGGTAGGACAGACCATCGCCTCCATTCTGGCGGGATCGACCAGTGTCGATGCAGGACTCTCGGCCGCCAATACCGCGACCAACCGCGTTATCCGTCAGGCCGGTTACCAGAAATAGGATCACGGTATCGGGGCCTTGCGGCCCCGATACACGTTTCCTGCCCGACCCATTTTCCTACCCGACCCATTTTCTTGGGGGTGGAAAAGACCTGAGAGCCTCGCCATGAGGGTCACCGCCTCTTTCGCAATCCCTGTCCATGCTTTCGCCCGACGTCGCCCCATCGTCCCGACTTCCCGCACCCCGGGCGTCATCGCAATTTAGTGTGACCGCGCCCAACTCATACCCCTGCCCCGTGTTGTGCTGAATGCATCTCATGGAAAGCAGAGCTATGGCACAGAACGGTTCGCACCCAGTCTGGTGGAAAGACGCTGTCATCTATCAGGTCTATCCACGCTCTTTTGCAGATTCGAATGGCGACGGTATCGGCGATCTGCCCGGTATCATCGATCACCTGCCTTATCTTGAAAAACTCGGCGTGGACGCCCTGTGGATCTCGCCCTGTTTTCAGTCGCCGCAGGGCGATGCTGGCTATGACATATCGGACTACCGCAAGATCGACCCTCTTTTCGGCACAGTAGACGATTACGAAACCCTGATACGCGATGCCCATGAGCACGGCCTGCGCATCATCGCCGATATGGTCCCCAACCATACCTCCGATCAGCATGTCTGGTTCAAGGAAGCCATGGCTTCAGAGCCGGGGAGTACCTCGCGCGCGCGCTACATATTCCGCGACGGCAAAGGCGAGCAGGGCAACGAACCTCCCAATAACTGGAAAAGCGTTTTCGGGGGGAGTGCCTGGACGCGCGAGGCCGAGCGTCAGGATGGCAAGTCGCGACAGTGGTATCTGCATCTTTTCGATAGCTGCCAGCCCGACCTGAACTGGGACAATCCTGAAGTCCGGACCGAGTTCGAGTCCGTTCTTCGTTTCTGGCTCGACCGCGGCGTGGACGGCTTTCGTATCGATGTCGCTCACGGCCTGATCAAGGAAAAGGGCCTGCCGCCCTGTACCGAACGCGCCACAATGGTTGGCGAGGATGACGACAAGACGCCGAGCGATGCGCCAATGTGGGATCGCGATGGCGTGCACGAGATCTACCGGAGCTGGCACAGGCTTCTTGCCAGTTATCCCGGCGACCGGATGCTTGTCGCCGAGGCCTGGGTCAAGCCGCTCTCACGACTGGCACGCTATGTTCGCCCCGATGAAATGCAGCAGACCTTCAATTTCGATTATCTCCTCTGCCGCTGGAATGCCGACAAATACCGCAAGATCATTACCGACTCACTGAAGGCCATGCATGAAGTCGGCGCGACCACAGCCTGGGTCATGTCGAACCACGATTCCGTTCGTCACGCCTCACGACTTGGCCTCAAGGATGCTGGGGCCCGCCCTCAGGGCATCGATGCCGCGCACGAGCAGCCCGATGAAGCCCTCGGACTGCGCCGCGCACGCGCCGTGATTTTCATGACGCTGGGTCTACCGGGCTCGGTCACGCTTTATCAAGGTGAAGAGCTTGGACTGCCCGATCATACGACGCTCGATAGGAAATACCGTCAGGACCCTGCGTTTTTCCGCACTGACGGAGAAGAAATCGGCCGTGACGGTTGTCGCATTCCCATGCCCTGGAGCGACAAGGGGCCATCGCTCGGTTTCAACGACACGGGCGAACTCTGGCTGCCTCAGCCCGCGCAGTATAAAAACTACGCTGTCTCGGTAGAGGAAAAAGATCCCGATTCCACGCTCGCGCTTTATCGCGCACTCCTCGCCGCACGCAAAAAACACGGACTTGGTACAGGGGCACTACACTGGGCGGAGCCCCGCGATCATGTGGTTGAGTTTTTGAATAGCGGCATCAGGGTCGTGCTCAATTGTGGCGATAAACCCATCTCGCTACCCGACGGTAAGATTCTGCTCTCTAGCCTCCCCATGGAGGAACCGGGGCAGCTGCCAGCCAATGCGGCGGTGTGGATGACCGAAACGACAGACTGAAACAAGCGCATCATGCGAGAGGCATCGTCTCACAGAAACGAGAAATTAGCGTCCTCTCGCATGCTCTGCGCAAAGTTCGGGCCGGTGATCAGCTGGCGGCTAGCCAGTCCCTGGCAATCGTCAGTTCCTGTTTGAAACGCTGCTCTTCTTCTCGCGCACGTTGCGGATCGGGCAGACGCAGGAGATAGGACGGATGAATGGTCGCAAGGCTCGGGGGGCGACGGTCGCTCCCCTCACGAATGTGCCCCCTTGTGACACCCAGTCGGGTTACACGCCCCTCCAGCGCCTGAAGCGCCGTTGCGCCCAGCGTCACGATCAGACGCGGTTTCACGAGCGCGATTTCCTGCTCCAGCCATGAGGAACAGGCCACGATCTCGGTACGGTCCGGCGTCTGGTGAATGCGTCTGCGGCCCTTGGATACGAATTTGAAGTGCTTGACGGCATTGGTCAGGAACACAGCCTCGCGGTCTATCCCCACTTCTTCAAGTATCCGGTCCAGCACCTGGCCTGCAGGACCGACAAATGGCTTGCCTTGCAGATCTTCCTGATCGCCCGGTTGCTCGCCGATCATCATGAGCGAAGCATTCTGCGGACCGGTTCCAGGCACGACCTGCGTGGCGTAACGGCAAAGCGTACAGCGCTGGCACGTTTTCAGGGCATTGTTCAGCGCAGGCAGGCCCTCGAGCGCATCCTGGGCCTGCCGTGTTTCCTGCGCCCGTCTGGTCCATTCTGCCTGATGGCGCTCATGGAACCCTGGTGCTGACCCATCATTCTGCAAGGCCACCATTGCCGCGACACGCGATTCCGCATTGGCCAGCATCTGGGGAATGAGACGCGTTTCCGGCAGGTTCTTCCAGTATTTCGTGGGCATCTCCGAGCGCATGGCTTTGGTCTTGATGCGCGCAGGATTGAAGATCGACTGATAATAACCGTGCCAGAGCGTCTCGACATCGTCCTGCAGGTCCGGCTTCTCACACGGCGTTCTCGTGCAGCTCAGTTTGCCGCCTTCGAACAGGATCGAGCCGATGGGCGTGAGAATAAGCCAGTCCATATCCGAAAAACGTTCGGCAAAAAACGGCGCGACGCTTTCCAGTATGAAATGATCGGGCTCGAACCATGCGACGAACCGTCTGCGTCCTTCCCGGTCTCCCTCCGCCTCACTGAAACGCAGGAAGGCTTTCATCTTGTGCATGTCGCGCCGTATCTGGTGCTCCATGCGTGTGGCATCGCGTATGTCGGGATCGGTCGCAATCGCCAGCAGCGCCGGTTCGCTCTGCATGCGCCAGAGCAGCCGATAAGCCAGCGCAAAACGTGCGGGATCGCGGTAGCGCAGGATCGTACGCAGCAGGGTCAGTCCCGCCTTCGTGACATGTCCCACAGGAGCTGAAGCCGCCTCGGCAGACGGCCCAGCATTTGGCGCGCCCTCGCTCTCGAATGGAAGAAACAGTTCAGCCTGCTCGGCATCGGACACGACCCAGTCCAGCGCCTCGGGCGGCTCTCCCCCCGCGAGGGCACGCCTGGCCTCGGCGCGCCAGACGTCGAAATCGGCATCCTCAGGGAGGGCGATCCGTCTCATAGCAAGGCAAGCTGCTTGGGTTGCGGCCTGAAAGAAGCAGCCAGATTTTCCCGGTCGATCATGCGCCCGGGCGACCAGTCCGCTGTGACGACAAAGGGTTTGATCTTGCGCAGGGACACGTTGAGACGCTCCACATCTTCAAGCCGGATAACGCGATGACGTCTGGCAGAGAGAAGTGCTCCGACGCTACGCGGCCCGAGACCGGGCACACGCAATAACATTTCCCGGCTCGCCCGGTTCAGGTCGAGGGGGAATTGTGCCCGGTTCTGCAACGCCCAGGCGAGCTTGGGGTCGAGATCGAGATCGAGCATACCGTCCTGACGTTCCGCGACGATCTCTTCGAACGAGAAGCCGTAGAAACGCACCATCCAGTCGGCCTGATAGAGCCTGTGCTCGCGAATAAGCGGAGGCGACTGGGCAGGCAAAGCCAACGAAGAATCCGGAATGGGGCTGAAGGCCGAATAATAGACACGCCGCAGGGCATAGCCCGAGTAAAGGGCTGCACTGCTGCGCAGGATATCGCGATCCGAAGACTGATCGGCACCGATGATCATCTGCGTACTTTGCCCACCGGGCGCGAAACGCGGCGGTCTGCGTCCCGTGAGAGAGCGGTCGCCTGCCTCCTGAATTTTCAGACGCAGATTGCCCATGCTCTGCCGGATATGCCCCGCATCCTTTTCAGGAGCATAGGCAGCAAGCCCCGCATCGGTCGGCATTTCTACATTGATCGACAGACGATCTGCGTAGAGCCCTGCCTCCTCAATCAGATGGGGCGCGGCATCGGGAATGGTCTTGAGGTGAATATAACCATGGAAATGATGGGTCAGGCGCAGCTCACGCGCGACGCGCACCATTTCCTCCATCGTGTAATCCGACGAGCGTATGACCCCAGAAGACAGAAAAAGGCCTTCGATATAATTCCTGCGGTAGAATTCTAGCGTGATCCAGATGATTTCCTCGACCGTAAAGCGCGTCCGCTCGATTTTGGAGGATGAGCGGTTGATGCAGTAGGCACAGTCATAAATGCAGAAATTGGTCATCAGGATCTTGAGCAGCGAGATGCACCGCCCATCTGGCGTATAGGCGTGACAGATCCCGTTCGGAGCTTTTGAGCCCAACCCCTCTTCGCCCGGTTTTTTCTTCGAGCGCGCGCCGCTCGATGCGCAGGACGCATCGTATTTTGCGGCATCGGAGAGAATTTCCAGTCTTGCTGCGAGGGTCTTTTTCATCCTTCCGAGATGGACATTGACCCAGAACAAGTCAAGAACAACAACGCCCGGAAAGCCCGATTTTCAAGGATTTTGCATCGAAATTCGACGCGTTGAACGATGTCGGAAAAGCACCCTGCAAATCAGGGTCCGCTCCCCTGGCTGCAAGGGGCGCCCGGCTGAGCGACACCAAAAAAAACAGCCGTCTTTTGAGCCCCCCGATCGGCATGCATGGAAGCGCCCTCTCCTTCCGTTATTCGGGGAGCACTTTCAGTAGTTCCTGCACGGCATTCTTGATGGAATAAGGCTTGCGCAGCACCGGCACATCCTTGAATTCACGCGGAATCATCGTGCGGTCGGCATAGCCCGTGGCGAAAATGAACGGGATCTGCTTCTTTCGCAGCAGGGTCGCCACATCGTGCGAGCTTTCCTTGCCCAGATTGAAATCCAGCAGAGCCACATCGGGTGTGCGCTCCTTGATCGCCTGAATCGCCTCATAGACCGATGAGACAGTGCGTATATGACGCACACCGTAGGCGCTCAGAGCCTGTTCCGCCTCCATCGCAATCAGAAGCTGATCCTCCACCAGAAGAACATGCGCAGCATGCAGACGATCAGTCTGGGCGGACGTCGCAACGGGCTCTTCTTCTGCCTCCACGACAGCGACCGTTTCCGAGACCTGAACGGCGTGTCGCACAGGGAAGCTCAACTGTATGAAGAGCCCCTCCGGACGGAATTCGCGTACTGACGTTCCCCCGAGTTCATGCGGTATGGCCCGTTCGAGCAGGATAGAGCCGAAACCGCTCCCCTTGGGTACGCTGACTGCAGGGCCGCCGGACTCGGTCCATTCAAGAACCCAGTTTTCCTGACTGTCATCGAGATACCACCGTATTTGAAGCCTGCCGCCGGGAACGGACAAGGCCCCGTATTTGGCGGCATTGGTTGCCAGCTCATGCAATGTAAGCGCTGCAACGGAAAGTGCCGGACCGGAAAGCCAGAGATTGTCACCCTCGAGCGATACGGCAGAGGGTTGATGGCGATAGGGTTCGAGTTCGGCTTCAAGAAGCGTACGGAGCAGACCGCCGCCATCGGTACGCGCCACCTGATCATGGGCACTCGCCAGCGCCTTGATGCGGCCACGCAATATCTCGACGTAATCCTCGATCGTCCTGTCCTTGGCCACTGGACGGCCAATCAGGGACTGAACGACAGCGAGAATGTTCTTTACGCGATGATTGAGCTCCTCATTCAGCATACGCTGGCGGAGATCCGCATCCGCGCGCTCAGAAAGCTGCTGCTGGTGATAGACGCCCATTACCTCGATCAAGGCAGAGCGCAGCTGGGCCGCTGCCTCGATATCGAAGCTCGACCATGGCAGGCAACGTTCGTGAACCTGCTCTTTCCAGATCGCGAAACTCTGCCTTGGCGTCAGACGAGGACCAAGGGGGCCATGCTCATAGGTCTTGTTGGGATCGCCACCCCAGTTGATGGTCTGGACGATTTCGCGCCGGAACAGAAAGACGTAATTCTCGGGCTGCGGCGAAATCGGGATGATAAGCACGCCGGCAACATGGGCCGTATGGTCTGCAATCCAGGGATGATCCTTGACCAGATGATCCGATTGCCAGATCTGGGTGCCGGCCTTGCTCCGCGCAAGCTCCACAAACCGGTCCTGCAGGTCACGCGGCGCTGAAATACCATGCGCGGTCCATTCATTGTCGATCCAGATAGCAATGCCATCGGACTGGATCAGCGGTGCGAGACGACTGATCTGACTGCGCAGATAAGCAGGCATATCCGAAACCGAAGCGGCATTACGCAGTACGCTCTCGATCAGCCCATGGGTCCGCTCTGCAACCTGCAGACGCGTGGTCTTGAGAATGACGATGATCTGAAGCGCAAAGAACTCCGAAAACATCTGAACGACGGCGCGCTCTGCGATCGGCAGAATGCGCGGCGCATAGTGATGACAGGCAATCATGCCCCAGAGGGCGCCATCGATCACGATCGAGATCGACATCGAGGCGCGCACGCCCATATTGGTCAGATATTCGCAATGGATGGGCGAAACGCTGCGCAACTGCCCGAGCGACATGTCGAGCGGCCCCAGCCCTTCTCCCTCGATCATGGGGACGGGCGTGTATTTGACATCGCCGATCATGCGGATCGGGGAGCGGCGATAGAGTTCCCGCGCTTGTGCCGGGATATCCGCGCTCGGGAAATGCTGCCCCAAAAAGCTTTCCAGCGACAGGGCCCGTGCCTCGGAAACGACCTTGCCCGACCAGTCATCGGCAAAGCGATAGACCATCACACGATCGTATTCGAGCAGACCGCGCAAAAGCATGGTCACGACATCGAACAGACGCGTGATATCGGTCGTCTTGCGAACGCGGTCCATCATGCCATGAAGCTGAGTCAGGAATTTCGTCGCGCGCGTTGACGATGTCGCGGGCTCGCATTCGAGAATGACCTCGCCATTGACGATATGAACCGCAAGATCGAAGTTCAGATCGGGACCAAGCGACTGATTGAGCAAAAAGACGGGGCGCCTTTGAGTCACGCTTAGCGTCAGACCGTTGCGTATATCGTGAACGATATCGGCACCGAACATCGCAATCAGGTCGGTCCCGATCCCAAGCGTTTCCTGACGCAGCATCTCAGGCGCATTGGCAGAGTGACGCAAAACCACGAAATCGCTGATCGTACAGGTAATCAGGCAGCCATGAGGCTGTATGCTGCCGGGAATATGGATGGGCTCGCGATCGCAACTCGTCAGATCGACCTGACCAAACTCAGCCATGTAGTTCTTCCTTGGCACGATCGGCCATCTTCACGGCACTGCGTGCATGCCGGAACAAAGCAGAGGCGGCAGAGCCTGCCTCGTCTTCGTCAAATACAGGGGCCTTTTCGAGCAAGGCAAGGAAAGCGCGCCAGTTCTCGGGGGCGCCAGTCTGAACCGCCAGATGACCTGCACCATTGCGGCTGTCGAAACCGAGTGTCCCCGCCCTGCGTGCGATCAGCCTGGCCCCAAGAGCGGAGCCCTCTATCGTATAAAGCATGCCAAGCAATGCGGATTCACCGTTCGGCGGCGCGATTGCGGGCATATCCGGCACCACCACGCCAAGAACGCGCACATCCTCCTGCAGGGCAGACACTGTGGAAACCGGTCTCCAGCCATCGAACCAGTCGGGATACGCAACGGCACGCAATGCTTGTTCAGCCGCAATACGAAAAGCCGCGATACCGCGCACATAGCGCAGATAATCGCCGCATGTTTCAAGATCGCCTATAAGCGCATCGAGCTGTTCATGCGCATCATGGACATGCCTGCGTAGCACCGCGCGACGGGTGGTCGCTTCGTTCAGCATGGGTACTGGAGCAAGGTCAGCCGACCGGACATAAGATTACAGCCTTGTTCCACCCACATGAAAGACGCTTCATTTAGATCCTTCTGTAGCGGAATGTAAACTCGTAGTTTTTGGCCGGGATAGTGAAATCGTTTTTATCGAATAGTTTAAAGTATACGGTAAATTACCATGATAATACGTAAATAATATTGAAAAATAGTGCTGAAGCGAATAATCAAACCGGACCGATTGCGTCGGGTAATCCAGTCCAGTCGCTCAATATAGTGGCACAGTCTGAGCGCGTTGCCATCTGCCCTCCTGCCACATAATCCCGCCTGCCGACAAAACACCCCGTCAGGATATCTCTATTTGACGGAGAAGGTCGCGAACGACCTTCTCCGTCCACTCGATACTGTCTGCATGTTCCTATTTTGTCTCTAGCGGCGAAGGGCCGAGTTCGCGCAGCAGATCGGCCATCCTGGCATAGGCCTTGTTGCGATAGGCCACGAGGGCTTCCGCCTGCCCGGGCGTATAGGATCCATAATAGCCTGCGCCGTTTTTCACGCCATGTTTTCCCTCCGCTACGAGCCGTTTGACCGTATCGGGGCAGGACATGCGCTCACCGAACGCATTCTCTGCCGTGACGAAACCATTCACATAGACTTCAAGTCCCGCCATATCCGCGATGGCAAAGGGTCCGAAAAACGGCAGCCGAAAGCCGAAAGTCGATCTCACGATCGTATCGACATCCTGTGGGGTCGCGATCCCCTCTTCGACGATCGTATTGGCTTCCTTGAACAGGGCATATTGCAGACGGTTCAGAACGAATGTCGGTCGGTCCGCAACCTCGGCCGATTGCCGGTTCACACGACCGAGCATCTCCTTGACCGTCGCAACGACCTGTTTTGTGGTTTCGACACCTGAAACCAGTTCGACACCCGGAATGAACGGGGCCGGATTGCTGAAATGCACGGTCAGAAACCGCTCTCGTCCGGTGACAAAGGGCGCCAGCACATGAACGGGAATGGTCGAGGTGTTCGTGCCGATAATGGCATCGGGGCGGGCGGCGGCGCTGATACGCCCGAGAACGTCTTTCTTGACGTCCTCACGCTCGAAAACGGCTTCCTCGATGAAATCGGCATCACGCACAGCCTCCTCGATCGACGGGGCTGTACTGAGATTGGTCATGATCCGGTCATAGCTGCCTGCCGGCACCAGACCCTGATCCTCGAAAGCGCGCGCCTCACCCAGCAAACGCTCCAGCGCCTTGCGTGTCGCTTCGGGTGAGATATCGGCCAGAACGACCTTCATGCCCGCAGCGGCCATGCTCTGGGCAATTCCGCCACCCATATATCCGGCACCAATCACGGCTGCGCTTCTGATGGTCTGGACTGCCATGATACTTCTCCTCACGATCATTTTCATAGACGCTGAAGACGGGATGCCCCAGCGATGACGTGGGAGAAGAAATATTCACCCTCAAAGGGGAGCGTCCAATACTCGTATCGGCGCAATCCATAATCATTTGACTATGAAATTACCCATGGCGCATTCCCATCTCGGCCCATTCTGGTTCATCGCCTCACGCCTGAAACTGCGCCATCTTCAGCTTCTGGCTGCATTCTCGCGTCACACAACGCTTCACGCCGCGGCAGAAAGCCTCGGCATGGCCCAGCCTGCAGCCTCCAAGCTCATCGGCGATCTCGAGGAGTTGATGAAGATACGGCTCTTCAGACTGGAAGGCCGACGCATGATCCCGACTTTTGCAGGCGAGGTGCTGACACGCCACGCCCTTGTCATGCTTGACGAACTCGAGCGCACCCGCGTCGAACTCAATGCACTGGTCGACGGGCGTATAGGCCATGTGGCCATCGGCGCGATCGACGGTCCCGTTATCCAGTCTCTGGTCGATATGCTGCGCATTGCGCAGGACGAATATCCGGAAATCGAGCTTGAGATACGCAGTGGCCCAAGCGACACGCTTTTTCAGATGCTGACAGATGGCCAGATCGATATCATGCTCGGTCGTCGCCCTGTGGCCCCCTCACCCCATATCGTCAGCTATGAGGAAGTCGCGGCCGAACATCTGGTCGTCGCAGCCTCACCCGATCATCCTCTGGCGCAATCCGGCCCGCACACGCTCGAAGCATTGGCCACCTATCCATGGATCCTGCAGCGTCGCGGCAGTCGCTCGCGCCAGCGTCTTGAAGAGCTGTTCCAGGAGCGCGACCTGACCCTGCCTGCGCGCCTCGTCTCATCCGATTCATGGATGATGACCCTGTCCTACATCACACGCACGCACGCGCTGACACTTCTGTCTGCTCCCGCTGCGGCGCTCCAGGCCGATATCGGCCAGATTGCGATACTGCCTATCGATTTTGCGATCGACGTTGCCCCATGGGGAATCATCATCGCCAGGGAACGCGCCGCGACGCCCGCTGCACAGACCGTGCTTTCGCTGATCAGGGAGTGCCTTCATGCTCAATCCTGACTGGCAGCACATGAAGGGGCCCGGCTATTTCGAAGAGCGCGGTCTTTTCTGATGGCGCATTCTCTGCTCAACCGGCTCAAGCTGCGTCATCTGCGTCTCATTCTGGAGCTGGAGGCGACAAATAATCTGCATCGTGCGGCAGAGCGCATGAATCTCTCCCAGCCCTCCGTATCGAAGCTGCTGCAGGAGGTCGAACATGCCCTGAATGCCCGGCTGTTCGAACGCTCCTCGCAAGGCGTGTTCCCGACCCCCAGCGGCGTTCTGGCCGCACGCCATGCCCGGCTGATGCTTAACGATATCGACCGCCTGCAACTCGACATGAACGCAATGCAGGAGGGGACATTCGGGACGGTACGCATCGGCTCCATCGTCGCAGCCCTTCCGCAGCTCGTTTCTCCCGTACTCGCACGCATTGCCGAAACCGAACCGGGTATCGGCCTTTCTCTGACCATCGATACGAGCGATACGCTTTTGCTGGGTATGGAATCCGGCCGGCTCGATTTCGTGATCGGCCGGGCGCGCGGTCTGCTCGGCCCCACCGCACTGGATTGCCGCGATCTGGGGCAGGAGCCTCTTTGCGTCGTGACGAGCTGCCATAACCCTCTTTCCGATCCGGGCACGCTTACCCTGCACGATGTCGCGAGTGAAAAATGGATTCTCCAGACAGCGCCCAGCCCGATGAGACGTGCCGTGGAGGCGGCTTTCACCATCGCCCTGCTGCCCCTGCCCGCGCATCCTATCGAGGCCTCCTCGATGTTTGCGACGATCGATCTTCTTATCCATTCGCGCTTGCTGGCTGTGATCCCGTGCAGTGTGAGCCAGCATTACGAAACTGCGGGCATGATCCGGCGGCTTTCGGTGCCGGTGCCGGATTTCCTGGGTGCCTATTCGCTGATCAGTCTTCCCGATCGCCCCCTTACACCTGCGGCACAGCTTGTGTTCAGCGCGCTCGAACAGCAGGCGATTGTAAATCCTGATCGCCCGGTTCAATCTTGCATCTAGCCGAGCATTAACTTTCGGATAGGTTCCGTTCATCTGATTTTCGGATTTTCCGATGGGAAGGATGAACGCGATGCATATCCTCATACTCGGCGCAGCAGGCATGATCGGGCGAAAATTTGCCGAGAGTCTGGTGAAAACACCGCTCTCCGGCGGACAGGCTCCCACCCGCCTGACGCTGGCAGATGTCGTCGCACCGGCCGTACCCACAGGGTTTGACGGTCCCTGCGAAACCATGACCTGCGACCTTACCCAGCCGGGCGCGGCAGACCGTCTGCTCAGCGGACGACCGGATATCATCTTCCATCTGGCAGCCATCGTATCGGGCGAGGCAGAAGCCGATTTCGACAAGGGTTATAGCGTCAACCTCGACGGGACACGCTCGCTGTTCGAGGCTATCCGTCATCATGGCGCCCGAGAAAACTGGAAGCCGCGCATGGTCTTTGCCTCATCCAATGCCGTGTTCGGCGGAGATTTTCCCGAGGTCATTCCCGACGATTACATCCTGACCCCGCAAACCAGCTATGGCACGCAAAAAGCCATATGCGAGCTTCTACTGGCCGATTATCGCCGTCGCGGCATTTTCGACGGCATCGGCCTGCGCCTGCCAACCATATGCGTCAGACCCGGCAAACCGAACCGCGCCGCGTCGGGCTTCTTCTCAGGCATCATACGTGAGCCGCTCGTCGGGCTGGAAGCCGTCCTCCCGGTGCCGGATACGACACGCCACTGGATGACCAGCCCACGCTCTGCCGTCCAGTTCCTTCGCCATGCCGCAACGCTCGATCTCGACCAGCTCGGCGAGCGACCCAACCTGTCCATGCCTGCCCTCTCGCTCACGGTGGGAGAACAGATCGCCGCTCTGCGAAGGGTCGCTGGCGACAGGGCCGTCGCGCTCATACGGCGTGAGCCCGATGAGGCAATCGCCCGCATCGTTGCAGGCTGGGCGCGCGCGTTCGACCCGCAGCGGGCCCTCGCACTCGGTTTCACCACCGAACAGAGCTTCGATGCGATCATCCAGGCGCATATCGAAGACGAACTCGGCGGCCGTATCGCCTGATCTACCAAGCCCGATCACCTCAATGCTCCGGACGACAGGGACCGGGGCAGGCGTGAGGAGCATAAGCATCATGACCCCGGCCACCCCACATTCCGATCGCTACGATCAGAAAAAGCACCAGTCGACAACAGACGCTCTGAGGGCCAGCGCGACAGGCAAGGCGTTTGCCAAGCTGCTGCCCTTTCTGATCCTCATGTATATCGTGGCTTTTCTGGATCGCTCGAATATCGGCTCGGCCAAACAGGCTCTGCATACCGATATGGGCGTATCCGACACCATGTTTGCGTTCGGCGCTGGCGTGTTTTTTATCGGCTACGCGCTGTTCGAAATACCGAGCAACCTCATTCTTTACCGCGTCGGGGCGAGGAAGTGGATGGCGCGTATCATGGTCAGCTGGGGCCTTGTCTCCGCAGCCATGATGTTCACCCAGGGCAATGTGTCCTTCGTCCTGCTTCGCACTCTGCTCGGCATTGCAGAGGCCGGGTTCTTTCCCGGGATCATGCTCTACCTGACCTTCTGGTTTCCGGAAAAGGAGCGTACCCGCGTGCTGGGCGTGTTCTATTTCGGCTATCCGCTTGCCATGACCTTCGGCAACCCGCTCTCGGGTGCGCTGTTCAATCTCGACGGCATATTCGGACTCGCCGGATGGCAGTGGATGTTCCTGCTCGAAGGCGGTCTCGCCGTTGCCATGGGGATCGCGACCTGGTTCGTTCTGCCTGACAGACCCCAGGATGTGGGCTGGCTGACGGATGATGAAAAATCCACGCTTTCCTCCATTCTGGCCCGAGAAGCCGAGGCCAAGGAGGGCGCTGGCCATCATGGCGCCAGGCTGGGAGCATTGCTGCACTCTTCAAAGCTTCTGCAGTTCCTTGCCCTTTATATGGTGATGCAGATCGCAAGTTACGGCGTGGTCTTCTATCTGCCCGAACAGGTCTCGACCATCCTGCACGAAAAAATCGGCTTTCGCGTCGGGCTAGTAAGCGGCATCCCCTGGGCGTTCGCCATCCTCTCTACCTACGTCATCACACGTCTCGTGCAGAAACATGACGCCCCCCGTCTGGGACTGCTCGTCTGCCTGTCCGCTGCGGCAATCGGGCTGGTGATTTCCAGTGCGCATTCCGGGGTGATCGCCGTGTCCGGTCTGTGCATTGCCGCTGCCGGTGTCGTGACTGTTCAGGCCGTCTTCTGGAATTTCCCGCTGGCGCATTTCACGGGGGTTCAGGCTGCAGGCGCGATTGCGCTCATCAACGCGCTCGGCAATCTCGGTGGCTTCGCCGCGCCCAATATACGCAGCATGGCATCCCATCTCTGGGAAACGCCGGTTGCGGGGCTTTACGCAGTCGCCCTCTCGGGCCTCGTTGGGCTCGCAATTGCAGCATTCCTGCCGAGGACGAACCATCAAAGCCACCGGCCTGCGCACTGATCCCCTTCCTGTTCCCTCGAGGCGCACTGCTTCGTGACGTCGAGCGGCGGCGCGCCCCGGGAGATCTTCCCTCAAAAGGAGATATTCATGTCCACACGGTACGACCGCACCAACTGGCCCATTGCCGCCGCAATGATCCAGTACGCCAATATCCTTCCCGACGGATCGAGCGTACAGGATCAGACTCCCGAACAATGGGCCGCCACCCTGGCAGAGGTAACCGATGCCGGATTTACGGAAATCGACCCGACCGATTCATGGATCAGGCTTGCCGATCTGCCTGAGGCCCGCCTGAAGATCTTTGCCGATCTGGTGAAAGAGGCAGGGCTTACCATGCCTGGCCTGTCAACCGCACGCCGGTCCGTCATCGACCCCGAACAGGGCGAAGAAAATCTCGCCTATAGTCATCGCGTGATCGATACGGCTGCACGTCTTGGTATCGGGGAAGTGTCGTTCGGCCTGTTCTATCCCCTGACACCGCCGCAAAAGGCTGCCCTGTGGTTCTGGACTGCACAGGGAACGGTCAATCCTGACGATCCAGCGACATGGAAACAGGCCGTTGACCGCATACGGGAGCTGGCCCGCCATGCGCAGGAGGTGGGCGTCGGCCTGTCTCTGGAAATGTATGAAGACACCTATCTCGGTACGGCCGACAGCGCGGTGCGCTTCGTGCAGGATGTGGATTGCACCAATGTCGGCATCAATGCCGATCTGGGCAACCTTGTACGGCTGCATCGTCCGGTCGAGCACTGGGCATCCATGATGCAGAAGGTCGCACCTTTTGCGCGTTACTGGCACGTCAAGAACTACTACCGCACTGAAGATGCGACCACCGGCATGGTCGTGACAGCTCCTGCACCGCTTGAATTCGGCGTCATCAGCTATCGGGCTGCCATCAAGATGGCTCTGGCCCACGGGTTCAAAAGCGCCTTTCTGGTCGAGCATTACGGCGGTGACGGACTGAGTGTAAGCGCAACCAACCGCAACTATCTGCGCCGTATTCTCCCGAAAAAAGCCTGAGTACCGCCCCCTGCACGGCTCGTTGAGCTGTGCAGGCCATGGCTCCTGTTTTGCCACCGGACCGGAGACGGATCATGCCCCGACTACGCTGGTTGATGATCATCCTTTGTTTTGCCGCAACGACGATCAATTATATCGACAGGGCAACAATCGCGATCGCCGCACCTTTCATGGCGCGCGAACTGCATATCGATCCCACCGTACTGGGTGTGATCCTTGGTGGCTTTTTCTGGACCTATGCTTTCATGCAGCTTCCTTTCGGCATGATCGTCGATAAGGTCGGCGTACGCTCTGCCTATGCTTTTGCCGTGACATGGTGGTCTGTCTGCACCGCTTTGACGGCACTGGTCCGGGGACCGTTCAGTATTCTGGGGCTCCGTCTTGCGCTGGGCATCAGTGAAGCCGGTAGCTATCCCGCCAATGCGAAAGTCGCCTCTCTCTGGTTTCCAAAGTCGGAACGCGGGCTTGCCGCAGGTATCTTCGATAGCGGCTCGCGCGCTGGCTCTGCCCTGTCCATGCCTATCGTCGCGCTACTGATAGCGTGGCTGGGCTGGCGCCTTGCCTTCGTAGCAGCGGGGGCGCTTGGTCTCGTGTGGGTGGCTGTATGGTTTGCGCTTTATCATGATCCCGATCGTCACCCTCGCATGTCGTCCAGCGCCTTGCAAACTCTCAGGGATGCTCAGCCGGCTCAGCAGAAAGGCGGTTCAGGAAGCTGGCGCAGATTACTGCGTCACCGCACCGTATGGGGAATGATGCTCGGCTTCTTCTGCGCCAATTTCGTGTTCTATTTTTTCGCCACCTGGTTTCCGAGCTATCTCGTGAGCGCGCACGGCTTTTCTCTCAAGGATCTCGGTCTGATTGGCATGATCCCGGGAGTGGTTGCCATTCCGGCAGCATGGCTCGGGGGATGGACATCCGATCGTCTGTATCGCGCCGGATGGAGCCTTACGGCATCGCGCAAAACCTGCCTTGTGGGTGGTCTCGTCCTGTCTTCGGTTATCGCTCTGACTGCCTTTGTCACCCAGACCTGGCTATGTATCGCCCTGCTCTCGGTTTCATTCGGAGGGATTGCTTTTACCGGGGCAAATATCTGGTCCCTGCCCGCCGATCTCGCGCCCAGTCCCGATCTCGTCGCTACACTGGGTGGCATGCAGAACAGCGCGGCCAATATCGCAGGCATTATTATCGCAAGCTTCACCGGCCTCATGGTGAGTCTTACTCACGGATCGTTCCTCATTCCTCTTTGCACGACCGGTGCTTTCGGATTGCTTGGAGCTCTGTCCTATCTCTTTATCGTAGGGCCAATTGCGCCCCTCCCCATGACCGACAGCAAACAGGCCCCGACCGCTCTGTCTACGTCGTCGAGGATGCAGGAAACATGCTGAATTTTTTCGATCGCTCGCATCGCCAGATCCTCAATCTGAACGATTTTGACCCTGTCGCTCGCAGCTTTCTGCCGCGCGCCATTTATGGCTATGTCGCTGGCGGCGCGGATGATGGTGCGACGGTGCAGCATAATCTGGAAGCTCTATCCCGTCTTAAAATGATCCCGCGGGTGCTTCGCGATGTGTCGACATGCTCACAGCAGATAACCCTTTTCGGGCGACGCTATAACAGCCCGTTCATGATCGCCCCCATGGGAGCCTCTGCCGTGGTCGGCCGCGATGCAGACAATGCCATGGCGCGAGCCGCGAAAAACGCCGGTATTCCTTATGCCTTGAGTGCCAATGCCATTACACCGATGGAGGAGATCGGGCGCTCATATCCAGGTTGCTGGTTCGCCGGTTATCAGAAGCCGGATACGGAAAACATCGATGCGATGCTCGGACGCGTAGAAGGGGCTGGATTCTCCGCCTACATGCTGACTGCCGATGTCGCCGTCGGGTCAAACCGTGAAAACAACAATCGCAACGGCTATACGATGCCATTCCGTCCGACTGCACGGCTCGTCGCGGATATGGCGTGTCATCCTTCATGGCTTCTGAAAGTCGGTTTGGGAACATACAGACAGCGGGGAATACCCAGAATAAGCAATATCGATCCGCAAGCGAGGCCTTCGATCTTCTCGCGTGAGATCAATGCTGTAACCGGCTATCCCTCATTCAGCTGGAAACATGCCGAGTTCATACGCAGCCGCTGGAAAGGTGCCTTTATTATCAAAGGCGTGCTTAGCGCCGACGACGCACGTATCGCAAAAGAACTCGGCGCGGATGGAATAGTGGTCTCGAACCATGGTGGACGCCAACTCGATTGCGCCGTGTCGCCCGTCGAGGTTCTTTCAGAAATCAGAAATGCCAGCGGGACCATGACAGTACTGGTCGATAGCGGCTTCAGACGTGGTACGGATATCGTCAAGGCCCTCGCTCTCGGCGCAGACGCGGTCATGATCGGAAGGCCTTTCCTTTATGCCGCTGCTCTAGGCGGAGAGGCTTATATCCGTCACGCAATCGGACTGCTGCAACGTGAAATCCATACCGATATGTGCCTGATGGGCGCCACAGATTGCGACGCTCTACGTGAAGAAAGGGTCGTGGGTCTCTGAATGGAATGCCGCATGCCTCTGTTGGTGACAGTGCAGTGTTGAGAGATAAAAGCGAACAATTGCTCGAGCGGCTTGCGAGGCCCGATGAAGTCACGAGAGCATGTTCGCTTCTATCTGTGTCGGCCTTGTGCGAAGGAAAAACAGCACGCCCCGGTGGAGAATTAGTCTTGGCGTCATTTCAATTTCGGATTGGACGATCAAGCTCTTGGGCGGCTTCAGAGCAACGCGGACGGAATGAAAGTAGGCGAGTATCAGCCCCTTCCCGCCAACTATCCTCATCCGCGGAAGACAATCTGCCCCTCGATATGTCAGGGATTTACTTTAGGCGAAAGCAAAGCCAGCCCAATCAAGGCATGTTCTGAAAATATAACCCCAGATGCGCGACGGCGGCTTCTAGAACTGGAGGCGCACTTTCCCGGCGTTGTTGACTGTCTGGGTCATTCTGTTTTTTGGGGTTTCAGGCGCAAAAAAGCCCGCTTGTTTGAGCGGGCTTGTGTTTGGTTGCGGGGGCAGGATTTGAACCTGCGGCCTTCAGGTTATGAGCCTGACGAGCTACCGGGCTGCTCCACCCCGCGAGGGTGGGGTGTTTTGTGGGGTGGATCAGGGGACCTGGCGGCGACCGAC
Source organism: Asaia lannensis NBRC 102526 (assembly GCF_024054035.1). Lineage (GTDB taxonomy): Bacteria > Pseudomonadota > Alphaproteobacteria > Acetobacterales > Acetobacteraceae > Asaia > Asaia lannensis. The sequence goes on from NZ_JAMXQU010000003.1 coordinate 435,248, forward strand.
TTTTCCGCATCTTGAGATGCAGTATCATAGGCGCTGGGGCGTTTCACGGCCGAGTTCGGGATGGGATCGGGTGGAAGTCTCCCGCCATAGCCACCAGGTCTTCTGATCCACCCGACAACTGTGTGTCGGTGTGGAGGTTGGTGTTTTGCATGATGAGTGTGTTTTGCGTGGATGATTGCTATGCATGTGTATGCTCTCTTGTGAGAGCGTTGTGTGAGCGATATGGGCGATTAGGACCGGTTAGCTTCACGTG
>NZ_JAMXQU010000004.1 GCF_024054035.1 Asaia lannensis NBRC 102526
ACACCCCACCCTCGCGGGGTGGAGCAGCCCGGTAGCTCGTCAGGCTCATAACCTGAAGGCCGCAGGTTCAAATCCTGCCCCCGCAACCAAAGACAAGCCCGCTCAAACAAGCGGGCTTTTTTGCGTCTGAAGCTGGGGAGGGTACAGCTCTTGCCGATAACAATACTCTCATGACAAGCTGAGCATTCCGGTACGTTCTGGAAGTACAGGGTGCAGCATCATGTTATCTGAACTCCCCATAGTCCTCATTCACGGACTGAATGGCGGTGGCTGGGTATGGCGCCACGTCGCGCCCATTCTGCACGCCCAAGGACACCGGGTCATCACGCCTACCCTGACAGGGACGGGCGATCGCTCGCATCTCCTCTCTCACCACATCACCCTCAATACCCACATCGAAGACGTGTCGTCGGTAATGTGTGCAGTAAGCGATATCGAGGTTCGGGCAGATTATCTGCCGAGCATAGTCAAAAAAATCTCGATTGGAGGGAATGCAAGGATATAGGAAGAAGGTAGCCTTCAAACGATATCCGATCTGCTTTTAGAGTGTGCCATGATTCGTAAGAGAAACAACATATTCCCTTTACTCCTGAAACACTCTCTGTCTTACCAGATTGCGGAATGGGGTTGGGAAATTGGAGATCATACGTATGGGGCAACGGGATCCCCCATCGTTATTGAAGAAAAATATGCCAAACTTCTTATTGGGAAATACTGCTCGATTGCACAGGAAGTATACATAATACTGGGCAATCATAGATTTGATACAGTTACGACATATCCATTCAAGGATATCAGCATGTTTTGGCCAGAAGCCGCTGAAGCGACAGACGATCACTATACCAAGGGTGACGTTACGATTGGCCATGACGTATGGATAGGCGCCCGCGCTACGATCATGTCTGGCACCACGATTGGCTCTGGCGCGGTTATCGCAACAGGAGCCGTAGTCACCCGAGATGTACCACCTTATGCGATAGTCGGAGGTAATCCAGCGAAAATTATCAAATACCGCTTTGACGAGATGACTATTGCTCGTCTGCTGTCGATCGGATGGTGGGACTGGAGCGAAGAAGAAGTCCGATCACGGATGCGATCGATCATGAGTGACAACGTCGAAGGATTTTTACAGGCCTTCGAGCGCGGATGATAGTCGAAGGGCATCCCTGACTGCTTGTTTTTCGGAAGCTGAACCTGATTGCAATAAGCTAGATTGTAATCAGGGGTGAGTACGCAAATCAGGCAAGATGACGAGGGGTGTTCTTTTGTCATCGTCGTTCGATGATTAAGATCAAGTTGAGCAGGGCCGCGGTGTTGGGGGCGGCATAGCATGATCATAATTTGTGCCTGATATCCGAGAGATGATTGCACGTTCACTCTTGAAGTTTGATGGCTTGCTGATGATTGTTTCGGACACATCACACGGAAGGGGCTGCAAAAAAGGGAGGCTCCCGCGGATATGAAGACAATTGTGAGTCCCGGCCAGCTCGCGTGGAGACTTCGGTGATAAAGTCTGCGTCGCCGCTCGCGGGCGGGAGGGCGCCCTTTCGTTTATCCTGCCAGCGAGTCAGGCCCTGTGGAACGGAAGCTCACGTCCGGTCATTCCTCCTAACGGTAGTAACGGAAACAATGTTACGTTTTCCATGGCCGTTATCTGCATCGTCGATGCAGCAGACCGGATCAAGACCTGACAAAGCCTGGATGTTGGAACAACAATGAAATGTTTGTCTTCAGAAGGGGCACGTGCGTTCCCGGAAACGTCCATTCTCCAGAGGGCTGACAATAGGGATAAGGCAAAGCGGCCCTCTTGAGATATTTAACAAATTCGATACTCTGCCTGCAAAACAGACCAAGGGTATTCTGACTTGTCCAGCCTGTCGATATGCATAGATGGCTTCAATCTGGCTCTGCCTAAAGGTACCGGAGTTGCAACATACGCCCGGAATCTTGCGGCGGCTTACTCTGGTCTCGGTTACAAGGTTGACATTCTATATGGGCTGGATGTTCCGCAGAATGCGCCCAAAGCGCTGCAGGAAGTATTGTTTTTTGATAAACTGGGGGGCGCGAAGGCCGGGAAGGCCGCCAGATTTCCGACACCGAAGTGGTTCAAAAAGCATTTTTCGAGAAAAGCTAATGCCGCCTATACAATCGACTTCTCCGGAAGGGTAGAGCTTCGTAATGCCGGCGGAAAAATACCGCCGCACAATATCATATTGAACTGCAATGATTTATTTGAGCGTGCGGCAAAATATTATAAAAGAACAAGGAAATTTCTGGTTATTGACCTGCCTAATCCTCCGCAAATCATGCACTGGACCTATCCGCTACCTATACGGGTCAGGGGCGCAGTTAATGTATACACGCTGCATGATCTCGTCCCTTTGACGTTGCCTCAGACGACTCTTGACAACAAAACTTATTATTATCGGCTAATCCGATCGATATGTCGGAGTGGAGATAAAATCATCACGGTATCCGAGGCTTCTAAGAGGGATATCATCTCGTTTTTTCCTGCGTCTCGCAGCAATGTCTATAATACTTATCAGACTGCCGAACTTCCTCCAGTCCTGGATGACACGCAGACATATGAGGAGAAACGGGAAATAAAGTCTCTCTTCGGGCTTGATCCTGATGAATATTTTATTTTCTTTGGATCTCTGGAGCCGAAAAAGAATATCGGCCGACTGATCGAAGCATTTCTTGCAAGCGGTGTAAAGCGCCGCCTGGTGATCGTTGGAGCCATGGCTTGGAAAACAGAGGAGGAACTCCGTTTTCTCAAGCGTGGTGTCGAACAGGGGCGCATCCTTCATCTCGACTATCTGCCTAGATTCTCGCTTGTGGCACTCTTGCGAAATGCCAGAGCATTGCTGTTTCCCTCAATTGCCGAGGGCTTCGGATTGCCTGCTCTGGAAGCATTCAGTGTAGGAACCCCAGTACTATGTTCAGTTGAGGGCGGCTTGGGTGAAGTTGCTGGAGATGCGGCGTACATCGTTGACGCTTATGATATCCAAAGTATCATGAGGGGAATTAACGCGATGGATCGTGATGATGATCTGTGCGAAAGGTTGAGAAAAGCAGGTTCGGAGCGTTTTAGTCAGTTCTCGGGAGATGTATACTGCAAACGTCTCGAACATGTGTGCAAATCCCTCCTGAATAAGTAACGTATTTTTGCGTTGCGATATTTCCGGTACAAGTAAGTCTCGGACAATTTTCTTTTCCGTTCTCTTGTCATGGGGCGATGATTCGGCCTATCAATGGCCCGTCCCACAGGGGAGGCCTCCACTTTCCGCAGGCACAAAACCCCCAAGTGATTTAATGTGCGTCGAAGCGACGTTGATATCTGGAGGCTGTTGTGAGGTTGCGTTCTCTATTGCTGGTAGGGACCGGCACGTCCATGCTCGTCCTGTCCGGCTGCGGAGCCCTTCCGAATAGTGGGCCTACCGAAACGCAGATATTGAAAACCCAAAAAGACGCGAAAAAAAATACGCTTGGTTTTGGTATCGTTCAGATAAGTGCCGATCTTGTCTCGCTTCTTGAAAGCGAGTCTCCTTCGCCCTTGTCCGCGCTAAATAGCATCACTGCTCCGAGTTCCTCCAATGATGCGATTGGTCCGGGGGATACGCTCCAGATATCCATTTATGAGGTTGGCAACTCCCTCTTCGGCGGTACGGGCGGTAACGCTAGCGGGAGTTCGACCATCGAGTCTCTGACCGGCTCTGCGGTAGGTTCTCCTCCGGCAGCGGGGATATTGATGGGTTCAACGCCGGCCGAGGCACGCGGAGAGGCCGGAACGGTGCTGAGTAATTTACCCCCACTGGTGGTGAGCGCAAACGGGACTATAACAGTCCCATATATTGGCACGATGAATGTCTCGCATCAGACTACGGACTCAGTGGCGGCTAATATACGAGGCAAACTGACTGGGAAATCCCAGTCTCCGCAGGTGATCGTCCGATTGATACAGGGCGTCACGAATTCTGCCTTGATCTTTGGCGATGTGAAACGGCCGGGTCGTGTTTCTCTTTCGCCCTCGCGAGAGCGGTTGCTGGATATCGTTGCGCTCGCTCAGGGTACAGTGCATGCCCCTGAAGATTCTGTTATCCAGATTATACGTGGCGAGCACGTCGTGCGTGTTCCGATGACACTGCCGGTGAATGATCCATCTGAGAATATACAGATCAGGCCTGGCGACCGAATCAACGTCATGTATAAGCCGCGCGCGTTTACGGTGTTCGGCGCCGCTGGAAAGGTAAGCGAGGTTCCTTTCAATGTTCCTGAGCTCACTCTGGCAGAGGCGCTCGCGCGGGCGGGGGGGCCTTCGGATGGTCGTGCCGATCCGAACGGGGTCTTCCTTCTGCGTTATGAAAACAATGACGTGGTGCGTAGGCTTGGATTGCCAGTTTCGGATACGGCTACGGTAACGCCTGTCGTTTATCAGATTGATATGATGAACGCCGGTAATTACTTCCTCGCGCAGCGCTTTGTGATGCGCGATAAGGACCTTCTCTACTTCTCCAACTCCAAGTCTAACGAATTCTATAAGCTGTTTGCTCTCATCAGTACGATCGTTCAGCCAGGCATTACCGCTGGTTATATGGCTAGGTAAGCGAGTGAATCGAGCATGGATTGTGATGTTGCGTGAGAGGTAACAACGCTCACGATCCATGTGATGAAGGGAGTTACCAAAATTTGTTCGGAATATGTACTGCAATACTGTTGTGCAGTCATCAAAACAAATACTCAGTAAATTTTGATGATAGTTTCCAGGGACCTATTTTCTGATATTCTGCCTATAGTTATACTAAGAACGCGTAGGATTTGTATTTATTGTGCAAGCGCCTACAAAGTGTAGCAACCTAAAGATTGACACAATTTGCGGCTGTAAGTCTGCGGGAGAATGCGTTAGGTATGTTTCTTTTGTAATTTTTTATTGCAAGTAGCAAACACCACTTTCCTAGGGTCGGCAGTATGATGGAAGACAACGACAACGCCGTTATCGAGCAGATTGGCCGATATACATTGTCCTACTATCCCTCGGGAACAGATAGCATTGTGGTTGTGTTTGCGTCGGCGGGTGCGCGTCTAGCTGGCCCAATTGAAGAGTTCAAGGGATCGCTTCGACGGTATGGAATATCCATGCTGTTCGTCCGGGATCGTTATTCGTCATGGTACCAGGAACCAGAGGCGGAAGACATGTTTCGTAAGGCTGCCGATATGGTAAGCGCTTATAAAAACGTGGCGGTTCTTGGAGAGTCGATGGGCGGATCCGGGGCACTCCTATTTCCCAGGTACTGCGATAACATTGATCGTACGCTTGCATTCTCTCCTCTCTACAGTTTCGGATACCCATACAATAATTTTGCTGCTGGCTGGGAGAATGACCAGACACCACAATTCTGGGCGTTCGATACGGACAGTGAAGCAGCGCGCGAAACATCGGTGCTGATGTTCGGTGCACGCCAGTGGCAGGATGCCCCGCATGCAGGCGTGTACGCCCTGGAGGGATATCCGGTCTTGATGATCAAAGGGGCTGGTCACCTGGTGGCGGCCCATCTGAAAAAGGGGACCTCAGAAAACTATCTGGGACAGCTGCTGGATCTGTTTCTGGATTTTTCTCTCCCGTTCCGAGCTGAAAACGTCAGGAGCCGACTGCGGCCTGTCATTGCCAGATATGGTCTTGAGGAGCGAGACTGGAATTTCGAGGCGGTTATGAGGCGATCTCATATTCGCATCCAGGAGCGTGGAACGCTCCCGGCACCTTCGGGGTGTGTGGATCTTGCCTTGAACCGACCGACGGATCAAAGCTCCGTTTGGGAGCACGCTGCCGGTAAAACGACCCAGGAAGATTCGGCCCGTGCCGTCGAGGACATTCTGTACGAATTCTTCGCTTTTCATACCGATCTTGAGGATAATCCATGGTGGAAGGTTGATTTGGGTGCAAACGCGGAGATCGAAGAAATTCGTATTTACAACCGGATCGACGATGCTTCCGAGCGTGGGCTCAGGTTTACGATTCAGATCTTCGAAGGGCGGCAGTGGAAAACCGTCTTTCGCAAAGATAATCACGATATGTTCGGCGGAATCGACGGCACGCCTTTCATATGGCGACCCGAAGGTGGGCTCAGGACGCAGCATTTGCGCATCAGATCGCTTGCGCTTGAAGACTACCTTCACTATCAAAAAATCGAAATTTTCGGACGTCGCGGCGTCGGAGTGTTGAGGGAAAAGACGCAGGTGGGCGGTGACCTTTCGGGTTCATCGCATTGATCTTCGTAGCCTGGCTGCCGATCGACTTGCGCCGAGTATCCCAATGGGGGAGGCGCAAGTTAGTGTGAATGACTATTGTTTGTTGCAGGCAGTAGCCAGATTGTCGAGCCGAAACTTCCAGTATCTGTTATCAGACACTCTATAGATTGAGCAGAAAGGTCATCAATGTCGGATCAGCCAGCAGGGCAGGGGATAGAGGGATACACGCCTCAGCCCCGTACGCGCAAAAATATAATTATGCCTGTCCTCGCGTTCTTTAGAAAAAGACCCGATCTGACACTTTGCGTGATCCTTCCTAATATTCTCCTATTCATCTACCTGACTTGTATTGCTAGCCCGCAATACGTTTCCGAAGCGCATTTCATGGTCAGAAGCGAGCGCAGTCAGAACGGGACTTCTCTTTCCATGCTCCTTCAGGTTGGTGGAGAGAGTATCACGAGCGAAAATACCTTTGCGGTACAGGACTACATGACCTCGCGTGATGCAATGAACCTTCTTATACAGAAAGAAGGTCTTGCAAAGGTATTCGATCCAAAAAATGCAGATTTCATGGCGCGTTATCCGAATTGGTATTCGCGTACAGATCACGAAAGCTTTTACAGATATTATAAAAGGCATATCAAAGCGCAGGTTGACGCTGAAACATCCCTGTCCGTACTCAGAGTACGGACCTTTAGTGCCAGTGACTCCAAGCGCATAGCGACGGCATTGATCACGGCTTCTGAGGGTTTGATTAACGAGATCAACGATCGGCAGCGTCAGAATCTTATCGGTGCAGCACAAAAAGAAGTCACAAATACACTCGCGCAGCTGAAAAAGCTGCAGGAGCGTATGGCTAATTTCCGCGATACGAATGCGATAATCGATCCTGAAAAGCAGACGGCTCCGCTTGTCGGAACCCAGTATGCTTTACAGGCAATGCTGCTTTCTACTCAGATGCGGCTTGATCGTATGCGTCTCACATCCCCGGAAAGCCCAACGATAAAGGTGTATGAGCAGCAGATTTCCGTTTTGCAGCATGAGCTGAAAACGGCAGGATCTCGTCTCACCGGAGGGACGGAGTCTCTCGTTCCCAAGCTTACGGAATTCGATACCCTGTCTATACAGAGGCAGTTGCTCGAGAAGGTATTGATGTCTGAAGTTGCCTCCCTGGAGGCCGCAAAAGCACAGGCAAATCGTCAGATGGTTTTCCTGGAAGAAGTGACGAAGCCGGATCAGCCCGACTATCCCGAATATCCGCCGGTATATTACGTCATGGCAATCTCAATATTCTGCACATACGGGTTGTACGTGATGATCAAGCTACTCGTTGCAGGAGCACGGGAGCACAAGATCACATGAGTACCCAACATTCGAAGAAGTACTCTATTTGGCAGTGCTTTTATTTGCAGTTCAAAGTCATACATGCTCTCGTGTTGCGAGAGATTCATACACGTTATGGCCGCGAAAATATCGGATTTCTGTGGGTTATCGGCGAGCCGATCATGTTCTGTGCGGGTGTGGCGATTCTCTGGACTGCTATCAGACCCGCCCGTGAGCATGGACTTGCGATGACTGCGATCGTTGTCACGGGATACGTGCCCCTAACCATGTGGCGACACTGTCTCGGTCGAGCCGTGAAGGCCTATGAGGCCAACGGGAGCCTACTGTTCCACAGGCAGGTAACGCCATTCGATATCATAACCGCACGGTCCTTTCTCGAAATTATCGGGACCATCATGGCCGGCGTGGTGGTGACGATCGGGGCTATTCTGTTTGGTTTCATGAAGCCCCCACAGGATTTCGGTCTGTTATTCCTTGGATTGTTTTTCCAAAGCCTGTTCTGTTTCGCAACGGCGCTCCTTGCGGCCTCGTTGAGCGAGCTCTCTGATTTCGTTGAGAAGGTCGTCGGAATATTCAGCTATCTGGCTCTTCCAGTTACTGGCGCCTTCATAATGGTCAGCTGGGTCCCTATAAAGTATCAATGGATACTCCTGTGTTCTCCAATGGTGCACAACGTAGAGATGATACGAGGCGGACAGTTTGGCATGGGCGCAAATGTTCACTACGACGTATTTTTCGACTCCTGGATAACCGGCCTCCTGCTGCTTATCGGTATTATCCTGACAGCAAACGTGCGCAAGCACCTTGAGATCGTCTAGGTCGAGGCAAGCATGATATGTTGAAATGCATCAACGTGACGAAGGATTTCCATACTACCGGAGGTATTCGAAGAGTTCTCAATGGCGTCAATCTCACTGTTGAACGTGGGGAAAAGCTCGGGATTCTTGGTCATAACGGTGCTGGAAAGTCGACCCTGTTGCGCCTGATAGGGGGTGTCGACTACCTGACAGCCGGCCGTATCGAGCGCGATATGTCCGTCTCGTGGCCATTGGCGTTCACTGGAGCATTCCAAGGTAGCCTCAGTGGGCTGGACAATCTGCGATTTATCTGCCGCATCTATGAGAAGGATTATCCGCAGACAAGAGAGTTTGTGGATGAATTCGCCGCGCTCGGAAAGCAGCTGCTTGAGCCGGTTAAAACCTATTCGTCCGGTATGAGAGCACGTCTCGCGTTTGCGCTTTCCCTTGCGATCGAGTTTGAATGCTATCTGATCGACGAGGTTATCATGGTCGGCGATGCCCGGTTCGCCGAAAAGTGTCACCGGGAACTTTTCGAGAAACGCGAAGATCGAAGTCTGATAATCGTGTCGCACAATATGGAGTTCGTAAGAGACTCCTGCACCAGATGTGTTCTATTGCGCGACGGCAAGGCTCATGATTGCGATAGTGTACAGGACGGGATCGAATCCTATCATAGATACTGATCCTTATGAGCGAAAGTGTGGAGCGGGCAGTTTCGTTTGTATATGGTATTGAAAAGTCCAATTGCGGGTCCTATAGGAATAGTACTGTCTAGAATTCTTGTTTATTCCTTCAACAGCGGCGGGTTACTTATTTTAAATGTCTGAATATCATAAAATTACAAAACTTCATCAGATCATGATAGTGGATGATGGTGAGATACCAGACGAAATCCCGTCAGAACTGGCACGCAATATCGATGCCGCGCGTTCCGTTTATCCAGATGCTGAGCACAGATTATGGAGCGGCAACCAACTTCGTAATCTCATAGCGGAGAATTTCGACGCTCGAGTGCTGGTGGCATACGACACGCTGAAACCGTATTCCTATAAAGCCGATCTCGGACGCTTTGCGCTGTTATATCTTTTTGGCGGCTTGTACGTCGATTTGGGTGTGCATCTGACGAAGCCCTGGCAGATCCCGACCGAGAAAGGAGTTGCAGCATTCCGAGATGTGTCCTTCTCATCTCCGGCTTGGTCGGCTTTGCAAACCGGCGTCCTCTGGGCTCTCCCGGAGCGTCCTGAGTTCGCCGCTGCTATCGAGCGCATTGTCTATAATTGCGATAAAAAATATTACGGATCGAATCCTCTTTATCCAACCGGGCCTGTACCTCTGGGGCGTGCTTTCCTTGCTGTGATGACGCAGAGATGGCTGGCCCCCGATGCTGACGATCAGTTCGTTGGCGAGTGTCGATGTGCGACTCCAGACTCAGACATGCTCAATGTGACCTATGTTTCACGCGAAGGGACTGTCATCGGATTCAGATCTAAAAGGCTTCCTGGAGATCTCGTACATCTGGGCCTGAATGGCTCGAACAACTATAATGTCATGTGGAATAACCGCTCGATCTACGGCGAGGAGACCCGCTTATGGAGCGCAGACGATATGTCCATCAAGATCAGCAACGGCGCGATCCTGTCTGACAAAGGGATCGTTCTGAGCAGCGATCATGGGCACCCCCAGATTTTTGGGCCACATGCGCCGTTGCAGGCCGGTCATCATGTCGTCTCGGTCAAATTCACGCAGGGCAGTGAGTTCGATCGCGTTCGTGTCGATCTGACGGCACGAGGTCAAAAAGCTGTTCTGAAGACAGTTATCGTCCAATCGTCTCAGTTATCGTCAGAGGGCGCTTTTTCGTTTCCTGTAGATCTCGACGAAAATCAGGAAAATATCGAGTTCATCGTTCATAATCTCGGTAAATTCGCCGGAGCAATCGTCGCATTCTCGATAAGGGAAATCAGAACCACTACGTGGGATTCCCAAAATACGGCTATCCAGGTCATCGGGGGTGTTCGTACGAACGCTGGCATACGTATAAGACGTTGGAGAAAGGGACGTGTTACCTACGGTCCTTATGTAAATCTGAATGCTGGCTCTTACCAACTGAAGATCTATTTCTCAGCCGATACATGGTTCAACAAGGTGATTATCGATTTTGCGGCAGGATCTGACCACGTTGCTTTTGCGCGCGTTGCCAAGAAATTTGGGGACATGCAACAGCCGAACATGTTGGTTGTGCCATTCAGTATTGCAGAAGATAAAGAAATGGTTGAATTCCGCCTTGAGACTAGTCGTTTTTTCTTCGGAACACTACTTGAGTATCAATTGATCGCACTTTGATTGGCTTACGCGCTGCAGGCAGGAATAAGATATGTCTAACGAATTTCAGAAAATTGATTGGCTCCATCAGGTATTTATTGTGGACGATTTCAAAACGCCGCAAAAACTGCCGGGTATGTTGGAAAATCATGCTCAGATCGCCCGTGATTTTTATCCCGATGCTAAATACAAGCTTTGGGGTGGGGACGATCTCCGGGAGTTCATAGGTAAAGAGCTTGATCGTGATGTCTTGTGGGCATTCGATCAGCTAAAGCCGTATTCCTATAAGTGTGATCTGGCGCGCTACTGTCTGATGTACGTACACGGCGGTATATATTTCGACCTGGCGATCAAAATGCTCACGCCCTGGAATGTTCCTAAAAGTCATGGTGTGGCGGCTTTTCGGGAAATGTACGATGGGATGGAGTGCTGGGCGCTAACCCAGACAAGTATTCTCTGGTCTCTGCCAAAGCGCAGAGAATGGGAATTGGTTATCAATGCAATCGTACAAAACTGCCGTGACGAATTTTACGGCACCCATGACCATTACCCGACCGCTGGTCCTTTGCTAGGCAAGAGCTTTGCTGCTGCGATGCTGGAGCGGGAGAATACTCCACAGGTTGACGATCAGTTTTTGGGAGAAGTGCGCTATCTGACACCGGAGCGACAGCAGCAGAATGTCGTATACGTTTCTCCGGAGAGAACGCTTGTCGCTATGCGCAACAAGCTCAATGCTGGTGATCTAAGTGAGCTAGGTGTCACTGGGGCTAACAATTACTGCAAAATCTGGAAGGCGAAAAAAGTATATAGTGAGAAGGAGCATGTATGGACTCCTTTGGATAAGAGTGTGGTCATAGATGAGGTCGGCACTCTCGAAGATGGATGCATCCTTGTTCGTGCAGGTCAGAGCGGGCGTGTTACTTATGGACCCTACGTAGATCTCCCGCCCGGGAATTATAAACTCACACTGAATTTCACTGAAGATACTAAGTATAAGAAGGTATTTTTCGACATTTCTCGCGGTGGTGGGCGGCCTCCCGTTGGAGAATACGAACGCGCCTATGACACTGTCGTCGAGCGTGACCATGAAAGCGTCTTTTTCAGCCTTCCGGAAGAAGCGCTATCTCTGGAGTTCAGATTGAGTGTTTTTGGTGACTTTGAAGGGGCGCTAAGAAGCTTTGTTGTTGAGGATGTACAACAATATGAATGGCTCCCGGAAAATCCCTGCATTGTCGTTGATCAGGTCGGCAAGTTGCTGTCGACAGGGATTGTCGTCAAAAAAGGCGAAGCTGGTCGGGTGTTCTATGGACCGTTTGTAGATTTGCTCAAGGGGGATTACATCCTTTCTTTGGAGTATGATGCCGAGACATCCTTCAAAAAATTGCAAGTTGATATTTCATCCGATTGGGCCAAGAATAACGAGGGCCTTTTCAGTATTGAGGACAGTTTGTCCACGATACATGAAAAGAGCGAGTTCAGGTTCAGCCTGCCTGCAGATCGAAAGGCCGTCGAGTTCAGATTGACTGTCTTTGGTGATTTTTCGGGTTGTATCAAAAAGATCTCGCTCAAAGCCGATACTGGTGAAAAAATAGTTGGAGAGATCGTCGAGAAAGTGCCCGTATCTCAGCATCGCCATATCATTGAAGAACAAGAACATAGGAATGATAACAGAAGCTGGACAGATAAACTTATCTCTACGGTTGGGGTGCGGATGAATGGGCTGTTTGGGCGAAACCGTTCGCGATAACCGAGATTGCTCTAACCTGTAATTTGCACGGCTCTTATCGAGCGATGGTTGGTTCGTGCGTCTCAGGCAAATCAGTACCGTAACTCTGCTTGATTTATTGAAGGGGTCATTATCCTGAGAATGAGATAATGACCCCTTCATGTCGTTATGGGTAGAATAGATAGTCTCGAAAGCTGTTAATCCTCTTGGGCTCCTAGCAGGCGGTTTATTGGCGGCTTCGCAGCCTGATGCGCGGGTTTCCGTTTTGCACGGTCTATGACGCCTGCGGACAATTCGGATGGATCCGCTGGTGACATCTCGTGCGGGATTACGAGCAGCGCGTCGATGTTTCCGAAGCCATAATACACATTGCTACGGGCAGTCTCATACTGCGCAGAAACGCCCATCCGTGAATGTCCGGAAGGACTTTCAATAGGAGAGGAACTTTAGTTATGGAGTTTGATACTATTATGTACAACTCCATCCGTAGTGACCACCAGCAAATGATCGCCAACCCATTCGGCCAGAAATATCTGTTCCAGATCGTCAAGGCCTAACCGGAGCAGTTCGGTTTTCAGCCATGCCTCGCTTCGTTCGAGCGTCTTGAGTTCCTCCTCGAGTACTTCACCGCGGAGAACCAGAAAACGCGACGGCTTTTTGGCCTCTTCCTTCATGATGACGCTGACATGGCCTGTGGTTTCAATCTGGGCAAAATCGATATCGTCGAAGCTGAAAATGTTCTGCATGCGCAAGGCCGTGGCGATATCTTTCATATCAATACGGCTGGCGTTCTCCTTGAAATTCTCGATCAGGAAACGTCCATTACGGATAATGGTAATGGGCTCGCCAATCGTGCGTTTGCGCAGGCCGGGAATTTTGCGTGAGAGCGCATTGAACAGTGCCATCAGGGCGATGCACAGAACCAACAAGGCGATGTAATGCAGAATGGGAAGCTTGTCGTTATAGAGAATACCTCCCACGACACCGCCCAGAATAAAATTCCCGACGAGATCGACCGAGGTCATCATGGCAATCTGGTTGCGACCTGTGACATTCAGATAGGAAATGATCAGGGTAAAGCCGATAACGAGCTTTAGAATAACCCAGAGATAAAGGGTGATCACGCGACTCATGTCCTTTTTATTGATGTCACGACGGCTCTAACCATTTCGGGCACAGCAGGTTTCTTCAAATGGGTTACATTAAAAATTTGGCATTGATGGAAGCTCCGCGCGTCCTGGTTCCCTGAACAAGGTGCTGATTTCAAAAAACAACCCGACGTAATGTTTCCTATCTTGGAAAGCAGCATGGGAAATCTCTGAAACTCTGGTGGTTGTTCTCGTTTTGTTCGTATGATACGGGCGGAATTGAAGGAGGACCATCATGGATGACAGATCGGATATGGCGATGCTGCGCAAAAGCGTTGCGCGTATTGAACAACGTTATCGAGGGTCCTTCGAAGCGCTTTATCTGCAGACTGGTCTGTCTCTGGTCGATAATGCCCTCAAAGGAGGGCTGCGTCGCGGCGTGCTCCACGAATTTCTGGGAAACGGACATGATCGTGTTCTTTGTGCCCGCCCAACGCAGTTTATTGCGCATGTGCTCTCTCATGCAGCCGGGCCGGTTATCTGGGTTACGTCACCGGGCGAGGCGCCGATCCTGAATGGCCTGCGTCAGGCGGGTCTTTCAGCAGAGCGCCTGCTCTGCATTGAGGTCGATCCGGCACGCATGGCTGCAACGGTGGAAGATGTCTTGCGCAGTCAGGGCGTACTCGCCGTCATTGCAGATATGTCCATGCCACTTTCCCTGACGGCTTCGCGTCGGCTGGCTCTGGCGGGAGAGGCCTTCGGTGTGACCGGCTTTCTGCTTCATCGTCATGAACAGATTGTGCCGCCCAGCGCCTGCTGGACCCGGTGGCGTATCGCCGCAGCGCCTTCTGCGCCGGTCAGACTGGGATGCCGCGCTCTTCTGCCTTTCCCCGAAGGTCTTTCACTTGCTTTGCTGCGGCATCGTGGCGGCGATACCCTGCATTGGAGGGTCGGAACGGATCATGTCACGCCGTCTTCTTTCCCTCTGGCTGCCGTACTGGCACACAACGCTCTGGCACAAGGCGCATCCGCATCGCGACCCAACCCTGCCTCTGGTGTTGTATGGGCGTGAAGGCCAGCAGCGGAAAGTTCTGGCGGCCAACGAAGCAGCTCTGTACTGCGGTGTTCAGAAAGGCCAGATGCTGGCTATGGCACGTAGCCTCGTGCCGGATCTGGTATCAAAGCCCCTGTGTCCGGCACGCGCTTCAGAGGCCTTGCTCGAGCTGGCTGAATGGTGTCGTCGCTTTTCCCCTCTCGTATCGATCGATCCTCCAGACGGATTATGGATCGACACCACAGGTTGTGCACATCTGTTCGGTGGGGAAAGCACCATGCTGTCTGCCATAGATACGGCATTGGCAGAGCAGGGCCATACCGTGCGGGTCGCTCTGGCCGATACGGCTGGGGCTGCTAATGCCCTGGCCCGTTATGACCGGGTTTCCCTTCTGGCAGTTCCGTCTGGAGGGATCGAACAGGCACTTGATCCGCTTCCTGTTGAGGCACTGCGTCTGGGGCAGGAAGAATGCGATCTTTTGCATAGGCTCGGTATTGTCCGTGTAGCCGATTTGCGTCGTGTGCCACGGTCGGCTCTGACGCGTCGCTTCGGTGTGGTGCCTGCACGTCAGCTCGACTACGCGCTGGGCAGGCAAAAAGAACCGCTTCGTTTCGAACCGTCTTTCGTTGCATTGCGGTCAGTACGTCATCTGGTTGAACCGATTGGCACAGCAGAAAGTATTGTGCATGTCATTCAGGTTCTTGTGCAGGAAATTGCCTTTTTACTGCAGGAAAAAGGAATGGGTGCCCGTCGGGTCGATCTGATTTGCCATCGTGTCGATCACATCACCCAGGCGGTTCGCGTTGGCACTTCCGAACCGGTCAATAATCCCGCGCACCTGCATCGTCTGCTGTGCGAGCAGGTCGAAACGATCGATCCGGGGTTTGGTATAGAGTGCATGATTCTGCAGGTAGAGCAGACCGAGCGCTTCTGCTCTGCCGTGACGGAAAGCGATCTTGCAGAGACAAGACCGCAAGAAAATACAGCCATTCTCGGCTTGCTGGCGGAGCGTCTGCATAACCGGCCCGGTCTGCATGCTGTCTATTATCCGGGCACCACCGATATGCCTTTCCCTGAAGCTGCACAGCAGCGTCTGGTCGTATCCACCAAAGCGGGGGTGCTGCCGGACTGGCCGCGCCCCACCCGGCTTTTTGCACCGCCCCGTGCCATCGCACCGCCGCGTCTGGCGCAGGATGAAACGCCGTGCAGTTTTGTCTGGCAGGGGCAGACGCTGAACATTCATGGCGCAGAAGGGCCGGAGCGTCTGCACGGTGCCTGGTGGCAGCATCCCTCACAGGCAGGCGCCATACGCGATTACTGGATTGTGGAGACTGAAGAAGGCGATCGCTTCTGGCTGTTCCGTCGGGGGGACGGCCATCATGTCTGGTCGGGCGATGGTGCCTGGTTCGTGCATGGGCTGTTCTGATGACGCAGGATTTCCTTTCCCGCGCGACCATGCGTCCTGCCGAGCCTGGTGAAATTGCCGAGGCCCTGACCCATGCGCTGCGTTTTGACGGACGTCGTCGTGTGCATGATGCCGATGAGCTGATGGCAACCCTTGTGGCAGAACGACTGGTTGCCCATCTGGCGCGCTGCGGTTTCGTGCTCATGAAGCGTGCCGATGCCATGCCTCATGATACGAGCGGCCATCATCACCCTCATGATCCGGTGAAAGGGGAGGGGTCATGACGACCCCGCTGCATGTCACATCCTATTATTCGTTTCTGCGCGGTGTAAGCGCACCGCACGATCTGTTTTCCGTCGCCCACAGACAGGGGCACAGGGCCCTCGCCCTGACCGATCGTCATTCGGTAGCAGGTATGGTGCGGGCTCATGATGCTGCGCGTCAAAGCGGGATACGGCTTTTGCCCGGTTGTCGGCTGGATCTGCTCGATGGAGCGACACTTCTGGCTTATCCGGTCGACCGGCCAGGATGGGGCTCATTATGCCGCTTGCTGACACTGGGGCATCGTCGGGGTGCGCGTGAGGTTTTTTCGCTCGACTGGGGCGATCTGCTTCAGGGGGCACAGGGACTCGTTCTCATTCTGCTGCCGGGATTGCCTGATGAGCAGGCGCAACAGCAGCTTCAGTATCTGGCCCGCACGGGCACCTCAACCGGACAGCCTGTTTATTGCGGGCTCTCGCATCGCAGTGCACCGGGCGATCTGTTGCGACTTCAGGCGCTCGAGGCTCTGGCTGCGTCCTGCAACGTGCCGAGTGTTGTGACGGGCGATGTGCTCTATCATGAAGCGCGCTGTCATGTGCTGCAGGATGTGGTGACCGCTATTCGCGAAAACTGCACACTGGATATGCTGGGCGACAGGCGCGAAATCCATGGCGATCGTGCACTCAAATCGCCAGACTCTCTGATCCGGCTTTATGAAGCCTTTCCGGAGGCGCTCGCCCGTATCGCCGAGATCGAGGCACATTGTCGCTTCTCGATGGACGATCTCTGCTACCAGTATCCTCAGGAGACGGATCGGGCTGGCGAAACCCCACAGCAGACGCTTGCCCGGCTGGTGCACGAGGCTCTGCCGCGTCGCTATCCTGCGGGGGCGAACGAGGCCGTCAGAAAACAGATCGCTCACGAATTGGAGTTGATCGGTTCTCTCGATTACGCCCCCTATTTCCTGACCGTGCATAGTATCGTCCGTCAGGCACGTACGCTCGATATCGTCTGTCAGGGGCGTGGATCCGCCGCCAATTCGGCCATCTGTTACGTACTGGGCATTACGGCCATCGATCCTGTGCGCTCCGGTCTTTTGTTCGAGCGGTTCATTTCTGCAGAGCGTCGTGAACCGCCCGATATCGATGTCGATTTCGAGAGCGACCGTCGTGAGGAAATCATCCAGTGGATCTATCGCCGTTATGGCCGCAGCCATTCGGCGCTATGTGCCACCCTCATGCGCTATCGCCCCAAGGGAGCCTTGCGCGAAACCGGCAAGGTGCTTGGACTGAACGAGGATCTGCTCGGGGTCCTGTCCAAATATCTCGCCTCTTCTCTGGGCGATCCGGTGCAGCTCAAGGCGCGTGCGGCAGAGCTCAATCTCAATCTCGCAGACCGGCGTCTGGCTCTCACCTTGCGCATGGCTTCCGAACTGGTGGGGATACCGCGTCAGCTCGGCACGCATCCGGGTGGATTCGTGCTGACACGCGACAGGCTGGACGAACTCGTGCCCATCCAGCCCGCTGCGATGGAAGATCGTCAGATCATCGTCTGGGACAAGGACGATATCGATATCCTCAAATTCATGAAGGTCGATGTGCTGGGGCTTGGTATGCTGGGCTGTCTGCGTCGCGGTTTCGAGCTGCTGGCCGAGCATCGCATTCGCCAGCTCGATATGGGCTCCGTACCGCCCGAAGACCCGGCAACCTATGCCATGATACGCCGCGCCGACACGCTGGGCACATTCCAGATCGAGAGCCGCGCCCAGATGTCCATGCTGCCGCGTCTCAAGCCCAGAACCTTCTACGATCTGGTGATTCAGGTGGCTATCGTGCGCCCCGGCCCCATACAGGGCGATATGGTGCATCCCTATCTGCGTCGGCGCGAGGGTATTGAAGAGCCCGATTACCCGCAGCCGGAACTCAGGCAGATTCTGGGAAAGACACTGGGCGTGCCGCTGTTTCAGGAGCAGGCCATGCAGGTGGCGATCAAATGTGCCGGTTTTACACCCGGTGAGGCCGATCAGCTGCGCCGCTCCATGGCGACGTTCAAGTTCACCGGCGGGGTCTCGCATTTCAGGACAAAGCTGATCGAGGGTATGGTTGCCAATGGGTATGAGCACGACTTTGCCGAACGTACGTTTCGCCAGCTCGAAGGCTTCGGGTCCTATGGCTTTCCAGAGAGTCACGCAGCGAGTTTCGCGCTTGTGGCGTATGTCTCGAATTATCTGAAATGCCATCATCCGGATGTTTTCTGTGCGGCCCTGCTCAATTCGCAACCGATGGGATTTTATGCCCCTGCCCAGGTGGTGCGCGATGCACGCGAGCATGGCGTGACCGTGCACGCCATCGACATCAATGCCTCACGCTGGGATTGTGCGCTCGAACCGGATCGGGGCAAGCGAACGCTGGCTGTGCGTCTGGGGTTCCGTTTCGTAAAAGGCCTGTCCAATGAGCATGCAGCCCGACTGATTGCCAATCGCTTTCCGGCCTATGACTCGCTCGACGATGTCTGGCGTCGCGCCGATATTCCTGTCTCTGCACTCGATGCGCTGGCGGCAGCCGATGTTTTTCGCAGTCTGGGTCTCGATCGTCGTGCCGCACTCTGGGCCATCAAGGGGCTGGCCGATACGGTTCTGCCGCTTTTTGCCGCCGCAGACCGCAAGCTCAACCGCCCCGGCCCCGAAGTGATCGAGCCCGCTTATGCCCCACGCCCCATGAGCGAGGGGCGCGAGGTCGTGGAAGATTACAACACGCTCGGTCTGACCCTGCGTCAGCATCCGATGGCGTTTCTGCGTCCGCAATTTGCCGGACGCGGCATGGTGACCTGCGCCGATCTGCGTCGCCTGCGCGATGGCAGTCGTGTGGTTGTGCCGGGTCTGGTGCTGATGCGCCAGCGCCCCGGCACAGCGCATGGCGTGATGTTCATGACGCTGGAAGACGAAACCGGCACAGCCAATATCATTATCTGGAAAGACCGTGCCGAGGCGCAGCGTCGTATCGTGATCGGCGTCAATGCCGTGGCCTGTCATGGAACCCTGCAACGCGAGGGTGAGGTCATTCATGTGGTAATGCAGAAGCTGGAAGACCTGACTTCCCTGATGCGCAGCATTGCTGTTTCGGAAGAAGAAGAGAGCACCGTGACGCCAAGATTGAAGGCGCGGGATTTCCATTGACGACGGGCATAGTGTTTTCCACGATGAAGAACCAAAGAGCTTTTTTGGGGGGGGGGATTATGACGACGTACGATCCTGCTGCATTGCAGACAATCCTGATGCGTCCGGATCTGGCGGAGTTCGATCTGTCCTTCAGGCCCATGTTCGGGGGTATTATGGGCTATGCTGGCGGTAAGGTCTTCGCTTCGCTTTCCAATGTCGGTCTGGCGCTCAAAATGAATGGGAAAGACCGCGAGGCTTTGTTGGCACTCCCGGGTGCGCAGGCCTTGCGTTACGAACCCGATAGCGCGCCCAGCAAGACCTATGTCGTTGTGCCTGAAGCCCTGCATACCCGTCCTGACGCGCTGAAAATCTGGGTGGCACGCGCGATAGCCGGTCTTCCTGCGAAAAAGCCGCGTCGATAGAAAACAGTGGAGAAAGCGGCGGCGCGGGTCCGTCCAGCGTACCCCGTGCCAGTTTTGTGCATGTCTTCTCTGGAGGGCCGGGGATGGGCATGCACAGGCGATATCCAGCTATGGCCTGTTGCCTTGGCACGTCGCGCGCTCAGGTCGCGACGACCGTGAGGGGGGCCCTCCATCGATAGTCTGGCGGCAGGCTTTGCGAAATCGGTCGATATGCCAGAAAAGTCGATATACCAGAAAAAACTGTGCAAGACCGCAATGGAAGGGCAGTCTTGTGTTATGCGCCGTTTCATCGCCCTGACTGCTCTGCTGTCTCCCTCTTCGGCTCTGGCGGTTCCCACGCCGGGCTCTGTGCCAAGCCCGGCCGAGATCGTCGCCAAGGCACCGGCCTCAGCCTGGCGCGACGTGGCTCCGGACCATCTGCTCGTCATGAAACTGGCCGATGGAGATCGGGTGGTAATCGAGCTGGCGCCGGATTTTGCACCTGTGCATGTCGCGAATATCATGCGTCTTGCAAAAGCGCATCAATGGAATGGGGGTGCCATCACCCGCGTGCAGGATAATTACGTCGTGCAATGGCGTGTGCATGATGAGGCCGCTTCACTGCCCAAGGGGTTTGTGATGCATCCACCCGCAGAATATGAACGCCCGCTTGCCGGGCTCGATTACCGCGCGCTTGGTTATCCGGATGCCTATGCGCCTCAGGCAGGTTTTGCCGGGGGATGGGCTGTGGGGCGCGATAAAAACCTGGTCTGGCCCGCTCAATGCTATGGCACGGTCGGTGTCGGACGCGACATGCCACCCGATACGGGAGACGGGCGCGAACTCTATGTGGTCAATGGCGAGGCCCCGCGTCAGCTCGATCGCAATCTGGCTGTCGTCGGGCGCGTGCTGGAAGGCATGGAGCATCTGGGTGCTTTGACACGAGGTACAGGTGATCTCGGCTTTTATACCGATGTCCGTCAGACGATTCCGATTGCCAGCATTACTCTGGCGTCGGACATGGCCCAGACCGTGCGCCCGGTCTATCAGGTAATGCGCATCGATACCCCGAGTTTCACGGCCTATCTCGACGCCCGGGCAGCAAGACGGGATCCGTTTTTCGTGCATCCTGCGGGCGGTGTCTCTTTGTGCAATGTCCCTCTCCCTGCAAGAGAGGTGAAGCAGCAAGGACGGTGAAAGCAGGGAAGTCACAGATCAGAAGACGGAAATAGCCGCCTGCCATGTCGGCTCTGCCGGGTACAACGACCTCGACTTCCTGCGGCAAGAGCATTCGCTCACAAGGGCTGCTCGATCATTGGGAGCATCAGTTTCTTTCGCCAGATATACCGTATTGTATTATTGGGTGAGGGGTGGATAGCGCGACATTGCCGATACAGGGCGCAGATGACACAGCGTCATAGTAATTTGGCTAATGTAACGTTACAAACGCATTAATTTCTTTTTCGGATCAATGCAGTTCGTTAATGTCTGGACTTCTCACGTTATTGAAGGCGGGAGAAAACGCAGAGGCGCATTGACGTGTCATTCAGATTTTCAAAGATCCTTTTTATTCTCCCGACTTTTTCAGGTCTGGCTCTCGATCCGGCTTTTGGCTCATCCCTGCCAATGGGTTATCAACCGACAGTATCTGCCCGTGTGGGGACATTGGGAATTGGCCCTGAGGTCAGTATTCGTATTCCAAATTCGCACTGGGGATTTCGCGGGAATATCAATTTTTTTACCTATAACGATTCTTCTATTTATCACCACAGGTTTGCTAATGAAAATCCGACGACCGGATACGATCTGGATGCGCAGTTCGGCGGATCGTTCCGGTTTTTTAATGGTGGGTTGACGACCGATTTCTACCCACTCGGTTCCGGCCTGCGCGTTTCACTGGGTGTTTACGGTGTCGGTAATCGCGTCACGGCACGGGCAACGCCCACAGGCGATGCCCGCATCGGGCGCACAATCTACAATGTGCAGGATGCAGGCAGCGTTTCGCTCAAGGCGCTACCCAATCAGGTCGCTCCCTATATTGGTTTTGGCTATGCAGGACGTATCGTCAGCAATGTCGTCTTTTCGGTGGACGCGGGCATTCTGGCAGAAGGCGATCCCAAGGTGTCCATGACGACCGAAGGACCGGCAGCCGCCCTCCCGTCCTTTACCGCTCAGGTCGAGCGTGAGCGCCGCCGTATCGCCCATGATGTCAATGTGCCTGTCTATCCTGTGCTGGAGCTGGGTATCGGCTATCGTTTCTGAACGTTTTATCGGTAGTGAGCAGTCTGAAGCGTGTAAGCATCTGAAAAACAGGGCCGTCGGTTTGTCCGGCGGCCTTGTGTCATGCCCAGCAGGCTGCCCGATCAGGCCCTGCGCTGGTTATAGACATCCACACAGACGGCACCGAGAAGCACCAGCCCTTTGAGTACCTGCTGATAATCGATGCCAATACCCAGGATGGACATGCCGTTATTCATGAGACCCATGATCATGGCACCGATCACGGCGCCACCCACGCGCCCTACACCGCCATAGGCAGAAGCACCGCCGATGAAGCAGGCTGCGATAACGTCGAGCTCGAAGCCCAGACCTGCTTTCGGTGTGGCGGTATTGAGCCGGGCTGCAAAAATCAGGCCACCGAGCGCTGCGAGAACGCCCATATTTACAAAAGTCAGAAAGGTGAGGCGCTCGGTGCGTATGCCTGAAAGTTTTGCTGCGCGTACATTGCCGCCGACAGCATAGATCTGACGCCCCAGCGTGGTGCGGCTGGTCATGAAGCTGTAGAGCGTGATCAGCACCGCCATGATGATCAGCACATTCGGCAGGCCGCGATAGCTTGAGATCAGCATGGCGAGATAGACGATAATGCCGAATATGGCGACGTTCTTGCCAATAAAGAGCGGCATCGGCTCCACATCGATCTCATTGCGCTGATAGCGCGCGCGGGCACGTACCGACCCCGCCACCATGACGGCTGCCACAAGCACGCCCAGTATGAGCGATGTCAGATTATACGGGCCCATTTTGGGCAGAAATTCGGGAATGAATCCCGATGACAGCTTCTGGAATACGGTTGAGAACGGCCCAAGAGACTGACCGCCGAGCAATGCGAGAGCCAGTCCCTTGAACACCAGCATACCGGCCAGCGTCACGATAAAGGACGGGATCTTGAAATAGGCAATCCAGTAACCCTGTGCTGCGCCGATCAGGGCACCGGTCGCAAGGCAGGTCAGGGTAGTCACCACGACATTGCAGTGCAGCTGTACCATGAGCACGGCTGCCACAGCCCCGGTAAAGCCTGCAACCGAGCCGACAGACAGGTCGATATGACCCGCTATGATGACCAGCAGCATACCGAGCGCCATGATGACGATATAGCTGTTCTGGAGCACCAGATTTGTCAGGTTGAGCGGGCGCAGGAGCGTCCCGTTGGTCATGATCTCGAAAAACAGTCCGATGGCCACCAGTGAGATGAACATGCCGTATTCACGCAGATTATTGCGAATGAACCGGCCGGTAGCACTGTCGCGCAGTTTGTGCCCGCCGGGCGCGCCCCCTGTGGGGCTGGTCTCGCCCGATGGGGAGAGCGGATTGCCGGGCATAAGAATATGTTCGCTCATAACGGTCACGCTCCCAGGACGGGGGAATTGGAGGGGAGAGGCTCAATGGCAAGCTGGGTTGTCTCGCCGGGGATCGTCGCAATGGGGTGGGTTTCGGATGTGCTGCGCACGATGGCGCGCATAATTTTTTCCTGCGTGGCTTCTTCGCGTGTGAACTCGCCGACGAAGCGTCCCTCATTCATGACGCAGATACGATCGCAGATACCGAGCAGCTCGGGCATTTCCGATGAAATGACCACGCAGCCGCGCCCGCTATCCGCCATCTGCTGGATCAGGGCATAGATCTCGTATTTGGCGCCCACATCGATGCCGCGTGTCGGCTCGTCGAGAATGAGCACATCGGGATTGGTGAACATCCATTTCGACAGCACCACTTTCTGCTGGTTGCCCCCCGACAGCTTGCCCGCAAGCTGCTGAACATCGGGCGAGCGTATACGCATCTTGTTGCGGTAGTCCTGTGCGATACGCAGCTCGGCAATCTCGTCGATCACGCCATGACGCGCGATGCCGCGCAGCTCGGCCAGCGAGATATTATGGCGTATCTCATTGCTCAGATGCAGCCCAAGCTCCTTGCGGTCCTCGGTCACATAAGCGAGTCCTGCCGCGATGGCGCGGCTGACGGTCGAAACATCCACCGGCTTGCCTCGCATGGTGACACGACCCGAAATCCGCGTGCCAAAAGAGCGCCCGAAAAGACTCATGGCAAATTCGGTACGCCCCGCCCCCATCAGTCCTGCAATACCGACGATCTCGCCAGCACGAACATGGAAGTCGACATCGCGTATCACCTGACGATCCGCATGAAGCGGATGCCAGGCCGACCAGTCTTGAACTTCCATAAGCATCTCGCCTGTTTTCGGCGTATGCGGCGGATAGCGATGCTCCAGATCGCGATTGACCATAAGGCGGATGATCTCGTCTTCATCCGCCGGTCCGTTGCGGCAATCGATCGTGCCCACGCTTCGCCCGTCGCGCAGCACTGTGATGCGATCGGCCACACGCGAAATCTCATTCAGCTTGTGCGAGATGAGGATGGATGACAGCCCTTCTGCCTTGAAGGCCAGCAGAAGGTCGAGCAGGGCTGCGCTGTCGCGCTCGTTCAGACTGGCGGTCGGTTCGTCCAGGATAAGCAGACGGACTTTCTTGGAGAGTGCCTTGGCAATTTCGACGAGCTGCTGCTTGGCGACCCCCAGATGGGTTACCAGTGTTTCAGGGGGCTCGGTCAACCCGACCTGACGCATCAGGTCACGGGCACGCATGCGCCCCGAATCTCGATCGATAATCCCGAAACGACCGGGAGGATGGGTAATGAAAATATTTTCCTGCACGGAAAGCAGGGGGATCAGCGCAAGTTCCTGATGGATGATGATAATGCCAAGCGCTTCGGAACTGTTGATATCGGCAAAGCGCCGTTCCTCACCCTCGAATACGATCTGCCCGTCATAGCTCCCGGCGGGATAGACCCCGCTCAGGATTTTCATGAGCGTCGATTTTCCGGCACCATTCTCGCCGCAAAGAGCATGAATTTCGCCGGGTTCGACCGAAAAACTGACATCGCTCAAGGCCTTTACGGGGCCGAAACGCTTGGCGATGTTGCGCATTTCCAGAATGGGGCTCATGGCGCTACTCGATCTGGCTTGCGGTATAATAACCGCTGTCGATCAGGGTCGGGCGTATATTGGCTTTTGTCACCACGACGGGGGTGAGCAGATAGGCAGGCACCACCTTGACGCCGTTATTATAGCTCTTCGTGTCGTTCACCGGCACGGTTTTGCCCGCCAGCATGGCATCGACCATATCGGCCGTCACACCGGCCAGCTTGCGCGTATCCTTGAAAATCGAGGAATACTGATCGCCCGCAAGGATGGATTTGACGGAAGGGATCTCGCAATCCTGCCCGCTGACATAGGCCATTTTCGTATCGCCACTGCCATAGCCTACGCCCTTGAGCGAGGAGATGATGCCAATGGAAATGCCGTCATAGGGCGAAAGCGCAGCATCGAGATGGCGGTCGGTATAATAGGCGCTCAGCAGATTATCCATGCGCGACTGCGCAGTCGCGCCGTCCCAGCGCAGGGTCGAGACCTTGTCCATGGTCTTCTGGCCTGAGGGAATGACCAGCTTGCCGCTGTCGAGATAGGGCTTGAGCACCGACATGGCGCCATTGAAGAAGAAATAGGCATTGTTGTCGTCCGGCGAGCCACCGAAAAGCTCGATATTGAACGGACCCTTGGCCTCTGGCAGACCAAGCGCCTTGATCAGGGAACTGGCCTGCAACACGCCAACCTGGAAGTTATCGAATGTGGCGTAATTGCTGACATCCGCCGAATTGCGGATAAGACGATCATAGGCCACGACCTTGACGCCGCGCTGCGCCGCCTTGTGCAGGGTATCGGAAAGCGTGGTGCCATCGATGGCTGCAATGACAAGCACCTTGTCACCTTTGGCCACCATGTTTTCGATCTGCGAAACCTGATTGGGCACATCGTCATCGGCATATTGCAAATCGGTGCGATAGCCGCGCGACTGCAGTGTCTTGACGATGTTATTGCCATCCGCGATCCAGCGCGCGGAAGATTTCGTAGGCATGGCAATGCCGACTGTCGGCTTCTCCTGAGCGAGCGCGGCGGGGGCAGCGCAGATAAGAGCGGTCGATAAAAGGGTGGTGGAGGCCAAAGCGAAAGAGGCCAGACTGAGACGAATTCTGTTCATGACATGCATTGTCCAGGTAGGAATCACCAGCACGATCGCTGTGCTGCGTGAAACGATGCGGTAGTCACGTATGCAACGCGCCCTGGCCATGACATCGGCCGGGACGTGTCGCACCATGGGGAAATGCCGAAGGATGAAACACCGCCGGAAAGAGTGCGGGAGATCCCTCAAACAGATGAGATGGGTCACGTCCTGCCGGATCGTTCCGACTCGGATATAACACCTATTGTTATAATCATATCATGATAATGTTAGATATTGCGATAATGTCATGTCTCGAAAACGTGAACATCCATCGTGTCCCGGTCGTGAAATCGGCAAAACCGGTTAATTGCCGTTATCGGCCCTGGCGTCGTCGATCCGGGAGTGACTATGACGCCGGCACTTTCAGATAGCGGCCGGAAGCTGCTAGACAGGGCCAGACGGTGCCCCGCAGGGGGTGAAAAGGGAAGCAGGTGCGTGCCGCATGGCATCAGTCCTGCGCTGCCCCCGCAACTGTAGATGGTGTTGATCTGCCGCCATATCCCACTGGTTTACATACCGGGAAGGGGGCGTCAGAACCGGGTGACCGGCATCATGAGCCAGGAGACCTGCCGTCATTCCCTGATTTCGCTGTCCGGCGGGGTGCCCGGAGGGTGACAGTCCATGCCTGTGCATCGATGCAGGGCGTGGCAGGTCGGCTTGTGTCGGCAATCGCCTTTGTGCCCTGTTTTGCCCGTTCCGACGGGTCTGGTCCGGGATCGCTCATGGACGAACAGACTGATTTTCACAAAAAAGCCCCCGTCAGACACGCTCCCGTCCTTCATGTCTGCCTGACCTGCCGCGACGGCGGTGAGGTTTTGCACGACGCCCTCAAGGCGCAGGCAGAAGGGTCGGGGGTCGCAGTCGAGGGCGTCAGATGTCTGGCCGCCTGTCAGCAGGGCTGCACGGCAACGCTCTCCATGTCGGGAAAATGGTCCTGGCTGCTGGGCAGACTGGCGCCCGCTCTGGCTGGAGATCTTCTGCTCTACGCAAAGGCCTATGAGCAGTCGCGCTCTGGTACCGTCATGCCTTCGCGCCGTCCCGAGAGCCTGCGCGATATTATCCTGGGGCGCTTCCCCGCCCAGAATACCAGCTTATCCAACACCGAAACGCCCGTTACTGAGAGACTGTCATGAGCAAAATCCCTGTCACCATCATTACCGGCTTTCTCGGTGCTGGAAAAACCACCCTGCTGCGCCATCTGATCGAGAAATCCGGCGGGCGTCGTATTGCAGTCGTGGTGAATGAATTCGGCTCGCTCGGCATCGATGGCGAGACGCTGCGTGGATGCAGCATTCCGAACTGCCCGGAGGAAGATATCGTCGA
Organism: Asaia lannensis NBRC 102526; assembly: GCF_024054035.1. Lineage (GTDB taxonomy): Bacteria > Pseudomonadota > Alphaproteobacteria > Acetobacterales > Acetobacteraceae > Asaia > Asaia lannensis. The sequence continues at coordinate 27,481 of NZ_JAMXQU010000004.1, forward strand.
ACTGACCAATGGCTGTCTGTGCTGCACGGTAGCCGATGATTTCATTCCGACCATGGAAGCCCTGCTCGATCGCCCCAATCCGCCAGAGCATATCGTGATCGAGACTTCGGGACTGGCCTTGCCGAAACCCCTGCTCAAGGCATTCGGCTGGCCGAGCGTGCGTACACGCATGACTGTGGATGGCGTGATTACTGTGGTGGATGCGCCAGCCGTTGCCGATGGCCGCTTCGCCGATGACCCGGAAGCCGTCGCCAGACAGCGTGAGGAAGATGAGTCGCTCGATCACGACAATCCGCTGGAGGAAGTCTATGAGGATCAGCTCGACTCAGCCGATCTGGTCATTCTGAACAAGACCGATCTGCTGGACGAACCCGCACTGGCTGCGGTCGAAGCCGGTCTCGATGCGCGCCAACGTCGCGTACGCCTGATCCGTGCACGCGAAGGCCGTGTCGATCCGGCCGTGTTGCTTGGGCTCGGGGCTGCAGCAGAAGACGATCTCGCAGCGCGTCCCTCGCATCATGACGGGGCGGATGAGCATGAGCATGACGATTTCACCAGCTTCGTGCTCGACCTGCCCGAACAGGAAACAGCGGAGGCTTTCGTGAAAAAGCTCGAAAACGTGGTCCGCACGCATGACGTGCTGCGCATGAAGGGCTTTGCCCGTGTGGCAGGCAAGAGCCTGCGTCTGGGTGTTCAGGCAGTGGGCGGGCGTATCCGTCATGCTTATGAGCCCGGCGAGGCGGCAACAGGCAGGCTTGTCGTCATCGGTCTGCACGGGCTCGATCCGAAGGCCGTACAATCCAGCTTCGACGCAGGCTGAGCCATGCATATTCTCTTTCGGGAAGCGCATGATCTGGACGGGCAGGCGGTGGCCGAGGATCTCGCCCATGCCCCTGCCGATCTTGTCCTGCTCTCGTTTTCCGAAAGCGATTTGCTGGGACTGCGCGATGTGCACACGGCGCAGGACCCGAGCCTTCAGGTCGCGACCCTGTCGCGCCTGCGTCACCCCATGTCGGTCGATCTTTATCTCGAACAGACCGTCTCCCAGGCGCGCTGCGTGGTGGTGCGTCTTCTGGGGGGAACGGAATACTGGCGTTATGGCGTGGATGAGCTGCGGCTCGTCTGTCGTGAAAAGGCCATTCCTCTGGCCTTCATCACCGGTGAAGCCACGCCCAACCCGGCACTGAAAAGCCTGTCGACAATCGAAGCGGCTCACTGGGAGCGGCTGGATACGCTGTTTCGCGAGAGCGGTGCGCGCAATCTGCGTAGCGCACTGACCCTCATGAGCGCACTGGCAGGTCTGGCGAAGGATGACGGGGCCGTGGCCGAGCCCCTGCCGGATGCCGGGCTTTATCGACGTCTCAACCCGACTTCCCGTCACGAACGCGCACTTGTCGTGTTTTATCGCGCCCATCTTCTGGCGTCGGATCTGGATGGGATCGATGCCCTGGCCGAAGCGATTGCAGCAGAAGGATATGGCGTTGATCTGCTCTATGTTGCGTCCTTGCGCGCGGCAAAAGCCGTCTCCTTCATCAGCGAATGGCTACAGGATGAGCCACCAGCCGTTATTCTCAATGCCACGTTTTTTGCATCACGCGGCGATGACGCATCGCCTTGCGTCTTCGATGCGGCTGGGGTGCCTGTCCTGCAGATCGTCCAGCCCAGCACGACGCTGGCCAACTGGCACAAGGCGGCACGCGGCCTGTCGCCTTCCGATCTGGCCATGCAGATCGTCCTGCCTGAATTCGACGGGCGACTGAACGGCGCCCCCATTTCGTTTCGCGACGAGGCCCCACCCGGCCTGCCGGCACGACGCGTAGCCTACGCGCCCGGCATTGCGCAGCTTGTCCGTCAGATGCAGGGCTGGCTGTGTCTCGCCGCCAAGCCGCCAGCTGCGCGGAAACTGGCGCTTGTGCTGTCGGATTACCCCGGTGCAGAGGGGCAATCGGCCCATGCGGTCGGGCTCGACAGTTTTGCCAGTGTCGCTGCCATCGGCGCGATGTTGACGGAAGCCGGTTACGCCATTCCGCCCATCGCCGCCCCGGACCTCCCTGACGGTCTGTGCCGTACAGAACCGGCAGAGATCATGAATGCCAGTGCCTATCGCACGGCATTCGACACGCTGCCGGTGGCGTTTCGTCAGAAGGTCATCGATGCCTGGGGCGAGCCGATTGAGCCGGTGAAGCTGCGTTTCATGCGTTTCGGTGCGCTCGTTCTGGCTCTTCAGCCCGGGCGCGGCGAGGCAAAGCAGCGCAAGGCGCAGTATCACGACCCCGATATCCCCCCCTGTCACGACTATATAGGCTTCTATCTCTGGCTGCGTTGCACGTGTGAAATCGATGCAATGGTGCATCTGGGCACGCATGGCACGCTCGAATGGCTTCCCGGCAAGGCGGTGGCCCTGTCACCCGACTGCGCACCATCCGTGCTGGTGGGCGGCGTGCCGGTCATTTATCCGTTCATCGTCAATAATCCCGGCGAGGCCGCTGCAGCCAAAAGGCGTCTGGGGGCGGTGATGATCGGTCATATGACACCGCCGGTGCAGCGGGCCGGTCTTGATGGCCCCTTGACCGAGCTCGAACGTCTGATCGATGAATATGCCGAGGCAGACGGGCTGGACAAGCGACGCGGCACGCTGCTGCGACGTCAGATCCTCGACCGTGCTGCCGATCTCGGTGTGTTGGCCGAAGCCTCTCCTCATTCCATCGGCAATGCGGCGCGCGATGGCAGCGCTGACGAGGCAGAAGCTCTGGCGAGGCTCGATGCGTATCTGTGCGACGTGAAAGACCTCCAGATACGCGATGGTCTGCACGTATTCGGCTGCACACCGCCCAGACGCGGCGAACTGGTCGATATGCTGGCACAATCTGCGCATGTCACGCCTCAGGAAGTCGCAACGCGCCTCGATACCTGTCCGCAGGCCGAGCGTCTGGCGCTGCTGGCAGCGCTCGATGGGCATTTCATCCCGCCCGGTCCTTCAGGCGCGCCGACACGCGGGCGTCTGGATGTGCTGCCGACGGGGCGTAATCTGACGACCACCGATCCGCGCATGGTGCCCACGCGCGCGGCCCTGCTTCTGGCCCATCGTACGGCAGAATTGCTGCTGTCGCGTCATTTGCAGGAAGAAGGAGAGCCTCTGCGTCATCTGGTGCTCGATCTGTGGGGCAGCGCGACCCTGCGGACGGGCGGCGAGGATATGGCGCTTGCCTTTCTGCTTATGGGTGTGCAGCCTCGCTGGGATGCGACGAGCGGTCGGGTCAGCGGTTTCGAGATCGTACCTCTGACCGTGCTCGACCGGCCACGCGTGGATGTCACCTTGCGTATTTCGGGCCTGTTTCGCGATGCCTTTCCGGGATTGATCGATCTGTTCGATCAGGCAGCGCGTGCCGTGGCCGCGCGCGAGGAAGAGGCAGACTGGAATCCTCTGACGCTCGACCCTGAAACGTCGCGTATTTTCGGTGCAGCCCCCGGCGCCTATGGCACCGGCATCGAGGCATCGCTTGCCTCGGGAGAATGGACCGACAGGAAGGCGCTCGGGCAGCTTTATCTCGAAGGATCGCAATGGAGTTACGGTGGCGGACGCGATGGCGTGCGCGCTGGCGAGGATCTGGCCAGACGTCTCGGTCGGGCGGAAATCGTGCTGCATATGCAGGACCATGCCGAAACGGATGTGCTGGATAGCGCCGATACGGCCGCTCATGAAGGCGGTCTTGGTGCGGCAGCCGCCAGTCTGGGCAATGACCCTCTGCTGCTTCATGGCGATACCAGCCAGCCCGATACGCCGAAACTGCGCGATATGGCGCAGGAAGTGGCACGTGTGACACGCGGCAGGCTGGCCAACCCACGCTGGATTGCGGGCATGATGCGCCATGGCTATCGCGGTGCGGCTGAAATGGCGCGCGGTGTCAGTGCGCTGGAGGCCTATGCTGCCACGCTTCCGACAAGGCTCGACCGCCAGATCGATCTGGCATTTGCAGCCCTGCTGGAAAACGAGGACTGCGCCGCTTTCCTTCAGGCCCATAATCCCGAGGCGCTGGCCGATATGCGCCGACGCTTCGCAGCCCTGATTGCACGCGGTTTGTGGCAGCCGCGCAGTAACGCCGTCGCGCGTCTGCTGTCCGAAGGAGAAGACGATGTCTGAGCGGTATCGGGCAGGGTCGATGAGCCGGCTTGCGAAACACGCCGGTTCGACATTACTGGCAGGCAGAATGCCGGCGAGAGGTATGAAATCATGACCCGTATGCTGATGGTGGCTGCCCCCCGTTCGGGCTCGGGCAAAACCACGCTGACACTGGCGCTCATCGCGGCATTCAGGCGCAGGGGGGTGAGAGTGAGAGCTCTCAAAACCGGTCCCGATTATATAGACCCGGCCTTTCATCAGGAAGCTTCGGGTGCGCCCTGTGCCAATCTCGATAGCTGGGCCATGACGGGCGATCAGCTCAGGGCAGGGCTGGCACAGGCATCGCAGGATGCCGATCTGGTGATCGTCGAATCATCCATGGGATTGTTCGACGGGCTGGCTCTGGAAAACGGTGCGCGCGGAGCCGCTTCCGATATCGCCTCCCTGTTTGCCATGCCCGTACTGCTTGTGCTCGATGCCAGCGGGCAGGGGCAGACTGTAGGGGCCATCGCTCAGGGCATGGCCGGATGGCAGGATGGCGTCACGATTGCGGGGACGATCCTGAACAATATTGCCTCCGACCGTCATGAGAAGCTCTGCCGTTCGGCCATGAAAATGCCGCCTGTCGGCGTGTTTCGGAGGGATCGGACGATCCTGCTGCCGGAGCGTCATCTGGGACTGGTTCAGGCGCGTGAACGTGGCGATCTGGCCGGTTTCTTTGCCGCGCTGGCCGACAAGGCCGAAGCGGAACTCGATCTGGGCGCCATCTGGTCTCTGGCTGCGCCCGTCATGGCAACTGTGGAAAGCCGGAAGCATCCGTTCACCCCGCCGGGGCAACGCATCGCTGTGGCCGATGACGCGGCTTTTTCCTTTCTTTATGCCCATCTCGCGCAGGCTTGGCGCGAGGCCGGTGCCGAGATCCTGCGTTTTTCTCCTCTTGCCGATGAGACCCCACCGGAGCGTGCCGATTGCTGCTGGCTGCCGGGTGGCTATCCCGAGCTTCACGCGGCCGCCTTGTCTGCTGCATCCTGTTTCAGAGCGGGCATGGCGCGTTTTGCTGCGACGCGACCCGTTCATGGTGAATGCGGGGGTTATATGGTTCTCGGGGAAGGTATCGAGGATGCATCGGGCACGATGCACGCCATGCTGGGGCTTTTGTCGCATGAGACTTCATTTGCGCGCCGGAAAATGGTGCTGGGCTATCGTGAAGCCGAATTATTGCAGAACTCCGTGCTCGGCCCGGCAGGGGCAAGACTGCGTGGTCATGAATTTCACTATGCCAGCGTGACCCATCCCGGCAGGGATGAGGCATTCGCGACGTTGCGCGACGGTGAAGGGCGCGCGCTGGGTCAGGCAGGCAGTCAGCGCGGTACCGTTTCGGGGACCTTCTTTCACATGCTGTCGCAGCACGGGTGAGCACCGGTTTCTCGATCCTGCTGGCGCGCCATCCTGCCGTGCAGATACGCGAAGGCCTCTGTTATGGAAGAACCGACGTGCCTCTGGCATCGGGCTGGGAACCTGTCGTTGCAAAGTGGCAGCAGATCTGGCGCGATGGCGTGGGGTTCGCCCAGAATGCGCACTATCGCGTGTTTCATTCGCCAGCCACGCGCTGCTCTGTGGCGGCGCGACATTTCGCATCGTGCGACGCAGACGCCCGTGGAAGGCCCGACTCCCACGTTGATGACTCCCACACTGATTGCTGCCACGCCGATTTGCGTCTGGCCGAGCTGGATTTCGGTGCATGGGAAAACAGACTCTGGTCCGATGTGCCCCGAGACGATCTGGATGACTGGGCAGCTGATCCAATGGGGTATGCGCCCGGTGGAGGCGAGACGGTCGAGGCTCTGACAGAGCGTGTTGCGGCTTTCTGGCATGAGCGTATGCAGGCCTCGCAGACATGCTGCATCGTGACCCATGGAGGGCCATTGCGTGTGATGCTGGCTCTTGCCGAAAACAGGGCATTCAGACCGGAAGATCCTGCCCCGCAACAAGGTCAGGCAACTCTGTTGCATTTTTCCAACAATCCGGGCGGGTTTGTTGCGCAAGGCCTGCCGATACGTTGACAGAACGCAACAGAGCAATGAGGAGTAAGGCAATCCTGAATCAACGGTAAGGTTTGTCATGCTGTTACGCACCCGGTCCCTCCTGCCATCAGCCGCACGCAAGGGGGTCTTCTTCCTCATTGCCTCGACGTGCCTGATGTCCTGCGAGGGTGAGGCGCTGGCGCAGACAGCTTCGGCAAGCTCTACCGATCGGCCGGCTCTGACGCCTGTCAAAACCAAGGCGAGCACGGCAGGCAAGAGCAAGGCCCTGCGCACACGCCAGTCCGCCCCGGTTCATTCCGGTGACGCCGAAGGCGGTAGCGAAGCCATTGTGGTGACGGGCACGCGCGAGATCGGCAAAAAGGCGCGCGATTCCATCGCACCGCTCGATATCGTTTCGCACAAGCAGCTTGCCGCAACGGGTCAGGGCACGCTGCGCGATGCACTCTCGCTGCTTCTGCCGTCTCTTACCACGCCCACAGCCGGTTTCGATGCGGGCGCCATGACGGACACGATCAGTCTGCGTGGTCTGAACCCGAACGAGACGCTGATTCTGGTCGATGGCAAGCGCCGTCACAACACGGCCAATATCTATTCCAACCCCGGCCCGCAGCAGGGCTCGACAGCGTCCGATATCGACATGATCCCGATGTCGGCCATCGACCATGTGGAAGTGCTGCGTGACGGTGCCTCCGCCCAGTACGGCTCCGATGCCGTGGCAGGCGTGGTGAACATCATCCTGAAAAAGCAGGCGCATGGTTTTCATGCCCAGGATATCACCGGCATCACGTCAGAGGGCGACGGCTTCCAGCAGGGTGTTTATCTCGATGGCGGGGCAAGCCTTGGCTCGCGCGGCTTCGTGCATGTCAGTGGCGATTTCGTGCATCAGGATCACACCTACCGCAGTGCAGCCGATAACCGCACAGGCACCTATCAGAACAACATCCTGAGCCAGCCGGAGCAGACGCGCGAGAGCGTGGCCATCAATGCCGGTTACGATCTGACGGATGACATCCAGCTTTATGCGCTGGGCACCTATGCCCATCGCTATGCGCAATCCTACCAGAATTACCGTCTGGCCTCGTCGCTCAATGCCTATCCCGATTATCAGGCGATCTACCCATGGGGTTATTCGCCGGTCGAGACGCTCAACGAGAACGATTACGAGCTGAAGGCCGGGATCAAGGGCGACTTCCGTGGCTGGCACTGGGATGTATCGAGTGTTTACGGTCGTGATTTCGATGATATCGGTCTGATCAACTCGGTCAATCTGTCCATCAACAAGGCGACGGGTCGCACGCCGACCTCATTCGATGTGCAGGGTTTCAATAACCAGCAGTGGACGAATGATTTCGATTTCAGCCGCAAATTCACGTTCAGCGGCTGGCCGCATAGTGTGAACTTCGCCGGCGGCGCGTCATATCGTTATGAAGGTTATTCGATCGGTACAGGTTCGCCGGATTCGCTTTATGGAAACGGATCCGATGCTCTTGCGGGCACTAATCCTGGCAATGCAGGCAATTACAGCCGCGATGTGGTGGCAGGCTATCTCGATATCTCGACCTATCTTGCCAAGGGTCTGCAGCTCGATCTGGCAGGGCGTTACGAGCATTATACCGATGTGGGTAACACCCAGAACGGCAAGGTTTCACTGCGATACGACATCACGCGCCGTATCGCCCTGCGTGGCACCATCAGCAACGGCTTTCATGCGCCGACACTGGCCCAGAAATACTACTCGGCCCTCAATATCTCTCCTACGGCTGCGCGCGGTCTGATCGGTGCGGGCTCACCCGGTGCGCTGGCCAATGGTTCGTCCGGCCTCAAGCCGGAGCGTTCGACCAATGCCGAGGGCGGGTTCATTGTCGAGCCGATCCGCAACCTGCATGTCACGACCGATGTCTATCAGATCAACATGCGCGACCGTATCATGCCGGGGGGCAATATCTCGGGGGCCACGGCGATCAACGCCATGCAGCTCAACGGCTTCAAATTGCCTGAGGATATCGGCAGCTGGAACCAGAGCGCGATTACGGCCAACTGGTTCGGCAATGTGGCCAGCACCCGCACGCAGGGGCTGGATATCACAGTCACGTATCTGACGAAGCTCGGGGCATTCGGTCGTATCGACTGGGATGCAGCGATCAACCTCAACCGCACGCGCCTGTCGCATCAGGCCACCAATCCGCTGACGGGAGCCCCCCTGCTCAATGCGGCGGCAGTGGCCTATCTGACCACGGCTTATCCGCGCAGCAAGATCATTTTCGGCGGCAACTGGACCCATGCGAAATGGATCGTCGGCCTGCATGAAATCCGCTGGGGCCAGACAACCAACCAGCTGACCTATTATGCGCCGGGTCCCAACCAGTTCAGCACCACGCATTTTCTGGAATACCAGAACAAGCCGAAATGGACGACCAATCTGGATGTGAGCTATCGCATCACGCCACGCTGGACCGCGACCATCGGTGGCAACAACATCTTCTCGGCCTATCCGACGCGCGTGCCTGACGGGAACCGCTATCTTGGTGCCCCGCAATATTACATGAGCACCTCGCAGCTCGGTATTAACGGTGGCTATTACTATTTCCGTGTGAACTACGATCTCTAAGGCGAAAATTAACGCTCTGAAGGCAAACTGACGCCCCTCCGGACAGTTAAGCAATCATTTGTCACGGTTGCTTGACGTCTGAAAAAGCGTGGTTTTTCGGGAGAGATCACACTCTCCCTGCGCAGGGTAACAAAAAAACCGGACGGGGAGGGTCCAAACTTCCCGGCGGATTTCTTACAAGACGGTCATTCGATCACAGGGAGCACGAAACAGGCATTGTCTTCGTCCGTATTGCGCCGTCTTTCCTTCCCTAGGGCCGTCTCCATGGCGGCGCTTCTGCCTCTGTCATGCGTGGCTGCAAACGCCTATGCGGTTCCGACTGCGGCCGATGCGCAGAGCGTGGCCCCAGCCACGACAACCGAAACGCACGCCATCCGTTCCGATATCACGCCGCCGGCACAGCCGGGCGACCGCGGAGCGACCGGGGCAGGGGCTTTCCCTGCCGTCCAGGTTCAGGCGCCGCTCCCCGTTCTGCATGAGGATACGACTGTCGCACCGCTTCCACGGCCTGAGGCGATCTTTGTCGATCCCTATGGAGTCAATTCGTGGTTTCGCGAACATGGTGTGGCGATCCTGCTGGACAACACCAACGAAATGGCAGGTATGATCACCGCTCCGACGAAGGGGCTGGGGCTGCGTCAGGGGGCGAGTAACACCGGTCAGTATTCGATGGAGAACGATATCGACTGGGAGCGCCTTGCCGGGTGGGACGGGTTTTCGACCCATGCGGTGATCGTTGGCCGTTACGGTATTCCTGCCAGCCGCATGTTCGGTGACAACCTCAATCCCAGCCAGGAAATCTATGGCGGTGGCGGCAATGTGTTCGTCCATCTGGTCTATGCCTATGGCGAAGAGACGCTTCTGGACGACCGGCTCGATATCGCTGCGGGCCGCATGTCGTTCCTGTCCGACTTTTCGGCCAATCCGCTCTACTGCAACTTCATGAACAATGCCTTTTGCGGTAACCCCAAGGCATCGAGCGATAACACGGCCCATGCATCCTACCCCGACGCCAACTGGGCTGCGCGCTTCCGTGTGAGACCTTCCGACGATACGATCCTGCAATTCGGCGTCTATTTCACACAGACCCAGTCCATCTACGGCAATGCGCAGATGCGTACGGGCTTCAAGTTCAACGGCGCGACCATCGATGGCGAGGCCATGCCGGTCGAGTTCGTCTGGACGCCGCGTTTCGGTCATGACCACTCACTGCCGGGTCATTACAAGGCGGGTTTTGCCTATGACACGGCCGACCATAAAGACAATTACTATGACGGCAACGGCAATCCTTTCGCACTGAGCGGTCTGGCGGCACGTACTGTTCATGGGGCCTGGGCCGCCTGGGGGCTGGCTGACCAGATGGTCTATCATCATCCCGGTCAGGCGCCCGATGCCGGTGTGACCCTGATCGGTGCAGCCTATTTCAACAAGGCACAGACACAGACGCGTGCCGATCAGCTCTCCTTCGGTGTGCTAGACCGTGGTTTCTGGAAATCGCGTCCGCTCGATGCCGTGGGTGTGAACTTTTCATGGACGCATGTTTCCGACGATCTGACACGCTCCCAGCGTCTTTATGCCATGCAGAATTTGCCTCTGCCCAACGGCTCCCTGTTCCCGCAGACAAGCGCCTATGTGGTCGAGGCCATGTACCAGATCCATGTGTTCCGGGGCATAACCTTTGCGCCTGATTTCCAGTATTATTTCAATCCCGGCGGGCAGAAAGAGCTGAACAATCAGGCGCTTCTGGGCTTCAAGAGCCATATAGAAATCTTCTGAAAAATAGTGGGGGGCAACCATGCCCCTCTCTCGATTGTTGCAATGACCCCGGATGAAACGACGGCCCTGAACGGATGCCGTCGTTTCATCACTCTGCGCCCCAATCGAGAGAAAAGCCCATGACGCATGATCTTCCCGCACTGGCCCGGGATCTGTCTCCCTCCGGGCCTCTCGACGGGTTCTGGCCTATCGAAGACTATGCCGCTCTCGGTGACGGGCGCTGCGTTGCCCTTATGGCACCCGATGGCAGTGTGGACTGGCTATGTGTGCCCAACATCGATTCACCCCCCATGTTCGACCGTCTGCTGCATCGTCCGGGTGGATTTTTCCAGATACGCCCAGTGGGCGCCTTTCGCGCAACCCGGCGCTATCGTGAAGACAGTAATGTGCTCGAAACGCTGATCGAGACGGAGCATGGCACGGCGCGCATGACGGACTCGCTCAACAGCACGCTGGCCGGACGCCTGCCCTGGACCGAATTTGCCCGGCGCATCGAGGGGCTCACCGGTCGCATGACTTTCGTCGTGCGCTTTCGTCTCGGGACACGCTGCGGCACGGTCGCGCCCTGGATACAGACAACGGAGAACGGCAACATCTTCCATGTGGGGTCGGTGCTCGCCCATATGGTCCATACCGATAACATGCGTATCCTGCGCGAGGAGGATGAGGCCATAGAGGCCGAAATCGTTGTCGGTGAGAAGACCCATGCGCTGGTCGCGCTGGTCGCGACCGAAAACGAGCCACTGGCCGTGCCGACTGTCGAAGAGATCGATGCGCGTATCGATACGAGCGATGAGGCATGGCGCAACTGGGCCGACACGCTGCACTATGACGGCCCTTATCGCGAACAGGTCCGCCGCAGTGCGCTGTCACTCAAATTGCTGCTTTATTCATCGAGCGGCGCCATTGCGGCGGCGGCCACGACATCGCTGCCCGAGCGCCTGCGTGACGGCAAGAACTGGGATTACCGTTTTGCCTGGATACGCGATGCCGCCTATGTGGCGAATGCCTTCCTGCGCCTCGGGGCCGTCGCCGAGGTCAAGGCGGCATTGGCCTGGCTCGTCCATCGCCTGGGTGAGGAGGGACCTCTCGTCATGTACGGGCTTTCAGGACAGAAGGTCGATGATGAAATCGTTTATGATGAGGTAGAGGGATATCGCGGTATCAAGCCCGTTGTGAGCGGCAACCGTGCCTCAGGTCAGCATCAGCACGGCATTTACGGCGATATTTTCGAGACGGCTGCCCTGTTCGTGTCGCGCGGCAATCTGCTCGACCAGAAAACAGCGGGGCTTCTGGCCGATCTGGCCGATCGTTGCGCCGATCACTGGAGGCAGAAAGATGCAGGCATCTGGGAGCTGACAGAAGACCAGCATTACACCATGTCCAAAATCAGCTGCTGGCAGGCGCTCGACCGGGCATGCCAGATGGCTGAACGTGGTCACCTTGCCAAGGATCGCGCCCCGCGCTGGGCGCGTGAGAAAGACCGTATTCTCGACTGGATCGATCGCGAATGCTGGTGTGACAAACGCAAGGCCTATCTGTTCTATCCCGGTTCTGATGGGCTCGACGCCTCCATGGCGCTTGCCGTACCGTTCGGCCTCGACCGTCATGAGCGCATGCTGTCCACGTTGCACGCCATACGCGAGGAACTCGGTCATGGGCCGTTCCTGTTCCGTTATACGGGAATGCGTGAGGAAGAGGGCGCGTTCCTCGCCTGTTCCTGCTGGATGGTGGAAGCCCTATATCTGCTCGGAGAGAAAGACGAGGCCGAGGCACTTTATGCCTCATTCATCGACAAACTGCCGAAAAATACGGGGATCATCGCTGAAATGATCAATCCTGAAACAGGCGCCTATCTGGGCAACACACCACAGGGTCTGAGCCATCTGGGAGTGATCCACGCCGCCTGTGCGCTGGCGGGAAACAGGATGAAGGCGTTCGATCTGTCCTGACGCTGCGCGTCATCGAGGTATGAGCGTGAGCGACTATAGCGCGCTCACGCAGACGCTGCTTAATGCCGGGCAAGGGTCCTGAAACAAGCTCTGCACAATCAGGGCCGTGCCCTGTTACCGTTGTTTTCAGAATTGGCGGCAACGCAGGCTTATGCGCATTTCATTCGTAATTCGGTTTGCAGCGATCCAGAGCCTGCACCGCAACCTCGCCAAATTCGAGATCGCTCAGGTTGATCGAAGCATGAAAGACCTTGCCGAAATTCTCATTGGTCCCCCAGGCGGAATGGTGCGCGCCACTGCCGCGAGAAGCGACCATTTCTACCTGATCCCCCTGATTTTCAGGCCAGTCTACAAAAACCAATGCCGATTTTGACATGGCAGTCAGAAGGTCCTTGAAGCCGAACGCCTGCTGGATACGCAGCCAGAACTCATTAAATCTGGCGCCCGATTCTGGCTTCATGGAATTAAAGGGCTCATCCGGGATTGGCGTGGGCAAGTGAGCCCCGAAATCCTCACTGCTATACAGTGCCTTCTTGAGGTTTTCCCCGATCCACTCTGTTGTAGCCTGTTTTCGGGGGATGAAAGTCGACCAACCAGAGCGGGAGAAGTGACTTCCCCCCCAGCGTTCCAGGCAGATTACGGCCAAATATTTTTTGGTGCGGATGACCTCGGCACGCCGGGTTGGGATCTGCCAGGAAGGAATGAGGGTGCTCATGCGATGTCCTGCTTCGGTGATACGATATCTGCAATACCGAAATCGATGGTCTTAATGCGCATCTGAAGGGCAGCGGCGACACGGTTTCTCGCATGTTTCATGCGTAATTCGGTTTGCAGCGATCCAGCGCCTGCACCGCAACCTCGCCAAATTCGAGATCGCTCAGGTTGATCGAAGCATGAAAGACCTTGCCGAAATCCTCATTGGTTCCCCAGGCTGAATGGTGCGCGCCACTGCCGCGAGAAGAAAGCATTTCGACCTCATCATCCTTATCCTCAGGCCAGTCTACAAAAATTAATGCTGATTTCGACTTGGCAGTCAGAATATCCTTGAAGCCGAACTCCTGCTGGATACGCAGCCAGAATTCATGAGATCTGGCGCCCGATTCTGGCTTCATGGAGTTAAAAGGCTCGTCTGGAAGAGGCCGAGGTAAATGCGCCCCGAAATCCTCACTGCTATACAGTGCCTTCTTGAGGTTTTCCCCGATCCACTCCGTTGTAGCCTGTTTGCGAGGGATGAAAGTCGACCAGCCAGAGCGGGAGAAGTGACTTCCTCCCCAGCGCTCCATGCAGATTACAGCCACATATTTCTTGGTGCGGATGAGCTGGGCGCGACGAGTGGGGATCTGCCAGGAGGGAATGACGGTACTCATGCGATGTCCTGCTTCGGTGATTCGATATCCGCAATACCGAAATCGATGGTTTTGGCGCGCATTTGAGGGGCAGCGTCGACACGGTTTTTCGCATGTTTCATGCGTAATTCGGTTTGCAGCGATCCAGAGCCTGCACCGCGACCTCACCGAATTCGAGGTCGCTCAGGTTGATCGAAGCATGAAAGACCTTGCCGAAATTCTCATTGGTCCCCCAGGCGGAATGGTGCGCGCCACTGCCGCGAGAAGCGACCATTTCTACCTGATCCCCCTGATTTTCAGGCCAGTCTACAAAAACCAATGCCGATTTTGACATGGCAGTCAGAAGGTCCTTGAAGCCGAATTCCTGCTGGATACGCAGCCAGAATTCATTCGATCTGGCTCCCGATTCTGGCTTCATGGAATCAAAGGGTTCGTCTGGAAGAGGCCGAGGCAAGCTAGCCCCGAAATCCTCACTGCTATACAGTGCCTTCTTGAGGTTTTCCCCGATCCATTCCGTTGGAGCCTGTTTGCGAGGGATGAAAGTCGACCAGCCGGAGCGGGAGAAATGACTTCCTCCCCAGCGTTCCAGGCAGATTACGGCCACATATTTTTTGGTGCGGATTACCTCGGCACGACGGGTGGGGATCTGCCAGGAAGGAATGACCTTGGTCATGCGATGTCCTGCTTCTGATATGAGTGAACCGGGATACACGGGCCTTCGTCATTGAGATAGCACAAGACCGCATTTCCTCAGGCGGGTTGGGCCGCCCCGGCTATTGAGAGCATTCATCAAGCGACCCACGGCTGTATGCTGCTCTCAGGATGACCAACTTCCTTGATGTCCATAATAAGGGAAATGAATCATAGGGCGTATGATTCAGCTCAATCCTGCAGCGCCTTATGCAAATACCCGGGGACCGGTTTCCCGATGACTGCACGAGAAAGCCCGATGTTTTTTATAAACCGTACCGGTCAACCGAGCGATTGTCATCTGCGCTGAGATTATGCGTTGAGAGCGGTTGTGTGGTTTTGTTGGGCAAAGGGCCTGTCTGCATGGATATGTCTTGGAAATGCGGTCGTGATGAACACGGGTCTGATGAAGAGATCTCGAAGACCCTATCCCGCTTTCTTCTATGAAGGTGCCAAGGCGCGTTTTCGACAAGGGTAGGTAAGGCGTCATGGATTGGTCGTGCGGCTGTCTACGGTGCTGCCAGAGTGGTTCCAGCGTGGTAGATGTGGGCAATGAGAGCCTTCCATACGAAATAAAAACAGCATCAATCACCGTGTATGAAGGTTCTAAATCAGATGATTAGTGCAGCTGGATTTTTCTAGCCGCATCGCATGGTAATGCTTTTTAATCATAGTTTGGGCCCTACGAAATACTCGCTGGAAAAAATAAAATTTCCGTTTACGCCAGGATTGATAATATCGAGAATAGATTGCATTTCGGGGATGCTTATATCTTGCTTATCAGCAAATGGAAGTGAATTATAAATAAATACGAAATTTGAATAAACGAAATCGCCTTTATCGTTTTCGTCGACTCTATCCACGTCATTAAGAAGCAAACCTATCGCTACCAATTTTTTGTCTGGATCGATGATCATCATCCCCAAATCATTAGCACTTCCCAGCTCTGAGCTGCCACCCAGAGCAATATATCCATCTTTCTGAGCCGTGGCGGCCGTGTTGTGACGCTGCCAAGTCGTCCTCATGGTACGGTCAAGCCTCTTCCGAGATGCATCGCTGAACTGGGACAGATTGGCATTTTTATACATGGTTTGAGCACAGCTCAGCAGTAACGCAGCGCCCTTGGGATTGACGATCCTGTAGTCCGCAAAACAAAGCTCGGCAGGGCTTCCGTCTGGAAGCTTTTTTCCCTCCGAAAAAGAGGGAATATCCGGAAAATAGCATTTATTTTCTTCTGCATACGGCTTGGATGAGAAAACCAGCAAGAGACACATAGAGGCCGTAATAAAAATAATCTTTGACATCGTTTTATCCAGATATTAATCATGTTGATTATTCATCGATAATCGTGATGTATACGATCTTGTATTGAGAATTAATCTCAAACTCTGAATAAATACCACATTTATCGTGTTGGTGCCACATTTGTGATTGTGTCTGTTGCATCTGTATATGATCAAATGGGAGCTACGGCCTTCTCTCTAGGTTTGGGATGATTAACCGAAAACACCTTCATCACGCGACGGCCATATCATTCAGGGTGATTGCCCTTACGGAAACTACGCGGTCGATCGTGAACCGTCCGCATGTCAACTGGTGGTCCGTTGATTGTTCTGCGGCTGCTGATGAATGCCCCATCATCACGCTGAGGGGATCGTCCCGAGCCTGAGGTAAAACGCTTTGGCCACAAAATATCGTTTGCGGGACGGTTATCGTGACAAAGCCGTTTGCAGAGCGCGCTTCGAGCCAAAAACAGACAGATCTCGTAACAATTGCGCCCTACGCAGATATTCGTGAGCGCTCTTACGGTTGGCTGCGTAAGAACGGGGACAGCTCATTTGGTACCGGTCAGCCGAGCGATTGTCCGGCAGCCCATGCGAGTGAGAGGGAATGCAGGCGCGCTGCCGGATCATATATCGGTGCGCTGAACATGAGTTCATCGGGGGCATGACGGGCAATGAAGTCTTTCATTCCTTCCGCGACCTGATCCTGCGTGCCGATCAGGCTCGATGCCTGCACCGTATCGAGTTGATGGCTCAGCTCGCGCGACCAGGGCAGATCTTCCGGCGGCACGGGGGGGAGAACCCGCCCCGGTCGTCCCTGGCGCAGGGCCGCCACGAACATGCGACGCGAGGTGGCCAGAAAATCGGCTTCCTCTGCCGTATCAGCGGCGATTACATTCATGGCGAGCATGACATAGGGTGCGGCAAGATGCTCTGACGGACGGAACGTCTTGCGGTAGAGATGGATGGCCTGCTCCATCATCTGCGGTGCAAAATGTGAGGCAAAAGCGAAGGGCAGGCCCAGAGCTGCTGCCAGCTGTGCCGAGAACAACGACGAGCCGAGCAGCCAGATCGGTATATCGGCGCCTGCGCCCGGTGTGGCCACAACTCCGTTTGCGCCGCCTGTCGCCGCGAAATAGGCGATGAGCTCAAGCACATCTTCCGGGAAGCGTTCGGCATTATCTCCGTTTCTGCGCAAGGCACGCACGGTGCGTTGGTCAGAACCCGGCGCACGACCCAGGCCGAGATCGATGCGGCCGGGAAAAAGAGCTTCGAGCGTGCCGAACTGCTCGGCAATGACGAGCGGGGCATGGTTGGGCAGCATGATACCGCCTGCACCGATACGCATGCGGTTGGTGGCGGCGGCAAGATGGCCGATCACGACACTTGTCGCGGCCGAAGCGATGCCGGGCATGGCATGATGCTCGGCCACCCAATAGCGATGATAGCCTAGAGCCTCGGCATGGACGGCCTGGTCGCGCGATTCCAGCAAGGCCTCGCGGACAGTGCCACCTTCGCGAATAAAGGATAGATCGAGTACGGAGAGCGGTATCATATCTCCGATATGGGGAGAGGAGAGACCGGCTGAAAGGGCCGCCGGGTTAATCCGGTCCGGCGGCCTTGCCCAAGGCGAGAATATTCCCAGGGATCAGGGTTCGGGACGGTCCTTGGGTGCGGCCTCTGGCGGGAGCTTGGGGCTGTCAGGTGCCTCTTGCGCAACTGTGGTTTCTGCCCCGGTTTTCTCGCTCGCTCTTTCCTCGACAAGCGTTTCGATTGCTGGTGAGGCCTCATTGCGCGTGTAGATCGGTGCGGGAGCTGCCTTATGGGCGGCCTCCATAAAACGGTCTGCCAGTGCACCGTAGAGTGCGTGTTTGCAGATCATGCGCGAGACGCCGAAAGCGAGGAACGAGGTGGCCATCAGGGCTAGCGTTACCTGCTGGTTGTCGCACATTTCCATGACGATCACGGTGGCGGTCAGTGGCGCCTGAACGACGGCAGAGAAATAGGCCACTGTGCCCAGAAGAACGACGGCACCGGGCGTGGTGTGGGGAAGATATTGCTCGATCCAGCCTCCGATACCGGCGCCTACGGAGAGGGACGGTGCGAACAACCCGCCGGGGATGCCGGAGCAATACGAGACGACGGTCGCGAGGAATTTGAGAATGAAGAATGAAGCAGGATAATGCTCGGTACCGTCGATAATGGCATGGGCCTGCATATAGCCTGTGCCATAGGTCGCGCCATGCGAAACAAGGCCGAGCAGTGCCAGCACAAAACCGCACAAGGCAGCGAAGGATACTGGACGTGCCTTGATGAGTGCGCCGACCCGCCCCGGAAGACCCTTGGAGAAGCGGATGAGCAGGGCCGAGAACGTTCCGCCGGCAACACCGCCGACAATGCCGCAGGTGAGGACCGCAATCCATGCCGTGCCGATCGGAACATCCACATCCGTATGACCGAAATAGGAGTAGTTTCCGACAAGGGCGATGGCGGTCACACCCGACAGCACAACGCCTGTCAGCATGGTGCCCGAGGTTTTCTGCTCGAAGGAATGAGACAGTTCCTCGATCGCGAAGACGATCCCGGCGAGCGGTGTGTTGAACGCGGCCGATACGCCCGCAGCACCACCCGCTAGAATGGCCCCGCGCCTTGCAGCGACGCTCGATGTGCCGAGCAGGCGCGAGAAGCCGTGCATGATGGCCGCGCCCACCTGTACGGTGGGCCCTTCACGGCCGATGGAGGCGCCGACCAGAAGGCCGAAACAGGTCAGGATGATCTTGGCAAAGGCAATCTTGAGCGAGAGTACGCGGTTCACGATCGAGAAATTCTCGATATGCAGTGTCGCGATCGTTTGAGGGATACCGCTGCCCTGTGCGCCCGAGAAGAACTTGCGTGTCAGCCAGGTCGAGAGGGCGAGCCCGGCAGGAACCACCGCCAGCATGATGTAGGGATCCCAGTGCACCATGCGCGCGCGGGTGCGGGCGGCCCAGTCGGCCGTCCCGGCAAAGGAAACAGCGACGACGCCCACGAGAATGGCACCGAGCCAGTAAGTCAGTGTCCGGCGCCATTGAGACGTCGTTCTTCGCGCAGAACGACGGAGATGCTGGATTCTGTTGTTCTGCCGCAAGGCGGTGCTGGGGCGCATAAGGTCTCGCCTGTCTGGAGATCGGGCAGCGCCGACCGATGGTGAACGCTCCTGCCAGCACCCCGGGCGACTGGTCAAGAAACTCTTGTCTCTAAAAAACGTAACGAACGGATCGTTTTGCAGTTCGCTCGCAAAGGGTCAGGCCAGAACCGGAAT
This sequence comes from Asaia lannensis NBRC 102526, assembly GCF_024054035.1. Taxonomy (GTDB): domain Bacteria; phylum Pseudomonadota; class Alphaproteobacteria; order Acetobacterales; family Acetobacteraceae; genus Asaia; species Asaia lannensis. Next base: position 46,602 of record NZ_JAMXQU010000004.1, read on the forward strand.
GCCCGTATGCTTCGCTTTTTCTTCCGGCTCGACATGAATATGGATCAGGGCACGCCCGAGCTGGCGGCGCAGGGCATGTTCGAGACGGTCGCAGATATCGTGTGACTCCGAGACGGTCATGGCACCGGGTACGACAAGATGAAACTCGATGAAGCTCACGCTTCCCGCTGTGCGCACGCGTATGTCATGAGCTTCGAGGGCACCTGCAGCATTCTCGGAGATCACGGCGCGTATCATCTGTAGCGTGTCTGAATCGGGAGCCTCGTCCATCAGCCCCGCAATGGACTGCTTCATCATATCGAAGCCGACACGCAGAACATTGATGGCAACGAGCGCGGAGAGAATGGCGTCGAGCCTCACGAAACCGGTGAGCGGAATGAACGCGATACCGATCACGAGAACCACGGTCGTCCACACATCGGAAATGACGTGACGCCCATTGGCGGTCAGGGCGGGCGAGCGCCTCATCCGGCCTTGCCGGACCAGAATAAGCCCCCAGACCAGATTGACGACACCGCCGAGTGCGTTGAACACAATGCCACGCCAGGGTGCGATAGCGTGGTTGGGGGCAAGCCAGCTTTGCCATGCCACCCAGGCAATGCCTATGGCCGTAAGAACGACAAGCACGGCCTCGCTCACAGCGGAAAGATATTCTGCCTTGTCGTGCCCGTATGTATGGTTGTCATCGGCGGGACGCTGCGCGACGTTGAGCGCCCATAGCGCGCCAAGCGCAGCGGCGACATTGATGATGGTCTCAAGGGCGTCTGAGAGCAGGGCGGCACTGCCGCTGACGCGCCAGGCCCAGTATTTCAGGCCAAGGGCGATCAGGCTGACCAGAAGCGAGATCCAGCCGAAAACGATCTTTTCGGGCCCCTTCAGCATGAGGCTGTCGCTCCGCACGGGGTGGATCCACACGGATAATGCCCTTCCTCCCTGTCTGTGCCAGGGGACTCGATCTGGAAGGTGGCATGGCCGATACGATAGCGGGTTGCGAGCATGGTGCTCGCCTCACGCAGGATCCGCGCATGGCCGTTCTGCGATACAACGCTCACCAGATGGACAGTCAGTGCGGTCTCGGTCGTGCTCAGGGGCCATATATGAAGGTGATGCAGATCCTCCACGCCTTCCACAGCGCGCAGGCTTGCTTCCACGTCATCCAGGCGCAGGCGGGAAGGAACGCCATCGAGCGCCATGTCGAGCGACGATTTGAGCAGCGACCATGTGCCGAGAATAATGAAGATGCACACCGCCAGACTGACAATGGGATCGAGAATGGTCCAGCCTGTCATCATGATGACGAGACCTGTCACCACAACAGCGAGCGACATCAGCGCATCGGCCGCCATATGCACGAACGCCCCGCGCAAATTCAGATCGTCCTTGCCGCCGCGCATGAAAAGCAGGGCGGTGCCGCCATTGACCAGAATACCGCCGAGCGCCACCAGCATCACGACGCGACCGGCCACCTCGCCCGGGGCGATCAGGCGGGGAATGGCCTCGCCGATAATGCCGCCTGTCACCAGAAGGAGCAGGACGGCATTGCCAAGGGCCGACAGAATGGTGGAACGCTTGAGCCCATAGGTGAAACGCGCCGATGGAGCACGTCGTGCAAGGCTGTGAGCCAGCCAGGCGGCACCCAGACCGAGAACATCGGACAGATTATGCCCCGCATCGGAAAGCAGGGAGAGCGAATGGGCGAGCAGACCCCATATCGTTTCGGCAATGATGTAGGCGACATTCAGCCCCATTCCGATCAGAAACGCGCGTCCGTAGCTTGCAGGTTCATGAACATGTCCATGATGCCCATGCCCATGCCCATGCCCATGATGATCGTGATCGTGATCGTGATCATGGTCGTGGCGGTCATGCCCGGCATCATGGGTGTGCTCGCAGGGGTGCTGGGCCATGGATGTGCTTTCCGTGAATAAGGGCGTGGAGGCTCATATAAGGCATTGGCCCATCATGCGCCAAGATATGTGTCGAAGCGGCGCATCAGCCCGGGGAGTCTCTCTGCGCCTGTGCGTTGTGCCTAGTAAGTCTGCTGAAATGTAAAATAGGCGACATAAAAAAAGTAAACTGGGTGACATTCGATTTGTTTCCGAAGACCAGTTTTCTCATTGAAGTTGTCTGTAAATTTTCGTGAGTTGAATGCTGTTTTCGAAGCGATCTTTTTACGGGAATTAAACGAATACCCATATTGGGGCTCCCAGAAAGGGTTTGTCATTGAAAAGCATGTTTTCGTTATTGAATTATCGTGTGCGGTAGGGTGGTATGCGGCATTACCGAGACTGCTTCGGTTTGTTAATGAATTTGTAACGTTATGGGAAAGTTTTGTGAGGGTCAGCACGGTTTTCCCGGAACATGACGGACAGTGTCGTGTCGTATTCCGGATGTATTAACGTTTCGGTTGGCTTATATGCCATTCCATTGAGTATTTTGAGATTTCTGCCGCTCCGCCGCAGGTTTTGTGGCGCTTCCGATAACCGAACCAGCGAGCCAGCCCCTGCCATGAGCGTGACCATGCCTGTATTCGATGACGAACATTTTCATAAGTCTCCCGGCGTGCAGGGTGAGGCAGGGACATCGCATTTGCACAGGAAGTGCCCTGTCGCATTGAAGCCCCTGCGCAAGGGTCTTGCCGCAGCAGGTTTCCTTTTCGGGATAGGGCTCATGGCATCCGTAGCCCATGCAGAACAGCCGCTGGTTTACGCGCCGATGAACCCGGCACGTATGTCCGATGTGATCCGGACGCTGGCTTCGGACCCGTTCGAGGGGCGTGCACCCGGCACGATCGGTGCGCTCAGGACCGTGAACTATATCGTCTCGCAGTTTCAGGCGATCGGTCTGGAGCCAGCAGGCGAGAATGGCGGGTGGACGCAGGAAGTCCCGATGATCCATACCAAGATCGCCCCCGATGCTTCTGTCCAGTTCCGGGTCGGTGCGTCCGAGACACTGGATTATCGCCAGTCGGAACAGATCTATCTGACGACCAGCATTCCGTCATCGCAGATCCATATTGGCAATGCTCCGCTTGTGTTCGTCGGCTATGGCGTCAATGCGCCGGCGCGCGACTGGGACGATTTCAAGGATGTCGATCTCAAGGGCAAGATCGCTGTTATCCTGATTAACGATCCTGATTTCAGGGCCGGCCCGGGCGACGCCGTCAACGGGCGTTTTGGCGGCCGCACAATGACCTATTACGGGCGCTGGACATATAAATACGAGGAGGCGGCACGACGCGGTGCGGTCGGCGCCCTGATCGTTCATGATACCGAAGCAGCCTCTTATCCATGGAGCACGGTCATCGCCCCCGGGGGAGAGAACTTCGATCTGGAACGCAAGGGAGCTCCGGGTTCCCTGCTGGTCCATGGGTGGCTGGAAGGGCAGGCCGCCCGGCAGCTTTTCGCAAAGGCAGGGCTCGATCTGGACAAGCTGAGCGAACAGGCAAGGCGCGCGGACTTCCATCCCGTCACATTGTCCGGTCTTTCGCTGTCCACCACGTTCAATGTCGAGACCGCCCATCTGGAGAGCCGGAACGTGCTCGCCAAGCTACCCGGCTCGACGCACCCGGATGAGACCATCGTGTACGGCGCGCATTGGGACGCGTTCGGCAAGAGCCGTGGTCCGCACGGTGAACCCCTTATCCGGCGCGGTGCGATCGACGATGCTTCGGGTATCGCCGCCGTGCTGGAGATTGCCCGCGCCTTCAAGGCCGGACCGACGCCTGAGAGAACGATCCTGTTCGGCGCCTGGACAGCTGAGGAACGCGGTCTGCTGGGATCGAGCTGGTATGTCGAGCATCCCCTGATCTCTCTGCCCAAAACGGTCGCAAATTTCACGATCGACGTGCTGCAGATGGCTGGCATGTCGCGTAACGCTTTTGTTGTGGGTGCCGGGCAGAACAGCCTGCAGGACGATTTCGCAACAATTGCTGCGGCACAGGGGCGTGTGGCTGTCGACGAAGCCCTGCCCGAGCGCGGTGCGTTCTATCGTGCGGATCATCTGCCTTTCGCACGTGCAGGGGTGCCCGTTCTGCCGATCATGGATCTGGCAGGCTATCCCGATCTGCTCAAGGGAGGCATTCCCGCCGGGCGTAAATGGCTCGAAGCCTATATGGCCTGCTATCACCAGCCCTGCGATGCCTGGAGCGCCAGCTGGGATGTGCGCGGCGCAGCAGAGGATACGGCAGCCCTCTACGAGGTCGGCCGCAGTCTGGCATTTTCGCGTATGTGGCCGAGCTGGAAACAGGGATCGGAATTCAAGGCCATGCGCGAACGCACCGAGTCCCAGCGTCCCGCACTCTGAAGCTGGCCTTCACACCTTCAACGCCAGGGCGATGCCGAGGCAGTGCCGGGGCGAAGAAGGTGTCTGCCCGTGCGGAGCGGCTCCAGAGCGCGACGTGCTATTTATCTTGACAAGAGCCGTACTCTTCATGACTTCCAGCCGACATGATCCGGCTTAACGAACTCAGGCTCCCTCTCGACCATCCTGCCGATGCATTGCGCGAGGCTATTCTCCAGCGTCTTGGCGTGGAGAGCACAGCGCTGCTCGATTTCACGATAGCCCGTCGGGGCTATGACGCCCGCAAGCGCGGTCGCATCATGCTGATCTACAGTGTCGATTGCACGGTCGAGAACGAGGAAGCCGTTCTGGCCTTGCATGAAAATACGCCATCTGTCGTACCCACTCCCGACACGCGCTATCGGCCTCTCACCGCAGAGCCGGGGGCACATCGTCCGGTCGTCATCGGTGCAGGCCCCTGCGGCGTCATGGCGGCTCTGGTTCTCGCTCAGGCAGGGCTGAAGCCTATTGTTATCGAACGAGGCAAGATCGTGCGTGAGCGTACGGTCGATACATTTGCCCTGTGGCGACGCTCCGAACTCACGCCCGAGAGCAACGTGCAGTTCGGCGAGGGAGGGGCAGGAACATTCTCTGACGGCAAGCTCTACAGCGGCGTCAGCGATCCGCGCCATCTGGGCCGAAAGGTCATGGAGGAATTCGTCAAGGCGGGTGCGCCTGAAGAAATCCTTTACGTGTCCAAGCCGCATATCGGCACGTTTCGTCTTGTCTCCATGGTCGAGCATATCCGTGCCGAAATCGAGCGTCTGGGCGGCGAGTACCGCTTCGGCGTGCGTGTGGACGGTCTTGTCACGGAAGGGACGCCGCGCAGGTTGACGGGCCTTGTTCTGTCGGACGGAACGACGCTGGAGACCGACAGAGCGATTCTCGCCGTGGGTCATAGTGCGCGCGATACGTTCGAAATGCTGCGCGATGCTGGTATTCCCATGCATGCCAAGCCCTTTTCCATCGGCGTGCGGATCGAGCATCCCCAGTCGCTCATCGACTGCGCACGCTTCGGCGATCAGGGGGGGCACCCTCTTCTGGGGGCTGCCGATTACAAACTGGTTCACCACGCCAGCAACGGCCGCGCCGTTTACTCCTTTTGCATGTGTCCGGGCGGCACGGTCGTTGCGGCCACCTCTGAGGCCGGTCAGGTCGTGACCAACGGCATGAGCCAGTATTCGCGTGCCGAACGTAATGCCAATGCCGGCATCGTGGTGGATGTATCGCCCGAGCGCGATTATCCGGACGATGTTCTGGGCGGCGTAGCGTTTCAGCGCCACTGGGAGCGTGCCGCCTTCGTTGCCGGAGGAGGCGACTACAGGGCCCCGGCGCAGCGCGTCGAGGATTTTCTTGCGGGGCGTGCCTCGGTTACGCTGGGCGATGTCGTTCCATCCTACAAGCCGGGTGTCACCCCGACGGACCTGTCGCGCTGTCTGCCCGGATTTGCCGTAGAGGCCATACGCGAGGCCCTTCCTGCCTTCGAACGCAAACTCAGGGGATTTTCCATGGGTGACGCCGTTCTGACGGGTGTGGAAACACGCACCTCGTCTCCGATCAGACTGCCGCGGACGCCTGAAGGACAAAGCCCCGGTCTGATCGGGCTTTTTCCGGCTGGAGAGGGGGCAGGCTATGCCGGCGGCATTCTCTCAGCAGGCATAGACGGTATACGGGCTGCGGAATGGGTGATTGGCGATCACATCGCGCGCAAGGCCTGATTGGGGCGACGCCCTGCACATCCGACCTCTTCGGGTATCGCCTGTGACAGAGCCTCTTGCGAGGGCGGATATTAGTTCCGCCCCCATCGAATAATATAGTCTGAGAACCGCGGCAGGATGGCGTTCGTTGCAGGGCTGTTCCTCTATTCCGGAGACAGGTTCTCATGACGCTCATCGATCCACGCACGCGCTACCCACGGCCGCCTTTCGAAACGCAGCCGCAGGAATTTCCGGGCCTTTCGGCAAAAATGAAACCTGAACCCGATTACGGTGAAGACAGCTACAAGGGCAGCGGGCGTCTGTCCGGCCTCGTCGCCCTGATTACCGGCGGCGATTCAGGCATCGGTCGCGCCGTGGCCGTCGCTTATGCCAAGGAAGGGGCGGATATTGCCCTTTCCTATCTCGAGGCAGAACAGACGGATGCGCAGGATATCGCCGCTGCGATCGAGAAGATCGGTCAGCGCTGCCTGCTTTTGCCGGGCGATATACGCGAGAAAACGGTTTGCAAAGCGCTCGTCAGCAAGACGGTCGACGCTTTCGGCGGCCTCGATATTCTGGTCAACAATGCCGCGTTCCAGCATCCCAGAGAGAACTTTCTCGATATCGAGGATGAGGAATGGCGTCGTCATTTCGATACGAACGTCCATGCCATGTTCTATCTGACCAAGGCAGCCCTCCCGCACCTCAAGCCGGGCGCGTCGATCATCAACACCTCATCGGTCAACACACGCACGCCGATGCCGATCCTTATCCCCTATTCCATGACCAAGGCGGCTATTGCCAATTTCACGGTCGGGCTGGCGGGCAGTCTGGTGGAAAAAGGCATACGCGTGAATGCCGTGCTGCCCGGGCCGATCTGGACGCCGTTCATTGCAACCGGCATGCCACCCGAACAGCACAAGGACTTCGGATCGCAAGCTCCCATGGGACGTCCCGGACAGCCTGCGGAACTTGCGGGAGCCTATGTCTATCTGGCCGATCCGAATAACAGCTATACGACGGGTGCCCTATTGCCGGTCCATGGCGGCATGCCTCAACTCTAGCAACACGAGTCTTTCCATCTCGCCGTCTGTCGGAAACCATGGCTCCGGGATTGTTGTCCCGGGTCCTTGGCTCCGGCCGAACCGATGAACCGCGACGGTGACACAGCGCGGCGCGATGACTGTTCTTCCAGAACCAACATTTTTCTGACTGTGCAGTGCGCTACAGACGGTTCGCTCACCAAGTAAAAAATGTAATGAATAGTGAAGTTCAAATGGTAGTTATATTTATGCCGCGCAAGTATTGAGATTACCATAGGTTTTTCGATTTGGCCTGTACGGCTGCGTGAAATAATCCTCATATAAACGTGACATAATACCTCATATAAATATTGTTGTTCGATGTGTGGCCTGTTGATATCAGGCTGCCCCTATTACCCGGATGAGATGTCCGGCTGCGGTGATTGCGTATCCTTCATCTCATCGCACTAGAGAACATACGCCTGATTTCAGGGTGTCGTTAATCTGTCGGCTTCTGACGTTTCGCTGCATTTCGGCGATGAAACGCCGGATGGTGACGGCTGACGCACGCCCGGAGCCCGGGCGATAAAGGGGCCGGTAAATTGGTTACGAACATCACTGGGACATGGTCGGCTGTCGTCACGAACACGGGACAAACGGTCTATAAAAGCGGTGCGACGGTCGCCGAAGGACCTGTGCAACTCATAGGTGGTGCGACCCTCTTCGTGATGAGCGGCGCCACGGCCTCGGGGGTCGTCAATTCGAACAATATACCCAATGTCGTCGTGTCATCCGGCGGAACGCTTCTTAGCTCAACCATTGTGAACGGCTATGTTTCGGCTTTGCAGGGTGCAACCACGAGCGGGAATCATTTCAGCTCCGATCCCGTCTATTATTTCAGCGGGGCACACTCCGTAGGCGACACGTTTTATGCCGATTCCGGCTACGGGGTCGATACGGCCTTTTTCAGCGCGGGCTCAGTGGTGTCGAATGCCACAACGCTATCGGGCGGACCGATGCTTGTTTACTCCGGTGCGACGATCAATGGCGTGACCGTCTCTGCCGGTGGCGTGGTCACGTTCAATGCGGGATCGGTGGTAAACGACCTCGATATCAAGCTGGGTGGCTCGGCCTTTATCAGCACTGTGGTTGGAACCCCCGTCGGTTCGGCCCCTGTGCTGCCGACGACCGGCGTCACGACCGTGACCGGTGTATGGTCTGCCGTGCTCAGTGGGGGGAAGACAGTTTATGTGAATGCCGCCGGCACGAGTTCCGTGCAGGCGCCTCTGTGCCTGAGTGCGGGAATGCTCTATATCGCGAGTGGTGCCACAGTCTCCGGTTTTCAGGCCTTGGGAGGCACGCCGACCGTCTCAGTGCTCAATGGCGGAACCCTGATCAATTCGCAGGCTGTAAACGGCTATGTGTATGTGAACGGGGGCGGCATCACGAGCGGGAATCTCTTCAACTCGAACCCGATCAATTACAGTGCCGGCGCAAGCTCGGTGAACGATATCTTCCTCAACAGCGGCTATGGCGTGGACCCAGTGACTGCCCTGAGCGGATCCGTCATCATCAACCCTCAGGTCTCGCAGGGTGCCCCTATGGTCATCAGCAGCGGGGCAACGATAAAGGATCCGGCCGTCACGTCCGGCGGTCAGCTTTCGATCTATGGCGGAACGGCAACAACGTGTTTTCTTGCTGGCGCCATGATCATGACGCCGCACGGTGCACGCCCTGTCGAAACCCTGAAAGCGGGAGACGAAATTACAGTCTATCGCGACACTGAACCCTGTTGCGAAAAAATCCGTCGTGTAACGTCCGAGCGGACTGCTGCGGTCAATCTGCGTCGGGACGATCTTGCCGGGCATCCTGTCAGGGTGCTGGCGCATGCTTTTGGCGATAACAAGCCGGATCGCGATCTGCTCGTCACGGCTGAACACTGTTTTTATTTCGATGGCGGGTTTATTCCCGTGCGTATGCTCGTTAACGGTCACTCTGTCCGCTACGAGCACGATTACGGAGCTTATGATTATTATCATGTCGAGCTCGACGCTCACGGTATCATATGCGCCAATAATGTCCTGACCGAGAGCTATCTCGATACACGGACGGCATTTGCCCGGTGTGCGCAAACCGGTCGACCGCGCTTCCGCAGCTGGGGCGAGCATGGAGCTGCGCCTTTGCGGGGCGACCGCGCATTTGTCGAACCGATTCATGCCATGATTTTCGGACGCTGCGACCATGATGGGTCACGGGCGGAGCCCCCCGTTCTGGAAACAGATCACGGACTTTATCTCGTAACCGACGACGGCCAGCGTATCGATGAGAAAAGACGTGTAGGCAATCAGGTGATCTTCTCGCTCCCTTCGGGTACGAAGCAGCTCAGGCTCGTTTCACGCAGCACGCGTCCGGTCGATGTCGAGGGGGCTTTTGTTGACGATCGTCGCGATCTCGGTGTGCTGGTGGGCGATATCGCCCTCTATCGCCCTGAGTCGATGCATGTCGTGCGCACGCATCTCGATGCACAGACCCAGGCCGGCTGGAATGCCATGGAAGAGGCGGGCACGTGCCGTTGGACCACAGGCCATGCCACACTTTCGATCGATCAGCCTGCCCATACAGATCCGGCCACCTTGTCGGTATGTATCCTTGCGGGTGGCCCGTATTGCGAAAGGCCGGCAAGACCTGCCAAAGCCTAACCCATCATATGACGCTGGTTGCCGAGCACCCAGAGTGTGCCGCCCACCATCAGCACGACGATCAGTAGCGAGAACAGGATAAGCTGCAGATCGTCGCGATGAGAGCGTGACAGGTCGATATGCAGGAAGAACCTGAAATGTACGACGACCTGCCCGAGGCCCATAAGGGCAATGACCCATATCAGCCCGTTGCGCGGCAGCAAGCCGAACATCACCCCGGCAAATGGTATGGCGGAAAGCACCAGAGCCAGCACGAGACCGATGATGTAGCCGTGCAGTTCCTGCCGGCGTTCTTCTGCATGGTTTTCGCTCATGACAGAACTCCCGGCAGATAGACGACCGAGAAAATCCCGATCCAGATGATATCGAGAAAATGCCAGAACAGAGCGAGACGCATGAAGCGCGTCTGCACCAGAGGGTCCAGCCCGAATTTCGCGACCTGAGCAAACATGACAAGCATCCAGATGCAGCCAGTGGTCACGTGCAGCCCATGGGTGCCAATCAGGGCCCAGCTTGCCGAAAGCCAGCCCGAACGTGACGGTACGCCGCCCTTGCTGGCCATGCTCATGAAATCGTGCAGTTCCAGTGACAGAAAGACCAAGCCGAGCATGAGTGTCACGGCAAACCAGAAGAGCGTTTTTGCCGTCGAGCGGTCGTAGCGCATAGCCAGCGTTGCCAGCCCACAGGTAAAGCTACTCAGTAGCAGAGCCACCGTTTCCCATGCTGCGGATGAAAGATCGAACAGCGTCTTTGGCCCGGGGCCACCGGCAAGGGAGTGACCCATGGTCGCATAGGTCGCAAACAGCATAGAGAATATGATGAGATCGCTCATCAGAAAGACCCAGAAGCCGAAAAGCGCCTCTTCGGCTTGCGCTCGTGCCGCTTCCTTGCGCGATTCCGGCGCGGAATGGCTCAGGCGAATGCCGATATGGCTCGGGCCTTTGCCTTGTATAGCCTGCGCCATCAGACGGGCTCCCTGACCAGGCCGCGATTGGCCGTTGTAAACATGGCGTCGTTGCTGATCGCCGGTGTTTCACGCAGCGTGAGCAGCCAACGTTCCTCCGTTTCCCGCACCTCTGATGCCGGTATGATATGAACCGTATCGCGGTTGAAACTGCGGAGTATGATCGCGCCGAAGAAGACTCCAGCCCCCAGGACAACAGCCCACCAGATATGCCATGTCAGGGCGAAACCGAATACGCCGCTTGCAACGCAGCAGATAAAACCGACAGGGGTATTCGAGGGCAGCTCGATATCAAAATAATGGTCCGGGGCTCTCCAGGCGCTACGGTGTTTCTTGGCCTCGTGAAAGGCATCGACACTGTCGATCTGCGGGATGAGGGCAAAATTATATTCGGGCGGCGGTGCGGAAACGGACCATTCGAGCGTCCGTCCATTCCAGGGGTCGCCGGCGAAAACAGAAAGTATCCTGCGATCGCGGATGCTCGTCCAGAGCTGAACGACCATGCCAGCAAGGGCGCAAAGCACGAGGAGGGCGCCGCACAGGGCTACCCAGAGATAGGGGCGATAAACGGCTTCGAAGAATTCCTGGCTGCGCCGAGGCATGCCCAGCGCGCCAACGATATAGAGCGGCATGAAGGCAAGAATAAATCCGCTGACCCAGCAGCCGAAAACGATACGTCCCCAGCCTTCATGCAGGCGAAAGCCGAACGCCTTGGGAAACCAGTAGTGATAGGCGCTCAACATACCGAAAAGCAGGCCGGGGATGAGCATGTTATGAAAATGCGCAACGAGGAAGAGGGTGTTGTGAACCTGATAGTCGAAGCCGGGATTGGCCAGCATCACGCCCGTTGCACCGCCGACAACGAACAGGACCATAAAGGCACAGGCATAGAGCATGGGAACGCCGAGCCGGATACGCCCACGCACCATGGTCAGGAGCCAGTCATAGACTTTTACCCCGGTGGGAATGGCAATCAGCATGGTGGCGATGCCGAACACGGCGTTCACGTTGCCATCCTGCCCCATGGTGAAAAAATGATGGAGCCAGACGGTAAAGGACAGCACGGCGATAGAGATCGTAGCCCAGACCAGAGACGTATAGCCGTAAAGTTTCTTGTTCGAAAAAGTCGCGATGGTTTCCGAATAGACGCCGAACGCCGGAAGAATGAGGATATAGACTTCAGGATGACCGAACAGCCAGAACATGTTGATGTAATTCATCATGTTGCCGCCCAGCTCGTTCGTGAAGAAATGCATGTCGAGATAGCGGTCCATGGCCAGCATGAGTGTGGCGATCGTCAGTGGCGGCATGGCGAAAATCATCAGGATCGAGATGCATAATGCCGTCCATGCAAAAAGCGGCATGCGAAACAGCGTCATGCCCGGTGCGCGCTTCTTGTAGATCGTCACGGCAAAATTGATGCCGGTCATGGTATTGCCGAGTGAACTGAGGGTAAGGGCCCAGATCCAGTAATCGACCCCCACGCCGGGGCTGAAGGAGAGCTCGGTATAGGGGGGATATCCTGTCCAGCCACCGGTCGAGAATTTGCCGATGCAGAGCGAGATCATCATCAGCACGGCACCCGCACTGGTAAGGCCCAGACTGATCGAGTTCATGGTAGGAAAAGACACATCGCGCGCACCGATCTGGAGCGGCATGGCAAAATTATAGATACCGATCAGGAAAGGCATGGCCATGAAGAAAATCATGATTGTGCCATGGGTCGTGAACAGCTGCGCGAAATGCTCGGGTGGGATGAAGCCCGGGTTGTTATAGGCAACGGCTTGCTGCGAGCGCATGACCATGGCTTCGACCACGGCGCGTGCCAGCATCACGAGAGACACGACCACATACATGATGCCGATACGCTTGTGGTCGACACTTGTCAGCCAGTCTGTCCAGAGCGACTTCCAGCCCTTGAGCCACGTGATAAATACCACCACGGCGACAGCCCCGAGCACGACGACCGATGCGGCGACGGTCGCAATCGCACTATAGAAGGGCAGGGCATTATAGCCGAGCTCGCCGAACAGAAAGTGACGCAAGGGCTGATCTCCGGTCTTTGGCGTGGCGCAGGCAGCGCGCGTTTGAGGCTTGATCAGCCAGGATTGCGAGGCATCGAGGCATCGTAGCGTTGCACGATGTCATGAAAGAAATGGTCGGGAACGGATGAGAAACTGACCATCGTGGCGTTGGGATCGTTCAGAAGCGTCTGCGCGGTCTTTCTGCCGATTTCCTGCTTACGTATCCGGCTGTAGGTCTGCTCATCGAGATGGAGCGTGCTGGCAGTAGCCTGGGTGAGAAACCTGTCGAACTGATCGGCTGGCACCACGTCGACAGGGAATTTCTGATCCTGAAATCCCATCCCGTTGAATTGTGTGTTCTCGCCCAGATAGCGCCCCGTGCGATCAGCCAGCAAATGCAGACGTGTCACCATGCCTGCCATGGCATAAATCTGACTGCCGAGAGACGGGATCAGAAAAGACTGCATCGTGGCGTCTGAGGTCAGATGGAACACGACCTCACGGCCCTGGGGGAGCACCAGATGATCCAGACTGGCCACATGGGCATCGGGATAGACGAAGAGCCATTTCCAGTTCAGGGCAACGACATCGATCGCGAGCGGAGGCGCATCGCCGATCGGCCTGTCCGGGCTGTATCGACGCTCGGGACCCCAGACGAGGAGCGAGAAAGCAATGACGACAATTGCAGGAAAGCCCCAGACGAGAAACTCGAGTGGAAGCGCGAAATCCCAGTCGGGCCGGAACGTGGCGCGTCTGTTGCTGGCCCGATAGTGCCACAGACAGAATGGCACGCCGATCAGGACGGGCAGGATAACGAAAACCAGCCCTGCCGTCAGGAGATAGAACCAGTGGCGCTGCAGTGAGGCAATGGGGCCGGCCGGATCGAGAAACGATATATGCTCGGCCTGACATCCGCTGAGCAACAGCAGCGATAGGGCCAGAACGGGCCTAAATGCGGCACGTGGACAGCGGCGCGTCGTCGACGTGTTCTGTTGGGTGCTTGGCACGTTCGGCGGTTTCCATGACGAGGGTTCGGCGCTGATAACTCTGGATCGTGAACAACGTTTCCCTAGGCTCTCCTTAAAATGTCTTTTCATGTCTGTCGCTTTGACGTGAAAAAAGTGGCATGAGACGGGTTCCTTCGGCCACGCGGAGATGTGCACGGCAACACTGTCCAATGAGATGGTCAGAATGAGCGCGGTTCATTAGGATCGGGTTAAGGCAACCGTTGCAGGGCTGTAGCGTCTGAACAGCAAGCCCGGTCGAACAAGAAGGAGGCGAAGGTCTTGACCCCACGTTTACTTGCGGCTCTTGCAGCCTCCGTTCCGCTTTGTGCGCTAAGCCTTCCCGCTTACGCTCTTCCGGGAAACAGTACCCCGATCACGCCGCAGAATTCTGCGGCGTCGGCCACATCGCCGCAGGGGAAGAGCACTGGCGGGGCTGCCCAGCCTGTTGAGGATTCCGCGATCAGCTTCACCCTTCAGGAAGTCGGGGGCGGTCTTGGCTATGAGTGGGGCAAGGGTGTTCTGCACCATAATGGCAGGGACTATGCTTTCGAGATCGGTGGGGGCGGCATCGCCTCGATCGGCTATATTTCGGTCAAGGGCACCGGTGTGGTGAAAGACCTGACGCGCCTCGACCAGTTCGACGGCACTTACTGGACCGTCAAGGCAGATGCCGCAGTCGGTTCAGGCGTGGGAGCGGCGGTGCTTGAGAACCAGTACGGCGTGAAGCTCGATCTGCGGATGTCGATCAAGGGCGCGCATGTGGGGGCCTCGGTCATGCGCCTGCGCTTCAGGCTTCTGCCGGACAAGACTGAAAAGCTCGCAGCGCAGTAAAGGCGCATCAGCCCGCTGATTCTACCTGCGGGTAACCCGTCCAAGGATGCCCTCGCCCCTGTCTTGAGAGATGCACCACTCGATCGAGAGCGCAGCGATCTGTGTTTTTCGGGTGGATCGAAATTATATCGACCCTGCGTCTGTGTTCTGGCCTCCATGCTCTGTCAACGCTGCACTAATCTGGAATATCTTCGATGGAAATGACCGGCTGGCGTCTATCCGGTGCCGTACTGACCTTCAGCGTTCAGCTGGTCTTCATCGGGCGGGCTTTGCTGCGGCCCCATCGTCAGCCCGCCTCGCGCGTGGCCTGGGTTGCCATTATCGCGGCGCTGCCCGTTCTGGGAACGCTGGCCTATCTTGCCCTGGGCGAGACGAATATGGGCAGCCGGCTTGTCAGCCGTATCAATGAGGCGCGCAGGATCCTGCGTATCCCGGGTAAAACCGGCGAGGATCTGGTCGATGCAGAGCAGAAATATCATCTTCCTCCCCGTCTTGCGCCCCTGTTCAGGGTTGGACAATCGGCCAGTGGCTATCCGCCCGAAGGGGGAAACAAAGCGCAGCTGATGAAGGATTCGAACGCTGCCATCGAGGCGATCGCGCGCGATATCGATGCAGCGCAGGACCATGTGCATATCTGTTTCTACATCTGGCTGACCGATCATAACGGCACCATGATCATCGACGCTCTTTGCCGTGCAGCCGAACGGGGCGTGACGTGTCGTGTCATGGCAGACGATCTCGGATCGCGGCGTCTGATCCATAACGCAGCATGGGGGTGCATGAAGGCTGCTGGCGTGCATCTGGTGCGTGCCATGCCGATGGGCAATATCGTCACATGGCCGCTGCACGGTCGCATGGACATGCGTAACCATCGCAAGATTGTGGTGATCGATAACCGTCTGACCTATTGCGGCAGCCAGAACTGCGCCGACCCGGAATTCCGGGTCAAGGCACGCTTTGCGCCCTGGGTCGATCTCATGGCCCGTTTCGAGGGGCCTGTGGTTCTGCAGAACCAGCACCTTTTTGCCACGGACTGGATGGCACATACCGATGAGGATCTCGGTCCGCTTCTGGCTTCCGCTCCCGTAATCGAGGGCGAAGGCTTCGTGGCGCAGGTGATCGGGACGAGTGCCGCACTACGTTATGCGGCAATGCCCGAAGTCTTCACGTCGCTGATGAATGCGTCGGCGCGCGAACTGACGATCACGACCCCCTATTATGTGCCTGACGAGCCGATACAGGCAGCTCTGTGTGCCGCGGCACGGCGCGGCGTCAAGGTCACCATGACCGTACCGACGCGCAACGATTCATGGATCGTTGCAGGGGCCAGCCGCAGCTATTACCGCGAACTTCTCGAGGCAGGCGTTCGTCTGTTCGAATATCCGCTCGGCCTGCTTCATACCAAGGCACTGACGCTCGATGGACGTATGACCATGATTGGCTCGGCCAATCTGGACAGACGCAGTTTCGACCTCAATTTTGAAAACAACATCCTGCTCGCGGATGAGGAATTTACCCGTGCGATCAGGGAGCGGCAGCAGAGTTATCTCGACGCAGCTGTTGAGGTCACGCTTGAAGAGGTGCGCGCCTGGCCGTGGTACAGGCAGCTCTGGAACAATACATTGGCCATGATCGGTCCCGTTCTCTGAGGGGATAGCACATGAAAAGGCTTGTCCTCCTTCGTGCCTGTTTCAGGCGAGCCTGAATGTCTTTAATCGGGTGCGCAGAACAGCAGCCCCTCGATACGAGCCTGACATTGCGCATCCTGGGGCAGGGGGTGTGCGCCGATCCGGCTTATCGCTCGGACTGACAGGCTGTTGATGAGCCAGGCTGCCTGCGCATTGCGAAGATCGTCCGGCGTCAGACGACGCTCGATGCCCCACCCGCTTTCGAGCAAAGCCGCGCGCGCCGTTCCTGCCAGAGCGCCGTCATCGAGCGGAGGGGTCAGCAGGGTTTCACCATCCGATACGATCAGGGTCGCGGCGCTGGCTTCGGCGATATGACAGCCATCGGCAGACATCAGTAGAGCATCGTCATATCCTGCCTTGTCCGCCTCCATACGGGCGAGAATCTGGGGCAGGTAGTTGAGGTGCTTGATGCGGCTGAGCGGCGAGGCCCCGTCGCGACGGTACCGACTAAAGTGCAGGCGGCAAGGTCCGGATGGTGCAGGTAAAGCCGCTTGGGTAATCAGCAGGGTCGTTTCCGGCATGGCGGGGGGAAGAAGCCCCCGTGGTCCGACGCCGCGTGTGAGCGTCAGGCGCAGAGCGGCCTGCATGGCCCCATTGGCCGAACTGACCTCATGAAGGGCGTGACGAAGCAGGTCGGTATCAGGGAGCGGAATTTGCAGCAGCGATGCCCCTTCTGCCAGACGGCGCAGATGGGCCTCTAGACGCAGAATTCTGCCTTTTTCCAGCCTCATAGTCTCGAACAGGCCATCGCCCAGCAGAAAGCCGCGATCTGTCGGGTCGATCCGGACCGATCCCGCTTCGACCAGAGAGGCATTGTGCCAGACGAAGTTCATGGCTGAAATACCCTGCGTAATGCCTCCGCCTTGAGGCAAAGTTCTTCATATTCGCGCTCGGGGTCCGACAAAGTGGTGATGCCGCATCCTGCACCAAGCGTAAGCGCACCCGATTTCAGGACGAGGCTGCGTATGATCACGCTGCTATCCAGTGCGCCATCCGCCCCGATGCGGAACAGCGTACCGCAATAGGCCCCGCGTGCCGAACGTTCGATGCGGTCGATCACCTTGAGCGCCTGATGTTTGGGTGCGCCAGTGACAGAGCCGGGGGGAAGCGTCGCACGCAGCAGATCCAGCGCTGACAGATGATGCGCGAGCCGCCCTGTCACGGACGAGACGAGGTGATGAACATGGGCGAAGCGCTCGACCTCGCACAGAACGGGCACCGTAACCGAGCCAGTTTGTGCCACGCGGCCGATATCGTTGCGCATCAGATCGGTGATCATCAGGTTTTCGGCATATTCCTTGTCGTCGCACGCCAGAGCCGCAGCGATGGCAGTATTTTCCTCCGGGCTTTGCCCGAGGGGCGCTGTTCCCTTGATAGGACGTGTTTCGATAAGCCCGTCAGCATCCATTTCGAGAAAACGCTCGACCGAGGCGCTGAGCAGGGCGAAACCGGGCAGGGTGAACAGCGCACCGAACGGGGCTGGGGAGTGGCGTCGCAGGCTGCGATATATCGCCGCAGCTTCAAGGGTCGGATCGACAGAAGCCCGAAACTGTGTGGTCAGATTGGCCTGGAACAGTTCCCCTGCATCGATCCGTGCAACCACTTCACGCACGCTTGCGCAATACGCTTCACGATCCAGATCGGGTGCGAAATCGAGCGAAGGCATGGGAGTGGAGGCCGCCGAACAGCGGGGCAACTCGACCGGCATGGGCGCATCGCAAAAACTTGCCCAGTAAAGCTTCTTGTTCGGGCGATCGAAAGCAAAGGCCCCGTCGTAAAGCGCTGCATTCAGACCGGGGATAGAGGGGCTATGGCGTGAAATGATGTTCTCGAGCGCCAGACCGGCCTCGTAGCTCGCCAGACCGATTAGCCCTCCCGCAAAGGGGACAGATCCTGTCGCGGTCCGGTCCGGTCGAAGGGCTTCAAGGCCCGCCCATCCATCAGGATGGTCGGAAACAAGCGTATGACGCGGCGCACAACAGAAATAGGACCAGCGCGACCGGGCGTTGACCGGTCCGCCGCTATCGAGCAGGACGGACCACGGCTCGTTGCCGTAACGGGCGATAAAGGCATCCGGTGAACGCCAGGGAAGTTCCTGAACCAGCATCAGCCGTCCTGTACAGGCGTGCGCGCGCGATCTGGAGCGCAGCGTATGGCCGAAGGCGAGACAGGAAGGAAAGATGGCATTTCCCGGCCTTACCGTGGCACAGGGAGCGCGTCCAGTCAGGATATCGCCCCTGTTCCCGACTTGTCGGATACGGTTCTGCTACGGCCTGTTTACCATGTGTCGGTTCAGGTGTTTTTAGGATCGACCGATCTGAATCCGTAGGTGACATAATCCGGAACGACCCGGCCCTGCTCGACCCGGACGGTCAGGTAGCCTTCGGGCGTACCCAGACGTGTGCCATGCCACCAGTTGCCCGAGACAGCCCCGCCCGTGATATAGGGCACACCATGCCATGTGACCGTTTCGAGCACATGGGTATGGCCCTGAAAAACACCGATCACATTGTAATGGTCGAAAAGCTCCAGAACCTGCCAGGCGTTCTTGACGCGTGTGCCCTGGTGAGCGGGCGCCTTGCCCGGCGGGGGAGCGTAATCCTCGACCGCAGTGACGAGCGGAATATGGGTGGAAACGATCACGGGCATGCCGACGGGCATCGCAGCCAGATCACGTGACAGCCAGGCGATCTGTTCCGGGTCGACATAACCCTCATAGGAGCGGTCCGGTGTGATGCCGATCGAGTCCAGCACGACGAAATGCACGCCCTTATGGGTGAAGGAGTAATAGGGCGCGCCGAAATTATCGGTGTAGTATTTCTTGCCATAGAGCGGATCGCTCGGCGCGATGCCGCTTTTGGTATACACCCCCATGACATCGTGATTGCCCATCGTGTTATGGACATCGTGACCCAGTGTATCGGCCGTCTGCTTGTACAGGTCCATCAGGGTAAGCGCGCGTGATTTCGGCACACCCAGAGCATCGAAAACATGATCGCCACCCTGGATCGTGAAATCGGCGTTTGCCGCACGCGCCTGCCTGAAACAGTCGAGACATCCTTTGGACGCGTTCAGCTCCGGCTGGATATGGGTGTCGGTGAGGAAGATAAAGGTAAAGGCGTCATGGGTCAGCATGGCGGGGCGTTGCGGCGCCAGCGCAAGGGCGCGATCCGAAAAGCCGATGGTCCCGGCAGCGAGGCCGGTCAGGGCGGCGGAGCGTAAAAATCTGCGTCTGGGTATGAGCATGGGAACACTCTCGTTCTGGCGTTGGATCGACCGTCATGCGGCCAATGACAATCACGCAGGGATAATCGCTCCGCCCTGTGTGTTGGGTGAAGTTTCGGTGAAAGACACAGCACGGAAAAGGATCATGACCCGGCCATTCGCGGCGTTGCGCAAAAAGAAATTCGGGGCTGACGCGCGATATGGTTCAAGCCAGGCAGCTCTAACGCAGGATATAGAGCGCGGCTGCCGTGCTGGTATCGACCAGAGACAGGAATAATAACTGTGCGCTCTTGCTGTTTTTGTCGCGCGCAAAGGCTTTCAGCGCCTCGCTATAGGCCGTTGCCCATCCGGCAACGATCAGCGATGCGGCCAGTGCCGGGGCAGGATCGGTGGGCGCGCGGTCGAGAGCGTCGATCAGGCCGAGACGTATGTCTTCCGCCATCTCGTCCCGAAAGGCGCGTGCCCGGGATTTGAGTGTCTCGCTTGCGGCCAGTGTCCGGGCGAATTCCAGCGTTTGCGACGAAAAACGCAGAAAAGGAGCCTCTTCGGCAATGAGACGATGAGCCAGCTGGCGCAGGGCTTCGAGCGGATGAGGCGAGGTATAGCCTGCAAGGGTCTCGCGCAGCATCTGGCGTAACGCAGGCTCGCGATCGAAAAACAGATCTTCCTTGCGTGCAAAATGATTGAACACCGTCATGCGCCCGACATCTGCCGCTTCGGCAACGGCATCGATCGTGACCGCATCGAAGCCTTTCTCGGCAAAGAGTGCCGTCGCGATATTGGAAATACGCTGTCTGGTGGCAAGGCGTCTGCGGCTGTGACGATCATCGGGTGTTGACATGACCTGACACTAACAGAAAACTATACCGGGTACAATTATGGATTCGGTCTATGACATATGTTGATGTGGCGATTATCGGCGCGGGGCCCGTGGGCATGTTGCTTGCCATCGAGCTTTCCCTGACCGGCACATCCTGTCTCCTGCTGGAAGCAGATCGGGAACCTGAAGATGTTCAGAAAGCCCTGTCTGTCGGCCCTCTGGGGGCAGAGGCCCTGATGAGACGCGGGTTCGGTGCTGAACTCGACGCCATGGAGGCGCGAACCATCGCCATGACGCGTTCATCGGCATCAAGCGCCGGGGGCGGATGGGCAAGGCCGCTGACAGGGGTAAAACGTTTTTCCGGTCATTTTGCCGGTATTCCCCTGCCTGCGCAGGAGGTCGACGATCTGCGTCCCACAAGGTTCATCGATCAGCGTTTTCTTCAGCAGATGCTCCTTGCCGACATCGTACGCAGAGACATTCCATTCTGGCGTGGCTGCCGCGTGACGGGGATAGAGCACCGGCAGGATGGCGTGATGCTCGACCTGTTCCATGAGCCGGATCAAAGCGACACGCGGTGCCGTAAACTCTCATGCCGTTATGTCGTGGGATGCGATGGTGGACGCAGCTTTCTGCGCAAACGGGGAGGTTTTGCCTTTCCCGGTACGCCGCCCAGTCTGGGATTTTATCAGGTTTTTGCGACATTCGAGCACGCACAAGACGTGCCGCAATCCGGCTGGCAGATGCAGCCCGGTGGTGTGCTGGCCTACGGGCCCATACCGGATCGCCTGTTTCTGGTAGATTTTTCGGGACCACCGGCTGAGGCACAGGCTGTTCCCGACCGGACGCAGGTCGAGCAGGCGCTCGCACGCGTATGCGGCCGCCCGATTGTCCTGAAAGACTATCACGGGGGACGATGTTGGACCGATCATACGCGCCTCGTGGACACCTACCGCAAGGGCAATCTGTTTCTTGCAGGCGATGCCGCACATATCCATGCGCCTTTCGGCGGGCAGGGGCTGGGGCTCGGCCTGTGCGATGCGGCCAATCTGGGGTGGAAACTCGGTGCTGTCCTGTCCGGGCGGGCGCCTCAGACGCTTCTGGATAGCTATACGGCTGAGCGGCGGCCCGTAGCTGAAGCTGTGCTGGCCAATACACAGGCGCAGATGGCCCTCATGCGGCCTGATACGCAGTCGCGTGCACTGCGGCGCCTGATGGTGGATATGCTCACTGAATCCTCTGCCGGGGCCCGGCTTAGCGCAGAGATGAAGGGATTTGCGATACGCTACGATCTCGAAGGAAAGCGCTGCGACGATACGCAAACAGGTGCGCTGGTGGCAGACCGGATCCTTGCCGATGGGCACCGTCTTTATTCTCTGATGCAGGACGGTGCGGCGGTACTTCTCCATCCTGCGGGAGAAGCGCCTCCTCCTGTCTCAATGCCCGAGCGAGTGATCGCTGCGGGATGGACCGAGAATTCTCTGGCCTTGATCCGGCCCGATGGCTGCCTGGCATGGCAGGGCGAGAGATATGACCGTGCAGGGTGCCAGCAGGCTCTGACACAATGGTTTGGTATGGGGGCGGCCCCTGTGTCCTGAGAGGCTCGACGGGACGAAGATTGACGCCGTCCTGCATTCAGGTCGTTATGCACCCGGACCGTTTTGGCAGGAGGCAGGATGCGCAGGCAGATCAGCAACAGAAGAGCGACGTGCGGTGCAAGGGCGCTCGTTTTCGGCATTGCACTTGGTATCGCGACGCTTGCGCCGACCTGCGCTGCACATGCCGATGATATCGGAGCAATTGTCAGGGATTACGATCGCTTCACCGCGACGCTCGATCCCGTCTCTGCCGCGGCACGAGGAGATCACGATGCTGCCGAATGCTGGCCGGATGTCAGCCCTTCGGGCGAGGCTGACGAACTGAATCGGAGACGCGCATTCAAAAAGCGCCTCGACCGGATCGATCTCAGCACCCTGACGGGTGAGGATCGTCTCAACGCACAGCTGATGATCTGGGAGAACGATCTGGCAATAGAAGGGCAGAAATTCGACCCGTCACGCATGCCTTTTACCAGCGATGAGGGTTTTTATCAGGAGGTCGGATACGCCGCCGATAATACGCCCTTGCAGAGCGAGGCCGATGCAAAACGCTGGTTGATACGCATGAGCCGTATTCCGGCCTATGATGCCCAGCAGATTGCCAATATGAGGCGCGGTATTGCGACCGGTTTTGTGCAGCCGCGTCTGATTGCGGAAATTGCCGCCCGCACCGTTCAGGCGCAGGCCGATCTGCCCGAGCGTGAAAACGCTGCCCTGCGTCCTTTCGACACGCTGCCAGCATCCATCCCCGAGGGGACACGCAAAACGCTGCGCGCTGAGGGTGCACGCATCGTTCATGAGCAGATCAAACCGGCCGAACAGGCACTCGCGCGGTTTTTCAGCCAGGAATATCTGCCGGCGAGCCGACAGACGCTGGGCGCCTCGGCCCTGCCGGACGGACGCGCCTATTATGCCTATCTCGTGAAAAGCGAGACCACCACGACTTTGTCCCCCGACCGTATTTTTGATATCGGCCAGTCGGAAATAGCCCGTATCCATCATGAAATGCAGCTTCAGATGGATGCTGTCGGGTTCAAGGGGGATTTCAAGGCCTTCGTGGCCCATATCAAGGCCGACCCGCATTTCTATGTCACGACACGTCTGGCCCTGCTCGAAAAAGCGAGTTTTCTGGCCAAGAAAATCGATAATGAACTGCCACGGCTGATCGGCAAGCTGCCGCGTCTGACCTACGGCGTACGTGAAGTGCCGCGCGCCATCGAAGAGGGCTATACGACCGGTCGTTACGATCCAGGCAGTCCGACGCTTGGTATTTCAGGCGGATTGATGATCAACACCTCGCATCTCGATCAGAGGCCGCTTTACGAATTGCCATCTCTGGTGGCGCATGAAGGCGTGCCGGGGCACCATATCCAGATTGCGCTTGCGCAGGAAATGACCGATCTGCCCGGCTTCAGGCGTGATTACGCCACGACAGCCTTTGTCGAGGGGTGGGCGCTGTATTCCGAGCAGCTTGTCAATGAGATCGGGCTTTATCCGACCGCGTATGAGCGGTTCGGACAGCTCTCGATGGAAATGTGGCGCGCCTGTCGTCTGGTGATGGATGTCGGTATTCACTGGAAAAACTGGTCACGCGATCAGGCCCTTGCCTGCCTGCGCGATAACACGGCTCTGGCTGAGAAAAACATCCAGAACGAGACTAACCGATACATTTCATGGCCCGGTCAGGCGCTGGGGTACAAGATTGGGGAAATGACCATTCTCGATTTGCGTCATCAGGCGGAAAACGCGCTTGGCGCGCGTTTCGACGAGAGGCGCTTTCACGATCTGGTGCTGGACGAGGGGGCTATGCCTCTCGCTCTCCTGCGTCAGAGAGTGCAGGACTGGATCGCTCAGGAAAAGACACGACCTTACTGAACGATGCTGGGGTTCCGGGCCTCGCGCTGGGGCCGCCATTCACCCTGACACGAAGTTGCTCCCGGCGAGCTGAAACGCTCACCGGGAGGATCGTCCGGTCTGGAATCGGAGTCAGACGATCAACGCACGCCGCCGGACGCAAGCAGTGTTTCGCCTGTGAGCCAGCGGGCGTCGTCCGAGGCCAGAAAGACGGCAATCGGTCCGATATCCTGCACCTCACCCGTGCGACCGAGCGGGGTCTGGGCAATGATCGCCTGTTCCATCTCGGAGCCGATAACGCTTGCCGTATTGGTCCCTTCCGTCTTGATCAGGCCGGGATTGATTGAATTGACACGGATCTGGCGCGGGCCGAGCTCACGGGAAAGCGTGCCGGTAATGGCATCGATCGCCCCCTTGGTGCCGGTGTAGACGGCGGTCTGGGGCGGAGTGACACGCGTGACGACCGAGCTGATATTGATGATGCTGCTTCCTTCGCCGAGATGCGGGCTTGCTGCCTGCGTCACGAGAAGTGTGCCCAGCACATTGATATTGAACAGACGATGGAAATGCTCTTCGGTGATCTCTTCGATCCCGGCAAACTCATAAACGCCCGAATTGTTGACGACGATATCGAGGCGTCCGAATGACTTGATGGCGGTATCGATGATATGGGCGGCATCGGTTTTTTTCGACACATCGCCTTGCGTAGCGACGGCTTTGCCGCCTGCGGCGGTAATCGCCGCAACGACCTTGTCCGCACCCTCGCGGCTGGAGGCGTAATTGACCACAACCGAGGCGCCTGCCTCGGCAAGTGCTCTGGCTATCTCGGCGCCGATGCCTTTTGACGCGCCAGTGACGACAGCGACTTTACCTGCAAGTTTGCTCATGATGATCGAACCTGTTCAAAGATGCGGCCGTGCGGTGGAAACGATCGGCAGCAAAAAATTTCAGAATGACGAGGCGGGTTTAATTGTGGAGCGTTCGTTCCAACATCATGCATATGAGAAGCCTGAAGCAGGTTTCAAGGATTAATGGAGCGATGACACCAAAAAAAGATTCTCCCCCACGGCGCGGCCGTGGACGCCCACCCGGTTTCGACCGCGCGCGCGCGCTCGGACAGGCTATGACCCTGTTCTGGGATCGTGGTTATGAGGGGACGAGCTTCGACGATCTGATTGCCGTGATGGGGATCAGCGCATCGAGCTTCTACAATTCCTTCACGAGCAAGGAGGCGCTCTATATCGAGGCCGTCGAGGCCTATGCCCGAAAGGCAGGACGCTGGTTCACCGAGGCGCTCGAACGTGAGGGGACGACGCGAGACGCGTTCGGTGCCCTGCTGACAGCTGCAGCCTCGGCCTTCACCTGTCCGGATACGCCGGCAGGCTGCATGATTGCCGTCGCGGCCACGCAATGCTCACCAGCACAATCCAGGCTGCGCGACATGATGATCGCCCAGCGCCATATGGCCGAGGATCTCATGCAGGCGCGCCTGCGTCGGGGTATTGCCGAAGGCGATCTGCCTGAGACGGTCGATGTGGGCCTCATGGCTGCGTATTTCGGGGCTGTGATGACCGGTATGGGCGTCCAGGCGAGAGACGGGGCATCTTTCGAAACCCTGAATGCCATAGGAGAGCTGGCGCTTTGCGCGCTATCGGGAAAAAACCGGTTGGCTATTTGAAAATCACGGCAGGGAACTGGACAGGTGCTGCATAGTGCTCGTTATTATTTGAAAAATAAGTGAAGCGAACGTGCGTTGAAGAATATGAACGCGGACTTTAGATAGCGCGCTGAACAGAAGCATTAACTGCGTACATCATCAGGGGGTCGCATCGGGCGCTCTCTCCCGGTTATCATCCAGAAAGTGACGATGCGGCCCATGTCTACAGATAATACTGCTCCCATGACCCAGTCTCCCGCACCCCAGTCTTCGGATCAGCCTGCCGACCAGACGCCACCTGCTGCGCCCGCTCAGCCTGCTGTCATCAACCCCTATGTTCTGCCGCCAGACCTGCCGACCAACGATGCAGGGCAGGGGATCCATTTCGACTTCAACTGGGGCGCACGCGTTCTGCTGCCAAAACGTCCTGACGGGCGCTGGCGGGCAACGCTCACGGATCTCGACAATTCCACGATCATCTTTCAGGGCGAGCTGGAAGAAGGGCATCTGTCGTCCACCAAGAAATTCTTTATCCGCTTTGCAATCGATGTCGAGCGTCTGTCACCGGACGGCACCGAGACCAAGGTATTGCGTCATGAATTCGATGCGCGCGGCAAGATCGTGCTTGTTCAGCTGCCGGTCGGCACGCTTGGCGACACGATGGGCTGGTTTCCCTATGTCGCGCGCTTTGCAGAGCAGAGCGGTGCGCGGGTCATCTGCACCATGGCCAAGGTGATCATTCCCCTGTTCGCCAAGGCCTATCCCGGGATCGAGCTCACAACGAAGGAAGAATTCGAGCAGAGCCCGCTCAGATCGCAGGTTTACGCCAGCTATAATATCGGTCTGTTTTTCGAAGACGACGATACCATCCACCAGCCCTGCGATTTCCGCTATGTCGGCCTGCATCGTACGGCAGGCTATATTCTGGGTGTCGATCCGACGGAAGCGCCCCCCAGGATTGTGCTCGATGACGATACGCGGCCCATCGAGGAGCCATATGTCTGTATCGCGACACAGGCCTCGGCCCAGTGCAAATACTGGAATAATCCGGGCGGCTGGCTGGGGGTTATTACCTATCTGAAAAAGCAGGGCTACAGGGTAATCTGTATCGACCAGAAGCCGTTCAGCGGTGCTGGGATCGTCTGGAACCAGATCCCTAACGGCGCCGAAGATGAGACAGGCAACCGACCGCTGAGCGAACGGGCGCGCTGGCTCAAGCATGCCGATCTTTTCATCGGTCTCAGCTCGGGTCTGTCCTGGCTGGCCTGGGCCATGGGCACAAAAACGGTCATGATCTCGGGGTTCACGCACCCGAACAACGAGTTCTACACGCCATGGCGTATCATCACCTGGCATTCCTGCAATTCGTGCTGGAACGATCCGCGTCACAAATTCGACCATAACGATTTTCTGTGGTGCCCGAGACACGCCAATACCGATCGTCAGTTCGAATGCTCTAAACTCATCTCGACCGACGTCGTCACGAAGACCATCGCTCAGGCCCTCGATCTGCAGGTCTGAAACCTGTTGCTATCGCCGCGAGAACCATTGCGGTTCTCGCTGGCGTTTCCGGCGGCCCTTCTCAGACGAGGCAGTACCTGGAATGAAAATCCGCAGGTAGGGTCGCGCGGGAAGCATTATCGAACACGATGAAGGTCGGGCTTGTCTGTCGGGTCAGTCCGACCGGGCGTCGCCATGCGATGACGCGCTCCGGCCTGGTTCAGGCAGGGTTTCAGTCGTGTCGCGCGTTCGACCTGGCGTGTCTGTCGCCGCAGCTTGAGGGTGGCCCGGTCGAATGGGCCGTTTGTGGTCTTGTGGTCGCCGGAAGCGCGATGGCAGGGTCAGGCGGCAGTCAGCGCGGCAAGTCTGATCTTGACGTCACGCCAGAGCGCCTCCTGTGAAGCAAGGTCCAGTTCGGCCAGCGTGCTTCCTGTCTCGGCGAGAACGGCTTCCATCGTTTCCACGCGCCGGGTAAATTTTGCATTGCCGTGTCTCAGGCAGGCTTCAGGATCGAGGCCGAGTTTTCGCGCAAGACTGGCAACCGTGAAAAGGACGTCGCCGATTTCGTCTTCGAGGCGGGCCTTGTCGCCGCCGGGCAGTTCTGCGCGTACCTCGTTGAGTTCCTCATCGATCTTTTCGAGAACCTGCTCCGGTGTTTCCCAGTCAAAGCCGACACGCGCTGCGCGTTTTCCCAGCTTTTCGGCCCGTATCAGAGCGGGCAGAGCAGGCGCAATGCCTGCCAGAATGCCGTATTCCGCTTTTGCGTCGCGTTCGGCCTGCTTGTTGCGTTCCCACAGATCGGGGTCGAGTGCCTGATCGCCGAACACATGGGGGTGGCGACGGATCATCTTGTCGCCAATCATGCGTGCGACGTCAGCAAAATCGAAGCGACCGGCCTCCTGTGCAATGCGTGCCTGATAGACGACCTGAAGCAGAAGGTCGCCCAGCTCGTCCGGGAGGGCTTTCCAGTCCTGCCGGGCAATGGTGTCCATCACCTCATAGGCTTCCTCGATGGCGAAGGGGGCGATCGTCTCATGGGTTTGCACCCTGTCCCAGGCGCAACCCGTCTGTGGGTCGCGCAGACGCTCCATAATGGCGATCAGCCGATCGAGTGCTGCTGCGGCGTCGTGTTCCGAGGTCCCGGATGAGGGTTGGGAGGCTGTCTGGGTCAAGGGAGGCTCCGGGTGCAGTGGTGTCTTGCCCCGGAGTATAGGCAGCCCTCAGGTCAGTGGCCATTGCCCTTGTCGAACGGCTTCTGGAATTTAAGGACAGCCTGATCCGTGCGGCCTCTGATCGATTTGTCGAAAACGGGCAGGCGATGGGTATCATCGCCATTATGCAGAACGGGACTGCTGGTCACGAGCTGAAAACCGACGCTTTCCACCTGTTTGATCACCAGTGCCGGGTCGATACGGTGCAATGTTGTCGGCGCGATCGTTCCTGAGCCCGGTTCGGCTACATGATCGATGACCATGAAGATGCCGCCGGGTTTGAGTGCCTGATAGATGGCACGGTCCATACGCTGCGCCGTTTCCGGACCCATGCTTCCATAGACATCGTGATAATTCTGCGAGGTCCACACCAGATCGAGCGGTTGGGAGACGTGAAAGTCCACGATCGGTGTCATGACGACAGAGACATTGCCATAAGCAGGTGTGGCGGCAATGGCCTGAGCCGTCTGGGCAAGCTGCGGATGGCGTGCAGCCATTTCGGCAGGAATGACAGCGTAGACATGGCCCCCCGCACCGACTTCCAGACTGAGCAGGCGCGTGAAATAGCCGCTACCCGGCATCAGGTCGGCCACGACGGCGTTTCTGGGCAGAGGCACCAGAGACAGGAGATCGAGCGGTTTACGCAAGGCGTCGCGTGCGCGATCGGTCTCCGGTCTGACCGGCGATGAAAGCAGTTCAGGCCCCGGTTGAGCGGCCATACTGTCTTTCGGTGTGTCGCGGTTCGCCGCGGCAGCGTGAGAGGGCGGTGCTGACAAGACCCCGTTGAGCAGCAACGCGCCCGTCAGGGCGCCGGTAAGAGAGAGAAAAGACTTCATTCCGGCCATCCTGACTTTGGCCCTCTAAGAGAGGGTCGGGGCTTTGAGACTGTCTTATCTGTTTCGCCTGCACAAGGCGTAGAGCCCCATGATTACGGCGACACTCGCCAGACTGGCGAGAATGGTCTGGCGCTGGGCCGGTTGAACGAGCATGGCCATCACCACAAGGCCCACGGCGCCAAGCGTGCCGATGTTCAGGCTCGTTCCGAAAGGCAGGGTAAATGCCCTGTTCTGCGGATCCCGCAGGCGGAAGATGCGATGCGAGGAGACGATCAGGCCGTAGATCAGCAGCATGACGGCACCGGTCGCCCCCAGAAGAAAAGCGAAGATCAGCTTGGGTGAGAGGATCGAGCAGAACGCCACAAGCAGGCCGATAAGGCTCGAAAACGTCACGGCACGTTGTGGGACCTGCATTTTGGACAGCTGGGCGAACCAGCGGGGTGCATCGCCAAGCTCGCCCAGGCCACGCAGGGTGCGCGATGTGATGTAGATGCTCGAATTGAGACAGGAGAGAATGGCGGTGAAGACAACGACCTGCATCAGTGTCGCGGCACCCGGAACGCCGATATGGCGCATGACTGTTACGAAGGGCGAGTAGCCGGGTTCGATGGCCGTCCAGGGGACGAGTGTCAGGATCAATATGATCGAGAGCACATAGAACAGGGTGACGCGCACGCCGATGGTGCGTGTCACGCGGGCCAGGTTCTCTTCGGCATTCTCCGATTCTGCAGCGGCGACCGTCGCGGATTCCGACCCGATCATGGAAAAAAGAACGGTCGGAACGGTTGCGAGGACAGCACCCCAGCCATGGGGAAACAGGCCGTCATGGCTGAAAACGTTATGAACGACCTTCGGGTGCGGGCCGATGAAATGGCTCAGACTGAGCAGGCCGAGTGCACAGAAGGCAATAATCGTAGCGACCTTGATCAGCGAAAGCCAGAATTCGCACTCACCGAACACGCGCACCGAAACAAGGTTGATAAGATTGACCGCGATGATCAGCGACGGTGCGAGAATCCAGATAGGCAGAGCGACCCAGTCCTGCAGGGCGATTCCGGCGCCGATCGCCTCGGAGCCGATTGTGACGACCCAGAACAGCCAGTAGAGCCAGCCGGACAGAAAACCTGCCCAGTTTCCGTGGGCTGCGCGTATGCAGTCGATGAACGTGCCGATTCCCGGTCTGGCGAGAAGCATTTCACCCAGCATGCGGATCACGATGACGACCAGAAGACCCGTGCCGATATAGGTCAGAAGAATGGCAGGGCCAGCGGCGGCGATAGCGGCAGAACTGCCGATGAACAGGCCAGCACCGATAACACCGCCAAGCGCGATCATGGCAATATGGCGGTCTTTGAGCTTGCCGCCTTGCAGCAGGGGCGGTTCCCCCTCATGGGGAAAACCTTGGTGGGAGAGAGTATCTTTATCCATCATATGTTGGACAAAGCCATGTAAATGCTTACTTCGTCCAGATGGAATATTTTAGTGAAGGAATGAATTGATGACACGGGTCTTCATCGACGGTGAGGCTGGAACGACAGGACTGGGCATCAGGGAACGTCTGCGCGGCCTGCCTGTCGAGGTTCTCTCGATCGATCCTGCCAGACGAAAGGACCCGCAGGCGCGACGCGAGATGATGGCGCGTGCCGATCTCGTCGTTCTGTGCCTGCCCGATGATGCCTCGCGTGAGGCCGTGGCGCTTGCCGAAGGGCTGGAAGATGTACGCATGCTCGATGCCAGCTCCGCTCATCGTGTGGCCGATGGCTGGACCTATGGCTTTCCCGAGCTCGATTCCGGGCAGGCTGCGCGTATCGAAACGGCCCGCTATGTGTCCAATCCCGGCTGTTACCCGACAGGCGCGATCGCCCTGCTTCGCCCTCTCGTCGATGCCGGTCTGATCCCTGCCGACCAACCTCTGACGATCAATGCTGTCAGTGGTTATAGCGGCGGCGGACGGAGCGAGATCGAGGCCCACGATCAGAATGGCGGCCCCGCTTTCGAGCTTTATGGGCTCGGCCTTGAGCACAAGCATGTGCCCGAGATCATGCGTTTTTCGGGGCTCGAATGCCGTCCGCTTTTCGTGCCGTCGATCGGTCACTTCGCTCAGGGAATGATCGTCTCCATCCCGCTTCATCTGGCATCGCTGCCCGGTCACGTTACCGGGGCGGATCTTGAGGCCTGTCTGCGCGCGCGGTACGAGGGGGCCAGCCAGGTGAGCATCGAGTCACCCGATATCGCCCGGCTCGATGCCGCCGTTCTGGCAGGCCGTGACACGATGGAGTTGCGTGTGCACAGCAATGACGCGCGCCGCCAGGCTGTGCTTACGGCCCGCCTCGATAATCTGGGCAAGGGGGCGTCAGGGGCGGCTCTGCAGAATATCCGTCTGATGTGCGGCGTCGCGGCGTAAAGTCGGCGTAACGGCAAATTCATCGCAAGCCCCAGCGAACCCGGAACGGTGTTTCCGGTTCTCATCTGTTCTGGAGTGGAAGGGTCTTTCGGCAGCGTCTCATGCCGGTTGCGCATGCCCACTCCACAAAAACGGCATACAGTGTCTGCATCGCGATTGGGGTATCGGAAACATAGGGGGTGTCTCTGGGCCCCGGGAGACTGGGAGACGAATGAGGGCACCCTCCGCACAATCCGTATCAGGTAGCAGCGACAACCATGTTCTGGATTGGCTGCCCTTGCTGGCCTGTCATGTCGATGGCGATGGACGCATCTCCTATCTGAACGGGAACTGGGCCAGTTTTTCCGGCCTGGACCGCAGGCCCGGTGCGCTGAACTGGACCGAACTGATCGATGGCGCGGACAGGCCTCTCCCCTGCCGTTGTCCCGATGCGCTGGATTACTGCATCCAGCGTCACGTGATCTTGCGCCATCACGACGGAGAGCCTGTGGAAACGGATCTGCACTGGCAGAAACTGGGCCTGCAGGAAGGAGGTGGATGGATTTTATTCGCCCATCCGGAGGCCGATTTTCCGCTGCTGCAATCGGGCCTGTCCCGTCTGTCCGGCGTCAGGCCCGCAGGTGAGCGCGCGGCGGGTCACGCTTCAGTCAGCGGCCTCGCGACGGGAAGGGGGCCGGCAGAACGAGGGGAGACGGCGGGAGAGGTTCCGGATCGCGCCAGAGGGGCGCGCGACGCTGGTGGCCGCGATACCGGTGGGCACGATACGGGGAAGCACGATACAGGCGCCTCCACGACCGACACCCTGTTCGAGCCAGCTTCCCGGGCCGAGGGCATAACGGGGAGCCTTCCCCTGCCACCGCCTGGTGCCTCTCTCGGCGCAAAAGAAAGCCGGTTCCTGCACACGACGCATCGTCCGGAGGTGGGGGACGAGGAGGGAGGACCGACAAAAGACCGGCTGACAGGGCTACCGACATGGCGCGCTTTCGAAGGCGAAGCGGAAGCCCTTCTGGCGGCAGCCGCGTCTAAGAGCAGGACAATTGGATATCTGCTTGTCGATATCGATTATCTCGGCGATCTGAACGATCTCTACGGCAACGATATCGGCGATCTCGTGCTGCGTCTCGTCGCCGATCGCCTGACCCTGCTCACGGCAGGGGGCGGGTTGATGACAAGAAGCGGCGATGATGAATTCACGGTTCTCATTACGGGCGAAGTCAGCCCTGAGACGCTGGCAGCCCATGCCCAGGCCCTGCTGAGCTTTGTCGACCTGCCTATCAGGATCGGGACGCAGCAGATCACATTCGGGCTGAGTATCGGGGCAGCCCTTTTCCCGCAGGATGGCGATACGCTTGCACGGCTGCAGCATCACGCGGTTCTTGCCGTCAATGACGTCAAGGCACGCGGTCGGGGTGGCTACAGGCTGTTCGATCCTGGCATGGTCAGGCCCGGCGACGGGGTAACGGCACAATCGAACCTGATAAGACATATGTTGCGAGAAGATCTGGTGTATCCGGCCTATCAGGCCATGGTGCGTCTGTCAGACAACCGGATTATCGGTGCCGAAGCCCTGATGCGCTGGAAGCATGAAGGGGGGCGGGTTTCCGGCCCCGAAGCGTTCCCGGAGATCTTCCGCTCCTACGATCTGGCAACGCGTGTCTCGGCCCGTGTCCACGAGCGTGTTTTTCAGGATCTCGTCCAGTGGCAGCGTATGGGCATCATGCCGCCGCATATCTCCATCAATGTCGCGCCGGTGGAATTCATGCAGGACGATTACGCCGAGAAGCTGCTTGCGCGTCTCGACCGTTTCGGTCTTCCGGCGAAGCTGATCGAACTCGAACTGACAGAGCATGTGCTCTATCAGAACAGCGATCAGTTTATCCATCGTGCGCTGACGCTGCTTCGACGGGCCGGCATGCGGATCACGCTCGACGATTTCGGGACAGGCTATTCCTCGCTGAGCTTCCTGCGCGATTTCCCTGTTTCATCTATCAAGATCGATCGCAGCTTCATCCGTCAGATCTGCACAGAGGCATCGATGGAGGTGATTGTCGAGGCGATCATCCGTTTCGGGCAGGCTGTATCGGTCGATGTCGTTGCTGAAGGGGTCGAGACGGCTGAACAGCTTGCCATGCTGCGACGTATCGGATGCCCTGTGGCGCAGGGCTATCTGTTCTCGCCTCCGGTGGTATCGAGCCGATTTGCCGCATTGCTGGGCGGGTCACGGCTCCTGCCCTTGTGAGGCCCGGTATCCGTTGCCTTTTGGGCGGATACTCGCTAACACTTCGCGCATCGTGCGAGAGTGACGGAACGGTAGACGTAGTCGGCTCAAAATCGACCGCCGCAAGGCATGGGGGTTCGAATCCCCCCTCTCGTACCAGATTTTTCATCGAAAGAATGTGAGCGACCCGGGCATGACTTGCGCCTTTGGGTCTGCCTCCGGCATATCTCGCGAAGTTTCTTCCAGCTTGCCGGACCCATCATGCCCCAACGCCCAGTCAGGAAACCTGCCCGACCGTTCTTTTCGTCAGGCCCTTGCGCAAAGCGTCCGGGCTGGACCCTGCACGCACTCGATGGCGCTCTGCTGGGGCGGTCGCATCGTGCGCCCGAAGGACGGGCGCGCCTCAAGGAGGTGATCGATCGGTCGCACGTTCTGCTCGGTGTCCCCGACGACTGGAAAATCGGCATCGTCCCTGCCTCCGATACCGGTGCGGTTGAAATGATTCTCTGGGCGCTTGCCGGCGACCGGCCTGTCGACGTCGTGTCTTTCGAGAGTTTCTCGGGCCTCTGGGCACAGGATCTGCGCGATGTGCTCAAACTCGACAATCTGACCGTTCATGAAGCGCCCTATGGGTCTTTGCCCGACCTGTCGCGTATCGACTGGTCGCACGACGTCGTTCTGACATGGAACGGGACGACATCGGGAGTCTGTCTGCCCGGTCGTGACGCGATCCCGGCCGCGCATGACGGTCTGGTGATCTGCGATGCGACCTCGGCCGCCTTTGCAATGGATCTCCCCTGGGATCGTCTCGATATCGTGACGTGGTCATGGCAGAAGGCGCTCGGCGGTGAGGCGGCTCATGGCATGGTGGCGCTCAGCCCGCGTGCCGTTGCCCGTCTGGAGCAGGCCACACCGCGTGCGCTGCCGAAAATTTTCCGGCTTACGAATGGCAAAGGTCTGATCTCTGCCATTTTCCAGGGCGATACGATCAATACCCCGTCGATGCTTTGTGTCGAAGATGCGCTGGACGGCCTGAAATGGGCTGACTCCATCGGGGGGCTCGAAGCGCTCAAGGCCCGGTCACGGGCAAATTTCGATCATGTTGCGCGATGGGTCGACCAGACTGACTGGGTTGAGTTTCTCGCAAAGGACCCTGACCAGCGTTCGACCACATCGATCTGCCTGCGCATCGTGGCACCCTGGTTTTCGGCAAAGCCGGTCGAGATACAGCATAAGATCGTCAAGCGTCTTACCGCCCTGATCGCAGAGGAACACGCAGGGTACGATCTGGCATCTTATCGCGATGCCCCTCCGGGTCTGCGCATCTGGGGCGGGGCAACCGTTGATGCAGAGGATATCGAGGCGCTTCTCCCCTGGCTCGACTGGGCCTATGAGGGTGTCAGCATGGAATATGACGCATGAAACTGACTGACGAGCCTGATACAGCCCTTTTGCCCTCCGGCTTTATCGATCTGCTGCAACACGAGGCGGAAGCCGAGGCGCAGGGGATCGAATCCGTCATGGATGTGTTTGCATCGCACGGCTATGAGCGCGTCCGTCCGCCCCTTCTCGAATTCGAGACGTCGCTTTTGCATGGGGCCGGTCAGGCACTGGAGGAACAGAGCTTCCGCCTGATGGATCCGGATTCCCGTCGCATGATGGCGCTTCGCCCCGACATGACGACGCAGATCGCCCGTATAGCCGCAACGCGCCTTGCAGCCAGCGCCCGCCCGCTGCGTCTGTCCTATGCCGGCTCCTGCATTCTCATCGGCACGCCCGGACGTGAGGGCGAGCGTCAGATCAGCCAGGCAGGGATCGAGCTGATCGGCATCGATTCCATCGAGGCGGATTGCGAGATCGTGCTGATCGCCGCTGAAGCGCTCGAACGCCTGGGGATCGAGGACTACTCCTTCGATCTGTCCTGTCCGGCACTCGTGCAGGCGCTGGTCGGTCTCTCCGGTTATACCGGTACGCGCCGTGCACAGCTCGTTCATGCGCTCGACCGCAAGGATATGGCTGCGGTGGCCGAGCTGGGTGGTCCCGTTGCCGATGTGCTGACGTCGCTTGTTGAGGCCTGCGGGCCCGCGGATACGGCCCTGGCTATTCTCGATGCACTCGATCTGCCCGAAGGGATACGCGTTCATGCAGATCGCCTGACGGCGGTCGTGCGGGCCATACAGTCGCGTTCACCGTCGCTTCGTCTGACTGTAGACCCCGCGGAATTCCGTGGCTGGCAGTATCACACCGGTGTTTGCATGACAGTTTTCGCGCGCAGCCAGCGCGAGGAGCTGGGGCGCGGCGGACGCTATCAGGCACAGGGCGACGAACCCGCCTGCGGCCTGACCTTCCGCCCCGAAGTGCTGCTGCGCGCCGCTCGCCCGATCGCGCTTCGTCCGCGCGTCTATATCGCGCCCGAGGCACTGGATTCCGAAGGTGCGGCACGGCTGCGCAGTGAGGGCTACGCCACGGTCGCCGGTCTCGATGCGGTCGAGGATCTCGCTGTCGAGGCTCGTCGTCTCAATTGCCCCTTCGTTTTCGTCGCTGACGAACTCATCACGCTGTAAAAGGATAAGAGCATGTCCAACGTCACCGTCATCGGCACCCAGTGGGGTGACGAAGGCAAGGGAAAGATCGTGGACTGGCTGGCCAGCCGTGCGGATATCGTCGTCCGCTTCCAGGGCGGTCACAATGCCGGTCATACACTGGTGGTGGGCGATCAGGTCTACAAGCTCTCTCTGCTGCCGTCGGGGCTGGTGCGCGGCAAGACCGGCGTGATCGGCAACGGTGTGGTGGTCGATCCTGAAGCCCTGCTTTCGGAAATCGACCGCGTGTCGGCTCAGGGTCTGGTGGTCAATCCGGAGACGCTCTGGGTTGCCGATAACGTGCCGCTTATCCTGCCGCTGCACGTAGCGACCGACCGTGCGCGCGAAGCCGCACGCGGCGATCGCAAGATCGGCACGACGGGCCGCGGCATCGGTCCCGCCTATGAGGACAAGGTGGCCCGTCGCGCCATTCGCCTGTGCGATCTGGCCGAGCCCGAAACGCTGGACTGGAAGCTCGATGAGCTTCTTTTGCATCACAACACGCTTCTGGCCGGGCTCGGTGCGCCGACCTTCACCAAGCAGGAGATTCTCGATCATCTGGCAAAGCTCGCTCCGCGCGTGCTGCCTTTCGCCTGTTCGGTCTGGGAGCGTCTGGACGAGGCCCGTCGCGCCGGGCGTCGTATCCTGTTCGAGGGCGCACAGGCGGTCATGCTCGATGTCGATCATGGCACCTATCCTTTCGTGACCAGCTCGAACACGGTTGCGGCTGTTGCTGCCAGCGGGAGCGGTGTCGGTCCCGGCACGGTAGGTTTCGTACTCGGTATCGCCAAAGCCTATACGACCCGCGTGGGTGAGGGGCCGTTCCCCTCCGAGCTTTTCGACGATGTCGGCCAGAAGCTGGGCGAACGCGGGCGTGAATTCGGGACCGTGACAGGGCGTGCGCGTCGCTGCGGCTGGTTCGATGCCGTGCTCGTGCGTCGTGCCGCACGTGTCGGTGGTGTGAACGGTATTGCGCTCACCAAGCTCGATGTGCTCGACGGGTTCGAGGAAGTGAAGATCTGTGTCGGATATGAGCTGGACGGCAAGATGATTACGTCTTTCCCTTCCAGCCCCGCGGCTCAGGCACGTCTGAAGCCCGTTTTCGAGTCCATGCCCGGCTGGCAGGAAACGACTTTCGGTGCACGCAGCTGGGCCGATCTGCCTGCTGCCGCCATCAAGTATATCCGCCGTATCGAAGAGCTGATCGAGGCGCCGGTAACGCTTCTGTCGACCAGTCCCGAGCGCGACGACACCATTCTGATGCGCGATCCGTTCGAGGACTGAGCGCAGGATATCTCTCCACGAGACTGGAAAACGGGCCGAAAGGCCCGTTTTTTATTGATGAGCCGGTCAGGCCGTCACGCTATCCGGTTTTATCGTCCGGCGGGGCGCTTATGCGTGAGCGGACGCGTGCCTGTCACCCGCAGGAAAGCCGCCGAAAATGCGCCGAGGCTCTCATATCCGGCGGCAGCAGCGACATCGGAGACGCTGTCGCCACGGGCGAGCTGCTCCATGGCCTGAATCATGCGCAGTCTCTGCCGCCATGCCGAAAAGCTCAGTCCTGTATCCGGTCCGAAATGACGTATGAAAGACCGTTGGGACATTCCGGCCAAGGTTGCCCATTGCAGCAGCTTCCGGTTATCCGACGGATCGTCGCAAAGGGCCTGCGCCACGCGTTTAAGCCTTGGATCCTGCGGGAAGGGGAGCGCAGCCGTTTCCCGGGGAAGAGCGCAGAATTCGTCCCAGAAACTCTCGGCCAGACGTTCTGTGACCGCTGACCAGAGGGCGGGGCGGGCTATATCGGACAGGCGTTCAGCCTGCGCGTTGAGCAGGGTGGTTCCCTGAGAGAGAAAGGGAGCGGAAGGCAGATCAGTGCAGCGAAAGGGGGCAATATACAGACTCCAGCCACTGATAGCGCCATGCGAGCGTGCCTCGTGAGGAAGATCGGGGGGCAACCAGAGAAACTGCCCGGCACCGATTGTCCAGTAGGCCCGATCCGTACGCAGGGCCATCACACCATGGGTGATACCGAAAATCTGGCCCCGCGCATGATTGTGCAGCCGGGCGACACGCCTGCTGGTCTGTGCCATGCGGCCGCCGAGCAGCCATGGCGCGGCGGAATGGCCTGATTCGGGCGGTGACATGCTCAGTTTGGCGTCCATGAGTCGATTTATGGCCCGTATGCGTAAGAAAGCCAGAAAAGATCATTCTAGGATCGCCCTGTGCTCTTCAACGGGAGGGGCGCCTACGGATGGAGTTCTGCGGTCATGAAAATTGGGTTTATGGGCCTTGGGGCCATGGGTCAGGCTATGGCCATGCGTCTGCTCGATGCCGGGCATGAACTGGTTGTCTATAATCGTACAAAAGAGAAGACGCGGCTTTTTGTGGAAAAGGGGGCCAAGGCGGCGGACACCCCTGCCGCGCTCGCAGCACAGGTCGATCTCGTCATATCCATGTTGTTCGACGATGCGACGACGCAGGCAGCCTGTTTCGGAGAGCACGGCATTGCGAGCGCTATGCGTCCGGGGGCGGTGCATATCTGTTGCAGCACCCTGTCTCTCGATCAGATACGCCTTTTGCGTGACGGTCATGCCGAACGGGGACAGGGCTTCCTGATGGCCAATGTGCTGGGGCGTCCACCGGCAGCGCAGGCGGGAGATCTCTTCGTGCTTGCCGCGGGCGAGGACACACTGATCAGGCGATACGAGCCGGTTTTTGCCTGTATCGGCCAACGTCTGTTCGTGGTCGGACCCGACCCGCTCCAGGCAGGGCTGATCAAGCTCAGTCTGAATTTCATGATCTATACAACGATAGAGCAGATGGCAGAGGTCTTTGTTCTCAACGAAAAGCTGGGCACCGATCCGTCGATCGTTTTCGATATCATGACCAACAGCTTTTTCACGGCGCCGGTGCACAGGAATTACGGTTCCCTGATGGTGGAGCAGGCCTACGACAACCCCGGCGCGCCGATGAGTCTGGGGCTCAAGGATGTCAAGATGGCCATCGATGCGGCGGCGGCACTGAGCACAAGTATTCCCTATGCGAATATTGTGCGTGACAGGATGGATCGATCCATCGAGGCGGGTGACGAAGCGCGTGATTTCGTCGCGCTTATCGAGCAGGTCAGGCGCGATAACGCGAAATAGAGGATGAGAGACGAGAAGTGTTAACACTTCTCGCCTTGGGTGAAGTGCCAATCTTTACTTGATGGTCAAGTAATCAAGCCCGCGTGAAAAAGTAACTGATAGATTGTTTTGTTCATAAAGTGAGTTTGTAATGGTAAAACCTCGTTAAATTCCATCTTATTCGGTATTTTGATGGTTAATAACCAACAATTTCTTAATGAAATGAAAAAAATTTTCTTATTATAGAAACGATGAATAAAGGGTCCTCGATGTCTTTAAACTGTCCAAAACTAGTGACCAGATTGTGGGATTGCTGCATGAGTATATTAGTTAAAAAAACAATAACATAAGTACTCATTTAAATAAAAAACGTCATTAGATAGTAAAAAATCATCACCCAAGAGCCTTGGCGATTCGTCCACTTCCATTGTCTTTGTGTTGGCCTGTATGTTGGCCCAATAACAACTGACTTCCCTGCGTCGATACGAACTGATTGGCTTGAAGGCTCGGGAAATCTGCGCCTGTTTTGCCTGTCTTACTTCGATCTTCGTTCGGAAACGTCGATAATAAAAGGAAGTGATATGGCAGCGCTAACTGGTTACTGGTCTGCGGTGAATGTAAACGGACAGACGATGTTCCAGAGTGGAACCACGTCTGTCGCACCGCCTGTCACCTTCGGGACGCACGCGAACCTCACGATCACCAGCGGTGCGACATTATCCGGCCTCACCGGATCGAGCATGATTGTCACGGTGCAGTCCGGTGGAACTCTGGCAGGCAACAACCTGACGGGTGGAACACTCGGCGTCGCCAATGGTGGTGTGCTCAGCGGCAATATCCTGAACGGTGTAGGCACGACGCTGAGTTCAGGCGCGCAGTCGATAGGCGATACGTTTCAGGCCGTGGGGACGGGGATCATCTGGTCCTATGCGCTCAGAGGGGCAACCGTCACCGATGCGACAGTCGACACCAAGGGCTATCTGCAGCTTCAGTCGGGGGCTACAGGGTCCAATATCACGGCGATCAATGGCGGCTCCGCCTCTCTCGCGGCTGACACGACAACCGGCTTTCAGGCACTGAACGGTGGTTATGTCGCTTCCGGGAACATGACGTTCTCCGGCTATTCGGGCAATGGAGATGTCGTTCCTACGGGGGCTGTCCTGAATGGCATATGGTCGGCGGTCAATGTCAATGGAACGACAGTATACCAGAACGCCACGACGACCGTCAGCGGTCCGGTCATTCTCAATGCCGGTGCCTCTCTGTACGTCAAGAGTGGTGCAAACGTATCGGGCCTAACCTGTATTTCAAACGCTATCGTTACTGTCAGCGTCTACGCGGGCGGAAGCGTCACATCGTCGCATATCACCCGTGCCTATGTCCGGGTCGATAACGGAGCCTCTCTCAGTCATAACCAGCTCGATGGGTGTGACGTCACCCTGAGTACCGGCGCGAGCTCCACCGACGACACCTATTCGTGGTACAACTTCGCAGTACAGTCTGTGAAGGTTGCCAGTGGCGCGACGATCAGCAGTGCAACCGTCAACAACAATACGACTGTCAGCGCAGCCACGGGCGCCAATGTGAACGGTCTTCAGGTTTTTTCGGGCGGCTCTGCCGTCTTCGCTTCGGGGGTCAATCTTTCCGGATTTCATGCCGATGCCGGGACGTATCTGGCAACCTATACCTCTATCGGTGGCACAGTCACCATCCCCACCACGCCGCCCAGTCAGCCGGGTACCGTCCTGACGCATGTCTGGAGCGCGGTTCTGTCAAATGGCGTGACCGTTTTCAAGAATGCGCTCAGCTCGGTTTCGGCGCCGGTTTCACTTACCGCCGGTACCGTTCTGTACATCACCAGCGGTGCGGTCGTCAGCGGTCTGAACAGCCTCGCGAATACGATCTATGTGCAGAATGGCGGGACATTGCTCGATTCATACATCGCAAACGGGCTGGTCAACGTGAGTTCCGGAGGGATAACGAACGGGAACAAGTTCAATTCCGATTTTGTCACCGTTATGTCCGGCGGGAGTTCGGTGAACGATATCTTCTACAATAGCGGATATACGTCCGACACCTCGACCATCCAGGCGGGGGGCACCATGATCAATGGGCAGGTGGGCTCGGGGGCCACTG
The DNA here is from genome assembly GCF_024054035.1 of Asaia lannensis NBRC 102526. Lineage (GTDB taxonomy): Bacteria > Pseudomonadota > Alphaproteobacteria > Acetobacterales > Acetobacteraceae > Asaia > Asaia lannensis. The sequence continues at coordinate 88,041 of NZ_JAMXQU010000004.1, forward strand.
TCTCTGCAGGTATCGGATCCGTTGTACAGGATCCTTCGGTCGGGACCGGAGGCTATCTGATCGTCAACAAGGCTGCGAACGACGTATGTTTCGTCAAAGGGACGCGCATCCTGACCGATCGGGGCGAAGTTCCGGTTGAGGATATCCGTGTGGGCGATGCGATTGCCTGCCAGGGAGAAAATGGCGTCGAGTTCCGGCCTGCGATCTGGGTGGGCAGCCGTTTCAACCGTCTGGAGCCATGGCAGCCCCTCGACCTGGCCGGATATCCCGTACGTATCGAGGCAGGCGCTTTCGGCGATGGCGTGCCGACGCGGGATCTCTTTGTAACGCCGGAGCACTGTTTTGCTTTCGAAGGGCGTATGCTCCCCATTCGCATGCTCGTGAATGGCACGACAATCGCTTATGACACGTCGATCAGGAGCTACGAATATTTCCATATCGAGCTGGCCGATCACGCAATCATCTTCGCCGAAGGCGCAGCAACCGAGAGCTATATCGATACAGGCAACCGTCGCAGTTTTACGCAGAACGGAAACCTGACGAGCCTGTCCCGGTCCGAGGGCACGCCGGATACGCCGCGTTATGCGTTACCGCTCGACGTAAGTCGCGATTTTGCTGAGCCACTTTACCGTCGTCTGGCCGGAGGGGCGTGTCTTGAGCAGGATAACCGGGATGACCTGACGCAGGATCCGGATCTGATGCTGATCGATATTCACGGGCACCGCTTCAGACCCGTAAGGCGTGAGGCGACCCGCGTTGTCTTCATGCTCCCTCAGGGCAGCGAGCACGTACGTCTCGTCTCACGGGCGTCGCGTCCGTGCGATACGATCGGGCCGTTCGTCGATGACAGACGGCGGCTGGGTGTGCTCGTCGGGCGTATCGATCAGTTTTCCAGCCTAAAACATCGCGAAATCACGGGTCATCTGACAACGGAGACGCTGAGAGGCTGGCATGCGATCGAGGCCGAGGCCTGCCGCTGGATGGATGGCGACTGTATCTTGCCACTTCACCTCGATAGTGCTGCGGCGGGCGCTGTCGTCAGTATCGAAATTCTGGCTGCCGGGCCTTATCTGGTCGAGAGCCGAGTGGAAGAAAGGGCGATCTCGGTGGCCTGAAGAAGGCCCCCTTTGCCTCCCTGTGGGGGCAGAGGGGCAAGAGGCAGGCCATATCAGCGACACGCGCGACATATCCGAAGCGCCTGCGCTCCATCTGGGCTGTGGGTCTCATTTTCTTGCCCGCGACCCGGAAGGATGCGGTCGACGCATCGTGGCGCCCGGTGAGGCCGACGGGGAGGGACAGCGCGCGTAACGCATCCAGGGTGTCGGTATGGACGGCGAGCGAGACCCATATCCGGACGGAACAGGGAGGCTATGAAAAAGACAGGCCACGCAGTTCCGGCGTGACCTGTCTTTTTACTCAGGCAGGAACATGATGATGAAGGGAGAAGCCCTCATCCTGCTTGCGACGCAGTTCGACTTCAGCCGCCATCGCCTTCTGCAGCTTTTCGAAAGCCCGTGCCTCGATCTGGCGGATACGCTCGCGCGACACGCCATATTCGTGCGAAAGCTCTTCGAGCGTCGAAGGCTCGTCCTTGAGGCGACGCTCTGTCAGGATATGACGTTCGCGGTCGTTGAGCGATTTCATGGCTTCGCTGAGCAGGGCCTGACGACCTGTCATTTCCTCAGCTTCGCCGAGAGTCGTTTCCTGACTCTCCTGATCGTCTACGAGCCAGTCCTGCCATTCGCCTTCGCTGTCGCTGCGCAGGGGCGCATTGAGACTGTGATCCGGCGCTGACAGACGCTGATTCATCGAGACGACGTCCTGCTCCGGCACGCCAAGGGTCGTGGCGATCTTGTCGACCTGTTCGGGCTTCAGGTCGCCATCGTCGATCGCCTGCATCTGACCCTTGAGGCGGCGCAGGTTGAAGAACAGTTTCTTCTGCGAGGCGGTCGTGCCCATTTTGACGAGCGACCAGCTGTGCAGGATGTATTCTTGCATTGCCGCGCGGATCCACCACATAGCATAGGTGGCCAGACGGAAGCCGCGATCCGGATCGAAGCGCTTGACGGCCTGCATCATGCCGATATTGCCTTCGCTGATCAGTTCGTTCAGCGGAAGGCCATAGCCGCGATAACCCATGGCGATTTTCGCAACGAGACGCAGATGGGATGTGACGAGTTTATGCGCCGCGGAGTCGTCCTCTTTGTCGCGCCAGCGACGGGCGAGTTCGACTTCTTCCTGCGGGGTCAGAATGGGAAATTTGCGGATGTCCTGGAGATACCGTGTGAGATTGTTCTCAGGACCTATGGACATGACGGCGGAAGAGGCCATTGGGCTGCAACTCCTTTCGCCCGGACTGGAGAGGAACCATCTATACGGAGTAACTCCTGATTGGTTCCCGGTACCGGGTGACGCATGGGTGAGGAAGGACTTACGTCACCGCATGACACCCTCCCATTGAGCGATCTCATACGGCACGTCCGTTCCGGCGGCGCGTCAGCTCGTCGGATTGGCTAGGAGTGGATCATACAGGTTTTTGCGAGTCAAGAAAACGTACCACATTACTCCCAATTAACCTGGGCGACATTTTTCCCTGCCCGATCCGTGCGCGGGCCCGTAGTCCGACCCGCTGTCAGGCGCGCCGACCGGCACTGCCGCCTGCACGCAAGACCTTGAGAAGAGTCTGGAAATCCTCAGGTGGCTCAGAGGTGAAAAGCAGGGTCTCACCGCTACGTGGATGCGTGAAACCGAGTCTGGCGGCATGAAGCGCCTGACGTGGAAAATCCAGTGCAGCCCGTTTTGCCGCCTCTCCAAGACCGCGTGCCGCGGCCGGGATGCGGCGCAGATAGACAGGATCGCCCAGAAGCGGGTGGCCGGCCTGTGAGAGGTGGACCCGTATCTGGTGCGTGCGCCCGGTAGCCAGTTTGCATTCGATCAGGCTGACCGAGGCGTCGAAGGCCTCAAGGCAACGGACATGGGTCAGTGCATGTTTGCCGCCCTGTGCGACCACGGTCATGCGCTTGCGATCGCGTTTGTCACGCCCGATGGCACCGTCATAGCTGATCTGTGCAGGGAGTAACCCCCAGGCAAGTGCCTGATAGGCACGGTCGATGTTACGTGCGGCGAAGGCATCGGAAAGCGCATTATGGGCGAGAGGCGTCTTTGCCACCACCATGAGCCCGGAAGTATCCTTGTCCAGACGATGAACGATACCGGGGCGTTTTTCGCCGCCTATGCCTTCGAGATCCTCGCCGCAATGGCCGAGCAGGGCATTGACCAGCGTACCTGTTTCGTTGCCGGGCGCCGGATGCACCACAAGGCCTGCCGGCTTGTCGAGAACGATCAGGTCCCTGTCCTCGAAGAGGATCGGCAGCGCATGGTCTTCTGCCTGTGGGCGGGCAGGCGTTGCGGGCGGAACGATCAGGGTGAAGTGGCGTCCCGCTCTGGTGGTTTCGGAAGGCTCGCGTATGATGGCACCGTCGCAGAAAACCTGTCCGGCCTCGATCAGGGATTTGACACGCGAGCGGGACAGACTGCCGATGGATTCAGCCAGAAACCGGTCCAGGCGCTGGCCTGCCTGCTCAGGCGTGACGAGAAACTCGAATCGGTCGGCTTGGGGCGAATGATCATCCATCATACGTCCCTTTACCAATTAGGATTGTTTCCCGCCATGACCACGCCTCCGCCTCCCGTTTCACGCGCCCTGATGGCTGCCGTCATCGGTATGGGCGTCCTTATCGTTCTGGGGACGGCCGGACTGATCGGGGTCGTTATCCATCGCGCCATGGCGCCTGCAACGGCTCATATGACCGCTGCCGGATCGTCCGTTCCTGCCTTGCCCATCGCTTCCGGGGGGGACGCACACGGGGCGCCGGTCTCCGTCTACCGGGGCGGGGGGCATGTGCTGTCGCAGGCCGTGCGTCCCGATGGCAGTATCTCGCTGGTGCTGGATACCCCTGCGGGGCAGCAGGTCGTGATCTGGAGCCCTGAGACCAATCGCATCGTGGGGCGTTTCAGCCTGGCGGAGTAGGCGTTCTCGGGTCAGTCGAGCGTGGAGAGGGCGTCGGCTACATCCGGGTCGAGGCCGAGATCGCGATAGATGACCGACATGGGTACGATCTCGTCCCACTGACTGAAAGCCTTTTTATCCATACCGAGATGATGGGGCATCAGCACGATCGGTGGCGGATCATCCATGAACCTGATGCGCAGCGCGTTCCATCGTGGCGCGATATGCCTGTGATAAACGGTCGAGAGCGCGCACTGGTCGATACACCAGTTTGTCGGGTTCGATGAATGATACGTTCCGACGATGTAATCGTGTAGTTCCTGAGCGATGACAGGCACAAGGGCGGTTTCGCCAAAATAGGAAACCCCCGCACCGAAGCCCCAGGGCTCTCCGGCAATCTGCCTGCCATCCCTGTCATAGGCGTAGAGCCTGAAGCCGTAATCGAAATCCCTCGTGAGTGCATCCGCGAGCGCAACGAAATCTGCCGGAAACAGGGCGTCTGCATCGAGGGTCATCACGGGCCCGCTCATCAGTCGCGTGACTTCGGGTAGTAGCAGATAGCGCAGGCAGGAAAAGCTGGCTGGATCGCAGTGACGGAGCGAGCCCTGGGCGAAGGCGAGCGCAACCGGGCTGCGGTGGCGCTGCAACGCATCGGATACAGCAGCAAGAAACCCGACATGCCTGTCCGTTCCTCCGGCGAGACCCACAACAAGCTGGATCGAACCGGGCTGGAGCCAGTCTGGTCGCTCGGCCTGAATGCAGGCCTGTATCAGCGAGGCGATAAGGCGTGGAAGAAAGGCGAAGTAACGCTGGTCGCAGCCTACCGCCAGAACAAGTTTCTTTTCAGCTTTCTCTCCGGCGCGGTTCTGCGGCATCCCGTACCAACGCCATGAATCGATGTTGAGCGGACGAGGGCCGGGATCGAAAGGCTCAGAGCTACGCCATGTGTAGAGCCCGGCATTGAAATGCGCGACATAGCGTTTGTTCGCACGGGAAAGGCTACGCGCCATACTGTAGTGAGCATCGGCCTTGTCGCGTTCGCCTTCGAGCCACGCCTTGTGACCTTCCAGCAGGGCGAGGCTATGCGATTGCCCGTTCAGGCGTCTTTCCTCGTCAAGAAAGACCTGTCTTTTGTCCGCAGGGCAATGTCCCCATTTTTCCTCAAGCCGCGCGGTGTAGAGAGAATGCGACTGGAAATCGAGCTGAGGGGGCAGGCGTTCCGGAACGAGGAGATCGTCGAAGCCGGGATCCAGCGGTCGCCCAAGCATTTTCTCGAGGTGCGGCCACAGGGAGGCATGACAGAACGGACGACCGAGGCACTCACGGAACTCGGATGGAGAGAAGGCATCGCTGCAGGAAGAAGCACCTTCGATGATATCCGCGATGTCATTCAGTGCCTTTGTGCAGCCGATCTCGTCACCCAGCATACGCGCGTGAAGTGCAGACAGAGCGAGCGCTTCGATCTCGTACGAAGTGCCTTGCAGTGCAGCGATGCAAAGCGCTGCTTCGTCGTCGAGACCGATCAGGAGACAGAGCCGGGCGAGGAAGAACAGGTGCCGTATCTCGGTCACATCGGTCATGGTCAGCAGAAGCTGCCGTGAAAGATCGAGCGGATCGGCCCAGGGTGAACGCCCGCAACCCTGATCCGACCCCACTCTTCCGAGTATGGGCAGGATGCTCGCGATTGCCCTGTCGAATGCAGGGCTGGGCCAGCGGACTGCCTGAGCATGGTTGTCGAGATGCATGATCTCTCCGTCGCAGGACAGGCAAAGCAGGTGTAGCGGAATACGTGCCTCACCCAGCACGAAGACGAACGCCTCCAGTCTGGGGCGCAGGATCTCACCGCTTTCCAGCAACCAGTTATGCGCACAGGCTGCGGTCAGGGAGGGGAGGATTCCGGCATCGATGATGAGGAAGTGCTCCCACGCTGCGCAATGCCCGACTGCCAGAAAAGTTTTTCCCTCGCGGCAGCTGATATGCAGTGGGCCGGCCCTGAGCGCCATGACAGGCATGTCGTTTTCAAAACCGGCAGGCACCAGTTCAAATGGCAGATCGTGTCCCGATGCGATTTCCACAGGCTGCGCGCGACCGGCGACGACATCCTCGATCGATGCCGGAAGGAGCATTCCTCCCTGACGACAGACGATTGCGCCATGCCAGCTGAGCAGAATGTCGGTCATCGGTTATTTACCTTGCCTGAAACCCGTTGGATCGCATCAGATACCGTATGCGGTGCAGAGTGCATGACGGATGGCCGGTCATCCCGCCAGAACAGCATCCATCAATCCCGGGAACCGCGCGTCCAGATCCTTTTTGCGCAGGGAGTTGAAATGCTGCACGCCCTGAATGCGGGTGTGCAGCAATCCGCTTTCTCGCAGAACCTGAAAATGATGCGACATGCTCGAACGCGGCCGGTCGCCGAGGAGCGCTGCGCAACTTGCTTCGGGAACCGAACCCAGGTGTTGGACGATTTCCAATCGAATGGGATCGGCGAGGCCGCGCAGAACACCCAGGAGGGTCATGCTCTCGGCAGAAGGGTGAACGTAGTCAGGCATGAGCGCGGTCCGGTTCCAGAAAAGCGTGGGGGAGGGGTTGTCGTTCGGACAACGCGTACCCACTCCTAATATTGTTCGATTAAAATCGAATTAAACCCCCACGGGTTCATGAGGACATAGCATTATGACAACTCTGTTCGATCCGATCCAGCTTGGTGCGATCCATGCCAAGAACCGTATCCTGATGTCGCCGCTCACGCGCGGCCGCGGGACACGCGAGCATGTGCCCACGCCGATCATGGCCGAGTATTATGCCCAGCGCGCCAGCGCCGGTCTTATCATCTCGGAGGCGACAGGCATCAGCCGTGAAGGGCTGGGCTGGCCCTACGCACCAGGCATCTGGTCGCAGGAGCAGGTCGAGGCCTGGAAGCCGATCACCAAGGCGGTACATGACAAGGGTGGCAAGATCGTTGTCCAGCTCTGGCACATGGGTCGGATGGTCCATTCCAGCGTTACAGGTCAGCAGCCCGTTTCCAGCTCCGCAACGACTGCGCCGGGGCAGATCCACACCTATGAGGGCAAGCAGGATCCCGAACAGGCACGCGCCCTGACGAAGGCAGATATCACGCGCATTCTGGGTGAGTACGAAGTGGCGGCACGCAATGCCATCGCGGCCGGTTTCGACGGTGTGCAGATCCATGCGGCCAATGGCTATCTGATCGACGAGTTTCTGCGTGACGGCACCAACCACCGCACGGACGAATATGGCGGCTCGCCGGAAAACCGTATCCGTTTCCTGCGTGAAGTGACCGAGCGCGTCATTGCCACCATCGGCGCGGATCGTACGTCAGTCCGTCTTTCTCCGAACGGCGATACGCAGGGCTGCATCGATAGCGCACCCGAGACGGTATTCGTCCCGGCGGCAAAAATTCTGAACGATCTCGGTATTGGCTTCCTCGAGCTGCGCGAACCCGGTCAGGATGGCACGTTCGGCAAGACCGACCAGCCCAAGCTCCACGGCCCCATTCGCAAGGTATTCAGCCATCCCCTGGTCCTGAATCAGGATTATACGCGCGAAGAGGCAATCGAAACCGTTGCCAATGGCATAGCGGATGCCATCGCTTTCGGTCGCAAATTCATTGCCAACCCTGATCTTCCCCGTCGTCTGGAGGAAAATCTTCCTCTCCAGCAGGATGATATGAAGACATGGTACAGTCGTGGCGCTGAAGGATATACGGATTATCCATTTTATAACGAATCATGACATTCGCTTGATTGCCTCGGCGAAACGTTGACGGCGAGAAGGCTTTAGGTTCCAGAGAGATACAATTCGTTTCTTTCTGGAACTTTCATGAACAAGCTCCCTGTATCCGTTGCCTCTCTTCTCTCCGTCCTGTCGGTAGGATCCGCTCTGGCCGACCCCGTGCCCGTTGTTGCGGTCAATCGCGAAATCGGCCTTTCGATGGCGGGGATTTTCGACAACATGGTCGGTGGTTATGGGTCGCGGTCGCACAGTACTGGCGGTCAGTGGAGCCGTCCGTACAGCTATACTTCGCAGTCCCGGTCACGGCGTATCGGATGGGTGCCCGGCTTTCAGCTCGATGCATCTAGCATGGTCGATGTCGGGCACATGCATAACCTTTATGCATCTGCACTGTTCCGTCTTGGTTCAGGAACGCGCAACGATAAGTACGCCCATACCTATACATCGACCTACGGTCAGGACTCCTGGCAAGTGGGAGGCGGGGACGATGCGCGCTCAACCTATACGCGCGGAGAAATCGGTAAAGGATTTCTGTTCCTGAACGACAAGGCGCTCGTGACGCCCTTTGTACAGGGCGGCTATGACAGCTACGGCTATTCGACCTTCGGTGGACAGAATGCGTTCTTCGTTGGACTGGGCCTGAATGCGGATTACGCGTTGACCGATCGCCTCGTGCTGCGCGGCCGTTTCGGCTGGGCCGAAATCCTCGATACCACGACCTACCGTGTCAGCAGTTCGACCACCCGCCCGCGATGGGAAGGCAGTCTAGGTGTGGATTATCGCATGACCCACCACTGGCATCTGACTGCCGGGGGAGATTATGCCTATACGTCTTACGGCCATGATGCCTACCACGAACGCTATCAGACGATCAGCGAAGGACAGATTTTCGATAGCGGGTCATCGAGCGGCATACAGAATGGCCTGACCCTGCATGCAGGACTTGCCTACGCCTATTGAGGCCTTGCGGAGCCGCAGGCCATTTCACGGCTCCTGCGCGGCTCAGCGCCCTGTCTGAGCCGCGAAAGCCTGCGCGAGAACTGCGTGATCTTCCAGAATGTTACGCGGAATATCTATATGGCCGATGAAGCCTTTCCCTTTTGGACCGTAGCCGTCGACCGTGTCGTGGAGGCGTGGAACTTCGCCCAGGATCAAAGAGAGATAACGCTCAACTGTCCACGCCTCTGCGGTAAGAGCCGTACCAAGCTGAGGCGTGAAGGGCGGAGATGAGAAAAACCGTGTAGAGTGGCCTGCCCAGACGTGATGAAATGTCGCATCGGTTCTGCGCTGTAACAGAGGGTCCTGCACAAGGACGACATGATGGGGTGTCAGACCCATCTCTTCGAGCATGGCTTGGCTGAACGCGGCGTTTTCGCCCGTATTGGTCGAGCGTGTTTCGAGTATGATCTGGTCTGAGGGCAGAAGAGAATCCACTGCAATCAGTTTCGCCAGGAGTTCCGCTTCTCCAAGCCCGGCAAGTGTGGATTCCGGACAGCCGAGACGGGCGGCGATAGCGGTCATCAGCGGCGGTGTGGAATGGCCCGTTCCGCCCGTGATCAGCAAAAGACAGTCATGCTGGCGCGCCAGACTGGTCGCGTGATCCACGCAGGCCAGTACGCCATTGCCCGCAAGGCAGACGAGGTCGATCCGGCCGGGCGCATCGTCGACGCTGGTCAAGGCCAGATAGGCAGCGATGCGATCTGCCGCCCCCCTGATTTCTGGTCGTTGAAGAGCGGAAAAATCAGGCTGTGTCATCTCGGTCCCGCAGGTATCGGCCCCCAGGAGCCGATACAGGGAGAAGCCGGCTGGGGGTATGCCTCCCGCAATGGTGGGAAGCATGGGTTGAACGCGTTTCATTCTAAGACCCGATGCCGCAATGCGCGGCATCACACTCAGGTCAGACGGTGAAGTATTTGGCGCGTGGATTGAGCATGACCAGTGCGGAAGTCGATTGCTCGGGATGGAGCTGGTAGCCGTCCGAAAGCGACACGCCAATGCGTTCGGCATCGAGCAGCTTCAGAATGGGCTCCTGATCTTCAAGGCGTGGGCATGCCGGGTAGCCGAACGAGTAGCGCGAGCCGCGATAGGATTGTGCCAGCATCTTTTCCATGTCGCGATCGTCTTCACCGGCAAAGCCGAGCTCGGCCCGGATACGCTTGTGGGTATATTCCGCCATCGCTTCGGCCATCTCCACCGAGAGCCCGTGCAGGTAAAGATAATCCTGATAACGGTTGGCCTCGAACCAGTCCCGCGCCAGATCCGATGCCTTCTGACCGACCGTCACGACCTGAAGTCCCACCACGTCGCGCTGGGCATCGTCGATATCGCGCACGAAATCCGCAATGCATTCGCCGTCTTCGCGCGGCTGGCGAGGCAGGGCAAAGCGCGCGGCCTCCGTCACGCCATCTTCATGGAACAGCACAAGATCGTTGCCTTCACCGGCAGCCTTCCAGTAGCCGTATATGGCCTGAGGCTTGAGAATGGCCTCTTCCGCGCAAAGTGCCAGCATACGCTTGAGCACGGGGCGGAGCTCCTGCTTGGCGTAGACCATGAACTCTTCGAGCGAGCGTCCCTGCTTACGGAAGCCCCACTGGAACTGGTACAGCGAGCGCTCATTCAGGAAGGGCAGCACGGCAGCAGGCGTGGCCTCGACGACGCGTGCGCCCCAGAAAGGCGGTACGGGCACCGGCTCGCCACCGGCCACACGGTTGCGGCGCGCGCGTGCGGCCTCCTTGTCTATGGGGGCGAAGCCGCGTGTCTCGGCCAGCTCCGGCGCACGTTCGGTCTTGCGCTGCTTGCCCGCCCGACGTGTCTGGATGGCGCTCAGATAGTCGTCGAACTGGTCGTTCACGACCTTGTCCATTAGCGAAAGCCCATCGAAGGCATCGCGCGCATAGGCCACACGGCCCGGTGCTTCGATGCCATAGGAGCGGGCGCATTCGTCTTCGACATAATTGCGTGTCAGCGCCGCACCGCCGAGGAAAACCGGAACATCGATGCCCTGTCGCGCCATTTCCTCCAGATTTTCGCGCATGATCACGGTCGATTTCACCAGCAGGCCGGACATGCCGATAGCCTGTGCATTATGCTCGCGCGCGGCGGCAATCATGTCGGCCAGAGGCACCTTGATGCCGAGATTGATGACGCGATAGCCGTTATTGGTGAGGATGATATCGACGAGGTTCTTGCCGATATCGTGCACGTCGCCCTTGACGGTGGCGAGCACCATCGTGCCGCGTGCCTGACCCTCAACGCGCTCCATATAGGGTTCGAGCCAGGCCACGGCGGTTTTCATGGTTTCTGCCGATTGCAGCACGAAGGGCAGTTGCATCTTGCCTGCGCCGAACAGCTCGCCCACCACCTTCATGCCATCCAGAAGCACGGTATTGATGATGTCGAGCGGCGGCATTTCTTCCATGGCGGCGGCCAGATCGTCTTCGATGCCTTTGCGGTCGCCATCGACAATACGATCCTTCAGGCGTTCGGCCGGGGTTTCGGCGCGTCGTTTCAGCACTGCATCGGCGGCTTTGCGGCCTGCGAAAAGCTCCAGCAGTTTCTGGAGCGGATCGTAGTCCTCGCTGCGTCGGTCGAAGATCAGATCCTCGGCCACCTTTACTTCCTCAGCAGCAATCAGATGCAGCGGGCGAATCTTGCTGACATGCACGATGGCACCCGTCATGCCCGCCTTGACGGCATGATCGAGAAAGACCGAGTTCAGAACGGCGCGGGCCGCTGGATTGAGGCCAAAGGAGATGTTCGACAGACCGAGAATGATCTGGATATCGGGGAAGCGTTCGCGGATCATGCGAATGCCTTCGAGTGTCCAGACACCCAGTTTGCGGTCGTCTTCCACACCGGTGGCAATGGTGAAGGTCAGCGGGTCGATCATCAGATCGGATTGCGGCAGACCGTGCTTGGTGCAGGCGAAATCGACCAGACGCTCGGCAATGCGTAGTTTGTCTTCCGGCGTTTTGGCCATGCCCACTTCATCGATGGTAAGCGCAATCACCGCAGCCCCGAACTTGCGCGCCAGAATCATGCGGTCTTCGGCATGGCCCTCGCCATCCTCGAAATTGATCGAGTTGATGATGGGCTTGCCGCCGTGCAGCTTGAGCGCAGCCTCGATGACCGGCGTTTCGGTGGAATCGATCACGAGAGGCGCATTCACCGAGGATGTGAAGCGCGTGACGACTTCATTCATCTCGGCGATTTCATTGCGTCCGACGAAGGCTGTGCAGAGATCGAGCGCATTGGAGCCTTCGGCGGCCTGCTCGCGACCGACGGCAACGCAGCCATCCCAGTCGCCTGCCTCCTGAAGCTCACGCCATTTCTTGGACCCGTTGGCGTTGCAGCGCTCGCCGATGGAGAAATAGGAGTTCTCCTGTCGCAGTGGCGTCTGGGTGTAGAGGCTGGCTACAGACGGCACCCAGTGATGGATGCGCTTGACCGGAGCCGGGCGATGGCTTGCGCCGCCGCGCTTGCGGAGCATTCCATCCAGCGCCTGGATATGGGGCGTGGAGGTACCGCAGCATCCGCCGACCAGATTGAGTCCGTCTTCGACGATGAAGCGCTCGACCCAGCTTGCCATCTCACCGGGGGTGAGGGGATAGTGCGTGGTGCCATTCACCAGCTCGGGCAGGCCTGCATTGGGCTGGATGGAAATCAGGCCGGGCCAGTTCTCGGACAGCCATTTCACGTGTTCCGCCATTTCCTGCGGGCCGGTGGCGCAGTTCATGCCGATAAGCGGCACGTCCAGCGCGTGAATGGTGGTGGCGGCTGCGGCAATATCCGGGCCGACCAGAAGTGTGCCGGTTGTCTCGACCGTGACCTGCACGAAAATGGGTGCATCCGAACCAAGCTCGCGCCGTGCGGCCTTGGCGGCGTTTACCGCAGCCTTGATCTGCAGCGTGTCCTGGCACGTTTCTATAAGGAAAGCATCGACACCGCCATCGATCAGCCCACGGCATTGTTCGATGATGCCGGCTTCGAGCGTGTCATAATCGATATTGGCCAGGCTGGGGAGTTTGGTGCCCGGACCGATAGAGCCCACGACATAGCGATGACGCCCGTCGCTGAATGTCTCTGCCGCCTCGCGTGCCAGTTCGGCAGATTTGCGGTTGATCTCACGCGCACGGTCCTGAAGGCCGAATTCGGCAAGCGTGACGATCGAGCCGCCGAATGTATTGGTCTCGACCATATCCGCACCGACTTCGAAATAGCCGCGATGGATTTCGCGCACGAGTTCGGGTCGAGAGAGCGTCAGGATTTCGGTGCAGTTCTCCTGCCCCCAGTAATCGCGCTCGACTTCAAGATCGAGCATCTGAATGCGTGATCCCATACCTCCATCGCAGAGCAGGACATTGTCGCGCAGGGCATCGAGAAGATGGGGGCGTGTCATGATGGCAGTGGGTCTCGCTGGAAAATCGGGCACGGATGAAGTGTCGCGACACAGGGTGCTACGGTTGCATGCCTTTTTTCAGAGGCAGGTGTTTATGTCCAGTGTGCGCATGAGCTAGCGTAGTGTCGGCACGGTCGCCGGGAAAGGAAAAGCGTTGAGCGTGGATGGGCGTATACCGCTTCTGATTGTGGATGACCGCACCGGGATCGACGATGCTGTCATGCATCGCCGGGGCGAGGGCGCTCTTCTCGATATGAGAGAAGACGGTGGTGAGGAGGGATGGCTCGTGCACCGTCGTCTCGCCTCGGAGGCTGCCGCGTTGTGGAAACATGACCGGTTCTGTGCGTGCTGTGTGGGTCAGCAACCTGTTCAGGCCGCACTCACCCAGCTTTTTCTGGACCGTGTGCGCGGTGTATGTCCGCATTTTTCATTTGCGGTGCTGTTTTGCGTATCGTGTAGCGCACACGCTCTTCGTGAATTGCTGCAACAAGAAGTCTTAGTCAGCGCGCGTTACCGAATTTAAATTCTATGTATTTTTTCTACGATCTGGAGGGAATTTACATAGTTACTGTGACGGAATATGAAGAGATCACCTGCCGAGGCGAGCGATTTCTATGACTTATGGTGAAAACGGAAGATTCCCGCTCGACAAGGAGAGGGGTTTTCGCGCTATTCGGGCGGTCTGAAGTCTGAGCGGCTTAGTGAGATACAAGAGGAAGCTTCGTGAACCATCGTGATGGCGTCGCTGCGGACAGCGAAACCCAGAACCCCGTCTATATCCGGCTTCGCGCCGCGATGGCTGCTGCCAAGTTCCATGGTCTGGATCTTGATATGCGCGATTTCGCGGCAGAGCCGGGGGAGGCCTCGCCGTCTCCGGCCTCCCTTGCGCGCTGGCTGAACGATAACGGTGCCGTGGCCAAGGGGATGCGTATCAAGTGGCGCTATCTCGTTCGCATGCAGAATACGCCGCCCATCGTTCTGATGTTCCGGGACGGGTCGGCTGCTCTGATGGTGCGGGCCGATCCCGAGAAGAATATTGTCTGGCTGCGCGATCCTCTGGGCGATGAGGGGAGTGTTCCGGTAGCGGTCGATGAGTTACGCCTCACGCAGGTCTGGACCGGCGATATCCTGCTGGTAAAGAGACGGCGCGATTTGTCCGAAGCCGATGCACCGTTCGACCTGATGTGGTTCGTACGCGTTGTTATGCGCGAGAAGCAGTCGCTGCGTGATATCCTGTTTGCATCGATGGTGTTGTCTGTTCTGCAGATCTTTCCGGCGATGATCGTCATGCAGGTGCTCGACCGTGTGGTGAATTACCACTCCATGTCGACCCTCGTGTCCATCACAGCAATTGTCGTCATTCTCAGCTTCTATGAGACGCTTCTGACTTATGGGCGCCGCGAACTGACGCTGGTCATGACGACACGCGTTGATACGCGTATCTCGCTTCATGCGTTCAATCGTCTGCTCGCCTTGCCACTCGAATTCTATGAACGAGAGCAGACGGGACGTATTCTCGGCCGTTACATGGCGATTTACAAAGTCCGTGACTTCCTTACAGGAAAGCTCATGTCGACCTTTCTCGACATGTTTACACTGCTGGTCATCCTGCCGATCCTGTTCTGGATGAGCTCGACACTGGCCTGGATGACGGTAGCCTGTGCCGGTCTGATCGGTCTTGTGATCGTGATTTTCCTGACGCCTATGACGCGTGTTTACAACAAGATGATCCGTGCAGAGATGGAACGCAGTTCTATCCTATACGAGACCGTCGCGGGTATCCGCACCGTCAAGACGCTGGCTCTGGAGCCGACCCGCCGCGAAAAGTGGGATGAGACGACTGCAGATGTCATCCGCTGGAAACTGGCTGCCGGAAGAATGCAGAACTGGCCTGCGACACTGGTCATGCCGCTCGATATGTTTATCAATCGCGGCATTATCCTTGTGGGCGCCTATCTGATTTTGACGGGTTCGAGCAGCATTCAGCCTGGTGCGCTCATGGCGTTCATGATGTTGGGTGGCCGTGTTGCCGCGCCTCTCGTCGGGCTGGCAAAAATCCTCGAAGATGTGAATGAGGTCATGACCTCACTGGGTGAGGCCGGTCTCGTCCTGAACCAGCCGACCGAGACCAAGGCGCTCACCTCGGGTTTGAGGCCGCCGATCAAGGGGGCGCTCTCTTTCTCACAGGTCGATTTCAGCTATCCCGGCACGACCATCAAGGCGCTGAACGACGTCAATTTCGAGATCCCGGCGGGTACCATGCTCGGTCTTGTTGGGCGTTCGGGCTCGGGTAAGTCGACCGTAACACGCCTGCTGCAGGGTGTGAGCCGTAGCTACACCGGTTACCTCCGTCTAGACGGGGTCGAGCTCCGAGAAATCAATCTGAGCCATTTGCGCCGTTCTTTCGGCGTGGTGCTTCAGGACAACTTCCTTTTCCGTGGCACGGTGCGCGATAACATTACAGCGGGCCGTCCGGGCTATACGATGGATGACGTCATCCGCGCGGCACGCCTCGCCGGTGCCGAGGAATTCATCGACCGCATGCCTGCGGGATACGACACGCCGATCGAGGAAGGCTCCACCAATATCTCGGGTGGACAAAGGCAGCGCCTTGCTATTGCGCGCGCCGTGATCAGCGATCCCAAGCTCATGATCCTCGATGAAGCGACATCTGCGCTCGATCCCGAGAGTGAAGCGCTGGTCAATGCCAATCTGCAGCGTATCGGCAAGGGGCGTACGATGGTTATCGTCTCCCACCGCCTGTCATCGCTGGTCGACTGTCATCAGATCTGCGTCATGGACAAGGGCAAGGTTGTCGATGTGGCGCCCCATAACGTGCTGCTCGAACGTTGCGAGATCTATCGCATGCTCTGGATGCAACAGAACCGTCATGAACATAGCACCCGTAACCAAGGCACCGATCACAACGATGATCCCATGCTGATGGATGAGGAATAAGCCATGAGCAACAAGGATATCGTTCCCGAAAGCGGGAAAGAAGAAGGCAAGAAAGAGGAAACTCGGGAAATCCAGCAGCACGTACCGCGTGCGGCCGATGATCCTTTTTCCCCCCAGGGTCTGCCGATTGCTCTCCTTGAGTTCCACTCGCCGAGTGCGGCGCTGGTCAACATGCCGCCGACAGCATCGGCACGCTATATTATCTGGCTGGTGAGTGCTCTTTTCATTTCCGGACTTGTCGCGGCGGCCGTATTCCCCCTCAACAAGGTCGTCAGTACGCCCGGGCGTCTGGTCGCCGTGAGCAATAACCTCGTTATTCAGCCCATGGAAATGTCCATTATCCGCTCGATCGACGTGGAACTGGGGCAGTACGTCAAAAAAGGTCAGGTACTTGCGCATCTGGATCCGACGATCACCAAGGCAGATATCGTCAATCTCAAGGCACAACGTGATTCCTATCAGGCGACGATCACGCGGCTGCATGCTGAGGCTGACGGTAAACCCTACACGCCCGACCTGAATGACACATCCTCTGTGCGTGAAGCAGCAGCCTTTGCGCGCCGCAAAGCCGAATATACGGCGAAGGTCGACCAGTTTGATCAGGAGATTGCCGCGCTGCAAAGCCAGATCACGGGCTCTCTTGCGAGTGCTGCCATGCATCAGAGTCGTGGGCGTGTCGCTAATGAAGTGCTGCAGATGCGCCGGCGTCTCCAAGCTGATCAGGTGGGTAGCAAGCTTTCGACGCTGGCCGCACAAAGCGAGTTGATGGACTCGGAGCGCGCGCAGATCGAGGCGCAGCAGACGGCCGCAGCCACCAAAGCCAAGCTGGCCGCCGCCCAGGCGGAACGCGACGCCTATGTCGAGAACTGGAAGGCGCAGGTTTACACGCAGATCGCCGAGGTGCAGCATCGCCTCGATGAATCCGTCGGCGACTACGAGAAAGCCGCTCTGAGAAACAAGCTGGTGGTTCTCAAATCGCCTGACGATGGTGTCGTGCTGAATATTGCCAAGCTGTCTGTCGGGTCGATCATTTCGCCCGCGCAGGTGCTCATGAGCATCGTGCCGACTGGTGCGGCGCTTGAAGTCGAGGCGGTGCTTAAAGGAAACGATGCCGGTTTCGTCAAGCTGGGCGATCATGCATTGCTGAAATTCGCGACGTTTCCCTACACACAGTATGGAGGCGCAGAGGGTACTGTGCGCCTTATCAGCGCCGACTCGTTTACACCGGCAGACATGAAGGCCGGTGCTACGGGACAGGCGCCGACAGGGGACGAAGACCCTTCGCAGAGTGGCTTCTATCGTGTGCGCCTTCGTATCGACCGCTACACGTTGCACGGCGTTCCGAGCTTCTTTCATCCAATCCCCGGTATGGCCGTCTCTGCCGATATCCAGGTCGGTAAACGCACCATGCTGCAATATCTCTTCAGCCGCGTTATCCCTGCTGCAACGAACGGTATGAGAGAGCCCAACTAGGCCAGCGATGATCCAGAGGAGAGTAGGGTGGCTTTGAAAACACGCTTGGCATCGATGGTTTCACGCGATGCCAAGCTCAGACACGCGATCACCCAGATCGAATCAGGCGAGAACGCGGTCAAGGGATTTGCTCAGCTTGGCCAGCTGGCTACGCAGGGCAATGTCGAGGCGCAATACCGTACGGGCAAGGCCTATCTCGAGGGGTGGGGAACGCCCCCAAGTCTCGAGGGCGGCACCCGATGGATAAGAAAGGCTGCCGAGGCCGGTCACGTTCAGGCCCGGCTTATGCTGGCGACCCTCTATCTCATGGGGTTTCCAGAGGATTTCGATGAAAACCGCCCCACGGTCCTTGCGGATAATCGGGAGCGAAAACGTATCCCCGATTTCGCTCAGGCTGCCCACTGGAGCCGCCTTGCAGCCGAAGCCGGGCAGCCCGATGCCCAGGCACTGCTGGGCTATGTGCTGACCAATGGTCCCGAGGATCTGCGCGATCTCCCCCAGGCAAGAGACTGGTATGAAAAAGCTGCTGCAGGCGGTTCAGCCCAGGGGCATCTCGGTCTCGGCATAGCCCTGCATACGCATCCCGATGGGCCGGATGACGTGAAGCGTGGGACTGCCGAGCTGGATCTTGCGGCGAAAGCCGATCTGGCAACGGCCTTCTACTTCCTTGCGTGGATCAATGAGCAGGGAATCGGGCAGGAGCGGGATTTTGCGGCAGCCGCGCGCTATTTCGAGAGGGCCGCAGAGCGGGGTGTCGTCCAGGCACAGACCCGCTATGCACTGTACCTGTTGCAGGGCAAGGGTGTTGCGAGACGCCTGGATCGGGCAGAAACATGGTTGCGACGCGGCGCCATGGGGGGCGATGCGGAAGCGGCGGCACTGCTGGGCGATCTGCATATCCGTGGCGAGGATATGGCGCCCAATTATCTCGAGGCGGCCACCTGGTACCAGATTGCGGCTGAGCTCGGCCATGGCGCCGCGGCACGTGGGCTCGGACTGCTGTATCTGACCGGGACGGGCGTACAGCGCGATCCTGACGAGGCCGCGAAATGGTTTCGTGTATCGGCTGAATGCGGCGATCGCGTTGCTGATGCCGATCTCGGCAATCTTGCCCTGACCGGTGTCGGCAATGAGGAGGATCGCGAGGCCATGCAGAGGCGCTTCCAAAAGGCCGCTGAAGAGGGCGATCTTGTCGGGGCGTTCAATCTCGGCGTCTGCTACGCGGAAGGCGTTGGAACCACCCGTGACGATTCACAGGCGGCGTACTGGATGCAGCGCGCAGCCGATGGTGTGGTCAATGCGCAGTACTGGCTGGGTAGAATGCATCTTGAAGGGCGCGGTGTGGCTGAAGATATCGGTCTTGCCATGCAATGGCTTGAACGGGCTGCGCAGGCGCGCATGCAGGAGGCCATGAGCCTGCTTGCCCAGATTCTGGTTTCAGGTCGGGCGCCCCAGGGGCAGGACCATGCCAGGGCCTTGTCCCTGTATCGGCAGGCGGCAGAGCAGGGCAATGTCGATGCCATGTTCTCCGTGGGGGCCATGCTTGGCGGCGGGCACGATGTTGCAACTGACCGGCACGAAGCACAGCACTGGTTCAGGCTTGCGGCAGAGAGGGGGCATGGTCTGGGTCAGCTGATGCTGGGGCGCTATCTCAAACGGGGCCTCGCGGGCGAAGTTAATCCGCTGGAGGCGCGTATCTGGCTGGAACGTGCCCAGTCGCAGGGAATCGAGGGCGCCACGGCAGAACTGAGCAAACTCGAACGGCGCCTCGGTGGACGTGACTGACGGGGCACCGCTTTCGTCAAGACGGCCTCCACCAGTCCAGTCCGGCTACGGTCATACGGTCACGCCGCAGGATCGCGCCGATTGGCAGCGTTGGCACGATGCCAAAGCGCAGGATGCCTATAAGCGTGGGACGGATGCGGTCCATCGTGGTGATACAGCGCAGGCCGTATACTGGCTGGGTCGTGCGTCACGTATGGCCCATAACAATCCCAACGTCATTTTCGCCTATGGAATGGCGTTGCTCGCAGCAGGCCAATGGGATGGCGCAGCGAAACGCATGGTCTGGATTGCCAGACGTTTCGTCATGCGCAAGGCCCTCGTCGGGCAGGCCATTGCGCTTTCCCACCTGGGACGGATGCAAGAGGCGGTCGGGATTTTCGCGTCCATGCTCTCCCGCTACGCCCCGGCCGAAGAGGCGATGGCCTGGGTTCGACTCTTCACAGCGCATTCCGGCCAGGTTGGCTGGTGTGCGACGAGCAATGACGGCGTAGTGCGAGGCGAATGTCCTGGTCTGGTCACCATTCGTCTCGATGGTGAAATTGTGGCTGTCGACCAACAGCTGCCTTATGCACTGCCGCGTGGATGGGAAAAAGCTGGGCGCCTCGATGTCGAGAGCGACGGCAAGTCGTTGTATGGCTCCCCTATCGATCTGACATCTATTCGTCTGATGCATGGTTTTGTGACGGTGCGCCACCACAGGCTTGAAGGGTGGATCTGGTATCCGGCCGATCCCGACTTTACGCCGCATGTCCTCATCGCCGCAGGGGAAAAACGATACGACATTACGGCATCCAAGCTGGAGCAGACAGCGCTTCTCGAAAAGCCGCTTGCCCGCCCGCGCCGTTTCAGTATCTCACTGGACGACCTTCCCTCGGGTGTCATTACACTGACTGACCGTTACGGGCAGGCTCTGACCGGCAGCCCGCTTTGTTCCGAAGCTGTTGCGCTTCTCGACCTCACGTCACCTGCTCTTTCTCAGTATAATCTTACAGAGACGGATACGCTTCGATCGGTCGAAAAACCTGCGTTTCCCCAAGTTCAGCCCCGTGTGCCTGGATGCGTTGTCATTATTCCGGCTTACCGCAACCTTCTTCTCACAAGGCAATGCATCGAAGCTGTCCTGAACGCGGGATCGGACGATATCGAATGTATCGTGATCGACGATGCAAGTCCTGAGCAGGATCTGCGCAACTGTCTTGCCGGACTCGCCGCGCAAGGAAAAATCACCCTTATCCGTCATGACAGCAACCGGGGATTTACGGCGAGCGCCAATGAAGGCCTCATGCGCGCTGCCGGTCGGGACGTCATCCTGCTCAACAGCGATGCGCTGTTGCCCCATGGAGGTATCGCGCGCCTCCGGGCATGGCTGGACAAGGATGAGCGCATCGGGACCGTCACGCCTTTTTCGAACGATGCGACCATTCTCTCCTATCCCTCCGTTACCCATCCCAACCCGACGCCGCACAGACGCGAGGGCGCATCGCTCGACAGGATATTTGCGTCTCTGCCCGATGCGGGTCTTATCGATCTGCCAACGGGAAACGGGTTCTGTATGGCGATACGAGGGGACTGTCTGCTTCAGACCGGGCTGCTGAACGTCGCCGTGTTCGCACAGGGATATGGCGAGGAAAACGATTTCTGTTGCAGGGCATCGGCCTTCGGGTGGCGTCATGTAGCGGCAACGGATCTGTTTGTGCGTCATATCGGCTCCGTTTCATTCGGGCGTACGCGTACGCTTCTTCTCGAACGTAACCTGCGTATGCTGCACGCACTTCACCCCCGCTATGAAAAGGCTGTGGCACGTTTCATCGAGTCCGATCCTCTGGCGCCGATACGACGTAATGCAGGGCTGGTGCGTATGCTTGCCCGACGCAAGGCAGCCGGGTCATGCCTGATCATGGTGACACACGATTCAGGTGGCGGGGTGGAACGTGTGGTGCAGAACAGAAGGCAGCAAGCTGAAGCAGCAGGCAGCCAGGTCATAATCATACGCCCCCATCAGAAAGGGTGCCGGGTCGAGGATTGCGGGGGTGACACGACCAATCTTGTTTTCGATCTGCCATGCGAATGGGTGGATTTCATTGCTGTGCTCAGACGTCTGAACGCCGGGCGTATCGAGTGGCACCACCTTCTCGGTCATGCACCGATGATGGTCGATCTCGCCGCTGCGCTCGATCTGCGCTGGGACATCGTGCTGCATGACTACATATGGTTCTGTCCCCGTATCTGTCTTGTCGGGCCGAATGGCCATTATTGCGGTGAGCCCTCTCTTGCCGGGTGTGAATCCTGTGTGATGCAGCAGGGATCGCTGATCGATGCGCATCTTTCCGTCGCTGAACTCGTTACACGCTCAGACCGGATCCTGCGCGACGCAAACAGGGTGCTTTCAGGATCTCACGATCTCAGAAGACGCATGCGTCGCCATTTCCCGGAGCTTGAGGTGGAGATAGAGGAACTTGAAACAGGGATCTTTCCCGAAACGAGACAATCGCGACCGCTCGATGGCGGGAGGCGCCGTATCTGCATTCCCGGAGCCATCGGTCGTGAAAAAGGTTATGAGATCGTTCTGCAACTCGCTGAAGATGCCGCAAGGCGTAACCTCCCGCTCGACTACGTCGTTGCGGGCTATACGATCGACGATGACAGGTTAATGGCGACCGGCCATGTTCTGATATCGGGAGAGTATCGGGAAGACGAAGCGAAAACAGTCATCGAATCGTTCAACTGCGATCTCGGTCTCATACCGTCGATCTGGCCCGAAACCTGGTGTTTTGCCCTGTCGAATTTATGGGACGCCGGTTTGCGGGCAGTCAGTTTCGATCTGGGGGCGCAATCGGAGCGGATACAGGCGAGCGGTCGGGGTTGCATCGTGCCATTAGGTATGCCTGTGTCGCTATTGAGTAACGTGTTGCTACACTTGGCACATCAAATGATATAGCTTTTACTAAGCATTAGCTGGTGTTATACATCCCTTTATTCCTCAGGAGAGGGTTTTAGTCACATTGTGCAAAATTATGGTATGCACAAATAAATCGAAGATGGGTCAGTGCAAATGTCCAATTCCGCGAATTCTTCCGGGACAGAGCAGGTCGTTCAGCTCAAGGTTCACGCTTCTCTGATGACATTCGATGCGGGACTGTATTGCGTGTTTCTGCCGCCCGAATATGCGGCGCAGAGCATCAATGGATATCCTGCTGTAACCGTGGCACAGGCCCCGAACATGCCGAATGGCATCGTGACGATCAAAACCTTCGATGATGACGGCGTTATCAGCAGCAGTCATGGGAGCGGTGCCGGTGCGGCTCTGGTGCGCGTGGCGCGTGGGCCAGCTCAGGTCATGGTCACGACCTATCAGGCTCCGGATAGCAGCCTGCCTGTGCCCGGTATCCAGGTGGCCCGCCTCTCTGGTGAGCCGGTTGCTGCACCGGCCGCTGCAGCCGCGCCCGCACCAGCAGCACCGTCGGCTTCACAGGCTGCTGCCTCTCAGGCCGGTGCATCCGAAGCCAAGCCCGAAGTGGCAGCCCATATCCAGAGACGTGGCGATGTCCTTGCCCGTATCGGAGAATGGATGGGTGAGCCCGGTAGCCAGAACTGGATCGAAGGATTCGGTATTGCGCCCCAGAGCCTTGTTGCGCCTGAGGATATCGAATATCAGGCCGTTCTCGGAAAAGGCTGGCTGTCACCCTGGGCTGAAGCCGGTCAGTATTGTGGGTCGCGTGGCATGGCCCTGCCTATTCTGGGGCTTTGCGTTCGCCTGAAGAACGGTGCGGAAGAGAAATACGATCTTTCGATCAGTGCGACATTCACGGACGGTACCCGTATAGGTCCGCTGGCGAACGGTGAGACTCTCGAAGCTGAATCCCTCGCACCGCTGGAAGCTTTCCAGGTCGAGATTGTGCCTCACAAGGCCGAAACCGCCCAGGAAGAGACATCTTCGCCCAAACCCGGCAAGAAGGCTTCGGCGCGTCGCAAGGCGACAGTGGCCTGACCGATTGACGCTCCCCTCATACGAAAGTCGTATGAGGGGAACCATCCACTCGATGGCCCGGGTTCGGAAGACTGCATGGATTTCGATGCCCGCAGACCGACCGGGCGCTCTTTCCGGTGCCTTGTGCAGCCAGTGTAGATAAGCTGAAAAGCAGCTGATTACGTGCGTCGATACGCTTTGCCAGCGCCTGTTTGAGATGCGCAGAGCCTCACGCTAGTTTCTGTCTGCCTGCATCAGAATGAAAGCTTCCGGTTTTGCGTTTCCTGTTCGTGCATCAGAATTTCCCCGGCCAGTTTCTGCATCTGGTCAGGCATCTTCATGAGCAGGGCGGTCATGAGATCGTTTTCATTTCCGAAGCCAATGAAGGGCATCTGCCCGGCGTCAGGCGCGTGCTCTACCGTCAGGATCGGGTGATTTCTCCTCACACCCATCCCTCCCTGCGTGAGCTTGAGATGGGGCTCAGTCGTGCAGAGGCTGTGGCACGGGCAGCCCAGACCCTGAAATCCCTGGGTTATGTGCCCGATATCATTATCGGCCATCACGGCTGGGGCGAGTTGCTGAATCTCGTCGATGTGTATCCGGCCACACCGATCCTCGGATATTTCGAGTTCTTCTATCATACCGACAAGAATGATGTGGATTTCGATCCGGAATTCCCGCCGCGTCCCGATCTTGCGCCGGTTGTACGTGTCAAGAATGCCATCAATCTTCTGGCGCTCAATCTCAACCAGTACGGGCAGACGCCGACCCTTTTCCAGAAAGGGACATATCCGGATTGGGCCCATGACCGGATCAGTCTGCTGCGCGAAGGCGTAAATCTCGATCTCTGTGCGCCTGAGCCGGGATTGTTCGAAAAGGATGTCGCAATCGGGCCGCATCTCATACGCCCTAAGGACAAACTGATTACTTTCGTTGCGCGCAATCTCGAGCCGTATCGCGGCATTCACAGTTTCATGCGTGCGCTTCCCCGTATTCTCAGAGAACGCCCGGATGCACGTGTTGTCCTTATTGGCGGGGATGGGACCAGCTATGGTGCGGCGCCGCCGCCAGATGCAGGAAGCTGGCGCGATATCTTCCTGCGGGAGGTTGCTGGACAGGTCGACCTGGATCGCGTCCATTTTCTCGGTAAGGTGGATTATGACACGTTCCGTCTGACGCTCAGGCGGTCGGATGCCCATGTCTATCTGACCTATCCGTTCGTGGCATCCTGGTCTTTGAGAGAAGCAATGGCGACAGGTTGCGCCATCGTCGGCAGTCGCACCGAACCGGTCGAGGAGTTCATTGCCGATCGCCGCAACGGATTGCTTGCACCTTTTCTGGAGCCGGACGGGATCGCTTCGGCCATTCTGGAGATCATCGAGGACAAGGCTCTGGCGAAGACCCTGCGTCGGGAAGCACGTCGCTACGCCGAATCCGAACTCTCGCTCGACGGCTACCTTGCAAACTACGACGCCCTGATTGCCTCCATCGTCAGGTAAAACGAGGGTGCAAACAGGGCGCTGAAGTCATTGCGCTATCTCTCCCCCACGCACTGGAGGAGAGTGGATGATCAGAAGATTTCGATGTGGGATTTGAAGCCCAGTGTCGCCGCATCCTTCAGACCGGGCTGAGCGCCGGGACGGATGAAGTACTGGAAATCAGGTGCGAAGGTGATGCCGCGCCATACGCGGATCTGATACATGGCTTCGATGACCATTCCGTTGGTCTGCGGGAAGAAGGAGCCATTGAGCAAGGTCTGATAACCCAGGCTCTGCTGGATCTGCTGGGCCGTTTTGACCTTTTTCGAGACCTGGATATAGCTGAAGTTCACACCCCAGGCGTCCAGTGGACGGGACTTCCAGAAACCACGGTCGAGCACGCCGAGCGAAAACTGACGTTCGCGCGTCTGTGTGACCGGCGAGTTATTATAGAACACGCCAAGCAGCGTGATGCCGGCATCGGGACCATTGCCCTTGTGACGCATGATCATCTGATCTGCCAGCGCATAGGCCGACCAGGAATTGTTGTGCACCTTGCGGGCCTGACCCGTGATGGCCCAGTAATTGTCGTTTACATCGTATAAAGCATCCGGATGCGGTGCCGTATCGACAATTCCACCGAGCTTGTAATGGCCCGGCAGCTTGTCCTTACCGAAGATCGGCTCCCAGCCGAACTCCACAGGGGCGGCTTCGCCATTGATATCGGCGCCGTTCCACTTGAAGCCGGTACGCATCTGCTGGACGCCGTAGATACCCATCGTGTTGAAGTACACACCGGCCTGGAGATAGGTGTACTGCGACGGGCGCACACGAATGCGGGCTGCCCAGTTCGAATCCGGGTAGGACGAATGGCTGGTATTATCTGACGATGCTTTCGGGTTGCCGCAGAAAGCATTGTTCATGAAGTTGCAGTACAGCGGATTGGACGAGAAATCGGTCAGCAGCGGAATACGGCCGGCAGCGATATCGAGGTGTCCGTTGAAAAGCGTCTCTTCGCCGTAGAGGTAGACGAGATGAACCACCACATTGCCGCCGCCGCCGTAGATTTCCTGGCTGGGGTTCAGATTGTCGCCGAACATGCGGCTGGCGGGAATGCCATAGCGGCCGACGAAAACGGCGTGGGTCGAAAAGCCGCGAATACCCGCCAGCTTTTCCCAGTCGATATCGTTTTCGAAGCCGTACTGGCCGGCATTGCTGCTGCCCTGACGCAGGCCCAGACCTTTTGTCGGGCTCGTAATGGCACCTGCGAACTCGTTGGTGGTATCTAGCAGGATTGCAACGCCATGCTGACGAAGCCACGTATTCCAGCCCCACGGGTCATCGAAAATGGCCTCTGGGTGGGGTAGCGGCGGAACGGACGAATCATGGAAATTATCCGTGCCAATGGGGCTCGACACGCGCACCGAAGGGGCAAGGCCCGTGCCGTTGGGAGCGCCGCCAGCGAGAGGCGACTGCGCCTGCGCGGAGGGAATGGCAGAGAAAGTGGCCAGGGCTGTGGTGACAATACCCAGAGCCTTGAAAGAAATACGGGTTAGAGACATTTGGGCAATCCGCCAGTCGGATGAGGACGCAGGGTTCCGATACAGTGAGGGAGAAGGACATCCTTTCCTAATCCCAACATGACCCTTTTATTACATTTGATTTAGTTTTTGCAACCGGGTGGCGCCCCGATTGCGCCTCACAGCGCTGTGAAACAAGAAACCGGAAAGACGATGTGTCTTTCCGGTCACTGTTTATTACAACGCGTCGCTGTTACTTGGCAGCGTCAAGAGCAGCGAGGATAGCTTTCTTCGCTTCTTCCGGGCCTTCCCAGCCCGAGACTTTGACCCACTTGTTCGGTTCGAGATCTTTGTAGCGTTCAAAGAAGTGGCCGATGGCCTTCAATGTGATTTCAGGCAGATCATTGATCGTCTTCACATTGGTGTATTCGCTATGGATCTTGTCATGCGGCACGCAGATGATCTTCTCGTCCTGCCCGCTTTCATCTTCCATCTTGAGCATGCCGATGGGGCGTGCACGAATGACTGCGCCGGGCACGATCGGACCCGGTGCGAGAACGAGCGCATCGGCCGGGTCGCCGTCGGCGGCAAGCGTGTTGGGGATGAACCCGTAAGCTGCGGGGTAATACATCGGCGTGAAAAGGAAACGATCGACGAAAACGGCGCCGCTTTCCTTGTCTACTTCGTATTTGACGGAAGAACCCTGCGGGATCTCGATCACGACATTGATGTCATCGGGAACAGATTTGCCGGGGGAGATTTTTGTGACGTCCATCACTTCAATTCCTGAAAGGGTTTATGCGATGGCGCAATCCTAGCCGTTCGATGCTTTCCTGCACAGATGCCGTAACGTTATGTACCGCTCATATTGTTCCATCCGCCACATGGGCGACGGATACGCCATGCCGGGTTTCATGTGCGCGTTAGCGGTCGGTATGCCCCAGATCGCGTTCGGGAGCGATCACGTCGCGTACGCGCTGCTTGATCTCCTTGGGACCGGGGAAGCCGCCATCGCGCTTGCGCTCCCAGATCAGCGTATCGTCGAGCATGATGCTGAAATGTCCGCCCGTGTCGGGAATGAGCGCGACCTCACCGAGATCGGTTCCGAAGCTGGAAAGCAGTTCCTGCGCGATCCAGGCTGAGCGCAGCATCCAGTTGCACTGGGTGCAGTAGCGTATGGCGATACGCGGACGCGCTTCAGGAGAAGGGCGGTCCGAAGGCATGATATCGGCGCACATATGTCTGGAATCCTTTCAGCAGGGCGAACTTCGATCCAACCGCAACGTACAGCGTCCCGGCACGGTTAAGCCATTGTACAAGGCGTGCATATGTCAGGGACGCGAGCCGGCCTGGAGAGGAGCAGCCGGGTGAGACCCTTGCAGGGGGAGAACCGGCCCATCGCAAAAAGAGAAAAAAGGCGGCTTCGTCGTTCATAATAAAGGATCGGGCCGATTTCTTTGTCATGTCATCTTGCAAAAAAAGACGAATTGCGCGATCTCCTGCACAACCTGTGCGCCTGTAGCTCAATTGGTTAGAGCAGGCCGCTCATAACGGCTTGGTTGCGGGTTCGAGTCCTGCCGGGCGCAGGGGTTTTACGCTCCGACAAGGAGCGCACTCGAGCCGCGTTCTCGTCCTTTTCCATACGACCATTCCATCAGGAGATCCGTCATGGCCGCCTATCAGTATGTCTATGTCATGAAGGACCTGACGAAGGCCTATCCGGGAGGCCGTGAGGTCTTCAAGGGAATCACGCTGTCCTTCCTTCCGGGCGTCAAGATCGGCGTGCTCGGTGTCAACGGTGCCGGTAAGTCCACGCTGCTCAAGATCATGGCCGGTATCGAAAAGGAATATGGCGGTGAGGCCTGGGGCGCAGAAGGCGCACGCATCGGCTATCTGGAGCAGGAGCCCAAGCTCGACGAGTCCCTGACCGTGGGTGAGAACGTGGCACTTGGTTTCGGCGACCTGAAGCGTGCTGTCGATCGTTTCAACGAAATCTCGATGGCCTTTGCCGAGCCGATGACCGATGACGAGATGAACGCGCTTCTGGCCGAGCAGGCTGAACTGCAGGAAAAGATCGACGCCGGCGATGGCTGGGAGCTGGATCGCAAGCTCGAGATCGCACTCGAAGCCCTGCGCTGCCCACCTGCCGACAGCCCTGTCACCATGCTTTCCGGTGGTGAGCGCCGCCGCGTGGCGCTGTGCCGCCTGCTGCTTGAAAAGCCCGATCTGCTGCTGCTCGACGAACCGACCAACCATCTCGATGCCGAGAGCGTGGCCTGGCTCGAAAAGACCCTGCGCGACTACCAGGGCACCGTCATGGTCATCACCCATGACCGCTACTTCCTCGACAATGTCACGAACTGGATTCTCGAAATCGAGCGCGGTCGTGGTTATCCGTTCGAAGGCAATTACTCTTCCTGGCTGACCCAGAAGCGCAAGCGTCTGGCCCAGGAGGAGAAGGAAGAAAGCTCGCGCCAGCGCGCTCTTGCCGCCGAGCAGGAATGGATCAGCGCCTCACCCAAGGCCCGTCAGGCCAAGAGCAAGGCCCGTATCACCAAGTACGAGGAAATGCTGGCCGCCAGTCAGGAGCGTGCCGGTGGCACGGCCGATATCGTCATCACCCCCGGCCCCCGTCTGGGCGGCACGGTCATCGAGGCCGAGAACCTCTCGAAGGGCTTTGGTGATCGCCTGCTGATCGACGGTCTGAACTTCAAGCTGCCGCCGGGTGGTATCGTGGGCGTGATCGGGCCGAACGGTGCGGGTAAATCCACGCTGTTCAAGATGATCACGGGTCAGGATCAGCCGGATGGCGGTGCGCTCAAGATCGGTGACACGGTCAAGCTCGGTTATGTCGATCAGTCACGCGACTCGCTCGATGACAGCAAGACGGTCTGGGAAGAAATCTCGGGCGGTACGGATGTCATCCAGCTGGGCAAGCGCACAGTGCCGTCGCGCGCCTATGTCGGTGCCTTCAACTTCAAGGGCGCCGATCAGCAGAAGCGCGTTGGCGTGCTGTCGGGTGGTGAGCGCAATCGCGTGCATCTGGCCAAGATGCTCAAGAAGGACAGCAATGTCATTCTGCTCGACGAACCGACAAACGATCTCGATGTCGATACGCTGCGCGCGCTTGAAGACGCGCTGGCCGAGTTCGCCGGTTGCGCCGTGGTCATCTCGCATGATCGCTGGTTCCTTGATCGTCTGGCCACGCATATCCTCGCCTTCGAAGGCGATAGCCATGTCGAATGGTTCGAGGGTAACTTCCAGGATTATGAAGAAGACAAGCGCCGTCGTCTGGGCCCCGATTCCACAGAGCCGAGCCGCATCAAGTATCGTCCCATCGCGCGCTAAGGGTTGAGGATGTCGGAGCGGTTCATCTCTGACATCCAGTCCGTCACTGTTCTGTCCGTTCGTCTGACGAAAGGGGGCGTCGCGTGACGCTCGGTCGTCAGATACGTACCCAGAGGCTTGTGCTACAGCCTGTCGGTTACGGCGATATGCAGGATATGATTCGCCTCAAGACCAATGGCGCCTCGTTCGGGCGTATGCTGGGCGGTGTACGCTCTGTCCGGCAGGTCGAGGACGAAATGGCCGATGACCTCTCCTTCTGGGCAAAGCGGGGCATCGGTATTTTCACGATCAGGGAAAATGGCCGTTTCGTCGGCATCACTGGGCTGCATGAGCGGCCGGACGGGCGTGGGCTGGGGCTTCGTTTCGCTCTGGTTCCGGAGGCGGCCGGGCGGGGGATCGCGCGCGAAGCTGCCGGTGCAGCCCTGCGGTTTGCCCTCGATGCAGGCATCGGACGCGTGGTCGGTGTGACACGCGAAGACAATATGCCCTCACGTATCGTGCTGGGCAGTATCGGCATGCATCATGTCGAAAGTTTCGAGCGCGATGGCTATCTGATGCTGGTTTATGAAATCAGTCAGGATGCGGAGAATTTGTCGGACAGGGCCGAGAGGGGCAACGCGACCTGAAGTTGTCGGCATGGCTGCCATAAGCCAAACTGGTCGCGGGGCTGTTAGACAGGGCTGTCAGCGTATCAGCATTTCCGGCTGACAGGGTGCGACGACAGATCGGCCGTTATCGCACGGCAGAAGCAGCCGATCACGCCAACAGATTAAAAAGACACAGGTTGTAAAGCGAGGGGGGGAACCCTGCCGGTCTTGCAACCGGGCAGGGGCCGTACCGTCAGTGACGATGCGAGAGCTGGCGCTCCAGAGCGCTGATCAGGGTCGCGACATTGCCGCCATTGCGCGCAAGGTAAGAGCTGTAATCCTGACGCTGGGTCAGGCGCAGGCTCGTGCCTTCACCGATCATGTCGACAATTTTCATGCCGCCATCATGAGCGATCAGCAGGCCCATATCGGCGACCGGCTGACCGGGACGCATGATCTGGGCGCTGACGAGTTCGCCGTTGGGGGTTGCGGTCTGACCGGTCACCTTGAAGCTCACACCACGATAGTCGCCGATCTTGTCCGTGACGGCATTGACCAGCACCTGATGGAACAGCTTGAGATAATGCTCCTGCTGCTCAGGTGTTGCGGTACGCCAGTAGCGTCCAAGGCAGAATTTGCCGATCAGGGCGATATCCACATTGTTCTGCAGCAGGGGGAGAACCTCCGCCTGCTTTTCGGACAGGGATTTGTCGCTGTTGATGATCCCGACGAGCTTGCCACCGAACGTGGTGACAAAGCCCTGTGCATCCTCTGCATGAGCCGGGCTGGTCAGCGCTGCAACCGAGATGAGCGCTGTGGTCAGAACGCCCAGAGCGGTGCGGCGAGAGAAGGAAAAGCAGGTTTTCAGCATGTCGGGAGGTCCTTAATTGTACCAGTCCGGCACGGTCGCCCGGTGGTCGTTGCGGAGCGCGTCAACCTGGCTGGCGCGGTTTTGCTGCCAGGCGCTTCTGATAAAGGCGTAGGGATCGAGCGAATCCTGCTCGACCTGATCGATCTCGTCAATATGAGACGAGAAGCCGCCCAGAACGCCAGCGATATTATAGGCCCAGTTGAAGGTCAGAAGCCCGTAACCGCGCGGCACGTAGTTGATGGGCGACAGACCCTGCGCAATGGCATAGCCGCCCGCGTCACGGAACGTGTTCGGGCCGATGCCGGGCAGGAAGAGATAGGGGCCACTCGGAACGCCCCATGTGGCGAGCGTCAGGCCGGGATCGCTGTCATGATGGGGATAGCCCAGCGATGTTGCCACGTCGAAAAAACCGGCAGCGCCGAGTGTCATGTTGATGACGTAACGCATGAAGTCGTCACCCGCACGTCGCGGCTTGCCCGCACCGACATCGCTGAAAAAGACCGTAGGGATGTACCAGGTCTGGTTCAGGTTATCGATCGAGTTGCGGATCGGCTTGGGAACGGCCCATGCCCATGCCTTGCCGATCGGGCGCAATGCCTTGTGATACGCCCACATCTGAATGCCGTACATCTTGCGATTGACGGGCTCGTAAGGGTCGTTGGCTTCCTTGTAATCCGCCAGAGCCTCGGGGTCCTTGGGTGGTGGGTTGCGCCAGCTGGCGCAGGCGCTCAGGGAGAGAAGGGCAGTGAGCCCGACAAGAAGGCGGCCGCCCTTGCGCTGCGCGTGACGTGTCGTCCGGCTCTCGACGGCAGATCCGGCCTCTGGCCGGTTATCGGAATCACCTAGCGGTGCGGTCATCGCAATCCCCAAGTCGTGTAAGCGCGCTCGGTCGCGCCAGAAACTGCGCACCTGCTCACGATCGTTTCGCCGAAAACTGGCACCCAGTCCCGGTCCTGTTACTTCTTTGCGTAGCCCGCAAGTGCGTGGCAGCAGGCCTGACCCGATGAAGGGTCAGACCCGCACTGTCTCGCGGGAGACGCAGCATCGTGGTTTTCTAGCACGATGTCTGTCAGACGCCAGACCGTAGATGCCAACTCATGCTGCACGCTTAGCGTTTGAGGGGGGCAAGGGTTGGGAAAAATGAACTTTATATACTTTGACACAGATCATTTCTCCGACCAGTGTGGCAACGAATCAACATATGGAAGCACCTTCTCCATGAAAGCATTAGTGAAGAGCGCCGTAAGCGTAATGGCGCTCGCCGGGTTAATGGGTGGTGCGGCGCAGGCAGCGCCCGCTGTGACCGTCCAGTCCTGGGGCAAGACCCCGGCCGGTCAGGATGTAAAGATCATCACCCTGACGAACGATCACGCCATGACCGTACGCGTCATCACCTATGGCGGCGTTATCCAGTCCGTCGAGGCACCCGATCGCGCCGGCCATGTTCAGGATGTGGTTCTGGGCTTCGGTACGCTTGATGGTTACACCAAGGACTCCGCTGAGGGCGGCCTGTTCTTCGGGGCGATCATCGGTCGTTATGCCAATCGTCTCGCCCACGGCACCTTCACCGTTGACGGCAAGAGCTATCATACCGACCTGACCGACCCGCCGAATGCGCTTCATGGCGGCAAGATCGGTTTCGACAAGCATGTCTGGACGCTGGTCGACACCAAGAAGACCGACAAGGGTGCTTCTGTCACGCTGCGTCTCGTGAGCCCTAATGGCGATCAGGGCTTCCCCGGCACGCTGACGACCGATGTGACCTATACGCTCGACGAGAACAACGCGCTCAGCCTGCATTATCAGGCGACCACCGATGCGCCGACCGTGCTGAACCTGACCAATCATTCCTACTGGAACCTGAATGGTGAAGGCTCGGGCTCAGTCGAGAACGAAGTCATGCAGATCAAGGCGGAGCGCTACACCCCGACCGATGGCACATCGATCCCGACAGGTGAACTCGCCCCCGTTGCCGGAACGCCGCTCGACTTCCGCAAGCCTACCCGTATCGGTGACCGTCTGCGCAGCGACTTTCCGCAGATGCTGATCGCACGCGGCTACGATCATAACTGGATCGTCGATGGGGCTTATGGAAAGGCACCGCGTTCGGCTGCGGTTATTTTCGATCCGGCTTCGGGCCGTACGCTGGAGGTTTCCACCAACCAGCCGGGGCTTCAGGTTTACACCTCGAACTCCCTGACCGGAAAATATGCCGGAATTTCGCATCGCGCCTATCGTCAGACCGATGCTCTGGCACTTGAGGCCGAGCATTTCCCTGACAGCCCGAACCATCCTTCTTTCCCGAGCACCGAGCTGCGTCCGGGTCAGAAGTTCGATTACACCACCACCTTCAAGCTCGGCACGCGCTAAGGCGTCAGTCGGGTCTCCTGCGCCCCTCCCGTGAGGGGCGTGTCCCCGGAGAACGATTCCGGGCGCGCAGGAAATCAGGCTTCATGCCGGTGGGAATGATGGCCATAGCCGTCACCCCCGGCATGCAAGCGGCGTTTCGTCACGAAAATACCCCTGTCGGCTGCCAGATGAAGCACAGTCAGTTCCGCTCCGGCCCGTCCCGTCCGGGGATCGGTTACCTGGGTGACGCGATGCTTGAGCTCGATCTCCATGGGATGCTCGAATTCGAGGGCCACACGATGGCGACGCCATGTCATGGCAAGCTCCGTCTCGCCATGGGCGCGTCCGTAGCTGAGTGACATGGCATCGTCATGCACGATCTGTCTTGAGGCGCCGCTAAGCATCAGCACACCTGCGATCACTGCCGCCGCATGACCGATGCGACAGAATTGTGCATGGGTCAATAAAGGCAGGACCAGCTGCGTGACCTTGATGGCCGCAAGTGCGGCGATGCCGACGCAAAGTCCGGCCATCAGGACGGTCCGATCAAACAGACCGAACCGGACGTAAAGGACGAGCTTTATCGTATGCAGGAGGATCTCGTTGGCAGCGCGCGTTGCGATCAGAGCTTCTTTCTGCAGGCCGAGCTTCTGGTAGAACCGGTTGAAGAGCAGCCCGGTCGCACCTGTGAAACCCGAAATAAACCCCGCCGCAAAACCGATGGCGGGCAGATAGCGCCAGATGCGGGTATCGAGCGCAGGCTTCTGGCTTCTTTTCAGAAGAAGAACCACGTTGCCGCAAAGGAAGAGGCCTAGAACCAGCTCAAGATAAACCGGGGGCATGAGGCGTAGGCAAAACACGCCGAGCGCGGCGGCTGGCAGAGACGCGGGCATGAAATACAGCACCACGCGCCAGTCGATGACGCGCCAGAATGAGACGATACGTCCGATGGTGCTGCACATCGTACCGATGGACAGGGCGGCTGGAATTCTGGGCGCAGCCAGAACCAGACCCAGAACGGGCATGATCACGAGTCCTGCGCCACCGCCTGCCACCGACGAGATGGTGAAGGCAGCACAGGAAAGGCAGAACAGCAGCAGAAAAACCATCATGATCCGAGGCTCTTTTCCGCAAGACAGGCTCGCCGGAAAATCCGGGCCCGTTCTTGCAAAGCCGTTCTACATGAGACTCTTTCTCAACATGCTTTCAAATCATGTCCGTCCGTTCGATTTGGGCGGCGGACAGATGCCCTAGAGCCTTCGATCTCGCTTGATACGGTCCCAGGCAGCATTGATACGCGCAACGCGATCTGCTGCCTTGGCCATGGCGTCGGGGCTGAGGTTTTTCTGGCCGAGCACGTCGGGATGATGTTCCCTGATCAGCACGTGCCAGCGTGTCCTGACTTCCTGATCCGTCGCGCTGCGTGTCAGGCCGAGCTCGACATAGGCATCGTTCTCGTTGCTTGCCGAGCCGGAACGACCGGTTTCGGCGCGGTCCCACGCTCCGGGCGGCAGCCCGAATGCTGCATGAACCTTTTTCAGAAAAGTCGTTTCGGCAGGATGCAGCGGTGCCCCTGGCGGCAGGTCGGCACGCGCAATGACAAAAAGTGCCATAAGCAGCTGCTCAAGCGGCGCACGGTCCTTGGCAAAGCCTTTGCCCAGTTCGCGTGCATACATCTCGTAATCGTCGGTCCGGTCGCGCGCCCTGTCGAACAGCATCCCGACTTCACGCATGTTATCGGCAGGAAACTGGAACAGCGATCTGAATGTCGAGATTTCGGCCTTGTTTACCGGCCCGTCTATCTTGGCCATTTTGGCGCACAGAGCCACCAGGCCGATGGCATAAAGCTGATCGGTTTTGCCGAGCAGGGTCGACATCTTGGCCGCAGCCATGAAGGCCGCTCCATTCGGATCGGGCTGGCCTTTCGTGCGCCAGTGCTCGTGCCATCCGCCTGCCGGTGTTTCAAGCAGAGAGCCGCGATCGGCCGCATGACCGAGTGCGGCCCCCATAATGGCGCCCATCGGCCCGCCTACAGCGAAACCGGCCACGCCGCCGAACATTTTTCCCCAGAATGCCATATCTCACCGGTAGCATGAGCGCGGGGGAGAGTTCAAACGATGGGTGCCTTGTGCCCCGAAGCCTCCGACGGGCTTTCTTTTTCCGGAAGCCGTTCCGTGCCGGGAGAGAGGCGGGGCAGGCTGCGTGACAGGGCATCGGTCAGGGCAGAAAGATCATAGGGCTTGGATAGAACGACGACCGAAGGGTCGCCCTGAACTGCATGGCTGTCGCCGGTTGCGAACACGATACCCGCATCCGGTCTGAGTGCTCTGGCCTGTTCGGCTATGACCTTGCCGGAAAGACCGGGCAAATTCACGTCGGTCAGCAGCACATCGACCGGCATCGTCTGAAGCACGATCAGGGCCTCTTCGTAGTTTTCGGCTTCCACCGTCAGATAGCCCGAGTCACGCAGCATTTCCGATGTGGCCTGACGGATCAGCCTGTCATCCTCGACCAGCAGAACCGTGATGCAGAGCGCCTGTGAAGGAGGCGCGCTCTGGCTTGCCTGTGCAGGAGGCTGCACTGTCTCATTCGAAGGGCGCGTTGTGTCATGACGGTCAGGGGGCGTAGGTACGTCTTTCACGCGCGCGCCCTGTCGCTGCTGCCTGTTTGCCAGAACATGACGGAATTTCCGCGCCAGTGCATCGCGCGTATAGGGCTTGGAAAGCAGTTCGACCCCCGCATCGAGGCGCCCGCCATGCACGATGGAGTTCTCCGTATAGCCGGAGGTGAACAGCACAGCGATGTCTGGCAGGCGTTCCCTGGCGCGCCGTGCCAGCTCAGGGCTCTTGAGCGGGCCGGGCATGACGACATCCGTGAACAGGATATCGATCGGCATGCCGCTTTCGATCACCACGAGCGCGTTGGCGGCATCGGTGGCCTTGAGCACCTGATAACCCAGATCGGATAGCATCTCGACCACGATCGCCCTGACCTCGTCATCGTCTTCGACGACCAGAACCGTTTCGCTCCCGCCTGTGGCAGGGGCCATATGATGCTGGATCTCGATATCCTCGGCATCCATCGCGCGCGGCAGATAGAGCTTGATGGTCGTGCCTTCGCCCGGCTCGGAATAGATATTGATATGACCGCCGGACTGCTTGACGAAGCCATAGACCATCGACAGGCCGAGACCGGAACCTTTCCCTTCCGCCTTGGTGGAGAAGAAGGGTTCGAATACCTTGGACAGGATTTCGGCTGTCATGCCCGAACCGGTATCGCTTACCGCCAGAAGCACATATTGCCCGGCTTTGACATCGTCATGCTGGCGCACATAGGCATCGTCCAGATGGGCGTTACCCAGTTCGATGGTGAGCTTGCCGTGACCGTCCATGGCGTCACGGGCATTGATCGCGAGATTGAGCAGGGCGTTCTCGATCTGGGCCGGATCGATAAACGTGTTCCACAATCCTGCTGAGACGACAGTCTCGATCTCGATGCCCTCGCCGATGGCGCGGCGCAGCATTTCATCCATTCCACGCACAAAACGCGTTGCGTTGACGATCTTGGGCTCAAGGGCCTGACGTCGCCCGAAAGCCAGTAGTTGGCTGGCCAGACGCGATCCGCGCTGCACGCCACCCATGGCACTGCTGACATGGCGCTCGGCACGTTCGTTCCCGGCCACGTGACGGCTCAGCAGTTGCAGATTGCCGCTTATGACCTGAAGCAGGTTGTTGAAATCATGGGCCACGCCGCCGGTCAGCTTGCCGATGGACTCCATTTTCTGGGCCTGCGCGAGGCGTGTCTCGGCCTGTCGTCTTTCGGCAATTTCCTCGATAACCCGGTTTTCGAGCGTTTCGTTCAGCTTGCGAAGCTGCTCTTCCGCACGCTCGCGGTGGCGCACCTGCCGGGCAAGATCGGCTGCACGATCGCGCAGGGTTGCCTCGGCGGCGCGCTGATGGGTGATGTCGGTATGGACTCCTACCCATTCGGTGATTTCACCCGCCTCGTTGAGGATCGGCAGGGCCCTTATGGCGAAGTTGCGCCACTGTCCCTCGCGGTTGCGTACACGATGCTCATGCACGAACATCGACCTTGCGCTGACTGCGGCATTCCAGGCCATTACCGTGGCGGCGGCATCCTCCTCGTGAACGGCATTGGCCCAGCCGAATCCCTGATACTCCTCATAATCCTGACCCGTCAGCATGGACCAGCCATGCTGCTCGCCAGTCATTCTGCCATCGGCACTGTTCGTCCATAATACGCCATGAACAGCCTCCATGGCCGTGCGAAAGCGCCTGTCGCTGGCTGCGACGTCGATAATGCGCCGTGTGCGTTCCTCGATATCGATACCGAGGATGTGCACTCCCGGAACAGATCCGTCTTCTGCCACGTGAGGCACATAGCGGAATTCGGTATGTCGGCCGCTACCGTCTCGTTGGGGCAAAACCGTCTCGGCCACCACGGTCTCGCCGGAAAGGGCGCGTTCCAGATCGGGGCGGCGATCCTGATAAACGGTGTCCCCCAGAACTTCCGTAACGTGTCTGTCTACGATCCGCGACGGGTGAATGCCGAGCCATGTCTCGTACTGGGCATTGGCAAAACGATAGATATGGTCGCGATCGACATAGGCGACGAGCATGGGCGTGGCATCGGTCACCCGGCGCAGATCGGCCTCGCGTGCTGCCAGTTGTGCCTCTGCCCAAACGCGTTCGGTGTTGTCCACGACGGTGCAGAGCACACCGCCCGCACGTCCGTCCACTTCGAAAACCGGGGTGTAGTACAGGTCGAGATGGAAGCATTCAGGGCCATTCGGGCGATTGAATGTGACAGTACGGTTCCTGAAGGACGCAGGCTCACCTTCAAGCGCATTGTCGAGCACGGTCTGCTGCCACGACCAGAGCTCGGGGAACGCTGTTGCTCCCGTAACGCCCAGAGCGCAGGGATGACGCTCACCGGCTATGCGGCTGAATGCGTCGTTATAGAACAGGATATGTTCCGGCCCCCAGAACAGCAGTTTCGCGACGGGGGAGTTGACTACATTGGTAATCGTGGCGCGCAGGACATCCGACCACAGAGCAAGTGCGCCAACCGGGTTTCGAGCCCAGTCGAATGCGCGTATCAGGGCGCCGCACTCGCCGCCTGCAACCGGAAAAGCCAGCGTATTGCGCAGCGTCGTTGCATCCTGAGCCTCGCGCAAAAGCTGCATGCCAGCGGCGAGAATATCCTGCTCCGACGAAAATGTTCCGGAGCGCAACATTTCGGCAAGAGCGGCTTCGAGCGCGGGAGGAAGAGAGATAATGCGGGAAGGACGACACGTCATGAATCGAAGAGGCCCTTGCGCCACGGAGCTGAAGAGAATTAAACGATTCCCGTCTGAATCGTTAAATAACGATAATGATCGTGATTGCTTAAATCGGCAAGAGGGCGGTCAAACTCCCGCTTCCCCTGTCATATCTTCGCAACGGCTCGCCTGTGATGCGGTTCCCGTATTGCCGTCGCAGTCGTCAGCTCAGTTCTGCCCGCTGCTTAGAGCGTAATGCAGGATCGCGACCCGCAATGCCGACGCGAGGGGGCGCTCCGGGGGGCGTGTGGCGTCGATGCTGGCGATCAGCGAGGCAAGAGAGCGACCGGTGCTCATTTCTTCCAGCACCGCCCAGAATTCCGGCTCCAGCGCGATGCTGGTGCGGTGGCGTGACAACGTGAAGCTGCGTTTGACGAGATCACTCATTGTCTTCGTTACCCAGCAACTCGCCTCGTGCCCATTCTGCCGCTTCTGCCACCACAGGATTATCGTCTCGCATCAACGTCTCGATCAAGGGAAGGTGGGCCCTGTCGCCGGAATTGCCGAGTGCGATCATGACATTGCGCACAAAGCGGTTGCGGCCGATGCGCTTGATGGGTGAGCCGGAGAAGAAGCTGCGAAATCCGGCATCGTCCAGCCGTGCCAGATCATCCAGTTTCGGTGCCATGAGATCGGCCCGCGGCTGAAGTTTCAGATGGCGCGAGGTCGCGGCAAAACGGTTCCACGGGCAGGCATTGAGGCAGTCATCGCAGCCATAGATGCGATTGCCCATGGCCCTGCGGAATTCGACCGGTATCGACCCGTCATGCTCGATGGTGAGATAGGCAATGCAGCGCCGCGCATCGAGGGCATAAGGGTGCGGAAAGGCATCGGTGGGGCAGGCGGTCAGGCAGCGCGTGCAACTGCCGCATGACCCGGCGCGCCGTGGTGACGGGGTGAGGTCGAGCGTGGTGAAGATTTCACCCAGCAGGAGCCATGACCCATGATCGCGTGAGACGACATTGGTATGCTTGCCCTGCCAGCCAAGCTGGGCCTGCTCGGCCAGAGGCTTTTCCATGACCGGTGCCGTATCGACAAAGACCTTCACCTGTGTGCCATCGCCGCCGACATCCTGACGCACCACGAATTGCGCCAGATGCTTGAGCATGCCCTTGAGCACATCATGATAATCGCGATGGCGCGCGTACACCGAGATCGTGCCCGTATCGGGCCGGTCGAGTGTCTCGGCTGGGTCGGCTTCAGGCGCATAGGACAGGCCGAGAGAAATTACACTGCGAACTTCCGGCCATAGAGACTTGGGGTCGCCACGCTGGTCGATGCGCTGTTCCATCCAGCTCATCGCGCCGTGTCGTCCGTCCTCGACAAACTGGCGCAGACGCGTGCGGGCGGCCTCGGGCAGGGAGGCCTCGCAAAACCCGATCGCATCGAAGCCGAGATGCCGCGCATGGTCGGCAATGCGGTCTTCGATGCTCTTGCTCATGGTGTGAGGGGCGTCATGGGACGGATGGCCAGTCCGGCTGGGGGAATTCGTCCTGCGTCCAGTCCCCGGCGGCCCAGTTGGCGCGCAATTCCACGGCCTTCTGCGGTAATGTGCCGTCCACGATGGCAGCGCGTATTTCGCGCATCAGGCGCTGGTAATAGGCGAGATTGTGCCAGGTCAGCAGCATCGGGCCGAGAATTTCATTGGCGCGGAACAGGTGGTGCAGATAGGCGCGGCTATGACGCGAACAGGCCAGACAGTCGCAATCCGGGCTGATCGGGCGATTATCCTCGGCATGGCGGGCATTGCGCAGATTCAGCGTGCCGCGCTCGGTATAGGCACGTGCTGTGCGGCCTGCGCGCGTGGGCATGACGCAGTCGAACATGTCCACACCACGCTCGATACCACCTAGCAGGTCATCGGGGGTGCCCACGCCCATCAGATAGCGCGCATGGTCCTGCGGCAGAAGCGGGGTGGTGAAATCGAGCGTCGAGAACATGAGTTCCTGACCTTCGCCCACCGCCAGACCGCCAATGGCGTAGCCCTCAAAACCGATATCGGTCAGGGCCCTGGCCGAGCGGGCACGCAGATCGCGCTCTGTGCCACCCTGCACGATGCCGAACTGCCCATAGCCGGGGCGTTGCACGAAGGCCTCGCGCGAGCGTGCCGCCCAGCGCATGGACAGCTCCATGGAGGATTCGAGGCGCTCCGGCGTGGCGGGCAGAGCAGGGCACTCATCGAAGCACATGGTGATCGTGGCATCGAGCGCGTGCTGGATGTCGGTGCTGCTTTCTGGCGTCAGACGATGCTTGGAGCCGTCGATATGGGAGTTGAATGTCACCCCGTCCTGATCGAGCTTGCGCAGCGCGCCGAGCGACATGACCTGAAACCCGCCTGAATCGGTCAGGATCGGGCCGGACCAGTCCATCATGCGGTGCAGACCGCCCATCTTGCGCACGCGCTCGGCGCCGGGGCGCAGCATGAGATGATAGGTATTGCCCAGAATGATACCCGCACCCGTCGAGCGCACGGCATCCATGTTCATGGCCTTGACCGTCCCCACCGTGCCGACCGGCATGAAGGTTGGGGTCGGGATCGTGCCATGGGCGGTATGCAGATGGCCCGCACGTGCCTGACCGCAACAGGCCTCGGCCTTCCAGTGCATTCTGTCGCTGCGTTGTGTCAGCTCGGTCATGGGGCGCGGTCCAGCAAGCAGGCATCTCCATAGGAATAAAAGCGAAAGCCTTCGTCAATCGCGTGTCGATAGGCGTCGCGCATGGTCTCGGTTCCGGCCAGTGCACAGACCAGCATGAACAGGGTCGAGCGCGGCAGATGGAAATTGGTCATCAGCCGATCGACCGCACGGAA
The DNA here is from genome assembly GCF_024054035.1 of Asaia lannensis NBRC 102526. GTDB lineage: Bacteria > Pseudomonadota > Alphaproteobacteria > Acetobacterales > Acetobacteraceae > Asaia > Asaia lannensis. Next base: position 129,693 of record NZ_JAMXQU010000004.1, read on the forward strand.
GTGATAGCCCGGTTTGATGAAAATCGAGGTTTCGCCCTCCCACGGATGCACGATGCCGTGCTCGTCCGCAGCACTTTCGAGCAGGCGCAGGCTGGTGGTGCCGACTGCGACGATTTTCCGGCCGCTGGCGCGTGTATCGTTGATGAGCTGCGCTGTCTGCGCGTCGATACGCCCCCATTCGGCATGCATCTTGTGGCTGGCGATTTCGTCGCGTACGGGCAGGAATGTGCCTGCCCCCACATGCAGGGTAAGGGTATGACGTTTCACACCTCGTGCATCGAGCGCCGCCAGAAGGTCGGGGGTGAAATGCAGACCCGCCGTCGGGGCGGCGACGGCGCCCTTGTAGCGCTCGAAAATCGTCGCATAGTCGCTGTCGTCCTGCGCGGTCGGACCGGTGGGGCGGTCAATATACGGAGGCAGGGCCAGTACGCCGGCACGTTTGAGGAAAGCGTCGAACGCCTCGCCCTCGGCAGAAAACCGCATCGAGATGGCACCGTCGCCTTCATTCTCGACCACCTCGGCGGTCACGGAATCGGTGCCGAAATGCAGCGTATCGCCGGGCCTGAGCTTGCGCGCATTTTTCGCAAGCGCATGCCAGCTGCCATCGCTCAGGATGCGATCGAGCGTGATCCCGATCTTTGCCTCGCCGCGTTTTGCTGCAAGCTGGGCACGGATGACTGCCGTATCATTGGCAATCAGCAGATCGCCGGGTTCGAGCAACGACGGCAGATCGCTGATACGCCTCTCGGCCAATGGCTGACCGGCAGCGACACGCAACAGGCGGGCGCTGTCACGCGGGCGGGCGGGTTCCAGAGCGATATTCTCGCGCGGAAGATCGAAGTCGAAATCGGATATCTGCATGGGCGGCTTCGTTTAGGCCAGAACGGGCGCGTAATGCCAGCCCAATTCAGGCATGGCTTTCAGACGTGGCATGCGACTGCCCGGTTCGCTCGGTGTATCGGGTGCTGTGTGTCGGGCGCGCAAGCCCGTGTCAGGAATGCCCGGATCTGGCGGCAAGGCAGGCTGTCTGGCCGATTTGCGGTTCGGGCGTCGCTCCGTCATCCAGTGCATGGTTGGTCGCATCGCCCGTCACGCCATCGCGGCGCGCGCCGTCGTGCCCGGTGCCATGTCGACCGGTGCAGAGTTTGAGATGGTCGATCAGCCATCGCCCGGCCGGGCCGGGAGGCTCGGCAGTGGGATAAACGACGGTCATGGGCATGCGTGACCCGCCGGAGGTAAAGCCATCGATATTGAGCTCGACCAGTCGCCCTGCTTCGAGATCGGCACTGATGCTGTGAACCGGCATGCCGCCCCATCCCAGACCGCCAAGCAGAAAATGGTGCTTGGCGTAGAGATCGGCCAGACGCCATGTGGACGGAGAGTAGATTCCGCGTTCGCGTCCGGCAGAAAGCTCCGTCCTGTCAGTCAGGACAAGCTGGACATGGCGTGCCAGTTCGTCGCGCGGGATCGGCCCTTCATAGTGGGCCAGAGGATGTGTGGTCGAGGCCACCATCATGAAGCGTATGTCGCCGATTGCCTCTGAGGAGAGAGAGGGCGGCATGTCGGGCAGAGGGCCTGCAATCCCGATGCGGGCGCGTGAGTCGAGTATTGGCTGGAACACGCCGCCCAGTGCTTCGACATAGAGGCGCAGTGGCGTATGCGGAAAAGTCTCGCGAAAGCCGCGCGCGACACGTGTCACGCGGTCCATCGGGAAAAAGACATCCACGACGACAGACAATTCAGGCTCGATGCCCGAGGACATGCCATAGGCGCGTGCCTTCATATGGTCGACGGCCAGCACGATGCCGCGTGCATCGGCCAGCAGCGTCTCGCCTGCCTTGGTGAGTTGCGGGTAGCGCCCGACGCGGTCGAACAGGGCAACGCCGATCTGTGCTTCGAGTGTTGCGATCATCTCGCTTATTGCTGGCTGCGACCGGCGAAAACGCCGCGCAGCGGCAGAGAAGCTGCCGTCATCGGCGGCAGCAATAAAAACACGCAGCTGGTCTAGTGAGATACGGTCCAGCATTATGTCTCCACCCGCCTCTGCATCTATAATATTTATCGATACTATCCATCGGAATATATCAAGTGTCCAGATGGATCATCATATGGGACGGTATGACGCACTGGCTGGCCGGAGCAGCAGGCAGGAGAGGCTTTCATTCTGCAGCTTTGGCCCATACGCATTCAGGAGCGCATAGCATGAAGATTCTTCATATCGATTCCAGCATTCTCGGCGATAACTCGGCGAGCCGCGCCCTTTCGGCAGAGACCATCGCGCATCTCAGAAAGGCCCATCCCCAGGCCGAGGTGACCTATCACGATCTGGCCGCCAACCCGATCCCGCTGCTCAGCGCGGACCATGTGGCGGCCCGGTTCGGGGGAGAGGTGACCGATGAGACGATCCAGGCCGATCTGGCGCGTGGCAATGCCCATGTGGATGAGCTCTTCGCTGCCGATGTCATCGTCATTGGCGTGCCGATGTACAACTTCACCATTCCTGCACAGCTCAAGGACTGGATCGACCGTATCGTCGTGGCAGGCAAGACATTCAGCTATGGGGAGCACGGCCCTGTCGGGCTCATTCCTGCAGGAAAGAAGCTCGTTCTGATTTCGACCCGCGGCGGCAATTACACGCCCGGCAATCCTGCTGCCGTAATGGACCATCAGGAGCCCTATATGAGCGCCGTTCTCGGTTTCCTCGGATTGCGCGATCTCACATGGGTGCGTGCCGAAGGGCTGAGTCGTGGGCCTGAAGCACGCGAGGCTGCCATGAAGGCTGCACGCGCGGAAATCGCTGCGCTTTCCATCTGACATTCCCTTTTCACATTCAGTCGTTCATTCGAGAAAGGGTTACGTCGTGACCAGAACTCTCCTTGCCAGCGCAGCGCTTCTTGCGTCGCTCATCGCCCTGCCGCAGGCCCATGCCCAGAAGGGCGGCACGCCTGATCCGAAGGCCGTTCAGGCTGGCAGCTATGCCGTCGAGCCCTATCACACGCAGGTCGGCTTCACCCTGCTCCATATGGGCTTTACCGATTTCTCAGGCTTCTTCTCACAGGCTTCGGGCACGCTGACGCTCGATCCGGCGCATGTCGATGCCACGAAGCTCGATGTAACCCTGCCCATCGCCTCGGTTCAGACCACAGTGTCCAAGCTCGATGGCGAACTCAAAGGCGCGGACTGGTTCGACGCCGATAAATTCCCGACCGCCCATTTTGTCTCGACCCGTATCGTTCGCATCGGGGCGAGCATGGCCAGCATTACCGGCGATCTGACGCTCCATGGCGTGACCAGACCCATAACCTTCAAGGCGCGTCTCATCGGTAGCGGCGTGAACCCGCTCGACAAGAAGGAGACGGTCGGTTTCGAGGGAAATGCCGTGATCTCCCGCAGCGCGTTCGGCGTGTCGCGTTACGTGCCTCTGGTTGGCGATTCGGTGACCCTGCATATCGCAGCGGCTTTCGAGCGCCAGTCCTGACCCGATGAAGCGCGGACCCGCCTCTCCCGACAGGGCCGGGTCCAATCCGGCGCAGCCTGCCTCCGCATCGTCGGTCCCGGTCCTGTCCGTTACCGGGGTGCGGTATACGGCCATCGCCATGATCCTCCACTGGGTCATGGCAATCGGTATCCTCGCCTTGCTGGGTATCGGGCTCGTGATGGTGCATGGGTCGCTCGATCCGGGCACCATGTTTCGTCTGTTTCAGCTTCACAAGTCGATTGGCATTACCGTCCTGCTTGCAGCCCTGCTCAGGCTCGTCTGGCGGTTGTTCCACCATCCGCCAGTTTTGCCTTCGGGCATGCGGGCGCTGGAAAAGCGTCTGGCCCGTTTCGGTCACTGGGCGCTCTATGGCGAAATGCTCTTTCTCCCCCTGAGCGGCTGGGCTCTGGTTTCGAGCTCGGTCTTCGCCATTCCGACGGTGCTTTATGGAGTCATTCCCTGGCCTGATCTGCCCTATCTTCCCCATCTCGCCGATAAAAAGCCGGTCGAGGATTTTTTTGCGACACTGCACGCCTATGGCGCCTGGGGGCTTATCGTTCTGATCGCTCTCCATGTGGGCGCGGCCCTGCGCCATCATTTCATGCTGCGTGACGATGTGCTGCGACGCATGCTGCCATGGCGCGCGATCCCGGTTTCAGCAAAGGAAAAGCCATGAGTGCTTCTCGACCCGGTCTGGCTCTCGTCCCGGTTCTGGCGATGGTTCTTGGCCTCACCCTGTCGGCAGGAACGGCAGCCGCACAGACGCACTCGATGCCGTGGCAGCTCGACAAGACCCATAGCCAGCTCGAGTTTTCCGGAACACAGACCGGATCGGGATTTACCGGAACGTTCTCACGCTACGAGGCTCGTATCGACTTCGATCCTGCCCAGCCGCAAACCGGGCATATCGATCTGACGATCGATCTGGGGAGTGCGCGGACGGGCGACACCCAGCGCGACACAGCCCTGCCGGGAAAAGACTGGTTCGATATAGCGTCTTTCCCCAAGGCACATTTCGTCTCGACGGCCATACGTCGAACCGGCGCGAACACCTATCAGGCAGACGGATCGCTCACCCTGCGCGATGTCACGCGTCCTGTCAGACTTGATTTCATGCTTTCGGTCGATGGGCAGACGGCACATGCCAAAGGTCAAGCCGATCTCATGCGTACGCAATTCGGTGTCGGACAGGGACCCTGGGCATCCGGGCAATGGGTCGGGTTGCCGGTCGTGGTCAGCTTTGATTTCATGGCCCGACGTGCAGGCTGACCGGCGCAGATAATGTGCTGCAGGAGTGGTGTTTTCCGCATGGACGGAGAAGCGGAGCAGCGGCATCCGATCTTAATCGGCCTGTCGGGGTGAAATGACGCATTCACATGACTATATGAAGAAGCATCAGCTTCAAGGAGATAGTCAATGTCCTATGCCGCTCTTGACGCAGCCCGCGTCGCAAAGGCTTCCAAATCTGCCCTGACCGCTCTGGCTCAGGTGCAGGAACAGTCCGAAACCCATGTGCGCAAGACGATCATGGTCGAGCGTATCGAAGCGCTGGCCAGTGCTGCTGCCCAGACCACCCTGCCGGGCGGTGGTGTCGTGACCCTGACATCCGAAGAATTCTGGCTGATCAGCAAGAACTGGTAACGAAAAAGGGGGCGGAAATTCCGCCCCCTTTTTTTAGCTCTGCCTGTCGTTCTGTTTTTTCCTGACGGGCCTACCCCTGATAGGAGGCGATCTCGACAAGGTTCTGATCGGGGTCGTGTATATAGACCGATGTAATCGGTCCTAGGGCGCCGATACGCGTTACGGGTCCTTCGATAATCGCCACGCCGCATTTTTCGAGATGCCGGATGATGTTTTCCGAATCGATGGCCGTTGTGAAGCACAGATCGCTTACGCCCGGCGCTGCTTTTTCAGCCGTCGTCCAGCCTTCGGACTCGACCGGACGCAGATTGATCTTCTGGCCGCCAAAACAGAGCGAAACGCGATTATTGCGCCCGTATTCCTCGATTTCCATGCCCAGAACGCGCTGATACCAGTTTGCCGACAGGGCGCGGTCACGAACCGTGAGAACGATATGGTCGAGACGATCGACTGTAAAACGCATGAGGTCCGGACTTTCGCTGACTGAAATCTGGTTCAAGCAGTATCAGTGTTCCGCCTCGCCTGACTAGGGTGAGCGCTACGTCCCTCGGGAAGAAGACGCGCAAGAGTCGTCGCAATACCCGGCGCGATGGCCAGCAGCACGAGAAAACGCGCAATCTGCATGGCCATGACAAAAGGCACATCTATGGGTGTCGAGGCCGCAATAATGGCGATGGAATCCGCTCCGCCCGGGCTGGTGGCGAGATAGGCGCTCAGCAGATCCACATGGGCGATATGGGCCAGTGGCCAGGAGAGGCCAGCGCAGCCGAGTATCAGCACGACTGTCGAGGCCGAGACGGCAGGCAGGGCGCGCCAGACATGGCGCAGAACGTCACGCGTGAAGCGTCGCCCAATCATCCAGCCGATCACGACGTAACTGGGGGCAAGAAGCCAGAAAGGCAGTGTGTAATGCAGGCCGAATTCGGCCTGAACGATCACACCGCCAACCATGCTCAGCAAAAGCGGCGCAGCCCCATGGCGTATGAACGGCGCAAGAAGAACCGCAAGGGCGATGAGAGGCAGACAGGGCCAGAAGGCGAACGGCCCCGCCGCAATAGCCCCAGCGCCATGATGGGGGGCAGAGGCTCCACCCACGACGAAATGTGCGACGATCGAAGTTGCGAATGTCACCATAAGGACGCGCAGATAGACCATGAAGGCTACGAGACGCTGATCGGCCCCGTAATCCTCGCAAAGCAGGATCATGGCCGTGGCTGCACCGGGCGAGGCGCCCCATAGGGCGGTCGTACCGGGCATGACGCGCAATCGTGCCAGCAGCCAGCCAAGTGCGAAGCTGATGACGACAACGGACATGACGCCACCGATGAAAATGCTCCAGTGCGCCAGTATCTCGCGCAGCACTCTCATGGTGAGACTATGGGCCATCAGCTGCCCGATAATGGCCTGGGCGATAACGGGCAGCCGGTGATGGAGCGGTATGCTATGGCCGCTCACCGCTACGGCGATGGCGGCCAGCATGGGGCCGAGCAGAAGGGCCGCAGGAAAACCCACCAGCATCAGCCCTCCAGCCAGGAGGGCGGAGAGGGCCGAAAGGATCAGCAGACCGTGCGCCCGCGCTTTCATGCGCTGAACGTCACCTCGCTGGCAGTCGTGACCCGACACAGGCGGGGAAAGACGTGAGTAAACGCCATGCGATGCAGGTCCGCATTCAGCGATGTGCAGGCATCCTCGGGCACGACGACATCGTAACCGAGTTCCCAGGCGTGACGCAGCGTCGATTCCACACCGAAATTCGTGGCGATTCCGGCAAGAACGATGGTCTTGATGCCACGACGGCGTAGCTGGAGATCGAGGTCGGTCCCCGTAAAGGCGCCCCATTGCTTCTTGAGCACCACGATATCCCCCGTCTGTTCCAGCCCGGGGGCGAGATCGCTCCAGTCAGCGGGAAGGGGGGATGCAGAGCTCAGCGGCGCATCGACGTTGCTGGGCGGTGCATCGGCAAAATCGGGGGCGAAGCCGACATGAACCAGAATGACCGGCGCACCGGCTGCGCGCGCGGCGCTGGCGAGCGCCATGCCTTTATCGAGAACGTCTTTGCTCGGATGAGGAACGACAGGCATAGTCAGAATGCCTTTCTGAAGGTCGATCAGGACGAGTGCGGTTGTCTTGGGATCGAGAGCAGGCATGGAGGACCCTTTCGCTTATGGAAACGTCACCCGGCAGTTATGCGAGGGAATCCTCGCATAAGTCAAACGCTATCGCGCCGAAGCGTCAGCGCGGGCGTGAACGCGTGGCGCGCATTCTCGACGCGGCGGGTGAGGTATTTTCCGAAAAAGGGGTCGATGGCACGACAATGACCGAAATCGCCGCGCGCTCAGGCACGGCAATCGGCTCGCTCTACCGCTTCTTTCCGACGAAAGAGAGTATCGCCACCACACTGCTCGAACGGTTCATCCATGACCGGCTTGCCGTGCTCGATCATATCCGCGAGACCACGGTACCGGGAGATTTCGAAAGCGCGGCGTCCGGCCTGCTCGGAGCATGGCTGGAGAAAAAGGCGGAGCGCGATTACACGACCCTGCTTCTCGCAGCTCGCCCCGATGTGGAAAATGTTACGAAAGAATGGCGCGGCCAGTTTCTTTCACGCGTTATCGCCCTGCTCGAACAGGTCAGCCCTGACAAGCGCGAGACTGCGCCGACACGCGGCGTTGTGCTGCTTCATGTCCTCAAACTCGCCCCGCAGCTTGTAACGGGCGAGAATGGACCGGCTATCGAGGCAGAGCTGCACAGGATTGTTCGTGGGCTGGTCACGGCCAGCTGATGCCTGCCCTTGGTTGCTTGAGAGCAGGTCAGAAAGGACAGGTCGGTCGTAATGGGCCGGTCGGAACGGGCCGACCGGGGCAAGTCAGTGAGGGCGTTTGCGAAACGCGTCGAGACTGACAACCTGTCCGTCTTCGCTGGCTGCAGGATGCGTTTCCTCGACTTCCTGAGACTCGGTTTCGGTTTCCTCGATCCCGGTTGCGACTTCGCCCTGATCGACCGTAAAGCGCAGGGCCATACGGATATGGGGGTCGGCGAAGGCAGTGATTGCAGCGAACGGAATGACCAGAACGCTGCCAATTCCGCCGAATGAGAGACCGACAGAAACGGTCATGGCCTCACGATCGACTTTCAGATCCCAGAACTGGTGCTGAAGCACGATCGTCATGTCATGCGGGTACTGCGCGCGCAGACGGTCGGGAATGATGACGCCCGGATAATCGGTCAGAAACGTGAGATAGAAATGGTGCTCCCCAGGCAGCCCTTCGGCACCGGCATAATCGAGTGCGCGCAGCATGACCTCGCGATAGGCATCTTCGACCCATTCATCATAGGGAAGCAGGCTTTCTGGCAGCTCGTGGTCCATGCCGTCACCCTGATCATCGTTCATTCTAAGCGATCCATTTGCCGGAAACTGATCCTGCAGGGATGCGACGTTTCGTACGTCATGGCAAGGCCTCGATGGCGCGCGTATCGTGCAGATGCTCTTTGGACGTCGATGCAGATGATTGCCGGGCAGATGACAGCCGGTTGTCGCGCGGGGCAAACCTGTCATGGGGGAAGTGAAGTGGGAGGGCTTCTGTTGCCCGGTGCCCTCCCGAACCGCGCTTATCGCTTATGCAGCGACAGCGAGCACCTTTGTGTTATCATTGGCACTTGTGATTTAGCCCGATAACGGCGGTACAATGCCGGGCAAAAGATAAGTCTTTACCACGCACGTCGAGCCTGTTTCGTCCCCTGACTTTCCGTCTGGCAGAGCCTTCGGGAAGGAATGGTGGAGACGCCGGGCACTGCCCCCGGGTCCGTAACGATTATTCCACTTACCGTTTATCGCCATAGCCAAGGGCGAACCCTCCGGCACCGATGCATATAGGCCCTCCCGGCGGTCCCGACAAGAGGCGCATGCAGGTGCAGCGACAGACGCGGCAGGAAACGGGCCAAGAGAAAAAAAGAGGGTGAGAGGACCAGGGCGGAAGAGGCCCGAAAGACGTGCGAGCGTCTGGGCAGCAGGAAAGCGCGGAGAAAAAAAGCCGGTCGCGAATCACGATGTGTGACCATACTGACAGTGTTTTGTGCGGCACTCTTGTGGTAAGGCTCGGCCCATGCCGCTGACACCAGAACAACGCGCCGAAATCGACGCCTCCCGCCTTTCGCCTTCCCAGACGAGCCGGCCGACTGTGCCCGCTCTGGAGGCACTTCTCTTTTCTCCCATAGAGTTGCTGGATCACGGTTTTATCCGTGTCATCGACTATATGGGCGATGACGGGGCTGTGGTTCAGGCTGCCCGCGTGTCCTACGGGCGTGGCACCAAGAAAGTGTCTGAGGATACGGGTCTGATCCGTTATCTGATGCGCCACCGTCATTCGACGCCGTTCGAAATGTGCGAGATCAAGTTTCACGTCAAACTGCCGGTTTTCGTGGCACGACAGTGGATCCGCCATCGCATGGCGAGCGTGAACGAGTACTCCGCGCGTTACTCGATTCTCGACCGTGAATTCTACCTGCCCGAACCCGAGCAGGTGTCGTCGCAAAGCGTGTCGAATCGTCAGGGCCGCGCAGAACCGCTCTCACCGGAAAAATCGGCCGAGGTGCTGGATCTGCTGCGTCAGGACGCGGCACGCTGCTATGACAATTACGAGACCATGCTCGATCCGGAAGGCTACGGTCTTGCCCGCGAGCTGGCACGCATGAACCTGACGCTCAATACCTATACGCAGTGGTACTGGAAGATCGATCTTCATAACCTGCTGCATTTCCTGAGCCTGCGTGCAGATAGCCATGCGCAGTATGAAATTCGCGTCTATGCCGAAGCCATGATCGAGATCCTGCGTGCCTGGGTACCGATCACAGCCGCCGCGTTCGAGGAATATCGTCTGGGCGCCTTCACCTTCTCGGCTGGCATGATCGCGGTGCTGCGTCGTCAGCTTTCGGGTGAGACTGTAACGCAGGCCGATTCAGGGCTCAGCAAGCGCGAATGGGAAGAAATGCAGGCCGCGCTGGTGAAGGGCTGAGTCGATGAACGATCTGCGCCGCATGATGGAAGAGGGGGTTCCCGATCCGGAACCGCCGCGCAAGCTGCCTTCCATCATGCCTTGGGCGATCGTTGCTCTCGTTCTGGTGCTGATCTCTCTGGGGATACGTCTTTTCTGGCCTATCCCGACGGCTCAGAAATTGCCCGAGTGCAACCCTGCGACACAGGAACAGAGTGCCTGCATACGCAGCGCCACGACGCCGGTCGATAAATCGAAGTCCTGAGGGGCATTAGCGCGCCCGTTCTGTCCTCATTTGTCATCGTGCCCGCTTTATCCTGCCATGCGTTGTCACGGCCTGTTGTCAAGGCGTGAATGTCGGTCAGGGATAGGCCCGTTTTCAGGGCACGCGGGCTGAACACCAGACGGTGTTCAGCTTTCAGGCTTGGCTGAGGGCTTCATCCAGCCTGGATGACGACGCTCTATCCAGGCCAGTAACCGGCCACTCAATCTACGCAAAACCGGAATATCTTCCGCGAGAAGGAAGAAGCCGAGAGGCAGCATCCACAGCCCCAGTACCGGAAGAAACGCAAGACAGCCCCCGATCATGAACAGCAAACCCGCGGGAATGCGTATCCAGATCCGTGAGGGAGCGAGAAGCCAGCGCACGAGCTCGGCCATCCGGCCCGGCAACCTGTCGATCAACAGAGCGAGTCGCCTTTGCCGCTCGGCCTCTTCGAATTGCGCATGGCTCTGGTGGGGGCGGTGCTCGGAAGGGGATGATGCGAACGGATTGGGAGACTTCATGGAACGACTGCCGATAGAGTGCCCGGATGGGCGTGCCCAAACGGGAGAGGTTTATATGTAGCGGCCTGTTCTGTCCGGAATGTGACGAATACGTATGCCGCTCAGGGAGAAACTCCGGGCTGGATCGAAGGTTCTGCTCTCAAGCCGGAAAGCAATACCGGAAGGCACAAGGAGGCGTTTCGCATGATGTATCCGACACTCGACAGCCTGTATGAGGCGGTCAAGACCGGTGAGACCGGTCTGTCGTTTTCCCTTCCGACCTTCGGCGGGCCTGAGCCGGTCGATGCGCCTGAAATCTGGTCGTGGGACCCCGATCGCTATATGGTCGGCACCTGCGCAGCCGATTTGTCCCTGATTCCGCGCAGTGAATGGACCGGGGACGTCAAGATCGTGCGCTGATCGCCCAGGCCGGCTTGCTTGCGGTTACGATCGTGTCTGCCGGGCTTGCTGACACAGGCGGGGCTGACAGATCCGATGGTAACCGGATCTCACCGGCAGGGATTGGCGTGACGGTCGCGAAAAGCGTCGTATAGAGCGACGCTTGCAGGGGTGGTCTGGATTTGTCTCTCAGCAAGCTGGTTCCGGGGTCTTTGCTGACAGCGCTGTGTCTTGCGGCCTGCACGCCCGTTCCCCCCGCCCATCCGGACGATATCTGCTCGATCTTTCATGAAAAACGCGGCTGGTATCATGCGGCGCTGCGTCAGGAGAAAAAATGGAATGTTCCTTTCTCCGTGCCGATGTCCATCATGTACCAGGAGTCGGGTTATCACAGTAACCTGCACACAAAGCGCACTTATATCCTGTGGTTCATCCCCTGGGGGTACGTGACGACAGCCTACGGCTATCCTCAGGCCAAAACCGATATATGGCGCGATTACCAGAAAGCGACGGATACAAGTGCCAGCCGCGAAAACTTTGCGGATTCGCTAGATTTCATCAACTGGTACGTCACCAACACGCACAGACAGAACCGTGTTCCCGTCACCGACGGGACAAGGCAGTATCTGGCTTATCATGAAGGGTGGGGCGGCTATCGCCGACGGTCTTATGCCAGCAAGGGGTGGCTCATGACCGCTGCACGGAAAGTCGGTGCACGCTCCAACGTCTATGCTGCCCAGTATGCCAGCTGCGAGAACGACCTGAAGGATAAGGGCTTCTGGAGCTGGCTTTTCTAGTCAGCTCATCTGCGGCCGCCTCAGGCAGTATCACACCCGGTAGCATCGGACCGGGCAGAAGCGGCGTGAAACGCGATGCCTGAAATGTATGCTGAAATGACGTCCGAAGCAGGTTTCGGATGCAACGGACGCCCTGGGGCTTGGTGCTGGGGCTCAGTGCTGAGCTCTTGGTGTATCCGATGCAAGGCATCCAGCGGGAACCTTGCTCGCGAGAAATGCTGCGAACTCGCGGAATGCCGGGCCTCTCGGGTCAGAGCTGCGCCAGACAAGGCCGATCTGTCGACTGGCAGAGGGCAGGGCACGGGTCACGACCAGCTCATCCCATTCTGCCCGGTTGCGCAAGGCGAGCTGGGGAATGAGCGAATAGCCTTCACCGGCGCCGATCATGTGCCACAGCATTTCGAGGCTGGTGGCAAGGCGCTGCTGATCGCGCATCGGCATCATGCCGCACACAGCCAGTGCCTGATCACGCAGACAGTGCCCATCTTCGAGTAGCAGGAGACCGTTTTCGCCCTGATCGCTGGCGAGATCCTGCATCGTCAGGTTTTCCCGCGAAGCCAGCGGATGCGATTTTGGGAAGACGGCCAGAAACGGCTCCTCGAAAAGCGGCGCGCTTTCAAAGCTCTCTCCCGGGACGGGGAGTGCTGCGAAAACGAGGTCGAGCTCGTTCTGCCTCAGGCGCGACAGCATGACCTGAGTCAGACTTTCGGTCAGCTGCAGCTTGAGCTCAGGGTAGGACCGGCGCAGGAGCGGTAGAAGACTTGGCACGTAATACGGCCCGAGTGTCGCTATCACACCAATGCGCAACAGCCCCTCCAGGGGGCCGGTGCGCGATCTGGCAGCCTCGATCATGGCACGCGCCGAGGCCAGGACCTCGCGCCCCATGGCAATAAGCCTGATGCCGTCAGGCGTAGGGGCAACATGACGACGCGAACGCTCGAACAGCGTGACATCGAGCAGCATTTCAAGCTTGCGCACCTGCTCTGACAATCCGGCCTGGCTGACACCGCATCGTTCGGCAGCACGCGAGAAATTACGCAGATCATCGACGGCCACCACGTATTCGATGTCGCGCAGGGAGAGCCCGGAAAGAGGAATATAGGTCATAGCCATAGATAGGACCAATCCGTACCCGCTGGGAAAACGGTTCTGCCTATATCTGCCATTGACAGAAACGATTTCCGGGGCGTTCGTATCCGTGGGACAACGAGCCCGTCATCAAACACAGATGTGAACCAGGGAGCATATCGCATGCCACGCATCAACGCGTCAGTGAAGCCTTTCGAAACCGATGCCTTTCACGATGGCAAGTTCATCAAGGTGTCCGAAGCAGACTTGAAGGGCAAGTGGTCCGTCGTCTTCTTCTACCCTGCAGATTTCACCTTCGTCTGCCCGACGGAGCTTGAGGATCTCGCCGATAACTACGAGACCTTCAAGCAGCTTGGCGTCGAGATCTACTCGGTCTCCACCGACAAGCATTTCACGCACAAGGCCTGGCACGACACCTCGCCGGCCATCGGCAAGATCAAGTATGTCATGCTTGCCGACCCGACGGGCACGATCAGCCGCAATTTCGATGTCATGATCGAAGAAGCCGGTATGGCCGATCGCGGCACCTTCCTGATCGATCCTGAAGGCAAGATCCAGTACATCGAGGTCACTTCGGGTGGCGTCGGCCGTTCGGCTGCAGAGCTGATCGAAAAGGTCCGCGCGGCACAGTATGTCGCATCGCATCCGGGCGAAGTCTGCCCCGCAAAGTGGAAAGAGGGTGAAGCTACCCTGTCTCCCTCGCTCGACCTGATCGGCAAGATCTGAGGTCGTCTGGCCCGGTCTCAGCGCCGGGCCAGCCCCGCCGGAATCGCCGGCACAGTTTTTCGGAAAGAGCAGGATCAGCCAGATGTTGCAGGACCCCATCAAGTCACAGCTTTCGACCTATCTCGCCAATCTGGCCCATCCGGTCGTGCTTGAAGCGTCCCTCGACGGGAGCGCGAAAGCGCGCGAAATGGGCGATCTTCTGCGTGAAGTGGCTGCCCTTTCCGATAAAGTGACCTATTCGGAAGACGGTGTCAGCGAGCGACGCCCCTCCTTCCTCATCAGACGTGGCGACAGCCGTCATGGGGTGAACTTTGCCGCCATACCCATGGGGCATGAGTTCACGTCTTTCGTGCTGGCCCTGCTTCAGGCCGGGGGACACCCGCCCAAGATCGAGGCCGCGATTGCGGATCAGATCAAGGAACTGGTGGGTGAATTCCGCTTCGAGATTTTCGTCTCGCTCTCATGCCAGAACTGCCCCGACGTGGTGCAGGCCCTGAACGCCATGAGCATTCTCAATCCGGCAATCAATGTCACGACCATCGATGGTGCGCTGTTCCAGGAAGAAGTCGCTTCCAAGAACATCATGACCGTGCCGCAGATCTATCTGAACGGCATGGCCTTCGGCTCGGGCCGTATGGATGTAAACCAGATCCTGGCCAAGCTGGATGACGACGCGCCGCGCCGTGCTGCCGAGCGCCTGAAAGACATGCCCGCTTTCGACGTGCTGATTATCGGCAGCGGTCCTGCCGGTGCCTCTGCGGCGATCTATGCCGCACGCAAAGGCCTGCGCACGGGTCTGGTGGCCGATCGTTTTGGCGGCCAGGTGATGGATACGGCCGGGATCGAGAATTTTATTTCGATCAAGGAGACGGAGGGGCCGAAGCTTTCGGCCCAGCTTGAGGCGCATGTCCGCTCCTATGACGTCGAAATCATTTCCGGCCAGCGCGCAAAGGAGCTTTTCCCAGCATCGCATCCGGGCGGAATGTATGGCGTGGCCCTCGAAAGCGGCGCGATTCTGCACAGCCGTACCATCATACTGGCAACGGGCGCGCATTGGCGCCAGCTCGGTGTGCCGGGTGAGGAGCAGTATCGCACCAAGGGGGTCGCCTATTGCCCGCATTGTGATGGCCCGTTCTACAAGGGCAAGCGCGTCGCGGTGGCCGGTGGCGGCAATAGCGGTGTCGAGGCTGCGATCGATCTGGCCGGAATCGTGGGGCATGTCACCCTGTTGCAGCGTAGCTCGAAGCTGAAGGCGGACAAGGTTTTGCAGGACAAGCTGCACAGCCTGCCGAATGTGACGGTGCTGACCGAGGCTCTGACGACCCGGATCGAGGGCGATGGCAACAAGGTGAACGGGCTGACCTATCGCGGTGGCGATGGCAAGGATCATCGCATCGATCTGGAAGGCGTGTTCGTGCAGATCGGTCTGCTGCCCAATACGGAATGGCTGCGTGGAACGCTGGCCCTGAACGATTTTGGTGAGATCAAGGTCGATGATCACGGCGCGACATCGGTACCGGGGGTGTTCGCGGCGGGCGATGCCACCACAACACCTTACAAGCAGATCGTGATTGCAGTGGGCGAGGGGGCGAAAAGCGCTCTTTCCGCATTCGATTATCTCATCCGTCTGCCAGCTGCCTGAGTGCGAAGCGGGAGGGGCATGTGAAACCCTTCCGCTTCTGCCGCGCTTCTCTCTCCCCCATCGGGGCATCGGACGAGGAAAGAAGCGCAGCATGGAGAACCTGACGGAACGCAGCGCGGAGCAGGAAGCCCGCGATCATGCACGTGCTGCCCATCTCGTTTACGTCGATCGTTCACGACCGGGAATAACCCGGCACCGCGCGGGCAAGGGCTTTTTCTATCGGGACGCTGCAGGCGGGAAAATTACGGCACAGCCCGAGATAGATCGCATAAAGGCGCTCGCCATCCCGCCGGCCTATCGGGACGTCTGGATATGTGCCAATCCCAGGGGCCATTTACAGGCAGTTGGGAAGGACAGCCGGAACAGGCTTCAATATCGCTATCATGCCCGCTGGCGCCTTGTGCGTGACGAAGACAAGTTTGCGCGCATGCTGGTTTTCGGGGACAAACTTCCGCTCATACGCCAGCGTGTCGATGCCGATCTGCGCTCGCCCTCTCTGGGTCGACCGCGCGTTCTGGCAGCTATCGTGCGTCTTATGGAGCGCACGATGGCGCGTATCGGGAACGAAACCTATGCACGTGATAACCGCAGTTTTGGCCTGACCACCCTGCGCCATCGACATGCCCGTATCGAAGGCGGGAAACTTGCCCTCGATTTCAGAGGCAAGCACGGAATAGAGGCGCATCTGGATGTGCGCGACCCCAGGCTGGTGCGGGTGATCGCACGACTACAGGACCTCCCCGGCCAGAAGCTGTTCCAGTATCTCGACGACGAAGGCGAGACGCATGAGATCCACTCCCATGACGTTAACGCCTATCTGCAGGAAATCAGTGGAGAGGACATCACGGCCAAGGATTTCCGGACCTGGGCCGCAACTCATCTGGCAGCACTGACCCTGTCGAGCCTGGAGGAAGGCGATAGTCGTGCGCGCGCCAAGAAGAATGTGCTGCGTACGATCGAGCAGGTAGCGGCCAGACTGGGCAATACGCCCTCTGTCTGCCGCAAATGCTATATTCATCCGGGCATTCTGACAGGCTATCTCGATGGCAGCCTGCGTGAGGCCTTTGCCCGTCAGGCCGAAAGCCTTCTGGATCAGGAGGGGCAAAGCGATAGTCTGACCGCAGATGAAGCGCTGATGATGGGCTATCTCACCCGATTGCTTGAGAAACCTGCCAAACGGCGTCGGCACGACAAGAAACCCTGAGCCCGCCCCGGCATTGTCTCTGCCAGGCTGCAACGGTTGGGGAGGGTGGAATGGAATATCGTGTTCTGGGGGCATCGGGTCTGCGTGTGTCTGCGCTGGGTCTGGGCTGCATGGGTATGAGCCAGTCCTATGGCGAGGCCGATGAACGTGAGAGTCTGGCCACGCTCGACCGCGCCATAGAACGCGGAATTACGCTGTTCGATACGGCCGAGGTCTATGGACCTTTCCTGAACGAGGAACTGCTGGGCCGGGCCTTGTCGTCGCGTCGTGGTGCTCTGACGATTGCCACAAAATTCGGCTTCAGGATCGAAAACGGGAAATCCACGGGCGTCGATAGTCGGCCTGAGCATATTCGGGAGGTTGTCGAGGCCTCGTTGCGTCGCCTTCAGACCGACCGCATCGATCTGCTTTATCAGCACCGTGTCGACCCGGCTGTGCCGATGGCCGAGGTGGCAGGAGCAGTCGGACGCCTCGTCGAGGAAGGCAAAGTGCTGCATTTCGGCCTGTCCGAAGCCGGAACACGCGCGATCAGGGAAGCGCATGCCGTGCACCCGGTCGCGGCGCTGCAAAGCGAATATTCACTGTGGGAACGCAATGTCGAGACCGATATTCTTCCCCTGCTGCGCGAACTGGGGATTGGCTTCGTGCCTTTCAGTCCATTGGGGCGCGGCTTTCTGACCGGCACGGCGAAGCCGGCCGAAGCCTATCCTGAGAGCGATTTTCGTCATACGGATCCCCGTTTCCAGGGAGCCTGTTTCGAGGCCAACCAGAAAGCTGCCGCGATTGTGGGACAGCTGGCAGCACAGCATGACGCAACGCCCGCGCAGATCGCGCTGGCCTGGCTACTGGCCAAGGGGCCGGACATCGTGCCGATACCGGGCACCAAGCGCCGACAATATCTCGATGACAATATCGGCGCCTTGGGCGTGCGCTTGACGCAGCACGATCTTGACGTGCTGGATAATGCTCTTGCCCCGGACAGGATTGCCGGACCGCGATACAGCGAGAAGAACATGGCCTTTGTAAACCGCTGATCGCCCTTGCCTGACATCCAGCCCTGCCAGCCTGTGTCGTGTGCAGGGCATTCTCGTACAGAGACTATGGCTGTTAGGGCATCCCGGCGGGCTGGGCCGTGATCAGCTGATGGAGATGTTCGAGGCCTTGAGATCGGTCACACCGATGAAAGTGACCTTCATGTTGTTATCCAGCATGAGGGCGGTGTTCCCGCCCTGAACCGTTGCTGTCGCGAGAAGTTTCTGCACGGCGGCGGCGGCATCTTCGGGCTTGTAATTGTACATGAAAAATTTGTTGCCGCTGACAGCAGCGAAATCGGCAATCGTGATATCGCCAGATGTATGACCAGCAAGCACACCAAAAGTATTGGCCCCGCCACTCCCTCCGGTGACTGTTGCATAGGTCGGATCATTGTTGCCCGGATAGGCCGTGCCAAAGACGAAATGGTCCGAAGCACTGCCGCCGATGACTGTCTGCTCACCGGCACCGGTCCATGCACTGAGCGAACCCTGTGAAGATGAAGCGTCGATCACCTCACTCGTGCTGCTATCCGACTGGTTACCAGTCCAGATTGCTGTCGAGCCGATATCGACATGAGCGGAGAGACCATCTGCACCCCAGATCGTCGCCTGTTCGGCGCTGATCTCTGTATTGCCTGTGTTCGCAATGAATTTGAGCGCGCCTGAAACGCTGAGCGTCTGGGTCTCGCCTTTTTCCACCGTCAGATCGCCCAGAGCTGAAACGGTATCGTTTCGAGCGCCGGACAAGGTGCCCGAGGCACCGGAGAAGATCACGGTCGAGCCGCTACCCGATTGCACTGTGCTGTTATCGCCGATCGAGATATGGCTGCCGATCGAGGCCTCGTCATTGATGAAACTGTTGCTGCCAAGCGTCACCCAGGCGTTCCCGCCGGAGAGCGTCAGCAGTGTCTTTCCGCCTTCCTGGCCTGTAATCGTGTCCTGCCCTTCGGAGAAAACGGTGTTCGTCCCCTGCTGCAGCTCGATCAGGTTTTTGCCTGTGCCTGCATCGATGCTGTTCTCTCCGTTGGTAGCCAGTATGGTGTCGTTGCCTTCGGCGGTTACGATGGTCCAGCTGGCGCTCTGGGTGCTACCATTGAAGAAATTATCGCCACTCACGCCCAGGAAACTGCCATTCGATGACCCGGCTTCATAAGTGAGGCCAGCCGTACTGCCGCCCAGAACAGACAGCATGCCGGAGATTGTCAGCCCGGCGCCGTCGACAGTGACGCGGTCGTTGAGCAGCGCCTGACCTGACCCGGAGGTCGATTTGTCCCAGCCGCCGGCGCCGATGAAGTCGTAGTTCCCCGTAGGCGCGTAGCTCCCGCCGGTCGTCACAAACCCCTGAACGAGGCTGTCCCCCTGGGCGGTCGGCGCCGCACTGCGTTCTGAAAGCAGAACCGTGGTCAGCTTCTTGCGCGAAAATGCGGCAGACATCTGCTGGGCATAGGTTTCGGCCATAGCCTGTGCTTTGCCACCGCTGACAGTTACCTGAACGACTGTACCTGATGTGCCGACGATCGTGACAATACTCATGAAATTTCGCCCTGAAAATGCAAGCGCAGATCAGACCTGTTGTGACGACCGGGCAGGGCACAAAGAAACATCAGTTACGAAGTCCCGATGTCTTTATCGTCCTGTAACGGCGATGCATCGTTAAACTCCATGAAAAGTCTCGATTGTGTATCGTTTGAGGGCGTCTGCATGCGCAGTCGACGGTGGTCTGCGGCTTTCATTTTATCGACCAGGTATGAAAAAACCCCTGCTGCGTGAGACGCAGCAGGGGTTTTCAATGTGCCGTTCGAAAACGGGTGGGCGAAGCTTAGCGGGCGCCGGTGTGGTCGCCGTCGCGCATCTGGCCGGTCGGCTCCTGCGTGTGGGCTTCGAGGAACCACAGATGCTTGTCGAGTGCACGCGAGGCCTCGGTGAACAGGTCGGCCGTATCGGCGTCGCCTGCTTCATCCGTCACATCGATCGACTGACGCACGTTGTTGGCAACGGTGGCATAGCGGTCGATCAGGGCGGAGATGTGATCGGCAATTTTGTACACATCGGTCGGATAAGGCGTGCAGGCAGAGTTCTTGGCGACGACCTGCACTGTGCCATAGGCCGTGCCACCGAGCTGGACCGCGCGCTCGGCGACCTTGTCTACCAGATCGTCAATGCTGTCACGGAAGCCATCGAGCATTTCATGCACACCGATGAATTGGGGACCCTTTAGGTTCCAGTGTGCCTGCTTCGTAATCAGTGCCAGATCGATCAGATCGGCCAGACGGGCATTGAGTGTCTCGATCGACACGGTCTTGGCGTTGGACTTCAGGGCGTTCTGCGTGGTGTGCATCGCGTTTTTCGTGGTCATTGATCTACCCTTACGAGTTTGATTGCGCATAGTCGCAAAAAGCGATGGTCCTCAAACGTGCGGAATTTGGACCGGTTGCCGAGAGGCACAGGGAAACCCGTGGGAGAAACATGTCGAGTAGTTCATTTACTGGCACAGTTTGTCAGCGTGGCTCTGGGACAGGGCGATACCGGTCGATCATGCGCGCTGTGTGACCTTCGACCGTCGAAAAAAGGAGCGGCCATCCGTTATCCGACTGCCAAGGCACTACCCTGCGAGAAAAGACACATGTGCGATGAGGACGCGCCAGCTTTCGGCTTCCCTGACCCAGGTCTGGCTCTGACGACCGATCCTGCCATTGGCCAGATTACGAAACACGATGGTGACACAGCCTGCATCGGGGCCGAGTGCGACGATTTCACGACGCAAGCGCTCTCTCGGGGGCGCTCCACCCGTTCTCGCGCGTCTGAAGGCGGCGATCTCTTCTGCCCCGAACAGGTTCTCTGTTGCGCCCAGCCGGATCACGTTCGGGTTATCGCTGAACAGGGCATCGAGTTTTGCGATGTCATTCTGCGCCAGAGCCTCTTCGTATTCGTTCGAAGCTAGGGTAAGGGCAGAAACTGTCTCGGGATAAGCGGTGAAGGTCATAGGGGCGCCCCTGTTCGCGAGAATCATTTGAGAATTTGCTGAGGGTGGCATGAGCAGCTTGGGATCTGGCGATCTGGCCCGGTCGATGCGCGACATACGCATCATATTTTTTAGTCTCGGGCTTGGTGCCTTTGCAATCGGCACGGCCGAATTTGCAGCGATGAGTCTTGTGCCGATGATCGCACACACTTTCGGTGTGAGCGATCCTGAGGCCGGACATGCCATCGTGCTCTATGCAGCAGGTGTCTGTGTAGGGGCCCCGACCATTGCGCTGTTCAGTGCCGGGATCAGCCGTCGTACCATGCTGATCAGCATGATGCTGCTCTACATGCTGGGCAATGGCATCAGCGCGGTAGCGCCGAATTACTTTCTCTTTCTTGTCTGTCGCTTCATCAGCGGTCTGCCGCACGGTGCGTATTTCGGTATCGCCGGTATTCTTGCCTCGTCGCTCGTCCCGCCGAACAAGCGTTCTCAGGCCGTGGGACGCGTCATTCTCGGTCTGACGATCGCCACGATCGGCGGTGTACCTCTTGCGAACGGTATCGGTCAGCTCGTGGGCTGGCGCTGGGCGTTTGCACTGATCGCGTTCCTGGCATTGTGCACGGCACTCCTGCTCATGATGTTCGCGCCAAAGGATACGCCACGCAAGGATGCGAGCATCCTCAATGAGTTCACGGCGCTCAGGATAAGGCAGGTCTGGTTGACACTGGCAATCGGCGCTGTCGGTTTCGGCAGTGTATTTTGCGTTTATACCTATCTTGCCTCGATCATGATCAATGTCACCAAGGTGCCGGAATCCTATGTGCCGATCATGCTGGCCGTATTCGGTGTGGGCATGACGATCGGAACGCTCGTCTGCGCATGGCTGGCCGATCACAAGATGATGCCGACCCTTGCTGGCGTTCTTCTGATGGGTGCTGCCTCCATGGCGGGCTTTCCCGAGGCATCCCATAAATTCATACCGCTTGCGATCAACGTGTTCATGATCGGTGCAAGCGGCGGTTTGGCGACCGTCGTGCAGGCGCGTCTGCTCACTGTCGCAGTCGGGGCAGAAGGTCTTGCGGCAGCCCTGAACCAGAGCGCCTTCAATATTGCCAATGCTGTCGGTCCCTGGCTGGGCGGGCTTGCCATCTCCGCAGGTCTTGGCTGGACCTCGGTTGGCTGGGTCGGGCTTGCACTCTCACTGGGCGGTTTCGGCATTTACGTTCTGAGCATCGCAGATGATTTCAAGAACAAGAAAGGCACTCTGCCTCGCCCGTAAAAGGCAGAACGTCCAGGCGATCGATACGAGAAAAGGGGGCGCAAGCCCCCTTTTCCGTGTCTGTTCGGTTATTGTCTGTGTATTCGGAGAACGGAGGTTTTCGCGAGACGCCTTCAGGTGCCTGTGGGGTCGACCAGATCGAAGAACGGCTGCAGGTCGACCGTAAAGAAACGCGGATAAGCGGGGTCGCGCTCATAGAGCGGGTGACCGCCCCAGCGCTGCTGCATGGCCTGTCCTTCTTCGAAAAAGCGCGCTTCCTGTTCAGGCACATCGTCCGAGCCGCGTGTCAGGCTTTCATGATGCCAGGCAAGAGCTTCGGCACAATAAACGATGCGATATCCCGCATCCCTGATTTTGAGGCAGAGATCGACATCGTTATAGGCGATGCGCAGACGGGTTTCGTCGAAACATCCAACTTCTTCGAAAACGCTGCGTCGAACGAGCATGCAGGCGGCAGTCACCGCCGTCACTTCATGGCTGAGAAGAATGCGGCCTATATAACCGTAATCCTCGGGTCCGCAGCCGCGATGGGCATGGGCGCCGATTCCTGCGGGGCCCACGACGACACCTGCATGCTGAACGGTCTTGTTGGGGTAGAGCAGGCGCGCGCCGACTGCTGCAACACGGTCGCCAGCAAGAGCCTCATTCATCATCAGGCGCAGCCAGTTCGCGTCTTCGACGAACACGTCGTTGTTCATGAACACGAGATAATCCGACATGCAGCTTTGAGCGGCAAGATTATTGAGCCGTGAGTAATTGAACGGCTCCTCGATCGTCACGAAGCGTACGATCGGGTGCTTGGCATATTCCTGCATGAACTCGCGTGCCTGGGGCGTAACCGACCAGTTATCGACGAGAACGATTTCCATATCAGGATAATCGGTGCGTTCGAGAAGCGTCTCGACGCACTGGCGCGTGATATCGATCTGATCCTTGAACGGAATGATGATCGAAACGCTGGGGTTTTCCTTCAGACGCCAGTCCACACGATAAAGCGTCAGGCCGTTGATCGAGGAAACGTCGGCGTCGAACCCGCGTCGGGCGAGATGATCCGAAACGGCCTTCACCCCGGCGGCAATCGCGTAGTTCTTGTTGCCTACGGTAACCGCTGTGGAATTCGGGGTCATGCGCCAGTGGTAAAGAAGTTCAGCAGCATGGCTGATGCGATCATGCGGGATCTGTTCGCAGGCACGCAAAATGAAATCGTGATCCTGGGCCCCGTCATATTCGGCGCGCAGGGGGCCAATTGCACGCATCGTGGCGGTTTCGACCATCGTCAGATGGCAGACATAGTTGCAGCCAAGCAGATAACGGTAGTTGAAATCCGGCTTGAAATTCGGGGCCTGCCAGTTATTGGCGAGATCGACTTTATCTTCGTCGGAGTAGACGAGCAGGGCATCGTTTTCCTGTGCCTTGCGCAGCATGACCTCGAGAGCCACATCGACCAGCATGTCATCATGATCGAAGAAGACCGTATAGGTACCGCGTGCGGCATCCATGCCAGCATTGGTGGCATCTGATATGCCACGATTCTTGGCCAGAGAGAGCACGCGTATGCGACTGTCCCGGGCAGCATAATCGGCTATCAGCGCCGTCGTCTGCGGGCAGACCATCCCGTCATCGATCAGGATAAGCTCCCAGTTGCGATAGGTCTGAGCCAGCACGGAATCGATGGCGGCGATATAGTCGGCCCTGAGCGGCTTGTAGGTCGGGCAGAGAACACTGATCAGCGGTTCCTCGACCAGGGGCGCCGTTACGCGCAAAAGCGCAGTCCGTTCGCGCAGGGCCGGATAATAGAGCGCAGCCCAGCGATCGTAATTGCCAAGATTGTAGCCCGCCTGCGGGATCGCACCGCGTATCTCGGTACGCAGTTTCGTCAGCTCGCGATGAAGCCGGTCGATCGTCTCGGCAATATCGAGCAGGCGTGTCTCGAGCGCATCGTCGGCAATCGAGCTCGTGAAAGGACTGCCCATAAGTTCTTCACCCCCGGGCATGACTTTGACCGAATAGCTACGGGGCGAAGATCCACGAAAGCGCTGAGGGATGGGGACCTCGAAGCCACAGTGCGGATTGCAGCCCACGGCGGCGGCAACATCGCCGCGATACCGGTCTGCGCGTGCCTGTGCGATAAGAACATTGTTGGCCGTGACGGATACGATGCAGTCACCACGCCACTCTTCCTCTCCCGGCGTTTTCTGAAGGATCCAGCCCTTGAGGGTGCCGTGGGTAATTCCATCGACGCAGCTTGTGTATTCGGGTTTCAGTTCTAGAGTGAATACGTTACCATTTTTTTGGATATCGGAATTGACGTCGTCTTTTATTTGAAGTTCAGTGCGATCTGCGAAGCGAATTGACAATCTGTGAGGTAATCCGTCCATGAACCGTGAGGGAATTGTATAGGCAAACCCCATTCGGTCGTGAGGCGTTTTCAATACATTCTGAACGTCCCTGCGAGGCTGGTCGGCCAGAACTTGCGCTATTTCCTGGCCATCAATCAGAATGTGCAGACGCACAGGAATGGATGGATCAAGGCGGTTCAGAGCCCAGCCGAAAAAGGTTTCTTTGTGCAGTCCGTCATAATGACCGATGAAAGGACTATTGGCTTGGGCCGTTGTCATTGTTTGTTTCTCTTGCCAGTCACACCTGCGACACAAGTCTAGTCGCTTCAATCAATGATGCAGCAATTCAGAGGTGCTCGCTAGACGAAGTCGCGGATTTACAACAAAGGGAGATACTTCATTACAATTTCTGCAAACAGTCGTGCGGTAAACATTCGTGTTGTCATGATGCAGCGTGATGAAGGGGCCATGCTCATGGCGTGGCTCTCTTATTATGGCCGACTATTCGGCTTTGAGCATCTGACAGTCTTCGATAACGGATCCTGCGATCCGCTGACACTTCATCTTCTGGCTCAGGCTGAACTCTGTGGTGTAACCGTGCGTCGCGATCGTCGTCACATGGACGATTTTCACGCCAAGGGACTCCATTTTGCAGAGCAGATCAGGGCGTGGGATCGGGAAGGCGAATATGATTTTGCGCTCCCTGTCGATTGCGACGAATTCATTGCAGTGGTCGATGACGACGGTCTTTCGACCAGCGCTTCACGCATAATGAGCGAATTTGATCGTCTGAGGGGAGAAAAGCGTGCGCTTCGTATCGGCACCTCGCTTTTCAACCTGCCATCGAGGCCCGGATGGTTTGCAGTCGATACACATTTCATCAAGGGGTTTCTTCCGGCGCGCAGTATCGCAACAATGGATAATGGGCATCACAATCCGACATCGTCCCTGGCTTCGGGTTTTGCCCTGTCGCGCTTTACCTATCTGCATTGGCATAACCGCGACTTCGCGCAGATGCAGCAGAGAGCGCGTCTGAAGCTTTCAAGTCCCTTGCTCGATCCGGATGACCGGCCTTCGCTGCTGCGCTATGCTTCAACGCCCAATCTGCCAGGACGTCATCTCGTCGATCTTCTTCTCGAAGACGAGGCTCATTACCTGACGCGTTATGACGGTATGCTGCAGGCCTATATGCCTTGGGCGTCGTCGCCCTCCGCTGTGCCGATCCATGTCGAGAACGGTCCCGTGCTGCTGCGCGATGCGCGCGGTGCGAAGCCCTGGTCGTCGGCTAATTATCTCGGCGCACAAGGGGATATCGGATCTTGGTCCCTTGGTCCGCTCCTGCATTACTTTCTCCATGGCTGGGCCGAAGGACGCCGTTTCTAGGTCTGTCATGAAATATTCACAGGCCGCTTTTGTCGAGGCTTGTTGTCTCCCAGCGGCTGGGAAGCTACACGACAGACTGGCACCAGATGCCTTGAGACCCAGTGACTCCCAAGTTCGAGCCAGGACCCGACGACCGTATGACTAGTGCTGCCGCGACGCGGACCCAGCCTGCCCCGCTTCAGGAAGCCCGGAAAACGCCGTTCTGGAAAGGCGATCGCCTGTTCAGACTTCTCGTCAGTGCCTGCGCCTTGCTTGTGCTGGTTTCTCTCGGCGGTCTCGTTCTCACCATGGCGCTGGGAGGCAGCAAGGCCTTCAGTACGTTCGGCCTCGGCTTTGCTTTCCGGGATGTGTGGAACCCGGTGACGAATGAATATGGTGCGCTTGCACCGGTTTTCGGCACCATCGGTTCGACCCTGATCGCGGTCCTGATCGGTGTGCCGCTTGCTTTTGGGGCAGCGTTCTGGCTGACCAATATCGCCCCTCCGATGGTGGCGGGCATCGTGGGAACGGCTGTACAGCTGCTGGCAGCTGTGCCTTCGATCATTTTTGGCATGTGGGGCTTTTTCATTGTGGTGCCGTTCATGGCCCAGCATGTGCAGCCCTTTTTCCGGCATCATTTCGGCCATGTCCCCGGCATACGCTGGCTCGTTCACGGAGCGCCGTTCGGTTATGGATTGCTGACAGGCGGTCTTGTTCTCGCTGTCATGATTACCCCCTTCGTCACGGCCGTCATGCGCGATGTTTTTGCCGTAATGCCGCCCATGCTCAAGGAGAGCGCCTACGGGCTCGGCGCGACGCGCTGGGAAGTCATGCGACGCGTCATCGTACCCTGGTCGCGTGCCGGGATGATCGGTG
This sequence comes from Asaia lannensis NBRC 102526, assembly GCF_024054035.1. Lineage (GTDB taxonomy): Bacteria > Pseudomonadota > Alphaproteobacteria > Acetobacterales > Acetobacteraceae > Asaia > Asaia lannensis. Next base: position 156,280 of record NZ_JAMXQU010000004.1, read on the forward strand.
GTGTGGTGCTCGGCATGGGGCGTGCGCTTGGCGAGACCATGGCCGTGACCTTCGTGATCGGTAACGCCAATACGATCGGCTGGTCCCTGTTTGCGCCGCGCAATACCGTTGCCTCGCTCGTGGCTCTGGAGTTTCCCGAAAGTGCAGCAGGAAGTCTCAAGCTTTCATCCCTGTTGGCGCTCGGCTTCATTCTGATGCTCCTGTCCTTCACCACCCTTGCGATCGCACGCTGGCTGCTGCGGGAGAAACGCGCATGAGCAAGGCAATAGGGCAGGGCTGGCGCAAGGACCCCCGCGCCACGCAACGTCTCATCATGGATCGTCTGGCGACAGGCCTGAGTCTGACCGCAACGGCCATACTCGTTCTGGCGCTCGTTTCCATTCTCTGGACGCTTTTGTGGAACGGGCTTGCCGGTCTGTCGATCGCTGCGCTGCTGCACCCCATGGGGCCGCCCGGCAGCAATGGCGGTCTGGCCAATGCCATTATCGGCAGTCTGATCCAGACGGCGGTCGCGCTGCTGATCGCCACACCTGTCGGTCTCGGATGCGGGATCTATCTTTCGGAATTCGGCAACGGATCGCGCTTTGCGATGGCCGTGCGTTTCGTGTCGGACGTGCTGCTTTCCGCACCGTCCATTCTGATCGGTCTGTTCGTCTATCTCGTCCTCGTTGCGCCTTTCGGCCATTTCTCGGGTTTCGCCGGCTCTGTGGCGCTCGCCATTCTCGCCGTGCCGATCATTGTCCGCACGACGGAAGACATGCTGCGTCTCGTCCCGGTTGCCATGCGCGAGGCCGGTTCGGCGCTCGGTGCGGCTCACTGGCGTGTGGTGCTGTTCCTGTGCCTGCGTTCGGCCGCCCCGGGCGTGCTGACCGGTATTCTCCTTGCCCTTGCACGTGTCAGCGGCGAGACCGCTCCCCTGCTCTTTACCTCGCTGGGCAACCAGAACTGGTCCTTCAGCCTCGACAAGCCCATGGCAAGCCTGCCTATCGCCATCTATCAATATGCTGGCGCGTCCTACGACGACTGGGTCCGTCTAGCCTGGACCGGCGCCCTTCTGGTGACGTTCGGTGTTCTGGGTATCAATATCATCGTGCGGTTCGGCTTCCGCAGCAAACAGTCATAAGCAAAGGACGATACGCTCATGAGCGAAGCCCTGCAGGATTTCCCCCCGTCTACAACCGCGTCCGTCGTGCCTGAGGCGGCATTGGCTGTGCGCGAACTCGATTTCTATTACGGTGAGAAACAGGCGCTCAAATCCATTACCATGGATTTCCGCAAGCAGAACGTCACCGCCATGATCGGTCCGTCCGGCTGCGGCAAATCCACGTTACTGCGCATTTTCAACCGTATGTACGATCTGTATCCGGGCCAGAAGGCGACGGGCTCTGTCCTGTTCGACGGCGCCAATATTCTCGATCCGGCTCTCGATCTGAACATGCTGCGCTCGCGCATCGGCATGGTGTTCCAGAAGCCGACGCCGTTTCCGATGTCGATTTACGACAATATCGCCTTTGGTGTGCGTCTGCATGAGAAGCTCTCTCGCGCAGAGATGGATGCGCGCGTTGAGGACGTTCTGACGCGCGTCGCCTTGTGGAAAGAAGTGCGCGACCGTCTGAAGGAGCCTGCCGGAGGCATGTCGGGCGGTCAGCAGCAGCGTCTGTGCATTGCGCGCAGCATTGCCACCAAGCCGGAAGTGCTCCTGCTCGACGAACCCACTTCGGCGCTCGATCCGATCTCGACTGCGCGCATCGAAGAGCTTCTCGATGAGCTGAAACAGGATTTCACCATCGCCATCGTGACGCATAACATGCAGCAGGCGGCACGATGCGCGGATCAGGTAGCCTTCTTCTATCTCGGCTCCCTGATTGAAATGGATAGCGCTGACCGGATGTTCACCAATCCGCGTCAGAAGCAGACCCAGGATTATATCACCGGACGTTTCGGATAAGTTTCCCCAAGCGGGTAGGGACAAGTAATCATGCCAGCGGACAGCCTTCACACCGTCAAGAGCTACGAGCAGGAACTGGACCGTATGCGCGCCATGATGGCGCGTATGGGCGGGATTGTGGAAAGTCAGGTGGCGCAGGCCGTTGCTGCCGTGACCGAACATGACGAGGACGCCGCTCAGGCCGCTCCCGCGCAGGACCCGCAGGTCGATCTGCTGGAACGCGATGTCGAGGCTCTGGCAATCAGGCTTCTGGCCCTGCGTAGCCCCATGGCGGGCGATTTGCGCGAGATCGTTGCAGCGCTCAAGATCACGGGCGATCTGGAGCGTATTGGCGATTATGCCGCATCCATTGCACGTCGCAGCCAGCGTTTCGATCTTGTGGATCGTCAGATTTCGCTCTCGGGCCTGCGCAGCATGGGCCGGCTGGTGCAGGAAAACCTGCGTCGCGTGATCGATGCCGTCACGCAGCAGGATGCGGATCGTGCGACCGAGGTCTGGCAGGCCGATCGTGAGGTGGACGAGTATTACACGGCCATGTTCCGTGAGCTGGTCACCTATATGATGGAAGACCCGCGCAATATCAGCCCGTGCACGCATCTCCTGTTCATCGCCAAGAATTTCGAGCGTATCGGGGATCATACGACCAACATCGCCGAGCGCGTCTATTACGCCGTAACGGGTGAGAACCTGCCCGCGGTTCGTCCGCGCGGCGGCGTGCCTGCCGGGGACGATCTGGTTTCGCGATGAGTGGCTCCCTCGTAAAGATCGTCGTCGTCGAGGACGATCCCTCGCTCCAGCTGATGATCCGCTACAACCTCGACAAGCTGGGATACGATGTCTCGGCTTTTCCTGAAGCGGAACAGGCCTGGGAATTCATTTCGCGCGCCCGACCGGATGCCATTGTGCTGGACTGGATGCTGCCTGGCATGTCGGGAATCGATCTGTGCCGCCGTATCAGAGGCACCTCGTCCCTTCACGATCTGCCTGTACTCATGCTGACGGCCCGTGCTGACGAGCAGGACAGTATTCGCGGCCTCGACAGCGGTGCCGACGACTACATCGCCAAGCCCTGCAGTATCGAGGCACTCGATGCGCGGCTCAGGGCACTGTTGCGCCGTACCCAGCCGGTCAAGCAGAACGTGCTGAGCTTTGCCGATCTGACACTCGATCTGCAGACCCATCGTGCCGAGCGAAGCGGTCGCGCCCTGACGCTTGGACCGACGGAATTCCGCCTTCTGGAATTCCTGATGCGTCATCCAAGACGCGTCTTTTCGCGCGAGGATCTGCTCCAGAAGGTGTGGGGCTCGAACGTGCATGTCGAGCTGCGCACGATCGATGTGCATATCCGCCGCCTGCGACGCGCGCTCAATCTCGATGACGAGCTGGATTATGTCCGCACGGTACGTTCTGCCGGCTACGCCCTTGACGATCAGGCCTGAGAGACCACGCCACTGACGCTACTTCTCGCTGCGCTTCTCGCGGCAACGCTTCTCGGTTGGGGAATAAGCTGGCGCCGCTGGAACAGGCACGCCACGCAGACGCGGGACGCTGTTCCCCTCGTGGCATCGGCAGCCAGCGAGGCTCCCAAAGCTCAGGCCTTTTGCGAGTTGCTCCCGATTCCGGCCGTATTACTGGGAACGGGCGGTCGTATTTTTCACGCAAACCGTGTGGCCCATTCTGTATTCGGCGATGCGCTTGGGGCGGTGATACGTCATCCGGCCGTTCAGTCGGTGCTGACGACATTGACCCCTGAAACCGGCGTTGTGACCCGCGTCGAGCTCGACGTGCCGGTCAGGCGTATCGTGCAGGTGACCTTCCGGCAGTGGCCCGAACGTTTCGCCCATGCCATTGGATGGGAAGAGGGGGTGCTGGCCATTCTGGAGGACTGCTCGGAGTTCGAGGTGGTCGATCGTATGCGCGCCGATTTCGTGGCCTATGCCAGTCATGAACTGCGCACGCCACTCGCCTCGCTGATCGGGTTTATCGAAACCCTCCAGGGGCCTGCAGCGGATGATCCTGCGGCACAGCAGCAGTTTCTTGCCATTATGGCGGCACAGGCAGCCCGAATGGAGCGTTTGATCGGGCGTCTGCTCTATCTGTCTCGCGTGCAGCGTCTGGAGCATATGCGCCCGCACGATATGGTCGCTGCACAGGACATCATGGATCGTCTGCTGGAAGACAGTCAGATCCTGATACGTGCGTCGGATGCACGTCTCGTCATTCTGCCGACAGAAGACGATCTCTTCTTTCCTGCGGATGAGGATCAGATTGTGCAGGTTCTGCTTAATCTGGTCGAGAATGCCCTGAAATACGGAGGGCCGAATATCGAGATCCGTGCGGGGATCACGGCCGAGAACGGCAAGGGTGTGGAAATCACCGTGGCCGATAACGGACGTGGGGTCGATAGCCAGCATGTGCCACGCCTGACCGAGCGTTTCTATCGCGTCGAAGGGCGCGCGACGGCGTCACAATCCGGCACGGGGCTCGGTCTGGCAATCGTCAAACATATTGTCGATCGTCATGGTGGACGGCTGCGTATCGAAAGCGCCCCGGGCAAGGGCATGACCTGTCGCATCTGGCTACCCAGAACGAGCTGAGATCCGCGATATAGTCGTCCCGGCACGCGCGCAGAGCTGTGCCGGAAGCGGGGCGGAGTCAGAACCAGCCGCGTGGATTGCGTATCGGCGCTTCATCGACCAGTGCGATAACAGGGCGTATCACGCGGACCAGCCACCAGACGAAAAGCAGTGCGAGCAGCACATAGCCGATCATGACGAGGCACAGCACACCTGCGACCATCGCCCCCAGCAGACCGAGCCAGAATGTCCTGATCGCGTAGGTGAAGTGGCTTTCGTAGATCGTGCCTTCAGCCTCGCCCCGTTTCATGTAGGCGACGATCACGCCGGGAATGCTCGTAATGCCGAAGAAGAACGAAGCGATGAACAGGATATGGACGATCCATGCCCAGCGTCGTGCCCGTTCGCTGCGCGGCGATGCGGGCCATGTCTGGGAAAAGCTCGGTTGCATGGCGTGTTTCTTTCCTGAAGCCATATGGGGCGTGATGTCGGGTTGTGATAAAGGGTATGAAGGGCGGTTCACAGAGTATCGCGAACCGCGCGATGATGGTTACAGAAAATCGATCGGTCACATGAATTCGTTTCTACGCCCAATCCCGCTTGCCTCTGCCCTAATGGTGGCTTTCGCCGCTGGCCTCGTTGCTCCGGCTGCAAGAGCGCAAAGCGTCACCGGAGCCGGTTCGAGCTTTGCCGCGCCGCTTTACGAGGTCTGGGGCGAGCAGGCGAAGGAAAAGGCGGGGATTGCCGTCAATTACCAGAGCGTCGGTTCCGGTGCCGGGCTCAATCAGGTGGTGGCTGGCACAGTCGATTTCGGGGCGTCGGACAAGCCTGCTTCGGCATCCCTGCTGGATGCCCATCGTCTCTATCAGTTTCCGACAGCGCTCGGGGCGATTGTGGTGATCGTGAACGTGCCGGGCATACCGCCCGGTGCGCTGCGTCTCGATGGGCCGACACTGGCCGCATTGTACGATGGACGTATCACGGAGTGGAACGATCCTGCCATTCAGGCACAGAACCCGGATCTGACCCTGCCCGATGCAGATGTGGCCCCCATTCACCGTGCGGATGCGTCAGGCACGAGCTTTGTCTTTACGTCCTATCTCTCCCATGTCTCCAGCGAATGGAAAACGCGCATAGGGGCAGGCACATCGGTCGCGTGGCGCGATGGTGCCGGTGCACGCGGCAACGATGGCGTGGCTGCAAGCGTCAGGGAAACGATCGGTGGGATCGGCTATGTGGAATTCGCCTATGCCAACCATAATCATATCCCCATGGCGCAGCTGAAAAGTCATGACGGTCCCTATGTGATGGCGACGAAAGAGAATTTCACAGCAGCAGCGGCGCAGGCGGACTGGGCACATGCCTCCAACCATGTGGTCGATCTGCTCGACAGCCCGGGGCTGAATGCCTGGCCGATCATGAGCGCGACCTACGCCATCGTGCCGAACGCAGCAAAGCCGGACATCCGGCGCTTTTTCGAAATCGGTCTGCGCGATGGCGAGGAGGCTGCCCGCAAGCTCGACTACATCACGATTCCTGCCGCTATACGCGACGAGATCCTGACGAACTGGCCGAAATAAAAAACGTAGCCAAGTCATTTTGGCTTTGACGGGAAAAGTTCCCTAGGTTTGAGATAGCAAAGTCTTGATGGAGACTGGCATTCTCAAAGAGCCATGCCTGTCTATTCTTGGGAAGACAGGCGCGGCGCATGTCATATCGACCTGTTGCCGTGCTGGTATAAGTGACCGAGCGGGACCCATATCATGCCTTTGCCTTCCTTTCTTTTCGTCTGCACAGGCAATATCTGCCGCTCGCCTCTCGCAGAGGCTGCAATGCGTGCCGAGGCTGCCAGACGTGGCCTCACACTGGACATCGATTCTGCCGCAACCGGCGTCTGGCATGTCGGAGAAGCGCCGGACATACGGGCAAGACGTGTGGCCAAAAAACATGGTCTCGATATCGAAAACTATGTGGCACGACAGGTGCAGGAAGAGGATTTTACGCGCTTCGACCACATCATTGCACTCGATAGCGGCCATCTTCGTGCGCTGCGACGCCTTGCCCCGCAGGAGGCGCAGGATCGTATCCGCCTGCTGATGGATTATGTACCTGAGCGCGGCGGAGAGGAGATCTCCGATCCCTTTTACGGCAAGGACCTCGATTTCGAGACGGCCTGGCAGGAAATCGCCCTTGGCTGCACGCATCTGGCCAGTTTTACGCTCGATTCCTGAATGAGTGCCCGGCTCGATACGGTCGCCGCGCTGATCGGCGATACGATGCCCTGCGAGCGCACAGCGCTGGGTGGGGGCGATCTTTCGACGCTGTGGCGCCTGCGCTTCGCATCGGGGCGTGACGTGGTGGTCAAGGAGGGCGGTGAGGCAGAAAAAGAAGCCGCCATGCTTCGGGCCATTTCCGCAACGGGTGTGCATGTTCCGCCCGTTCTGGCAGTCGGGGACGGACTACTGGTGCTCGGTTATGTGCCCTCGCATGGACTGAACGATGCTGGGTGGGTGTCGCTGGGGCAGACAATGCGACAGTTGCACGACGCGCCCCAGCCCGCGCGTTATGGCTGGATGTGCGATTATGCTTTCGGCACCATGCCTGTGGTCAATCGCTGGGCATCGGACTGGCGCGATTTCTGGCGCGACTCACGACTCAAGCCCTGTCTGTCATTCCTGCCTCGTGTTCTGGCCGCGCGTATCGCCCATCTGATGCGGGATCTGGACCGGTTCCTGCCAGCCTCGCCCCGTCCTGCCCTGCTTCATGGCGATCTGTGGACAGGCAATGTCCTGACCACAGATAGGGCGCCGGCAGGGGGCCGGTCAGAAGAAGGCTCGCCTTCCAGCACGCAGGTCGTCCTGATCGATCCGGCTTGCTATATTGGCGATGCCGGAGCGGATTTCGGTATCCTGACCCTGTTTTCCACACCGCCCCATGCCTTCTGGGAAGCCTATGGCGCGCTTCCGGAGGGGTTCGCTCAATCGATAGGCGTGTATCGGCTTTGGCCAGCTCTCGTTCATTATCGTCTGTTCGGCGATGGGTATCTTGGCATGGTGGACGCGTGTCTGGATGCTCTGGAGTTGTGAGAGCGCGAACCGGTATCCAGTGAGAGAGGCCGGCAAAACCATGTCCAGTCACAGCCGTAAGCCTTGTGTGGAAGCCGGACCGGAAATCAAGGAACGGGGCAGGGGAGATGCCGCCCCGTTCGCCTCGCGAGCAGATCCCTAAAGCGCTGCGGCCAGCGCTTCGAACAGGAGAGCGATGGCATCTGCCCCCGGATCGGGGATGTCGGCCAGTTGTCCGGCTGGAATATAGGCGGCGCGGCCCGCACCAGCCTTCATGCTGCGCGTCGCTTCAGCGCCGATGCGTGCTGCTTTCGCCGCCTCTGAGAGCGAATGGCCCTGTTCGAGGCTCGCAAGTGCGGGCAGCAGGGCATCGAGCATGGTTCGGTCGCCGGGCTTTGCCCCGCCATAGGCCTGCATGCGCGCAGCCCCCGCATCCAGTCCCTTGCGCCAGTCCTCATCCTGCCCGGCCGTCGTCATGAGGATCGACAGCAGGACGCCGCTCGATCCACCGCTGTGACGTGCAAGAAGACGACCCAGTGTTGCGAGAAGGGCAGGTGGATTGGCGAGGGGCAGGGAGTCTGTGGCGCGCAATATCTGGCGCGCGGCATCGGCAAAGGTCGAACCTGCATCGCCATCGCCGCATTTGGCATCGAGTGCGTTAAGCGCGGCTTCGTTGTCGATCAGGGCTTGCGCGCCTTTCGTTATCAGCGCGCGAAGAACCGGATTATCCGAGGGCGCCTCGATGAATGTATCGGGCAAGGCCGGCATGGGACGTGTGGAAATCGCGCCATAGGGGGCGATGCCGGGCCATGCATGGGGTGAGGCAGGCGCTTGCAGGCCGTCGATAAACACAGGATCGGCAGGCAGGGCGGTAAGGGAGAAGCCGTTCATGTCGAGTGCCGTCATGACTGGCGCCGGCCCGAGGATCCATGCTGTTCGACGGGCAAGACGAGTGCGCGAAAACCCGTCGAGCAGGGCATAGGCCTCGATCGGGGGAACGCTTCCCAGCATGTTGAGCAGAACGATAACCTCGCCATCTTCGGGGAGGGATGCTTCCAGCCTGTCTGCCGTTCTGGCCATGAGCGTATCGAGGTCAGCCATGGGAATACGTTCGACCCCGGCCTCACCGTGAATGCCAAGCCCAAGCTCGGCCTCTTCGTCACTCAGGCGCGTCGATTGATCGGGGGTGAAAACATTGCAGTCGCTGAGGGCGAGGCCGATCGAGCCGAGAGCTTTCGCCGTTTTGCGTGCCAGTGCGGCCACTTCCTGCAGCGATTGCCCGGCTTCTGCCGCAGCGCCTGCAATCTTGTGCACGAGCACAGTCCCGGCAATGCCGCGTGCTCTGTCGGTCCGACCAAGAGCGATATCATCGCCGACGATCACGAGCTCCACATCGAGGCCGAGAGCCTTGGCCTGCTCGGCGGCAATGCCGAAATTGAGACGATCGCCTGTGTAGTTCTTGACGATCAGCAAACACCCGGCTTCGCCAGATACGGCACGTATGGCAGCAAGAATGGCGTCCACGCCGGGGGAGGCAAAAAGCTGACCGCAAACAGCGCCTGTCAGCATGCCTTTGCCCACAAAGCCCGCATGGGCCGGTTCATGTCCGGAGCCACCGCCGGACAGCACGGCAACATGTTGCTTCTGCCAGTCTTTTCTCAACACCACATGGATATCGTCAGCCCCGTCGAGGCGACACAGACCGGCACCTGCGGAAGAGCGCAACAGACCCTCGATCCCTTCGGCGACGATGGTTTCCCGATGATTGAAAAAGCGTTTCATGGGCGTTCCTTCTCCTTGCGGTCGGTCAGGCAGGGCGTGCGTGAACATGTATGGGCTGTCAGGCTAGGAGTATTAACGGCGCGTCGACATGACATTTCTATGTGATGAAAGACACATTGATGTGACGTCTTAAATAACGGTCATAAGGGTATTTCTTGTCGATCCGACGACCGGACCGAACCGCTCCGTCACGACCTTGAAGGGCCGCAACTGGCCGGATTAACGGGATCTGCTGCGCGCGCGCATCTCCTGCGGACCATCGGATGGAGAAGCGGGCGATGGCTTGACAGATCAGGCCGAGTGCCCTGCATTTCATGACACACCCCTCTGGCAAGCTGCCAATGGAAACGATTGGCAGCACGCGGAGAATTCGTTACGATTGAACAAGAAAATTCGTCAACAAGGTCAGGATTACAGAGTTTTGGACATTCCATCCAAGTCGCAGCTTCATCCCCCGCCGCAGGTCGATGAAGGGTATCACAAGGATCTGGACCGTCGTCAGGTCCAGATGATTGCCATTGGCGGGGCGATCGGCACAGGGCTCTTTCTGGGGGCGGGAACGCGGCTCCAGCAGGCTGGTCCTTCTCTGGCGATCGACTACCTCGTTTGCGGTATTTTCTGCTTTCTCATTCTGCGTGCGCTTGGCGAGCTCGTCATGTACAGGCCGAGCGCCGGAAGCTTCGTTTCCTATGCGCGCGAGTTCCTGGGTGAGAAAGCAGCTTATGCTGCGGGTTGGCTGTCCTTTCTCAACTGGGCCATGACCGGTATCGTCGATATCACCGCAGTTGCGCTCTACATGCATTTCTGGGGTACTTTCGACCATGTGCCGCAATGGGTGTTCGCGCTTGTCGCCCTCGGTATCGTCGGCACGATGAACATGATCGGCGTGCGCTATTTCGGTGAACTCGAATTCTGGTTCTCGCTCATCAAGGTTGTGGCCCTTGCGCTGTTTCTGGTTTTTGGCTGCGTGGTTCTGGGCCTCAGAATGCCGGTTGCGGGCAATATTCCCGGCTTTCATCTGATTTCAGAAAATGGCGGCATTTTCCCGCACGGGATCATGCCGGCGCTCTTCCTGATGCAAGGTGTCGTTTTCGCCTATTCGGCCATCGAACTTGTAGGAACCGCGGCCGGTGAGTGCGCCAATCCGCGCGCGATCATCCCCCGCGCGATCAACAGCGTGATCTGGCGTATCGGTCTGTTCTATGTGGGTTCGGTCATTCTGCTCGTCTGTCTTCTGCCCTGGAATGCCTACCACAAGGGTGTCAGCCCGTTTGTGACCTTCTTTCAGGCACTGGGTGTGCCGCATGTCGATACGGTGATGAATATCGTCGTGCTGACGGCGGCCCTGTCGAGCCTGAATTCAGGGCTGTACTCGACTGGCCGCATTCTGCGCGCGCTTGCGATGGGTGGCTCCGCGCCGCGAGCCCTCGCGCGTATGAACAGGCAATCCGTTCCTTACGTCGGTATCCTCACGACAGTGGCCGTCTATATGGTCGGGGTAGGGCTGAACTATCTCATTCCGGCACGCGTGTTCGAAATCGTGCTCAATGTCGCGGCGCTGGGCATCATCAGCACCTGGAGCTTCATCCTGATCTGTCAGATCCGGTTGCGTCAGCTCGTCGATCGCGGCGAGATCGAAAGTGCCGGGTTCCGCATGCCGGGCGCGCCGTTTACTTCGTATCTGACGCTGGGGTTCCTCGGGTTTGTGGTCGTCATGATGGGGCTCGATTATCCGGAAGGCACCTATACCGTGATGGCCATTCCATTCATCGCCCTGCTTCTGGTGGCCGGCTGGGGGCTCATCCTGCTGAGCCGTCGCAACAGGGCCTGACCTGTTTTTCCTGAACTGGCGGGCACGCCCTGCAAGGCGTGCTCAGACCCTTTCAGAAGACGTGGTGGTTGACGGAAGCTGGCCTTCCCATTTCGCCACCACGGCAGTTGCCAGAGAGTTTCCCACGACATTCGTTGCCGAACGCCCCATATCGAGAAACGTGTCGATACCGAGGATGAGCAGAACGCCCTCTTCGGGGAGTTTGAACTGGCTTAGCGTTGCTGCAATGACAACCAGAGAAGCGCGGGGAATGCCCGCAACGCCTTTGCTGGTGAGCATGAGCGTCAGCAGCATGATGATCTGCGTGCTCCAGGGCAGGCTGATATCGTAGGCCTGTGCGATGAAGATGCTGGCGAAGGTGCAATACATCATCGTGCCATCGAGATTGAACGAATAGCCCAGAGGCAGCACGAAAGAGGAAATGCGTCGCGAGATGGGGAAGCGTGAAAGCTGGTCCAGCATCAGTGGGTAGGCCGCTTCAGAGCTCGCGGTGGAAAAGGCCAGCAGGAATGGCTCGCGCATCAGCCCGATCAAACGACGTGCCGAGCGCCCGAGAATGGCAAAGGCAGCCAGGATCAGCGCGCCCCAGAGCAGGGAAAGGGCGATATAGAATTCGCCCATGAACTTGCCGTAATTGATCAGCACGCCAAGGCCGTTAGTCGTGATCGTTGCTGCCATGGCACAGAAGACGGCCAGGGGGGCAAGCAGCATCACGAAGCCTGTCACTCTCAGGATGATCTGTGAAAGGCTTTCGGTCCAGGCCATGATGACACGTGCCTTTTCTGGCATCGAGGCACAGGCGATGCCAAAAAAGACCGAAAAGACGACAATCTGCAGGATTTCATTGTCGGTCATGGCCCGGAACACGGAATCCGGCACGATATGTTTGACGAAACTGTCGAGCGACATGCCATCCGTCGCGATTGGCGAGGTGGTGATGCCATGGAGGCGATGCATCCCGACACCCGGTCCGAATAGATTGACCAGCACCATGCCGAGCGTGAGCGAAAAGAGCGAAGCACCGACGAACCAGATCATCGCCTTGGCCCCGACACGCCCGACCGATGCCGCATCGGACATATGACCTATGCCAACGACCAGCGTCGAGAAGACCAGGGGGGCGATGATCATCTTGATCAGTCGCAGAAAGATTGTGGAGCCGATCGAGATGTAATGGGCAAAATGCTGCTGCTGGATGCTGTCCGAAATCAGGGAATGAGCTGCACCACCGACGGCTATGCCAAGCAGCATCGCAATGACGATGAGGGTGGTCATGCTCATGCGCTTCATCAAATCGGCTCCCAAATCCTGCAGAAGCACCGGGTCTAGGCCAGAAATGTGCCTTTTATCAAATCATGGCTCCTGCAAGCGCGCGCGCCCCCATGGAGAGCAGGGGTTTTCCACATAACCGGGAAGCCTGAAAACCAGTGATATTTCTGCCGTCAGATGGGGTTCGCTGTCCGGATGCAATCGCGAAACATTGTGAAGTTCGTGGTCTGGGGCATATGATCGGGGCGTGTCAGCAGGGGGGTCACGAGGCCACCTCACCATCGGAGAAGAAACGTGATCGAGAATGCGATAGCGGTCGTTGTCGGCCTGATCATGGGCCTTTTTACGCTGATCGTCTCCGTTATCGTGTTTGTGGAAGAGGTGGCGCGCAGGGGGTTGCAGACACTTGGGGTGCCGCATCAGGTCGAGACGGCATTGCTGGCACTGCTGCTGTTACTGCTCATCGTGGCTTCGTTCCGTCTTTTCGGCCGGATATTCGGTGTGCTGATTGCAATCGTGCTGCTGGCGTTTCTGCTGCATGCCGTGTTTGTACCCCAGGCTGCAACGGTCGCCTTCTAGGGGGCAAACTGGTCCTGCACGGAAATCAGGAATGAAGGCCAGCAAGAGCCTGTCATACGTTCCATGCTGTCATAGCAGGGTGAAAGGGGGGCTGAAGTGATGGTGTCCGCGGCGGGATTCGAACCCACGGCCCCAGGATTCATACCACTTCGACTTTCGCCGCCGACGCCTGTGACGTCGTTCGTGGTCTGGACTGTCTCTTCACCATAATCCGGTATCCGGATGACAGGTGCTGCCCGTACAGTCTCTACACCTCCACAGAACTTTCGGCCCTGTGTTTGGCTCGGGATTGGCACGGTCATCGACCAGAGCGTTCCCCGAATTTGAGCAGATCCACCATAACGTTTCCAATTATGGCGCCCAATTAACTAGGAATCCTGTGCTCTATCCTGCTGAGCTACGCGGACCATCATTTCTATTGTATGTGGGGGCCGTCCACCCGGCAAGAGGCGCCGTTTCAATTTTTTCTGTTCCCTGTGATCGGTTGCAATACTCGCAAGTCATTCTAAGATTGTTGTTGGTTGTGTATCCATAAGCCTTGTTGCATAGCAGATTTAAAAGTCTTTTATGTGCGGAGGTCGCAAGATTTACTTCCGTTCTTCCATCAAGGGGTTGCCCGCAACAGACACACTCTCGGCACTATCGTTTTTCCTTCAACTACGCGCGATGCTGAGGTGGAGAATACGTTTCGTAAAAAAACCGAGACAGGGAATGTGATATAAGGCGCTGAGAAAAGAAAGCTTGAAGTAATGTTCGATCTGGCCCTCCGTGGTGTTGCAAAAACCGATTCCACCCTGCTGCGTCTGCGACTGATCGGTCGCATGGAAGCCACTACACTGACTGGTGAAAGTGTGTTGCCTGTTGGCGGGAAGACGAAGGGATTACTTGCGATCCTCGCGTTATCGGATCGCAAACCTGTTGCCCGCTCCCATCTGGCCGAGCTCCTCTGGAGCCGTCGCCCGGACGATCTTGCGCGCGCGTCCCTTCGGCAGGAGATCCATCGCCTTCTCGATGCGCTCAGTCCGCTCGGTGTGGATGTAATCGATGTGCAGCGACACACGCTCGCGCTGAAACCAGCCCTGACCTCGGTCGATGTCGAACGTATTCTCAACGGCGGCAAATCCATCCTGCGCGACCTGCCACCGCCGAGCGACGTGCTGCTAGGTGAACTCAACGGTATCGATCCTGCCTTCAATGAATGGATCGAGGGGCAGCGCACGCGCCTCAACCGTCATATCTACCAGCTTTTCGAGAGTGCGTTGCGCACACAGGTCGATCCCGACGCCATTCTGGAGACGGCCGATCATCTCCTGGTGCGCGATGCGCTGAATGAAGCCGCATGGCGTGCCCGTATCCAGGCTTGGGTGACCAAAGGAGAATACGCGCAGGCTGCTACTCTGGGCGATCAGGTTGTACAGCTTTTTCAGGATCAGCTCGGCACCGTGCCTGGTCCGGCCACGATGGGGCTGGTTCGTGGCTTGCAGGAGCGAATCGCCTTCGATTCCTATGCGAAGACCCATCACGGAGCGTCAGCCGACCTCGATCCGGCTCTCGTTCATGCCGATATTCATGTCGAGAACTCGGGCATGTTCGCCGGTGGTGGAGGAGAGGGGTCATTTCTTTCGGCTGGCCCGCCAGCACGTTCGCTCGGCTCGATTGCTGTCGCGCCCCTCAAATCGACGGGTGGGGCGCATGCCGACATGTTGGCTGCGGAACTGACAGAACGCCTCGAAGTCAAGCTTGTCGGGCTGCAGACCTTTACTGTCGTGCCGTTCCCTGAAACGCCGCTGGGTGAGACGGGGCCGCTACTCGGCAACACGCATAATCCCGGGACGGATTACGTCATTTCGGGTCTCGTGCGCGTCAATGGCGATCATGACGAGACTTCGGAAGGTTACGTGATTATCCGCCTCCTCAGTCTGAGGCAGGAGGGAAGCGTCGTCTGGGCAGACCGGTTCGAGTTGCCGAAGGATACGCGCGCCCAGCGTGCGCTGCTATTCTATGTGATGAAATCGCTGCAATGGTCGCTCTTCGTGTCCGAAGGGCAGCGCATGATGTCGCGTCCCATCGCCGAATTGTCCTCTTTCCAGATGGCGATCCGGGCTTTGACGTTGCTGCTGCGTTGCGATGTGACTCTCTCCGGCGAGCTTGAAGAACTGGTCGAGCGGGCCTATCAGTCCGATCAGGAATCGGTTTTCGTTCTTTACGTGCGGTCGCTCATACGTTTCTTCCTGTATCAGGAAGATCTCGCGTCAACGCCGAGAGAAGACATCGAGGAGATTGCTGCGGCTGCGGGCTATGTGGCCATTCAGCTTCGTGCCAATCCGCTGGGTGTGTGGCTTTCCATGCTGACGCGCACCTTCACGCCCGGCCAGCTCGACGAGGCCAAGGCGCTCACTGCGGAATATACCGGAGCGGGTGGCGTTTTTCCGGCTATTGCGATCTCGCCATCGGTGCATACGCTCAAGGCCATTCAGGCATTGTTGAGCGGGCAGAAATCGATAGCGCTTGAGGAAATACAGCAATTCCGTGCCTTGCGTGCCTCGCAACCTCTGGCTGTGCTGTCCGAGCCATTCAGCATTTTCGTGCTTGAGGCGTCGGGTAATAACGAAGAAGCCAGACAGGCGGGCGCCGCATTCGTCAGCCTCTATCCGAGAAGCGCGGCCGGTGTGCTCTACTATCTCGTGGCTCTCGCCTCGCATGGTATGGGTGAGGAAACCGAACGCGTGAAACGCCATCTTATGCGTCTCGTGCCGGACGTAACGATTGCCAGCATTCTCGCGCGGCATGCATTCCTGCCAGAGAAAATGCAGGGCTGGCTGCGCGAAATGCTCGAACGGGTCAGTATCCCCAGAGGATAAATCATTGCCCCGCTTGGCGTGGCCGGGCGGGCGCGATATGAACGATCAATAAAGCCGGACGCGGGTACCGCGATCGGGGATTTCGACACGCGGCCAGTGCCAGTCTAATAGGGACATCATGACACCTCGTTTGCAGCCGATCGCCCCTCTCAACGCGCCCGTAAAGGCGACGTCATTCCTGGGGCGGTTTCTTCCCGTTCTGCCTCTCTGTGCCCTGATGGCGCTGAGTGCCTGTGGCGGCGGGCGCGATCCCGACAGCCTGACACAGCCCCGCAACCATCTTCTGGGCGTCGATCGTGGCGCTACCGGCGGTGACGACCAGCTTCAGGGCGGCGTGAATGCCTATCTGTGGCGCGGTGCGATCGATACGCTGTCATTCATGCCTTTCGCTTCGGCCGATGCCAATGGCGGCGTGATCCTGACTGACTGGTACCAGCCCCCGGCCAGCACGAATGAGCGCTTCAAGATTGCAGCGTATATTCTCGATCGTCGACTGCGTTCGGATGCCCTTCGCGTATCTGTTTTCCGTCAGGAGAAGCAGGGAAGCGAATGGGTCGATACGCCGGTCGCCGCAAATACAACCTCTGACATTACGACGCGCATTCTCGCCCGTGCCCGCCAGCTGCGCGCGGATAACGGCAACCGGGACTGATCCCGGTTTCCATGCACGATACGACCGGAACAGACGATAGAAGATCATGACGGAACAAGAGACACTCGGCTACGATTTCACAAAGGCCGAGCCCGGTTGGCAGGCCCGTTGGGATTCAGTGCGCGCTTTCGCCGCTGACGATCATCCTGCGGCCGACAAGCCGAAATACTACGTGCTTGAGATGTTCCCCTACCCGTCCGGTCAGCTTCATATGGGGCACGTACGTAACTATGCGCTGGGCGATGTAGTGGCGCGCTACAAGCGCGCACGCGGTTTTTCGGTATTGCACCCCATGGGCTGGGACGCCTTCGGCCTGCCCGCAGAAAATGCGGCGCGCGAGCGCGGTGTGCATCCCGGCCAGTGGACGCTCGACAATATCGCTGCAATGCGCAGCACGTTGCAGCGTCTGGGCTTTTCCCTGGACTGGGAGCGCGAGATTGCAACCTGTCTGCCGGAGTATTACGGGCACCAGCAGAAGCTCTTTCTCGACATGTGGCGCAAGGGTCTTGTCGAGCGTCGTGAGTCCTCGGTCAACTGGGACCCGGTGGATAACACCGTTCTGGCAAATGAACAGGTTGTCGACGGACGTGGCTGGCGCTCAGGTGCGCTGATCGAGAAAAAGCGCCTGTCGCAATGGTTCCTCAAGATCACCGACTTCGCCGCACCGCTCCTTGAAGGGTTGGACAAGCTCGATCGTTGGCCTGCGCGTGTGCGTGTTATGCAGGAGCGCTGGATCGGTCGTTCTGAAGGCGCGCGCGTGCGTTTCGCACTTCACGCGCCGCCGGAAGGATACGATGTCGATCTCGATTCGGTAGAGGTCTTCACAACCCGGCCCGATACGCTGTTCGGCATGAGTTTTGTAGCTATTGCTGCCGATCATCCGCTGGCAGCCAAGGTTGCACGCGAAAATGACGCGGCGCGTGCTTTCATTGAGGAATGCCAGCGTCTGGGCACTTCCGAAGAAGTCATCGAAGCCGCTGAAAAGCGCGGCTTCGATACCGGACTGCGCGTCAGCAATCCGTTTGCTCCCGATGAGACTGTGCCGGTCTGGATCGCGAATTTCGTCCTGATGGAATACGGAACGGGCGCGGTTTTCGGTTGTCCCTGCGGTGACCAGCGCGATCTGGATTTCGCCCGCAAATACGATCTGCCCGTTCGTCCCGTCATTCTGCCGCCGGGCGAGCAGCAATCCAGCTTTACCGTTGGCAAGACTGCGGTGACAGGTGAGGGAACGCTCATCAATTCGGGTTTCCTCGATGGGCTCGACACGGCAGAAGGCAAGCGCAAGGCCATCGAACGCCTCGAAGCCATGGGCGTCGGACGCAGTGTCGTGAACTGGCGCTTGCGCGACTGGGGTATTTCACGCCAGCGCTACTGGGGCTGCCCTATTCCGGTCATTCATTGCGAGACATGCGGCGCCGTACCGGTTCCCGACGATCAGCTGCCGGTCAAGCTGCCCGATGACGTGACGTTCGATCGTCCGGGCAATCCGCTCGATCATCACCCGAGCTGGAAGCATGTCGATTGCCCGCAATGCGGTGCAAAGGCCCGTCGCGAGACAGATACGTTCGATACTTTCGTCGACAGCTCATGGTATTTCGCGCGTTTCACCGCGCCTCATGCCAGCACCCCGACCGATCCTGCCGCGGCCAATTCATGGCTTCCGGTCGATCAGTATATCGGCGGTATCGAGCATGCGATCCTTCATCTGCTCTATGCACGCTTCTTTACAAGGGCGATGCATGAGACGGGTCATCTGGATGTGGACGAGCCCTTCGACGGGCTGTTCACGCAGGGCATGATCACTCATGAAAGCTATCGCGACGCAGGCGGCTGGCTGGCGCCCGAAGATGTCGTGCGCTCGGGTGAAGGCTATGTGCGTCGCGATAATGGTGAGCCGGTCCAGCTCGGACGTTCCGAGAAAATGTCCAAATCCAAGCGCAACACGGTTTCGCCCACGGCGATTATCGAGCGCTTCGGTGCCGATACGGCGCGCTGGTTCGTTCTGTCCGACAGCCCGCCGGAACGCGATATGGAGTGGACCGAAGCCGGTGTGGCAGCGTCGGCCCGTTTCGGTCAGCGCCTGTATCGACTGGTGCAGAATGTCGCTGCGTCGGTGCCTCAGGACGCCGCGTTTGCTGAGGGCGGTCGCAGCCTGAGACAGGCCACGCATCGCACGATCAAGGCTGTTACCGAGGCACTTGAGGGCTTTACCCCCAATGTGGCGGTGGCTCGTCTGCATGAGCTAAGCGCAGCACTCGCCGAAGCCGAAAAATCCTCTGAAGAGGGCATAGGTGCGGCGCGTCGCGAGGCCGCACTTTCCCTGGCCCTGCTGGTTGCGCCGATGATGCCGCATCTCGCCGAAGAGATGGTGTCCCTGCTCGAACCGGGTGGCGCGATGGTTGTAGAACGTGCATGGCCTGAAGCGCTGGAAGAATTCCTTGCGCTGGACAGCATCACGCTCGGCGTCCAGATCATGGGCAAGCTGCGCGGTACGATCGAAGTGCCGCCCGATGCACCCTCTGATATGGTTCTGCCTCTTGCCGAAGCCGAACCCAATGTCGCACGGATGCTCGAAGGCAAGCGTATCGTCAAGCGCATCCATGTGCCCAACCGTATCGTCAATTTCGTGGTGGCAGGCTGATCCATGCGTCGTTTCGTCCTGCTTGCTGCCTTGACCCTGAGCGGATGCGGTTTCCAGCCGCTCTATGGAAGCAATGGGGACGGTGGTGCGCGTGTGGTGCATGAAATGCAGCGCATCTACGTGGCCAACATTCCCGAGCGTCAGGGGCAGGAACTGCGTCTGGCTTTGCAGGAGCAGCTGGGCAGCGGCAGCACGAAGGCGCCGGACGGTTACACGCTCAATGTCAGTTTCAACGTGAATGCTTCTGTGATCGATATCCACAGCGACAATACGGCCGGGCGTTTCCGTGAAATCGGCACAGCGCACTGGCGTCTGTTCACCGTCGAACAGACGCCGAAACTGGTGGCAGAAGGCGACGTCAACGAGCTTGACGGGTTCAATGCGACCTTCGAGCAGTATCTGGCCCAGACGCTGAATGACGAGACGGTGCGTGCACGCCTCGCCCAGACGCTTGCCGGGTCGATCCGCCAGCAGATTGCCGTGTGGTTCAAATCCCAGATCAAGCCCTCGCGCAACAATGCCAGAGACGTGCCTTCGTATTTCGATCCGAACGCTATGCCGACGCAGAACGGTCAGCCTTATGAGAAGGCCGGACCGGACGGTTTCCCTGCGGCAGCTACGGGACGTACGGACCTCAACAGCACGGATAACTGAGCGCGCATGAAGATCGATGCCCGCTCGACTGCCCGCACACTGGCCGAAATCGGCAAGTGGCGCGGCGTCCTGCTTTATGGTGACGATTTCGGCCTGATCCGAGAACGGGCTGCGCAATGCGTCCGGCAGATCGCGGAGTCTCTCGACGATCCTTTTCGTGTGGCCCTGCTCGATCAGGAACAGCATGCTCGTGTCGAGGAAGAAGTCGGCGCCCTGTCGCTGATAGGCGGTCGTCGTGTGGTCTGGATACGCGACGGGCAGGACGCCCTTCTTCCGCGCGTCATGGCAGCGCTCGCTATCGAGAGCGACACGGTCATGGTGATCGAAGCGCCCGGTCTTGTGTCGCGCGCCAAGCTGCGCACGACGCTCGAAGCGCATAAATCCGTTGCCTCGATCGGGTGTTATCCCGAAGAGGGCAAGAACCTTGTGGCTTCGCTGGCCGACCTGTTTCGCGATGCGTCTGTGACCATAGACCGTGACGCCTTGTTCTGGCTGTCATCCGTCCTGGGGGCAGATCGGGCGGCGATACGCAGCGAGGTGGAAAAGCTCGTGCTCTATGCGGGTGAGGGCGGGCGACTGACACTGGATGAGTGCCAGGAATGCATAGGCGATTCCGCCAGCGCCACGCTCGACGATGCCACAACGGCTGCGATGGCGGGTGATCGTGCAACTGCCGATATCGCACTGGAACGGGCCCTGGCCGACGGTCTTTCTCCCATTGCGCTGGCGCGTGCCTGCCTGTCTCTCATGACCCGATTGCTGCGTGTGCTCGACTGGATGAGTGAGGGTCAATCGCGTCAGGAGGCCATGAAGCAGCTCAGGCCGCCGGTCTTTTTCAAGAAGACGGAAAGCTTCAACAAAGCCATCGAACGCTGGGACTGCCCTGCTCTCATGCGTGCCTGCGAGGCCGTTCAGGGTTTCGAACTGGCCTGCAAGCAGACGGGTACCCCCGATCTTGCCCTGTCTCGTCGTCTGATCGCTCAGCTCTGTCTCGGCCCGAGATCATTCCAGCGTTGAAGTCATCAGATTCTTTTGCCACGCTTCGTGCTCTGACGTTTTCATATGCCGGGAGAAGTGGTTTTGCGGTTTAGCGCGTTCCGGCTCGGTCCGGCCTATCCTGTCTATCGCTCGGCCAGTGCTGCAACGCGTAGCATGACATGAGAGCAGGTGCGTTTCTGCGCGGACGCGGTGCCGTGGCGGCGGCGCTGCTCGTTCTGGCCACGCTCGTGTTCTGTGCTGTGGCTGCGCCGCTCTATGCCCGTGCTGTCGGCGTCGACCCTATGGAGTCCAATCTCGCGGGCACCGTGATGCGTGATGGCGTGGCGCTGGACATCATGCAGGCCAATGACAATCCGCTTCATCTTGGTCTCTCGCCCATCGGTCCTTCATGGCGCTGGGGGGCTTATGCGCTTGGGGCGGATTCACAGGGGCGCGATATTGCAGCCCGTCTGCTTTACGGTGCCCGTTCCTCATTGATCATCGCTTTTACCGCCGCCTGTCTCTGCCTCGTGGCTGCCAGCGTCTGCGGTTTGCTGGCCGGCTACTATGGTGGCTGGATCGATCTCGTTCTGTCGCGTCTGCTCGATATTCTCTGGGCTGTACCGGTCTATCTTTTTGCCATCAGCCTGAGTGTGGTGACTGTCGGCCATGAACTTTCACTTGGGCCGTTCCACCTGCGTGCAGATTCCCTGCTTCTGCCTATCGGCATTATTGCGCTGATTTATGTGCCTTACGCTGCGCGCCCCATACGGGCCCGCACCAAGAGCCTCAAGAACGCTGGCTTCGTTCTGGCGGCGCGCGGGCTTGGGGCTTCCTCCCTCAGGATCGTTCTGCGTGAAATCCTGCCCTCTCTGGCAGAGACCGTGCTCGTTCTCGTTCCGCTGATTATGGCGCTATGTCTTCTGGCGGAATCCGCCTTGTCTTTCCTCAGTCTGGGCGTGCAGGCGCCTGCGGCGTCATGGGGCAGTCTGATCCATGACGGCGAGGGGCTGATCTATAGCCGCCCCGTCGTGGCGATTGCACCGGGACTGGCCATCATCATCACTGTGCTGGCGCTCAATACACTTGGCGATGCGGTTCAGACGGCGCTGCGTGTGCGAGGCAGGCGATGAAGGCCTTTTTCTCACGTCTGGGGCAAATGCTGTTTGTCCTGTTCGGAATTTCCGTTCTGGTTTTCGTCGTGTTTTTTGCGACGCCTGGCTCGGATCCTTCCGCGCGTATCGCCGGGCGTGGAGCAAGCCCGGAAATCGTGCAGCGCGTACGCCATGATTACGGCTTCGACCGGTCACTGCCCGTGCGTTATCTCACGATGATGGATCATCTGTTCGTCTCGCGCGATCTCACATCCTATGTCAATCACGGACAGAATGTGGTGACGGAGGTATTCGATGCCGCACCGGTCACGCTGTCGCTGGTTCTGTGGGCAGCGGTGTTCTGGATTGGCGGGGCACTGTTTTTCGGCATGGTCGGGGCGGTCTGGCAAGGGGGGAGGCTAGACCGACTGGTTTCAGTCCTGGCTCTGATCGGGCTTTCCATTCCGGTTTTCTGGCTGGGCGAGATGGTCAATCTCGTCAGCCAGAGCCGTTTTCACGACAGCTTCCTGTTCCGGTGGGTGCCCCCACTGGGTTATGTTCCGCTCGGCACCAGCGTGACGGGGTGGGCCAGATCCCTCATCCTGCCAGCGCTTACGCTTTCGGTGGCTTTTATCGGCTTGTATAGCCGCGTCCTGCGCACCGATCTGCTGACGGCCATGCAGGATGAGTCGCTACGCACCGCGCGCGCCAAAGGGGTGGGGCCGTGGCGATTATGGTTCTGCCATGCGCTGCGCCTTTCGGGTCTGAGCGCCCTCTCGCTTTTCGGCCTCGATTTTGCACAGCTTCTTGGTGGTGGGGCCTTGCTGACAGAAGTCGTTTTTGCCCTGCCCGGTGTCGGTCACCTGACCTATCAGGGGCTCAGTACGCTCGACCTGCCATTGATCATGGCCACTGTACTTTATGCGGCTTTTTTTGTTGTCATGGCCAATGCCCTGATCGACGGGCTGTATCGTCTGCTCGACCCGCGTATCGGGGGGGGATCGCATGGGGAGTGAGCCCCTTCTGTCGCTTCATGATGTGCGACTGCGCCACCCTGCTGCAGGCATGTTGCTCGATGGCGTGTCGCTTACCCTGCGGCGTGGACAGATTCTTGGCGTCGTGGGTGAGTCCGGGTCGGGCAAGAGTCTGACCGGTCTCAGCGTGCTCGGGCTTCAGCCCGCCGGGGAAATGAGCGGTCGCCTCCATTTCGACGGGCAGGATCTTTGCGCGTTTCGCGGACGTGACTGGCAGCGCTTTCGTGGAAGACGCGCCGCCATGATCTTTCAGGACCCGATGACTGCCTTTCTGCCGGTAAGGCGCATAGGCGCGCAGATTGTCGAGCAGATCAGGCTACATCTTCCGCTATCGAGACGTGAGGCGCATGCCCGAGCGGTCGGTTTGCTTGCCCGTATGGGCGTTCCATCGCCGGAACAGACAGCCCGGCGCTTTCCGCACGAGTTATCGGGGGGATTGCGCCAGCGCGCCATGATCGCAATGGCAATTTCATGCGAACCGGAGCTGTTGATTGCCGATGAACCGACGACAGCGCTCGATGTCACCGTTCAGGCGCAGATCCTTACCCTTTTGCGTGAAATCGGGGAGAGAGAGGCCAGCGTCATGCTCATCACTCATGATATGGGGGTCGTTGCGCAAAGCTGTACGGATGTCGCGGTGCTCTATGGGGGCGTGGTGATCGAGACAGGTCCGGTGGCATCCGTGCTCTCTGCGCCCCTGCATCCGTACACACAAGCCCTGCTGCGAGCCATACCGCCCCTTGATGGCCCGCGCCCTGACACCCTTCCCGTGATCGACGGGTCGCCTCCATCGCCACAGACCCGTCCCTCCGGTTGCGTGTTTGCTCCACGTTGCCCGCATGTGTCGTTGCCCTGTCAGACACGCCCTGCCATGCGCAGGGCCGGGGCGGTATCTGCAGGCGCATCAGGGGAGGGAGCACATGAGGTTGCCTGCGTGCTTTACCCATGACCGATCTTCTCAAGGCCGATAACGTGTCGCGCAGCTATCGTCTTGGCAACGGCAAGGCGCTGCGTGCAGTCGACGGCGTGTCCATAACGGTGGCACGTGGCGAGACCTTGGCGCTAGTCGGTGAGTCGGGATGTGGAAAATCCACGCTTGGCCGCCTGATGATGGGGTTCGACAGGCCTGACGAAGGCCACGTGCTTTTTGACGGGCAGGATTTTGCCCGGCTCAGGCCTCGTGCACAGCGCAGCCTGCGAAGTCGTATCCAGATGGTTTTTCAGGATTCCGGCTCGTCCTTCAACCCGCGCTGGACGATTGGCAGCGCGCTTGCTGAACCTTTTCGCATTCATCGCCGTAAGGTTTCCCCAGAGATATTGACCGCGCTGCTGGAGCGCGTCGGTCTGTCGGGCAGTTTTCTGGATCGCTATCCGGGAGCGCTTTCGGGCGGGCAGCGCCAGAGGCTCAATATAGCGCGCGCGATTGCGCTCTCTCCTCAGGTAATTGTGGCGGATGAGCCGGTATCCGCGCTCGACGTCTCGGTTCAGGCCCAGATCGTCAACCTGTTACGGCGACTTCAGGCCGAGATGGATCTCGCCTGCCTGTTCATTTCGCATGATCTCGTTGTCGTCAGGCAGATTTCGGACCGCGTTGCGGTCATGTATCTGGGATCGATCGTGGAGCAGGGAGAGACCCTCTCCCTGCTGGCGCAGCCGCTCCACCCCTACACGCGTGCACTCGTTGAGGCTGTGCCCCAGCCCGGTAAAAGTCTTGCCATGCCTCTGCAGGGCGATGTTCCAAGCCCTCTTTCGCCACCCGATGGATGCCGGTTTCATCCACGCTGTCCGATCGCGCAAGTGCGTTGTGCGCGCGAAAGACCGGTGCTCTTGCGGCATGAGACCGGGCGTGATGTGGCCTGCCATTATCCTCTGATCGACTGACGCGATCCTCAGGATGGAATGCCCCTAGGGGCCGGTGTTGAAACCTGTAGCGTCAAGGGCGGTCGCCTCCGGGTGCTGGGGGTTTCAGGCCCGGCCTTTTTGCTGAGTTGGCCGGGGCGTCGATCAGAAGCGTTGCGAAATGCCGGTCAGGATTGTGCGGCGCAGACCGTATTGGGGTGCGCCGACGCCGATGCCGGAGCCATCGCGTATCTGATAGGTCTTGTCGAACAGGTTCAGGACATCGAGACGCAGTTCGGTGCGCTTGAGGAAGGGCACTTGGAACAGGTCGCGGAAGGACTGGACCAGAGAGAGGTTGAACGTGGCGTAGATCGGCACGGAGCGCCCGTTGGGGACGGTGCCATCGGCACGCAGGCCGCTGCCATAGACCATCGATGCCGAAACGCGTGTCGGGTGGCCGGTGCGATAGAAGAAGGAATAGCTACCGCCTGCCGAGGCCGTCCAGCGCTGGTCATGATCAAGATGGATCCAGCGATGCTGGATATAGGCGAGGTCATCCGGGTCCATCGTCCACTGGGCAGTGGTGATGTCCTTGCCGATGGCGCGCGACCATGAGGCATTGCCATAAAGCGAGAGCGGACCATGTTCGTAATTGGTCGAGAGTTCGTAGCCGTTCACCTGACCGCGGCGGTAGTTGAAAGCCGAGAGAATGATCGGCGCACCGAACTGGCCTTCATCGATCATGTTCTTGGCAAGCTTCACATAGGCGTCGAAAGAGGCGTGCCAGCCCGGCAGGAGAGACTGCGTCACGCCGGCATCGAAATAATGATCGCGCTCGGCTTTCACCGTGTTGTTCTGGAGTGTCTGGGGCTCGTTCGAGGTGCCGACATATTTGCCCAGCGACGTGTTGGCGACCAGTTCGAAGGGCGGCGGCGTGAAATAGCGCGAATAGCCGGCATGCAGCACACCGCCACGCCATGCACGCCAGACAATATTGATACGCGGGCTGACCTGTTTCGAATGGGTGTACTCGTCCACACCATCGAAGCGCAGACCGTAATTGATGGTGAGATTGCGCACGGGGCGCCATTCGTCCTGCGCATACAGTCCATACATCCAGCCTGTACGACCGCTGCCATCATGCACATTGGTGGTCGATCCATCATAGATCGGCGTGCCGTCATCCTCGGCACCGGTCTGCTGATAGACGATGGAATCGGTCTTGGAGGTATTGCGCTCCACATAGACCTGATAGCCGAAACGCACCGTATGCTGTCGATTGGCGTGCCATGTCACATCGGTTTGCGAGCCCGTTGAGAAGACAGAACGTGCGGCGTGCTGGCTGATCCCGTTATAGACCAGATCGCCAAGCGGATCGGGGGAATAGCCCAGCGATGAGTAGCGCGCGATGACCGAACTCTGCAGGCTGACCTTGCCCATGTCCTTTTGCAGGGAGAGAATGCCGAAATCGGTGATTTCTTTCTGGCGCTCATTCAGGCTGGCGCTGTCGACGCTGCCATAGACCTGCTGGGACAGGGAGGAATCGAGAAAGCTCGGATTGGCAAACTGACGCTGCTGGCCCGGATTGTTGGGCAGCTGATACTGCGCGTTCGAAACGCCGCCGGTCAGGCTGATACGTGTGTCTTCGTCCGCCGTGTAACGCAGGTGACCCAGCGCATGGTACTGATTGCTCAGGTCATGGATCGGGTTGAAGCTCGATGTCGGGTTTTCGACCCCGACCCGGTTATGAACGAAATCGCCCGTTGCGAAGTAATCCCATTTCCCCGCATGGCCACCATATTGCAGTGACGGGAAGAAATAGTCGCGCGCACCACCATAGATCGAGGCATCACCACCCGGATCGGCACTACCATTCTTGGTTGTGATATCGATTACACCGGCCTGAAGGAAACCGTATTCGCTGGGCAGCGCGCCGGTGGTGAGCGAGGCAGAATGGGCAAAGCGTGTCATGAGCGCCTGACCGAAAACGCTCAGCCCTTCAGGCAGCTGTACGCCATCGAGGCGGAATTGTACCTCGTTATGATCGCCGCGCACATGGATCTGGCCGAAGCTGTCCTGTGCGACGCCAGGCGCCTGAAGCAGCAGGGTGTTGAGCGGCGCGTTATCGCCGCCCGGATTGTTTTCGATATCACGACGCGTGAAACGATAGGTGGTCGCACCGGTCGAGGATTGCAGCGACGAACGTATTTCGTCGAGGCGCGCATTGACGAGGATGTGCTCCTCATGAGTCGCATTGACTCCCGCGTCCTTGCTATCGCCTGAACTGTCGAACGAGGTACGCGACTGGGAATCGGAACTGGCAGCGGCGCTTTTGCTGCTGCCGGGAGACGTTGTTTTCGTATCCGATCCGGACACGGCGGGCGTGCTTTTCGCCACGCCACTTGTCGTCGCCATGTCGGCGCTCTGGGCACGGGCGGGCAGGGTCAGGGCGATGACCGAGCAAGACAGGAACAGGCTGGTCGACCACAGGGATCGGGGAGACATCATCACTATCCAACAGGCTGGGTGCGGAACAAATCGTCTCCGTTCCTATTTCGTATGATATAACATAACAACTGATTAATAAGGGGGTAACAAGCCTTGTTGCAGACTGTGACAAAAAGGCGACAGGGGCGCGGGTGCCCCGTTCCAGAATGGATAGTTCCATAAAAGAGCGTTTAACTGCGAAGCCCATCTGGCTTGACGGCGTTTCATTCCCGTTCGCTCCGATAAAGCCGAGGTCGCTTTCATGAAACGCCGGTCTTTTCTCACTGCTGCCTCCTGCGCCCCGGTCCTCGGTCTTGCAGGTCCGACTCAGGCGGCAGGTAATGCCGATGACGGTACTGGATCGTCAGGCACGTTCGATATCGTCGCCGAATTTGTCGGTCCGGGCCCGTCGGGCGTAGCGGTCTTGCCCGATGGACGGATGTTCGTCAGTTTTCCGCGCCACGCCGATAATCATGCCGGGGCGACGCTTGGTGAAATCAGGGACGGCACTGTTGTACCTTACCCCTCCGCAGCCTTGAGCCTGCCTTCGGAGCGTGCGCCCGAGGACCGTCTCATGTCGGTCCATGGTATCGCTCATGATTCCGCGGGGCGATTATGGGTGATCGATGACGGGAAGCTGGCAGGTCACGATATCCCCCAGGGGGCTGCCAAAATTCTGTGCATCGACCCGGCAAGTAACAGTGTCGTTCATAAAATACTGCTCGAAGCGCCGGTCATGCTTGCGAACAGCCATATGAACGATCTGCGTGTCGCCCTGTCTGTCGGGGTGAAAGGCACCGTGTTCGTGACGGACTCATCTTTCGGCACCGAGCCTGCCCTGATTGTGGCCGATATTGCGACCGGACGCACGAAGCGCGTTCTGGCCCATCATCCATCGACCCAGCCCGTATCGGGCTTCATGGCCATCGTCGAGGGTGAGCCAAGGCGTTATATTCCCCATCATCCCCAGATGGTGTCGGGTGGTGCAGACGGTATTGCGCTCCTGCCGGATGAATCGCGCCTTTATTATGCTCCCCTGACCAGCCGGCGTTTGTACAGTATTCCGACCCGTATCCTCGCAGACCAGAGCCTCGATGACGAAGCGCTTGGCGGGCAGGTACGCGATGAGGGAGAGAAGGGGACAGCAGACGGGCTGTGTTTCGACCATCTCGGGCATCTGTACACGACGAATTACGAGCATGACTGCATTTTGCGTCGTGATCCCGACGGGGCTTTTTCCATAGCGGTCAGAGATTCGCGCATTCTGTCTCCGGACGGTATCTGCGCGACTCATGACTGGATCTATTGCACGCTGGGCCAGTGGAACCGGCTGCCATCGTTCAATGAGGGGCAGAACCGGCGCAGACCGCCTTATCTGCTGATCCGTTTCCCCGTCGTACCCGGGGTGCCGCTGAATGCCGTGCCGGGAAAATCGGGGGGCTAAAACGACGAAAGCCGGATCGGGGGTCCGATCCGGCTTTCGTTGAGATAAGCAGGCACTGCCCGAGGGCAGAAATCAGCCTGTAGTGGTTGGCTGGTCGCCCTCACTCGTGTGATGGTCGACGACACCAGGCAGAAACTGGGCGAGGGCCGGGAGCAGGGCCCCTGCCGGAAGACCGGTTTTCGAGACGAGCATCTGGACCTGTTCGTCAGTGAGCAGCGCACGAAGCTCGTCAGCGGTGATCGGCAGATTCTCGCCGGAGCCAATCCACGAGCGTACCTTGTCTTCCAGACCAGCACGGCGGGCCTGCTCGACAAGGGTCTGGATGCCCTGTTCGCTGGTGAGATACTCACCGATGCTTCCGCCCAGCTTGTCCTTGAGCTTGTCGCCCACGGATCCGAGGGCAGAATTGATCATCGAACCGAAAAAACCGCTCAAACCCTGTCTCCAGTCTTTGCGCCATCCTGTTATCTCAGGACAGGCGTCGTGTATCCTTGTCGATCTGCGGCATCTCGATATCGATTTCGAGCATCGAGCACCCGTCGAGACCGCCATCGAGCTTGACCTGAACCTTGTCCTGATCGACCGCCACATGACGCTTGATCACTTCGAGGATCTCACGATGTAACTGATTGATCAGTTCCGAGTTGCCATTTCCCGTGCGCTCATGGGCCAGCAGGATCTGGAGGCGATCGCGTGCGACAGCGCTGGTGTTGCGCTTCGTGAGAAAACCGAACAGGCTCATGCGACCCTCTTCTTGAACAGCCAGTCGAGGATGCCCTTGCGCTCAAGCGGAACCTGGATCTCGATCTTCTCGCCCTGAAGGCGACGTGCTGCATCGAAATAGGCACGCGCCGGAGCGGATTCCGGGTTCGACAGCGTAACGGGAGCCCCCACATTCGATGCGCGAAGCACTTCTTCGCTTTCGGGAATGATGCCGAGCAGCGGGATTGACAGAATTTCGAGCACGTCCTCGGTGTTGAGCATCTCGCCTCTGGCGGCACGGGACGGGTCGTAGCGGGTCATGAGAAGATGCTTCTCGACCTTCTCGCCGTTCTTGGCCTTTTCGGTGGTGCTGTCGAGCATGCCGATAATGCGGTCGCTGTCGCGTACCGAGCTGACTTCCGGATTGGTCACGACGACAGCGACATCGGCATGATACATGGCCATCTGTGCGCCACGCTCAATACCGGCCGGGCTGTCGCAGATGATCCAGTCGAATTTTTCGCGCAGCTCTTCGATGACCTTGGCCACGCCTTCAGCGGTCAGGGCATCCTTGTCGCGTGTCTGCGACGCAGGGAGGATCGAGAGGGTCTCGCAGCGCTTGTCGCGGATCAGCGCCTGGGCAAGCTTCGCATCGCCCTGAACGACATTGATGAAATCGAACACGACGCGCCGCTCGGCACCCATGACGAGGTCGAGGTTTCGCAGACCGACGTCGAAATCGATCACCACGACATTCTGACCCGACTGAGCGAGCGCGGCACCCAGTGCTGCCGTCGTGGTCGTCTTGCCGACCCCGCCCTTACCGGATGTGACTACCAGCACCTTAGCCATGTGCGCTCCACTAGAACTTTGACGGATACCGACGCATTTGTGATCATGCGAATGATTTCAATACTAATGACGAATGGGTACACGCCGCAATCGGCTAGGCGCAAATAGTTCCATTCAGCCCAGTTTTATCACGCTCACCCGGTCATCGCTCAGCATGGCCTGGGCAGGCTGGTCGTAAAGCGCTGCCTCCATTTCCTCGGCGATCATATAGAATCCATCGATGGCGAGCAGTTCTGCCTGCATGCGGCTGGCAAAGATGCGTGCGCCCGGCTGGCCGCCAACGCCCGCAATGGCGCGGCCACGCAAGGCGCCGTAAACATGCACGGAGCCCCCGGCGATCAGTTCTGCCCCCGATGCGACCGAGCCGATGACGATAATATCGCCATCGAGATGCATGATGCTCTGTCCAGAACGTATGGCGCGATCGACGATCAGGCTTTCGGCCCGTTCCGGGATGGCCAGCTCTGGCGCAGGAGCGTCGGTCTCTGCTTCGGGGAAATCGACTGCGCCGCTGGCGCGTCCGCCTTCGAGCGTAGCGGGCCAGTCCCAGGTCTCGAGCTGTGTCCAGCTGCGATCGGCACCTTCAAGGCCGATCATATGGATCCCGCGTGCAGTCAGGGCTTCCTGAAGTGCGTCCAGCCCTTCGGTATCCTGCGCTACCAGTCCAAGATCGAGTATGACGGGCCGTCCGGCGAAAAAGCCGACCGAACGCGCGATCTGGGCGTCAAGGCCTGTCAGCCAGTCCGCGAGCGGGGCTTCGGGGGACAGCACCAGCGCCAGAAAGGAGCGTCCGCGCGCCCTGATACGCATGGGGACAGGATTGGCCGGAGCGTGACCGGCAGGATCGTGACTGGTAGAAGCGTGACTGGCAGGCGCATGACCGGCAGCAGCCTCACTGGGGGCGAACTCTGTTTCGGCGCTGTTCGTCTGGTCTGTCATCTTGTGGGGGTGCTCTGCAGGCTCAGGGTCGAAATAGGGGCGATGGAGCGATGCAGCTCTCTTGCTTCACGACCGGGCAGACGGATAAGAATGCTGCATGCGCATTCTCTATCATCTGCCGCTCTCGCCGCAAAGCCGTCAGGTCAGGCTCGTTCTCGCCGAGAAACGGTTACCCTATGAGCCCAAGACGGAAAAGGTCTGGGAAAACCGCCCCGATTATCTTGCGCTCAATCCGGCGGGCGACGTGCCGCTTCTCGTCGAGGAAAACGGGCTGTCGATTCCGAATGCCTGGGTGATCTGCGAGTACCTTGAAGAGGCCTATCCCGACACACCACTCATGGGGCGCACCCTGGCAGAGCGTGTCGAGGTGCGCCGTCTGATGGCGTGGTTCGAAGGCAAGTTCGGCCATGAGGTATCGCGCAATCTGCTGGGAGAGAAGGTCGACAAGCGTCTCGCGGGGCGCGGCAATCCCGATGGGACGGCCCTGCGTGCGGGTTATGCCAATATGCGCTTTCACCTCGATTACATCGGCTGGCTGGCAGAGACGCGTCAGTGGCTGGCGGGCAACATGCTTTCGATGGCCGATTTTGCCGCCGCCGCCCATTTGTCCTGCCTCGATTATATCGGCGATATCGACTGGTCCAAGGCACCTGCTGCGAAGGACTGGTATGCGCGCATGAAATCACGTCCCAGCTTCCGCTCGCTGCTCAATGACAGGGTGAACGGGTTCAATCCGCCTGCGCATTACGCCGATCTTGATTTCTGAACTTCCGGAACAATTAATGAACCCTATCTACGATGCCGTCATTCTGGGGGCAGGGGCTGCCGGTCTCATGGCGGCAGCCACGGCACGCAAGGGTGGGGCATCGGTGGCGGTGCTCGACCATTCGGCAGAACCGGGCCGCAAGATCCTGATATCGGGCGGCGGCCGCTGCAATTTCACCAATCTCGATGCGCGTGCCGAGAATTTCCTTTCAGCCAATCGTCATTTCATGCGCTCGGCGCTTGCCGGCTATACCCCGCGCGACTTTCTGGCTCTGGTCGAGCGTCACGGTATAGGCTGGCAGGAAAAGGCAGAGGGTCAGCTTTTCTGTGCGGAATCCGCCCGGGATATCGTGACCCTTCTGCTGCGTGAGGCGGAAGGTTGTGCGCTTCATCTCGATACGCGCATCCAGGCTGTCAGCCAGGGTGACGTATTCTGTGTGCAGACCGATCGCGGCGAGATACGCGGCCGTAATCTCGTGCTTGCAACAGGCGGCCTGTCGATCCCCAAACTTGGGGCCAGTGATCTTTCCCTGCGTCTGGCGCGCCAGTTCGGCCTCGATGTGGTTCAGCCAATGCCGGGACTCGTTCCGCTGACCCTCGAAACACCCTTGCCCGATCTGGCCGGTGTGTCGCTGCCGGTGCGTGCCAGTTTCGGTAAGACAGGCTTTACCGATGGAATGGTGTTTACCCATCGCGGTCTGTCTGGCCCTGCAATCTTGCAGATATCTTCCTATCAGCAGGGCCCGCTCGATGCGCCGCTGATCGACATGATGCCCGGCAAGGACGCGCGCGACGTCCTTGGAGCCATCAAGAAAGCACGGCCCCGGGCAGAGCCCGCGTCGCTGCTGGCCGATCTGCCACAGCGTCTCGCCCGCCATATCGCGTCCAACAGCCTGTCCGATCTCGACTGCACGCTGGCCAACCTGCCGGACAAGCGTATTGCCATGCTCGCTGCACAGATCACGGCATGGCGACCCAGGCTTTCGGGAACGGAAGGCTATGCCAAGGCGGAGGTCATGAAGGGCGGAATCGACACACGTGCCCTTTCCTCCAAAACGATGGAAGCGCGCGACGTTCCGGGGCTGTTCGCGATCGGGGAAGCCGTGGACGTAACAGGATGGCTGGGCGGGTATAATTTCCAGTGGGCCTGGTCCAGCGGTGTGGCTGCGGGACGCGCCATCGCATCGCGACACTAGGACGGATCGTCTCGTTATCCGTCCCGCGTCCTGTCTCCGCGAGTGTTGAAACCGGGCTCCGGGCCGCGGTGCGGAGCTGGAATGGCGCGGTTAATTTTCGAACCCGGGCTCACTGTCTGCGTCATGGCTGAATCGTCATGTGCCGATACGCGGCTCTGTATTTCCGGGTCACACCGGAATGACGGAGCGATGGCGCATCGGATCGGAGGAGTATGTCATGAGCCAGTGTGTTGCCATTCTCGCCACGAACGGGGTCGAGGAATGCGAGCTTGTCGAGCCCCGGCGTGCGCTCGAAGCAGCAGGGCTGAAAACCGTGCTGGTGTCTCCCCACAAGGGAGAAATCCAGGCCATGAAGGGCGACGTTCACCCGAGCGCAACACTCAATGTCGATGCAAGCGTCGGTGAAGCTGCCGACATGGAATTTGCGGGTATCGTTCTTCCGGGCGGCACCACCAATCCAGATGCCCTGCGTATCGACGAAGCTGCGGTCGCGTTTCTTCGTGGTTTCGTGGCCCAGAACAAGCCTATTGCGAGCATCTGTCACGGGGCATGGACACTGATCGAGGCTGGGGGAGTTAAGGGGCGTACGCTCACCTCCTGGCCATCGCTCCATACGGACCTGCTCAACGCAGGCGCACACTGGGTGGACCGTGAAGTCGTGGTGGACGGCAATCTGGTTACATCGCGTAACCCCAACGACCTGCCGGCTTTCTGCAAGGCGGTCATTGCGCAATATCGTGACGAAACCGCCTGAAATCTGCCTTGTTTCCGTGTCGTTTTAAGGAATGACACATATGATCCCGGTTTATCTGGGCTCGAACTGCAACAGGAAAGGTAAAACCATGCCGCGACCCACTTCCATCAGGCGATCGGCCCGTGTTCTTGGCGGTATCGCCGGTCTTTTACTGCTCGCAGCATGCGAGGGAACTGCGGCACCCGGGCCTACGCCGCCGGGCACGCAGGTGGTTGGCTATGGTTATACCTGCAAGGCCGGAATCTATACCTGCAAGATGCCGACCCAGGTGCCGTTGGGTAATCCCTGCTCATGCCCCGGCATAGGCGCTGCGTCTTACGGCAATATCCACTAACGACACATCCGGCGGCGCCGTCGCCTGATCGAACGTTGCCTTGTCGAGCCATGGAGAGAGATCCTGCGATCCTTCTCCATGGCTTTTTTCGTTCCGCCACCTCTTTTTGTGAAGGTGCCGGGTTTGCAGGAAACGGCTTTTCCGATTCCTGATTCGTTCCTATAGAGAGGGGAGAACACGGAGCCCGCTTTGTCTCAGGATTTCTTCAGTTTTTTCCCCTGGCTGGTCGCTGTTCTGGCGCTGGCTGTTGCAGTTTTTCTCTGGTCCCGCCTGTCGCGCCGCGGGACGGACCGCGATCTTTTGTCCCGTATCTATGTGCTGCTCGAACGCGAGGCCGCCGAACGCGGTAGCGGGCTCGACTTCCAGCGCAAATCGTTGATGGAGATGGAGCGTGCCTTATCTGCCCGTCTGGAGCAGCAGCGCAGCGATGTGACCGATCGCCTCGCCACGCTGAGCCATCGCCTCGGTCAGGAAATTGCCGAGACACGTCTCGCTCAGGCCGAGATGCTGCGTGACATGATGCGCGAAAACGCGGAACAGCTGGTGCAGATCAGGGCCTCGGTCAGCGAGCAGCTTCATGTCACCGTCGAAAAGCAGATGCAGACCTCATTCCAGCGCGTGGTTGAGCAGTTTTCTGCGATGCAAAAGGCGATTGGCGAAGTGTCCGCGGTCACGGCGCAGATTGGCGATCTGAAGCGTCTTTTCGGCAATGTGAAAACGCGTGGCGGGTGGGGAGAGGCGCAGCTGCGCGCCATACTCGACGATATCCTGCCCACAGGCTCCTACGACAGCAATTACCGGATCGGCGATGGTGGCGAAGTGGTCGAGTTCGCGCTGCGCATGCCGGTACGCAGCGCGACACCGCCCCGTCTGGCTATAGACAGCAAATTTCCGACCGAGGCCTATGAGCGTCTGATCGATGCTGTGGATCGCGCCGATCAGGGCGCAGAGCGTATCGCACGCCGTGCGCTCGATAATGCCGTGCGTCTTGAGGCGCGCAAGATTGCCGAAAAATATATCCATCCACCGCTGACGGTCGAGTTCGCCGTGCTCTATCTGCCCACCGATGGGCTCTACATGGAGGTCGCGCGCATACCGGGGCTGATCGATGAAGTCGGGCGTGTGCATCGCGTGATCGTCATGGGGCCGTCTCTCATTCCCGCGCTGCTTCGCACAGTCCATCTCGGTTATGTAACCCTTTCTCTGGAAGAGCGTACCGATGCCATCGCGCGGCTTCTGGGTCTGACCCGTCAGGAAATGCTGCGTATGGATGGCGTTCTGGAGAAGCTGTCGCGCGGTGCGGGGGCCATGAGCAACACGATCGAGGAAGCGAGACGGCGTACCCGCGTTCTGGGACGCAAGCTGCGCGGACTTGACGGACAGGTTCCGGACGACGACCTTGAAGCACTGGATGAGCTTTAAGCGAAATTTACTATCGAAACCGGGCGGCTTTAGGCAGAACTGACAGCATGACACCAGAACAAAGTCTCTCTTCTGTTTTGCCCGATGCGCCTTCCAAGGCCCGTATCCTTTTCGTCGAGGATGACGATACACTGGCGAAAGAAGTGGTTGAGGAACTGGCTGCGCGCGGCTTTGCCGTTTCCCATGTTTCGACCGGTCAGGCCGGGCTGGAGGCTGCGACGAGCGAGACGTTCGATCTGATGGTGCTCGACCGCATGTTGCCGCTGCTCGATGGGCTTTCGGTGATCGAGAAGCTGCGTAACCAGAATGTTCACTCGCCCGTGCTGGTGCTTTCCGCCCTTTCTGCGGTCGATGACCGTGTGACGGGACTCAAGGCGGGGGGTGACGATTATCTCACGAAGCCTTTCGCCATGGATGAGCTTGTGGCGCGTATCGAGGCGCTGCTCAGGCGCCCCAACGACACGCGCGCGACCACCCTGCGTGTGGGGCCGCTCGACATGGATCTGATCGATCGTACCGTTACGCGTGAGGGGCGCGATATCGAGCTGCTGCCACGCGAGTTCCGTCTGCTGGAATATCTGATGCGCAGGCCCAATCAGGTGCTGACGCGCACCATGCTGCTCGAGGATGTCTGGAATTACCGGTTCATTCCGCAGACCAATCTTGTCGACGTCCATATCGGCAAGCTGAGACGCAAGGTCGATGGGGCAGGGGAAACACCGCTGATCCACAGTATCCGGGGATCGGGGTTCATGCTGCGTGTCGCTCTCTGACAATCCGCGCTTTGGCGTTTTCCGTACGGCCACATTCCGACTGACGCTGGCTTTCGTGGCCGCCATCATCGGCGGCATGGTGCTGCAGTTCGTTCTGCTTTTCGTGCAGATGACGCATTTCGAGGCCGAACGGTCGAGCGGCATCCTGCATCGGGAAGCCGAGGTTCTGGTGCAGGAAACACCCGAGAGGCTGGAATATCAGGTGCGCGAACGCGCCAGCAACGAGCTGCGTGTCGTCATCAACTGGGTCGGGTTGTTCGACGGGCATTATCATCATATCGCGGGCGACCTCAAAACGTGGCCCGAGGGTCTGGCCGTCGATGGCAAGGTGCATCGTCTGACGCTCTCACCAACCGACGATGCGCCGTACGAGATGCGTTTTCTGGCCGTGAAGGTGCCGGGCGGCCGTATTCTGGTTTTGGCCCATTCGCTCCATCTTCTGTCCGAACTGCACTTCATGATCAGGCGCGGCGCGTTGCTCTCCGTGTTTCCTGTAGTCATGTTTGCTCTGCTGACTGGCGTGGTGCTCAGCCATCGTGCCTTGGCGCGGGTGAAAACCATGCATGAGGCGATCGACCGTATCATGCAGGGCGATGTGCATGAGCGTCTGCCTGCGGCACGTGAGCGTGACGAGCTTGAGCGTCTCGCAGGCTCGGTCAACCGTATGCTCGACCGGCTCGAATATCTGATGGATGAGATACGCGATGTGGGTAACGATATTGCCCATGATCTGCGCACGCCCCTGTCGCGTGTCAGGGCAAGGCTGGAGCGTGCCACGTCAAGTCCGCACGATGCCGAGTATCTGAATTCGGTGATCGAGCGCGCGACGATGGATCTCGACCAGTGTTTTTCCGTCATTACGGCACTTCTGCGCATTGGCGAGATCGAGAACGGCCGTCGACGGGCGGGTTTCGCGCTGGTCGATCTGGGCGATCTCGTGGCCGATATCGTCGATCTTTATGAGCCGATTGCCGAGACCAACGGGCTGGAACTGACCAATACGGTACCGACCACCTCGGCAGTGACAGGCCCGGGCCGGGCTGTGGAGCGGACATCTGAAACGATGGTCACCTTCGGCGATCGCGATCTTCTGGTCGAGGTTCTGGCCAATCTGCTCGATAACGCCATGAAATTCACACCATCCGGTGGGCGTGTGACGGTTTCCGCCATTCCGGGGCCGGGTGTGATTCATCTGCGTGTGGCTGATACCGGTATCGGTATTCCGGAGGCGGAACGAGAAGCCGTTCTCGGACGTTTCTACCGGTCGGACAAAAGCCGCCACGTGCCCGGAAGCGGGCTCGGGCTCAGTCTCGTCATGGCCATTCTGAGGCTGCATGGTGTCGAACTGGCCATCACCGATGGAGACGGACCGGCTGAGGCGCCGGGCTGCGCTTTCGATATGGTGTTTCAGGTATCGGTCGACCCCGAAGCTGCCTGAGCTGTCCCGTATTGCCTCTCCCTCCAGGGCAGGGAGAGACGTGCGGGACAGGCTCGGGATGGGCTTGCGCTATGTGACAGAGCGATGAAAGGTCGTTCCAGAACGGAACTTAAAAGGAATTTTCCTTGTCGCCCCCCGGGGTATTTGTATTTCTGGCCGTAACAGGAAAAGGAATCTCCTTGATGATATCGGGAAACGGATGGGGACTCCTCATGCCGGGGTTTGAGCTCAGGCGAAGAGCGGCCTCCATGCTGGGTTACGGGATGACTATATGAACCAGGTTGTCGTTACCGCGCTGAAGCGGCCCTATACCTTCGTTGTCCTGTCCATCTTCATCGTGATTTTCGGCGTCAGATCGGTCATCAAGACACCGACCGACG
This sequence comes from Asaia lannensis NBRC 102526, assembly GCF_024054035.1. Lineage (GTDB taxonomy): Bacteria > Pseudomonadota > Alphaproteobacteria > Acetobacterales > Acetobacteraceae > Asaia > Asaia lannensis. The sequence continues at coordinate 194,572 of NZ_JAMXQU010000004.1, forward strand.
TCTTTCCGAACATCAATATTCCCGTCGTGGCGATTGTCTGGTCCTATCTGGGACTGATGCCGGAGGATATGTCGGGCCGCGTCGTTTATTATTACGAACGGACCCTGACCACCACCGTCAACAATATCGAGCATATCGAGAGCGGATCCTATTACGGTCGCGGTATCGTCAAGGTCTATTTCCAGCCCGGGACCGATACCTCCGTCGCGCAGACACAGATCACGTCTGTGTCGCAGACGGTCATCAAGCAGCTGCCGACCGGAGCGACCCCACCGCTTATTCTGGCCTATAATGCCTCATCCGTGCCGGTGCTTACGCTGCAGATCAATTCGGATAACCTGAACGGGTCCGAACTGTACAACATGGCGTCCAATCTGATCAGACCGCAGCTGATTTCGGTGCCCGGCGTGTCGATCCCGAACCCTTATGGCGGTCTTGCGCCCTATATCACGGTCGATATCGATCCTTCCAAGCTGATGGCGCATAACCTGTCGGCGGTGGATGTCAGTACGGCGCTGAACAAGCAGAATATCGTGCTGCCCGCAGGCGATCAGCGTATCGGGCCGTTCGATTACATGGTGCGCACCAACGCCCAGCCGCGAGAGGTCGAGACCTTCAACAACCTGCCGATCAAGCAGGTGGGCAATGCCGTGGTCTATCTGCGCGATGTGGCTCATGTGCATCGCGGCGGTCCGCCACAGGCCAATATGGTGCTGGTGAAGGGCCGTCAGGCCGTCATGATGGTCATCATGAAAAGCGGCGATGCCTCGACACTCGATGTCGTGGCCGGTGTGAAAAAGCTGCTGCCTCAGGTGATCGAAACGCTGCCCAAGGGCACGAGCATCAAGATCCTGACCGATGCATCCGGCTTCGTGAAGGATTCGGTCGAGGACGTGGTGCGCGAAATGATCATCGCCGCCCTGCTGACATCGCTGGCCGTGCTGCTCTTTCTGGGTTCGTGGCGCTCGACCCTTATCGTTGCGACTTCCATTCCGCTGGCCATTCTCTGTTCGGTCATCGGGCTCAGTCTTGCCGGTCAGTCCATCAACGTGATGACGCTGGGCGGTCTTGCGCTGGCGGTCGGTATTCTCGTCGATGACGCCACCGTCATGATCGAGAATATCGATGCCCATCTCGAGATGGGCAAGGATCTGGAAATGGCCATCATCGATGCCGCCAACCAGATTGTTATCCCGACTTTCGTCTCGACGACCTGTATCTGTATCGTCTGGCTGCCGCTCTTCGAACTGACCGGTGTGGCGGGCTGGCTGTTCATGCCCATGGCCGAGGCCATTATCTTCGCCATGATCGCCTCGTTCATCCTGTCGCGAACGCTGGTGCCGACCATGGCCAACTGGATGCTGGCAGCTCAGGTTGCTGCCCATGCGCATGGTGATGACGGCAAGGAGCCGGGCTTCTTCGGACGTTTCCAGCGCGGCTTCGAGAGCGGGTTTTTCCGCTTTCGCGAGCGCTATAAAATCGTACTCTCCGGGCTGATCGCGGAAAGAAAGAAATTCGTCCCGTTCTTCATGGGGGTATCGATCCTTTCTTCGGGTCTTTATTTCTTCGTCGGCGAGGATTTCTTTCCTGAAATCAAATCCGGCACGCTCCAGCTCCATATGCGCGCACCGATCGGAACGCGCCTTGAGGAATCCGGCAAGATCTCTGTGCTGATCGAAAAGAAGATGCACGAGATCCTGCCCGGCCAGATCGATGCCGTGCTGAACAATTGCGGTCTTCCTTTCTCCCAGCTCAATCAGGCTTTCATTCCGACGCCCACAGTGGGAACGGAAGACTGCGACATCACGGTTTCGCTGAAGAACGATGAGAGCCCGACCGCCGAATATCGCCGCAAGATACGCGCTGGGCTGATCGAGGCCTTTCCCGGAACGCAGGTTACATTCCAGCCTGCCGATCTGACGGCAAAGATCCTTAATTTCGGTCTTCCGGCGCCACTTGATGTGCAGGTGGTCGGGCGCGACCTGTACGGCAATTTCGCCTTCGCCAAGAAGCTGCGACGCAAGCTCGCGTCCATTCCGGGCATTACCGATGTTGCCATCCAGCAGCCCATGACCCAGCCGACGCTAAGCATCAATGCCAAGCGCAGCTTTGCTCTGGGTACCGGTATCACGGAGCAGGATATTGCGCAGAACGCGCTTGTGGTGCTCTCGGGCAGCGCGCAGGTCGGTCAGGTCTATTACCTGAACAGTTCCGGCGTGGCGCAGCTGATCGACGTGCAGACGCCGGCCAATTATCTCCAGACACTCAACGATCTGAAGACCGTGCCGGTCGATCGGGGCGATGGTAATCCGACCAATGTGCAGCCGCAGCTTCTCGGTGCGCTGTCGCAGATCGAACAGACAGGCACACCTGCCGAAGTCGCGCATTACAACATCATGCCCGTCTTCGACATTTACGCTTCCAATGAGGATATCGATCTCGGCACAGTCGCCAAATCGGTCCAGCGCGTTGCGGATTCCATGAAGTCCGAGCTGCCGCGCGGCTCGCATCTTGTGGTGCGCGGTCAGGCGGTGACCATGACAGATGCGTATTCGCAGCTGATCGTCGGTCTCGCGATGTCGATCACGCTCGTCTATCTGATCATCGTCGTGAACTTCCAGTCCTGGCTCGATCCGTTCGTGATCATCACGGCGCTGCCTGGAGCGCTTGGCGGTATCGCCTGGAGCCTGTTCCTGACGCATACATCGCTTTCCGTGCCAGCCCTGACCGGTGCGATCATGTGCATGGGTACCGCCACGGCCAATGCCATCCTTGTGGTGTCCTTCGCGCGTGAGCGTATGGAGGTCCATGGCGATGCGCTTAGGGCCTCGCTCGAAGCAGGTTACGAGCGTATGCGCCCCGTGCTGATGACAGCGCTCGCCATGATTATCGGCATGGTGCCGATGTCCATGAGCAATTCCGATAACGCGCCGATCGGCAAGGCCGTGATCGGCGGTCTAATTGTTGCAACCGCGGCGACGCTCCTGTTCGTCCCCTGTGTTTTTGCCATTGTCCATTACAGAAAGCCGCGTGAACGCGGAGATGAGGGAGCCCACGCATGACCCAGCACCCGACAACAGGTGCCGAGCACAACCGCAAGCGGGGCCGCCTTATCATCCTGATCGTTCTGGGCGTGGCGGTTCTCATCGCCGCCTGGGGCATTATCGGGCGCTCGATGCATTACAGCACCCTGCGCGAAGAGGCCGACGACAACGCGCGCGCGCGTGTCAGCCTGATCAACCCTCAGCCCGGCCCTGAAGTGCGTCATCTGGACCTGCCTGCCAATCTGGCAGCCTGGTATCAGGCGCCAATCTATGCGCAGGTCTCCGGCTACGTGAAGATGTGGTACAAGGATTACGGTGCCCATGTGAAATCGGGCGAGCTTCTTGCCGAGATCAGTACGCCGAGCCTCGATGCGCAGTACGAGGCCGCAAAGGCCAACTACAACGTGGTACTTGCACGCTACAAACTGGCTGTAATTACAGCCAAGCGCTGGGCGGACCTGCGCGATACGCAGGCGGTGTCCCGTCAGGAGGTCGACGTTCAGGCAGCCAATGCGGCGGCGCAGAAGGCGCAGGTCGACCAGGCACAGCATGAAGTGGAGCGTTATGAGGCGCTGGAAAACTTCAAGCGTATCGTGGCGCCCTTCGATGGCATCGTGACATCGCGTCTCGTCAATGTGGGCGATTACGTCAATGCAGGTGGTGGTGATGTGAACGCACGCGGCAACGCGTCCGAACTGTTCACCGTGGCCGATACGCACCGTATGCGCGTGTTCGTTGCAGTCCCGCAGGATTACGCCGCGGTGATTTCGGACAAGCTGGCAGCCAAGCTGACCCTGCCTCAGTTCCCGGGGCGCGTGTACGATGCGAGCTTCCTTGCCACGGCACAGGCATTCAATGCCGCTACGCGTACGGTGACGACCGAGCTTGAGCTGGATAACAAGGACGGATCTCTCTGGCCGGATTCCTATGCGACAGCCCATTTCACGGCACCGGGCGAGCCGGGCGTGCTGATCGTGCCGGTCAACAGTCTGATTTTCCGTGCCCAGGGCACGCAGCTGGCCACGGTCATCGACAATCATGTTCATCTGATCGACGTGAAGACCGGCATCAATTATGGAATGACGATCCAGATTCTGGGCGGTGTTTCTGCCAAGGATCAGATTGTGGCCAATCCGACGGCCGACATGCTGGAAGGGGATGAGGTCAAGGTGGTGGCAGCGACACGTGGCTATAACGATGTGACGGCAGCCCCGCGCAAGAATGTGGCGCCTGCGCCGCGTCTGCACGCAGCAGAAGACGATGACGGCGGAAGCAACGAGAACGGGGCGCGTCGATGAGGGCACGTTCCACACGCCGTGCCCTGCGCGGTGGCATTGCCGGGGCCGTATTCTGCCTGACGCTACTCTCGGGCTGCGATCTGGCCCCGAAATACGAAGCCCCGAAATTCATCTATCCCGATGGATGGAAAGGGAAGGGCGTCCTCGTGGACGGCAGGCCCGCCGATGATGTGCCCAAGGGCAAATGGTGGGAGGTCTTTCACGACCCCCAGCTGAACGCCCTTGAAGAAAAAATGCTGGCGTCGAATCCGGACCTTCAGGCCCAGGCCGAAATCTTCACCCAGTCACGCGACATCGCGCGTGAGACGGAAGCCCAGCTTGCACCGCAGCTCAATGGCTCGGCAGGCATGTCGAACAACAAGACATCGCTCACCCGTCTGTGGCGTGGGGCCAATGCCAATTCGCCCACGACTGAATCGAGCGTGTTCTATAGCGGTGCTGCGACATGGGAGCCCGATTTCTTCAGTCGCATCCGCAATTCGACACGTATGCAGAAGAACATGGCGCAGGCGAGTGCTGCCGATTACGCCAATCTGCGTCTGATGCTCGAAGCGGAGCTGGCGTCGAACTATCTCGGTTTGCGTGGGCTCGATGCGCAATATGCCGTCTATGACGACTCGATCAGCTATTATCAGACGGCAGTAAAAATCACGCGCCTGCGTCAGGCCGGGGCGATTGCGGCCGGACTCGACGTTTCGCGTGCCGAAAACCAGCTTTTCGCCACCATGGCTGCTCAGAGCAATGTTAGGGCGCAGCGTCAGGTGCTCGAACATGCCATTGCGGTCATGGTCAATACCGTTCCGGGCAGTTTCCACATCACTCCGGCCAAGGGGCCCTCGCTGCCTTACGCAACCCTGCGTATTCCGGCAGGGCTGCCCTCCCAGCTTCTCGAGCGACGTCCGGACATTGCTTCTGCCGAACGCAATCTTGCTGCCAACAGCCGGGCGATCGGTGTGGCGCGCGCCGCTTTCTACCCCGATGTCACCTTCAGTCTGAACGGTGGCTTCATGAATAACGGCTTCGACCTTGCCAGCCTTGGCAACTCGATGTGGAGCTACGGTGTGCAGGCGGTCGAGCCGCTCTTTACCGGCGGTTTGCGTCGTGCGGCGCTGCAGCGGGCCTGGGCGCAGTATCGCGAGAGCGCGGATCATTACCGTTCGACGGTATTGTCGGCTTTCCAGGACGTCGAGGACGGCCTGTCCCAGACGGCCGCATTTGCGGATCAGCAGAGGCAGCAGACCGAGGCGGTCGATGCCGCCCTGCGTACGCAGCGTATGACCATGGCGCTGTATACGGGTGGGTTGACCAACTATCTCGATGTGGTTGTGGCGCAGCAGGCAGCCCTTGTGGCGCGCGTCGATGCGGTTCAGGCGCAGACCATCCAGCTGCAGGCGAGCGTCAGACTGATCAAGGCTCTGGGCGGGGGCTGGGATCGCGCGGCCCTGCCTTCCGTCAAATCGATCGATCCGTTCGGTGTGTTGCAATATGACGGTCTGCACCATCCGCGTCCTGCAGGTGATGTGGACACGCGTACAGGGCCACAGGACCGCAATCTGACAGGTGTGGCCCCGGTAGCTAAGCCTACCCCTGCGGTCTCGCCGCTCACGAAAGACTTGACAGCCCCGTCTGCGGGGCGGTAAGGGGCCGCTCCCATTCGGAACGCGGGAGAGGCGGTGCGATCGCAGGATCGGTAACGCCTCACTGGAACCGCGGTTCGGGCAAACCATTGAGGAGTCCCGGATATGGCCAAAAAAGTTGTTGGCTACATCAAGTTGCAGATCCCGGCAGGCAAGGCGAATCCTTCGCCGCCAGTCGGTCCGGCCCTGGGTCAGCGCGGCCTGAACATCATGCAGTTCTGCAAAGAGTTCAACGCCAAGACGCAGACTCTCGAGCCCGGCATGCCGATCCCGGTTGTCATCACGGCTTATGCAGACCGTACGTTCAGCTTCGTCACCAAGACCCCGCCGAACACCTACTTCCTGCTCAAGGCCGCCAAGGTCTCCAAGGGCAGCCAGACGGTCGGCAAGGCTGCCGCTGTCGGTTCTGTCACGACCGCGCAGCTGCGCGAGATCGCTGCAGAGAAGTTCAAGGATATGAACGCCAATGACATCGACGGCGCTGTGCGCATGCTGGCCGGTTCGGCCAAGTCGATGGGTCTGAACGTGGTGGAGGGCTGATCCTATGGCCAAGAACAAGAGGCTGAACGCTGCCCGCGCTACGGTCGACACTGACAAGCAGTACGATCTGGCCGCTGCCGTCGCTCTGGTAAAGAGCAATGCCAAGGCGAAGTTCGACGAGACGATCGAAATCGCGCTGAACCTCGGTATCGATCCCCGCCATGCCGACCAGATGGTCCGTGGTCTGATCTCGCTGCCGAACGGCACGGGCAAGACCCTGCGCGTTGGCGTGTTCGCTCGTGGCCCCAAGGCTGAAGAAGCCAAGGCAGCCGGTGCGGAAGTCGTCGGTGCGGAAGATCTGGCCGAGAAGATCCAGAACGGTGAAATCGAGTTCGATCGCTGCATTGCGACCCCGGACATGATGGCGCTGGTCGGTCGTCTGGGTAAGATCCTCGGCCCGCGTGGCCTGATGCCGAACCCCCGTCTGGGCACGGTGACCATGGACGTGAAGGGCGCCGTTCAGGCAGCCAAGTCCGGCCAGGTCGAATACCGCGCCGAGAAGGCCGGTATCATTCACGCCGGCGTCGGCAAGGCTTCCTTCGGCGAAGACAAGCTGGTCGAGAACATCAAGGCGCTGGTCGATGCCGTCCAGAAGGCTCGTCCGACCGGTGCCAAGGGCACCTATCTGAAGAAGGCAGCCCTGTCTTCCACGATGGGCCCGGGTGTGCGCGTCGACGTCGCGACGTTCGCAGCCTGATTTGAGAGATGACACTGCGTGGCTTTGCCATGCAGTGGCGCAGGGGCGGAAAGCCTGCTTTCCGCTTCCGAACCTGTCCGAGACCGGGCGTGCTGCCTCAAGGGGTAGTCTAAGGGGTTCCGTGAGGGGCCCGCGAGCGGGAGACGGGGCGCCAGCGAACAGGGTAGGGAAACCTGCCGGTGATGCTGGGTTCCGATTGAATGGACAGGCGAGCGGTACTTTTCCGAATGCGGGGAAGTGCCATGGGTAACCCGGTCTGGAAGCCAAGGTTTCCGGACTGACGAGGAGAATGGATTTGGACCGTCAGGAAAAACGGGCCTTTGTCGAATTCCTCGCCAACGTGTTCAACAGCACGTCCATGGTTGTCGTGACCGAAAACAAAGGTCTCACGGTAGCTGATGTGACGGAGCTGCGTCGACGCGTTCGTGCGGCGGGTGCGACATACAAGGTTGCGAAAAACCGGCTGGCCAGCCTCGCTCTGCATGGGACCCAATTCGACGGGATCGCTCCGCTGCTGAAGGGCCCGACCGCGCTTGCGTGGTCTGAAGACCCTGTTGCAGTGGCGAAGGTCATCGTCGAGTTCGCCAAGACGAACGACAAGCTTGTGGTGCTCGGTGGCGCCCTTGGTTCCCAGACGCTTGATGCGGATGGTATCAAGGCTCTTGCCGCACTGCCGTCGCTGGACGAACTGCGTGCGAAGCTGGTGGGTATGATTTCTACCCCCGCTACGCGTATCGCAGGCGTTGTCCAGGCACCGGCAGGTCAGCTTGCTCGCGTCTTCGGCGCCTATGCCAAGACCGGCGAAGCCGCCTGAATTGTCTTACGCAGCGCCGCTCCTTTTCAGGAGCGCGGGTTGTGAATCGAAAACCAGTTACCATATAGGACCATCATCATGGCCGATCTGAACAAAATCGTTGACGAACTGTCCGCTCTGACCGTTCTCGAAGCTGCTGAACTTTCCAAGCTGCTCGAAGAGAAGTGGGGCGTTTCCGCTGCTGCTCCGGTTGCCGTTGCCGCTGCTGGCCCGGCTGCTGCTGCAGCTCCTGCTGAAGAGCAGACCGAGTTCACCGTTGTTCTCGCCGAAGCTGGCGACAAGAAGATCAACGTGATCAAGGAAATCCGTGGCATCACGGGCCTGGGTCTGAAGGAAGCCAAGGACCTGGTCGAAGGCGCTCCGAAGACCGTCAAGGAAGGCGTTTCCAAGGACGAGGCAGCCAAGATCAAGAAGCTGCTCGAAGACAACGGCGCCAAGGTCGAAGTCAAGTAATCAAGACCATCGATCGCTTCCCGGCTTTGCCGGGCGGCGATTTATGGATCGAGACAGGTCAGGGCGGAAATCCTTCGGGGTTTCCGCCCGATTTGCCGTTGCGGACAAACCCTGTATAAGGGCCGGTTGTCACGCAACACCATCACGAATTCACGGTACCGGTCGTTCCGGTCGCCCGCCATGACAGGCTTCCTGCCATGTGGACGACCCGAAGGTCTGGTGCGAGAGGGCAGGGATAGATGAACGCAATCACCAAATCGTTCACAGGACGCAAGCGGATTCGCAAGAGCTTCGGGCGGATCCCCGAAGTTGCGCCGATGCCCAACCTGATTGACGTGCAGCGCGCAAGCTATGAAACGTTCCTTCAGATGAACGTGGCGCCTGACAGCCGTCAGCAGACGGGTCTTCAGGAAGTGTTCCGGTCGGTTTTTCCGATCAACGATTTTGCGGGACGTGGCCGCCTCGAATTCGTTTCCTACGAACTCGAAGAGCCGAAATACGACGTTGAGGAGTGCATCCAGCGCGGGCTTACTTATGCCGCCCCGCTGAAGGTCATCCTGCGTCTGATCGTGTGGGATGTCGATGAGGATACGGGTTCGCGCTCGATCCGCGACATCAAGGAGCAGCCGGTCTACATGGGCGACATGCCGCTCATGACCGATAACGGCACCTTCATCATCAATGGCACCGAGCGCGTCATTGTCAGCCAGATGCATCGCAGCCCCGGCGTGTTCTTCGATCACGACAAGGGCAAGACGCATTCTTCCGGCAAGTATCTGTTCGCTGCGCGCGTCATTCCCTATCGCGGCTCCTGGCTCGACTTCGAATTCGATGCCAAGGACCTGATCTATGTGCGTATCGACCGGAAGCGCAAGCTGCCGGTCACGACCCTGCTCTATGCCCTGGAGGGTGAGCACTCCATCGCTGCTCGCGCTGCCAAGGCTGCCGAGGGTGGCGATGTCGAGGCGCTCGGTATCCGCGGCATGGATCAGGATGAGATCCTGGCCTATTTCTACGGTACCGTTCCCTTCACGCGTATGCCCAAGGGCTGGGCGCGTCCGTTCGATCCTGAAGCTTTCCGCGGCATGAAGCTGCTTGAGCCGCTTTACGACGCCGATACCGGCGAAGTGGTGGCTGAGGCTGACGCCAAGCTTACGGCACGTATGTGCCGCAAGATTGCGGAAACGACCAAGGATGTGCTCGTCGGTCGCGCCGATCTGCTGGGTCGCTTCATCGCGCAGGATCTCGTCAACGAGAACACCGGCGAGATCTATGCCGAGGCCGGTGAAGAGCTGACCGAAGCCCGTCTCGAGGCACTTGAGGAATCGGGTGTCACCGAGCTGCCGATGCTTGCCGTCGACTCCTCGCATGGCCCCTGGATCCGCAACACGCTGGCCGTGGACAAGAACAACCGTCGTGACGAAGCCCTGATCGATATCTATCGCATCATGCGTCCCGGCGAGCCGCCGACCCCGGAAACGGCAGAAGCCATGTTCCAGGGCCTGTTCTTCGACGCCGACCGCTACGACCTTTCGGCCGTGGGGCGCGTCAAGATGAACATGCGTCTCGAAGTCGATGCGCCGGACACCATGCGCGTGCTGCGCAAGGAAGACATCCTGCGCACAGTCAAGATCATGTGCGAGCTCAAGGACGGCCGTGGCCAGATCGACGATATCGACAATCTCGGTAACCGTCGTGTCCGCTCCGTTGGCGAGCTGATGGAAAACCAGTATCGCGTCGGTCTGCTCCGCATGGAGCGTGCCATTCGCGAGCGTATGGGCTCCGTAGACGTCGATACGGTCATGCCTCATGATCTGATCAACGCAAAGCCTGCCGCCGCTGCCGTGCGCGAGTTCTTCGGTTCCTCGCAGCTCAGCCAGTTCATGGACCAGACCAACCCGCTCTCCGAAGTCACGCACAAGCGTCGTCTTTCGGCGCTTGGCCCGGGCGGTCTGACCCGTGAGCGCGCAGGCTTCGAAGTCCGTGACGTTCATCCGACCCATTACGGCCGTATCTGCCCGATCGAGACGCCTGAAGGACCGAACATCGGTCTGATCAACTCGCTCTCGACCTATGCCAAGGTGAACAAGTACGGCTTCATCGAGACGCCGTATCGCCTCGTGCAGGACGGCGTGCTGCAGGACGGCTGGAAATACCTCTCCGCCATGGAAGAGGACAAGCTGATCGTTGCGCAGGCCGACGCCGCGCAGGACAAGGAAACGGGCCGTCTGACGGACGAGCTGGTCTCCGTCCGCCGCTCGGGCGATTTCCGTCTCGTGCCGCCCGAACAGGTCACGGCTTGCGACGTGTCGCCCAAGCAGCTCGTTTCGGTGGCCGCAGCGCTCATCCCGTTCCTTGAGAACGATGACGCCAACCGCGCACTGATGGGCTCGAACATGCAGCGTCAGGCCGTGCCGCTGGTGCGCGCCGATGCGCCGCTGGTCGGAACGGGCATGGAAGCCGCTGTGGCCCATGACTCGGGTGCGACCATCGTTGCCAAGCGCAATGGTGTGATCGACCAGATCGACGGTGCGCGTATCGTTGTGCGTGCGACTGACGAGGCCGGTTCGACGCAGGGCGTCGATATCTATCGTCTGCGCAAGTACATGCGTTCCAACCAGTCCACCTGCATCAACCAGCGTCCGCTGGTGCGCGTGGGTGACACGGTTCATGCGGGCGACATCATTGCTGACGGTCCGTCCACCGAGCTCGGCGAACTGGCTCTTGGCCGCAACGTGCTCGTCGCGTTCATGCCCTGGAACGGTTACAACTTCGAAGACTCGATCCTCATCTCCGAGCGTATTGCGCGTGATGACGTCTTCACCTCGATCCATATCGAGGAATTCGAAGTCATGGCCCGTGACACCAAGCTGGGTCAGGAAGAAATCACCCGCGACATTCCGAATGTCGGTGAAGAAGCCCTGCGCAATCTCGATGAGGCGGGTATCGTCTATGTCGGTGCCGAGGTTAATCCGGGCGATATCCTGATCGGCAAGGTCACGCCGAAGGGCGAAAGCCCGATGACGCCGGAAGAGAAGCTTCTGCGCGCCATCTTCGGCGAAAAGGCTTCTGACGTTCGTGACACCTCGCTCAAGCTGCCCCCGGGCACGAGCGGTACGATCGTTGACGTGCGCGTCTTCTCACGCCGTGGCGTGGACAAGGACGAGCGTGCCATGGCCATCGAGCGCGCCGAGATCGAGCGTCTGACCAAGGATCGCGATGACGAGCGCGCCATCCAGGAGCGCAGCTTCATTGCGCGTCTGCGTGAGCGTCTGCTGAACCAGACGGCTGCTGCCGGCTTCAAGGGGATCCGTGCAGGCACGGTCATTACCGACGAGGTTCTGGACGAGCATCCGCGTGGCGCATGGCGTAACATCACGGTCAGCGATGACAGCGTGATGTCCGAACTGGAGACGCTGCGTCGCGAATACGATGCCGCTGTCGGCAAGATTCAGGCCCGTTTCGACAGCAAGGTCGAAAAGCTGCAGCGCGGTGACGAGCTGCCGCCGGGCGTGATGAAGATGGTCAAGGTCTTCGTGGCTGTGAAGCGCAAGCTGCAGCCGGGTGACAAGATGGCCGGTCGTCACGGTAACAAGGGTGTCGTCTCACGCGTTGTGCCGGTTGAGGACATGCCGTTCCTCGAAGACGGTACGCCGGTCGATCTGGTTCTGAACCCGCTGGGCGTGCCGTCGCGCATGAACGTCGGTCAGATTCTCGAAACGCATCTTGGCTGGGCCTGCGCCAATATCGGTCAGAACATCGGCAAGATTGCCGATGACTACCAGCGCACGGGTGAGCGCAAGCTCGAGCTGCTTGAGAGCCTGCGCGACGTCTATGGCGACGCCGTATTCGAAAGCGATATCGCGACGCTGCCGAACGAGCAGCTTCTTGAGCTGACCGGAAATCTCCGCAAGGGCGTGCCGATCGCGACCCCGGTTTTCGACGGTGCATCGATCCCCGATATCGAGGACATGCTGGTCAAGGCCGGCGTAGACAAGTCGGGCCAGTCGCAGCTGATCGACGGTCGTACGGGTGAGGCTTTCGAGCGTCGCACCACGGTCGGTTACATCTACATGCTGAAGCTGCATCACCTTGTCGACGACAAGATCCATGCACGCTCGATCGGTCCGTACTCGCTCGTCACGCAGCAGCCGCTGGGTGGTAAGGCGCAGTTCGGTGGTCAGCGCTTCGGTGAGATGGAAGTCTGGGCTCTTGAAGCTTACGGTGCCGCCTACACCCTGCAGGAAATGCTCACGGTCAAGTCCGATGACGTTTCCGGCCGTACGAAGGTCTATGAGGCTATCGTGCGCGAGCAGGACGATTTCGAAGCCGGTATCCCCGAGAGCTTCAACGTTCTGATCAAGGAACTGAAGTCGCTCGGCCTGAATGTCGATCTGGAGCAGAGCGCGATCTGATGCACTCTGTCTCTGCCTTCTCTGTGTTTGTTGCTAACGCGGGCGCGGCCGGTCTTCCGGCCCGCTCCGTGAAATGGGATTTCGGCGCATGAACGAACTCATGAAGATCCTTGGTCAGACGGGCCAGACCCAGTCATTCGACCAGATCAAAATCCAGCTCGCTTCATCCGAGCAGATCCGCTCCTGGTCTTACGGCGAGATCAAGAAGCCCGAGACCATCAACTACCGTACGTTCAAGCCAGAGCGTGACGGCCTGTTCTGTGCGCGTATCTTTGGCCCGATCAAGGACTATGAGTGCCTGTGCGGCAAGTACAAGCGCATGAAGTTCCGCGGCATCGTGTGCGAAAAGTGCGGCGTTGAAGTGACGCTTGCCAAGGTTCGCCGCGAGCGCATGGGCCATATCGAACTGGCATCGCCGGTTGCGCATATCTGGTTCCTGAAGTCGCTGCCGAGCCGCATCGCGACGATGATCGACATCACGCTGAAGGATCTCGAAAAGGTCCTGTATTTCGAGAGCTATATCGTTCTCGAATCCGGCACGAGCCCGTTCAAGCGCTATTCGCTGCTGTCGGAAGACCAGTATTTCGATGCGATGGACGACTATGCCGATGAAGGTCTCGAAGTCGGTATCGGTGCTGAAGCGGTCAAGAAGATCCTGTGGAAGGCGCGTCTGCACTCCACAGAGACCGATCGTCCGGGCCTGATCGACCGCGACGGCCGCGATCAGGACAAGTCCGACGGCGATCTGCTGCGTGAAGACCTGCGTGAAGCCACGTCGGAAGCCAAGCGCAAGAAGCTCGTCAAGCGCCTGAAGCTGTTCGAAGCCTTCGCTGAGAGCGGCTCGCGCCCGGAATGGATGATCCTGGACCTCGTCCCGGTCATTCCGCCCGAACTGCGCCCGCTCGTGCCGCTGGATGGCGGTCGTTTCGCGACGTCCGATCTGAACGATCTCTATCGTCGCGTGATCAACCGTAACAACCGACTGAAGCGCCTGATCGAGCTGCGGGCGCCGGACATCATCGTCCGCAACGAAAAGCGCATGCTTCAGGAAGCCGTTGACGCCCTGTTCGACAACGGCCGTCGCGGTCGCGCCATCACGGGTGCCAACAAGCGTCCGCTGAAGTCGCTGTCCGACATGCTCAAGGGCAAGCAGGGCCGCTTCCGTCAGAACCTTCTCGGCAAGCGCGTCGACTACTCGGGCCGTTCGGTCATCGTGGTGGGTCCCGAGCTGAAGCTGCACCAGTGCGGCCTGCCCAAGAAGATGGCGCTCGAGCTGTTCAAGCCCTTCATCTACAGCAAGCTCGAGAAGTATGGTCACGCCACCACCATCAAGGCTGCGAAGCGCATGGTGGAGAAGGAGCGTCCGGAAGTCTGGGATATCCTTGAAGAGGTTATCCGCGAGCATCCCGTGATGCTGAACCGCGCACCGACCCTTCACCGTCTCGGCATCCAGGCTTTCGAGCCCGTGCTGATCGAAGGTAAGGCGATCCAGCTGCACCCGCTGGTCTGCACCGCGTTCAACGCCGACTTCGACGGCGACCAGATGGCCGTTCACGTGCCTCTGTCGCTCGAAGCACAGCTTGAAGCCCGCGTGCTGATGATGTCGACCAACAACATCCTCAGCCCCGCGAACGGCAAGCCGATCATCGTGCCGTCGCAGGACATCGTGCTTGGCCTGTACTATCTGAGCCTCGAGGTTCCCGAGTATCACACGACGCCGGATCAGGCCGAGTATGATGCAGAAGGTCGTCTCGTTAAGGCCGGTCCGTCTGCCTATGCGTCGGTGGCCGAGATCGAGCTCGCCATGAACGAGGGCACGCTCAAGCTGCACGACAAGATCCGTCTGCGCATGGACACGCTGGATGCTGACGGCAAGCCCGTTCGCCAGACCATGCTGACCACGCCGGGTCGTGCGCTGATCGCCCAGATCCTGCCGCGCAATGCCGCCATTCCGTTCTCGCTGGTCAACAAGCAGCTGACCAAGAAGAACGTGTCCGATGTGATCGATGCTGTGTACCGTCACTGCGGTCAGAAGGAAGCGGTCATTTTCTGCGACCGTCTGATGGGCCTCGGTTTCCGCCACGCAGCGCGCGCCGGCATCTCCTTCGGCAAGGATGACATGATCATCCCGGTCGAGAAGCAGGAGCTGGTCGAGCGCACGCAGGCCGAGATCAAGGAATTCGAGCAGCAGTACCAGGACGGTCTGATCACGGCTGGCGAACGCTACAACAAGGTGGTTGACGCCTGGTCACGTTGCACGGACGAAGTCCAGGCAGCGATGATGAAGGAGATCTCCCGCCAAGTCATCGGCAAGCCGACGAACTCGGTGTGGATGATGAGCCATTCCGGTGCGCGTGGGTCGCCAGCCCAGATGAAGCAGCTTGCCGGTATGCGTGGTCTGATGGCCAAGCCTTCGGGCGAGATCATCGAGCAGCCGATTATCGCGAACTTCAAGGAAGGCCTTTCGGTTCTCGATTACTTCACCTCCACCCACGGTGCCCGTAAGGGTCTCGCGGATACGGCGCTGAAGACGGCGAACTCGGGTTACCTCACGCGTCGTCTCGTCGACGTGGCGCAGGACTGCATCATCGTCGAGAACGATTGCGGCACCGAGCGTGGCCTGACGATCCGTGCGGTCATGGATAGCGGTGAGGTGATTTCCTCGCTGTCCGAGCGTATTCTGGGTCGTACCCTGACGGCTGACGTGACCGATCCGGTGAGCGGTGCGGTTCTGTTCCCGCGCAACACGCTGATCGAGGAAGCTGAGGCAGAGATCATCGAGAAGGCGGGCGTTGAAAGCGTGCTGATCCGCTCGGTGCTGACCTGTGACAGCCGCGTTGGTGTGTGCGGTCACTGCTATGGCCGTGACCTTGCGCGCGGTACGCCGGTCAATATCGGTGAGGCCGTGGGCGTTATCGCTGCACAGTCCATCGGTGAGCCCGGCACGCAGCTGACCATGCGTACCTTCCATATCGGTGGTGCGGCTACCCGTGGTGCGGAGCAGTCGATGGTCGAGGCGTCGCGTGACGGCAAGGTGACCATTCGCAACCGCAACGTGGTGCAGAACAGCCAGAACGTCACCATCGTGATGTCGCGTAACTGCGAAATCCTGCTGACGGACGAGAAGGGTGTTGAACGTGCCCGTTACCGCGTGCCTTACGGTGCGCGTCTGATGGTCACGGAAGGCCAGGAAGTCACGCGCGGTCTGAAGATGGCCGAGTGGGACCCCTACACCCTGCCGATCATCACCGAGCAGGCCGGTACGGTCGAGTATCTCGACCTGATCGACTCCATCACGCTCGTCGAGCGTATGGACGAAGTCACGGGTCTGACCTCGAAGGTGGTCGTGGACTACAAGCAGGGCAGCAAGGGTGTGGACCTGCGTCCGCGTCTGCAGCTCAAGGACGCAGCGGGCAATGTCGTCCGTCTCGCAAACGGCAACGAGGCGCGCTACTTCCTGTCGCCCGACTCGCTGCTGTCGATCGAGAACGGTGCGACGGTCCATGCCGGTGACGTGCTGGCCCGTATCCCGCGTGAAGGTTCCAAGACCCGCGATATTACGGGTGGTCTGCCGCGCGTGGCCGAGCTGTTCGAGGCCCGTCGTCCGAAGGATCACGCGATCATCGCCGAGACCGAGGGCCGGATCGAGATCGGCAAGGACTACAAGTCCAAGCGCTGCATCATCGTGAAGAACGACGAGACCGGGGAAGAGACCAACTATCTCATCCCGAAGGGCAAGCACGTCTCGGTGCAGGAAGGTGACTTCGTGCAGAAGGGCGATCCGCTGGTCGACGGTCCGCGCGTTCCCCATGACATTCTCAAGGTCATGGGCGTCGAGGCACTGTCCGATTATCTCGTCAACGAGATCCAGGACGTCTATCGACTGCAGGGCGTGAAGATCAATGACAAGCATATCGAAGTCATTGTTCGTCAGATGCTGCAGAAGGTCGAAATCCTTGAGCCGGGCGACACGACCTATCTGATCGGTGAGACGGTCGATCGTATCGAGTTCGAGGTCGAGAACGAGAAGCGCGTCAAGATGGGCGAGGAACCTGCAAAGGGCATGCCCATTCTGCAGGGTATCACCAAGGCCTCTCTGCAGACGCAGTCGTTCATCTCGGCAGCCTCCTTCCAGGAGACCACACGCGTGCTGACCGAGGCGGCGACAGCCGGCAAGGTCGATACGCTCAACGGTCTGAAGGAAAACGTGATTGTCGGACGTCTGATCCCGGCAGGCACGGGCAGCGTCATGAACAAACTGCGTGCCATGGCGGCCTCACAGGACCGTCAGCGCGTCAGCCGCGCTGTACCCGAGGTCACGGACGACGCAGCGGAGTAAGCCCCGCTGTAGCGCCGGAAAAACTAGTTTACGTTTGAGATCGGGCGGGGTAATACCCGCCCGATTTCGTATCCGGCGATTCGAAACGGGAATCGAACGGGAATCGGGCAGAACGCTAGAGTATGCTTGACTTTCCCCTAGAAGGGTCATAGGGTCCGCGCCCTCGGCTACCCCCGTCTCCTGAGGCGTCTGAGCCGTTGATAGACAGCATCAAACGCTAACGGTGCCGCCGCCTTCGGGTGAGGCTCAGGCCGGTAGTGAAAGAGTCGAAAGCGGGCGGCATTCTGTCGCGCGCTGAATTTTGTTGGAAGCAAGCAGATCGGGCCTAGTCCGGTCTGGCAATGAGCAAGGATCGGGAAGGGCGTATGCCGACCATCAACCAGTTGATCGCCAAGGGCCGCGAGCCTGCCGCCAAGCGGAATAAAGTGCCGGCCCTTCAGGGTTGCCCCCAGAAGCGCGGCGTTTGCACGCGCGTCTATACGGTTACCCCGAAAAAGCCGAACTCGGCCCTGCGTAAGGTGGCAAAGGTGCGCCTGACCAACGGGTATGAGGTCGTTAGCTACATTCCGGGTGAAGGCCATAACCTGCAGGAACACAGCGTCGTGCTGATCCGCGGCGGCCGTGTAAAAGATTTGCCGGGTGTGCGTTATCACATCCTGCGCGGCGTGCTTGACACGCAGGGCATCGCCAAGCGTCGTCAGCGCCGTTCGCTGTATGGCGCGAAGCGTCCGAAGTAAGAGGAAATTCAGGCATGAGTCGCCGTCATCGCGCTGTAAAGCGTGAGATCCTTCCCGATCCGAAATTCGGAGATGTCGTCATCACGCGTTTTATGAACGCCCTGATGTACGATGGTAAGAAGTCCACAGCCGAGGGCATCGTTTACGGTGCGCTCGAGTCCGTGCGTCGTCGTGGCGGTGCCGCGGCTGACCCGGTCGCCATGTTCCATGCGGCTCTGGACAACGTGAAGCCGGCCGTAGAGGTCCGCTCTCGCCGTGTAGGCGGTGCGACCTATCAGGTCCCCGTCGAAGTCCGCACCGAGCGCCGTCAGGCCCTCGCGATCCGCTGGCTGATCGACGCCTCGCGCAAGCGCGGTGAAAACACGATGCAGGAACGCCTTTCCAACGAGCTGATGGACGCGATCAACAATCGCGGCTCCGCCGTCAAGAAGCGCGAAGACACGCATCGCATGGCTGAAGCCAATAAGGCATTCAGCCACTATCGTTGGTAAGCTTTTAAAGCTGACCTGTTTCTCCGGGTGCCTCTTTACGGCGCGCCCGGCACGAATTAGCAATCTTCCCCGCCGCTCCTTCGGCGGTGGGTTATGGAGAGAATGATGGCTAAGGCTAAATTTGAGCGGACGAAGCCGCACTGCAACATCGGCACCATCGGTCACGTTGACCATGGCAAGACCTCACTGACGGCTGCAATCACGAAGACGCTCGCCAAGACCGGCGGTGCGACCTTCCGTGCGTATGACCAGATCGACGCAGCTCCCGAAGAGCGCGCTCGTGGCATCACGATCTCCACCGCTCACGTTGAGTACGAGACGAAGAACCGTCACTACGCCCACGTCGACTGCCCGGGCCATGCTGACTACGTCAAGAACATGATCACCGGTGCTGCCCAGATGGACGGCGCGATCCTGGTTGTGTCCGCTGCTGACGGCCCGATGCCGCAGACGCGTGAGCACATCCTGCTCGCTCGCCAGGTTGGTGTTCCGGCTCTCGTCGTATTCCTCAACAAGGTCGACCAGGTTGACGACGCCGAGCTGCTCGAGCTCGTCGAAATGGAAGTCCGTGAGCTTCTTTCGTCCTACCAGTTCCCCGGCGATGATATCCCCATCGTCAAGGGTTCGGCTCTGGTGACGCTTGAAGACGGCGACGCAGCAATCGGTGAAGACCGCGTGCTCGAGCTGATGGAAGCCGTTGACACGTACATCCCGCAGCCGGAGCGTCCGGTTGACCGTCCGTTCCTGATGCCGATCGAAGACGTGTTCTCGATCTCGGGTCGTGGTACGGTTGTCACGGGTCGCGTCGAGCGTGGCGTTGTGAACGTGGGTGACGAAGTCGAAATCGTCGGCCTCAAGGACACCGTCAAGACGACCGTTACGGGCGTTGAGATGTTCCGCAAGCTGCTCGATCGCGGTGAAGCCGGTGACAACATCGGTGCACTGGTTCGTGGCACGAAGCGTGAAGACGTCGAGCGTGGCCAGGTTCTTGCAAAGCCGGGTTCGATCACCCCGCACAAGAAGTTCAAGGCTGAGGCTTACATCCTCACGAAGGAAGAAGGCGGACGTCACACTCCGTTCTTTACAAACTACCGTCCGCAGTTCTATTTCCGCACGACCGACGTCACGGGCGTCGTTCAGCTGCCGGAAGGCACGGAAATGGTCATGCCGGGCGACAACATCGCCATGGACGTCGAGCTGATTGCTCCGATCGCCATGGACGAAGGTCTCCGCTTCGCTATCCGTGAAGGCGGCCGCACCGTCGGTGCAGGCGTGGTCTCTTCGATCAGCGCCTGATTTTAAGCACGGGCCCTGAATTGGCTGGCCCCGGTCGGAGTGATCCGGCCGGGGTCGGCTTTAGAAGGGACCAGGAGGGAGCAGGGTAAGACCCGAACCCCAACGAGTTGGATTATTGGTAAGATGGACAACCAGAACATCCGCATTCGCCTAAAGGCGTACGATCACCGCGTGCTCGACAACAGCACGAAGGAAATCGTAAACACGGCGAAGCGTACGGGTGCGCGGGTTCGGGGTCCTATCCCGCTACCGACGCATATCGAGCGGTTCACGGTGAACCGTTCCCCACATGTGGACAAGAAAAGCCGCGAGCAGTTCGAAATTCGGACTCATCGCCGCCTGCTCGACATTGTTGAGCCGACACCGCAGACCGTGGACGCCCTCATGAAGCTCGACCTCGCCGCTGGCGTTGATGTCGAGATCAAACTTTAAGGTCCAGACGATGCGTACCGGATTGATCGCAAAAAAGCTGGGTATGACCCGGCTATTCAAGGAAGATGGCACACATGTGCCGGTCACAGTGCTGCATCTCGACGATGTCGAGGTGGTGGACACCCGCACGCAGGAGCGTGATGGTTACACGGCAGTACAGATCGGTATGAGCAAGGCGAAGGTGAAGAACGTCACCAAGCCGATGCGTGGCCATTATGCTCGCACCAAGGTGGAGCCGAAGAAGACTCTTGTCGAGTTTCGCGTGGCAGAAGATGCCGTGCTTGAGGCTGGCTCGAAGCTCTCTGCGGCCCATTTCGTCGTTGGCCAGAAGGTCGACGTCACCGGCACCAGCAAGGGCAAAGGCTTCGCCGGCGTCATGAAGCGCTGGAACTTCGCTGGTCTTGAAGCCTCCCACGGCGTGTCCATCAGCCATCGTTCGCATGGTTCGACAGGTCAGCGCCAGGATCCGGGCAAGGTCTTCAAGGGCAAGAAAATGGCCGGTCATATGGGTGACAAGCGCATCACGACGCTCAACCTCGAAGTGGCAGCCGTCGACGCCGAACGCAACCTGATCATGGTTCGTGGTTCGATTCCGGGTGCCAAGGATGGCCTGGTGATGATCCGCGATGCGATCAAGAAGGCCCGCCACGCAGATGCGCCGTACCCGGCAGCGACTGCGGCGGCCGCCGGTTAAGGACTGAGGGCGATGGAATACGATATCAAGACCCTCGATAATGGCAGCGCCGGAACGGTGACCCTGCCAGAGGAACTGTTCGGCGCGACCCCGCGTGCGGACATCATGGCTCGCGTTGTACACTGGCAGCTGGCAAAGCGCCGCGCCGGTACGCACCGCACCAAGGGCATGGGCGAGATTTCTGGCACGACCAAGAAGCCGTACCGCCAGAAGGGCACAGGCTCGGCACGTCAGGGTTCGCTGCGCGCACCGCAGTTCCGTACCGGTGGCGTCGTTCATGGTCCGGTCGTTCGCGACCACGGCTATGACCTGCCCAAGAAGGTGCGTCGCCTCGGCCTGATCTCTGCGCTTTCGCAGAAGGCCGCTGCTGGCAAGCTGATCGTGATCGATCAGGCCGCCGGTGTGACCAAGACCCGTGAGGCCGCTGCAAAGCTGGCAGCGCTCGGCTGGTCCTCGGCTCTGATCGTTGACGGTGCCGTCGATGTGGCTTTCGGTCGCGCTGTGCGCAACCTGCCCAAGATCGACGTGCTCCCCACGATCGGCGCCAACGTGTATGACATTCTGAACCACGACGTTCTCGTGCTGACGCGCGCAGGGCTCGAGGGTCTCAAGGAGCGCCTGGCATGACCACGAGCATCGTTCTTGCGCGCCGCACAAAGGCGCAGCGCATGACGCGTGAAGCGATGTTCGACATCGTTCGCGCGCCGCTCATCACCGAGAAGGCGACGGCCCTCTCCGAGCGTAACCAGGTTGTTTTCCGCGTGGCGATGAACGCCGCGAAGCCGGAAATCAAGGTTGCGGTCGAGACGCTTTTCGGCGTCAAGGTCGTCTCCGTGAACACGCTGGTGCAGAAGGGCAAGACCAAGATGGTCAAGGGCCGTCCTGGTCGCCGTTCGGACATCAAGAAGGCGTATGTTCAGCTTGCGGAAGGTCAGTCCATTGACCTCACCGCGAAGCTGGGCTGACGCGGGATAGGATACCATGGCACTCAAGCACTTTAATCCCACGACGCCGAGCACACGTGGCACGGTTCTGATCGACCGCAGCGAGCTCTACAAGGGCAAGCCGGTCAAGCAGCTGACCGAGGGTAAGAACAAGTCGGGCGGTCGTAACAACCACGGCCGTACGACGTCGCGTTTCCGTGGCGGCGGGCACAAGCAGTCCTACCGTTACGTCGACTTCAAGCGTCGCAAGTTCGATGTGGCCGGCACGGTCGAGCGTCTGGAATATGACCCGAACCGCACCGCCTTCATCGCGCTGATCAAGTATGAAGACGGCGAGCTGGCCTACATCTTGGCACCGCAGCGCGTTAAGGTTGGCGATCAAGTGATCGCTGGCGAACGCACTGACGTGAAGCCGGGCAACGCCATGCCGCTGGGCTCCATGCCCGTCGGTACGATCGTGCACAACATCGAGCTGAAGCCCGGTGCAGGCGGCAAGATCGCACGTTCGGCTGGCACCTACTGCCAGCTGGTCGGCAAGGATGCCGGTTACGCACAGATCAAGCTGCAGTCCGGTGAGCTCCGTCTCGTCCGTGGCGAATGCATGGCAACTGTTGGCGCGGTGTCGAACCCCGACAACATGAACCAGCATCTTGGCAAGGCCGGTCGTAACCGCTGGCTCGGTCGTCGTCCGCATAACCGCGGCGTCGTCATGAACCCGGTCGACCATCCGCATGGTGGTGGTGAAGGCCGTACCTCGGGTGGCCGTCATCCGGTTACCCCCTGGGGCAAGCCGACCAAGGGCTACAAGACTCGCGTTAACAAGAAGACGGACAGCCTGATCATCCGTCGCCGCAAGACCGGCAAGTAAGAAGGGGGCACACAGAGATGGCACGTTCCGTCTGGAAGGGCCCGTTCGTTGACGGGTACTTGTTCGGCAAGGCTGAAGCGTCGCGCGCTTCGGGTCGTAATGAGGTGATCAAGATCTGGTCGCGTCGTTCCACCATCCTGCCGCAGTTCGTCGGACTCACGTTCGGCGTTTATAATGGCCACAAGTTCCTGCCGGTGCAGGTGACGGAAAACATGGTCGGGCACAAGTTCGGTGAGTTCTCGCCGACACGCACGTTCCCCGGTCATGCTTCCGACAAGAAGTCGAAGCGGGGCTGATCATGAGCAAGCCGAAGCACATTCGCACACTCGCTGACACGGAAGCGCAGGCAGTTGCCCGCAACATCCGCGTCAGCCCGCGCAAGCTGAACCTGGTTGCGGCGATGATCCGCAACCAGCCGGCTGACAAGGCAATCGCAGCGCTGACGTTCTCGCGTCGCCGGATCGCTCAGCAGGTTCGCAAGACCCTCGAGAGCGCCGTGGCCAACGCAGAGAACAATCATCAGCTCGATGTCGATCAGCTCGTGGTCAAGACCGCAGAAGTTGGCAAGTCGATCGTCATGAAGCGTTTCCACGCTCGTGGCCGTGGTCGTTCCTCGCGCATCGAGAAGTTCTTCAGTCATCTGAAGATCGTCGTTGCCGAGCGCGCTGCAGACGAAGCGCCTGCGCCGAAGGGCAAGGGCAAGGACGCAGCAGAGCAGAAGGCAGCCTGATATGGGACACAAAGTCAATCCGATCGGGCTCCGGCTCGGCGTTAACCGCACCTGGGATAGCCGCTGGTACGCCAGCAACGACTATTCCCGTCTGCTGCACGAAGACCTGAAGCTGCGCGCCTACCTGCGTCGCAAGCTTTCGGGTGCAGGCGTCTCCCGCGTTGTGATCGAACGCCCGGCCAAGAAGCCGCGCGTCACGATCTATGCAGCGCGTCCGGGCGTCGTCATCGGCAAGAAGGGCCAGGACATCGATGCACTGCGCAAGGATCTGAGCCGCCTGGCGAAGACCGACGTTGCGCTGAACATCGTCGAGATCCGCAAGCCTGAAATCGATGCGACCCTGGTTGCTGAGAACATTGCGCAGCAGCTCGAGCGTCGCGTTGCTTTCCGTCGCGCCATGAAGCGTGCGGTTCAGTCCGCCATGCGTCTGGGTGCACAGGGCATTCGTATCAACTGCTCCGGCCGACTCGGTGGTGCGGAAATCGCTCGTATCGAGTGGTATCGCGAAGGCCGCGTGCCACTTCATACGTTGCGCGCCGACATCGATTACGGTACTGCGACTGCGAAGACGACCTATGGTACGTGCGGTGTGAAAGTCTGGATCTTCAAGGGTGAAATCCTTGCCCATGATCCGATGGCTCAGGACCGTCGTGCAGCGGAACAAGCGCCGCAGCGCTGAGCAGTAGATTATGACAAGCGCCGCGAGGCGCATGAGGATACGACACCATGCTTTCCCCGAAGCGGACTAAGTTTCGCAAGGCCCATAAGGGTCGCATTCATGGGTTGGCCAAGGGCGGAACGACGTTGAATTTCGGCGCGTTCGGCCTTAAGGCTCTTGAACCCGAGCGTATTACGGCACGTCAGATCGAAGCGTCACGTCGCGCGATCACACGCGCCATGAAGCGCGCTGGTCGCGTGTGGATCCGGATTTTCCCGGATCTGCCGGTTTCCACGAAGCCTGCCGAAGTCCGCATGGGCTCCGGCAAGGGCTCGCCCGAATTCTGGGTGGCCCGCGTGAAGCCCGGCCGCGTGCTGTTTGAAATCGAAGGCGTGCCGCCGGAAGTGGCACGTGAGGCCCTGGCTCTTGGCGCAGCGAAGCTGCCGATCAAGACCAAGTTCATCACCCGTATCGGGGAGGCATAAGAATGGCTGACGCTTACAAGGTAGCCGATCTTCGCGCCAAGTCCCCTGATGAACTTCAGGCCCTTCTTCTGGACCTGAAGCGTGAGCAGCTGAACCTCCGGTTCCAGGCCGCCACGGGACAGTCCGAAGGAGTCGGACGCGTTCGCGTTCTCCGTCGTGCGATTGCTCGCATCAAGACGGTAGCGCATCAATCGAAGAACAAGGCGGGCGCAAAAACGTCCGCCGCAGAGTCCTGAGAGGAGACGGACGATGCCAAGGCGCGTCCTGACAGGGCGAGTGACGAGCGACAAGATGGACAAGACGGTTACCGTTCTTGTCGATCGTCGTATCATGCACCCGCTCTATAAGAAGTTCATTCGTCGTTCCAAGAAATACGCGGCGCATGACGAGCTGAACGAGTGCAAGATCGGAGACACGGTGCGCATTGAAGAATGCGCTCCGATTTCCAAGCGCAAGACCTGGACGGTGATTACCCGTAACGGCGCGGCCCTTGAGGCAGCTGCTGCGGCACCGGCTCAGGCGTCGGCGTAAGAGGGGGCTGAGAAATGATCCATCCCGAGACCAATCTGGACGTGGCCGACAACTCCGGCGCACGTCAGGTGCAGTGCATCAAGGTACTGGGCGGTTCCAAGCGGAAGACCGCCTCGGTCGGCGACGTGATCGTCGTGTCCGTCAAGGAAGCGATTCCCCGCGGCAAGGTGAAGAAGGGTGACGTGCATCAGGCCGTCATCGTTCGCACGTCCTACCCCGTTCGTCGTGCTGACGGCAGCGCCATCCGCTTCGACAAGAATGCGGCCGTGCTGATCAACAAGTCGATGGAACCGATCGGTACGCGTATCTTTGGCCCGGTGGTTCGTGAGCTGCGTGCGCGCAAGTTCATGAAGATCATCTCCCTGGCTCCGGAGGTGCTATAATGGCTGCTCGTATCAAGAAGGGTGACCAGGTTCTGGTCCTCTCCGGCTCCTCACGCGGCACGCGTGGCGAGGTCCTGGCCGTCCTGCCGAAGGTCGAGAAGGCCATCGTGCGTGGCGTTGCTGTGGCCAAGCGTCACCAGAAGCCCACCCGTATGAATCAGGAAGGCGGTATCATCGCCAAGGAAATGCCTGTTCATCTGTCCAACCTGAAGCTCGTCGATCCGAAGAGCGGCAAGCCGACACGCGTCGGCTTCCGTCAGCTCGAGGATGGACGCAAGGTCCGTGTCGCCAAGGTGACCGGCGAAGTGATCGAAGGCTAAGGGGGCGACAATGAGCGAGACCATTACCCGCATCCAGCCGCGCCTGCAGCAGCATTACAATGACGTTCTTCGTGACAAGCTGCGTGAGCAGTTTGGCTACAAGAACGCCATGCAGGTTCCAAAGCTGGAAAAGATCGTGCTGAACATGGGCGTTGGCGAAGCCGCCGGCGACCAGAAGAAGCTCGATGCCGCCGTTGCCGAAATGGCAGCCATCTCCGGTCAGAAGCCCGTCAAGACCGTTGCCCGCAAGGCAATCGCCGGCTTCAAGATCCGCGAAGGCCTGCCGATCGGTTGTAAGGTGACCCTGCGTCGCGCACGCATGTACGAATTCCTCGATCGTCTGGTGACGATCGCGATGCCGCGCATTCGTGACTTCCGCGGTCTGCCCCCCAACAAGGGCTTTGACGGCCGTGGCAACTTCGCCATGGGCATCAAGGAACAGATCGTGTTCCCGGAAATCGACTACGACAAGATCGACTCCGTACGCGGCATGGACATCATCTTCGTCACCACGGCGAAGAGCGATGAAGAGGCAAAAGCGCTGCTCAAGGCGTTCGATCTGCCCTTCACTGCCTGATTTATCGGGTTGAGCCGGGTTTTTCCCTTTCCAAAGGGAGCCCGGCTCCCTATATACACACGCTGTTTGGAAAACCGTTGGGATTGGCCCGACAGGTTCCGGGAGAAGATTTAGCATGGCAAAAATCTCCGCCGTGAACCGCAACGCCAAGCGCGCCTACATGGCGACGCGCGATAAGGCGAAGCGGACCGCGTTGAAAGATATCATCAAGGACCGGAGCCTTCCGGTAGAGGAGCGTTTCGACGCAACCCTGAAGCTGGCAGAAATGCCGCGCAACGGGTCGCGCGTTCGTTACCGTCTGCGTTGCAAGGTTTCGGGACGTCCTCGCGCGAACTATCGCAAGTTCGAGCTGAGCCGTATCGCATTGCGCGACCTGGCCTCCACAGGTCAGATCCCCGGTATGGTCAAGTCGAGCTGGTAAGGTAGAAGCGAATGTCCCTGTCCGATCCGTTGGGTGATATGCTCACCCGCATTCGCAATGCCCAGCGTGCACGTCACGCGGCTTGCATCGCGCCGGCTTCCAAGCTGCGTGCGAACGTTCTGGAAGCGCTGCGTCGCGAAGGTTACATCCGTGGCTACACCACGGAAGAGCTGCGCGCCGGCATCTCCCAGCTGCGCATCGAACTGAAATATGCCGATGGTCAGCCCGTGATCAAGGAAATCCACCGCGTGTCCAAGCCGGGCCGTCGCGTGTATTCCAAGATCAAGGAACTGCCCCGCGTGTATGCCGGTCTCGGCGTGTCGATCCTTTCCACCCCGCGCGGTATCCTGTCGGATATCGAGGCTCGCGCCGCGAATGTCGGTGGCGAAGTCCTCTGCCGCGTCTTCTGAGGAGGATCACATGTCACGAGTAGGCAAGTATCCGGTTGTCATTCCTGCTGGCGTGGACGTGTCCATTGCTGATGGGTCGCTGACGGCCAAGGGCAAGCGCGGTTCGCTGAGCATGCCTCTGACGCGCTTCGTTCAGGCGAAGGTGGAAGACGGCAAGGTTTCGATTCTGCCGGTCGGTAACCGTTCGCGCGAGACCTGGACGATGTGGGGCACCACCCGCGCCATCGTCGCCAACCTGGTCAAGGGCGTTTCCGAGGGTTTCAGCAAGACGCTCGAAATCACCGGTACGGGTTTCCGCGCCAGCGTGCAGGGCTCCAATCTGGTGATGAACCTGGGTTATTCCCATGACGTCGTCTACCCGATCCCCGCAGACGTGAAGATCACCACGCCCCGTCCCACGGCCATCACGGTCGAAGGGAACGACAAGCAGCGTGTTGGTCAGGTTGCGCTCGACATCCGTAACTTCCGCAAGCCGGAACCCTATAAGGGCAAGGGCGTGCGTTACGAGACCGAAGTTCTCCGTCGTAAGGAAGGCAAGAAGAAATAATGGCTACGCAGCATGGATTGCAGGAACGGCGCCGTCAGCGGCTTCGCTTCCAGCTTCGCCGCAAGAGCGGTGGCCGGCCGCGTCTGTCGGTCTTCCGTTCTGGCAAGAACATCTACGCACAGGTCATCGACGACGCCCAGGGCGTTACGCTGGCCAGCGCATCCACGCTTGAGAAGTCTCTCCGTGAGACCGGCAAGACGGGTGCAAATGTCGACGCCGCTTCGGTTGTTGGCAAGCTGGTTGCCGAACGCGCTGTCGCCGCTGGTGTGACGGCGGTCGTGTTCGATCGCGGCGCGTATCTCTATCATGGTCGCGTCAAGGCGCTGGCCGAAGCTGCCCGTGAGGGCGGCCTTTCGTTCTAAGGAAGGATCACACATGGCACGTGAGCCAAGAGAAGGCGGCCGTGGTGGTCGCGAGCGGGAACGCGAAGGCGACGATCTGGTCGACAAGCTGGTAACGATCAACCGCGTGGCCAAGGTGGTCAAGGGTGGACGTCGCTTCGCTTTTGCTGCCCTGGTTGTCGTCGGTGACCAGAAGGGTCGCGTCGGGTACGGAGCGGGCAAGGCCCGTGAAGTGCCGGAAGCTATCCGCAAGGCCACCGAGCGCGCCAAGCGCACGATGATCCGCGTTCCGATGAAGGAAGGCCGCACGCTGCATCACGATTCTTTCGGGCATTTCGGTGCTGGCAAGGTCGTGGTTCGTGCAGCTGAAGCCGGTACGGGTATCATTGCAGGCGGCCCGATGCGCGCCGTTTTCGAATCGCTGGGCGTGAATGACGTTGTTGCGAAGTCCCTCGGGACCCGTAACCCGCATAACATGGTCAAGGCGACCTTCGACGCTCTCGAGCGTTGCAGCAGCCCCCGCGCTGTCGCAAGCCGCCGTGGCAAGAAGGCGTCTGAGCTGTTCGCCAAGCGCGATGCATCGTCTGACGAGGCAGTGGAGGCGACCAATGGCTGAGAACAAGACCGTTCGCGTCAAGCAGATCGCTTCGGCTATCGGGCGCAAGCCCGGCCAGGCTGAGACCCTCGTGGGTCTGGGCCTGCGCGGCATCGGCAGCGTTCGTGAACTGGAGGATACTCCTTCGGTTCGCGGCATGATCCGCAAGGTTGCCCACCTCATCCAGGTGGAGGGTTGATATGAACCTCAATGAACTGCGCGATAACGCCGGTGCGCGTTACCGCAAGAAGCGTCTGGGCCGTGGTATCGGCTCGGGCAAAGGCAAGACCTCCGGTCGTGGCGTTAAGGGTCAGAAGGCCCGTGAAGGCGTCTCGCTGAATGGCTTCGAGGGTGGTCAGCTTCCGCTGTACCGTCGTATGCCGAAGCGCGGGTTCAAGAATATTTTCCGCAAGGAATTTGCTCCTGTGAACCTGGGCGCGATCGACCGTGCACTGGCTGATGGCAAGCTTCAGGCAGATGCGACGATCACTGAAGAGACGCTGCGCGCAGCTGGTCTGGTGGGCACTGGCAAGTATGCCGGTATCCGCCTGCTGGCAAAGGGCGAGCTGACCCGTGCAGTGACCGTCGAAGTCTCCGGCGCCTCCGCAACCGCTATTGCGGCTGTCGAGAAGGCTGGTGGCTCTGTCAAGGTTGCCGCCAAGGCTGAAGCTCCGGCAGAAGCCTGATCGCCCGAAACGCTCATCGCGCACCTAGTCGTGCGCGAAGAACGACGGTAATCCTGAACAGCGTCCCGCGCCTGCGGCGACGCTGTTTTTGTTGAAAGGACCGGTGGATGGCCTCCGCAGCCGAGCAGCTTGCCGCCAATCTCAATCTGAGTTCATTTGCCAAGGCGACGGAACTCAAAAAGCGTATCTGGTTCACGCTGGGCGCGCTCATCATCTATCGTCTGGGCACCTATATTCCGGTTCCGGGCGTCGATGCGGCCGTTATGGGTCAGCTCCTGAGCCAGAATCAGGGCGGCATCATCGGCATGTTCGACATGTTCACCGGTGGTGCGCTTGGGCGTATGACTGTGTTCGCCCTGAACATCATGCCCTACATCAGCGCATCGATCATCGTGCAGCTTCTTTCGACGGCGCTTCCGTCTCTTGAGGCGCTCAAGAAGGAAGGCGACCAGGGACGCAAGAAGCTGAACGCCTATACGCGTTACCTGACTGTCGTGATTGCGCTCTTCCAGGCCTATGGCATTGCCATGGGGCTTGAACATATGACCAGCAAGACCGGTGCGCTTGCCGTTGTGGCACCCGGACCGTTTTTCATCCTGTCCTGCGTCGTGACCCTTGTGGGGGGTACGATGTTCCTCATGTGGCTGGGTGAGCAGATCACGTCACGCGGTGTGGGTAACGGGATCTCGCTGATCATCTTTGCGGGTATCGTTGCGAACCTGCCTCACGCACTCGCCAGTCTGTTCCAGCTTGGCTACACAGGCGCGCTTTCGCCGTTTTTCGTTCTGCTCTTCCTGGTTCTGGCAGGGGCGACGATCGCGTTCATCGTGTTCATGGAACAGGCGCAGCGTCGCGTGGTCATCCAGTATCCCAAGCGACAGGTCGGTAGCCGCATGTTCGGTGGCGATTCCTCGCATATGCCGCTCAAGGTCAATACGGCGGGCGTGATCCCACCCATCTTCGCATCTTCCGTTCTGTTGATCCCCGTAACGATCGCGGGCTTCATGAACGGTAAGGGTCTGCCGGGCTGGCTGAACACGCTGGGTCAGGAGCTGGGGCAGGGACAGCCGCTCTATATGCTGTTCTACGCCGCGATGATCATCTTCTTCTCCTATTTCTATGCCGCGGTAACGTTCAACCCGGAAGAGACGGCTGAGAACCTGCGCAAGCAGGGGGGATTCATTCCGGGTATTCGCCCCGGTTCGAACACGGCACGCTATCTCGATCGCATTCTGTCGCGTCTCACGACGATCGGTGCTCTCTATCTGGTCGCCGTATGTCTTCTGCCGCAGATCCTGATCAGCCGTTACAACGTGCCGTTCTATTTCGGCGGTACCAGTCTGATCATTATCGTGTCGGTCACGATCGACACCATGACGCAGGTGCAGTCGCATCTCGTGGCCCATCGCTATCAGGGGCTGATCCGTAAGCAGCGTGGTCGCGGCAACGGGAAGAACGAGGCAGGCCGAGGAGTGCGTCGTCGATGAACATCATTCTTCTTGGCCCGCCGGGTGCGGGCAAGGGAACGCAGGCGCAGATCCTTGAAAAGGAGTATGGCCTCAAGCAGATCTCGACGGGTGACATGCTGCGTGCCGAAATGGCTGCAGGCACGCCGCTCGGTCTGAATGTGAAGTCCATTGTCGAGTCCGGGCAGTTTGTGCCCGACCCGGTCATGATCGACCTGATCAAGAGCCGCACTCTTCAGCCCGACTGCGCTCATGGCTTTATTCTGGACGGGTTTCCCCGCACGGAGAGCCAGGCGGAGGCACTCGATGCCATGCTGGCCTCGCGGGGTATGAAGATCGATGCTGTTCTGCTGCTCGAGGTCGATGTCGAGCAGATCGTCGCGCGTCTTGCCGAGCGTCGTGCGCCCGATGGGTCCCGTCGGGCAGATGACGAACCGGATACGGTGCGTCGTCGTATACAGGTCTATCAGGATCAGACTGCGCCTATCCTGCCTTACTATGAGAATGCGGGGCGCCTGCGTCGCATCGATGGAATGCAGAATGTGCATCACGTGCACGAGGCAATCGTCGCGGCTCTGGGCCTGACAGAGAAAGTTGGCTGAGATCGATCACGCAAAAGTGAACGGTTTTATTTGACTCAAGGGGGGTGCTCGATATATTGCGCGCCCTCGACACAGGTGCTGTCAGTCGCGTTAATCGTCGCCCGAGAGGCGTTCGATTCTTTGGCGGATTGAACAGTTTCGATTGAACTGGCCCAGAAACTGGGTCGAAGCAAAAAGAGAGCCTGGCCTTCCGGTCAGGCAGGGAGTGAGTGGCGTGGCGCGTATTGCCGGCGTAAATATTCCGACGAACAAGCGGGTAGTCATTGCCCTGAGCTACATCTACGGCATCGGTCCGTCGACGGCGCAGGCAATCTGCTCGAAGCTTGAAATACCTGAAGCGAAGCGCGTTAACGAGCTGAGCGACGATGAGATCGTGAAGATCCGCGAGCTGATCGATGCCGATTACCGCGTCGAGGGTGATCTCCGCCGCGAAACAGCGATGAACATCAAGCGTCTCATGGACCTTGGTTGCTATCGTGGTCTGCGTCATCGCCGTGGTCTGCCGGTGCGCGGCCAGCGGACGCACACGAATGCCCGTACCCGCAAGGGCAAGGCCGTGGCGATTGCCGGTAAGAAGAAAGCTACGCGCTAATTCGCGCATCTTAGGCGGATCGTGGCGAGTGGCGGCCCTCTGGCTGTCCTCTGCCCTTCGCTCATTGCAAAGTTTGACAGGACGACTTCATCATGGCCAAGGCCGCAGCTCCGCGTATCCGTAAGAAGGAGCGCAAGAACATCATCTCCGGTGTCGCGCACGTTCTTTCGACGTTCAACAACACCATGATCACCATCTCCGACGCCCAGGGCAACTCGATTGCATGGTCTTCGGCTGGCGCACAGGGCTTCAAGGGCTCGCGCAAGTCCACGCCGTATGCCGCTCAGGTTGCTGCTGAAGACGCAGGCCGCAAGGCACGCGACCACGGCATGGAAACGCTGGAAATCGAAGTTTCGGGTCCGGGTTCGGGCCGTGAGAGCGCCCTGCGCGCCCTCCAGGCCGTCGGGTTCTCCATCACGTCGATCCGCGACATGACGCCGGTGCCGCATAACGGCTGCCGCCCGCGCAAGCGTCGTCGCGTCTGATTGGCTCCGGCCCCTGCGGGGGCCGGTTGTCTGTCACCACCCGTCCGTAGGTGGTCTCACCCGCAAGGGAAGGCCACCGGCACGTTCTGACCGCGCCACGGCGCGGTTGATGTTCCGTTGGCCCCCAGCGGGACAAGTTGTTTGAAAGGCCACGACATTGGTCCTCCAGAAGAACTGGCAGTCCCTTATCAAGCCGGAAAAGCTGGAAGTCGCGCCCGGCTCCGTGCCCACGCAGACAGCCACGGTGATCGCCGAGCCGCTGGAGCGTGGTTTTGGCATGACGCTCGGCAACGCGATCCGTCGCGTGCTGCTCTCCTCCCTACAGGGCGCCGCCGTCACCGCGATCCAGATCGACGGCGTGCTGCATGAGTTCTCGTCCGTGCCGGGCGTCCGTGAGGACGTGACGGATATCGTGCTGAACATCAAGCAGCTTGCCCTGCGCATGCATGGCGAAGGCCCCAAGCGCATGGTGCTGACGGCTACTGGCCCCGGCGAAGTGCGTGCAGGCCAGATCCAGGCCGGTCATGACATCGAGATCATGAACCCCGACCTTGTGATCTGCACGCTCGATGACGGCGTGAAGCTCGGCATGGAATTCACCGTGAACATGGGCAAGGGCTATGTTCCGGCTGCGGCCAACCGTCCGGAAGACGCACCGATCGGGCTCATCCCCATCGACGCGATCTACTCCCCGGTGCGCAAGGTGTCGTACAAGGTCGAGCCGACCCGCGTGGGTCAGGTCACCGATTATGACAAGCTTCTGCTCACGGTCGAGACGAACGGTGCGGTCACGCCGGAAGACAGCCTGGCACTGGCTGCGCGCATCCTGCAGGATCAGCTTCAGCTGTTCATCAACTTCGATGAGCCGCGTCCGGTCCGTCAGGAAGAGCCGCGTGACGATCTGCCGTTCAACCGCAACCTGCTTCGCAAGGTTGACGAGCTTGAGCTGTCGGTTCGTAGCGCCAACTGCCTGAAGAACGATAACATCGTCTATATCGGCGATCTCGTTCAGAAGTCCGAGCAGGAAATGCTGCGTACGCCGAACTTCGGTCGTAAGTCGCTGAATGAAATCAAGGAAGTCCTGACTTCCATGGGTCTGTCGCTGGGCATGAATGTTCCGGCCTGGCCTCCCGAGAACATTGAGGATCTGGCGAAGCGTCTCGACGAGACGTTCTGAGCCCTATCCGGTAGAAAGCAGAGTAAGGAAACCCGATCATGCGTCATGGTGTTGCTGGGCGTAAGCTCAACGTAACCTCGACCCACCGCGCAGCCATGTTCCGCAACATGGCCGTGGCTATCATCAAGCACGAGCAGATCACGACGACGCTGCCCAAGGCGAAGGAAATTCGCCCGATCGTCGAGAAGCTGATCACCCTCGGCAAGCGTGGCACGCTTCATGCTCGTCGTCAGGCTTTCGCCCAGCTGCGTGACGAAGCCATCGTCGCCAAGCTGTTCTCGACCGTTGCAGAGCGCTACCAGGGCCGTTCGGGTGGTTACACCCGCGTGCTGAAGGCTGGCGTGCGCTACGGCGATAACGCCGATATGGCTGTTGTCGAAATGGTCGACCGCGACGTGGACGCCAAGGGCAAGGATAGCGGCCCGGTGTTCAACCAGTCCGGTGAAGAGCCGATGGCTGCCTGATCTTTCCGGATCAGAGCCTTCAAGAAGAAGCCGGGCAGGAAACTGTCCGGCTTTTTTCATTTGTGCTTACAAAATTCTTTCAAATCGTTTAAGCAGGCGCCAAGCAATCGAATGCATCAATCCACGCGTACAAAGCGGGATTTTTGATCAGTTTCGATACCGATCCTTTCTTTTATGGGGTCGGGGGCCAGAATCGGCATCCCTCAGGGATATCCTGACGCGTTATTGCGTTGGCGGTTTCTGGCTTTTTCACCGGTCCGAGCACTCTCGTAGGACCAGTCACCATGCATCCCATGCCGCTCCGGGCAATGAGGTCCGGTACGCTCGCGTTGCGTGTAGATACAGGAGAGCTTCTTTGTCTGAGGCAAGCACAACCCAGAAACGCGGGATCGCGGAGATCCTGGGCATTCCACGGCCGCTTTTGTTCGGCTTCGTCGGTCTGCTTCTATTCATGATCGGCGACGGCGTGGAGGCGGGTTATCTCGATACCTTCATGCTCCATAACGGTCACACCCAGGGCGACGTGAACCTTCTGTTCACGACCTATGGCATCACCGTCATGATCTCCGCCTGGTTCTCGGGCCCCTTGTCCGATCTCTACGGCCCAAAGCGGGTGATGTGGATCGGGCTGATCCTCTGGTCTGTGCTCGAAGTCGGTTTGCTTGCGCTCGGTCTCGGGCCGAACAATTTCACGATGACGCTCGTCTTCTACACGTTGCGTGGCTTTGCATACCCGCTGTTTGCCTATGGCTTTCTGGTGTGGATTGCAGCGGCGACACCGACTAACATGCTCGGCTCGGCAGCAGGCTGGTTCTGGTTCTCCTTTTCTGCGGGTCTCCCGACGCTTGGCTCGCAGTTCGCACGCTACGCCATTCCTGCCATCGGTGAGCTCGCGACGTTCTGGTGCTCGCTGGGTCTTGTGATCCTTGGCGGTCTGGTTGCGCTTCTCTTCACGCATGAGCCGACCGGCAAGAAGCGTCTGCTCCCCGATCATGTCAGCACACGCGATATTTTCTTCGGTTCGATCAGCATCATGTGGCGCGAGCCCAAGACCCTGATCGCCGGTATCGTCCGCACGATCGACACATCGTCGGAGTACGCGTTTCTCGCAATCATGCCTGCCTTCTTCATCGATCATCTGGGTTTCACCCAGGGCCAGTGGCTGAACCTTCTGTCGCTCATCTTCCTGAGCAACATCCTGTTCAATCTGGTGTCGGGCATGCTGGCCGATGCGCTCGGCCATCGCTTCATCGTTTCGGTGTTCGGCGGTATCGGCGGTTTCGTTTCTATTCCGCTCTTCTATTACATTCCGGTCTGGTATCCGGGTAACTTCGCCGCTGCCGCGGCGGTCGGCATTTTCTACGGTGCGACGGTTGCTGCTTTCGTGCCGCTTTCGGGTCTGATGCCGCAGATCTGCCCCAGAGAAAAAGCTGCGGCGCTCTCCATTCTGGGTCTTGGCGCCGGTGCCAGCACCTGGGTCGGTCCGGCAATCGCCGGTATCTGCGAAAGCGTATTCGGCTTTGGTATGGAAGGCATCATCTGGGCATTTGCCCTGATCTATCTTGCAGCCGCCGGAATGACCGTCACGCTGCGCATATCCGATGAGGCCCGTCGCTACACACAGGAAGCGATTGCTCGCGGTGAAAACATGACGGCGGTTGGACACTGACGATCCACTTTCTCCTGTCACGACATGACGAGGCGCCGTTGACATCTGTCGACGGCGCCTTTCCTTTGTCTGGGTGACTGACGCTCCTTCTTTACCCCGCCAGGATGGGAAGACTTCGAGCGCTTTTCCTTCGGCGATAGTCCGGCTCTCGGCGTTGAACGCCTCGGTCCGGTCATCCTTGGGATCAAGCCCGGCACCCGCTGGGCCATCTGCGACGGGCAGCAAACCCATATCGGAACGCTGCGCATCGTCTGTGACAGCAGAGACTGGCCTCGTGTCATCACCCGCACGTTGTCTCTCGATAAACGATGCTATTGCGCGGGGGCGAGGGTTTTGAGGCCAAGTGAGGGGAGGGTGACCGTAGTCTCGCCTGTTGGCAATGCGAGCACGGACGCTATTCCCGCCGGCTGAACCGATTTAGACGGCAGAACTGTGATGCGAGGAATTTGCTATCGTGCTCTTGTTTCCTCATGCATCGTGAGCGGCTGTCTGTCACCAGAGTGACAGCAGGATGAACTTTCATTGCGACATCGCGTTGAGCCCGGACAGAACTAAAAGGGTCTCGCCATGCTAAAGCTCGCCATATTCTTCCTGATCATATCCCTGATTGCAGGACTCTTCGGATTTACCGGTATCTCGGCGGCTTCGGCGGGTATCGCCAAGATCCTGTTCTTCCTGTTCATTGCTCTGTTCGTCCTGTTTCTCGTCATCGCAGTCTTCGTCGGCAAGGCCGTGACCTGACGCTCAGGCAGATACGGAATCAAAAAGGGGAGGGCCCTGCGGCTCTCCCCTTTTTTGTTGCCTTCCGGGTTAACATGTCCCGGCATGCACCACGGTCCTATTGCCTGGTCTTCGACATGAACTCGGGCAGGAGTGGGTTGTTGGTTTGCAGCGAGGCCTTGCTTGGCAGCTGCGAGACGTCCCAGCCGCCGCCAAGAGCCACCACCAGATCGACATGGGCAATGGCCTGGCTCTGGTGAATGCCTAGAGCCTGAACCTCGTAGTTCAGGGCGTTCTGCTGGCTGGTCAGAACCGTCGTATAGGTCTGGGTGCCCGCCATATATTCGTTCAGAGAAACGCGTACCGCCTCCTGAGCCGATTTCACGGCAACATCCTGCTGGGCGAGCTGCTGCTCCAGAATGCGCAGATTGGACATGTTGTCCTCTACGCCTTGCAGCGCCGTAAGTACGGTCTGTCGGTAGGTTGCGACAGAGGCGTCGTAATCGGCCCGCGCTTCGCGTACTGCGGCGGTACGGGCACCGCCATTGAACAGGGTCTCGGTCGATGACGCGCCAAGCGACCAGAAGCGTGTGGCAGCCTGAATCAGTGTCTGGAGCGGATTGCCGCTATAGCCGTAGCTCGCACTGACCGAAATCTCGGGATAGAACGCGGCGATGTAATAGCCGATCTCGGCGTTATAGCCTTCCATGTTGCGTTCGGCTGCGGCGACGTCAGGACGGCGCTGCAGCAGGACCGACGGGATGGCCGTCGGTATGGCTGGCAAGGTCAGGGCCAGGGACCCCACAGGGATGGTGAGATCGGCCGGTGCACGTCCGATCAGCACGGCAATGGCATGTTCGTACTGGGCGCGTGTAATGCTGGCCTGTGTGGCCTGTGCCTCGGTCTGCTGAAGCTGATAACGGGCCTGCCAGAGCGAACTGGGATCCGTCACGCCGGCATCGACCTGGTTCTGCACGATGCTCAGTGCCTGACGGAAATAGCCGACATTATCCTCATAGAGCTTCTTCAGGCTGTCCTGATAGCGCAGGTTGAAATAGGCATTGGCGAGCTGGGACTGATATGAAAGCTGCGCATTGGCCAGATCGGCGGCGCTTGCCTGGGTGGCCGTCACCTGCTGCTGGATCTGGCGACGTATGCGCCCCCACACATCGAGCGTCCATGAAGCCGAAGGACCGGTATTCCAGGTGTTGACTGTGGTGGTACTCGAGTAGTTGACCACAGATCCCGAGCTGGCGCTGCGTGATCCACTGCCCTGAGCGTTACGACTGAAGCTGAACGTGCCCGAAAGCGTCGGGAAAAGCTGGGCGCGTATGGAATCGATCGTGGCTTCGGCCTTGCGGAACTGTGCCTCGTATTGCTTGACGTTCTGGTTCGAGATCGCAACCTGCGATTCAAGCCAGTTCAGCTGCGGATCGTTATAGACTTCCCACCAGGCCCCCTTGGGCGCTTCGGCAAGCTGCGGCTGGGCCACAGCCCAGCCCGGCGGTGGCTTGGGGGCCTCCTTGAAGCGGGCCGAGATTACCGCGTGAGGACGATGGTAGTTCGGCCCCACCATGAAGCATCCCGAGAGCATGGGCATGCTGCAGGCGGCGAGAAAGCAGAGACGTCTGGCGGAGCGGGACGGAGAGGAAATCATCCTTGGATCTGATCCTGATGGGGCCGGCGGAAGAACATGAAAACGGAGTGGAAAAAGCGTGACATCCTGCGTCCCATTGCATCGAGCGTCAGGAACACGGCGGGCGTGCTGTAAAGGGTGAGGGCCTGACTGACCACCAGACCGCCAAGAATGGAAATGCCCAGAGGGCGGCGCAGCTCAGCACCATAACCATTGGAAATGATAAGCGGAACAGCCCCGAGAGCCGCAGCCAGCGATGTCATGATGATCGGGCGAAAACGCAATGCGCTGGCCTGGCGTATGGCCTCTTCGGGCGTTGCACCGTCACGCTGGGCCTGCATGGCAAAATCGATCAGCATGATGGCGTTTTTCTTGACGATGCCGATCAGCAGTATGACGCCGATCATGGCGATGAGCGAAAATTCCTCACCGAAAATCTGCAGGGCGAGAATGGCGCCGACACCGGCAGAAGGCAGGGTAGAGAGGATGGTCAGCGGGTGAACGAGGCTCTCATAAAGGATGCCCAGCACGATATAGACCGCGGCAAGGGCTGCCAGGATCAGAAGCGGCTCGTCATTGACCGATTTCTGGAACAGGGCCGCATTGCCTGCAAATCCGCCCTGTATGTCGCTGGGGACATGCAGCTTGACCAGAGCAGCGTTGATTGCGGTAACCGCATCGCCAAGCGAGACGCCGGGTTTCAGATTGAAGGAAATGGTCGTGGCAACAGACTGGCCCTGATGGTTGACGCTGAGCGCCGTCGTGCCGGGAACGATATGTGACGTGAGCGAAAGCGGCACCATGGTCTCGGCGCTGGTGGTGACTGCCGCGCCGGACGAGGCATTGCTGCCACCTGCAAGGCTGTTCGCCATCTGGTTCTGGTAATTGGCGTCCGCCGTCGAGACGCTCGTGGAGGTCGTGCCAGTCGTCACGACACGGATACGGTTGGTGGCGACACTGCCTGCGGCCGTACCGCCGGCGGTACTGACCCAGACCTGCTGAAGCGTGGTCGGGTCTTTCCAGAAGCGCGGCGCGGCTTCCATGATCACGCGATACTGGTTGATGGGTTTGTAGATCACCGAAGCGGCACGCTGACCGTAGGCATCGAACAGGATGTTCGATACGAGCTGCGGTGTGATCTGAAAACGTGAGGACAGGTCGCGGTTGATTTTCACGTCAAGCGCTGCACCGCCCTCGCTGAGATCGGAAGAAACATCCATCAGGCCGGG
Organism: Asaia lannensis NBRC 102526; assembly: GCF_024054035.1. Lineage (GTDB taxonomy): Bacteria > Pseudomonadota > Alphaproteobacteria > Acetobacterales > Acetobacteraceae > Asaia > Asaia lannensis. The sequence continues at coordinate 233,995 of NZ_JAMXQU010000004.1, forward strand.
AATTTTCTGAAAGGCTTCCACCACTTTGGGCGTGAGGGTGAAAAGCTCGTCGGCATCGGGGCCCTGAAGCGCATATTGGTATGAGGCATTGCCGCCACGCGCACCGGCACGCACGGCGCCGGGCGCCATGAAGAAAATCTCCGCCCCGACCATATGGCTGAATTTCCGCCCAAGGCGCTCGATTGTCTGGGTTACGGTGTCGTCGCGTGCCGATTTGTCCTTGAGCGACGCGAAGAGATTGGCCTGGTTCGCCTGACGTCCGCCCAGAAAGCCGACAATCGCCGCAACGTCGCGATCTTTCGAGACTGTCCTGGCTACGTCATAGGTCTTCTGGCTCATCTGGGTGAAGGATGAAGACTGATCGCCGATGATGTGGCCCATCATCATGCCCGTATCTTCATCGGGAAAGAATCCCTTGGGCATTTTGACGAAAAGCGCCCCGGCAATGACCAGCGTGAGCGGCAGGCTGAGCAGCATGAGCCAGCGATGGCGCAAAGACCAGTCCAGCGAGGCCACATAGCCATTCGTTATGCGCGTGATCTCGCGATCGACGATTATGGCAATGCGTGCGCGTTTGTGCACCGCCTTCGCAGGGCGGAGGAGCATCGCGCAGATCATGGGGGTGAGCGAAAGAGACAGGATCATCGAGATCACCAGCGTGATCGAGATGGTCATGGCAAATTCGTGAAACAGCCGTCCCGCAATGCCGCCCAGAAGTATGATCGGCACGAAAACAGCAATCAGGGACAGGGTGATAGAGACCACGGTAAACGCGACCTCGCCCGATCCGATCAGTGCAGCCTTGAGCGGGGACAGACCCTCTTCCAGATAGCGTGTGATGTTTTCCAGCACGACAATGGCGTCATCGACAACGAAGCCGGTCGAGATGGTCAGCGCCATGAGCGACATGTTGTCGAGCTGATAGCCAAGAAGCTTCATCACCGCGAACGTGGCGATAATGGAAGTGGGCACCACAATGGCGGGCACGAGTATGGCTGGCGCCGATTGCAGGAACACCAGCACGACAAGCACGACCAGAACCACGGCGAGAATGAGGGTAAGCTTGGTGTCGTCCAGTGCGGCGCGTATGGTCGTGGAGCGGTCGACGGCGATATGCAGATCGATATCGGGGGGCAGGGCCGCGCGTATGAGCGGCAGGCGCGCCTTGATTTCATCCGTGGTCTTGACCACGTTTGCGCCCGCCTGGGCAAAAACCAGCCCGACTACGGCGCGCTGGCCGTTATAGACCCCGAGCGTACGCAGGTTTTCCACACTGTCATTGATTTCGGCCACGCTCGACAGGCGCACCGGGCGACCGTTGCGATAGGCGACAATCAGATCGCGATAGGCCTGGGCCTTTTCGGCCTGGTCGTTCGTGTCCAGCGTGAAGCGGTAGCCGCCCTGATCGATAAACCCCTTGGGTGTATGGGCATTGGCCGAGGCAAGTGCTGCACGTACGTCTTCGAAGCCGATACCGAATTTGTAAAGCAGGAGCGGATTGACCTCGACACGGACGGCAGGCAGCGCACCGCCGCCGACTTCCACCTCGCCCACGCCCTGAACCTGACTGAGCTGCTGCTGCAGGACGTTCGTCGCCTCGTCGTACAGCATGGCCGGTGTCTTGGTCGGCGACGTCAGCGCCATGACCAGAATGGGCGCACCGTTCGGATTGGCCTTCTGATAACTGGGATTGGTGCGCAGCGTGGTAGGCAGATCGGCGCGGGCCGCCTGAAGCGCGGCTTCGACATCGCGTGCAGCGCCGTTGATATCGCGCGACAGATCGAACTGCAGGATGATGCGCGCCTGGTTGACCATGGATTGCGAGGTCATTTCGGTCAGGCCGGCAATGGCGCCCAGATGCCGCTCCAGAGGGGCTGCAATGGTGCTGGCAATCTCGGTGGGTGATCCGCCCGATTGCTGGGCCTGCACCATGATGACCGGCATATCCACATTGGGCAGATCGGCCACGGGCAGCATGGTATAGGCCAGAAGTCCGGCGATCAGCATTGCTGCGGTCAGAAGCGATGTGGCGACCGGCCGCAGAATGAAGGGGCGTGTGATGTTCACTCGCCACCCTGTTCGGCAAGGCGTTCAGACATCGAACGCAGCCCGAAGCGGCGACGTGTGGCAGCCGCAATACGATCCATGAGCAGATAGATGACAGGGGTGGTGAACAGGGTAAGCAACTGGGAAAGCAGCAGGCCGCCCACAATGGACACGCCCAGAGGACGACGCAGCTCCGAGCCAACGCCGTGGCCGAGCATCAGCGGCAGAGCCCCGAAGAAGGCTGCAAGGGTGGTCATCAGGATCGGGCGAAAACGCAGCAGCGCTGCACGGCGTATGGCATCGAAAGGAGAAAGCCCATCCAGACGTTCTGCCTCAAGCGCGAAGTCGATCATCATGATGGCGTTTTTCTTTACGATGCCGATCAGCAGCACGATGCCGATAATGCCCATGACATCCAGATCCATGCCGCAAAGCGAAAGCGCAAGCAGCGCACCGATGGCGGCAGAGGGCAGGGTGGAGAGAATGGTGATCGGGTGGATGAAGCTCTCATAGAGCACACCCAGCACGATATAGACGGCCACGAGCGCCGCGATCACCAGATAGAGTTCATTGCTGAGCGAGGACCGGAACGCAGCAGCCGTACCCTGGAACGCCGTCTGGAACGCGGGCGGCAGACCGATGCTCGATGCGGCATGGTCGATGGCGTTCGTTGCGGCACCGAGGGAATAGCCATCGGCCACGTTGAACGACACGGTGGTCGCCGGGAACTGGCCGAAATGCGTGATCAGCAGCGGGGCGAGCCCCTTGGTAATTGTCGTCACCTGATGCAGGGGCACAAGGCCGGAGGTGGGCAGGCGCGTCGGGCCGGTCGAGCTCTGTCCGGCTTCGCTGGAAATACCGGGCAGATAGAGCTGGTTCAGGCTTGCCAGATCGTGCTGGAAGCGTGGCTCGGTTTCCAGGATCACGCGATACTGGTTGGACTGTGTGTAGATGGTCGAGATCTGGCGCTGGCCGTAGCTGTCATAAAGCAGGTTATCGATGGTCTGCGGCGTGATGGAGTAGCGCGCGCCATTGGTGCGATCGAGATCGACATGGGCAACCAGCCCTTCGGCCTGAAGATCGGACGTGACATCAGAGAGGGCGGGTTCCTGCTGCAGGGCAGTAAGCAGCTTGGGCACCCAGGTCTTGAACGTGTCGTAATCGGGGTTTTCGAGCAGGAACTGGTACTGTGTGGCCGAGACCGTTGAATCGAGCGACAGATCCTGCACGGGCTGAAGGAACAGTCGCGCACCGGGTGTCGAGCTTCCCCGCTCTGCAAGCCGCCTGAGAATGGCGGAGAGGCTGCTCGTGCGTTGTTCCAGAGGTTTGAGATTGATCAGCATACGCCCGACATTGAGCGTCATGTTCTGCCCGTCGATACCGACGAAGCTGGACACGCTGGCCACATCGGGGTCTTCGAGCACGGCGGCGATAACCGCCTCCTGATGCTTTTTCATGCTGTCGAACGAGATGGCCTGCGCCATTTCGGTAATGCCCTGCACCAAACCCGTATCCTGTCGGGGGAAGAACCCTTTGGGGATGATCACGGCCAGGAACACGGTCAGCACGAAGGTGCCCAGTGCGACGAGCAGGGTTGCGGTCTGATGACGCAGCACGAAATCGAGCCAGCGTGCATAGGTCGCGATCATGCGGTCGATGGCCTTGCCGACGCGGGCCGCCACACGCTGGAAACGCGTGGTGGCGTGTTCGTCATGCACGCGTTCGCTCAGCAGGCGGGCACACATCATGGGCACCAGCGTGATGGAGACAATGGCCGAAATCACGATGGTAATGGCCAGCGTCATGGCAAATTCGTGGAAGAGACGACCGACCACATCGCTCATGAACAGCAGCGGGATCAGCACGGCAATCAGCGAGACCGTCAGCGAGATGATAGTAAAGCCGATCTCCTGCGAGCCCTTGACGGCTGCCGTGTAGCGGTCTTCGCCCATTTCGATATAGCGCGCGATATTCTCGATCACCACGATGGCGTCATCGACCACGAAGCCCGTCGCAATGGTGAGGGCCATGAGCGAGAGGTTGTCGAGCGAGAAATCGAGCAGATACATCACCGCCAGCGTGCCAATGAGCGAGAGCGGCACGCTCAGGCTCGGTATGATGGTGGCAGGCACATTGAACAGGAACACGAAGATCACGGCCACCACGAGCAGCATGGCCATGGCAAGCTCGAACTCCACATCGGCCACCGAGGCGCGAATGGTGGTGGTGCGATCGGTGAGTGGGGTGATCTCGATGCCGGGCGGAAGGGTCTTGCGTAGCTGAGGCAGCACGGCCAGCACGTTATCGACCACCGAAATCACATTGGCGCCGGGCTGGCGCTGGACGTTCAGGATCAGTGCGGGCGTCTTGTCCGACCAGGCGGCAAGCTGGTCGTTTTCAGGCCCCTGTACCACGGTGCCGACATCGCGCAGGCGGATCGGGCCGTTGTTCTGATAGGCAATGATCTGGTTCATCAGCTGGTCGACGGAGGAAATCTGTCCGTCGATACGCAGGGTGGTCGAACGATGCGGCCCGTCGAATGTGCCGGTGGGGGAGTTGATATTGACCGTGCCGATGGTGGTACGCACCGTATCGATGGCGATACCGTAGGAGGTCAGTTTGGGGATGTTGATCCGAACGCGTATGGCCTTGCGGTTGCCGCCCGACAGGGTGACTAGCCCCACGCCCGAAATCTGGCTGACACGCTGCTGCAGGCGCGTATTCACGAAATCCTGCACCTCGGTCAGAGGCAGGGTGCGTGAGGTGATACCCAGGGTGAGCACAGGCGTATCGGCCGGATTGACCTTGGCATAGATCGGCGGCGCCGGAAGATCGGTGGGCAGAAGCGAGTTTGACTGGTTGATGGCTGCCTGAACTTCCTGCTCGGCAATATCCATCGACATATCGAGCCCGAAGCGCAGCGTGATGACCGAAGCGCCGCCCGATGACTGCGATGTCATCTGGTCGAGGCCGGGCATCTGGCCGAGCTGCGTTTCGAGCGGTGCTGTGACCGAGGTCGCCATCACGTCCGGGCCTGCGCCCGGATAGAAGGTCGAAACCGTGATCGTCGGATACTCCACCTGGGGCAGGGCCGAGATCGGCAGGAAGTGATAGCCGAGCAGACCGGTCAGCATGATCGCCAGCATCAGAAGCGATGTGGCGACCGGACGATCGATGAAGAGACGAGAAGGATTCATGGGCGGGGCTTACTGCGCTGGCTTGGCGGCAGGGGCGGGCGGTGCAGCGGGCGTGTTGGAGGCATCGCCCTTGTTCCCGTTATCCGATGCGTTATCGGCTGGGATGCTCACCTTGGCGCCGGGACGCAGATGATTGGTGCCGTCCGTCACCACGCGCTCGCCCAGCTTGAGCCCGGTCTTGATGACCGTCACGTCATGGCTGGCAATGCCGGTCGTGACGTTGCGCACCTCGACCGTATTGTCATCCTTCACGACATAGACGAACTGGCCATCGGGGCCTGTCTGGAGCGCGTTGGACGAGAGCAGGATCACATCATGCAGCGTATCGACAAGCAGGCGCGCATTGACGAACTGGTTCGGGAACAGATGTTCGTCTTCGTTGCTGAAAATCGCACGCATGCGCACTGTGCCGGTTGCGGTATCGATCTGGCTGTCCAGCGCCTTGACTGTGCCTGAAGCGATCTTGTTCAGGTTTGCGCTGTCCCAGGCCTCGACAGGAAGCTGGCCGACCGCGCGCAGCCGATCCACTACCTGCGGCAGCTGATCCTGCGGCAGGGTAAAGATGACCGAGATCGGCTGCATCTGCGTCAGGATTGTCAGGCCGCCCGACTGCCCCGCTGTGAAGTAATTGCCCATGTCAACGGCGCGAATACCCACGCGACCGTCTACCGGAGCGATGATATGGCAGTAATAAAGGTTCAGGCGTGCGTTATCGACATTGGCCTGGTCGAGTTTCACCGTGCCTTCAAGCTGCTGGACCTTGTATTGCGCATCGATGGCCGTCATGGCGGCGATCGAGTTCTGCTTGATCAGCTTGTCGTAGCGGCCTGCGTTGATCCTGGCATCGGCCAGCTGGGCCTGATCCTGTTTAAGCGTGCCCAGCTGCTGTTCGAGCGCGACCTGATAGGGGCGCGGGTCGATCAGGACGAGCTCGTCACCTGCCTTGACGTGCTGCCCTTCCTTGAAGGCAACGTTCATGATGTAGCCGCTCACACGCGCCTGAACGGTCACGTTGGTGATCGGCACGACCGTGCCGAGCTCTGTCAGGATCTCAGGCATATCGCCGGTTTTGACAACGGCCACCGCGACAGGCGTCGCATCGCTGTTGCGCTGCGCGCCTGTGCCATTGTGGTGACTGCCATGGCCGCCATGGCGCGTGGCGGAGTGCGGACGCAGGAAGGCGACAGCAAGAAGCAGAACGATCACACCGCCGATAATGAAGGCCAGACGCCTCTTGCGGCGCGGCTTGCCCGGCGGGGGCGAGGCAGAAGCGTGGGGCGCAGCATGGCGCGCAGGCTGGGTCCGGTCGGGGCCCGTCTGGTCAGTCATTTCTTCTCGTCTTCCATCACCCAAAACCAGAGGGGGTCACATGCGCCGTCTGGTGTCTGAGACATACGTTATTTGAGGCCGTCCTGTCATGACGTCAGCTAAATTCTAGTTCAATGACGAAACAATTCACAATAACCCACGTTACATCCCGCTGGTTTCGCGCTCATGAATTATGCGGAAATGTCGAGGAAACCGTTTTGCTTATGCGCCGTTCGTCCTATCGTCACGGATGTTTTCAAGTCCGTTTGGTGAAAGGATTATGACAATGACCGATGCAGTAGAAAAAAAGGGCGAGGGCCTGCTCGATGAAGCCAAGGGCCGTCTCAAGGACGCTGCTGGCGGTCTGACGGGTGATTCCAAGCTTCAGGCAGAGGGCAAGATCGATCAGCTCTCCGGCATGGCCCAGCAGGAATTCGCCGATCTGTATGACGATGCAGAGACGACGCTCGAAAAGGCTACAGCCTTCGTTCAGGATCGTCCGCTGATCTCGCTCAGTGTTGCGATCCTCGTCGGTACTATTCTCGGTGCGCTGTTCTTCGGTCGCTCCAAAAAGAAGTAAGACCAGTACAGAACGAGAACTGGAGGGGGATCACAGCGATGTGGTCCCCTTTCTTCGTATTGACATCATAAAAAAGTTTATTGGACGTGTCGCAGGGCTTTACAGCGCGATTCGGGTGATTCAAAAGCGATTCGTACGACTGTGCGACTCGGGCAGTCTGTTCTGTTTTCACTGCCAGGGAATTTGCAACCGCGTATGCCTGACTATTCTCTCGAATCTGCCAATGGGGCACCGGAAAAGAGGGTGGTCGGTCTCGATGAGGTGGGCCGCGGCCCACTTGCCGGGCCCGTTATCGCGGCAGCGCTGGTGTTTCTCACCCCGCCCGATGAGGCCCTGTCTTCCCTGATCGACGATTCAAAGCGTCTGACCGTGAAAAAACGCGAGGCGGCCTATGCAGCGCTGATGGCTGCGCCCTCAGTGCGTATCGGGCTCGGTGCGGCATCGGTCGCTGAAATCGAAAAGCTCAATATCGGCAAGGCGTGTCATCTCGCGATGCAGCGCGCTTTGCATCATCTTGACGTCGAGCCCGATCTGGCTCTTGTCGATGGCAATCGCCTGTTTGCCATGCCGTGTCCGGCAATTGCCATCGTGGGCGGCGATAGAAAGAGCCTGTCGATCGCGGGTGCCTCGATCATTGCCAAGGTCAAACGCGACCGGCTGATGACACGGCTTTCCGAGCGTCACGTTTCCTATGGCTGGGAAAAGAATGCCGGGTACGGCACGGCCCTGCATATGGCCGGTCTGACAAAGGCCGGGGTTACCCCCCATCATCGACGCGATTTTGCCCCCATACGCGCCCGTCTGTCAGGCGCACACCATTCGGCCGGAGCCATATGATGCAGGATTTTCCCCTCGATCAGATCCTGTGTGGTGAATGCATCGATACGATGCGTGGACTGCCCGATGCGAGCATCGACTGCATTTTTGCCGACCCGCCATACAATCTTCAGCTTCGTGGCGAGCTGCGTCGGCCGGATGAAAGCGTGGTCGATGGTGTCGACGATGCATGGGACAAATTTGCCGATTACGCGACCTATGACAGTTTTACCCGCGAATGGCTGGCGGAGGCGCGTCGCCTTCTGACGAAGGACGGCACGATCTGGGTGATCGGGTCCTATCACAATGTATTCCGCCTTGGCGCCATCATGCAGGATCTGGGGTTCTGGATCCTCAACGATATTGTCTGGCGCAAGGCAAACCCGATGCCCAATTTCCGTGGTCGTCGCTTTACCAACGCGCATGAAACGCTGATCTGGGCTGCACGCGGTCCTGAGAGCAAATATCGCTTCAACTATCAGGCGATGAAGGCACTCAACGACGACATGCAGATGCGCAGCGACTGGTATCTGCCGCTCTGCACCGGCAATGAGCGTCTGCGCAATGCCCATGGTCTCAAGCTTCACCCGACGCAGAAACCCGAGAGCCTGCTGCATCGCGTACTTATCGCCTCGACCGTGGTCGATGATATCGTGCTCGACCCGTTCTCCGGGAGCGGTACGACAGCGGCTATGGCCAAGCGTCTGGGCCGTCGTTTCATCGGGATCGAGCGCCATCCCGATTATATCGAGGCGGCGCGTGCGCGCGTTGCTGCGGAGACACGTCTCTCCGACGATCAGCTCGCCATCACCCCGGCAAAGCGCGAAATGCCACGCGTGCCCTTCGGCAGCTTCGTCGAGCAGGGCGCCCTGCCAGCGGGCACCGTCTTGTTCGATCGTCAGCGCCGTGTCAGCGCGACAGTCATGCCCGATGGCAGCCTTGTTTCGGGCTCTCATCGCGGCTCCATTCACAAGATGGGCGCGATCCTGACGAACGCGCCATCCTGCAACGGCTGGACGTTCTGGTATTTCGAGCGCGAGGGCGAAGTCCTGCAGATCGACATCCTGCGTACCGAACAGGCTCAGGCCCCGTTGCGCAACGTGGGCTGAAGGCAGTTCGCCCGCCCCCCTGTATTCTGCCGGACAGGTCCGGTTTCTGTCGCTGCCCTGATCGGTAGTCGAACGATCCGGGAGCCAGTACAAAGTCATATCGGCAGGGCCACGCTCTGGGCTTCTGGGTCATGACAGTCAATTGACAAAGTATTTCGCGCTTCTGTGATGAAGCACTTGCGCAGGTTCTGCGCGTTCCGTCTGCAAGCTCGCAGGCGAATGCTTCATTGCGGCCGGTTTATCCCCGGCAGGACCGCATATCGTATCGTTCTACCGGCGAGTGTCCGCTGATTTTCGCAAGGCAGATACCGATCATGGACAAGACTGACGCCTACAAGAATATCCCCTGGCTCGACCCTGCGCGTGATCCGGACGATCGCGCAAGGGAGGCCACGCAGGCGATGACACGCGAGCAGAAACTGTCATGGGTGTCGGGCCCGATGGCAATACCGGCGCAGGGGAAGGAGAAGCCCGAAGGTGCGATCGGTTCGGCCGGATATTTCCCGGCTATGCCGGAGCTTGGAATTCCTGCCCAGCAGCAAAGCGATGCGAGTCTTGGAATAGGTAATCTCGCCAATGTCCGACCCGGCGACACGGCGACGGCACTGCCATCATCCCTGATGCTGGGCGCGTCTTTCGATCCGGAACTGGCGCGCGAAACAGGACGTGTCGTCGGACGGGAGGCGCATGCAAAAGGGTTCAACGTGGTTCTGGGGGGCGGGGCCAATCTTCTGCGCGAGCCACGCGGTGGGCGCATTTTCGAATATATCTCTGAAGATCCGCTTCTGACCGGACATATTGCAGGCGGTTCGGTTGCCGGCATCCAGTCGCAGAATGTCGTCTCGACGATCAAGCATTATGCCATCAATCCGGAGGAAACCGGGCGTGTCATGATCAGCTCGGATATCGACGAGAACGCCTTGCGTGAGAGCGATCTTCTGGCTTTCGAGATTGCCATCGAGCTTGGCAAGCCGGGCGCCGTCATGCCGGGCTATAATCTCGTGAATGGCACCTGGGCCTCTGAAAATGCTTTTCTGCTGAACGATGTCCTGCGTCGCGACTGGGGGTATCGTGGTTGGGCCATGTCCGACTGGGGGGCGACACATAGCACGGTCAAGGCGATCCTCTCAGGGCTCGATGTGCAGTCCGGTGCCAATATCGACCCGGCGCCGTTCTTCGCCGCGCCGCTGGAGGCGGCAATTGAAGGGGGTGAGGTTCCCGAGAAATGTCTCGATCGCGCGATAGAGCGCCAGCTACGCAGTCTGTTTGCAACGGGGGCCATCGATAATCCTGCCCGACCCGGGGGAGATATCGACTATGCGGCCCATAAGTGTATCGCCCAGCGTGCAGCAGAAGGCGGGATCGTTCTGCTGCGCAACGAGGAAGGGCTTCTGCCGCTCGCATCAGGCAGGCAGACCATACTGGTTGTGGGTGCCCATGCCGATCGGGGCGTCCTTTCAGGCGGAGGATCGTCTTCGGTGACGCCTGAAGGAAGTCTGAAGCTAGAAGGAGCCAGTTTCGCCGGACTCTCTCTGGAGAAAGTCTATCATCCTTCATCGCCACTTCATGCGATCCGCATGGCAGTGCCCGACGCCGAGGTATCGTACGACGATGGCACCGATCCGGATCGCGCCGTCAGGCTGGCGGCCACGGTCGATACGGTGATCTTTTTTGCCGAACTCTGGCGAAGCGAGGGGCAGGATATACAGGGTCTTTCCCTGCCGGATGAGCAGGATGCGCTGATCGCACGTATCGCGTCGTCGAACAGGCGCACGGTCGTGGTGCTCGAAACCGGCGGTCCCGTCCTGATGCCATGGCGGGACGATGTCCCCGCCATACTCAATGCATTCTACGCCGGATCCGGCGGTGGAGAGGCTATTGCGAGCATTCTTTTCGGAATAGTGAACCCTTCGGGCCGTCTGCCATTTACGATTCCGCTGAGCGAAAGCGATCTTCCAAGACCCGGGCAGATCGATCCGGAGACGGTCATTTCGAATCCGGGTCAGCCTGTCGACAAGCCAGTCGTCCATCGTGACTACACGATAGAAGGGGCCGATACGGGGTATCGCTGGTTTTCAAGGCAGGGGCGACCGGTTGCTTATCCTTTCGGCTACGGTCTGAGCTATACGCGTTTCGATTACGGAATGCTGGAAGTCGATGCCGAGGCGCTGATCGCGTGTGTCGCGGTAACCAATACCGGCCCGGTACGTGGGGCCGAAGTGGTGCAGATCTATGCACGGCACGAGGGCGATACATCGTTTCAGCCGCGGCTTGTCGGGTTTGCCAAGCTCGACCTCATGCCCGGACAGACCATGAGGGCGACGATCAAGCTGGAGCCGCGTTTGTTTGCCCATGTGCAGGAGGCGAGCTGGGTTCGTCAGGCCGGTGCGTATCGTATCGATGCCAGACGCGATGCCTTAACACCGCTCGTGGCAGCCACAGTGACCCTGCCCGAGTGGACGCGCAGCTTACGCCACGATCAGCCAATCTACTGAGGAAAGGCCTGAAACGGCCCGGACCGGCGGTGTATGGCATAGTCCTTCCGGCCCGACAGTGCAGTCAGGCCGGTTTTGCCATCAGGCATTAGTAAGAATCTGGGCGCGGTGCTCGCTCAGGAAGGATAACCCGGTCCAGCAGATTTGCCGGACCGGCATATGGCAGAACCGTTCAAGACCCTGTCGTCAGGACCGGTTCTAGCCGCCGAAACCCAGAAATCCGATATCCGGCTGCGGGTGGCCGCCAGAGACATCGTAACGGGGTTTGGAGGCGACAGCCATGGCCGCAGCATTGCGACGGCCCTTGCCCTTGATCGTCAGATGGCCGTTGCCCTTGGTATCGGTTTCGATGCTGGAATGGGTCGTCTCGGTAGCGATGCGGTTATCCGTATCGTAGGTGCGCATCGACAACAGCAGGAACATGATATCCTTGCGGTTCAGATCGATGGCCATATCCAGAGGCGTCTGGAACAGGACGTTTTTCGCACTCATATCGGCACCGCGGTTGAGCGCTTCTTTCGCGGCGTTCAGCGAGCCGCGATTGATGGCATCGAAAAGCGCCTCGGTGGGGTTGAGGTCCACACTGGCGTGTCCGGCATCCTGCTCCTGTGAATCGGCGCCCGGCAGTGCCGACGGCGGCGCAGCGGCTTTTGCTGCACGACGGGCCTCTGCCTTCTTCTGGGCTTCCTCGGCTTCCTGTTCGGCTTCCGCATCATCGGCAGACTGCGCATGAGCAGCATGCCAGGGCACGAAGAAAACCGGCGACGCAGCAAGAGCTGCTGTCAGCATCAGCGGGAAGAATCTTGGGACATTCATGTGACGTCTCGGATGGCGCATGGTTTGACTATAAAGGATCGTTAACACGCTGGCGACTCCCTATCGGCGGCGAAGCCGGCCTTCACGCCACCAGCCCAGAAAAAGAAGGACGAGCACGCCAACCAGTGCGAGCCAGGATGGACAGAGTGCGGTCAGTCGGCTCGATGAGGCAACAGGAACGAGCTGACGCGGAAAGCCGATCCAGCCCGATCCGGTGCTGGGGCCCGAGACGATCTGCCTGATCTGCGGGATGGCGCTCGCCTGATCTATCCAGCGCAGCGAACCGTGCGACTGGCTTGCGAGAGGAACAAGGATGCTCGATGTCGCACGCAGATCCGAATACTCCATCGGGTTGCGCGATGCCTCGGCAGCCGTGGCCATCAGATTGTCTTGCCGGACAGTCCACAGGCCTTCCATCCCATTCGTCGAAACGCTGGCTGCAAAAACGCCATGGCCCTCAGGGTGAAGCGCGACTTTCGCGATATGGCCATCGGGCGATGTCACGAGCGCCGGGGCATCGAGACGCTCCGTATTGCTGTGGCGCTCGATATGCAGGCTGTTATCTGCGATTGCCGCGCGCAGCCGGTTTTCCTCCAGATCGGGCTCTTTCATCAGCCAGTGCGACAGCCGTTTCAGCAGCTCTGCCTGCGGACCGCCTCCGCCCTCGCCACGCGACCAGAGCCAGAGCTGGTCGGACAGAAGAAGGGCGACGCGACCTTTCTGGACCTTGTCCAGAACCAGAAGAGGCTGCTGTCCGGGACCGTTGAGCAGGGCCGTACCATGAACATGATCCGACCCCAGGGCGCGGTACCAGGGGCCCCAGGGCTGCGGCAGGCCGGCAGTGACAGGATGGCGTCTGCCCGCTTCTGTAAGCTGGGGTACGAAACGCTCGTCGATGACCCCGCTACTCGGCACATGGGCAGGCAGGATATCGGCCAGGGGCGTGTCCTGCAGCGTACCGTCCTCGGTGAATTCCGGACCGGCCGTCAGCAGCAGGCCACCGCCCTCGCGCACGTAATCGGCAATATTGGCGAGATAATCCTGAGGCAGAATTCCCGCATTGTGGAATCCGTCGAGGATGATGAGATCGAACTGCTTGATCCGGTCCTGGAACAGCTCCTTGATCGGGAACGGAATCAGGGCGAGATCGGAAAGCGGTGTGCCATCGTCCTTGTCGGGCGGCCGCAGAATGGTGAAATGCACGAGATCGACCGAGGGGTCGGCCTTGAGCAGGCGCCTCCAGACGCGCTCTCCCTGATTGGGTGTGCCCGATACGAGCAGCACTTTCAGCCTGTCGCGCACGCCGTTGATACGTACGAGCGCATTGTTGTTGCGCGTGCTGACTTCACCTGCGAGCGGCCCGGCCGTCAGGGTCACGAGCATTTCACCGGGGCGACGGACCGGCACGCTGATATCGACCGGTTCGCCTGACAGCGCGTCGATGGTGCGTGGCGGCTCTTCACCCTGATTGAGCGTCAACGTGACAGGCTGTTTCGCACGCGCGCCCAGATCGTCCACGACGACCCGTATGGTGGCCTCCTTGCCGACAAGCGCATAGGGCGGGGCCTGCAATACGCGCAGACGACGGTCCGTTTCCTCACCCTTGCCGGTCAGCAGGACATGGAGCGGCAGGGTCTTGCCGTCACGCGTGAAGATACGGGGCAGGGCAGAAGGCGTGTCATGCACCATGCCATCGGTCACCATGATGGCACCGCTGAAACGTCCCGGTGGAAAATCGGCCTGATCGATGGCATCGAACAAACGTGTGCCGTGACCTCCACCGCCCTGTACCGTGAGCGTATGCAGGGTCAGCCCCGGCAGGTCATGGGCCGATTGCTGCAGGCGCGAGGCGATTTTCTCGGCTGTGTCCAGACGGTTGCGCAGTGCCATCGAGGGGGAATGATCGACGACGAGCAGAACATCCTGAGGAGAGGGTTCGAAGAACGGGCGGCTCAGACGCGGCCCGCTCAGCCATAGCAGAACGAGCAGGAGGGCCAGAACGCGCGCCACGCTGCCCGGTGCGCGACGCAGTATGGCATAGGCACCCAGAACCGCGACGAGCGCTGCAGACGCTTCGAGCATCCAGAGAGGAACGAGCGGCATGAAGGTAAGATGGCTCATTGTTCCATCCTCTTCAGGAGTTCGGGAACGCGCATCTGGTCGGCCTTGTAATTGCCGGTCAGGGCATAGAGCAGAAGATTGACGCCAAAGCGATAGGCCTGCGTACGCTGGTCTTCGCCACCGGGGATGACGGCATAGGGCGTATTGCCCTGCGCATCCATGGCCCAGGCATGGGCCCAGTCCCCTGCGCCGATAATGATCGGGCTGACATCGTCATTGCTGTCGTCGCCACTGCGCGCCACCCAGACGGGCAGGCCCTGAACGCGACCGGGGAAGTCGTGCAGGAGATAGAAGCTGTGGGCGAGCACATGGTGATCGTCGAGCTTCGAGAGCGGCGGTACGACCAGACCCGCCGTTGCACGCCGGAGTGCGGACCGCATCTGCCCTTCATCCTGCGTGGACAGGTCGGAGCCGACCCCCTGGGTGTCGAGCATCAAGATGCCGCCATGCGCCATGAAGCTGTTCAGCGCGGCAGAGCGCTTCGCATCTTCCTGCACATCGTCGGTGATCGGCCAGTAGATCAGCGGGTAAAAGGCCAGATCGTCCTTGCCTGGCACCAGGCCATCCGGATGACCCATAACGGCCGATGAACGATCGGTGGCGTAATTGGACAGGCCTTGCAGGCCCTCTTTCGAGGCCTGGTCGATATCGTCATGTCCGGTCAGGATATAGCCCAGCCGCGTTTCGAGTGCAGCACCGGGCACGATGCCATGCGTGACCGCTTTGGGGGCCGATCCTTCATCTTCATCCTGCGCTCTGGCCTGTGCGAGCGGGTAGAGAGTGACGAGAGCGACAAGCGCGATCATGGTGATGCGCCCGAGCAGTCCGCGCAGCCAGAGAGCGATCAGGAAATCCGCAATCAGGATCAGGAAGCCCGCTCCGACAAGCAAGGGCGCCAGAGCGCGGTCCGGCGAGACACGATCAGGCGTCAGGCTTTTGCCCAGAAGCGGCTCGGGCATGAGGGCTGGCAGATGACCGCCAAGATTGAAAGCCTTGCGCGCCAGATGAGGCCCGTAATAGCCGGGCGGGTGCTGCACATCGGGCATGGTCGTCGCCAGTGCACGCGCCAGAATCGGCCGGGCGGCTTCAGGCGGCGCAACGAGCTGGCCATGAGCGTCGAGCATGGAGAAGGGAGCGAGCTGACGGGCCGCATTATCGGTCTGCTGACCCATCGAACGATCGACAAGGCGCTCGAGCATGGCCGGAAAGAGACCTGATAATGGCAGGCTCGACCAGTCTGCCGTGCCTGTCACATGAAACAGGACGAGCTCTCCCTGACCGAAGGCGCTGGCTGTCACCAGAGGCGTGCCATCGCTCAGACGGGCCCAGACATGCGTACCCAGATCGGATGTCGGTTCTGCAAGCACCTGACGTGTGACCGTGACCTCTTTCGGCAGGGCAAGGCCGTTGAAGGGAGAGTGCTCGGCAAAATCCGACAGAACCTGTGGTTTGCCCCAGGACATGGGGCCGCCAAGCTGCCTCATGCCGTTCATCAGGGGCACAGGCAGAAGCGTTTTGCCCATGTCGTGCTGCGCGGCCTGCGGATCAGAGGCAAGAACGGGACCAGCGAAGCGGATGAGCACGCCGCCATGGCGCACCCAGTCGGCCACAAGATGACGTGTCGCTTCATCGCCCAGTGTTCCGTCGGTTGCCACGAGAACAGAGAGCTTCTGTTTGAGAAGCGCCGGGAGAGGACCGCGATGGAGCTCACCGACGCCCTTGATAGCCTGAGCAAGGAAAAAACCCTGGCCTGTAAGGGGCGTGTCCTGTGTGCCCGGTGTGACCAGACCGACAGGATGACGGTGCTCGCCTTCATCCAGCAGGGCAATGGCGGAGGGACCGGGCAGGGGCGCCGCATCGTCCTCGAGAACGATTCTGGCGGCACGGTTGCGCAGCAGGGGCGGTAAGGGAATATCGGTCAGGTGATTTGCGCTGTCCGAGAGCGGTACGACGGTGAGCGTTCCACCATTCTCTGCTCTCACACGCAGTTTCAGTGGGCGAGCCGGGCAGGGCAGACCGCTTGCCGTGACAGAAAGGGCGGAATTGTCCCCTTCATGGGCGGCGAGCAGCACCGTATCGCAACCGGGCCAGCGCATATCGCGTATGCCAGCCCCGAATCCGGTAATCGCTTGCCTGAGCGCAGTGTCCGCCCCGGTCGCCACGCCATCGGAAAGAAACACGAGAACGGGCAGGACGTCGTTCGATGCCGTATGCGACAGCGTGTCGAGAATATGGGCTGTACTGAGGCGATCGGACGGCCATGAATGGGGTGAAAGCCCCAGCAGGCGTTCTTCGAAACGGGCGCGATCCTTCGTCGTGAAGGGGGCTGCCATGCTGCCATCCGGATCGGGAGCGGACAGAACGAGCGTGACGGCATGACCGGCGCGAAAGCGCTGTTCCGCAAGGCTGCGTGCGGCGCGCAGTCTCTCCTGCCAGTGCGGGACGGCGGCCCAGCCATTATCGAGTGTCAGAACCAGATCGCGATCGATCCCGGTTGTGACGCTGCGCCCGAGCCAGATTGGCTGGGCAAGACCGAGCACCAGCAGGGTAACGGCCAGCAGGCGCAGAACCAGCAGCCACAGGGGCGAGCGCGCGGTATCGGATCGCCCGGGAACGAGACGGCGGAGAATTTCGAGGGAGGGGTAGCTCTGGGTTTTCGGTGGTGGCGGTGTCGCCTTGACCAGCCAGTACAGGAGCGGCAGCGCGGCGAGGCCGAAGAGCGCAAGGGGAGAGAGGAAAATCATGAATGCAGCTTTCCCCCGCTGAGGCGCGCATAAAGGGACAGCAGGGCAGGCATCAGGGGCTGATCGGTATGATGAACTGTAAAGCCCGCACGATGAGCCCGGGCGAGTGCCGTCATCTGTGCAAGATGAGCATGCATTTCGCGTTCGTAGGAATCTCTCAGTGTCTCGACCGCAGGAAGGACGAGCGACGCCTCGTTTTCCAGGCTGTCGAAGGCGATGCGGCCTGCATAGGGCAGGTTACGCTCCGCCGGGTCCAGAATGCAGAACAGTTCGGTACGCGTCGGACGGGCAGCGATATCGCGCAGCAGACGCTCAAGGATTTCCGGTGGAAAAAGGAAATCGCTGACAAGCACGAGTTGCCCGAAAGGGCGTAGCGCATCCAGTTGCGGCAGTGGGTCGGCCCGACCGGATAGCAGGTTCTGGGCAAGACGCGGCAGGGAATGGGGCCCACTGAGCGAACGCCCCTGCTCCAGGCCGTTGAGCAGCGCAACACGCTCGCCCCCATGAAGGGCGGCCGCTGCCACGGCAAGCGTTGCCAATCGCGCCTGACTGCGCTTTTCCGGAAGGTCCGCGCGCGAACGCCAGACCATGGAGGGGGACGGATCGCACCAGAGGGAGAGAAGCTGCGCGCCCTCAGCCTCGCGTTCGCGCACCCAGAGCTGGTCGCTGCGTGCCGACTGACGCCAGTCGATGCGATGGGCGGGCTCATGATCGTGAGCGGGGCGGTACTGCCAGAAATCCTCACCCGCACCGGCACGATGCTGGTGGTGAAGGCCGGTGCGCAACTGTCTGCCGATACGGTCGGCTTCATCGACCAGCGAAGGCAGGAGAGCTTCCGCCTGAGGAACGAGCGTACCGATCGCATCGTCCGGCCCCGCACCCGGGCGGGACGACGCCGTGGTGGCATGACCCCGACGTCGCCACTTCGAGAAAAAACCACTCACGGTCAGAGAAGTGCCTCGACAGCCGAGGCGATGAGGGTTTCGACACGCATCCCCGAAGCACGCGCCGAGAAGCTCAGCGCCATGCGATGCGCCAGAACCGGTTCTGCCAGCTCGGCAAGATCGTCCAGGCTTGGCGTCAGGCGGCCGTCGAGCAGCGCCTGTGCGCGACAGCTGAGCATGAGTGCCTGAGCCGCGCGCGGTCCGGGGCCGTATAACAGCGCATCGGCAATCTCAGGCTTATAGGCTGTCTCGGGGCGCAGGCCGCGCACGAGGGTCAGAATGGCCTCGACCACCTTCTCCCCAACCGGAAGGCGCCGCACAAGCGCCTGTGCGTCGATCAGTGCCTGCGGTGAGAGGAGAACCGGTACTGGCGCAACAGCCGCCCCCGTGGTCTGGAGCAGCATGTCCCGTTCGGCATCGCGTTCGGGAAAGCCCAGGGAAATGCGCAGCATAAACCGGTCGAGTTGCGCCTCGGGCAGAGGATAGGTGCCTTCCTGCTCGATCGGGTTCTGTGTGGCCAGAACATGGAAAGGCCGGGGCAGCGGATGATTGGTGCCTGCCTGCGCCACTTCGTATTCCTGCATGGCCTGGAGCAGCGCCGATTGCGTGCGCGGGCTGGCGCGATTGATTTCATCTGCGAGCAGGAGCTGCGTGAAGATCGGGCCTTTCACGAAGCGGAAAAAACGCCTGCCGTTCTCGTCTTCATCCAGAATATCGCTGCCGGTAATATCGGAGGGCATGAGATCGGGCGTGAACTGGACGCGTCGCGTATCCAGCCCCAGCACGCGTGCTGCCGTACTGACAAGCAGGGTCTTTCCCAGGCCGGGAGCACCGATCAAAAGCGCGTGACCGCCCGAGAGGATCGTGACCAGCAGTCGGTCGATCACATCGCGCTGCCCAAGCACGACCTGACCGATTGCGCCCCGGACAGCACCGAGTTGCGCCGTCAGACGCTCCGCGAGGGCGAGGTCTGCCTGAGGATCGGCGGAGAAGGAAGAAAGATCATTCTGGCTCATATTTGCCAATCTGCCAGTTCCGGGGGTTTCATCAAGCCATAAGACGACCCAACTTGCAGCATGAGACCACTTTTTGGACCGCGAGCGGAGAGAGCGTTGAGGGACGGTGTGACAAATCAGGCGTCAGGCTGCGCAGAGCGGCTCACGACACAGGAAGTCGATTGCCGGACCGGGATGACCGACAGGTCCCCGCATCATGACCTGCTGCATCATGAGGGCGTCGATGGAAGTGGCTTGCCGGACGCTGGGGAAGCAGGACAGCCGCCAAGAGCCCTGCCTTTCGTCATCAAGCGGGATGGAACCTGGCTTTATCGCGGGTCGCCCGTACGGCGAAAGGAAATGCTGTGCCTGTTCGGATCGATGCTGACCCGCGATGCGCAAGGGGCATTCTGGTTGCGTACCCCGACTGAATCCGGTGTCATTCAGGTCGAGGATGCGCCATTTATCGTGCGTGAACTCGATTTTCGGGGCGTGTGCGGGCGTCAGCAGAATCTGTGCCTGCGCACCAATATGGACGAGCTTCTTTGCGTGGGCCCTTCTCATCCGCTGATCGTCGACTGGGACCGACCGCCCTGCGAGGATTGCGCCGCCATTCCCTATGTGCAGGTGCGTCGTGGGGAAGGCGACCAGCCTATCCTCGCGCGGCTTTCACGCCCGGTCTATTACGAGCTGGTGGCTCTCGCCGTACCGGGCCATGTTGGCTGTAGGCCCTGTATGGGCGTATGGAGCCACAACCAGTTTTTTCCGCTCGCGCCGATGCCCGCCCTTCAGGACTGAGGTCAGGCGCGCTGCCCTCGTTCTTGCCGGGACCGCCGTGACCATTCTCGACCGACTGACCGACCGCAAGGGTCTGGAGCGCCTGTGGACGATCTTGCCTCATTCACGGCTCGTCGGCGGCTCCGTTCGCGATCTTCTTCTTGCGAACGGGCATGCGGCAGGGGAGCAGATTCATGATCTCGATCTTGCCACGCCCGAACCCCCGGAAGACGTACAGGCGAAACTGAGCGGCGCCGGAATCAAAACCATCCCGACCGGATTGTCGCACGGCACGGTGACCGCGGTGATCGATCGTATTCCTTTCGAGATTACCACGCTGCGACGCGACGTCTCGACAGATGGGCGCCATGCGCAGGTCGTCTGGACGAACGACTGGGCAGAAGATGCGGCGCGGCGCGACTTTACGATCAATGCCATGTCCTGCGATCGCCACGGGGCGATCCATGACTATTTCAACGGACAAGACGATCTGGCGTCGCATCGCGTGCGCTTTGTCGGCGAGGCAGGCAGGCGTATCGAGGAAGATGCCCTGCGTATTCTGAGGTTTTTTCGCTTCGATGCCCGTTTTGGTACGGATCGTCCGGATGAAGAAGCGATGGCCGCAATCATGTCGCATGCCGACCTGATCGACGGGCTTTCGGCGGAGCGTCTGGCAAGCGAGATGCTTCGTATCCTTGAAGGACCAAACCTCATTCGCACCCTGCTTCTGATGAAGCAGGCGGATATTCTTGAGCGTATCGTCCCCCATTCCCGGATTGCGCGTCTCGAACGGGCACTTGCTTATGGCGTGCCTTCCGATGGGACGCTGCGTCTCGGCCTTTTAAGCGATGCGCCAGATCTGGCAGAAAAGCTGCGTCTGTCCGGCAAGCAGGCCCAGCGACTGGCCGGCATGAAACCGCCACGCAAGGGTAAGGCAGAGGTGAAGGCAGGTGCGGGTGAAAGTGCCTGCGTCGGATATCCCGTGCTTTTCCCCGGACTTGACGAGACGGCACTACGTGTCCTGCTTTCCGGCCATACGCGTCAGGCACTTGTCGATCGCAGCTGGTACGAACAGGCAATGGCGACCGATGGAGCGCAACCCGACGCAGAACAGGTCGATGCGTCATGCTCTGGCGGAATGCGACAAGACAGCGATGCGCGACCTTCTGACTGGAACGATCTGCGTGAGCGGCTTGAGGCGATGGAAATGCCGGTTTTTCCGCTCGCCGGGCGTGACGTGATCGGGGCAGGCGTTCCTGCGGGCCCGAAAGTGGGGGCGGTGCTCTCCGGGCTGGTCGCCTGGTGGCGTGCGCAGGGCTGTCGTCCCGACCGGGTGGCCTGCCTTGCAGCCCTGAAAGAACAGCTGCCTCTTTTCGAGCGTGACGGGGGGCGGTAAACGGCAGGAATGAAAACAGCCCAGTCCGCCACATCCTTGCCCTTGCGTCGTATCGACCCTCAGGGCGCGCAGGGGCGTCAGATGCTTTTTCGTATCTGGCGCGAGGAAGTGCGCCAGCATGTCGGGCGTCTGACCGCCGTCGTGGTTCTGACGGTTCTGACTGCGGGGCTGACGGCGCTCTATCCACTGGTGATCAAACGCGCGGTCGATATGTTCGCCGAGCACGATCCGCGCATCCTGTATCAGGTTCCGGCGCTTGTCATACTGGTGACAGGGCTCAAGGCTGCCACGCAATACGGGCAGACACTCTCTGTGCAGGGGCTCGTGCTGGCTGTGATACGCGGGCTGCAGTCGCGCATGTTCTCGCATGCGCTGAACACCGATATTGCGCGTATCGAGAAAGAGGCCCCAGCCCAGTGGGCGGCGCGCTTTACCACGGATGCCGTGTCGATACGCGAAGCCATGATCCGTGCGGTCAATGCGCTGGGCGATGTGGTGACGGTGGTCGGCCTCGTGGCATCCATGGTCTATACAGACTGGGAACTGAGCCTGATTGCGCTCGTGCTTTATCCGATCGCGGCATTGCCGATCCAGAAGCTCGGCAAGCGTGTCCGTCGTGCTTCGGGTGGTATGCAGGAGCAGATCGGTGAGACCGCAACCCTGCTCAACGAGAGCTTTGCTCTGGCGAGACAGGTGCGCGTGTATCGTATGGAAGAAAGCGAGGCGAAGCGTGTCGACGGGTCTCTCGACCTGTTGCACAATGCCTTCTGGCGTATTTCGCGTGGGCGTGCCCGTGTCGACCCCGTTCTTGAAGTGCTGGGTGGGACAGCCATTGCGGCCGTGCTGGGTTTTGCCGGCTGGCGTGCTGCCATGGGTGGAGCGACACTGGGCGATTTCACAGCCTTTATCGCGGCACTATTCGCCGCTTCGCGCCCTTTGCGTGCCCTCGGGTCGCTTAATGCTGCTTTGCAGGAAGGGCTGGGCGGTCTGGAGCGCGTGTTTTCCGTGATCGACGAGCCACCCGCCGTGGCAGAGCGCAAGGACGCCCGCGGTCTGCCTCCCGGTCATGGCCGTCTGGTTTTCGATCAGGTCGGGTTCGTTTATCCGGATGGGCGCGCCGGATTGCGTGCCCTGAGTTTCGATGTGCGTCCGGGCTGGACGGTCGCGCTTGTCGGGCCCTCGGGGGCTGGCAAATCCACGGCGCTGTCACTGATACCGCGCCTGCACGATGTGACGACAGGCGGCATTCTGCTCGATGGCGTCGATCTGCGCGATCTCAGACTGGCCGATCTGCGTGATTCGATTGCCTATGTCAGTCAGGATACGACGCTGTTCGACATGTCCGTGCTTGAGAATATCCGTATCGGTCGCCCCACTGCCAGCCGTGCCGAGGTTGAGGATGCCGCTCTCGCTGCGGCCGTCGACTTTGCCGATACGCTGCCGCAGGGGCTGGATACGCGTGTAGGGCCGGGTGGGCAGCGTCTCTCGGGTGGGCAGAGGCAGCGTGTGGCGCTGGCGCGTGCCCTGTTGCGCGATCCCCGCCTTCTTCTGCTGGACGAGGCCACCAGTGCGCTGGATTCCGAAAGCGAGGCCAAGGTGCAGGCCACGCTGGCCGATCTTCGACGCGATCGTACGACGATCATCGTGGCACATCGTCTCTCGACCGTGAAAAGCGCCGATCTGATTATCGTCATGAGCGAAGGCGCAGCCGTCGAACTTGGCACCCATGCAGAGCTTCAGGCCCAGGGCGGCCTCTATGCCCGTCTGGTGCGTAACCAGTCGCTCGATCTCGATCCCGTTCCTGTCGCGCCGATGCCCCGAGAGACATCAGACGAGACGGCGACCGGGGAACTGCGCGTCACGACGCCGTAATCCAGTCACGTGGGCGGGGGCGTTTGAAAGCCCACAGGAGCGTTTGTGAGAACGTCCGCGCAGGAACGCTCTGTCAGGCTTCGGCGTGATCCGGAACCGGGACAGGCCGTGCCTTGCTCGCGGCCTCAGAGCGGCGGTGCAAGAGCCGAGAGCGTCGGCAGGATCTGCTCGTAAAGCGGGCGTTTGAAGCCAAGATTATAGCGCGTGATCTCGCCGGGGCGTACCCATTCCCAACGGTCGAACTCGGCAGGTTCGCTACCGTCGCCGGCAAGATCGATGGCGTCATCGCTTTCGACCATGCGCATGGCAAACCAGCGCTGCGTCTGACCGCGATACCGGCCATGAAGTGCCTTGCCGATCAGGTGAGCGGGCAGATCGTAGGAGAGCCATCCGGGATAGCTGCCGAGCATATCGGCATGGCGCAGTCCTGTTTCCTCGCGTAATTCGCGCAAGGCGGCTTCTTCAGGCGTTTCATTGTCATCAATGCCACCCTGAGGGCATTGCCAGACATCGCGAAGATCGGTGCGTCTGGCGAGAAAAAGCGCGCCTTCACGGTTGAACAGCATGATGCCGACATTGGGGCGATAGGGGAGTGAGTCCGGATCGATCATGGTATGGGGCTCGGCGTGAGGCTCATAGAGAACCGGCCCCGCAGAGGGGGCCGGTCGTCGGTCAGTGTTGCTGGGGGGATGCAGGCGGCGTTGCCTGAGGGGCTGCCGGTTTCTGATCCTTTTTCTCGACCGGCTTGTCTGCTGCGGGCTGTCCCAGCGGCAGAGCCTCATCCGGGAGGGAGGCCATGGCACGGACCACACGCAGGCCCTGTTGCAACTGGAAGTCCGTTGCAGGCTTTGCCGGGTCGAAACGGGGCCAGTTATCGGCAGGCATGTGGGGGATGCTGGCCGCGATGGAAGGCAGATCCGTGCGCGGAGGAGCCTTGTTCTTGTTGCCGCCCGTATTGGTGATGATATGGGCCAGATCGGCTTCACGATAGCCGTAGCCATCGTCGTCCTTGCTCTCCTTGACCATGATATCGGGCACGATGCCCAGCGCCTGGATCGAGCGTCCCGATGGCGTGTAGTAACGCGCTGTGGTCAGGCGCACGGCGCCGTGTCCGGGCACGGGGATGAGCGACTGCACCGAGCCCTTGCCGAAGGATTTCTCGCCCACCAGAACGGCACGACGATGATCCTGCAAGGCACCGGCCACGATTTCGGATGCCGAAGCCGAGCCGCCATCGATCAGTACCACGATAGGCAGCTTGCCGGTAATGTCGGTGCCCTTCGCATCCCAGCGTCGGTTATTCTCGGCATGACGCCCGCGGATCGAGACGATCTCGCCTTCAGGGATGAAATCGTCACTGACGGCAATCGCCTGATCGAGCTTGCCGCCCGGGTTCAGACGCAGATCGAGCACAAGGCCCTTCAGCTTGTTGCCGGATTTGGCCTTGAGCTTCTCATAGGCTTCATGCAGCGCCGTTTCGGTGTCGTCATCGAACTCGGAGATGCGGATATAGCCGACGTCGCCATAAAGCGCCGAGCGAACCACCTGAACATGCACGATTTCGCGCGTCATGGTGATCTTGAGCGGCTTGGGCTCTTTCGCGCGGATGATGGTCAGGGTGATCTTGGTGCCCGGATCGCCACGCATCTTGGTGACGGCCTGATCGAGCGTGAGGCCTTCGAGCGACTTGCCGTCGACCTCGGTAATGTAATCGCCCGGTTTCAGTCCGGCGCGAGAGGCAGGCGTGCCGTCGATAGGCGATACAACGCGGATATGACCGTTCTGCTGCTGGACCTGTACGCCCAGACCGCCGAACTTGCCGCTGATCTGGATCTGCATCTCCTTGAACTGCTTTTCGTTCATGTAGGAGCTGTGGGGGTCGAGGCCGCCCACCATGCCATCCAGCGCGTTATTGATGAGATCCTTGTCGCTCACCGGCTCGACATATTCGGCGCGAACCAGATCGAGCACCGTGCCGAAAAGCGTCAGCAGGCGCAGGGTCTCACTGTGGTTATCGGGGTCGGCGGCGACCTCTTTCGCGAAGGCCTTGCTGCTCATCATTTGCCCGAGGCTCGGTGCCATCATGGTTTCGAGCGTCGGCCCGGCGGTGATCCCGGCCAGGAATGCCGTACCGAGCAGCAAACCAGTGCGGAGCTTCATGCAATTCATCCCTTGAATACGGCCCCGGCATTCTTGCGCCCTGGCCGATCCTGTTAGCATCTGTCTGTCAGCGCGGGGCACAGGATGGCACCGTCACCGAACCGAGAACTGAAATCTATAGCGTTGTTGACGCACTCTGTCGAAACAACACAGAATCGCCAAGGGGGATCCTTTTGCGGTCGTGCCTGCGACCTAGAGATAGGGGCCCGGATCGACGACGCGGCTACCCGAGCGAAGCTGCACGAAAAGCGGCCCCCCCTGTGCTCCCATGGCGCCGAGCGAGGCATGGCGGGCAATCGACTGACCGGTCGATACCGAAAGCTGATCGAGCCCCGAAAGCACGAAACGGTAGTGACGTCCGCAATCGAGAATGACCATGTTGCCAAAGGAACGGAACGGGCCGGCAAAATCGATCTGTCCGGCGCAGGGTGCATTGACGGCGCTGTTTGCCGCCGCCTGATAGGTGATGCCGCTCGCCGGTCCGCTTTCCGTGGTCTGATGCCATGCGGTCAGTACACGCCCGGCAACCGGTGCATGACCGCTGCTTCGCGTAATGCCCGTGCCGCCAGAGCCTGACATGGTGTTCGCCTGTGACTTGAGTGCCCGGGCCTTTGCCTGCTGGTTCTGGCGTGCCAGCGCCTTGGCTTCGGCTTCCATCCTCGCCCTGATTGCGGCCTGCGTCTTGTCTATGGCCGACAGGGCATCGTCGAGCGTGGCAGCTTTTGCCGTGGCCGCGGCGATTTCCTCACGGGCCTGTCTGGCGCGTTCCAGCGCTTCTGCCTGAAGATGGGTGGCATCGTCCATTCTGGCGGCATTGATATCGCGCAGCCGGGCTAGTCTCGCCTTTGCGTTGTCGAGGGCGGCATTGCGCTCGGCGAGGGTGCGCGCGGTCTGGTCGAGCAGGATTTTCTGGCCACGCAGATCGTCGGCCTGTCGCGTCGTGAGTTTTGTCAGACCGGCAATGAGCGCCAGACCCTGCACGGAATCATTGGCCTGTCCTGACAGGGCCACGATGGAGGCGCCGGGGTAGCGCGCTACGCGGAGTGCGACAGGCAGCATGGTCTGGAGCGCAGCGCGACGCTGGGCCAGCGCCAGACGCTGGGTTTTCTGTCGTTCGTTCAGCGTGGCGATATCCTGCGTCAGGCCGTCTATCTGCTTCTGTGTTTCGGCCAGTTCCGCCTCTGCCTGTGACGTGAGGGCAGCGAAATGACGGGCTTTTTGCGCCTGGGCCGAGGCCTCCTGCGCAGCGCGGGCCTGCTCCTTGCGCTGCGCGTCGATCAGGGCAGCCTGACTGGCCTGACGGGCAAGAAGCGCCTTCCTGTCGGCCTGAGCCTTGTCCAGCGCCTGCTGGTTGGCATTGCTTGCACCGTGATGGACATGGGGTGCAGCATTGAGGGAGCCAGCCGACAGAGCTGCGGCAACAAGGATGCCAAGCATCGGCGACCGCCATCGGCCCAACAGGCTGCTGCATGGGGCGCTGATCCCCTGCACCCGGCCTGACATCGGGTGCACAGGGAACATGACGCCCGAAGGCCGTTTGCCCTGATTGCGGTATCTGGGGGGGGAGTGGCCGGTCAAGAGCAGTAACCTGACCGGCCGGGAGCGATCAGCCGTCGATCAGGCACGTGCCGGTCATCTCGGCAGGCTGGTCGAGCTTCATCAGCGACAGGAGTGTTGGGGCCAGATCGGCCAGACGCCCGTCATGGATGGTCGTGCCCGAGGGGGCACCGTGCAGGAGTACGGGAACGCGGTTGAGCGTGTGCGCCGTATGAACGCCCCCTGTTTCGGGGTCGCGCATGGTTTCGCAATTGCCGTGATCCGCCGTGACGATCACGGCCCCTCCCATTTTGTCGAGAGCATCCACGATGCGCCCCAGACCCGTATCCACAGTTTCACAGGCCTTGATGGCGGCTGACAGCACGCCTGTATGGCCGACCATGTCCGGGTTGGCGAAGTTCAGCACGATCAGATCGAACTGACCGCTCTCGATAGCGGCAACAGCCTTGTCGGTCAGTTCGGGGGCCGACATTTCGGGTTGCAGATCATAGGTGGCGACTTTGGGCGAGGGTACCAGAATGCGCTCTTCACCCGGCAGAACGGCCTCGCGCCCACCATTGAGGAAGTAGGTGACGTGCGGGTATTTTTCGGTCTCGGCCATGCGCAGCTGCGCGCGTCCGGCGCGGGCCACCACGTCACCCAGAAGGTGGTCCATCGACTCCTTGGGGAACATGACGCTCATGAAGGGCGCCAGGGCCGAGCTATAGGCCGTCATGCCGCTGACAGCTGCGAACTTCACGACCTTCGAGCGCTCGAAGCCGTCGAAATCGGGGAAGAGCATGGCATCGAGCAGTTCGCGAATGCGATCGGCGCGGAAATTGACCGAAAGAATGCCATCGCCATCCTTCATGCCAGCATAGTGACCGATGACTGTCGGCTCGACGAACTCGTCGGTCACGCCCTTGGCCTGGCTTGCAGGCAGAACGGTCAGTGCATCGTCGGCATGGTCGCCCTTGGCAGATACGATGGCGTCATAGGCGCGGCTGACACGCTCCCAGCGGTTATCGCGATCCATAGCGTAGTAGCGCCCGCTGATGGTGGCGATAAAGGCGCCTTGCGGAAGGGCTGCAGCCAGGGTGCGGATGAACCCGTCACCCGAATCAGGGGCCGTGTCACGACCGTCCGAAAAGACATGGACAGCGACGGGGATATTGGCTGCGGCCACGATTTTCGCCAGGGCGATCATATGGTCCATATGGGCATGGACGCCACCATTGGAGACCAGGCCCATCAGGTGACAGGTGCCACCGCTGGCCTTGAGGGCATCGATGTAGGCGCAAAGAGCGGGGTTCTGCGCCAGCGAGCCATCCCGTGCGGCACGGCTGATACGCGGCAGGTCCTGCATGACGACACGCCCGGCGCCGATGTTCAGATGGCCGACTTCGGAATTGCCCATCTGTCCTTCGGGCAGGCCGACATCCTCGCCGCAGGCACGCAGATAGGCATGAGGAGAGCTGGCCCAGAGACGATCGAAATTCGGCGTACGGGCAAGGGCGACAGCATTATCTTCTTGAACGCTACTGTCACCGAAACCGTCGAGAATGACGAGCATGACGGGGCGGGGAGCGCCAGAGCTGTGAGTGCCAGAGCTGTGATTATCGGCGCCGGAATGGGATGCGGACATGGTGAGCCTCCTGCAATTTTGCGCGCACAATGCCGCATTTCCTTTCCGATGCGAACTCCGGGCAGGGTGGTCTCGTCAATTTTTGTTCGAAGCCGCGTCGGGTTCTGTCCGAAAAGGCGCGTAGCTGGAAAAGGCGGCATTGCCGCTGACGGGCAATGGCCTGCCGGTGGACAGGCAGGCCGCCTTTGCGCCGGTGGGGGTTATTCCACCAGGCAGAGTCCGGTCGTGGCCGATTGTTCGCGCAGGACGCGACACGCGCCCGTTGTCAGATCGACCGCTCTGATCGTCCCGCCCAGATCGCTGACATAGGCGGTACGCTCGGCTCTATCGAGAGCGAGGCCGATGCCCTCATCGAGCCCGCGCAGCAATACCTTGTGGTCGTGCAGCTCCTGTGCATCGATGCGCGCAATATTCAGGCTGTTGCCGTCCGGCGGTGCGCCGCGATCGGTCCAGAAAAGCCGCCCGGACTGCGGACAGACATGCAGATCGATGGGTTCGGGGAGATGATCGGCCAGCAGTTCTATATCGTCCCGATGCGAGGGATCGCCGCTCTGGGGCAGCGTCATAGGCATGCGGAAGATACGACCGATCCCGCCTTTTGGCGTTCCCTTTTGCGTCCAGTAGATATGTCCCGTCTTGAGATCGAGCGTTATGCCGACGCATTGACGCGACAGATCACCGAGATCGGCTGGGTAGGCGCCACGGCACAGCAGGGTTTCCACAGCGCTGCCATCGAAATTGCAGCGCATTACACGCATGCCTTCGCGATCGCACCAGTAGAGATGACCGTTGCTCCTGTCCGCCGCGATTTGCTTTGGGGTGACAATCTGTCCGTTTCCGACAAGCACTTCATGACCCGTGCCATCGAGACTGGCACGCTCTATCGTGCCGTCGGCTGCATTGTAGTCAGCCCCCATATTGCTCCAGTAGATCTTGCCTGCCGCCATATCGACCCAGATGCCATCGGGCGTTCCCCATCGGGCGTCGATCTGTGCGACGACCTTGCCATCCTTCGCTGAGAGCGCCGTGATACGCGGCGGAGCCGTTTCGAGTGTGTAGAGGACCGGGCTCATGATGTCTGTTCTCCCGAGGTATAATCATAAAATCCGCGCCCCGTTTTCAGGCCGAGGCGGTTTTCCGCAATCATCTTTTTCAGAAGCTGGCGTGGCTCTTCGGGAAGATTGCCGTAGGCGCTTGCATAATGCTCCTCGATCTGGAGCACGATATCGAGCCCGACGCGATCCATGGCGCGAAACGGGCCCATCGGGGTCTTCTGGGTTTCGCAATAGATGCGATCGATCACGTCGGGCGTGGCCACGCCTTCGGCGGCAACGCAGAGCGCCTCGCGCTTGATGGCCGCCCAGATGCGGTTCTCGATAAAGCCGATGCTTTCCTTGCGCGCGATATAGGGCGAAAGGCCGAGGCCTTTGAGGAATGCGGCAAGATCGTCAAGCAGTCCGGGCCGTGTGGAACCGCAGGACATGAGCTCCACCGCGCGCTGTTCGGGCGGCATCATGAAATGCATGTTCAGTACGCGTGACCTGTCCTCGACTTCGGACACCATTGTGCTTGAAGGGTAGGAGGAGGAATTGGTGGCGAGAATGGCATCGTCTGGTGCCTCTCTCGACAATCTGCCGAACAGGGCTGTCTTGAGGTCGCATTTCTCTGGCAGGGCTTCGACAACGAGCCAGGCTTTGTCGATTGCAGCCTCGAAGCTCGGCGCAATGACGATATGACCCTGTTTGCCGCCTTCAAGCGATGCGACGACACCCGGCAGGGCATCGCGTGCATAGGCCAGTCCGGCCTCCGCTGCGGTGCGGTTCGTGTCGAAAAGACGGACTTCGCCGCCTTTAGCCGCCAGCATGAGGGCAATGCGTCTGCCGAGTGTGCCAGCCCCGATTACGGCTGCAGGGCGGGTGAGAGCGCTTTTCATGACATCGGATGTGCGTGACATGTTCATCGGATACCCCTTTCGGTCGGATCGACCGGCGGTTGTCCGGCAGTCGCTCCCGATGTTCGAAGTATACGCCGCGTGAAAACCGGTTCGACTTGCAATAATGCAGACCGGTCTTGCATAAAGGCAGCGATGAGCCGAAACGAATACAGTGTTTTTGTCGCAGTGGCCGATCATCTCAGCTACACGCGGGCTGCAAAGACACTCGGCCTTCATGCGTCGAGCGTATCGCGCAGTATCGAGCGCCTCGAAGCGCGATTGGGCCTCAGCCTGATCGAGCCGGGACCGGAGGGAATGCGCCTGACCGAAGCGGGGCTGCGTATGAGCCGCTTTCTGACTCCGCTGCTCGACCGGATCGATCAGGGTGTTGCTGCGCTCTGCCATAACGAAACCTGGGGTGGCGAACTGCGTATTGCGGCACCACCTGAAATCCTGGTGTCATGGGTCAATCCTGTGATCCGCGACATGCTGGACACATATCCGGCGCTCAGCGTCTCGCTCGAGGCCAGCGTCGGTTTGCCCGATTTCAGGCGTGAGGCTTTCGATGTGTTTCTCAGCCATCGACGTGAGGCGATGCAGGAAGGCAGCTATCGCATCCGCCTGATCGGCACCTATGCGGTAGGACTTTTCGCCGCCCCACGGCTTCTCGAGGAAAGAGGTTTTCAGGCAGGTCCGGATGTCTCGGACGGAAGGGGTGTGCCATGCTGTCCAGAAGACATTGCCGGCTGGCCCTGCCTGACGCGACCGGAAGAAACGCTCTGGACGCTTATTCCCGACGATGGAGCGTCGATGACAGTCGATATGACGCCCCAGTCGCGTCTTGCAGCGACGCCCGCCCCGATCAGGATCGATTTTGCCGTGGCGGGACGCGGGATCGTTGCGGCCAGTGTCGATACCTGCCAGCCCCTTGTGCAGGAAGGGCGACTGGTCAGGATTCTGCCCGGCTACCGGCTTCCCGAGGGGACAATTTTTGCGGCACTCCCCGAAAGGCATCAACCCCGTCCGGTCGTCGGGGTTTTTCTGGAGCAGCTCATCCGGCGTGTCAGGCACAAGGCCCGGCAGACATGATGCAGCTGGCAGAACAGGCCGGGTGAAAAGGCGCGCGTCACGAAGCGTTCACACCCATGACGCGTTAAAAAAGGGGATGGTCTTGTCATGACCGTTTTGACCCCCAGCTAAGATGCATGTTCCGGCCTCGCCATTTTGCCCTGCAGGAGAGTTTATCATGAGCGACGACATCCAGATGCCCAGCTGCGGCTTGCCCCTGACCCCGGAGCAGCATCGTGTGCTGCGTGGACATGGCACGGAGCGACCCGGATCGAGCCCGCTCAACGATGAAAAACGCGAGGGTGTCTATCACTGTGCTGGCTGTGGCGAGGCACTTTTCGACTCGGATACCAAATATGAAAGCGGCAGCGGCTGGCCGTCTTTCTTCCGGCCGCGTGAGGGCATGACGGAAACGACGGTGGATAAAACACATGGCATGACGCGCATCGAAGTGCATTGTGCCAAATGCAAGGGCCATCTGGGTCACGTCTTTCCCGATGGGCCGAAGCCGACTGGCCTGCGCTTTTGCATGAATGGGGTGGCGCTGCGCTTCGAACCAAGCTGACAGCGCAACGATCTTTCGGTAAGGATGGCTTCCATGACAGCCCTCCCTTCTTCTCTGGTCGTGCTCGACCACCCGCTCGTTCAGCACAAGCTCACGCGTCTGCGTCAGGAATCCACCTCAACGGCGGGGTTCCGTCGTCTGACGCGCGAGCTCAGCCTGCTGATGTGCTACGAGGCAACGCGCGATCTCAGCACCGAGCCGGTCGAGATCCAGACGCCGCTCGAAACCATGGAAGGGCGCCAGCTCTCCGGCAAGAAGCTGTGTTTCGTCTCGATCCTGCGTGCCGGTAACGGTATTCTCGATGGCATGCTCGATCTGATCCCCGCTGCACGGGTGGGGCATGTCGGGCTCTATCGCGATCACGATACGCTCGAAGCGGTCGAATACTACATGAAGCTGCCCGATGATGTGGCCGACCGCGAATGCATTGTGGTCGATCCCATGCTGGCGACAGGCCATAGCGCCGCAGCGGCAATCGACCGCATCAAGGCCAGCGGTGTGCGCAAGATCATTTTCGTCTGTCTTCTCGCCGCGCCTGAGGGCGTCGTGTGCCTGAGCGAGCGTCACCCGGACGTGCGTATCGTGACCTGTGCTGTCGATCGCGGACTGGACGAGAAGGGTTATATCCGCCCTGGTCTGGGCGATGCGGGCGACCGTCTGTTCGGAACGCGCTGAGCATGACCAGCGAAGATATCGATGAATGGCTCGATAGCTGGATCGAGATGCATCATGCCCATTGGGGCAGCCCGGAGAAGGCGGCCGGTCTCTGTATCGCAGCTGCTGCCGAGGCAGGAATTTCCGAGCGCGATCTGAATGCGGCCTCGGGCGGCGATCTGGCGCTCTATCTGCAGGAAGAGGGGGAGGCAATTGCCGAAGCCTCCGGCGCTGCGCCAGACGGTTTCTGAAGCAGAGAGCTGTATAGGCCAAGGTGAGTGGACTGGCCTGCTCTCGATCGCTGCGTTCCGAATGGCTGAACGGCGGCGGTATGGTGTGCAGGAAGCTGACAGGAAAAAGCCCGGAGCCGTGCTCCCGGGCTTTTTTATGCCGGGCATTTTCATGAATGCCACGGCAGAGGGCGTTTCGTCGCGCCCGATAGGAAGGGTGCCGTTATTTCGGGGCCGGTCTGCGTATGATCTGCACCATATCCGCAGGTCTTGCCCAGCGGTGGAAAGCATCCTGAACCTGCTTGGCTGTCATGGCATAGACGGCATTCGCGCGCTGGTCCGGCTCGTCAAGCGGTAGCCCAAGGGTGGCGAGTTCGAGATACTGCCCTGCGATCCCTCCGAAGCTTGCGCGATCCATCGGTATGGCACGCAGGATCGATGTTTTCGCGTTTAGCAGTTCCTCGTTCGAGACTGGCGTGTTCTGCATGGTCGTAACGTTATGCAGGGCTGCGTCGCGCGCTTTTGTCGTCTTGTCCGGGTCGGAGCCATAGGTAATGACGAAAGCGCCCCGGTTGGCAGACCAGCCGAAATCGCTGCCTGCCGTATAGACCATGCCGGTGCGGACGCGCAGATCCTGCATCAGACGCGAGGCAAAGCCGGAACCGAGAATCTCGTTACCGACTTCGAGAGCGAAACGGTCGGGGTTCCTGATTCCATCTGCCACTGTCTGGGCAAGATAGACGGAGTCCTGCACGCGGCCCGGATCATCGATAACGGCTCTTGAGGGTTTGTTCTGCGGGCGCGGCGGCAGGTCGGTAACGGGTTTGGGCCCGACTGCCTTCCATGCAGCGAAAGCCTTTTCGACTGAGTCTTTCGCATGATCGGGTGTGATGTCGCCGATGACCACGATCGTCGTGAGATCGGGACGATAGGCGGCATGGTAGAAGTCCTGCACATCCTTGAGCGTCAGGGAGGACAGGCTCTGCGGTGTGGTCTCGCGCAATGACGGGTCATTGGCTGGGGCGAGAGCTTTGGAGAGGGCGCGCTGGAAACGATACCCGGGTGACTGCAGAACGCCGGCCTGTGTGGCGACTGCCTGTTGCTTGAGTATCGAAAAAGCCTGCGCCGGGAAGGCCGGGTGCAGTTCCATCTCGGCCAGGAGAGCCAGCGTCCTGTCGAAATTCGGCGTCAGGGCATTCATGGAAAAGGACATGCCACCCGATGCATCCGACGCCAGATCGTCGAGTGCGGCGGCCATGGCAAGACGGTCATGGGTAGTGCTGCCATAGAGGAACAGATCGCTCGTCAGGCCTGCAACGCCCTCCTTGCCCTTGGGCTGTTGCAGGTCGTTGTTATGACGGATGCTGCCATAAAGAACGACGGTATGGCTCACGTGCTCCGGCTGAACCAGAAGGGTCATGCCGTTGCTGAGCGTGTAGCGGGTCGGCTGCGTGAGTGGTGTCGGGGGGGGCAGATCGGCGAGGGCCGCACTGGCCCATTCGGGCAATACGATATTCTTGCCGGGCGGTGGCAGGAGGGATTCAGGCCCCTTGTTGCTGCTGATATCGGGTGATTTGCGCCCTGAAGGTGTCAGAATGCCGGTAATGGCATGATCCGGGTCGAGCACACTGGCAGCCAGTGCATTGACCTTTTCGGGGTTCACTGCGCGATAGGCCTTTACCAGATCGGCAGGCGAGTTCAGTCCGTTATAAGCCAGAGCACTGGCCCAGCTCTGGGTCAGCTCGGTCACGCTGTTCGCCATATATTCGAGCGAGGCGATTTCCTTGCGTTTTGCGGCCTCGACCAGTTCTGCGGGAACGCCCTTGCTGCGTATCGAAGCCAGTATTCCCCGGATCTCACTCAGAAGGACTGCCGGATCCTGCCCTTTGGGGAATGCTGCCAGCGCATTGCCCACACCGGCCTGCACACGCGCATTATACGAGAAATCGGTTGCGAGCGCCTTGCCCTGGGGGACGAGCGCAAAAAGCGCCCCACGCTGGCTGGACATGACATCGGCGAGAATTTGCGCCGTGGCGACATCGGGGCTGCCTGCGCCCGGCATACGAAAACCGATGCTCAGGATGCCGGTTGCGTAATCGCTGTCGAGCGTGATGGTGCGCGCCTTGACCGGCGTGGGCGTGATGACAGGGCGGGCGGGCAGCTTGCCTGAAGGGATCGAGGCGAACTGGGCCCGTACTTTCTGCAGGGTCTCCGCCGGGTCGACATCGCCGACGATCAGAAGAATGGCGTTATTGGGCTGATACCAGCTGTCATAGAAGCTGCGCAGCAGTTTCGAGTCGGTTTTGTCGAAGGACTCCCGTGTGCCCAGGGCATCGTGCTCATACGGCGTGCCGGCAAAGAGCGCGAGATTCTGCTGGATCATGAAGCGTTCGAAAGGCATGGACAGGTCGCGCGCCACTTCCTGTTCGATCGCGCCACGTTCATGGGACCAGTCGGTATCGGTGAGCAGGACATTGCGCATCCGGTCCGCTTCGATTTTCAGCAGAACATCGAGGTAATGCGATGGAGCCTGGAAGTAATATTGCGTGGTGTCTTCTGTTGTGAAGGCATTGCTCACATTACCGATACGCGCGCTGACCGTGGAGAGCTGATCGCGGCTCAGGCCTTTCGAGCCGTTGAACATCATATGTTCAAGCGCATGGGCCGTGCCCGGAAAGCCCTCGGGCGCAGAGGCCGAACCTGCCAGATAGATCACCTGCGTCTGCACGACTGGAGAGAGACGGTCGGGCACGATCACGACGCGTAATCCGTTCGCCAGTGTCTCGCGTACCGCACTATCCATGGCCGTTGCGTTGTGAGGCGCGGAATGGGCGGCCGGTTGCGGTGCAGCCGGTGCGGCCGTTGCGGCGGAAAACAATGCAGGGGCGACAAGCAGGCTGGATGCCAGCAATGCGTTACGCAGAGGGGGCAGCACGGACATTGATCACTCCCATTCACGGTCGATTATGATGGCTGTCGATAACGGACGCCGATTATGTAACGGCGATCAGCGTAACAGCTTGGCGTGATCTGTCCATGTTCACCGGAAGGGCCGCACGGCACGGGAGACGCCTGAATGACCGGTTGCGTAAAAAACGGATGCGTTTGCGAGAGTGGCGCGGTAGATCAGCCCTATGTCTTTTGTCGAACGCGTCAATCAGGCCGATATGTGGCTGCTCGATACTGTTTTCCAGCCTGTTGCTGACAGGCTGCCCGAACGTCTGCCCGCAGCAGATCTCGGGCTGAGCCTGCAGCTCGGGGCGATCCTGTTCTATCTTGCAGCGATCGTGATTCTGAGCTTCTGCGGCTTCTCGACGCTGGGCGGTTCGGTTTTCAATATCCTGAACTGGCTCATTTTCGTGGCGTTCTTCCTCTCGATCATGCGTATGCGCCAGCTTGTGCGCCCCGGTCAGGCCAATCCACTACGCGCACTTTTGCTGGGTATGCGCCCTCTGACGATCGTGTTCCTGATCGTGTCTCTCTGGGGAGGCATTTCGCGTTCCGGCCCGCTGATGCTGGTCGATTTTTTCATGACGGCATCGAACCTGATCTTCACCATCGGGCTCTATCTGATTTCGTGCCAGCCACGTCCACCCGCACGCCGCACGAGCAAGAGCCGGGCCAATCTGACACCGATCATGGGCGGTCTTCAGGACTGAGCTGTGGACGGTGCGAGCTTTTTGCTCGTCCCCTCGCACAGGGCATGATGCGGCAGAGCGGCAGCGTGCGGGTCTGACCACAAGGAATTCTGACAGCATGGGATCATGACTGCGCGTACCCGCGATAGGGCGCGCGCAGGACGTGTCGTCAGTGCAGGTAGATCGAGCGGTCTATGCGGGGTGTATCGACAATCGAGTGGATGAACTGCGTGCCTGCAATGCCGAGCAGGATACCGGCCGCGAAACCGCACCAGATCAGCATGCTGAAATAGGGTTTTTTCGCATCGCGGCTCATAAGCCGCGACTGGATCTCGGCGCGCGACTGCTGTGTCTGGAACAGTTCTGAACGCACAGCCTCGAGCCGGGCGCGTGAATTGCGCAATTCGAGGTCCATCTGGCGCAGATTATTGGTCAGGGTCACGATCTGCTGTCGCGCTGCAAGCAGATCCGGTCCGGACTCGGCTTTGGTGGTGCGCGCTCTGGGCTTGGCGCGCGGCGGCGGGTTAGGGGCGATGGCGACGAAGAGATTCTTCAGCGCCCCGCCCGTCATGCCGCTCTTTTTCGCACGCGAACGCAGAGCGGTGAGTGCCGCAACGGATTGTCCCTCCTGCTCCTCGAGAACCAGGGCAAGGATATCCGACAGAACCTTGAGTTCCTTGGGGTCGAACGAGCCGGACATCAGCCGATCATGCTCTCCAGATCGTCGTCATCTCCCCCGGTCGTGGGGCGTGGGCTTGCGGCACGACGCAGGCGATCCATAATGGCCAGACCGAGGCCCTGACGGGGAATGGGCATGGCGGCAATGGTTTTCAGTCCGCGTCTCTGGCCTTCACCATCGAGAAAGCGCAGTCCTGCAAAAAGACGCGAGGCGGCTTCTTCAAGATCGCTGCGTTCGCTCAGGTTATAGACCAGCCCGGCCCCGCTCAGCGCCGGACCGAAGGCCAGCAGCGCTTCATGGGCATCGACGGTTTCTGCGCTCAGCCTGACAGGAAGGCCGGGCGCATAATGCGAGGCCAGCATGCCGGGGGATGAAGGCAGTTTGGTCGCGTAATCGTCGGGGTTGCGTATGGTGCCGCAGACGGCTTCGAGCTGTTCGAGCGTAATCCCGCCCGGACGGAGCATGAACGGCACTTCGCGGGAAAGGTCGATGACGGTGCTTTCCAGCCCGACCGAGCAGGGGCCGGAATCGAGAATGGCATCGATGCGTCCATGCATGTTGCGCAGCACATGAAATGCATCGGAGGGGCTGACGCGCCCTGACGGATTGGCCGACGGTGCTGCGACAGGTTCGCCCACTGCTTCGAGCAGCGCCAGGGCAGTTTTGCCGCGCGGCACGCGAACGGCGACCGTGGGCAGTCCGGCTGTCGCGAGATCGCAGATTGTCGATCCGCTCTTGCGGGGCAGGATCATGGTCAGCGGGCCGGGCCAGAATGCCTCGGCCAGCCGATGCGCCAGCTCATTGGCCTCGACATGTTCGAATGCGGCTTCGGCGCTGGCGAAATGGCTGATCAGCGGGTTGAAGCGCGGGCGGTTTTTTGCAGCAAAAATATGCGCAACGGCCGTATTGGAGGTTGCAAGGGCACCGAGGCCGTAAACCGTCTCGGTTCCAAAAGCCACGAGCTTGCCCTCATGCAACAGGGTTGCGGCGCGCTGGATGGACTCAGGGTCTGCCTTGAGGATCTCGGTCATGCATTTAGCCCTTCTGTCGGATGGCGACCGGTGCAGAGAAAGGGAGGGTTGAACCAGCCAGGCTTGCCATAGAGCAGGGGCTGGCCACGCTCGTCGAGCACATGGCCGCCCGCTGCCTCGACAATGGCTTGGGGGGCAGCGGTGTCCCATTCCATGGTCGGGCCGAGGCGGGGGTAGAAATCGGCCACTCCTTCAGCCACACGGGCGAATTTCGCTGCGGAGCCGATATTGCCGAGCGAGCCGACCTTGCGGCCTGCCAGCCATTCCTTCAGACGGGGGTCATCGGCATAATGGCGTGACGCCAGGATGCGCAGACCGTCCTCGGGGGGTGTGACGGTGGCGATCTGCGTTGTCCCGTTCCGGTCGCGACGCCATGCACCCTTGCCCACGAGGCCCGTATAGAGCTGTCCGTAGGCGGGGAGCGACATGGCACCGAGCACGGCCCTGTTCCGAAAGATCAGTCCGATATTGACCGTGAAATCATCTCGTCCGGCTGCAAACTCGCGCGTGCCGTCGAGCGGATCGACCAGCCAGTACATTTCGCCAGGCTCGGCGAAATGCCCGGCCGCGATCTCTTCCTCACCGATCGCAGGAATGTCCGGCCGTGCCGTGCGCAGTCCTGCAAGAATGTGCCGTTCCGCAGCCTGATCGGCTTCCGTCACCGGCGATTTATCCGCCTTGATAATGGTCTCGAACCCGCGGTCGCGTATCTCGACAATCAGGTCGGCAGCCTCGTCCGCCAGTCTGGCGGCCAGGGCGAGCAGGGCTTCGGCATCAGGGGGAAGAGCATCGGTCTCGGTCATGCATTCGGCTTACCCCAAGTTCAGGATATCGTCATGAGCAAAAAGAGAGACGCGCGGGATTTCGAAAAACCGTCATACCGTCAAGATGCAAAGAACCCTTTCGGAAGTGGTCCGGTCAGATTGCGAGGTCTCTGGCCCTCGTATCCCTTGTTTCCGTAACTCGGACTTCGATCTCTCCAGCCCTGGTCCTGCCGATCGTGGCGTCGGATCGTTCGGGGGCATTTCATACGGTAAGGCGCTGTTCAGCGTGTCGAGGTGCGAAACGCGCCTTGTAGAGATGATAGGCAAGAAGCAGTTTCGCATCCTGCTGAGGCAGGTTCGGTATGGCGTCGAGCGCCATGACATGAAGATGGATATGTTCGTGTTCACAAGCCAGACCGGTCGCGCGCTGCTCAAGAGCAGCGATGGCGGCGCCGTCCAGTTCGAGTTCGATGGCATAAAGCGTCAGTCTTTCGTCGCATCCTCCAGGTGACAGGGTGAAGGTGCCGAGTGACATGAGGTCGCGCTCTTTCAGTGCCAGCGTCAGACCGGTCTCCTCGGCAAATTCACGCAGCGCCGTGCTCTGCACCGAGCCGTCATCGATCATGCCTGCAGGCAGGGAAAGATGGTCTGCGACGGCGACAGGCAGACGGGGTTCGCGTGTCAGAAGCACGCGTGGCAGCGCGTCACCGTCGCGCAGTATCACGAGCAGTCCGACCGAATCGCCACGCAGAAAAGCATAGCGCGGTACGGGTGCACCCTCATGGCTGGCCGATGCCTCGGCAAACACAAAGCCTATCCGGCTGCCGAAGCGGACGGCATCGCGTATCCTCATGCCGGAAACCTCGAAATTGCTGATCAGCCCGTCGATCCAACGTCGTACGTGAGGGGCTTCGAGAATGGCGCCATGCCAGTCTTGCGGGATATGGGAAGCAAATTCCACATGCATGCGGCGTTTTTCCATACGAGGTTTTGCATCGTGACGGTCTATGGTCGTCTGCCGGATATCCCGGCGGAACGACCCTGTTGCTGAATTCTAACTGCCCATGACCCGCTCCCGTTCATGACTTTTCTGCGCGCTCTTCTCGATGCTCATAAATGGCGCCCGCGCGACACCCTTCCGCCCGCGCCGCGCCCGTTGACGCTCCATCTCGTGGCAGGCGGGGGATGCGATGGCTGTCTGATCGAGGCACAGGCCCTTCAGGGAGCCGCCTATGATCTGGCGCGTCACGATATCCGCTTTGTCGAGACGCCTCATGATGCGGAGCTGCTTTTCGTGACCGGAATTGTCACACGCGCCATGTTGCCCGGTCTTCAGGCGCGCTGGAACGCCATGCCTGCGCCGAAAGGCGTTGTCGCGATCGGCGATTGTGCGCTGGGTGTCGGACCTTTCGGGGTAAATTACGCCGTGCTGGGAGGCATCATGGAGGCCGGACTTGCCGGGGTAAGGCAATGCGACATTGCCCTGCATGGCTGTCCGCCTTCGCCGGCTGAAATTTTGCGTGCGCTGCTGCTTCTCACCACAGGGCGGGTGGTGGCGGCATGAGCGCCCTGCATAATGCCGTTCATTCAGAGCTTGTGGCCGTGCTGATTGCCGTGCAGGACGAGGCGCCGCTCGTGCTGACGCTCGATCATGGTCGCAATCTGCCTTCGGGGCCGCTGGAGACGGGACACCGCTCCCTGCAGCGTGGCATGCGTTTATGGATCGAACAGCAGACACAGTGTCATCTGGGCCATATCGAACAGCTCTATACCTTTGCCGAGGCAAGTGGCGAGGGCGCAGGCGAGCACGATCATCCGCGTCTCATACGTATTTCCTATATGGGGCTGACGCGTCTGGAGGATGCGCAGGCGGGCTGGCGTGGACTTTATGAGTATTTCCCGTGGGAAAACCGACGGGAGAGCGGAGCCGAGCAGCTCGATCATGAGATCGGACGGGCACTGGCGCAATGGGCCGGTCGCGATGCCGCGCGTCAGTGGCGTTGCGCCGAGACATTCGGGCTGGAAGGCCAGCCATGGAATGACGAGCTGGTACTGCATCGTTACGAGCTGCTGTGGGAAGCCGGTCTGCTGCCTGAGTCACGCCAGCCCGGTGCCTGGCTGGCGCCGGGGCGTGCCATGCCGTCCGACAGGCGACGCATCCTGGCCACGGCTCTGGCACGCCTGCGTGCGAAGATACGTTACCGTCCGGTTGTGTTCGAACTGATGCCCGAAACCTTTACCCTCTGGCAGTTGCAGCGCACCGTCGAGGCAATTGCAGGCCGCCCGCTGCACAAGCAGAATTTCCGACGTCTGATTCTTGCGCAGGATCTGGTGGAGGAAACGGGCGAGTCCGAAATACAGGCGCAGGGTCGCCCCGCACGCCTTTATCGGTTCAGACGCGAGGTGATCGGAACGCGTCAACTTATGGGGTCCAAGCTCCCTATCGCGCGCTCCGTCTGAGGCCTGACTGTCTGAGGCTCGACTGTCTGACGGTGGACGAGGCATATTGTTTTTGCTCATCACGGCTTTGTGGCTTTGAAAAAGGGAAGGGGGCACCCAATGTATGGGCCTCGACAGTTTTGTCCCTATTATGCTCACTAAGAGTATAAATAAGCGGAGAGGATCCGATGGATCAGATGACCCTTGTCAGGGAATGCGACGTCAGGGACGATAGCGATGCCCTGTACGCGCCCGTTTCCCGGTTGATGACCCGTGAAGACTGGGAGCGCAATTTCGCAGACGATATACGCGCGATCCTCAGGCTGAAGCGCGAGCGTAA
Organism: Asaia lannensis NBRC 102526; assembly: GCF_024054035.1. Classification (GTDB taxonomy): domain Bacteria; phylum Pseudomonadota; class Alphaproteobacteria; order Acetobacterales; family Acetobacteraceae; genus Asaia; species Asaia lannensis. The sequence continues at coordinate 275,893 of NZ_JAMXQU010000004.1, forward strand.
TGCGGTCATTCTGGCCCATAACTACCAGACACCCGAGATCTTCCACTGCATTTCCGACATACGGGGCGATAGTCTCGCCCTGGCGCGCGAAGCGCAGCGTTGCGAAGAGCAGGTGATCGTGATGGCGGGCGTTCACTTCATGGCTGAGACAGCCAAGCTGATGAATCCTGAAAAGACCGTGCTCATTCCCGATTCCATGGCGGGTTGCTCGCTGGCTGAATCCATCACCGCAGAGAATGTCCGGGCGCTGAAGGCGGCTTATCCGGGGGTGCCGGTGGTGACCTATGTCAACAGCTCTGTGGCGGTGAAGGCCGAAACCGACATCTGCTGTACGTCGGGCAATGCAAAGAAGGTGGTCGAGAGTCTCGGTGTGCCACGTGTCATCATGATTCCGGACGAGTTTCTGGCTCGGAATATCCAGAACGAGACCGGTATCGAAATGCTGACATGGCCTGGTCATTGCGAGGTGCATGAGCGCTTCACGCCGCTGGAAATCAGGCAGTACCGGCGCATGCATCCCGGTGTGGTGGTGCTCGCCCATCCCGAATGCCCGCCTGAGGTGGTGGCAGAAGCCGATTATGCGGGCTCGACGGCAGGCATGATGGAATTCGTGGCGGTCAAGCAGCCTGCAAAGGTGCTCCTGGTGACGGAATGTTCCATGAGCGACAATCTGGCTGCGCTCAATCCGGCTGTCGAGTTTGTACGTCCGTGCAATCTCTGCCCGCATATGAAGCGCATAACCCTGCCCGCCATCCGTCGCGCTCTGGAAAACATGGAGGAGGAAGTCACCATACCTGATGCCCTTTTCCCGCAGGCAAGACGCGCTGTCGAACGGATGCTGGCCATCTGAGGGGACGGGCCATGATGACACTTACCCGTTTTGCAGGCTGGCCCGTGATTGCCGGGGCCGGACTGGCCGGGCTGTCGGCAGCGCTGCATCTCGACCGGCCCTGTGTGGTGCTGAGCCCCTCTGCGCTGGGGGAAGATGCTGCCAGCATGCTGGCACAGGGCGGGCTGGCCGCGGCCATCGGCAATGACGACGATGTGGCGCTTCATATGCGCGACACGATCGAGGCGGGTGACGGTCTGTGCGATCGCTCTGCTGTCGAAGCCATCATCGGGGCCGGTCCTTCGGCAATCTCGACCCTGCTGGACTGGGGCGTGGCTTTCACGCGCAAGGGAGAGAGCGATCTCGACCTGCATCTCGAAGCGGCCCATTCGCGCGCACGCATTGCCCATGTGAGCGGTGACAGCAGCGGTGCAGGGATCATGCAGGCGCTTATCGCCCGCGTGAAAGCCTCTACGCGCATCGTGGTGCTCGATGGCGTGACACTCGATCATATCCATGCACCCGAAGGGCGCGTGCGTGGCGTGTGGCTCAATACGGGTCAGTTCATTCCGACCAATCACTGTATTCTCGCCTGTGGCGGAGCCGGGGCGCTGTATGCCGGTGCAACGAGCCCTGCCAGCAATACCGGTCGCGGTCTTGCAGCGGCAGCGCGTGCCGGTGCCCGTCTGGCCGATATGGAGTTCGTCCAGTTTCATCCCACCGCACTCGATGTGGAAACGGGGGGAGGGCGCTCGCCGCTGATCAGCGAGGCCGTTCGCGGTGCCGGTGCGGTTCTGGTCGATGAAACGGGTGCGCGCTTTACCGATGAACTGCAACCGCGCGACCGTGTCTCGCGTGCCATTGCCCGCCATCGTCTTGAGGGGCATAGCGTATTCCTCGATGCCCGCAGTGGCAGAGGTATGGGGGGGCGTGGGTTGAAGCAGGCGTTTTCGCGCCAGTTTCCCGGTATCGCACGCTCTTGCGCGGCCTATGGCATAGACCCCGACCGTATGACGATTCCAGTGCGTCCCGCCGTGCATTATCATATGGGAGGTGTGGCGACAGATCTGCACGGGCGCGCCAGCCTCTCAGGTCTCTGGGCCTGCGGTGAAGTGGCGTGCACCGGACTTCACGGTGCCAACAGGCTTGCCAGCAATTCGCTGCTCGAAGCCTTCGTCATGGGGCGTGCCGTGGCCTGGGATATCAACAATGCGGCACGCGACCGGCATTCCTGTCAGGACCCGACGCGTCCCGAGCGTTTCAGCGCGGCCAGCTTCGGCCTGCGAATGGATCGGGGAGCGGGCATCTTGCGCGAGCGCGAAGGGCTGAGCGCCCTGACCGAGTATCTGACACCGCTTGCCACGAGAGACGACCACGCCCTTGTCGGGGCCATGATCGCCCGTGCGGCCCTGAAACGCACAGAGAGCCGCGGTAGCCACTGGCGTCTCGATGCGCCAGATGAGACAGGCGACAGACCGCCATCCGAACGTTTCAGATTTACCCTTGCCGAGATCGGCCTCGAACAGGCCGCCCCGCAGGAACGGAGCCTTGTCGACGCATGACCTATCTTGTCCCCCCTTTGCCCGATCTGATGTGGGAACCCATCATACGTGCCGGTCTTGCCGAGGATTTCGGCACTGGCGGCGATGCAACCTCGCAGGCCATTGTTCGTCCGGGGCAGCGCCTGCATGCGGTGTTTCGCGCACGTCATGAGGGCGTCGTGGCCGGTATGTCAGGCGTGCGTCTCGCCTTTACCCTGCTCGACCCGGATGTTCGTTTCGTTGCGCTCAAGCAGGATGGCAGCCGCATTGCACCGCGCGATATTCTGGCAGAAGTGGAGGGGCCGGCCGAAACCGTTCTGGGCGGCGAGCGGACGGCACTCAATCTCCTGTCGCATCTGAGTGGTATTGCTACAGCCACACGTCAGGTCGTGGATGCCGTTCATGGCACCAAGGCGCGTGTCTGCTGCACGCGCAAGACGCTGCCCGGGCTACGCGCCATACAGAAATACGCGGTGAAAGCCGGTGGCGGGAGCAATCACCGATATCGTCTCGACGATGCCATACTGATCAAGGACAACCATATCGCCCTGTGTGGCGGTGTGGCCTCTGCGCTCAGATCGGCACGCCAGCGTGCAGGCCATCTCATGGCTATCGCCCTTGAGGTGGATACGCTCGACCAGCTTGAAACCGCCCTCTCGAGCGGCGGCGCGAATGTCTATCTGCTCGACAATATGGGTCCTGACATGTTGCGTCAGGCCGTTGCAATGGTGAACGGTCGCGCCCTGACGGAAGCGTCGGGAGGCATTACACCCGAAACCGCCCCTGCCATAGCCGCCTCCGGGGTCGATGTTCTATCCCTCGGCTGGCTCACGCATAGCGTCAAGGCTCTGGATATCGGCCTCGATATCGATCTCTGAACCAGCAATGCCCTCCCTGCCGTCCTGTATGACCGGGAGGCAGGGAGCGGATTCTGAAACCGGTCCCGATCGCTTGTCTCGAGCGCTTCTCTATTGCCTGTGCCGGACGGTCGCTCGGGCTGAAAAGCCACATCCAGCGTTAATTCGTTCCATATTCGTGACATTTCGGTAGAGTTCTGACTTGTATACCTTCTTGTGTTCGTGCAGAAAGGACACTGCATCGTGTTGCTTGATAATGTAACTTTATGTCTTTCAAGTAATGAAACAGAAAACTTTCTGAAATAGCGAAGAGGGTCTCTATGGCATATGTGAGTGGCCGGTATGGAATGAAAGCCGGATTTGCCATGCTTCTTGCATCGGCAACCTGCCTGTCGCAGACCCCTGTCAGGGCTGCCACCGAGGGCAAGTCGGCTACGACCCAGGGACATATGCCCCGCCACGCACGCCATGTTTCGTCTGCTGTTCCGGCCGGTACGGCTGCCTCCCGTCCGGGGCGTGCTGGCGCGCCCCGCAGGCACGCGGTCGAGGCGAAAGGTGCTGAGGAAATTTCGGTGACGACCTCGCGTCAGGCGCTGAATGGCGGTGGCGGTATGATGCGTATCGAGCATGCACCGCGCAATGTGCAGACGGTCGATCATGAATATATCTCCATGCGCAATCCGTCGAGCACCGCGCTCGATCTGGTGCAGAACCTGCCCAGCGTCAGCATCAGTACGCCCGATCCCTACGGTCTTCAGGGCGGGCAGATACAGTCGCGCGGTCTGACCGATCTCGATATGGCGCTGCTGGTCGATGGCGCACCGGCGGCGGCAGCCAAATATCTGACAGAGAACGTCGATACCGAAAATCTGGAATCCGTCTCCCTCACGCCCGGAAGCTCCGAGACGGCGTTGCCCGTCATGTCGGCTGCCAGCGGGACGATGAATGAAACCACCCATACGCCTGGCAAGAAATTCGGCGGTCTCGTCGATTTCTCATACGGCACCAACAATCTCTCGCGGGAATTCATCCGGGTCGATACGGGTGAAATCGGTCATAGCGGTGTACGCGGCTATTTCTCGTTCTCGAACACTCATGCGCGCAGCTGGATGGGGGCCGGTATCAACGACCGGCGTCATATCGATTTCGGGTTGAACAAGCGCTGGCAGAACGGCTCCTATGCCAAGACCTTCGTCTCGTGGAACTGGGAAGATTTCACGATCGACAATTACCCGACACAGCAGGAATTCTATAAATACAAACATACCGGTGAGGGATATGGGCGCTCTTCCGAGTCGAATAATATCAATTACTGGAAAAACAATACGGATTACTGGAATCAGGTCTTTATTTCGGCGCCTGTCCATATCGTTCTGACGCGTCGTCTGGCCTTCGATCTGCAGCCTTATTACAGCCTCGGGCGCGGCTGGGATGCCTCGCCGGGCGGCACGGTCACTCAGAACGATGGCACGACGCGCAATGTGACCAGCTACTTCCTGCAGGGTGCTACCGAGCGCCGCGGTGCGGTGGCAAAGCTGGGCCTCGATGTCGATGCGCATAACCATGTGGCATTCGGCTACTGGTATGAAAACAATTACACGCAGCAATCCTACCCGACCAGCTACACCATGGATAACGGTGCCGCACCGAGCCCTAATGCGGCCGAGTATCGTATCGATGCGGGCGATCAGCAGAATGCAGGGACAGAGATCCACAGTCTGTTCATCGAGGATCATGCCAAGTACCTCGACGACAAGCTCGATATCCAGGCCGGTTTCAAGTTCGTCATGGCAAATACCTGGAACAAGGATCTTTACGGCCGAATGGCCAATAACCGGACCGAGCCGCTGCCTCAGCTCTCTGTCGGCTATACGATTGACGAGCACAGCCAGATCTACATGAATGCCGAGGGTGATTACCGTCAGCCGAGTGCGGTCGATCTGGGCTGGCTCTATACCAGCGTGCCGATCCCTAAAAACCAGTATTCGATCAAGGAAGAGCTGGGCTATCGCTATCACGATCAGCACATCATCCTCGATGCCTCATTTTTCAACTACAACGTTACCAATCGCATCGTGAACCAGTATCTGGGCATGAACCAGTTCAAGCCGTTCTCGATCGGCAACCAGCATATGCGCGGCTTCGACTTCATGATTTCGGGCCGCCCGATCCATGGGTTCAGCCCCTATGCCTCGGTCGAATATCTCCATGCCGTTCAGGACAGCAACGTGTTCGACCCCTATACGAATGTCATGCTCAATTCCAAGGGCACGCAGGCCATCATGGCACCGCGTGTGCTCGCGAATTTCGGTCTGACCTATAAATATGCAGGGTTCTTCGGCAATGCGAGCCTGCATTACACCGGCCCGCAATCGGTGAGTGTGGCGGGTGACCAGCGTATGCCGGGCTTCGTGACGAACACGATTTCACTGGGGTACCGTTTCCACCCGGTTGGAATTGCCCAATCGCCCACCATCAAGCTCAATTTTGCCAACGTCACCGGATCGATCGTGCGTACAGGCGCGATGGGCGCAATCTACAGCGCGAAAGACCCGAGTACGGTCTATAGCGGCAGTTCCGCCCCCTATACCGGTTATGGCAATTCCTTCATGACCGCGGCACGTTTCACCATGACAGGCACGGTTTCAACCAGCTTCTGAGCTCGACCGGCCTGCCTTGCGGGCAGGCCGGCACTGACCCCCAATTGCCTGTTTTCGCCGGTCCGTTTCTTCACATCGTTTTTCTCAGGTCGCGTTCTCTGGCCTAGCCGAAGGTGAAGGAAAACGCCTCGACGCCCGGAGAGAGAAACTCGATGCGAAAGACGTGATCGGACACGGCGTTATCCTGCTGGCGCACAAGCTGATACAGCCGCTGACCGGTCACTGTGCCCATCCCTTCGCTATCGCAATCGGTACCATGAATGACACCGGGTGCATGGCCGTCTATCGTGACGCGAAACCTAACCGGCTGGCCCGATGCTGCAGGACCGAGAACGAGATGCAGGTCACGTGCGTGAAAGCGAAAGGTGATCGAGCCGCCTGCCTTGTTCAGACGGGCGGATTCAGCGCCGACCGTCCAGTTTCCTGTCAGACCCCAGTCATTGAGCGAGGGCGTGTTCTCGATGACGTAGTCGTTCGGGGCGTCCTGAACGGCACCACCGGTCGAAATGAAATGGTTTGCCCGCTCATAGCCGATATAGGTCTCGGGTGAGCCTATGGATGAAAGATCGGCTTCCGACTGCTCGCCCGTACCCTTGGGATGAACCAGATCGTCAGGCACGTTCACGGCGCCATTTTCGCGCAGCATGGCCTGTATCTGGTGTTCGGAACGGTCGTAATCGCCCTCGCCGAAATGATGGGCCTGTATCTGTCCGTCGCCCTCGATCAGATAGGCGGCAGGCCAGTACTCATTGTTGAAGCCGTTCCAGATTGCCCTGTCATTATCCACCGCCACGGGGAAGGTGATGTGAAAGCGGGCGACGGCTTTTTCGATGTTCTCCAGGTTTTTCTCGAAGGCGAATTCGGGGGCGTGGACCCCGATGACAACAAGCCCATACGGCTTGTACTTGTTTGCCCATGCCTCGACATAAGGCATTTCGCGCAGGCAGTTGATGCAGGAATAGGTCCAGAAATCGACCAGTACGACCTTACCCTTGAGACCCTGCGCCGTAAGGGGCGGTGAATTCAGCCAGGCCGTAGCGCCGGCCAGCGAGTCCAGAGGTGCCGCCTGCGCCCCCGGGGGGAGCGCTGCCAGCCCGAGAACGGCGCAGAGGGAAACGGACAGACGCAGGCCAGACACGTGCAGGCCAGATAAGCGCAGAACCATGATGGAGCCTTTTCAGCTGCAAGGGCAAAGCGCTTCCGGAACGGTCCGGTCAGCCGTCGGACGCGATCGCCTCGAGAAGTTCGTTCAGAACGGCTTGGGTTCCTCTCTGTTCCATATTCTCTGCCATTTCACGTATGAGCGCACGATGATTATCGTCGAGCGTAAAGCTTTCGAAAACCGTCATGCTGAAAACGCTGTCCCAGTTTTTTGCGAGGTCATGCTGCGCTGACGGGAGTGCCGGTTCGAACGGCGTGAATGCCTCACCCCGGTCGGTGCGTCCCCGAAGATAGCGTATGAAACAGGCCAGGACGAAGGCCATGCGACGCAGATCGCCCCCGGATGCCGCAAGCCGGTTCCAGCTTGGCGCCAGAAAGACCGGGAGCTTGCTGCTGCCATCGCCTGTGATGCGTGCCAGCCTGTCGCCGACCGCCGGATTGCTGAAACGGGCAATCACGAGATCCCGATAGGCGGGCAGGGGCATATCTTCTGGTGCAGTAAGATATGGAATGACATCGCGGCTCATGAACTGCTCGACCAGAGTCCCGATGGCGGGATCGGTGATGGCGTCGCGTACCGTTTCGAGCCCGCTCAGCTGTCCCGGATAGGCCAGCATGGAATGCGAGGCATTGAGCATACGCACCTTGGCCAGCTCATAGGGATGCACATCGGGCACGAGCTGTGCGCCGACCTTTTCAAGGGCCGGGCGACCGTTGACGAAATTATCCTCTATGACCCACTGAGCGAATTCCTCCGAAATGACAGGCAGGCGGTCGAGCACGCCGCATTCAGCATTCACGCGATCGGCATCTTCCTTGAGTACGGCAGGGGTAATGCGGTCGACCATGGAGCTCGGAAAGGTCACGTTGCTTTCGATCCATTGTGCCAGATCGGGATCGAGCGCTCTGGCATGGCTGATCACACAGCGTTTTGCCACCACCCCATTATCGCGCAGATTGTCGCAGGACATGACGGTAAAGGGGGCGATACCCGCCTCGCGTCGCAAACGCAGAGCCTCGACGATGTAACCGAAAGCGGATTCGGGTTTGTCCGGCTGGGCCAGCTCACGCTGCGTCAGCGGTGTTTCCAGACGATAGGCTCCTGTTGCGTGGTCCTGGTTATAGCCGCCCTCCGTTATCGTCATCGACACGATACGTGTGGCGGGATCGGCCATGCGTGACAGAACGGCCTGCGGGTCCCTTGGGGCGAAAACGTAATCCACCATGGCGCCGATCACCTGATGGCGCGATGTGCCATCAGGTGCGTAGCGCGTGAGTGTGTAGAGATTGTCCTGGGCGGGAAAGGCATCGAGCTTGAGGCGCTCCGTCGCATCGTCGATCAGACCCACACCGCAGAAAGCCCAGTTTTCATGTCCCGGCTCGTGCAGAAGGCGATCCATGTACCAGCATTGATGGGCACGATGGAAATTTCCGACACTGAGATGAACGATCCCGACCCCGAGCGCTGCGCGATCATAGGAGAAGACCTCGACACTGGCTGGGAGGGTCGGGAGCGTCTTTGAGGAAAGTGCGATCATGGGCTGTCCTGAAGGATCACGATAGGTCATGGGGCCGGACCGAAAGCAGACGGGCAGGCCGGGCGAAAAAAGACGGGTAGAGAGTTGAGTGCCTTTGAGGCGACTACGGGAGACGAATGCGTGTGATGGGGCATGGGCTTTCTGCATCATGCAGCGCGGCGGATGATGTGGCGGTTCCCTTGCAGGCCTCAAGCGCTAAATTGTCATCCGTCTGGCACTATTTGGTGAGGAGGCCTAAAGCGTGCCGATGCAGAATTTCAAGAGCGTTGCGATTATCGGGGCCGGTCCGGCAGGGCTGGCTGCTGCCGAGACCCTCTCGCGCAGTGGTCTGGATGTGGTCGTCTATGACCGTATGCCAAGCCCTGCACGCAAGTTTCTGATGGCCGGACGCAGCGGACTCAATCTGACTCATGCAGAACCGCTCGAGCGTTTCGTGACGCGTTATGGTGCGGCGCAGTCATGGATGGAACCGCTAATCAGGCGTTTTCCCCCTGAGGCTTTGCGCGGCTGGGCTGAAGAGCTGGGCCAGCCGTGCTTTGCAGGCAGTAGCGGGCGCGTTTTTCCGCAGGCAATGAAAGCCTCTCCCTTGCTTCGCGCCTGGCTTGCACGCCTCGATACACAGGGCGTGCGTTTTGCGCTGCGTCATCGCTGGTGCGGCTGGAACGAAGGGGGAGCGCTGACTTTCACCACACCGGAAGGCAGAGCGTGTTACCACCATGACGCCGTGCTTCTTGCGCTTGGGGGGAGCTCATGGGCACGTCTCGGGAGCGATGGTGCATGGTCTGCTCTCCTGCCGCCCGATGCGACCGTCGCTTTTGCGCCGTCCAACTGCGGGTTCCTCACGGCTTTGCCGGCTGAATTTCATGCGCAGTTCCATGGGGAGGTGCTGAATTCGGTCGTGCTTCATGGCGCGGGAGTGAAGGCGCGGGGCGATGTCACGATCACGCGCCAGGGCATAGAGGGTGCGCCGGTCTATCGTTTGTCTTCCACATGGCGCGAGACGATCGCACGAAGCGGGTCGCTTTGCGTGGCGGTCGATCTTCGTCCCGGTCTGGATGAGGAAAGTCTTGTGCAACGTCTCGACAAGACGAGAGCGCGTGAAACGCTGTCCAACAGATTGCGCCGTCTCGGGCTTTCCGCGCCTGCACGCTGGCTGCTGCGTGAAGCCATGAACGGGCAGGGCGCGGGCGTGCCGCGCGTGCAAGGTGCCGAACAGAGCGAGCCGTTCTCCGATGCCAGACGCCTTGCTGTGCTGATCAAATCCTGCCCGCTGGTTCTGACCGGAACGGATGCGCTTGACCGTGCGATCTCCACTGCGGGTGGCGTCAGGCGCGAGGCGCTGGATGACGGGCTTATGCTTCGTGCTCTTCCCGGGGTGTTTGTGGCGGGCGAAATGCTGGACTGGGAGGCGCCGACCGGCGGCTATCTGCTTCAGGCCTGTTTCGCAACCGGTCGTGCAGCGGCTGAAGGTGCGATGCGCTGGCTTGCAGAGGAGCGCGGCCATAAGGGGGCCACGAAAGAGAGCAACGAAAGAGGACAACAGGCGGTCTGAGTCGGGATATGGCTGACTCAGAGGGCGAGTTGCGCTAGGGACACCCCATGAGCGTATCCATCACCATGGGCCGTGGTCGCGACGGCGCGGATGTCCAGCTGGACCTGACAGAACTCCTCGCAACCCGCCTGCTGGTGCAGGGGAATTCGGGATCGGGAAAGTCGCATCTCCTGCGTCGCCTGCTGGAGCAGACGGCCACTCTCGTTCAGCAGGTCATCGTCGACCCTGAGGGCGATTTTGTGACTCTGGCTGATAAATACGGCCATCTGGTGATCGATGCTTCGGAACAGACCGAGGCGACGTTGCGGGCTGCCGGAGAGCGTGCCCGTGCCCATCGAGCCTCGGTGGTGCTGAATCTGGAATCGGTCGAGGCTGAAATGCAGCTTCGTGCGGCAGGTTCTTTCCTCAACGGCATGTTCGAGGCCCCTCGTGCCCACTGGTATCCTGTGCTTGTCGTGGTCGATGAGGCGCAGCTTTTTGCGCCGGTCGCGAGTGGCGACACTTCTGACGAGGCGAGGCGGCTTTCGCTCGGGGCCATGACCAATCTCATGTGTCGTGGCCGAAAGCGCGGTCTTGCCGGCGTGATCGCCACGCAGCGCCTGGCGAAGCTTGCCAAGAACGTTGCTGCCGAGGCGTCGAATTTTCTGATGGGGCGTACGTTCCTCGATATCGACATGCTGCGTGCTGCCGATCTGCTGGGCATGGAGCGTCGCACGGCAGAAGGTTTTCGCGATCTTGCCAGAGGGCAGTTCATGGCGCTCGGTCCGGCATTGAGCCGTAGACCGCTGATGGTGACGATCGGGACTGTCGAGACGGCGAGCCATGCGACAGGCCCTGTGCTGACACCCTTCGAGGCCCGACCGGCGGAGGATAATTACAGCCTCATTCTCGAACCCGTGGTGGAGACTGCGCCGCGTGTTCGCGAACGTCGCGCCCCTGCGCCCGATCTTCTGGCGCAGCTCGATGCCTATACTGCGGCAGCCCCCGTCGAGGAGGCTGTTCCCGAAATCGAAGCAGCGCCGGAAATGCTGTGGCGTCTGGTCGAGGCCGTGATTGCCGAGACGGATTCAGCCTATCGCCCTCTCGCGACGCTGTATCAGGATTTCCAGCTCAGGGCGCGTATCGAGCGTCTGAACCGCAATGTGCTCGATCTGGGGGCATTTCGTCTGCTTCTCGCCAGTGTCCGTTCCGGATCGAGTTTCGAGCAGGCGCAGGAAGAGCGCTGGCAGCAGGCGCTGGATATTGCCCGCTCCGTGCCCGAAGACGTGCAGGGTGTGGTGCTGCTACTGGCGCGTGCAGCGCTGGATTCAACACCCTGCCCGGGTGACGAGGCGATAGCCGAAGCCTATGGCACCCATTCGCTCGGACGGGCGAGACGTCAGCTTGCCTATCTGGAAGAGCGCCAGATCATCGTCGTGCAGGATATGCCGGCCGGACGTCGCGTGGCGTTTATCGGTCATGGCTGGCAGACGGGCTGAAGGCAGAGCCATGCTCTCATGGTCTTTTCCTGCCTGACTGTTTCCGGGCGCGCATCCTGTTCCCTCTTCCCTGGACGGGGCGGCAGACTGGGCAAGGTTCCCGATAGGGGCAGGTGGCTTTACCTGTTTACAGGATGACAAAATCTTATCCTGACTGAGGGCGCGTGCGCTGCAACCGCACGGCGCGCGATCTCGTTCCCTCCGGACATGTGGTTTGTAACCGTTCCACCACAGTTCTGGAGAAATTTATGACAAACGATGAACTGATCGCGCTCGTGTCCCTTAATGGTGCGGATGCAACCTACGACGCCCGTCTTTCCGGCTACGACATCACTGTGCCTGTGCATATCGAAGGGGGCGACGGGCATTACGTCATCAAGCATCTCTTCAAGCCCATGTTTTTCTCGGGTTCGATGATCATCGACGTCAAACTTCTGGATCCTGACGCGCACCGGGAAGAGTGATCGCAGGTTTTTTCACGGGGAGCCGTATGGCTGAAGAACACAGAAAGGTGCTGCCAGGCGCGCTGGCAGCCCTTGGTATCGTTTTTGGCGATATTGGCACCAGTCCACTTTACACCCTCCAGACCGTTCTGAACGATACCGGGGCAAGCGACCGCGAGACCTTTCTCGGCGGGTTTTCGCTGCTCGTCTGGACCATGATCATGGTTGTTGCGGTCAAATATGCGACCGTAGTCATGCGTGCCGACAACAAGGGTGAGGGCGGTATTCTGGCCCTCTTCTCTCTTGTCGGCGGGGCGTTCGGCAAACACTGGTATTCACGCAGCACGCTGCTCGCGGCAGCCGGGCTTTTCGGTGCGGCGCTCCTTTATGGCGATGGCGCCATTACGCCGGCGATTTCGGTTCTGAGCGCTGTGGAGGGGATCGGGGTCGTTACCAAAAGCCTTCAGCCTTATATCCTGCCGATTGCAACGATCATCCTGTTTGGCATTTTTGCCATTCAGCCTCTGGGTACCGCGCGCATCAGTGCCGTGTTCGGCCCGATCATGCTGGTATGGTTTCTGGCGATCGGCGGCATCGGTCTTTTCTCGCTCATGCACGATCCGTCGGTTCTGGTCGGACTGGACCCGCTTTATGGGCTTCGGTTTCTTTACAAACATGGCGCCAACAGTCTGGTGATTCTTGGTGCTGTGTTCCTTTCGGTCACCGGCGCCGAGGCGCTCTACGCCGATATGAGCCATGTTGGGCGATCGAGCGTCAGGCTTGCCCTTGCCGTGATCGTGCTGCCTGTGCTGGTGCTGAGCTATGCGGGACAGACGGCCTTTCTGGTGAGCCATCCCCAGGTGAAGGAAAACCCGTTCTTTGCGACGATGCCTCATAGTCTCGTGTTGCCCATGGTGGTGCTCGCAACCTTTGCGACGATCATCGCGAGCCAGGCCATCATTACGGGGGCTTTCACGCTGACGCGTCAGGCCATGCAGCTAGGCTGGTTTCCCAGCCTGAATATCCGTCAGACTTCCGACACCGAATACGGTCAGATCTATGTCTCCGTGGTCAACTGGGCGCTGATGATCATCACGCTGCTCATCGCCCTGAGCTTCAAGAGTTCGGATGCGCTCTCGGGTGCCTATGGCACGGCTGTTTCCACAACCATGCTCATGACGACCCTGCTGATTTTCGATGTCATGCGCGAGCGCTGGAACTGGCCCTTGTGGAAAGCCGTTCCCGTCGTTGTGTGCTTTGCCGTGATCGATCTCGCGTTTTTCGTTGCCAATCTGCTCAAGATCGACAAGGGCGGCTATGTGCCGCTTCTGATCGGCCTGTTCATCTACATCATCATGACGACATGGCGGCGCGGCATCACACTCCTGCGTGCCGGACTTGCGCCGCTGGGTGAGTGTGCGGACAAGGTACTGACGCAGCTGCATGACGGGAAACTTATCCGGACGCCTGGTGCTGCGGTATTCCTGTCGCGTTACGATGGCGTTCTGCCCCCTTTCGTGACGCGTCATGTCGCCGATTTCCATTGTCTGCCCGAGCACGTGGTGATCCTGAACGTGAAGTTCGACACCGTACCGCGTATTCCGGCGGATGAGCGCATGGCGATCAAGGATGCCGGAAACGGTGTGTGGACGATCAATGTCAAATTCGGCTTCGTCGAGATTCCCAATCTTTATTACGTGCTAAGCCAGGTGAAAGAAGCCGGATGTGCGCTGGACCTCGATACCGTTGTGTTTTTCGCCGGAGATGACGACGTCGTTCCCGATCAGAAAAAGCCGAAAATGGTTGCGCCGCGCCGTATCCTGTTCGGATTTCTGTATCGTAATGCGGTGCGCGCCTCGGATCGCTTTACACTGCCGCGTGAGCGCCTGATAGAAATCGGTCATCAGGTCGGAATCTGACCCGGCCTTTTGCGATCTCCCCGGGAGCATCAACGTTTATCTACCCTCGCCTGCCTGCCGTTCCGGCTGGCAGGTACGACAGAAAGGACTATGTCATGCGTCTTCTTCTCGGTGCCACGGTGATGGCAGCCAGTCTCGTCGTCGCGCTGCCTCAGGCAATGGCAGAGCCGGGCGGGTGCCTGAAATACGGTGCCGCAGGCGCTGTGGGTGGACATCTGGTCAATCACGGCGTGGTCGGCGCGGTCGGTGGCTGCGCGACGGGCATGTACAAGCGCCATGAATACCGCAAGGAGGCCAAGGCCAAGGCTGCGGCTTATGACAAGGAGCATCCGGGCGCCAAGGGCAGCTACGAAGAAAAAGCGACGGCTTACGATGTCGAGCATTCGACCCAGCCGGGTAAATCTGCCCCTTCGGACGATGCACAGCCCAAGAACTGAGCAATGTCGTTTTCATGACCCTGTAAGAGGGGCATGAAGATATCTGATGATCTGCCTCACTACCCGATTGTTGCAGTGCAATCGGTAGTGGGGCTTTTCTATATTGGGATCGATCGTTAATAACCGTTTCTGTTCTTCCCGATATAGCGATGGAATTGTAACTCGCGCGGCTTTTACCGCGAATTAATCGATATTTGAAAAGTAACGCATTGTATCCTGTGTCAAACTATGACAAGCGGTGATTCTCCCTCCGGTCTCCAGGATCGTCGCACCGTTCATGTCTGTCACTCTGCCTTTTGCTCCCCCTTCATCGCAGCGCGGCCTGTCCACGATAGGCATCGTTCTGAGAGATTTCAGGCTTGGCGGGAGCGAGCGCGTTGCGATCGGGCTGGCCAATTACTGGTCGTCCTGCGGTCTGGCCGTCGTGCTGGTCGTGGCGCGGGATCAGGGCCCACTCAAATCCCACGTTCATCCCAATGTCGGCATTATCGATTGCGGCATGAGCCCGCATATGGGTGACAAGATGCTTGCCTGGGCTCTGGCCTGGCAGGCTCGCAAATGCTTTGCGCGTTACGCGATCGATGCCTGTTACGTGCCGGGAAACAGCCATTGGCCGGTTCTGCCCGCTCTTGCCACGCTCGGTCGGTCCAGAAGGCCCGTCACACTGGCTCAGATCAGCTCGCCTGTATGTCGCGAAGGCCGTACGCGACTGGGGCAGATGCGTTATGACTGGCGCATGCGCGCCCTGTTGCGTCATGCGGACCGTGTCACGACGCTGAGCGAACCGCTTGCTCATGAAACCATGGCCATCATCGGTTCCAAAATGGTGGATGTCGTGCCACTGCCAGCGCTGTGGGACGAGGAGGAGGGGCTCGTTCCTGTCCCCGATGAGGCCATGACCATTCTTGCAGCGGGAAGACTGACTGCGATCAAGGGTTTCGACGGGTTGATAAAGGCCTTCCGTCTGGTGCGTGACCGACATGCGAGAGCAAAGCTCGTGATCTGCGGAGAAGGGGAGGAACGACCGAGGCTCGAAGCCCTGATCGAAGAGCTCGATCTGACCGAGGCCGTCACTCTGACGGGCTATGTGCCCACCATACGCCCGTACCTTCAGCATGCCCGCGTCTTTACCCTTACATCCCATCTGGAGAGTTTCGGCGCCGTTCTGCTTGAAGCGCTCGCGGCCGGTCGTCAGATTGTCGCAACACGGTGCTCGCCTGCGGTCGATAATCTGATCGTCTCGCCTCTCGCCGGTCGCAGTGTTCCCACGCGCGATGTTCCTGCTCTGGCAGATGCATTGAGCGCTATTCTCGACGAGGCACCGCCGCCATGCGAAACGCTTGCACAGCTGGTCAAGCCGTTTCACGTTTCGCATGGCGGCAGGTTGTTCCTCTCGCTCATGCAGGCCGGACGGGACCGGGATGCCGGCTTCAGGAATGGCATGAGGGCTGCTTTTTGACAAAACCCTATTCTGCCGGTTTCCTGCCGCACCATGTCATCTGACTCGTCGTCCGAGCATCGTTCGGCACTTCATCGCATATTCAGCAATACCGGGTTTCTGGTTTCGAGCCGTATCGTCAACGCTCTGTGCAGCTTTGCCTATGTGGCATGGGCCGCTCATACGCTCGGACTGAAAACATTCGGCATTCTTCTGCTGATCACGACCTTCGTGACGCTGGTGTCGGACATGACGCATCTGCAGTCGTGGCAGACCCTGCTTCATTACGGAGCAGCTTCGTTCGAGGCGCGTGACAGAAAACGCTTCATGCCCATACTCGGGTACTGTATGCGCTCTGACATGATCAGCGGTCTGACCGGGCTGGTCGGCGGTGTTGCGGTAATTGCCGTTGCAGGCACGCCGCTTCTGGGCTGGTCGGCATCCGTAAAGCACGATGCATCATGGATGATGGCGACTGTCGCCTTTATGAACACCGGATGGTCGACGGGGATGATCCGGCTGAGCAATCGTTTCGGCCTTGCGGCATTATTCGATTTTGTTTCGACCTGCGTGCGCACGCTCGGCTACCTGATCGGGTATCTCTGTCATGCGTCCCTGGAATTTTTTCTTTTCATCTGGTTTCTGCACCAGTTCGCTCTTTTTGCCGTCACGAGCCTTGGCGGGTTTGTGCTGTTCCGGCGTCAGATGGGGCGGGATATAGGCTTTTTTTCCTGTCTTTTATGTGCGGCCGACATACGGGGCATATGGGGCTTTACCCTGCGTGTAAGCGTGAACCAGATACTCGATGCCGTTTTCCGTCAGGGTGGAACGCTGATTATCGGTGCGATACTGGGGGCTCGGGACGTCGCAATCTACAGGGTGACCAAACAGATCTGCGACGGGCTGGCCAAGCCGGCACAGATGATGATCCCAAGCCTTTATCCGGAATTCGTCCGTTTTCGCGATACGCAGAACTGGCAGGCGCTGCGCCATGTAACGCGCAGGCTGGCAGGCGTCATTATCGGGTTTTCTGCCCTGGCCATTCTGGTCGCCCTGCTGGCCGGGCGTTTCATCCTGAACCTGATGCTGCATGACAGCTTCATGCACGAGCAACTGATCATTCTGCTCATGGTGTTCAGTGCATTGCTGGAAGTCTGCATCATCCCGCTGGAGACCTTGCTTACGGTCATGGGGCGGCTCGCGATTATCCTGCGCTATCGTATCGGGGTGATTATTCTCTATTTTCTGGCCCTTTCGGGCCTGCTCACCCTGTGCGGTGTGACCGGCGCAGCCTTGGCAAGCGTCCTGTGTTCGTTGCTGATTTTTGGCCTGTGCCTCTTTCTGGCAGCCCGCTGGATGTCACCGCGCTGGGCGGCCCGTCACGGTATCGGCTGAACTGCCCGAACGTCGCTCTCACGCTGTGCGTGAGGCGTCGTCGAGCACGAGATAGAGCAGGGCGGCGCAGCCCAGACAAACCGGTGTGACGAAGGCGCCCATAAGGTCTGCGCCTCCAGTCGTGTCGCTCAGAATGCCGAACGCCAGGCGATGGTCTGCGAATACGAACAAGCCGATATGAGAGGGCCAGAAATGTCTGAGAAGCCCCATTGCGGCCAGTAGCAGGCAAATCGCCCAGAGGCTCGTGCGAATGGCAAGGAGAGCGATACGTGACGTCATGACGGGCTTTTGCCTTGCTCTGCTGAAAACGCGGTGCGGTGCAGGATATTGCATGGGTCATGGTGGAAACAAGGAACATCTCTGGCAGCTTTCCGTTCTCGCAGGACATCGTTCGGGCAGGCGCTTTGTGAGTGGGAAATCTGGAAAGTGATCAGCCGGTCCGATCGATGCTTTCAGGACTATGGGCTGTCATGCTCACAGGCTTTGCGGAACGGAAGGTCGGGACAGCAGGACATGTATGAGACAGGTACAGAAAAGTGACGGGTTCCCGGTCTTGGCATGCCAAGGGAAATCCCATATGGCGCAGTAAAATCCAGTACTCGATAATATTATTAAAAATACTGATTTCAGATATGGTGGAAGTGTGAGCGAAATACAGTCTGGACGCGTACCCAATAGTCATGGTGCAGGTCGCAAACCTTCGAAAAGCAGCGTCGCCGGACTGGATGCGACCAATTTCTTTCTTGCTGATGTGCAGGACGGGGTCGGGCCGTATCTGACCGTTTATCTGGCGAGCGCGCGTCACTGGCAGGCAGGCCCGATTGGCATTGCGATGGCAATGACAGGCCTTGCAACGGCCCTGTGCCAGATACCGGCCGGATTGCTGGTGGATTCCACACGATACAAGCGTTTTCTCGTCGCGATCTCCGCCGTCATCACGGCGCTTGCCTGCATCATGATTATTGCTGTTCCCGGTATGGCACCGGTGCTGATTGCACAGATCATGATGGGGGCCGCAGCAGCCGTCATTCCACCCGCGCTGGCCTCGATTTCGCTGGGGCTTGTCGGGCGTCGGCGTTTGCCGGCGCGTATAAGCCGCAATCAGGGGATCAATCATTTTGGCTCTTTTACCTCAGCGGCTCTCGCAGGGCTCTGCGGGCAGTATTGGGGGCTGAACTGGATTTTCTATCTCGTTTGTGGATCGGCGCTGGCCAGCGCGCTGGCCTTGTTGCTGATCCGCCCCAAAGAGATCGACCAGAAAGTGGCTCGTGGGAGCGAGGATGACTCCAGCGCGCCGCCCATGGCCATTGGCAAGCTGATCGGGCAACGGCCTGTATGGGTCTTTCTTTGCGCGATCGTACTCTTCCATCTGGGGAATGCAGCCATGCTGCCTTTCGCCGGTCAGGTCATGGCGAAAAGTCATCCGGGTGCGGAAACGGTCACACTGAGCGCATGTGTGATCGTTGCGCAATTCGTCATGATGCTTGTGGCCTGGGGGGTAGGGCGCGCCATGGCGCGCGGGATCGGGCGCAAACCGATCTTCCTGCTGGCTTATGCTATTCTGCCGATACGCGGACTGCTTTTTGCGTGGTTCGATGCGCCTTCAGCCATTATCGCCATTCAGGTACTCGATGGCATGGCTGCCGGTATTTTTGGCGTTATTGCTATTGTCATCGCCGCCGATCTGACCAATGGCACGGGGCGCTTCAATTTCCTGCAAGGCATGGTTGCGCTGAGTGTCGGGATCGGGGGAGGGCTGAGCAATCTGATCGGCGGCTATATTGTGCAGCTTGAAGGCTATCGCGCGGGGTTCCTGTCTCTCACTGTGATTGCAGTTCTGGCTCTCGTCTTCTTTTTCGTCATGATGCCCGAGACGCGTGATCCTGAGGATCGGGCCACGCCTGTTCCTGCCTGAGGCATCATTATCATGGATCAGCTGATACTCTGGTGCGCCTGCATATTTGCCATCGCAGGCCTTTTGTTCCGTCCCTTTGCACTGCCAGAAGCGCTCTGGACGTGCATGGCAGCACTCGTTTTGCCACTTGCCGGGCTAATCGGGTGGATGGATGCATGGCACGCCATAGGCTCGGGCAAGGAAGTCTATCTTTTCCTGCTCGGGATGATGATCCTGAGCGAAATCGCACGGCAGGAAAAACTTTTCGATTTTCTGTCTGCTGCGGCTCTCAAGCGGGCATCGGGATCGGGGCGTATGCTTTTCCTGATCATTTTCGGCGTAGCTATCGTCACGACGGCCTTTCTCTCCAATGATGCGACGATCATCCTGCTTACGCCCCCAGTACTGGCCCTGGCCGAAAAGGCCGAGATCGATCCTTTTCCCTCGCTTCTGGCCTGTGCCTTCGTGGCCAATGCCGCGAGCTTTCTTCTGCCAATAAGCAATCCAGCCAATCTGGTGCTCTATGGAGGTGCGCCGCCGAGCCTCCTGCCATGGCTGGGGCGCTTTCTGCTGCCATCCTGTATGGCGATCGGTGTGAGTTTTGTGATCCTGTACGCGATGGTGCGTCGCGATATCGATGTCGCTTTTCCGGATACCGCGCCGCTTCCGGATCTGGATCGCATAGCGCGTTTCACTGCGCTGTCGCTATTCGGGATCGGCGTTGCTCTTACGCTCGTCTCATTCCTGCACGGTTCGCTCGGCTGGGCTACGGCGCTTTGCGGGATGGGACTTGGCTGCGTTGTAACGGCATTGCGTCGACGCTCTCCCATGTCCGGACTGCGTGAGATTTCGTGGTCGGTCTTTCCACTCGTGGCGAGCCTGTTCATTCTCGTGTTCGCTGTCGAAAAGAGTGGGCTGATCACGATATTGACCGGTGCAATACGCGTCTGCGGCGAAGGGCTCGGTGGTATCATGGCAGCCGGGTTCGGTCTGGCTGTGCTGAGCAATGTCATCAATAATCTTCCGTCGGGCCTGCTTGCGGCCCAGATGGCCCCCGCTTTTGCAGGACATGGAACGGGGCTGCAGGATGCTCTTCTGATCGGTGTCGATCTCGGTCCCAATTTCACGTTGAGCGGGTCTCTGGCGACAGTGCTCTGGCTGATCATCCTGCGCAGAAACGGGCTCGATATGAGCTACTGGCGTTTCATGCGCTTCGGTGTTGCGTTGACCTTGCCCGCTCTGGCGGCTGCGCTGGCCGTTCTGGCGCTCTGATCTCCAGGCATTTGTGCGGGCGGGGTGTGCGTGGATGCCTGCCGGTGACGCTGTAGTTACGTTCTGTTCACAGGCAGGAACACGCTTTCGGTTGTGTCGTTTGATGTCTAACAGATCGAACTGCGATATCTCCGGGCTGCATTGGCCCGGAGCTCTGTCCACTGCCCGGAAAGCAATGTCATGGCCGATTTATCCTCTCCTGAATCCATAGCCGCGTTGCCGGCTCTGGCGACACGCGCCATGCGGTACGAGGAAGGGCAGAAGCTCCGTAAACATGTTCCACGTAGTGCGCATGCCGAATGGGAGGCGCCCAAAGATCGTGCCGACCCGGTCGCGTTACTGATCGAGCAGGGGAAAAGCCGCATAAAAGACCTGCTGCCTATACGATACGAGCGTATGCGTGCCTCTCCCTTCGCATTCTTGCGTGGCAGTGCAATCGTCATGGCAGCGGATCTGGCGGGAGCCCCTGTCAGTGGGCCACAGGTGCAGAGTTGCGGCGACTGTCATATGGCCAATTTCGGAAGCTACGCTTCAGCGGACGGAATAGCCGTTTTCGATATCAACGATTTCGATGAAACCTATCTGGCTCCGTTCGAATGGGATCTGAAGCGCCTCGGCACTTCGTTGGTTCTTGCCAGCGAAGAGGGTGGTGCCTCGACAAAGCAGGCGCAGAACAATGCATTTCTGATGGCGAAATCCTATCAGGCGGAAATGACGCGTCTGGCTCCAATGAGCCCGCTGGAGATATGGTCGGATCGCATCGATCTTGCGGCAGCAATCGAGGATTTTGCCGACAAGAATACGCGCAAGACCATACGCGACCGTCTGGAAGCCCGTCTTGCAAGCGCACGCGATCATTTCGGTCTCGTGTCGTTCGATAAAACGAGGCCGCGTTTCAGGATCAAACCACCCCTCGTCATGCGATTGCCGGAAGAGGACGGTACGATCCGCGAGGCCTTTGCACGCTATATCGCAACCCAGCCGCCCGAGCGCAAAATACTCCTCGCTCGCTACAGGCTGGAAGATACCTTGTTCAAGGTCGTGGGGGTAGGCAGCGTTGGTACCTATTGTGCCATAGGGCTTTTCGCCACAGCCGATGGCGAGACTTTGCTGCTTCAGATCAAGGAGGCCCAGGAATCCGTACTGGCGTCGCATGTGCCGGGCCCGCGCTTCGATAACCAGGGAGAGCGGGTTGTGGTGGGCCAGAGAATTATGCAGGCCAGCTCCGACTCTTTTCTTGGCTGGACGCATAGCACCGCCCCGACAGGGCGCGGCAGGAAAACCGCTTTTAGTGGCGCTCATAAACAGTTCTATGTCCGCCGCCTTAAAGACAGTCGTCTCGCAGCTATCGGCGCCGATGTCGCGCAGGAGGGGCTGGATGATTATGCCCGGTTGTGCGGCCGCGCACTGGCCCGTGCTCATGCCCGTTCGGGCGACGTGGCCATGATCGGCGGCTATCTTGGAACAGGCGACAGCTTTGCGGAGGCGCTCGTTACGTTCTCCGCACGCTATGCCGACCAGACGAAATGCGACTGGAAGCAGTTCAACAAGGCGATCGAAGCGGGCGTGCTCCCGGTTTCAGGAGAAAAGCCGGATTGAGGGAGAGGGGGGATCGTCAGAAGCACGCGCGGGAGCCTGTCGAAGCACTCTTGAGTCATCCCCGGCATAGAGGAATGCCTACGACAGAGCATCTTGTAACCGGGCAGGGCATCTATTGGTTTTACGTGTGTCCTGTCCTGAATGTCGGTTTATGGTAACCTTGGCTTTCCCCTTACATTCCGTTCTGTCGTGGCAGATTGCGGGCTCTCATTGAGTTGCAATGGGAATGGGGCCACCATGATTTCCTGATACGATGATCCCCCGACGAGTACGGCGGTTTGCTTGGTATACTGGATTCCAGCCGGAAACCCAGGCGTTACGCTGGAAGGAGCGCTTATAGACGATGAGCGATGCGTTGATTAGTAATGGTTACAGTATATCTTAATTAATGCATAATATTAAATAATACCTTAATTTATGCAACCAAGTAAATCAACGAAAGCATACGAATTAATTTGAAAACAATTGTCAATATACAGATATTATTTTTGTATTCGAATTTGTATTCTGGTATTGACTCCTAATGATTGCCAAATAATGGATTTCACATTAAATATTGCGCAAGGCTAACTATGCGAATTCATATGGTATATATATCTTGCGCGTAGAAAAGAATTTTTCGATACACGGAATATCTCGCAGTGGTATTATGTAATGATATCATTTCATTGGGATTCTTATCAAATATAAGCTCAAACAATAACAACTCTTTCCTATAAGATTGGAAAATTTTTTTTTGAAATATGCAATTCCAATTGCGTCATAATATTTCTACTTGATAACAAGGTATGTAAATCACGCTAATGTCATCTGGATGACACAACGCGTCAGAAAAATCGGTATGCAGGCGTCCGAAATGTATGTTGTCGGAGTTGAGTCTCATGGCGAACACAACCTTCTGGGGTGATCTTCAGAGTGCATCAGGCACGACCCCTGCTGGAACGACCAATACGATTACAGTGAATCAAAACTGTACCGGTTGCTGGGTGGCGGGGCATTGGGCGCAAAATGACCCGTTCAATGTCGACGGCACGTTGGTTTTCAATATGCATCAGGGGTCCAGTGTGTCCCTCGGAAGTTGGGGAAGCGCGAATTATTACGGCGCCATTATCGGATCGAACGGCGTGGTTACGGTCAATGGTAGTAATAAGCAGGGCAACGTCGACCCGACCGGTATTCTGCAGGCTGTTGGATTCTTCAATATTGCCGGAAATACTGTGAATAACGGCACAATGAATATTGGATGGACTTCCCTTTATAACTATAAATCAACCGGCAACATTACCGGAAATGGTACCATCAATCTGCAGAATGTGACGCTTGCCAGCGATTTTCGCGGCAATCAGTATTGCTACTGGTTTACGTCATTTCAGAATATCTCCGGTCAGACGATCAATATGACCAACTCCCAGATTGCCTTCGGTGATCGAAACGGAGGCGGTTCGATTTCTAATGTCACGATCAATTGCAGTGGCGGTAATAACTACATCGCCATCAATGCTGGCATGTTGGGCAGTGTCACTAACCTCAAGATCAGAGGCTTCGGTGGCGGCGACAAGCTCGATCTCGGAAGCTGGGGCATGGCAGACTGGTGCAGCTACGATCCAAGCACCGGGATATTAACGGTATCTACTTATTACCCCAACATCACTAACATTGTTTCCGTGCAAATCGATATTGGCCTGGGCTACGACCCTGATGGTTTTTCATTAGGATACTTCTTTACTGGAGCTTCCGGCGATGCCGGGCTCACCTATCTGGGCGCTCCGCCCTGTTACCTGACTGGCACGCTGATCGAAACCGCGCGCGGCCCCGTGGCGGTCGAGGAGATCACGCTGGC
>NZ_JAMXQU010000005.1 GCF_024054035.1 Asaia lannensis NBRC 102526
ACTGGCCAGAGACGTTGCCCTGCATCTGCTGCGCGATGCCGTAGGCAGCGGCGTTGTCGGCAGCGCTCGAGACCTTGCGGCCGGTCGAGATGGTGTTTTCAGCGTTGCTCAGGGCCGTCTGGGTGGCGTTCAGGGTCTGAACGGCGACCATCGCCGAGGCATTGGTGTTGATTGAAAGGCTCATCGAATTTCTCCTGGTGCTCGCCCAGATATCGGGCCACGCAAGCATCATAAAACCCGAAATGGATAAGAGAAGATTACCAGAATGGAAGAACCCAGATGATACCCGTACAGCCATCAAGCTTGATCAGACCACAGACGATACAGCAAACAGAGATGACCGATGGTTTTCCGGAAGGGCTTTGATTAAGCGCGTTGTTAATTTCGATAGAGCGCAGCAAGGTGCCTCGATCACCGGTATCGAGGCGAGAGGGTTTCCTGCCGATTGGCATGTCTTACGATAGGCAGCCCACACACCATATCGCGAACGGCCTGGTTCGGCGCGCTATCGAGGCCATCATCATGGTTACACTGCATGGTCTGAAGCTAAGATTGATGCGCGATTCGACTGCTCTCGTCAGAATGCTGGCTCAGGGTGCAGGCTCTAACCTGAGATTAGCTGTCTTGAGCCCGTCGTTGCGTGGAGCGCCGTGCACCACGAGGCGCCGAGACAGCAGGTCTCGTATCACGATCCCTGTTGGAGTGCGGCCTCCTCGCGGGTGCCCAGTCTCAACCCTCTCTTTGCCAGGTGCGAGACGGGCAAGATGAGTGTGGCAACTCTTCGTGATAAAAGTGCTTGCCAAATCGGGCAGGCATAACTATTACGTGATACGAATGTTATCGATATTTTGACCTTTAACGGGCAAAGCATCATTGCAGGACGAATTTAAATATATAAACTAATGTAGCTAAATAGTTAGTGTATATATAGGATTATTTTTTCTTATCTGTCTATTTGAATTTTGGGTTTCTTGGTCATGCCGCGAATTCCACTTGGGCGTCTACTCCATGTGTCGACCATCTTTATGACACTAGCGCTTGCGATGAATGTGCATGCGCTCGCCAGTCGTATGGGTGAAGATGACCGCAGCACCCAGCCTGAAAACGCCGATACAGCAAATCCGACTGCCAAGCTTCAGGCACCACTTCCCAAACCTCATAATAAGCAGCCTTCGGTATCTGCGGCTTCGGCGAATACGGAAGGGTGGAAGACCATCCCTGTGACATCGGAAGGGATCCGAGCTGACGACGATGCAATTCCGGTCGACGCCGCGTTCCTGAAGAACGATGGTCCTGCTGCATCCTGTATCGGCATATCCTGTGTGCCGGGTGGTGCTACGGACGTGACAGATACACCGACCACAGATCAGGCCCAGGCTGAGCTGGTAAAGCGTTTGCTGTCGCACCAGGGATCCATAGAGGATGAACGTCGCAAGCTTGAGGAGCAGAAACACGTTCTGGACTCGGCACGTATCGTTCTTGAGGAGAAGATGCGCGCCATTGATAATTCGATGGCCGAACTTGCTGAAAAGCAGGCGCAGCATAAAGAGATGATGGTCGCAGAGACCTCGCGTCTCGTGAAGATCTACGAGGAAATGCCGCCGAGAGAGGCCGCTGCGGTTTTCAATATCATGGATATCCACGTGCTCGTGTCGATTGCAAACAGCATGAACCCGCGGAAGATATCAGCGATCATGGGATACATGTTTCCCGAGCGGGTCAACACAGTGTCGCAGTATCTGGCTGGCGTACGTAATTTCCACCTTAACCGGAGTGGTCCTGACAGCGTGGCCGGTCATGCGGGTAGTGTGGGCACGCTCTCATGGCTCCCAAGTGTAGGCTCAGATCATCCACCTGTTCCGAAAGAGTAGATCCTACGCATAGGATTTTGATGTTCAGCCTGACTGAGATAGTAGAGTTAATCACCACCGACCTGCCGCAAGGGCTGAAAAATGAACGCCATGCACCCTGGATTACGCGCCTATAAAGCAGTCGCAGAGACAAGCCTGTCCGGTAGAGAAGCGGAGGTGGTCGCTTTCACGATGATGCTCGAAGAGTTGCAAAATGCAGAGGCAGACGCGAGCTTGCGCGCCAAAGCTCTCGATCGACACCAGAAATTATGGTCGCTTATCATGAAGGCCAATATCATCGACAGTGGCCATACGCCGGATGATGAACGGGCGTTGATTGTAAACCTTGCAGACAAAGCTCAGAAATACGGGATTCAGGCTATCCTGAACGAGGAGCTCACTCTATTTCCCCTTATTGATATTTCCCGGGATGTGCTTGACGGATTAACAGGAGTGACGGGCTGATCAACAGCCCGAGCACACTGATCAGACCAGAGATAACTCTCAGAAGAAATCTATTTCGCCGGCGGCGGCTGGTGGAGGGGCATTCCTGCCTGTAAAGAGACCCTGCACGCTTCCAAGTTGGACATCTTTGAGAAGATCTTCGAGATTCAGCTGTGTGTCATCATCACGGCACGCAGTGTGCATGAAGTTGCGTAGTATGATAGTGATTGCGTCGACAAACTGTGTCGCGTGATCGAGCTTCTGCAAATTTCTGATCTCGCTTTCATGAAAACTCATATTAAGCGCGGATCTCTCGATAGCTGCCTGCACACTCAGCAGATCGCCATGTGTGATAACCAGTTGTGCAACGATATTGGATATGAATTCGCGAGGCTCGGTGTTCATCGATTGCATGAATCCCAAATAGCTTAAGCTGGGAGGTATTTCCCGTAGATTGGCAGGCGCGTAAAAACTCTGAACCTCATTTGCTGCGACTGGAGGGGAGGGCGCGTCAGCACCTGGACGATTGGCGATCTTTCAAAATAGCTCGACATGGGTCTTGTCGTCAGTTTTCCACTTTCTTTCGAAAGCGGCTTCTTTCTTGTTATAGGCCTGCTCCTGAACACCGATTGCGCGGCCGTCCTCGACAAGATTTTGCTGTGCGCGCCCGGTGGCTGGCCAAAAGCGTATGCGTCTCGCCTGTGTGCCACCCAGACTTTGCGCGACGCAGGATATTCTCTCGTTTGCGAGGTATCCCACCACAAAGAGGCTGTTTTCCTGACCGATCTTGCCTAAGGAAGGCACGATCGCGGCGCCTCCAAATGCCTTGCACAAAAGGCGGTCTCTCTTGCCGCCAGAAGTTAGGATGCCGTTTATCAGCTTTTCCATAGCATTCACCCCAAAACGAAGGGCTGTGCTATTGTCGCATCCTTCTCCCGTAGGAAGGAGAAAGTGGTTCATGCCACCTATCCCGGCAAGTGGATCGTACATGCATACGGAGATGCACGATCCCAGCAGGGTGGTAAGCAGAGTGTCAGCCCCCCCGGCAACAACGACATCACCCTGAATGACGGTTTGGGTAAGCATTTGCTGTTGCATCAGGTGATAGGTCCGAAGACCTTCTCCAGTACTTCGCGTAGCTTGGCGACGGTATATGGCTTTGCGAGGAAATTGTTCACGCCCGCTTTGATTGCCTCTTGTACGAGATCACGACTCGCTTCGCTCGTGAGAATGACAAAAGCTGTTTTCTGTGTCTTGGGATTTTCTCGCACTGCGCGAAGCAATGCGAGGCCGTCCATGACAGGCATGTTGAAATCCGAGATCACCAAGTGGGTGGGATTCTGCCCCAGATACTCAAGTGCCTCCTTGCCGTCCTTGCGCTGGGCCACTTGCGTGAAACCAAGCTGGGCAAGATTGTTGGCTAGAACCTGACGGATAGAAGCCTGGTCATCGACAATCAGAGCTCGAATTTGAGAGGCTGCGGGCATATCGGGTCCTTAGGGCTTCACGCTGAGAGAAGGTAATGTGACAGGTTTTGATAATTGGCGAATAAAGCGGATCATGGTGTTAACGTACCCGAGCGGTCATCGCGGCGTGGCTGATCTGATTGAGCGGCACGATCTGCGCCGCTGCCCCGATTTCAGCAGCGACGCGGGGCATTCCGTACACCACCGAGGTCGCTTTGTCCTGCGCAATTGTCCAAGCCCCTGAACGGCGCATCGCTAGCAACCCTTCTGCACCATCCTGCCCCATACCTGTCAGAATGATGCCGAGCGCCGCCTTGCCCACCTGTTCCGTAACCGAGTCGAACAGCACGTCGACAGATGGAGTATGTCCGTTGACGGCGGGACCCGTATGCAGTCGTGTTGTGACGGTTTGAGCGTTGAGGGTAACCGTCACATGATGAGAGCCACCGGGCGCAATTCGGACATCGCCCCTTCGCAGGACTTCGCGATCCTGCGCTTCGCGTATCGATAGCGCCTCTATTTTCTTATCGAGACGGGCAGCGAAACTTGCTGTGAAAAATGCTGGCATATGCTGACATATGACAATGGGTGGGCTGTCAGGAGGGAACCCGCTCAAGACCTCCTCAAGCGCCTCGACGCCTCCGGTCGATGAGCCTATGGCGACAACGGCAAAATCCTGAGACCAGACAAGGCGCTCAGGTGTCGATGCTGGCAGCTTCGTCTCTTTGGCGCGTGTTTCCGGCTTGGACTTTGCCGCCTGGCGGACGATCCCTGGCAGGCCGGCATAGGCGTTGACTCCGGGTGCGGATGACATTGCCTTGGGAAAACAGTCGAAGGCACCCATCTGCAAGGCAGTAAGTGCCAGTTCGGCATTCCTCTGTGTCAGGCTCGAGACCATGACGACCGGGATCGGTCGCAACCGCATGATCTTGTCCAGGAACTGTAGTCCGTTGATATTCGGCATTTCTATATCAAGCGTGATGACATCAGGCTGGTCCTTAATAATCATATCCTTGGCTTCGAGGGGATTGGAGGCTTCGCCTGTGATCAGCAGATCAGGATGCCCCTGAAAAGCATGGCGTATCATCGCGCGCGCCGTCCGGGAGTCGTCAACTACAAGTACTTTCACCGGGGGGGACAAACCTAGCCCTCCTTTTTGTATATGGTCGGTGCAATATTGATCAATCCGCACTGCGCAGCATTGGCGACGCGTTCCGAATGACCGACATAAAGAAAGCCACCCGGCTCGAGGCGTTCGGCAAGACGAGCCCACAATGCTTCGCGCGTCGTATCATCGAAATAGATGACAACGTTGCGGCAGAAGATGACTGAAAAGCTGCCGCGGAAAGGCCATTCAGCATTCAGATTAAGGACCCGGAAGCTTGGAAGGGCGCGCAACGAGGCGCTCATGCTTGCTGAACCGCCGTGGTCCTCAAGATAGAGAGAACGTTCCCGCTCCGGAATCCCCTCGAGTTCGTCGCGAGCGTAAATGCCTTCGGCGGCACGGGCCACGACTTCGCTATTGATGTCTGTCGCCAGAATGCGGAAATCAAAGGACCCTATTTCCGGAAAGCTTCCGAGCGTCGTCATGGCGATGCTCCACGGCTCCTGCCCTGTCGAGCAGGCCGCTGACCACATACGTATCTTCTTTCCCTGACGAAGCAACGGAATCAGGGAGGGCATGACTTCGGTGCGCAAATGATCGAAGTGATTCCGCTCACGAAAGAAGCCCGTTACGTTCGTTGTAAGGGCGCAGATCAGCTTTTCGAGTTCGACCGTGCCAGCGGGGCTGGTGGCAAACTGCAGATACGCCTCGAAGCTGCCCATCTGCATTTCGCGCACGCGTCGCGACACACGTGCATAGACGAGCGCCTTCTTGGTGTCTGGCAGGCAGATGCCAGCTTGCTCTTGTGCGATTCCCTGCAGACGTCGAAAATCGGTGTCTGTATATTCAGGGGCAGTAAGGGTGATGGAGGCGGTCATTCTTTGGGGGATTCGCCAACAAGCTGTTTGACGACCGTATCAAGTTTTAGAATTCCAATCATCCGGTTATCGACCAGCACCAGACCGTGCAAGCATCCCCCCTCATCGGAGGTCGGCTGGATATCAGTCGATTTGATATCGGCGAGATCGATAACCCGGTCCACCAGAAGGCCATAGACCACACCGCCTCTTGATTCGACGATGACAACGACACGCCGGGCATTCTCCAGTTCCGGAGCAATGTTCAGGTAGGCTGCGAGATCGATAACGGTCAGGATAATGCCGCGCAAGTTGATCGCACCGCATACGTAAGCGGGGGCAAAGGGCAGGGTTGTGGTTTTTTCGAAACCTCTGATTTCGCGTACGCTAAGGATGGGTATGCAGTATTCCTGTGCACCGACTGCAAAAACGATCATCTTGATCGACGAGACACCGGGCCCTTCAATGGTTGTCAGTTGTTCGGTCATCGGAGGTTCCTGATTGATACTGAGCATGTTCATGAAGATCTAGGCTACCAGCTCGGACAATCCGAGCATCGATTTGTTGTCTGTCTGGCTGAGTGCTGCTGCGATGAGGGCCGAAACGTCCAGAATGAGGGCAACGCTTCCATCCCCGAGAATTGTTGCGGCCGACACACCGAAAATATGGCGATAGTTCTTTTCCATGCTCTTGATGACGACCTGCGTCTGACCGCAGATTTCATCAACAATGAGTGCTGCGCGGCTGCCCGACTCATTTTCGACCACAAGCACGACAGCGCCTTCGAGCGTCTCCTGCTTGCTCGGCGCGGCAAGACCGAGAGTCGCTGCGAGTGGCAAAAGCGGGATACATTCACCGCGCTTCGAGATGATACTCGTACCATCTGGCAATGCGTAAACATCGCCTTCACTAACGATGATGGCTTCAGAGACGGCTGAAATCGGGATGACCATTGTTGTTTCGGCGGCGTTGATAAGCATACCGTCGAGAATGGCAAGGGTGAGGGGAAGGCTGAGACTGAAGGTTGTCCCTTTGCCTGGCACACTGCTGATCACTACGCGGCCACCAAGGCTCATGATAGCCTGCTTGACCACGTCCATTCCAACCCCTCGACCCGAGAGATCCGAGACTTCTGAGGCCGTTGAGAAGCCTGGGGTAAAGATAAGGTTGTTGATCTCGTCTTCGCTCAGGGTTGCGTCGTGTGGGATGATCCCCCGCTTCACCGCCGTCTCGAATACACGCTGGCGATTGACGCCCGCGCCGTCATCCTTGATCGTGATCAGAATGCGTCCCGAGCGGTGCTCGGCGGAGAGTGTGATATTTCCCTCGGATGGTTTGCCCGCGGCCAAGCGATCTTCGATAGACTCTATGCCGTGATCGACGGCGTTTCGCAGCATATGCGTGAGCGGTGCCGCCAGCTTTTCGATCAGGGTGCGATCAACTTCGGTGTCCTCTCCCTCCAGCTCGAGATTGACAGCCTTGCGCGTCATGGCGCTAGCCTCGCGCACGACGCGTTGCATCCGCTGGAAGACGCTCCGCACCGGCTGGGCGCGCACAGACATCACGGCATCCTGTATGTCCCTGGTAAGGGTTTGCATGCCTTCAATGCTCTGTATCAGCTCATGATGGCCGGATACGGCGCTCTTCTGGCAAAGTGATTGCACCGCAGCTTGGGCGATGACCAGTTCACCTACGAGATCCATAAGATCGTCCACGCGCGAAAGATCGACACGGATGGATGCTGTCTCGGTCTTGCGTGTCCCACTCACCGCAGCGGTGGAAGGCTCTTCTTCCCTCAGCGTTTGCGCAGTCGATGCAAGAGCTTCAAGAATTTTCTCTGCTGGAGGACGGATGTCGACCGCCGGTAACTGGGGTGCCTGCTCATCATCCGCATGTACTTGCGGGATGATTGCGAGATCGGCACCTGAGGGCTGAGCGGGCTGCTCCTCAACGCTGACAATCGCACCCTCATCCGAATCAGGAGTTATATCAGCCTCCGGGTACGCCTTGGGCGCCTCCGTCGGGATAGACTTTTTGTCGTCCTGACTGATCGTAAATGTGCAGCTGTCAACGATCCAATCGAAAACGTCGCGTATTGCTGCCTCTTCGACCGTAAGAGGCAACAGGATCTCCCAACTGAGATAGGATTTTTCAGCATCTATCGCATCGAGATCAGGTAAAGAGTCTGTCTTGCAAGTGATCAATGCCGTTTCGCTCTTGCTCTTCGCAAGATTCGATAGCGCGGTCAGGATATTCCGCGCATCGTCACCGCAGTGATACATCTCATCATGGGGGCGGAAAGAAACGCACCATCTGGCCGGTATTTCACTTTCTACAGCCTCAACGCTGAAATCGTCGTCGAAGCTGAAGGCGACAGGCTCGAATTCCATAGGGACGGGGCAGAAGCTGTCCTCGACGGCCCCTGCATCTGTGGCCTGACTCGCCTCGGTATGGCCGGCCCCGGAGGCATTGACACGCTGGAGTTCGCCCAGGTTCTCGTCAATGCGAACGGCATCGACTGCCACGCCTCCGCGGGCCTCGACGACGAGGTCGCTCAGAACATCCATGCTTTTGAGGAATACGGCAATGACGTCGCGTGTGGGGGCGATCCGGTCCGACCTCACACCGTCAAGCGAGTTCTCATACACATGAGCGAAGCGGACCAGATTCTGAAGGCCGAACGAAGCGGCACCGCCTTTGATGGAGTGCACGGCACGGAACACCGCATTGACTGTATCCGCCTCCGCACGATCTGCATCGAGCGCAGACAACCCTGTTTCCAGCTCCTGCAGCTGCTCTTCGCATTCCTGAAAGAAAATCTCCAGGATTTCGTCCATGTCTGAGCTCATGCTGATCCTGCTTCTCTACTCTGTGACGCGACGTATGGCGGAGACAAGGCTTTCGGAGTTGAAGGGTTTTATGATCCACCCGGTTGCGCCGGCGGCTCGGGCACGAGCCTTCTTTTCCTGGTCGCTTTCAGTTGTGAGAACGATAACCGGCAGGTGACGGAACGGTTCAAGCCCGCGCACCGTCTCGATCACGCCGAAACCATCCATACGGGGCATGTTGATGTCGGTAATGATGACATCCGGCGCGGGGGTCGCTGCTTCGAGAACGCTGATACCCTCCACACCATCATTCCCCTGAATAACGTCGTATCCAGCGCCTTCCAGGGCTGTCCGGAGCATACTCTGCATCGTTCGGGAATCATCAATCGTCAGAACGCGCACAGTCTTTGAATCGCTCATGTCTAGGTCTCGCTGGATGTTGTGCGGGGTTCCCGCAGGAGGAAAGGCACACCGAAGAGTGCCAGAGCTTCAGCCATCTTTTCAGATGGGTTGATGATCTCGCGTTTGCCAGCAAGGAGAATCTGGAGGCAAAGACCTCCGAGATAAGTGACTTCCGATCCATCCAGGGGAGTGCCATCATCCACAATGAGATCTTCGCGCAGCGCTGCGGCAGCCTTGGTGTCAAGGCGCGCAGGAAGCATGATCTGATGAGGCATCGTCTCCGGGGGCACAGGTATGACGGACATCAGAAATCCTCCCAGCCCTGGTCAGAAGACGTCACTTGCAAAGCAGGCCTGGGAACTGCCGCCTGTTTGGCAGGTGCGGGGGGAGGGGGCTGGGCCGGACTTTTCACAACCGGAGGGACGACAGCAGTCCTCGTTGTGACGGCTGGTTTGACGACCGGCGGCCTGGCCATTGGCGGTTTGGGAGGAGATGTTTTCGGCTTCGCGTTTGTATCCACGTGGAAGCGTCCGAGCGTTTCTGAAAGAGTGCGGGTCTCGGCGCTCAGGTTATGGCTGGCGGCTGTAGCCTCTTCCACCATGGCTGCGTTTTGCTGGGTTACCTGGTCCATTTCGTTGATCGACGTCGTGACCTCGACGAGACGCGCTGCCTGCTCTCGCGTTGTGACCGTAAGGCCATCAATACGCTGGGCTATGTTCGAAACGCTTTCGGAGAAATCGCTGAGATATTCACTCGTGCGCTGAACGAGAGTTACGCCCTTGTCGACCTGCTCTGCGGAAACAGATATGAGACGTTTGATCTCATTCGCTGACTTGGCCGATTTCTCTGCAAGTGACCGTACTTCCTGCGCCACCACGGCAAAGCCGCGTCCTGCGTCGCCCGCTCGCGCAGCCTCGACACCAGCGTTCAGCGCGAGAACATTGGTCTGGAATGTAATTCCGTCGATGACGGAAATGATCTCGCTTATTGCTGTCGAGGATTTCTGAATGCCGACCATTGCAGCATTGGCATCCGCCATGATTTCTGTTGCGAGCTTGACCTTGTCGAGCGTTTTCTTGGTCTCGAGGCTGGAATCGGAACAGACATCGGCAGTTGTCTGAATGCCGTTGCTGATCGTACGTACCGAGGCAGCCGCTTGGCCAAGATTCTCAGCCTGACGCTCCGTTCTTCTGGCGAGATCGTCCGAGGCCGTGGAAATCTCTGCAGCCCCGGTCGTAATGAATTCCGAGCTTTTTGCCATTGTTTGCAGGATATGTTTCCAGCTTTGGCACGCTTCGTTAAAAGCCTCGCGGATCGGCGCGAATTCCCCCTCAGCCGCCTCGGCCGGAATGCGGCAATCCAGATTGCCCTGCGCAACGGTTCTCAGTGCAGATACGAGGGTCTCCGCCCCTGACGCGACGCTTTTCTGCCTGTTGGCGGTGGTGCGCTTCAGCTCTTCAATCTCTTCGCTCATATGCTTGTGGGCTGCCGCCCGGTCAGCATCGTCATGCGTTTGGTTGTGAAGGCGTTCCAGTAGAGCCACAAGGGAGCCGCTATCATCTCTGAAGCCAGTGTAACGCGTGCGCGTACGTGTATCTCCACGGAGGAGGGCCTCCCCCATATTGAGTATTGCCTCCACCGGCACCGAGATTGTCTGGTTGAGTATCTGCCATCCTGCAAAAACAGCTGCCGCTGTGATCAGTGTGAGTGGCAGCAGGAAAGAAAAGGCGACTGACGTCAGGGCCCCGGCGAGAAAAGCAGCGACTTCGCCGAGCACGATCGCGGCGAGCAGGATTTCGGAGCAAAGCATGACCGTACCAATTTTGGACCGGAATGATGCTTCTCGATACAGCCAGGTTTTCATTTTTTCCTACTCTGCGATCGTAAGTAAATTATATGAAATTATTGTTTCGATAGTCATTTATGATGAGTAGCGGGCAAAGTGTCTTTTCGATCTCGTCTTTATCCTTCGGCCGCAAAGATCAGAGACTTTACGCTCACACGAAGCCATTAAGAACAAGTTAAGCGTATCGCGTACGATGATGAGATCCCGAAAATTGTCGGCTAGTGGGTCATGATATCAGGGAGTTATTACCTCTCAGGCACTATCTGCCGGAGAGAGGCTTTCCGCGCTTTTCGCGTTCTCCTGCCGCATCATCAGAAAGTGCCCATGTCTCATGCTGTCGTCTGAATGAGCGTTGCTGGTGCAGTGCAGGAACTGAAGAAACCTGATCGAGGATCGACGACCTCCCGTCGGTGGCTGAGGGGGGCGACTGTCAGAGGCCAGCCGCCATGGGGAGTCGTCGCTTGTCCCCCTGTAGTCCCGGCACGACCTGATTGTGGGCGTCCACTCCAGGTGTGAGCGGTAAGCGCCTGACGATATTTTGACCATGTAAGGAGGTCACCTGCCTCGATCCAACATGACACGCTCAAGGCAGGAGGGTGTGACCTTCAATAGGTCGCCGCGCTCGTTGCCGGGAGCGAAAAACGCAGGATCAGGTGAAGCATGGAGTGTGTTTCATCCGACAGGCTCCTGGAAGCAGAACGTGCCTCATCTGCGATACCGGCGTTCTGCTGTGTCGTACGATCCATGACCCCGATGGCCGAATTGACCTCCTTCAGGCTTACCGCCTGTTCGCGCGCATTTCGAACGATGGTGGTCAGTCTTTCACCCATCGTTGTGACAAGACCGGAAATCGTGGCAAGCGCGTGTTCTGTTTCATGCACACATTCGGCGCCGATATGTATCTCGTCTGATGTTTTCCCTACGAGCGCACTCACACTTTTGGCCGCTTCGGTGCATCGCTGCGCCAGAGTTCTCACTTCGTCAGCCACGACGGCAAAACCGCGACCGGCGTCGCCAGCCCGCGCCGCTTCGATGCTGGCATTCAGAGCAAGGACATTGGTTTGAAAAGCAATGTTCTCGATGATCGAGACGATGTCGACAATCTGGGACGAGCTGTTCTCTATTCGCGACATGGCGTCACGTGTGCGGCGCATGATATCGGCTGAAGCTGCGGCAGAATGGCAGGCTTCCTCGCCGATTGACTGGGCGCTGGTGATCAGCTCTTCCGAATGAGAGGCACTGCGCGCGATCTGACTGATCGCAGCCGTTGTCTGCTCCAAAGCTGCCGCCTGCTGTTCGGTCCGTTGTGCCAAATTCTCGGCACCGCCATGGACGGTTTCGCTTCCATCCCGGATGGTCTGTGCAGCAGTCGAGATACCTGAGATGGTATTTGCGAGTTCCCTGATCGACCTGTTGAAATCCGTTCGTAAAATCTCGAACTCATCGGGAAGAGGCTGACCCAGTTCTGAGGCGAGATCGCCGTTCGAAAGAGCCGAAAGCGCCCCGCCAATCTGCGCAACGACCTTTCTTATGTCATCCAGCCTGCGTTCATCCTGCTCATGCCGCACCCGCTGCGCTTCTTCGTTACGGCGTCGCTCCCCTTCCAGAAGCAAGTCGGCTTCCTGCGCCTTCAGCAATGATGAGCGGAATGCGTCCAGCCCGCGTGCGATTGCACCGAGTTCATCCTGGCGCTCTATTCCGAAGACACGTGCCTGATAGTGGCGGTTTTCCAATTCAGAGACAGCATGAATCAGGCTGCCTAGCGGGTTGCTGAGAAGCTTGCGGAAGATGAGCCACATCAGGACGAGCGAAATGACGATCAGCACGATGCCCGGAATGACGAGAGTGAAAATTGTATGCCAGACCGGTGTCGTGATGGCCTCACCCGGGAGGTCGACCACAAGGGTCCAGTAAGTGCCGAAACCATCCACCGTGATAGGAACCAGGATACGGTCTGCACTCCCACCGTCAAACCCGGGGATGATGGTGACATCGTGCGCAGAGAGGGCCTTGCTGAAAGCTCTGGAGGCGTCATCATGGAAGTGCTGCATGATCTGGGCAGGTGTAGGGCTTACGACCCAGAAGCCTTGGCTGGACAGAAGCGAGATCTTGGTGCCCGGTGCGATCTGGACTTCCTTGAGCATAGGGGCAAGCCAGTCCAAGGGGATATCCGCCCCTACGACGGCGATTCTTTTGCCATTGAACGTGATAGGGAAGGTCGGGGAGACCATGGGAACACCGGAATCGTGGTCGATATAGGGTTCAAGGCCGTCCGGGTTGCCTGTTCTGATTATGGCCTTGTAAAAATCGCTATAGTGGGCGGAAGGGGTCCGCACGGCAATATTTCCATGATCGTCACGCACGGCATAAGGGAAGAATATTCCCTCCGGGTTTGTTCCTGGACCGCCCGGAAGCTGCGTCCCATCGAAACCATGCGGGATCTCCTTGAAATCCATGCCGAAAATCGCTGGAAAACGCCGCATGTCTTCAACCAGAAGGTCAACAATGAACTGCTTGTTCAAGACGCCCGTCTGATGGCCGCTTTCGATGGCGCTTTGAATGCCTCGTACAACCAGGCTCTGCTCGGCTATTGATCGGGCGATCTTCTGACCCAATATCTGACTTTTCTGGATTGCTTGCGAGTAGATTTTTTTCTCTACCTCTTTCTTCATCATGAACCCGGATATGGATACGGCGACGATCTGGATTGCTATGAAGCAAATGCCGCAGGCCAGAACGATTTTGCTGGCGAGATTGAAGGCAGGATGATGAAGAGATTTTCTGCGCACGGGGACTGCTTTCCGTTTTTGGAGGCATGAGGCTGGAAGGAGGGGTGAAAAGACTCATCGATACAATTTGCTAGAGCGGAGACTCCCGACGGGCGTGAAGGTGGGCGCTGGGGCATGAGGCGCGTTTGCGGGCAAGCCCGCTCCCGCAACGTTAGATTCAGGTTAATCATTCACGCCGGATGTTATACGTCAATATATTCCGTCACCGTTATGTTTCATTCTGGACGAGATTTTTGTTCAGATTGGTAAGCAGGTAACAGCGTGAGAAGAATTCCGCGCAGCAGCGTTCTGTACTCATTGCCGTGGCCGACGACAGATCGTAACGAATGGAATCCGTACCTTTAAGCTTTATCGGGGTGCGCGCAGGGTTGCGGTCAAAGCTTCCATGGTTGAGGCATGCGACGGCATTTGCGTCTCAACCCTTAAGGCGTGAATGGTTGGACTAAGCTTCGGTTCAAAGCGGGAATAGCGGGCTGGTGGCGTCATTGCTGAAACGCGCCTGTCAGGAGCCAAAGCTGCGTACCAGGCCGCCTGCTACCATCTGCCACCCATCAATCATGACAAAGAAGATGAGCTTGAATGGCAGCGAGATTGTTGCAGGGGGCAGCATCATCATGCCGAGACTCATCAGCACGCTTGATGTGACGATATCGATGATCAGGAAAGGCAGATAGAGAAGGAAGCCCATTTCGAAGCCTCTGCTCAACTCGCCAATCATGAAAGCAGGCATCAGGACCCGCCATGGGGTTTCCGCAGCGGTTTTGGCAGGTGTGAGATTGGCCAGATGATAGAAAGTTGCGAGATCGCCAGGCCGGGCATGCGCAACCATGAAGCCGCGGAATGGCTCTGCTGCAGCCTTGAGGCCGTCTATCTCCGACATGCTCCCACTGATCATCGGTGCGATCCCCTGTGACCAGGATCGTTCAAAAGTAGGCTGCATCACGAAAAACGTAAGAAATAGCGAGAGGCCGATGATGATCGTGTTCGGTGGGGTACCTTGCGCGCCGATTGCACCCCGAAGCAGCGACAGGACGATCACGATACGCGTGAAAGCAGTCACCATTACAAGAAGGCTCGGTGCCAGAGACAGCAGGGTGATGAGGGCAGTAAGCTGGATCAGGCGGCTCGTTGTTCCAGGGCTGCCGCCACTACCGCCAAGATCGATAGAGAGAGACTGCGCGTGCGCGATGCAAGGGGCACAAAGCAGAACGGCTGTGAGGACAACAAGCGTGAAACAATGGCCGATGGTTCGACTCTTGCCAGAGGTCGTAGCTTTGGTATTGCATGCGCGTACTACGCGGGATCTTATCGCCCCGGTTAAATGAATCACAAAATTATTCATGAGCTACGCTCGACGGAGAGATACTGGCTGAAACCCGAGGCAGGTTCAGGATTAGCCTGGACGAGACCGTCGTTCGGGCCGCAATCGCCCTCAAGCCAGCCGATGAACGAATCTCCATTTAGCCCGGTGAGTAGAAGGCCTTCGCGCCCTCGACAGGAAAAGACGATCAGTCGCCTTTTCGGATCAAGAGGCAGTGTTTCCACAATCTGTAAACTTCTGGTTGTATTCCGTCTGCCCAGGCGGGGTTCGAGATAGCGCACAACAAATCGCAAAAAGAATATGAGCGATATTACCAGTGCAAACGATGCACTATAGCTCACCCATGACAGGAGGCTCATCCGTGCTGCCCGTTGCATGCGTTACATTGGCCCTGAGCAAGCATGGTGTTCACACTCAGGAGGACGAAGACGACAGGATTTCAGTCATCGTCACGCCTATGTTGTTGTCATCGACGACAACCAGTTCGCCACGCGCAATGAGACGGTTATTGGCATAGATATCGACAGCTTCGCCCAGTTTCTTGTTCAACTCGACCACAGCGCCACGCCCCAACCTAAGGAGCTGGCTGACCGGCATGGTGGCAGTGCCGATCACTGCGGTAATCTTGACCGGGATATCGTAGACGGCTTCGGTTCGAGGCGCGGTGGAGCTGCCGGCAGCTGCTGTCTCGGTTGTGGAATCTGAAGAATCGAGAGGCTCTGAGGCAAAATCCTCGAGCCCCATCATTCCGTTATCTGCATTCATCATTTACGGTCCGTTTGTCGTCTTGGGTGAGGCAGTTGGTGAACGCTGCAAAGAGTTGAGTGAGGTCAGCACCTTCTCAATTGCCTTCCTGCGCCATTCTTCCGGGTCGAGGACGATCGTGTTGGTCTCAGTGCTGATTCTGATACGTGAATCCCCGGGAACAGCACAAGGCTCAAACCTTATTTTGTCAGGCTGGCTAATCGCACTTCTGAGGCGGAC
This sequence comes from Asaia lannensis NBRC 102526, assembly GCF_024054035.1. GTDB lineage: Bacteria > Pseudomonadota > Alphaproteobacteria > Acetobacterales > Acetobacteraceae > Asaia > Asaia lannensis. Next base: position 15,893 of record NZ_JAMXQU010000005.1, read on the forward strand.
TTCGTCATCTGCGGTGCAAGTCACCTCAACCACTGTCTCGGATCCCAAAATCAGATCGATTGCATCCTGCAAAAGATCGCGATGGATACCATTTAATTGCTCCGGGGGGAGGCGGGTCAGAGCGCTGACGATGTCGACCAACGCCTCGGCAAAAATTTCCCCCGCCTTTTGCGCCAGGCCGAAGTGGCGGGCGCATACATCTTCGTTCTGACGGATCATGTCCGCCAGTGTAGAAGATAGGTTGACTTCGGCTCTGGCCTGCTCCGAAGCCGCGCCTGCTGCAAAACCAGCGTCGTAAGCGGCACGCTGCAGCGCATCAATCTCGTCCTGAGCCAAGGACACCAAAGGCTTCGCTTGCCCGTCTGCCGGAGCCGAATCTGATTGATCGGTGGCGGGAGGCGGTGCCGGGGGCATTGGCTTGGCATCAAAATCAACGAGGTGGCGGGCGAGCGGCAGGGTGGCGGTGTCAGCGTTACTCGCTTGGTCCTCTCGTCTGGACTTGAGCGAAAAAGGAACGAAGTCTCGCATCAGGAGATGAATTCGTCGCTTGCGGAGTTATCGCTTATATCGATTTCCCCTGCGTTCATGAGATTCTTGATGGTCGTTACGATTTCTGCCTGTGCAGCTTCCACGTCCTTGACACGTACGGGGCCTAGCGATGCAATTTCTTCCAGGAGGATATTGCCTGCCCGTTTTGACATGCACTGAAGGAAGAGTTTGCGTTCGCTGTCCGTCGCTCCCTTCAGGGCAACCGGGAGGCGATCCCGATCCACCTCGGTCACAACTCGCATGAGGGATTCCTGTGAGAGACGCGCGATGTCCTCAAAGGTAAACATCAACGATTTGACCTTCTCCATATCCTCATGGCTCTGACGATCCATGAGCTCTGTAAGGCGCCCCTCCGTCTTGCGATCGAAATTATTGAATACCTCGGCGAGGAGTTCATAACTGTCCCGCTTGGATGACCGTCCGAGGGATGAGATGAATTCGGATCGCAGGGTCGCCTCGACACTCTCAATCACTTCGCGCTGCACCGTTTCCATATGCAGGATACGCATCATCACATCTGTCGCATAATCCTCAGGCAGCAAGGCGAGGACACGTGCTGCATGCGCGGGCTGCAAACGACTCACGATAACCGCAGCCGTTTGCGGATACTCGCTCTTCAGGTAGTTGGCGAGAATTGACTCCTGCACATTTGCCAGTTTGTCCCACATATTGCGGCCGGCGGGACCACGGATCTCGTCCATGATCTTTTCGACCTGCTCGGCACTGAGTGAGCGGCGCAGGAAAGCTTCGGTTGTCTCAAAAGTCCCGACGAGACCATCGGCCAATTCGAAATTCTCGACGAACTCCCGACACACTGATTCGACCATGGCGGCCTTGACGACGCCCAGTCCCGCCATGGCGATCGAGATGTCACGTATTTCATCCTCGTGCAGGGACTGCATGAGTGCGGCGCTTCGGTCACGACCGATTGCCATGAAAAGAATTGCTGCCTTCTGTTTGCCGGAGAGGGAAAATTCCGGCGCTATGGGAGCTGCGGGAGGCATATCGGGGGGGCTGGCGTTATTCATGATGAAGCTCCCGGACGTGGCTCGGGTGCCTCGAGCCAGTTTCGAATAATGCTCAGGCTGCTTTCAGGGTTTTGATCGATACGGTCAGCGACCTTTGAAATCGTTCCTGCACGCGCTCTCCCCTCAATTCCGTCTATCGACACGGTATCGGTATCAGTGCGAAGAGCCAGGCTGTTAGACGAACCCTGTCCGAGAGCCGCGTGATCAGGCTCTCCCTCTCTATAGGAACCGGAGCCACCAAGCGCTTCCAGATGGGTGGGGCCAGATCGCGGCAGGGCAGGGTGTGTCGTCGTTTTGCGGCGGAGGAGTGGCCTGAGCGCGAAGAACCCTGCACCCAGGGCAAGAAGGATCGGTATGATCCATTCTGCCAGATATATCAGGTTAGCGCGCGAGAAGAAGCCTGGCGCAGCCGGGAGGGGTTCGACACCTCCATCCGGCATAAATCGCATTGACACGACCTCGACCTGATCTCCACGGGCCTTGTCATAACCGACTGAGGTTTTCACAAGTGTGGTGATGCGGTCGATTGCGGCTGCATCGAGAGGCTTCCACACTTCTGTTCCGCTCTTATCCCTCGTGTAGGAACCATCAACCATGACCGCTATGCTGATTCGTGCCACACGTGGGTGAGTTTGGTTGACGACCCGGACGCGCTTACCAATTTCATAATTATTGGTTTCTTCGTCACGCGTATCACTCGATCCGTTTTTGTCGGTTTGCCCGGCATTTGCGTTCGGCAGATTGTTCGCGACAGATGTGTTGGGGGTCGACTCAGTGTTGACGCTTTTGTCTGTACTGGTTTGTTGCGACCGCAGTACCTGCTGGTTCGGATCGAAGCTTTCTTCTGTTTCGTGCACTTCGTCATTGTTGATGACGACTGCGGCCCGCGCCCTGACATGCGCCGTGCCCAGCGTAGGGATGAGCATCTCCTCAACAGACTGAGACAGCCTTGTCTCCTCGGCATGACGGAACTTCTCGAATGCGCTCTCCTGACCGTCCTCGCTGTTCGGCTCTCCCGGTTTTGCCAGAACATCGCCGCGTGTATCGACAATCGAGATGGATTGCGGCCTCAACCCCGGCACTGCGGCGGCAACAAGGTTCTGAATCGCCTGTATACCATCAGGTGCGATGCGTCCTCCGTGGCCGATATCGATAACGACGCTTGCTTGAGACGGGTTTGTCTGCACCGAAAACAGGTCACGATGAGGCAATACGAGATGCACCCGCACATTGCGTATTCCCTGAAGGAGCCGGATCGAGCGCTCGAGTTCGCCTTCTAGGGCGCGGGTTTCGTTGATGTTTTGCTCAAATTGGGTACTCGTCAGGGTCGCGCTCTTGTCGAACAGCTCGTAACCAACGCTTCCACCATTGGGAAGGCCATCCTTGGCGAGAAGGAGGCGAGCTTTTGCAACTTGGTCGCTGGATACGTAAAGGCTCGTTCCATCCGGTGAGGTCGAACTCGGAATATGGGCCTTTGACAGGTCTTCGACCATCCGGGCTGCCTCGTTGAGGTCCAGATTGCCGTACACCAGTGCGTTGGGCTGCCCAGAGCCACCAAGCGCGAGATACCCCAGAAGTCCGAGCAGCAGAGCCCCTGCGGCTCCCAAGGCAATCAGCTGGTTACGACCCAGCCCCTTTATGGATGTAAGGAAATTTTTCATGAATAACTGTCGTCAGACGCGATCGGTTTTTGCTATTTTATTCATGGTCGGCCTCCAATCTCCCGTGTGTTTCCTGAGGTGTATTTTTTTATAATGCGTCAAATATTTTAGCGTATTGTAAGGCGTCAATTTTTCCAGCCCGAATGCTCCCCGTCCGCGTGGAAGCATACTCATCATGGGATGTAGGCATTCGTTGGCGGTGTTTCCTTGAGCGGCAGATTGAGGCGGTTCGCATTCTGATCCTGCGTCAGGCCCGTGGGGCCCTGTGCCACCTGACGAGCGACATTTGGCATGAGGTCAGGTCTGCTCCAGCAGTCCACGCCGTTCCAGCTTTGGGTGCAATATGGCTGTGGCGCAGGTGGTCGCTCGGCTGGAGCGCACCAGTCTTCACCCTGCTGTATGTAACCGGCGTTGCATTCACGACCGGTAAGATGACGTGCGATGTCATCAGCCGCGCACGCCGAAAGCTGAAGACCAGTTATCCCGAGTATGCAGCAACGAAGCATAGGCCTGTAAGAGAAAACGCAGAACCGGAAGCTCATTGCGATCCTTGATCGATAGGGGAGCATTTCAATCACCGATGGGGAGAGGCCGGCATGCGGAATCGCTTTGTCAGCGTCAACTGCTAGGCTCGGCTGCAATCTTGTCGATAGCATTCATGCCTCGGGTCGTCTCCGTCTGGATGAGCTGAAAAGTGAGATCGTAATCGCGCTGGATCTGCACCAGACGGGTTGTTTCGGCTACCGCATTGACATTGCTTCCCTCCAGCATTGCCTGATGCAACTCGGGAGTGGGCATCTGCCGCGTTGGCGTTGTAGGCTTGAAGAGGAAGCTGCCCTCTGCCATCAGTGTCTGGGGGTTATTGACCGTGACAACGCCTATCGTTCCCAGTGGACCATCTTCAGTCGATATGGTTCCGTCCTTGGCGATCGAGAAATCTCCGCTCTCTTGCCGCAGAACAAGATTGCGACCGTTATTGTCGAGCACAGGATTGCCCGCGCTATCAATGATCGTGCCATCGAGACGGCGTGTAAATTGTCCGTTGCGGGTCAGTCGTACCCCTTGTGTTGTACGGACGGTGAAATAGCCTTCACCATTGATCGCAACGTCGGTCGCGTTACCCGTGCTTCTCAAGGGGCCTTGGACCAGATCCCTGAACGTCGCCTTATCCTGGGCATACGCCTGCTCCCGATCCCCTGGAGTCACCCCGGACCCTTTCTGATGGACAAGATATTGCGAAAAGAGCTCCCGGGATCCCTTGAAGCCGTCGGTGTTCTCGTTCGCCAGATTATTGGCGGCAACGTCAAGTTCACGCTTGAGCACGTCGATGCGCGACAAGGCAATATAAGCAGTGCTATCCATGGCGCTCGACGAACCTTTTTGTTTCAAATATCAAAGAAATTATGCGCATACACTTACGCATGGCCATGAAAATGCAATCCATTACTTCATCAGGTTGATCGTGCGCGTGAGCATCGAACGCGTCACCTGCAAGGCGTTCAAATTGGCCTCATAGGAGTGTTGTGCTTCGTGGGTATCCATAATTTCGGTCATCGCATCGACATTGGGAAGCTTGACGATTCCATTTTTGTCTGCGGCCGGTTGGGATGGGTCGTAATGGGTCTCGAAGGCCGTCCGGTCTTCACCTATCTCCTTCACTGAGACAGATGAAACGCCGGTATCGCGGTTAAGAATTTCCTTAAATGTAATGGTTTTTCGGCGGTAGGGATCGGAACCCGGTGTAGAGCCAGTCGTTTCAGAGTTTGCCAAGTTCTCGGCTGCGACCTGCAGGCGCTTCGCCTGAGCCTGCATGCCGGACGCGGAAATTCCGATAGTATCTGTGAAGTTCATTTCGACCTCGAAAGACCAGGCTCAGGATGAACCTAGAGCGAGAGAAAACATGGACATATAGGTGCTGTAAGCGCTCGTGGCCATGCGCTGCTGGTCGTCGGTCTGCGCAATCTTAACGAGTTCGCTTTCAAGGTCGACCTTGTTGCCATCGATCGACGTGCTGCTATCGGCTTTGACCGAACCTTTCTGACTCGTGTTGCTGGCAATATGCCCTGGCTCGGTCTGGGCAAGCTGGACAGACATCTGGTTCTGTAGGGCGCCTTTGAAATCAGGAAGGTCACGGGCCACATAATTAGGCGTGTTTGCATTGGCGATATTGCCTGCGATGAGCGTCTCGCGCGACTGCAACCACTGCATGCGGCGGTTGGCGAGGTCGAGAATATCTGTCCCTTTATCAGCGCTGACTGAAAGCGGTGACGTTGCTTGGAGCATTAAATTTCTCCCTTCATTCTTCGCCAACAGAAGCGATAAATAGCATTATCAGGATAGTTCCCATTCTAGTATGAAAAAGCGGCCCGGAGAAGCAGAACCGCGATGCGTAACAAAAAATTTCTGCGTCGCCTCTCCTTGGTATGTCATGGACTGCCGGCCGACAGGGTGGGCGGCGGGGCGTGCTGGGTTAAAAGCGAAAATATGCTTGCCCTGGAAGGGCTCATCGCTCTTCCGTCGATGCGCCCTGCGAGCCATTTGAGCGTTGTGTCATCTCCGGCACGCGCGGCGTCGGATGCGAGTCTGAGAGCAAGGTCCTGTGCCACATCTGAGAGAGTGCCTTTGGCGGGAAGATTTTCTTGTGCGACGATTTTGAGCTCATGGGTCGCAGAGGCCCAGTCCCCCTGATTTTCAAAGGTAGCCGCTGATACCAGTCTGGCAGACTGGCCCTGTGCGTCCTTAAGGATGTTGAGACCTTTTGCCGTGTTTCCGTCCAGAAGGGCAATTTCGGCTCTTGCGACATTGCGCTGCGCGCGAAGTTCGGGGGATACCGTCTCAGACTCGGTCATGTCGAGCGTTTGAAGCGCGCGTGCCGCGTCTCGTTGCTGTATGGCGAGTTTGGCGAGAGCAAGACCCGCGCTGGCTTTGTCTTCTGGACTCTCCAGAGCCGGCACGGCTGCTTCGAGTGCTTTGGACCCGTCATCGATCAGACCGATAGAAAGAAGAAGCTTGCCATAGGCAGCTTGTAGGCTCGCCTGCTCGGGACCGTTCGAAAGTCCTGCAATATGGGCCTTGAGTAGCGCTGCATTGCGTAGCGCCTGTTGGTTGTCCAGATCGGTGGCGGGAATTTCAGCCAGCCCCTTCAGGGCTCTCAGAAGTATCGTGTTACGTTTGCTCATCAAGGCAGAGGGGCGCCCGGGGGGGACGCCCTGATCGATCATCAGAGCAGCGTTTTGCCAATCGCCCAGCTGCAGAAATGCCTCCGCCTGAGTGAGACGAATCGCCATCTCGCGCCCGGCCAGTCGCGCATCGAGGATGATGGCATCAAGGGCACGGATCATCTGCTGGGGAGATAACTTGCCCTGCATATGGTCAAGCACGATCTCGCTTTCTGCCGCCTTTTCGGCGATGACAGGATCGCGATCTGTCGTGAGGTGTTCAAGGCTTCTCCGTGCTGCTTCGGTCCGACCGAGCCGCATATTGGCGAGCGCGCGACTCAACTGAAAGCCAGATGCCTGCGGCAGCTTGTTCAAGGCGGGCAGATCAGTGGGCGTAGCGTTGCGCGCAATCGTTTCGGCAGCGAGGGGAAGCAAAATATCCCGCACGTTCGCGGGGTAACTCCTGATCCGATCGAGATCAAGCACGAGGCGATGGGTGCCGCGCGCATCGATCTGATCAGCCTGAGCAAGATAGAGTGCCCGCCATAACTGCGCCGCTCGTTGCTGTTTCTCGGGCCATGGGCCATCCAATCCCGAGGCGTCCTCAAGATCGCCACTCATCAGCGCTGTTGCTTCAGTCAGGAACCTTATTTCCGGACGGCCGATTTCCTCTGGATCGTCTCTGAGCGCAACGGCCAGTATGCCTCTCGCCTCGGTGAATGCTCCCATGCTGAAGGCTGCCTGCGCTTCTTTCACGCGAGCCTCGAAGCGTTTGGACGGGCTCGAGTCTGCTGCTGCGAGAAAAGCGTCATGAAATCTCTGGCGCAGAGCGGTATCGCCAAGATCTTTCAGGGCAAGCCACTCGAGATCGATGTCGTTGGCATAGACCGCCTGTCCATCATCCACCATGCTGTGTCCGTCTCGATTGAGCAGAAGGCCAGAAGGGACGGCGGATAGAGTGATTTCGGCGTCACGTGCAGAGACGACGACGCCCTCATTGGTCGGCCACACATCGTATCCCGGTGTACGTCGCATGGATGTAACGCCCCCATCATCGAGAAGGGAGGTGCCAATCAAAAGGCGTGCGCCCGAGGCCGGGTCAGATACAGATAGAACGCGTCCGCTGCGGCGCATCGGATACAGGACACCCGTTGCGACGACGTGAGGGTTTATAGTGCGTCGATCCTGTTGGGGAATATCGAGCGGCGGTTTGAGCCCCAGCACCCAACCATCGCTCTGTTGTGACAGAAAGAGCGGTCGGCTGTCTGATCTGCGCAGCTGGATGATGGTGGCGTCTGGCAATACATCGACGCTCAGGGACGAAAAAACACCGTCTCCATGTATCGCGGACGTGTCCATCGGAATGGCGTTATCAACGATGATGATAAAGCGATCCCCGCTCTCGAATGCCGCAATGCCAGCCTTGAGCGGGATAGGTAGCAGGATCCGATCCTGGGATGCCTGTGACGTTGCCACGGGCAGATCGGCCCCTGACGGCGCGGTCGCCGTTGTGACAGCGGGCAGGGGTGCAGGGGCGGGTTTGGGCCTGCTGTCTGTCTTTTCCGTAGGTGAGGCTGCAGGAGCATTCAGAAGCGTTGCTCGCCACGAAGGGGGGAGGCCTTGCACAAGGTCACCCCCGGAAATCCGATCAGGCAGATGCTCTTTCTGGTCTGGTATTTCTCGCGGCTGGGCAGGCCGCGTATGCGGGTGCAGCTCTTTGTGTCCTGGAAGCGTATGCCGATGATCGGCCCTTGCGGACGCCACAAAGACAAGGCCTGGAAGCAACGCGGCGGGTGCGAGGCGCAGGGCTTTCCCGATTGCCTTGAAATTCAGATGCGACACAGCCGGTCCGCCCAATGAGCGTGGCCGATATCTCCAGTGCAGACGCCTGCGGTAACGGGCGTTCTTTCTATCTGGCAGGACATGGGCGCTATCAGGTCAGGCCAGAAAATCGAGAATCTGGGTGATGGTCGAGCCGCTTCGTGCAGAGGTTGCGGACAAGCCCCCGTCAGCAGAAAATTGTACTGCCCCGGATTTGGCTGTTTCGGCAACAGCTTGAGATGACAGGGTACCGTGGCGGCTTGCAGCATAGGATGCGTGCGCGCTCGTGCTTGTCGCCTGACGCAGCGCGGCGGAGAGCGAGGAGGCAGCTGAAATATCTGACATTGTTGTTTCCGGTTATAAATCGTCAAACGGGGCACAAAGACCCTGTGAAAATGGCTTGTGGCTTATGCTGCCAAACATTTTGTCACAAGTTATGCGCCTTCTTTATTACAATAACGTTAAGGTTTTTGCTTGTTACATGTGAGAACGCTTCAGGCCCCATAAGTCTGTGTTAGCACGAATTCCGATAGCAGGGCCATGCTTTTGTCGAAACGTTCCGGGTATCACGAAATTGCGTACCGGAGGGGGTATTGATGGAATTTGACGATGTCGAGGTGACTTTGGGCAACAGGGGAAAAAAATCGTCGCGGTTCAGCCATATTTCGTCACCCACTGGTGGTCCCGTTAATGTCTGCCCTGTATGGTCAGCCTATGCCCTTCAAGGGGGGCTCGACCAGTAATGTCGGTCTGTGAACGCAGGTAGGGTAGTCAAGGTAGATTTCCATAATTGACCAACTAAATAACCAGATAAAATTATATAATCATAAGTAAAACTATTGGTGGATCATAAATGCGCGTATTGTGTGTTGCTGAAAGCTCCGGGGCAGGAAGGCCGAGCGACGAACTCGCGAAAGCGGCGATAGCAGGCTCCCTGTCGATCACGGCCAGCGGCCCTGCCGGGATTGTGGAGACCTTGCGGCGCACGCATTATGATATCGTGGTTCTGCAGCAGGCCGCTTCGGATACCCGCATCATCCGGCAATTACGCAAAGGGAAGATTGCAGTACCTGTCATCGTTGTTCGTAAAATCGGTTCGGCGGAAGGAGAGGTCGAACTGCTTTCCGCGGGCGCAGATGACTGCGTTGGCGAGGAGACCGATCATAGGGTTCTTCTCGCGCGTTTGCGCGCGGTGGCCAGGCGCGCGGGCGGTCATGACAGCCCAACATTGCAAGTTGGCAGAATGTCGGTCGGAATCGACCGCCGCGAGGTGCATATCGACGGGGCCGTGGTTCCCTTGACCCGAAAGGAATATGATCTTCTCGTCCTTCTCGTCATGCGCAAAAACCAGGTCCTGAGTAAGGAAGTGCTGCTGGATAGCCTTTATAGTGGTGAAGACGAGCCCTTCGGCAAGGTTATCGACGTAATGATTTGCAAGATCAGAAAGAAGATAAGGGCTTTCGGAATAAACGAGCCATTCACAACCCAATGGGGAATAGGTTATCGACTGAATGAGCCCGCGTTTTCACCAATGACAATTGTTCTGCCTCAGGAAGAATTGCACGTTCGTACCCCGGCAAGAGAAAATTGCCTCCCCATGACGGGGGGTATTCATATGCTTGGTTCCATGGCATCGCCTGGGCAGGCTCAGAGCTGAGCCAGATCAGGGTATCCAAGGCATTGTTTGACTTGTCATGCCTTGGGAAGGTGGCCTGCGAGGTATTGCGTATCGCGCTTCCTCGTGGTCCTGTTCAAGCCTCAACGTTATCTGAGCTGTCAGAACTTTGGATTGTGCTCGAGGCTGTCTTGCCACTGAAGTTGGTGATGTTCGACAATGGGATCGTGGCACCTCCCATCTGAATCTCAAGATCGGAGCTTCCTTTCGTCACACCTGTCACAATGCCCATTACGGTAAAGGGCACGTCGGATGTGGTGCCGGTAGAGTCGATCGTTTTTACCGCGACACTGTAAGCGCCGTCCGCCAGTTTGTTACCCGAATTGTCAGTCCCATCCCATGTCCATTTGTTGGTGCCCGAAACTGCGGCCCCTGTATCGGTCTTGACGATTTTTCCAGATGAGTCGCTAACGGCGATGGCCACATTCTGGCCCTGAGTTGCACTGAAACTGAGCGAGGCTGCGCCGCTCTGAAGGGGCAAAGTGGTCGACTTCGCCGTAGCTGTCTGTCCCACCCACTGGCTGCCCGAACTGAGCTGGCTGCTCTCGTTGAGCGAGATAAGGGATGACAGATTGGTGTTGGTTTGCACCTGCTGCTCCACACCGGCGAACTGGACGAGTTCAGAGGTGAACGAGTCAGAACTCATGGGACTGCTGGGATCCTGATGCTGTAACTGGGTCGTTAGCAACGTCAGAAATGTTGTATAGTTATTCGCAAGGGACGAGAGACCCAAGGCAGCACTCGAACTCGATGAGGTGCTCGATGACGAAGAGTTGGCCGAAGCTTTTGCCGTGGCCTCAGCGGCCTGAAGCAATGCAGTTTCGTTGCTGATCGACGAGGTTGCCAATGTTGTTGCCCTTGTGAAAAAAGTCGAAGCGTTGAATGTCTGTCATCAAGCCGTGATGTTGACGCGGCCATTGGTTGCCAGGGTGGAGTCTGAAGCTCGCAGTGTAACGCCGGTATCGCTTATGTTATCGGGTTCGGACGTCCCGAGTCTACTCTCTTGCTGTCTGTATCCGGGGTTGGAATTCTGACCACCGCCAGCAAAGTTTTGCCCTTGCATCAACGGGTTCATGCCATTCTGGGCGTGATGGTCGTGGGTCTGCACACCGGACCCGCCAGACATGGATGAGACGATGTCGATTCTAATCGAAGTCGTATCAATTCCAGCTGAATGCAGGGAGGCGATAAGATCGTGTCTGGTTTTGCTCAGGCTTTCCGCAGTGGAATCATCATCGCTCTGAAGGATGATGCGTGTCGCTATCCCATTTTGCCCCTCAAGGCTTAGTTGAATCGGACTCGTATCAGTTGTCTGCAACGTCATAGTCAGTGTCGTCGTCGAGCTGGACGTAGTCTGTGTCTGGCCACCTTGATTCGTCGTGGTGTCCGACGTCGCTCTTTCCACAGGACTTGAGGTTTTTTGCTGCCCGTCCTCTCTTTGGCCGTTGAGCACCATCGATCCAAAATCGTTGTGTAAGCCCCCGATGGCATCAGCAAGTTGCGCGACCAGCAAAGGCGTCGCTGCCTTTGCCTCAGAGTGATCCTCGGGCGGGTTATCTCCTTTTGACGATGTTTCTTCGCCTTCTGTTCTGCCTGTCGCACCGCCTAACGCTACGACGCCGGACCAGTCACTTTCATAGTTCGGTTCATCTGTTGCGCCAGATTGCGGGGGCGTGACGCTTGCGGCAGGTTTGCCTGCGCTGTCGGAAAGAGATCCGAAATGCGCCTGTCTGTCGCTTTGCTGTACGGTCGCTTGATTGATGATCGGAGAAGTGGGCGTGTTGCTTTGGCTATTGTCTGGCAAGGTCGTGACTACCCAGCCTTGAGCGAGGGTACCATCCGTCAGATATGACGAGCCTCCGCCAGTACCAGAGATAACAGCAGCGGACTGTATCGCTGTATGGATATTTATGGAGGATGACAGGGGCGTATCGGATCGCGCTGGCGAGGTTGTCACGGTCACCTCTGCGAGGTGGCCTTCAGCTGCGGCAATTTCTGTGCCTGACGTGATCTGCTCTATTTGCATACCCCCCATAGAGGTACCTGATATCACACTGCTGATCGCAAGACTGGCTTGTCCAGGCAGGTTACCTGGACTTGGCTTGCCACTCTGAGCCATTTCGGAGGCATTATAGGACAGAGTCTCGGCGCGCCTGACCGGGCTGCTCGCTTTAGTTCCGGGCAAGGAGACGATCTCGTCAGCTCTTACGCCACGAGAAAGGAATCCGGGTGCCTGAAACTGCCCCGGGGTTGTCTGATCGCTCGTGATGGAGGTTGGACTAGCGAGGCCAAAGGCAGCCTCAGAGAGAGGTGCTGAACCCTGTGTGGTCGCCGCCGACGTGATCCCTCCTGTCTGGGTCATTACTGCTGCCGGATTGAATACGGCGAACGTGTTTATGGTTGGCTGTAATGACAATCTCCCGTCGTCCCGCCCGGTGCTGACAGAAGCGCCTGACGAGGAGGCAGGCGCGACATAGGCCCCAATCGCTGGAGTTGATAATCCTTGCAGGGTAGTCAGGGCGCTGCGGTCAAATGTTGTGTCAGGCGTCATCGGCAGCTGCGTAGCGTCGCCAACGAATGGAGTTGGGAGCGGGGGGGCGCCGGCGGAGACTGGTTGAGCAAGGGGCGCGGCAGTATCCGATTGTCCCGACAACGCCGAGCTGTGCCGCCGGAGGGAGATATCGGCATTTTGCAGGATTGCTGACCCACTTGGTGCCTGTACCGAAGAGAAGGGCGCTGCGTGTGAGAGAATATCGAATCCATTCGACGACGAGCCGTTGGCGAATGTGCGTATGTCGCTCTGCCCGGACGTTGATGTTGAGCCCATATCAGAGGGGGCGAGGACCTGGCTTGAGGCTAAAAAATAGCCCCCTTGCATCACTGCGACCGATAATTGGTTGCTCACGGCTTCGTTGCTAATCGAGCCTTCATCCTCTCTCCAAGAGCTGGTGCGTTGCCCTTTGCTCGAGAGTGTCGGGAGTATGTCGGGTGGGGCATTGGCCAGAGACGTTGAACCGCTCGACCCTGCCTCCACGGCCAGTGAGGCACCGCTGACGACATCTGACCATTTGTCAGTTGGAGGCGTCAGGTCACTCGAAACAGCCTCCTGTGGTTGAGTTGCCGACGAAAGTTGACTGCGGAATGACTGGGGGGAGGGCAGGGGGGCACCCGACACTGCGGCGCCCGAAGTGAGTTGTGGGGCATTGCCGGGCAGGTTTGACCGCGATGCCTTATCACTCGCCACAGATCGGCCCTGTCTCTCTCTCACTCTCATATTGACCACTCCGTCATCTCGCAGGTCAGGAGTGTCATGAAGCGACTCCCTGAGACTCTGTCAGGGCGACATCGAGTTCGAAAAAGCTCGGCATGGCAGCTGGTGGAATCTCTTTTCGTCCGATTTCGGCGCTAACCTGCGGGGGATTGCCCTGGAGATGGGCAACCAGGACCGTCTTGATGATGCCTTGATAACGGCCATCCTGCACAATCACCGCCTTGATTCTTGAGGCGAGAGGAGCCACCACCCCGTAGGACAGCAGAACGCCCAGAAATGTTCCGACGAGTGCCCCGGAAATCATCTCGCCTAGAATGGCAGGAGGTTTGCTGATTGAGGCCATGGTTTTAATCACGCCAAGCACAGCGGCGACGATACCCAGCGCAGGCAGGGCATCAGCAATACTCATCAGACACTCTGAAATATGCAGTTTCTCGGCCTGATTTTTGCGAAGCTCGCGGGCCATGACGTCATCAAGCTGGTAGGCGTCCTCGAGATTGAGACTCACCAGGCGCAGATAATCGCAAATAAGATCGCGGGTTTCCGTATCGTCACGGACCTTTGGAGAGAGCGCGAAGATACCACTGTCTTGCGGATTTTCTACGTGCTCCTCGAGCGCCATCGCCCCTTTGGCTTGAGCGAGACGGGTCAGGCGAAAGAGAACCACGAGAAGATCCACATAGGCGGCCTTGTCATATTGCGGTCCTTTGAGCGCAAGCTTGAAGTTGTGCGGCAGTTCTTTCAGGGCACCTATGGAATTCGACATGACAAAAATGCCAAGCGCCGAACCAAGAATTGTAATCAGTTCGAAGGGCATGGATGCGAGCAGTGGCCCCATTACACCGCCTGAAGCAGCGAATGAGCCGAAAACACACAGAAGGGAAAAGACAAGCCCCCCGATAAAAAGCATTTTTGAATTCCGTTTCTTATTCGAGGCTGAACGTTGAAAGGTATCTGATGTGATGTCGGAGGATGCTAAGGGTTTGGAGAAGAGGCACTGTGCCCAGCCTGTGGCATGGTCTTAGGCGAACCGGGACTATTATCCACGGGTTTTTCGTGCTCGCCTGTCAGAGTGCCTGATCCGGCCTCCACCTGTTTCATACTGGGATGCAAGCGATGCATGATGATAACGACCCGGCGGTTCGCTGCGGCTGACGGTACTGCCGGGTCGGCAAGTTCCCGATCTGCGCCACCTGATACGTCCAGGATCTTGGGGTCGGGATATCCCGACTTGACGAGAATTTCGCGTGACTGATCGGCTCTCAAGGCGGACAAGGTCCAGTTGGACATTCCTCCTGCATCCTTGCCCTTGAAAGGGGCTGCATCCGTATACCCGACGATTGAGATACGCTCCGGCATCGGCGCGAGCCATTTTGCTATCTCGCCCAGCATGGCGCGTGCGGCTTTGTTTGGTGCAGAAGCTCCAAGCTCGAACATTGGCACATTTTCGGTGTCGTGAAGCTCAATCCTGATTTCATCCCGACCATAAGAGATCGCCACATTGTCGAGATGATCGCTGGTATCTTTGCCTGCTTTGAGTGCCTGTTCCAGATTGCGTGTCATATCATGCAGGTTGGCCTGCTCGGCTCTCGATGCCTCGGATCCGACAGGGCCAGGTTTATCATGACGCGAGCCTGCTTCCGGGCCCCCTATGGGAACGATTACCGCCTGGGCCGGCAGCGATTCACGCTCGGATTGATGATGGAAGGCCGGAACTGCTTCGATAGGGGACGAAGCGCCATGCCCTTCATAGCGAACGGGCACCGGCCCCGCCGTATCCATATTCTCATTGTCTTCGAGACGATCAAAACTGCTCCCGCCCATCATAGGAGCGGGGGGAGTATCAACGATTTTTTCCGGCGGAATTGCCGATTTTTCATCGGCCAGCGGGTTGAAATACTGGGCAATCCCCCGGCGCTGCTCGTCAGTCGTTGCATTCAGGAGCCACATGACGAGAAAAAACGCCATCATGGCCGTCATGAAATCCGCGTAGGCGATTTTCCATGCACCACCATGATGGGGCTCGTGTCCATCCTCATCTTGGCGACGGATGATGACGGAGGGGCGATTTTTTCTGGCCATCTGCGCTCAGGGGTCCCGTTATCGCCCTTTCAGATGTAACATGCCCAGGCGGGACGCGGGTGTACCTGCAAACGAGGCGCGTCCTGCATGGTTGAGAGCGATCGATGTATCCAGCCAGACCTCGCCACCCAGATCGCGCCAACGCTTGCAGAATGTGAAATCTTCGCTGAGATAGGTGCCGGTCTCCTGATCGATGCTGCCATCGAACAGGGCGTGACACATGCTTCCGTCTCCTGAACCCGCCGCATCTATGCGACGGTAGGCGGTTTCCGGATAGTGTTTGATCATCGCTGTAATCACCTTGCGGCTAATCATCATGAATCCGGTGCCTGCGTAATGGGTCCGGAACAACGGCCCCTTGTCCCACGAGGAATGCATCGCATCCGTCTCACCGACGTAGCGTAGCGAGGCTGTTTCAAGCTTTTCACCGCGGTTCAGATTTTCCTGGGTTCCCTTGTCCCAGAAGCGCTCCTTGATAGGGTACATCCCGGCAACGATATCCTTGTCGGCTGCAAGCAGTCGGGCGGGCGCCTCTGCGGGAAACCCGATATCAGCATCTACAAAAAGAAGATGCGTTGCGTCCGAGCGTGTATAGAACTGATGAACGAGCGTGTTGCGCGCGCGGCTCACCATGGCATCGTCGCCCAGGAGGGACAAGGTCATGGGAACACGAATGATGCTTGTGCAGGCGATAATCGATTCCATATATTCCTGCGTTACAAGCCCGCCGAAGCAGGGCGTCGCAATGAATATCTTGGCGTTCTGTATCTCTTCCATAACATTCCTGATCGCTATTGGAATATGAGGTCTCCACCTGACTGGCGGAGTGAAATGACGAGGTTTGTGAATGTTAAAAAACGCAAACTCCCGGGCGTTCAAAGCGACGTATCAAAGACATTCGCCTATGAATTAGCGCGTACGCAACGATAACTCGTCGAGTACGGCTTGCTCACGGCGCGTGTGAGAATCATTACGCTCTTTTTCCAGACGCCGAAAGACCGTTTCTGTCGCCTTATGTCTGACTGCCGTCTCCAGAGCGAAAAGTCGCGCAGTTTCTGTCGCGGCAGAAGCGTTGTGATATTCTTCTCTGGCGTATGCGATTTTTTCAAGGCCAGACGGAAACCAGACGCGAAACGTCTCCATTGTCACGTTTCCCGCCGTTGCAATGCGACGTTCCTCGGCAAGTACGTCTGTCGCATAAGTTAGGCTCGCGGATTTGCCATCCTGCAGCTGCTGCGCAGCAATCAGTTGCGTTTGCGCATCAAGTCTTTCGCGTTCCCGAATTTTGGCCAAAGTAGCGAGGCAGCGCAGGCGATGGGTCATTGTGGTCCGCCATAGGCAGCAACCAGATTACTGAGGGCAAGAAAACTGTCGGACAGGGCTCTGACTTCCATGCGTTCCTGCTGGAGTAGAGAATCGATCTCCGGTGCGAGCCTGATGGCCCGGTCCGACTTGGCATCGCTGCCCTCACGATAGGCACCAAGCTGAACGATATCCCTGATATCCTCCCACACTGCCAGGGTCGCACGTGCCTCACGCGTCAGGGCATTCTCTTCACGGGTGTTGCATCCTGACGCCGTGCGGGAAAGGGAGCGCAGCACGTTTATAGCCGGATAACGTCCAGCCTCCGCTATGCGTCGATCCATTATCACGTGCCCGTCCAGAATGCCGCGAACCGCATCTGCAACCGGCTCATTATGGTCGTCTCCTTCGACAAGGACCGAATAGATGGCGGTTATTTGTCCTGCACGCCCGTATGGCGTTGAAAGCCCCGGACCTGCTCGCTCGAGGAGTCTGGGCAATTCGGCGAAAACGCTTGGAGGATAGCCACGTGTTGCGGGGGGCTCACCGCCAGAGAGGCCAATTTCCCGCAAGGCGTGGCAAAAACGTGTGACGCTGTCCATCAGAAGCAGCACTGATTTTCCCTGATCGCGGAAATACTCGGCAATCGTCGTGGCGGTATAAGCAGCTTCCCGCCTCATTAGTGGGGGAGAATCGGACGTGGCAACGACGACTACGGCCTTCGACAGCCCCTCTTCGCCCAGATCATCCTCAAGGAATTCCCTTACCTCACGCCCTCGCTCCCCAACGAGAGCGATTACGGCGATATCGCAAGTGCTGTTGCGCGTAAGCATTCCCATAAGCGTGGACTTGCCTACGCCGGAACCCGCAAAAAGTCCGAGCCGCTGTCCCTGGCGACATGTAGCAAACAGGTCCAATGCGGAAACACCCAGGCTCATCCGGGGGCCGAGGCGAGCGCGAGACGCTGCATCTGGCGGCGACGCCCGCAGGTTGCACGATAGGCCACTCGGGGAGAGGGGCGCTTTCCCATCGATGGGCTTGCCCATGGGGTCGATCACGCGACCAACAAAATGATCATTGACCACGAGATTTGCGCCGGAACGTTTCTGACGTTCACCCGATGGCAAAAGCGGAAAAAGAGCGCGACAGCCAGCCCCAATGCCATCAAGGGCACCGAATGGCATCGCAATGGCCGTCTCGTCACGAAAGCCGACAATTTCGGCATCGATTTCACGTCCATCCAGGGCTGCGAGGGTGACCCGATCACCTACGCCAGTAAAGCCCGTCATACCGGTTAATGCGACGGAAAGGCCCGTAACTGCAGTGACCTTTCCTTCCAGGCATGCAACAGGAAGGTCGTGCAAAGGCGTTCTGACGGCCTGTGCAAGGGCACCAAGCTCTTGTGTGAGCCGGGAAAGTGTCAAGTCTTCATCAAGGCGCATTTGATCGGTCAAAACAGACCAGAATAAATGCTGGATGAAGACGAACTGTCATCATCGCCGAACAAGGCGAGTATGCCTGATTTCGAGTCGTCACCACCAAACAGATCGAGCATGTCCGCAGGCTTGTCCGCTGGCTGCGGAGTGATCTGGAGAAGGGTCAGATATTGTTCAGCGTATTTCTGGATCTGATCAGGGGTCTTGAGTTTCGAGAAGTCTACCTTTTTCGTGAGCATGCGCACTTGCTGATCGTAGCTCAGCGCACCAAACGTCGAGGGATCGTAGCCTGATACGGTCTCAACTACCTGAAGCAACTTGGTATCGGACATGATCTGGCTGAGCGAGGTGACGCTGGCCATCTTGCGCGTAAAATACAGAGCGTTGCCTACGCCGTTATCCGTGTTGGCGTCGTTCGATTCATATTGCTGTTTCTGATAGTTCGAAACGATCTGATCGATCGACACACCGTCAACCGTACTGGAGACCTTACTGTCGCTCTTGAGCACCGATTGGCTGGCCTCGGAACTCTGTGACAGATTGGGTGGTTGGAGAGCGACGCTGTACTGCACTCCGTTGACCGTTGCCTGCAGCGAGGGGATGTCATGGGTGTACTGCCCGTTGATCTGAAGCACGTTGCCGGAGCCATCGAACCCCACCGACACCACGGTGCTATTGACGGTAGAACCATAAGGATCGACGACGTAAGCACTCCAGGTGCTCGGATCGCTGCTGCTTTGCGCCCATTTGACCGACAGATACGTCCGACCGAGCGTAACATTGTTCGTATCGTCAGACGCCTGGTTCGGATTGAAAGGGGCCGTGATATAGGTCTGTCCGGTGCCGGAAAGCGCCCCGATTGTCGCGGAGGGCATTGAGAGCGAGGTACTGGAAGAGTCGACGTTCTGCAACAGCACCGACTGGGTTGGGCTGGTAGCCTGGTAGCTGTTGCCAGCCATGATCACGCCTGAACTGTCCCCGAGCGCGCCCAGCGAGATTGATATTGCCTGACTCTTTTCATTCGCGTCGTTGAGCGTGATGGGCAGTTCGACTGCCTGTCCGGCTGCACCTGAAGCAATATTTGCTCCGGTTGTCGTATTGGTGGCGGAAGCAAGCGTACCATCACTGTTAAATGTCACCTGGAACGCATTGCTCGCGACCGATGCGTTGCCCTCGGCATCAAAGGCAGAGACACTCCAGCTCAAAGGGTTCGTCTGGCTTTGTGTCCACTGAAGCGCGATCTTGTGAGCCCCGGAAACATCGTCATACGCATCGACGGCGGGCGAAACATATGTCTGGCCAGAGGCCCCCGCAGAGGGGAGCGTTGCGCTCATCGTCACAGAGCTGGTCGGCGTATAGGTTGTGCTGAGCGCCGTTGAACCGCTACCAGCGATGAACGCTGTGTCGCTAGAGCTACCCTTGTTCTGCCCCCAGACCTTGAACGCGTCGGCGAAGGCAAGCCATGTCGCGTTTTGAGACGTCTTGGCGAGAGATGTACTGGAGCTGGGGTCCTGCGTTAACAGGTCCTTGATGAGCGCTGTCGCATTGGCGTAGCTCCCCATCCCAAACGCTCCAAGTACAACCTGAAGAGAAGAATAATCTTTCAGGAGGGCATCAGCAGAGGTTATTGCAGGCGCTTTTTTCTCAAAGGCAGCAACTGCTTGCTTCGTTGCAATATCGCTCTTGGCGTAATTCGATGCGGCCAGGTCCTCGTCCTTGAGGGCTGAAAGGTAGCTGGCAACCGGTGATATGTTTGTTATGGCCATACACGTCTCCCGGGGTTCCTCCGCTCTTGCCCGATCCTAACGAGAGAAAATTACGAAGAGGTTTCCAGATGAGGCTCTCCCGCGATCATTCTCCCCGGGCGCCCTCCTCCTTCCGCCGGGGGAGGGGACGTTCCTTCTGACGCTGGATCATGCCCGATATCACTGAAGGCAAAGTGTGATACGAGTTCTGCAAGAGAGTCTGCTGTTGACACGAGGCTCTTCACTGCCTCTGCGCTTTCCTCGGCCGCGCCTGCATTCTGCATGGTCGTCTGCTCGAGGTCGCTCATTGCCACATTGAGTTCGCCGATGCTTTGGGACTGTCTCTGCGCAGATGATGCGATGACTGTGACGGCGCTGCTGATTTCCCGAACCTGATCCATCACCTTTTGTAGCGCCAGTCCGGCCTCTCGCACTTTCGTAACGCCGAGACGCACATGGGCATCCGATTGAGCGATCAGCCGTCCTATAGCCTCTGCTGCCTCCCGAGAGCGCTGTGAGAGGGCCCGGACCTCTTCGGCCACCACGGCAAAGCCGCGACCGACATCACCGGCGCGCGCGGCTTCCACGCTCGCATTCAAGGCAAGGAGGTTGGTCTGGAATGCAATCTCGTTCATGATGGTGATGATGCCACCGATTTCCTGTGAGGAAGACTCAATGGCAGTCATCGCGGCAATCGTATCGGTCCTGATGATGTCTGCATGTTCTGCCTCACGCTGGGCCACGAGAACCATCTCTTCGGTTTTGCGCGTCTCGATAGCGGTCTGCTTCACACTGCCGGCTATCTGGCCAAGCGCTGCTGACATCTCCTCCCCAGCCGCCGCCTGTTGTTCGGTACGGCTGGAAAGCTGATCGGCGCCGTGACCGATATCGGTGGCATTTGTTCCAATATTCACGGCCTCGTTGCTGATATGGTGTATCGTCTTCTGGAGCGTGACCGCAGCCTGATTGAAGTGCAGACGAAGAGCGTCCAGCCGCTCCGGGACTGCCCCATCTGTAATCCTGAGGGTCAGATCACCATTCGCCAGGGCGCTCAGGGCCTGCCCGAGAGTCTCAACTGTTGCCTGATCTTCTCGCGCACGCTGCGTCTGCTCCTCCTGTAAACGGAGACGGGCCTGGTCCATGCCATCGAGGTAAGCCGATATTGTAAGATCGATCTCAATGAGGACAGCCTTGGTCAGACTTTCGATGCGTCCAGCCATGTCATCCACACTGTGTGAAGACAGCTTTTTCAGAATGCCCCGGGGCTGATCATCGCGGATGATTTCATGCATCAGAGCAACAAGAATCCGGCCATATGCACCGATGTAAAAGCTGGGTTCCAGCCCGATACGGGCATGAGTTGTCCCTATCTTTGTGACATGTGCAACGTAATCCTCGTCAAACCGCGCCTTGGCTATACGTTGCCAGTGGGCGAGTTGCGCCTCTTTAGCACGCTCCATATGGGCGTTATCAGTAAAGAATGCACGTGAGCGCGGTGTTTCACGGATCTTCCGGTAGAGGCCGTCAAGTACTCCCGGGAGTTCCCGTTCTATGAGACTGGCCATCGAGCGCAACGAGGAGAGATCACTCTGTCCCATGCCAATGAAATCCTGCCTGCGTGCCAGATCAGAGAGTAGGGTTTCAGTCATGTTGCAGCTTCTCGCTTGTTCGTTGGTACTCAATGGTGCGGTGCGCCCCCTATTGAGCAAACCTTCAAGAGAGCGTGAAGAGAGGATTGTTTGTAATCATTGTCAATGATCTGGCCGTGCGGAGCCTTTCGGGCTGGTTTCTGGGGGCGAGGTGAAGCCTAGGTAATCGTCTCGATGGTTTTGATACGTGCCCGGGGATAGATTTCTGCCTGGGATAGCACCGGGACCGCGGGGCGTACGCGCTCAACGATTGATCGCATTGAATCGCGTACAGTCGAGGAGACGACGATGACCGGCACCTCGCCACTTGCTGAAACGGCGTTGAAGGCGTCGCGCAGTTTGATCACGAAGCGATTGAGCATGGATGGCGGCATGGCAAGTCGCCGGTCATCGCCTTGTCCGGCTATATGAGCGGCGAAGTCGTTTTCCCATTCCGGAGAGAGGGTAATCATCGGGATATAACCTGCGGGCCCCTCCAGGCCGCTGCAGATTTGTCGGGAGAGGCGGATGCGCACATGAGCGGTGAGGGCCTGGATGCCTCGCAAGCCCAGACCATTACCCTCCTGGATGCTCTCTAGAATTGTGGGCAGGTCGCGTATGGAGACCCGTTCGGCGAGAAGCGACTGCAACACACGCTGCACCGTACTCAGGGTAACCTGTGATGGAATGAGGTCTCCCACCAGCTTCTGCTGATCCCGGGGCAGTTCATCGAGCAGATTCTGGGTCGCTACGTAAGTCAGCAAATCTGGCAGATTTTGCCTCACAAGTTCGCTGAGATGTGTGACCAGAACACTCGCAGGATCGACGACCGTGCATTTGAGGGCCATGGCTCGCGGCTTGAGGGCCGGTGCAATCCACACGGCGGGAAGACCGAAAGCGGGTTCTGATGTCCTCTCACCCTCAAGATCGGGAGCGCCCCCCGATGGCGTCATGGCCATAAGGCGGCCAGGCCGGACTTCACCACTACCGATGGTGATTTCCTTCAGTTTGATAACGTAGTGATCAGACGGCAGGACGATATTGTCCTGTATGCGAATGGGCGGTGTAATGAAGCCCATCTCGGATGCGATTGTTCTCCTCAGCGCCTTGATCTGCTCGGTGAGTTGCGCGTTCTCACCATTGGTCATTGGAAGAAGCCCGAACCCGAGCTCAAGGCGAAGCAGATCCAGTTTGAGCACATCAGAAATAGGTGACGCAGAAGGGGCCGGGGGCGCTTCGCTGACGTCACTGTCATTTTCATCTGGTGTCGGAACTTTCCAGCGCCACCATGCAGCGGTGCCGGCAAGGGCGCCAATGATGAGGAACGGAAACGCTGGTAGCCCAGGCATCAATGCGAAGCAGCCAGAGAGAATCGCGGCCATCGCCATGGGTTTCGGGTTTCCGCCGAGCTGGCGGACAAGCGTGACGTCTGCCGACCCCGCAGTTCCCCCTTTGGTAACTACGATACCGGAGGCTGTCGAAACGAGTAGGGCAGGAATCTGGGAAACCAGTCCGTCACCGACAGTCAGTGTTGTGAACGTACTTGCCGCATCGCCGATAGGCATGCCGTAGCGGAGGACACCGATAGCCAACCCCCCGACAATGTTGATTCCTGTAATGATCAGCGCTGCGATGGCATCACCGCGGACAAATTTTGCAGCACCGTCCATGGCGCCGTAAAACGAGCTTTCGTCTTCGAGCTCCCTGCGCTTGAGGCGTGCTACCCTGTCGTTGATGGCTCCTGACGACAGCTCGGCATCGATGGCCATTTGTTTGCCAGGCATGGAGTCGAGAAAGAAGCGTGCTGCAACCTCTGCGATGCGTCCCGAGCCCTTCGTGATGACCATGAAGTTCACGACGAGAAGAATGCTGAAGACGATTCCCCCGATCACGACATCACCGCCCATCAGGAACCCTCCGAATGCGGCGACAACATGCCCTGCAGCAAAGGTGCCTTCGTTGCCGTGGCTCAGGATAAGGCGTGTTGTCGCGATTTCGAGCGAGAGGCGGAGCAGTGTCGTGAGGAGAAGCAGGGTAGGGAATGAGGTGAATTCAATGGGTCTCTCCAAAAACAGGGAAACCATCAGAACAAGCACGCTCGATGTGATTGACAATGAGAGACCGAGATCGAGAATGAAAGTCGGCAGAGGGATGATCAGAATCGACAGCAGCAGCAACACGCCGAGCGCAAGGCCGACATCGGTGCCGGGGATCGCCCGTCGCCAGGAGGTCTTGTAACTGCCATCTCTGACGGATTGAGATGCCTTCGTTATTTGCCCGGTCAAGGAAGAAAAAAGTTTTGAGGCAGCGTTGCCACCCGTGCGCGATTTGCTGGAGGAAGGGGCACGGACCGGAGAGACGTTTGCGCTTTCCAAAATGTCAGCTTTCCTAGCCTAAGTCATGATGCCGACGGCATTGCTGCGCAACGGGCCCCGACCTGTCGTCCTGAAATGAATGATACGCCAATCGTTGCGGCAGGCGCTTGAATCTCGCGCCAAGAGGTATCCCGTCTCGCGTAGATGAGGCAAGATATTAAGCGTTACGCGTTCATGGATCGCTAACCTGCTTTCGAAATGACCTGAACATGATCGGTGATGGCATGACACAAGACACGGCTAGTCCGGAACCGCGAAATCTGACACATGCTTCATCGCCTGCTGAGCAGTGGTGGAAAATCCCGGGTGCACCGCCGGATGTCGGGAAGTTTGTTGAGGCATGCGAGGCCCTGCTGGGCTCAGGTGACGGGATCAGCGGATTAAAACTTGTACTCGAAACGATGGCAGTCCATCAGGACGAGTGGAAGCTCTCTATGGCGGGAGCGTCGCTCATCCTGCGTTTCACAACGCGTTATGACATCGTTGGGGTCCTGCTGCGCAATGTCATACGCCTGCAACCTGACAATGTGCCCGCCCAGGCTTTCTCCGCCCATTTGCAGATCGTGCGCGGGGACGTAAGCGGCGGCTGCGCAAGCTTTGCACAGATGATGGCAACATATCCCGGGCAGAAAGCGGAGATCGGGGAATTCATCAGCATGTCCCTGCTTGAAGTCGGGTATCCTGCTGAGGCGCTTGCGGTGCTGAAATCTCTGTTCAACGACGGAGATGAAACAGCGTCACTGCTCAATAATGCCGGTTGTGCGCTCGAGCGGCTCAATCGCTCCGTTGAAGCCCTGCCGTGGTATGAAAAAGCCCTCAGAATCAGCCCTGAACGCAAAGCTATCGCGTTCGGTTATGCCTGCACCCTGATCAAGGCGGGTCTTTTTGAGAGAGGCTGGCCACTCTATTTCGAGCGCGAATTGCAGATAACCCCACAGCAGGGCTGGGTACGCAGCATTCCCCGGCTCCGTCCTGATATTGGCCTCTCAGGGAAGCGTATCCTTGTCTTTCAGGAGCAGGGGTTGGGGGATACGATCCAGTTTATACGTCACCTATCCGCCCTTGCAGCGCGTGGTGCCGAAATCCACGTCTGTGTGCCCGCCTCTCTGGTGCGCCTTGTGCGTCAGTCCTACCCGGCTTTGACGGTGCTGGACCCTGTGAGTGCTGTTACGAACCACGCATATGATTACGCGTGCCCCGTGCCGGATCTACCCTTTATCAGCGGGGTGCGGACGGTGCACGATATTCCAACCTGCATTCCATACATTACCGATATCCCCGCTGACCGAGAAAAAATGGCGGCCCTGCTGCCAGCGGGTAGACCGCGGATCGGTCTTGTATGGGCTGGCGAGCGGCGTCTTCGCTCAGAATACGCATTGGCTGATATGCGGCGCTCGATTTCCTTCAGCGATCTCGCCGAGGCGCTCCTCCCGGCTGAGGCGACCTTCGTCAATCTGCAATTCGGGACACCAAGGGAAGAGCTGAAGAACTGGGGCGGTCAGACAATTCATAATCCCATGAGCGAGGTACGAGACATGGCGGATACGGCGGCCATCATGCGTAATCTTGATCTGATCATCTCGGTCGATACGTCACCCGCGCATCTCGCCGGAGCGCTTGGTTGTCCCGTATGGTTGATAAGCCGTTGGGATGCGTGCTGGCGCTGGGGGGATTCCGGAACAGGGAGCCCATGGTACCCTACAATGAGAATTTTCCGTTCGAATGAGCGCTCTTTCCTTCCTGTCCTTCAAGAAGTCGGAAAAGCGCTGCGACTCTGGATCGATATGCGAGGCGTCTGATGCTTTCAGCCTGTTGGGCGCGCCAATTGCGTAGGGCTGCTTCGGTATGATGCGAGGCTGCGTCCTCTCATGCCGCTCATGCCTGAATGATGAGGGGCAGGCTGGGTGAAATGGCTGAAACCCTGGAAAGGATGAAATGCCCTCACAGCAGGCTGTGTTCCCTCACGCGCATCAGCAACGATTGTATCGCCGTAGGGAGACTGGCTTCGTGGCGCCGCCAAATCAATCGCGCCCTTACGCTGAGGCGGGTGTTTGACGTCCCCTGACGGGCCTATCCGTTCGTCATCAGGTATGGCCCAGGTTTCGAGCACCTTCCATTGATACGGGGCTCCGAGCCCCGGGGTTTGGGAATGATAGGCCGCCGCCGCACGCGGCCAACTTCCCATCTTGTCGTGCATCTGGTTAAGAAAACGCCCGGCATAGAGAGCATTCGAGGTTGGATCGAACGCCTCATCAAGTGAATGGAAAGCATCCGGATGCTGTTGCAGGTTGACCTGCAAGCACCCGACGTCGATCGACATAATACCCGCATTGCGAAATTCGGTTGCCGCCGCGACGGCGTCCTGTTTGGAATCGTAATAATGGCCAACGCCATTGGCCATTATTGTCCACGGCCAGGACGACAGTCGCCCCTGCGCGTCGGTCTTGCCGCTTTCGACCCGACTGATGGCATATAAGAAACCTTCGGGAATGCGGAGGACTTTTTCGGCCTGGCTGGAGGCTATACGGCAGCGCTCAGCTTCCATCGTCTGAGACAGGGCCGGCACGGGAGCGAGTGCAACGCTGAAACCCAACATTGCGAGAGACGCGCTGGCTGATTTCGATAGGCGTGATTTCATGAAAATCATGAGTCCGTTGCGCCTCTCAGCGAAATCCATGGCAGTCTTTCATTGGCGTCTATGTGACAGCGGGATTACGGTTCGCCGTGGTGCGGCATAGATCAATATCAAAGGTCTTCCCGTTACAGGATAAGCAGGCGTTATGACAATCATTATCGCTTTTGCAACAATGCCGGTGTGAAACTGTCTCTCTGTTGGAGAGCGTTAACCTTGTTGTGGTTGTAAGTGACGGGCCTGTGTCGTAGGGTGTCATTGCTGGCGCCTG
Organism: Asaia lannensis NBRC 102526; assembly: GCF_024054035.1. Taxonomy (GTDB): domain Bacteria; phylum Pseudomonadota; class Alphaproteobacteria; order Acetobacterales; family Acetobacteraceae; genus Asaia; species Asaia lannensis. The sequence goes on from NZ_JAMXQU010000005.1 coordinate 42,527, forward strand.
TCGTACAAGATCACTATCGATGGTGCAGGCTTATCCATTTGACAAAGACATTTTGATACGCACTCCGCGTCACACCGGGAACTGGGCTGGACGATCATACGATGCATTGTCGTAACGGGAAAAAGACGTTTGGCTGCCTGATAAAGACGCTCCTTTTTTGTATGAGCCTGGGAATCGTGGGTTATGCGCCGGCGTCAAACGCTACCGCAGTACGCGTCAAAGATATTGTCGATTATGAGGGTGTGCGTGACAACCAGTTGGTCGGGTACGGATTGGTTGTCGGTCTGCGAGGAACGGGCGACCGGCTGACAAACACGATCTTCACTCGCGAGACCCTCATCAGCATGCTCAATCGTCTTGGAGTGAATATCCGTGATCGAGAAGTCCAGTTACAGACTCATGATGTAGCCGCAGTCATGGTAACCGCGACTTTGCCTCCTTTCTCTCACGGAGGTGGGCATATCGATGTTACGGTATCGGCAGTGGGCGACGCTCGTGACCTTGCAGGAGGCACGTTGCTGGTAACGCCGCTCCAAGCAGCAGACGGTGAGGTCTACGCTGTGGCGCAGGGCTCCCTCGTCACGAATGCTTTCTCAGTCGGAGGGACGGCGGCCTCGGCTACCCGGAATATTCCAACGACAGGGCATATCGCCAATGGCGCAGTTGTCGAGCGCGAGGTGCCGGTCTCTCTGGGTAGAAGCGGGCTGATCCATCTCTCCTTGCGAAACCCGAATTTCACGACGGCAAACAGAATCGTCAATGCCATCAACCGTTCTCTCGGATATGGCACGGCCAAAATGGATGATCCGCGCACGGTTTCAGTTAATATGGCCGGGCGAGACGCGCCCTCGCTTCTCTATCGGATCGGCGATCTTATGATCGAACCGGATACGATGGCCAAAGTCATTGTGGATGAGGCAAGTGGGACCATCGTGATGGGCGATAATGTGCGCATCAGCACGGTTGCCATTGCGCAAGGCAACCTTACGATCCAGGTGACGGAAACTCCGTTGATCGCCCAGCCTGCCCCTTTTTCCAATGGGACGACGGCGATCGTGCCTCGAACGCAGATCGATGCCAGTACAGACAGTTCTCACCGATTGGGTATTCTTCGTGAAGGTCCCACGCTCGCGAGCCTTGTTGCCGGGCTGAACGCCTTGGGAATGGGGCCGCGCGATATGATCAGTATCTTGCAGGCTATCAAGGCTGATGGCGCTCTCCAAGCGGATCTGGAGGTTCGATGACATGACGGCTTTGACGCCTGTAACACTCTCTTCTCTCTCTGCTGCGCAGAGCGAGACACTGGCTAGAGCACAGGAGGCTACCCGAACCGCGAAAGCTGACAAGGCACGCGAAACAGCGAGATCTTTTGAGGGCCTTACGCTGGGTGAGTTACTTCAGCCCATGTTTGACACTGCTGACATCTCAGACAACGAATTTGGTGGAGGGGCAGCCGAAAAGCAGTTCCGTTCCCTGCAAGTGCTGGAGATGGGAAAGCAGATAGCCAATAATGGCGGGATCGGTATTGCCGACAGTGTGTATCGACAAATACTCGCGATGCAGGAACACGAAGAGACATGATCGGTATGCGCTCAGACCAGACATCACCCGTCATAAAAGCGGCATCGCGGCTTATGGCCCTGCTGAAAGTGGAAAATGAACAGCTCCGTCAGGGGAAGCCTGCACAGATTGAGTTGCTGCTCGCGGATAAAACAGAATTACTGTCAAAAATGGCGCAGGCACTGACTCAATTTGAGGACCGGGGGGGCGATAAAACAGCGCTGATGCCGACCATGGGGGACCTGATCGCGCTTGTTGCGGAGAACCAGGTTTTGCTCGAACATATGTCAGTGGTGCAAACCGAATTCCTGAAATTGATATGTGCCGCGCCCGTTGAAGAAATTACGCAGGCATACAGTCCGTCAGGTCACTACGTCACGCCGACGACAGAGAGCGCTGCCTTGACCCTTCACAGTGAAATCTGAGAGTTGAAAGACCGTATGCGCGTTAGACTGATGAGGTCGACAGGTCTGTTTGTGAGCTTGGCGTTGACTGCCTGTCAGTCTCCAGCAAAGCCGTATCTCACCATGGGTAAACGGATAGCGGATGCGGGGTTTATAGCCCATCCCGCAGATACAACCGCACGATACGCAATGATGAATTCGCTCCCGCCTGGTGTGATGACCTATCGGCCTGCTCCTAGCGGTCCCATCTATCTCTACGCAGACCCGATCGGATGCGGCTGTGTTTACATGGGATCAGAAGTGGCGTTCGTTTATCTTCTGAATTCGACCCCTGTCGTTCGAAATCAGCACTTGCCCATCAAGAATGTCCCTTCGATTGCAGCGATGGCCGCTGAGAATCGACGTAATACCAGCGTCTGGGACTGGAGCGCCTGGTCCAGTCTTGCAGACCCCGGTGCTACGCAGCCCCGATATGTAGCCGGGGCTGCGTGGTAGAAACGGCTCGGTTCTCTACTCGCCGAGAAACTTGCTGCCCATACGTTGGCGAGCATGATGACCTTCTGGCACCGGCTTGCGGGCCTCGGCAACCACGGGCGTGACGGCCGGGCGTTGCTCGTGTCGCTCTGGTTCAAGAATGGGAGCCTTCGTTGGGGTAATGTTATCCTCAAGGGGAGCTTCGGTATTTTCCGGGTCGTCTCGCAGGATAGGCGACTCTGACTGTCGAAGCATATCCAGTTTTACGTCTGACACATCATCCAGAAGCTTTCCCAGGGATTGCTCACTGGATTCCGCTTTTCGTGTCAGAACGCTGAGCTGCTCAGCCTTCGAATCTGCCTTGTCCACAAGCGTATCCAGTTCACCCCCGACGATCTTGGCTTGCTCGATCGTGCGGCTCAGCGGTCGTCCGCTGACTTGACCCGCAACACGCAGCTTTTCAACACCATCATGCGCGTTTTTGATACTGCTCTCGAGCTTTTCGATAAGTTTGACGAGACTTGCTCTGTCGCTCTTCAAAGCCGACAGGGTCTTGCTGATGTGAAAGTTATAGGCGATGCCTAACAGCAGCAGAACCGAGAGTGCCGCTTCTATGAATACCTGAATTTGGGCGAGCATTCTCTCTCGATCCTCCGTTATTTATCGTCAGCCTCGTTTTGCGGGATGTCAGTCCATAGTCTCGAAGTCAGTGCTGGCCTCACTCGGGTTGTGTATATGCGGGCTATCCTCGGGCACAAGCCGATGATCGATCTTCACCGCTGCTTTCCCCCCTGATTGCCCCAGATGCCCCTCGAAGAGTGTCGTCTGATTACACTGCAGCGTCACAGGGAGGGTGTTTTTCACCTTGTGGGGAAATACGAGCTGCATACCTGGCTTCATGGTGAGCAATGTCGAAAGGCTGACGGTCTGCTCCTCAAGCACAGCCAGGATTTCGGCATTGGTTTCCATAATTTCGGAAATAAGGTGGTTTTCCCAAACCGAATCACGGCCAAATCGCTCCCCCATGAACTGCTGGGAGAGCAGATCTCGCACAGGTTCGAGGGTTGCATAAGGGATGACAAGATCCATATTGCCGGTCCGGTCCTCCATATCGATATGCATCTTCGATGTCACGACAGCATTTGAAGCACGAGCGATCGCCGCAAAGCGTGAGCTTACTTCGAGCCGTTCAAAGATAAGGTCGATCTCGCATACTGGGCTGAACGCGACCGACAGTTCCCGCAGGGTAAGGTTCATGAGCTTTTCGATCAGAGTGCGCTCTATAGCGGTGTGAGGCCGCCCTTCAGTGCCTGAATGACCCTTCCCACGCGGACCACCCATGAGGATATCGATCATGGAGTAGGCCAGCGCGGAATCGATTACGAGAAGACCGTAATTCTCCCATTGGACAGCCTTGAAAACGCAAAACAGCGAGGATGACGGCACGCTGTTGACGTAGTCGCCGAAACACATGGAGCGCGTGTATTCTGTGGTAATTTCGACATTGTCATTCGTGAAATTCCGAAGGCCCGTTGTGAGGAGGCGGACCAGACGGTCAAGCACGATCTCGAGCATCGGCATGCGCTCGTAAGCGACAAAGCCGGCCCTGATCACACGCTCCATTCCCGTCTCGTGCCGTTCAGGCAGATCGCTGAATGCGCCGCCAAGGAGATTGTCAATCTCCGACTGGTCGAGCATCTGGTTTAGCGTTTCTTCTTGCTGAAAAGCCCCGGAGGCGCTGCCCGAAAAGGGGTCATTCTCGGTCTCGACCGCGGGGGCGGCCCAGGCATCAGGTATGGGCGGGATATGGTGTTCACTAGGCGACATCATGAAACTCTGCCTGCATCGAAAGGACCGATGTTTATCTCAACCGGTCTCACTGTATGAGGAATTCGGTAATATAAAAATTGGTGATCTTGAGGGGCGCTATCTCAATTCTAAGCCGCCTCAGAAGAGTTTCACGCAACCTGTACACCCCGTTTCCCCTTATCTCCTGAGGGCGCGTCTCGTGTAGATAGGTCTGAAATATATCCTGGATCTGGGGAATATACCGCCTCAGCGAGGCCTCATTCTGAGTTCCTGCAATCTCCACACGCGTTGTCATCTTCACATAGACGGGTCGATTTTCACCATTATCGAGGCTCGAGATGATGGATGGTACCGCCAGAATGGTGCTTTGGGCAGTGGACGGGTCAGCAGCCTCTGCTGTCTGCTTCGTTGACGAAAACCACCCCTTATGGACTGCAAGATATCCTGTGCCGGCGATTAAAGTGAGCAGGATCAGTGATGCTGCCACGAGAATGAGGCGTTTCTTTCTGGGTTGAGCCTTCATCCCAAGCCGATCGTCATCGACAACGTTGATGTCGAGATCGTCGTTCAGGCGGGATTCACTCATTTATCTTTCGCTCACGTTCTTCTGGCAGTGATTTTAGTTTGATTAATGCGCCATTCATGCGCGGACGGAAGTTTCCGGGGCGCCATAGGAGGAGCATCCTCCTGCGAGGCCGCCTTGTTTCGACGGGCAGCATCAGACTGCTGCCCGGGAAAATCGTCCTTTTATATTATTGCTTCATGGCAATGGTAGCCTGCAGCAGAGTGTCCGCAGTGGTGATGACCTTGGTATTGGCTGAATACGCTTCCTGAGCAACGATCAGGGCAGAAAGGTCGCTTGTGAGATTTGTGGTTGAAGACTCTGTGTAACCTACGGAGAGTGTTCCGGTCCCGTTGGCGCCAACAGTGCCGACAGCGGGGTTACCAGACGCTGCGGTAGCGGTGTACGCTTGCCCGTCTACCGCGTTCAATCCGTTGACATTGGCGAAATTGGCAAGCGCAATCTTGCCTGCAAGTTGGGATGCCCCGTTGCTGAACTGCGCCATGACCGATCCGTCGCTCTGTATCTGAACGCCCTGATATGTGCCAGCGGCTACAGCGTCGGATGTGAGAGCTGTCGTGTCCTGTCCAAGCGAGCTCGAAGTCGAGAGCAGGGGGCTCGTTGTGCTGGTCATGTCTGGCAGCTTCACCGTATAGGCCTGCCCGTTGATCGTGGCGGCAAGAGTCGTCGGGGGTGAGTTTGCCGTGCCGTTCGCATTGAAGGTGATCGAACTCGTCGAGCTCAGCGCAGCGCCGGTAGAGGAGTTGATGGCCGACACGTTCCAGGTTGGCGGCGAGGCAGATGTCTGAGCCCACCGAAGCGATACGGGCGTACCCCCGACATCAACAGGCGACGTCATATAGCTCTGGTTCGAGCCGGTGGCCGTACCGATTTGAGAGCTGTCCTCAGTGAGTGTCGAAGTATTCTGATCAAGCGTCAGGCTCGAGACTGCGCTTTTGCTCGCAGTGCCCGTCGATTGTGCCATGATCGTTCCGCTGGTGCCACCAATGGTGCCCAGTGACAGGCTAATCGACTGAGAGGTATTCGTTCCATAGGACGCTGTGATGGGGAGCGTTACAGCCGCGCCAGTGGTGGTCGAGCCAACTGTAGCTCCCGTCGAATCCGTCACGCTGGCCAGAGTGCCGTTACTGTTGAAGGTGACGTTATAGGTGTTATCCGCCTGATTGATGGCGCCCGTTCCATCTGCGTCATAAGCGCTGGCAGTCCAGACGAGAGGATTTGTGGTGCTTTGAGACCAGTTGAGCGCCACATGATGCTGTGTTGCGTTCGCGTCATACACTGTCACGGGTGCAGTCGTGTATGTCTGGGCATCACTGGCGGTATAATTCGCCGAATTTGCAGGCATTGTGCCCACAGTAGCTGTCAGCGTGAGCTTGCTCGTCTGTGGCTGACGATAAGTGATATTGCCAACATTGATCTGCGTCACACTTGTGCCAAGCTGTCCGGACGACGGATCGACCAGATATCCGTCGAGGTAATAACCGCTGGTATTGACAAGATAACCTTGGTTGTTTTGCGAGAACTCACCGTTGCGCGTATAATAGCTCTGATCTGAAAACTGTGTTGTGCTCGCATTGCCAGCGCCGTTCGCCTTGGAGACAACGAATAACCCATTCCCAGAAATGGCCGAGGCAAGACTGTTACTGCTGCTGGTCGGTGCACCCTGATTATCGACATGCTGCACCGTGATAGCGGATACGGAATCCGAGACATCGGCCGAGGCCGTGCTGCCAATCATCGAGCCAGCAACGAAGTTCTGGAACGAAGTCGTATCGGCTTTGTAACCTACGGTCTGACTGTTTGCGATATTATTACTGAGATTTGTAAATGCCGTTGACTGCGCGTTTATTCCGCTGACGGCCGTCGTGAGCGCGTTAAATACTGACATCAGAGTGTCCCCGACCTTATATGCCACGAGCTGCTTCGCTTGCCGCATGGGCATGGTATACGAAGAGTCCGAATGTTGAATGAACGAGACGACATAAAATTGCGCGATGCCTTGACCGGATCGAAATTTGTCTCTCACCGCGCCTGCGGCAATCAAGAGTATCCCGAAACGAGGTGAATCCCAGCTTGGCTATGGGTAGCATGTGTTGGTGGAAACGCAAGCTTTGTTACGATGTTTATCCGGATGCTAGCCCACGATACCGAAACGCGGTAAGACGTTTTCCGCGGTGCGATGATGGCAAACTGAATGCCGGATGACAAAATTGAGACAAAAGCCGCAGGCGTCGGATAAAAACGTTTCGTTAACTATTTTCACGATTAGATGAATGGCCGGCATTGATCCGGCACAAGATAGGGGTGGTTCTGACAATCAGCGCCCGTGGCGCGGCTTCGGTATAGTCCGGCTTTGTGAGTGTCTATCTGCCCTCGTCTCCAGTACTCTTCAGGCAATCTCCGGAGTAAAAAATCGATGTTTAAGTCGTGGCCTGGTGGCTGGGCAGATGCCAAAGCCAAGATGAATGCGCTTGATCGTGCGCTGGCGTTCATCGAGTTCGATGTGAGCGGCATGATCCTCGAGGCCAATCAGAATTTCTGCGATGCAATGGGTTATCGGCTTGATGAGATCGTAGGGCGTCATCATCGCCTGTTCATTGACGATACCTATGCCGCAAGTGCGGAATATGCAGGATTTTGGCGCGGGTTATCTGAGGGAAAATCCTGTACGCAGGAATGCATAAGGCTGGCAAAGAGCGGTTCCGAGGTTTTGCTGCAGGCGAGCTATAATCCGGTCAGGGACGTTACAGGTCGGGTCTATAAAATCGTCAAGGTTGCAGCTGTAGTGACAGAGGCTGCGGCCCTCAGGGCTGATACAGCGGGCAAGCTCGACGCGATCTCTCGTGCTCAGGCTGTTATCGAATTTGCGCCCGACGGCACCATCTTGCATGCAAATCCCAATTTTCTCGCAGCTATGGGCTATTCACTGCCAGATCTTGTCGGGCGTAACCATTCGATCTTCGTCGGGGCGGATATGGCTGCCACCCCGGAATACAAGGCGTTCTGGAACAAGCTGCGAAAAGGGGAATATGTACCGCTCGAATGCAAGCGTCTCGATAGCCGTGGGGAGCCGGTGTGGCTGCAGGCTTCCTATAACCCGATTTTTGATATCAAAGGCGAGGTGGTCAAGGTCGTCAAATTCGCGACGGTCATCACGGGGCGGGTAAAGGCCATTGATGACGTTGGTAAGGGCCTGGCGCGACTGGCCGATAACATCCTCGGTTTTCGCCTCAATGGCGAGATCGATCCCACATACGAGAAGCTCCGCGAAGATTTCAACAGGGCAATCTCGAAGCTGGACATGACGCTCGGCGGTGTTGCGGCCTCGGTCGGCACGGTCGCGAACGGAGCCAATGAGATCGTCGTTGCCTCCAATGATCTCGCCCGCAGGACAGAGATGCAGGCGGGTAATCTCGAGCGCACCGCCGTTACGCTCAATCAGATTACTGCGCGCGTATCAAAAGGGGCGGAAAGCGCCAAGGCAGCGGCCTGTTCAGCTTCATCAATGAGAGTCGATGCACTGGCGGCGACCCAAATCGTGGATGGAGCGATCGATGCCATGGAGCGTATGCGTGAGGCGTCGAAGGCAATCTCGCAGATCACCGGGATGATCGAACAGATTGCCTTCCAGACCAATTTGCTTGCCTTGAACGCTGCCGTCGAGGCCGCCCGCGCGGGTGAGGCGGGTCGTGGGTTCTCCGTGGTGGCTTCAGAAGTGCGCGCGTTGGCGGAACGTTCTGCGAAGGCATCTCAGGAGATACGTCTCCTCATTTCAGAGAGTACGACGCACGTTGACCGTGGCGCAAAGCTGATCACGGATGCCGGATCTGCGCTGGGTGGGATTGTCGAACGTATATCCGGAATTGACGGCCTTCTGTCGGAAATCGCCTTGGGATCCGAAGACCAGGCGGAGGGGCTGGGGCAGGTCAACCAGGCTGTGGGTCAACTGGATCGTGTAACCCAGCAGAATGCCGCAATGGTCGAAGAGGCAACTGCGGCGGCCAATAGTCTCGGTGTCGAGGCGGGGCGTCTCAAGGGGCTTGTTGATGAGTTCACGTTGAGCGAGGTTGTCTAGGGTGTCGGGCCAGTTACAGCCATTTGGCTAGGTATTCAGTCCGTGCCATTTTCCACGATGCGTGGCCCGGTCTGCGCAGTAGACCTGGATTGAGTGCACCACCCTGCATCGGCTTACCTGATGCAGGGGGCGGGTGCGGTTCCCCGAGGCCGAGCTCTTGCCTGGCTAGAGCCTTTTTTATCCCGGATGTAGCAGCTTCCCGTGGCGCCAAATTTCCAGAGCCAGAGCCGCCGTATCGGCGGAAAGTATGTATCCTCTCGCGCTATTTCCCACGTGCCGTCAGAGATGGTTGGAAACTTTTGCGAAACTATTTGTCTCTAGGTCTGTCCGTGCTGGTTACCCCTTTTTCATCGGGGTGGCGTGTTGAAGCCCGTCGTGGGTGACTGCGGCATTCTCTTGCTGAACGGAACTGCATGAACCTCCTGGCCTCCCTTTCTATCGCCACGGGTAGCCTCAGTGTTATCGAGGCCCAGTATGCTGTGACGGCAAACAATGTCGCGAACGCAAATACCACTGGCTACGTGAAAGAGACGGCTGCGACGTTGTCTTCAGTGGCTGCGGGGTATGGTACAGGGGTCAGGCTTGGCAATACCCAGCTTGCGATCAATCAAGCGCTTCAATCATCGCTTTATCAGCAAAATGCCCAGGCTTCGTCCTATACAGTGATGAGTAATTCGCTGGCTGCCGTCTCCTCCGTGCAAGGATCTACCTCTCAGGATTCCGGGAGTACTTCTAGCCTTTCAGACCAGCTCGGCAATTTGCAAAGTGCCCTGATTTCCCTGACGTCCACTCCTACCCAGAGCGTCTCCCAAAGTGCAGTCGTCAGCAAGGCCTCTGCCTTGGTGACAACCGTGCAGACTCTTGCCTCGACCTATGCCTCGCAGCGACAGGCGGCGGCTGATGGTGCGGTGTCCGATGTGTCCTCGATCAACTCCGACCTGACACAGATTGGTGCTCTGTCTAAGCAAATCATGAAATTCAAAAGTCTTGGGCAGGGTACCGCTGATCTGGAAAATCAGCGTTTGGGCGTGATGTCGGACCTGTCTTCCAATCTGAGCGTGTCTTTTACCACCAGTGCAAACGGCGATATGACGGTGCGTACCGCAGACGGAACGCAGTTGCCAACCAGACCCGATCAGATGGGTCTGGACGATAGCACCCAGACACTACCCAGCAGCACGTGGCCTCTCTCGACTTCGAGTGTTACACTGTCGAGCAGTTCATACTACAGTGCGCAGAACACGAACTCTTCCATCCCGGCAATTACCCTTGCTGGCCAGGATATTACAACGAGTCTGACAGGGGGGAGCCTTGGCGGCAACCTGACCCTGCGCGATAGCACTTACCCTCAGATGCAGGCGCAGCTCGATTCATTCTCCTACACGGTAATGAATCGTTTTAGCAGCGCAGGATTGCCTCTGTTCGTTACCGGCTCTGACGCCAACGCGACGAGTTCGATTCAGGCCAGTGACCTCAGTAAGCCGGTGCCTCAGGGAATTGTTGGGCTATCTGCCAGCCTGAGTGTCAACAGTATCTATACCAAGACGCCGTCGGCGCTCACCACCACCACGAATAGTGATGGGAGCACCAACACAGGTGTCACAACCACCATCAGCAATGTTCTTTCCACCACCTTTGGCTCGGATGCCGAAGACGTAAGCGGGGGTCTATCTGCGCCATCCAGCAATCTAGGTCCAGGTGGGTCAATCTCGACGGGATATGCCGGTAATCAGGGACTACTCGCGTTATCAACTGCCCTTACCTCCAATCAGGGCGCTACCATCGCTTCCATGAGCGCGGGTGTCACGTCTAGCAGCGCCGTTCTCACGCTCCTGCAGACCAAAGTAGCAGACGTTTCGGGCGTCAACGTCAATGACGAAATGGCCAAGACCGTTGCGCTGCAAAATGCTTACACGGCGAACGCGAAGATCATTTCCACGGTGCAGACCATGTTCAATGCGCTGTTATCGGCAATCCAGTAAGCGGTCCGGAGATTGGTCATGAGCAATGCGGTAGGTCAGTACGGCGGATCGGCTCTCTCGCTCATTCTTGAGGCGAGTGTAAAGACCCTGACTGCGCAGCAGGAGACCGCAACGTGGCAGAGCAGCACCGGTATCATCGGGTCGACTTACGCTGATCTAGGGACATCCCGTTCTGCGGCGCTCAGCCTCACTCCCAAAATCACTCAAGTGCAGGCGTGGCAATCCAATATCACCAACGCTCAGAACACGTTGTCCGTCACGGCCACCGGTCTCAATCAACTTGTTTCAATGGCGCAGACGCTTTCCACTAATCTGCTTGGTATTTCAGGCACGGCAACATCCAGTCAGGTTGCTGCCGCCGCTTCATCGGCAATGAGTGCCCTTGGTGATCTCAAGACAGTGCTCAATACGAGCGATGGTGCAAATTACGTATTTGCAGGCACTGACAGCAACACAGCACCCATAAAAGGGAGTGCTTCCCTGTCATCAAGCAGCCTTGCTCAGCAGATTGCGGCGAGCCTTCAGTCTCTCAACGCATCCAATGCGGGGTCCGTTCTTGCCAGTGCGACCTCTCTGGCGGGGTCAACCGATCAGGCGGTATCCGTATTTTCGGCGACACTTTCCGTATCTCCGGCTCAGGCTGCCGATAATCAACGCAGCGTGATGAGTGGGACCAACACCACGACGAGTTTCGGTATCGTTGCGACTCAGTCATCCATGACCTCCTCATCGAGCAATACGTCCACCGGATCGCCGATCAGGGATCTGATGCGAGACCTTATGGCAGTATCGGCAATGAACGGGATGTCGTCCAACACACCAGGATTTTCCGATCTCGCAAAGCAGATCTATACGTCGCTCGGCACGACAATTAGCCAGCTGACCGAAGAGGAAGGCGCTGTGGGCGCAACGCAAAACAGCCTGACTTCGCAATCGACAATGCTGACTGGACTTTCCACAATGCTCGAAACCCAGCTGGGCGATTCGCGAAATGCTGATATGGCGACAGTCGCAACCAATGCAGCGAATATCAAAACTAGCCTGAGTGCCTCGTATATCCTTATTTCAAACATGAAGGGCATGACACTGGCGGATTATCTCTGATGACCCATCCGGAAGGCAGCGCAGAAGCGCTTCAGTTGGCTGGTGATTATGCGTCAGCGGCGAAAGCATATGAAATCCGCCTTCAGGCCTCTCCCGATAACGCGCGCACCCTGAGTAATTACGGTGGCCTGCTCAACTTGCAAAACCGGTTTTCGGATGCCCTTGCATTATTGGGCCGTTCCGTTGCGCTTGATCCTGGTCTTCCCGACGCGTGGTCCAATATAGGGAACAGTTTTTTACATCTGAGCCAGTACGAAAATGCGATCGCCTGCTATCGCAACAGTCTGCGCCTCGAGCCTTCGCATGCTCTGGCGCTCAGTAACATGGGCGTAGCTCTTGATCATCGCGGAGATCATGCACTGGCGCGCGGTTTTCATGATGCCGCTGTCCAGATGAACCAGGAGAACGTATACAGCCGGACCAACCGCGCAGTTTCGCTGCTTCAAAGTGGCGATTATGCTGAAGGCTTTCGTGAGTATGAGCATCGCTGGACAGCGCTGCGTGCTTCTGGCGGGCAAAGTAGTGTGCCTCGCTGGAGTGGTGAGCTGGCGCCTGACAAAACTCTGATGGTTTTCACCGAAGGCGGATTTGGAGACGTCTTGCAGTTTTCCCGATTGGCTCCGCTTGCGGCGCAAGAGGTCGGACAGGTCATTCTGCGTGTGAGGCCGGAGCTCGTCTCGCTTCTGGAGCGTAGTTTCCCTGAGATCACAGTCCTGTCGGAAGACGATATCCTTCCCGAGCACGATCTCGAATGTCCGGTTCTCAGCTTGCCTCACGTACTCGGGATAACGCTAGAGACGATCCCTGTTACTGGCAGATATCTGCGGCCTGACCCGATAAAGACTACCCTGTGGCGCGAACGGCTTCGGGCTGGGGACGCTGATGACTGGCACGATACCTTTCGTGTGGGGCTTGTATGGGCGGGCGCACCGCATCCCGAAGTTCAGGCAGCATTTCTTGCTGACCATCGCCGCTCCATGAATCTGCAGGATCTGGCACCGCTAGGGCAGGTCGCCAGACGCTTTAGAGCGCTTAGGTTCTATAGCCTGCAGATAGGAGAACGCGCAGCGCAGGCGGCAAATCCGCCTGAAGGGATGCGTCTTTCAGATCACACGAGGCACATCGCCAGTTTTGATGATACGGCTGCGCTGATTGACACGCTGGATCTCGTTATCGCCGTCGACACATCGACTGCGCATGTATCGGCTGGGCTGGGGAAGCCCACATGGCTTCTTTCACGCTATGATCAATGCTGGCGTTGGCTCTCGGGGCGACGTGATTCACCGTGGTATGAGTCGATACGCCTTTATCAGCAAAAGCAGCCCCTCAACTGGGAAGGGCCTGTTGCCATGCTCACGAACGATCTCACGGCTCTTCTTGAGACGAGGTATGCTCATACGCCTGTCTCAGCCCGATGAGATAGGCGTGTCCCAAAAGACGCGCTGACGCATGCATTCGAAAATTTTGAAAAGTTTCATATTCCCGGTCTCGTATTGTGCAACAAAGCATTGTAGGCTGTAACCATCATATATCGGCATGGGGGCATCGAGCTGCCTCTATGTTACATGCCAGATAATTCGAAGATTGCCTGATATTGAAGTCCTGTGCGCAACTAAAATGATATTTCGTTGCGATAAGAAAATATAATGTCGATGCAAGAGGCTCTCCGAAGTGCTCTTGATAGGGGTGTCCTGAAATGATGAGATCGCTTGATATTGCGAATACGGGCATGCAGGCCCAGACCACAAATGTCGAGACGATTTCCAATAATATCGCCAACATGACAACCACCGGATACAAGCGTCGTCGTGCTGAGTTTCAGGACCTGATCTATCAGGATCTGCGTCGTGCCGGGACGATGAGTTCTGATACCGGGGACCTTGTTCCCGCGGGTGCGCAGGTTGGTCTTGGTGTTCGCACGGCCGGCATATACCGCATCAACGAGCAAGGTACGCTGGAACAGACCGGAAATTCGCTGGATCTTGCCATTGAGGGGCGTGGATATTTCCGTGTAACCCTTCCGTCGGGAGAATATGCCTATACTCGTGACGGAACATTCTCGCTCTCGGAAGACGGTACGATTGTCACTGCAGACGGCTATCCCCTGTCTCCCAATATTTCCGTTCCCAACAATGCGGAGAATATTACGATCGATCAGTCTGGACAGGTACAGTACACGCTGTCTGGTCAGACTACAGCTCAGGTGGCTGGTCAGTTGCAGCTCGCGACATTCCAGAATGAGAATGGTCTTACGGCGATGGGGCAGAACCTGTTCACCGAAACAACCTCATCTGGTACAGCCAACCTCAGTACACCGCAGAGCGAGGGATATGGTTCGGTCCGCCAGGGTTTTGTCGAGGAATCATCAGTTAATGTCGTGACCGAAATCACTGCGCTCATTACGGCGCAGCGAGCCTACGAGATGAACAGTAAAGTTATCACTGCCTCGAATGAAATGCTGCAAACCCTGACAAATCTGCGGTGATACCAATATGCGCGGGCTCACGATCGCTCTCATAGGGCTATCTTTGATAGGCCATTCCGTACCGGGATATGCAGCGACCCTGCGCAATACGTCCATCGTTTCGTCCGGGATGGTTCGTCTTTCTGACATTTTTTCTGGTCTTGAGCCCGGGCAGGATCGGGTTCTGGGTCCTGGGCCGGCACCTGGATCGAGTATTCATGTAAGCGGGCAACAACTTATTGCGATCGCCGATCAATACGGTGTCGAGTGGGAAGACCAGTCCTCCTCTTCGTTCATGACGATTACCAGAGCGGGAAGAATTCTTGACGAGAATTATTTCGTTTCCCTCGTCAGGAAAAACCTGCCCGACCTGGGCGAAGGCCCCGTTTCAATAACGTTTCACGACTTTCATCCTGTGACAGTCTCTGCGGATGAGGCCGAGCCGGTTGTTCTGTCTGATGTGAAATGGGATCAGCGGAGCGGGTGGTTTTCATCCACTGTTTATCGTGCCCACCCTACAGGAGATCTGGCAACCGACTCGTTCATGCTGACGGGTGTTGTCCATGCCACCCAGCGCGTGATTGTGTACACCCACTCGATGGGGGCAGGAAGCGTTGTCAGTGCCGCAGATGTTAGGGTGGACGAGGCATATTCCGGTCATCTGCCGTCGCGTGCTGTCACCGATCCGGCTGAGGTAGAGGGGCAGACCATCAGCCGTGGTGTCGTGGCGGGCTCCGCGGTCATTGCGCAGGACCTGCAGCGCACTGTGATCATGCATAAGGGAGATCCCGTCATGATCACCTACGTAGCTCCAGGGCTCAGATTGTCGATTGCTGGAAGGGTTCTTGAGGATGCCGGTGCCAAACAGCAGGTCCGCGCATTGAATGAGTCGAGCGGGATGATTGTCAGCGGGAAAGTCACTGATGGGTCAAATGTGGAAGTGGCGTTGACGAGTCATCCAGTCCCGTCCGATCCGATCACAATGCGCCGGCTTTCGGCGTCTATGCGCAATCCTGCGCCTTGACGTTTCCTGGCGATAGGTGGCTCTGAAAACGATGACGCGTTTTTTCTCCCGTGGCTCATTGACCGTGCTGCTGCTACTGGGCGGCTGCACGTCTCTTTCTGATCTGACGGAACTCGGTCACCCACCGAGAATGACCCACACTTCTGATCCGACACAGTCGCCGGACTATCGTCCGGTGACAATGCCGATGCCACCTCTCCAACCTCCGCCAACGGAGGTCGGGAGCCTGTGGCGCTCAGGAAGCCGGGCTTTTTTCAAAGACCAGCGTGCCTCTCAGGTTGGCGATCTGATAACGATCAACGTCAACATCTCGGACAATGCGGCACTCAACGACAATACCACCGTCGCAGGAAGCGGCTCGCAGACATTCGGGATCCCGAGTTTCTTCGGAGCCCAGGGTAAGGTGCTATCAAGTAGCAGTGCGCTGGACACAAGTAGTGCGACTGCAAATACGGGCGCAGGTGTCATTCGCCGTAATGAGACTGTCACCCTTGCCTTGGCGGGGACGGTGACTCAGGTACTGCCCAATGGTAACTTCGTTGTCGTTGCCCGGCAGGAAGTCCGCATCAATGGTGAACTGCGTCAACTCATGGTTAGCGGCGTTGTTCGACCCCAGGATATAACGGAAGACAACATCGTAACACATGACCGTATTGCAGAGGCACGGATTTCGTATGGAGGTCGTGGACAGCTGACCACTGTCCAGAATGCGCGCTGGGGACAGCAGATTATGAATGGTGTCCTGCCATTCTGACCAGGCAACATGCTTGTTGGCAGGCCTTGGTTTATCAGCTCCTTAATCTTGGGAAATGTGGTGTCTTTCGCGTAGCGCAGCGCCCCGCCCACGTTTCCTCCGGCTTTTCGCCATAGCGCTCATGGGAACTGCGTCAAAAAAAGTAACGATGACCGGAAGGAACGGGTAAGAGAGGGGCCATTATTTATATGCTTACCCCCTCACTCATCACGGTCGATATTCTCGTGTTGGAGTTTTTCCAGCCCTCTGCATAGAGGCGGGAAATACATGGCCGCACCATGGGTGAACGCATTGATGAAAGCCCTCCATAGACCCCAAAAATTCTCGTGATCGAGAATGCAAGGCGAGCGCCGTCAAGGCGGATTGAGCGTATTAAATCCTATCTTCTATTAACGATTGGCTCCTAGAACTCGACGTTCTCGTCAAAAATCGAGGACAGGGGCCGTTACATGATTCTAAAGCTGATCATACTTCTCATAGGTTTAGGCGTTGTAGAAACCATATTGGTGAAGGTTTTCTCCTTCATCGGCGATCGTCTGGTGTATCTGGGGCTGTTCGATGGCTCCTTGGAACGACTCGCATCGATCTGCGAGACGGCAGCCCTGATATGTTTTTCGTGTGCCGCCGGCTTCTTTTTCCTCCGCTTGATAAGCCGCCTCCGCGCCACGGACACTCGGGAGGGGCGTGACACGGGGCCTGGCTGGTGATTACAGCGACCTACTTGCATCAGGTCTGGTCAGCCAGGATTCTTGTCAGTCCCTATCTGCAAGGCAAAATCTGAAACGAAGCCGCCCACAGGTTATATGAAGGGGCAACGAGAGGATTTATTAATAATTCCGATGGACCAATGAAAGGGTACGCGGAAAAAAGGCTCGTCCCTCTCATGTTCAGTGTCTTTCGGTTCAAGGCCAAGATTGCACTTGTTGCAATAACATTGACGTTAGTTACATTTATCGGTTCAGGTTTTTTAGTCAATAACCAGTTAAAATCCGGCGAGCGCTATCGCTCATTCATCAATTCAGATGACCGGGGCACAATCATGCTTGCGCGCATCAGCGACAAGCTCAATGCACTCCTTTACGCCTCTCATCTCCTGATCGATCAGGCGAGCAGCCCATTCGTCGGTGAGGTTGTAACGCGGTTCCAGAAAGATATGCGAGGAACCCGTGATATCTTTGCTGAGGCCGCGAGGGTGGATCCGCGTCTCGTCTCCACGCTGGATCCGCTATTGGGACGTTATGGCACTTTCGAGCAGCAGTTAAACAGTCTGCTGGTTGCGCTTGATAAAGGCGACATTGCCAAAATGCGCCAGATCGCCCAGGCATCTGATCAGGATGGGGTTCACCTGGCGATCGATATCGGGGCGATCACAGGCCGTCGTATTACGCATGTTGAGAGTGCATCAAACCAGCTCGCTCATGATGTGAATGTTTCTGTCCGTAATTGCGTCATTGGCCTGGTGCTCATTCAGATTCTTATTCTTTTCGCGACCCTGCTTATGAGCCAGAAAACTATCGTATCACCGCTTCTGATGGTGAGGGATCGTATGCTCGGTATTGCTGAAGGACGGCTGGACGAGAGCATCCCCTGTCTTGAGCGGGGAGATGAAGTTGGAGATATGGCCAAGGCGCTCAGCACGATCCAGGGTGGTTTGCAACGAGCAAAGGTTCTGGCTGCCGAGCAGGCTGTCGAGCGGGAAGCTGTTGCCAAGGAGAGGGCCGAAAACGCGGAGCGTGTTGCGAGAGAGCTTGAAGAGGAATCCCGCGCAGTCGAGGCTATTCGCAAAGGGCTATCGGCGGCTGCCGAGGGTGATCTCGTTTATCGTATTGATGTTGCGCTACCGCAGCGCCTTCAGGTCATGAAAACGGATTTCAATGACGCGTTTGAGCGTTTGAATCAGACATTCTCGGTGATCCAGCAAAGCGTTATGGCCATTGGCTCTGGTACAGGCGAAATCTCTGTCGCTTCGAATGACATGTCACGGCGCACCGAGCAGCAGGCGGCAAGTATAGAGCAGTCCTCCGCCGCGATCGAGCGTGTTGTGAGCATGCTGCGTGACTCCGCAGACAGTGCGAAGAAGGCCGCTTCAGTGACTGATGATACGCGACTGGGTGCTGAAAAGTCTGGCGCGATGGTTCATAACGCCGTGAACGCGATGAGCCAGATCGAGAGTAGCTTCGCCCAGATCAGTCAGGTGATCGGACTTATCGACGAAATTGCTTTCCAGACAAATCTCCTTGCACTGAATGCAGGGATAGAGGCCGCCCGAGCCGGGGATGCAGGACGTGGTTTTGCTGTCGTCGCGACAGAAGTGCGCACTCTGGCTCAGCGGTCGACTGAAGGCGCTCGTCGCGTGAAGGAGATGGTCTCAAGTTCGAGCGATTTTGTTTCCGATGGCGTAAGGCTGGTGCGCGAAGCCGGTGGCGCTCTAGGTATTATCCTGAGTCAGGTTGGGGAGATCGACAAGCTCGTCGCGGAAATCGCTCATTCCTCGACTGGTCAATTCTCGGCGATACAGGAGATCAACCTGGCGGTTGGAGAGATGACAAAATCTACTCAGCAAAACGCAGCCATGGTAGAAGAAAATACTGCAGCTATTTCGTCCTTGGACAAAGCCGCGAGCGTACTTCGTGATCGGGTCGCATTCTTCCGGTTGGAACCATGAGGTACGTTCTGAAGAGCATGAGCTAGAACGAACCGACCGCACGGTAGCCATTTCCATCGTGGCTACCGACTCTCTCAAATATGAAAAAATGAAGAAATTTACGAGTACTGCTTCGCGAGGCGAGTATATTGTGTAATATGTTCGCATGGCAAAGTTTTGAGAGTCAATGCTGGTGCCATGATATAACGTCATATATTTGTCATATAAACGGTCTGTATTCATGTCGGATATGTTTTCCGGTTCATTGATATCCTCGGAATTTACCGAGATAACCAGTACTCCGCCGCGTATCATGGCAGATATTGTGGAAACTGTTCCGGTATTGGGGGGTGATGATATCGGAGCTACGGTAAACCAGCTTTTCACAGATGACGACAATCTTTCAATGATCGCTGTTTTACATGAAGACGGGCGACCGGTCGGGATTATCGATAGACAGTTTTTCTTCGCGGTTATGTCAGGACGTTTCGGACGTTCACTCTACACCCGACGGAAGGTGGGCTTACTCCTCAGAGGGCCAACCAAAGTTGTCGAATACGATGTGGCCATAGCAGATTTCACTCGTTCACTCCTTGGTGCCGACGCACACGATCTCTATCGCGGTTTCCTCATAGTGCGAGAAGGGCGGTACCTTGGAGTTGGTTCGACCCTTTCTTTGGTTCGAGCTGCGAATCTGCAGAATGAAGCGTCTGCCATACGTTCAGCAGAAACGGCTGAAGACCTTCGTCAGGTCATCGCGGCTATCTCCACAAGTGTTGAAGCGGTCTGCAGGGCATCGTCGTCTATTCGGGAGGGAAGCCTCACATTATCTGGGCATACCCAGAGACAAACCCAGGATCTCACGATTGCAGCCGCAAGTGTGAGAGAGATGAATGATGCAGTGCAGGTAAATGCAGAAGACGTTGCTTCAGCCAGGCGGCTCGTTTCAGATATCAATGAACAAGCGGGCTCGTTCAAGGATATTGTTGGTGAGACAGTTTCGGCCATATCCGGTATTGCCCAACGCTACTTCAATATGGTCGAGAGCCTCCGACTGATAGAAGATATCAGCCTGCAAACGCGATTACTCTCGTTCAACGCTGCGGTGGAAGCCGCCCATGCTGGAGAGGAAGGGAAGGGTTTCGGCGTTGTTGCGGATGAAATCCGATCACTCGCGCATCGCTCGGCGGAAGCCGCACAGGTTATCGCTGAGCTCGTGACCCAGTCCCAGGAGACCATGAAGACAGGCGTCGCACTTACTGAGAAAGTTGCAAGTGGCATGGAAAGCATAACATGTCAGGTTGCGAGCGTGAACAATTTCATTCGTAGTATTGAAGATACAACCAAAAACCAAGCCAGTAGTATTGGCGAAATCAACAAAAACATAAAATCTATTGAGGACGTTGCTGGCAATAATATGTGTATGACCGATGATGTTAATAGAAATTGCCTCGACCTTGACCAGCAAGTCGCCTCATTGAACGAATTCCTCAAACGGTATGCTCTTTGAAGCTATTTTGGAAATTGAACGTGAAGGGTTTTCAGCGAGTCTGGTACACGATTCAAGCTCTGAATATGGACGCCAGAGCAGAGAGGCCGCGTGGCCGATATCACTCGCAGGACGAAATGCTATCCGTCTGATCTGACAGATGAAGAATGGGAACGCATAGCGCCCCTGATGCTGCTTGCGAGCCGGCGCGGCCGGAAACGAGTGTCTGATTTACGTGAGACCATCAATGCACTGCGCTATCTTGCCCGCTAGGGCTGCGGATGGGAGATGCTGCCAGCTCATTTTGGCCGGTGGCGGACTATCTCCTGCTGGTTCCACAGGCTGATGCGTCGTTTCCTGCGATCCATGATATTTGCCTAATGCTGGACCGTAAAGTAGCAGGACGCAAAGCTTACCCATCCGTTGGTGTCATCGACAGCCAGAGTGTCGAGGCTCCTCATGCCAGCGTCCGTAGTTATGACGCAGGCAAGAAGATCGCCGGTCGTAAGCGCCATATCGCGGTTGACACAGATGGCCGACTGCTTTCGGTCAGGCTGATGCCAGCTGATATTCCAGATAGCGCGGGAGGGCAGATGATCCTTGATGCCATCCGCAAACGATGGCCGTATGTGAAACATCTTGTCGCATACGGAGCTTATGATCGCCTCCATTTAATGCATAAAGCCGCTTTTCTAGATTTTACGGTCGAAGTTATTCGGCGCTAAGACATCGCAAAAGGGTTTGAAATCCAGCCGCGCCGTTAGGTCGTTGAATGGACATTTGGCTGGATAACCCACTGGCGACGCCTCGTGCGCAACTGCGAGCGCCGCATCAACGTCTCACAGACCATGATCCTCGTCGCCATGGGCACCAATCTCACCCGTCGAAACGCTCACCCGTGACTTTCCAAACAGGCTCTAAGACTTGGTGGAGGTTCACCCAACTTTCACCTAACGCATGTAACAGTCTCAATAAGCTTATCTACTAAAGGGGTTTGAGAGCGGCCAGGTCACCCAAGTTCGAGTGCAGCAGATACCTTCGCCAGAGAGGGAGCTAAAGCCTCGATGTTTGGCGCAGCTTTTTCGCTCTCGATCTCATTTGCCAGTCGCCCCGCCTCTGCCTGGTCCAACTTCCTCAAAGCTACCCGCGTCACATATCTGGCTTTTTCAAGATTGCCGGTCAGCTTGCATTTCATGATCTCTGCCTGTGTCTCTGGAGGCAGTTTTGCTGGCGGCATCCAGATGGCCTTCAGCAGGTCCAGATTTTGTCTGGCCCTATCGCACTGGGCGACATGGCGTGCTTTCCATGCGGCGATCTCCTCTTGCCTGCGCCTATCGGCCTCGCGGCAGAGCGTGACAAGCCATTCCCTGCATGTGTCCCGTCTGACGATCTTCTGAAGCAGCTCACGGTTCTCTCTCCGCAGCTGCGCATTGGCCTCCTCGCGTTCCGTCGGAACAGGCAGGCAAAGCGGCGCGGGCGGCGTGGTACGCAGGCCCAGATGCCAGAACACAATCTCCAGAAGATAGCGCAGGATCTCGGCCAGCATTTTCGAAAGCCGCTCGATTTCTTCGTCGAGATGAGAGAGGCGTTTCTTCTTCGAGAGGACAAACACCTTCTCACGCAAGGCATCACGCTCCCGCCGTGTTTCCTGCAACCGTTTTCTGGTCTGCCAGAGCTGTCTGCGCACGTCTTCTATCTGCGCAAACAAAGCTGCGCCTTGTTCATCGACAGAGCGCCGTGGGCCATACTCCATAGGCGGTCTTGCATTCAGTACCGTGCGGCACGCTCGAGCTTCGTGCTTCTACTGCCGGATGTAGTGAGCAAAGTTCGGTGGCAGCTCATCGATACGATCCAGCGAAACGACTTTCGGCTGTTTGGGCGAGGGCGGTGACGGCCTTACTCTCGCAGCCGCTTTGGCAAGCGCTTCGGGGTCACGCCTGAGTTGCTCGCATGGTGGCAGGAGCAGACCACGCTGCTCTGCGTGACTTTCCATCGCAGCCGTCGCCAGAGCTGCACGCTCCAGGAGCGGTTTGACTGCTGCCCGGATATCGCCGCGCTTTGGCCGGGCGGCTTCCTCTACGAGGAGTTGGCGGAAATCCTTCATGCGTGTTTTCGTCAGGCGCGCGAAAGACCCCATAAGAACGCCGTCTGACGTCTCAATGATATGCGCGTCCTTACGGGTATCCTGCCGGTCTCCGGCACGCATAACCCAGCCTCTTGTTTTCAGCAGGGCGCGAAAACGATGCAGTTGATTGCCTGACTGCGCCCAGAGGGAGGCGATAGTCTTCTTCGCTTCGGCAAGATCCAGCCCCTGCCGCTCGGCCATACGACGTGATTGCGAGGTGTAGGCTGCACGTGGAGGGGGCCGTGACGCGGGATGTCCTTTGGTCAGAGAGGACGGTGTGTCAGGAGATGCTGGGGTAGGGGCGGGGAGGTTTGCAGTATCGGCTGCGGGCTCCTGCAGGACCACCTCAATGCGCTCCGCTTCTGCCGTCTTTCCTTCATGACGCAGGGCTTTGACAATGGCCCGGTCATGCCGACCCGGCACCAGCTGATGCCCCAATCGGATTTCCTCGAGACGGGCGCATTTTTCCAAACGCTGCCAGGAGAAGCGCGAGCTGAGCACATGGTCGTCCTGCCATTCGGGTAGGAGCAGGTGACCATGGGTGCTGCCATCCTTCTGATGCACGACGAGCGTCATACGCTCCCTGTCCGCCTGTAACTCATCGCACAGCCTGGCTGCAAAAGAGGCGAAAGCCGCGTCACTCATGGCCTCGGCAGGGTTGAAGGCGATATGACGTAGGCCACAGCGTATGCCCTCACGCCTTGCTTCCTTCATCCAGTCGGCCAGACACCAGTCACTGCCATAGAGAATGCGTATCGCCTCATTCCTCGCACCCCGAAGCACGTGGTGGGAAACGGCCTGATGGCCGCTGCTTGTCCGGATACGGGTTTCCTGCACAATCATGCGTTCCCCTCCGGATTATGAGGAGGCTTAGTGCAGCGTTGTGGGCAAGGTCGCTATCGGCTGGGATACTCCTGCTCTGGCCTTTATCCCTGCCTCCGGTTCGATCATCTTCCGCTGTCGGGACGTCCTTCTTGTCCTCGTCACACGCATGGATTTGAGCAGGACATCGACGCGGTCCTTTGTCTTTTCCAGCGCATCCAGAACGTCCCCCGCCCGGACAGCGTCCCCACAATGGGCAGAATGAGCCAAAACTGGTTGAGGTTGTTACCAATGTGCCCGAGCTCGCCCCGCAGCTTACGTAACGAGACGCCCACAGCCCGCCCGTCATGACCGGTCAGGGCGGCTTCCTTCAGCAAGGATCGTACCCAATGAGCGGTGGTCTCATGGCCTAGAAGACGCGCTGTATCGGCCCACGCAGCGAGCTCGTCAGGCGAGGCACGAACCGACAGGCGGGACGAGCGGGCAGGGCGGGAGTGGCCGGAGACGGGAGGCGTCACGGGCACAGGAACATGCGGCGAAGCAGACATGGGATGCGCTTTCCATCAAGGGGGTCAACGGGGGCGACAGCCCCCTTGCCAGCTGCTTCGTGCACCCAACGGGTAGCCACGAAGCACTGCTGGCTCAGGGGAGCCAACCCATGACCTCATGATAGAACAGGACGGGAACGGATGCCGGACAGAACAGGTGGCTTCTGACAAACACCGTGCAGAATGAGGGGAAATTTCTACCTTCCGGCCTCGGAAAATCTGCGCCTTTGCTATCTGTCGCGTCCGGTCGCCGGAAGGCTTTCCCTCAGCTTGCTTCGCTCTCCTGTGACGCAGTCTCAGCGGCGTCGGTATTGATTGTCGCCAACGTTATGAATTCCATGAGAACGCCAATTAGCACAAAGCCTGCTCATTCTATCCTATCGAGAACCAGCTCCGCACGCATAGGATCATATCGGTAGCAGGTAATGGAGCCATCGCGGATTCGCTTGACCGCAGCGTCTATGACGAACAGCGGGACCAAGAACCATTCTCGTGGAGTCACCGGACGTCCAAAGCGATCGGGGACCTGGATGTTTAACTGCGCGGGCCCGAAGACGCGATGAATCAGGTTTTCAAGCCGCGTCTGGCTGATGTTATACAGGTTGTAGGTCGCCACAATCTCGACTGGGGCCATAAGGAACGTCGGCTGCAACTGCGCACCCGCGATGCGCTTTTCCACGTCGAGCGTTGTCACGCCGATCTTGTGGACCAACTCACGATTGGCGGCCACCAGTGGGTGATCGGACTTGCTTCGCAGGACATAGATTGTCCCGGTTGTGCTATCACCTTCCTCAGGAGCATCCGCGAATAAGGGGCCAGCAATGGACTCGGTGATGCGGCGGCCAGTATCATCCTTGTTCAAGGCCCTCTGAAGTGAGCGCATCAGCATGTTGCTCTCTGTGCCATTGTCAAAGATTACACGAAGCCTAGCGTCTGTTCGCCCCTGATCGGTCAGTGTGGGTTCTCCCATCTCGGCGACATAGGCTTTCTGGCCCTCGACGATAAAGAAGCGACCTTTCTGGATCTCCGCCTTAAGCTCGAAGGGACGCGTTTCCCGCTGCCCATTCTCCAACTCGCGTTGTACCTTTTCGAACAAAGGCTTGAATGCCTCAAAATTATCGCAACGCTGGCGATTGGCGACCTCATCTGCGGCCTTGCGCGTCGAGCTGGACCTGACGTGCTGAAGGTCGGTGAGCGGATTTGCCGTTACCTCGATACCAAGCGCCGCCAAGATCTCATCATCATCCATCGCGTCGGCTTCTTGTGCAGATGCAGCCCTGGTCAGGAGGTGGTTATGATCCAGATCGGCCAGTAGCTCGATCGCCTCTGGAAGGCTCCGCAGTCGTTCAAGGCGCACGGCATACAGGCGTTCAAAAATGTCGCCGTTCTCGGCGTGCGAAGGCAAACGATCGTGCTCTGAGACGAATCTCTGGATGTCCTCGAAACCTGCGATGATACGTTGTTCGCGAGGTGTTCTGCTGGCGTGCTTTTTCTGCTCGACCTCAATGCCGAGTTCGGCCAGCAGGGCATCGTCTTCGTCGGTGAAGTCGTTAGCCATTCATGGCCTCCTGTTTCATGCGGGCGAGGAATGCCACACCTTCGGCCATTTTCTTTTCCCAAGCATCCGTGGAGGTGAGAGACGGAAGGCGACCGCGCTCCTGCCTGAACCGCACAGCGCGTTTTGCCAGATCACGCGCTTCTTCGGGTGTAAGCTTGATTTTCTTGGCCTCGATCACGGCGGAGACTTCCTTCAAGCTCTGCTCGCTCATCGTTTTGGCGAGGATCGCGTAAGCTTCGCTGAAGGGATTGATGCGGTCGATGAGGTCGATGTCGAGATCACGAACGCTGAGAGCGAACTGGCGAACACCATCGACGAATGCGGTGTTGGACGCAGGCTCTGATCCATCGCCTACTAGCGTTTTCTTCGCCTGCTGAGTGAAGTTCATGGCCGCGATGGTGTGCTGGCGCACAGCATCCTGATCATTTTCGTCCAGCTCGGGATACTTGTCGCGGACGATCTTGCCCATGCGTACTTGCGTCAGCTCTTCGGGTACCATCTCCTCGTCGAACAGGCCGCGCTCGATTGCAGTCTTGTCCTGAACAAAGGCTGTAATCACCTCATTCAGGTCGTTCTGGCATATACGATTGGCTTCGGGGCTCTTGGGAGCGGTTAGTCCCTTAATTTCGATCTGGAACGTCCCGCGCTCCTCATTGAACCCGACATTACATTTATTCTCGTCATAGCCGCCTTGTCCGTAATCGAAGCCATCCTGCGCGGTGCTAGCTGATGTCTTGGGCTTGAATTCGAACTTCGGTGTCAAAACCTGTTCCATCAGAAGGCTGGCAGCGATGGCCTTGAGTGTATCATTCACCGCTTCCCGAACGGCTTCCTCAGATGCGTCCGGCTCGGCGATAAGGTTGGTGAACCGAGCATGGGTCTTACCTTTGGCATCGCGCGTGGCCCGCCCGATGATCTGCACGATTTCGGTAAGACTCGAACGGTAGCCTACGGTCAAAGCGTGTTCGCACCAAATCCAGTCAAACCCCTCTTTCGCCATGCCGAGCGCGATGATGATGTCCACATGGTCACGGTTGTTCTTTTGGCTCGGATCTTTCAGAGAAGCGGCCACCTTATCTCGCTTGGCAGGATCATCATCCACCAGATCGGCGATACGCAACACCATGCCGTCGGGGCGCTTCACAAGCTGGAAGCCGGTTATCGGATCGGTGCCTTGCCAGTCGCCCAAGGCGTCGATGATGTGTTCGACTTCCCTATGCTTGTCCTTGGTGCTTTCGCGCGAGTTGACATTAGGAATGTGAAGAATCGTCTTTTCGATCGGGTTCAGCACCTTCAGCAGCTCATCCGCATAGGGGCCGCTATAGAAATAGTACCCGATGTCGAGCGTCTTGAGGTAGCTGTAACCGCTGAGCTGTTCGTAATAGGTGTAGGTAACGGTCTGGAACCGGCCCTCGTCCTCGGGCGACAGGACGGCCTCTGTGTCACCCCGAAAATACGAGCCGGTCATGGCGACGACATGCACCTTGTCGCGCGCAATCAGCGCTCCCAAATGCGCGCCAAGCTTATTGTCGGGATTGGCCGAGACATGGTGAAACTCATCCACGGCGATCAGCCGGTTGTCGAACGCCTCGATCCCGAATTTGTCCACCGCAAAGCGGAAGGTCGCATGGGTGCAGACGAGGATCTGATCCTCACCCTCTAGAAACTTGCCGACCGCGCCTATCTTGCCGCTGTCGCCGCCCGGCGCGTTGCAGAGGTTCCAGCGGGGTGCGACGGCCCAATCCCAATAAAAGCCGAATTGGGAGAGAGGCTCATTTGCAAAGCTAGATCCGATCGACTTTTCCGGCACAACAATGATCGCCTGCTGGATGCCCTGGTTGTGAAGTTTGTCGAGCGCGATGAACATAAGAGCCCGGCTCTTGCCCGAAGCGGGAGGCGACTTGATCAGCAGATATTGCTCGCCCCGTTTCTCATAGGCGCGCTCCTGCATGGTGCGCATCCCAAGTTCGTTGGACTTGGTGGAGTTGCCATTGGCTGGATAGGAAACAGAGATAGACGGAACGATGTTCGAAGTGTTCATGCGAAATAATCTACCAATTCTGTAATCCTGATAAAAACTCCGTTCTTATCAGGATTGGGATTGTACTTTAGATAATTTCCAACCGCAGATTTTATATCTTTTAAGTCACTACTAATTTTTATCCCCTGAACGCATTCCTTCAATTTATATGCGGGATGGAAACTCTGCTCCTCCTTCACGAAGTCCGGGAATTCTGGATTTCTGCGATACATTCCTCCAAATACAAGACTTCCCCGAGCTGGTTTGCGAAAGTCTATTATGATAGCCTCTTTCGGAAGCTCATTCCAATCCCAGTATATCTCGAACTCATCCCCATATAGTCTGCGGACAGTATCGTTGCCGTGATCGACAATCAGTTTATCTTCCGGAGCTAGCGTGTATGTAACCACCACATACCAGCTATTGTCGTCGAAGAACTGAGGGTCCTTTCTCAGGACAGTCAGGAAAGATCTTTCAGACTGATTGCGATCCAGTGCTGCACGTTTGATACGTTGGCGTAAACGCCAAGCCACTTCAGCTTCTGAGAGCCTCTCGCCAGTGATTGGTTCCGCCGTCAGCCAAAGTTCAGAGAAGCGATCCGCTATGGCGGCCTCTACAACAGGAAATGCAATATTAGATTCTTCCCAGCCCGCCGCATCAGAGCCTTCAAAGCCAAGTCCGTTTGCTGACATGTTGGATGAGCCCAGAAACGAGAACGATGTTCCGATTACGCCAATCTTTGCGTGAAGATTTCTATGGCATTTGACTTCATAGCCAAGCGCCAGAAGAGTGCGTATTTCATCGGGGTTGGTGCCACCCATATCCAGATTACATATAAGGCGAGAGCTTAACCCCGCACGAAGCCCCAGTTGCTCACCGGCCCCCCTGCCCCAAAATGCTACCGCAAGATCAATGCGGTCCGAGCCTTCGATTTGCTGCTTTAACTGCCTCATTAGCTCGGGACCATTTAAAACCGCATAGCTCATACGCACACCTTGGTCGTCATCTTGGTGTACATGTCGAACAGCTTTTCGAGACGCTCGGTGTCGTTTTTAAAGCGGCGACCGATGTAAATGCGCTCCAAGGTTTCATCGTTACGGTCATGCGCCGCGCGCAGGTCAGCGGGCATCTTCTCGGGGTCGTAGAGGTCCGCAATGGTCGCCGGGAAATGCGCCTCGCGCGCCAGAAGGATGTCTTCGGCGCAACGGGTTAGATCTTCGCGATTTTTCTCGGTCAGCTTCGGGACCGGGAAGGTGTTCCAACCAAGGGTGTTTGAGTATGCAAAATCAGTCCGTGTGCGCCCACAAACAATGGCAATCCACGTCCGATGCAGTCTTGATGCTAGAAGGGATAATGCGAACGACGGAGGCGAGTAAATCGCAAAATTCTGGCTACTAATAATCGAGCCTGATCTGACAAGCCCTACAGGTAGGTATTCCCGTCGCTCAGAGGTAATCCTCGGAACAACAAGAACGTCCTCATCACCTTTCTGACGTACTTCGCCGAATGCAAAAGGTACATTCGCCAGCTTGTTGGTGGCGCTGCGGTTCGACTGACGACGATGTTCTTCTACCATCGCAAACCGCTTCGCAAGGAGCGGAGAGGCCTTTGAAACTTCGTACTCTTCAGGCCGCACCCAGATACAGAACTTCTCAACTCCATTTATGAATTCTTGGGAGCCGATGAAAGGTCGAATGAAGTCACTGGCTGCAACGTCCATTCGCGCCTGTCTCGCAGCGTCCGCATCAAGCAAAAGCGCACCACCATCGTTTGGCATGTTCCCAAAAACCATCTCTGGCATGGAAAAAAATGCGGATCTGGACGGTGCAATTTCAACATTTGGCGCAGCTACTAAATAACCATTGATGTTATCCACCATTCTTAGTTCAAAGTCATCGATGCCTTCCGAGAAAAGAGCAGACTTCCCAGAATGCTTCATTGATATCGCGACTATTGAAACAGTGACACCAGCGTTATGCGATGCAAGATTGGCCCAAGTGAAAGAGGTATGAGCAAATGGAATTACAAATCCGTTCGCGAACAACGGTCCCCATAGCGCCTCAACTTGTCGCCCTTGATTAACAGAATTCGTCGTCACAAAAGCCGCGCACCCCGACGTGTAGCGAAGAAAATCAGCCGCCTTTGAAAACCAACCGCTCACGTAGTCGAGTATCTTTGTGCTGGTTGGCAAATTAGAGAACGCTGCTTCCAAATCTTCTTTTTGCTCTCGGCTTTGTTGTTGGCTGCCCTTGTATGGGGGATTCCCACAAATATAGGTCTCTCCTCCTTCATTCTCAAAGTCGATCTGCGCCTGGTCCAATGGTGCTCGAAACAAGTCTTCAGATTGGAATTTCACTCCTATCCCTGTGGGTGGGCAGATCGACAGCCAGTCTAGCCGCAAGGCATTGCCGCACGTAATCCAGTTCTGGCTGTCGAGCGGCAGGAACTCGGCCAGCGCCTCTTTCTGGCCGCGATAGGTCACATCGCATTGATATTCCGCAATGATCAGCGCCAGACGGGCGATTTCGGCCGAAAAATCCCGGATTTCGATCCCGCGGAAGTTGGTCAGCGGAATGTCGGTCTTGCGTTCGCTCTCGCCCCGGCGGCGGTTGATCTCGGCCTCGATCGCGCGCAAGTACTTGTAAGAAATGACAAGGAAATTGCCCGAGCCACAGGCCGGGTCGAACACGCGGATTTTGGATATACGGGTGCGCAGGTTCAGCAGCTTGCGGCCATTGTCGCCGGCCTCTTCCAGTGCCGCGTTCAGATTATCAAGGAAAAGCGGGTTCAGTACTTTCAGGATATTGGGCACTGACGTGTAGTGCATGCCCAGAACCGAACGCTCATCCTCGTCCGCAACGGCCTGAATCATCGACCCGAAGATGTCGGGGTTAATCTTGGTCCAGTCCAGTCCGCCGATATGGCTGAGATAGCGCTGCGCGATCTTGGAAAAGCGCGGCACCTCGGTCGAGCCAGAGAACATGTTGCCGTTTACATAGGGGAAGACATCGGCCCAGCGGGGCAGGTCGGCACTTGCTCGATCGGCGCTCTTCACATTCATCGCGCGGAAGATTTCGCTGATCACCTCATTCACGTTGGTGCCATCGCGGTTCGACATCTGGTCAACGGTGGCGGTAAACAGGCCCGCGCCGTTGAAGATGTCGGTATCCTCGGCAAAGAAGCAGAAGATCAGCCGCGCCATGAAGTGATTCAGATCGTGGCGGCGCTCAGATGTCCCCCAATCTGGGTTATCCTTTAGCAGTTCCACATAGAGCCGGTTGAGGCGGCCCGTGGCCTTGATATCGAAGGCGCTTTCGCGGATTTGCTTGACGGTCGAGATGCCCGCGAGCGGCAGGAAGGTGCCGAAGAAATTCGGAAAATCGGTATAGGCGCAGGCAACGGTCTCGCCGCTGGTCAGGTCCTCGGCCTGAAATTCCTCGCCGTCGGTCGCGAGGATGAACTTAGCCTTGAATTTGGTAGTGGCAGGACTGTCCTTTAGCGCGGCATAGGTTGCCGAAACCGTGCCTTGCGGGCAGACCACGATGTGGATGTTGTTGCGTTGAAGCACGCCGCCCAGATCGGACTTGTTGGCATCGCCCGTGCGCAGGCGCTTGATCTCCGTCGCCTTGCGTCCAAAGGCTTCGAGGAAGGCGTAAGGGAACTCCTGCGCATCGTATGGGGATTCGGCCAGATCAGAAATGGCCTGTTCGATCTCGACCGGATTCATTGACGCACTGCCTCGCCGAAGGGCGTTATCGCGATCTCATGGGCTCGCGTTATATCGCCCGCCAACTCGTCTTTCATCCGAGTCTGCGTGCGCACATCGAATGTCTTCTCAAGCTGCAAGACCGTCTCCGGTGATATGCCGTAGTAGCCATCAATCTGGTTGCTCAAAGTCTGGTGATCGACAGTTGAAGCCTTTGCGGCATTCGTCACCAAAAGGGCGTAAGGAGTTAGGCATTTATCGCAAACGACGAGGCCGAGGTGGGGCATCTGTATTCCTCTCTTTTGAGGAACTGTATGGTTCCAATTGTTCATTATCAATCGGGCATAGCAAGCGGTCTCAGCAGACGCCAACGCAGATGATAACCATTCGATAAGCAGGCATATCTATAAAGTAAAAATCTGTGGCCCGAGCGAGATATTTAAAAATGTATGCAAGTATATGACCTATAAGAGGCATTAAACTATATTGTATAAATCTTACCTAAAATGCCAAATAAAATATGATGCATATAATGTATTTTTACTCCCAGATGTTTGGGAGGCAAACTGCGATGTCGCACGTCCGGTATGTTGACGAAAGCGGACGATCTGAGAAATTGAGAAGGATCTCTGCTCATCTTTCGGGAATTGCTAGATCAAGTGTCTCGTAACTGATCGCTTCGACAACACGCTTAAGGTTGGGGACGTCAATCGCGGAGGTATAGTTCATGGTCCCCTGGCTGCGATGCGTCGCTTCATGCCCTAGGAGGCGGTCAATCCAGATCTCCCGTAGTTCATGCCCGGTATTGCGCAGCTTGGTCGAGACTGTGTGCCGGAAGCTGTGGAAACAGACCTCCCTGGGGAGGCCTGCTCTGCTTCGCAGGCGCGCAAAGGCCTGAGAGAAGCTCGCCGAGCGGTCGCCCGTCTTAGTGACGACCAGATCCGGGAACAGCCAGACCTGATCGGGCTTCATGAAAGACAGAATACCCTTTGCAATCAGCTCAGGGTGGATTGGTACGATGCGTGTGCCAGCCTGTGTCTTTGGGGACCATCCAGTCTCGCTGTGCGGGCGGACCTGGAAACAGGCGACACCCTCGATCATCTCGATGTCGGCGCATCGCAGGTTGCAGATCTCACCCAGCCTCATACCTGTGTAGGCAGCAATATTGATGATTGCGGCTGCCGTGCGTGCAGAGGGCATGCGGCTTGACCATGGTGTCGCACTGAGCTGCGCCAGCTCAGCATCGCTGAAGCAGCGTCGTTCGACCTTCTTCGTGACATGGTAGTCCCAGCCCGCCCAGACATTGCGTGACACCAGATCACGTTGCAGCAGGAGCGCCCAAAGAGCGGAGAGACGCGAGAAGTGGTTCTTGACCGTCTTGGCGCTGATGGTCTCGAGCTTCTCGGTTTCAGCGCGCGCGACCTCGTCACGGATCGAACGACCGTTGCGCTCCTTGCCGTGGGTGGAGGGAAGACGGAAGAGGAGATCACGGAATTCGCCTGTGGTCTCGCCGGTAATCCGTTCGACCTCCATGTCGCCGAAGGCATCGACGAACAGGTTAAGCGCTTTGCGCGTGCCGCGTTTCGTATCCTCTGAGCGATTGGTATCCGGGTAAATAAAACGCTCCGCCGCCATGCTGACCGTCAGAAGCTTTGAGCGGGAACCTGAGCTTGCAAGCTTTTTCCTTGGCGTGGATGGTTTGCGTGGGTCTGGTTCAGCAGTCAGCGGCACTGGGGCGATAGGTTCGCTCTTCGTGGCGGTTCCAATGTCGACGACGATGCTTTTCAGGAGATCGACCTGAGCGGCCAGATTAGCGGCCTCCGCACGCACTTCAGGCAGATCCTTCTTCACGATTTTCCGCATCGTTTCGAGCCGCTCGGTATCCTTGGCAAGATAGGGGCCGATGATGGAGAGAAAACGCGTCACGAGGTTGTTGAACTCGAGGAAGCGTACCTGAACCTCTGTCATTTCCCTCTCATGCTTGAGTTCGAGCAGGCGCATTTCGATGGCATGGGCAGACTCGGTATCGCGAACGAAGCTCTCATAAAAAGTGATGATCTCGTCTGGTGTGGGCGGTCGGGCTTTCGAGTCACTCATGGCGCGCCCCTTGTCGAAGAACTGTCCGGTCCGGTCATATAGCTGTGCCGCCCGTCTGCGAGCCTCGAGTTTAGCCGAAGTATCGAGCGAAAGGGAGATCTCGGACCGCCCCATGAGAGGCTGGATATCCTTCGGCACGGCCCTGCGAAAATGGTAGCGGGACCCGATCAGACGCAGCATCAAAAATTCCCATTCTGGGAAGAATACCGGGAAAACCCCGGTTTGACGCGTTGAGAGCCAAAAAACCTGTCAATCTCAATGAGATAGTGGTGCGAACTATGGGACTCGAAACCATACAGGTTCGAAACGCACCCTGATAAGGCACTGAAAAACAACCATGTTTCTCAGATAATGTTGCACGAGAGTGTAGCAGAGTTTGCTACATCCTCAAGCTCAGAATGCGAAGTGTGGTCACGTCTCTGAATGCGAAAAGTGCGAAGGCAGGGTCCGAGAACTGTCGTGTCAGATAGGTTTTGTGTGATTTGCCTAAACACCTCCTCAAAACTTCGGAGGCGATAATTGGCTACTCAAAGTCTGTGAGCATTCGCACTATGATAGACCCTTATAGGCGAAGCGGGCCCCCAAAGCCTTCTATGGTGCGATAAACCGGGGAGTCTCCGGTTGGAGCCGTGAGGACAAGGACATACGCAATGGAGACTTTGATACTTTCGTATGATGAGATGGCTTCGTTGCGAAGCTTTCTGATAGCGACTGTCTTTGAGTTTTTTGACGCTATAGAAATGGAAACCATTGGGAATTACGAAGCTAACGATATATTAGAAATGGCAAAGAAAGTATATTCTCGCATCGAGTTCGGTAAGAAAGAGTATGTCGACCCATTCAGTCGGGAAGAGTTGGATATAATCGGAAATTGTATACTCCATGGGAATATGGGCTTGGGCTTATACAAGCCCTACAAGAGATTCATAGATTATAAGTCCTGTGTGTTCGAGGAGACGATGGATAGAATAGACCGCTACATCAGGTCTAACGATTTGGAGTGAGCGTATCTGCGTCGCCGGGCTAAACAGCTTGATGTTACGATAGGCAAGACTAAACTTCTTCTAACGTTTTGGCTTCGTGCATTATTCTCTGGATGGTTCGCAATCCGACCCCATACTCCTTGGCCAGAGCAGTCCCGGTCTCTTCTCCATAGCGCCTGCGGATAGCTTTTTGGGCTTGTCTGCTGAGCTTGGGTTTCCTGCCCATTTTCACGCCACTCTCCATGGCTCTCTTCCTGCCAGATTGGGTACGGTCGATGATGAGAGCGCGTTCGAACTCGGCAAAGGAGGCGAGGAGGTTCATCGTCAGGCTTCCCATCATGTCATCCCTGATGGTGCCAACCCCTTGGATGGTTATGGCGATGCCCTGCTGTCTGATATTCTGGAGGACCATCAGGATGTCGAGGGTGGACCTTCCGAGCCTGTCGAGCTTCATGACGACCAGCTCGTCACCTGTCTGAAGCTTCTTCAGCATTTTCGCGAATTGTGGTCTGTCATCAGATTTCACGGCGCCGGAAATCTTCTCCTTGAAGATATTGGTCCTTGGGACACCCAAGGCCATCAAAGCGTCTTCCTGTTCCTGTAAATCCTGTCCTAAAGTCGATACTCTGCAATAGCCATATTTCATACAATTCCCCTTATAGTTTTGGCGGGGATTTATGGCGGTTCATTTTCGGCTGTTTTCTGCGGTTTCATAATGCCGCCATATTTCCCAATCTTTGACGCTATTATACACTTTTCCGGTTCTTATGGTTTTATCGAGAACATGAGATGTGAAACATCGTGTTAATTGGTTGTTAGTGAGCTATGCTACGGGCTTATGCCAAGGATTGTAGTGGAATCGCAATGAAATCTGAATCTTCGAAAGAGCTCTCAAGTCGGCCTGTTTTTATTCAGGATGATGTAATACCTTACTCAGCATATCAGGCAATATTCTACAAACTCACAAAAAAAACTGACAGGATCTTTAGATCGTTCAAGGGAGGGTATACCTTGAACACGACTGACATAGTAAATCTTGACACAATGATGGCGCAAGCGATTGTACAATACAAAGTCGCAGGTGTTCATCGTTCTGTAGTTCATTCGCTCAAGAATGGCGGATCAAACACATACAATACAATGCAGTTATTTCGAATAGCTGATATGAACTCGCGAGATATGTCCGGAACGGTTGCGTACGAGATTGAGTTTGTTGTTGTTTTGCCTGGAGAGATTGAAGAAGCAAAGGATATCGCACAGCGGTATAAAATTACCATTGTCATCAATAGGGATGAGATAGATGATCAGGAAGAAAATGTTCCATATTTTTTCCGTGGTTTCATTGGTGCACCCGAGATCCGTTTTTCGTTAGAGTATTCCGATTACATAGTAGCTCAGGCGTTGCAGACTGTCGTGGAGAGATGGGTTGGGGGGCTGCCTAAGCAATTAGAAAGTAAATACATAAAGCACGCAAATAAAATAGAGCATAAGTTTAGGGCTATCTTCCCATCGCTAATGTGCTCTATGCCACTACTTGGTGGTGCAATAAACATATACAGGCATAATTATACGGTAAATTATTCTATATCTCTGGTTATGTTTTGTATTTGTGTATCTATTTTATTTAGAGCATCTGCTGACATATTGACGGATTCTATCTACAAACGGGTGGCATTCTTGGGTCCGAGAATGTTCATCAACTTTACTCTAGGAGATGCTGATCATATAAATAATGTAAAAAACAAGAAGAAAAAACTCCATAATATATTATCATTCATAATTGGAACTATTATTTTCGGCACCATAATAAGTTTGTTTTCTTCATGGTTATACACCAAGATATTCTAGGAGGTACATTTTTTCGTCCCAAAAACACCTGTTTTGGGAATAGTCCAATTTTGCATGGCTGTGAGTCTGGTCATGCAATTATGGGACGGGGTTTGTGATACGGTTTTCAGGAGTTCATGGCGCGCCATGCCGTCATCTTGGAGACATGCAGGAGCTTCGCCACCTCGCGTGCGGACAGCCCCTGTGCCTTGAGACGTCTGGCCTGAGCGAGGTCTTCCTCGGGCAGGGAGGGGCGCCTTCCCAGACGTGTTCCTCTGGCCTTTGCCGTCTCCAGCCCAGACAGCACACGCTCACGGATGATGTTACGCTCGAACTCCGCAAAGCCTGCGAGAAGCAACAGAAACAGCTTGCCTCCGGCGCCTGATGTGTCGATGCCGAGATTGAGGATACGCACCGCCACGCCTCGTTTTTTCAGCACATCGATGAGAGTCAGCACGTCCAGTGCGTTACGTCCCAGCCTGTCGAGCTTGGCGACAATCAGCGTGTCTCCCGCATGGAGCTTTCGCACCAGTTTCCTGAGCGCCGGTCGCGTCTTCCATGAGGTCGCCCCCGAGATGGTCTCCGTCACGATGCTGTCCTCGCTCACGCCTTCACGGAGCAGGTCTGTCACCTGATTGTCTGTCTGTTGTCGCGATGTGCTTACCCTCGCATAGCCATATTTTTCCATATTCCCGTCCTGTCATTGCGGGACAGCTTTTCGGTACGTCTGCACCCGGTTTCGCCATCCTCCCATTATCGTAACAGAATCAGGTGTTTACGGGATATCCTGGGGGCAGGTTCAGCACTGTGCAGGGTGTGTGACGGCCTCGTTCTGTTCGGAATGAGCGTCTGTTTTTCCCCTGTTTATCGGAGGAGATGCACCCGGCATGGATGTCGAGATTTTCGGTCGCAAGGTCTGGATTCACGGAATCCAGGGACGAGTCAGCGGTTTGCGGTCATGGACCGAGACCCACACCACAACCTCGGGAGGGCAGGTCAGGGATTGCGGACCTGGCGGTCTTCAGGTGGATGCACCACGGGTCGATGTCCACACCACCCATCACCAGAGCTTCTGGGTCATCGCGCCTTCTGGGCGTGAGTGGCAGGGCAGGGGTAACTATCCCCTGCGAGAGGGACAGGAGGTGCGTGTTCTCTGGGCGGGGCTCGGTGGTCAAACCACAACGGGTCACGTCGTGATGCATAACCGAACGCTCCAGAAGTTCTGGACCAATCCAGTGGACTTGCCCCGTGCGCTGACCGTTCATGGGACTAAGCGCCTGACCCTGAAATATCTTGCCGTGCTGGCTGTGGTGTTCGGCGTCTCTTTGTACTTCCCCCTCACATACAGCGACGCTGGTACTGGCGCCTTTTTCAAAGGTCTGTTCGCGTGTCTGGTTCTGGTCGCTATCGGCGCCATGCATCGCGCGCGGATGATACGGGACAACCAGAGCGAAGCTCTCTCCGTCATTCAGAAAGCCGTCGCGAATGACCCCGAGCTTCAGCGGTCGCTTTCGGCCTGACGCACCGGGGCCTGTTTTGAGAACCGGCGCTTCGTCTTTTGCTCCTCCACATCATAAGGAATGGCTTCCATGAGACCCTTCGGTTCTCTGCTCTCTTTACTCGTGCTTGCGGGTCTCACCGCCTGTGCCTCGGCTGGTGATGCTTCCATGAAAAACCTCACTGCCTCCGAGGTCGATAGCGCCATCCATGATGGTGTCACGACTGGTGATGAGGTCCAGCGTCGCTTCGGTGCGCCCTCGGAAATCTCTCAGGAGAACGGGGCTACCATCTGGAGCTACGCCTACACGTCTGGCCGGGAGGATGGTCTTTCCATGGCTCAGGAGGCTGTGGGTCTCAGCTTCATCGGCACACGGACCAATAACGAGAGCAAATCCCTCGATGTGACGCTGAAGAACAATATCGTTCAGTCCCATCGTTTTGCCGTCAAGCATATCAGCGGTGGTAGCGGGGTGAGACAATGACCATGAAACACGCACTCGTTCTCCTCGCCCTGACGATGCCTGTCACGGCTCAGGCCCAGACCATGACCGAATGTATGCTGGCGCGTAATCAGGGCATGATAAGCCCTGCCTGTGGCAAACTGCTCGGGCTGTCAGACAGGTCAGCCCAGCCTCCCGAGGATAATGGCGGGGTGCATCTCAAACAGACGCTCTCCTACATGCCTCTGGGTAATCGTCTGGGGAATGCCAGCATCCTTGGTCTGTCTCTGGGCATGACGCAGGAGAAGGCCACGCAGAGTCTCAGGAACTGGTGCCTGCGTGACCCGAACATCGTGAACACGGCCATCTCCACCACCTACAAGGGCGTGCATGTCGAGACACAGTTCTTCCCGAGGCAGATGCAATGCTCCAAAGGCGATGACACCATCGAGATAACGCTCTCTGCGCCTGTGATGGGGTCGGTGGTCACGCAGATAGAGCGGAATGTCTCCTTTGCTCCCGACAGTGCTCCGACCTTTGCAACGCTTCAGGAGGAAGTCGCCGGGAAATATGGTCTGCACCTGCCTGCTCCCGGACCCTATGGGGAAGCTAGTCGCCAGCTTTATGCCAATATGGCAGGTCAGGAGATTGAGGGGGTAATCCACGCGGTCTCGCCCCGAAGCGAGGATGTCTCGACCTATGACGTGCCGGGAGAGACAGGGCTGTTGCAGGTGCGTCTCCAAAGCGTGTCAGGCAATCCGGCCAATATCGGCCATATCAGCTTCGACCTGCACGACATGCGGGCGGAACGCATGGTGGCGAGCGAATTGCTCAAGCAACTCAATGCATCCGTCGATTCGAAACTCGGCAAGGCGTCATCGCTGAAGCCTGAGCTTTGACGCTCTCATCCGGGGGGAGTCATCCCCTCGGCTGACTTGCCCCTCATACAATGCCCATGATGCCAGACACGGAAAGGCGGGGACTGGCTGATGTGGGACGGGTTGGAGAAGGCGTATGGGAGGCGTTGCGTGGTCTGTCGCCTCCGCCTGTGCCTGATTGCATATGATGTGCTTCCACCGTCTGCTTCCCCGCTCTCTGGCGCAATGTGGTGACACGAGCCTTGGCAGAGAGAAGGTCGATGCGGGCCATCTGCATGACCTCGTCATCCTGCGTCTCTTCGAGATAGGCCAGAACCTCTTTCAGGGCCTGTTTCTCTCTCAGATAGTCTTTCACCTCAGGCAGATTCATCCAGTCACGGTGTCTGTGTTCGCGACCTCGTACAATCCAGTCCGCCATCCATTTCATGGCATAGGCGAAGTTGCTGTCGTCGCTCATATTCAGCTTGCCGATATCGTGCCTGTGATAGCCGAGAGCGTCCAATGCCTCGTCAAAGACAGCTCTGGCCTTGCGGGCCTCTGCTTTGTGCCATGGCGTCCAGAGCGTCACACGGGCCTCTGCATCCAGCCAGTCCTGTCTCAATCCAGTCAGACGCCTTTCGTGACCAGCCCTGATATACGCTGTATCGCGCGATTTTGGGTCGGGGTGAGGCTCAGCAGGGAGATGGGACCAGCGGGACTGGAAGCTCTCTGTCAGCTCAGCCAGCAGGTCAGCGAAACGCTTCTGGCCATGGAGATGGTCGCGGAGTTGCTGTTCCTTCTCTGCCTGAGCTTCGTTGAAGTCGATGACGGCCTGAGCTTCTGATTGTGTCATGCCCCTGGTGATACTGGCGCGTGTCTTGGGGGATGACCCAGGTATGGTTCCAGTCCCAGCGACACTCCTAGTGATGGCGCCGGTTCTCAGGACGGGCCTTAATATGTTTCTTCCGCTTGCTGGTTCAGGTGCTGTGCTGACGGAATCCCCGGAAGGTTTGCGTGGGTCTGGCGGAAGGGATTTCTGCTCTGAGGCTACGGGGTCAACGGGGGTTTCCCCCTTGCCAGTTGGGTTTCGTGATGTGTCACGAGGGCCAGGGCTGGCTATGTCTTCCTTATTGCTCTGACGTATCACGCTCTGTTCTGGTGTTTCGTGACCGAGAATGAAGGCGCTGAACTCTGCCTTGCGAACACCAAGCAGGCGGGACAGTGAGCCCACGATGACGCCCTGCTCGTCTTTGAGAAGCACCACATTCGGCTTTTTGTCTCCTGACATCAGGTACCAGCCTTGTGAGGAAATCGCACTCTGGAAGGCCTGCCAGTCAGAGCTCCCGGCATAGAGGTTTCGGACTTGATACTTGATATCGAACGGCTTCCCTCCCTGTCTCTGACTGCGTCTGGATTGCGGGTCCGACAGGACGGAGTTGGGCAAGGCCCCTTCACACAGCACCTGTAATCTCTCGCGGTATTCTTCAGGGACTGCGTGATACACGGCCAGGTTGTGGCGTCCCTTGGTCAGCTCCAGCCCGTGCTTCAGCTCGAACAGACGGGCGACCTTCTCCTGACGTTCGTAGCGGTGTGACACGTCCAGAACCTTGCCTGTCTCCGGGTTCGTGGTGCGAACGAGAATATGGCAATGGCGGTTATCGGCCTCGCCATCATGGCGTGGCTTGGTGTGAATGACCGCGAGGGCAACATCTGACGCGGTGAACCCAAACTCCTGCGCCAGCATGGTGATGCAGTCTGCGAACTGTTCGGTCGTCAGTTTCTCCCGTGATGATATCTGAAAGTGCTGAACAGCATTGACGCGACTGAAAGCCGTGGCATCCGCGATGCAATCCTCGATATCCTGGCGTCTGCCTTTCCATACGTGAATGCGCTCATTGTCGCCGGTCTTCTCGACAAGATGATGATAGCTGGCGCCGGAACCGGATGCGGTCTTGATGGGGTTGCTCTTGAGTATCATCTGACCCTTCCCAACGCGCGATTGATGCGGGCTTTGAGGTCATCGATGTCCTGGGGCAGGGAGGAGGCAGAAACGTGGTCTTCCGTGTTCAGCCTGCGGGCAATCTGGTTTAAATTGTTGCCGATGGCAGACAGCTCCTGACGCAGAGCCAGAAGCTCTTCAGCAATAAGGCTCCCGCCTGCCATCTCATTGAGCAGAACCCGGCGACACCAGTCTGAAACCCTGCGTGTGCCTGCCTTGCGTTTTATCCTTGCCTGTTCACCGGGTCTGACCCGGATGTGTAATGTCTCCGTTTTCATAAGTTGTCCTCATTTCTGAGGACTATTGTGACACCGGGTTATGCAAAGGAGAGCGTCCAACGATACCCGTTCAATCAACGCTACGCCTTGGCGGACCCATTAAAACAGTTTGCGTACGGCGTATTGAGACCTGAATGGTTCTTCAAACATATCGGAGACGTTATTCAAGGTCTGTTCTATGCGAAAGCCATTATCGAAGATTGCCAGACATACAGCCTTTCCCGCCACATCCAGAACGATACCATTATCGATGATGGCATAATCAGCATAATCAGGAACAAGGTCGGGGTGAAAGTTTGATACCCACGTCTGTGTGTAGAGAGGAAGTTGCTCGGTATCGATGCGGAGATACTCATTATCGGGGGACGTATAGATATCGTAAACAGCGAACGCTGTTCGTAAGGCCCAGACGTTGCGGATAGGCCCTACAATAGAGAGGTCGAGTAAATCGTCGTCCTTCGTCTGTTGGATACGTTTCGACGTCTCGCGAAAGTCAACAAACTTCACGAACAACCCATCTGTGTCATCGATAAAAGGTGCTATTTCCTCGTCAGGGGATGCCGTAATGATTGCGCCTGTTTCCAGACGGATTTCGACTTCAAAGACCCTATCGGTTTTTGTCTGGATAACCTGCTGTTCCTCAAGGGAATAAATGAGTCTCATATCATCATTGGTAAAATAACGGGTGCAGTGGGCCATAAGCGTATCTCTTCCAGGAGGGGGCTGTCCAAGAGAGCCCATACACTCGCAAGGTAGACCGCAAGCTCGAACACCTTCTTGGTTCTTATATAAACAAGTTGGAACAGGACCAAAGTGAGAAGCTGTGTTCTCCTGCTTCGGCGCTTTTGAAATCATGGAAACCCTGGGTGTGTCTGTCTCCCTGAAATCCTTCACTACCCTGAGATGCAGGGTATGCAGGAACATGGTTTGCAGTCTCTGGGTATCGGTTCCGGCATAATGGAAATCAGGATGGCGAGCTGACAGTTTGTTCAGTCTCTCATCAGCAAACCCACGCAGAAGCAGGAGGACAGCCCCTCCGAGTGTCTTCTGTTTCATCAGTTGTCTGGCTCTGCTCACACGCCATTCAGAGAGAGCGCTGGTGTCCTTGCCCTCGTATACACCCTGGTAGCGGCGTTTGATGTCCTTCCTCAGCCCGATGAAGTTCAGGCTGGTTTCAGGCTTGCCATGGTCCTTGGTCGTATAACGTGACGCTCTGGCGACATCACGGATATCCTTGATGGCGTCATCCCGTCTGTCGAGTTCATTGGGGAAGGCGCTGAGTATCTGTTCCTCGACCCATGCCCTGTGTTCAGGTGAGACATAGAGCTGAATGTGATAATGCGGAGTTTCATCCTCATGCAGTTCCAGCGCTGTCATACCCAGCAGGAGAATATCCCTCTCTCGGGCTTTGCGTCTGACGCGCTTCCAGCGTCTGCTGATTTCAGCCTTGGCCTGTTCATAGGAGCAGTTGCGGTATTCCCCTGGCAGGGTGAGGGTCAGGAACAATCCAACGTAGTTGAGGAAGTTCACGGCAAGGTCGTGGATGCCATCTGCAATGGCAAGATTTACCGCATAGCTCCTACGGAGATGGAACTGGCGCAAATCATGAGCTGACAGGCTTCGTTCGGGGTGTTCTGCATCAGGGATGATGATGAAGCTTTTGGCGCTTGCGGTTCTGGCGTTATCGAAGTCCTGCTGAACCTCGTCGTGTTCCGGACGCAGGCCAATGACCCTGCGGAGATTGCGCCGTAACCTGTTGACCTTGCGTGTGAAGACACGCCCGGTGATTCGTCTGAGTTCCTTCAGCTCGGCGTGTGATTGGGAGAGAAGGTCGAACCCTGAAACCAGTTCATCTGGCTGTGTTTCAACCCATGCGATGACCTCACGGGCGACCTGTTCAGCCTCTCCATAGCAGGCAAGAAAGACGCAGTTTTCTGCGGTTATTCGTGTGATTTGGTCTTTGTAGAACCCATGCAGGGGGTAAAGCCTGCGCCAGATATCTGGCCTGTCAGCTCTGATATAACTCTCTATCTCTTCATATTGCACATCATCCTACGCATTCCCCATACAAACGGAGATGCGATAAATGATGTATACTGTCTGTCAGCGGTGCAAATCATCCTGATACTCCTTCTTACAGCCGGTCTGGGTTAATTCTGGCTGTAGGTGGGAGTATAGCACCCGAATGGGCGTATTTGTTTGGGTGCGGTATATTTCGTCAGGGATACGAACAACCTGTCTGTCTATTGTTGTAGGGCCTTGATGCGCCAGAACTCGGGATAGACGACAGCATCGGCGACCTTTTTCAGGTTCTCGACCTCGATTTCATCGAGATATTCCTTGATGCCTACCGAACGGCTTTGCCCTTCATGTCCAAGAAACTTGTCAATCCAGACGTCACGCAGACCACCCTCGCCATGTTCATGGATATTGCGGAGCTTGGTGGAGACGTAGTGACGAAAGGAGTGGAAAACCATCGTGGCAGGGATTCCCAGCCTCTTTTTGTGGGTCGAGAAGTTTCTGCCAAAAAGCCCCGACCGTCTCTTGTCTTTCCCTGAAAAACTCAGCTCGTGGAACAGATAGGCATGACCCGCCTGTTTCGAACGCATGGCGAAATCGAGAAAGCCCTCATCAATCAGGCGTTGGCAGACAGGAACAACGCGTGTGCCTGCTTCGGTCTTGGGGTTCCATTCGGTCCAGGGTTCTCCCTCGGTGGCCTCATGCTCCTGAATGACGATGCAGGGGATACCCCTGAGGGTCATGATGTCCTGATTGCGTAGGCGACAGATTTCCTCCACCCGCATACCCGTATAG
This sequence comes from Asaia lannensis NBRC 102526, assembly GCF_024054035.1. Taxonomy (GTDB): domain Bacteria; phylum Pseudomonadota; class Alphaproteobacteria; order Acetobacterales; family Acetobacteraceae; genus Asaia; species Asaia lannensis. The sequence goes on from NZ_JAMXQU010000005.1 coordinate 86,467, forward strand.
GCGCCGACACCGACGATGAAGCCGAACGTTTCCTTTGAAATGGACGTGGCAATCTCGAAAGGGGCTTCTGCCAGTCGGGCAAGATGCTCGTCGCTCCAGCGGATGCGCCGGAGTTTTTTCTTTGTGTCGAATGACCAGCCTGTGAACAGGTTTCTGTCCACGAGGTCACGCAGGAGATAATAGCGCCAGATGGCAGACAGACGGGAAAAGTTGTTTTTGACGGCCTTGCCCGAGACTGTCCTGAGTTTGAGCCGGGTCGACTCTTCCGCAAGTTCGAGTGCGGTCCTTTTGTCGTTCTTTTTTCTGCCGTGGTATTCCGGAAGCTTCTCCATCACCTCCTTGAACCGTCCGGCATCGGCGCCGGTGTAGAGGCGTATCTCCTTGTCTCCGCATACTTCGAGAAAGCGCCTGATGACATTGCGATAACCTCTGAAGTCGGCGTCCTTCCACTTTTGCGAAGAGGCGAGGATGAAGGCTTCGCTGGCTTCGGAGAACAGAGGGCTTTTGTCCGGCTCCTTCGGCTTGGTCCAGGTTTCGATATTGCTGAAGTGGCCGAGGATGGCAGACATCTTCTCCTGCACGTCGAATGCGGGAGAGTTTTTCACGACGGTCTGAAGCTCTTCCACGGACTCTTTCGCTGTATCGACGAAGGTCATGAACTGCTTGTGGTCCCGCATACGATGGAGCAGGTGTTCTGCATTCATGACGCGATACTGGGACCGTAGCGCTGACAACTCGCTCTCATAGGCAGAGATGAGACTGTCGAGCAGAGGCCGGAGCTGGTCATCGACGCTCTCTCTCAGTGAATCATTGATGTCCTGAAAGAGCTCCTGCGTCACGCGATGCACTCCTGAAAACAGCCTGTCCGTGGCCAGAGAGATTGCACAGGCCCGGCTTTTTGCAAGCGATTTGTCGTTCGTGTCGAGCGTGACCCAGAGCTCGCGTCGTCTCATCAGCTCACGCAGATGTGTCGGAATGACACGTCTGAAAGCATATCCGGCAGGGCGTCGAACCAGCATTGGAAGGCCATGATGGGGCACCCGGATGTAGCAAAACACCGGGTTCAGGTTGCGGGAACCTGAAAAACGCAATCATTTCAATGCTTTATGTGGTGCGAACTATGGGACTCGAACCCATACGCCCTTACGGACTCGAGATTTTAAGTCTCGTGCGTCTACCATTCCGCCAAGTTCGCACAACACAGTGCACGCTCTAGCACGCAGGGCCTGACGTGCAAATCCCTGCCTTGTGGCATCATCCAAGGGTGAGGAGTGTCGTGCCATGCTCCTTGAGCCAGCTTTGGGCCTGCTTGCGAGCCGGGTGATGGCGGTCGACCATGGCCCAGAATGCGCGGCTGTGATCGAAATGGGTCAGATGGGCCAGTTCGTGTACCATCACATAGCGTCGGACGGCCTCTGGCATCATGATCAGGCGCCAGTTGAGCATGATCCTTCCCTGTTTCGTACAACTGCCCCATCGTGTTCTTGCCGCGCTACAGGCAAAGCGCGTGACGGTGCATGCCATGCGTGTTGCTTCATGGGCGAGCTCGGCCGGCAGGATCAGGCCTGCCTGATGTTTCAGAAACAGAACCGCTCTATTACCGAAACGCGGCAGAGGGCCGTTTAGCGACAGGTGCGTCTCATTCAGGCGCGCCGTCTGTGCATGCTCGGGTGTGTGGGCCAGCGTCACAAACCGGTTGTCGAACCAGATCCTGCTGCCAGGCATCAGGGAAGGCGGGCTGGGCAGGGCCGCAAGATGCGTGCGTGCCCAGTCGTCATGGGCATCGAGAAAGGCTTCTGCACGGCGTAGCGATACGGAGGGGGGTATCGTTACGATAACCTGTCTGGCGACAGGGTCTATACGCAACGCCAGGCGTCGGGCACGCGTGGAACGACGCCAGAGAACAGGGTAGGATCTCTGTGTTACCAACGGCGTCGACGTGGGGGGGATTTGCGCTTCTTGCGCGCAATCCCGGCAGGGATTTCGGCGGGCCAGTCCACAATATGATCTTCAAGCATACCTGCTTCGCGCTCACTGATCATGCGGCCCTTGCCAGAAATATGGGCCTCATGAACGGACTCATCCGAGCCCGAGCGCAGTTTGTGCCATGCAGGAAGGTCCTGACCGTCGCGGATCAGGATGTAGGCGCAGCTGGGAGGGAGCCAGTCGATATCGGCAAGAATTTCCGGTGTTAGCGACACGCAATCCGGCACCTTGCGAAACCGCTTCGCGTAATCCGAGCACTGACACGTTCCCAGATCGAGCAGACGGCATGCCACATTGGTGTAATGGATTGCGTCGGTTTCCTCGTCACGCAGCTTGTGCAGGCAGCATTTGCCGCATCCGTCGCACAGCGATTCCCACTGCTCCGTGCTCATTTCCGACAAGGGGACGGTTTGCCAGAAGGGCGGGGTTTCGTCAGCCATGACCGTATCCTGACAGGCACACGCAAAGAAGAACGACCGCAATGGAAATGCCGGTGCTCAGTAGCAGGGGAACACGCAGGAGCGGCAACCACAGGAGTACCATGCGCTGATAGGGGCTGGCGCCGAGACCGGAAGCCGCGCGTACGAGCCCCTCAATACTCCCTGCAATCCTGCGCATAACCGGTAGGGCGCAGACAGGGGCTAAAAGAATACCGCACAGAAAGAGACTGCCCAGTCCCGCCTCTTGGTGTTGCGCGAGACCGGAGGCATAGCTTAGCCATAACCCACCCATGAGGGCGCCTGAGGCCGTATAGGCAATCATGGCAGCAAGTCGGCGGGTGACGGATGCAGGACGCGTTGCCGCTGCAAGCGCCACAAGAATGAGGCCCAACAGCCAGCCGGCACAGACAGAAACGATTGCCATAATCATGGAGCCGAGGTCAGCCACGTCTGAAAGCGCTTTTGCAGCGCATAATAATTGATGGCCCAGAAACCGTCGCTGATCGCAAGTGAACGAAGGTCCTGACCGTCCTGTGGCGCATCCTGTGTGTCGTCATGCAGCGGCGTCTGGTCGCGCAGCATTTTCAGAACGGCGTCCGTCTGCTCGGCAGGGACATTGCGTGGAATGGCCCAGGAAATTTTCTGGCGTAGCGATTGACGCCACTGCACGGCAAAGGATGCCTGTTTGTCCGTCGCAAGCAGGCGGTCATGCGGCGTTGAAAGCATCAGGGCCGCGCCGCTGCTCATGATGCGTGTCGCTTCCAGCGGGGTGCGCCACCAGACAAGATACGGGCGTAACTGATCGAGTTTGCGAAAGGCACGATCCACCCCGGCAGGGGAGGCGAGTACGGCATAGATATCGCCGGGCGCCACGCCATCGGCCATCAGGGCGATTTCGAGCGTACCGCGTGGGTCGAGCCTCAGGGCGCGTTTTCCCGGATGGCGTGCAATATCCCAGAAATCCCCCCAGCTCGGCGCCGTATCGCCAAGGCGGTTACGGTCCCAGGCCAGCACAATGCTCTCTTCACCGGCCTGTATGCCGCAGGGGGAGGCGGCAGGGGGATGGGTCTTGTCCACTGTCGTTGCAGCCGGGAGTGTCTGGACCAGCCCATCGCGACATGCGGCATAAAGCGTGGTGTTATCGACCATGGCCGCCAGCCAGAGAGGTGTGCGTGACAGAGCCGCCTCTCTCAGCGTTGCAAGACTGCCATCCCATTCTTTCAGGGGGTAAGGCTGGTCAGGCATCAGAAGCGAATGGGCGTCTATGCTGCCGGAGAGCACAGCCAGACCCAGCGCAGGGGCAGCTGCATGCGCTTTCTTTTTCGTGCTGGCGTGATGGGTCGCATGACGGGGGTGATGACCTGCAGCGCTGGCGTCATGTGTGCCGGGCAGGAAGCAAAGCGTCACCAGCAGCGTCCATGCCACGTGCTTTCGTGCGGCAAGCTTTGGGCAGCTATGTCTGGGGAGGGGAGGGGACGCGCGCAGGAAATGACCTTCCAGGACAGATAATGATGACCGGAGCGCTCCTTATAGAGCGTCTTTCATAGGAAACGCCACAGCCTGACTGGCCTGCCAGGCAAGTTGCAGTGCTGTTCCGGGCGTCATCATGCGCATCGACTGCAAAAGCGGGCGCCTCATTTCGATCTCGCCCCCATCGGATAATCTGAGTTTGAGCCGCATCTGGTCGCCTGTATGGAGCACGGACTGGATGGTTGCCATGAGGGGAGGCATATCGTCCTCTCCGGCAATCGGCGTGCTGAACAGGGGGGTCATGCGATCGGGACGAATGCAGAGGGTGCACAGCGTATCCTCCGCCAGGTCGGGCTCTGCCATGGCTTCGACCACGCCGCCGCAGGCGAGATGGATCCGCGCAACATCGTCCTCGATTTCAAGCACGCGCCCGGACAGGAGATTGGCTTCTCCAAAAAGCCGCGCGCTTTCGGGTGCAGTCGGGCGTTCCAGAAGCGTACTCGCTTCAGCGCATTGGACGAGCGTATGATTGTCGAATAGCGCGATGCGTCCTCCCAGCCAGACCGAATCCTCGCGGCTTCGTGCTGCGTAGATCAGAGAAAGGCCCAGAGCGCGATGAAGCCTGGAAAGAACCTGTCTGATGCGGCTTTCCTCACGCAGGTCGAGACCGGCCATGATGTCGTCTAGCACGAGCACGGAAGGTGCATAGGCAAGGCTGCGGGCCAGCCTGAGTCGCAGATTATGCTCTGCTGTGAGCCTGTCCGCTCTGACCGAGGCCAGTCCATCCAGACCTAGAAGGGCCAGGAACCGGGCGACGCCAGCCTCGCGCTCTCCTTGTGTCAGCCCGCGCACGCGCAGGGGAAAAGCGATATTTTCCCTGACCGTCAGGTGGCCGAATGCAGGATCGCGTGGAGAGATGAGGCTGACCGCACGGCGCGAGGCGTTTGTGGAGGTCACATCGAGACCGTCGATCAGGATTTCTCCGCATGCCGGGGCGACATACCCGGCCAGTATGTCGCAGAAACGTCGCAGCGTCGTGCCATCCTCTGCCAGGAGGCTGAGCGCCTCACCCCTTGCGAGGGTCAGGGAGAAGGGCAGGGTCCGGAGCGAAAGGCTCAGATCCTGAACCGAAAGTGGGAACTTATGGCCCTGCGGTGAAACGGACATGAAACCTCGCCTGAACTCAATGCGTTATCAACGAAACCATAAGATACGGTTCCAGCCGTTTAGGAGTTGTGACATGAGCAAATCTGACGTCAAGAAATCTGTCGATACCGCCAGCCAGTCGGCACAGGAACAGATCGATACACTCAAGACCCAGCTGGAGCAGCTGCTCAAGGATCGCATCAATCCTGCGCTCCTTGATGTGGCGGACAAGGCCGATCAGGCCGTTGCCAATGCGCGTGGGATCACCGATGTGCAGCTTCAGAACGCTGAAGCCCGTGTTCGTGCCCGCCCGATTGCAGCAGTTTTGATTTCTGCCGTCATTGGCTTTATTGCAGGACGTGTCTCCAAGTAAGCTGCTGCCTTATGAAGCAAGGCGGCCGCTCGTCTCAACCCGTTCCGGGGCAGGCAGGCCAGAACGGTCTGCCATGGGTCCGTTCATACGGGCCCTGCTCCGGGGCGTTTCACGATAAAGGCTAGCGACTCTTCATGAAGGTCATTGATGTCGGGCAAGAAGCCCTTCAGGCTCAAGGCGAGGTTCTGCAGCGCGTAGCGATGCGGATCGGTCGTCGTGTGGCCTATTTCGTTATTGCCGCCATCTTTGGCCTGTTCGCGCTGGTTTCCTTTCATGCCGTGTTATGGGCGTTCGCCTACAGCGTTCTGCATTTCTCGGCATTTGCCGCAGCCTGCTCCGTACTCGGTCTCGATCTGCTCTTCGTGATCATCTTCGGTCTGCTTGGCACACGCAACGTCGCCGACCCTGTTGAATTCGAGGCGCGTCTGCGCCGTGATCGCAAGTTCATCGAGTTCAAACAGACGCTGGCCCTGTCCACGCTGATGGGTCTGCTGGTCGGGCCGATCGGTCGTTTTACCGGCAGGCAGCTGATCGACGTCCTGCGGAACATTTTCGCGCGACGCTAACCCGGTCTGCCCTTGCTGCCCGTCATCACAAGAAATCTTATGCAAATTTCAGGTTTCGGTTATGGCGGTGGCAACCTGTTTCCCCTATGACCTTGCTTCAGTTGCCCCCGGACGAAGACTCCGGAGGCCGATCGGGTTGGGTCAGGTATTTTGATGTCTGTGCTCCGGCGGTCTGACGGTCCCAGAAAAGACTGTCGGTGCTGCCGGTCCCTGTGCTTCTCTCCTTCTGATCCCGCAAGGTAGAATCTGGAAGGAAGAGGGAGGCAGATGCTCGCGGAATTCGATCTTTTCGGCGTATTGATTTCTCCGATCGCCGTATATTCGGTTGCCGCCCTTCCCGTCACACTTCTGATCCGGCTCGTTCTTTGGCGCACAGGTGCCATAGAATGGTTCTGGCATGTCGCCCTGTTCGAAGTGGCGCTCTACGTCTGCGTTCTGTGCCTGCTGGTGCTTTATGTCTGAGTGCCTTTACAGAACACGCCGATGCACCCGATCGCGCAATGAGAGAAAACGCCAGGAGCGCGCTGCCTGCAGCACGACCGCTCTCTCTGGCAGTGCCGTGCTCGACCTTGCTTCAGACGTCATCCCTGTCCCTCACGAGGAATGTTTTCCGTGCTGCTCGCCCGTACGCTGATCCGAGTCTTCCTGACATTTGCAGTGCTCGGGGTGACGCTCCTGCTCGGCTATACGCTCTGGGAGACCTATATGATCGCTCCTTGGACGCGCGATGGCCGCGTGCGCGTCTATGTGGTCGATGCAGCGCCCGAAGTTTCGGGCACTGTCGTCAGTGTGCCCGTTCACGATAACGATTTCGTCCACCGTGGCGACCCGCTTTTCGTGATCGATCCGGTGCGATTCAGGTTGGCCATCAAGGAAGCGGAAGCGCATCTGGCCAGCGCCGAGGAAGATCTCAAGCTGCGTCGCAACGATGCCAAGCGCCGTATGGGGCTGAATGGTATTGTGTCTGCCGAAGAGCAGGAAATCTACAACTCGAATGTCGAGACGCAGGAGGATGCCGTCAACGCGGCACGCGCGGCACTCGACGTGGCCCGCCTGAACCTGCAGCGCTCCATCGTTTATTCGCCGGTCGAGGGGTATGTCACGAACCTCAATCTGCGCGTTGGCGATTATGCGCATGAGGGACAGTCACGTATGGCCGTGATCGACGCAGACAGTTTCTGGATCAACGCCTATTTCGAGGAAACGAAGATGTGGGGCGTGCATGTGGGCGATGTCGCACGTGTCAAACTGATGGGATATCGCGAGATCATCCCTGCCCATGTCGTCTCCATTGCGCGCGGTATCAACGACCAGAATGGCTCACCCGACAAGCTTGGGCTGCAGGATGTGAACCCCATCTTCACATGGGTCCGTCTTGCACAGCGTATTCCCGTTCGTATCCATCTCGATCGTCTGCCTCCCGAAGTCATTCTGGCGGCGGGCATGACCTGCACGGTTACAGTGGGAACGCCTCCACAGGGTCAGCGTGGACGTCTGACCACCTGGCTCCAGAATCATCTCTGATCATGGTGTCGTTCTCGCGCAGGCTGGCTGCCTTTTCACTCGCCACGACGCTGCTCGCCGGATGCACGGTCGGGCCGTCGTACAAACCCGACCGCATGAAGCTGCCCGATGGCTTTGTCGAGACCGATCATGCCGCCACGGCGGACGAGATTGCGCAGACCGAGTCCGAGATGAAAGAGTGGTGGGGGCAGTATAACGATCCGCTGCTGAACAAGCTTGTCGCTCAGGCCATCAAGGGCAATTACGATCTTCTGATTGCCGATCAGCGGATCATTGCCGGACGGGCCATGCGTGAAGAGGCGGCCTCCGCCTGGTATCCGCAGCTCGATGCCAATGCTGGCGGTGGAACGAACCGCTATTCGCTCAATATCGATAACTGGCCGATACGCCCCGGCAATCCTCAGAACAGGCCTCAGGCCTCGGTGCTGACCTATGGGGCGCAGGCCAGCTGGGAGATTGATGCTTTCGGTCGTATCCGGCGTGAAGTCGAGGCGAGCGAACGCGCGATCGATGTCAGTATCGAAGACCGCCGCACGACCCTGATGACACTGCTTTCAGATCTGGTTCGGGCCTATATCTCGCTGCGCGGTGCGCAGCTGCGTCTGTCAATTGCGCAGGCCAATGTGAAGAACGCCCAGAACGAAGTCGATTTGACCAAGCGCCTCTATCTGGAGGGGATCGGCAATACGCTTCAGATCGCGCAGGCGCAGAGCGAACTCGATAGTGAAACGGCATCGCTCGAACCGCTCCAGGCACAGGTCGATACGCTGAGCCACGGGGTCAGCGTTCTTCTTGGCGACATGCCCGGCGATCTCAAGGCCGAGCTGGAAGCCTTGCCCAACGGGACGGCTTCTTTGCCTGTCATGCCACGTTTTCCTGCAACGCTTCCCTCGATCGTTGTGGCAAACCGGCCCGACATACGTGCTGCAGAGCGCAGCTATGCCGAAGCAACGGCCCGTATCGGTGTGGCTGTCGCGCAGCTCTATCCCAAATTTTCCATACCTCTGAACTTCAATCCAAATGCCTCGGCCATGTACCAGGCGTTTCAGGTGAACGCGATGAGCTGGTCTTTCATGATGCTGGCGACACTGCCCATCATGCATGGTGGGCGCTTTACCTCACAGGTGGTCGAGGCGCGCGCACGTGCCGAGGCAAGCCGGCTGACCTATCGCAAGACGGTTCTCAATGCGTTCCGCGAGGTGGAAGATGCCATGACGTCCTGGCTCCACAACGATCACTATGTGGCCCAGCTTCATCAGGCCTCGATCGATAGTGGCCTTGCGGCGGATCGTGCCAGACGCCTGTATGCAGCAGGTCTGACCGATTATCTGAATGTTCTGACCACGCAGCGCACGCTTCTTGGTGCGCAGGATCGCGAAGCCGTGGCCCGCACGGCCCGCCTGCACGATACCGTAGCGCTTTATACGGCCATGGGCGCTGGCTGGCAGGGCATGGCCCTGCGCGATACGTCCTTGCCGATCGAGGCTGCCAAGCAGAGCATTCTGGCCAAGGCATTTTCGCGCTAGGGCGCATAGCCGATCCGTTTATGTGGCGAAGCCTGCTTATGGTCTCTTGATTTACGCAGATCTGTCACAACATAAAACTCATGATTTCTGTAGTATTCACGATAAACAAGGGGAAACCGGCGTGAAAGATCCTTATGCAGCGCTTGGCCTGACGCGTGGCGCGACGGATAAGGAAATCCGAAGTGCCTATCGCAAGCTCGCCAAAGAGCACCATCCCGACCACAATCCGAACAATAAAAAAGCCGAAGAGGCCTTCAAGGCCGTCGGTGCGGCCTACGCCATTCTGGGCGACAAGGAAAAGCGCGCCCGCTTCGACCGGGGCGAGATCGACGCGGAGGGCAATGAACGCGGCCCCTTCGGCGGTGGTGGGTTCGGTGGCGGCCAGGGTTTCCATGGTCAGGGCCCCGGTGGTGGACCGGGTGGAGCCCAGTTCAGTCAGGAAGATCTCGGGGCCTTTTTCTCGGATATGTTCAGCGGCGGTGGGACCGGTGCCGATTTCGGCAATGGGCCTTTCAACGGGCGTCGACGCTCGCGTCGCGGCGCCGATCGTTCCTACACGCTGACTGTTTCGTTCGAGGACTCGGTTCTGGGAACGACCAGTCGCGTGACGTTGCCGGAAGCGGGCACGGTCGAGGTCAAGATCCCGGCGGGGATCGAAGACGGGCAGACGCTGCGCCTTGCTGGCAAGGGTGCACCGGGTGTGGGTGAAAACGCACCTGCAGGCGATGCGCTGATCACCATCTCGGTTACGCCAAGCTCGGTCTATACCCGGGACGGGCGCGATCTCAGGGCGAGCGTGCCGGTCGATCTGGAAACGGCCATTCTGGGTGGAAAGATCGTCGTCCCGACTCCCAAAGGGCAGGTGACCATGAAGGTGCCTCCCCATTCAGATACGGGTACCGTATTGCGTCTTGGTGGGCGCGGTGTTGCCGAGCATGGCAAACACAAGGCCGGTAATCTTTACGTCACCCTCCAGGTCAAGATCGGCAAGGTCGATCCCAAGCTTGAAGCGTTTTTTGCCGAAAAGCGTGAGGCAGAGACAGCCAAAGAAGCACAGGACGCGTGATGATGGTGCGTCGCGCGGGCTTCTTCGACTGGAAGATGATCTTCACGCGTGAGGTGCTCGGGGCAATGGTGGCCATGCTCTCCACCGCCCTCCTCGTAGCTCTTTGCTATGGCGGAATGAGAATCTCGGGGATCTGGTCAGGACTTTAGGCTTTCCATCACGGGGGAGTGTGATATCTCCGGGCGATCGAACTGACTCCTGACCCCGGAACCCCTTCATGAGCGCATCTTCTCTCCCGGAGCTTCCGACGCGACGACAGGCCTTCTCGGTCGTGTTCGCGATCGAGCTGTGGGAACGCTTCGGCTATTACGGCATGCAGGCCGTTCTCACCCTCTATCTGGTCCAGCGTCTGGGGCTGAGCGATGTGGCTGCCAATGTCATGATCGCGGCTTTCGTCGGTCTGACCTATATTACCCCGGTTCTTGGCGGCTTTGCGGGTGACCGCATATTGGGGCCACGCCGTACCATGCTGATGGGCGCGTTCGCTCTCGTTTTCGGCTATGCGGCTCTGGCGCTGGCAGACCAGCACCGCTCCCTGCTTTTTCTGGCCATGGCGCTGATTTCGGCAGGTAACGGCCTGTTCAAACCCAACGCCGCCAATCTGGTACGACGCATCTATGAAGGGGACGATGCCGCGCTGGATGCTGCGTTCACCATCTACTACATGTCGGTGAATGTCGGCTCGACCGTCTCGATGCTCATCACCCCTCTGCTTCAGGACAAATACGGCCCGGCCAGTGCCTTCCTGACCTGTTCGGGCGGTCTCGTTGTGGGGCTTTTCTATTATTTCTGGCGTCGCCGCTGGATCCACCATGCCGGATCGGCACTCGATCAGGGTCCGTTTCAGCTCAAGCCGTTCCTGATCGTTCTGGGCGGTTTTTTCCTGACCGTCCTCATCCTCACCGGTATTATCGCCAGCCCGGGCATTGCAAGGCTTTGCGTCTGGGCTGCAAGCCTTGCCATTGCATTCCTGTGGGGGCGGCTCTACCTGCGCTCGGGCGCTGCGGCACGTCCCGGGCTGCGTCTGACCTTTCTGCTTTGCCTCGAAAGCATGGCCTATCTGATTTTCTATCAGCAGATGATGACTTCGCTGACCCTGTTTGCGCTGCGTGCTGTCGATGGGGATCTGCGTATCGGCGGCGTGACACTGGTGCATCTGAGCGCCGGCCAGTTCCAGGCGCTTAACCCGATCTGGATCATGCTGGCGAGCCCGTTCCTTGCCGCTCTGTACAACCGTCTCGCGGCGCAGGGGCGCGATCTGTCTCTGGCACACAAGATGGTTCTGGGCTTCGGTCTTGTCACGATCGGCTTTCTGATCTGGTGGATCGCAGCAGCCCATGCACAACCCCTCGTCTCTGCCTGGGTCATGGTGCTCGGTTACGGTCTTATCTCTGTGGCCGAACTGCTTACCATGGCGCTCGGTCTGGCCATTATCGCGCGTTACACGGCGGCAGAGAGCAGTGGTTTCATGATGGGCTCGCTTTACCTGCTCTGGGGTATCGCGATGTATGCGGGTAGTCTGGTTGCGAATTTCGCTGCGGCGACCGGCACGCCGGCCACAGGGGCTGCAGCGGCTGCGCTCTATGTTCCGTTGTTCCGCGATCTGTTTCTGGCCGGACTTGTCCTCACTGGCCTTCTTGTCTGCCTGCTGCCGCTGGCGAAGCGCTGGGATCGTGAGCATGTGCGCGCCACCGGGGCGCAGATCGGCCCCGACGTCCGTCCGGCCATGCCAGCCGAAATGGAAGGCTGATTTTCATCCGGGCAGTCCGATAACGCAGTCTGCCTGGACGCATATACCGCGAAAGACGGACAGGTTCGTCCCAAAGCGGGTTAACCGAGGCGCGTGCTGAGCCTGTGACGGCCTGTGATAAGCAGAAACCCCAAGACAGTGCTTCTGTCCTCACGTGTTTTGCCAACTCCCCCGTAAGATGCCTATGATCCTTCTGTTCAGAATGAGCCTGTTCAGAAGGACGACATCATGAAGCCGAATTCCCGCCTAGCTTTTGCCGGTCTTGCTCTTATGGCCGGTACCGCAGTGCTTCCCTGCCTGCCCGCACTCGGGCCGGCCCCCCCGGCGCTTATTGCCTCAGCCAATGCGGCCAGCGCGCCCGCTGCCGATGCGCCTTTGACGCTCAAGGTTCTGAAAGTCGAGGGAAACAAGGCAATCCCGACCGATGAGATCATGGCTGCACTGCCCTATCATGTTGGCGATACGGTCACGCGCGATCAGCTCGATGCCGGTGTGCAGAAAGTGGCAGATCTCTACAAAGCCAAGAATATGGGCGCCAAATTCAGCGAGAAGGAACGCTTCGTCAAGAACACGGTGCAGTTCTATCTCGTGATCGAGGAGCAGGCACCGGAACAGGCTGCAGCACCTGCGCCATTCGTGCTCGACAAGGTGGAATTCACGGGCAACAAGAAAGTGCCAACCGCCGAACTCGAAGCAGCAACGAAACTGCGCCCGGGTGCGACGGTCACAGCCGAGGCGGCCAGTGCAGACACCGTGGCAATCCAGAAAGTCTATCAGAAGCACGATCTGGGTGTGCAGATCCAGCCAGTGGCCACACAGCCCAACCACGACAATCATGTGGTTCTGACGTACCAGATCACCGAGAAATAAGAGAGATCCCGTCAGAACGGAGAGCTGGTCTCCGTTCTGACCCCTGTTCTGACAGAGTTACACGCCTCAAGCTATCCTTCGAGTGCGCGAAAAAACGCATCGTCGAGACGAACCGGTTCTAGCGTTGAAGGTAGATAGAGCGGGTGTTCAGGTCGTCCGCCCTTGCTCAGTCTCAGCACTGATAATTCTATTCCTGCACGGTGCAGAAGCAGGGCAACCTGATTGCCGCGCTGTCGCAAGGAAGGGTGCGTGGGCGAACCATAAGCCAGAACGACCTTATCTGCTGCCTTGGCCATGTCGAGCAGGGCTGCATCGTTGCCCGGACCTGACGGGTCTTCCACCTCAAGCAGGCGTCGCTGATCGGTGCAGCGATACCCGAAGCTGTTACCAACGAACATCGACCCGTAGCCCCACGCGCGTGCATAGCGGTGGCATTTGGCGACTGTGCGGTCGTCGCCATATTCGGTCGCGACAGACGGGTTCATCATCAGCCACATGACGCAGGGGAGGGCAGGGTCCCACACACGGTGCAGACGATAGCGGTAACATTCGCCCGGTCCGTCATAGATGGCTGTGCTTTTGACGTCGTCTTGCAGGCGAAGAGGGCGGGATGCGCCAACATGATGGCGTGTCGAGCGTTCGGTCATGTCAGACTGTCCGGCCCGTCAATGGGCCGGGAAACCTCATTTCTTCCGGTTTTTCATAGTGTCTGTCTTGAATGTCTGGAGCGCTGCCAGAGATTTCTCGACATGATTACCCGGTGATTCGGAACTGATCGTCGCAATGATCTGTCCCTCAGGGGCGATGACATAGGTCACGCGCTGGGCGATATCGAGCATGGGCATTTTTGCGTCGTAAAGCCGCGTGACCTTGCCGTCGGTATCGGAAGCGACCGGAAACTGACCCTTGATCTGACTGACCGAGAAATCGTCGAGCTTGTGGATGTTGTCCATGGACACGCCGATGACGGTCGCACCAAGTGCTGTGAAACGGGGTATGGCATCGGCAAAGCCATGAGCCTCGGCAGTGCAGCCCTTGGTGAAGGCTGCCGGGTAGAAATACAGCACCACCGGCCCCTTTTTGAGAGCATCACGCAGGGTGTAGCTCATTTCATGCCCATCTTGCGTGGCAGGAAGCGTGAAATCGGGGGCTTCGCTCCCCTGTTTCAGCGCAGCATGGGCTGCGGGTGCAGAGGCAAGCAGGAAGGCGGCCAGAAAACCGGCCACAGGAGCGAAGGAAAGACGACGGGGCATGGAAGACTCCGCAGAGATCAGGGTCAGAACGATGATCCCGGAGAGACGACCACGCAGGGCGTGTCGCGGCCCATCTTCCGGCAGGCAGCCACGGCATTGTCATGTGAAAGATTGACGAGACGAGCCCTGTAAAGATGGGCCCGTCCTGATTGCACCGTAGACACCTGACTACGCGCGCCCGTCAGCGAAGTTCCGGCATGATTCTGGGCCTGCGCCACTGCGCGTGTGGCCTGCACGGCGGAGTTGTAGGCTCCGACCTGGATTGCCCAGTTGCCCGGTGTGATCGCCGGCGCAGAGCGGGCGATCTGACGCGCAGGACGTGGCGTCATGACGGCAAGAACGGGTTCTGCCGAAAGGCTTCGCCCCACCGGGATCGGCTGAACGGGGGCACGCCCTGCCCAGGCCTGCGCCACATTATCGGGTGAGGCCGGTGTGCTCACGCTTGCCATCTGGACGGGTGCCGGCGTCGGGGCAATCCCGCGCGCAGCCCATGCGGAGCTGACCGAGGCGCGGCTCGAAGCCGGGGCTTCGGCCACCTGCATATCCTGCTGGTCTGCAGTATAGGTCGCGCTCTGGGCCTGTTTGCGCCAGGCGGCACGCACAGAAGCCGTCTCGCTATCGTTCTGGGCAACCATGGTTGCAGCCGAAGGATCGTGCTGCGAGACAAGAAGGTCGGCGGCGGAGCGATTGCGCGGCCATACGCCTGCGATCTGTGGGCCGACATGGGCTACATAACGCCGCGTTTCGCGTGGCAGCGCACGCCCGCGACGCAGATAGGAATCGAGGCTGCCCGGACCGTCATTATAGGCCGCAAGGAAGCCGGGCGAGCCGTAGATATCGTACATCTGCCGGATATAGGCCGTCCCCGCCATGATATTGTCATGCGGGTCGTAGGCGTCGTCGCCCAGACTGTACTGCGTGCGCATGTCGTCATAGGTGGGCGGCATGAGCTGCATCAGTCCCATCGCGCCCGGGGCGGATGTGGTGAACTGACCGTTTCGGTCATAAAGACGGCCACCCGATTCCTGCATGATGACCGAGCGGATCCAGACGCTCGGCACATCGAAACGCTGCGAGGCCTCCTCGATATAAGGTCCCCAGGGGTCTTCCGGCGGACCGGGCGGAGCGTAATAGGATTTCGCATGCTGGCGATAATCGGCAGCTTCCTGCGCGACGGGCATTTGCGGACGCTGCGGCGTGGTGGCGCAGGCTGCCAGGAGCGCCGTTGCTCCCGTGATCAGGAGCATTCTCGTGGGGGGTATTCCCGCAGAACGAGACCGGCCGGATTCTTGTTGTCCGGATTGGATGGTCGAATGACGGGAAGGAGCCATGATGGGTTTCACCTGATGCAACCGAGCGTGATCCGTAATCTGGGGCAGGAATAAGGCAAAACTACGGAGCGTGGCGCCGGAAAGATAGCCAAAAATTGCAGTCTTCCGATCTTCCGTAGACGATGGCGGCCTCTGCCGGTTTGCTCTGCTGCGCGGGAGTCACGGCTGACCTGCATCGGACGAGGGCAATACTGGTGCAGTTGCACTGGCGCAGTTGCGAAAAAAGGGCTTATCCGCTAGGCGAATTGACCTGAGCGTTCCGGTTTGCGGCGCCTGCCCGATGACAGACAACCTGGAAAGCCCCGGAGGGACATGAGTCAGAGTCGATATGCCCTTGCGTGGCAGGATATTGTTCTGGGATTGCGCTCATGGCGTCTTGCCGCAACGCTTGGATGGACGGATATCCGTTTGCGTTATCGCGGCTCGGTGCTGGGGCCGTTCTGGCTCACGCTGTCGGCTCTGATCATGGTGGCTTCAATGGGCGTGATCTATGCCCGTCTGTTCCATATGGTTCTGCGCGATTATCTGCCCTTTCTCTCGCTTTCCATGGCCTTGTGGCAGGTCGGGCTGGCAAGCCTTTTACAGGAATCCTGCACCTGTTTCGTCGATGCAGAAGCGACCATCCATGCGATGAAGCTTCCCTATACCGTGCAGGCAATCAGGCTGCTTGTGCGCAACATGATTGTCTTTGCGCATAGCATTATCGTGCCAATCGGTGTTTTCGTGCTTTATGGCGTCTGGCCTGGGCTCATCAGTCTGGCCGCGCTTCCCGGTCTTCTGCTGTGGGTCCTCAACGGTTATGCGGCCTGTCTGCTGCTTGGACCGTTCTGTGCCAGATTCCGCGACATTACTCCTGTTGTGGCGGCCTTCATGCAGATTGCCTTTTACGTTACGCCCATCATCTGGCAGCCCGGCCAGCTCGGGCCGCGTGCGCGCTATCTGCTGCTCAACCCGTTTTATGACATGATGGAGCTCGTGCGCGGCCCGATCCTGGGGCATCTGCCCAGCCCGCTGATGATCGCCATTGCCTGCGCGGTCAGTGCGGTCTGGTGTGGACTTGGCTTCATGACATTTGCCAGAACGCGCGCGCGTCTGGCTTTCTGGGTCTGAGTGCGATGTCTTCCATCACCCTTGAGGATTACTCTCTGGTTTACCCCATGTTTCATGGGAGTGCGCGGTCGTTCAAAAAGAGCCTGTTCAAGGGCGTGCGTGAGAAACTGACGAACCGTCAGGCCGTGGGCGGAAGTATTGTGAGCCAGGCAGATACGACTGTGGTCGTGGCGCTCGATCATGTGAGCCTCTCGATTGCGTCGGGTGAACGTGTCGGACTGATCGGTCATAATGGTGCCGGCAAATCGACACTGCTGCGTGCGCTCGCCGGTATCTACGAATCACCGCTGGGGACAATGCAGGTCGAGGGGCAGGTCCACGCCCTGCTCAGCCCTCAGGCCGGTATGAATACCGATCTCACAGGGCGCGAGAATATCACGCTATATGGCCGTATTCTTGGCCTGTCCGACAAACAGACAAAGATCCTTGAGAGCGACGTGGAGCAGTTCGCCGAGCTCGGCGCATTTCTGGACCTGCCAGTGCGTCACTATTCATCGGGTATGGCGATACGCCTTGGCTTCGGTCTTGCCACGGCACCACGCCCGGAGGTCCTGCTCATGGATGAATGGTTCATGGCGGGAGACAGTCATTTTCAGGAGAAGGCACGCGAACGTTTGACGCGGCTGATCGAATGCGTGCGTATTCTGGTCGTCACGTCGCATTCCATGCCCATATTACGCCAGTGGTGCACACGTATCATCTGGATGGAAGGGGGACGCATCCGTATGGACGGCCCCACCGACCAGATTATCGACGCCTATGAGGCCGCCGGACAGGGCTGACCCTCAGCCCTTGAAAATACCGGTTATCGATGAGAGCAGGGCAAGCGCCTCCGCCCGCGGGCGCTGGAACGTGTTGCGTCCGATGATCGATCCGAAACCGCCACCTGCCTTGATACCGCGGATGGTATCGAGCAGCGCGTCGGTGCTTTCATGCTCTCCGCCAGAGAAGATGACGATACGACGCCCTGCAAAGGTCGACTGCACCACATGGCGCACACGCGCCTCCATGGTGGATATATCGATCTTCTCGTCCAGATAGACTTTTTTCGCTGCCGGAAGGGACAGAACATCGGTGGGTGGCTTGACCTTGATGATATGGGCACCGCACTCCGCCGCCATATGGGCGGCATAGGCGCAGATATCGATGGCGGTTTCACCGGCCTTGTCCAGCATCGGACCGCGCGGATAACTCCAGACGATCACCACCAGCCCGGCCGCCTTGGCCTCCTGAGCGAGTTCGCGCAGTTCGTTCATCTGGTCGAAGCAGTATTCGCTACCCGGATAGATCGTGAACCCGATGGCCGAACACCCCAGTCGCAACGCATCTGCAACCGTGCCTGTCACAGCCTGGTTCTTTTCGGTCGCGAGGGAGTTCGAACTGTTGCATTTCAGGATAAGAGGAAGCTGACCGGCAAAGGTCGAGGCGCCAGCTTCGAGCATGCCAATAGGGGCTGCAAAAGCGTTCAGACCCGCCTCAATTGCAAGCGAGAAATGGTAATGCGGGTCATAAGCCGGAGGATTGGCAGCAAAGGAACGCGCCGGTCCATGTTCGAAACCCTGATCGACTGGCAGAATGACGAGCTTGCCCGTACCGGCCAGAACACCTGTGTTCATCAGGCGCACCAGATTGGCTTTGGTGCCGGGGTTGTCGGACTCGTAGTTGTCGAGAATGGCTTTGACCTGAGGGGTAAGCGACATGAAACGCTCCTTGTTTTACGGTCGTCCCTCCGGTTTCTCGCCAAAGGGCTTCGATCACACCGTTCCTTAACTGTTGCACAGCGTGTCCGTTTCTTTCGAACTGGGAACTATCCTTCACAGATAGGATAGGTGGTTCGTGAGTGGGATCCCTCTTTCCGCTGCAGCGTTCCTTTGCGGATGATCCACAGATTGTCCGAGAGGATCGGGATCGGTGTCCGCCATCACAGAAGTGGCGGGCGCAATCCGGGCAAGCGTCCGGGCATAAGCGTGGAAAAGGGCAGGAGGAGCCGTCATGCAGTATTCAGGCCGGATTGCCGGCACTCGGACGAGGCGTGGCCTGGCGTTGCTCCCTTTGCTTGGGGCATCTGTTTTCACTGTTGCCGCTTATGCGGAGCCAGTTGCATTCACCCATATGCGTGTCATCGACGGAACGGGAGCAAAAGCCCGCACCGGTATGACGATGGTTGTCGACCACGGCCAGATCGTGTCTCTGGGTCCCGATACGCCCAGGGGGGCAGGAATTCCCGAGACCATGAAAACGATCGATCTTGCCGGCAAGACGATCATGCCGGCCCTTGTGAGCGATCATAGTCACGTCGGTCTCGTAAATGGGATGAAGGCCGCATCGGCCAATTATACACGCGCAAATATTCTGGCTGCTCTGGACCAGTATGCACGCTACGGTGTGCTCACTGTTACCTCGCTCGGCCTGAACAAATCGCCGCTATTCGATCAGCTCAGGCGCGAGCAGCATCAGGGAACCAATTCCGGCGCTGACCTGTTCGGCGTGGATCAGGGCATCGGCGCGCCCGGCGGTATGCCGCCTGAAGCAATGATCGATCATATGGGCCGGGACCAGATTTTTCGCCCCTCGACGCCTCAGGAGGCAAGGCAGGCAGTCGATCGCATGGCCGATGAAGGGACCGATTTCGTTAAAATCTGGCTCGACGACCTGCGTCTGACAAACCCTGGAAAGCCCCCTCTACCGCTTTTGGGGGCGCCCGTCTGGCAGGCTGCGATCATGGAGGCGCACAGGCGTCATCTGCGTGTTGCCGTGCATATCCACGATCTCGATCTGGCGCATATGGCGCTTCAGCATGGCGCAGATATTCTGGCGCATGGTGTTCGGGACAAGCCGGTGGACCAGACCCTGATCACCCAGCTCAGAACGACAGGAGCCTGGTATATCCCGACGCTCGCGCTCGATGAATCGACCTATTATTTCGCTGAGCATCCTGAAACGCTCACGCAGCCCGTCGCCCGCAATGCCATGTCACCCGCTCTGCGCGAGACGGTTGCCCGCGAGGACTGGCGCAGGGAGACACGCGCAAAACCCGCGACAGAGGCGGCACACAGGGCGCTGCTGATGAATGAGCATAACGTTCTGGCGCTCTACAAGGCCGGTGTGAATATCGGTTTCGGTACGGATTCCGGTGCCACGCCGCTGCGTCTGCCCGGCTTTGCCGAACATCGCGAACTTGTGCTTCTGGTCGCATCCGGTCTCACCCCTTTGCAGGCCATCAATCTCGCTACCCAGAAGGCAGCGCTCCTGCTTGGCTTGCAGGATCGTGGGGTCATTGCGCCAGGTAAGCGTGCGGATTTTCTCGTCATTGACGGTGCGCCGGATCGCACCATATCAGATGTCGATCTGATTTCTCAGGTCTGGCAGCGCGGCAAGCCTGTCTCGGACGGATCCGTCACCAAAGGGCCGACATTATGAACCGTCATTTCAAGTCGCTCGTTGCAGTATTGCTGCTCGCTTCTCCATCGGTTGCCATGGCACGGCAGGGGCCGGTTGCCTCACCCCGCTATGCTGACGGAACCGGGAACAGCATGATCGATCAGCTGAACTCCTCGCAGCTCAACAATAATTACAAGGGCCCATATTATCACAGGGGCGAGGCACCGCCGCCCTTCCGACCTGTTCAGGTCGCTCCTCCGCCACCGCCTCCGCCTCCGCCACTGGTGCGTCATCATAGGCATCGCCCGCATCCTGTCCCACCGGGTGTGCCCCAACCGGTCATGCAGCCGGGCGGGCCGCATTAAGGCAGATTACCTTGGTCGATGCCGTCATCCTTGCGGGTGGTCGAGGGAGCAGGCTTGGCGGATGCACCAAGTCCCTGCTTCCGTTGGGAGATGGTACGCTTCTTGCGGAGATCATCAGGCGGCTGGCCCGGCAAACCGATGCTCTCGCCATTGCGGCACGCAAAGAGCAGGTGGAACTCTCAGCCTTCGGTCTGCCTGTCCTGCTGGATCGTCAGACTGACCGTGGCCCCCTTTCAGGTATTCTCTCAGCGCTCGAATGGGCAGCAGGGCGTGGCAGGCAGAAAGTCCTTACCGTAGCGGGCGACACTCCGTTTCTTCCCTGTGATCTCGTGACGCGTCTTGGTCGGGTGCCCGCCTGTGCACAAAGCAATGAGCGTATCCATCCTCTGATCGCGTTGTGGCCTGTTTCAGGCCTGACTCTACTACGAGAGATACTCGAAAAAGCAGCGCTATCCGGGGATCGCCATGGTTTGGCCGTGCGTCCCTTTGCATCGGCCCTCGGTATGAGAACCGTCATTTTTGACGCAACGTCTCATGACCCTTTCTTCAACGTCAATACGCGCGAGGATCTGTCGAGGCTGGCCGAGGATCCTCGCGCAGCGATGACTGTTTCCTGAGCCTGCCTCTGGTCACAGTTCACCGCGGTCACATTTCAGTTGATAGCAGACCGAATTCACGCATGGCGGGAACGAAATTCTCGTTTTCATGCTTCGAGCGGGCGAGTTTGACGAGAGCGAAACGGCGTAGCGGGTTCAGGGCCTGCCATGAATCGCATGACGGCGGATCGACATGATCGCTGGTGGCCTGGGCTATGACGCATTCTGGCACCGCGCCCGCGTCCTGCCACAGCGCATCGTCGTGCTTCACCAGTTCCTTTACCGGCTCGTCGCAGTGACGTTCGATCAGAGCAACAAGCGTATCGCGATAAACGTGCTGCTGTTCGGGCGTCGTACAGGGCAGATCGAGCAGAACACGACGCTGATCGGCGCCGATCTGGCTCCATTGCCGCAGGCTCATTTTTATTCTGACCAGATCCAGCTTGAGCCGGACACACATGGGAATGCAGCGTAGCGTCCCTGCGAAATCCTGTTCGAAAGCAAAAAGAACGTTATGGGCAGGCACATTCATGTCGACAGCATCTCGACGGTCTCCGGTCTTATCAGGCGGTGTCCACCGCAGAATACGGCGAGGCGGTCCGGTCGGGCATTGCCGATCAGGGTCATATCTGCCCGACGGGCAATCTGTATGGCGCGATCTGTCGGTGACGAGATGGCCACGAGGGTCGATATCCCGATGGTAAGAGCCTTCTCGACCATCTCATATGAGCAGCGGCTCGTCAGCAGGCAAAATCCGCGTCCCGGGTCGCGGGGCGACTGGCTCAGTACGCCGATCAGTTTGTCGAGCGCATTATGGCGTCCCACATCCTCGCGCACATAGTGGATTTCTCCATCCGGCGCCGCCCATGCCGCGGCATGCACCATATGAACCTGACGGTTGAGGACCTGATGTTCGGGGAGAGCCCTGAGGGCCTTGCGTATGGCCGCGACCGGAATGGAATGGGCAGGCAGGATCGGCGTGGCGCTGGCAATATCCTCAAGTGAGGTCACACCACAAAGGCCACAGGAGCTTCCGCCAGTCAGAAGACGCTGACCGCGACGGATCAGACGGCTGAAATCAGCCCCTGAAATACGAATATGCGCGCATAACTCGTCATGCTGGCGTTCGATATGACAGGAAATCAGATCGGCCGGACTGGCTATGATCTTTTCGGTGAGCACGAAGCCCAGCACGAAATCATGCAGGTCGAGCGGCGTGACCATCATGACGGCATGAATATGGAATTCGTTGAAAATCAGCTTCAGAGGAATTTCCTCGGCAATGCCGAGTTCGATCCGCTCCTGCATGCCTTCGGTTCCGATCTCGATGGCATGACGCAGAACATGGGCGGTAACGAGACTGTCTGGTCTTGTCGTCATGACGCTCCCTCCGGCGACAGAACGGGTGACTTTGCAAGAACGGGTGGTTGTGCAGGGCAGATAACGCGCACGGGGATCGATTTGGCTGCCGGTGTCCCGCTGATCTCGTCAAAATGATTGAGTGGCAGAAGCGGGTTCAGCTCGGGATAATATCCGGCAATCGCGCCTCTGGGCATGGGGTAGGCGACCGCAACCAGATCATCCACGCGCCTTTTATGACCGTCTGTCGATATCGTTTCGAGACTGACGACCATCTCCTGTACGATTCCGCGTGCTTCCATATCCTCGTCATTCATGAACACGACCATGCGTGTATTGAAAATCCCGCGATAGCGGTCGTTCATGCTGTAGATCGTGGTGTTGAACTGGTCGTGCGAGCGTATGGTCGACAGACGCAGCATGTCAGGATCGTCCACCCGGTCATCGACCGCGAGCCCGGGGAAGAGAAGAAACTGGGCCTTGCCGCTAGGCGTTTTCCACACGCGTCTACGGGGTGGAATATCGAGGTGAAAGCCCTGGGGGTTACGTATCCTCGCGTTGAAATCGGCATAGATTTCTGGATAAACGGCTGCGATCCTGTCGCGGATCAGGCCGTAATCCGTAGGGTAGAGGGCCCATGGGATCGTGCTTTCAGGCAGCGTGGCCTGCGCCATGCCGCAGACGATCGCCACTTCGGAAAGCAGGTGGGGACTTGCCGGCTCCAGCACGCCGCGCGAAGCCGTCACCGTCGACATGGCATCCTCGATGGTCACGAACTGCTCGCCCGTGGCCTGACGGTCGATCTCGGAGCGGGCAACGACAGGCAGGATCAGCGCATCGCGCCCATGCACGATATGGCCTCGATTCAGCTTGGTCGCGATACCGACCGTCAGGTCGAGCCGACGCATGGCCTCATAGGCGCGTGGGGTGTCGGGAATGGCATGGACGAAATTGCCACCCATGCCGATGAACACACGCGCTGTTCCTGCAAGCATCGCTTCGACAGAATCAACAGCATGATGGCCGTGGGCGCGCGGCGGCTCAAAGCCGAAGACATCACGCAGACGGTCGAGATAGGCCTGTGTCGGCTTTTCATCGATCCCGACCGTGCGGTCGCCCTGCACGTTCGAATGCCCGCGTATCGGTGCAATACCAGCGCCCTTCTTGCCGAAATTGCCACGTAGCATCAGAAAGGCCGCGATCTGCTGGATCATTCTGGCGCCCTGCTGATGCTGGGTAATGCCCATGCCGAAGCAGACGATCGTGGCGTTGGATCGCGCGTAGATCGAAGCGGCACGCTCAATCTGTTCTCGCCCTATGCCGGACAGTCGTTCGATCTCGGCCCAGTCATGCTGCATGACTTCATCACGCAGGGCGACGAAGCCCTCTGTGTGTGTGGCAATGAAATCGTGGTCGAGCACGGACTCGCCTGCTGCGTCGCGCGCAAAAAGGGCTTTCATCATGCCCTTGAAAAAGGCGAGATCGCCCCCGATCCGGATATGAACGAATTCGGTGGCGATGGCGGTCGAGCCGCCGGTTGCCATCTGCACGGGATCCTGCGGTTCGGTAAAGCGGATGAGGGCGCGTTCCGGCATGGGATTGACCACCACGATCGGCACGTTGCGTTTGCGCGCATGAGCCAGCAATCCCATCATGCGGGGCGAATTGGTGCCGGTATTCTGCCCCACGATGAAAATGGCCTCGGCATGATCGAAGTCGTTCATCACGACTGTGCCCTTGCCGATCCCTATGGCACCGGGCAGCCCGCGACTTGTGGGCTCGTGACACATGTTCGAGCAATCGGGAAAATTATTGGTGCCATACGCGCGCACGAACACCGAATAGAGGAAAGCGGCCTCGTTCGAGGTTCTGCCCGAAGTGTAGAACTCGGCCTGATCGGGTGACTCCAGACCGCGCAGATGCGTTCCGATCAGGGTGAAGGCATCCTCCCAGCTGCACGGAACGTAATGATCCGTCTGTGCATCGTATCGCATGGGCTCGGTCAGGCGCCCCTGGTCCTCAAGCCAGTAATCGCTCTGCTGCGCCAGGGCGCTTACGCTGTGCTCTGCGAAGAATGCCCGTGTCACGCGCTTTTTTGTGGCTTCGACCGCAAGCCCTTTCACGCCATTCTCGCAGAATTCGATCTTCTTGTGATGGGTCGGATCGGGAAAGGCGCAGCTTGGACATTTGAACCCGCCCGGCTGGTTCATGGAAAGCAGGGCACGCGATCCCTTGGTGACCACACTCTGTTCGAGCAGCGCCTTGGCCGTCGCTTTCAGCGCACCCCATCCCCCCGCAGGGTGATGATAGGGGCGATAGACGGTCTTGCGTTCGGACATCGGCAGGTCTCCGGTGGAAGGGGCGCCCAGCATAAACGCAGGATTCTTGCCAACGTCGGAATCCTCATCTCATTTCTGCGTGAGGATGCCTCTGTCTTGCCTGTGTGCCGCTGGCGTTCAGAAACTGCTGACCATCGAGAAGAAGGTCCCGCGTCGCTGGCCGTACTGCGCCTGTGTCACACCCACGCCGCTGCCATCCCGGATCTGGTAGCGGTGATCGAACAGATTGACCACATCGAGGCGTAGTTTGAGTGCGTGACCGACCGGAACATGGGTGAATGTATGCGCATAACCGATATTGAAAATCGCGTAGGAGGGCTGTTTGTCCAGATTGGCAAAGCCGCTGCGCAGGCCATAGCCATACAGAAAATCCAGATAGGCCATATCATGGGTGTTGCTATAGGAAACGCCAGCCGATGAGGTGAACTCGCCCTGGTGATCGAGCTGGATCCCGTGACGTCTGATATAATCCAGCTCGGCCACCTCGAACTGGTACTGCGCCGAATTGATATCCTTGGCCCAGGTTTTCACGAACGAGAAGTTCCCGTAGATCGACCAGCCGCCATGCCGCCATGAATTGCCGATTTCCGCGCCGTAGACACGTCCTTTCCTGTAGCTGAACGGTGCCAGGATCACGGCGCGGCCGAACTGCCCGAGATCGCCCTGGTCCCGCGCCCACTTGCCGAAAGCATCGAGGGTGATCTGATAGTCATGCGTGACATGCTGCAGGATACCGACATCGACATAATGCGATTTTTCAACACGCGTCGGTGTGTTGAGCATCGTCTCGGGTGCATTGGTCGTGCCGGCAAATTTTCGCAGGGTCGCGTCGGTTATGTACTGAGGCGAGGGAGGCGCAAAGTAACGCGAATAGCCGAAATGGACCGTCGTGCTAGGCGAGGCCTTCCAGACCATGTTCGCTCTTGGGCTCAACTGGCCTTCATTATGAAACGACGATGCAAATCGGTCGTAGCGCAGGCCGTAATTGAAGGTCAGCTTCGGCGTGATATGGAACTCGTCCTGGATATAGGCTCCGGCCTCCACAGCCCAGTTGCCGCCATGATCGATGATCCGTTTCGGATCGGTCGTGGCTTGTGCCCCATCCTCATCGACCGGAAAGGCCAGCGTATTCGTGTCCAGTCTTTCGGATGTATATTGTCCGAGCAGGCCGAAACGCAGGACATGATGGGGGGCGATGTCATAGGAATTATCGATCTGCAGGCCTCCCGTCGTGAAATCGTTCACCTCATGCTGTGAAATACCCGAAAAGGCGAGATCGCGATCCGGATCGTTGCGATAGCCTATGCGGCCGTAACGGAAATAGGGTGAGACCTGCAGATTCAGTTTTTCGGTGCTGCGTTGATAGGAAAGAACGGCGTAGTAATTCTGCTCGGTCTGACCGTCGCGTAAAAGGCGTGACTGTATGTCCGGATCGTCGGGCGCGATGGTGGAGGACTGATAGAGGATCGGCAGGGCTGTGGTGTTGGGCAGCTGAAAATCCGCATAGGATGCGCTGGTCAGAAAGCTCACACGGCTTTCATCGTCGATCTGATAGGCCAGATAACCGAACGCCTTCTCCTGCTGCGTGAAGTCATGCGTCGCACGAAAGGAGTTGGTGGGGTTTTCTATCCCCAGATCGTTGCGGTTGTAGGAGGCGGTGAGGAAGTAATCCCATTTCCCTTTCGATCCTCCGAGCTGCAGGGAAGGGATAAACGTGTTGTAGCTCCCGCCATAGAGCGAAAACTGATTGTTCCTGAGCGTATCGCCCGTTTTGGTTTTCACGTCGATCACCCCCGACGTGCGAAAGCCGAACTGTGCGGGCAGCGTGCCGGTCAGCAGGTCGACAGACTGGATGATACGGCTGTCCAGCTCCTGACCAAACCCGTTGAGACCTTCAGGCAGCAATACACCATTGACGCGATAGGTGAGCCCGCCATGCTCGCCGCGCACATGCACCTCGCCATAAGAGTCCATGACCACGCCCGGCAGACGCAGCAGGATCTGGCTGAATGCAGCATTCTCACCACCCGGTGTCACCTGTATCTGGCGCTGATCGATGCCATAGGACACGGCCCCGAGCCCCGGTGCGATACGCCCGCGTATCTGATCCATATGGGCAGTAACGGTAATTTCTTCGCGTTCCGGTTTCGGCTGCCTGACAATGCTGTCCGACGCAGCTTCGGTAGAAGTGCTCTTGGCGGGCTGCGCCGGGACTTTCGTTTCGGTCCACCCGGCTTGTTGCGCATGAGGGCTGGATTGTCCCGCTTTCGCATGGGCTTTTGGCCGGGCTGTTTCCTGCGTGGATCGACTGTCATTACGGTCTTTCGCTTCGCTGGCCTGGGCAGTGCCGGAAAGGAGGACGATCAGACCAGGTGCGAAAAACAGACCCGGAGCGAAAAACGCCGAGCAGAGGCTTCGGGCTGCAGTTTTATAGGGAATTGCTTCATTAAAACCTGAATGCTCTCTATCATAGCAAATGCTATATAAATGCTGCGAAGAAGACATGGTTCTGGCGGTACCTTTATGACGTTGAGAGATCTGTCGAGTGAAAAGGCGGTGTCGCGTGTGCTCAGCTGGCGAGCGTGTCGTAAAGCAGTTTGAAATTGAGAATGAGGATCAGACCTGCCACGCCCCATGAGAGGCATTGCATGGCAGGGCCGATTGTAAAGGCACCCATCTTGCGACGGTCCGAGACGAACATCACCAGGGGAATGACGGCGAAGGGCAATTGCAGCGACAGCACGACCTGGCTGAAGATCAGCAATGTGCCGACGCCATGATCGCCATAGAGCGCCGTCACAATCACGACGGGAATAATGGCAATGCCACGCGTGATGAGCCTGCGCGCCCAGTGGGGCAGGGTGAGATGCAAAAACCCTTCCATGACGATCTGCCCTGCGAGCGTGCCGGTCACGGTCGAATTCGTTCCCGCTGCGAGCAGCGCGATGGCAAACAGGGTCGAGGCAAGGCCCATCCCGAGAATGGGCGAGAGAAGGCGATAGGCATCTTCGATTTCGGCAACATCCCGATGGCCGGTCATATGAAAGGCAGCCGCAGCGACGATCAGAATGGCGGCATTGATGAAGAGGGCCAGCATGAGAGCGATCGTGCTGTCCAGCGTGGCCCAGCGCAGGGCCTCGCGCCGGCCCGGCTCTGTCCGCGGATAGGCGCGGGTCTGCACGATGGAGGAATGCAGGTAGAGGTTATGCGGCATGACCGTCGCGCCGATAATACCGATTGCGATATAGAGCATGGCAGGATTGGTGACGATTTCCATGCGCGGCACGAAGCCTTCGAGCATGGCCCCTATGGGGGGCGAGGCAGCGATCAGCTGCGCACCGAAACACAGGGCGATAATGGTGAGCAGGGCAATGATGAAGGCTTCGAGATAGCGAAAGCCCCTGTTCATTAGAAACAGCACGATCAAGGCATCGAACGCGGATATAAGCGCACCGACTAGCAGTGGAATATGAAACAGCAGCTGAAGCGCAACCGCCGTGCCGATAACTTCGGCCAGATCGCAGGCGATGATCGCAAGCTCGCATGTCAGCCAGAGCACCATCGTGACCGCAGGCGGAAAATGGTCCCTGCAGGCCTGCGCCAGATCGCGCCCTGTCACGATGCCCAGACGGGCTGCCAGAGCCTGTAGCAGGATCGCCATCAGATTGGAGATCATGATGACGGAGAGAAGCGTATAGCCGAACTGCGCTCCGCCCTGAAGATCGGTGGCCCAGTTGCCGGGATCCATATATCCGACGGCCACCATATAGCCGGGGCCGACAAAGGCCATGAAACGTTTGAACCAGCTCATGTCCTGCGTGCCGACCCGTACCGAGGCGAAGACCTCGGGCAGGCTGTTGCCCTCCGGTCCTACCGCGCGCACCAGCTTCCATCCTGCTGACTTCCCTGAATGGGGGGTGTCCTGGGATGGGTCGTTGTGCGTCGTGTCGTCAGGGCCGTTCAGTGGGCGGGTAGCATCGGAGAGAGACATGAGGGCACTGAAACCTAAGGCTCATAAATATGCAATATGCTATATTTATCAACTCACACGAGTTCCTGCAGATAACACGTAATTGAAGACCGGGTTCGTCTGGAAAGCCGGGGCGCGATAGATCGGAAGGAAGTTCCGGGCACGTTTCAGGCGCGCGCCACCAGGTCTGCGAGTCCTTGCCGTAGTGCGCGATCAAAGGCTTCGAGCGTTTCGTCGCTCACGTAATGCTCTATGCCCTCGGCATCGACGCGCACGGTGTCTTCGCTGATCCCCAGAGCGCGCAGAAAGCTCTCGACAATCTGGTGACGTTTCTTGGTCTGGTTTGCAATCTCCTGACCGCGCTCGGTCAGAAAGACGCCACGATAAGGCCGTCGATGCACATAGCCTTCATTGGCCAGTCTCGTTAGCATTTTCGCAACCGTGGGTTGTGAGACGCCCAGACGCGTTGCGATATCGACCTGGCGGGCCTCATGACCTTCGGCCAGAAGGTCGGCAATAAGCTCGACGTAATCCTCGATCAGCGCATTGCGACGGGCCTCGCGATTGAGGCGGAACCCTTCGGATTGCGTGTCGATATCGGGCAGGGTGGCCTCTCCGTAGCCCTTATGGGCCGGATTGCTCCCGTCCGTTCTTTTGATGCCGCCAGTCATGCCCGTGTCATTGCAGATAAGCCCGCCGACCTCAACTGTCATGATCGCAAGAGGAGCGCCATGCCGGGCAGTTTCGGACAGGGACATACGGTATGAGGAGGCTGTCGAAAGAATGTCCCGCAAGGCGGAGCGATGGCGTGTGAAAGCGTTGTCTCGTCCGGTCCGGCATGCCATGTCTCGGGTCACGTTCAGGATAGAGCAAGAAGGACAGGGCATGGCCGATCTCGACAGTATCGTTGCCGATATCGCGCATGAAATGCAGGGTATCAGCGAGCGCGGTCATGTGGCGGATTACATACCGCCTCTGGCCTGTGTCGATCCGTCGAAATTCGGCATTGCCGTGATCGATGCCGGTGGGCAGGCCCATGTGGCCGGAGATGCCGACGAGGCCTTCTCGATCCAGAGTCTGTCCAAGGTTTTCGGTCTGACGCTGGCACTGACACTCGAGGGAAGCGAACTGTGGAGCCGCGTCCGTCAGGAACCTTCTGGAAGTGCCTTCAACTCTATCGTCCAGCTCGAAAGCGAGCATGGCATTCCGCGCAACCCGTTCATCAATGCCGGCGCCATCGTCATCTCGGACATTCTTGTGACACGTCTGGGGCGTCTGGGCGCACGTCAGGCCCTGCTTGATTTTTCCCTTCTGCAATCCGGCACACCCGACGGATTGCATATCGACGAGCACATGGCCCAGCAGGAACGCGATACGGGGTTTCGTAATGCGGCGCTCGCCAATTACATGCGCACATTCGGCAATATCCGTAACCCGATCGAAGATACGCTCGATCTGTACTTTCATCAGTGCGCCCTGACCATGTCATGCAGGCAGCTTGCCTCCATCGGTGGCTATCTCATGACAGGCGGGGTCGATCTGCACTCGGGGCGTATGATCACGACCGTGCCGCATGCGCGTACCATTATGGCCCTCATGATGATGTGCGGTCATTATGACGGGTCCGGCGCTTTCGCCATACGCGTCGGTCTGCCCGGTAAATCAGGCGTCGGAGGAGGCATTCTGGCCATAGCGCCGGGGATTGCTTCTGTGGCCGTCTGGTCGCCGGGGCTCAACAGCCAAGGCAATTCGCTGCTCGGAACGCTGGCTCTGGAGCGTCTGGTTCAAAGAACCGGCTGGTCGGTGTTCAATCCTTTTCCCCTCTCGGTGCAGACCATTTTGTGAAACCTGCTTCGGGGCCTCACGCGTTCTGCCCGTAAAGGGCGGTCTCTCACACCCGCCTTCGAAAAGAACAGATGGCAGAATAGACGGCAGGAGCCCATATCAATGAGCAGGATTACGCAGTTCTCAACCATAGGGGCGCTGATGGCCGGGTGTTTCGAACCCGGAAAATCGCTTGCTTCGCTCTGCTGCGAGGGTGAACGGGCTTTCGGGCTGGGATGCTCCGCGCAGATCAGTGGTGAACTGACCATCTGGAATGGTCGTATTCATGAGGCCACAGCAGGCGAGACACTGCATTGCCTGTCCGTCGAAACAGACGTGCCTTTCATGCAGGTCACGCAGTTTGTCGCTCAGGATAGCCAGCAGATCGGGCCTGTCACGCATGAGACGGCTACGGGAATGCTGCGCCGGTTCATCAACACGGATAATATCTTTCTGGCGGTAAGCATCGAGGCAGAGTTCGACGATCTTGTCATCAGGCGCCCCCAGCGCGCCGGAGACGGCACCCGAAGCGTGGAGGATGTGGCGGCAGGTCAGAAAGTTGACCGGCATCGGGCGATTACAGGCAGGCTTATCGGGTTCTGGACTCCTGAGCTTTTCGGACGCGTATCGGTGCCGGGGTTTCACTTCCATTTTCTCGACAGGGACGAGAAGATCAGCGGGCATGTACTCGAATTCAGTGCCGGGCACGCCACACTGAGCTTTGAGGAGAAGGAGACGATCGAAATCCATAATCCCACGGGTGCAGCCTTTCGCGATCGCAGGATCGACGTAAATGCGCTCGATGAGGTTATCCATCGTATCGAGAAATGACGCCCCGGCTGTCTTGTAATGCGCAGCCTTGCAATATGCTGCTTTGCAGTGCGCGGATTTTCACTGTCTGGCAGCTCCCTTGCGTCCGAATTTGCAAATCCCGGCGGGATAGGAGATGCGGCGCGCTGTCCCGCACAGGCAGATGCCGGAAACAGAAACGGGCCGCGTAATTTTGTTGTTTCGCACCCGGTATGAGGCGCGGGGCTTGCATGAGGTCTGTCTGCTGTCATCATGGGATCTGCCTCGCCCCGGATCCGGTCCTCGCCAATGCATCTGCTCGATTGTCTCGTCATTCTTGTCTATTTTGCCGGGTTATCGCTTCTGGTCTGGCGCGTGAGCCGGACAGGGCGTGGTTCCGCCTCGGATTTTCTTTCTGCCCATCATGATCTGCCTTGGTGGGCCCTGTGCTTTTCCCTTGTCGCGACCGAGACCTCGACCCTCACATTCATCAGCATTCCCGGGATAGGCTACACGCAGGGCATGGTCTTTCTCGGCATTGCGGCAGGGTATTTCATAGGCCGCAGCATCGTCGCCCTGTGGTTTCTGCCGCGCTACTCAGAGGGGTCGATGACAAGCGCCTATATGCTGCTGGGCCGGCAATACGGCGCGCCTATGCAAAGACTGGCCTCGGGTGCCTTTCTCGTCACGCGGTTTCTGGCTGAGAGCATACGCCTTCTGGCGGGTGCGCTGCCTGTGGTCTGGCTATTATCTCAAAGTGGGCTGCCGCTCGGTCGATGGAGCGTGCTGCTGGCCATTCTCGGTTTCACGCTGCTCTACACGCTTCTGGGCGGTTTGCGTGCCGTGGTCTGGTCCGATGCGATCCAGCTCGGCATTTACGGGTTCGGCGCCCTGTTCTGCGTGATTTATGTCTGGTCCGGCTTTGCAGGCACCCTGTCGGCAACAGGGTGGCATGCAGCCGCGCAGGCCGGGCTGCTTCGCCTGTTTCATCCGCTCACATCTGCCAACTGGCTGAGCGATCCCTTCACGATGCTTGCAGCCCTGTTCGGAGGGGCCGTGCTGTCTGTGGCCTCTCATGGAACGGATCAGCTGATGGTGCAGCGTATCCTGGCCGCACGCTCGCTTCACGAGGCAAGGCTGGCATTGATCGGGAGTGCAATTGTGGTGGCGTTGCTGTTCGGAACGCTTTCCCTGCTGGGCGTACAACTCTGGATCGTGCAGGGCGGCCAGAGCCTTGCAGCACGCGGGCTCGATACGCCTGACGCGTTGTTTCCCCATTTCATTGTCGATGTGCTGCCTTCCGGCATTGCAGGGCTGCTTATCGCCGGGGTGCTGAGTGCAACAATGGGCTCGCTTTCTTCCACACTCAATGCCATGGCGGGGGCCGTCCTGACCGATTTCGGCCCCGCCCCCAGAGAGTGGATCGAACGTATGATGCTTAGCCTTGGTTACCGTCCCGGGCCCCTTTCGGCGCCGCGTTTCATGACCCTGCTATGGGGCGGTGTTCTTCTTGCCGGCGCCGCCCTGTTCACGATGGGGAGCAAGTCGGCGGTCATTCTCGGTCTGACTGTTGCGGGGTGGTCATATGGACCGACGCTCGGGGCATTTCTTTGCGCGCTTTTCCTCCCGTCACTCGGCAGGCGTGCCGTCATGGCCGGGTTCGCGGGGGCGCTCGTGATGATGGCACTGGTGCTGATATGGGGACAGAAGGGCGGTATCGTCATTGCCTTTTCCTGGCTTGTGCCACTCGGTATCCTGTTTCACCTTGTCGGGGCGGGGCTCTATCGCGCAGTCATGCCGTCTGGACCCGACTGCTCTCATTTTGTTTCACAGGAGCCTCGTCGTGAATGACACCCCGCCATCCCTTCAGACAGAGCATCATGATCCGCGCTACGAGACGATAGAGCTCTGGCCGACCGCAACCATTCTGGACTCTCTCGCCGAAGCGCAGATGGCAGCCACGGCGCTGGTGCGCGCTGCCGTGCCTGCGCTGGAGGTCGCGGTCGAAGCAGCCCTGCCCGGACTGCGAAACGGCGGGCGTCTGTTCTATGTCGGTGCAGGAACAGCGGGACGCGTGGGTATGCAGGATGGTGTGGAGCTGACGCCCACCTATGGCTGGCCGCCGGAAAAACTGGTCATGTTGCTGGCAGGCGGCAGCCATGCGCTTTCCCGGGCGGCAGAAGGTGCCGAGGATGACGAACAGGCAGCCCGTACGGAAATGTCAGCGCATCATGTCGGGCCGAACGACGTGGTTTTCGGCATCGCGGCGAGCGGCAACACACCTTATAGCTGTGCGGCTGTCGGGTTCGCCCGCGATGCCGGTGCGATCACGATAGGCATAAGCTGTGTCCCCGGTACGCGTCTGCTGCGCGAGGCAGAGCATGGTATTGTGCTCCCCACCGGGCCGGAAGCTGTGGCAGGGTCGACGCGACTGAAAGCGGGTACTGCCCAGAAGGCTGCGCTTAATCTGCTGTCGACCACGCTCATGATCCGTCTCGGTCATGTCTATCGTGGCATGATGGTGGATATGCGTGTCACCAACGCCAAGCTGGCACGACGGGCAACCGGCATGGTGCGCAGGCTTGCTGGCGGCAGCGATGCCGAAATCGGCGAGGCTCTCGCCCTGACCGGTGGGAACGTCAAGCGCGCGGTGCTGCTTCGCCATGGTCTGACGCCCGATGAGGCGGAGCAGGCACTGGTCGCGCATGCGGGTGACCTCCACGCCGTATTGCGATCCATGCAGGGCGGAGCCTGAACGTGACGGGATCTGAAATCGCAACCGAAGCGCGGGATGCACGAGGCCGGTTTCTGCGTGTCATAGGGCTAATGAGCGGAACATCGCTCGATGGGGTGGATGCGGCCCTGATCGAGACCGATGGTCATGGTATACGCCATCGCGGTGCCTCTCTCAGCCTGCCCTATACACCGGAGCTGCGTGAGGCGGTTTATGCGCTGTTCGCAAAAGCTCATGATATCGCTGTGGACGCCCCCGAGCTTCGCGCTGTGGAACGTGCCCTGACGGATATCCATGTGCAGGCGGTCCAACGGATTCTGGCCATCGAAGGGCAGGTCGATCTCATCGGGTTTCATGGTCAGACGATCTACCATGCACCGAAACTCGGGCGTACGTGGCAGATTGGCGATGCGCTGCACCTCTCGGGCCAGACCGGTTTGCCTGTTATCCACGATTTCCGGTCCGCCGACGTCGCCGCAGGTGGCGAGGGTGCCCCCCTGGCACCCTGGTATCACGCAGCCTGCCTTTCGGCCTGGCACAAGTCCGGGGAGGACGGATCGGATAGCGCCAGACCGGTTGCGGTACTCAATATCGGTGGCGTCGCCAATGTGACCTATGTCGGGCGTGATGGCGCTATTCTTGCAGGGGATACGGGGCCGGGTAATGCCCTGCTCGATGACTGGGCGCTGCGTCATACCGGAATCGCCTGCGATCGGGACGGCGCATTGGCAAGGGCAGGCAACGTTGACGAGGGCTGTCTCGACAAGGTTCTGAGCGATCCCTTCTTTCGGCGTCCGCTGCCCAGATCGCTCGATCGCCAGACCTTTGCCGGGGTGCTGGATATCGTTTCGACGCTTTCGCCGGAGGATGGTGCAGCGACACTCGTGGCGTTGACGGCACGAAGTGTGGCGCAGACCGCTTTGCCTGAGGCTCCGCTGCGCTGGCTTGTATGCGGCGGGGGGCGTCATAACCCGTCCATCATGCGGGCACTCAATGAGGTTTTGGCGGGTGATGTGCTGCCCGTCGAAAAGCTTGGCTGGGATGGCGATATGGTCGAAGCCGAATGTTTTGCTTTTCTGGCTGTACGGAGCCTGCGTGGTTTGCCCCTATCGGCTCCCGGCATTACTGGCGCGCCTGAACTTGCGACGGGCGGTCGTCTGAGTTGTGCCGCGATCAGACCTGTCGCCGGTTTTGCCTCGTGACTTCTGCTTGAGGGCGGAGAGAGAGAAGATCAGGTGCAACCGGGCATCGAGATGGATCGTTTTCTCGCGGTATCATGGTATTCGGCGAAGGCACTTTCCAATGCTCACGGCAAAAGCAATCGATCATCTCGTACTCAACGTGGAAGACGTTGAGGCTTCTGCGCGATGGTATGAAAATGTACTTGGGATGAAACGCGCCCGGACCGAGCCCAAAGAAAACGGCGAGCGCCGGACATTCCTGTTGTTTGGCGCACAGAAAATCAATCTTCGACCGAAAACCGCGTCTCAGGCATCATGGTTTACCGCGAAAAATCCTGAAGCAGGGTCTGCCGATCTGTGTTTTCTGGTTGATCTCGCGCCAAGACAGGTGGTTGCCCATCTACAGGCTCAGGGTGTGGCGATCGAGACGGGGCCTGTTACAAAACAGGGTGCTCAGGGAGAAATTCACTCTGTCTATTGTCGTGACCCGGATGGGAGCCTGATTGAGTTGTCGTCCTATTGATCGGGTCAGGCAGGGAAAGCCGCAATGAGTGCATTTCCTGTTATTGTCCATTTCCGGTGTTGACGGGGCTCACCTCGTGTCCGGCGCGATACGTGTGGAATGTTGCCCCGACGATGCGACAACGTTACTTGCAATCTTCACGGTCCGGCGCACGTTATGAAATTGGGCGATTGCGTATCGATCCGGATACGGCGCGGAATGACTGAAGAAAGTAGAGCGGGTATGAGCAAGTTTCTGGCAATCCTTCTGGGCGCACTCGCCCTGACCTCGTGCAACGGTATCGACCATGCTGCCTGTGCAAACGATCCGACGGCGACCTCCTATGAGGTGAACGGCCCGAAATCGGTCCTGCATACCTGCAACTGAAATTCGCGCAGGTTGCGTTCGAAGTTTCGGCAATAAACGCGACGAGTAAACCGGGATAGTCGCGCTAACGATATCGATCGAACCGACAGACATTGTCCTGTACAGGTAATATCCATGACAATGTTATCTGTACGGGTTCGCATTGAGGGGCTTTGCGGAATCGTCCGCAAAGAGATGTGCAGTATGGCGCATGCGGATCCGTGATCCGTTGCTCGGCCTGGGACACGCTGGCTGGTACCCTTGATGGAAACGCCCGCCACAAAGCCTGTCATCAGACATTCTTTACGCTTAATGCAGTTCATATCGCCGAGGGCGCCAATGCCGGTCGAGCAAGGCAGGCACTAATTCTTCGGATATACTATCTGGCTTTGCGAAGGCGTTGAGGACTTAAAAAAACAATTCGTCAATCACGATTTCTGCAATCCTATCTCAAGAATTAATACATTGTCAGAATATTTCCATTCGATACGTCATTCGAACGGTCACGCGCCTAAGCGAGCGTGCCGATTGTCCGACAAAATGGTATCCTGCGGTATTGGTTGATCCCTTCAGGAGGAGGGTATCGTTAAGATACGTTAATATCACAAAATTGCGTGCTTAATGTATCAATAATTCAGCTTGTAATGATGTGAGATATCAAACGAGTATTGGGTCAGACTAAACATCGCTCAAAATAGCGAATTACAGTATCGTGAGACCCACCCAATGACCAGGATGCCCGGGTTTTTACAGTCACGCCTGACCAGACGACAGATTCTCATATCATCGGTTCTGGGAGCGGTCGCCAGCACTGTGACGCCAGTATTCGCCCGCGACGTCGTCCATGATGAGATGACACTGTTCATGTCTCTCTCCCGCTTTGCCACGGGTCACGATTCACTCGATAGCCAGGTCGGTCAGGCCCTGTTGGCGGATATGCGCGAGCGCGATTCCCGTCTCATCGTACGTCTCGAGGCGCTCGAAACACTGATACGGGATGGCGGCTACCAGAATGTGGAAGAGGCCGAGCCGCCGTTGCGTGGCAGGGAAGGGCATGCCCTGCTGATGACGCTCATCAAGGCCTGGTACGCCGGCATCCTGTCGGACGGGACGAATGCAAAGGTCTATGCCTTTGAAAAAGCATTGATGTATCAGCCCGCACGCGATGCGGTCGTTATTCCGACCTTTGCGCATAACGGCCCGAATTACTGGGTCGCAGCGCCACCCCCCGTCGAAACCATGCCGGTTTTCTGAGGAAACGTCTCGTGTCCCGATTTCCATATCTTGTCCTGACGGGCGCGCTCGTGCTCTGTGCGGGCGGTGCCGCCGTGCACAGGGCATCTGCACAGACCGCTCTCGATGCGCCGCCGCCGCTCGATGCGCGTAGTAGCTCGATCAGTCGTGGTCATTACCTTGCCATCGCCGCCGATTGTGCCGCCTGTCATACGAATGGCCGAAACGGTCAGTTCATGGCGGGTGGTTACGCCATTCTATCGCCGATGGGGGCAATCTATTCCGCCAACATAACGCCATCAAAACGATATGGTATTGGCAATTATTCCCTGAGGCAGTTCAGCGACGCACTCCGCAAAAGGTGTACGTCGGGACGGAGCGCAGCTTTATCCGGCCATGCCTTATGACGCTTACGGGCGTCTGACCGATGCAGATGTGAAGTCGCTCTACGACTACATGATGACCGAGGTCAAACCGGTCGATGTGCCTGCCCCCAAAACGCAGCTTCCATTCCCGTTCTCGTTCCGGCCTTTCCTGAGTGTCTGGAAAATCGCGGCAAGCGTGCAGGGCAAGCCATACGTCTTCGATCACTCCGAGAGCGATGACTGGAACCGTGGCAAATATCTTGTGGATGAGCTGGCCCATTGCGGGACATGCCATACGCCGCGCAATATGCTGCTGGTGCCCAAACGGTCCGGATATCTGTCCGGTGCCCAGCTCGGTGCCTGGTACGCCCCCAATATCACCGACGATCCAGTCAGTGGCATCGGTACGTGGAAAGATGCCGATCTGTTTGCCTATCTGACGACCGGGCGCAGTCCGCATGCCCGCGCCAACGGGCCGATGGCAGAGGCTGTCGAGCACAGCCTTCAGTACCTTCCCGATGCGGATATCAACGCAATCATCATCTATCTGCGCTCGGTGCCTCCCATTGCCCAGCCCGGCAATACCGTTCCGGCATTCGCGCATCCCGCCTTGCCGAGCGGGTACAGGATAGATCAGGCATTCGACCGGCGTTCTTCGGATAACCTTGCTCATATGAAAGACGGCGCCGCGCTTTATGAGGCCGCCTGTGCAAGCTGCCATCAGTCCGACGGCAAAGGAACGGCAGACGGGTATTATCCCTCGCTCGCCTGGAATACGACCACGGGTCAGCAGAATACGTCCAACCTCGTTTCGAGCATCGTCTATGGGGTCGACAGAGTATCGGACAGGCATGAAATCGTCATGCCGGCCTTCGGCAAGTCGCCCCTGGTTCAGCCGCTCGACAATCAGCAGATTGCCAGCATCGCCGATTATGTTCTGAGTCATTTCGGCAATGCCGAGGCCTCGGTTTCCGTCTCGGATGTCGCGGCTTCCAGAGCGGGTGGCAAACCGGTTCTGATCGCGCTGCTCATCAATCCGGTCGTGGGTCTCTCGCTTATTGCAGGCGGTCTGGCGGCACTTGTCCTTTCTATTGTCATTATCCTCAGGGCGGCCAGGCGGCGGCATGCTGCGCGCCGGTCCGGGGTCACAAGGCAGAACAATGTCTGAGAATTCTTCTTCCGCCGATGTGGTCATTATCGGCGCCGGTATCTGCGGCTCCATGCTTGCCCATAAGCTTGTCCGTCAGGGGCTGAGTGTCATTCTTCTCGATGCCGGGCCGCATCGCGACCGTGCGCAGATTGTCGAGAACTGGCGCACAATGCCGCCTGCCAACAAATCCGGCTACGATTATGCAACGCCCTATCCTAGCGTGCCCTGGGCGCCACATACGAATTTCTTTCCGGATAATGGCTATCTGATCGTCAACGGGCCCGATCGCACGGCATATCGTCAGGGCATCATCAAGGGGGTTGGCGGCACGACCTGGCACTGGGCCGCGTCGAGCTGGCGCTATCTTCCCAATGACTTCCGGCTGCATAGCCGGTACGGCGTCGGGCGGGATTACGCGCTGAGCTATGACGATCTGGAGCCTTATTATTACGAGGCCGAATGCGAAATGGGCGTTATGGGGCCGAACGGTCAGACGATCGTTCCCTCAGCGCCAAGAAGCAAACCATGGCCGATGACGTCCATGCCTTATGGACCGGGCGACAGAACGTTCACCGATGCGGTCAAGCCGCTCGGATTCGACAATACCCCGGTACCTCAGGCCAGAAACAGCCGTCCCTATGACGGGCGTCCGCAATGCTGCGGCAACAACAACTGCATGCCCATTTGCCCGATCGGCGCGATGTATAACGGCGTCTATTCGGCCTATAAGGCGGAGCGTCTTGGCGCATGTATCATTGCCAATGCCGTTGTCTATGCCATGGAGAACGATGCGCAGAACCGCATTACGGCAATCCGTTATTACGACCCGGATAAAGGCAGTCATCGCCTGACGGCAAAAACCTTCGTCGTGGCCGCGAACGGGCTCGAGACACCCAAGCTCCTGTTGCTTGCCGCCAATACGCGCAACCCACAGGGCATTGCCAACTCCTCCGGTCAGGTGGGGCGTAACATGATGGATCATCCCGGTATCGGGATGAGCTTTCAGGCAAAGGAACCGGTCTGGGCAGGAGGTGGCTCTGTCCAGATGAGTTCGATCACGAATTTCCGCGATGGCGATTTCCGCTCGGAATATGCGGCAACGCAGATCGGCTATAACAATACGGCGCAGAACTCCCGCGCAGGTCTCAAGGCCCTGTCGCTTGGGCTGGTGGGCCGGAAGCTGGATGAGGAAATCCGTCGCCGAACGGCGCATGGCGTCGATATCTACGCCAATCACGAGATTCTGCCCAATCCGGAAAACCGCCTCGTTCTCTCGCGCGATCATCGGGATGCGCTGGGCATTCCCCATCCCGAAGTCACCTACGATGTCGGTGAGTATGTCCGGAAATCGGCCGTCCTCTCCAGAAAGCGCCTGAACGATATCGCCGCCGCAATGGGCGGGACCGAAATCGAGATGACACCCTATTTCACGCCGAATAACCACATCACGGGCGGGACAATCATGGGGACCAATCCGGCCGATTCCGTCGTGGATTCCTGGCTACGCACCTATGACCACGCCAATCTGTTCCTTGCGACAGGCGGTGCCATGGCAGCATCGGGCACAGTGAATTCCACCCTGACGATGGCTGCGCTCACACTGCGCGCAGCTGACGCCATTCTGCGCGACCACAAATCGGGAAGCCCCTCATGAAAACCCTTTTCCGTCTTCTGAAGATTTCCAGTGTTTTTATCGGTGCAGCACTGCCCGTCATGGCATCAGCCACGCCTGCGCCTGAAAAGGCGTTCACGCTCGATCTCGATACGTCCCTGAAATTCATCGATGCGGCTCGTGCCCTCGCGACAAGCCGGGGTGCGCATGTTGCGATTGCCATCGTGGATCAGGGCGGCCGTCTGGTGGCGTTCGAGAAAATGGATGGCACCCAGCTGGGCAGTGTCGAACTGGCCATGAAGAAAGCCGAGAGCGCCGTCAATTTTGCACGCCCCACCGCCGATATGGAACACGCCCTGGACAAGGGAAACTTCATGATTGCGACACTGCCCAATGCGCTACCGGCCGGGGGCGGTTATCCGATCATGGTCGATCACAGGCTTGTGGGTGCCCTCGGTCTGAGTGGCGGTGAGGGGGAAACCGACGCCCATCTGGCGCAGGACAGCGTATCGGCCAGTCTGACGAAGATCGGTGCAAAGACTTCTGAATGACCGCAGCGTTTCCCCGCTTCGGGAGACATGCGGTACGCCTTGTTGCCGACCTCGCCCGCTCGTCTCTGGTTCTTTCGTTTTGTGCCCTGTCCGGTACCGCCTGGGCACAAAGCGAAACCACCCATTCGCTACTTGAGACCAATAGCTATCAGTCACGCGCCTTTCCCATGGAGGGGATCGGGAATTTTGCGGTAGGGCCGATTATCCCGACGCTCTATGGAAATCCGCATCTTTTCGGTGACTGGGCTGGCGCGCAGACATGGCTCGTCAAGCACGGAATGTATCTGAATTTCGCGTTCAACGACGAGTATATGGGGAACGTGACCGGAGGAAAGACACGCGACAATGTCAATTCCGGGCAGGTCGCAGGCGAGCTCGATATCGACTGGCAGCAGCTCGCGGGAGTGAAGGGGCTGTGGACCCATATGCTGGTGGTCAACGGGTTCGGGCGTTCGTTCAGCAATACGCTGGGCGATTCCGTCACCAATCCCGAACAGATCTACGGCGCGCGTGGCAATGTGGTAGCGCATCTTGTCTCGCTCTATGCAGACAAGTCTTTTCTGAACGACCGTATCATTCTCTCTCTGGGCGATATTCCGACAGGGAGCTTTTTCGCCTTCGATTATACGGCCTGTTCCTTCATGAATGTTTCGGTGTGCAGCAATTTCGCACCGGGTAAATACGTGCCTGGCGGGCGCGACTGGCCGTCTGGCAATCTCGGTGGCGTGCTGCGTGTCAGACCGACGGAACACACCTATATCATGGCTGGCCTGTTTGCCGTGTCTCCCCATAACTACAACGGCGGCATTTCCGGCTGGTCGATGGCACAGAGCGGTCTGGGCAAGGTTTCCTCGCAGTTCGAGATCGGCTGGATGCCCGAATTCGGAAAGCAGAAGCTGCGCGGCAATTACAAGATCGGCATGTGGTACGATAATTCCCGCTATCCTCATCTCTATGAGGATATCCATGGCGGTTCCTTCCAGGAAACCGGCCTACCCAGACGCTATGTTGCAGGCATGTCGACTGCATGGTTCATGTTCGACCAGATGCTGGTGCGAAACGGGCCCGGTCTGATGAACGGACTGATCGCCATAGGCGGTGCAGGCTATTCGCAAGGCAACGTCGTTGCGATGCGCGATCATGAATGGATCGGTCTGGCGGAAAGCGGCACGCCGTGGCACCGCTCGTCGGATCAGGCGGGTATCATGTTCCAGCATATGAACATGAGTCGAACCGTCAGCCGGCAGCAGGAATCCTCACTCGCACTGGGGCTGCCTTTTCTTCCCAATCAATGGGGCGCTGTCTATGGCGTGCAGGACTGGGAGAATGTCTATGAGGCATTTTACAGTTTTCATCTGATGCGCGCCACCATGCTCCAGTTCGACTTCCAGTATCTGCAACGGCCCGGTGCAACGACGACATTTCACGACGCGGCAATACTTGGCGGGCAGTTCACCACGAATTTCTAGGTGCGTTCTGCGTATACGACCTGTCCCTGACCTCGTGCTTCTGTGACTGTCAGGGAGAGAGGGTGTCAGACCGGGCGGCGCAATGTCCTGCAGGGTACGAGGCTGTATGCACGCGCACGCTTGTTCGCCATCAGGGCGTGCTTATGCCCACGATAACACCCTGTCGGTCCACGACAACGACGTTGGTCTGGCA
This sequence comes from Asaia lannensis NBRC 102526, assembly GCF_024054035.1. Taxonomy (GTDB): domain Bacteria; phylum Pseudomonadota; class Alphaproteobacteria; order Acetobacterales; family Acetobacteraceae; genus Asaia; species Asaia lannensis. The sequence goes on from NZ_JAMXQU010000005.1 coordinate 128,857, forward strand.
AGTCGGGCAATCCAGTATCCGGCGCGCCGATATCGCCGCAGCCTCGGCGATCAGCGTGCCAAGGCGAGGATCGTCAATGGCCGCATAGCCCTGCGCAATGGTTGCGGCTTCGGCAAGACGCGTCTTTTGTGCATCTGTAAGCCCAAGCGGGGCGGCAAGAGGGAGCAGGGCCGCCGGGTCTGCAAGGCTGCGGCTGGAATGCAGGTCGAGATGGCCCTGTGCCAGCTTGGTCATTTTGGCAATACCCCCTGCAATCGTCAGGCGCGATACAGGGTGGCGATGAAGATATTTGAGCGTCCCCCCAGCAAAATCACCCATATCGATCAGGGCCGCATCGGGCAGGTCGTAGAGTGCCTTGACCGCTTTTTCGGATGTTGCGCCGGTGCTGGCGGCGATATGCGGCATGTTCAGCGCACGTGCCACATCGATTCCGCGATGAATGGAATGGATCCAGGCCGAGCAGGAATAGGGCACAACGATCCCTGTCGTCCCGAGTATCGAGAGTCCACCAATAATGCCAAGACGGGCATTGAGCGTATGTTCTGCAAGTTTCGCCCCATTGGCGACCGAAACCGTGACGATGGCATCGACGCCCTGTGGAGTAATCTGATGCAGGGCCGTGCGTATCATGTCTCTGGGCACGGGATTGATGGCCGGCTCCCCTGGCGGGAGTGGCAGGCCCGGCTGCGTGACCGTGCCGACACCTTCTCCCGCACGGAACACGGTTCCGGTGCCGGGGGGAGCGATCGCGATATCGACCCGTATCAGGGCGCCATTGGTGACGTCGGGATCGTCTCCCGCATCCTTGATGACGCTGGCCCATGCGCTCATGCTGTTGCGGCCTGCGCCGTTGAGCGCAAAACCGGCCTCCTTGCCGCCCGGCAGGGAAATGACCACCGGGTCCGGACATTCACCCTGTATCAATAACGACCAGGCAGCCTTTGCGGCGGCCGTGGCGCAGCTGCCCGTGGTCCATCCCCGACGCAAAGCCGTGGCAGGTGACATGTCGGCGGCAGCTCCTCGGCAAAAGGGTCGGATGCCCCGTTCATCGCATAGCCGACGCTACGCCGCCAGTGCGTTCGCCATTGCTCCGAATGGATTGGCAGCGATGTGGGTATGACTGATAACCAGAGGATCATATTGATCGGCCCACGCCATTTTGTTGTGCATGGAACGATCAAACCGGTTTACACGGGAAATGCGGTTCGTCTCTATTACACGTTCTGCATCGCATCCTGAAAACAGGGACAGACCCCAAGAGAAGGAAACCCCGGTAATTCCTCCCATCGTGCTTCTGACCGGCTTTGCGGTGCTCGGGCTCTTTCTGGCGATATGCCTCCTGTTCGGCGGTATCATGATCGTACCGGGGCGTATGGTCTATGTGACCGAATTTCTTGGCAAGCCTCAGCGCAGGCTACTGGAAAGCGGGCTGCATTTCCGTATTCCGATCCTGACGCGTGTTTCGTACAGGGTGTCTCTCCAGCAGATGCAGGTCGAGACCTCATCGGAGGTCAAGACACGCGATGACGTGTTTATCGAGATACGCTGGGTGCTGCTCTACAGCGTGCGTGATGATAACGAGGCCGTATTCAATTACGCCTATAAGGTCTCGCAGCCCGTCAAGCGTCTCGTATTCCGTGTCGAGAACGAGATACGACAGATTGCCTCGACCATGACACTGGCCGAGCTTTATTCGCAGCGTAACGAGATTGCGCGCCGTGTGATTGCCGATCAGGCCGCCGATGCGCTCGATTCAGGCCTCGATATTCATGGTGTGACCATCGAGCAGCCCATGCCACCGCGCGAAATTCAGGAGGCCATGAACAACAAGCTGGCAGCCATCGCACGCAAGGATGCTGCACAGGCCGAAGCGGAGGCCGAGATGGTGCGTCGTGTCGGCATTGCCCGTGCCGAGGCCGAGAGCAAGAAACTGCAGGGCGAGGGTATTGCCAATGAGCGCAAGGCGATTGCCGCAGGCTTTGCCGAGGCAGCCGAACTGTTCCGCCTCAGTGTGCCCGGTGTCAGCGAAGAGGCGATCCTGACCCTCATGCAGAATGTCAATCAGGCCGATATGGTGGTAACGGCCAGTCGTTCAGGCAAGGCGACAGTCATTTTCGTTCCGACGGACATGAATACCGGGCAGATCGCCGCCGCCTCAGCAGGACAGTTTATCCCTGCGGTGCAATAGGTCGCTTCGGCTGCGTTCCCGTATTCAGGGGCGGTCGGTCAAAGTCTGAAGAAACGAGACGATCCTGTCACGTTCCTGCGGCGTCAGGGCCGGGGTTCTGCGCGGGCCGAAAGGGGCATCGGTCTTATCGATATTGGGCCAATACTGCCGAGGCAGATCGTCGTAGAGCATAAGTGTGCCGTCAGTCCTGCGTGAGTAAAAGCGCGCCGGGTCGATATCGCGCAGAACATAGAAATCCATGACCTGACGCAGGGATGTGAAAGCACCGTTATGGAAAAAGACATGACGTGTTGCGCTGTTGCGTAGCGAGGGCGTGCGAAAGAAACCGCAATAGGCGGATACTGCCCCGATATCCCGTCGTCCCGCTGCACATAATCCAAGATCGAAGCGGCCCGGCATAGCGCGCGGCTGTCGCGGGGCGGCAAGCGCCTCGTATTGATGATCGGTGAAAAGCGGTGGATGACCCTCTGCGTCCACAGTGCTCAAATGGCAGGCCGCGCAATTGCCTTTTGCCGGATCGTTGAACAATGCAAGTCCTTCGGCTTCGTTACGGCTAAGACGTGTCTTTCCCTCAAGCCAGTCGTCGAAACAGCTGGAATAGGGGTGAAATTCCGGGGCTTCGAGCTGATAGCGCGCCAGAGCGAACATCGCCTCTGCGATGAGCATTGTATCCGACGCGCCGGGGCCAATCAGGCGTCGCAGATCGGCGCTGTAAGACGCAGTGCGCAGGCGTGTGACAACTTCCTTTCGCGTTGAAGCCATTTCGTTCGGGTCGAAAAGCGGGCCTTCTGCCTGTGTCTGCAGCGTGTCGGCGCGACCGTCCCAGAACAGACCGCCCTGAGGCACCATGGCCTGCGCTGAAGCGCCGGTATTACCGGCAGATTTTGCGCCTTTTTGTGCAGGCAAAAGATCTGATGGGGGTGGCGGAACCGGGGCGGCCTCACTTGTGGCGTTGTCCGGACCGACACTGAAAGGAGACTGGCGCTCGCGATAGGTCAGCGAGGGCACGGCCCGTGCGCCATAACGATCCATGTTGCGTCCGCCTTGGGCGAAAGCCAGCGCTGTATCGGGAGCAAAATGCGCGCTCGGGACATGACACGAGGCACACGAAAGGCGGCCCGACCCTGACAGGCCGGGATCGAAGAACAGGGCCTTGCCCAGACGCGCCATGGCGGAGAGCGGGGCGATCTCCGGCTTTCGCAATATGACCGGGCAAGGATTGCTGCCGTCCTGTGCAGGTGCGCAGGCGTTGTTCTGCGCGAAAGCCGGTATGGCGTACAGAACGGACGCGGCATACAGGGCGAGACGTATGCGCCCTGTGTGCCACCGGAGAAACCGTGTCGTTCCAGACAGAATGGTCAGCGTTGTCCTCGCGTGTCTGGCAGGCTTCGTATCAGAACACTTTGGGTTCATCGCGCAGGATCGAACCGTCTTTGGGGGCCAGGTAGAGCGGGGTCGCGTCGGGTTTGTGTGTGAAGTCGAACAGCCCGTCCAGATCCTGCGCATCCTGATCGAAAGATCCGCCGCCGATACGGGCGCCGTCGAGCCAGTTGTTTTCGATAAAGCGCAGCACCGAGCTCTGGGTCAGAAGCGTATGGTCGATGGCATTACGCTTTGCCCAGGGAGAGAGCACAAGAAGCGGCGTACGTGTGCCCGGGCCGCAACGCCCGTTCACAGGCTTGCCTTTGAGGCCAATGGGGGCCGGATCGGTCCCGCACTGGCCGGAAGCATCGAGCTGATCGGCCGAGGTATCGTGGGAGCTGTGCTGCGGCTTGACGAAAGCATGATCGTACCAGCCGTCGGAATCGTCATAGGCGATGATGATCGCCGTATCTTTCCACTCCGGTCGGGACTGAATGAAATTGACCAGACGCACGATACCTTCCTGCTCGTCCAGCGGGTCGGAATAGCCTGCATGGGCATCCTGAAAGGCCGGGAGTTTCAGGAATGACACTGCGGGCATATGGCCTGCGCGCGTTGCGACTATGAAATCCTCCAGATCGTATTGATGATTGGCAGGATCTTTTGTTTTGCCGTCCGCGCCTGTGGTCTGCCCGATCGCCGCAATATCCGACGGGCGCAGATGTTTGGGGTTCGACGTGCTGGGGTAATACTGGAACCAGTTATGATGCGGGATGTAGTCCACAATGGTCTGGGCAACGACGCTCGAATAGGTGGCACGCTGGCAGCCGGTGGTGCCGTTGCGGTTCTGCTGCGAGAGATCGAATCCCGCCATGAAACCGCCCCAGCTCACGCCCTTCTCGTTGAGCAGATCGCCGATATTGCGCCCTTCCATCCAGACCTGCTCGCCGGGGAGGGAGCAGACATCGCCGGCCGGGTCGATATCGTTGATCATCGTCATGCCCCCCTGACCGTCGGGAATGAAGGGCGTGGGGTGCTCGCGTGTACTGCGCGGTTGAGCGGAGCGGGTGATATGAAGACCGTTAGTCTGACCCGACACGATTTCGAGCGCGCCGGGCGTCGAGGGGCCGTAAGTATCGGTATAAGCATTATCGCTCATGGCAAAACGCTGGGCGTAGCGCCACAGGGCCGTGACGGTATTGCCATCAAAATAGCCCATAACCTGCCCGCGCGTTGCGAAGGCGCCCACGCCACCGGGCGATCCCTTGCCGGTATAAAGCGGAAACAGATCGGCCTTGCCGCCGTGATAGGCCATCTGCTCGGCGGTGTAGCCATGATTCTGGTCAGCCGTGCTGGCCTGGCTGCGGTCGAGCCTGAAGGGCAGGGCTGCATCGGGACCATTGGCCGGGTTGGTGTTGGGATTCGTTACCAGCAGGCTGGCGCGCAGCAGCGTATTGGCCGGCGGCGTGCCGAGTTTGGGCAGAAAGACGGGCTCGCCTTCGGGGTTGGCAGCCTGGGGATAGGTGGCAAAGTAGTGATCGAACGAGACGTTCTCATCGAAAATCACCACAACGTGCTTGATGGGTGTTTTCGTCTGGAGCGATGCCTGCATGCCGGCTGGAGGCAGTACCTCAGCGCGGGTGGGCAAAGACGGGCTCAGGCAGGTCAAAGCCAGCAGGGCGGAGGCGAAAGAACGAAACGAACGTGTCATGGAGAATGCAGAATCACCTGTGGTGTATGAAAGAGCGACCGGTTGCGCGCCTCTTTTGGCAAAGGCAGGCGACCGGCTCCTCCGGGGTCAGGTCTGATCATCGTCGCGCAATGTCTCGTCGTCCAGAGACATCAGCGCGCCATGACGCGATTGCAGAGAAATCGTGGCCAGACGATGCTCGCGCCATGCGGCGACAAGCGTCTGACGCCAGCGATCGGAAGGGGCTGCTTGCATGTCGTGCTGAAGCTGAAGTTCCATTGACCTGCTCCTTTTCCAGAAGAGTGCCGGGTTACGGCGCCTCGATAGAGGATTCGCTGGCGATGGTGTGTGACCGTTCCATGAATTCGCCCGGCAAGAATGCATGGGCCGGTGCGCCGTTCCCGCAAACTTCTGCTCTCGCTGAATAAGGTCCATGTAGCCAGCGCATCGTGTGGGTGCGGCAGGCTCTCGTTCAGCCTGCTACAGATGGCACATGTTCATCCTGTCGGGAGAGCGTTCAGTTAAACCCTGCCGAGACACCGGCGAAGACGCCGAATCCGTCGCCGGGCTGGAACACCGAGAGCTGTTTGCCTGCCGAAATATAGCCCGGTACGACAATGGAGGCATAATGGGTGTTGGCAAGATTGTTGAACGACAGGAAGACCTGACGGTGCTTGTGTGGCCAGTCATAGCCAATGGTCGTGTTGAAGATGTGATAGGACGGCGCGAAATACGTATCGTCGTAAGAGCCTGAGACCTTTGACGAGACCTGTGTGTTGAAATTGGCATACAGCCCGTTTTTCAGATCGAGGCGTATCTCGCCCTGATAGAAATGGGCGGGAATACCGGGCAAGGCGTTATGGCCGAACACGGCATCGTGCCTGAAATGGAAGTCCTGCCAGGTATAGGACTGGCGCAAACCGAGCTTGCCACCCGACCATTTGACCAGATCAGTTTCCAGCGAGGCCTCGACTCCCTGATGTGTCGTCGGACTGGCATTGGAATAGGTCGCAGCTCCATAGAGCTGTGACAGCGGTGTCATGACAGAAAGCAGCTCGTTGCGTACATTCGAATAATAGTAGGACACGCTCCAGCGATTGTTTTTCCAGTCGCCGCGTGTGCCGACTTCATAGGTCGTAGCAGTCTGGTTATCGAGTTTTACACCAGAGGAATTGAGCCCTTGGGCTGGGCCTGAGGTATAAAGGGCACCGGAAAGCAGCTGCCAGTCATTGGGTGGCTGAAAGCTGCGACTGACATTGCCGTAAATCGAGGCATGAGGCGAAATGACGTAGCGAAATCCGCCGCGCGGTGTAAAGCCGAGCCCCGATGTGCCAACCGAGCTCTGCGTGGGATAGGTCACTTCGGTCGAGCGTTGCACAAAATCGAGCGCGCCTGCTGCAGTCAGCCAGAAATTATGAAAAAGCTCGAAATTGTTCCGGATATGAAAGTAGTTATCCGTACCGCCGTAATTCGAGTGGCGCAGCACCGTACCGAAGGGAATTTTCGCGTAAATGCCGGTATTGGTGCGCGTGCGATTGGTCTGCCAGGCTTCCAGATCGGTGTAGGTATCGATACCGAACAGCGTTTCGCTTTTATGGTTCCATAGAGTGTCGTTGCGGCTGTAGCGCAGCACGCCGGCAACGGTTTTATAGCCCCAGCGCTGGGCAGTGGCGGTGTTCTGGATATCGATCGGCGCGTCCTGATAATCGAAGCCGAGTTCGAGTTTGGAGCGGTCGTCAAGGCGGATCGTCGTCATATCGCCATAGAACTTGCTGCCCGGCTGGATACGATGTCCGTGCAGCGTGGCGTAAAGTGCCTGCGCCTGTTTGGGGTTGGTTTCGATCTGGTCGCGCGTCAGATAGCCCGGATAGCCATTCTGGGTCTGACGATAGCGGAAAAAAAGACGTGTCGAGACATTGTCGTTGAAGCGATAGCCATAATTCGCATTGACGCCGAAACTGCTGGCCGCCGTCTGCGCCTGATAGCCGCCACGATAGGACTTGGTGAGGCTGATATAATAATCGGACTTGCCAATGACGGCCCCGGAGCTGATCTGCTCCTTGTTGTAATTGAAACTACCCGCCTCGACGCGTGCCTGATAACGATCGGCTGTATAGCCGGTGGGGGCGACGTAGTTGATCGCTCCGCCAAGCTGCAATCCGCCATAATCGAAGGCATTCGCGCCGCGCAGGACTTCGGTATACTGAATGCCCAGCGTCTCGAAAAGCTCGTAGGGGGTGCCCGCTGGTGTGGTAACCGGCAGCCCATCGAACATCATCAGAATGCCCGAGCGAAAATAATTGGTTCCGGTCTGGATACCTGAACCACGAATGGACAGGCGCAATCCATCGCCACCGCCCGAGCTTTGCGCGAACACACCGGGCTGGAACGCCAGCAGATCGGCATTTGTCAGGTTACGGCTGCGCAGGACTTCTTTCGAGCTGATCACCGAGACACCGCCGGGCACGGTGTCGAGCTGTCGCGCGGCCGCAGCAGCAGGAGAAAGGCGATGCTGGGTGACCGTGATCGACTCAGCCTTGCCCTTTGCGGGAAGAGCAGACCTGCCAGGCTGGACGGGTTTTGCAGTGTTAGCCCCGGTCGGTGTCGCTACGGAATGAGGTTTGCTGGCAAGGCGTGTCCTGTCTGGGACGGGGGTGGCAGACCATGCCGGTGAGACAGGTAGCACACTCACACCCGCCAGGAGGGCGAGTGAGTTGGCACCCAGCCTGCTGCGTCTTGTGGACAGGAAATCAGATCGGTGGCGGTGTTTCATAGGGGCGATATCCGGGCAAAGAGAGTGTGAGAAGAGGGCGCGCAGGAGAGGCCGGACATCGTGTGGTTGGGGCATAAAACGTTGATTTGTCGTTCTTCATGATTTCAATCATTTCTTGTCGTTGAATTCGGTCGCAAGTAGAGCTGAAGCCCCGCCTATGGACGCGTGCCATACCCCCGGATCGTCCTTCCGGATCGTCTCCGGGGGGATTGCCTCAGGGCGACGGGTTGGAAGGACACAGGGACGGACTATGCGTCTGTGAGAGGGACGGTTGCAGAGCGCGACGCAAGGCCGGATCGGCGTCGGCGTCATAGCCGAATACTTCCCAGCGCAGGGCCATATGCAGAGCGATTCCGAACAGGGGAGCGATCAGAATGACCCAGAAAATCTGCATTCCGAGCGCGGTATAAAGCGTAGGCAGCGCCCACATGCTCAGCGTTCCGCTGAAGCCCGCGACGAAATTGGTGAAGCCGATGCCTGTCCCGCGCAGTTCGGTAGGAAAGCTCAGGGTCGGATAGACCATCTGCTGGCAACCTAAGCCGAAGCCCTGTGCAAAGAGGAACAGCGCGAAACCAGTGATGACAAGCACGATGCCGGTCATGTTATGCGGCATGCCGGTCAGGGCCAGAAGCAGGATTCCTGCCACCTGCATGGCATAGCCCGCCAGCGTAATCGGGCGTGAGCCAAAGCTGCGCGTCAGGCGAACGCCCAGTAATCCACCCGTGAATGCGAATACGAGGTTGAGCACGATCGACACGCCCAGAACCTCTGTGCGTCCCAGATGAAGCATGGTCGATAAAAGCCCCGGCAGGCCGAAGGCGATGGCCGCATAGGACGTGGCGCTGACAATTTTCATACCGATGACAAGCACGGTGCGCTTGAGCAGCGGTTTGCGCAGCAGGGCGAATGCGCTGGGCGGCGCGGGGCGGGTTGGCGCAACACTGATATGCAGCACGGGATCGATGCCATGTGTGGCACGCAGGATCGCTGCGGCTTTTTCCAGATCGCCATGACGGGCAATCCAGAGCGGTGACTCACTCATATAGCGGCTGCGCACAAGAATAATGACCAGCGCAGGCACAGCACCAAAGCCGAGCGACGCGCGCCACAGCCAGTCTGGATGGCTGGCGGGAATAACCGCATTGAGCGCAAATACCAGAATGAAGCAGGCGGAAGACGCCGCGTACCAGGTGGGGCACCATGCGGCTGCGCGACCGGCCTTGCTGCCTTTTCCCGACATTTTGGAAAATTCCGAGAGAAAGGCCATGGCAACGGGCAGATCCATGCCCACACCGAACCCCATGGCAAAACGCGCCAGAATAAGAATGCTTGCCGTCGGGGCCGACGCAGCCACAAGGGCTGCAATTACAAAGCAGGCCATATCGGCCATGAAAACGGCATAGCGACCGATGCGATCGGTCAGCCAGCCACCCATGAGGCTACCGATGATCGTCCCGGCGCTCATGGCAGCAGCCACCATACCGGTTTGAGAGCCGGTCAGTCCGAAATGCTTCTGCACATCGCCTATACCGTAGGACAACGTAGTCAGATCGTAGGCATCCAGAAACACGCCGCCCAGAGCGAGCAGAACGATGATATTGGCATGCCCCGTGCCTGTCGGCCCACGGTTGATGAGGGCAGCAATATCATCGGCGGAACGTATGACCGGGCGGTCTGCGGAAGAGGGGGGCGCGGCACTCATGATCGGACCTCTTCGTGAAGGCGGTTGAGTACGGGAGACAGCAGGTCGGCCAGATGACGTGCGACGGATTGCGCATTCTCTGTCACTTCGGGCAGGCCCATCAGCTCACCGAATGTGCCGCGTGAAAGCGGCCCCGCCACAAGGATGGAGGGCACGCTATCTTCACCGGCAAGGGCATGATGATCGGGGCCGGTATGCAACCCCAGCCCCGAAGGATCGGGCTGGAGGACACCTTGCGAAACGAGATCGCGCAGGAAGGGCGTATGGGACACAATGCCAGCATGATCTGGCCCGGTCGTGTTGATGACATGATCGACAGGGTTTCGTGTCGGCTGGCCGCGTCGTGGTGCGATATGCAGGACAAGACCATCTTCTTCGGCTTCGACCCGGACGAGACGCGCTGCCTGAAGAGAAAGCGTGCCATCCGCAAGGCGCTGTTCGATCAATGCATCGATCTGGGGGGCGATACGAAAGCGATGCACGTCCCAGAAGGGGCGCAGGTGCCGTATCAGTCTGCGTCGTTCTACAAGATTAAGGGCAGACCAGAGCACACGTCCCTGTTTGCGCGTTGCATCGATAATTTCATGCCAGGACAGATCGGCGTGATCGTGCAGGGCCTGACGCACATGCCGCAGCAGGCCGCGTGCCGTCAGTGCGGGTGCAATGGGCAGAACCTCGGAAAGCGCCGAGGCCTCGGCGGCATGCGCACGCGGGCGCAATCCGCGCCGTGAGAAAGCCAGAACCGGACCGGTATGACCGCGTGCTGTCAGACTGGCGATGACATCGGCCATGGTGAGGCCTGTGCCGATAATCGCCACGCGATCCTGCGTCCCGATACGTGACAGCGCATCATCACGCCATGGATTGGCGATGACCCGCCTGTCCTGCGCCAGCGCCTGAAGCGGCCCCGGGAGGGCCGGTGCCGGATGGGTGAGGGCGATAACGAGACGCTCGGCCTGTATCGTCTCGCCATCGCTCAGCATCACGCGCCATCGTCTGTCGCGCGTGACCCCTGTTGCCTGATCGCGGATATGTTGCAGACGACCGGTCTCAAGTGCCGGGGCAATACGCGCCGCAAGATAGCGACCGAACTGCGCTCTGGACGGGTAAAGATCGCCAGAGGGCAGAAAGGCGTCAGGATCGGTGGCGGAGAGCGCGTCAAGATCGAGCCATGCGCGGAAATCCCCCGGCACGCCGGTATCGAGGCTCATGCGCGCGGCCGGAACGTTGATCCTGTGCTGCGGGTCCTGTGTGCCATAGGCAAGACCTGCACCCAGCTGGGCACGCGGCTCGATGATCGCCACCTGGCCCGGCCCCAGGTCGGGGCGCAGTTTCAGCAGATGATAGGCCACCATGGTGCCGGTTGCCCCACCACCGATAATCACCACGGCAAAGGGAGGTGTCGTCTCGCCCATTATGACGCCGCGACCCGTCCGGGCCTGTGGCTTCCGGCAATGGTTTCACCGAAAGGCCCCATATTGCTGCTGGCCTGCTGCGTCCGCACGGGATGGGCTGTGGGCAGCAGAGGTAAAACCAGTTCGCCGAAGCGATAGGCCTCCTCAAGATGCGGATAACCCGAGAGAATGAAGCTGTCGCATCCTGCACGACGGTATTCGTCCATGCGCTCGGCAATGGTTGCCGGGTCGCCAACCAGCGCCGTCCCCGCGCCGCCGCGCACCAGCCCGACACCGGCCCAGAGATTGGGGCTGATTTCGAGCTTGTCGCGCCGACCGCCATGAAGTGCGCTCATGCGCGACTGTCCCACGGAATCCAGACGCGCGAAAACCGATTGGGCCTCGGCGATGGTGCTGTCGTCGAGTTTGGAAATCAGCCGGTCGGCTTCGGCCCAGGCTTCTGCGGTCGTCTCGCGTGCGATCACATGAAAGCGTATGCCGAAACTCACCTCGCGACCGGCCCTGGCTGCGGCCTCACGCACGCGACTGATTTTCTCGCGCACGAGTGCTGGAGGTTCGCCCCAGGTCAGATATTTCTGTACACGTCTTGCGGCGATATCGATCCCGACATCGGAGGAGCCACCGAAATAGAGCGGCGGCCCGTTTTTCTGGTGAGGTGGAAAAAGCAGACGGCCGTCTTCGATGCGAAAATGCGGTCCCTCATGGGCGATTGTTTCGCCACGCAACAGGCGGGAATAGATATCGAGAAATTCGTCCGTAATGGCGTAGCGCGTGGCATGATCGTGAAACAGCCCGTCACCGCCGTTTTCACGCGGGTCACCGCCTGTCACGACATTGATCAGCAGACGCCCCCCCGAAAGACGGTCAAGCGTGGATGTCATGCGTGCGGCAAGGGTGGGGGATTGCAGACCGGGGCGCACAGCCACGAGAAATTTCAGCCGCTCCGTTGAGGTCACGAGGGCCGATGCGACCACCCATGAATCCTCGCAGCTACGCCCGGTGGGCAAAAGCACGCCATAATAACCAAGGGAATCGGCCGCACGTGCGATCTGTTGCAGATAGGGCAGATCGACCGATCTTCCCCCCTCGCTTGTTCCCAGATAGCGGCTGTCGCCATGGGTCGGCAGAAACCACAGGACATTGATCTTATCGGGGGTGCCATCCGGTTTCTCATTCGGGGCGATATGGGTGTTCACGGTCATGGCAGTGCGGCCTCTTTGCTCAGGGTCTTGTCTTGTGTCGGCGCGGCTGGCGTCGGCGAGGTTGAGGTGCTCGGGTCGCTACGCACGCCGGAATGGGCCTTATGTCGCGCGGGCAAGGTCCCGGCCGAACGATAGGCGGCGGCGGGATGGGTGTCTGGCAGACGATCGCGCCCGGTCAGCCGATGGCGTAGCGTCTCTCCCGGTTTGGCTGCCGGAGGCAGCCTGCCGCGTCTGCGCAGCTCCGGGGCGATCAGGCTGGCATAATCGTCGAGCGTTTCGAAGCTGTGATACTGGCGCAGATTGATGCCATCGATCCCGTCTTCGTCGAGCCAGGTCTCTATGGCATCTGCAATCTGCCCGGGTGTGCCGGCGATGAAGAAACGCCCCTCATCGAAGCTCGCGATCTGGGTCAGCGCTGCGCCGATCGTCTGCTCGGTGCCGAAGCGTCGCCCCATATTGCCGAGTTCGCGCCCGCTCTGTGCCAGTGCTTCGCCAATGGTCAGTGAGGGGTCGAACTGCCGCAGGTCGATTTCGGCCTGCGCATGCACCAGAGCGCCTTCCACACTGTAAAGCCTGCGATAGCGCGCGAGTTTTTCCTTGGCTTCCGCTTCTGTCTGCCCGGCAATCAATCCTGCCATCACATAGAATTTCAGCTCGGACGGGTCGCGTCCTTCTGCTGCTGCGGCAGCGCGTGTGCGGGCTATATGGGCGCGGACTTCGTCCTGTGTGCGTCCGCCGATAAAAACGGCCTCGGCATGACGCGATGCGGTTTTCAGCCCACGCGGTGAGCCCGTGGCCTGAAACAGCACTGGCGTACGCTGCGGTGTGGGCTGGACCAGATGGGGTCCCTCAACGCGAAAATGCGTCCCTTCATGGTCGATATGGCGTACACGTTCGGGGTCGGCGAAGCGATCGCCGTCACGGTCCTGGAGAATGGCGTCGTCCTGCCAGCTGCCCTCCCAGAGTTTGTACAGCACATCGAGATACTCATCGGCACGGTCGTAGCGGCTGTCATGCTCCAGCTCGCCATCGAGGCCGAAATTGCGTGCGGCATTGGGGAGGTAGGAGGTCACGACATTCCACCCCACGCGCCCGTCAGTGAGCAGGTCGAGCGTGCTCATACGGCGGGCAAACGCGAAGGGGGGCTCGTACGTCGTGGAGAACGTGGCCGCGAAACCCAGTGTGGTGGTGACGGCGGCCATGGCAGGAATGAGCGATAGCGGGTCGAGATTGGGAATCTGGAGTCCGAGACGTAATGAGGCATCGAGCCCGCCGAACCTGTCGTAGATACCGATGACATCAGCCAGGAAAATCGCATCCATCCCGGCAGCTTCCGCTTTTCTGGCCGTCTCCAGCCAGAATGCCATTTCACCGAAACGGTGACGCTGATTGCCTTCCTCACGCCACAGGCCGTGCACGATATGGCTGACGCAGGCCATTTCGAACAGATTGACGTGAAGTGTCTTCGGGCCTGAGGTCGCTGGCGTTGGTGTGGACTGGCCGGTCATGCGGCATCTCCCACGTGCTGTGCCTGACGACGAAGCCCGTCGCGATAGGGCGTCCACAGCCTCGTTCCGTTCAGTGCCACATCGCCCAGTTCGCGCTGTCGCTGGGCCGCTGGATTATGCGAGGCAAGGGTGCGCGCATTACGCCAGTGCCTGTCCAGACGGCGTGTTTCAGAGGTTGCCGAGGCGCCCCCGACTTCGAAAAGCGTCGTGGCGGCTTCGAGTGTCTGTTCCGCAATGATCTGCTGCGCCTTGAAGATCTCCTCCTGCGCTTTTTCAATGGCGTCGTCATCGTGCCGACCGGCAAGATAGAGTGGCTCGATTTCCTGCAGCGCCTGCGCGCCACGGTCGGCCAGCACAGCAGTGGAATAGGCAAGAGAGGACAGGCGACCGACGACGCTCTGCACGATCGGGTCGTTTTTCTGCACCACCTTGCCCGGCACACCGAACACGCGCTCGCGCGGGCGGACAAAATCCAGCGCGTCGCGCAAGACGGCCTGCGCGATGCCGGCCAGTGTGGTGTTGTGAAACTGCTGGTAATACGCTCCCAGAAAAGGCTGGCTCGGCGGGGTATCTGCTGGCGCGCGTTCGACGATCTGCTCGGGTGAAATGGATACCTGCTCGAACAGGGTGGTGCCACTTCCGGTCAGGCGCTGTCCGAAACCGTCCCAGTCATCGAGGCGTGTGACGCCCGGCGCATTGGCAGGCACAAGCACGCGCACCCTGTCACCGGCAAAGACCGCCCAGACGATGATCCAGTCGGCGTAGAGCGTTCCGGTGGAATAGTATTTTCGTCCGTTCAGCGTTAATCCGGACGGGGTTTGCGTTACCTCTGTTGTTACGCCGGTCTCGTTTGCGCGCTCCGCCATGGCGGCACCGAAAATCCGGTTTTCCGTAATAAGTCCTCGCCATTTTTCAGCCTGAGGCAGACCGGCGCGCAGAGTCTCCACAAAGGCGAAATGAGCACGGAAGATCTGAGGAATATTGGAATCGGCGCTGGCCAGATCACGGAGGAGGCGGAAGCTTTCCGAGAGCGTCAGCCCTGACCCGCCGAACGCAGGATCGAGGCGCAGGCGTCCGAAACCTGCGCGGGCAAGTGACGAGACGGCCTCGAAGGCTGGCTGTCTTTCACAGTCGCGTTGCGCTGCATCTCGAGCAATAACGCTAAAAATATCTGTGAAACTCATCTCGCTCTTCCCGCGTAAATGCTGGATTTTCAAAAAACAACTTACAAATTTCGTTGTTATTTCGGTATAACAGAATGGATTCCGTCGTGATGTCAACGAGGATTCTCGTTAAATTCGTTAATCACATCGCCCAATCGTTAATTGTCGGGATGGGAGAGACCTTGCAAAGGCGGCTTTCGAGCCGCTTGTCCGGACTGTCTGTGGGGTGCTTTCGGGCGGGAGGCCTGCACGCTAGAACGGAGCGTGGGCAGGATGTCCGGGCCCGAAATGTCGAGGAGTATTCATGACGGGCGAGGCCTATCTGGAGGAGTGGAAAGCCACACTCTCACGGGCGACCGGGGCGCTATATCTCGCCATGGTCGAGGCCATTGCGCATTCGATACGCAAGGGGACCTTGCAGGAGGGCGAGAAACTCCCGCCACAGCGGGTCATGGCGGCGCGGCTCGGCACCAATCTCAGTACGGTGACGCGGGCCATAGGTGAGGCCCAGAAGCGTGGCCTGCTCGATGCCACGGTCGGACGCGGTACATTCGTCAGGATCAATGCGGGCGATGGATCGTGGCGCCAGGCTGGGGGCAGCGTGGTCGATCTGACGATGAATTCTCCTCCCCTGCCGCACAATCCATCGCTGCAGTCCATGATCCAGGGCGAAATGGCTTCGATTTTCCGTCATCAGGATGTGCAATCGCTCATGTCCTACAGGGTAACGGGCGGTACGCTGCAGGATCGCCAGCTGGGGACGACATGGCTTGCCCCGTTGCTGGGGCGGCGACGGGCCGATGAGGTGCTGATCGTGCCCGGCGCGCAGGTGGCGCTTTCTGCAATCATGAGCTCGCTTGTCAGACCGGGCGAAGCAATCGTGACCGATTATCTGACCTATCCGGGCATGCGATCGATCGCGGCGCAGTTCGGTTATGTGCTGATCGGTGTGGAGCATGACGACGAGGGCATGAACCCCGAGGCCCTCGATGTGCTTTGTGCCCAACACCGCCCACGAGTGCTTTATTGCACACCCACGCTGCAGAACCCGACCACGGCGACATGGTCGACGTCACGGCGCGAAACCATACTGGCTATTGCCAGACGTCATCAGGTTCAGATTGTCGAAGACGATCCCTACAGCCTGCTTCTGAAGGCGCCACCACCGCCACTGGCGGCACTCGATCCTTCGCGCGTGATTTATGTGTCGACCCTTTCCAAGGTTCTGAGCCCCGGTCTGCGCACGGCTTATATCGTACTGCCCGGTGCAGAGATGACGCGCCGTATCGGCTCCGGTATCAGGGCGATCTGTCAGGCCAAGGCAGGTCTGCTCGATGCGCTCGTCTCGCGCTGGATCGAAACGGGTCTGGCCCAGCGTTGCCTCAAGAGCATACGCGATGAACTGACCCAGAGGCATCATGTTCTCAAACAGGTCATGGGCCCCCATATCCGGGATCGCTCGCCCAGCCCGCATGTCTGGCTGCCTTTGCCGGAGTGGTGGAGCAGTGCGGATTTTGTGGCGTTCGCCAGAAGACAGGGGCTGGCTCTGGTGCCGAGTTCGGTTTTTGCCGTAACCGGTCAGTCACCCGCTGCGGTCAGGATTGCTCTGGGCAGCGTTGCCGATCTTGAAAGCCTCAGGGACTCGCTGATCAATCTGCGATCGGTGCTCGATTATCGTCCGGCAGTTGGATTTTCGGATATCGTCTGACCGGGACGATAGGAATAACGATCACGAAAACGAGAGCAAAAAGGTGACTGCGGACAGTGTGTTAGGACTAGTCTCTCACATTGTCCTGAGATTCCATCCATATTGTATGGATATATATCCTACTATCGGCGTAAAGATTCATGAATGAACCGATTGTATGGATGAGTGTTCCATACAATATTTTGCATTCCAGGCCGGTTTCATTCAGATTGGCCTCATCGAATAAGGCCCAGTCAGTTTGTGGCGGGCTGTAAACAGAGACAGGCAGGACATGGAACGGCCCGTATCAGTGGCCGTATTCATTCCAGCGTGGAGAATGACAATGAGTGTACAACTCGCCGATCAGACACTGGAAGTTCAGGAAGCTGCCGCGCAACGTCGTTTGCGCTATCGTATGGTTGCCATGCTCATTGGTGTCCTGATGTTCCACGTCTGTCTGGCATGGGCCATCGCCGGAACATCGGTCGATATGCAGGATCACTTCCACACCAATTACTGGGCGCTTGGTGGCGCATTGTTGTCGGCACTTTACGCCGTTTACAACATGAGCGTTTCATAAGGCACTCTCGCAGACGCGTCATGGGCAGCAGCCATGACGCGCCCGTACAGCTGTTCATAGCTGTTAATCATCCTGTCATGGGTGAATGCCTTCATGACACGCCCTCGTGGCACAGCGCGGTCTATCGTCATCGCCGCAGCAATGGCATCTGACAGCGCGTCGATACAGCCCGGTGGGGCATAGCGACCGGCTGCCTCGCCAATAATTTCCCGTACCGCTCCCTGTTCGAACGCTGCTACGGGCAGGCCGCTTGCCATGGCCTCGACGGCGACGAGCCCGAAGGGCTCATCCCAGCACGGGGTGAAGATCAGGACCGACGCCATGCGCATTTCAGTGGCAAGCGCATCCCCCGACAGCACACCGCCATAACGCAGGTTCTGGTCGAGATAAGGGGCGATTTCCTGATCGAAATAGGGCCGATCTTCCAGATAGCCGAAAAGCCGGAGTGGCACACCAGTGCGTCGGGCCGCCTGTACGGCGAAATGCGGTCCCTTGTTGCGGGAAATGCGTCCGCACCACAGGGCATGACCTTTTCCTTGCGCGCTCCATGGCCATAGAGACGGATCGATTCCGTTATGTACCACAAGGCTCTCAGGAAGAGGGGTGTTTCCCCACCATGAGATATTCTGCCGTGCCGATGTCACGGTCGCGAGATGCGTGGCGCACAGACTGTCACGCACGACACCATGAATGGCGTCATAGGGCGGAACATGCAGCGATGTTACGCAGGGCTGACCTGTATGCTTCGCTTCCTGCAGAATGAAACGATGCAGCGAGTTGTTATGTACCACATCATAGTGTCCCGAGAAAATGCGATGCCGCACTGCGCCGAACTGTGTGTCCAGTATCGTGTAGAGCTGCGGGTGAGGGCGGGTATTTTCCCAGGGATAATCGCGGTCGTAATGCACGGCCATGATCGGATCGACCGTAAAACGTGGATCGCTGTCGCCTGAGGCGAAAAGCGTAACCTCATGCCCTCGTGCCATGAGGCCCTGAGCGAGATGAAAGCTATGGGCTTCCATCCCTCCCTTGAAAGGCTCGGCGATAGGGTGTCTCGGATGCGCGACGAGCGCGATACGCAGGGGACGCGTCATTCAGCGGCAATGGCATGAGGGGATGCGTTTGGGAGGTCGACGGGCAGGATTTCCGGAGGCACGGTTTCGGACGCTTGGGTTTTCCGGCGTTGTTCGAGCAGGCGGATGACGGAAGCCGTATTGGCATAGGGCTGATGGCTCTGCTGGCCGGTCAGGGCCAGATCGGCGGCATCGGGCATGCGCAGGATACGTATTGCCTGCCCTGGTGTGTCGTCGATCAACCCCATGAGTCTGAAAGCATGCAGCCAGTGCCCCATGGTGCGATAGCCCCATTTCTGTTCGAAAATCTCGGCGTTGCGTATCACCGATTCAAGGTGATGGACGGGCGGCATATGGTGGGCATGATGCTGATGATAGACGCGTGCGCCATTGACCCAGGCCAGCACGCCGCCGGACAGGGTGAAGCCCTTGGCATAATCCGTATCTTCTCCGCCATAGCCGATATAGCGCTCGTCAAAACCGCCCGTCCTGAGAAAGCGTGCGCGCGTCACGGCAAAATTGAGCGACCAGAAACAGCGATAGTCGCTGCAGGGTTCAACCCCGTAAGCCGGTGGACCGCGTCTGTCGGAATGCCGCTCGCATACGGTCTCGAACCCTTCATAGGTCCATCCGGAATCTGCTGCGCCTGCCGGAAGATACATGACCTCTCCCATCAGAAGCCCATCGCAGGTTTCCAGCGCATCGCGATAGTCGCGCAGACAATGCGGAGCCGGAATACAGTCGATGTCGAGAAACACCAGAACCTCGCCCTTTGCTTCCTCCGCAGCACGGTTTCGCGCCGTGGCAAGGGTGAGGGCCTGCGGGTCGAGCAGGATCTGACGCACAGGAAAGGGTACTGACGGAAGGCCCTCATAGGGTGTGTCCTGCATGACGGCGATAATGAACTCATCGGGCAGAACGGTCTGTTTTGCGAGGCCGAGCATCATGTTGACGAGATGGGCAGGGCGGCCCTTGGCAAGGGTGAGCACGGAAAGCGTGTTCATATCAGGGGGTATTCCTTTGCAGGGTAGCGGGAGGGCAAACGGGTGATCCATCCCATAGCCGGGCGATCAGGCCCTCGATCCACTGGGCCGTGCGTGCAGCAGGCATTTCGTCGATTGCTGCCCTCTGAAGATCCGGATCGTGTCGCCGATACGTCTCTTCGAGCGCTTTCGCCCATGCAGGACCGGAGCCGGGCAGGCGGGGGAGCGTGACAGCCATTCCGGCGCTTTGCAGACATTCGGCCTTGCGATGCTGTTCGTCGAAGTAGCGCCATTCCGGTATGGCGAGCCAGGGTTTGCGTGCCGAAAGGATCTGCTGGCAGGTCGTATTACCGGTGCTCGACACAATGCAGTCTGCCGCGGCGATATAGTCGAGGGCATTCGCGACCCATCCCCGATGGACGATATTGCCCGGTTCTGTGGCGTGCCACTCGCGCTCCATGGCACCGATCGTGACCCAGAGCGCTTCCGGGCGGTAACGTGCCCCGACAGAGAGCGGCGCGAGTGTGAAACCCGAACCGCCGCCGCCGGACATGACAAGGATCATTTCCTGGTCGGGTGCGACACCGATGCGCGCGCGCGCCACCTCTTTTTCCGGCAGGGGGTCGGACAGGCCGAGCCCGCCCGCAAAAAAGATCTGCCTGCGACGTTGCTGTGTCCACTCGGGCTGGGCCAGGCGTTCCGAAAAAGGCGCGAGCAGGCCTACCGCGCCGTCATACGCTGCCTGATGGCCCTCATCATCACGATCGCCATGCTGGAGGATCTTGATATGCGGCACGCTGCAAATGCGGCTGAGCTGGGCAATCTCTGCCGAAACATCGCAGATCATCAGGGCGGGATCGGCTTTCGCAAACCAGTTTGCAATGTGCCCCATGGCTTCTCTGATGCCTGGCCAGCCCAGAGGGGCGCAATGGAGCGTGCGCGGCGTGGGCTGATCGGCCATGGCGGTGTTTTCGGCACCGCTTGCTTCGAAGAGCGATGGAATGACGCTGAGCGTCACATGTTCGGGCAGATCGGGAAACAGATCTGCGCGTGCGCAGAACAGACGAACAGGACGTGTCGAAGGCAGGGCGCTGATAATGGCAAGACAGCGTTCGGCGTGACCACGGCCCTGATGATGCACGAAATATCCAATCGGTCGGGTCATGCGGGTAGCCCCCCGAGAGTGATGGGGTGTCTGTCTTCCGTTATGCCGCGCAGACCTGTTATCGGCAGAGTTTCGGGCAGAAAACTGGAGAGGCCAGGTAAAAGCTCCGCAACGGTTCGGCGGAGGGGAGCAATCTGGCTGATGCGTGCCCGTATCAGATCGCGATAGAAAAGCGTCGATTCATGGGCGTAACCTTCCCAGCCAAGCGCAGGCGCAGCACGTTGTGCAGCTCGGGCAAAGCCTTGCCAGAGCGTGGGTGTGTCGAGCATGCGCAAAAGGGCATCGCAAAGAGCCGTAGCAGAATTCGGAGAGACCAAGAGGCCATGGCCCAGCATGCGTATGATATCGACCGGACCGCCGCGATCGGTTGCAATGACCGGGAGGCCGACGCTGGCGGCTTCGAGCAGGGTCAGACCGAAAGGTTCATGACGTGCAGGATTGACGAAAACGCCATGATTTTCGGCGGCAAGACGGTACAGCCCCGCAACATCGTGCGCGGTGTGAGAGGGTGGGAGGGCAAAGACGGTCTGTAAACCGTATGAAGAGCGTATCTGCTCAAGTCGGCCAATGACACGGGCATCTTCGCTTGCAGGATGCAGAGCTTGATGCTGACCGCAAAGGATGACCAGATTGGCGCGTTCCTGCAGGTGCTCGCTACGGGCATAGGTTTCGGCAAGAAAAGCGAGGTTCTTCTTTTCGACCGGGCGCGCAATGGCCAGAATGAGCGGACGATCGGGCTGGTTGAGATAAGGCGTAAGAAAGTTGCGCCCATGACTGGTTGAGGCTGGGGGCAGTGTTGGCACGCCGGGAGCGATCATGCGCAGGCTCCTGGACGACAGCGAAACACCGTAACGCGGCACCTGATGCGCGGCTTCGTCACGCGTCGAGACGATAACGCCATCCGCGTGATCGAGCGCCTCGCGTTCACGATCGATGCGGGTACGCAAGGCAGGGCAATCCGTTCCGCCTGCCATGAGTTTGTCGATACCCAGAGCGTGGGGCGTATAAATAACCGGTGCGCCGCTCATTCTGGAAAGGGCCTGCCCGACGAAAACACCGTCGGAAAAATGGCAGTGAATGGCGTCGAAATGCAGGTCGGCCTGCTTTGCGAAATGGCACAATGCGTCGGCAATTTCCGGCAGACTGGCCAGAGCTTCATCTTTTTCACGATAAAGTGCGCCGGGCGGCCCCAGGCGCAGAATTGTCACCTTTTCCGAAATCTGTTCGATTGCCTGATCGTGTATGAGGCCAAGCGCCTCATTTCGGAATCGTCTTGTTGCGATGGTCACATGGTCGACATGATTGCATGCCGCCTGAGCCTGCGCGGCTTCGAGCACATAGGCGATATGACCGCCTGTGTCGGGGGTGATTCCGTAGAGTACCGGGGGAGCACGCAGGCATCCGCCCAGCGCAATGTGGAGGATATGCACGTGTCACCTCGCCTGTGGAGCGGTGTAACGTCTACAGGAGAGATCGGGTTTCTGGCCGCTGCGCAGGAAGCATGGACGGGCAGGGCCATGTGGCAATCACGCGACAGGGGTTAAGAAGCACTGGATCGGGTGGTGGGTTGGAGTATTGCTCGCCGTTGGCTGGGAAGACAGGAAACTGGAGACTTCACGTTTCATGTTGAGAATATTTGCTGACGGGAGACACAGCCCCGGCTGCAGCGATCCGTGCGTGCGAATTCGCTTGGCTGATCGCAGACGTTTTCCTGTCAGTCGCGTCGCGCTTTCGAGCTGAGGGGGCAGTGTCGTGTGTAGCCCAATTACAAGAATACCGTCCCGCAATTATGTCAGTTTGAGCGCCCTGTTGGTTAAAACGCGATCTTTACTGTTTCAGCGACGAACGGACCGCGCGCAGGGGAGCAGGCACGAATCGCTTGGCATGCGTGATCGGACGGACAGGTTTCTGAGCAGGAGATATTTTCATTGGGGATGTTGGCGGCCCATTTGTTTTTAGTAAAACCGGATAGTTCCCTACCGAAAAGAATTTATCTGTGGAAATGTCAGGTGCCCGATGTGTCTATTATTACGCGTACATGTCTAAATCTATAGGATTGGCAGATATGTCATGAACCGGGTTGCCAATGCCTGATCGATGATTATGTGCATTAAGACGACAGACGCTTCGGCGTTCTAATTGCTTGTAAGGTGCAGTCACCCCTTGGTTATGCTTCAGTCTATCGATGCAAAATTGACAAGCGCCGCTATGTTTCTTGTTGTCCAGCTCGATCTGGAACAGAGAAACGCCGTGACAACAGTCAGGAATTTGCTGGGTGACCTCTCTGCACTTGTACGCGGGGTTGGTTTTCGTATTCCCGACGGGCAGTTATCCTGCGTGACGGGTATAGGGTCGGATGCATGGTCCCGCCTGTTTCCCGGGCCGCGTCCAAAAGGGCTCCACCCCTTCCAGCCGATCGACGGTGTGTATCACGCGCCTTCAACACCGGGTGACCTGCTATTCCATATCCGTGCGACGCGTATGGATTTGTGTTTCGAGCTTTCTGCAGCGATCGGGAGCCGTCTCGACGGGATCGGTCAGATCATCGATGAAGTTCACGGCTTCAAGTATTTCGACGAGCGCGATCTGCTCGGGTTTGTCGATGGCACCGAAAATCCTACCGGGAAGGTCGCTGAGGATTCGACGCTGATCGCGGCAGAAGACCCGGATTTCGCTGGCGGCAGCTATGTGATCATTCAGAAATATCTGCACGACCTGAAAAAATGGAATGCTATTCCTGTCGAAGTGCAGGAGCATATCATAGGGCGCAAGAAGCTTTCCGATATCGAACTGAGCGATGCGGAAAAGCCGAGCTACGCCCATAATGTTCTGACGACGATCGAAGAGAACGGCAAGCAGCTCCAGATCCTGCGTGACAACATGCCTTTCGGAAATGTCTCCAAAGGCGAATTCGGCACGTTTTTCATCGGTTATGCGTGCGATCCCGCACGGATCGAGAAAATGCTGCAGAACATGTTCATCGGTAACCCTGTCGGCAATTATGACAGGATCCTCGATGTCAGTACCGCAGTGACGGGCGGGTTGTTCTTCATCCCCACGTCCGGTTTTCTGGATGGCGCGCCGGATTTCGACACGGCTGCCGAGCCGACGACCGCCTCACCCTCATCATCCGGTTCCTCTTCCGCTTCGGCGGGATCGGGCTCTCTGGATATTGGCTCGCTCAAGGAAGATGCCTGATATGAATAATCTTCATCGCGAACTTGCCCCGATTTCCGACGCCGCCTGGGCGCAGATCGAGGCGGAAGCAAAGCGCACAATTCGCCGGCATCTGGCGGGGCGTCGCATTGTTGACTGCAACGGCCCGCATGGCAACGATTTTGCGGCGGTCGACACCGGGCGTCTCAACGGGTTGCAGAACCCGGCCGATGGCATCACGGCGGCATTACGCGACGTGCAGCCTCTTGTGCAGTTTCAGGTGCCGTTTACGCTCAAGCGTACCGAGATCGACGCGGTTGAGCGTGGCGCCCTGGATTCGGATTGGGAGCCGGTCAAGATTGCAGCGCGCAAGATTGCCTTTTGCGAGGATCGGGCGATTTTCAGTGGCTATCGGGCTGCGGGTATCCGGGGGCTGCGCGAGTCTGCAAGCGCAGATGTCCTGACCCTTCCTGAAGATGCCCGCGACTATGCGCAGGTCATTTCCGAGGCGCTGAACACATTGCGTCTTTCCGGTGTCGGCGGTCCCTATTCGATCGTACTGGGGGCACAGGCCTATCTCGCTGTCACGAGCGGTGACGATGAGGGCTATCCTGTGCAGAAGCATCTGGAAAGTCTGATCGATGGCAAGATCATCTGGGCTCCCGCAATCGAAGGGGCGTTCGTCCTGAGCGGGCGCGGCGGCGATTATGCCATCGAGATCGGAGAGGATTTTTCGATCGGATATCTCGACCACACGGCCGACGCCGTGCGTCTTTATCTGCAGGAAAGCTTTACGTTCCGCGTGCTGACGACTGAAGCCGTTATTGCTCTCGACATGGCGCGCGGAAATAAACAGATAACCAACTAGTCTGGTTGTAAATATAACATGGAGCATAGGCGCAGCATCACTGACGTCATTCTTCCCTGTTACATGAAATCTATAATCGAATGGAGATAACATCATGTCCAATCACGCTATGCCCCACGCTGCAAGCTCCCTCCGCGATCTGGCTCGCAAGGCAATCGACTACCCGAAGCTCCTGACAAAGGAAGAGCTTATCCGGCTGGCAGAGCATGTGCTGAAGAGCGGTGAGCATGCCACGCCCGAGGAGCATGAAATTGCAAAGAAGACGCTGCATAATCCCGAAGGCATGGAAGGCGCAGAGATCTCGAAGATGGGCGTCGTAAGCCTCAAGGACAAGTAATACCTCTCACCGGTCCCGCTGGGCCGGTGGAGTAATTCCCGCTCTGATTGGCACACTTGGTGTCCAATGGAGCGGGGGTGTCATGGGCAGGTTAGGCTCGTTGAGCCAATCTTCGCGTCTTATTGCTTACTGCGTAATAGAATATCGATCGGGGCACGCCCTTTCAGATAGCCAAGACCGGTGTCTCCGGGTGGGAGGGTGACATTGTCGTGCAGAAGGCTGTGCCAGGTGCCCTGAAGTGATAGTCTGGTATCCGTCAGCCCCTGATGCGCTACACGCAAGGCATCGTCCGGTGAAAGAGCCAGGGTAAGGCGAGGGGCGATGACGAGGCAGGCATTGCCGGCCTCCTCGCGCATGAAAATAGTAAAATGCTCGGATAATGGCCCCGTCGGTGTGAGTGACAGGTAGCGCCCGGCACCGAACAGACCGGGCAGGTCCAGACGCAATGCCAGAACCGTCTCGATAAGGGATTGCTTGACGCGCCCCGTCTGCCACTCTTCACAGCTGCTATCGAACGAGACACCGTCATCCAGAAGTCGCTCATGCAGTGCATAATCGACGGGCCGTCTGTTGTCGGGATCGACAAGACTAAAATCCCAGCATTCCCGACCCTGATAAAGATCCGGGACACCCGGACTGGTCATGCGCAGCAAAGTCTGAGTCAGGCTGTTCAGAGCGGCCGCATTACCGATACGCGCGACATAACTGGATAATTCCTCTCTGAATGGTGACGAGAGGCAGCCACGTGCGAAGTCCAGACAGGCTTTTTCATAGGCATCGTCAGGATTACTCCAGCCTGTTCTCGATCCTGCTTCACGAAGGGCTTTTGTCAGGTATGCATCGAGGCGTTCCGGCAAGTCTTTGAATTCATCTTGCTGAAGTGGCCAGGAAGAGATCAGGGTCTGGAAAATGAAATAGGCATCGGCAGGCACCGGGGAGGGACCGTGCGATGTCTTTTCGAGCAGACTGGACGTGCGGTCTAGCCAGCCTTGGGCGGTTTGCGGCCAGGCGGCTTCAGGCTCACTGAGAACCATCAGGCGCGCGCGTCCGTCTTCGCCCCGCTTGTGGTCATGGGTTGCGGTCGTCAGCAGGGCAAGAGGATGGTTGGCAAGACGTTCACGGTTCATGGCATGAAATGCGGCAATCGGCGCTGCAAAGCGATCGGGGCTACATCCGACATCGTTGCGCGATAACAGGCGAGCATAGCGATAGAACGCGGTATCTTCTCCGGCTTTCGCTGTGAGCGGCGCTGTCAGATGCTCGAAGCGCTCCAGAATATCCTGACGCATCGTCGTGTCGATGCGAGCGTCGGCAAAATACTGGCAGAGCTGATCGAGGATGTTATGCTGATAGAACGGCAGGATCTGTTGTGCAGCAAGCCTGGCCTTGTCGATGGCCCTGAAATCGGCCCCTGAATCGCCCCCATCTGCAAAATAGCTGCGATAAACCGGAAACACGATCAGCAACGCACGCAGAGCAGCGGCGAGGGCATGGCGCGTCAGGTCGCGGTGAAGCGGGAATTCACCGGCAAGCAGCCCAACCAGCGTGTCGAAATCGCCAGCAAAGGATGTATCGAGCTTTTCCTGTCGCGCAACATGCTCAACATTCTCGAAATCGGCATCGCCCATTTCGGCCCAGAATGCGGTGATCGGCGCTTCCCCTTGCGGGTCATGCAAGAGCAGGTCGACCTGCTCGAGGTAATCATACCCCGTCGTTCCTGTTACCGGCCATTCAAGCGGCAGGATCTCGCCTTTTTG
Organism: Asaia lannensis NBRC 102526; assembly: GCF_024054035.1. Taxonomy (GTDB): domain Bacteria; phylum Pseudomonadota; class Alphaproteobacteria; order Acetobacterales; family Acetobacteraceae; genus Asaia; species Asaia lannensis. Next base: position 155,466 of record NZ_JAMXQU010000005.1, read on the forward strand.
CAGGATTTTCTCGATGAAGAACGGTGCCTGCTGACGCAATGCTTCGGGGCGCTGTCCACGCAATGTATCGAGCTTAGCCCGCAGGCGGGTACAGTATTCGGCAGGGCGTGCCAGCCCATCGACATGATCGACGCGAAGTCCGTCAATCAGTCCGTCACGATAAAGGTCGAAGACGAGTTTATGTGCGTCGTCAAAAACATCGCGACGGTCCATGCGCAACGCGACGAGCGATGTCACATCGAAAAAGCGGCGCCAGTTGATCAGATCGCCCGCCACGCGCCACCAGGCGAGGCGATAATGCTGGGCATCGAGAAGCGCCTCGAAACGCTCGCGGCCGGGTTTGGTATGAGGGTCGAGCAGGCCGTGTATCCGCTCGATGAGCGCTGTTCCGTCGCTCGATAAGGCAAAGGCATTGTCTATGGTCTGTGGCGCGGGGCCGTCCGCATCCATCAGGAGCGCGGCCTCACTCTCGGGTGAAAGAGGGAAGCGCTGCTCACCATAGAAGAGCGCTATGGCTCCTTGACCTGTTCGGAAAGTCTGGCCGTTGGGAGTGGTCCCATCAAGGGGTGCCTTGTTGAAATCGACCTTCAGTTCACCTGCATCGAGCAGATCGACCAGGGGCGAGCCGAGAAACGGGAGGAGAACCTTGTGCCGGAGGCTGGGTTCGGCAGGTGACCAGTCGATATCGAAATGCTGGGCATAGGCGCTGGTTTCGCCATTGCGCAGCACATCCATCCACCATCCGTTATCCGGGCCGACACCCATATGATTGGGTACGATATCCAGAATCAGCCCCATGCCTTTTGTGCGCAGCGCAGAGACGAGCCTGCAGAGCCCCTCCAGACCACCGCGGTCGGGATCGATCCTGTGGCAATCGATGGTGTCGTAACCGTGCATGGAGCTAGGCGTGGAGGCAAGAAGTGGAGAGGCATAGAGATGGCTGATGCCAAGGCCCCTGAAATAGGGGATCAGGGGAATTGCCTGATCGAAGGTGAAATCGCGATGAAACTGCACACGCAATGTGGCGGTCAGCGGAAGGTTTTTCATGCGCTTTTCTCCAGTCCGGCCACAAGACTGCCGGGTGGCAGCTCTTCTACTGTGCGTCTTGCTGCCGAGCTATAGAGCAATGTCTCAGGCTCATCGATTTTGCAGGTTTCATGCTCGGACAGATTGAGGGCGATGGAGAGGATCGTTCCATCATCGAGTGTCCAGCGCGCCAGCACCGATTTGTCGCCGATGACGGTGGCGCCGATGCTATGAACATCGTTCAGTCTGGGCACGAGCCAGCGCTTGCGCAGGGCAAGAAGCGTATGCGTGCGATCGAGCCAGATGCGGCCGTCAAGTGTTGCCCTCTCCTCACGATCCGGACGGGAATGGTCGAAAGTCGAAAGGGCATTCGGGTCAGGGATGGTCTTGCGCTTTTCCGGATCCTGGAACGACGCGAATTTCGCAAATTCCTTGCGTCTGCCCTCTCTCACCGCATCGGCGAGTTCGTCGTGAAAATCGCAGAAGAACAGGAAAGGTGTCGTGCAACCCCACTCCTCGCCCATGAACAGCATGGGCACCATCGGGGAGAGAAGCAAAAGGGCATAGACGGCATGAAGGGCATCGGGTCTGGCGAGCGAAATCAGTCTTTCGCCCAGGGCGCGATTACCGGTCTGGTCGTGATTCTGCAGAAAAAGAATGAATTTCGTTGCGGGCAGATCGCCGCTTGGCATGCCGCGCTTTTTGCCTGAATATGGATTGACCTCACCCTGATAGGCAAAGCCCTCATGCAGGACACGTGCCAGGATTTCTGTCGGGTTATCGGCGAACATTTCATAATAACCCTCCTTCTCGCCAGTCAGCATGACATGCAGGACGTTATGACCGTCATCGTTCCACTGCGCAGTGTAGCCGTCGCGCAAAAGTCCTGCGTCGTTATTCTCGTTTTCAAGAATGAGATGGACGTAACGACCGGGTTCGACCGTCTCATTCACGCGCTGGCGCAGCTTGCCGAACCACGCATGGTCTGTAATGGCTGAGGCAGCGTCTATGCGTACGCCGTCAAAGCGGAATTCCATGAGCCAGTAGAGCACATTGTCGATAAAGAAATCGGCGACCTGAGGTTTGGCGAAGGCAATGCCTGTGCCCCAGGTGGAATTGTTTTCCGTATCGAAAAAATCCTCCGCGTATTCGTGCAGAAAATTCCCGTCCGGTCCGAAATGGTTATAGACCACATCGAGAATGACCATCATGCCTTTGGCGTGAGCCGTATCGACAAGACGCTTGAGAGAATCCGGGTCGCCATAGGCCTGAGTCGGTGCGTAAGGCAGCACGCCGTCATAGCCCCAGTTACGCGTACCGCCGAAGCTGTTGACCGGCATGATCTCGATAGCGGTGATCCCGAGCGCCTTGAGTTCGTCGATCCTGTTGCGTACCCCGTCAAAGCCGCCCATCAGACCGGCATGCAGCTCGTAGATCACGGCTTCCGTCCAGGGGCGACCGTTCCAGTCTGTGGTCTTCCATTGATAGCTTTGCGGATCCGTCACCACGCTCGGCCCATGCACGCCGTCCGGCTGGTCTTTGCTTGCCGGATCGGGAACGGCCAGATCTTTGCGCACACGATACATGTAGCGCGCATTGGAAGCGCATTGCGTGTTGAGCACGAAAGTACCGTCCGCTTCGCGCGTCATGGGCTGGGGTGCTTCGGACTCGATTTCGAGACTGACCGTTTCACAGGATGGCGCCCAGAGCGCGAAACGGGTGGTTCCGTCGCTCTGGGGGGTGGCACCGAAACGGGTCGGATAGAGATACGCTTTATGCATCAGTGCCTCCTGTCGGGGGATGATCAGCTATGTCTCGGAACGAGATACAGCACGGCGAGAGGAGGAAGCGTCAGAACCAGAGAATGTTCCATGCCATGGGCATTTTCCTGCTTCGTCCAGAGCGGGGCGCTCTGCGTTACACCCGATCCGCCGAACTCGGTACGGTCGGTATTGACCTGCTCGACCCATTCTCCACCCCATGGCACGCCGATGCGATAGGCATGATGAACGACAGGTGTCATGTTGCAGACCACCAGGACCGGACGAGCCTCCGGAGCTTCGCGCAGCCAGGCGAAGACGGCGTTTTCCGTATCGTCCGCAATGACCCAGCGGAACCCGTCCTGATAATAGTCATGGGCGTGAAGGGCGACCTCCTGACGATAGGTCCGGTTCAGCAGTGCCACCGTATCGTGCACACCACGCCCCAGCGTATCGCCAAGCCTGTGCCAGGCGAGTTCGCGATCATTGTGCCATTCCTCCCACTGGGCCATTTCACCGCCCATGAAAAGCAACTTCTTGCCTGGATAGGCCCACATCAAGGCAAAATAGGCACGCAGATTGGCGTGACGACGCCAGTCATCGCCGGGCATGCGCGACAGAAGCGAGCCTTTGCCGTGAACGACCTCGTCATGCGAGAGAGGCAGAATGAAGTGCTCGGTATAGGCATACACCATGCCGAAGGTCAGGTTCGAACCATGGTGGCGGCGCCATAGCGGATCTTCCTGCATGTAGTGCAGGGTGTCGTGCATCCACCCCATGTTCCATTTGAACCGGAAACCGAGCCCTCCTGTTTCTGGAGGCGCGGTGACGCCGGGCCAGGCTGTCGATTCCTCGGCAATCAGGGCGGCATCCTGACAATAATCGCGTATGATGCCCGAAAGCTCGCGCATGAAGCTGACAGCTTCGAGGTTCTCGCGGCCGCCATAGATATTGGGGCACCATTCTCCATCCTTGCGGCTGTAGTCGCGATACAGCATGGAGGCGACAGCATCGACACGCAGCCCGTCGATATGAAAATTCTTCAGCCAGTAGAGCGCGCTGCCTGTCAGGAAATTGCGCACTTCGGTCCGGCCGAAATTATAGATCAGCGTGTGCCAGTCCTGATGATAGCCTTCTCTCGGGTCGGAATGCTCATACAGATGCGTTCCGTCGAAAAGGGCGAGACCGTGGGCATCGGCAGGGAAATGCGCAGGCACCCAGTCCATGATCACACCTAAGCCCGCCTGATGGCAGCGATCGACAAATCGGGCAAACTCGGCGGGCGTGCCATGACGCGATGTCGGCGCATACATGCTTAGAGGCTGATATCCCCAGGAACCTGAAAAAGGATATTCGGTGATCGGCATCAGCTCGATATGGGTAAAACCGAGTTCCGTTACATAGGGGATGAGCCTGTCGCCCAGATCGTTCCAGCTTATGTAACCGGTAGAGCTGTTGATGCGCTGCCAGGAAGGCACATGCAGTTCGTAAATCGAAATCGGTGCGCCGACCGCCTGACGTTCCGCACGCTGCGCCATCCAATCGCCATCCTGCCACGCATGTTCGAGCGGGGGCGCGACGATGGAGGCTGTTGCGGGCGGCAATTCGGCATAGCGCGCATAGGGATCTGCCTTGGCCGGAAGGACGATGCCCCCCTGTGCCATGATTTCGAATTTGTAGCGCTCTCCCGAGCCTATGCCGGGAACGAACAGCTCCCAGATGCCGGCGCCATGCCTCAGACGCATCGCATGACGTCGCCCGTCCCAGATATTGAAATCCCCGATAACCGAGACGCGATGGGCATTCGGCGCCCATACGCTGAAACGCACACCCGAAACGCCTTCGACCTCGCAGATATGCGCGCCCATGATCCGGTCGACATCGCGATGATTGCCCTCGGCAAAGAGATACAGGTCCAGATCGCCGATCAATGTGCCGAAGCTGTAGGGATCGTGCGTTTCCTGCCATCCATCTGCCCATAGAATGCGCAGGCTGTAACGCGGCGAGGTTGCGGCGATGGTGGCGCTGTAAATGCCGCGCTCGTCGATGCGCTCCATTTTTTTCTCGAGCGGCGGTTTGTTCCTGCGCTCAGCGACAAGACGCACTTCCACGGCATCGGGATAGAAGACGCGGACAACGGAGCCGCGTCCCTGACGATGACGCCCAAGATAGGAAAAAGGGTCATGAGCACGGCCCTCGACGATCTCGTCGATAACACCCTGCTCCTGAGGCGCAATGGCCTGCGCCGGAGGCTGGGACAGTTCAGTGTCGGTCATTGAATGTTTAGTCTCGCCTCAGGAGAAGGAATATAATCAGGCTGACGTGCCGAAACGTGGCAGATCGGTGCGTCCCAGCCCAGGGTTGCGCGGCCTGCTTTGCGGCATTCTTGCCGTTCTGGTGAAGGCAGTATTGGGGGCAAGAGGCATGCCCAGATCGCCCAGACGGGGAGCAATCTCACCGTCTCCTGCGTGACGGGTTGGGGCACGCCCCGCCATTTCAAGCAGGAGCCGCGCATAATGGGCGGCTTTGCCGTGCCAGGAAACGTCATGCAGTGAGCCATTTCTCTGCAGGCGCGCCCAAGTGGATTTCTGCCGGAACAGCTTCTGGGCATGTCTGATGGCCCGATACAGGGCATCGCCCTGCGTCGGGGAGAACAGAATGCCGTTGGCCACGCCCTCCTCGATCGCCGCCGCATTGGCATCGACGATGGTATCCGTCAGTCCGCCCACACGCGCTGCAATCGGCACGGAACCGTAACGCAGGGCATGAAGCTGGGTAAGGCCGCAGGGCTCGAAACGTGAGGGAATGAGGGAGGCGTCCACTGCGGAATGCAGCCTGTGCCCAAGCACCTCGTCATAGCGGAGATGGCAGACGAGATTGCGCGGATAGGCAAGCTGCAGAGCGCGGAAAGACTGCATGATCTCGGCATCGCCCACACCCACCACAGCAAGCTGGATGTTTGCCTGGAAAAGACGAGGTGCGATCTCGGCGAGGATATCCACCCCTTTCTGGCGTGTCAGGCGGCTGACGATACCCAGAAGCAGGGCATTGGGGTCCTGTGGCAGGCCGAATTCGGCCTGAAAGACGCGCTTGTTGGCACGACGCCCCGCAATATCGCCTATCGCATAGGGGAAGATTACGGACGGATCGGTCAGGGAATTCCAGTCATGCAGATCGATGCCATTGAGAATGCCGTGCAGATCTGCTGCGCGTGAGCTCAGCAGGCCCTCAAGGCCCATGCCGTTTTCTGCTGTCTGTATTTCTTCGGCATAGGTGGGAGAGACTGTGACGAGACGATCGGCAATCTGCAGCGCTGCCTTGAGGTAGCCCACCTTGCCGTAGAATTCGACGCCATCGACGGCAAAAGCGCGGTCAGGCAGGCCGATACGCGCCAGAAGCTCGTGTGGGAAAAGGCCCTGAAACGCCATGTTGTGAATGACATGAGCGACCGGAGGGGCGGGTAGTTGGTCATAACGCAGATAGGCAGCGACCAGTCCGGCCTGCCAGTCATGGGTCATGACGGCATCGGGGCGCCAGCTGGCAAGGCAGCCCTGCGCAATGCAGGCCGCCACGCGGGACAGCACGGCGAAACGAAGATCGTTATCGGGCCAGTCGCGCCCGTCAGGGCCAAGATAGGGTCCGCCCGCCCGGTCGTAGAGCTCGGGCACCTCGATGGCATAGAGATGATGGCCCTGCGCTTTTCCCTCCCAGAGGATGGCCCTGTAGCCGAGCATGTTTTCGAAAACATAGGCTTCGGTCTTATGGGTGAGTGCACCAAGGACCGATCTGTATCCCGGGAGGATGGAGCGCGTGCGCACGCCGTGATGACGCAGGGCATTGGGAAGCGAGGCAGCGACATCGCCCAGCCCGCCTGTCTTGACGAAAGGGAACATCTCCGCCGTGACAGAAAGCAGCTGCAGATCTGTCGGAAGCGCAACGATCTGGTCTGTAGGCATGGCGAGCCTCGTATGAAATTTTGATGTGGAAATATCAGAGCATTGAGGATGCTAATACTTGTTAAACGCCGGGCGCCATAAATCGTTATCCGCTCGCGTTTATGTTATCAGCCATTTTCCTCATCGCAGCGTTAGGCCCCTCGAACCCGAGTGCAGACAGGGAAATGCCGGTGTGTCGGGTCAGGATGGAAAGAAACCTATGAGCGATTCTTTTGCAAAACGCCTGAAAGAAGGAAGCCCCGCCGAACGCGGCGCCGTCTATGACGGGAAGGGCGTCAATTTTGCCGTTTTCTCGGCTAATGCCGAGGCGGTGGAAATCTGCCTTTTCGACCAGAATGGCGAAAAGGAAACCGACCGTATCCGACTGCCGGAATATACCGATCAGATCTTTCATGGCTGGGTGCCCGATCTGCGTCCCGGCCAGCTCTATGGCTATCGCGTGCATGGACCTTACGAGCCCGATCAGGGGCATCGTTTCAACCCGAACAAGCTCCTTCTCGACCCCTATGCGCGTGAACATTTCGGCCAGATCGAGTGGAATCCGGCCCTGTTCGGCTACGAGCTCGGTCATGCCGACAAGGATCTGAGTTTCGATTCACGCGACAGCGCGGCTTTCATGCCCAAATGCGTGATTACCGACCCCAAGGCGCAGCATCTCGGCCCGCTCAAGACACCGTGGACCGATACGGTGATTTACGAGACCCATGTCCGTGGCTACACGCTCAACCATCCTCGTGTGCCGAGACGTCTGCGTGGAACCTATGCCGGGCTCGCCAATCGCCACGTGATCGATCATCTCAAATCGATCGGTATCACAACGATCGAGCTGCTGCCGATCCAGAGCTTCGTCGCGGATGAATATCTGGTCGACAAGGGTCTGACGAATTACTGGGGCTATAACACGATCGGCTTTTTCGCTCCCGATACGCGTTATGCCGCCGATCAGGACGATGCATTGACCGAAGTGCGGCGCATGGTCGCTGCCTATCACGAGGCCGGGATCGAAGTGATTATGGACGTGGTCTATAATCATACCGCAGAAGGCAATGAGCTTGGTCCGACCCTGTCGTTCAAGGGGCTCGATAACGCGTCCTATTACAGACTCATGCCCGATAACAAACGTTTCTATATTAATGACACGGGCACTGGTAATACGTTCAACCTTACAAAAACAGCGTCGCTGCAATTTGTTGTCGATAGTTTGCGTTACTGGGCAAACGAGATCGGAGTCGATGGATTCCGGTTCGATCTCGGTACCATTCTGGCCCGCGAGCTGGACGGTTTCGACAGTGAGTCCGGCTTTCTCAGGATATGCCAGCAGGACCCGACACTGACCCATCTGAAACTGATTGCCGAACCTTGGGACGTTGGCCCCGGCGGGTATCAGGTCGGTCATTTCCCGCCGGGCTGGGCCGAGTGGAACGACAAGTATCGTGATACGACGCGCGATTACTGGCGTGGTGAGGCCAAGGCAAACGAGCTTGCCCCCCGTCTGCTCGGCAGCCCCGACATGTTCAACCATTCCGGTCGTCAGGCCTGGGCCAGCGTCAACTTCCTTACCGCGCATGACGGTTTCACGCTGTGGGATTGCGTCTCCTATAACGAGAAGCACAATGAAGCCAATGGTGAGGACAACAAGGACGGCACCAGCGATAACCGCTCCTGCAATTACGGGGTGGAGGGGCCGACCGATGACGAGGCGATCAACACCATACGCTGGCGTCAGTGTCGCAATATGCTGGCAACGCTGATCTTCTCGCAGGGCACGCCCATGATTGTCGCGGGGGACGAGTTCGGCCGCACACAGGGGGGCAACAACAACGCCTATTGCCAGAACAATGAAATCTCGTGGGTCGACTGGCGCCTCAGCGATGAGGGGACGCGCCTGTCCAAATTCACGACACGCCTGCTTGCCCTGCGCCGCCGTTTCCCGATCCTGCGTCGTGCACGTTTTCTGACCGAGGCCTATAATCCCGAGCTCGACGTCAAGGAGCTGACCTGGGTCAGTGCCTCGGGCGGCGAGATGCAGCAGGAGGAATGGACGCAGGCCCAGTGCTTCGGCGTGATGCTCGACGGGCGCGCCCAGCCCAGCGGTATCATGCGTCGCGGTGCAGATGCGACATTGCTGCTGATTCTCAACAGCTGGCACGATGTCGTCGAATTCGCCCTGCCCAAGGCCGAAGGCGAGGAATGGAAACTGCTGCTCGACACCAACCGGCCCGACGATGGTGAGGCTCTTGAGCAGGAGCTTTTCGCCCAGGAGCAGATCTATACGGTCACCGGTCGTTCGGTTCTTCTGTTCGAGCTGATCACCAAACCGGTCTCAGCCTGACGCAGAACGGGGGAGGGGACAGTCTCTCCCCCTTTTTGATGGTAGACTCAGACAGGCATGTCGCGGTTGTCGGCAATGGCCTCCATCGAAAGATAGGAGGTCACCGTATCCAGCTCGACCTTGCTGATCAGGGTCTGATAAATGCCATCGAAAGCGTTCATGTCCCTGGCGACGATCTTGAGCATGTAGTCGTAATCCCCTGCCAGACGATGGAAATCGACGATGTGAGGGATGGACAGAACAGCCTCGCGGAATTGCTTCAGCCAGTCTTTCGAGTGGTAGCGTGTGCGCACCATCACGAACACCGTAACGCCCAGCCCGACGGCTTCCTTCGACAGGCGTACCGTTTCTCCCTGTATCACATTGCTGGTACGCAGGGCGTTCAGCCGGCGCCAGCACGCATTTTGCGAAAGGCCTACCCGTTCGGCCAGATCGCGCTGCGAAAGGGAGGAATCGGCCTGGAGGGCACGAAGAATGGCGCGGTCTATATGATCCATGAAAAGACTAAAAACAGATCATATGATAGAAAGATAGCCTGTTTCATGATGAAAACAGGTAGGGATTCCGCGGACTGATCGCTCTATCTTCGGACGGGCCATTCAAGGAGCCTGCCCGATGATCGATCCCGATACCTGTCTTGCCGCTTTTGCACAGTCGCTCAGAAACGATGGGGGCAGGGAGGCGCTTGGCGCCGGGATTATCGGCGAGGGTGTTGCGGTGCCTGGGCCGTTCGGGGACCATCCGCTTCTCTATGCCGACTATGTGGCCTCGGGGCGTGCGCTCCAGCAGGTCGAAGCCTTCATGCTCACGCAGATCCTGCCTTATTATGCCAACAGCCATACGCAGGCCTCGTATTGCGGGCGGGTCATGACGCGTCTTCGCGCATCGGCACGCAGCCATATCGCCAGACTTTGCGGCGCCACCGATGCGTATAGTGTGGTCTTTACGGGCTCGGGGGCAACGGCAGGGATCAATCGTCTCGTCAGTCTCACCGGGGTGACTCAGGCTGTGGCAGAGGGGAAAAATCCGCTGGTCCTAATCGGCCCCTATGAGCACCATTCCAATATTCTCCCCTGGCGCGAAAGCGGTGCCGAGCTGATCGAAATTGCAGAGGCCGAGGCAGGAGGTCCCGACCTGACTGCGCTCGAACAGGTGCTTTCTACTCAGAAGGCCGGGCGTCTGGTCGTCGGTGCGTTCTCGGCTGCATCGAATGTGACAGGTATCCTGACGGATGTGGATGCCGTCACGCGTCTGCTCAACCGTTACGGTGCGCGCTCGGTATGGGATTATGCAGGCGGCGGTCCTTATCTCGCCATCGACATGGCATGCGGAACGCCTGAGCAGAAAGATGCCGTGGTGATCTCGCCGCATAAATTCCTTGGTGGGCCGGGGGCTTCGGGTGTGATGATCCTGCGCAATGAGGCCGTGGCCATTTCGAAGCCCAGCCTGCCGGGCGGCGGGACCGTGCGCTTTGTCTCACCCTGGGGTCATGATTATTCCAGCCGCGTATGCGATCGCGAAGAAGCCGGTACGCCCAATGTGGTAGGCGATATACGCGCGGCACTCTGCTTTCTGGTCAAGGATGCGATAGGCCAGGCGTACATGGATCGTCGCCACGCCGAACTGCGACAGCGTGCACTGGCTGCCTGGGAAAACGTGCCTGAAATCGAGCTGATCGGGGCCTCGGGCGACAAACCGGCTCTGCCGATTTTCTCGATGCGTATTCGCGATGTGCAGCGTGGCGGCTATATCCATCAGCAGCTTTTCACCAGACTTCTGTCCGACTGCTATGGCGTTCAGGCACGCGGGGGCTGTGCCTGTGCAGGGCCCTATGCCCATCGCCTGCTTTCGATCGATGCGCAGGCATCGGATATCCTGCGCCGTGCCATTCTCTCAGGGCAGGAGATCGAAAAGCCAGGCTGGACGCGTCTCAACTTCAGCGCCCTGATGAGCGATGACAAGGCTGATCGTGTCATTCGCGCTGTTACTACTCTGGCAAAACAGCCTTATCCGATGGCCGACTTCTATCGCTGCGATGAGCAGACAGCCCGTTTCGAGGCCCTTTCCGCCTGAGCGACTACACTCGACGGATATCCGCTTGCACGAAGGCTCAGGCGTCTTCCTCGGTTTCGTTCTGCGCAATCTGGAAGGCGCCCGTATTGAGTTTCGAGGCTGCGAGATGGCCGAGCGATACGGCCCCGAGGCAAAGCACGGCCGAGAGAACGATATTGGCCAGCGCACGCCCCCAGGCATCGGCGCGTAGCAGGTCGAGCGTTTGCAGGCTGAACGACGAGAATGTCGTGTAGCCACCGCAGATGCCGACCATCACGAACAGGCGCATGTTTTCCGAAACGGGAAAACGACCATGTGCCAGAGTGAGCGTGCCGAAAAATCCGATGACGAACGAGCCCACTGTGTTGATGGCCAGGATCGTTCCCCATGGCATGGCACGGCTATAGGGAGCCGTCGCAACCGAGACGAGGTAGCGGCCGAGCGTACCGATTGCGCCGCCGAGCATGACAACAAGACAGGTCATAAAAGACATAGAAACAGAAAACTCCGGTCAGGGGGTATTTGTGCCGTCTTATCACAGGTGGTCCCGCGGGGTCAGTCGCGAAGACGGGCCGGACAATCCCCGGGCAGGTCGATTTCGGACAGCCCGCGCTTATAGGGTGCGCATGTTACAGGGCCGATTGACGCGCCATCGTTTTGCGGAGCCGGTAAAGCTCCAGCGTGTCGATACTTGCCCCCGCGCCTGTGGCTTCCAGTTTCAGGTAGGTCAGCGGGTTGGCGGGAAACAGCAGCGCGGTACCGACCGACAGGCCGCCATTGGCAAAGACCTCAAGCGTGCAGGCATCGAGCACGAGCCTGACATCGAAATGCCGATCATCCGGGTTGAGCGTCGTCGAGAATTGCCCGGTGAAGAAAGGCTGTTTGAAACCGTTCAGATCGGCCCGGTCGATCCAGAGCTGACCGCTGAAGGCATCGAAACCGATGGTCAGGCTTTCGCCCGTATCATTGCCGAAAACAATGACAAAGCGCCCGGTGCGACCCTTGTCTCCCAGCGGGAGATTGGGGTTCATCTGATCGACCGTCGCACTCAACACCAGTTCAAGCGCCGCGCCGAGCGGAAGCTGCACGGAGGCACTCGCCCCCGCGGCAAGTCTCTTGCAGGCAAATGGCACGGTGGCCTCTCGCAGGGTGTCGAGGTCCCGGGGCGACTGGGCCAGACGTAGCCACCCTGCAGAATCATGGCGTAAAATCATCAGGCGCGGCAGGGTCATGCAGCCACGCCAGCTCTGTGTGGGCAACTCCTGACAATACTGCCAGTTACCCAGCCATGCGATCGATACAGCCTCATGTCCAGGCATGTTTTCATAGACCTGAAGCGCATAGGCATCCTTGGCAAAATCGGTCAGGCCGATCACCGTGTCATCGGGGATGAAGTGACTGCCATCGAAGCTGCCGACAAAATACTGGGTGATGCTTCCGCCTGTCGGGCTACCCGGATTGACCGAAATGAACAGCACCCAGCGCGACCCACCGCCCTCGATAGGGATCTCGATCAGGTTCGGGCATTCGTAATCGACGCCGAAAAGACCCGACGGGCCGAAATTGCTCAGATGCACCCAATGCTGCAGGTCGATGGAGGCGTAGAATGCAATCTGATGAAGGCGTGCCTTGGCCACGACCATGACCCATTGTCCGGTCGGAATGTGAAAAAATACCTTGGGATCGCGAAAGGAATTGCTGCCGATATCGAGCACGGGATTATGGGGAATATCCCTGAAGCTCTTGCCGTCATCCTCGCTGATGGCAAGGAACTGCGACTGTTTTTTCGGTGTTGCACGCGTGTAGAGCGCAATCAGGCCGCCTTTGCCCCCGGCGAACAGGCCGGAACTGTTATGCGTGTCGAGAACGGCACAGCCGGTAAATGCTTCGCCGTCCGGTGTTTCATTCAGCGCAATCGGCTGATCTTCCCAGGCCAGCATGTCGCTGCTGATGGCGTGGCCCCAGTGTACATGACCTGCATAGGGGGCAAACGGGTCGAACTGGTAATAGAGATGGAACACACCGTTATTGTAGATCAGCCCGTTCGGATCGTTCATGAACCCGCTTTCGGGTGAGAAGTGGATCGTCGGGCGATAGAATGCATCGCTTTGCGTGCGAATGACCGGATGTGCCGTGGCGCCGGGCTGATCGGCGGGTGAGGGGTGAGAGGCGTTCGGCTCGGCTTTTCTTTCTCCATCCGGCGCCTTGGGAGGGGATTGTGGACCGGGCGCGGCCTGCGCCAGAGCCGCCCCCATCAGGCCTCCACCTGTAACTGTAAGAGAAGCAAGCGCCCGACGACGGCTTAATCCGGAGAGGGCAGGGCGCTCGGTCATGATGGTCTTCCTCGGGAACTGCGACAGGAGGTCGTGTAGAAGGGCTCGACCATAGGCCATGCATCCTGTCGCGACAAACGGGCACGGTGAAGGGATCTAGGCGCTGTCGCCATTCTCCTCGATGCGCATCGCCTAGAATGTCGGATCACGGAGTGGTGTTCATATCAGGCAAGAAATCATCGGTTTTTGTTAAGAACCGATCTGTTTGATGAGATGGTGTCGTTATATCTAACATAACTGTCATGTTCCCCAATGTCGGGATCGAGGCAGAATGCAGGAAGGACGACGAGATGGCGCAGGCACTGGTTCTGGAAGAGCGTGGAAAACTGTCCCTGCGGGAGATCGCGCTGGATGACACACTTGGCCCCGATGATGTGCGTATCGCTATCCATACGGTCGGCATCTGCGGTAGCGACGTGCATTATTACACACATGGGGCAATCGGACCTTTTGTGGTGCGTGAGCCCATGGTGCTGGGGCATGAAGCGTCAGGTGTTGTCACGGCGGTTGGCGAGCGGGTGAAGACGCTTCGGATCGGCGATCGCGTCTGCATGGAGCCCGGCATTCCTGATCCGCTATCCCGCGCCGCACGTCTGGGACAATATAATATCGATCCGGCTGTACGTTTCTGGGCGACGCCGCCTGTGCATGGGTGCCTGACACCTACCGTGGTGCATCCTGCTGCCTACACCTTCAAACTGCCCGATCATGTGAGCTTCGCCGAGGGTGCGATGGTCGAGCCGCTGACGGTGGGCGTTCATGCCTGCGTCAAGGCGAAGATCCAGCCAGGAGATGTCTGTCTCGTTACCGGTGCCGGGCCCATCGGCATCATGACAGCGCTGTCTGCACTTGCCTCAGGCGCGAGCCAGGTTTTCATCAGCGATTTTTCTGCGCCCAAACTCGCTATAGCCGGGCGCTATGCCAATATCGTGCCCATCAATCTGGCCGCGGCGAAACCGGCCGAGCGTATCGCCGCCCAGTGCGGTGAAGGCTGGGGTGTGGATGTGACATTCGAGGCCAGCGGTTTCGAGAGCGCCTATCAGGATGCGCTGGATTGCACCCGCCCCGGTGGGCGTCTGGTTCTGGTCGGTATGCCACCTGAAAAGATCGCCTTCGATATCGTTGCAGCACAGTCGAAAGAGCTGAGCATCGAGACAATCTTTCGCTATGCCCATGTCTATGATCGCGCCATTGCACTCATTGCCTCGGGGAGCATCGACCTAAAGCCGCTGATCTCGGGCAGCTTTCCATTGAGCGAGGGCATTGCGGCCTTCGGGCGCGCGGCGGAAGGGCGGCCGGAAGACGTCAAACTCCAGATAACGCTCTGACTTTCCACGCGCACGAGGCACGTCTCATGTCGTTTCTCAATGGCATTTCCACGGGTCACACCCCTTTGGGTCAGAATGGACGAGGGGGGCGGAACTCCGCCATTCTGGAACTGATACCGGAGCATAAGACCGGCAGTTTCCGCTGGCACCGGCACGATTACCCGGCAGCCATCGCCTGCTGGAACTACCACCCGGAATATGAGCTGCACCTGATCACCCAGGGCGCTGGCCGTGCCATGATCGGTGATCATATCGGCTCTTTCTCGACGGGGCAGCTTGTTCTCATCGGGCCTGATCTGCCTCATGCGTGGTTCAGCCCTCTCTCCGAGGGCGAGGTGCTTCAGGGGCGCGACGTGGTGCTTCAATTCAGCCAGAACTGGATTGAGGGGCTGATCGCGCTTTGTCCGGAGCTGTCGGGCCTGACCCGCATGCTTGCTGAATCGGTTCACGGGCTTGAATTCACCGGGGTGCAGGCACTGGCCCATGCCGAGGCGCTTGTCGCCCTGGGTAGTACGCAGGGTCCGGGCCAGAAACTTGCCTCCTGCGTGTCCCTTCTCTCCGGGTTGTCGCAATCGCCATGGCGGCGTCTTTCTACCGGGCGCGATCGCACTGTGGCGGGTGGTGACGGGATTTCGGGCGCAGCGCGCATCAACCGTCTGGTGCGCCAGCTCCTGACGACCGATCCCGCTACCATCCGGCATGAGACCATCGCTTCTACCATCGGCATGACGCCATCGGGATTCTCGCGCCAGTTTCGTGCGGTGACGGGTGAGACGTTCATGAGCTTCATGCAGAAGCTGCGTATCGGCCATGCCTGTCATCTGCTCGCGACGACCCCCAAGGCGGTGACCGATATCTGTCGGGAAGCAGGGTTCAGCAATCTCTCAAACTTCAATCGCGTATTTCTGGGCTTGCGCGGCTGCACTCCGCGCCAGTTCCGCCAGCAATCGCGACAGATCGCCGCACCCGACCTCAGGGTGCATACCCGTTCCCTTGGCGCCCCGAAGCGCCAACTGCAGGAGGCCTGAGCCTGTCATGACCGATCTCTCCACCCGTTTCTCGCTTCAGGGCAGGATTGCCGTCGTCACCGGGGCCTCACGGGGCTTGGGTGTCTCCATCTGCGAAACGCTGAGCGCCGCAGGGGCCGATATCGTGGCTATCGCACGCGATGAGGCGCTGCTGGACGAGACGCGCGCGCTGGTCACTGCGCAGGGCCGGACCTGTCTCGCCATTGCCGCCGATCTGCTCGATGCCCGGGCTGCGGAGCAGGTTGCTACGCGCATACGCGGCGAGCTCGGCGCACCGACGATCCTTGTCAATAATGCCGGGATGAGCATTCCGAAATCGCTCATCGAGCAAAGCGTTGAGGAATGGGATTCCATTCTCAATCTCAACCTGCGGGCGCCCTGGCTTATGGCGCGGGCGCTGGCGCCGGGCATGATCGAGGCCGGGGGCGGGAAGATCATCAATATCAGCTCCATGGCCAGCAGCGTGGCGCTGACCGATCATGGCCCCTATGTGGCCTCCAAGGCCGGGCTCAACGGTCTGACCAAGGTGATGACAGCCGAATGGGCACCCCATAATATCCAGTGCAATGCTGTCTGCCCTACCGTGGTCTGGACGCCCATGGGCGAGCGTGTCTGGGGCGTAGGTGACAAGCTCCAGCGCTTTCTCGAGAAAATTCCCGCAGGCCGCGTCGCGACACCGCAGGAAGTGGCCGATCTTGTGCTCTATCTCGCTACCCCTGCCTCGGGGATGATCAACGGGCAGGAGATCTTCGTCGATGGCGGTTATACCGCCATATAAAGCACCGGATGTTCCCTATTCCCAATGCGGGAACGGATCGGCAAGGTGTGCATGGGCGGTCGGATCGAAGGCACCCAGACTGTCCGGCATGACGAGACAGCTGTCGAGACGCAGGCGCAAGGCGATTTCATTCAATCCGGCTCCGATGAAAACGATCTCCTGTCTGCGGTCGCCATAAGTCTCGTCCCAATATCCCAGCAGGGTTTCGTGCCATGCCGGGTCTTGCGGCCAGTGTTCGTGTGGGATGCTGGCCCACCAGCGTCCGGCAGCCTGATTGCGCGCCAGTGAGCCCGCAATGCTCAGTTCTCCAACCCAGTCCGGGCGTGTGGCCAGCCAGAAATACCCCTTGGCACGGACCAGGCCGGGCCAGGACTCCTCGATAAACCGTGCAAAGGCAACGGGGTCGAAAGGGCGTCTTGCGCGATAGACGAAGCTCGACACGCCATATTCCCCGGTTTCCGGAGCATGTGTTTCGGGGTGATAGAGTTCCTGATACCAGCGTGCATGACGTTGGGCACGTTCGAAATCGAACAGACCGGTATCGAGAACCTGAGCCGGATCGATGCGGCTTTCTGTCGTCTCGATCAGCCTCGCCTCACTGTTGAGGGCGCGTATGATGCGTCGTACTGTCTGACGCTGCGATTCCGTTGCGGCATCGATCTTGTTGAGCAGAACGACATCGGCAAACTCGATCTGGTCCACCAGCAGATCGACAAGGGCGCGGCCATCGTCATCTCCCGCGACTTCACCCCGGTCGCGCAGGAAATCCGTCGAGGAGAAATCGGCCAGAAGATTGGCCGCGTCGACCAGTGTCACCATCGTATCCAGACGCGCGATATCGCTGAGGCTGCGTCCGTTTTCATCCCGGAATTCGAAGGTTGCGGCGATGGGCAGGGGTTCGGCAATGCCCGTTGATTCGATCAGAAGATAGTCGAAACGCGCCATGGCAGCGATACGGCCCACTTCTGTAAGAAGGTCGTCACGCAGTGTGCAGCAGATGCAGCCATTGGTCATCTCGACCAGGCTTTCCTCGGTACGGCTCAACTCTCCGGCGCCGGATCGTATCAGTGCGGCATCGATATTCACTTCGCTCATGTCATTGACGATGACGGCAATACGCAGCCCTGCGCTGTTGTTGAGCAGATGATTCATCAATGTGGTTTTGCCCGCACCGAGAAACCCCGACAGAATCGTGACGGGCAGACGTGTGTCGTTCCGGGCAGGCGTGTCGGAACTAGGAGCGGCTTTTGACGATGCAGGGGAGCTGTTTTGGGTCATGGCAGTCTTTCGAGGCGACACATTGATTTTCGAGGTAGATCTGTTATGTTATAACATAACCTAATCGAGAGATGCGCCATGTTCAACCCATGTCCCACACGTCGTGTTCTCGCCTATCGCAAAGAGCCTCTGGCAATCACGCTCCCGGCAGGCGATCTGACCATTCTGCCTTTCGGGTTGCTGGACCGGGTGCGTGACGAGGCCTTTCGTTATCTCGGGTCGAAGCCGCGACCGGTGATCCTGCGTGGCACGATCGAGGCGCTGTCAGCGCAGCTCGACACGTTGCTGCAGGGACAATCCCCGGCACTCAAAGAGGATATTCTGTCTCTGGCCCGGCTTTACGCAGATATTTCAGGACAGGACTTCGTTCGTATCAGGCTGGAGCGCGTTCTGACCGATAGCTGCCGGAAATTCCATGTGGATCATCTCAGCTTGCGCCTGCTGCGCAGCTATGTCGGGCCTGGCGTACAATGGACGCGTGACGAAGGGGTTACGATTCACGATACACCGCCCGGCTCGGTCGTATTGCTCGCCGGTACGGCGCACCCCGGCTGGTCGGAAAGCTGCACGGCCAGACACCGTTCTCCACCCATGACCGACGCCCAGTTGAGTCTGGGTGGCCGATTGCTTCTGACGATAGACGAAACATCTCTCGGAACGGACCGATCCATTGATGCCATGCTGGCGCAAACCGATGAGCCGCATGGGGATTGGTCGGGCCGTTGTGCCGATCCGGCTTGCGCTGCGATTCATGATGCAGCTCAGCTCGAGGGAGAATCTGGTCAGACCGCGTCGCACCAGAACGCAGAGCAGGTAGCCGCAACGACTGAAGCCGCGCAGAAACATATGCACGCGCAAAGCCCGGAAGATCCGTCTTTCCAGCATTCCGCCCTGTCGTCCGAACAGCTGGCGCGGCGTGAAAGCACCTGGAACATGGCTCAGGGAACGGGTCCGCATGTTCTCCATTGAGAGTTGGCCCGATGTCTCCCCCCTTTCTGGCGCAACCGACGATGCGCCACGCGTCCGGGCGGGAGGACTTGAGGATGCGCTCTCCCATCTGACGCGGGAGGATCTCGATATGGTGGTGTGGGCGCGCAGGCCCCCGGAAGGCTGGGTGCAGGCGATGAGAGCGCATTTGCCTGACCTCACGCCGTTCGACCTTACCGGTACCGTCGAGCAGATCACGCAGGCTGTGAAAGACCGGCAGCCAGAACCCGTCGTGGGCGCAGGTGAGCATGGACACGCCTCTTACCCGGCGTTTCTGATCGAGGATATTATCCACTGCGCTTCGCTCGCAGCTGCCCTGTCCGGGTCGAACAGGCTTCATTTGACGCTCAGCACAGGGACTGGAGGCATGCCTCAGCCGGGTGGGAGATTGACCCTGTTCTGTGCCTATGGGCATGACGATGTGTGCTGGTATTCCGGAGGGGGATTCGGTGGGGCTGCCATGACACGCTTTGCTCCGTTCAGTCTTGCCTTAATGCCAGCACGGCGTGAAACACGCTTGCGTCTGGTGCCCGACCCTGCCTCTCTGGGTGTCGTTCTCCTTATCCGGGCCCTGTAACACCGGGGGGATCGCCCCCGGTCAGGAGCGGTGGATCTATCCGCGCTTGTGCGGGCCAAATGGCGTACCCGGATCGGTTTTCTGCTTCGTTCAGAGCGTGATTTTGCCTTGACGGTGCAGTGTCTGAATGCGGTCTGCCGTGCGGAGCGCGATCGCTGTTATGGTCAGTGAGGGATTGACCCCGCCGACCGTCGGAAAGACCGAGCCATCGCAGATCCACAGATTGGGCACATCCCAGCTTCTGCAATCGGCATCGACAACCGAGTTTTCAGCGGAAAATCCCATTCGTGCCGTACCTGCCAGATGGTTCGTATCATTCTCCTGACGCCAGATATCCTGTGCCCCGATGAGTTCGAGAGAGCGCTGCATTTCCCCCAGGGCATGCTGGATCATGACCTTGTCATTGTCCTGCCATCCATAGGTGATGCGCGTGATCGGCAGACCGTACTGGTCTTTTTCATCGGCCAGCGTCACGCGGTTCTCCATGCTTGGCAGCATTTCGCCCACCATCTTGAGACCGACCTGATGATTGTAGTCCATCATTTTCTGGCGCAGCGCCTCGCCCCACATCCCGCGCGAGGAAGAAACGGCAGAGGACCATTCGAGCGGAAGAGGTCCCTGGGCCATCCAGCAATAACCGCCGAAAAAGTCCTTTTTATCTTCGTAATTCCAGTGTTCGGTGATGGTGAGCGAAGGCGGTCCCTTGTTCCATCGCACCATTTCCTTCATGCGGCCATAGACGGCCTGATTGGACTGCACCATCAGATTGCGCCCGACATAGCCGGAGCGGTTGGCTAACCCGTCAGGGAAACGGTCTGTGGCAGAATTCAGAAGCAGGCGCGGTGTTTCGATGGCATAGCCCGCAACGATAACCTGCTTCGCACGCTGGAAATGCCATTTGCCCTCACGATGATAATGCACACCGGTGGCGAGCCCTCGTGAGTCGGTTTCAATGCGGCTCACCATGGCCAGATCGCGTATTTCCGCTCCGGCTTTCAACGCGCGCGGGATATAGGTGACCAGCTGGCTCTGTTTGGCGTTGGTGGAACAGCCCACGCGGCAAAAGCCACGATAGACGCAAGACGGTGAGTCGCCTCTCGGGGCCGACACCGTGGCGAGCGGTGTCTCCGACCAGCGATACCCCATGGCTTCGGCACCGCGTGCCAGCCACTCACCCGCACTGCCGATTTCATGTGCACGATAGGGATAGCGCGGGCGTCTGGGCCCCCAGGGATACGAGACCGGCCCCGCAATGGCGAGGTCACGCTCTGCCTTGTCGTAATAGGACCACATCTCACGCCAGTCGAGCGGCCAGTCCACGGCATAGCCGAGTTTCGTGCGTGCCTGAAACCACTCGGGTCGAAAACGCAACGAAACCATAGCAAAATGAACCGTCGATCCACCGACGGCCTTGCCACTGTTGTTGCTTCCCATCTTGATGGGATTGGCGCCGTCCACAAGGCGTTCGTCGGTCCAGTAGAGCTGGCTCTGGCTTGTTTCATCCGAGGCGAAATCCTCGAGCGGTCGGAAATACGCACCGGCATCGAAGCCGATGACCGAATAGCCCATTTCAGCCAGCCGCGCGATAAGAGGGCCACCCCCGGCACCGGTTCCGATTACGACGAAGTCCACAGCCTCGTTCTGCGCATATTCGCGCATGGGAACCCATGCGCCTTTGCGGAAAACGTCGGGCGCACGGCCGTTCGTGGCCCGCGGCGTGTACAGGGGATTATCGGACATGACGGTTTTCCTTGCGCGTCTTCTCGACTGTCCCGGGAGTTGCTTCGATCGCTTCCCATGGGTCACGCCGGTCGTTCTGCAGGCGCACGTAGCCACGCGGGCTGGCGGGGCCGCCAAACCCGATTTCGCTCCAGGCGGTGGGATGGGCGTAATAGGCGGAGAGAATATCGGTCAGTACATGGCCGTTGAAAAAGAGCTGCATCTGTTCGGCGCTCCAGCCTGCGTGCCCCAGATTTCCATCGGCCGCCTCCTGCATCAGGGATTCCTGTAGTTCCGGCGGTAGCGCATGGAAACTTCTGTCATGGCGTGCAAGCGCCTCCGCTTCGAATACGGCCAGACCGTTTTTCCAGGTGTCGCATTGAGGTGGCAGCGCCGCGTCGCGAAAACCGGGGCGTGTGTCGTGAAGGAGTTTCTGATCCACATAGGCGGCCAGTGGCACGGGCGAACGGTCGCGCGGCTGCGGCATGATCCGGTCGCATAATGCGCTCAGTGTGCGCCATTCCAGTGCATTCAGATAGCGGGCCTCTCGCGGAACGGCGAGACGCGCATCGATCACGCGCCGTGTCGCCTCGTTCCATGAAGGGGAAAGACGCTTGTTGAGAACGTCATAGCCGGGATAACGCTCTGTCGCCGCGTTCGTGGTCACGTCAGACATCGCTGTCATCCTCCATCAGATCGAGGGCAGCGAGCCCGGCCAGTGCCAGGCCGGTAAAGGCGGGTGGCGCGGGAATGGGCGGGCCATTGAGCAGGTTCTGCTGGATATTGCGCCATCCATCCATATCGCGACCGACGCCAATGGCATGAAAAACAGTGCCTGAAACACCCATGATGGCTGTTGCGCGCAACCACCAGCGCGTCAGACGCCGGTCGGTGCGTGTATCGCCCAGTGATGCGTTGGTCAGCGCAGCCGCCGCTGCTGGCGGCATGGTGACGGGCAGCATCATGAAAGGATCATGAAAGCTGCCTCTGAAATGCAGCAATCCGGCTTCTGCTGTCGTGCCGATCATACCTGCGCCGGAAACGGCACCGATCACGCGTCCGGCAGGCAGACCGAACAGGCGCGGTGTTTCACCTGCAGGCGTGTCGCGCACGCGCTCGGAGAAAAAGCCGAGCAATCCCGAAAGGCCGATAGCCATCGGTGCGCCGAGCGGTGCACCGTAAAACAGGTTCTGCCAGATGAACCGACCCGGTTTCTGGATGACGTTCCAGAAATGGAAGCCTGTTCCCGCCAGTCCTACAAGGCCGGTCAGCGCATAGATACTATCGCGCGCCCAATGCGACTTTGCGCGTTTGTCGGCCGTTCCATGCGCGGAAACCGCCAGCGCCAATGCCGATGTCACCAGGGGCGTGTACATTGCCTTGTTTTCGAAGCTGCCGCGATAATGTTCCACGGCACTGTCGAAAAGCACGGAGGCAGCCAATGTGCCTGCTGAGCGATTGAGTCGCCGCGCCGCCAGATTGGCCCGGTCTGGCGATGGAGCGCGCTCTGTTGAAAGGGCGGGGGGCAGAGCTTTCCTGCTCATGCGCCCACCGCGTGCTGCCGCGGCAAAGGCAGCCGCCGTCAGGGCGCCGGTCAGGCCGAGAGCCCAGCCGACGGCCCCGCGTGGGCCGTTATAACGCGCCACTCAGGACTTCTTCGCAGGAAGGAAGGTCGCAAGCATCTCCTTGGCCGATCCACGAATGACATCGAGCAGTTCAGGCTCGGTCGGCAGGGACGACAGGAACGCTTTCGCCTGTTGCAGGGTGATATGAGGCGGTAGCGGGGGCACGTCGGGATCGGTTCTGGCTTCGAGAATGACAGGACGATCTGCGCTCAGAGCCTCTTCCCACGCGCCGGCGATCTGATCCGGGTGATCGACCAGAATGCCCTTGAGGTCGAGGAGTTCGGCATATTTGTGATAGGGGAAATCGGGGATGGACTGTGTGGCAGTCGTCTTGCCCTCGCCGAGCTGGACGCGCTCTTCCCATGTCACCTGATTGAGATCCTGGTTATTGAGAACCAGAACGATCAGTTTCGGATTTTCCCACTGCTTCCAGTATTTGGAAATCGTGATCATGACATTCAGTCCGTTCATCTGCATCGCGCCATCGCCCATGCAGGCAATGACGGTGCGTTCGGGGAACGCCATTTTGGCAGCGACCGCATAGGGCGTGCCAGCCCCCAGAGAGGCGAGGCCGCCTGAGAGGGATGCTTTCATTCCACGGCGTATTTTGATGTCACGCGCAAACCAGTTGGCGACCGAGCCTGAATCGGCGGTGATAATGGCGTTTTCCGGCAGGAGAGGGGACAATTCCCAGAACACGCGTTGCGGATTGACCGGATTGGCATCTGTCATGGCGCGTGCTTCGAGCACCTTCCACCATGTCTCGACCTCTTTTTCGATTTTCTCGCGCCAGCTGCGATCGCTCTTGCGCTGTAAAAGCGGGATAAGGGCGCGAAGGGTGGCCGTGCTGTCTCCCTGCAGGCAGACTTCCATGGGGTAGCGAAGAGACAGATTGGACCCGTTGATGTCGATCTGCACCCCACGTGCCTGACCCGGATCGGGCAGAAACTCGCTATAGGGATATGCGGAGCCGACCATCAGGAACGTATCGCATTCCTTCATCAGGTCCCAGGACGGTTTGGTGCCGAGCAGACCGAGCGATCCGGTTACATAGGGCAGTTCGTCCGGCACGGCTGCCTTGCCAAGAAGAGCCTTGGCGATGCCTGCGCCGAGCAGATCGGCAATGGCGATCAGTTCGTCCGTCGCATCGAGCGCGCCCGCGCCGGCCAGTATGGCGACTTTCTTGCCCGAATTCAGGATTTCGGCTGCGGCCTGCAATCCGTGCATTTCGGGCACGGGGCTGATAACGGTCTCGCCAATGCCGGTATGGGTAAAGCCATGCGCCACAGGCGCGTCCTTGTAGGGCAGTTCCTGCAGGTCATTGGGAACGATCACGATCGTTGGGGCGCGCTTGTCGCGGGCAATGCGAACGGCACGGTCGATGGCATGGCGCATCTGCGTAGGCTCGGTAACCGTGACGATATATTCGGACCCGACATCCTTGCAGAGCGATTGCAGATCGACTTCCTGCTGGTAGTTCGAACCCATACAGGTGCGGGCCTGCTGCCCCATGATGGCAACGACACCGACATGGTCGAGCTTGGCGTCATACAACCCGTTGAGCAGATGGATGGCCCCCGGCCCGGATGTTGCAAAACACAGACCGACCTGACCCGTGAATTTTGCATGAGCCGATGCCATGAAGGCGGCCATTTCCTCATGGCGAACCTGCACATATTCGATGCGCCCTGCATCGATCTCATGCTGCAGTGCTACATCGATGCCGCCTGCACCATCGCCGGGATAACCATAGGCTCTTTTGAGTCCCCATTCCTGGAGGCGTTTCCACATGAACTCGCTGACATTCATGGACATGGCTGTGATGCTCCGGCGATTGGCTGTGTGGCACAGGAACGTCGCGTCAAGCCGGAATGTTCATTCACATACTTTGTAAAATTATTTTATATTCATGAACTCGGATGAGCCCGCCCCGCTTTGTTGAGCGTTATCAACGGTGGGAAATGAAATGCGACGGTGCCGCCTTGCCTCACATTAACGTGACGGCAACGGAGTAGTGTCCCGGGCTCCGCCCATCGTTGTGATTTCATTGGCGTTTGCCCAGCACGATCTATCCGGAGGTTCTCCATGTCCATGACGGCCAAGCGGCGTTTGCACGATATCTATCGGCTTACTGATTTCGAAAAGGCGGTGAAGCGCTATCTGCCAAAAGCGGTTTATGAGTACGTGCGCAACGGTGCCGGGTCGGAAATCAGCCTGCGTCGCAACAGGGCGGTTTTTCAACGCTATCTATGGCGTCCCTATCGTTTGCGTGACGTCTCGTCTCTGGATACGAAAATCACGCTGTTTGGAGAGACCTACGATCAGCCCTTCGGTTTTGCGCCCACGGGTGGAGCCGCCATGACCCGCTATGACGCCGACCGTATCGAGGCTGCCGCAGCGCGACGTCATAATCTGTTCTATGCCCTGTCGGCCAATTCGCTGACACCGCTTGAAGAAATCATACGCATCAATCCGCGCAGCTGGTTTGCGGCGTACCTGCCCAGCGATATGGCGGTGATCGACGGTATGATCGATCGTGTGCAGAAGGCGGGTTATCCTGTTCTTCTCATAACCTGCGACGTGCCTGTCCCAGCACAGCGCATTGCGGAAACGAAGGCCGGATATTCTATGCCTATCCGGCCTAATCTACGTTCCACTCTGGGGGGGATTGTCCATCCGGGCTGGACGTTCGGTACGCTTGGGCGCACGATCCTGCGGGACAGGAACCCCAGGATCGTGAATATACGCCCCAAGGGCGGACCGGGACTTTTTTCCAGTGAAATCGCAGCGGTCGGTGGATCTCCCCATTTTACCTGGGATCATATCCGCCATATCCGTGCACGCTGGAAAGGCAAACTGGTGCTCAAGGGTCTTTTGCGCCCCGAGGATGCGGCCGAGGCTGCCAGTATCGGGGTGGATGGTATCGGCATATCGGATCATGGCGCGCGCCTGCTGGATTCGACGATAGCGCCACTCGAAGTACTGGGAGAGATGAAAAAAGCGGCCGGTTCCATGGCGGTTCTTGCCGATAGCGGTTTTCGCTGCGGCGGGGATGTTCTCAAGGCCATGGCACTGGGGGCCGATGCCGTCATGCTCGGCCGTCCATTCCTCCAGGCCTGCGCTCTTGCGGGTGGGGCAGGGCTCGACAAAGCCGTATCAATCCTGAAAACCGAAATCAGTCGTGATCTCGCTCTTCTTGGGGTCACATCGATCGAGGCGCTGGATCGTGACCTGCTCAAGGATCTCGGTGAAATGCATTCTGCAGAACGCGCACCGGATTACGTCTGAGCGTTTCCAGATAACGGGCAAGGGGAGGGGGAGCGATAATCTCCCCACTCCGCTTTCGTGCTGTTTTAAGGCAATACAGACATGGCCGTTACGCCCATAGCGGCGCATTGCCATCTTTGTTCATCATATCTTTGATCAGGGGGTCAGATCTCTCATTCGGCAGGTTTATAGCTCGATGTCCTGCCGTGACACTGTCGGTCAGAAGCGCTCTCGCGTCACGAAGGATCGACATCGGATCGTCACCTCCGGGCTTTCTGCCGTTTCACGCAACCAGTCCGGGTGCGATGCGCTTTTGAGAGTGGTGAGGTCGCCGACCTCTATTCTTCGTTTTCACTCGATCTGTGGAACTGGCCGATGCGTTCTCCTGTTGCTTATCGTTCCGATATTGAAACGCTAGAGGCCAGCGAGGAGCAGGTCAAAAGCAAGCTGCTCGCGACGTTTCGGAAAATCATAACGGCCACACGGCGCGATCTCGGTCATGCTTCGCGTGGCGTGCACGCGAAAAGTCATGCCCTGCTCGATGGCAGGATCCATATTCCTTCAGGTCTGCCGCCGGAGCTGGCCCAGGGATTGTTCGCCCATCCCGGGTCTTTTCGCGTAACCGCGCGTTTATCTGCCATACCGGGCGATCCATTGCGCGATGCTGTATCCGGGCCAAGAGGTTTCGCGCTGAAAATACACGATGTGCCCGGCGCGTTGCTCGACGATAATCGCGGCGTCGCCGTTCAGGACTTTCTTTTTGCAAATGGGACGGTTTTCGGTGCCCCGGATGCAAAAGGGTTTCTGCAGATGCTGCGTGTTCTCGCATTGACCACAGATCGTGCCGAGGGAGCCAAGGCTCTGCTCTCACGCAGCCTGCGTTTCTTACAGCGTGTTCTGTCTCGTTTTGCGGCGCGTAGTTCAGCGCTCGATGCTCTTGGTGGTTTTGCCCCGACTCATCCGTTGGGTGACCGCTTTCATTCTCAGGTGCCTGTGCGTTTTGGAGCCTATATCGGCAAGCTCGATCTGGTCCCTGAATCGGAGAGCTTTCGACGGCTCACCGGTCGGATGATCGATATCGATCATGATCCGATTGCAATCAGGCGAGCGATACAGCGTGTCATGGCACAGGAGGGCGGACGCATGAGCCTGCGTGTGCAGCTTTGTCGCGATCTGGAGAAGCAGCCTGTCGAGTCTGCAACTGTCGAGTGGAACGAAACGCTCAGCCCGTTCCAGACGATTGCGAGCATCGAATTTCCCCCTCAGGTCAGCTGGAGTGAGAGCAGATCAAGGGAAATCGACGATAGTCTTTCGTTCTCGCCCTGGCATGGGCTGGTTGCCCATCGACCTCTGGGCAATATCATGCGCGCAAGACGCGCCGCCTATCCGTTTTCCTCACAACTGCGTGGCAGGCTGAACGGCTGTCCCATGCGCCTTGCCATGTCTGCGACGGACGATCAGCGGACCGCGAGAGAGAACGGCGCATCATTGTAACTGTGATTGTGACGGAAATAGCCGTCGGTTCGATCGCATCCGGAAGACTTTTTCGCCGGTAGGTTGGCCGTGTGTCAGCGCCCGCATGCTCTCATACCCTTACGGGCATCGCAGGTGGTGGGGGGTGATGCGTAGCCCGCCCGGCAGTGATTGCTGGGCCCCTGTCCCGCCCTCCCGTTATATCGAGCCAACACGCGGTAGATAAAAGTGCAGTATGCGTCGTGCTGTTGTCACGATGCTGGGCGTGTATGTCGCTGGCGGAGTCGAACCGCACTGGCTGCCCCGTGGCCCACCAGAAAGGCCGGTATACCCTGCCGGCAGGGGTGTGTTCGCTCTCGATAAAACGGTACCAGCTACGCCTTCATTCCAGTTCGATGTTCCAGTTGTGTTTTTGTATCTCCACCTCCAGCAGGCGCAGTTTCTTGGAGTAAGTGTCTACCCGCTTCTGAACCTCGGCTACCGACACTGTCGGGCAAAACCGGACCTCGGATTTGGTTATGCGAGACTGCGTGACGGTTGCTTCTTTGGCAAGGTCGCGAAAAGTCGCTACACGCAAACGAAGCATATCGCGCTCAGCGAGAGCCTGGGTCATCGTCATGCCGTTATCGAGAACGGTCGATGCATTGGTCGCATTGATACGTGCGATCAGCAATTGCAGTTCGGCAATATCGCGATCGTATTGCAGCAGCAGTTCGTTCGGGTCTTCGGCGGGGGTATCGCCTTCCTGAACCTTTGCATTGCGGAGCAGGCGTGCCTTTAGCTGTTCCAGCTTTTTGGCAAGATCAGATCGTATCGTAAGAGCTTCAGCGAGAAACACGTCGATCTCCCTCCTTATCCTGTTTTGTGTGAACAATATTGCAGAACAGGGAAAGCTGCCATGCTGTATTGGCGTGCAAATTCGGATTTCCGTACGGAATGCACCGCGAAGTGATCGATGGAACAATGCCAATGCGATCGGGTGGAGGGATGAAGCATTTACTCTTTTTTTGGGTGGGATTTTCATCGGGAATCACGGGTGGAAAGTGACGGTACGATATTTGCGAGTGAGGTCGTTCCCCGGCCTATGAATTTCATGTATTTATTTCAAAACGATTCTGCTTGTCTTTCGACAGGATCGCTTTTGTTTTTTAATATTACAAAAAGCCCGTCTTGTCATAAAACCGTCACGTAACTGACTTATAGGCTCGTTTATAGCTGCGAACACTTAGTTCAGCTTATGGTTTATCAAGTTCATGCGTGTTCGCTCCTTTCCGACCCTGTTGCTTCTGTGCGGGGTCGTCATTCCGTCCTTCGCTCTGACGCCTGCTGTCGCAAGCGGGGCTGATCGCGACGACGATATTGCGGCCTTGCGCCGCGAGATGCGCGAGATGCGGGCCCAGATGCAGGGACAGATCTCGGATTTGAGGCATGAACTGCAAAAAGAGCGTAATCTGCGCCACCGGGCGGAACTGGCACAGGCGCGTCCTGTTCCGACAAAAACCATCAAGACAGGGGGGACGTCCCACCACGATGTCTCTGCCGAACCGACACGGCTTGCCTCTGCTCATTCTGCTACCGCAGCGGCGACCGGACAACCAGCCGGACGGCCCGTAGCCTCCTCTTCCGTCTCGGACACGGCGCGTGCCGATACAGTTCCTGCGTCATCCGGCGCGGTCCAGGTGCCCTCGGAAACGATGCCATCGAAGGGTGGCGCGGGGTCTCGTATCGCGGCGCCTCCCGCTGCTGTACAGCTTGCCTCTGCCGGTCGTGGCGAGGGTAAACCGTCAAACCCGCAGGTGGCCTACGACACCCATCTCATTCCACCGCCCGATCACGGTCTGAACATGTCTCTGGCGGATTTCCGGCGGGCAACACGAACGGCTGAAACGGTCGATATCGGTGGTATCAGGATCGGTTTCCCCGCAGGTCGTCCGACCATTGCCTCAAGCGATGGTCTGTATGCCTTCTCAGTGGGACTGGTCATGCATCTGGATATTGGCGGCTTTCCGTCCAGTGGCGGCTCCGCTCAGGGGCAGACTGGCCGCTTCCCCAAAATGAATGAAAATGCGCGACGTCTGCGCCTTCCTCTGACATGGCGCTATGGCAACCTTCTGGCCAATCTGACGCCGGAATGGGGGCGCACGGTGGATGGTACGGCGGGGCTATATGAAGCCAATATGGTTTATAGCGGGTTCCACAACTCGCAGCTGACCGTCGGTTATTATCAGCCGCGTGTGACCATGCAGGATTCGGAATCCTCGAACGGGTTCATTCTCATGGAACGAGCATCGGTTTCCGAAATCGTCCGCCTGATTGCCGCAGGCGATACGCGCATGAGTCTGGGTGGGCGTACGCATCAGAAACGCTGGTATCTCGGGGCTTATCTCACCGGTCAGACCTATGGCGATCGCACGAACGATCCGACTGTTTCCGACAGCCAGATGGGTGGGCTGCTGCGTGTGGCAGGGCGCCCTGTCGCCGCGAAAAACGTCGATCTGCATCTCGGCATGTCCTCGACGATGTCTTTCAAGCGCAACCAGACTGCCCAGGGGCGTGTGCTGTCGCTGAGCGACCGTCCTGAAACACGCCTGACGAATGAGCGATTGATTTCGAGCGGGACCATCGCCGATGTCGGTAGGGTCTGGGCGATCGGTCCGGAAATTGCCCTGCGCTACAAAAACGCCCTGATCCAGGCCGAATATTATCATATCGGTGTCGATCGCACCGACGAGGCCAGAAAGAAGGGGCCTGCGCCCAATCTAGGTTTCGACGGCTATTATGTATCGGGCAGTTATACGCTGTTCGGTCAGCCGCGCCGTTACAGCCCCAAGGACGCCGCGTTCTCTGCGCCGGCGCCGAAAGAGGATTTCGATCTCTGGAACAACCAGTGGGGTGCACTCGAACTCGTCGGGCGATGGAGCGTGATGGATTTCAACAGCAACGTCGCCCGCGACAAACCGGCCTCAGTCACTGGCGGAGTACGCGGCGGTGTTCAGACGGTCTGGTCGGGTGGGTTGAACTGGTACCTCAACCGGCATTACCGCATTCAGCTTCAATACAGCCATATCGACGCCACGCGCTCGCAAACCGTCGGGACGGTCAATACCAAGGGGCGTTCGGTCAACATGATTGGCAGTCGTATCCAGGCAGCCTTCTAGGAAGTCTCCCGGAAAGGCGGTCGTATCGTTCGTTCAGGAAGGTTTCGTGGTCAGGCGCGCCTCGTTCATGGGCAGGCTGCTGGCGATGCTGTCGGCAAGCTGGGTGAACAGCTTTTGCAGCAATGCTGCCTTGGCAGCATCGTCCGCCACGCTCCCCGTCACGCTGAGGTTGGCCCGTCCGTTACGTATGGCGCGTGACTCGATTCCGGGCAGATCCGTCCAGGAGGCAACAAGCATCGCCTGTCCCTGTTGCGTGATATCCATACGCTCGATTGTAATGGCCAGTCTGGTGTCTGGCGTCTGCTGGGGCGAATAGGCTGTGACCATGCGCTGCGGCCAATCCTGTGCGAGGCGCGCTACGATCAGATCCGTCGCGGATTGGGAAAGCCGGCTTGCCCAACGACCGTTGCTGCTGCGCAGAAGGCGGCTGCCATCACGCAGCAGAATATCCTGCGTATCGAGATAATCCGGCATGGCGATGCGAGGCACGTAAACGACGGGGGCATCGGCTTGTGCCAGTCTGCTCCCGTCGATGGGCGGCGCAATGGTATAGAATTGCACGGGTGCCGATGCGCAGGCTGAGAGCAGTCCTGTCAAAAGACCCATAAGCGACAGAGAGGTGCGAAGGCGCAGGGTCATTGGCGACGTCCTGTCAGCAGAAGTTGAGGATTGCGCTCGACATCGTTGGCGAAGCCGCGCAGAGCCGCTGCAGCCGCAGCAATATCGCGCAGGCTGGAATCGAGATTGGCGCGATCGATCGAACGGGGCGATGTCATGCCCTGAAGGTCGGTCAGGGCCTTGTTTGCCGTCATCATGGTCTCACGGCTGTTCTGGATCAGAAGATGAATGTCTTTCCCGCGAGAAGTCAGCTGTTCCGATCCGGTCGTCGCCAGACGGTCCACCGATTGGAGCGTGCGCATGACTTGCGGTTGCAGCGTTGCGATCATGGTACGCGCCGTATCCAGCGCTGCACGGCTGTGATCGGATGTCTGCTGCAGGCTGTCGGCCAGTGCAGGGAGGCGCTGGTCGAGTGTTTCTGCCAGATGACGGACGACGGCGAGGGTTGTCGCTGCATCTTCAGTCAGCTTGCGCAGGGGGAGATGGGTCAGGGTGCTGGTGATAGCCTGTATGGGCGATTGCCGTGTGGGAATTTCCGTCTCGTTCGTTAGCTCGGGATGCAGGGTGGCTGGCGTGCCGGGTGAAATATCGAGATCGATCTGCGATGTGCCTGTCACGAAACTCTTGAGGTTCATCTCGCCGCGCAATCCGTGCGCCACCAGGTCCTGAAGGCTCGGCAGATGACCGTGTTTCTGACCAGCGACCAGAATATCGTCCCGGCGCAGCGTGATATAGACGGGAATAAACGCCTCACGCGTTTTAGGGTCGTATTCGATAGCAATGCGATCGACTGCGCCCACTTGCACGCCGCGGAAATTGACTGGCGCTCCGACCGACAGACCGTTGGTCGAGCCGCGGAAAATGAGAACGGCCCGATCCGTATGGGTAAAGGGATGGAAATTGCCGAAGAAGACGAAGGCGCAGATCATCAGCGCCATCCCCCCCAGAACGAACGCCCCGACGAGTGCTTGTCTGTTCATCAGGCGTTTCCTTCTTCGTTGCGTTGCCTGTTCATGAAGGCATGAACCTGCGGGTCATCGCAGTTGTCGCGCAGGTCGCGCGGAGATCCATGGGCAATGGGGCGTTTGGTGATGGCATCGAGAAAGATACCGTCATCGGCGATGGTAAACAGGCTGGGCAGTTCGTGACTGACGATCACAATGGTCGCATCGAGCCCATCGCGCAGATTGAGGATCAGATCGTCCAGACGTGCCGAGGTAATGGGGTCGAGCCCTGCCGAGGGCTCGTCGAAAAACAGGATATCGGGGTCGAGCGCCAGCGCCCGGGCCAGACCGGCGCGTTTGCGCATGCCCCCACTGATTTCCGAAGGGGTAAGATCTATGGCGTCCAGCAGCCCGACCAAAGCCAGTTTGAGTTCGACCAGACGCCGTATGGCGCGTGCATCGAGCTTTGTGAACATCTGCATAGGCAGCGCAACATTCTCGCCAACCGTCATCGAGCTCCATAGGGCGCCACTCTGAAACAGCACGCCGAAACGATGATTCAGTTCTGTGCGATCTGCGTCGCTACCTGCCCAGTAATCCTGCCCCCCGACATGGAAGCTGCCTGTTTTCGGCCTTAGCAGGCCGATCATGCTTTTGAGCAGGGTGGATTTGCCGCATCCTGAGCCACCCATAACGGCGAATATGCTGCCTTTGCGAACGGTCAGGTCGATGTTGGACTGGATGATTTTCGGGCCGAACGCCAGTGTCACGTCGTTCATGGCCAGAATGGGAACGTCGCTAATGGGGACATCGCTCATGGCTCAGATTCCCACACTATTGGCAATAACGGCAAATATCGCATCCAGAGCGATCACGCCCACAATGCCGATAACCACGGCACGGGTGGCGGCAATACCGACATCGGCAGCAGAGCGACCTGCCTTGAGGCCGATACGACAGCTTGTAAGCCCGATAAAGGCCCCGAAAACGATGCTTTTGATAAAGCCGAAAAGGAACTGGCCGATGCCAAAAGCAATAACAGTCTGGTGGAAATAGCCGAGACTGGTGATGTCGAGCATCGAAATGGCCACGACATATCCCCCGAGCATCCCGATCAGGCAGCCATAGAGATAGAGCAGTGGCATGGTGATGACGAGAGACAGGACGGCTGGCAGGATCAGATAGGAGGAGACGGGAATACCGAAGACGCGCAGCGCATCGATTTCCTCATTACCCTGCATGGTGGAAATGCGTGCGGCATAGGCACCGCCGGTTCGTCCCGCCATGATGATGGCCGTCATGACAGCCGCCATTTCACGCACGGTGGCAATACCGACCAGACTGGCAACGTAAATTCCTGCGGCGAATTTCTGAAGCTGTACCGCGCCGACAAAGGCAAGAATGGCACCGACGAGAAAATTGACAACACCGACGATGATGAGGGCAGAGGGCCCGGCATTGATGAAATCGGTCAGCAAATCGCTGCCGCGCATGCCCGAGCGCCCGAATAACGCACGAAATGCAGCGCGTATTGTCTTGCCGGCAAGTCCGGCGAGAATGCCTGTCTCGGCCAGCAAAGCGAGGAAGGATGCGCCGAGCGTTTCCAGAAAGGGGCGCCGGGCGCGGGATATCGTCCGTGCTGGCGGGGGCGTATCCGGCAGAAGATCGAGCAGTTGCCGCATGGGATGAGGCAGGGAAGAGGTATCGAAAGTCACGCCGGCCTGGGCATAGGCACGTCGCACATCCCACAGAAAGGCTACGAGACCTGTGTCCCAGGCAGCGACGCCCGACGCGTCGCATTGCAGAGAGGGCGCGCACGCTCGGGAGGTCTCTGCCTGAGCAGCACGGTCGAGGTCTTCCGAAGTGAAGCAGGGGAGGGCCGTATCGTGGCTGAGCCATGCACCCGTCAGGGAGAGCTGTGGTCCGGTCGGCCCATGGGTAATCTGCCATATCGGCTGGCTGGGGCGGAGCGACCTGCTTTCACCAGGTGGCTTAGGCATACTCATGGTTGTCGAGGCATGTCAGGGGCTGTCATGAGGACAGATACTGATCCTAACAACAGGATCTGGCAAGAATGCTGCCCAGTGTTCAGGAAATCGCACCGGAAAACGAGGTAAGCGTCTTGTCGTTTTGTTCCACCCCTGAGTGGTTAAGATGCGGTCAGGCGCGGTGAACGAGTGCCCCGTCGGAACCCCGAAGTAGACCCAAATGCATTTTACCTATACTTCGAGAGTGGCATTTATAGATTACTATATCTCGATAGAAAAGCGACATGCTTGATATAAAAATCACTATAAATTCGAATAGAAAAATATAGATATATCTATAATAAGAAAAAATTTTTTATATCCACAAACATAGACTCGCTTTCTTTGTTTCTATGTCGAAATACCAACTAGGAAAACTCGAGATGGTCGACATTTATGTCTCGTCAGGCGTGACGAAGAGTAATGTTGTTACGACACCTGGCAATCCGGTCTGGGTGAAGAGCGGCGGGACAATCAACGGCGCCACAGTGGGCTTTAACGGGATGATTTCGCTCGAACTCGGGGCGATACATCGCGGGACCGTCACGGTGAACGGAGGCATATACCACATCAACGGAACGACCACCGGTCCGACCATTCTCAATGCCGGGGGGCAGGTCAGCCTCTATGGCGGTACCACGCAGAATGCCGGCGGCGAGATCCATCTCTCGGGCGGCCAGATCAATACGTATAAAAATGCAGCGATCGTCTACACGGCTGCTGGTGGAACCGTTGCTGTCCAGAGTGGTGCCACCCAGTCGTTTGCACGCAATCTCGTCGCTGGAAACACGACTTTCAATATTCTGAGCGGCGGCAAAATCACCGGAACCGATACTTCGATAGCAGGGTGGGCTAACGCCAGTTTACTGCAATCGGGTAATCGCATCGTGATCAATCCGGGCGGTACGCTTGCTGCTGGCGTTGCGGGTCTGACTGTCAGCGCTGGCGCTTCTATCCTCGTTAATGGCCGTATGGATGCCAATACCACCCTCTTGTCCGGGGCTATCATGACGGTTTCGGCCAGCGCGACCTGGGGGAATATGGTTACAGTCCAGGGCGGGCAGATCGATGTGTTCGGCACGCGTGTGAATGCGCGGTTCGGGCCCGGCGGCGGTGTGATCAATCTCTACAATGCCGGCACGGTTCCCCTGGGCAATAATATGTTTGCCGATGCGGCAACAGTGAACGTCTATTCGGGGTCTACTTATATCGGTGGTGTCTCCTATAGCGGGAACGTAATCAATATCATGCCCGGCGGCCAGATCGGTGCCCACTGGATCGGTGACGGTTCAACCGTGAATGCCGTTTCCGGAAAGATTCTTGCCGATGGTGTGACGATCAGAGGCGGCGGAAAGGCATTCATCGGGCCGAATACCGGAGGCAAGATCTCTCTGGCAGGATCGACCAATGGCGGGCTGACGATTATGGGACTGGAGGCGGGCGGCACGCTGACGACCCAGATCACCGATTTCGACGGTACGGCTCCCGGTAATTCCGATGCGATCAAGATTGCAGGCGTACGGGCGGCGGACGTCGCTTCTGTCAGCTATCCCGATGCCGATTATGTGGTCTTTACCCTGAAGAACGGTAGCATCATTACGCTGAACATCGTTGGGGCCAAGGCTGCCGGATATTCCCTGTCAGATACCGCCGATGGCAATCTGTTGTATGAAACCTGCTATCTGGCAGGAAACATGATCACGACCCCTGACGGGATGCGCGCTGTTGAAACGCTCGCGGTGGGCGATCGTGTCAGCGTGCTCGATGCGAAAAGCGGAAAGCTCGAAACTCGCGTTATCGTCTGGACGGGTCAGAAGACCGTACAGACCCAGAGCAGCCCTGCTCTGGATGGTGCAGTCGATCGCGGCGCCTATCCCGTACGTATTCTGAAAAACGCCCTGGCACCCAATATGCCGTCGCAGGACATGCTGATTACGCCGGAACATTGCCTGTGTCTGGACGGGCGACTGGTGCCGGTTCGCATGCTGGTCAATGACCGGAGTATTTTCTACGACCGTTCGTTCGAAAGCTACACCTACTATCATATCGAGACCGAGGATCACTGCCTCATCTGGGCCAATAACGTCCTGACAGAAACATATCTCGACACTGGCAACCGCACGATGTTCGACGGTGACAGGTCCATGTATATTCCTGCTGCGCACGGACAGAGCGCGGCGCCGATCGACGTGTCGATCGATTTCGTTCAGCCTTTGCACAAGGCAATACTGGATCGTGCCATCGTGCAGGGCGTTCGCCCCCGCTCCATCGATCCGGTCCTGACCGGTGATCCGGGGCTGTATCTCCTGACAGACCGCGGAACGGTGCTCGAAAACCGTTCCACCAATCCGGGTGTGGCCAAATTCGCCCTTCCCAGCGGCGTGCACAGCGTTCGTCTTGTCTCGCGCAGCGCCCGTCCGTGCGACACGCTGGGACCGTTCGTGGACGATCGCCGACGCCTCGGCATTCTCGTGGGCGGGGTTACACTTTTCTCAAGTCAGACGGCGGTAGATATCACGACACATCTAAGCCGGGATTTTCCGGGCTGGCACACCTGCGAACATGGCCCTGTGCGCTGGACGGATGGTTTTGCATTTCTGCCCCTGCCTCAGGACAGCGTGACGCACGGCAGCTCTCTGGTAATCGAGGTGCGTGCTGTGACGGAATATCGACTTGAAGAAGAGGAGCCCGAGGCACTCAGCGCCTGAGCTTCGCCTTTATGCGTACCCTCGAAAGCCATGACGGCCTTCGGGGGTATGTATTTTATCATCTCGTACTGTCCCGTCCTGCGGACAGGACGTCAGTGTTTCACGCACACGGGCGGCTTTTGTCCGGCTATGCGTTTCTCATATCCCTGCGATCGTTGTGCTGCATTCGGTCTGGCCCGATCGGACCTGCTATTCGGATGTGCCGGGCCGCGCTTGCGATCGAGCTGCTTGATCCGCGGATAAAGAACACCGTATGCTGCCCTGCTTGGCAGAGCCTAGCGATCGCTCATGAAAAATTCGATGGGAACAGTCAGTGTGAGGACGGCACCTTTGATGCTTTCCGGGGGCGCGGGCAGGGGCTCGGCGCGACGGACAAGAGCGAGCGTTTCCTCGTCGAGTAACGCATAGCCGGTTTTGTGGACAAGCATGGCCGAAAGCACATGACCCGTGCGATCCATCGAAAAACGCAGCATGGCTGTGCCTTCCTGATGCTCTGACTGGGCTTCTGCCGGGTAGCGTTTGACCTGTTCCAGCCGCGCGAGAACGGCGCCCTGCCAGCTTGCCGGCGTCTGGGAGGCGTTGCGCTGCGATGGGGTGCCTTTCGCCGCGCTCGCCGAAAGTGTGGAGGGGGGCGCATTGGAGGCAGGTGGTGCGGTATCTGCTGTCGACTTTGCCGGTACGGGTGGCGATATGGCCTTCACGACAGGGGGGGACACAGGGTGTTTGTGCCGCACCGGTTCAGGCTTTATCTTCTTCGGGACTGCTACAGGAGGCAGCGGAGCCGGAGAGGGCGGGGCCATGATCTCGGGCGGTTTGACTGGAGGCTCGGGTTCGGCCAGTGGCGGCGGACCGGGCGGTTTGGCCAGTGGGGGTGCCGGGATTTGTGAAGGCTCGGGCGCGAGATCGATGGCGATGGCCGCCGGAGGGGGCGAATACGGAAGGGGCGGCGGCGAACGATGGCCGGCGACCCACCACAGAGTGGCCGCGCCGAGTGCCGTCATACAACAGACAGAAGCACTGTACAGGCGACGCAGACGTCGCTTTTCGGTTGCCAGATGCAGGCCGTAAATCGACCGGAACGCTGACGGGACCGGACATTGACGCTCGGTGTAGTCCGTAAGCACAGTTTCATGGATCGCGGCGCTCATGGCGCGTCGCCCTCCTCCTGCCCCTGAAGGTTGACCAGAGCCACTTTCAGGAAACCTGCCTTGCGCAGCAGATCCATCGTTTTCATCAGTGTCTCGTAATCGACCGTCTTGTCTGCTCTCAGAAAGATACGCTCATCCTTGTGACCGTCTGTCAGGCTCAAAAGACGCGCTGGCAGAGCGTCATTCGAGATGTCTTCCTCGCCAAGGGTAAGACTGTGATCGGCCTTGACGGTGACGAAAACAGGATCGTTGGGTCTTGGTGCGGGTTTGGCAGTCGAGGCAGGAAGATCGACAGGCACATTGACCGTACTGAGCGGAGCCGTGACCATGAAAATGACCAGCAGCACGAGCATCACATCGATCAACGGCGTGACGTTGAGCTCATGCGCATCGGTGATGCTGTCATCGGCATGACGCATACGCAGGGCCATGATCAGCGTCCCGCCTGTTCGCTGCGCGCAGCAGGATTGAAATGCAGGATCTGCCCGGGCATGCCCTGCTGGTGCATGCGGCTCAGATCGCGTGAAACGAGGCGCAGGATCAGGGCCGTAAGGTCGCCGACCTGTGCCTTACAACCGAGGCACTGCCGGGAGAGGTAATTATAGATCACCACGGCTGGGATTGCTGCGGCCAGACCGATGGCTGTTGCCAGAAGGGCCTCGGCAATACCCGGTGCCACGACGGCAAGACTCGTTGCCTTGGTGGCGGCAATGCCGGTGAACGACGTCATGATGCCCCATACTGTGCCGAACAACCCGATGAAGGGTGCGGTGGCGCCGATCGTGGCCAGAATACCGGTGCCACGCATAAGGCGTCGCCCCTCTGCGGCTTCGAGACGTTCGAGATGCAGCATCACGCGTTCTTTCAGTCCTTCGCGATCCGACAGCGCGTCTGAAGAGCGCGACCATTCGGTCGAGGCGGCCGAAAGCAGGGAGCGTGCGATTCCGGTATCCGGGCAAAGCGCTTCAGCGGCGTCGAGCGATGAAGCATCCTCAAGCGAAAGTTCGGCAGCGGCGAGGGCTCTGCGCACGCGCAGCATTTCGATCGTTTTCGCTGCGAACAGCGCCCAGCTCAGGAGACAGGCTGCGATAAGAAGCAGCATGACAAACCGCACGACCGGACCGGCGCCGAGAAACATTTCCCAAGGCGTAACGGGCAATGCAGCGAGAGCGCCGGTCTGGGCAGCCATGAAATTTCCTTTTCTGACGTTGTCGGCTTCCGGCTCGGCGCAGAGGCAGGTCCAGGAATGACACGGTGTTCTTGTGACGGGGTGTAACTAATGGCTATAGACGTGTAAATCAGATTCATTCGCATTTACAAGTTGTCGTTTCATCGGAGTGCCCCATGCTGGTTCATATCCCCAATGTCCTGACTTCCGAGGAGCTTCGTCACTGTCGCGAGACGCTGGAACGGGCTGCATGGCTCGATGGGCGCGTGACGGCCGGACAGCAATCCGCGCAGGCCAAGAACAATCTTCAGGTTCCACAGGACTCGGAGGAGGCAAGACATCTGGGTGAGATCATTCTGCGTGCACTCGGTCGTAACCCGACCTTCAACAGTGCGGCTTTGCCCCTGCGAGTTTTTCCTCCCCTGTTCAACCGCTACGACGTCGGTATGAAGTTCGGCGATCATGTGGACAACGCGATACGGCCTATTCCGGAAACCGGGTTCCGTATTCGCACGGACGTATCGTCGACACTGTTTCTGACCGGGCCTGAAGATTATGACGGGGGCGAGCTTGTCATACGCGACACCTATGGTGAGCAGCGTGTCAGGCTGCCGGCAGGCGATATGGTGGTTTATCCTTCCACCAGTCTTCACAGCGTCAGTGAAGTGACGCGCGGCAGCCGCTGGGCCTCGTTTTTCTGGACACAATCGATGGTGCGCGACGACACGCGACGCGCGTTGCTCTACGATTTCGATCGCTCGATCATCGAGACGCGCAAATCCCTGCCTGACGATCATCCCGGTGTGCTCGGACTGACATCGACCTATCATAATCTTCTGCGTCAATGGGCCGAACTCTGACCGGGCCTTATATCGCCGGGTTGTATATTTCCGCGCTGTCGGGGGTCTTTGGCGACGCTTCATGATGAATGCCGGGGCGTATTGGCGGCAGAAAGATGTTGCGGCGCCCGATATCCTTTCACCTTGTGAAAAGGCGGGTCTTGTCGCTAGACACCGGGCGATAAGGCGCATCGGGAGCAAGAGACAGAAATGGCATCGTCAGAAACACGCCCTCAAGGCGGAGCGCGTGTCGCAGGGGTCATTTTCGCTGTCGTTCTCGTACCGCTGGCTGCGTTTCGTGCAACCGGGATCACGCTCGATGGGTTGCCGGTGTCCTTGATATGGATCGTGCTTTGTATCCCGCTTGTCTCGGTATTTCTGTTTGTGGATATGAAAAGGTCACGTGATGGGGATGCCTCGTGACCTTGTGGATTGTCCTGGGCGGTCTGGGGCTCGCCCTGTGCCTTGCCATGCTGCCCGGTCGATCCGCCGACAGGCAGGATCCCCGTGCGTTTTTTGCAGCGCGCGGTCAGTTCGGTGCAGTGCTTTTCTTTCTCGTTTCGGTCGGTGAAACCTATTCAATAGGCTCACTGCTCGGCTTTCCGGGAGGGATTGCCGCCACACGCACTGTCGACGTGGCGTTGTGGTTTATCGGGTATATTCTCCTCGCCTGTCCTGTGGGCTACTGGCTTTATCCACGTCTCTGGGCAGCCGGCCAACGAACAGGCGCGGTTACCCTGCCCGATCTCGTTAAGGGTTGGTTCTGCAACGTCCCGCT
Organism: Asaia lannensis NBRC 102526; assembly: GCF_024054035.1. GTDB lineage: Bacteria > Pseudomonadota > Alphaproteobacteria > Acetobacterales > Acetobacteraceae > Asaia > Asaia lannensis. Next base: position 196,373 of record NZ_JAMXQU010000005.1, read on the forward strand.
GGAGAGAGCGACAGCGCTTCTTCTGGTTGTTCTCATGGTGCCTCTGGGGGCGATGCAGTTCATAGGACTCAACGGTGTTGTCGCCCAGATGGGTCTGCCTTTGCCTGTCTTACCCATGGCAGTGTTCTGTGCCGGAATTGCCTTTGCTTTTGTCGCGATGACAGGGCTGCGAGCGACCGCACGTATTTCCCTGCTCAAGGACGTGCTGATCATGATTGCCGTCCTGACTTTGGCCGTGGCAGTCTGTGCTGCATGGCCTGGCGATCGGGCGATGCCTCTGCGTGACGTTTTTCATACGCCGCCAGCCGGGAAAGGTGCGGGCACGCTTTTCGTGATCTCAACGATTGTCATGCAGGCAATGGGGTTCTGTATTGCGCCACAGACCGTAGCAGCGACGTTTTCAGCCCGTTCACCGCAGGTTATTCGCAAAGCGCAAATCTGGCTGCCTCTTTATATGGGTCTTTTCCCGCTACTGGGTGTGATCGCTGTATTCGGCATCATGAACCCGGGTACTAGTGCTGCAGGCGACAGGATTTTTCTGGCCGTGGCCTCGCTGCTCCTGCCGGGTTGGGCTCTGAGTATGGTCTATTGTGCTGTCGTTCTTACTGCGCTCGTCTGGCTGGGGGGAATGGGGCTCAGTCTTTCAGCCATTGTGACGCGCAACCTGATACCGGCCGTTCCCGCACGTCTGCAGTCTCGTGTCGGGCTGGTTGTCATTCTGGTCTATTTTGTTTGTTCCGTGCTGATCGCGATCAGGCCGCACACGCTGATCGTCACACTGAACCAGTTTTTCTATCTTGGCCTCGTCCAGCTTCTTCCTGCCGTTCTGGTATGCGTCGAGGCACTGCCCGTTCGCAGTCGTGCCATCCTGGCTGGATTGATTGCGGGGCTTGCCAGTGGGGTCGGACTTGCGCTGAGCGGGTGGTTGGCAGGGGGCGTTCACCCTGCTCTCCCTGCCGTTGCAATCAACGTGGCAATTGCAGTGCTGTGGAATGCGGTTGAAAAGCGCATGGGGAAAGCACCCGCGCATATTGCGCGCGAAAACCGTTTGTGAAAACGGCGCATCTCACTGCCGAAAGTGACATGCCAATATGTTAAATTATGTCCCAAAATTATGTGACGAAATATATAACATTTTGTCTGCCTGAAAATACCATGCGAATGTCTCCGGTTTCACGAGGGCACTCATATGGTGGGCTCCATAACGCATTGAAAACATGATAATTTATCGTGATGAAGAAGCGGATCCCCAAAGGAGGCAAGAATTAGGAGTGTTTTTATCCTACATAATAGGTAACGAATATAACTCTCAATAGTGTGATTTCACGCAGAATGGCTGTTACGGTTATGGTTCTTGGGCACACAGGGTGTTTTCCCGGCACACAGTATGGGGCCCATTATGGTTCATTCAATCGTTCACGCAGCGCATACCGGCCACGGCGATGGCGCTTCATCCCAGTCTCCCGCAGGACGTCCCAAGCTGGACCGTATCTTCAATGACCCCGACGGTGTGGTCGAAGACGGTATTCGCGGCGCGCTTCTCGCGCATCCGGACATCATCGTCGAGACCGCCAATCCGCGTGTCGTCAAGCGCGCCAAGACCACAGGGCGTCGCAAGGTCGGTGTGATCACCGGTGGCGGTTCGGGTCACGAACCTGCCTTCCTCGGCTATGTCGGCACGGGTCTGCTGGACTCGGTGGCGATCGGCGAGATCTTCTCTTCTCCGACCGCTGTCAGCTTCCTCGACGCCATGAAGGAAGCCGATACGGGTGCCGGCGTGGCCTGTCTGTTCGGTAATTATGCCGGTGACACCATGAATGTCCGTATGGCAGCACGCGATGCCCAGGAAGCCGGTATCAAGGTCGAAACCGTTGTCGCTACCGATGACGTGGCCTCCGCACCGGCCAGCGAAGCCGAGCGCCGCCGCGGCGTCGCCGGTGAAATCCTCATGTGGAAGGCTGCCGGTGCGCGCGCAGAAGAGGGCGGGTCGCTCGATGAGGTTATCGCCGTAGCCCGCAAGGCCATTGCCAACACCCGCTCGATCGGTGTCGGACTGACGCCCTGCACCATCGTCGCCAACGGGCATCCGAATTTCTCGATCGAACTCGGGACGATGGAAGTCGGCATCGGCCATCATGGCGAACCTGGCGTGTCGGTTCAGGAACTGGGTCGCTCACGCGATATCGCCAAGCTGATGCTTGAGCATATCCTGCCCGATCTGCCCTTCACCAAGGGCGATCGCGTCACGGTACTGCTCTCGGGTCTGGGTGCCACCCCGATCATCGAACTCTATGTGCTCTATGCCGATGTGGCCGATCTCCTGAAGGAGAAGGGCATCGAAGTGGCGCATCGCTTCGTCGGCAACCTCTTTACGTCGCTCGAAATGAAGGGCGCCACGCTCACCGTCATGAAGACCGACGAGGAGCTGGATCGTCTGATGGCTGCGCCTGCCGAATCCATCGGACTGGTCCGTGTCGGCGCCGGTGCGGCAGTTGCTCCTGCAGCCGAAGCGCCAGCAGCCAAGGCCGATCCGGTCGAGGCACTGGTCAAGACCGCAACGGGCGAGAAATACGTTCCCAAAAGCGGTATTCCGGTCGCTGAAACCACGAAAGTGATCCCGGCGCTGGTCGATGCCATCGTCAAGGCACGTGACTGGCTGAGCGAAATCGACGGCAAGATCGGCGATGGCGATCACGGCATCAACATGGCCAAGGGTTTCGCCCGTTGTGGCGAGGCGCTGGGTGCCAATCCGCCGGTGATGGAGAAAGGACTCGATGCGCTCTCCGACTCCCTGATGGCCGGTATCGGCGGTTCGATGGGCCCGCTCTACGGTCGCTTCTTCGAAGGCATGGCGATCCCGCTGCGCAATGTCGAGTTCCTCGACGGCAAGCTTTTCGCCCAGATGCTCGATGGAGCGCTGGCCGGTATCAACAGCCTTGGTAATGCCCGCGTGGGTGACAAGACTCTTGTCGATACGCTGCAGCCTTCGGTTGAGGCCTTCCACAAGGCGCTGGATGACGGCAAGTCGTTCGAACAGGCCCTGAACGCAATGTCGGAAGCGGCAGAACGCGGACGTGACTCGACAGTCGATCTGGTGGCCCGCATCGGTCGCGCCAGCCGTCTGGGTGAGCGTTCACGCGGTGTGCTCGATGCCGGTGCAACCTCCTGCTGCCTGATCCTCCAGACCATTGCGAAAGAACTTGAGGCCCCGGCGCGCAAGCATAACGCCGCCTGATCCGTCTCAATTCCTGAAAGAGCAAGACCATGAACAAGATCGTCAAACCTGATCTGGGCGCACTGCAGAAAGAGGCAACCAGCGTTGCTCTGCCTGAAAAGATGATGGCCGTCGTCGCCTACGAACCCGGCGATTACCGCTGGGAAGAGGTGGACGTGCCCCGTGCCGGCCCCGATGACATCATCATCGAAGTCGAAACCGTTGGTATCTGCGCCGGTGACATCAAGTGCTTCCTGGGCGCTCCTTCCTTCTGGGGCGACAAGGAGCAGCCGCGCTACGTCAAGCCGCCGATGATCCCCGGGCATGAGTTCATCGGTCGCGCAGTCGAAATCGGCGAGAACCTGCGTGGGCAGTACAAGGTGGGCGACCGCCTGATCAGCGAGCAGATCGTTCCCTGCGACGATTGCCGCTACTGCAAGGGCGGTCAGTACTGGATGTGCGAACGTCACGACCTGTACGGCTTCCAGAACAACACGAACGGCGCCATGGCGAAGTACATGCGCTTCCCCAAGACGTCGCGTACCCATCGCGTTCCCGAAGACATGCCCGCCGAGGCGGCTGCTCTGATCGAGCCCTATGCCTGCTCCGTTCACGCTGTGAACCGTGCGAACATCCAGCTTGATGACGTGGTGGTTCTGGCCGGTGCCGGGACGCTGGGTCTGGGCATGGTGGGCGCTGCCCGCCTGAAGAACCCGAGCAAGCTGATCGTGCTCGACACCAAGCAGGACCGTCTGGATCTGGCCAAGAAGTTCGGCGCGGATATCGTGATGAACCCGCTCGAAGAAGACGTGGTGGCCAAGGTCAAGGAACTGACCGATGGTTATGGCTGCGATGTGTATATCGAAGCAACCGGTCATCCCTCCAGCGTTCGTCAGGGCCTGCACATGATCCGCAAGCTCGGCCGCTTCGTCGAGTTCAGCGTGTTCGGCGATGAAGTGACCTGTGACTGGTCGATCATTTCCGACCGCAAGGAACTGGACGTGCTCGGCGCGCATCTGGGCCCGTATTGCTATCCCTTCACCATCGCCGCCATTGCCGATGGTCGTCTGCCGGTCGAAGGTGTGGTGACCCACTCCCTGCCGCTGGCTCAGTGGAAGGAAGGCTTCGACCTGATGAAGAAGGGCGACAAGTCCATCAAGACGGTTCTGATCCCGTAAGATCGGCGCCTTTCATGGGCGGGAAAAAGGCGGCTCCGCAAGGGGTCGCCTTTTCTGTTGCCTGGTCTTTTCTGTCTCTTCCGGTTTGGCCGGACGCCGTCAGACGCTCAGCGTTCCCTGAATACATGGGGTGACCGTGCCACCGACCCAGATCACGTTTCCTTCAGTCCTGATCGTTATTCGTCCCGCGCGCCCGAGTTTCGTGCCCTGGCTGGCGATATAGTGCGACGGTGCCATATTCATGCCGGTCATCCACTGAGCCAAGGCCGCATTCAGACTGCCTGTCACAGGATCTTCAAAACCCTGATTTTGCCCTACGAAGGCCCGTACCTCGAATGCCGCACCCGTCTCGTCCTGTCCGTCGCGCCAGGGTGCGACGACGCCATAAAGTGCATCCCCCATTTTCGACCAGTCGGGTTCGATGGCGAGCACATCTTTCCTCTCGTGCAGGGCGACAAGCTGCCATGGCGGTCCGTTATCGCCCCAGGCGGCATCGACGATATCCTCGGGCCCAAGGCCAAGTGCTTCACAGGCTTTGCGACGTTCGTCATCGTTCAGCGGACCGCTGCGCTTTTGGGCAGGTGCGGCAAAAGCCAGTGTGGCGCCCTCGACCCTGACCCGAACGAGCCCGACCCCGCATTCCTGAACGATCGTACCGTCATGCGTATTGCCCGGGAGAGATGCCCAGACAGCGGCTGTGCCAAGGGTAGGATGACCTGCAAAAGGCAATTCGCCACCCGGTGTGAAAATACGCACCCGGTAAGATGCTTCCGGTACGGTGGGGCGCAGAAGAAAGGTGGTTTCGCTCAGATTTGTCCAGTTGGCGATACGCGCCATGGTTGTCTCGTCGAGGTCGTCGGCACCGACGACAACAGCAAGCGGATTGCCGGCAAAGGGCCGGGAGGCAAAGACATCGACCTGCCAGAAAGCGTAATTGCCCATGTTCGGTCCTTTCATAGCACTGGAGAATGGACCTGCAGCGTAACAGACAAAACATTGCTAGGACCAGACAGGCGAAAATTCGCCATAAATCCGCGATTGAAGCGGGGCGGAAACCGCAAGGGAGAAAAAAGGTGAGGGTCGGTGAGCGTTCTTTTCTGACTGGTTTTTCCTGCCTGCGGGGCAAATATGCCTCATCGCTCGTTCTGGCCTTGTCGCCAGTTTTTGCATGCACGCTCATCACGCTCGCTGCCTGCCCGGCCCGTGCCGATGCGGCACTGGCAAGTCTCTCCGGCCTGCGCGATCGTGGCGTGATGCTTCATGTACAGCATACGAACGAAATGCAGGGGATGGTTGGATCACCCACACCGGGGCTTGGGCTGAAAAAGGGGGTAGGCAATGTCGGTATTGCCACTTATGGCGCGGATATCGACTGGGAGCGTCTTGCCGGCGCAGAAGGTGTCTCGACGCACATCATCCTTGCGAGCGGATATGGCAGTCCGACCAGCCATAAATTCGGCGATTATCTGACGCCCAGCCAGGCAACCTATGGCGGTGTCGGGAATGTGGTGATTCATCTCGTCTCGGCCTATGCGGAAAAATCCATGCTGTACGACCGTGTGAGTGCCGCCATGGGGCGTATGACGTTCCTGTCCGATTTCTCGGCCAATCCGCTCTACTGCAATTTCATGAATGCAGCTTTTTGCGGTAATCCGCGTGCGGCGTCTGAAAACAAGGCGCATGCCGCATTCCCCATGTCGAACTGGGCGATGCGTGCGCGTGTGCAGATCAGCGATGTACTGGTTGCCAAAAGCGGACTCTACCTGACGGAAACGGACGCGATCTACACGCATCACCAGACACGTACCGGTTTCAAGTTCAACGGAGCGAACATCGATGGCATGGCACTCCCGATCGAGCTGGCCTGGACTCCGCGTTCCGAGGCCGCCAAAGCCTTGCCCGGCCATTACAAGGTCGGTTTCGTTTATGACACCGCGCGCCACGAAAGCCCGTTCCAGGATGGTAACGGACAGAGCTTCTATATTACCGATGGAACCCCGCGCCGACTGAAAGGCTCTTGGTCGAGCTGGATCATGGCCGATCAGATGGTCTGGCGTTTCAAGGGGCGTGGGCCGGATGCCGGTGTGATCCTTATGGGTGTCGCTTACTGGAATTCGCCACGGACCCAGTTGCGTGAAGCCCAGTATTCACTGGGGTTTCTGATACGCGGCATGTTCGCATCGCGTAGCAGGGATACGATCGGGCTCAATGCTTCATGGGTGCGTGTATCCGATGGTGCCAGACGTGCCCAGCTCGAGGCGTTCAGGCAGAACAGGAAACTGCGCAGACATACCCTGACGCCCCAGACTGGCGGTGGAGTGATCGAGGCCTTCTATCAGATGCATATATGGCGCGGTGTCTCGATAGCGCCCGATATCCAGTATTACATCAATCCCGGATTGCAGAAGGCGTTGCGCAACCAGCTGCTGATAGGGGTCAAGACCCATATCGAGTTTATCTGACCGGCAGGGTGGCAGCCCGTCTTTTCCGGCTGACGAAAGCATGAAGCGCGCTAGTTCTGCGGCGCAGAAATGTTGCCTGAAAGTCACAAAGGACTCGCCAGTTAAGAAAGATTTTAAGAATCGTTTGCATCTTCATGTAACTTGGCAGAAACACAGCGTCGAAGGCCGTGCGCCGCGATTCTGAGTAATACTGTCATGCATGACAGTCCAAGGCATGAACATTTTCCATGAGATCATGTTGTGTCAAAACATTTCAGATGTTGTGGCGGCAGGGCCTTGTTGTCCAGAAACGAAATTGTGGTGATTCGTATGCCAGAAGACTGCGCGTTCCTCCGTGGGTTGCATGAAAGCAGCCAGAACAGTTCCGCCATATCCGATGGATATTCAGGAAAACGGAAACGTCTTCTTCTTCTCGCCCTGACGGCCGGCGCGGGTTTCGGCGCTGTTGAAGGCGCCGAAGCGCAGGATACGCTTGCCACAGATACACAATCTGCCGAGGGGCAGTCGATCGCCCTGCCAGCTGTGCGCGTGCACGGCCAGGAGCAGATCAACACGCTCAACACCAACACTACGCAGCTCGATATCGGCCGTATGCCCGATAACGTGCGTGAAACACCCCAGACGGTCAGCGTCGTGCCAAAGCAGCTGATCGAGGAGCAGCGTCTCTTCACGCTCGATCAGGCTCTGTCCAACGTGCCGGGCATCACCATGTCTGCCGGTGAGGGCAATGGCGGCATGAACGGCAACCAGTTCCGTATTCGCGGTCAGCAGGCACGTGGCGATATCTATGAGGATGGCCTGCGCGATTTCGGCAATTACGTTCGTGACGTTTATAACACCGAGAGCGTCGAGGTGGTGAAGGGACCGTCAGGCGAGTATTTCGGTGCGGGCAATGTGGGCGGCGTCATCAATCAGACACTCAAGAAGGCGCATAGCGGCAATGCGTTCGGGGCTGATCAGTCCTTTGGCAGCGGCATGCAGTATCGTGGTTCGGCCGATGCGAATTATGAAATCAACAGCCACACCGCGCTGCGCGTGAACGGCATGTACAACAAGCAGATTGTGGCAGACCGCAACAATGTCCGCACCGATCGCTATGGCGCTGCTGCCGATCTGGGTGTCGGGCTCGGTACTAAGAACACCTGGCATCTGAATTACCAGTGGCTCGGTAGTCGTGGCCGCCCGGATTACGGCGTGCCCATGATCCAGATCGGCAAGACCTATCGTCCGATCACGGAATATGGTCTGCCGCGCGATACGAATTATTCGCGCAATTTCGACCGCGATCATGGCAACGTTCATATGGTGACGTCGAAATTCGCTTCGGAACTGGCCAAATGGCTGACGCTCTCGAACGACACCCGCTACTCGCACTATACGCGCAATTTTGCGGCAACCACGCCGGCCGCGTGCTCGGGGGCGTGTGCAACAGCATTCCTCGTCGGTGGAAACCCGACACTATCCTATGGCGCGGGCGGCGGCATGGGCTACGACCAGGCAGGCTGGGGCGTGCAGAATGTCAGCATGGGCCATTCGAAGTTCAGAACCGGATTTCTGCGTCACGACCTGCGTGCCGGCGTCGATATCAATTACACGAAAGATGATCGCCTTTACGGCACCTATATCAATCGCGTGAACAACCAGTCGATCCGCACGCCGCAATTCGAGTATCCGGGTACGGAGCTGATCTTCCCGGCAACGGGCAGCCGCACGGCGGATTTCCGCGATCTGGGCCTGTTCCTTGCAGACAAGATCCATCTGACGAAACAGCTTTCGGTCTATGGCACGGTGCGCTGGGACGATTACCGTTCGACCTACTGGAGTGCTGCCCAGTCGTCGATTGGCGTTCAGAAGCAGAAGTCGAACAAGTTCAGCCCGTCGGCCAGCCTGATGTATGAGCCGCTCGAAAATACGACGTTCTACTTTACCTTCTCGCAATCCTATAAGCCTGTGGGGACGGACGTGTCGTCTCTGACCATGAGTTCGACGAATATTGGCGATGTGGCGGTTAATGGGCGTGACCTGAAGCCCCAGCGCAGCGACCTGTACGAGCTTGGTGGCAAGGCCGATTTCCTGAACAAGCGGCTTGGCGTCACGGCGGCCATCTTCCAGATAGAGCAGAACAATTCCTTCACCTATGACGATGACGGTAACATCATTACCGGATTTCAGGATGCCGGATCGGGGCGTCGTATTCGCGGACTTGAAGTCAGCGCGACGGGCAAGCTGACGAAAGACTGGGAGATCTACGGGTCATACGCCTATATGGGCGGCAAGGTGACCAATAGCGCGCTCTATGGAGGGAACCGTGCGCCCCAGCTTCCGGCGAATAGTCTGTCGGTCTGGAGCAGCTATAATCTGTCGCGCTTCGTGCTGCGTCCCGATCAGGGCAAGCTGCAGGCCGGTGGTGGCGTTCAGTATTCCTCGGGCTACTGGTCCAATGAGGGGCGCACTGGCCGCATGCCTGAGAATGTATCGCTCAATGGCATGATTTCCTACGACATCTCGCATTACCATGTGCAGTTCAATGCGAATAATCTGACCAATCATCGCAATTATGCGTCGGCCTTCTCGACGTCGCGTGCGGTGCCTCTGTCGGGACGCACCTTCCTGGGATCGGTCGGATTACGCTTCTGATCGCTGAAGGAATGCGGGTTTCCTCCCCCCCGCGTTCCTCTTCTGGCGTGAAGTCAGAGCCTGCATTTCCTGACCACCGTGGATCCTCCGGTCTCCATTTATGACTGTTCTGCCACCTGTTATCTCTTCGGGCGCACGAGATGGCGCATTCTGCGATGCTCCCCTGGGTGCGCCATCGCTTGAACCCGCTTTGCAGGCACAGCTTTATCTCGCCCAATGGTCGCTCGATCGTGGGGCGCTGCATGAGGCTTTCAGTCTCTTTGCAAAAGCTGCCGCATCGCAGCATCCGTCCTGTCTCAATATGTTGGGTCGTGCTTACGAACAGGGCTGGGGTGTGCCGCGTCATCCGGTCCAGGCGCGCAGGCTTTTCGAGCAGGCTGCAATGGGCGGAGAGGGCTGGGCCTTCTACAATCTTGCCGATCTTTGTCTGACAGGCGAGGGAGGAGCTCAGGATCGGGAGCGCGCCTGTATGCTCTATGTGCAGGCAGCGCGACGTGGTGTCGGCAAGGCGTTCAACATGATCGGTCTGCTTTATGAAGAAGGATTCGGACCGACACCGGTGAACCGTACATATGCGCTGGAATATTTTCATGCAGGCTGTACCTGCGGAGATGAGGACGCCAGAGCCAATCTGATGAGATTGCGCAGAGAAGCTGACGGGCAGGATGACCCCTCAGTTAGGCTGGACGTCGGGGCACAGTGAGAGGCCGCGGCCGAGTAACACGATGCCTATTGGGCGCGGATCGTGTGGAAATGGGCAAGCAGGGGCAGAAACCCGGATAAACAATCAATAAGGCCGCAACCCCGTTCTAATTGACGGCTGCATCCTTGCGCTCACCCATTGCGAACGCCTTGAGAATCGATTCCGCGAGCAACTTGGCTGCCTTGGGTGTCAACCTGAGATGAGCTGTCGGTGCAATGACAATCTCGTTTCCGTGAGGGCGTTCGGCAGCCAGTGTTACAGTGATAATACCACCCACATGACCATAAACCGGGACATTATCGGCAAAGATGATCGGGGCCGATCCCGCGTTGAGCGAAGCGATACCCTGAGCGATCTGCTGCAAGATCTTGTCGGACGTATTGTCTGCCATTTGCAGAATGCCTTTAATTTCTGATTGTGCGCAACCGGCCCGTGCAGGCAGGATGTCATAGTATGCTAGGAGCTACAAGGACCGGGGAAACGCTGGATCTTTGTGTTTGTATCAACAGGTCGGTATCAACATTGGGGGCCTGCATTAAGGAACCAGTCAGGCGAACACAAGTCCGATATTGACATTAGCCACAATATGAGTTGCAGAAAGGCGACAATTCAGCTCTGGCCAGCATTGCTTTCTGCGTAGAACGTGGCGGCGTGTGGTTGCTTTGCCTAGATGATCTGTATCATCCCGGTTGCGACCGGGATATGCGTGTCGCCCGATACGATGATAGCGGATTTCTCGGTCAGGATGTTTTCCAGAGTCAGATCGGAGCGTATCTTGCCGCTCGGTGTGCGAATGATGAAACCCTTGCGAATGAAGAAGAACGAAAAACGCTCGATGCGATAGGTCTTCATAAGGTCGACCATTGTCTGACGTGCAGCGACAATGCCGGTTTTGTCGTCCTGCTCGATCATCACGCTGGGCAGTTCGCGCTCAGGCAGGGCGGGCGGGGCAACGACGCAGGTTGCGCCATCGAGAGCATGACTGAGCGAAAGTGCGATGTCGTTTGTGTAATAGACGTTGCCATCGTACATGAATTTTTCGCTCAGGCGCCCGACATGATACAATTCGCCGCCATGCAGAAAGCCGAAATCCTGGGTGCGCAGGTAGCGCCTCCCATCTCTTTCAATAAAGCAGTGCGCATTGCGCACCGGGTTGTTGAGATAACCCAGGCTCACGCTGGGGCTATCGATCCAGATTTCGCCTACTGTATCTGAAGGAAGGAAATCTCCGGTATCGGGATTGGCGATGATGAGTTTCTGATCCTCATAGGCCGAACCGCAGCTGGCGAGACAAGAGGTGTTTTCTCCGTCGATACTCTCCGACGCTACGGCTTTGCCGTGGCTCAGGGCGGTGCGATCGAAAGCGGTCAGCCGGACTCCTGTGCCTTTTTGTCCCGAGGTGACGAGGAGTGCATTTTCTGCGAGCCCGTAGCAGGGATAGAAAGACTTTCGGTCAAAGCCATGCGCGCCGAAGCGGTCGGCGAAGCGTTCAAGCGTCACCGGATTGATATTCTCGGATCCGTTGAAGGCAATACCCCAGCGCGAGAGATCGAGGCCCTGTGCGATATCCTGGGCTGGCAAACGGGCGCAATAGCGATAGGCGAAATCGGGACCGCCCGAAATCGTGGCCCCGAAACGGCTTATGGCCATGAGCCAACGTAATGGTTTTTCGATGAACTTGTCCGGTGCCATGAAATAAAAGGGATTACCAGCAGCCAGTGCGGGCAGTACAGCGCCAACCAATCCCATATCATGCGTGAAGGGGAGCCAGCTCAATCCGGTATCGTTGTCCTGATACTGGAACGAAATCAGCTGTGCATGAATATTATGGCAGATATTACGGTGCGAGAGGCACACACCTTTCGGATTTTCGGTCGAGCCTGACGTATATTGAACGACGGCCAGATCACTGGATGCAAGCGGTACGGGTTCGATCGGGGCTCTGGCCGAAAGAGCGCTTTCCAGAGGTATCCATTTCAGTCCCGTGAAGGCGGCGCCGCCCTGATGAAATAATGTCAGTGTTTCGCGTTTGCCGAGTACCGCGCGCGCATTACTGTCATCCACAATAAATGCAAAGCGTTCCGTGGCGCCGATCGCGCTGGGATAAATGCCGGATACCGGCACATGACCCGCATAGAGACACGCAAAAAAACCGATGATGTATTCGAGGCTGTTCTCGAAAAGCAGAACGACGTGTGATTTCGCGGGTAAAGTGCGCATGAGGTGCGCGCCAGCGAGAGAGGCGCGACGATGTAATTCGATCGCGCTCAAGCTTTCCGTTACATTTTCACCGTCACCGAGAAAGAGAAAAATCGGGCTTTCGCCCTTCGTCAGACGACGGAATTCGAGCAGGTCGACCAGCGTGCGCTGCTTCCAGGAATCGACGCCGACAATGGCCTGATCTTCTTCATACATGGGCGGCGACCTGACTGTTTTTATTGTTGGATATATGGACGAGCGCCATGTTTCACCCGGCTTCCGCCGTTGTCAGCTGACGATGCAGGGTCTCGCAATAAGCAAGCACATGTTCGGGCATGATGAGGCGAGTGCACTCAAACTGTCTATGCGTGTCCTGATGTCGGGGGCAGAACAGGAAATTACCGTGTTCGAAGGGCGTGCGGATATCGTGCCAGCAACTATTGCAGACATGAGGATTGAACACACGATACGGCGTGTGGAACTCGTTCGAGGGATGAGTAAAGCCGCTAATCATGACCACCGGTGTTCCTGCTGCCCATGCAAGCCAAGACAACCCGCTGGATAGGCCGATGAAAAATGCGGCATGGCGAAGCCAGTAAGCCCGCTCAGTCAAAGGGCGATCGCCTGTTTCGTCTCGTGTCCCGTGCGGAATATAGTTCCAGTGATTGTGGTTTCCTGAGACAGATTCGCGATCTATGCAGACGACCTCGTAGCCCAAAGCATTGAGTTTTTCGATAACCGCCGACCATCCGTACGGATTATTCCAGTACTTACATTGGCTGGACGCCTGTGTCGCGATCACGACATAGGGTTTTTCGATTGGACGCTCGCTGATCGGCCATTGATTGATCCTGGGAGGTGAATCTGTATCGTCCACGCCCAGAATGTGGGCCGCAGTTCGGTGGAGGCCTACCAAGCGAAAATCGGATGGCTGCCAGTCATGTACCTCATCGGTGAAGTAAAGGCCGATATAGTAGGTTGCGTAAAATTTGTTCCTCTCACTCTCATATTCATCGAAAGTGCAGCATCGGACGCTTGGGTACTGGCCGGAGAATAGACTGCATGCGTGCGTACTCATTCCAACTGTAAGACGACATCCATGCTTCTGTTGAAATTTGACGGCATAGGAAAACCATCCGATGGCATCGCCTAATGTGCCACCGGGGAGTAGAATTGCGACGTCTTTGTTCCGGCAATCATATTCATGCACAAACGCCGTTTGATCCAGTTCGAGCGAATGAATTTCGATCCGGGTCGGGATAAAGTATTTTTTTGAGCCCAGCACCATGCAGTTACTGGCTTCTTCCCTGTAGAGACAGACGGAGCGTTCCATGTCCGTCAGTGTTACACGCCAGCGTCCTGGGGGGAGACTAACGCGTGTGCCAGCATTGAAATCGAACGCAATCCCATGATCAGCAAGTTGGGTAGGATGCGGTGATGGATCTGGAAACGCACTGCCTGTGCCTGCAGCATGTGACTCAGCATTGGCAGAGGTGGCTTGCATCTCCGATGCTGGAAGCGTTGCCTCTGTCAGCAGGCTTGTCCCAGCGTCTTCGGTGACCATCTCGATTGGCGTCTCTAACACCGTTTGCGGTGCCGTGTCGGGAGCCGATGGGATTTGCTGTCCCTGATCCGACGGCGCGGCTACCCCATCGAAATTCAGAATCGAATCGATGATTGCTTCGATTTTGCTCATTTCAGGCTTCGCTTCGCAAATCGGCAATTAAGCGGTTGATCGTTTTTTCGACTTGTTCGGGGGAGATCATTTTTGTACATTCGAAATCACGCTCTGTATTGGCGTGGCGCGGGCACCACATATAGTTCAGGCGTTCAAATTCAATTGTAACATCATTGGAACAACTGTTGCATACATGACGGTTGATGACGCGATAGGGACTATCGAATTCATTGAGAGGTTCTGTAAAACCGCTGATCATGATGACCGGGCAGCCAGACGCCCAGGCAAGCCATGATAACCCACTCGATAAGCCAATAAAGAATGAGGCGTGTTTCAGCCAGCGAGCCCGCTCGCTGAGAGGTATAAGGCCGGTCATATCCTCAACGCCATGAGGAATGTGATGCCAGATCGTTCCCTGACCCCCAACACGATCACGGTCTATACATATGACGCGATAGCCGATTTTCTTGAGATAAGCGATGGTACGCGGCCAGCCCTGCGGATTATTCCAGTATTTATTATGACCTGTAGCTTGTGTGGCTATACAGACATAGGGCTGTTCAATCGGCCTGCCACCTTCGGCAATGCGTATTCTGGGTCGTCTTTCTTTGGGCGTAAGGCCAAGTATATAGGCCCCGGTGACAGCCAGTCCAACCTGCCTGTAGTCGGTCGGTTGATAATCACGGTTGATATCATTGAAGAAGATCAGGACCTTGTAACGTGCATAAAAAGGACGAACGAGAAAGGTTTTATCCTCGGTAATCGATAGCCTGTCGTTTTGTCCCTCGAAAAGCTCGGCTAGCCCAGGTCGAACAAGGCATGTGATCTGGCAGCAATGCTCTGCTGCAAAAGCCTCCACATGACCCATCCAGGCCAGATGATCGCCCACTCCGCCAAGATGCATATCGATAAGTATCTCCCGGCCAGTCAGATCGAGATGATGCTCGATGACTGTCTTTCCATCACGAGTGATTTTGAAAGCGAGCGGCACGAAATATTTTTTCGTGCTTGAGATCAGTCCGCCGGAGGTGTCCTGTGAGAACAGCAGAGTCTGCGTTGTCGTATCACTTATCTCTACATGCCATTTACCCTGGGGGATATTGATGCGACATCCATCCTGAAAATCGAATTGAATTCCCTCTGGGCCGACCTGACTTGGCATGTTGTCCATAATTTCGATACTTATCCATTTTTATCAGGCCCGTGGGCCGAAACCGGCACAAATCTCGCCATAAACCTGCATGACCGCTTGAAATGTCATTCCTAGCGAATAAGTGCTAGCCGTTTTCTGGGCCTCATCGAGCATTCTCTCAACGTGTGGCGCGCGCTGTGGAATATCAAAAATAAGTGCGGCGAGGCAATCGACAATTTCCTCGCACTGTTCGGGTGAGAACCAGTATCCATTACGGTGCGAAACGTAATCTTTCCCTCCGGTTCCATGAAATCCGACGAGTGCGCAACGTGACGCCATGGCTTCAAGTGGGGTGAGGGGCAGGGCTTCCTGCCGCGAAAGGGCAAGGAAAATAGCCGAACTGCCCATAGCCTCAGCAACCTCTCTCTGGGACATTTTTTCCAGCATCAGCCATGGAACATCAGCAGTGTCCGGATATTTGAGATGCAGCATCGACATGATCAGATAAGCTAGGGGAGAGTTTCCTCCCTCGCCAGGCCACTTGCGTGGATTGGTAGCGATGCACATACGCTTTGCGCGCGGGTAAAAGAGTCCGGTATCGACCGAATTGGGGATAACGTGGATATTCGGGACTCGTAGAACAGAAGCGAGAGAACGCGCCGTCTCATGTCCAGGAACGATGAAGTGTTCGAAACCCATCTCCAGCAATGCGCTGCCGCTGTAGTTGTAGCTGTAGAGGTAGAACGAATTCTGACAAAATAAGACTTTTTTCCCAGGGAATGGGGATTTCGCTATCTCGAGTAAAGGCTCGACGAGGATCTCGGGGAAAACAAGAACGTCGCCTGCACTCGCATGAAAACTGTCACAGATTGTTATGCGGTCCGAAATATCTATCCAGCTCGGTTTGCCTGCTGGCTGATAGACAGCAACTTCATAGCCGTTTTTGGCGAGTATTTCTGCATGCTGATAGGTAACCTTGACCCCTCCCGATATCGCATCGGTACCGAATGGGTTGAGGAAAAAGATTTTGCCCATAAATATTCCGTCCTCGCCAAGGTTTCTCGCGCCTTCTGCAGATCAGCACGTCTTCAGTTGCATGTAATCCAAGCTGTAGGGCGCCGAGCCACAATGCAGTCATAGCGCCCGAGGCCCTCTCTGTCTCATGATAAAGCGCTGATGTTTTCAGGCAGAAGTCCGTCGGTGCTATGATGCTGGCTCGTTAAGAAAACTATTGTGCGCCGTTAAATAATCTCCGGTAATCCGTCAATCACAGGGATGCGCTGGCGCTCGTCCTGTTGAAAGAAAGCTTATGGAATGGGAAAGATTGACGGATATAACTTCGGGAAATGGCGGACATTTTCGATATATACAAAAAATTTATAAACTATCATTCATTAATAAAAAAATATAACGAAGGTTTATGTGCCGTTCACGATGGTCGTTTCGGTAGGGCGGTGGACTTCTTTCGGTTTCCTGACCATTACTTCTTATGTCAAAAAAATTGATTAGATAAAAATTGTGAATTTTATTGACTGTACAGGTTGAATTGTGTGGTTGTTTGTTTATAAACAACCCAATGTGGATTAAAGGGCGCGGGCGAATGGTTAATATACGGTAAATTTTTCCGCGGTTGTGATGTCTGTCTGCAGCGCGATCGCCCTGCATGTCGAGTCTGCTATCAAAGGAAGAAGAAATGGCTATTACGTCCAACGTCTCGGTAAGTGGTGCTCAGATTACGTCGTCGAGCGGTAAATACACAGTTCTGAGTGGTGCCACGCTTGCTGTTACTGGGGGAGGCTATGTTACTTCAGGGGCGATCGTCTCTGGATTTGGTAATGGGCCAGAAAACTCGGGTGCGCTCCCTGGGCAATCGGGGGGGACTAATTATCCAGCTTTGCTCCTCGCTTCAGCTGGGGGTATCGTTTCAGGCTCGACGGTCGGTTTTGGTGGCGTAGCGATGGGCGCTAATGGCGGTACGGCAGCAGGGGGTACCGCTCTCAATAGTGGTTCTTTCGTTGCAGCGAACGGTGGCTATGTCGATGGTGCTACAATTGGGTCGAATGGTGGTGTTCTAGCCTCCCAGGTTTCGGGCTACGACGGCGGTGCTGGTGTTGTGCGCAATACTCATGTCGAGGCTGGTGGTTATGGTCTGGCGGGCGGTGGGTTTACCATCAAAGGTCAGCGTTTCGCAGGCTCTGGAATTATCTCTAGCGGACAGTTCGATATTGGTTCGACCGAGATTCTGGTGTCTGGTGGCACGGATGTGGGGAGTATTATTGGTGGGACGCAGATTGTTTCATCAGCTGGTATCGCGTTCAAATCGATCTTCAGTGCTGGAACGCAGCTTATCTCGTATGGTGGTTATGCGAGTGGTTCTGTTGTTTCTGCCGGGGGGCGTATCGAGGTATATTCAGGTGGAACTGGCTCGTCCATCACCGTAGGCTCTGCTGGAAGTCTTCATGTCGGCCCTTATGGATTGGTTAGGGGGGTGGAGATTCAGGCCGCGGGTGCTGCGACTGCCGAGGCTGCAGCTGTGCTGTCGGGCGCAGTAATTGATGGCGGTGGTACTCTGACCCTCAACTCAGGTGCAACATTATTCAATGGCACGATCGTGGGTACAACCTCGGATGGCGCTGCCGGGGGATTGCTTGTGCTTCACTCAGGTGCGGTGCTTAGCGGTGTGACATCGATGGGTTGGAAGAGCCGCCTCGATGTCGATAGCGTTCAATTCGTCTCTGGCGCCACAGTCCAGTATTCGGGGGGTACGGCCACAATCCTTGATGCCAGCTCGAATGTCTTGTGGCAGGGAAGCGTGGCGACGTTAACTGGAAGTACAGCGAAAGACTTCCATCTTGAGCGTGATCCTAACGACGGGAGCCTGATCCTTGTCTACGATAAATGCTTTCTGAAAGGGACAATGATTCGCACGGATCGTGGCGAGGTTGCTGTTGAAAATCTGAACGTGGGTGATCGCGTCTTGGCCTATGTCGACGGCCGCGAGGAGTTGCGTCAGATCATATGGACTGGGCATCGCTCGGCCGTCGTGCGTCAGGGGCTTCCGGATGATGAGGCGGGCTATCCTGTTCGCATCCTGCGCCACGCACTGGCAGAGAACGTGCCCCATAAGGATCTTCTGGTGACCCCGGAGCATGCGCTCTATCTGAACGGCGCTTTCGTACCGGCACGCATGCTTGTCAACGGACGAAGCATCCTCTTTGATCGCACAATCACACAATTCGATTATTATCATATCGAGACGGATGAACATTCCATTATCTGGTCGGATGGTGCGCTTAGTGAAAGTTATCTGGATACCGGTGATCGTCAGACATTCTCTCAGAATAGTCCGGTTGTAAGATTGTTGAATGCTCCCGAGCGTAGTTGGGAGACGGATGCGGCGGCGCCCTTGCGTGTGGGGCGTGATTTCGTTGAGCCTCTCTTCGCCTCTCTGGTTGATAGGGCGAATGCAATGGGGCTTGTTGGTAGCCATACCCAAATGCCGGTAACTGATAATCCTGATCTTCATCTTATCGATAATGATGGGCATGTGTATCGCTCCGTACGCCAGGCTAATGGAGCTTATATCTTCATGGTTCCTGCTCAGGCTGGCGACGTATACATCGTGTCTCGCACCGCGCGCCCAGTTGATGTCGTCGGCGCATTTCTGGATGATAGACGTCACCTTGGTGTGCTGATTGGTGAAATCCAGATTTGGGAAGCGGGGCAAACCCGTAATCTGGATACCCATCTGACACGTGATACGCTGGAGGGATGGGCCAATAAAGAGGCTGGAAAAATGCGCTGGACCACCGGTCGTGCATTGCTCTGTCTGTCGGAGCTGCCTGCTGATGCTGTTGCAATGGTGAGCATCGAGGTTCTGGATGGTGGGCCGTATCGAGTCAGTTCCTCCGAAAACGAAGTGTTTTCCTCGGTCGGATAAAAGCCCTCCTTACAAGAGACATGAGCTGCTCTGACGGCTCATGTCTCTTGTGTACGGATTCGAGCCAGCATCCAGAATAATTAATGCGATCCGATTGAGAAAATTATGGCTCCTCGGCGCGGTATTATTAGTATTGCCGCATTCGCATCGCTGAATGCCACATCGCATATTTATCTGAGTCCGAAATCTTCCCTTTATTGCTGAGAGGTAAAAATCTTTTTTAATCATTGGGTTGCGTCATATGGTTCATCGGTGTTTTCTTTTTGGAAACTGAATATCGAAGTATAGTATAGTAATATCCTATATACATCCTTATTGCGCATAGGATTCTTGTATGCAATTTTGGGAAAGTTAAGTAATTATGAACGAACCAGAAGCAAATTCGATCGTATTCCTGGGATGTGTAGGTAAATCCTGGGGTGGCGCCGTGTTGTCGGTCTGATTTGTGGGTTCCTAAAGGGATGTCGGCAAATGGGTATTACTTCCGCAGGTATGAGTGGAAACGCCTCGATTACCAAGATCGGTCCGACGACATATCGGGTGCTGAGTGGCGCAACGCTCATCACGACCGGCGTGAATTACACGACGACCAATGCTTATGTTGCAGGGCTTGGGGCTGGTGGGACGAATAATCCGGCCATGCTTATCGGGTCTGCGGCCTCGGTCGCTTATGGAGCGACGGCAGTGTCCGGTGGCGTGGTGCTTGCCGGTGGCAAAGGATCAGCGGCTGGCGGTACAGCGTATGATAGTGGTGGTTTTGCTGCCATCAACGATGGTGTCGTGAGTGGTGCGACTATCGGTGCCCAGGGTGGCGTGCTGGCTAGTAAGATGTCGAATTACGGGGGGGCGGCGGGGCTGGTTGTCGACGTTCACGTTCAGTCTGGCGGCGTCGGCCTTGCGGGTGGCGGTTTTACACTCAAGGGGCAATCGTTTGTGGGGCCGGGTGTCATCTCAGCCAGTAAGTTCGATATAGGCTCGACTGAAGCGCTCGCAAGCGGCGGTACTGACATCGGCAGCATTGTGGGTGGTACACAGATTGTCTCGGCTGGCGGTTCTGCTGTCGGTACGCTATTCAGTGCAGGAACTCAGCTGCTCGGCGCTGGTGCATTCGCAAGCAACTGTATCGCTTCTGCGGGCGGCCTTATTCATGTCGGGTCCGGTGCGACGGCTCTGTCTACCACTCTTGGATCGGGCGGAAACCTGCTTGCCGATGGCGGGGCCAGAATGACCCTTCTTTCCGTTCGGGCTGCTGCAGCGGCGACGCTCGACGCCCGGTCCTATCTGATGAGTGCGGTGATTGCGGCAGGCGGTACGCTGACAGTCAATTCCGGTGCTACATTGACCAACGCAGTCATTTCCGGAATCTGCGAGGAAGGGCACGGTCCCGGTGGGTTACTTGTCGTGCAGTCGGGCGCCGTTCTCAAGGGGATCAGCATCGGATGGAAGGGGCGCATCGATGTCGACACGCTCAACTGGACCGATGGTCAGCGCATTGTTTACGGCAACAGCACAATCAGCATCGTGAACGCAGCCGGCCAGGTTGTCTGGAGTGCCGATGTGCGGGGCACGGCCGGAAATGCGGCAAGCGATTATCATCTCGAAAGAGATCCGACCGACGGCAGCACAATCATCGTTTATGACAAGTGCTTTCTAAGGGGAACAATGATCCTGACAGAGCGCGGCGAGATTGCGGTCGAGAATCTCGTTGTGGGGGATCGTGTCGCTGCTTATGTTGAGGGAGCGACCGAGTATCGTAAGGTTATATGGCTCGGTCATCGATCAACGATTGTCAGAACATGGCTCGATGATGACGAAGCTGGTTACCCGGTACGTATCCTGCGTAATGCCTTGAGCGAGGGTGTGCCGCACAAAGACCTGCTCGTGACACCCGAACATGCCATGTATCTCAACGGAGCCTTCGTGCCGGCTCGTATGCTCGTGAACGGTCGCAGCATCTATTATGATCGTACGATCACGCATTTCGACTACTATCATGTTGAAACCGATGCGCATTCCATTCTCTGGGCCGATGGCGCGCTGAGCGAAAGCTATCTGGATACTGGCGATCGCAAGCGTTTTGCCGAGCCAGGTGCAGTCGTACATCTTCTCAATGCGTCAGAAAACACATGGGAAGATAATGCCGCGGCATCTCTGCGTGTTGATCGGGGTTTTGTGGAACCCTTGCATGCCTCGCTTACGCATCGTGCTGCTTTTCTCAATCTGGGACAGACAGTGCAGATACCGGAAGTTATCGAAGATCCCGATCTGCATCTGATTGATGAGAGCGGTCGCGTTATGCGCAAGATGCGTGTCGTCAACCGATCAAGTGTTTTCATGCTACCGCCGGATGCGAAGCGTGTGCGTATTGTCTCGCGGGTGTCGCGGCCATCTGATGTCGTTGGACCGTTTCATGACGACAGGCGCCGTTTGGGTGTGTTGATTGGAGATATCCAGATATGGGAAGCCGACAGGACACGTTATATGGCCGATCATCTTCACAATGAAACGCTTGAAGGTTGGTCCAATATTGAGGATGGTCATCAACGATGGACCACCGGAGCTGCGATGCTGGACCTGAGCGATCGTCAATCCGATGCGGTTTGTATTGTGGCGATCGAAGTATTGGCAGGGGGGCCATATCTTGTTCAAGCCCCGCCAACTGAGCTTTTTGGAGCTCAGGTGGGCTGAGTTTCGTACTGTCTAACGGGTCCTGTTCGCAAGGGAACCCGGGGCGGCTTTCGTAGCCGCCCCGTTTGTATTTAGGGATTGTTGTCTATGTTTCATGTCATGGCCCTGCGTCACGCTCGGCAAAACCCGCAATCCCTTGCCTTCGACAGTCTGGCGCAGGACTGGACTTTCGGGCAGCTGGACAGGGATGTTACTGCGGTTACCCAGGCTCTGGGCAAACTCAGAGAAGTGGATCCTCGTCTGGTCGGAATTCATTGCGGTAATCTATACTGGCACTGGGTTCTTATCCTATCTCTCGCCTCGCTCGGGCTTGCCAGTGCGTCTCTGCCGGAGAGCTCGAACCCGACATTTCTCAGAGATGTCCAGCTTCTGGAGCCTGATGTCGTCATTTCCGTGGGGGGATTGTCCCTGCAGGAAATCCAGGTGCTGGAAATCAACGAAGCCTGGTTTTCACGCGTCACGCAGGCGCCGGCCGAACGATGCAATCTGGCGATCGATTACGATGCTGTGTGTCGCTATGCAATTGCTGCAGGTACTGATGCAGAGCGGCGTGTACTTGCCATGACTTTCCGCCAGGCGGAAATGGCGATCACACATATGATCCTTCAGGATCAGTCACTCAGTGCTGTGGCGGCCACCCATCCTCATATCCTGTCGACCATCGGTGTGATTTCGTTGACCGGATTTATCGTCGGGTGCACCGGGCTCTGCGCAGGATCGCCTCTGAATTTTGTCAGCCATACCGATATCGGTATTCTGATTGCACGCAAGATACCGACCGTTGCGGTCGTGACGCCAGGTCATCTGGCTCACATTCTTGAAGTGTTGCCCCCTGGTATGAAGCCGTTGGATACACTCAAGCTCATCGTAACCGGTGGGCGTTTCAATCAGGTATTGCGTGATAGGGCAATTGCGAAACTCACGCCTAACGTCATCTCGGCTTATGGTGCCGATGAATGCGGCGCGCTTGCGCTGGGAGATGCAGCCAGATTCAGCGCCGACACTATGGTCGGCACGATCTTGCCATGGGTTACGCTGCAGATCGTCGATGCGTATGACAAGCCTCTTTCTCACGGTGTGGAGGGGATCGTCAGAATTCGAAGCTCTGGGTTGTTGGATAGCTATGTCGATACAGGGTCGGGACAGGCACGACGTTTTTCGGATAGATGGTTCTATCCGGGTGATCGCGGACATGTCAGCGCGGATGGCATGCTTTGTATCACCGGACGCGTAGACGATCTTGTATCTATCGGAGGTGAGAAATTCGACCTCGGAATTGTGGATGATATTGCGCGGAACCTGCTACAGCAGCGAGAACTTGGGAGCTTTACTTCTCTGGATGAAACGGGGCGGACACGAATCAATATCGCCTTGGCTTCGTCGAAAGATTTCGACGCCGAAAGCCTCGCGCAGGGATTGAGAGCCTTTTACCCTACGTTGCCACCTGTGCGGGTTATGTCGGTGGACCACATTCCCTGGTCGATCGATGGCCGTCTGGACCGTGAGAGACTGTCTGACGCCTTCGCGCGCTCTCAGGCAGCGAGTGAGTGATCTATTTTTGTGTCGGAATGTTTCGGAATATTAAACTGCAACTAGGCTCTAAGCCTTCTTCATTAGTCATAGCAGGATCAGAGTTACACCATGTCGCGTAGCAAAACGTCGGATATTGCCATTATCGGGATCGGTTGCCGTCTGGCTCCCAACATTACCAATGTCGACGAGCTCTGGTCTTTCCTGTGCGCGGAAGGCGAGGCGGTCACCGATGTTCCGGACGAGCGCTGGAGCGTAAAACGCTTTTACAGCGAGGAAATCGAATCCCCGTCGAAAACCTATATGCGGCGCGGTAGTTTCCTGAGGCAGAACATCCACGAATTCGAACCTCTGTTTTTCGGAATCTCGCCCAGAGAGGCGCAGATTCTCGATCCGCAGCAGAAACTCCTGCTCGAGGTGACCTGGGAGGCCATGGAAACGGCACGCATCCTGCCCGCGCGCCTTTCCGGCCACAGAACGGGTGTGTTTGTCGGCATCTTCGCGATCGATGCCCATGCGCATACGTCCAGCCCCTATAATCTGCCGACCGTGCGCGATCATTTCGCAGCGACTGCTACCCCGTCGACCATGCTTTCCGCCCGACTGGCGCATGTCTTCGACTTCCAGGGGCCATGCATGTCGATCGATACGGCATGCTCGTCGTCGCTCGTGGCCTTGCATCAGGCCTGCCGCAGCCTGAATGAGGGCGATATCGACATTGCCATTTCAGGTGGTGTCAGCCTCATGGACTGTCCACAGACCTCGATTTTCATGTCGAAGGGCCATTTCATTGCACGTGACGGCCGCTCCAAGAGTTTCGATGCGGCAGCCGATGGATACGGACGCGGTGAGGGAAGCGTCGTGTTCATTCTCAAGCGTCTGGAGGATGCTGAACGCGATGGTGACACGATCCATGCTATCGTCAGTGCGACAGGCGTCAATTCCGATGGCCGCACCCAGTTCCTGACCTCTCCCGATGCCGGAGCGCAGTCGCGTCTGATGACGGAGGTTCTGGAACGGGCCGATGTCGATCCGCGCGAGATTGCCTATGTCGAAACACATGGCACGGGTACCCCCGCCGGCGATCCGATCGAGACCTACGCATTGTCGCAATCGATTGCCCGCTTCAAGGACGAGAAGCTGGTTATTGGCGCAATCAAGGCCAATCTCGGTCATACCGAGGCTGCGGCCGGCGTGCTGGGCACGCTCAAGGCAGCCTTGTGCCTGCGTCATCAGGAAGTGCCTCCCCAGCCCGGACTGAAAACAATCAATCCGTCCATTCATCTCGATGAGTGGAATCTCGAGATCCCAATGGGTGAGCGGCGCGCACTTGGGGGCGACGAGCCGGCGCGTTACGCGGGGGTCAATTCATTCGGATACGGCGGCACGAATGCAATCGCCGTTTTGCGCCGTCCGGAAAATCGTTTCTCCGCTGCGAAGGCGCCGCAGGAAGCGCGTCGCATCAACGGGAAGATCCCGTTTCTCCTGACGGCGTTCTCGAAAACATCCTTGCCACTGATGGCCGCAGCCTATCGGGACCGTCTGGAGGGAAATAACAGCCCCGATCTGGGCGATCTTGCTTTCAGCGTTGCCACATCGCGTACGCTCTTTCGCCACCGTCTGCTCGTCCTTGCGCATGACGAGCAGGATCTCGCAGGAAAGCTCGAGGCGTATCTCAAGGACCAGCGTCAGGAAGACATGATCTCGGCGACTGTCGAGGCAGAGGCCGGTCGTGGCATCGTGTTCGTCTGTTCCGGTGTTGGCCCACAATGGTGGGGTATGGGGCGCTATCTGCTGCGTGAAGCGCCAGAAACCATTCTCGCTCTGGCACAGGAATGCGACAGGCTGTTCAGCGCTCTATCAGGTTGCTCGATCCTTGAGGAAATCCTGCGTGGTGAGGCAGAGAGCCGGATCGATAATACGGCAATCCTGCAGCCTGCCATTTTCGTCATCCAGATTCTGGTCACAGAATATCTCGCCCAGCAGGGCATTCGCCCTGATGCCGTGCTCGGCCACAGCATGGGTGAAGTCGCCGCAGCCTATGTGTGCGGAAGTCTCACCCTCGAAGACGCGGTTACCGTCATCTATTATCGCAGTAAACTTCAGGGATCGCTCGATGGTACGGGCCGTATGCTTGCCGTCGGCCTTTCCGCCGAGGCGGCGCTGGAGCTAATCGAGGCAGAGGCGCCCGAGCTCTGTGTGGCTGCCATCAACGCACCCACGACCTGCACGTTGGCGGGGCCGGAACCCGCCATTCGTCACCTGGCCGCCCATCTCACGCAAAAGGGCCTGTTCAACAGGATCCTCAATGTGGATGTTCCTTTCCACAGCGCTGTCATGGACAGGATCGAAACCTCGCTCAAGGAGGCTTTGTCGGGGCTTGAGCCCAAGGCAGCCGTGACACCGTTCTATTCGACGGTTTACGGCAAGCGTGTGGATGAGGATCATCGTGCGGATTGCGGATACTGGTTCAGTAATGCCCGTCAGCCGGTCCTCTTCTCTTCGGCTGTCGAAGCCTGTCTTGCAGACGGCTTTACGCAATTCGTCGAAATTGGTCCGCATCCGGTCATCGGGCGGGCGCTGAAATCCGTTGCCGACAAACAGCAGGCCAAGCTGAGTGTCATCAGCACACTCAACAGGCAGGAAAGCGAAGCAAAATGTCTCGAACACGCTGTCGCCTCGATAATCCTGCACACGGCACGCCTCGACTGGCCGGCCATCACAGGCGGTAGGCTGATCGACCTGCCGACCTATCGCTGGTCGCGCGAAATATTCCGTATAGAAAACGAACGCGAGCATCGGTTCCGTCATGGCGGCAAGGGTCATCCGCTGATCGGTTTCGGCGCCATGACACCAGGAAAATCATGGGTGGTCGATCTGACCGAACTCGGTGTGCCCTGGCTCAAGGATCATTGTATCGACAATGTCGTCTTGCTGCCTGCAGCAGGATTTATCGAATCCGCTCTGGCCGTCGGGCATGACATTGAAGGCCAGACTGGCGTCGTGCTGGAAAATTTCGAAATTCTCGCTCCTCTGGTCGTACAGTCGGGTGATAACCCCATTCTCTATCTCGATTACGAGGAAAGCAGAAAGCGTCTTCGCTTTCATAGCGCGAAGGAAGAATTTTCCGAGATGTGGATCGATCACGGCTCGGTCGATATCCTTTCTGCAGCGCCCTGGCCCATGCCCGTTATCGACAGAGCGCAGGCTCTGTCGGCGCTCGAACAGGGCGTCGAAGGGGCTGCCCTGTATGAGAAGATCCGCGGTCATGGCTTTCACTACGGTCCCCGCTTTCAGACACTTCAGCGTCTGGCCGTGCAGGATCGTATCGCCTATGCCCGTATCGGCCTGATCGAAAACGAGATCGCTGCGGCTGATGCATATTACCTGCATCCGGCATTGCTGGATGGCGCCATGCATGCGCTGATCGGCCTCGTGCCCGAAAGCTTTTCGGATCATATGTATGTGCCGGTCGGTTTCGACAGACTGAGCTGTTTCGGCAAGGGACATGCAGAAATTCTGGCGCGTGTCGAAATCACATCGATCAGCCGCAGCCAGATCGAGGCGTTCGTGCGTCTTTACACGCCTGAGGGTATGCCCGTCGCCGAGGTCAAGGGGCTGCGCTTTGCCGAAGTGCCACGTGCGCAGAAGGACGTGACGACAACAGTCGAGACGCAGGAATATTTTACCAGATGGGTCGAAGTCGAGGCATCGATCCTTTTTGCAGAGCCGAAGACCATTCTTCTGGTCGGGCATAAAAATGCGGCCCGCAAGAAGCTTGCAACGCTGTTCGAGGAGAATGGCGTGACGGTTCTGGAGGCCCCTCGTTCGGGCGATATCACGGCGGAAACGATCGGTCTGGAGCCCGGACTGGCGCTTGATGGCATTGTTTATATGGCATCGCCGGATCCCGATTACGCGTTCGAAAAACTCATCGATCAGGTCAACGCTCTCGTCAAATTCGGCGAGTGTCTCAAACTCGAAGGGCAAGACAGGCAGCCTCGCCTAATCTATGTGTCGGAAAACGCGAATTTCTTCGATCCGGAGGACGTTCTTTCATCACGTTCGGTCGTCAATCCGGATGGAGCAGCCCTCCTTGGCTTCTTCAAGGGGCTGGTGGACGAGCGCCCGGAGTTCAGAGGCAAAAGTATCGACGTTGCTACCCTCAGCGGCACCGAGGCTCTGACTGCACTGGCAGCCGAAATCCTCAACGAGGATAACGAAGCAGAAATTGCCCTGCGCGAAGGACGTCGCTTCGTTCCACGTTTCATGCCTGTCGATGGGCAGCCGGACCGGCCCTTGGCACAGTTGCCGGGGTCACCGGGCATAAAGCTGCAGAAAAGCCGCACCGGAACGCTGGACGGTCTGCATTACAAGGCCTTCGACGTCAAACCGCCGGGTCGCGGGGAAATCCTCGTGCGTGTCCTCGCGACATCGCTGAACTTCAAGGACATGCTCAAGGGCATTTCGGTTCTGCCTGAGAAATTCCTGCTCGATACCTATCATACGGTTGAAATGGGCATGGAATGCTGTTTCGAGGTCATGGCGGTCGGCAAGGGGGTCAGGAATTTCGAGATCGGCAAACGCTATCTGACCTGTCATCCGGGATGTTTTGCCTCGCATATGACGATCCCGGTCAAGGGCTTCCGTGCAACGCCGCTCGAACTTTTCGAGACACAGGGACGTCCTGTCACGGTGCATGAGGCGACCGGTTTGCCGATTGCCATCGCGACCGCTTTGTATTGCCTGTACGATCTGGCCCGCCTCAAGAAGGGTGAGATCCTGCTCGTCCACTCGGCGGCAGGTGGCGTTGGTCTTGCAGCAATCGAGATCGCGAAAATCATCGGCGCACGGGTGTTCGCGACGGCCAGCAATGACGAAAAGCGCCAGATACTGCTCGACCGTGGGTGTGAGGCGGTGTGGGATTCACGCAGCCTTGCCTTCTATGACGGTATTCTCGAAGTCACGAACGGGCAGGGCGTCGATGTCGTGCTGAACAGCTCGCCGGGAGAAATACAGGCCCATAGCCTTGCGCTGCTGTGCAATACGGGGCGCTTTGTCGAGATCGGCAAGAAGGACATCTGGGAAAAGCGCGATCTGTCCCAGTTCAGCTTTAACGGAAATGTGTCGTTTCACGCTTTCGATCTTGATCTCATGATGGCGCAGAACCATCGCAAGGCCGTCTCGATTTTCGACCGTATTCCCTATCTCTCGCGCAAATTTGACACGGTGGTTCTTCCGCACCGGGTCTACCCCGCGTCGGAAGTGCGCGATGCGTTCAAGTTCATGTCCTCGTCCAAACATATCGGCAAAATTCTCGTGTCTTACGAGGATCTGACGAATGTACGTGCACAGCGTCAGCCCGTACGGCCAGTCGATCCTTCAGCGGCCTATCTGGTCACAGGCGGCCAGGGTGGTCTGGGTCTGGCGACGGCTGCATGGCTGGTGGCGAGCGGCGCGCGTCATCTGCATCTTGTGGGGCGTAGTGCACGGCGCGACAAGGCGACACTCGATCAGATCAGGGCACTGAAAAAGGCTGGGGCCCGCGTTACGCTGCACTATGGGGATGTCAGCCGCTACGAGGATGTGGCCCGTATCAAGGAAGATATTCTCGAGACGGGTCATGAACTCAAGGGTGTCTTTCACGCAGCCGGTATTCTCGACGACCGTCTGATCTCGAAATATTCTGAAGACAGTCTCCGCAGCGTTCTGGCTCCGAAGGTGTTGGGTGGGCGTCACCTCGATCTGCTCACACGCGACTGCCCGCTCGATTATTTCGTGCTCTACTCCTCCATCGTGACGGTCACGGGAAATATTGGGCAGAGCAGTTATCTGGCTGCCAATGCCTGGCTCGATGCGCTGGCCAGTGCCAGACGCAAGGAGGGCTTGCCAGCAGTTTCCGTGCAGTGGGGACCGATTGCCGAAGTGGGTATGCTGGCGAAAGACGAGAATGTGGTTCAGTTCTTCGAGAACGCAGGCTTTCGTCTTCTGCCTGGGCAGGAAGCCCTGTCTTTCCTGACTTCGCTGATCAATCGCGACCGCGATACCGTGGCAGCAATGGCAATCGACTGGGAAACCTGCTTTGCCCATCATGGGGCCATAGAGCGCAATCCGAAATTCGGCCTTATCCGTCGTGAGAAGAGCATCAAGAACACGTCTGCCCAGAAGCTTGCGCATCTCCAGAGCCTGACACCGGAGGAGCGTTACGAGTTCGTGCTCGATAACGTGAAATCCATTCTCGGCAACGTGCTCAAGCTCGAGCCCGACAGCATCGACCCGGGAGCAAGACCCAACGAACTGGGTGTCGACTCACTGGCAGGTGTGGAAATCCAGACAGCGATCAAGACAGAATTCAACGTCGAGATTTCGCTGCTCGTTCTGTCTCGTAACGAGCCGATACGCGAGATCGCCCGAAACGTCCTGCGTCAGATCAGCCTCAACGCCATGGCAGCCTGAGGCACGGCGATCATTGTGGAAAAAGAAAGGCCGGTGGGATGACCACCGGCCTTTTCCATAGATGAGCGCCGGATTGAAAGCAGGCGCTCGTACCCTGACGCTTCGTGTGGAGGCGTGATTTCTATTCGGTTTCCATGGTTTCACCGGGTAGTTTGTCGGGCTCTGCCCAGGCAATGGCACCGACGATGAGGCTCGATCCTATGACGAAAATCTGGGCTGAAAGCGGCAATCCCAGATTGCGGCCCACAACAGGGACCAGCTTGCCTGCAATGCCCTGTCCGAGTGAGCCGATGGCATAGCTGAGCCCCATGCCGAAACTGCGCGTATCGGAGGGAAAGCGCTTGGCCAGATAATGAGGCACCAGGGCGAAAACCCCCGAAGCGGCAAGGCCCATGATCACGGCAGACACCAGAAGGACGGGATAGGTGTCGGCGCTGAGGAACGGATAGATCGTCAGGATCACCACGATCAGTGTACCGATGATGACCCGCAGATCACCGAACCGGCTTGCCAGTGCGCCGCAGGAGAGTTTGCCGACCAGAGAGCCGATGCAGAAACACCCAATGGGCCAGAAGACCAGTGACGGTGTCAGATGGTGCACATTGCGCAGGATCGTGGGGTAGAGGCTGTAGATTGCCGCTTTCTGGAACTCCAGAAAGGACATAAGCGCAATGGCCTGAACCGCAGCCATGGTCAGCACAAATTTCGCCTTGGGCTTGGGTGCTGCACCGTTTAGTCCTTTCTGGCGTTCCTGTTCCAGGGTCCAGACAGGGCTTTCCTGAACGCCCCAGCGGATGAACAGGGCGAGCAGGGCAGGGGCCAGACCGATGAAGAACAGCAGGCGCCAGGAATAATGAGGCAGGATCACGGCCTGTGCTGCGGTTGCTGCCAGAAATCCGAGTTCGTATCCCGACATCATGATGGCTGAGGCCATGGCCCGGCTCTTGCCCGGCACGCTCTCCATCAGCAGGGCAGCAGAGGCTGTCCACTCCCCGCCGAAGCCGATGCCGAACAGGAACTGGATGACGATCAGGCTCATCAAGCTATGCGAAAACCCGGTTGCGGCCGAGAACACGCCAAACCAGACCACGCCAAGCAGGAAGGCGAGGCGTCTGCCATATTTGTCGGCAAGCCAGCCCCAGCCCGTATTGCCTACGGCACGCCCTATGCTCTGCGCCAGAAGCACGGTGCCCATGGCGCTGATCGTAACGCCGAAATCATGGGAGATATCGGGCAGGGTCAGCAGGAGCGCCGTCTGATCGAACGCATCGAGAAACCACCCCAGAAAGGCAGCAAAAGTGACGCGCCAGAAGGGTTTGAGGGCCAGAAGAGGGGGATAGGTCAGGATCTGGGACAAATAGGAAGGGCGGGCGGAGGCCGACATGGTCTCGTCCTTGGACAGGGGAAAAGAAAAGGGGAGCGTATGAAGCGTTTCACATACTGGACAAGTTCACTCCGCATTCTGGCGCGACCGGAGAATGAAATCGAGTCCCGTTTCGAAGATGCGTGTTTATCTGTGTTCTTTTCTATCGCGTTGACCGTGTCCGGCATCCTCGGGGCCTGTCGCGGAAGCACGCAGAACAGTCTCATACAGAAGCCAGACCACACATCACCCGCCCTGTTAACCCGTTCTTATACCCGTGTCCTTATACCTGTGTCGTAAGTTGGCTTTTTGCCAAAGCATGACGAGGATTCTGATATCTTCTTATCACGGGCAGGAGATATGAGCAGCGGAATCGGTTTTGGGGAGCCTGTCGGATGGAGGGATATCGGATGACTGGTGCTGTAAACCCGACCTCCGGCACACAAATATCCGATACAGGGATGCAGGAGACATGTGAACCGAAACAGAGAGGTGTATTCTGTCAGGGGCGTGCATCGATCGCGCTTCCTTCAGGCCAGGAAAGCCGCATGCGTCGTGCTCACAGGCCAACGTCCCCTGTCATGCACTGGGTTCGCCGTTATTGCGGTTCCGTCCGTATTATCCGGCCCAAGGGCTGGGATGCCGAACTGCCTGCGTCGATCGGTCGCCGTCGACTGAACGCGGCGCGTGTGGGCAAAAAGCAGGATACCGGTTCCGTATTCACTGATCTGTCCACGATCAGGGCCATATGCCGTCATGTCGGATCGGTTTCTCCCGGATGTCGTCTTGGGACGAGCCTGACGGATCGTTCGATACCGGATGGCCGTTTTGTCGACAGGCTCGGGGAGATTCTCGCCGAGACGGGCTTCCCTCCTGCCGGATTGAGGCTCATCCTGGACGAGGGGCGGCTGATCGATGCCGATCGTGATTCTGCTCTGGCGCTTGCTGTGCTGATCGACTGGGGGATCGAACTCTGGTTGGGACGTTTCGGTCAGGATGTCTCGAGTTTGAGCGTGCTGCGCGACAGGGCGGCTTCAGGACTTCTTACCGGCATCAGTCTCGATGTTTCGCTCGTGACCGCACAATCGGGGATCTGGCGCGGGTTCAATGCCGGGACAAATCAGGACGATGAAATACTCGATCCGGCGGCGGAGCATTTTTACGGATCGACCTGTCAGGGGCTACAGGCTCTGGGCCTCAGGACCCATCTCGCGCACATTACCTCGTCACGGCACTATGAGTTCGCGCTTTCAGCTGGGTTTGACGAGTTCAGCGGGTCCTGTCCCGAGCTGGATGGCATTGCGCAAAACGGGGAGCCGCCTTGTTCCTGACGCAAGGCGGAAGACCGTAGCCGAGGCCGGGCGGGCATTTGTCGCGGCATCGTGCTCGCGTTGTGCGCACTGATGAGCCCATAACGTGACTTTAACTTGCCCTGCAACGCGATTAGCTGTTCTGCGCTATGAGCGAAACAAAGGGAAGCACGTGATGGCGCAGGTAGATACGATCTACGACCGGTATTTCCAGACAGCTCTCGACGGTCTCAAAGCCGATGGCAGTTACCGGCATTTCGCCGAGCTGGAGCGCCATGCCGGACAGTTCCCCCACGCCTATCATCATGGGTTGGGCCGCGATATCACTGTCTGGTGCTCGAACGACTATCTCGGCATGGGGCAGCATCCCGACGTGCTCAAGGCCATGCATGACAGCCTTTCCCGTAGCGGGGCCGGGGCTGGCGGGACGCGCAACATCTCAGGCACGAATCATGAGCATGTGGCGCTCGAGCGTGAGCTGGCCGATCTGCACGGCAAGGAAGCAGCCCTGCTTTTCAATTCCGGCTATCTGTCGAACTGGGCAACGCTCGGCACGATCGCAGCCCGTATGAAGGGCTGCGTTGTGCTCTCCGACGCAGCCAATCATGCCTCCATGATCGAGGGTATACGTCATTCGCGTGCCGAGAAAATGATCTTCCGTCATAATGACGTGGCGGATCTTGAAGCCAAGCTGAAGGCGATCCCGCTCGAAACACCCAAAATCGTGGCGTTCGAATCTGTCTACTCGATGGACGGCGATATCGCGCCGATCGAGGAGATCTGCGATCTGGCCGACAAGTACAATGCGCTGACCTATCTCGATGAAGTGCATGCTGTCGGGCTCTACGGCCATCAGGGCGGCGGCGTTGCCGAAGAACGCGGTCTTGCGCATCGTCTCTCCGTGATCGAGGGAACGCTGGGCAAGGGCTTTGGTATTGTGGGCGGTTACATCACCGGCAGTGCGGCACTTTGCGACTTCACGCGGTCTTTCGCCTCAGGCTTCATTTTCTCGACGGCTCTGCCGCCCATGATCGCTGCCGGGGCGCTTGCAAGCATTCGCCATCTTCGCTCCAGCCAGAAGGAGCGCGCGGCGCATCGTCAGGCTGTCGCATGGCTGCGCGAGAGCCTCGATCGGGCGGGTATTCCCCATCTGGCCAATCCCTCTCATATCGTGCCTGTCATGGTGGGCGATGCTACGCGCTGCCGTGCCCTGTCGGACGCGCTGCTTCAGCGTTTCGGCCATTACATCCAGCCGATCAACTATCCCACCGTGCCACGTGGAACGGAACGACTGCGCATCACGCCCGGTCCGCTGCATACCAAGGCCGATATCGACTCTCTGGTCGAGGCTCTGGCCATTCTGTGGCGTGAGCATCGTCTGGCAAACGCTGCCTGAGATTTCCCTGCCTTTCCGCGACGATGCGCCAACAGGAACGTCGCGGAACTGGCAGGCAGCCTGACAACCAGACGCGGGTCCGACCAGCGCTTCTTTGCCCCCGCCTGTCGTTGCGCCTCGTATTGCGGGCCGACCGGGCCGGACGCGACCGGATTTTGACCCATCCCCTCAAGACGGTATAGGCAGGGCCTCCAACCCTGTCTTTTGCCTCGCGAGGATGCGCCCGATGCTGTCCCCTTCTCGAGCACCCATGCTGCGTGCCCGGTTTCTGACACTCGTCACCCTGCTGCCCTGCCTGCTCCTGATGGTTGGAGGGGCGCCTGCCGCCCGGGCGGATAATCCTCCTGCGGCTTCCGACGCGCCGCATATCACGGCAGATCAGGCGCGCCAGCTGGCGTCGGTTCTCAATAACGAAGCCAAGCGTCGTGAATTCCTCACCACGCTCCAGAACCTCACCCAGGCACAGCAGGCATCGGCACCGGCAGCATCGGCGGACAAGACGGGCCCGAAGCTCAAGCCTGACGGGCTGGGTGCCGAACTGCTCGGCAGCGCCTCGGACTGGGGGCATGCCGCAAGTGTGCAGGCCCATACGCTTTTGCGCACTGTGGTGGATGTCAGGGCGATCGGTCCCTGGTGGCGGCATATGCGCAACGACCCTGCAGACCGGCAGGAATCGCTCAAGCTCCTGATCCGCGCCGTGATACTGGCCGGCGTGAGCAGCTGTCTCTTCTACGGTCTGCGTTTTCTTCTGCGTGGCGTTCGTGGGCGTATCGAAGCGCTGGCGCGCGTAAAGGGTCGTGCTGCGCTATCGCACGAGCTTGAAGACAGGGCGGCAGCACAGGACGCTGCCGATCAGGATGTTGCTGACCGGCAGGCCGAGGACAAGGCACAGAAGCCTGCCACGGAAGAGTATGTCGCCGCTGCCGAGGCGCATGAAGAGAAAGAGAGCGACAAGGAAAAGCAGGATCGCGAACGGCTCGACCGGCTTCGGCATCAGGGGGCTCTTGCACGTCTGACCCTGGTTTTGCGGCGTCTGCCCTACAGCTTCCTGTGTCTCGTGCTCGATTGTCTGCCCGTGCTGGTCGTGCCGTTTATCGCCCTGCTGATCGTGGTGCTCGATCCTGCGGCAGATGAATTCACGACAGCCCTGCTGCGTGCCCTGAGTCTGACCGCCCTGATTGCGGGGGGACTGATCGTTGCGATCAGGACCATTCTCGCCCCTGGGCGGCCATGGCTTCGTCTGGCCCTCCTGTCGAATTCCGCATCCGAATTCCTTTTCGACTGGATGCGTCTGCTGATCGTGACCACGGGTATTTCGGCAGCAGCGCTCGAAACTCTCGATGATTGCGGTCTGCCGGATCGGGTGATCGAGGCACTGCTGAAAATCCTGACGCTCGTGCTGCATCTGATGGTTGCCGTCATGATCCTGCGCAGCCGTCCACGTGTCATGCGTCTGTGCGAGCGTCGCGACAGGCGCGGTTTCGGCGCGAACATGCTTCATCTTTTCGGGCGCACGTGGTGGATCGTTGCCCTGTTCTTCGACATGGGGCTCTGGCTCGTATGGGCTGCGGAAATCCATCACGGCTATGCCGCGATCTGGAAGCTCTTCCTGCGCAGCGCCGTTGCGCTCGTCATCATGCGTTGTGTCAGCATCGTACTTTTCGGCCTGCTGGAGCGCGTCTTTCGTTCGGCACCCGGCTGGATCACGCTCAGCGAGGATGCCCAGACACGTTTCAGCCGCTACTATGCGCCTGCACAGCGCGTCACCTCGATCATTGTGATCGCCCTGACGGTGCTGGCGCTGGCGAGTGCATGGGGCGCGCCCATCAAGGCCCTGTTCGGGGCAGGTGGGCTTGGCTACCGTCTCGTCTCATCCTCCATGACGGTCCTGATCGCCTGTCTGCTCGGCGTGGTCGTCTGGGAAGCGAGCAACATCATGCTTGAGCGTTATGCACGCAAGGTCGGGGGGCTGGATGACGGTGCAGCGCGCGTTGCTCGCGTAAGGACCCTCCAGCCCATGATCCGTATCGTGCTCATGGTCATCCTTGTTGCGGTCATCGGCCTGACCGTGCTGAGTGAGATCGGCGTCAATGTGGCCCCGCTTCTGGCCGGGGCGTCCATTTTCGGCGTGGCTCTCGGCTTCGGTTCGCAAAAGCTCGTGCAGGACTTCATCAACGGTATTTTCCTGCTGATGGAAAATGCCCTGACGGTTGGCGATGCCGTGACGCTGAACGGAACATATGGCGTGGTGGAGCATCTTTCGCTTCGTACGGTTCATGTTCGCGCCAATGACGGATCGATGAATATTTTCCCGTTCAGCTCGCTGGGCCAGATCATCAACTACAACCGCGATTTCGCGAGAGCGATTATCGTGGCTGAGGTAGGATATGAGACGGATACGGACGAGGTCGTGGCCGTGATCAACGACATCACCGCCGAAATGCGTGCCGATGAGAAGTTCAAGGCCCTGATCATCGACGATTTCCAGATGTGGGGTGTGGATGCCCTCAATCCGACCTCGGTCACGGTACGCGGTACGCTTCCCACAGTGACGTCAGGCCGCTGGCCGGTTCAGCGTGAGTTCTATCGCCGCCTGAAAATGGCTTTCCAGGCCCGTGGTATTCCTCTCCCGTTCCCGACCAACGTCGTCGAACTGACAGGTATGGCCGGTTCCGGTATGACAGCGCCCGGCATGAAGAGCCCGGAAACGGGCAGCTCGGATCCCGAAGATAAGAGCGGCCCTGCGCATGACAGAGAGCAGAACAGAGAGAAGGGCAAGGCTCTTCCCCTGCAAAGCCGGGGTATGGAAGACAAACCCGCAGCGCAGGACGATCCGGGTTAACTCCCCGATCGGCGCGATCTGCTGAGAATTACAGGACGGTTGGTGTTGTTATCCTGCCAGAGCTCCAATGAAATGGAGCCCTGATCGTTTTTCGGGCCTGCGAAGAGCCCAAGACCCGGCCCTCTTCAGGCAGCACTCAACGTGCTTCTGAGCTTGTCGTCCAGCATGGCGGTCGTGAACGGTTTGGGCAGAATATGAATTTTCTCGTCGCGTGTGCTGCGGTCGAAGAGAGCCTGTTCCGCATAGCCGGTGATGAAGAGCACGGGCAGGCCCGGACGCAGAACCTGTGCGGCATCGGCGAGCTGGCGGCCATTGAGACCGCCCGGTAGTCCGACATCCGTAATCAGTACATCGTAGAGCCGTTCGCGGTCGTTCAGCAGTGCAAGGGCCGACGTGCCATCGCCAGCTTCCTGAACGATGGCCCCCCAATCCTCTAGCGTTTCACGCATGGTGAAACGCAGTGTTTCCTCATCGTCGACAAGCAGGACACGCAGGTTATGCAGCGGGTCGCCGCTGCGTGGCAGAACTGCACCGACTGGGGCCGTTGTCGCCGAGGCCGCATGACTCGGCAGCCAGATCTGGACGGCTGTTCCCTTGCCCGGCGTCGAGGCGATGCTTACCCGTCCTCCTGACTGACGGGCAAAGCCATAGATCATGCTCAGACCGAGTCCGGTCCCCTTGCCGAGTGGTTTGGTGGTAAAGAACGGGTCGAAAGCACGCGCCATGATTTCGGCATTCATGCCGACCCCGGTGTCGGAAACGGACAACACCTGATAGGCGCCGGGGCGGAGCCCCCATTCTTCAGCCTGCAACATGCCAAGCGTCTTGCGTGAGGTCGCAATCTGCAGATGGCCACCTTCGGGCATGGCATCGCGCGCATTGATCGAGAGGTTAAGCAGGGCATTCTCGAGCTGGTTCGTATCGACAAGGGCTGGACCGAGCGTTTCATCGAGGCAGAGTTCGAGCACGACACCCGGGCCGACCGTCCCGGCCAGCAGATCTTCCATGCCGATGATCAGGGCATTGATATCGGCGGCCTGAGGGTCGAGCGTCTGGCGGCGGGAGAACGCCAGAAGCCTGTGGGTGAGGGCAGCCGCACGATCCGTCGCGCCCTGGGCCGCTGTGATATAGCGCTCAAGCCCTTCTGTACGCCCCTGCTCGATACGGCGTGTCAGCAGCGAAAGGGCGCCCCCGATACCGGCCAGTATGTTGTTGAAATCATGGGCAAGACCGCCTGTCAGCTGCCCGACGGCTTCCATTTTCTGTGACTGCCTCAACTGGTCTTCGAGCGCGATGCGGTCCGTGACGTCACGACCGATCAGATAGATATCCTCGCCTTCGATGGAGCCCGACCAGTTGAAGGTGTGCCATTTGCCATCCTGATGCAGGAAGCGCAGATCCACGCCGTGATCGAGTTTCCCCTCTCTGAGCAGGGAAAGGGCCTCTGTGGCGCGTGCCATATCATCGGGATGAACGAGATGTTCGGCCTTGCTGCCGATCCAGTCACGTGCCTTGTCACCAAAGCAGTTCTGCCAGCTTGGGTTGAGATAACGCAGCCTGCCATCGCGATCGGTGAGAGCCAGAAGATCGGCGCTGATGGCCCAGAGCCTATCGCGCTCGCGCGTGCGACGCAGGACCTGCTCTTCCAGTGTTTCGTTCATGCGCCTCAGGGCTTCCTGCGCCCTGATCTGCCTGATGGCAGCCCAGCTTCTGTCCGCCACGGTGCGAACGAAGGAGAGCGTGATTTCATCCCAGCGATGAGGGTGGGAAAAATGAACGAGAACCAGCGCCTGAAGCACCCCGTTCTCCATGATGGGCACGTTGAGCAGGGCGCAGATATGGAGCGGTGCGAAATGCGCCGACTGATCGGCTGTCAGCAGGTCGATGCGCACGTCGTCTATGGCGACGACCTCACCCCGGATCAGAAGGTCGATATAGGAACCGAAAGATCTGAAGGCATAAAGACCCGAGACATCGGGAACCTCAGGACCCCGTCTCCAGCTATCGGTCACCTGCGCCAGTTCGCGTTCATGATCGACATCGGCAAAGCCTGAGCGATCGGCCTCTATCGTCACGCCCAGCGTGCGCGCTGTCAGGGCCAGAATATCGGCCTCGTTATCGAGGGTTCTCAGCTCGTCACCGAACATGACCAGGGCATCGCGCTTGAGCGTCTGGCGCTTGGGCGCATCGATATCGAGCAGTATGCCGGGGAAGTGGCTGATATGACCGCTCTGGTCATAGGTGCATGAGCCGTTGGCCTCGATCCAGCGGCTGGATCGGGTGCCATCGTCCCTGAGACGAAACTCACACCGGAAGGGCTGTCTTTCCTCCAGTGCCTTGTCGAGCGCCGTCTGGACGACGGGGCGGTCTTCGGGTGTGATGCAGTCCAGTAGAGTCGTGAAGCTGACACCGTCAGCCAGAGCCGAAGGAGGCAGATGAAGTGTCTCTGCCATACGCAGATCGCCCGTGACGCGCTGGTTTCGCGCGTCCCACAACCACATGCCGACGATCGTTCCTGCCGCCAGAGCCAGCTCAAGACGCTCATGTTCCTGATTGGCGACGGTCATGTCACGTGAAACGCCGAGTATGCGCTCGGGCTTGCCATCTGGCCCCAATATGGGGGTGACGACCACATCCCACAGGCGCTTTCGTCCGTCGGTCGTCTCGACATATTCCTGAAAATGGCTGGTCAGCCCGGCGGCTGCGGCCTCGATGGCGTCGAGCGCCAGTTTCCGCCCGCGCTCCTGCCAGACATCGGGCCAGTAAACGCCCAGCATATCGGCCGGAGAGCAAAGATCGAGTACCAGAACGGCACCGTGATTGACGAAGGTGATCGTACCATCAAGCGTCAGGATCTTGACGCAGTCATTGGCACTTACCAGCATGGAATTGACGAAAGCCTGGCTGGTTTTCAAAGCCAGATCGTTCTGCCCGTGATCGACCTCGATAACCGTGCCCGTGCATCCGTTGCGATGAGCCTGTGCACTGATCTGGACATGACGCCGGCGATTATCGGCGTCATGGAACACGAGCGTATGTCCACGGGCTTCGATCAGCCAGCGTAGCGGATCGCCTGTCAGATCGTGCGGTCGGCCTTGGTTTGCGTCAGGGGCTGCGTCGTCATGCGGTCCGGCGCGGAAGGAGGTGTCGAGACGCTCCATAAAAACCGGCCATTCCACGCCATGTCTGAGCGTCTGGACACTCAGGCCGCATAGCGCAGCCAGACAGGGATCGCCCGTCAGACGTTGCGTCTGGTCGTTCCAGAGGAGAAAGCCGAGCTGTGCTGCGGGAGGCGTTGCGGCGGCATTGCGAGAGGGGCTGTTGCCGGCATCGGGCTGTTCGGGAGATGCGCTGTTACCCGATACTTTCTGTCTGGCGGCGAGGGTGCCCAGACACTCCGCCAGAAATTCTGCATGAGCGCGCGCGATGGCATGGTCCTGCGCGGTGAGGGCGCGCATACGCCCGTCTACCGCAATGACGCCGGACAGACCGTCATGTGAAGCCCCCTGCCCGGAGGCACCTGTTCCGAAGGGAAAGAAAAACCAGCCGTCGAAGCTTTTCCGGCCCTGTGCCGGCATACGGCACGTCCAGTCATGGTCGCGCCAGAACGAGAGGTCCGGAAGGCGGGGAAACGACGTCTGGGTATGGCGCGGCACGCCCTCATCCAGCAGAAGCAGGGAGACATGACGTGGAGACAGACTGGCGCGCAGGGGATTTACGGCAGAAAGCAGCAGGCTGCTCTCGTCGGGCAGGGTCTTCTGCTCCTCGCGCTCCCATAACACCATGTCTTACGCCCCCCGGCTGCTCAGGCTGCCCGGTTTTCGCGGGCAGGACGGGCGTCTCAGGCGTCACGAAAATGAGCCTGCGCGATCCGTCCGTTTCATAACGCCTGGAGCGTGAATGCGTAAACAACCAATTAAGCGTGACTCAGACCGAAGCCGTCAAACCACCGTCAACGGTCAGTATATGGCCATTCACGAAGCTCGAAGCCCCCGAGGCAAGGAATACGGCAGCCCCTATGAGTTCATCGCTTTTGCCCCAGCGCGCCGCAGGGGTGCGCTGGCATAGCCAGGATGAAAAAGCAGGATCGGCCACAAGAGCAGCGTTCATCTCCGTCTCGAAATAGCCGGGAGCCAGACCATTGATCTGCAGGCCATGCCTGGCCCAATCCGTGGCCATGCCTTTGGTCAGCATTTTCACGGCGCCTTTCGTGGCAGTGTAAGGGGCGATGCCGGGGCGTGCCAGTTCGCTCTGGACCGAGCAGATGTTGATGATCTTGCCCTGTTTACGGGCAATCATTCCTTTAGAGACGGCCTGGGCGACGAAAAATACCGAGCTGAGATTGGTGGTGATCAGCCTGTCCCATTCAGCACGGGGAAACTGGTCGAGAGGCGAGCGGAACTGGATGCCCGCATTGTTGATCAGAATATCGATGGGGCCTTCGGCCTCGATCGCCTCGACGCCGGCGATGACCTGATCCTGATTCGTGACATCGAACACACTGCCGCGTGTTGCGATGCCCTCCTGTTCCAGACGGGCGCGTGCGGAGTCGAGATGGGCAGGGTCGCGCCCATTGAGAACGATCTCGGCTCCGAAACGCCCAAGACCCTGTGCAAGCGTAAAACCAATGCCACGAGAGGCACCGGTAATCAGGGCTCTTTTGCCCTTGAGGGAAAACAGGGCGGGGTCGGACATCGGAGGATCCTTGTGCGGTGCCGCTTCTCGGGTGTTGCGTCGGTGTCCATACGCAGGAAGACACAGCGCAAACCTGTTGGAAGCTCATATGCTGGGCATCGTATCAGGGATGTCCTGACTGCCCAGCCGACATTTTCGTGTGGTTTCTTGCAGCGTCGGCGCGACTCTGTGGGGTAACGTTGTCAAATCCGTTCAGAGCCGGACGTTTCGACATGTCCGTTGTCCTGCCGCATCGTGATCTTGGCGAGAGGCATGGGGCACGCCATACAGGGAGCATGACCAAGGAAGCGACCTATCTCCCCATAGCCCTGCGCCTCGACGATGGCCGTGCTCTTGTTATCGGGGGCGGGCAGGTTGCAGCCAACAAGCTTCGCCTGCTGCTCGAGCGCTGTCCCGATATCGTGCTTGTGGGGCCGATTGAGAATGTCGAGATTGCTCGCGCCGTCGAGACGGGTCGTGTCGCTCATCTTGGTGACAGGCTGGAGTTGAACCAGATCGGATCGATGCTTGAGCAGATGCGCATTGTGTTTGCCGCGACCGAGGATGCCGGTTTCAATCGAGCCGTTGCAGCGACGGCGCGTGAGAAGGGGGTCAATATCTGCGTCGTCGACGACCCGGAACCGTCCACGTTTATCACTCCGGCCATTATCGACCGCACACCGGTGCAGATTGCCATTTCGACCAATGGTGCGGCCCCCGTATTGGCACGCCGTCTGCGCACGCAGATCGAGGCCTTGTTGCCGGATGGCCTCTCCCGTCTGGCGCGTTTCATGCAGGCACAGCGCGACTGGATACGCAGGAAGCAGCCCGACACGATGATTCGTCGCCGCGCCTGGGAGGATTTCGTTGACGGAGCAGGAGCCGAACAGGCCTTGCGCGGCGACGATGTGGCAGCGCGTGCCAGCCTTGAAGCCAGTCTGGAGGGTGTCCCGCGTGAGGGGGAGGTCTGGCTCGTCGGTGCCGGGCCGGGCGATCCGGATCTGCTGACCCTTGCGGCACTCCGGCTCATGCAGAATGCCGATACCGTGCTGTATGACCAGCTGATTCCCCCGGCGATCATGGATCGTGTCAGACGCGATGCCGAACGTGTCTTCGTCGGCAAGAAGCGCAGCCATCACACCCTGCCCCAGGAGGGAATCAACGATGAGCTGATACGCCGTGCCCGGGCGGGTGAGCGTGTTCTGCGCCTGAAAGGGGGCGATCCGTTTATTTTCGGGCGCGGTGGCGAGGAAATGGAGGCTCTGGTCGATGCCGGGGTGACCGTTCGTGTCATTCCGGGCGTGACGGCGGCAAGCGGTTGCGGGGCTGCTGCCGGTATTCCCCTGACCCATCGCGATTGTGCGCAAAGCTGCGTGTTCGTGACCGGCCATGCGCGTGCAGATGGAACGCTCAATCTCGATTGGGACAGCCTGGCCAAGAAAGGCCAGACGCTCGCAATTTATATGGGACTCGCCCCGATGGCGGATCTCTGTGCTCAGCTTCAGGCGCACGGTCTGCCGCCTGACTGGCCTGCTGCCGTGATCGAGCATGGGACGCGACACGATCAGCGCGTGCATGTCGCAACGCTTGCGACACTACCAGCGTTGGTGATCGAAAGAGGTGTCGCGAGCCCGGCGCTGACACTGGTTGGCGAAGTGGTCAATCACCGCCGTTCAATTCACCATAAACAAGCGTGAGTTCGTAGATTAGCCATTGCACGTCGATGTTTGAGGTATTATGTCGGAGACACAGACGCAATAAGCGATTTTCCAGCGTGGATTTATTCAGTCATGGCCCTTACCCAGACAGAACGGCGGGTTCTCGAAGCGACACCTGAAGAATGTATCCTGGAGCGTGCCATGGATCTTCTGTCGGGACGCATGGCTCTCGTGTCGTCTTTCGGTGCTGAATCGGCGCTGCTTCTATCCATGATCGCCGGGATAGATCGCGATTTTCCCGTATTCTTTCTCGATACCAGGCGCCATTTTCCGGAAACGCTGGCTTACCGCGATACCCTGATCGACCATCTCGGTCTGACGGGTGTGGTCAAT
The DNA here is from genome assembly GCF_024054035.1 of Asaia lannensis NBRC 102526. Classification (GTDB taxonomy): domain Bacteria; phylum Pseudomonadota; class Alphaproteobacteria; order Acetobacterales; family Acetobacteraceae; genus Asaia; species Asaia lannensis. The sequence goes on from NZ_JAMXQU010000005.1 coordinate 239,826, forward strand.
ATTGCACCCTCGGCCAAGGCATTGCACGACCGTGACCCTCAGGACATGCTGGCCGATTTCGATCCCGATGCATGCTGTGCCCTGCGCAAGGTCGAACCCATGGATCATGCATTGCACGATCTCGATGCGTGGATAACGGGGCGCAAGCGCGGCCAGGCGGCCACACGCTCTGCCATGCCGGTATTCGAACCGCTCGATGACGGGCGCGCCAAGATCAACCCGCTGGCATCGTGGACGCGTGAGCGCATCGAAAACGAGATGGCGCAGCGCGCCCTGCCACGTCACCCCCTGACAGCCCTCGGCTTCAAATCCATCGGCTGTGCGCCCTGCACACGAGCTGTGGCCGAAGGTGAGGACCCCAGAGCCGGACGCTGGGCCGGACAGACCAAAACCGAATGCGGCATTCACCTGCCTGCGCGATAACGGAGCATATTATGAGTTTGGCGTCCCCAACCCTCGCCACGCCGCGTGCCATGGACGATCTCGACCAGCTCGAGGCGCAGAGCATATTCATTCTGCGTGAGGCCTATCGCAAGCTGCGCCCGCTTTCACTGCTCTGGTCGCTCGGCAAGGACAGCAATGTCATGGTCTGGCTGGCACGCAAGGCCTTTATGGGGCGTGTGCCCTTTCCGGTCATGCATGTCGATACCGGCAAGAAATTCCCTGAAATGTATGCCTTTCGTGAGGAATACACCAAGAAGTGGAATCTCGACCTGATGCTGGGCGATTGTCCGCCGGTTGAGGAAATCGATCCGTCGCTCCCGCCCGCAGCCCGTTCGGCAGCGCGCAAGACGGCAGGGCTTGCCAGCCTGATCGAAAAGCACAAGTTGCGTGGCGTGATTGCCGGCATCCGCCGAGATGAACAGGCGACCCGCGCAAAGGAGCGTGTGTTCAGCCCGCGCGGTGCCGGACATCGCTGGGATGTGCGCAACCAGCCGCCAGAATTCTGGGACCAGTACGCCACACCTTATGAGGACGGTATGCATATTCGTGTGCATCCGCTGCTCTCATGGCGCGAAATCGACATCTGGCGCTATATCGAGCGCGAGAACATTCCGCTGGTCGATCTGTATTTCGCCAAGAACGGCAAGCGTTATCGCTCGCTGGGCGATCAGGACATTACCAGCCCGATCGACAGCAATGCCTCGACCCTGGCCGAGGTGATTGCCGAGCTTGAAAACAGCAAGACCTCCGAGCGCGCAGGCCGTGCCATGGACCATGAATCCGAAGACGCCTTCGAGCGTCTGCGCGTTGCAGGCTATCTCTGAGTTATGGGCGACATCATGACAACCAACGATCTTCCCGCCTCGCTGCGTGCGGCAGCGACCCCTATTGTCATTGTCGGCCATGTCGATCACGGCAAATCGACCCTGATCGGTCGTCTCCTTTACGACACGGACAGCCTGCAGGATGGCAAGCTGGCCCAGATCGTCGAAAGCAGCCGCAAGCGCGGCCTTGCCGTTGAATGGAGCTTTCTGCTCGACTCCCTGCAGATCGAGCGCGATCAGGGCGTGACCGTCGATTCCACGCGCATCCCGTTCCATCTGGGTGGCCGTGAATTCGTGATTGTCGATGCGCCGGGTCATCGTCAGTTCCTGCGTAACATGATCACCGGTGCTGCCGATGCCGAAGCCGCGGTGCTGGTTGTCGATGCGCTTGAAGGCGCGCAGGAGCAGACGCGCCGTCACGCCATGCTGTTGCGTCTGATCGGCATTCGTCATGTGATCGTGCTGCTGAACAAATCCGACCTGCTCGATTTCGATCAGGAGAAAATCGCGCAGGCCGAAGTCGATGTGCGTGACCTGCTCGGACGTCTCGAGATTGCGGTTGAGGCTTTCGTCCCGGCCTCTGCACGCGACGGCGACAATATCGCAAGCCGCTCAGAGCGCGCGCCGTGGTATACGGGTCCGACACTGGTCGAGGCACTGGCTGCCGTTCCGGCGCCTGCATCGCGTCTTGCGCTCGATTTCCGCATGCCAGTGCAGGATGTCTATCGCTTTGACGATGTGCGTTATGTGGCCGGGCGTATCGAGCGTGGTGTCATCCGCGCAGGCGATCGAATCATGATCGGGTCGCAGGGGCAGCAGGCTACGGTTGCTGAAGTGTGCCGCTGGCATGCGCCTGAGAACCCGGTTGCGGGTGCTGGCGAGTCCATAGCGCTTCGCCTCGAGCCCGATCTTGTTCCGGATCGTGGTGACCTGCTTTTTCCCGCCCATGAGGCAGGCCAGCCTCCTATCCGTACGGCGCGTATTCGCACGCGTCTGTTCTGGCTGCGTGGCGAGCCGTTGCGTGTGGGCGAGAGTTTCACGCTGCGTCTTGCCACGGCAGAGCACGATGTCACGGTGGCTTCCATCGATGCCGTGGTCAATCTGGACGATCTGACTCTTTCGCCCGGTGATGAAGTGCCGCCCGACGGCTTTGCCGAAATCACGCTTGTCTCGTCTCATGCCATTCTGTTCGATGCATTCTCACCCGGCTACAGCGATGGGCGCGGCGTGCTGGTCGATCGTTTCCAGCGCATCGTGGGCGGCGCGCCGCTGCTTGGCGCGGCTGAACTGCAGGACGGCGCGCATGCCATTCACCCCACAGCCAGCAAGGTCAGCGCCTTGCAGCGCCAGGCCCTGCAGGGTCACAAGGGCGCCGTGTTCTGGCTGACCGGGCTGCCCGGTTCCGGCAAGAGCACAATTGCGCGTGCTGTCGAGGCCGATCTGGTCGGGCAGGGGCTGCGCACGACCGTGCTTGATGGCGACACGCTGCGTGCCGGATTGTGCAGCGACCTTGGCTTTTCGCCAGAGGATCGTCGTGAAAACATCCGCCGTGCAGCCTATGTCGCCCGCCTGCTTTCAGAAAGCGGGCAGATCGTGATCGTCGCGCTGGTATCGCCCCTTGCCGAAGATCGTCTCATGGCATCGCAGATCGTGGGCGAGGATTTCTACGAAGTTCATATCGACACGGCCGTGGAGATCTGTGAGTCGCGCGATCCAAAAGGACTGTATGCAGCGGCAAGAGCCGGAAAGATTGCCGGATTTACCGGTGTCAGCGCGCCCTATGAAGCACCATCCACACCGGCCCTGCGTCTTGAGACAGTTGGTGCTCTGGATGGAACCGTGCAGGCTTTCGACACTTTCATCAAAACCGTCGTTAGTTCGTAGACACGACATGTCAGGTGCCTGACAGGAGGTACCTGACATGTTCGAAAGCGGATATCACGCCTGACGTGGTTTCGCTCCTGTCGCGATCCAGTCTTGTGGAGACGAAGCGTTAAACCGGAGCTACCATTTGTCGGGCCCGTACCGCTTGCGCGGTACGGGTTTTCTCGGGTCAGTCCTCGCTAAAGGGCGAGTGGGCGGCGGCATCGGCTTCAATGGCGCAACGGGCAGCGTCGGGGCGCGGGGCATTGGCCTGCATTGCGAGAAGCTCCTGCCTTGCTGCGGGCATGAGCGCACGGATCGCCGGGTTTTCAAGTGTCGCCACCGCGAATGCACCCGCCGCCTGATAGCCCGCTGCTACGTCCGATGCCCAGTGAACGCCGCATATGATGCGGCTCTCACCGATCACGCGCCCGCGCTGCAACAGCGCCGCGCCCCTCTCGGGAAGGAGAGCGGAAAGAACGAGAGCCGTGGAGTAACCCGCGATCGTATGACCCGACGGATAGGACGGGCTTTTGGCCAGCAGGCCATCGCGCGCAACGCAGATCGGAGCCTCATTGCCGATAAACGGGCGCAGGCGGTTCCAGTGATGTTTTTCCTCTGAGGTGCGATGGGTTTCGGCCTTTGCCATCATAGCGAGGATGTTCATCAGCGCTGGTGCTTTGGCGGTGTCGATTTCGAAACCTGCCGCGCATGAAAAGCCCCGGAGAAAAGGCGCGGGCCGCAGATCGGCATCGCTTTGCGCCAGGGTCCAGCGGGGGGTGCCCCTGAGGGCGCGTGTGCGGGTGAAGATCCGTTCGTCGTCCGCCTGCGCTGCGAGGCCTGCAGTGGGTGGCGCGGCAAGCGCCAGGCGCTCGTCAGGGAGGTGATCCGATTTGATTGGCGCTGGAGGCGTGCTGCATCCCGCAAGCAGGAGAGACAGCGCGCCTCCCAAGACGATAATGGCCCGGGAAGGGGTCGTGTCTCTCATGGTATCTCTGCTCTCCTGTGTCTGGCCTGTATCCGGCCCCGTGTCCAAACCCATGTCGGGTCCGGGTTTAAGCGGTATCATGCAAGGCTAGCAGGAGAAATGCGCGGTCGTAAACGTTACGAAAGCCCATTGAGGGGGTTGATGCACGCGGCATTCACGCAGGCAGGATCGTGGCGAAATGCGCACCATAGCGGGGCGTTTCTTCCTGCGGGTGCGGGATGACCGGTGGATCGAGCAGGGTAAGCACCGTCAGGGCTCGCGCGCGCTCTGCTGGCGAAGCAAAATCGTAGGTGACTTCACGTGCCGTGCGTTTGGAGACGATCATCCCGGCCCGGCGCAACTCGCCCAGCTGTTGGGACAGTGCGGGTTGGGTAATGCCTGTGCAGGCTTCGATTTCAGAAACGCTGCGTACGCCGCCGGTTAGCGCGGTCAGAATAGACAGACGCTGGGCCTGCCCGTAAAGGCGCAGTCGCTCGATCAGGCGGGGCATGTCGCGGGTTATGTCTGCGGGTTGTGCCAGGCTCATAGCGCGTCGTCCTCACACAAGGCGTGGTACCAGAGCTGTTCGCCCTGAGCGGCTACCTCACCGATCGTGGTTGAAGGCGGGTGAAAGATCGGGTCGCCGGGATGCCAGTTTGCGGGTGTGAGGGCGTCGCCGCGCGCTGCACGTTGAAGTGCTGCGACGGTGCGCAGGATTTCGCTGACCGAACGCCCGACGCAAAGTGGGTAGCTGAGAATGGCCTGTATGCGTCCATCCGGGTCGAGAATGAAAGTCGACCGCACCGTGCTGCTGTCACGCGCGGTCAGATCGAGCATGCCATAAGCCCGGGCAATTGCCATTGAAGGGTCTTCGATCACGGGAAAGCGTATCTCTGTTGCAAGATCGCGCGCGATCGCAGCAATCCATGCCAGATGGGATGACAGCGAGTCGACCGACAGGCCGAGAAGCTGGCAGCCGAGCTGGTCGAATTGCGGTTGCGCACGGGAGAACGCAATGAATTCGCTTGTGCAGACAGGCGTGAAATCTGCCGGATGCGAAAACAGGACCACCCATCGTCCTCTGAGATCGCTGAGCGTTAGAGGGCCGAGTGTCGTGCGTGCCCTGAAGTTCGGAGCCAGCATGCCAAGCCGGAGAGGGGGCTGTTCTTGATCGTCCATCGTGTAACCGCTTGCGCGCTCTTTCTCTCGCTTCGCCATTCGGCATTTTCTCGAAGGGAATTGCCTTGAATGGGCACCTGTCCTTGACTCCTTCGAGTATCACAATTACATAAAAACGGAAATATCACATTCTCGAAATCTGAAAATGACAGAGCGAGATACAGGGAGCGCGCATGATGAGCGATGCGACAATCACCCAGGCCGCAGATCAGGTCCGCAATGTGCTTGAAGGACGATCGTCCGCGCCTGTGGTGCGCAGCTTCTTCGACAAAGCCACATTTACCGCTTCGCATGTCGTGCATGACCCGGTCACACGTGAAGCCGCCATTATTGACAGCGTGCTCGATTACGATCCGGCTTCGGGGCGGACAGGCAATGCCAGCGCGCAGGCAATTCTCGATTATATAAGGGAAGAGGGTCTGACCGTTGCCTGGCAGCTCGAAACCCATGCCCATGCCGATCATCTGTCTGCCGCACCCTGGTTGCAGGAACAGCTTGGCGGCAAACTCGCCATAGGGGCCGAAATCACCCATGTGCAGGAAGTCTTCGGCAAGATTTTCAATGCCGGTACGCGCTTTGCACGTGATGGATCGCAGTTCGATCATCTGTTTCGCGACGGTGAGCGTTTCAGAATTGGTGAAATCGAGGCGATTGCCCTGCATGTGCCCGGTCATACGCCTGCTGACATGGCCTTTGTGATCGGCGATGCCGCCTTTATCGGCGATACGCTGTTCATGCCCGATTTCGGTACGGCCCGTGCCGATTTTCCGGGTGGAGATCCCCGACAGCTTTTCCGGTCGATCCGTCGTCTTCTCTCGCTGCCGGAGCAGACACGTCTTTTCCTCTGTCATGATTACAAGGCACCGGGGCGCGACTATTTTGCGTGGGAAACAACGATCGGCGCCCAGAGAGCGCATAATCTCCATGTGCATGATGGCATAAGCGAGGATGAATTTGTCGCCATGCGCACGAAACGTGATGCGACTTTATCGCTGCCCAACCTCATCATGCCCTCGGTTCAGATCAATATGCGCGGTGGGCGTCTGCCGGAACCCGAAGAAAACGGCACGCGCTATATCAAGATTCCGCTCGATACGCTCTGACCCGGCGGATCCGCACAGAAGACAGTCTGACGAGAGAAAGGCACGCCCATGTCCCTACGTTTCCTGACGGCGCATTTCGCCGTATCGCCCCAGATCCGGGTCGATGATCTTCCTGCGCTCAAGGAGCAGGGTTTTACCGGCATTATTTCCACTCGCCCCGATGGTGAGGAAAAAGACCAGCCGAGCGTGGCCGATCTCGGCGTCGCCGCCGAGAAATGCGGTCTCGCCTTTTCCTATATCCCGGTCCGTATGGGGGCCACACCCGATGCACATAGCGTGTCGGTCATGCGCCGAACGCTCAGCGAAATGATCGGTCCGGAAGGGACCGGCAAGGTTCTGGGCTATTGCCGCTCCGGTCGTCGTGCAGCCGATCTGTTCGAGCTGGCTTCGGCCGAGCAGGATGAGGCGGGTCCAGCAATCCAGCGTTTCGACGTGGTTGTTGTGGGCGGCGGTGCCGGTGGTCTGGCCTGCGCAGCCAGTCTGCTGCGCCGTCGCCCCGAATTGCTGGTGGCCGTGGTCGAGCCGTCGACCGAGCATTACTACCAGCCGGGCTGGACGCTCGTAGGGGGTGGCGTTTTCGAGGCGAGAGACACACGCCGCTCGGAAGTGGGGCTGATACCGCCGCGTGCCAACTGGATCAGACAGGCTGCCACGGCATTCCATCCCGAGAAAAATACCGTCGAGCTGGGTGATGGAAGTCAGATCCGCTACGATGCCCTCGTTGTCGCTACAGGGCTCAAGCTCGATTGGACCGCTATTCCCGGCCTTGCCGAAACGCTTGGCAAGAACGGCGTAACCTCCAATTACCGCTACGATCTTGCCCCCTATACATGGGAACTTGTCAGCAAGCTTGAGGAAGGCAAGGCGCTGTTCACGCAACCGCCCATGCCGATCAAATGTGCCGGTGCACCGCAAAAGGCCATGTATCTCGCCTGCGATGCATGGCGTCGGCGCGGTGTGCTGGGGCGTGTCCAGGTCGAATTCGATACCGCTACACCAAGCCTTTTCGGTGTTGCCGATTTCGTGCCGGCCCTGATGGACTATATCAAGGGCTACAGCATCGATCTTCATCTGAAGTCACGTCTGGTTGCCGTGGATGGCGAACGCAAGGTCGCGACATTCGAGCGCACGACGGACGCAGGAACCGAGAAGGTCGAGCGCCCGTTCGACATGCTGCATGTCGTGCCGCCTCAGACCGCGCCCGATATCATCAGGAACTCTCCTCTCGCAGGTGCTGATGGCTTTGTTTCGGTTCATCCGGACACGATGCAGCACACAAAGTTCCCCAACGTGTTCGCTGTGGGTGATGTCGCTGGCACGAGCAACGCCAAGACGGCTGCCGCCGCACGCAAGCAGGCTCCCGTGGTGGTCGAAAACCTGATAGCCCAGCTTTCGGGACGCAAGCCGGATGCGGTCTATGACGGTTATGGCGGGTGCCCCCTGACAGTCGAACGCGGCAAGATCGTGCTGGCCGAGTTCGGTTATGGCGGCAAGCTGTTGCCGACATTCCCGGGCTGGCTGCTGAACGGCAAGAAGCCCACTCGTCTGGCTTGGTTCCTCAAGGAAAAAGTTATGCCGCGCCTGTACTGGGATTTCATGCTCAAGGGGCGCGAGCTTCTGGTGCGCCCGGGTCGTAAAAGCGAGAGCTGATTTCTTCAGATGCTGACCGCCTTCGCTCATACCCCGTTCGCTTCGGCCTCGCTCGGTCCGGCTCTGGCTTCCGGAAGTCTGGTGGGGCTGGTGCTGGGGCTGATCGGCGGGGGCGGGTCTATTCTGGCAGTCCCGTTGCTGATCTATTTCGTGGGGGTGCGTAACCCCCATGTCGCTATTGGCACGAGTGCCTTTGCCGTAGCGGTCAACGCGCTGGCGGGCCTGTTTACCCATGCCCGCGAACATACGGTCAAATGGCGTTGCGCAGGCTTTTTTGCGCCTGCCGGGATGTTGGGGGCTGCTCTGGGCGCGCAGCTTGGCAAGGCGATGGATGGGCAGCGCCTGTTACTGCTCTTTGCGGGTCTCATGGTGCTGATCGGCATTGCCATGATACGGGGCCGACACGATGAGGGGATCCCTGGCGCAGCCTGCAACCGCGACAATGTCTGGAAGGTCGGTCTGTTCGGCTTGTGTACCGGCGGATTATCCGGATTTTTCGGCATCGGTGGTGGGTTTCTGATCGTGCCCGCGCTGATGGCAGCAACCCATATGCCCGTCCTCAACGCTGTCGGCACATCGCTTGTCGCAGTGGCGGCCTTCGGGGTGACGACTTCTGTCAGCTATGCGTTTTCCGGGCTGGTCGACTGGTCGCTCGCAGGGTGGTTTATTGCTGGCGGGATTGCAGGATGCCTGATCGGCACGAGGCTTGCACGTCAACTCGGCAAGGGTTCGGGGGCGACATTGAAACTCGTATTTGCGGGTCTCATTTTCGTCGTTGCCGGTTATATCGTCTTCAAGACACTCTGAAAGCGCAGTACCTGAGCGGGGGACGGGAGACAGCCTTTTGGCGATCGCCCCTTCAGAGGCGGTGAAACGCGCGTCCCGAAGCATCGACGCAGCAAACACCTCTGTGCGACACTGTTCGAAAGACAGCCTGAAAGATACGCCATATGAGTGCGCCTGACCTGAAACTGACACCAGCCGACATACTCTCTTCCATAGAAGGTCTTGTCGCGGCGGAAAGCGACCCGATTGCCAATATGGCGAATATCGCGGCTGTTCTGTTCGAAGCCCTGCCACGCATCAACTGGGCAGGGTTCTACCTTATGCGCGGCAACGAGCTGGTTCTCGGGCCATTTCAGGGGCGTGTCGCCTGCACACGTATCGCTATCGGCCGCGGCGTTTGCGGGACTGCTGCGGCAGAACGCAAAACCCAGCGTATCGATGATGTCCACAGCTTCCCCGGACATATAGCCTGCGATGCGGCTTCCGCATCCGAGATCGTCGTTCCCCTGATACGCGATGGCGTCGTGCTGGGTGTGCTCGATATCGACAGTCCCGAAACAGCGCGTTTCGGCGATGAGGAACAGACGATGCTCGAACAGGTCGTCGCACTTTTGCTCAGATCCGGTTTCTGACGCTGCCTTTCTCTCTCTCGTGCGTGCGTCGTTCGAGCGGTATCGTCAGGGGAGAAGGGCTCGTATCATACGGTGTCAGGCACGCGGTGAACAAAAGCATTCCCGCGTTCACCGCTTCTTCCGTTATTTCATGGGAAATCTGGATGTTCTCCAGATGGAAAGTGCTTCGGCATAGTCGGTCGATTGTCTGAGCGTGCCAGCATTATCGACCGATGATCGGCCGGAGAGCGGAAAATGCACTCCCGAAAATCCTGACGTTCCGGTGCAATAGGCGACCTTGCAAACACCTGTCTTGTCATAAAGGCTTGCGCCGGTCGCATCCCACTGGACGATCAGAATGCAGGGCGGGTTGGCGCGGGGCAGAGAGGCTGGTTTGGTCTTGTAGATCAGCTTGCTGCCGTCCCACACGCCGATGCCGGAAATCGCACAGCGGTGCTGCTCACCCGTTTGCAAAGCGATGCGGAAATAGGCGTCGTTTGGTGTCACAGGGACAAGATCGAGACTGTTCTCGGCAGGCATTTGCGCATTGCCAGCCGTACTCCCGGTATTCTGAGCGGTGTAATGTCCTGAGATACGGTCCAGAGGCTGGCTTCTTGCCTCAGACAGACTGGCGGACAGGAGAATTGCGGCACTCAACGCAGTATAAAGCTTCATGTTTTATCCATGACTTCTTGTGACTTATTCAGGATAGGTCCGATGGGTTGTCGGGTCACAACACGATCGCGTTCGTTCAAGCTTCCCGGCGAGAGTGGCCGGCGCAGTGCAGTATGGCGGTCGGTGGTCATGGGCTGCCCACGATATCCGGCACGGCGATGGACGAGGTAACGGATACTGGGCGGAGACTGGAGATCAAGCGTAGACAGCCCGCATGAAGCCATGTCAGGCGCCCCGTCCTAGGGGCCTGTAGTGCAGGTCTGTCCAGGGCGTTTTCTGACCTGACTTATCGGATCAGCCACACCCCCTGAGGCGTTCGGCGTGAAGCATCAGGTGTTTGGATGTATGACCGAGAGGAGGAGGTGCCTCCCTGGCGCGTTTGCCGCATAGCTCTGCCATGAGTGGGCAGGCACCGGAACAGGACATACCCCGGTGCCAATGGACCTGGTGACAATGGATATGTCTATCCTGTCGATGCGAGTATGACGTATGGCCCGTTTATCGAGCAGCGCCAGGTATGGCGGTCTCGTATCGATCCCAGTGGGTCGCCAGTTCGCGCACGACGACACTGCCTACCTGATAGGCTGCGTTGACCGAGGGAATGAAGGCAGAATAGCCTTTCTCATTCGCTTCGTCAGCAAGCAGCTGGGCTGCAGATTGGCCCGGCGGGGGCATATCGAAATTGCTGGATGTGCGCAGAACGAGCGCCCGTTGCGGATCGACCCGACCGGCCTTGGCCTGCAGGGCAAGTGCCTGACAAAAGGCGATATCCTCTTCGGCGGTGGTCGCCATCGTGCCCTGATTATCGGTCCAGTAGCGCACCCAGCGCTCGGCCCAGCGATTCATCAGTTTACCCACCCAGAATGTCTCACCCGAGATCGTGTCGCCCATCATGACGGAGGGTGGTTTCTGCGCGGGTGCGTAGCCACGATAACGGGCACGGCTCTGTTTCATGCCGTCGCTGTCTGGGAGGGGAATGCCTTTCGTCAGATCGAAAGCCCACCGCGTCAGGCCCGGATTGAGCGTATAGACCATATCGCCGGAAAGAGAGTGCAAAGGCGGACGCGGCGACTGGTCGGGGCGACTGCCCTGAACCGGAGTAAAGCCATCGGGCCAGTCCTTGGGAATCTCACGTGGATCGACCAGATGGGCCAGACCGCCATTGATCACCCGGGGCGCCCAGACAGCCGAACCGATCGTACTGAAATTGGGGTCGATCCCGGCAATGCCTGCCAGCACGAAATAGCTGTGACGCAGGTCGAAACGGGGGTCGAGGATAAGCGCTGTCATGGCAGAGGCCATATGCTGCGGCCCTTCACCCGAGGCGATGGCAAGCACCTGCAACTCGGGGTTGTAGTGCATCACATCGTGATCGGTACCGGGTGCGGGAAGTGTCTGGCTGAGCGGAAATTTCTCGATCCAGTTCTGGTACTCGCCCGGTGTGTCACCCGTATCCTTGCCGATTTCGAATGTCGTCACCACGACCACGCGCACCTTGATGGGGGCGGAACGCGTTTCGCTCGGGAGGGATTGCGCCGTGCGGGGGGGGGCAGGCTGGGATTGTATCGGCTGGGACTGCGCGATGGCAGGGGGGGCGAGCGCAGAGCCCGCGAGGGCAAGGGCAGAAAGGGCGAGCAGGCGTGGCATGCGGATACGGGGCGTCATCATTGGAAAAGAGGCTCGTGGCTGATGGTGTTTTCGAAATCGGCGAAATTCTGTTCGAGCTGAAGCTGGAGACGGGCTTTCTGGCTCTTTTTCAGGAAGTCTGCGCAGGCGAAACTCTGTGGCGCCTTGCACAGGGTAATGACATGATCGCCATCCCACAGGCTGATGCCTGGAATGAAGCCGTAAGTCAGGCTGTTGCGTGACAGGGTCTTGAGGTCGGCGTAGCTGAGTGTCGTGGCAGAGAGCGCCTGCAGATAGGCCTCGGTCAGATTGCTACGCGACACGCCTTCGTCATCCGTCGAGAGCACGACGGGAACATGGGCGCGCCGATAAAGACCGAACGGATGGCTCGGTCCACTTACGCCAAGGATCTGCGCATTGCTGGTCAGGTTGATCTCAACCGCAATATGTCGCTGTGCCATTTCGCCGAGCAGGCGCGTGGAGTCTTTTTCCCAGAGAATATCGACGCCATGACCGATACGGTCGGCACCGGCAATTTCAACGGCATCGCGTATATGGCTTTGCAGGCCCGAGGCTGGCACCAGAGACGGCGTCAGCTCTCCGGCATGGAGGCTGAGGCGTACATCCGGATAAAGAGCGCCCATTTTGGCGAACATTTGCATGTGCAGTTCGTAATCGGCCATCGCCACGGCGTCATCTTCGGGTGCGACGAAATTGATGCCGACAAAACGCGGGTCCTCATGGGCCAGTGCATATCCTGCATCGAGCTGGGCAAATACCTCGGCCGGGGTCATGGTGCGTATGGCCTGAAACAGGTAGCGCACCGTGACCGCACATCCCGGATGGGCCGCTGGCGTGTCGCATTGCAGGATGTCGCGCGCCTGATGCTCCATCTCGTCTGTATCGTGACGGGCTTCGGCGACAAGACGCGGCGTATCCTGTCTGAGCGCTTCATGAGCGGCATCCAGATCGAGATCGTGCAAGGGGTGCTGATCGCCAGCCTTCACCATGGCGCCAAGCCCGGGTGAAATCATCAGCTCCAGATAAACGACATGGTCTGCTGCGGCCTGATCGCGCGCCTGTGCGAGCATGGCGCCCTGATGGGCCGACAGGACAGGGGCGAAGCGCCCGAACGTTGAGAAAAAGTGATCGTGGCCTGATCGATCTGCGGGGGTCGGAACGAAATCGCGCATCGACAGCGCGTCGATCATGATCTCGCGTGCATCCTGTCTGTTTTTAAGCTGGGTCGCAGGCATATCGCCCGGCGTTGCCAGTCGGCATTTGCTTGGGAGGATGCGTCCTGAGGGCAGCGAAACGCACAGGCCGTCATCGCCTGCCCAGTCCAGAAAGCTCTCTGCCATGATCGCGCCTGCAAGGTGGTTATGCAGATCGCCGCCTTTGGGCAGGGCACGCATGAACAGGGCCAGCCGGGCCGGATCGGAGCGAATACGATCGAAAATATGGGCAGTCGCCTGTGTATCCTGCGTCTCGGCGTGAGCGGAGAGCAGGGGCAGGGCGAGGGCGAGAACGGGCAGGAAGCGGGGGAGCATGGCGCGAAACGTGACGAAACCCACTGTTTTTTGCAAGCGCATGCGGCTCCGCAACGAAATTTTTATCCCGATTGGGGGAACTCTTTGCAGGGTGTGACCGGCTGTTCAGGCCGGGATCGTCTCGTCGAGCGTAAGCGCACTCTTGTGGTGAAGCACGTTATCCGTCGATAGCGGTATCGGTCTGTTTTGGAGATTTGTGGAGTTCGTCTGCCTGCGCCCGGCCTTCAATCCCGTGGGAGAGCGGTGGCATCTTATGGCAGGATCATCTCCCGAACGGTGGGTCGTTCCGGAAGAAGGGTCGTTATGGAAAAGTTCCAGTATTCCCTGGGCCCCGATCCCAAAGGATCGTCGTCCTGAGGGGATTTGCCTCGTGGACTGCTATCTTGTGTTGCAAGAACCTGTGGGTAGTTGGCTGCAATGGCCAGCACGACGAACAGCGTCGTGTCGTATCGATGCAAGAAAGGGCAAGGGGCCAGGCAGGGCGGGCGTAAACGCCTCCACCCCGCTGGCGCCTCGAAAGGCTTACTTGCCTGCGAGGGCGTCCTTGACGTTCTTCGCGGGGGAGTAGCTGAGCTTTTTGGAAGCAGCGATCTCGATCGTTTCGCCGGTCTTCGGGTTGCGACCCTGGCGTGCTGCCGTGGAGCGGACCTGGAACTTGCCAAAGCCCGGGATCGACACTTCGTCGCCCTTGGTGGCGGCGTCGATAATGCTGGCCCAGACGGTGTCGAGGGCGGTCTTGGCGTCGGCCTTTGTGCCACCGGTGGCGGCGGCAATGCGGTCGATCAGATCAGTGGACTTCATTGTGATCCTCTTGCGTTTGTAATGGCCGTGGAGCCTTAGGCGCAGTTCGAAGCGATAACAAGGCAGGAAATGCAATATTCCTGATTGTTCTCCGCCGTCGAATCTCCCAATCATACAGGAGTTTCCGGAAATGGCGAAGGGGTTACCCTCGTTCTCTCTTTCAGCAAGGTCGCGTACAGGGGTCATTCATGCGCCAGACAATCAGGTTCTATCTGGGTGACCGACTGGTTACTCTGGGCGATGTCGCACCCGAGCGAACTTTGCTCGACTGGCTGCGCCATGAGGGACGCACCGGAACGAAGGAGGGCTGTAACGAGGGCGATTGCGGCGCCTGCATGGTGATTGTGGCGCGCCTGCGACGCGGCAATCTGTCTGTGCGAGCCGTGAATGCCTGTATCCAGCTCTTGCCAATGCTCGATGGCGCGGCCGTATTCACGATCGAGGATATCTCAGCCGGTGGGGTGCTTCACCCCGTTCAGCAAGCCATGGTCTCGCTTAACGGTGCACAATGCGGCTTCTGTACGCCCGGCTTCGTGATGTCCATGATTGCCTTTCGTCATGCGGAGCAGTCGGATGATGATGATGGGTCGACCGGTGCATCGATCGAGTCATCGATCGATGCGGCTCTGGCGGGAAACCTGTGCCGCTGCACGGGATACGCGCCCATCGTCAGGGCGATGAAACAGGCGCTCAGTGCCCCGGCTCATGATTTCGACAGACGTCTGGATGCGCTCGCCCCCAGGCTGAAGGCGCTTCAGGATGGCGAAGATGTCATCATCGGGACAGGAGAAGGCAATCTGTTTTTGCCGGCCACAGCGGAGTCGCTTTCCAACTGGCTGCAAAAGGTACCTGAGACGGTCATCGTCGCCGGGGCGACGGATGTGGGGTTGTGGGTCACGAAGGCGCTGCGCCGTCTTCCTGAGGTCGCGTTCATCGGGCAATGCGACGATCTGCTCGGGCTTGAAGAGGACGCAGGCGGACTCACGATCGGGGCTGCCGTGACCTATGAGGAGGCACGCGTGGCGCTCGGGAGCATTCTGCCCGATTTCGGCGTTCTCATAGGGCGTATCGGGTCCACGCCCATACGCAACAGTGCAACATTATGCGGCAATATCGCCAATGGCTCCCCCATAGGCGACGGTCCTCCTGCATTGATTGCCGCAGGGGCAATCCTGCATCTGCGCTGTGGCGCGGCACGGCGCAGTCTGGCGCTGGAGGCGTATTTTCTGGCCTATGGCAAACAGGATCGCAGGCCGGGCGAGTTCGTCGAAGCCGTCTATGTGCCGCGCCAGACACCGGATACCATCTATCGCAGCTACAAGATCTCCAAGCGCTTCGACCAGGATATCTCTGCCGTACTGGGTGCCTTCGCGCTGCGCTGCGACAAGGACGGGCGCATAAGCGACGCGCGGCTGGCATTCGGGGGAATGGCCGCCACACCCTGTCGTGCCCGAAAAGCCGAGTCCGTGCTGATCGGCGCTGTCTGGAATGAAGAAACGCTCGAACTGGCACGCGCTGCCCTGGACGACGATTTTACGCCGCTCAGCGATATGCGGGCGAGTGCCTGGTATCGCAGGACAGTCGCAGCGAATCTGCTGACCCGGTTCTATGAGGAAAGCCACGGTGAGACCGTGCGTCTCGCCAAGGCAGGGAGGCTGGCCCATGTCTGATAGACAGATATCCGAAGCGCCACTGACCGGCCCATCAGCGACGACTGCGCTACAGGATCAAAAACCGGAGGGCGGCCGCAGAACCGGTTCGATGAAGCACGAGAGCGCGATACTCCATGTGACGGGCAAGGCGCAGTATATCGACGATCTGCCCGAGCCGAAGAACCTGCTTCATGTCGTGCCGGGTCTGAGCGAAAAAGCGCATGCGCGGCTTGTTTCCGTCGATCTTTCCGAGGTGCGGGCCTATCCGGGCGTCGTATGCGTTCTGACGGCTGCGGATATTCCCGGCCTCAACCAGACCAGCCCTGTTCATGCCAATGACGAACCCCTTCTTGCGGAGGATCTGGTCCAATACGTCGGGCAGCCCATTTTCGCGGTGGTTGCGACCGAGCGCGCCATAGCGCGTCGTGCCGTGCGTCTGGCGCGCATCGTCTATGATGAACTTCCGGCCCTGTTCGATATCGACTCTGCGCGCGCCAATGGAAGCCCCGTTGTCTGGCGTCCGCTGACCATGGAGCGGGGAGATGCGGTATCTGGGCTGGCGAATGCTCCAAGGCGGCTAAGCGGGACGGTGGTGATAGGCGGGCAGGAGCATTTCTATCTGGAGGGTCAGGTGGCACTGGCCCAGCCGGGCGAGGCCGGTGAAATGCGCGTGTGGTCTTCCACCCAGCACCCTTCGGAAACGCAGCATCTGGTAGCGACCGTCCTCGGCAGGCCGCATCATCTGGTCACCACCGAAATCAGGCGTATGGGGGGCGGGTTCGGTGGCAAGGAATCCCAGGCGAATGGCTGCGCCTGTCTTGCTGCACTGGCGGCAGAGCGCACAGGACAGGCCGCGAAAATGCGGCTCGATCGCGATGATGACATGGTCATCACGGGTAAGCGGCACGATTTCAAGATTGTCTATGATGTCGGCTTTACTGCCCAGGGCGATATTCTTGCGGTCGATATGGAGCTTGCGGCGCGTTGTGGCTGGTCAGCCGATCTTTCCGGGCCGGTTACGGACCGCGCATTGTTTCATGCCGATAATGCCTATTTCTATCCCGATGTCCGTTTTCGCTCTCTTGCCCTCAAGACGAATACCCAGTCCAACACGGCGTTTCGCGGTTTCGGTGGACCTCAGGGCATCGTGGCTGCCGAACGTGTGATCGAGGAAATTGCCTTCGCGACCGGGATGGATCCGCTTGATGTGCGTCTGCGCAATGTCTACGGCACGGGAACGCGCGACGTGACGCCCTATCATATGGTCGTCGAGGATTCGATCAGCGATCTGGTCATGACTCAACTGGCCGAAAAATGTGCCTATCGGTCGAGACGCGACGACATATGCGCTTTCAATGCGACAAGCCGCACCCTGCGCAAGGGAATTGCGTTGGTGCCGGTCAAGTTCGGCATTTCCTTCACCGCCACCCATTACAATCAGGCTGGCGCGCTTGTGCATGTCTATACCGACGGGTCGGTGCAGGTTAACCATGGCGGCACGGAGATGGGGCAGGGTCTGCACACCAAGATGGTGCAGATCGTTATGCATGAATTCGGGCTTTCTGCCGAGGATGTGCGTATTACGGCCACGACCACGGGCAAGGTGCCCAATACTTCTGCAACGGCAGCTTCTTCGGGCGCCGATCTGAACGGTATGGCTGTGCTGGATGCCGTTCGACAGATCAAGGAGCGTATTACCGGGTTTGCCGCATCGAAATGGCAGGAGGCACCGGAGAGCGTTGTCTTCACCCCGGACGGGGTCCGGATAGGCGATGAGATGGTCGCATTTCGCGATCTGGTCTGGCAGGTCTATTTTGCGCGTATCTCTCTCTCCGCCAGCGGGTTTTACAAGACCCCCAAGATTTCCTGGGATGCTGCAACCGGACGGGGGCGGCCTTTCTATTATTTTGCCTACGGTGCGGCCTGTGCGGAGGTTACGCTTGATCTGTTGACCGGTGAGAATACGATCGATCGTGTCGATATCCTTCACGATGCCGGCGAATCCCTCAATCCCGATATCGATATCGGACAGATCGAAGGCGCTTTCGTGCAGGGGGCTGGCTGGCTGACCACCGAGGAACTGGTCTGGGATGCTCAGGGAAGACTGAGGACCCATGCGCCGAGCACCTATAAAATTCCTGCCTGTTCGGATCGGCCTCATATCTTCAACGTGATGCTGCTTGAGAATGCGCCTAACCGCGAAGCGACGATCTACCGGTCCAAAGCTGTGGGCGAGCCGCCTCTCGTTCACGGTGTCGCGGTGCTTCATGCCCTGTCCGATGCGATCGCCAGCCTTGGGCAGTATCGTCGCTGCCCGCAACTCGATGCGCCGGCGACGCCTGAGCGTCTGCTGCGTACCATCATGCAGATGCAGGCCTACGGCTCCGGGGGAGAGAGAGGCTGATCGACCTTGCCCTGCTTCGACGCTGGAGGCGCGAGTCCGTAGCCGTGCTGCGCGTGGTGATTGCCGGTACCAGAGGCTCGACCCCACGCGAGGTCGGGGCCTTCATGCTTGTCACGCCCGGCGCGCAGACGGGCACCATAGGGGGCGGCGCACTGGAGTGGTCCTGTCTCGATCGGGCGCGCAGAATTCTGCATGGCGAGGCCATTGCGCGCGAGCAGTGCTATACGCTTGGACCTGAGGCCGACCAGTGTTGCGGGGGCTCCGTCACGGTGCACTTCGAGCCTGTGTTCGATCTAGACAGGGAGGTCGCACGGCTTGAAGCATCTCATGAATCGAGACCGGTCCTCCTAGTTTTCGGTGCAGGTCATGTCGGGCGTGCTCTGGTTCAATCGTCATCGCTTCTGCCTTTGTCCGTACGCTGGATCGATTCAAGGCCGACGGAGTTCGGCCGTGTGCCTCATGGCGTGGCGGCCTGCGTGACCGATGACTGGGAGGGTGAAATCAGAGCACTGCGCCCGGGCGATGGGGTCGTGATCATGACCCCCAGTCACACGCTCGATGCCCTCATCACGGCGGCGGCACTCGAACGGGGCGATCTGGCCTATGTCGGGCTGATCGGCTCAAACAGCAAAAGGCGACGTTTCGAAGCCGGGTTCCGGGCTCTGGGAATCGCCCAGGAGCGCATCGATACGCTCGTCTGTCCGATCGGGGCGCATCCGATCCGTGACAAGCGCCCTCAGATCATCGCGGCGCTTGTTACCGCCGAAATGGCGATCGCGCTTGTGCCACGTTCTGCCGAATACGGGTCGGAAAACCATCATACAGACAGGGTCGCAAGGACCGGTCATGCGAAAGTGCAGGATGAAAACAGGCAACATCCGTCCGCGACGCATCGTTAAACAGACTGAACGTCAGGAGGAAAACATGACCGGTCCAGGACCCATCAGAGGCATTCTGTTCGATATGGATGGGCTTTTGCTCGATAGCGAAACCCTGTCGCTCGACGCATTTACGCTCGGTGCGCACGATCTCGGCTATGACATGCCGCTCGAATTTGCCCGTCAGATGATCGGTCTGCCCGGCGATGCCTGCGCACAGCTTGTGATTGATCGCTATGGACCGGAGATCGATCTGGACGGGTTGTTCAGGGCGCAGAACAGGCATCTGCATGCTCTCGTCGACGCGGGCAAACTCGTGCTCAAGAAAGGCGTGTTGCCGCTGCTGGATTATCTTGACGAACGAAGTCTGCCGAGGGCCATCGCGACGTCTTCAAGCCGTGACCGGACCGAGATGCATCTGCGTCATATGGGTATCTACGACCGATTCGATGCCATCATTACCCGTGACGATGTTACGCGTGGCAAGCCCGATCCGGAACCTTATTTGCGTGCTGCAGAAGCGATCGGCATTGCTTCCGCCTATTGTCTTGCGCTCGAGGATTCCCATAACGGCGCCAGAGCGGCGCATGCAGCAGGCATACGCGTGATCGTCGTGCCCGATCTCATGGCGCCGAATGAAGAGATTATCGGGAAAGCTCATGCGATCATGAACGATCTGCATGAGGTACGCGACTTTATCGCGCGTGCCGACTGACCTGCGTTCTTTCGATTTGTGTTTTCACGATGGGCGAGACGGCTTAATGGCAGCCGCCGCCCTTGCAGCCCGTACATCCGCCACAGCCTTTCTTGTCGCTTCCCTGCGCTGACACGGGTGCGGCCAACCCCAGTCGCGCCTTGAGGCGCGCAGCCTGGGCGGGCAACAGCCGGTTGAGCCAGTAGAGGCTGGCAGCGAGAACAATGGCGAGGACGATCAGATACTGGATCATGGGTTTTATCCGGTAAAAGCGCGGGTCACGTGATAGGTAAGAAAGGCTGCGAGATAGGCAAGGCCAAACAGATAGGCTGCTGCCCCGGCAACCACCTTGAGAGAACGTGTTTCACGACGCATGACCGCGAGGGTTGAGATGCATTGTGGCGCATAGACATACCATGCCAGCAGGGCGAAGGCAGTGGCCATGCTCCAGTGTGCACTGAGCAATGGAAGCAGCTGACTGGCTGCATTGTCGTCACTGGCACCCAGTGCATAGACGGTTGCCAGCGCACTGACGGCCACCTCACGCGCAGCCAGGCCGGGGATGAGCGAGACGCATATCTGCCAGTTGAACCCGAGCGGTGCAAAGACAGGAAGCATCCAGTGGCCGATATGACCTGCAAAGCTGTAATCGATGGCCGCACCCGTCGCATTGGGGGGCGGCGCAGGAAAGCTCGACAAGGCCCAGAGCAGGACGTTGAGCGAGACAATGATGGTGCCGACACGTGACAGGAACATTACAGCCCTCTGCCACAGGCCGAGCGCAATGCTTTTGAGATTGGGCGTGCGGTATGGGGGCAGTTCGAGCATCAGGGGATGCTCGTCAGAGGCGACGCCGTGCGTCATCAGCCTCGCGGCCAGAATGCCGCTGACAATGGCCACGAGATAAAGTCCGAACAGAACCAGCCCCTGGAGGCCAAGAAAGCCCAGCACAGTACGATGCGGTACGAAGGCGCCGATCAGAAGCGTATAGACGGGCAGACGCGCCGAGCAGGTCATCAGAGGCGCAATGAGGATTGTGACGAGACGGTCGCGCGGATTCTGGATTGTGCGGGCCGCCATAATGCCGGGAATGGCGCAGGCGAAGCTCGACAGCAGCGGGATGAAAGACCGCCCGCTCAGCCCGGCCAGAGCCATGACGCGATCGAGCAGGAACGCCGCCCTGGGCAGGTAACCGGTCTCCTCAAGGGTGAGGATCCATAAAAATAGAATAAGAATCTGCGGCAGGAACACGATGACCGTGCCCGCTCCGGCAAAAACGCCATCTGCAAGCAGGCTGCGTAGCAGTCCTTGTGGGAGGGGGGAGACGATCATCTGCCCCAGAGAGGCGATGCCGGCCTCCAGCGCATCCATGATCGGTTGCGCCCAAGCGAAAACCGTCTGGAACATGAAAAAGAGCACGACCAGAAGGATAACCGGTCCCCACACAGGATGGAGAAACCAGCGGTCGAGTCTGTCCGCCACACGGTCGCTACGCAGGCTTGCCTCATTCGTATAACGTGCAATCAGCTCGCCGACCTGTCCATGCAGGTCGGTATCGCGAAGCGGAGGCGGTGGGGACAGACGATCTGTCTGGTCGAGCGCAGCAAGCAGATGGGTGATGCCGCTCTTGCGCAGGCTGATGGTCGGTACGATAGGCAGACCGAGCGCCTCAGCCAGTCCGGGGACATCGATCCTGAGCCCGAGACGCTCGGCTTCATCCATCATGTTCAGCACGACCATCATGGGACGGCCGAGTTGCATGAGTTCGAGCAGAAAGCGCAGATGAAGCTGCAGATTGCTGGCGGAAACGACACAGATGATCAGGTCGGGGGCCGGTTCCGAACGATGGCGCCCCATGCACACGTCGCGCGTGACATCCTCATCCGGACTTGTGGCGCTCAGACTATAGGCGCCGGGCAGATCCAGCAGACGAACGGGGCGTCCGGCAGGCGTTGTAAAGTAACCTTCCTTGCGTTCGACCGTGACGCCAGCATAGTTCGCCACTTTCTGGCGACTGCCTGTCAGCTGGTTGAACAGGGAGGTCTTGCCGCAATTGGGATTGCCGACAAGAGCGGCACGCAACGGAGCAGTCTCCGTTATGGTCGATGTGACGGCATCCATCGGCGATCAGAAATCGTGTCTGAGCGCGACACGCGATGCTTCGCCACGTCTCAGGGCAAAGCAGGTCGATCCCAGACGAACGGCAATCGGATCGTGCCCGACAGGACCGGTGGCCACGATCTCGACTGGCGCGCCGGGAATGAAACCCAGTTCACCAAGGCGAAGCGCAATCGGGTCGTTATCCATACGGGAGACGACCTGACTGATTACCGCGTGGGCTCCCTTGGGGAGGGTGTCGAGAGTCATTGGAAAGCACACCTAAGCTGACTGGCCCTGAAGCCCTCTGAGAACGCTTCTCAATTGCCTAGATAGTCCTTCACGTTTTCTTAGGGAAGGGGGAGGGAGCGAAATCCTCTAACAAGAGCGCGACACCCCAGGTTATGTTGACAAAAGCTCTGATCCGGAACCTTGCGGTATTTACGTCAGGGAATAATCGGCAGGCTCCCACGGATCAGCAGTTCCCGA
>NZ_JAMXQU010000006.1 GCF_024054035.1 Asaia lannensis NBRC 102526
CAAGGACGATCCTCCCGGCAACACATAAAAAGGGCGGTCCTATCCATGGATCGCCCTTTTTCATGCCAATACCCCCCAATCCCCCAGCCACTGGAACCCCATGAGCGCCCCGCTCCCGCAACGGGACATGCGGTGACTGAGTAATATCTGGCGCACTCTGCCAGGGCGAGACTCTCCCTCCTCCTGCGAAGCGCTGCGATAATCCAGCGCAACAGAGCTTTTGCAGCGATACGGCAGAATGCCCGATCCATCATTGCCGGCAATGGATTTCCAGATTTTCCCGGGTGTTGTCAGTGTTACCCAGAGGTCAACCGACGTCCCAGAGTCCACCTCGGACACGAAAAAACATGGCAATTTATCGTATACTGAACGATCGCGCATGATCGTCGCTCTGCGGCTCGCACAAGGCTGGCGGTCCTGATACAGACATGAAAAAGCCCGGCACGACGGCCGGGCTTTTTTCTCGGATCAGACCGAGTAGTACATTTCGAACTCGGCCGGATGCGGCGTGTGCTCGAACTTGTAGACTTCTTTCCACTTCAGCTCGATATAGCTCTCGATCTGGTCCTTGGTGAAGACATCGCCTTCGAGCAGGAACGCATAATCGGCTTCAAGGGCCTGAAGGGCTTCACGAAGCGAACCGCAGACCGTCGGGATCTGGGCCAGCTCTTCCTTCGGCAGTTCGTACAGATCCTTGTCCATGGCTTCGCCCGGATGGATCTTGTTACGGATGCCGTCCAGACCGGCCATCAGCATGGCGGCGAAGGCAAGATACGGGTTGGCGGTCGGATCGGGGAAACGAACCTCGATACGCTTTGCCTTCGGCCCGATCGAATACGGAATACGACACGAAGCCGAACGGTTGGCAGCCGAGTAAGCGAGCAGAACGGGGGCTTCGAAGCCCGGGATCAGACGCTTGTAGGAATTGGTCGACGGGTTGGTGAAGGCGTTCAGCGCCTTGGCGTGCTTGATGATGCCGCCAATGTAGTACAGCGCATCTTCCGACAGGCCAGCATACTGGTCACCTGCGAAGAGCGGCTTGCCATCGCGCCAGATCGACTGATGCACATGCATGCCCGAGCCGTTATCGCCAGCGATGGGCTTCGGCATGAAGGTGGCCGTCTTGCCATAGGAATGGGCGACGTTGTGCACGCAGTACTTGTAGATCTGCATGAAGTCAGCCGACTGCACCAGCGTGGCAAACTTGGTGCCCAGCTCGTGCTGCGACTGCGCCACTTCATGGTGGTGCTTCTCGATCGGCAGGCCCATTTCGCCCATCGTCGAGAGCATTTCAGCGCGCAGATCGCCTTCGCTATCGACCGGAGCCACCGGGAAGTAACCGCCCTTGACCACCGGACGATGGCCCATATTGCCTTCCGGATAGTCCTTCATCGAGGCGTCGGGGCCTTCGATGCTGTCGAGCTGGTACGTGCCGTAGTTCGGGCCCGTGCCGAACTTGACGTTGTCGAAAATGAAGAACTCGGCTTCGGGACCGAAGAACGCCGTATCGCCGAGACCGGTGGTCTTGAGATAGGCTTCAGCGGCCTTGGCAGTCGCACGCGGGTCACGGGCATAGTAGTTGCCGGTGCGGGGCTCGACGATATCGCAGATCAGGATCAGCTGCGGCTTGGCCGAAAACGGGTCCATGACAGCCGTGGTCGGGTCGGGCAGAAGCACCATGTCGGATTCATTGATGGCCTTCCAGCCAGCGATCGACGAACCGTCGAACATGAAGCCTTCAACGAAGGTGTCTTCCTCAATGGTCGTGTGCCACTGCGTCGTGTGGTGCCACTTGCCCTTCGGATCGGTGAAGCGCAGGTCAACCAGCTCGACCGAGTGTTCCTGCATCAGCTCGAAAACGCGCTTTACAGCGGCGCTGTCCGGCTTGCCCGGCTTGGGCGCTGCAATCGTGGAGGACGCAGCCTTGGACGCCGCGGCTGGAGCTTTTTTCGCCATTTGTCAACTACCTGTATCTGCCTCAAGGGGCCGCACTGATCGGCTGCAAAACGATTAGGACAGGATTCGCGAACTGTCGAGTATTCCAGAGGCTTTTTAGCGCTCTGCACGAACGAAAATCCCCCTCTTTTCCCCCTCGCCTCGCCCCCGTATCCTCTTTCGGAAGCAAAACGATGCATGACAGACCAACAGAAAATGCATATCGGAGCGTTTCGCTCCCCCATCGAAGTTTTTTTCTGCCCTGCACGCGACTGTGATCGGCAGGAACCACTCGACTCCCATTCTGGACCAGAACAGCCGTCTTCATGACTGGCGGTTGCTCAACCTGCTCCTGTCAGGGTCGCCTGCCTGACAGGCCGAAGCCTGTGAGGCGCATCTGCCTGCGGATTTTACTCCGCCGATTATGCCGGTATCATGGGTCCTTCCCTCCAGAGCAGGCCCGGCATGAAACATCCAAACGCCTTTCTCGGCTCCTTGCCGACGACGATTTTCACGACGATGTCCCAGCTTGCCATGGCGCATGGCGCCGTCAATCTGGGGCAGGGCTTTCCCGATACGGAAGGACCGTCATCTCTGATCGATGCCGCTGCCGAAGCCCTCAAAGACGGTCGAAACCAGTACGCGCCCCTGACCGGCCTGCCTGAGCTGCGTGAAGCCGTAGCGCGCGCGAACAGACGCGATTACGGTCTGGACGTCGATCCTGCGCAGGAGGTTATTGTCACGTCAGGGGCGACTGAGGCGCTGGCTGTCAGCCTGATGGCGCTTATCGAACCGGGCGATGAAGTGGTGCTGATCGAGCCGCTCTACGACACCTATCTGCCTGTGCTGCGTCTTCTGGGTGCAATTCCACGCTGTGTCCGTGTCGAAGCCCCGGACTGGCATCTGCCTGAAGATGCCCTGCGCGCCGCCTTTTCGGCGAAGACGAAGCTGATCCTTCTCAACTCACCCATGAACCCGAGCGGGAAGGTTTTCACCACGCAGGAGCTCGATCTCATTGCCTCACTGGTTCAGGCATATGATTGTTACGCCCTGTGCGACGAAGTCTATGAACATCTGACCTTCGGTGTGAAACACGTGCCGCTGATGACCCGCCCCGGTATGCGCGAGCGCACGATCAGGATCGGCAGCGCAGGCAAAAGCTTCTCGGTCACCGGATGGAAAATAGGCTATATCACCGCCTGTCCGGCGCTGACTGCCGTTATTGCCAAGGCGCATCAGATCATCGCGTTTTCAAGCGCACCCAACCTGCAACGTGCCGTCGCCAAGGGGCTGGATCTGGGTGAAAGCTTCTTCCGCGATCTGTCGGACAGCCTGCGTGCAAGGCGCGATCTGTTTGCCGCAGGATTGCACCGTCTCGGCTTTCCGACGCTACCCGCCGATGGCAGCTATTTCGTGGTGGCCGATATAAGCGCGCATGCAGAAGGACGCGACGATGTGACCTTCTGCCACGATCTGGTGACTCAGGCCGGCGTAGCCGCCATTCCGGTCTCGGCCTTTTACGATCCGGCCGGGCCGACACCGCCACGTCACCTGATACGCTTTGCTTTCTGCAAGACAGAGGCCGTTCTGAACGAGGCACTGGATCGCCTCGCACGCCATTACGGACCGCAGACAGAACAGGCCTGAGGAAAGAGACAAAGGCCCG
The DNA here is from genome assembly GCF_024054035.1 of Asaia lannensis NBRC 102526. Lineage (GTDB taxonomy): Bacteria > Pseudomonadota > Alphaproteobacteria > Acetobacterales > Acetobacteraceae > Asaia > Asaia lannensis. The sequence goes on from NZ_JAMXQU010000006.1 coordinate 3,602, forward strand.
CTTCGTCAGGTATCTGGCCGCCATGAGTCAGGTCGACAGGCATCAGGCCGGTTGAAACGCTGTCATCTTGCCGGTCGGCACACGCTGATCGAGAGGAGAGACCTGCGCGTCCGGTCGCTTGTCCTGCGGAAGCGCCGTATGGCCGATTGCAGCATTCTGGCCCGATGGATGCTCCTGACTACCGGTCTCGACATCGCCTGCCGGTTTGGGCGGTGGCATGACCGGATCGTTCTCCTGGGGGCCGACGGCGCTATACGGATCGCTGGGCGGCAGAACATCGATCGGCGGCTGGCTGGCATGGGGATTACGCTCAAGAATGCGATCGGTATCGGCAGGATAACGACGCATCAGACCAAGTAACGTGCCATTGGTCCATCCGAACCCGATCTGCATCGGATATTCGCCACCGCCCTTGCCGCCGGTCGCGCTGATGGTCGGTGACTCGACATCGTATTTCTCAAGCAGCACGCCCGATTTTTCATACGTCCCGATCACGCGGGCCATCCAGCGTCTGGCAATCGTCTCGGCCAGATCGGTCGCACCGTAATTATTGAGTCCCTTGATGGCCATCCATTCCTCGGGGGCCCAGCCATTGGGCGCATCCCATTGCTGCCCGCTTTCATGATCCGTTGCCATGATACCGCCTGCGCGCAGCAGACGCGCCTTGATGGTATCGGCAACGGAAAGGGCCTGGTCCTGAGAAGCGATACGCAGAAAGAGCGGCATGGCCGTGGCAGCCGAGAGCACATCTGTCGACTGTCCCTTGCGCCAGTCGTAATCGTAGAATGCCTGACGATCGTCATTCCAGAACACGCGGCGCACAACGGCAATCCGTTCATCAGCGCGCTGGCCATAAAGACGCGAGAGCTTTCTCTGCCCTGTCAGGGCGTAGGCATGTTCAAGCGTCTGCTCCAGGTGGACCATCAGGCAATTGACCTCGATCGGTGCGAGATCGGTCGTATGAATGGTCGATAGCGTGTGGCCATCGGCCAGCCAGCGCGAAGAGAAATCCCACCCCGTTTCCGATCCGGCACGCAGATCGCGATAGACATCCGAAGGCGGCCGGGATGGCGCACGCCCCGCCGTGGCGACATCTTCAGGATAGCTCTCGTCGCGCGGCGTATCGAGATCGTCCCAGTGACGCAAAAGCAGGGTGCCGTCATTGAGGCGAACGACATGACGATAGGCCTGACCCGGTTTGAGCGTTCCGGCGCCATCCATCCAGTAATCATATTCTTTCTGCAGCTGAGGCAGGAAGGTTCGATAGGCGCTCTGCCCGTCATGCTGTGCCAGAAGATCGACCATGAGCGAGAAAAAGGGCGGTTCCGAACGGCTCAGATAATAGGTGCGCGTACCATTGGGGATGTGGCCGTAGCGGTCGATCAGCGAGGCCATGTCCCTGATCATGCCACGCAGCAGATCCCACTGGCCGGACTCATAAAGCCCGATCATGGTGAAATAGGTGTCCCAGTAATACAGCTCCGAAAAGCGGCCGCCCGGCACGACATAGGCATAAGGCAGCGGCAGAAGCGAGGAATAAGGGATTGGCTTGTCGGGCTGGCGCGTCAGAACACCCCACATGCCCTGGATGTAGTCGTAGATGTTTTCATCGGCCTTGCGCCTGTACGAGACATCACGCCGTATCGGGAGCGTAAAATGCTGCTGGTAAAATGCCTTGAGGTCGAAATCGGGGTGGTGACGCTGGGCCTCCCAGTCGGCAAGCAGGGCTGCGGGGGCTTCATCGGGGCGTGAATCTGCAATCGTTTTGAAATCCGGCGCCAGATGCGCGCCGCCGATCGCCGCGAACAGTCCACCGAGAGCGATGGAGGGCGAACGCAGATCCTGCGGTACGGAAGCGACATGAAGCGATTGCGCGGCCTCGCTGGCAACGGTTTCCCGCGGGCCTGTAGCGGGGCTTGGCGCTGCACGCGCGGGCGACGAAACAGCCGGAGCAGGGTCGCCGGATGATGGCGTGGCGGGGGCGGAATCTGTGGATGCCTGCGCTACCTTGTCATCGGCCCTGATCACCGGGGTGCCCTCATGCGTGGCCGACCCCGACGTCCCACCCTGTCCCGTCACACCCTGTCCCGTCGCGCCCTGTACCGGTGCGCCCGCTGCCGTCGCCTTCCTCTCCGACACTGCTTTTGCCGCTTCTGCACGGGGGTCAGAAACGCTGCCCCCTTCCTGCTGCGGAGCTGCCTCTGCGTTCTGACCTGCTGCCCAGGCGGAAGCGGTCGCACTCGACAGGGTCAATACGAGGAGCGATGACCCCAGAAGAAGAAAATCGGGAAGGGAAAGGCGGTTTCTCGTCATGCGGTCTCCATCGGTTCCGGGCCATAATCGCCTGGCCTGCCTCTCTCTTTTCACGAGGTTGAGGCGGCAATCTGTCACAGATGTGACTCGAGCCCGGTGCCGTTTTGTGGCGCTCTGCCCTTCCCGGCGCCTCAGGCGTCAGAAAAGGGGGAATGCCGGATGAACAGGACAACACAGCTTGGGTTGCAAAACAGCACAAGAAGCGTCTTCTTTCTTGTCGGGGCCGTATCGGCCTTGTGGTCGTGTCTCGTCCCGGTGGTAAAGCATCATGCCGGGCTCGATGACGGTGGGCTCGGACTGCTGATTCTGTGTCTTGGCACCGGATCGGTCATCGGCATGCCTCTGGCCGGACACTGGGTAGGGCGCTGGGGCTGTCGCATTGTCGCCACGGGGGGCATTTCGCTGGCTGGCATTGTGCTGCTACCGCTGGCTCTGGCCCATGATATTCCCCTTCTTGCTGCCTCTGTTTTCGGCCTGGGCATGGGGCTTGGGGCCATCGAGACGGCAATGAACATCCAGTCGGTCGAGGTCGAAAAACGTAGCCAGCGCCCGATGCTCTCCGGGTTTCATGCGTTTTTCAGCATCGGCGGCGCCATCGGGGCGGCAGGCCCCCAGCTTATGGCTGTCCTGCACGCGCAGCCCTGGCATAGCGTCGTGATCGGGCAGATCTGTCTTGCCGGGCTTTTCTGCTTCGCCTGGCGGGGATTGCTCAACGAACCCGAACCCGGCGGCGAGGCAGGCTTTGCCCTGCCGCGCGGTATCGTCTGGCTGTTGGGACTTCTGACCGGTCTTGCCTTTCTGGCCGAAGGCGCCGTGCTCGACTGGAGCGGGGTCTATCTGGCGGGCGAACGCAGCGGTTTCGGGATCACGCCGGGATGGGGCTACGCCATTTTTGCCGCGGCCATGACGCTGGGACGCCTGACAGGCGATCGTATCGTGGCGCTATGCGGTCGTGCGCCCGTTATGGCCGGTGGGGCACTCTGTGCCAGTCTGGGGTTCGTTCTGGTCGTAATCGGGCCTGGACCGGTGAGCCTTCTGGGTGGTTTTGCCCTGATCGGTCTGGGCTGCGCCAATATCGTGCCTGTGCTCTACGCCCTGACAGGAACGCAGACGGTCATGAGAATCAATGCGGCTGTCGCAGCCATCTCGACGATGGGCTATGCGGGCATTCTGGCCGGCCCGGCGCTGATCGGGGCCATAGCCCATTTCAGTAGCCTGACGACCGGCTTTGCCCTTCTGGCGCTCATGATGGTGTTCATTGCCTTCAACGCCCGTCTGGCAAGGTAGCGGTCGTTACCGGTCTCGCGGTGACGCAGCGTCATCCGTCTTTTTGCATGGCATGACGCGGTTTCCTCTCGCATTCGTTCACCGGAAACGCCATGTGTCTGGGTTCATGAAGGAGCTTTTCGTACCCATGACATCCTATGCCGAGACTGCGCCCCTCTCTGCCCTGGCGGTCACGGACCGTCTGTTTTTCGAACGCGCACACAGCACGCTGACACGCGACGAGGCGGAAAAGATCGTTACCCGCTCTCTGGAAGGGATCGAGGATGGCGAACTCTTCCTCGAATATCGCGAAAGCGAGTCCATCGTGCTCGATGACGGGGTCATACGCTCTGCCAGTTTCGATACCTCGTCGGGCTTCGGCCTGCGCTCGGTCATCGGTCCGGAAACCGGCTTTGCCCATTCCGACGAGATCAGCAAAAGCGCGCTCGAACGCGCGGCCGGGGCGGTCTCCGTCGTGCGTCAGGGACGAAGCGGCGTGCTGGCGGCATCGCCTCATGCCACCAATCGTCAGCTCTACACGCCCGAAAGCCCACTGGGCGATACGGAATTCGCCGCACGCGCCGCCGTACTGGGCGAGATCGATGCCTATGCGCGCGGTCTCGGCCCGGAGGTCGTACAGGTCTCTGCCAGTATCGCGACCGAATGGCAGGCTGTGCAGATCATGCGCGATTCGGGGTTTCGCACGGCCGATCTGCGCCCGCTTGTCCGGCTGAATGTCTCGGTGGTGCTCGAACGCGATGGCCGTCGCGAGAGCGGTAGCCGGGGCATGGGCGGCCGCTACAGCCTGTCGCGCCTTCTGGGGCGCGAAACATGGCAAAGCGCCGTGGATGAAGCGGTCCGCCGGGCAAAAGTGAGTCTTGAGGCAGGCCCCGCCCCAGCAGGCGAGATGGACGTCGTGCTCGGTCCGGGCTGGCCGGGCATTCTGCTGCATGAAGCCGTGGGCCATGGGCTGGAAGGCGATTTCAACCGCAAGGGCACATCGAGCTTCAGCGATATGGTGGGCAAGCGTGTGGCGGCTCCCGGTGTTACCGTGGTCGATGACGGTACGCTGGAAGAGGGCCGAGGCTCTCTGACGATCGATGACGAAGGCACGCCATCGGGCCGCACCGTCATGATCGAAGACGGCATATTGCGCGGCTTCATTCAGGACAGGCTGAATGCGCGTCTGATGGGCGTTGCTCCCACGGGCAATGGCCGTCGACAGTCCTATGCGCATGTGCCGCTACCGCGCATGACCAACACGCTCATGCTGGGTGGCGATGCCACGACAGAAGACATGATACGCTCGACGAAACGCGGCCTTTATGCCGTCGATTTCGGTGGCGGCCAGGTCGATATCACCTCGGGCAAATTCGTGTTTGCCATGTCGGAGGCCTATCTGATCGAGGATGGCAAGGTCACGCGGCCGGTCAAGGGCGCCACACTGATCGGTAATGGCTTCGATGCCATGAACAAGATCTCGATGATCGGTCAGGATGTCGAACTCGACCCCGGTATCGGCACCTGCGGCAAGGCCGGTCAGGGTGTGCCTGTGGGCGTGGGACAGCCGACGCTCAAGCTCGCCGGTCTGACCGTGGGCGGCACGGCCTGAAGCAGCCGTGAGAGAGGGTCAGGCGTCTCGCCTGCCCCTCGATGCCCCGAATGCCATACCGGCGACCATGGCGGCATAAACCACCGCCATCTCTTTTTTCAAAAAAACCAGTTCCCAGCCGGGGGTAAACCGTCTGGGTGTCGCCTTGTAATCGGCGAGGGCCGCAACCGGCCCCAGAGCGAGTGTTGCAACGACCGCGCGCGCCCGGGTGGGACGCTTGCCGAGGGCGCAATCGTAAAAAACAGCCCAGAACAGCACAGCAGCGACATTGGTCGCCATGCCTGTCCCCGAATGAACGCCATCGAACTGTGTGACAGAGGCGGCCTCATCTCCTTTGAGCCAGTGTGCCGTACAGTTGATCCCCCTTGCCGCTGCGCCGGTTTTTCTGTGCGCGAGGGCAAGCAGGGCTGCATTGCAGGCGAGGGAGCCGAACAGGGTGATTGCAGGCAGACGCGAGCGCATGGATATGTCTCCGTTCAGTAAGGCTGCCCCTCACAAAATGCAGCCCTCAGGGAAGGTAATTCAGTAAAGCGTCAGGCAGATGGCGCCCCCTACGATCGCCATCATCCAGAAAATGGAAACGACGATGCGATGGCGTATGGCACGCAGGGCCAAAAGCCGCATAAGCGGGTCGAGTTCGGACCCGGCAGTGTTTTTTTTCTGCCAGTCCATGCGCTGGCCCCGCTCATTATCGTCCACTTCATCGTGAGACAGCGCAGCCAGTCTGTCCTCGCCACGTACGCGCACGGCCTTGCACCATTCCATACGCAGACGCTCCAGCTCGCTTCTCCGGAAAAACGGCCGCGAGCGGATTTTCAGCATGGCAGGGCCGCAGCGGAATAGTCGCAGCGCACGGAAAAGTCCCGGTGTCAGGCCGAGGAACGCGGCGGACTGAACCGGATCGAGCAGTTCCTGCCGGGGCATGACCCGAATGACCGCACCTGTTCCCGCTTCATCGGGACGATCCATCGTTTCGCCTCCCCAATCAGGCCGATGAACGATGCAGGCAAGAGCAAGGTTCGGGATATTTCTGCAGCTCTTGCCCCCAGCTCTTGCCCGCATCGGAAGCAGACACAACATCAGACTCAAGCAGTAGAAACCAGGTAAAAGGGATAAAGCCATGGCAACCGGCTGGGCTCCCGATGGAGCCGTTCAAGACCAGATTGACGATACGATCAGCGATGCCGTGAAGAGGGCACGCGCCAATATGCCCAAGGGCGAGACCCTGACAGAATGCGTTTCGTGCGGAGAAGACATACCACCTGCGCGTCAACGTGCCCTGCCTGGAGTCAAATTATGCGTGGAGTGCCAATCGGAGCGCGACAAGAGGCCGGTCTTCACCGGCATCAACCGGCGAGGCAGCAAGGACAGCCAGTTGAGATGAGCCGTCCAGGTCAGGGTTTTGCATCGATCGCGAAAGGCCTGTCCGTACTTGCTCTGTGTTGTGTCACGATGGGCATCGTGCCTGCCCTCGCCTCTGACGCGCCCGATTGCGTTGAAGGTGCCGTTCAGCTGCCCCTGCTCGGAGGCATGGGCGATGCGCCCGTTTTGCCCGCCACACTCGAGGGACGACCGATCGCCGTCTATTTTTCGCCGGGGTTCGACAGGTTCTATGTGGGCAACATGAACGGGTTCGATACGACCGATACCCGTCTATCGGCTCATGTCACGATCAACGGCGTGCATTCCGAGACCTATCCGATCATTCGGGCAGGAAATTTCAGGCTCGGTCCGATCGATATGGGTACGCCCGATATGATCCAGCAGGTCGATTACCCGTCCCAGCAGATCGGCAAGACCCCTCTTATCGGTGTGATGGGTTTCAACAGCTTTGAGCACCTTTCCGTTCTGCTCGACATGCCACACGGAATTTTCGCGCTGATACGCTTTCGCCGTGATGAAACGTGCAAAGAGGCCCCGTCAGCCCTGATGGGGCACGGAACATACAGCGTCCCGTTGCAGGAAAAGACACTGATCCCGGTCTCTGTAGGGGGAACCCTGCGGGATTTCACACTCGACCCGGATGTACCCGTGACGACACTGCCCGCCAAATGGCTTCCGCCGGGCGGCGATATGTCGCGCAATATAACCGGTCATGATGGCGTCGCGCTTTATGGCTCCCTCCGCTCGCATATCGTCCCGACAACCGGCGTAACGATGAGGATCGGAGATCTGCATCTGGACAGGATGACGGTCTATGCGCAGGACGATCTGACCATGGGCCTGCTCGGGATGGATTTTTTCCAGAGTCATATCGCCCTGATCGATTACCCCGGTAACAGGGTCTATTTTCTTCCCAGCACGGCGCGCATCGCACGACCGGGGGCCAATCTGCATTTCGACCGTTTCCGCGTGGGGCATGCCAGAGTTACACATGCCCCCAAAGATCCCAACCGGTCCCATACCGACTGGCCCCTGACCCCGGCCTATCAGGGCCAGCCAGGATAAAGGTGCCTCAGAGCAGGGGTGTCAGGAGCGGCATGCCCTGAAAAAAGGCTGCCAGATTATCGAAAACCAGACGCCCCATGGCTGTGCGTGTTTCAACCGTCGAACTGGCACGATGGGCCTGCAAGACGACGTTGTCGAGCGACCAGAATGCCCGGTCCATTTCGGGTTCCCTCTCGAAGACATCCAGTCCCGCACCGCGAATGACGTTTGTCTGCAGGGCGTCGAGAAGTGCCGCCTCGTCCACCACACTGCCGCGCGCCACATTGATCAGGAACCCCTTGGGGCCCAGAGCCTCAAGCATGGCCTTGTCGATCATGTGGAAAGACCGTGCGCCACCGGAGACGCAAAGCACCAGCACATCCGCCCATTCTGCCAGAACGCGCAATTCCGGATAAAACGGGTATTCAGGGGTATCGGTCTGCTCGCGCGAGCTGAAATAGGCAATGGTCATGTCGAAAGCAGCTGCACGTTTGGCGACGGCTTTGCCAATGGCACCGAACCCGGCAATACCGAGCTTGCGCCCCTTGAGCGTCCATGAATTGGGCACAGGCTCGTGCCCCCATTTTCCGGCACGCACGAACCGGTCGCTGGCTGTAATGCCGCGCACGGTATCGAGCATGAGCCCCATCGCCATATCGGCTACATCTTCGGTCAGCACACCCTGCGCTGTGGCCACGCGGATATTTCTGCGACGACACTCATCGATGTCGATCCTGTCATAGCCGACACCATTGACCGAGATGACCTTGAGGTTCGGCAGAACATCCATGACCGCGCGCGGCAGACCGCTCCCGCCGCCGGTCGTCACGCCCTCTATACGTTCGGCGAGCGGGCCGAGTGCCGCGAGCGTGCTGAACTGATGGAGGCGAAAAGGCGACCCGAGCTGCTCATTGAAGCTCGCAGGCATCGGGTCGATCATCAGGATATCGGTCTTGCTGGCCATGATACGTCCGTCTGGCGGGTTGCAGGGCCTGCAACCCTATGAAGATCGCCGCCATATGGTGCATCACCTTGGCGTGACGGGCACAACGACAGGCCATATGGCTGTCATCCGGCGGCAGTTACCCGATATCAACGCGCGTGCAGACGGAAAGGCGCACCCAGATGGGCCTCGACCGGGAAAAGCCCTTCGAAAGCCACGCAGATATCCGATGGATCTTCCACGAAGAGTGTACCCATTGTGGAACCGGTCGTGATGACATCGCCTGCGCGCAGGGGACGCCCGCGTGCAATGGCGTGATTGGCCAGCCAGGTCAGAAGACGCAGCGGATCGCCTGCCTTGTTGCCGCCCCGCTGATCGTAACGCTTTTCACCATTGACCAGCATGGTCATGGGTAGGGTGATTGGGGTAAAATCGCGCCAGTTTGTAACGCCACGCCCCACAATCAGTGCGCCATGACTGCCCTGATCGGCCAGATGAGACAGGTTATGCTGTGTGTCGGGCGCCACGAAACGCGTATCGAGCAGCTCGATGGCGGCATGGATGGCCCCGATCGCCTCACCGACCTCTTCGACCGTCCAGGCGGTCTCGCGTGCGGGCAGATCGCTGGCAAGCGAATAGGCAATTTCAGCCTCGACACCGTGAAAACGACAGAAAGAGGGCGACAGATCGTGCCCGCTCTCGAAGACCGTCGCACGATGAAGCGGCGCACAGGCCGGGGTTGCCGTCGGTGTGGCTGCGCCCACCTTCCATCCCACGATCTCCCCTTTTCCCGACTCGCTGAGCAGGCGGGCAACGACATCCTGCACGGCGTAAGCGGCTTTGGGATTGATGGGAACAATGCTCTCGGGGACGGTCTGCAAGGGCTTGTTGGTGCGCCGTGCATCGAGAAGAAGGGAGGCCAGATGCTCATCCGGCGCTGTTTCCCGCAGGGTATCCTGTATCGAAGCGGTCATGAAATCGGTCATTTCCAGAACAAGGTCGTCAGCAAGATAGATCAGGCCATCGCGTGCCATCATCGTGTTCAGCAAACAGGATGAGGAACAATCTGACCATCGAATCAAGATGACATGTATGTAAGAATTTATCCATCTTTCGTTTGCTCTTCAGCCGGGTGGCCGTTGATCGTCCCCCTTAGACCCTGTCGGGTCTCAAGGCCTGAAAGAACAGCAGATCGAAATTACGGGACAGGATGTGATTTGCCACGGCAATCATGGTTGTCACGATGAGGCTTGCCCCGATCAGAGAGGAACCCGACAGGGCGAACGCTGCGGTCTTCTGCACCAGAACAGTCGTCAGCGCGAACGGAACAGTAAGGACTGCGCTCCAGAAAACGTAGCTCCAGACATGACCTCTCATGGCTTCATAACTCTGCGCGATACGAAAACCCGCATGGCCACTCTCCCACGCAATGTAGCTCATCACGAAGCAGCGTACGCTCAGCCAGATCCAGAACACGCACAGCAGACCAAGAAGACACCCCCCTCCCAGCTTGAACGGGAATGCCATGCGCTCCCCCATTGCCGTGATGATTTCAGGAATCACGAGACCTGTCAGCCCGGCCGGAATAACCTGAACGAACGCATTGACGCCAAGAGACTGCATGGCCCCCCGATCCAGCCGCCAGAGCGCCAAACCGCGTCGCGAGGTCAGACGCGCACGAGTGACCGTAAGAGTCAGGAACCAGAACACGAGCATATCGAGGCAGCTCAGCGCCAGATAATCCGGGTTATCCAGCTTCCCATAGGCCCGGGCCATCGAAGGCAGGTAAGCCTGTCTGATCACAGCGAGGAAAGAACCCGCAAGGATCACGACGCCGATCAGGCTCAGAACGTCAGGTCGATAAAGAAAGCGCAGTTTGATGCTCTGGCGCATAAGCTGCCCTGCTTGCCAGAACGATATCGTTTTTGAAGACAGCGTTTTCATTCTGTCAGATCCAGCCCCCGATTATGCCGCGCTCCATGGTGCGACCTCATGACCGAAAAGTTCCGATTGACCGGTCATGACCCGAAATCAGTCGGCGCAAAACCTAACCCGGCGGCAGAACCATGGGGCGAGGCCGCGGCTTGCGGGCCTTGTTGACCAGCGTATCCAGCGCGGAAAGGAAACGCGAGCGATCTGCCTTGCCGAATGCGGCGCCGCCCGGCGTCATCATCCCTGCCGAGCGCAGATCGGTCATGAGGTTACGCATGGCCAGCGCCATGCCGATCGCATCGCTGTCGAGCACGCGTCCTTTCGGGTCGATCACATGCACGCCCTTCTCGACACAACGGGCTGCAAGCGGAATATCGGAAGTGATCACGATGTCATTCCCGACTGCATGTTCGGCAATCCAGTCATCCGCCACATCGGGACCGGATTCGACGACAATACGTTCGATCAGAGGAGAGTCGGGCAGGGCGATCATGCGATTGGCCACGACAAAACTGTGCAGTCCATAACGACCGGCCACGCGATAAACCTCGTCCTTGACCGGACAGGCATCGGAATCAATGAAGATACGGGTCATGGCCCTACTGTGCCGCAGAGTGGCAGGCGCGGCAAACCGATTGCCGCAGTCAGAACCGGACGGACAAAAGCGGCCCGATAAAAACCGGGCCAATAAAAAAGGCAGGGCCCTGCGGCCCTGCCTTTCTTTTACTGACGACGAAACCGAAACGCCGGATCGTCACCCGCGACCGGGATCAATTGCCGTCGTCATTGCCATCGTCATCGCTGTCGCTTCCTGCAGGAGCGATCGCGATAAAGATCTGCTGGCCGTCACGCAGCACGCGCAGCAGGACAGGCTGCTTGTTCTTGAGCACACCGCGCACAGCAGTCAGCACGGCACGCGGGTTGTCCACAGCCGTATTCCCCACGGCCTGAATGATGTCACCGGGGCGCACACCGGCCTGTTCGGCTGGCGAACCGGGAGCGATCTGGCTGATCACCGCGCCCTTGACGGTATCATCCACACCCAGCTGCTGACGCATGTCACGCGAGAGCGGTGCAAGGGCGATACCGATCTTGCCGCCGCCAGCCTGGCTGGAATCGTCGGACGATGCAGCATCGGCGCCTTCGCCGTCCTTGGGCATGTTGCCAATCTTGGCGGTAATGGTCTGGCTCTTGCCATCGCGCAGAATGGTCAGCGTCGCATCGGTACCGGGCTTCATCGAAACCGTATGAACGACCAGATCGTGCACGCTCTTGATCTTGGTGCCGTTCAGCGCCGTAACCACGTCACCGCTCTTGAGCCCGGCCTTGTCGGCAGGACCGCCCTTCGTGACCTGAGCCACCAGCGCGCCCTCAGGCGGTGCGCCCGGCTCGCTCGGCTTCAGGTTCAGAGCCTGCGCCAGCGTCGGCGAGATACGCTGCATGAGCACGCCCAGATAGCCACGCGTGACATGACCCGAGGTGCGCAGCTGGTCCACCACGCTCTTGACCGTGTTGGAGGGGATGGCAAAGCCGATACCGATCGATCCGCCCGAGGGCGAGATGATGGCAGCGTTCATGCCGATCACCTTGCCGTTCTGGCTGAAGAGCGGCCCACCCGAATTGCCGTGGTTGATCGGCGCATCGATCTGGATGAAGTCGTCATAAGGACCGGCATTCAGGTCGCGACCGCGTGCCGAGACAATACCCGCTGTGACCGTACCGCCCAGACCGAACGGATTGCCGACCGCAACGACCCATTCACCCGGCTGGACATTGTCGGAATCGCCCAGCTCGATGAAGGGCAGCTTGCCGTTGGGCTTGATCTTGAGCAGGGCGACATCGGTCTTGGGGTCGCGCCCGATAATCTTGGCAGGCAGGGTCGTGCCGTCATCGAGCGTGACGGAAACCTTGGTTGCCCCGTTCACCACATGGTTGTTGGTAACGATATAGCCGTCACTGGAGATAATGAATCCCGATCCGCGTGCCTCGACCGTGCGGCGCGGCTGCTGCTGCTGCGGCATCATCTGGAACGGGAAGGGGAACGGGAAAGGCATGCCCTGCGGCATCTGCTGGCCACCGCCGCCACCTTCTTCCTGCTCCGCCACATCGGCGCGGATATGAGAGGTGATGGAGACCACAGCAGGCTTTACCTGCTTCACCAGATTGACGAAGTTCGGCAGGGTCTGGAGTTGGGTCTGGGGCGTGATCGGCCCTTCGGCCCAGGCTGATGACGAGGCGCCCGCTCCGATGGACAGCGCCGTGGCGGCAACCAGAGCCAGGGAACGGAATTTCCGTGAAGGCGTCAAACGAACAGGCATGGCGTCAGTCATGATCTTTCCAGCTTTGGCACCACCAGGGGTGCAGTACGGTACAAGAAACTTATGAAGCGTCTTCCGGTTCGTCCAGAACAGCGCGCTGTAAAAACGTGGTAATCCGTTTCACGAAAGACGAGACTGCCGCAATGTTATGAAAAACTTCTTCAGCAATCGGGCATTTTCCTGCTCTCTCACACCGCCGATCACTTCCGGTCTGTGCAGACAGGCCGGTTGCTCGAAAATACGTGGCCCGTGATCCACCCCACCGCCCTTGGGGTCGTAAGCGCCATAAATCACCCGTCCCAGACGAAAATGCACCATGGCTGAAGCGCACATCGGACAGGGTTCGAGTGTGACCACGAGCGTACATGAAGACAGGGAGCGCGATCCCAGAAGACGTGCAGCCTCTCTCATCGCCAGAATTTCGGCATGGGCGCTGGGGTCCTGACGTTTCTCCACCTCGTTCGAGGCAACGGCCAGTACCTGCCCGTCGCTGCCCAGCACGACGGCCCCGACAGGCACTTCACCCCGGTCGGCTGCCTGACGCGCCGCATCGAGAGCCTGCGCCATTCCCGTTGAGGTGTCGGTCCCTGCGTATGCCCCGTCGACAACCCGATCTGTCACGCCGCCGCCCTCTCTTGCCTGTATCCGCAGAATGACTGCAACCCAGTCTTCTGTTTGTCTATAAACCCTGCTTACATCCATCGCATGACACGCGCGCCTCTTATCGGCCTCACTCTCGATATCGAACCGGGTGGACCGCAGGATTTTTCACGCTGGCCCTATTATGCCCTGCGTCAGAACTACTTCAGTGCCATCAGTGCTGCAGGCGGGCTGCCTGTAGGCCTGCCGCATGAACCCGCACTGGCAGAAGCACTCATCGCCCGTCTGGATGGTCTGGTCGTGACAGGTGGCGCCTTCGATCCGGACCCGGCGCTCTACGGCGAGGTCGCTCATCCCGCCACCACACTCAAACCGGGCCGTACCGATGCCGAACTCGCCTATCTGGCACAGGCACGCGCACGCAACCTGCCTGTGCTCGGCATATGCGGGGGAATGCAGCTTATGGCGATCGTCTGGGGCGGGGCGCTTTACCAGCATCTGCCCGAGCAGGCGCCCGGCCCCGTCAGTCATGAGCAACCCAACCCGCGTGACGAGGCAGGACATGAGGTGATCGTTACCCCGGACACGCGTCTTGCCAGCTATACGGGTTGTCGGGTCATGCATGTCAATTCGTCCCATCATCAGGGCGTGCGCGACCCCGGAACGCTTATCGTCAGTGCCCGCGCACCCGACGGTCTGATAGAAGCCATCGAGACGGGCGACGGAATTTTCAATCTGGGGGTGCAGTGGCACCCGGAATTCGCTATCGATCCGGGCGATGCGCGTCTATTGGCTGGATTCATCGACGCGGCCCGACAGACGACACCACAGGACAGACGATCATGACCGAAGAACAAAGAGGCGAACGCATCGCCAAATGGATGGCTCGCGCAGGCGCTGGCAGCCGACGCGACATCGAACGCATGATCGAGGCGGGTCGCATCCGCATGAATGGCTCTTCGGTCGAGCATCCGGCAACGTTCGTTCAGGATGGCGATATCATCCAGCTCGATGGCAAGGTGATCGGCGCCAAGGAACACACACGCGTCTGGCGCTATCACAAGCCCGACGGGCTGATGACCACCCACCGCGATCCGCAGGGCCGCCCCACCGTGTTCGACTCCCTGCCCGAAGGCATGCCACGTGTGGTCAGCGTCGGACGACTGGACATCAACTCGGAAGGCCTGCTTCTGCTTACCAATGACGGCGAACTGGCCCGTCGCCTCGAACTGCCGTCGAATGCCTGGATACGCCGCTATCGTGTGCGCGTGTTCGGCGTGGTGGACGAGCGCAAACTGGCTGCCCTCGCTCATGGCTCGGAATTCGATGGCGTACGCTATGGCCCTATCGAAGCCGGTCTGGACTCGCAGAAGGGCGATAATGCCTGGCTGACCGTCAGCCTGCAGGAAGGCAAGAACCGCGAAATCCGTCGCGTCATGATGGGGCTCAACCTGCATGTCAGCCGTCTGATCCGCGTTTCCTATGGCCCGTTCCAGCTTGGCACGCTGCAAAAGCGCGAGATCGAAGAGGTCCAGGGCAAGATTCTGCGCGAGCAGATTCCCGGTCTTGCTGCCGCGCCGCGTCGCGTCCGTCGTGTGACCAAAGAGGTCGCGTCTGCTGCCTCCACTCCGGATGCCGAAGAAGAATAATGCGTATTGTCGGCGGTGAACGCAAAGGCGTCGCCCTTCAGGCGCCACGGGGCGAAACCACACGCCCCACTTCCGATCGCGCCCGTCAGGCCGTGTTCGACATGCTCGCTCATGCCCCCTGGGCCGGTGCCGATTTTCTGGGCAGCGCGCATGTGCTCGACGCTTTCGCAGGGACGGGCGCACTCGGTCTGGAAGCTCTCTCCCGCGGGGCAGCATCGGCCATTTTCATGGAGCAGGATCGCAGCGCACGGGCCATGATCTCGGCCAATATACGCGCCTGCCGCTTCGAGGACCGCGACCTGTCCGTACTCACCTGCGATGTGACGCGCGCACCGCGTGCCGCGCGCCCCTGCACGCTTGTCTTTCTCGACCCGCCTTATGGCAAGGATCTGATCCCGGCCGCCCTGAGAGCGCTGACACGCTCGGGCTGGATCGCCCCGGATGCCGTGATCGTGGCCGAGGCTGCCGTCAAGGACGAACTCGCCATCGACCTTCCCCTCCTGACCGAACGTCGCTTCGGCGTGGCACAGGTCAGGATCTGGCGCGCTTCCTGATACCCCGATACGCGCCCAGCCCTGTGATACGCACTTCCGGGGAACCGATGTTCCTTCGGCGAGGTCTGGAGCAAAGTCCTGACATACACAGGGCGCTGATACAGGGCGCTGACCCGATAGCGGCTGATTTCAGCCTTTTTTGCTCTCGTCTCCGGGCGCTGTTCCGCTATAGTTCTGCCACACGAAAGAGTTAGATCAGACGATGCTCGATGCCCCATGCGCGGGGCAGGATGTATTGCGCAGAACAGGAAGATGCGAATTTGGCTTCGTTCAGCCGCTTCTTTTCGACAGGGACAACGGCTCCCGGACCACGCAGCCCGATACAGGACCGGCTAACGGAGCTGGGCGGATTTGTTCTGCTCGCCCTTGCCCTGGCTCTGGCTGTGGCCTTGTGGAGCTACAATCCGCAGGATCCCTCGTTCGATACAGCCACCATTGCGGCGCCGACCAATCTGCTGGGGCAACCCGGTGCGACACTGGCCGATGCGCTCGTGCAATGGCTGGGTCTGGCAAGCGCCCTGCCGATTATCGTCATGCTGTGCTGGGCATGGCAGATCGTCCGGCATCATGCCCTGAGCGTGCCCGTTCTGCGTTTCATCGCCTTTCTGTGTCTGCTACCGGTTGCGGCATCGCTGATTGCCACAGTTCAGGTTCTGGTCCCTGCGCTGACAACAAGCTGGCCGTCGCGTGCCGGTCTTGGCGGACAGCTCGGTCTGGTTCTGGCCGATCATCTGGTTGCGACCGGACGCGCGACGATGGGGCGCGCAGGAGGTATTCTCTTTTCGCTGCTGGGTCTTCTGCTGACTGCTTTACTTGTTCCTCTGGCACTCGGGCTACGGCGCAGCGAATGGCGGGCGCTGTTCAGAGGGGCACGTTCACTCGGCAAGGGGTCCGAACATCTCGCCCGTCGCCTGGGTCATCGCAGCGGTCAGTCCAGTCCGCCGGACTGGAGCAGCTACGAACCGGTCGAGGCCAATGCCTATCGTCACGAGCATCCCTACCCCACGCCGCGACGCGGCGGGGACGCTGCTCGCGCACCGTTCATTCCTGCCAATACCGGATGGCTTCAACCACCAGAAAAGCATGAAGAGACTGCACCGGCAGCCCCGCGCACGCTGCAAACGAGTCCCAAGCCCGCCCCCGCATCGGAACCTGCACCCTCGAACCCCTATGCCATGCAGCTGGCACAGATTTCGCGCGATCAGGACAGCGCCTCGCGGCCCGCTGCCGTGGCACGCTATGCCGAAATCGAGGACGCAACGCCCTTCCCGGAAGAAGCGCCGCCCGCTCCGGTCGAGGAAGAGCCCCGCCGAGGATTTTTCGGTTTCGGACGTGCACGCCCGGAGCGTCCGAGCCCACCGCAGCCTACTGAATCGGCGAGACAGGGCTGGGAGAGCACGGGCTGGCAGCCGCCATCGCTCGGGCTGCTGCGCAAGGCCCCTGCCCATGGTGGCAACGGCCCCTCCAACGAAGTACTTCAGGCCAATGCCCGCCTGCTCGAACAGGTCCTCTCCGATTACGGTGTGCAGGGTCAGATCGGCGACATTCACGCAGGTCCGGTTGTCACGCTCTACGAGCTCGAACCCGCTCCGGGCATTCGCTCTGCCCGTGTGATCGGTCTGGCAGACGATATTGCCCGCTCGCTTTCAGTGCTGAGCGTGCGTATCGCGACCGTTCCGGGGCGTAATGTCATCGGTATCGAGGTTCCCAACGCCACCCGCGAGACCGTCTATTTTTCCGAACTGCTCGATACGCCCGAATTCATGGAACCCGGTGCGCAGCTGCGTCTGGCGCTGGGCAAGGATATTGCGGGTAACCCGGTCTATGCCGATCTGGCCAAGATGCCGCATCTGCTGATCGCGGGCACGACGGGCTCGGGTAAATCTGTCGGCGTGAATGCCATGATCCTGTCGCTGCTCTACCGGCTGACGCCGGAAGAGTGCCGCCTGATCATGATCGATCCCAAAATTCTCGAACTGTCGATCTATGACGGTATTCCGCATCTGCTGACGCCGGTCGTCACCGAGCCGAACAAGGCGGTCGCTGCGCTCAAATGGACCGTGCGCGAGATGGACAAGCGTTATCGCTCCATGGCGCATCTGCAGGTACGCAACATCACAGGCTACAACCAGCGTGTGCGCCAGGTACGTGCTACGGGCGAGCTCGTGACACGTCGCGTGCAGACCGGCTTCGACCCCGAAACAGGGCAGCCCGTGTTCGACGAGCAGCAGCTCGCGCTCGAAACCATGCCGCATATCGTGGTCGTGATCGACGAAATGGCCGATCTGATGATGGTGGCAGGCAAGGAAATCGAAGCTGCCGTGCAGCGTCTGGCGCAGAAGGCTCGCGCAGCCGGCATTCATGTGATCATGGCCACGCAGCGTCCTTCGGTCGATGTGATTACCGGCACGATCAAGGCCAATTTCCCGACACGTATTTCTTTCCAGGTGATCAGCAAGTTCGACAGCCGCACCATTCTTGGCGAGCAGGGGGCCGAACAGCTTCTGGGTCAGGGTGACATGCTCTACATGCAGGGCGCGGCACGTATCACGCGTGTCCATGGTCCCTTCGTGACCGATAGCGAAGTCGAGGATGTGGTTGCCGATCTGCGTAGCAAGGGCGAGCCGGTCTATAACGAAGAGGTCGTCTCCAACCTTGAGGACGAGGC
This sequence comes from Asaia lannensis NBRC 102526, assembly GCF_024054035.1. GTDB lineage: Bacteria > Pseudomonadota > Alphaproteobacteria > Acetobacterales > Acetobacteraceae > Asaia > Asaia lannensis. The sequence continues at coordinate 21,884 of NZ_JAMXQU010000006.1, forward strand.
TGCAAGCGCATCGTCGAGCGGCAATGGCATGAATGGTGGCAATTACGATGCTGAATCCAGCCTGTTCGATCAGGCGGTCGATCTCGTAACGCGCGAGGGGAAAGCTTCGACCTCATTCATTCAGCGCCATCTGTCGATCGGCTATAACCGTGCTGCCAAGATTATCGAGCAGATGGAAAAGGAAGGAATCGTAAGCGCTGCCAACCATGTCGGCAAGCGTGAGGTTCTGGCCCGGCGTCAGCGCGAAGAGGACTGACCTCCCTCCCCCGCTCCTCTCTCCATTCTGTGCTCTATTCTGTGCGCTGCCCGGACTTCTGTCATGATCGACCGCTTTCCCTATCCCCTTCTCTATGAAAGCCCGCGACTGGTCGTCATCGACAAGCCCGCGGGCCTGCCGGTGCATCCGGGCCCGAAGGCAACGCACTCGGTCGAATCGCTGTTCCCCCTGTTGTCACGACGCAAGGATGGACCGTGGCTGGTGCATCGTCTCGACGCTGACACGTCAGGCTGCCTGATGATCGCCCTGCGCAAACAGGCGCTTGTCGAAGCACAGGCACTTTTCGCATCGGGAAAGGTCAGAAAGACCTACTGGGCTGTCGTGGAGAACGGTCCTCAGGACTCCGAGGGGCTGGTCGATGCGCCTTTGCGCAAAAAGACCGCTCCGGAAGGATGGCATATGGAAACCCATCCCGATGGGCAGACCGCACGGACACGCTGGCGTGTTCTGGCGCGTGGCAAAGGCCATAGCCTGCTCGAACTCGAGCTGCTGACAGGGCGCACCCATCAGGCACGTATCCACTGTGCCCTGCTCGGCTGCCCCATTCTGGGCGACACGCGCTATGGCGGGAGAAAAGCCCCGTTGCATCTGATGAGCCGCTCGCTCGACCTCGCCCTGAGCGAGGAACGCGTCACGGCGCAGGCTGCACCGCCCGATTTCATGCGCGAAAGCTGTCAGGCTTTCGGGCTGGAGCTGCCATAGAACAGGAACCAGAGCCGGAACAGCCAGGTTTCGGCCAGACGCTGGCGCACGAAGCTGCGCTCTGTAAGCAGGAAGCGCAGTCTTGTGACCGCGCTGCCACTCAGACAGTTCTGCAAACGCCTCAGAAACACCCGGTTATCCGGCGTGAGAACGACCAGTAACTCCGGTTCGGCTAGGCGAGACACAAGAGCGGCGTGGAGAGCCATGAACGCCGCAGGACCGCGGCGCAGTGCACGCAGCCCTCTTGTCAGGAGAGAACGCTCGACCCCGACTGCATTACGACGATGCTGACGATAGAGCGTGACGCAGCGCTCGTCGAAAACGAATGTGCCGCCAGCAGCCAGCACCAGCACATAGCTCCACCAGTCATGCAATACACCTTGGGGGGGCAAAACCGGCCGTATGAGAGACGCTGCAGCCGGATTGAGTACGATCGTATGTCCCGTTGCGAGGTTCTGGATCAGAGCCGTGCGAAAATCCGGCATGCGTCTGAGCGCAAGCGAAGGTCCCTGCACTTTCAGTTTTTCATCGGTCAGAAACTGTCGTGCACAGTAAAGGGCCGACCCGGAGCACTCTGCCAGTTTCTCCCGTGCCCAGCGCAGTTTTTCCGGGAGCCAGACATCGTCCTGATCGGCAAAGGCAATCAGGGCGTCGCGAGGAGCCGCATCGAGCAGAAGCGCATAGGATCGCGCGACACCGATGTTAGCGGTCTCAGCATGACCCATCTCAGCATCGATCTCGATACAGCGTCCCTGACCGCGATGTTCCTGGAATGACAGCATGATCGCGCGTGAAGCATCCTGCGATCCGTCATCGCGCCAGTAAAGACACCAGTTGCTGTCGGTCTGTGCGAGAAAACTGTCGAGCTGCTCGTTGAGAAAAGCCTCGCCGTTATAGACAGACAACAGAATCGCAACGGGCGGCACCGAGGCCGCCCGCTCCGTATCACGCCCTCCGACCGCGTAGAGACGCGGTGGAGTGGCCTGGGCCCTGTTTCTGCCAGTCACGCTCAGGCCGTTTGCGTTGCGAAATGCTCGTCCACCGCGCGGGCGACGCCATCGCGCCATTCAGGCAGGCGAACCCCGAAAACGGTTTCGAGCTTGCTGCAATCGAGACGGGAATCCTGCGGACGTTTGGCAGGGGTCGGCCAGTCCTCGGTACGGATCGCAGCCACTTCCACAGGCATGGCCTGTCCATGACGCGTGGCCTCCTCAAGCGCCGCGACGGCCAGACCGTGCCAGCTCGTCTCGCCCGTGCCACAGGCATGATAGATCCCGGCAAACCTGTCCTGCCAGCCAGCTTCGACCCGATCGGCTATGTCAAGAATAGCCTTGGCCAGATCATCGGCGTTGGTCGGGCAGCCATACTGGTCGCCAACCACCTTCAGATGGGCGTTCTTGGCCCCGGCATTGACCATGGTACGCACGAAATTCTTGCAATGCCCGGAATAGACCCAGGCCGTGCGCAGTACGATACTGCGTGGCTGGGCCTTGAGCACGGCCTGTTCGCCCGCCGCTTTGGTGCGGCCATAGACCGTCTGCGGTGTGACGGGATCGGTCTCGACATAGGGCGCGCCCTTGTCACCGGCATAGACATAGTCGGTCGAGACATGAATGAGCGGAATATCCTGAGCGGCACAAAGACGGGCCAGCTCGGCCGGACCGGTCTCGTTGGCGGCCGTTGCCCCTTCGATTTCAGTCTCTGCCAGATCCACTGCCGTCCAGGCTGCAGCATTCACGACGAGCGCAGGCCTGACGCGATCGAGCGTGGCCGCTATCGTCTCAGGCTTGGCAAGGTCGAATTCAGGGCGACCAACGATAACAACTCGATCGCCACCGAGCTTTCTGAGCGACGTGGCGAGCTGACCCTGCCCACCCGTGACCAGTATCGGTTTATCGGATGTCTTGCTCATGAGTACTGGAACCACCCCTTGGCTTCAGTGAAATGCGGCGCGACCTTGTCCTTGTCGGACAAAACGACCTCATCGGCGCTGATCGGCCAGTCGATGGCGAGATGCGGACAGTTCCAGATCACGGCGCGCTCCGAAGCCTTGTCGTAGAGCGATGTGCATTTGTACTGCACCTCTGTGTTTTCCTGCAGCGTCACAAAACCATGCAGAAAGCCGGGAGGCACCCAGAGCTGGGACCAGTTCTCTTCCGAAAGTTCGGCTGCAACCCATTTGCCGTAGGTTGGCGAACCGGTACGGGCATCGATCGCCACATCCCAGATCGCGCCTTTGGTACAACGAACCAGCTTGCCCTGCACATAGGGGGCAACCTGACAATGCAGACCGCGTACCACGCCCTTCTGTACCGAAAGGCTCTGGTTATCCTGTACGAAAGTCAGGTCGATTCCGGCTTCGACCATCTTCTGATGGTTATAGGTCTCAGAGAAAAACCCGCGCGAATCGCTGAAGCGCTGCGGCGTGACGAGGATGACGTCAGGAATGGCGAGACGTTCGACTTTCATGGCGTATCTCCTAGTTCCTGCCCGAATGGGTCTGGTTTGCGAGTTCCAGCAGCATGCGGCCAAGATCCGTCTTCGCTTTGGCCTTGCCCTGAGCCATGAGCTGTTCGCGATCGATGAAGCCCATACGATAGGCCACTTCGGTCGGTGAGCCAACCAGCATGCCCTGACGCGACTGAATGGTCTGAACGAACAGACCGGCCTGCATCAGACTATCCGGCATGCCGGCATCGAGCCACGCGCAGCCTCGTCCCAGACGATCGACCTGCAACGTGCCTTCTTCCAGATACATCTGGTTCAGATCGGTGATTTCGAGTTCACCGCGCGGGCTCGGCTTCACCTTCTTGGCGAATTCCACAACGCGATGATCGTAGAAATACAGACCGGTCACGGCCCAGTTGGACTCAGGTTCGGTGGGCTTTTCGACGATACCGAGCGCACGACCGCTTTCATCGAAGCTGACCACGCCGTAACGCTCGGGGTCACGCACCTGATAGGCGAAGACCGTCGCTCCTTCCGGGCGGGCAGCCGCTGCACGCAGCAGAACGCCCAGATGATCAGCAAAAATCAGGTTGTCGCCAAGCGCCAGAGCGCAGGGAGAGCCATCGATCCAGTCTTCAGCAATCAGGAATGCCTGAGCCAGACCGTCGGGAGAAGGCTGCTCGCGATACTCGAAACGCACACCGAACTGCGATCCGTCGCCAAGCAGACGCTTGAACTGAGGCAGATCGTGAGGCGTGGAGATGATCATGATATCCTGAATGCCAGCCAGCATGAGCGTGGTCAGCGGATAATAGATCATCGGCTTGTCATAGACCGGAAGCAGCTGCTTCGAGGTCGCGAGCGTCATGGGATGCAGGCGTGTGCCAGACCCACCGGCAAGAAGAATGCCCTTCATCGGCTTGGATGCAGTGACGGCGTTCATGCTTTTGTTCCCAGTCTCTGTCCGGTGTAACGGCGGGCGCGAATACCTTCCCACCAGTTGCGGTTATCGAGATACCATTGGACCGTGCGGCGAATGCCCGTTTCGAAATCGTGCTTTGCCTTCCAGTCCAGAGCCTTCTCGGCATGGCTGGGGTCGATTTCGTAGCGGAAATCATGGCCGGGTCGATCCGTCACAAAGCGGATCAGACGCTCGCGCGGCCCTGCCGGGTCGGGCGACAGCTCGTCGAGTACGGCGCAGATGGTCTTGACCACATCGAGATTGGTACGCGGCTGACGGGCACCAATGGCATAGGTCTCGCCCGGCTGTCCTTGTTCGACGGCCTTGACCAGAGCCTCGGCGTGATCCTCGACAAACAGCCAGTCACGGATATTCTCGCCCTTGCCGTAAACAGGCAATTCCTTGCCTTCAAGCGCGTTGATCGTCACCAGCGGAATCAGCTTCTCAGGGAAGTGCCAGACGCCGTAATTGTTCGTGGTGTTGGTTACGAAAGTGGGCAGGCCGTAGGTATGATACCAGGCGCGCACCAGATGGTCCGAGGCTGCTTTCGAAGCAGAATACGGGCTACGCGGATCGTAGGGCGTCGTCTCGGTGAACGGCGGATCGTCGAGTTCGAGATGACCGAACACCTCATCCGTCGAGATGTGATGGAAACGAAATGCCTTCTGGGCTGCGGCATCGAGCGTCTGCCAGTAGCGGCGTGCGGCTTCGAGAAGCGCATAGGTGCCGGTTACGTTCGTCTCGACGAATACACCCGGACCGTCGATCGAACGATCGACATGGCTCTCGGCCGCAAGATGCATCACCGCATCGGGACGGTATTCCTCGAACAGCTTCGAAAGTTCGACGCCATTGACGATGTTAACGGCGGCATGGCGATAACGCGGATCGGAAGCAACCTCACCCACGGTCTCTTCAGAGGCTGCATAAGTCATGCAATCCACATTGAGAACCTCATGATCGGTCTGACGGATCAGATGCCTGACCACAGCAGACCCGATGAAACCACAGCCACCTGTCAACAATATTCGCATTGCTACTCTCAGTCACAGCATTTTACCGGAGCGACAGTTAGTGCCGTCATCTCCTACCGATACGCCCTGATTACAAGGTGAATGGGCATCATGGAAAGACGTCATATATAACAAATCACATTGATATGTCGTCCTATTGCTTTTCTATGACAAACTTTTCATTCGAAAATTGGAATATTCAAATCATTCTCTAACAATGAATGACATTATAATGGTAATAACTCAATAAACGTCCAGTATAATTGTTTAGTTCTATAATTGATATTTATTTACATGTGGTAATGTTCTTTATAATAACAAAATAGCACATTTCATAATTTTTTATTATTTATATTGTCCCATACAATTCTATAATTCATCATCGTACAGACTGTTATCCTGGAGCTATAGTCAACCGGGCACGCAGATAAATCAGGTGTGACGCCACATATGCTGGCTCAGAGGCGACGGATCACCCTGAACGCCGTCAATGCGGCAACGCTCCCGAAAATCACCACGCCGAGCGATTGTCCGATCAGAATACCGATCGGGCCGTAATGCGCCCCGATCCAGACGAAGGGGATCGTTCCAAGCGTGGCCCGCCCCCAGTTGAATCCGGTCGAATAGAGCGGATGACCCAGATTGTTGAATGCCGTGTTGGAGACGAACAGCAATCCGACGAAAAAATAGCTCGCCACCAGCCAGCAGCAGAAGAGTGTCACGATGCGGATGGCAACGCCCTTCGAGGCGAACAGATGCAGGATCGGCATATGGAACGCTGCCAGTATCGCCCAGGTCAGCAACACGCACAGGCCTGTCAGCTTCAGCGATGCATAGAGCGTTTCGCGCACACGATCCTTTTTACCTGCGCCGAGATTTTGCGACATGATCGGCCCGACAGATCCTGTCAGCGCAAAAACGAAAGCGAAAGCCACTGGCACGATACGCTCAATCGTCGCCTGTCCTGAAATGGCATCGAGCCCGAAACGCGACATGAAATGTGTGGTAAACAGCCCGCCGACAGGCGTTGCCAGATTGGTCGCAATGGCAGGCAGGGCGACAGCACCGATCTGACGCGTAGCCGGCGCAATCGCCCATAAACGCGGCCATTCGAGCATGCGGTGATCGCGCAGGCTGAAGAAGCCGAAAAGCACCACCGTTCCACGCGAGATGATGGTACTGATCGCAGCCCCTGTCAGGCCCATATGAAATCCGAAAATCAGGATCGGATCGAGAATGGCGGAAACGAAGGCACCGACCAGCGTCACCTGCATCGATCGTCGTGCATCGCCCACACAGCGCAGCAGCGCGGATTGCGCCATGCCGTAGCAGACCAGAGGCAGAGCCGGTGAAACGAGATGCAGAAAGCCGGTGGCCTGTTGCAACGCCTCCCCCCTGGCGCCGAGCAGAGCCAGAAGAAACGAGGCCAGCACAGCGGTCAGACATCCCAGCACAGCAGCCACGCCGACCATCACCACCATAAAGGCCGATGCAAAGCGACGGGCCCGGATGACACGACGCGCGCCGATCATCCTGCCGATCACGGCACCGAGCCCGATCGTCATACCGATCGATACCGCCACCTGTACATAACCGAGTGCTGCGGCAAAGCCGATTGCAGCCGTCAGGGCCGGATCGTGCAGATGCGAGACATACCAGAAATTGAGCAGATCGACCGCAAAGACGGCCATCAGACCGATGGCACCAGTTCCCGCCATGACGACAACATGGCGCATAATGCTGCCATGCACGAAACGTGCCGCTCGGGTTGCCTTCAGATCGACCTCGGGCAGAGGCTCCTGAAGATCGTGCTCTTTCGGGGGCGTCTCGCCGGGGGAGGAAGAAGTCAATGACATATCCCCCCGATCCTGCCCTGTTCGGGGGGAACTGGAAACGACTGAAATCCGGAATGGCAGTTTTTTTATCTGCCTCGCCCCCGGCTGCAGGTTTCAGGGCTCTGCTCGATCCGCAAAGGAACAAGGTCCTTCGGGATCGAGCAGGTGACCAGAGAACGACTGTCCTCTGGCGGGTGCGGGGCAGAACCCCGCTTGTCCCGGAAAGCCTAGTTCCGGGCTTTCACTTGACTGATCCAGGCATCCACCCGGTCGGCAAGCAGGTTCAGCGGCATAGCGCCGCCTGAGAGGACGACATCGTGGAACTTGCGGATATCGAATTTCGGTCCCAGTTCGGTCTTTGCCTTTTCGCGCAGACGCAGAATGGTCTGCTGGCCGAGCATGTAGCCCAGAGCCTGACCGGGCCAGGCGATATAGCGGTCTGTCTCGGCCTGCATATCCGGTTCGCTGGTCGGCGGATGCGCATGGAAGAACGCCAGCATCTGGGCACGTGTCCAGTGCAGGTCATGCACGCCGGTATCGAGCACAAGGCGATCGGCACGCAGAAGCTCGCCATTCAGACGTCCGTAATCGCTGTAGAGATCCTTGTAGAACCCCATTTCCTTGCCAAGCCCCTCAGCGTACAGCGCCCAGCCTTCGATATAGGCGTTATAGAAGCCCTGCTGGCGGAAAGGCGGCAGTGGCAGGGATTGTGCCGTGGATATCTGGAAGTGATGCCCCGGTACGCCCTCATGATAGGCTGTATCTTCAATCGTGTAGATGTCGCGCTTGGCGTAATCGCCGGTATTGACGAACACGATACCGGGACGAGAGCCATCGGGTGTGCCCTGATGATACTCGGCACCGGCAGCCTCGGCTTCACGGTAACGCTCGACCGGACGCACCTCCAGCTTTGTGGTCGGGATCCTGTCGAAATCGCGAGGGAGAGCGGGCTCCATCTGTGCGATATACTTGCGGTACAGATCGATGATCTGCTCGCGCGAAGTGGCGTAGAGTTTGGGGTCCCTCGCAACCGAAGCGCGCAGGGCAGCCAGATCGGCAAAGCCGAGCTTATGGGCAATTTCACCCATTTCACCCTCGATCTTTGCCACCTGATCGAGCCCGAGCTGATGAATTTCCTTCGGGGACATGGTGGTGGTGGTCAGAGTGCGAATGTCATAGCGGTAAAGCGCATCGCCACCGGGAAGGGCCCAGACGCCATCCTGCGTGCGACCATGGGCCGTATAACCCTGCTTCATGAACGTCGCGAGACGCTGATAGGCCGGTCGTACATCGTGATCGATGGCCGTCAGGATGGCCTTGCGCAGGCGTGCCTGATCGGCAGCTGGAACGGCAGCAGGGAATCTTGTGACGGGTTCGCCAAACGGGCTTTTCTCGCCGGCGGGTGCGGCAATCTGCTCGACCTGCTGCTCGGCCTTTTCAAGCAGGAACCGCGGCGGCATCAATCCGTCTTTTTCTCCAAGGCGTGCAAGCGCGATCACCTGATCGATCGCCTTGGGAATGGCGCGCAGACGGGCAAGGTAGTCCTCGTACTGCCTTGTCGTATTGAAAGGAATGCTCGACACGAAGCCCGGATATTGCAGCTGGGCGCCGTTCATCTGGTCTATGGGCATCTCATAGGTCTTGAGACGGATCCCCTCGAGCGTGTCCTGGATCTGCTGGATGATCATGGCACGGCTGATCTGGCGCTGATCGTCGAGCGAGGCCGGCGCGATAGCCTCGAACTTCTTCAGAAAGCCCGCAAGAACCGGCACGGAGGCCTGGATATGAGCGAGGGACAGATCGCTCCAGCGGTCGTTATAGCGGTAATCGCCAATCGACGTGGCGAGTTCTGGCGCGTTTTTCAGCTGATACTGCCATTCCTCATCCAGAAGACGATCGAACGCGGCAGCCGCCCTGTTGTCCGACGAGGCAGCAGGGGCTGCAAGCGCCGTGGTCGAGGCAAGAAGACAGCCAAGCCCCATCAGGGCGAGGCGTGAAGAGCGGGGGAATCTCATAAGCGTCGGATCTCCTGATGCGCGCCGGGCGCACGGAGATCCGAACCGGGTCAGAACGCCGCGTGCCAGTCTGTCGAGGGAATCTTCATAGCGGTATCGTTACGATGCCACCACCCTCCCCCCAGAGCCTGAAACAGGGCCACACTATCGGTAAATCTCGTGGCCTTGGCCTGGATCAGGGTGAGGCGCGCCTCAAGCTCGATCTGTACTGCAGCCTGCAGCAATACCGGGCTGATATCGCCATAGGACATCTGGCTTTGCGAAATACGCAGGCTGCGTACGGCGGCATCTTCATTGGCGGCGCTGATGGTCAGAGCATCGGAATCGTCCTGAAGCGCATGCAGCGTATCGGCCACGTTCTGCATCGAGGTCAGCACGGTATTCTTGTACTGCTCGGTCGCCGCCAGAAGATTATCGCGTGCCTGACGCTCCAGATGCATCAGCTCGAACCCCTGGAAAATCGGCTGGGCTACCATGGCGCCGATCGACCAGTTGCCATAGCCGGGCGTGAAGAACTGGCTCATGGCATTGATGGCCTGACCCGGCGTGGCAGAAAGCTGCACGTTCGGCAGACGATTGGCAATCGCGACACCCACCTGCGCGCTGGCACTATGCATCTGCGCTTCGGCAGCACGGATGTCGGGCCGCTGGACCAGAAGGGCACTGGGCAGACTGACAGGCAGGGTAGCAGGCAGACGATAGGCTTCCAGCGGGATTTCGGGCAGCATTTCGTCCGGTGTCGTGCCGACAAGGGCGGCAATCTGGTCATGTGCCTGCTCGGCCTGTAAATGCAAAGGTGGCAGAATGGCCTGCGCCTGTGTGAGCGCCGCTTTCTGGGCCAGAAGCTGGGCTTCGGAAATATCGCCAAGACGGAACTGCTTTTCCATCACGCCCAGAAGCTTCTGCTGATTGGCAATAATGTCTTCTGCTGCCACAATCTGGGCATTGAGGCTCGACTGGGTGATGAGCCCGACGATCAGCGTATTGATCAGCGTGTTGGTTGTCGCCACCAGCTGAAAGCGTTGCATCTCTGCCTGCGCAGCCTGATTTTCGACCTGACGACGCAAGCCCCCCCACAGATCGGGCTGGTAGGAAATATTCAGCTGCAACGTATGCAGGTTATAGAGCATCTCGTTATTGCCCGGCACGGGCGACAAGGCCTTGGAGGTCTTGTTGCGTGTCGGGTTGAACGAGGCCGAGATACTCGGCAGCAAGGGAGCCCCGGCCACCTTGGTCTGTTCATAGGCCGCCTTGAGCGCTGCCTGAGCCGACTGGAGAGACGGGTTGTTCTTCAGCGCACGCGCCACAAGTCCATCGAGCTGCGGTACGCCAAATGCCTTCCACCACTCTCCCGACAGATCGGCCCCGCGCGACAGGGTCTGGGCGGCGCCAGCCGATCCGCTATCGGCCGTGCCATGAATGGCGGCAGGCAGGGCATGGCTCTGATAGGCGCTGCTTTTGAGCATGTCGGGACGATGGAAATTCGGCCCGATGGCACAGCCCGACAGGGTCAGACCGGCGGCGCAGGTCAGAAGCACACGGCGTTTCATGACACACCTCCCGAACGGCGCGCCTTGCGGCGTTCGATGTAATGCTCGAGCTCGAAGAAAAACACGGGCAGAACGAACAGGGTCAGCAAGGTTGCAATACCCAGACCACCCACGACGACAGTGGCCAGACCGCGCTGCACATCGGTGCCGACACCTGTGGCAAGAGCAGCAGGCAGCATGCCAGCGCTGGCAACGGTGGCGGTCATGAGCACGGGACGGAAACGCTCTGCGGCACCCGCCAGCACGGAATCATGAATGCTCAGACCCGCACGATGATGACGGTTGATGGCCGCAATCATGATAATGCCGTTCTGCACCGCCACGCCGAACAGCGCGATAAAGCCGACAGCGGTGGCAATATTGAGCGTCTCGCCACGCAGATGAAGCGCGATCAGCCCACCCAGCGTGGCCAGCGGCACGACGCTGAGCACCAGCACGGCATGACGGAAGGTGCCGAATTCCATGAACAGCAGCAGCAGCATGACGGCGAACATCACCAGCAGCGCTACACCCAGACGGGCCTGCGCACGCTGCTCCTGCTCGAAACTGCCAGCCCATTGCAGGCGATATTTGCGCGGGTCGAAATGAACCTGCGAGGCAATCCGCTTTTGTGCATCTTCCAGATACTGCGACAGAGGGCGCTGGCCATTATCGACACGAATGGTGATCTGACGCTCGCCCATTTCATGGGCGATATTGCTCTCGCCCATATGCAGCCCGACATCCGCCACTTCCGATAGTGTCACAGGCGCCCCATCGGTCGACCGCAGCGGAAGCGCGCGTATCGATGCCAGATCGGTCAGATCATGTGCGCCGACATGAAGCGTTGCGTTGTAAACGCGGTCTTCCACGTAGACCTGTGTGATCGCGCCATCGCCGATCGCGTTCTGCACCACGGTGCTGATATCGGACACGTTAATGCCATAACGTGCGGCCAGCTCGCGTCTTGGCGTCACCATGAGCTGTGGAATCTGCGGCTCCTGGAAGATCGACGCATCGGTCGTACCGGGCACATCATGCAGAATGCTCACGATCTGACGGCCAATACGGCGCAGTTCGTGGAAATCATTGCCATAGACGCGCAGCACCAGCGGCGAGTGGGCGCCGCCAACCAGATCGTTCATGCCATCCTGAATCGGCTGGCTGATCCCGAAGCTGATTCCGGGAATCTGGGAGAGACGCTCGCGCAGGCGTGCAATGAACTGGGCCTTGGTCTCGCCGCTGGCCCATTGATCGTAGGGTTTGAGCCCGACCGGCATTTCGATATGCGAAAATGTCCAGGGATCGGTACCGTCATCGTTACGGCCGAGCTGGGTAATGGCATAGGACGTTTCGGGGAATTCACGCACAGCCGAACGCACTTCACTGGCGATACGGCTGCCTTCATCGAGGGAAATACCGGTGGGCAGCTGCACCTGCAGCCAGAGTGCGCCCTCATCCAGATCGGGCAGGAATTCGCGACCGACCGTCGCTCCCAGAACGACCACAGACAGCAGCGCCACGCCACCACCGATATAAGTGACGAGCGGGCGCGCAAGCATATGGTTGAGCCCGCGCTCATAGGCACGATGAAGGGCTTCGAGCGGGGTATTGTGCCAGATGCGTTTTGGTCTGTGCAGGGCCAGATAGCTCAGCGTCGGGATCAGGCAGAGCGAACAGGCCAGCGCGCCGATCAGCGCGAAGCTGACCGTATAAGCCATGGGACGGAACAGCTTGCCCTCGCTCCCCTCGAAAGCGAAGAGCGGCGAATAGGCGACAATGATGATGAGCGTCGAGGAGAAGATCGAGCGTCCGGCAATACGCGCCACGCTCAGCACTTCCGTACTGGTCAGCGTGGCTTCTGGCGATTCCTCGCGCAGACGCAGGATCGCCTCGGTAATCACGATGGCCCCATCCACGATCACGCCGAAATCGATGGCGCCCAGCGAAAACAGATTGGCCGACATGCCGAAGAAATGCATCAGCACGAAAACGGTCGACAGTGCGAGCGGAATGGTCACGGCGGTCACCACGGCGCTGCGCGGGCTGCCCAGGAACAGGGTCAGAATGACCAGAACGAGGCCGATACCCTCGACCATGGTCTCACCGACCTTATGCGTGGTGGCCTTCACCAGATTGTCGCGGTCGATATAGGGCACCAGACGCACGTCGAGCGGCTTGAGTCGCTCCTGCAAACCGTTCACCACGCTATGCACGTTATCCAGAACAAGCGAGGGATTGGCGCCGGACAGCATGGTCACGATACCCTCGATGGTATCGGGATTGTTGTCCTTGCCCAGAATGCCCTCGCGTATCTGGTGGCCGAACTGGACCTGGCCCAGATCGCTCAGCAGCACAGGCGTGCCGTTATGCTGCGCCACGACAATGCGCTTCATGTCATCCAGCGTGTGGATCATGCCCACGCCGCGCACGATATAGGATTGCTCGCCGCGCGTGATACGTCCACCTGCGGCATTGGCATTGTTGTTCTTGATGGCATTGACCACGTCATCGGTGCTCAGACCGTAACGCAGCAGGGCATCGGGCTTGAGGACGAGCTGATACTCGCGCGTCAGTCCACCGAAATTATTGACGTTGACGATACCCGGCACACGCTGGAGCGTGGGGATGACAATCCAGCGCTGCACATCCGAAAGCTGCATCAGATCCATCGAATCCGATTCCAGCGTATAGCGGAAAATCTCGCCTGCCGGCCCGGTAATAGGGCCGAGCTGCGGGGTCACGCCATCGGGCATGCTCGCTGTGCCGAGCAGTTCCAGCACAAGCTGACGCGCGGTAAAGACATCGACACCATCATGGAAGATAAGCGTGATCAGGGACAGGCCGAACGTGCTGCTGGAACGGCTTTCGGTCACGCCAGGGACAGCGGCCAGAGCGCGTTCGAGCGGTACCGTGACCTGCTGTTCCATTTCTTCGGCAGCGAGGCCTGAAACCTGTGTCGTTACCTGCACGTTGACCGCACCCAGATCGGGATAGGCCTCGACAGGCAGCACACGCCAGGCATAGCCCCCGGCGAGCGCCAGAAATACAGCGCAGATAAAGACGATATGACGGCGCGCGAAGCACCATGAAATCAGGGTCGCAATCACGGATCAGGAAGCTCTCACTCGCGGCGCTGACAGATCAGTCGTTATCATTGAGAAGAATGGCACCACGCGTCACGATGTGCTCACCGCTCTGCAGGCCGGAAAGAACACGCACGGTCTCACCCTCGTCATAGCTCACCGTGACCGGGCGACGGCGAAAATGCATGGGTGCGCCATCCTGGACGAAAACAGTCAGACGGTCGTTATTCATCAGAAGCGCCGTCTTGGGGATGATGACCATATCGGGCTGCTGCACGGCAATCTCGACGTCGGCAAACATGTTGGGGCGAAGCATACCATCGGCATTGTCGCACAGGATATGTGCAACCATGCGACGTGTGTCGTTATGAAGCTGCGGGTCGACAGACTGGATGGGTGCCGTACAGTGACGCCCCGGAAGCGCGATCATCTGTGCGGTCATCTGCTGGCCGACTGTCACCATACCGAGGGACTCCTCGGGAATTTCAGCATCGATCTGGACCTGCGCAAGATCGAGCAGAACGGCCTGCACTGCGGTCGCATCCGTAATGTTCACACCCGGTGCGAGTGTCGTGCTTGCAATAAGCCCATCGACAGGGGCTACGAGCCTCACCAGCCCCTCGCCATCCTGATCGGTGCGGCTATTAAGCGATTCAAGACGGCGCTCTGCACGCTGGCGTTCGGCACGGGCCTGGGCCAAATCGTTGCTGGCGGAGTCCAGATCCTTGCGTGCATTACCGCCAATGGCCAGAACGTCCTGGGCGCGTTTGACCACACGCTCCTGATACGTTTCCTGCGCGCGTGCCTTCAGCAGATCGGCATAAGCCTGATCGAGATCTCCGGAGGCCAGAACAGCAAGGACATCGCCCTTGTGCACGATCTGGCCCGGCTGCAGATCGGTCCTGACAACATGACCGGTAACCGGCGTCAGAATATTGATGCTGCGTCGCGGCTCGGCCTGCACCGTGCCGGGCACGCGCAGACCGTGCGCCAGCACACTGGTCTTTACCGTATCGACATGAAGACGTTTCATGAGCGGAGAGTCATCCGTTACGATGACCATGCCGTTCTCACGTGTGAGCTGGTTGACCGGACGACCGGCTCGCGGGCCAGCATGCTCATGAACGATCGCGATAACGACCCCGAGCAGCACAATAGCGAGGATCGCAGCCAGACCCAGGCGGCGAAGAGGAGGTGCCTGCATGGTCAGGCAAGTCCGTCATGGGAGCGCATCGAAACCTCGGCTCAGCGGGCATTGAAACAGTTTGTCGCAAAGCCTTTAGCTGAACGACATTCTTCCCGCTAGCGGTCGCAAACGGTCGAAACCGCCTTTTAATAGAGTTTTGCACAAAAGAACGCATGATAATTTCATGTCATACGCCCTGTTATCGCTAGTTTAACCGTAACAATGCTCTGACCGACCGGTTCAGCCCGGTATATTTCAGCCTGGCATGTCCGGTTTGACCTCAGGTCCAAGCGTGCGCAACGACCTTGGGCGGACCGGGCCGCCAAGCACATGGCCTATCGGTGTCAGGGCGCCGATATGATCGCAGAAGATCTTGAACACGGCGAGCATGGGCACGGAAAGAAACGCGCCACCGATGCCCCACATCCAGTCCCAGAAGAGCAGCGAGGCCATGACAAGCACCGGGTTGAGCGTAAATCGCTTGGCCAGAAGCATGGGGGTGATCGTCTCCCCCTCAAGGATATGGATGCACAGATAGATGGCCGGCGGCAGCAGCGACATCAGGAAAGAGGGAAAGCTGATGAGCGCCACGCAGAAATAGACGACCACACCGGTGAGCGGTCCGATGATCGGCACATAATTGAGCAGGAAGGCCAGCACGCCCCACAAAAGCGGGTTGGGCATGCCGGTCAGCCAGCATTGCAGCAGATTGAGCAGACCGACCAGAAGATTCATGATGGTGATGGTCGCCAGATAAAGCGACACATTGCGCTCTATCTGCGTCGTGATCTGCACCATGCGTCGTTTATCGGCATAGGTCGGCATGATCTCGACAATACGCCTGAGCAGACTGTCTCCCTCGGTCATCAGGAAGAACAGCATCAGCAGCATGGTGAAGAACTCGCCGACGAAGGCGCGCGTGCCTATCAGGAATGACGAACCCCAGACACGCAGTGTTTCGGCTCCGCTCGACCCCGACGAGGCTGCGGCAGCCGAAACACTGACATGATGATGCGGACTGCTGTTCATCATGGAGACCACACGCAGGTAGCCACGCTGTATGGAGTCGATTGGCCCCTGAAGAAAGGCGAGTTTCTGCTGGAGTGCGGGCAGGCTTTGCGGAACCTTGGTCAGCCACGCGGCGGCAGGCACGGAAATGGCTGTGCCGATACAGACCACGATCAGGAACATGGCAATGATCAGCAGCAGGGCCGAGATGGGCTTTGGAATGCGCAGCCTGCCATGCAGAAAACGCATCGGCCCGATCATGAGCAGATTGACCACCATGGCAAACACGAAGGGCAGAACGATATCGGCAGCGAAATACAGCGTGTAGAAGACAGCAAGCAGAGACAGGATCAGGATACAGACATCGCGCACGCTCAGGCTGTGTCGCAGCATGGCCTTGCGTATGATGCCGGCCTGAAGTCCCTCGCCTTTTCCGCCAATATCGTTGCCTTCGGGCATGATCTGCGGCTTTCTGTCTTTCGACGTGCCACGCCGGAGCGGCTCATCATGCAGCGGTCTACCCGTGTGTCCGTGTTCAGGCTGTGCTGTTTCCGAAGTCAGAGACGGGTCTGACATGGCGGGCGTATCTTTCCTGAAGGCGGTTGCGGCGTGAACAAGATGCCGTCATGACCACCGATCAACAGCCCGGGACCATAAACGTTGCCATCAACGTGATGCACGTTACATTTAATTGGGTTGAATCACGTTGGCTTGCAACCCATTTTCAGGTTCTATCTTTAAGCTGTCTCAGCACATTGTCTCATTGAAGGATATCGTCATGGCCTGGAACACACCTAAGGTTACCGAAATTCCGCTCGGCGCCGAAATCAACTCCTATGTCTGCGGCCAGAAGAAGTAAGTTCTTCACCGGACCGTCTACACGCAACAGCCGCACCCCATGTGCGGCTGTTGTCGTTTCTGGCCGGGCTGAAAGCCTTTCCATAGACCGATCACAAACAGACCGATCCTGACCATGCTCGATATCATCGTTCTCGGCAGTGGCGCAGGGGGTGGATTTCCACAATGGAATTCAAACGCCCCTGCATGTCGCGCTGCCCGTGAAGGCAAGATCCCTTCCCGCAGCCAGGCCTCGCTCGCTGTCAGTGGCGATGGCAGGAACTGGTTTTTGCTCAATGCCTCCCCCGATCTGCGCGCACAGATTCTGGCAACGCCGGAGCTCCATGCGCGAGATGCCGTGCGTTCGACACCCATACAGGGGGTAATCCTGACCAATGGCGAGATCGACTCCATCACCGGACTTCTGACCCTGCGTGAACGCGAGCCATTCAATCTCTATGGCACTGCTGCCACGCTGGCACAGCTCGATGCCAATCCGATTTTCGAGTCCGTCAATCGCGAGATCGTGCCGCGCCTGTTTCTGGATGAAGAGCACCCTGTCGCCCTGCCCAACAAGGATGGAACAGCATCCGGGCTTACGCTGAGAGCCTTCGATGTGCCGGGAAAGGCCCCGCTCTATGCCGAGCATCTGCCGAGCCAGAAGGGCGAAACCATCGGGCTGGAAATTTCGGATGGGCAGCACAGCATGGTCTTCCTGCCAGCCTGTGCCGATCTTACCCCTGCCATACGCGAGCGTATCCGTCGCGCCGATGCCCTATTCATGGAAGGCACGCTCTGGCGCGATGACGAGATGATCCGTGCCGGTCTGAGCCCCAAAACCGGTCTGCGTATGGGTCATATCTCGATGTCAGGCCCACAGGGCATCATCGCAACCCTTCACGATGCACCGATCCATCGTATCTTCATTCATATCAACAACTCGAATCCCGTCCTGATTCCGGACTCGCCGGAGCGCCGGACGGCAGAAGAGGCAGGCTGGACGATCGGCGAAGACGGCCTGCGCCTGACATTTGGAGATCATTCATGACGGTTCTGTCCCCCGACGCCCTTGAAGCCCGCCTGCGTGAAATCGGTGCCGAGCGCTATCACAACCGTCATGCGTTCCATCGTGCCCTGCATGACGGCAAGCTCAACCGCACGCAGGTTCAGGCCTGGGCTCTCAACCGCTATTATTATCAGGCCTCCATCCCGGTGAAGGATGCCACGCTGCTCGCCCGCCTGCCGACAGCAGAGCTGCGTCGCGAATGGCGCCGCCGCCTTGAGGATCATGACGGCACCGAACCCGGCACAGGCGGTATTGCGCGCTGGCTGAAACTGACGGACGGTCTTGGACTGTCGCGCGATTATGTCGAAAGCCTGCAGGGCATGCTGCCCGCGACGGGTTTTGCTGTCGAAGCCTATGTGCATTACGTGCGCGATCGCTCTGTTCTGGCTGCCGTCGCCTCATCGCTGACAGAGCTGTTCTCGCCGACCATTATCAGCGAGCGCGTCTCCGGCATGCTGCGCCATTATGACTTCATTTCTGAAGAGACCCTCGCCTATTTCGCACCGCGCCTGACCCAAGCCCCGCGGGATTCCGATTTTGCACTGGCCTATGTCAAGGAACATGCCCGCACTGCCGAGCGCCAGAAGGAAGTCATCGATGCGCTGATTTTCAAGTGCAACGTGCTCTGGACCATGCTCGACGCGCTTCAGCACGTGTATATGGAAGGCCACCCGGCCCCCGGCGCATTTGCAGGCGCTCATACGCCCGAGGCCTTCAGCGCGTGAGCGTTTCGGAAAGCAGCGTTCTGAAATTTACACGCGGTCATCGGCTTCAGCATGACCGCGTGCGCGATGTCTGGCTTATTCAGGCGCCTGAAAAAGCGTTCATTGCCGATCCGGTAGCCGCTGCGATATTGCGTCTTGTCGATGGCTCGCGCCCGCTCGGTACAATCATCGATACGCTTGCCGAGACCTATCAGGCTCCGCGCGACACGATTGCTACCGATGTGCAGACCCTTCTGGCCTCCCTGCTCGACCAGAAGGTGCTCGACCGGAAGATGCCCAGCGCAGATGTATTCGACCGGCAAGAGCCCGATCAGACTGTCCGCAGCTCCGAAGGACCAGAATCAGAAGGGCCAGAATTATGAGTCTCGTGCCCCCGCCCATGAGTTTGCTGGCCGAGCTGACTCATCGCTGTCCGCTTTCCTGTCCCTATTGTTCCAATCCGATCGATCTGGAACGACGGGCATCGGAGCTTTCGACGGCCGACTGGGTGCGCGTGCTGGACGAAGCGGCTGCCCTTGGGGTGTTGCAGGTTCACTTTTCCGGCGGTGAACCCATGGCGCGCAACGACCTGCCCGAACTGGTGCGTCACGCTTCGTCGCTCAATCTCTACACCAATCTCATCACCTCCGGCGTGCTCATCACGGAAACCACGCTGGCCGCGCTCGATGAGGCCGGACTCGATCATATCCAGCTCTCCTTTCAGGATGTCGAGGAAGAGGGTGCAGAACGCATTGGCGGGCTACGCGGCGCACAGGCAAAAAAACTTAATGCGGCCCGTCTCATCAAGGCGCGAGGCATTCCTCTTACGCTGAACTTCGTGGTGCATCGCGAAAACGTTGCGCGTGTGCCTGCCATGCTCGACCTCGCCCATGACCTCGGTGCAGGGCGTGTCGAGATTGCCCATACCCAGTATTACGGCTGGGGGTTGAAAAACCGCGATCTGCTCATGCCGTCTGCGGCCCAGCTCGAAGCCTCGACCGATGCCGTGGTAAAAGCCCGCGCCCGTTTCGGGAACAGTCTCGCGATCGATTACGTCACCCCGGATTATCACGCCGACCAGCCCAAGCCCTGCATGGGTGGCTGGGGCCAGCGTTTCGTCAACATCACCCCATCAGGCAAGGTTCTGCCCTGCCACGCTGCCGAAACCATTCCGAACGTCATTTTCCCCAGCGTCGCAACGGATTCCCTCGGCGCGATCTGGCAGGACTCCCCCCTGTTCAACCTGTTTCGCGGCACGGACTGGATGCCCGAGCCGTGCCGCTCCTGTAGCCTCAAGGAAGTGGATTGGGGCGGTTGTCGCTGTCAGGCCCTCGCTTTGACCGGAGACGCCGCAGCAACCGATCCTGTCTGCGCCCGCTCAGACCGGCATGCGCTGGTCATGGAAGCCGCCGAGGCCGGTCACGATGGCGAATTTCTCTACCGCCATTTCTGAGATTCTCCGGTCTCAGCTTCGACGGGGCTTTGCCCCGATCCCCACCAGAAGAACGATTATCCTCTGGACACCTGCCTGATGATCAGACGGGAATGCAGGGGTAAGCTTCTTCGCAGGCATAGGCCAGGGCGCGCCGGGTAGTTTACCCGGAGAAAGGCCGCACCACGATCATGATGACAATAACGATCATCAGCAACGTCGGCACTTCATTGGCGATACGATAGAAACGCTCCTGATGCAGACGCCGGTCCTCTGCGAATTCACGACGCCAGCGGGCGCAGAACCCGTGGAAACCGCAGAGAAGCAGCACAGTGACAAGCTTGATCCACCACCAGGGTGCCGACCAGTCGATCACACCGGGAAGAGACGCCATGAGACCGCCGGAAAGCAGTGTCGCGATCATGGCCGGTGTCATGATCGCACGCAGGAGGCGGCGCTCCATGATCTGGAAACGTGCGCTTTCCGCTGTGCCGGGCGCAACCTGGGAATGATAGACGAACAGACGAGGCAGATAGAAATTTCCGGCCATCCATGACGTAAAGGCCAGAATATGGAGCACCTTGAGCCAGGAAAACCACGGAAGAAGACCGCTCATGATGACTGCTCCCTGAGTATGCGGGTCAGGAGTGGGGCAAGTTCGTCCAGATGGGCAATGCGATGCAGTCCGGGCCACACGGTTTCTGGCAACGGACCTTCCGGACGCAGAAGGATACAGGCCATGCCGGCATCATGCGCCGCACGGACACCCGTATCGGAATCCTCGATCACGACACAGCAGGAAGGAGGAACGCTTTCCTGTTGGGCGGCATGCTCAAACACATAGGGATCAGGCTTGGGACGCATCATGTCGCGCGCCGAATGCACACGATCGCGCGGAAAGAACGGGGCGAATCCGACACGGGCGAATTTCACCTCCATTTCGGGCCAGGAGGAATTGGACCCGACCCTGAACGGAATACCCAGAGCCTTCACAGCTGCAAGCATGGCCCCTGCGCCTTCGACAGGGGCTGCTTCTTCACGCATCAGATCGACAAGCCTGTTCTGCATGACGGCGACGTAATCGTCACCCAGATCGATCCCCGTCTCGGCTTCAAGCTCTTTTTTCACCTGACCAAGTGCCTTGCCGGCAAAACGATGCAGGGCTTCCTCATCGCTCAGGGCGATACCGTGTTCACGCGCGGAACGGGCGACGAGGCGGCAGGATGGCCCTTCGCTGTCGATCAGTACGCCATCGCAATCGAAGATCACGAGACGCAGCCGACCGGAAGCTGAAAGCGCCGAGGGGATCGGAGTCGTCATGAGCGGATATCAGCCGATATCGCGCACGGCGTCGACCAGCGCGCCGACATGCTCGGGCGGGGTATCGGGCATGACACCATGGCCGAGATTGAACACATGAGGCCGCCCCTTGAGCGCATTGCGGATAGTGTGGGCTTCATCGATCAGGCTTTGACCGCCATTACGCAGAATGATCGGATCGAGATTGCCCTGGAGCGCCAGTGTCGAGGGGCACAGGGCTGCCATCTGGGCCATATCGACCGAGGTATCGCAGGCCAGCGCATCCACACCGGTCTCGCGGGCATATTCGATGGCCATCAACCCGGCGAGACGGGGAAAACCGATGATCTTCACGCCGGGACGGGCGGCACGAATCCCCTCGACGATGGCACGTGTCGGCGCGATCACATGCTTGCGGAACTGCGATGGCGGCAGAAGACCGGCCCAGCTGTCGAACAGCATGACGGCTTCGGCACCTGCATCGATCTGGCCGATCAGCATATCTGTCGTGGCCTGTGTCAGCAGGGCGATAAGATCGCCGTAAAGCGCCGGATCCTGCAGGGCCATGGCACGCGTCACCCCGAATTCACGCGAACTGCCGCCATCGACCATGTAGCAGGACACGGTGAACGGACTGCCAGCAAAACCCAGAAGCGTGGTGGGCTGTGGCAGTTCACGGGCCAGGATACGCAATGTTTCCTGGATCGGTGCGACGGTTTCGGCTACGCGGGCAGGAGACAGGGCATCGAGTGCCGCCCTGTTGCGGATCGGCTCCATGACAGGGCCGCGTCCTTCGATGAATTTCAGATCCTGACCCATGGCCCAGGGCAGGACCAGGATGTCGGAAAACAGAATGGCACCATCCATGGCGTAGCGCCGTATGGGCTGAAGGGTCAGCTCGGCTGCAATGTCAGGGGTGGTACAGCGTGTCAGGAAGTCGGCCTTGGCACGCTCGGCCCGGAACTCGGGAAGGTAACGCCCGGCCTGACGCATGAGCCAGACTGGAGGTGGCCAGACGGCCTCTCCATGGAGGACGCGCAGGAGCGGTTTTGCAGGCACGGGCCGAGGGGAGATTTCGCTATCCATACCGACCAATAACCATAAAAGAAAAAAGATAGATATCCTGTCGGATAGGTTGATCCCTGTGGATGACGGGGTACCCATCTTTCCGAAAACGTACCCCGACTTACCAACACTGTGTACAAACGATAAAGCCTTTGGTTAGAGGCGTTTGCGTGAGTTATCCCGAAATACCCACAGAAGGCCTGTGTACAACCCACTGGTATCGCCAGAAAAAGTACAATCCACGGTACTCGGTACGCCTTCTCCTGAAACCTCGTACAATCCCCATGTACCCCAGTACTGACGGTACTCATTCACCCCTGTTTCCAAAGGAGACTCGCCATGGAGTCGGCGCATACGAATCCCGGTCGGACAAGGCTTGTACTGGCCAGTGGATCAAAGGCGCGGCTTGGTTTGCTGCGCGATGCAGGGCTTGAGGTGGTGTCCTGCCCGGTGGCGCTGGACGAGGCCGTACTGCGAGACCGTATGCGGGCTGAAAATGCGGCTCAGAGCGACATCGCACTGGCGCTCGCAAATGCCAAATCCCTAGAGTTTTTCAGGAATCAGCGATTCACGAGCGCCGATTTCGTTATCGCCGCAGACCAGATTCTGGACTGCGATGGCATTGGTTTCGACAAGCCGGACAGCCGTCTCGCGATACGTGAACAACTGCTTTTTCTGCGGGGGCGTACGCATCATCTTCAGACGGCAACCGTGCTGTACAGAAACGGCGAGAAGCTCTGGGAGCATTGCGCAACGCCCGCGCTGAGGATGCGCCAGTTCAGTGACGCCTTTCTCGATGCTTATATAGAGGCAGAAGGTGACGCGCTTCTCTCCTGTGTCGGGGCGTACAGGCTCGAAGGGCGGGGTGTACAGCTGTTCGACAGGATCGATGGCGATCACGATGCGATACTTGGCCTGCCGCGCCTGCCATTGCTGTCTGTCCTGCGCGATCTGGGGGCGATTGCGGCGTAGCGAAAAAATACTGTTTTGGGGGCTTGTCAGGCGACTGGCCCCCCGCTATACCCGCGCCACTGGCCTGACCCAAGAGGCCGGTCTAGATACGGCGGGGCCATAGCTCAGTTGGGAGAGCGCCTGAATGGCATTCAGGAGGTCGTCGGTTCGATTCCGATTGGCTCCACCATCTTCCCTCAGAAAATCCGGTTTCAACGATTGCTGATAGCAGTAATTGCGTAGTTTCTCCTGTCTTGCTGATGGGATATTTCTACAGTCGGCTCACAAACATTACATAACCTCAAGATTTTAGTTGATATGTAAACTATAAATCTGCACTCTGCGCGCCTTCTCCGCGATCCTGACGAGCCTTTCATGCGTGTTATCTCCAGTCTGCCCCGGTGGCATAACGGTTTACTGCGATTTTCTCCCTTTCTGGCTGCTCTGGCGCTGGGTGGCTGTACGCGTGCTCCTTTGCAGGACGTGCTGGGCTCGTTTTTCCCGTCATGGATGCTGTGTGCCGCCATAGGTGCTGTCGCGGCCTCCTCGCTTCGCGCCGTGGTCGGGATGCTCGGCATGCAGCAATCCGTGCCAGCGCCGATACTGACCTATCTTGCGTTTCTGGTTGCCGTGACCTTTCTGGTCTGGCTCGTGTTCTTCGGTCACTAGGCGATGTCCATGCGCTCTCTTCCCTCCCGCATCGGCGGCATTTCGCTTCTGGTTCTTTCTCTCGCGGCCTGCGCGATTTTCGGCGTTTTCGTTCTGGACCGGCTCCATAGCCGACCGAGGACGGAAGATGCCTATATTGCAGCCAATATCGTGCATCTGGCTCCTGAGGTCAGCGGCAGGATCGTTTCCCTGCCCGTTCGTGACAACCAGCAGGTCAAGCGCGGGCAGATCCTCTATGTGATCGATCCCGAGCCTTACACCTACCGGGTGCAGCAGGCGCGGGCGCAGGTCGAGGGGCTCCAGGCCCAGATCGACGTGCAGACCAATCAGGTCAGTTCTCAGGTCTCGCATGCAGGGGCTGAAGCAAGCTCCGTAACGAGTG
Source organism: Asaia lannensis NBRC 102526 (assembly GCF_024054035.1). GTDB lineage: Bacteria > Pseudomonadota > Alphaproteobacteria > Acetobacterales > Acetobacteraceae > Asaia > Asaia lannensis. The sequence goes on from NZ_JAMXQU010000006.1 coordinate 46,349, forward strand.
CTCGCGCCCGTCTGACGCTGGCTCAGGCGACACAGGCGCGCCTGACGCCGCTCGAAAAACAGGGATTCGTGACCAGAGAAGCCCTGGACCAGGCACGCGCCGAGACGAGAAGTGCGGAGGCCGGTCTGCAGTCCGCTCTGCAATCTGCGGTTGCAGCCCGTCAGGCCGTGCGCAGCGTTGCCCCCCTGCGCGCCGATCTTGCCGCAGCGCAGGCAGTCCTGCGTGAAGCCGAGCGCGATCTTCGCCTGACGACGGTCAGGGCGCCCTGCGATGGTATCGTGACAGATCTGACCATTTCGGCGGGCGAATACGCCACGACAGGCAAGCCTGTCTTCACGCTCGTCAATGACGAGACATGGTGGGCCATCGCCAATTTCCGCGAGACGCAGCTGACAGGGCTCGTGCCCGGACAGAAGGTCAAGGTCTATGCCATGGCCCAGCCCGGCACCCCCATCACGGGCACGCTCGAAAGCCTCAATGCCGGTGTCGTTCCCGATGAAGGCATGAGCGCCAATGGTCTGCCCAAAGTCCCGCGCACGCTGAACTGGGTGCGTATTGCCCAGCGCTTTCCCGTTCGTATCAGGCTCGACAATCCGCCGACCGATCTGATGCGTATCGGTGCCACAGTCGTTGTGGTTGTGATGCGATGAGCGGTGCGCAGCGGGCGCTCGGCACGGCGCTGCGTCTGACGCGCCCCGAACCGCCTTCCACCTTTGCGTTTCTGCGCAAGGAAATGGCCCCTGCACCGGGCAGAATGCGCAATACCCTGCTGCTCGTCGCACAGGTGATCGTGACCATTCTGATTGGCGAGACGTTTCGTATTCCCGATCTGCCCGTGCTGGTCTTTATCTGTTTCTTCCTGTCGGGCAACGATGCCGCCTCCAACACCAGCACCGCCGTCATGGGCGGCGCGGTGATCGTGGCAGGAACGGCCTTTACCATTATTCTGCTGATGGCCAGCCTGTCCGAGCCGGGGCTCAGACTGCCGCTCATGCTGCTTCTGACGTTGGGCGCCGGTTTTCTCTCGCAGGCCATGACCATGGGGGCTCTGGCCAATATCCTGCTGTTCTGGATCGTCTATATGACCATGAGCGCGGATATGCTGGAGACGGTCGGCTATTCGCTTGACGGGTTCATTGGCAATACGACCGACAGCGCCATGCCCGATGCGCTGTTCATGCCGCCTGAAGAGGCCATGCTGCACGTCCTGCTCTGGGTCGGCGCCGTGTTCGTGATCTCGCTGGTCATCATGGTGATTGCCAATCGTCTTGCCGGTCATGATCCGCTGATGCAGCTTCGTGGCGGTCTGGCGGCACGGTTCGAAGCCGTGACACAGGTTTGCGAGACAGGAGGTCGGCCCGACACGAAAGAGGCCGGCGCCGTGCTGCGCCTTGCAGAACAGGGTGTGGCCCTGCTGCGCCGGTTCCACGATCTGAGCATCAAGCTGCATCCTGAACTGTCGCAGCATCATGTCGGTCTGGCCATGATCCGCACGACGGCGCGTCTGGTCATGATCATGGTCGCCTGGACACGGCTTTACCAGCCGGCGGGCGAGGTGTTCCTGCACAGGGCGGGGGCGAGCCTCAGAAGTTTCTTTGCGGCTTTCAGCCATACTGGCGATCGATCCCTCGTGCTCGATTACGATCCATCGGTGCTCGAGCGGGAGGCAGAGTCCTTTCGTGACGATCCGAAGCTCTATCCGATCGCTCTGGAACTGATACGCAGCCTGACCATCATTCATGGTCTGCTGATCCGGCCTGAAACCACGGCGGCCTCTTTCGCACCGGAAATCAAGGCGGCAGCACAGAATTTCTTCAAGCCGGATGCCTTTACCAATCCGGCCTATCCGCAGGCTGCGATACGCATCGCCCTGTCGGTTGTCATTTGCTACGCGATCACACGCTTTACGTCCTGGCCTGGAATCCAGACCTGTGTCGTGACCTGTTTTCTCGTGTCTCTGGGCACGGTGGGAGACAGTGTCCATAAAATGCTGCTGCGTGTGATCGGGGCCATGATCGGCGCATTCTTCGGCATTGGCACCATTCTCACGCTCATGCCTGCCCTGACCGATTGCTTCGATCTCATTCTCGTCGTGATACCGGTTGCGCTTTTTGCCGGCTGGATCAAGAGTGGCAGCGAACGCATTTCCTATGCCGGCGTGCAGATCGCCATGGCCTATTTCATGACCATTCTGCAGGGATACGGGCCGACGCTGGATATGGAGACGGCGCGTAATCGCGTTGTGGGCATTCTGATCGGTAATGTGATTGTCTATCTGATGGCCGCTCTGCTCTGGCCCGTCAGCACGACCAATGTGGCCCGGCGCTTCCTGACAGGTGCCGTGCGCCAGCTCGGTGAACTGGTGGTGATCAGGCGCGCCCATCCGGAGGCCGCAGTCGATGTCGGGCAGGAAGTCGAGCGCGAGAAATTCGGTCGCGCCATAGCGGCGACACGCACCTCGCTGATGAACGCACCTTTCGAGGAAGAACGTCTGAAAGCGTCGCGTTTCATTCCGGATATCACAGGCAAGCTTGTGACCGATATCCAGATGCTCTCCATCCCTGTTGCCGTGATTTCCGATGTGAGGCATCCGCCCGATCCGGCGGCGCTCGATCATGTCCAGTCCCTCAGGACCTGGCTGGGCGATTTTGCCTCATGGCTCGATGATGGGCGACGGGGAGAGGAACTTCAGGCCATGCTGCCACCGCCCCCTGAGCTGAAACACGACCCGCAACGCGCGGCCTGGTTCGCCATTCTCGATACGCGCCTGCGACAGATCATACAGCGCTACGACCCCGAGGCGCAGGACGAGGCAGAAGCAGCCTGATGTATTTCAAGAAAAGCCGGATTTCCCCGATGACGAGACTGTCTCTTCCCCTGATCGCTGCAGGCCTCATTCTGTCAGGATGCAACGATACACGCGACCTTGCGCCGGAACGCGCGGACCGGGCATGGCATCCGCATAAATCCACCGGGTTGAGCCTGCCTGCCAGCATACGTTCCCCTTCCTTTACTGCCGGATCTGACGGGGTAAATGCGGGTGGGAATACGTCCGCCCTGATGACGCGTCCCGATCATCCCGGCATGGTTTTACCGGAGAATCAGGATCGCGCCCTGTCCCTGCCGCAGCTGATCGATCTTGCCGAGCGCAACAATCCAAGAACACGCGTGGCCTGGGAGGCCGCACGCCAGGCCGCGATCGGTGTTGGCATGTCGCGCGCAGCAATGCTGCCCCAGCTCACGTTTTCCGCCATGGGCGGGTTTCAGCGCATGGCCTTGCCTCTGCCGAACTATCTGTCGAGCCGTGGCTATCTGACATCCAATGGCGCGGCGGCCTTTCCGAAACTCGAGCTGGATTATCTGCTGCTCGATTTCGGCAGAACCCGCGCGCAGATCAATGAAGCGAAATACCAGACACTGGCTGCCAATTTCGGTTTCTCGGCCGTTCATCAGCAGCTGATTCTCGACGTCATCAGCGCTTATCACGCGCAGCAGGCCGCACAGGCCATCGTCGCAGCGTCGCATCATGCCGTCGAGAACATGGCGATCCTGCTGCAATCGGCCCAGTCGCGTCACGATCATGGCGAAGCGACGATTATCGATGTCGCGACGGCACAGCGCAATCTGGCGCAGGCGCGTTTCGATCTGGACAAGGCGAACGATGCCGAGCACGGGGCACGTCATGCCCTGCTCGAGGTGACCGGCCTGCCTGCAACCTTGCCGCTCGCCATCGATGCGATGCCCGCCCGTGCCCTGCCCAGAAGCACGCCCGGACAGATCAGACAGCTGGTCGATCAGGCGCTTGCCTCACGCCCCGACCTGATGGCCGACATTGCCAAGCTGCGCGCCTCCGATGAAGCCGTTCTGGCGTCGAAAGCTGCCCTCAGGCCCCGTGTGGCCTTTGCCGGGACAGCATCGGGTTATCTGGGTGGGCTGAAAACCTACGGAACAGGAAGAAATGCGCCAGCTTCGACGATTGCCCAGCCTGAAGCCGGCGCCTTTTTGCAGGTCAGCTGGCCGATCTATCAGGGTGGATTACGCGCCAATGCCATTCACATGGCTGAATCGCGTCGCGATGAAGCAGAGGCCACCCTGCTCAAGGACCGACTGAGCATAGAGCGACAGGTGGCCGATAGTCAGGACGCGCTCGAAACGGCGCTTGCACAGGTGAAATCGGCCGAGGTTCTGAACCGGGCTGCCCAGACAGCCAATGATGGCGCAACGCAGGCTTATGCCCATGGTGTCGGCACCATGACAGATGCCTCGACCGCAGCGGCCGCCCTGTTCGAAGCCCAGGCAGCCCTCGCGGTCAGCACGGCCCAGGCTTTCACCAAGGCGGCCGCTCTGGCGCATGCGACCGGTCAGCTCGACCTTGTGAACAACGTGCCCGATACCTTGTCTGATTCTGTGCCCTGATGAGTGAAATGAGCGAAACCATGACCATGGGGCGCATGATGGCGCTGATTGCGCGTCGCTGGCGTCAGATCCTCGATACGCGATTGCGCCCTCATGACCTGACAGATGCCACATGGCAGCCCCTGCTTGAGTTACAGCGCCATGGGCGCCCCATGCATCCCAAGGAAATTGCCGAAGCGCTCCTGCTCGACAAATCCTCCATGGTGCGCATTCTGCGCACGCTGGAAGACAAGGGCTTCGTCACCAGAGAACCCGATGAGGAAGACAAACGGGCGTTCTATGTGAAACTGACCGAGGATGGCGCTCTGCGTCTGAATGAGGTGCTACGCCTGTCGCGCCAGATCGAGCAGCATGCGACAGACGGGATCGACGAAGCTGATCTTGCAGCAACGCGGCGTGTTCTGGGGCAAATTCTCGTCCGATTGAACGCACCGACCCTGCCGGATGAGGAAAACCGGGCGATGGCGAGCGAGCATTCGAGGAAACACGAGACGATCGCCTGAAACGATCCTGCCACGATCAGGCAGGGCCGTTACGATAAATACCCGCAACCGTTAACGGCGCTTACCTGTTCAGGCGGAGCCCGTTTACTTCTCGCTTTCCAGAACGGCTTTCAGCGCAGCAAGGGTCAGGCGCACCTTGTGCAACTCGGCGTTGTAACCCATCGCGCCCAGACGCCAGATCTTGCCCACCAGCGGACCAAATGCGGTGCCGATCTCGATCTGGTATTCGTCGCGCATACGGGCCCGCACACGCTCGCCATTGATGCCTTCGGGAATATAGACCCCCGTGACATTGCTCATGCGATAGGCATCCTGCCCGTAGAGCGTCAGACCGAGACCGCGCAGCCCCTCCGACATGGCCTTGCCCGCGGCCACATGGCGGGCAAAACGGTTTTCCAGTCCCTCTTCCAGCACCAGACGGGCACATTCGCGCGCGGCGTAGAGCATCGACGTGGCTTCGGTATGGTGGTTCAGCCGCTTTTCGGACCAGTAATCCATGACCATGGCGAGGTCGAAATAGTTCGAGCGGATGAACGGGCGCGTGCCATCGCTGATGTCTTCACGACGAATACCGCTCTCGACCTTGCGTCGTGAGAAAATGAATTCGGCAGCGCGGTCGGAGATCGTGATGGGCGCGCTGCCCGGCGGACCGCCCATGCATTTCTGCAATCCGGCCGAGACCACGTCGATTTGCCATTCATCGGTGCGGACCGGCATGCCGCCAAGGGTTGCTGTGGCATCGATATAGGAAAGCGCGCCATAGCGGCGGCACAAAGCCCCCACGCCTTCCAGTGGCTGTGCCGTGGTGGTGGAAGTGTCGCCATGAATGGCGGCAAACACGGCGGGACGATGTTCGGCGAGTGCAGCCTCGATCTGCTCGAGCGTGGCCACCTGACCCCATTCCAGATCGATGGTCGCGATTTCGGCACCCAGACGTTCGGCAATCTCGCCCAGCAACATGCCAAAACGCCCGGAGCGGATGAGCAGAACCTTGGCACCTGGCTCGATCAGAGAGGTCAGGGCGGCCTCGATGCCGGCGCGGGCCGAGCCGTCGATCAGGAACGTCCAGCGATTTTCGGTCATGAACACCTGACGATAAAGCGCCATCGTCTGGTTCATGTAGTCGGTCATCTCGGGATCGAACTGGCCGAGCATGTCCGCCCCCATGGCACGCAGCACACGCGGATGCACATTGATGGGCCCCGGTCCCATCAGAAGGCGTTGCGGCGGGTCGATCTCACCGAAAAAACTGCTCACATCGTTTCTCCAAGTCGCGTGACGAAAGTCACCATGGCCTGATGCGCCGCCTCGACATCGGCGTCATCGACAGATTCTGCTGGATTATGGCTGATCCCGCCCTTGCAGCGGATAAACAGCATGGTCATCGGGGCCAGATGCGCCATGATCATGGCATCGTGTCCGGCCTGGCTGAGCAGCATGGGGGGCATGCTGCCCTGACGCTCTTCCACGGCGCGCCCGAGCAGCCCGGTCAGACGTTCATCGCAAAGCGCGCCGGCCAGATCCTGAATGCGCTCTATATCGAGACGGACGCGCCTGCGTGTGCAGATCGCCTGCAGGGCATCGCTGACCTGCTGGGCGGCATCCTCGCGCACACCCGGTGTCACGGCGCGGATATCGACGGTCAGAATGACCTTTCCCGGCACGATATTTGGGGCTCCGTTTTCAACTTCGAGCCAGCCTACCGTCGTGACCAGATCGATCGGATCCTGTGCGCCGATACGTTCTATGGCCGAAATGGCCTCGGCGGCAGCGGCCAGGGCATCGCGTCTTTCGTGCATGGCCGTCCCGGCATGATCGGCTTCGCCCGTCAAGGTGACACGAAAGCGGTATTGCGAGGCAATGCCACGCACGAGGCCGAGCGGCAGATCGGCACGTTCCAGATGGGGAGCCTGTTCGATATGGGCCTCGACATAGGCCAGAACATTGTCGCGTCTGGCTGTGGCGAAACGCGAAACATCCAGACCCCAGTCATCGAGAGCCTGACGAAGCGAAATGCCGTCGCGATCCGTCACAGTATCATCGATCTGCTGGGATAGCCCGGCAGCAGAACGCGACCCCATCATATAGGTAGGAAAACGCGATCCTTCCTCATCGCCAAAGCCGATGACCTCTATGGCAAAAGGCAGTCGAAGACCGCGCTCGTGAAAATAGGCGACCGTCTCGATACCGAGTGTCACGCCCAGCATGCCATCATAACGCCCGCCATCGCGCACGCTATCGACGTGCGAGCCAATCAGCAGCACAGGTGCGTCGGGTGTTGCGGCATCGTAATGACCGATAATATTGCCTGTGGCGTCGGTTTCGACGCTCATGCCAGCCTGGTCCATCCACTGGGCCAGCCTGCCGATCGTGGCCCTGTGTGCAGGACCCAGATAGGGGCGAAACAGCCCATCTGTCTGATCGCTGTAAGGCGCGATACCGAGTTCATCGCAGCGGGCGCGCGCCCGGAATCCACCAGCAGGAATTTCGGTCATTTGAGTCATGTATACAAGCATGTCTCATGGCGGTGGGAAACACAATCGAAAGCTGTCTTCAGGGAGAAATTCGGTCAATCAAGATGCATCCGGGTCATGAATGCGAATGCAAGGGAAGAGATATCGCTGAAAAGCAGGAGTTTTAGCGAGCCTGTTTCCGGTCAACTCTGCCCGCTTTGTTCCTGAACCGACGCATGACCTGCCAGAGTATCCTGCGTGCCCAAAGTGACAGGATTGTCGAAGGGACGAAAAGCTCGGATCTGATACGCACGAAGCGCTGATGCCTGCGGATGAAAGGGCGCATTCCGGCTTCGAAAAACCTCAGGGCGGCTTCAGTATCGTCTGGATACGCGGCGAGTGCTGCGCCTAATGCGACACCGCCCATCATTCCGGCAGAAGCGCCCATTCCGGAGTAAAGCGTCAGACACCAGGCGGCATCTCCCAGGAGTATAATGCGACCTTTCGACCAATGACGCATTCTGACCATCTGTACGTCATCGGAGAGGTAATCATCGCTTTTCTCGAGATCCTCGAGTGCTGCGGAAACGACACCACCGACATCGAGATTGCTGAAGATCCTGCGCAGGGCAGATGCCGGTGCCTTGCGTACGAGAGGATCATTTTTTTTCCGACGATAGGAAAACAGGGCTGTGCTTGGTTTTCCCTCAAGAGGAAAAATGGTGAGTGTGCGACGCGTATCGGCAATCATGAGTCCGTCGCCGGGCTCCAGGCCGGGGACAGGACGCAAGAGCGGGAAAGCACAGAGGCTTGTTTTCAAAGGGTAGATGAATCTGCCATCCGGTCCGAAAATCATGCGGCGGACCTGTGAGTGGACACCATCTGCACCGATAACGAGATCGTATGTCTCTTCATCCCTGTCGGTGCCACACATGTTCAACCTGACAACCACACCGTTCGGAGTTGCCTCGATCAGGGTCGGGTAGCTCTCGAAGCGGATCTCGACACGCCCTTCGATGGACTGCCAGAGCGCCTCTTCGATATCGCCACGCATCACGGCAATCGGCGTTTCTGTTTCACCTGTCAGGTCGGCAACAGCCCTCCGGCTGCCATCCTTGCGGATATCCCAGAAGCGCAAGCGCGCCGGGGTACGTTTTTCCATCCTGTCCAGAACACCGAGTTGTCGTGCAGCTTCCCGACCTTCGTCACGCAGACCAATGAAATATCCGCCCTTGCGCCTCTCGGGGGCGCGTTCGGCAATAACCGGAACCCAGCCTTGCCTCATCAGCGCTATGGCCGCAGACATGCCTGTAATACCCAGCCCTACGATAAGCGCGCGTTTTGTCATGACAGCCTGTTCCAATCGGGTTATCTCTTATCTGAACATTGAATAGATAAAGCATCGCATCAATCTGAACGTCGTTCAATAGAAAGGAAGCTGGCGTTGTCTCGTGCGCGTTATCATCATGGCGATCTGCGTACCGCCCTCATCGAGGCGGCAGAGGAAATCATCTGCGAAACAGGGGTGGAGGGGTTTACTCTACGCAAGGCGGCCGGTCGGGCTGGGGTTTCTCCCGGAGCGCCATCTCATCATTTCGGTGACATGAAGGGCCTGCTGACGGCGGTGGCTATTCGCGTATTCGATCGTCTGGGGGAGGCTCTCGATATTCTGCCGCAGACAAATCATCCAGCATCCGACCTGAGATGTCTTGCAAAGGGATATGTCCGCTTTGCGGCTGAGCACCCTGGTTTTTTCAGGCTTATCTGTCGTGTGGATCTGATCGACTGCCGAGATCCTGTTTTTCTGGAAGCGTCTTATACGGCCCTGTCGCCCCTCACCCGTGCCATCGCCGTCTATTACGGTCACGAGGTGCCTGAGCGTTCTGACAGAAACGGTCAAAGCGAGAACGGGCCGTTGCTGCGGCCTAATCATGTCAGTGCCATGGCGACCGTGCATGGACTGGCGCATATGGTGCTTGAAGGACGGCCAGCCCTCGTGTTCGAAACCGAGGATCCGGTGCGCACCTTCATGGAGACGGCGTTGCCGGATATTCTTGCCGCATCCTGGCCGGACAGGAAGACCATCTCGCGCTGAAAATCGCCAGCAGAGGCTTCAGGACAGGCGCGATAACATGAGCCTGCCCGTCCCGGTGGGGCGGGCAGGCTCGAAGGCGATCAGGCGCCCAGTTCAGCCTTGAGCTGAGGCAGAACCTCGAACAAATCGCCCACGAGGCCATAATCGGCCACGTTGAAGATCGGGGCTTCGGGGTCCATGTTGATGGCCACAATCACGCGGCTGTCCTTCATGCCTGCCAGATGCTGGATCGCGCCGGATAGACCCACCGCGATATAGAGATCGGGGGCGACGATCTTGCCGGTCTGTCCGACCTGCATCTCGTTGGGGGCAAACCCGGCATCCACTGCCGCACGCGAGGCGCCGATGGCGGCACCCAGCTTGTCGGCCACAGGTTCGAGCAGCTTGAAATTGGCAGCGTCTTTCAGACCGCGGCCGCCGGAAATCACCACGCGTGCCGATTCCAGCTCGGGGCGATCCGAATGGGTCAGCTCGATGCCGACATACTCGGCATCCGGCACTTCGACAGCAGCCGAGACGGCCTCGATCGGGGCAGCGGTTTCGCCCAGCTTTGCCGCTTCGAAACTGGCGTTACGCACAGTCAGAACCTTGATCGCATCGCGCGAGCGCACGGTGGATAGCGCGCTGCCTGCATAGATCGGACGCACGAACGTATCGGCATCGATGATCTCGATCACTTCGGTAATCGGCTGCACGTCCAGCAGCCCTGCTACGCGCGGCAGGGTGTTCTTGCCATAGGCCGTCGCGGCGGAAACGATATGATCGTAATCCTTGGCGCGATCGGCAATCAGGGCGGCGATGCATTCGGCCAGCTGGGGCGTGGATTCGGCATGAAGAACGCGGATGATCCCCTCGATCTTCGCGGCTTCCTGTGCGCCTTCTGCGCCGACCAGCAGCACATCCACATCACCGAAAGTCCGTGCGGCGGCCACAGCGGAAAGACTTGCCTTCTTGATGGAGGCGCCTTCGGCTTCGATCAGAACCAGAGTTGTCATGATCAGATCACCTTCGCTTCGTCACGCAGCTTGCCGACCAGCTCGGCAACGCTCGACACCTTGATACCGGCCTGACGCACGGGCGGCTCGACCACTTTCACTGTTTCCAGCCGCGGGGCTATATCCACACCCAGCGTATCGGCAGCGATAGTTTCGAGCGGCTTTTTCTTGGCCTTCATGATGTTGGGCATGGTGGCGTAGCGCGGCTCGTTGAGACGCAGGTCGGTGGTCACCACGGCCGGCAGCGCCAGACGCACGGTTTCGAGCCCGCCATCGGCTTCGCGCACCACGGTAACGCGTCCGTCTTCCACGCTCACCGAACTGGCGAATGTGCCCTGCGGCCAGTTGAGGCGTGCCGCCAGGATCTGGCCGGTTGCATTCATGTCGTCATCGATGGCCTGCTTGCCCATGATGACCAGACCGGGGTTTTCGCGATCCACGATGGTCTTGAGCAGCTTGGCAACGGCCAGCGGCTCAAGCTCGGCATCGGTCTGAACCAGAATGGCGCGATCGGCGCCCATGGCCATGGCCGTGCGCAGAACGGGCTGGGCCTCGGCCACGCCGATGGTCACTACCACGATTTCTGAAGCAGCGCCTTTTTCGCGGAGCCTGACGGCTTCCTCGACAGCAATTTCATCGAAGGGATTCATCGACATCTTCACGCCTTGCGTGTCGACGCCGCTGTTATCGGCCTTGACGCGGGGCTTGATGTTGTAATCCACCACCCGCTTGACCGGGACCACTATCTTCATCTGTTTCTCGCCGATCCTGGAATTTGTCGTCAGGGTTCATACCGTATTGCGACTCAAAATCACATACCGACAGGATAATTCGGGCCACCTGCCCCTTCGGGCACGCACCAGTCGATATTCTGTGTCGGATCCTTGATGTCGCAGGTCTTGCAGTGCACGCAGTTCTGCGCGTTGATCTGCAGGCGCATGGTGCTGTTTTCTTCCAGCGCCTCATAAACGCCAGCCGGGCAGTAGCGGCTTTCGGGCGAACGGAAAATGCCCCAGTTGACCGGCAGCCATTTCGACGGATCGCGCAGTTTCAGATGGACTGGCTGATCCTCCTCATGATTGGTGCCCGACAGGAACACCGATGAGGTCAGGTCGAACGTAAGTGCCCCATCGGGCTTGGGATAGGCGATGGGCTTGCACTGATCGGCAGGCTTGAGCGCCTCGTGATCCGTATGACGGAAATGCAGCGTCCATGGTGCGCGACCGCGGAAAATCAGACTGTCGATTCCGGCATAAAGCGCGCCGAGGCGATTGCCCCAGCGGGCAAAAGCGGGGCGCACATTGCGGGCCTCGAACAGTTCCTTGAACAGCCATGAACTCTTGAAGCGCCGCGTATAGCTTGTCGCCTCGCAGGGGCCTTCGCCCCCCAGCGCCTCGGCCACGGCTTCGGCGGCCAGCATGCCCGATTTCATGGCTGTGTGCGTGCCCTTGATCTTGGGCATATTCAGAAAACCCGCAGAATCGCCCGCCAGCACACCGCCCGGAAAAGACAGGCGCGGCAGAGACTGGAAGCCACCTTCAGACAGTGCGCGCGCGCCATAGATCAGGCGACGGCCCCCTTCGAGATGCTTCGCGAATTCGGGGTGCTTCTTGACGCGCTGCATCTCCTGAAAGGGAGAGAGCCAGGTATTGCTGTAGTCCAGCCCGGTGACGAAACCGTAGGAAACGAGGTTTTCGCCAAAATGATAGAGCCAGGCCCCGCCATAGGTGCCGTCATCCATCGGCCAGCCGAAGCTGTGCTGCACGAAGCCGGGCTTGTGCTTCTCGGCGGGAATTTCCCAGACTTCCTTGATGCCCAGCCCGTAGGTTTGCGGGTCTACACCCTGACGCAGATTGAACTGCTTCATGACGCGCTGGCTGATCGAGCCGCGCACCCCTTCTGTCAGGATGGTCTGTTTTGCACGCAGGATCATGCCCGGTGCGAAGTTCGGCCCCTGCTCGCCTTCGCGCGTTACGCCCATATCGCCGGTGATCACACCGCACAGACGGCCGTCTTCGATATAGGGTTCGGCAGCGGCAAAGCCGGGATAGATCTCGACGCCTATTTCCTCGGCCTGGGCGCCAAGCCAGCGACAGACTTCGCCCAGAGACACGACATAATTGCCGTGATTGGCCATGGCGGGCATGAGCCTGTCGATGAAGGGAATGGCAAAACCGCGCTTTTCAGTGAGGAAGAGCACTTTTTCTTCCGTCACCGGGGTTTTCAGCGGTGCGCCGCGTTCCTGCCAGTCGGGGAAGAGTTCGGCGAGTGCACGCGGTTCGATCACGGCACCCGAGACGATATGCGCCCCGATCTCACTGCCTTTTTCAACCAGACAGATCGTGGCATCCGGCATGAGCTGACGCAGGCGTATCGCGGCGGAGAGCCCGGCAGGGCCGCCACCGACGATGACCACGTCGAATTCCATTTCTTCGCGTTCGATTTGCGTGCTCATGCGCGGTTCCGATCCGTTCCGGTATCAGGCCCCGCGTCGCGTGAACGTCCAGTAGAACGGCACGCGGCCTTCGCGGTAGGCCTTGGCTTCATAGCGTGTGGGCGACCAGCTTTCAGGGCGTTCGCCCTTGGCTGGCGGCGGGGCGTCGAACAGGTCCTGTGCCCCCATGATCTCGAACACCCAGTCCTGATAAACGGGGTGATCGCTCGCAACGCGCCAGACTGCGCCCGGCTTCAGCAGACGGGCGAGTTCACGGATATTCTCCGGGTGGATGAAGCGACGCTTGGCATGGCGTGCCTTGGGCCACGGATCGGGGAACATCAGATAAGCGCGGTCGAGACAGCCATCGGGCAGGGATTTCAGTAAAAGCCGTGCGTCATCCGGCCAGATACGGAAATGATCCGGCGGTGTGATGGTGTCTTCTTCCCCTTCCGGCACGATGCGGGACATGAGGGAGCACAGACCGTTCTCGAAAACTTCAGAGGCAATATAGCCGACATCGGGATTGCGCTGCGCCTGATCGAGCGCATGCTCACCCCCGCCGAACCCGATTTCGAGCCAGAGCTGATCGACCGGAGCGCCGGTAAAGGCGGCTTTCGGATCGGCAGCCTGCTCGGGGTTCAGGCGTAGCCTTGGCAGCGCCTCATCGAGAAGACGCTGCTGGCGGGCGCGTAGTGGATGCCCGCGCTGGCGGCCGTAAAGCCGCTCAGGCTGGGACTTGAGAGACGTGTCAGACAGCTTGGGACCTCAGCGGTTGAGGGCACCGCGCAGCGAGCTGACCAGATCGGTCTGCTCCCACGTGAAGTTGTCCAGCACCGGATCGGGCACGCGACCGAAATGACCATAGGCCGAGGTCGGCACATAGATCGGACGGTTCAGGCGCAGATGCTTGCGGATACCGCGCGGCGACAGATCGACCAGTTCGTTCAGCAGCTTGCCGAGGCGCGCTTCGTCGATATCCTTGCCCGTGCCGTCGAGATCGACATAGACCGAGAGCGGCTTGGACACGCCAATGGCGTAGCTGAGCTGGATGGTGCAGCGATCGGACAGACCGGCAGCGACCACGTTCTTGGCCAGATAGCGCGCGGCATAGGCAGCCGAACGATCGACCTTGGTGGGGTCCTTGCCCGAGAAGGCGCCGCCGCCATGAGGGGCTGCACCGCCGTAAGTGTCGACGATGATCTTGCGACCCGTCAGGCCTGCATCGCCATCGGGTCCACCGATCACGAAGTTACCCGTCGGATTGACGTAGAATTCTTCTTCCGGGCACATCCAGCCTTCGGGCAGGACTTCACGGACCACTTCGCGCAGCATTTCGCGAATGGTGTTCTGGCGCATGCCTTCGATATGCTGCGTCGAGATCACGACTGAAGTCGCGCCAACGGGCTTGCCATCGACATAGCGCAGCGTGACCTGGCTCTTGGCATCCGGCAGCAGGCCGACGCCCAGTGCATGATTGCTCTTGCGATAGTCACGCACCTTTTCAAGGATCGACTGTGCATAGAAGAGCGGGGCCGGCATGAGGTGCTCGGTCTCGCGCGTGGCGAAGCCGAACATGATACCCTGATCGCCTGCGCCTTCATCCTTCTCGCCGGCGCTATCGACGCCGACAGCAATGTCAGCGGACTGCGCATGGAGCAGCGAGGTGATTTCGGCGTTCTTCCAGGAGAACCCTTCCTGATCGTAGCCGATGTCCTTGATGGCGGCACGTGCGCGCTCGATCAGCAGATCGCTGGTGATCGAGGACGGGCCGCGGACTTCACCGGCCAGAACGACGCGGTTGGTCGTGCAGAGGGTTTCGCACGCAACGCGGGCTTCCGGGTCCGCTTCGAGATAAGCGTCCAGAACGGTATCGCTGATACGGTCAGAGACCTTGTCCGGATGACCTTCAGAAACGGATTCCGATGTGAAGAGAAATTCGCCGTAGTTACGCACTCAGGGACCTCGCAGGGAATGAGTGAAAGAAAGGAGAGCGGACGCACGACAGCCTGCGCCCGACCCGCAAGAGAGGGCTGTCCTTAGAGGCATAAAGCTGCGGGGGTCAAGCGTTTGTTATGTTTCAGTCGGGCCGTGACACGCGATCAGGCACCGAATATTTCGGTCATGTCATAACATCCCGCAGGTTTACCAGCGAGCCATCTTGCGGCTTTTACGGCACCCTGTGCGAACACGCGCCGATCGAAGGCCCGATGAGACAGCGTGATCTGCTCGGTGCCCGAGGTCAGGATCAGGCTGTGCTCACCCACGATCTGACCGGCACGGAGTGAAGCGAAACCGATTGCACCTTCGCCGCGCAGCCCCGAACGATCCGTTTCCGCCACGTCCTTGAGTGCAACGCCCCGACCTTCTGCAAGACAGGCGCCAATGGCCAGGGCCGTGCCCGATGGAGCATCGCGTTTTTGCCGGTGATGGGTTTCAAGGATCTCGGCATCGTATTCGTCGGATGGGAGTTTTGCACCCAGCTGACGGGCCAGATCGAGCAGCATCGTCAGTCCGGGTGCGAAATTGGCCGCCCTGAGTACGGGGATCTGCGTCGCGGCTTCGAGAATGGCCTGTTCCGCCGCCTCGTCGAAGCCTGTCGTGCCGATAACCCAGCCACAGCCAGCCTGGGCAAAGGCCCTGGCATTGGCGACCGTAGCGGCAGGGCTGCTGACATCGATCACGACATCGCAGCATGCGGCCAGTTCGGACGGATCGGTCACGATGTGATGCTGCGGGTCGGACTGGCGTGCGAGCCCCCCTGCAAGATCGAGACCCGCGGACCTGACCTCCTCGGCACAAAGCGTGCCGAGGCGACCTGTAATCCCTGCAATGCCGATACGCATGACGCTTACTTTCCTTCGAAGAAGTCCTTGACCTTGGCGAAGAACCCCGTGTGCTCGGGATTGGCCTTTTCCTGGTCCTGAGCCTCACCGGCTTCGGCCTCGAAAGCTTCGAGCAGTTCCCTCTGACGCGCACTGAGATGATGCGGCGTTTCTACGGCGACCTGGATATACATGTCGCCCCGTGCGCTTGAGCGCAGAACGGAGAACCCCTTGCCACGCAGACGGAAATTCTCGCCCGATTGCGTGCCGGCGGGGATTTTCACCTTGGCGCGACTTCCATCGATAACCGGCACCTCGATTTCAGTGCCAAGGGCAGCCTGCGTCATGCGCAGTGGAACGCGGCAATAGATATTGGCCCCGTCACGCTGGAAAATGTCGCTGACGCCGACAGACACATGCACATAGAGATCGCCCGGCTGCACACCGCTGCCACCGGCTTCACCCTCGCCTGTCAGGCGGATGCGCGTTCCGTCTTCGACACCTGCGGGAATGGCGATTTCAAGCGTGCGCGTTTCTTCTGTTGTGCCGCTGCCCTTGCAGCTCTTGCAGGGGTTGCGCACAACCTTGCCCGAGCCCTTGCAGGTCGGGCAGGGACGCTCGACCAGAAAGAAACCCTGCTGCGCACGAACGGCTCCTGCGCCATGACAGGTGGGGCAGGTCGCATCGCCGGGATTGCTGTCAGCCGAGCCTGTTCCGTGGCAGCTCTCGCAGGCCACGCGCGTACGGATCTCGACCGGCTTCTTCACACCCGTAAAGGCTTCCGAAAGCGTGATCTCGACCTGAACCTGAATATCGCTGCCGGTGCGGCGACGCCCGCCACCACGGCGGCCGCCCATCATGTCACCGAACATCTCGAAAATGTCATCGAGGCCACCGCCCCCGAATCCACCTCCGAAACCGCCGCCGAACCCACCGCCCATACCGCCATTTTCAAAGGCGGCGTGGCCGAAGCGGTCATAGGCAGCGCGCTTTTGCTCGTCTTTCAGAACATCGTACGCTTCGTTGATTTCCTTGAACCTGTGTTCGGCTGTTTCATCCCCCGGGTTGCGGTCGGGGTGATAGCGCATGGCCTGTTTGCGATAGGCCTTTTTGAGCTCATCCGCAGAGGCGGTACGGGAGACTTCAAGAACAGCGTAGAAATCGATCTTGGTGGCCATGGGAGTCCTCGTCAGGAGATCCAGGGATCAGAAAAGCGGCCTGTAATGACCAGCGGGGGCAATGAGAGCATCACGGGGCGGAACCATCTAGATCAGGACGATCTCTGCCAGACTCATCCTGGCGATATCATCCATGGTGGTGCAGCCCCGAAGCAGAACGTCGAAACGCCCGTCCTTCCCTGAGGAAGGACGGGCGTCGAAAGCATCAGGCCTCAGGAGGGGCGAACCCCTCCTTCGGGAGATCAGTGCTTCTTGTTGTCGTCCACATCCTCGAAATCGGCATCGACGACGTTTTCGTCCTTGGCAGCATGAGCCTCGCCACCGGCGGCGCCTTCTTCTGCCTGACCGGAGGCATAGGCTGCCTGACCGATCTTCATGGCCGACTGCGTCAGACGCTCGGTTGCAGACTTCAGTGCTTCGATGTCGCTGCCGTTCATGGCTTCACGCACGGCGGCTACAGCGGCTTCCGCTTCCGACTTGTCAGCGGCAGGAACCTTGTCACCGGCTTCCGTCAGCGACTTCTCGGTCTGATGGATCAGGGCTTCAGCGTTGTTGCGCTGATCGACCATTTCACGCTTGGCCTTGTCTGCCGTGGCATTGGCCTCGGCTTCCTTCACCATGCGGTCGATATCGGCTTCGGTCAGACCGCCAGATGCCTGGATCTTGATCTGCTGTTCCTTGCCGGTCGCCTTGTCCTTGGCCGACACGTTGACGATACCGTTGGCATCGATGTCGAAGGTGACTTCGATCTGCGGTACGCCGCGGGGAGCCGGAGCGATGCCCGTGAGGTCGAAATTGCCAAGCAGCTTGTTGTCTGCGGCCATTTCGCGCTCGCCCTGATAGACCTTGATGGTCACGGCGCTCTGGTTGTCATCGGCAGTCGAGAAGGTCTGGCTCTTCTTGGTCGGGATCGTCGTGTTACGGTCGATCAGACGGGTGAAGACACCGCCCAGCGTTTCGATACCCAGCGAAAGCGGGGTGACGTCGAGCAGCAGGACATCCTTCACATCACCCTTGAGCACGGCACCCTGAATGGCTGCACCGATGGCCACCACTTCGTCAGGGTTGACGTTGCGGGCAGGTTCCTTGCCGAAGAACTGCTTAACGGTCTCGATGACCTTGGGCATACGCGTCATGCCACCGACGAGAATGACTTCGTCGATTTCTGCCGGTGTGACCGAAGCGTCCTTGAGAGCCGAACGACACGGACCGAGCGTACGCTGGATCAGGTCTTCAACCAGGCTTTCCAGCTTGGCGCGGGTCAGCTTGATCACGAGATGCTTCGGACCCGAAGCGTCGGCCGTGATGAAGGGCAGGTTGATCTCTGTTTCCTTGGAGGAGGAAAGCTCGATCTTGGCCTTTTCAGCGGCTTCCTTCAGGCGCTGCAGAGCCAGCTTGTCGCTGCGCAGGTCGATACCCTGCTCGCGCTTGAACTCGTCTGCGAGGTAACCGATGATGCGGTTATCGAAATCTTCACCGCCGAGGAAAGTGTCACCATTGGTGGACTTCACTTCGATCACGCCATCGGAGATCTCGAGGATCGACACGTCGAACGTGCCGCCACCAAGGTCATAAACAGCGACCGTGCCGGAATCGCGCTTGCCAAGGCCATAGGCCAGAGCAGCAGCTGTCGGCTCGTTGATGATACGCAGCACTTCGAGACCGGCGATACGACCGGCATCGCGCGTTGCCTGACGCTGGGCATCGTTGAAGTAGGCAGGAACCGTAATGACGGCTTCGGAAACGGTCTCACCGAGATAGGCTTCGGCGGTTTCCTTCATCTTGCCCAGAATGAAAGCGGAGATCTGGGCAGGAGAGTAGTCCTTGCCGCGTGCGCGGACCCAGGCGTCGCCGTTATCGCCACGTACGATCTCGTACGGGACCATTTCCTTGTCCTTGGCGACGGTCGGATCGTCATAGCGACGGCCGATCAGGCGCTTCACGGCATAGAATGTGTCGGTCGGGTTTGTGACGGCCTGACGCTTTGCTGCCTGCCCGACGAGACGCTCACCGTTTGCGGTGAAAGCGACCATGGACGGCGTGGTGCGTGCGCCTTCGCTGTTCTCGATGACCTTGGTCTCATCGCCTTCGCGAACCGCGACGCAAGAGTTTGTTGTGCCAAGGTCAATACCGATGACTTTACTCATGTTTCAGTCCTTTCAGCGGCGCTGTCCGGCCCATAAAGGCACCGGGCAACGCCCTTGTTTTCGTCTCCCTGCCTCGGCAGGGGCGGGTTACAGATAAAATCTAGGAGCGCGTGACGAGGGTTTCAAGCCTCATTGTGCGGCTTTGTTGCCACCCTTTGCCACAACGACCATGGAGGGCTTGAGCAGACGGCCATGAAGCGTCCATGTGGGTGTCCATGCCTGCATCACAGTGCCGTCAGCATGTTCGTCGCTGGGCTGTTCTGCCATGGCCTGATGCTTGTTCGCATCGAAGGTCTCGCCCACCGGGTGTTCGCAGGTAATGCCGTTGCGCTCGAGAATGCCGAGGAAGGAGCGCTCCGTGCTCTCGAAGCCCTCGCGCAGTTTGGCAACCAGACCGTCTTCGTGGTCTGTCTTCGCCGGTAGGGAGGCCAGACCACGTTGCAGGTTCTCGGCCGCCTCGACCACGTCCTTGGCGAATTTCTGCACGGCATACTGGCGTGCGTCTTCTACCTCACGCTTGGCGCGTATGCGGTAGTTCTGCATCTCGGCTTCGGAGCGCATCCATTTGTCACGAAATTCCTCGACCTTGGCTTCAAGCTCGGCAATCCGTGCTTCTGGCGTCTGCGACGAGGCATCGGTCTGGGTTTCTGCCGTTTCGGTGGCCGGGGTCTCGTTCTGTTCGTCGTGCAGCGCGTTATCTGTCGTCATCGTGGTCGCAACCTCGAAAAATCGGGCCCGGAGACCGGGCAGCTATGGGTCGGCTTCAGCGTACTCCCCCGTTGCGGGGCGAGCGTGACCGCCAGAAGCCACGAAAGACACCGGTCGATCATCAAGGGGTGATGCCCGACCGTTTTCGACTGCCCCGTCTTGGGCGCAGCCGCGTGGTAAGATATAGGTGGCTGCATCAAGCCATATGCCAACCCCCTTTTTATTGGCAACAGGCAGAAATTGAAGGCGGATGCATCGCGTATGGAGACGACAAAGCACACCATCGCCCTGGTGGATGACGATCGTAACATCCTCACTTCGGTCCAGATGACGCTGGAAGCCGAAGGGTTTGTAGTGCATGCCTATACAGATGGCGAAGCCGCCCTTCAGGGGATTCTGGCCCGCCCGGTCAGCCTTGCCGTGCTGGATATAAAAATGCCGCGTATGGATGGTATGGAGCTGTTGCAGCGTCTGCGCGCGCGCTCCGCCCTGCCGGTCATTTTCCTCTCTTCCAAGGATGAGGAACTCGATCAGCTCATGGGGCTGCGCCTGGGGGCTGACGACTACATCACCAAACCGTTCTCCCAGCGCCTGCTGCTGGAGCGCATCCGCGCCCTGCTGCGCCGTCAGGATGCAAGCCGCGCCGAAGGCAGTGGCACGGCCGGTGCCGGTGCGGCCATCGTGCGTGGCAGTCTTACGCTGGACGAGACACGCCATCAGTGTCTGTGGGCCGGTCAGGATATCATGCTCACCGTGACCGAATTCCTGCTCGTGAAGGCTCTGGCCCTGCGTCCCGGCATGGTGAAGTCGCGCGATCAGCTGATCGATGCGGCCTATGGTGAAAATATCTATGTGGATGACCGCACCATCGACAGCCATATCAAGCGCGTGCGCAAGAAGTTCAGGCAGATCGACGATAACTTCAACCAGATCGAGACGCTTTACGGCATAGGCTATCGTTACAAGGAAGACTGAACCGATCATGCCGCAGCGTGAATCCTTCGGCAGACGCCCCCGGCGCGGGGCTCCGGGTTTCGTCGCGCAGATGCTTCGTCGCCTGCGCAGACGCTCCTTTCGCTATGGTGACACGATCGCGCTCGAGGCGGGGCGGGAAGAGGGCCACAAGGCCAGAAAACGCTTCAGTCTGCCCCGTTTCGCCTCTCCGCTCATGCGGCGTATCTTTCTGCTCAATACACTGCCTCTGGCCATTCTGGCCGTCACGCTGCTTTTTCTGAACGACTTCCAGAACAGCCTTCTTGAAACCGATGTAAATGCCCTGCGTGAGCAGGCGCATATCTATGCTGCGGCTCTGGGTCAGATTGCCGTCGTACGCGATCCGGCGCGTCATCCGTTTCCCGGTGCGGAATTCATGCTGGATGGAGCCGAGGCCCGCCCGCTTCTGCTTCGCCTGACAGAGCCGAGCCCCAATGTGCGTGCGCGTCTGGTCGGGCCGGATGGAACGCTGGTGGCAGACAGCCTCAACGAAGCCGCTCTGGTGCGCCGTGACCGAAAGGGGCAATCGGGGGCCGGTGAGCCCGCCCCGCCGCCCCGCTGGCAGCCGCCGCGCAATAACGGCATCGAAATCGCCTATGAGTGGCTGCTCTCCCTTCTGCCGCTTTCCTCACGCGAGGGCATTGTCACGCTCGAAAGTCAGGACAGTCCGCCGCCCCTTCGTGCAGCAGGCGAGTATCGCGGGGTCGAGGCGGCTCCCTATATCCGGCGCACGCCAGAGCACGAGCTTGTCATCACAGTGGCTGAGCCGGTCATTCATGACGGGCAGACCGTCGGCATTATCCAGCTTACCCGTCAGGCGCAGGAAGTCGATCGTTCCCTTTTTGCCGTACGCTCTTCCATTCTCTCGCTGTTTCTGGCCGCCATGGCTGTGACGGTCCTGCTGTCATGGTATCTCTCGATCACCATCGCCCGTCCGCTTCTGCGTCTTGCCGTGGCCTCGCATGACATGCGCGATGTTGCGGGCCGTGCCGACAGCGTTCCGGAATCGCTGCTGGTGCGTCGCGACGAAATCGGGGTTCTGGCACGCGCCCTGCGTGGCAGTGTGCTGGCTTTGTGGGCGCGTATGGACGCCATCGAGCGTTTTGCTGCCGATGTCAGCCACGAAATCAAGAACCCTCTTTCATCCATACGTTCGGCCATCGAAACCCTGCCGCGTATCGAGAACCGTGAACGACAGACCCGTCTGCTGGCCATCATCAATAACGATGTGCGTCGTCTGGACCGTCTGATCAGCGATATTGCCGATGCAAGCCGTATCGATGCGGAGCTGTCACGTACACGATCCGAGCCTGTTGCTGTGGGTATGCTGCTGTCGATCCTGACGGAAATGCACCAGACCACGCGAAAGCCTGAAGATGCGATCATCGTTCTGGATGATTCCCATGACGATGCCAATCATCCGCTGCGGGTTCTGGCGGTCGAGGATCGTCTGGTTCAGGTGCTGCGTAACCTGATCGGTAATGCCATCTCGTTCTCTCCGCCGCGTGGTCATATCACGCTCTTCATGCGCCCCGAGGACCGGCAGATACGTATTACCGTCAGCGATGAAGGGCCGGGCATTCCCCCCCTCAAGCTCGAGGATATTTTCGACCGCTTCTACTCGGAACGTCCCCAGACCGAGAATTTCGGACAGCATTCAGGTCTGGGTCTGGCGATCAGCCGTCAAATTATCGAAGCGCTGCATGGCACATTGCATGCTGAGAACCGGTATGACGATGCGGGCCGTATCATCGGCGCGCGTTTCGTCATTCTTCTGCCACGCGCGCTGTAACCCGGGCCTGTTCGCGCCAGACCCTTTCCCGTTCTGTCCGTTCACGAACGTGCCAGACGGGTCTCGGTCGCGAGGGTACGACGGGCATAGATATCACGCATCTGCTGAATACCGTTTTCATAAGCCGACTGGGTGCATTCCTCGATTTCGGCATCGCGACGTTCACTGGCCGTGATGGTGCGCTCGCAGAGATCGGCAGCTTTCGCACGAACAGCATCGGCCACACGGTTCCAGTCGCGGTCGGATTTCAGGCTGGTATTGGAAACATCGATCTGTGCGGACTGATCGGGGGTAGCCTGAATGGTTTCGGCAAGACGATCCTGAGCAAGAGCGGGCTGGGCAGCAAGAGCGACGAAGCTGACGGCAGCGGCGATGGACTTGGCGAAAGCGAACATGATCGAGATCCTAAATTGTCCCCCGGGCCCTTCGCCCGACGGTCTGATCCCTCTCATGCAAATGCCGTGCCAAACTCGTTCAGTTGGCGATTTTCAGGGTGCTTAATTTCTATATTCCGAAAATACGAGCTGGAAAACATAATTATTGGTGTAAAGCGCCATGATATAACAATTATTACCATCTTGATATGGAATCCCCAATGGATGGGGGCGCGCGAGACGAAAAATGCAGGCGAATGATCTCGGGTCATTCTCAACGACTGTCTTTCATTTCGAATATATTACGAAGTGAAGAGCGGCGCGTTTTCTGTCCTTCGACAATATTGAATGGATCGCGAACTCGGTGCAGTCTCCCGTCCAAAAGGAGGAACCGATGGATTACCTCGGCAAACGCGTACAGGATCATGGCAAGAAGCTGCCATTTATTGGCAAATCGCTTTATCAGATTGGCAAGGATATGCGCCCTGCTATCGATCGCTTCATTGCCCGGCAATCTCTCATACCCAATACTGCGCTGGTCGATACGCGCTTCTTTCCATGGATACGCATGATCGAGCGTCATTGGGAAACCATACGCGATGAAGCTGTCGCACTTCGTGCGCAGGATATTCCGTCTCTGGGCGAGATTTCGAAAGAGCATGGCCGTATTGCTGGCGATCTGCGCTGGCGCTCGTTCTTCTTCGAAGGATATGGTTATCGCCGCGAGGAGAACTGTCGTCTTGCGCCGCGAACTGCCGCGCTTCTTCGTCGTATTCCTGGTCTGGTTACGGCCAGTTTTTCCGTTCTGGAAGCGGGATGTCGTATTCCACGTCATGTCGGCATGACAAAAGGAACACTCGTTTATCATCTGGGGCTCAGGATTCCCAAAAAGCGGGACTCATGCCAGATCACCATAGAGGGCGAGAATCACAACCACGTCTATTCCTGGGCCGATGGTGAATCCCTGCTGTTCGACGACACGTATAATCATCAGGTGTTCAACGATACCGATGAGGATCGTTACATCCTGCTGCTTCAGATCCAGCGTCCCTGCCGTCTGCCTGCAAGGCTTCTCTTGCGTTTCTTCCTGTTCTGCGTGCGTCATTCGCGTTTCGTGCAGGAAATCAAGAACCGTCTCGACAGGATGCCCGCCAGACCGTCACCTGTTTCTGCGGTCGAACCAGTCTGATCATGAAGGTTCCTGGGGTGGTCATGGGGCTTCTACCCTATCGCCCACCTGAAGGCGTTCACCCTCGGGAAAACTGCCTGGGAATAAAGCCGGGATCGAAGGAACTCGTGCCTTTGCGGATACGCTGCGCTCAGCGCGCAGCGCGCCAGCGACGGGATTGCAGGACGATGCTGTAGCTTACGAAGATGAACAATATGGCAGCGGCAATACCGCCCAGAACGGTCATGGAAACCGGAAGGTGAAAAAGATACGTCGGATCGTCACAAGGTTTTGCGGGGCGCATGGGCATGCTGGCCATACGTTCGCGAAAGCTGGCTCCGGCGTGAAAAACTGGGGCGTGGCACGCCGGTAGCGGGCTTTCCCACCATTTCTGTTCCACACCGTTATGCAGACCGGCAAGCATGATGGCCGCAGCGAGCGCAGGCAGGCTCAGCACGGTCGCCCAAAAGCCGATCATGCCGGGTATCAGGAGCGCCAGAACGCCGAGAAAAGCGATAATGCGCCAGGGCGCGCGCTCGATCAGGCAGAGTTCGCAGGGCGCATAGCCGAGAACGTGCTCGGCCCACCAGGCAATCCCGATTGCAGCCATACCGGCGATAAAGAGCAATCCACCGGTCAGTCGCGCAATCATTCCTGTCTTTCGGTCTCTCTGAGCATATCAAGAAAGCGATCCGCCCAGTTGGCTGCCGTGTTCTGGGTGACATCGCGATGCAGAGCCTGCCAGCGTCTCTGCCGCTCTTCAAGACTCATTGTGATGCCAGCATGAATTGCGTCGGCAATACCCTCATGATCGTAGGGGTTTACCATCAATGCCTCTTCCATCTCGGGCGCAGCACCGGCGAGAGAGGACAGAATGAGGGCGCCTGGATCGTCCGGGCTCTGCGCGGCAACGAATTCCTTTGCGACAAGGTTCATGCCGTCACGCAGAGGGGTGACGAGAGCCACGTCGGCGATGCGATGGAACCCGGCCAGAACCTCGCGCGGAACGGATTGTGTCAGGTAGCGTATGGGCGACCAGTCGAAATTACCGTGCATGGCATTGATATGGCCCGCCATCTCATCCAGTTCGCGGCGTAGCGCGCGATAGCTTGCCACGCCTGCACGCGAGACCGGGGTGATCTGCAGAAGAACCGTCTCGCCCTTGTGTTCGGGGTAGCGGTTGAGAAAGGTCTCGTAGCCGTGGATACGTTCGGGAATGCCTTTGGAATAATCGAGACGATCGACGCCTAGAATAAGCTTTCGTCCGCGAAGGGAGGCATGAAGACGCTGGACTTCTTCTGCCATGACATTGCGTACGGCCTGTTCGCCGAACTCGACCGGGTCGATCCCGATCGGGAAGTGGGCCGCGCGTGCGGGCAGATTATTGGCCTCGAAGCAGCTGTTCATGTTGCTGGCATCTTCGGCAGTCTGCACGCCGATCAGATCGTAGGCTGCCATTTCACGCAGCATTTCCTCGGCGCAGGGCAGAACGCGCGTGACGCTCCAGGGCGGAAACGGGATATGCAGGAAGAAGCCGATCTTGGCCTTGACGCCTCGCCTGCGCAGCTTCGCGCCGAGCGGAAACAGATGGTAGTCATGGATCCAGATCGTATCGTCCTCGCGTAGCAGGGGCGCGAGCTGGTCGGCGAAAAGCGCATTGACCTCGCGATAGACCTGATAATCGAGACGCTTGTAGTTGATGATTCCGATGCGATAGTGGCAGAGCGGCCAGAGCAGACCATTGGAGAAATTCTCGTAGAAATGCTCGTATTCGCTGCGTGTCAGATCGATCGTGGCATAGGTGCAGCTCTCATGCGTGTCGAGCTTGGGTGTCTGGTCCTTGGACTGGCTGGTATGACGGCCCGACCAGCCGAACCAGAGACTCTCGGTGCCGCGTACGGCATCGCGAAGGCCAACAGCGAGCCCGCCGGCAGGCTGGTTTCGCTCGCGCGGGGCGGGCACACGATTGGAAACGACAACGAGGCGACCCATCAGGCAGTCTCCGCATAATGGGTGAGCCAGGCCCGGAAGGCCTGGGCAGTCTGGAAGTCATCGGGAATCAGATAGCCAAAGCCGCCCAGTTCTCTGGCGGCGCGAACGCCATCCATATCCGTCACATCGTCACCGACAAAAAAGGGCACGCGACCTGCAAAGGGCGCCTGTTCCATGAGGGCTTCGACAGCATTGCCCTTGTTGATACCCGCAAGGCGAATTTCCCAGGCCATCTTGGACGGATGAATCTCGAATACATCCTGCCCTGAGAGCCAGCTCAGAATGGCACTTTTAAAGGTCTCTTCAACCTCGGGGTTGCCGCGATAATGCAGAACGAGGCCGGCCTTCTTTTCCTCGAGTGCCGTACCGGGAAAGCGTCCGACGAGTTCTTCTGCACGATCCCGCCAGTCAGAAGGCAGTTTCGCGCCAGTTACCGGCTCTTCTGCACGATCCGGGTACCGACGCAGGGTAAGGCCATGCTCGCCCGCGACTGCCGTGGGAATACCCGGAAGGAAATGGTCGATCTGTTCGATAGGCCGCCCCGTGACGATGGCGAGTGCACCGCCGCAACGATCCCTCAGGCGCAGGAGAACATCGGCAAATCCGGGCTCGAGCTGCACAGAAGCCGGGGTTGGCGCGATATCGACGAGTGTTCCATCGAAGTCGAGCAGGAAGGCGGCACGGTCTGCCGTGGGTGCCGTGGGTCCGGTAGACTCTGGCACCGTGGGAGAGGGGGTTGTCATGGGGCTGATAACTTCCTCATTGATACGCGGTTGCACCGAAATTCAGGCACAGTCTCGTTATCAGCCCCAAATCTGATCAGAATATGTTCAAAATGTCATTTTGTTGCAGCGTTTCCCTCAACCCTATTGTCCATAGGGCTGCGGTGGCGGCAAAGCCTGACCGTTACCGCCCGAAACGGGGCCATTTGAAACGGGTCCGCCTGAAAGGGGGGCAAGCTGGGTGGGGCCGCCCTGATCGTCACGTGTCGTGCCTGAAGCTGTCTGTCGCGGCAGGGCATTCATCGGGCGCGAGGCGCCTGAGGGATCGCCAAGCGGGGCAAGGCGTGTCGGTCCTCCGGTGGTGGGGGACGCATTGCCTGAACGGCCTGTCGGCATGGAGCCCGGTAGTGTTTGCGGCGTCGCGGCATGGGACGGATCGTCCAGATCGCCCGGCTGGTTTTGCGCACCTTCTGGCGTTGCTGACGACAGGACGGGCACAACCGGCTGCGGCAGAGGCGCGACCGCAGGGTCGGCCTTCGGCCCGGAACAGGCGACGACCGCGAGGCCGTATAACGCGCTCTTATAGGCGTTGAGCGAAGGCTCTTCGGCAAGGATCCAGCCCGTAAAGCGGGCATCGGGGTCCGTTTCGTCGCTGGTCGTCACAAGAGCGGCCGCATCGCGGGGCAGGGTCTCGGGACGGTCGACGCAGCGCGTCACCTGTAGATGCAGGCTGCGATACTGTGCCTGCCCGCCCACAGGGATGGTGAGGGTCTCGATATGGGAGTCCGTGCGGTTGAGCACGCGTATGATCGCTTCGCCGCGCCCCTGCCACAGCGTGGCCGGATACATGACAGGCGGAGCAATAGCCTCGGCCGCATGAGCCACCGGCGAGAATGAGGGAGCTGCAAATGCGAGAGTGCCGCATAGCAGCAGGGTGCCATGCGATAACAGGGCGCCTGTCGTGAGGCGCGATCGGGGGCGTGCGAGGAAGGATGTCATGGCGTGAACTCCTCAAGCGCCTCGATCATGGCGACCAGATGGCGACGCATGGCATCGGGCGCCACGCCCATGAGAAGGGCATCTTCGAAAGCATCCTGAAGCGACTGGCGCAGTTCGCTTTCGTTTTCGCGAAGGACCTTGAGTTTTTCGACGCAGGCGATGGGATCGCCATTGCGATCGGTCCAGAGCGTCGATCCGCTCATGGGTTGGCGGCCTTGCGGCTCTTGTCGAGCGAGTCCGTGACTGAGAAAATGAACTTGCTCAACAGCTGTTCGAGGCTGATCGCCCCCTGGGTCTGTGTCACCATGCCGCCCGGCTTCAGGTTCTTCTCGTCACCACCGGGCGAAAGCGCGATGTACTTGCCGCCCAGAAGGCTGTCGGAGGTCACGATGGCCGCACTGTCTGTCGGCAGGTTGATGCCGTTACGTACCGTGAAGGAAACTTCTGCATGATAATTTGCGGGATCGACACGCTCGGATGTCACGTGTCCGACCGTGATACCGGCAAGGCGTACGTCCGAACCGACCGACAGACCGTCGATCTGGTCGAACACGGCGTTCAGTGTGTAGCCATCGGTACCGCCCTGATGGCGGCCGAGAACGGCAAGCGCCAGCAGGGCAGCCAGAACGACGAGGACCATGAACCCGGTGGTCAGTTCAAGAAGATCGCGACGGGGTCGCGCGCCAGACAGTGCACTCATTAGGCTATGGCCCCGAAAAGGATGAACCCGAAAAGGATGAACCCGAAAAGATAACCGTCCCAGTCCTACAGGCTTCGCTTGCGAGCGTCCATGACCCTGCTGGAAACTGCTCACGTAATGTTATCCACCATATCCCCATTATGCGGACCATTATCCCCTGTCTGCAGGGCCGAAATACCCTTTTCCATCCACGAGTCGATGCCTAGATTCAGGGTATGACAACGCTTCTCCAGTGGAACGGGGTGCGTATGCGTACTGCGCATGTCGCTGCCGATCCTGACGATCTTGCCCTGCGCGCCGTAACGCTTCCAGCCAGCTGGGACGACGAGGCGGCCATAGCGCTCCTGCAGCTTTCGGGATCGACCGGCGCCCTGCGCCTGTCGACCGAGGCCGCGCGCTGGCTGGAGCGTTTCACGACGCTCCCCGCCCTGCCCGGTGAACCCGGCGCGAAGGCGCTCGGTCCGATGCTTGCTGCAGGACTGCTGGAGCGTCAGATCGCGCCCATGGCCTCGCTATGGCAGGGGCAGATCGACCGGCGTGCAGGCTTTGTCGTCAATCTCGGGGCGTTCGTTCAGGAGGGCGAGTTCAGGGGGGACAGTTTCGTTGCGACCCTGCGTCTTGCCTGTGCTGCGCTGCGTCGCCTGCATGCGGTCAACGGACCCATGCTCAATGGCGAACTGCCTCTTTTCGATGGCCCTGTCACTGCACCGTCGGACGTGGACCAGCAGGGCGGTCCGGCCGGCACGCTGCTTCTGACCAATCTCGATTGCTGTCTGGCTCTGCTCGGCCTCGATTACGACAGTGAGACGGGGCGCGATGCGGCCTGTTATCTGAGCTGGCTTGCCACATCCCTGGCGCGTCAGGGTGCAGGCCCCGTGCCTCTGCCGCCCGTGTCCTGCCCGATCCCCGGGCTTGAGGTCACCGGCAGGCAGATCCGTGACGAAATGGAAGACAGTCTTCCGGATATTCCCGACAGGGCAGTGATCGAGACCGGTTTCTCTCTCCCTGGCCCGGTCGATGCACTTCTGGGTGTCGAATCCTGCGGTCTTGCGCCGATTTTCTCGCCCCTGCGGGATAATGGCCATCTTCGCGTCAGCGCCCTGTCACGTCTCGCCCATCGTGGGCTGAGCCTCGAAGCGGCGCTGGCATCATCGGTCATGGGTGATAACCCGCTGCCACAGCCGGGGCCCGATGCGCATCTGCGCATGCACCGCGCCCTGACGGGTTTCGTCGATCGTATGCCTGCCCGCCCCGATCCGGCGGCACCCTTGTCGCTCAGGGCTCGTCTGGAACGTGGCGTGCGTCGGCCGTTGCCCGCCCGTCATGGTGGCTTTACGCAGCGCAGTGCGATCGGGGGGCATCGTCTTTATCTGCGTACGGGCGAATATGAGGACGGTTCGCTGGGCGAGGTTTCCCTGACCCCGGGGCGGGAGAGCGCCATGGTGCGCGGCCTGCTCGAAAGCGTCGGACAGGCGGTCACGATCGGTCTGCAATATGGCGCCCCGCTCGAAGCCTATGTCGAGCAGTTTGCCCATACACGCTTTGGGCCTGCAGGGACGGTCGAGGGCGACCCTGTGGCCGCCTATGCCTCATCGCTGCTTGATTATGCCTTCCGGGCGTTGTCAGATAGCTATCTGGGCAAGCGCCTGCCCGATAGCGCGCCCGAAGATCCTCACGTCGTAGAGGAGGATCCGATGCTGCCGCTCGATATTCCGGGCGATCTTCCGCCGCGCGAACGTGGCAGGCTGCGTCTGGTCAGCTGAGGGGAGATCGCCTCTCAGCAAGGAGACACGATCATGTCCGATACTGCATCTGAAACACCTGCCTCGCGTCTGGCTGCCCTTGGTCTCACCCTTCCCAAGGCGGCTGCACCGGTTGCGACCTATGTGCCCGTAGCGCGTACGGGGTCGCTTCTGGTGGTGTCCGGCCAGCTGCCACTTGCCGGCGGTACGCTGAAGGCCACAGGCAAGCTGGGCGAGGATGTTGCGCCGGAGCTCGGTCGTGAATGCGCCGAGCTGTGCTTTCTCAATATCCTTGCGCAGGTCCAGGCCGAACTTGGCGACCTGTCCAGGGTCAAACGCATTGTGCGTCTGGGTGGCTTCATCGCCTGTACGCCCGATTTTACGCAGCATGCCACAGTCATGAATGGTGCGTCCGACCTCGCCGTCGCGATCTTTGCCGAAGCAGGACGTCATGCACGTTCCACGATCGGCGTTCCTTCCTTGCCGCTGGATGCGCCGGTAGAGGTCGAGGCACTGATCGAAATCGTCTGATTTCCGGCTTCCCGTTGCGCTGCCTCCTGCGTGGCCGCCGGGGAAGATCCCGAACGGTCCAGGAGCGCAGCCGACAGGGTACATCCTGACCGACGCGCTATGAAAAGACCCGTGCCCGACGTCAGGGGGATCTGAAGCAGGAAAGGTTTTCCGGTCCTTCGGTCGGGGCAGGTTGTTTTGCCCCATGTCGTAGACCACATCCTGCCCATGACGGACTGGTCCCTGACGCTTCATGCGTCCATCTCGGAAATCGACGCCGCTCTTTGGGATCGCTGTGCTGGCGATGACAATCCTTTTCTGTCGCACGGCTTCTTTCTGACCCTTGAAGAGAGCGGCTCTGTCGGGATGCGCACAGGCTGGCTGCCACGTTATGCTGCCCTGCGCGACGGGAGTTCTCTCGTGGCTGTGGCGCCATTGTTCCTCAAGGGGCATTCCTATGGGGAATATGTGTTCGATCAGGCCTGGGCGCGCGCCTATGAACAGGCAGGGGGCCAGTATTATCCCAAGCTGCAGATTGCCGTGCCGTTCTCGCCCGTCAGCGGGCCGCGCCTGCTGGTCGATCCTGCCTGCATCGACTCCGATGCCGTCATGGGTGTTTTTGGCGATGCACTGCGTCAGGCCTGTCAGGAACTGGGGCTGTCCTCGATCCATATGACCTTCTGCACCGGTCACGAACAGGATGTGCTGACCCCCCATGGCTGGATGGCGCGCACAGGGCTGCAGTATCACTGGCACAATCGGGGTTATGAGAGTTTCGATCAGTTTCTCGACGCGCTGGCATCGCGCAAGCGCAAGGCCATCAAGCGTGAAAGGCGCGAGGCGCAAAGCTGCGGCCTGGCATTTCGTACGTTGCGCGGTGCCGATATCACAGAGCACGACTGGGACCGTTTTTATGCGTTCTATCAGGCGACCATCGATCGCAAATGGGGGCAGGCCTATCTGACTCGCGATTTCTTTTCGGGTCTGTCTGCCCGTTTGGGTGAGAAGATCGTCCTGATGCAGGCCGTTCATGACGGTGTTCCGGTCGCCGCGGCGCTGAATCTGGTCGGGCGCGATACGCTCTATGGACGTAACTGGGGCTGCGAGGGTGACTGGCCCTTTCTGCATTTCGAGCTGTGCTATTATCGTGCCATCGATTTTGCCATTGCCGAAGGGCTTGCCTGTGTCGAAGCGGGAGCGCAGGGCGAACACAAGATCCAGCGCGGCTATCTGCCGAGTCTGACCCATTCGGCGCATTTCATTCGCGATCCGGCGCTTGCCCGCGCCGTTGGGCCGTATCTGGCCGAGGAACGCAAAGCCATTCTTGAAGAGAAAGAGGCGCTTGAGACCCTCTCGCCCTATCGTCATGAAAATAGTTGTTGAGAACGACTCTCACTATCATATAGGCTGACCGCAGTCGGGGTGCAGGGATAGGCCCGGTACCTCCCTGAAAGAGGATCGTCTTTCAGGTCATTGTTTTCATGCCCTGTCTCGGTCGCGCATATTGCCCGACCCGGGAAAGGGTCGCGAGGGTCAGACTGAAATGATCAGATATCTTTCGACCGGCGCTGCCGATCTTGCCCGCCTGCTTGCCCAGAGCCACAAGACGCAGCCCTCGCCTGTCTGGGCCGAAGCGCAGATGTTCTTTGGCTTCGATGGCGCCGAGCGCAATGAGACACCCAGCCTGAACGCGTCTACGCTCTGGAACGAACACAGCGAAGCCATTGCCCGCTGAAGAGCGCGCCTGAAACCGCAACAACGAAATCAGGCGCGCGCTGTTACGGATGCGATGAGGGTATCGTCACGGCCGGCTGAAGCGTGAGACCGCTCCTGTCAGGAATGGGCAGACCCCGATCGGGGTCGAGTGCAATGGTCTTCACCGCGCCATGGTCAGGGAAACTCAGGCTCAGCCGGTCATGCAGGGCCCAGGCTTCGGTCGGGATAAGACGGTCTGCCTGCGATCCATCCTGCCAGGTCACGCGCAGCAGGACGGGCAACAGAAGCTTGCCCTCATTACGCACGCCAATGGCGATGCTGCCGGGATTTCCATCCTTTGCAGGCTGTGCGGTCATGCCGTCGAGACGATACTGGGGGCACCAGTTCTCGAAATACCAGCCGCGCCAGAACCATGTCAGATCCTCGCCTGCTTCGCTGGACATGAAGCGGAAGAAATCGGATGGCGTCGGGTGTCTGAATGCCCAGGCGCGGATATAGGCGCGGAATGCAGCGTCGAAACGCTCTGGCCCAAGAATTTTCTCTCGCAATAGCATCAGCCCATAGGCGCTTTTGAAATAGGTTACCTTGTGACGGTATTTTTCCGGCACCAGTTCTGCGGGCATCATCAGGGTCGGCGCATCGCCAGCGGTCAGAACCGGAACGATATCCTTTGCCGGATCACCCGTCTCGGGGGCGAATTCAGGGTCTTTCTTGGGCGCGTACTCGCCGTGATTGAAATGCTGCGAGGCGTAGGCGTCTATGAAGGTATTGAACCCTTCATCCATGAAGGCATGACGCCGCTCATTGCTGCCGACGATCATCGGGAACCAGCCATGGCCCAGCTCATGGGTGGTGATCCAGAACAGCACGTCGTTTTTGTCCTGCCAGCCATCGAAGACGATGCCCGGATATTCCATTCCCGCGCCATGACCGCCGAGATTCACGGCATTGGGCCAAGGGTAGGGGTACCATTGCGAAGAGAAATACTCGATGGCGTGTTTCACATACTCGGTTGAGCGGTCCCAGGCCTGTGGGCCGGCGCCTTCGCGCGGATAGACCGACATGGCCAGACGTGGCTGGGGCTTCTGGCCTTTGGCGACGGGCAGGGCAGGCAGGTTCAGACGTGCGGCATCCCAGACGAATACGGGTGAGGCCGCAAAGGCCACATCGCGCGTATTGTCCATATGAAAGCGCCATGTCTTTTCACCCGAGCGCGCCAGATGACTGGCGGGGTCGAGTACATCTTCCGGTGTGCGGATCAGAACACGTCTGTCGCTTCTGGTCGCTTCGGCCAGACGCGCCCGCTCCGTCGAGGTCAGTACATCCTGGGGGTTGGTGAGGGCGCCAGAGCCGACCACCGTGAAATTCCATGGCACGGTCACGGCGTAATCGATGGTGCCGTATTCCAGATAGAATTCCTGGCCCAGATAGGGGAGCGTGTCCCAGCCGCGCAGATCGTCATAGACGCTCATACGCGGATACCATTGGGCGATCTCGTAGATCTTTCCGTCCTTGACCGGGGTAACGGCGGTGCGGCCGCCCCAAAGGCCGGGAATAGTGTGATGCCACGTCACATGCAGGCGAAGCTGCTTGCCGCCTGCAGCAAGAGGCGCTGGCAGGGTGATCTGCATGCGGGTGTCGGAAATATGGAAGGGCACCGGCTTTTCATGACCATCGACCTCGATCGTAACATCCCCGATCACGAAACCGTCCGAGCTGGCAGAATGCCAATCGGGATAGGCAACCCATGAGCGGGAATCCTTGCGATACATGTTCTGGTCGAGTTGCAGCCATAACACGTCGAGGGCATCGGGGCTGTTATTGGTATAGGTAATCGTTTCCGTGCCGCTCAGGGTCTGACTGGCTGTATCGATGCGTGAGGCGATGCGGTAATCGGCCCTGTTCTGCCAGTAGGCCGGTCCGGGACGTCCCGACCCGCTGCGCCATATATCGGGGGCGTCGGGCAGAACCAGCGTATCGAATACGGGTCGCATGGAGAGTGGCATGGATTGACTCGGCGCCGGACGTGCTGCGAGCGCTGTGCCCAGACAGGACGTCAGACCGAGAAGGGTAAGAAACGGACGCATCGGAAAGAAGCCTTGCGGGAAGAGGAAACGGTCTCCTGATCGTTTCACTTCCGGTCTCATTAGACAAGGGACTTCGGGGGCTTGCAGCTCTTCGGTCAGCGAAACGGGGATTGCATGATCGCGACGATGAAGATGCGCGGAGAAGGGGAGCTGAATGCGCATCCCGATACATTGCTACAGTGCTACTGTGCCGATCGCGCCGGGAGCGGCACTTTTCCTTTTCCTGCGGATTTGACCGATCGAGGTTCGGGCAGGGCGAAGGATGCCCCGTGCCTAAACCACACCGCCCTGTCCCGATCCGGCATCGATCGGGCCACTGGAAGGGTCATCGGAAGGGCTGGGCGTTTTACGGTTATCGCTTGAGCCCGGCTCTGGGGGCTACAGGATCAGACGGCCATCCAGTGCGGCGTCTGATGCTTGTACGGTGTATCGAATTCTTCGATCAGCTGACTGAAAACACGGTGATCGTGAATGCTGGTGGGGGCAAGCGGCGCGATACCGGACAGATCGCGATGGATCAGACGGTTCAGCGCGCGATTGAACACACCGGGGCCGGTCTTGTACGCGATGAACAGGCCGGGGTGCAGATAACAGTTGCGATAGATGTTCAGCAGGGCTTCGTTCAGAAGCGGGCTCTGGGCCACGGCACCGAAGAAGTCGTTATGAACGACATTGTTATGGGTCAGGAACAGGACATTCTGCTCATGACGATCAAGGATGAACTGCAGGGCCTGCTCGTCACGGATGCGGATATCCGCATCGAGCCACCAGCCACCCAGAGCCTGGATGACATGGACGCGCAGAATATCGGCGGCTTCGGCAGGGTGGCGCGCACCGAGGAACAGGGAACGGGCCTCAACGCCATAGACGTCGTAGAGCCACTGTTCGGCCTCTGGCTTGTCAAAAATCTTGACGTCCAGCCCGGTGATCTGGCGGTGGAAGTCGAAATTGCGCTGGATTTCTTCCGGAGGATTTTTGTCCCAGTAGAGGAACAGCTTGTTCGGGATAACGCGATGGTCGGCGCAGCCCTTGGTGAAAGGGAAATTCGCCTGAAGCGCAAAGCCGAGATACAGGGAGTCGATTTCCTCTCCTGTATGAAATTCCTCGAAGGCATTGGCCGTATGACGCATGGCGCCCATGGCATCGCCCTCGCGCCACGCCTTGTGCACGCTTTCGATGAAGTTTGCATGAGGAATGCACAGGGCACGCAGCTCGGCAATTTCATTGGCAGGCGCGTCCTGCCCGGCCTTCATGAGGCAGAGAAGACGTGCCTGAAGCAGGGACTGTGCCAGCGGGTATTCGCCATGGCTTTTCGAATGCAGATCGAACGCAACACGATAGAAGCGTGAGGCTTCCAGCACGCGGAAACTCGTATGCAGGATGTTCGCCAGAGTGAAGGCATGCATGACTGTCGTACAGCCATTCTGTCTGTAGAATGCGATCGCCTGACCGTCATTCGCAAAATCCTGGTCGGTAAGCGAATCCAGCCCGTTCAGCGTGTCCTTGAGCGGCGCGACATCGGTTTGTGTGTCGATCGCGGAAGTCCCGTCAGACCGGAGTTCATCCCAAGCCTCGATATCGGCCGAGACAGGGTCTGATCCCGGATTCTTGCTGTCCATTGCCCTTGAATTCCCGCTTCTGTGACAACTGCTATAGGCATCCTATCTCACATCCGTAACCATATGTCCATTCATCGATTTCACTAGTAATCAAATATATTATCTTATTATTTCTGTTTATATAATATTTGTGTGGGATGATGACCATGAAATAGTTGGATACAGGAAAAGACCAGATCGTCGAACATGGGGCCATGACGACAGACTTGTGCGATGACATGGCATCACTGTTAAATGATAGTATCAAACGTTAATATTTTTCGCAGGGACTAGGACATATCTGAACCGTTTCTCTACACGGGAATGCCCTCTATCTTTGCTCGCCCTCCGAGGTCGATGTGTCATAGGGCTGTTTGTCATTCAGAATCAATGTTGGGCGCTAGGACAAAATACCGATAGGCAACACAGGCCGGATCACCTAGTCATCACGTCATGATATCGACGCATGACAGGGTGGGAGGAAAGGCAGTGTTCTGGCTGCTCTCCCTGCTTGCGCTCATGATGCGTCTTGTCATGACGGCGCCCTCGCCGGGTCTCGTTCCGGACGATGCGCTCGACGTTCTGACCCAGATCTCGGTACTGTGCGACAGTACGCCGCTGCCCGGGCCCGACAAGCACCCTTCCACTGTTCTTGCCGATGCCGATCTTGCACTGACAGGCCTGCTCGATGGACATGAGATGGCTTTCGCCGGGAGCGTTCTGCACGCCGGAGCCATACTGTACGGCGTCATGACCCGTTTCTGGTGTTTC
Organism: Asaia lannensis NBRC 102526; assembly: GCF_024054035.1. Classification (GTDB taxonomy): domain Bacteria; phylum Pseudomonadota; class Alphaproteobacteria; order Acetobacterales; family Acetobacteraceae; genus Asaia; species Asaia lannensis. Next base: position 83,267 of record NZ_JAMXQU010000006.1, read on the forward strand.
CCTCCGGTGCGTGGTCCGCCGCTGCATCGTCTGGGGACACGTTTCGCACAGGGACCGCCCGTTTTTTCCTGACCGCCTTCGTTTCATGATTTGCCGGTGCGCGATGCAGCGTGCGGTGAATCATGACCCCGTCTCCAGTCAGGTTATGGTCCATGTCACGTCTGTTCCATGCTGCACGCCTGTGCGGCACGTCTCTCCCTGCCCTGCTCCTGCTGGGCAGTGCTCCGTCTCTCGCCTCGAACCGGCCCCACAGGAAAACTGCCACCCGGCCTGTGCCGTCCCAATCCGTATTGCCCCATTCTGTATCGCGCGGCTCCGTATCCTCCGTGCCGCGATCGGGATCGAAAACACCGCCAGGGCCCGAGGCTGCGCGCCACGGTCACAAGCGCATAATCGAGTCCATAGAAGTCAGGGGGCAGTCCCGTGGCCCTGTCACGCTTTCACCCGTGGGGCAAACCACCTACAGCGCCGAACGTCAGGATTTTGCCGGTCACGTCGCACAGAATGTCGGTGACATGCTGGTGACCGTACCGGGGGCGAGCTTCCTGCAAGGCAATGGTCCGCGCGATACGGTGGTCTCCATCCGCGGATCGGGCGCGCGCCAGTCCTATGGGCTACGCAACCTTCAGGTGTCTGAAGACGGGTTTCCCGTCACCCAGCCCGACGGCACGGCGCGCGCCGATCTGATCGACCCTCATGCCTATGAGGGGGTCGACGTGTTTCAGGGACCGGCATCCACGCTCTATGGCAATTACGCCATCAACGGCGCGATCAACTTCCGCACGCGTAGCGGCGCGTCGATTCATGGGCTCGAACTCGGTTCCGATTTTGGCAGTTTCGGCATGTTCAACAACTACATGACGCTGGGTGCCGGCAATCGTGCGTATGATTTCATGCTTTTTGCCAGCGATGTGCGCAGCGACGGGTTTATCGCCAACAGCCAGTATGCGACGTCGACAGAGAACATGCGCCTGCGTGTCTCGCTCTCACCCAGAGACCGTCTCGTTCTCAAATTCATCAACAACGTGACCGACGCTTTTCTGCCGCTACGGCTTTCACTCAACCAGTATCGTCTCAACCCCTATCAGCAGGGATGTGCCACTGCCTCCGGTGCTGCTGCCGGGTGCGCCACGGTCTCACTCTATCGCAACGGCGCTTATGGCGCCCAGACTGCCGTTACGCCGCAACAGGCCAATCTGGGGCGTTTCGACCGACGCAGTATTGTCGGACTGCGCTGGGAGCACGATTTCACGCCGCGCATGGTCTGGCGTACCCAGTTTACCTATGACCAGCGCCATGTCGAGCAGCCGACCTCAACCACCAGCTTTGTAGGGCCGTTCAACTCCTATAATGTCCAGACCGATCTGACCCGCCACGATACGCTGGGCAAGACGCCGCTCACCAGCTTCGTTGCCGCGAATTTCGACTACATGGATTACGGCTATCAGGTTTATGCCCTGCTGCCGCAGCCGGGTGCGACACGGGGCAGCGAGACATCGACCTCTTATGGACATCAGTGGAATATCGGCCTGCGCTTCGAAGAGGACTGGCAGTTCGCGCCGAAATGGCATGTGGTGATCGGACTCGGTGGCACGCAATCCGATATCGGGGCTGTGCAGACCGTTTACAGCCGAAGCGCCAGTGGCATGCGGTCCCAGTATATTCCGGCTAACCGGCGCTTTTTCAATCTTGCGCCTGAGGCCTCTGTCGTGTTCGCGCCCGACAAGGCCTGGACCTGGCATGCCCGACTTGGCACGGCCTATGCGACACCGGGCTATTCCAGCTTTTTCGTCACGCCCCAGGGCAATTACGGCAATAACACCCAGCTCAAGAGCCAGAGCAGCCTGGGCATCGATCTTGGTACGGCATGGCATCCGTCACCTGCGCTCGATGTTCAGGCAACCGGGTTCTATGAGTTTTACAGAAACGAGCTGGTCAGCCAGTCAGCGGGAGTCAACACGCAGGCCGGCAGCTACACGTTCAACGCGCCGGCTTCGCAGCATCGTGGCGTGGAGCTTGCCGCGACATGGCAAGCCCTGCCGCATTCCCTGCCGGGGGCGAAGCTGCGTCTGTCCTATACCTATGACAACCAGATCTATACGAATTACACCGAAATGCTGTCGAACACGGCGCTGTCTCGCAGCTTTTCGCGCAAGGGCAATCTGATACCGGGCGTCATGCCGCATTTCCTGAATGCGCGCGTGCTCTACGACCAGCCTTCGGGGCCGCTCGAAAGTCTGGGCGGATTTGCAGAAGTGACATGGCGCAGCGCCTTCTTCATCGATAACGCCAATCTGCTCAAAGTCCCCGGATATGGTCTGCTCAATCTGGAAATGCATTACGACCCTCCCGCAAGGCTGGGCTGGGTGCATCGTCTGCACAGCTATCTCGAGGTGCAGAACGTTGCCAACACTGTCTATGCCGCGGGCGCGACGACCATCAGCGACAGTCTTCTGGCCAATGGGCAGCAGGCTGGCGCGTCTGTACTCGCGGGCAAGACAGGGTCGATCTATGCCGGTAGTCCACGCGCCTTTTTCGGTGGCGTGCGGGTACGGTTCTGAGGGACGATCATGACACAGGCTACGCGCTTCTCCCGTCCCGTCCTCGCTCGCCCATTCTGGCCCGATCGCGCCACGCTTTGGCGATGGCATTTCTTTGCCGGGCTGTTCTGCCTGCCTTTCGTCATCATGCTTTGCGTGACCGGCTCGCTTTATCTGTTCAAACCGCAGATAGAGACCTGGCTCGACCGCGATATCGACCGCACCGTTTCAACAGGGTCACCACGAAGCGTGAGTGCCCAGCGCGATGCGGCGCTCGCGGCCGTGCCGGGCGGTCATTTTCTCGCGCTTGAAATGCCGTTCCAGGCAAGGCAGGCCACACGTGTCCTCGTTGCGCATGGGGCCGATGTGGCGCGGGTCTATATCGATCCTGTCACCCTCAGGGTCATGGCCAGTCGCAATGAGCAGACACGTTTCGAGCGCCTGGTATTCAGGCTGCACGGGCAGTTGCTGATCGGCAACTGGGGCTCTGCAATCATGGAAATGGTCGCGTCATGGACGTTGGTCCTGATTCTGACGGGGCTGCTGCTCTGGTGGCCGAGACGAATGGTCGCAGGCGGGACTGTCCTGCCAAGGCTGGGTGCGAAAGGCCGCCTGTTCTGGCGCGATATCCATGCTGTCGGAGGCGTGTGGATTTCTCTCGTGCTCGTGCTTTTTCTCGTCTCCGGCCTGCCGTGGTCTTTTATCTGGGGATCGGCCTTTTCTGCCGTAGAGAGCCGTATCGGCAGGCTCGTCACCATTCAGGACTGGGAGATCGGGGCGGTGCCCATCGCCGCAACGCTCTCGGGATATGCCACCATGCCCGGCATGTCGGACGCCGAGATGGCGGGGATGACTATGGAATCCCGGCCCCAACCGGCTATGACGCAGATGGGGCTGGATGCTGTCTATGAAACAGCCCGTGAACTCGCCTATCCCGCACCGGTGCTCATTACCCCACCCGCTACCACAGGGGCAGCGTGGCATATACGCTCTGATGCGCAGGACCGTCCGAAACGGATCGAGGCCAGCGTGACGGATCGAGGGCACGTCACCCATGTTGTCCGTTTTGCCGATAAAAGCCTGTCAGACCGGCTGATAGGCTATGGCGTGGCCTTTCATGAGGGGCATCTGTTCGGTGTGCTCAATCTCGCCCTTAATCTGCTTGTCGCGTTCTTGCTCACACTCGCCAGTGTGGCAGCGCTCATGCTCTGGCTCAGACGTCGTCGCCCCGGCCATCTCGATGCGCCCTGTGCCTCGCCACGCCCCATCGGCTGGGGTGCGCTTTGCATCATGGGGTTGATGGGGGTGCTTTTGCCCGAGCTCGGCGCCTCGCTTTTATTGCTCGTTCTGGCGAACTGGGGGCTGGGCAGGCGGTTTTCAGCGCTTCGCTAGATAAGGGGCAAGATCATGCGCCACGACAGCCGGGCTTGAATCGGCAGGAAGAATGGCCTGGAGACGGTTTTGGCCGTCCATCAGGTAAAGTACGGAGGAATGGTCGATCCGGTAATCGCCCTTTTCCTCGTCTCCCCCGTCACGATCGGCTGCAGGATCGAGCGTTACGTGCGACGTGACATGAAATGCCTTTGCGACAGCGTTGATCTGCGCTGTCGTGCCGGTCAGGCCGATGATCTCGGGCGAGAAGCGTCGCGTATAAATCCCGACATCCTCCGGGCGATCCCGCTCCGGGTCGAGCGTGATGAAAACCGGTACCGGGCGCAGCATGTCGGGGGGAAGCAGCGTATAGGCCTGCGCTACAGTCGCAAGTGTCAGCGGGCAGACATCGAGACAATGCGTGTAGCCGAAATAGATGAGTGTCTGCTGTCCCGCAAAACGCGCCTGCGTGGTGGGGCGGTTCGTACTGTCAATCAGGCTGTAAGGACCACCGATCTGCGTTTGATGCCGATGGGCAAACAGGGTCCGTAAACCGGTTGCTCCGGTGAAAAGTCCGGCGATGACCAGCGTAGGCACGATCCAGAGGCGGAGCGTAGCACGTCGCGCGCTGGATGGCTTCGATCGGAGAGGTCTGGCGGTGGAGGATTTCCGGGCCATGCGCGTCTCCCTTTTAGAGAAAGAGGCGGGACTTTGGCCCGCTCCTTGCAAAGAGGCAAACCCCTTTTACCCCCAGTGAGAGGGGGCCAGAGAGCAGAAGCCCCGGGGCGATAGCTCTGGACAAAAGCCCTGGGGCAATAGCGCTCTGGCGGTGTGCAGGGCAGAGCCCTGCACGCCTTTGTCAGTAGCGGTATTCTTCGTGCTTGAACGGACCGGCAACCGGCACGCCGATATAATCGGCCTGCTTTTCGCTCATCTTGCTCAGCTCTGCGCCAACCTTGGCGAGGTGAAGTGCAGCCACCTTCTCGTCCAGCTTCTTCGGCAGGGTGTAGACCTTGGTTTCGTACTGGCCGGGCTTTGCCGTCCAGAGTTCGATCTGGGCCAGGGTCTGGTTGGTGAAGGATGCCGACATCACGAAGGAAGGGTGACCCGTGGCATTGCCGAGGTTCACGAGACGGCCTTCGGAGAGCAGGATGATGCGCTTGCCGTCGGGGAATTCGATCTCGTCCACCTGCGGCTTGACGTTGTCCCACTTGTAGTTGCGCAGCGCCTCGACCTGGATTTCGCTGTCGAAATGGCCGATGTTGCACACGATGGCACGGTGCTTCATCTCGCGCATATGCTCGACGGTGATGATGTCGACATTGCCCGTGCAGGTCACGAAGATATCGCCACGCGGTGCGGCGGCTTCCATCGTCACGACCTCATAGCCTTCCATCGCAGCCTGAAGGGCGCAGATCGGATCGACTTCGGTCACGAGTACGCGGCAGCCTGCATTGCGCAGCGAAGCGGCAGAGCCCTTGCCCACGTCGCCGTAACCGGCAACCACGGCAACCTTGCCGGCCATCATGACGTCGGTGCCACGGCGGATCGCGTCCACCAGGCTTTCGCGGCAGCCATAGAGATTGTCGAATTTCGACTTGGTGACGCTGTCGTTCACGTTGATGGCCGGAACCTTCAGCGTGCCCTTCTTCGCCATTTCCCACAGGCGGTGCACGCCGGTGGTCGTCTCTTCGGACAGGCCGCGCACATCATTCAGCATCTCGGGGTACTTGTCGTGCATGAGCACGGTCAGGTCGCCGCCGTCATCGAGGATCATGTTCGGCGTCCAGCCATCGGGACCCTTGATGGTCTGCTCGATGCACCACCAGAATTCTTCCTCGCTCAGGCCCTTCCAGGCAAAAACCGGCACGCCGGTTGCAGCGATGGCAGCTGCAGCCTGGTCCTGGGTCGAGAAGATGTTGCACGACGACCAGCGTACGGTCGCACCAAGGGCCGTCAGCGTCTCGATCAGCACGGCGGTCTGGATCGTCATGTGCAGACAGCCAGCAATGCGCGCGCCCTTGAGCGGCTGGCTGGCGCCGTATTCCTCGCGGAGCGCCATCAGGCCGGGCATTTCGCCTTCGGCAATGGAGATTTCCTTGCGGCCCCATTCGGCCAGGGCGATGTCGCGCACCTTGTAATCGGTCATTCTGAAACCCTTGTTTCTCTGGTGAGGGGCATTTGTATAGAGCGAGTTCCCGCTTTGGGCCAGCGCGCATGAAAAAAGCGCCTGCCCAGAGGGCAGACGCTTCGTTTTTCACCGGACCGGTCCGGGTGTCGACTGGTTCGGAATTACTGCTGTGCCGACTTGTCGGACATTTTCATGCCCTTCATCCCGTGCTTGTGCTTTGACGCTTTTTCATGCTGCGGCGAGGAAATCGGCATTTTTTCCGATGTCTGACCGGTGGGGGTCGCCGTGCCCATCGGAGCGCCCGGCGCCTTGGGGTCCGGCTGCTCGTTCATCTGGTTCTTGTACGTCTTGTTCTGCTCGGTCGGGTTGTGGATCTGCGTCGACTGGTTCTTCAGTGCTTCTGCCTTCTGGGCAGAGGGGGCCTGCTCGCTATCGGTGGCCGTCGTCGCCTGAGCGAAAGCGGGGCCTGAGACCAGGGCAGGGGCAGCGAGGAGGGCGGATGCGGTCAGAACGGCCTTGAGTGCATGTTTCATGACAGGCTCCTGTCGAATAACGGGGTAGGGATGCCAGACCTGTTTTTGGACTTGTTTATGGTTTTGCTGGACATCTTGATGGACAGGTAACAAACCGGGGGCGTTCCGGTTTCCTTGCCGCTACATTAAGCTTGGAAACCGGTTGCCTGGACCTCTCGCCCATGCGAGACAGCGAGCACGTTCGCCCGGATCGGACGTCTGGAATGGAAGTCCAGGACAGACGTCTATAAACAGACGCCCATAACGAGATTTCCTCAGGATGGAGGATGGCATGTCCAACACACGCTCACAGCTGCCGTTCTCCGTTATTGCAGGTCAGGACGTGAAGCCTGCCGGGACCCTGCCGCATGGCATTGCCAATGGGCTTGTCTGGGCAATCAGGGCGCGGCCGGGCGAGGACCCTGTTCCACTTGAGCCTCATGAAATCGAGAGTCTGCTCAACGACCGCACACCGCCCTCCAATTATCCCAAGCCGTCGGAAAGCTGGGCCTGGCTGCATTTCGACACAGTGCACAGCTCGGCGCGCCAGCACGTGGCAACCCTGCCCTGCCTGCCAGAGGATGTCAGCGCGATGCTGGCCGAAACCGAATATGGCGTGATGCTCGAAGCCATGCCCGGCCTTGTATGGGGCGCGCTCCCGGCATTCGACGATGCTGTGTCGGAAGAGGATCGCGATATCTGCGCCTGGCGCTTTGCCATGCGCCCCGATCTTCTCATCACGACAAGGCGCAACCCGATCCCCGTGCTTGGAGCAGCCTTTCGCACCCTGCGTGCGGACTCCATTCCGCGCAGCCCTGCCGGTGTGATCGACCGTGCCCTGCGCGAGTTCACCGGCAGTGTGCGTCGCCAGATCGGCAAGCTCGATGACGAACTCGATCGCGCAGAAGACGCGCTGTTGCTGATCGAGCGACGCACGGATCTCGGTCATCTCGGCGGTATTGTGGGCAAGGGCAGGCGACGTGCTACCGAACTCCGCCGTGTGGTGACCCCGATCGATCGTGTGTTGCGCGATGAGGATCTGGAGTTGCCCGAATGGGCCGAGGACGAATTACGCGACCGTACCGAGCGTCAGGTTCATGCTGCACTCGATGACATGATCGCCCTACTCGACCGTGCCCGCTCGCTTCAGGATGAGCTCGGTTCGTCACAGGCAGAAGAAACCAACCGCCGCCTTTACATTCTGACGGCGGCGACCATCCTCATGTTCCCGGCAACGCTGGTGACCGGGTTTTTCGGCATGAATACGGGCGGCATGTATCTGGCCAGCGGCCAGTACGGCACGCTCGAAGCGGGTGCCGTGTGCTTTATTGCCATGATCCTGACCTGGGTATTCCTGAAGCTCGCCCGCCTTCTCTGAGACGACGATCCAATACGTCCCGCAACAGATGCGAGTCGATTGCAAGACGGCGGTCGGTCGAAATCCCTGTGCCTGAAACGTCAGGAAGAGAGTATTTCTAAATTTATGTAATATTGATCTTCATCAATACTTAATCGTTCGCGAATAAATTTCGAGACAAAAGTCATACCGTACCTTTCTTCAGGATTGCCGTGCCATTGCAGAAATCGGAACTGCGCTGTTCGGGAGTCGGTTGAAAAGCTGTGAAACCTGCATCGACGGGCCAATCAGCAGAATTTGTCACATGAGGCGATTGTAATGCGGGCGAATGTGATTGATTTCAAAAATTATTCGTTAAAAGAAAACAAAATAATAGCGGTTTAACAATTATCCATTATTCATGAAATAACTCGGAATCCGCACGGGTTTGTGATCGTATTCCAGAGAACAGGAATGCCGGCTCTGGAGTACTCGGGAGTCCTGTTATGGGATATTTTTGACGGGATAGTCAGAAATGAGTAGTAAAATAACAACAATTACAGATTCTGGCGTAACCTATGAGGTTACGTATAGTACTTCGTGGGGAACAACGACTTATTCTGTTGTTATCACAGACCCGGATGGAAGCGTTCTCTATGATGGATCTATAAAATCCGGTGTAATAAATACCGGTAATGTTGCGATTTCAGACGGTTTCTCCATCAATATCGGTGCCTCCATTCTAGGTGCGGTCTATGTCGTTCCTGCCGGTCTGAGCGGTACCATCAATATTGCAGCCAATATACCGGTCGGCTCTCCTCCGACCATTTATGTTGGGGGAACTGCCACTATTTCGACTGGGTTATCTCTGGCAGGCAGCCTGAATATTCAGGTCGACGGAGGCTCTGCCGTTCTTGCCAACGGTATAGTGGGCGCACTCCTCAGCGGTACGACGGTCACGCTCTCCAATGGAGGCTCTTTCGCCAACGGCAATGGAGGGCTGAGTGTCCTGTCCGGTATCACCATAGACTTTGCGAAGGGCGGTGGCACTTTCGTGGTCAATAGCGGTGGTGCGGTGATCAATCTCTCTACGGTCGAGATAATCAATTACGACCCGCGATATGATGTGATCGAATTCGCGGGTATGACGACGCAGGTCAGTAGCTACACGATCTCGGGTACAGGGACCCAGCGTACGATTGTTCTGTATGACGCCCTGGGGCAGAACGCAGGGGAATACACAGTTTCGCTGGCATCCGGCGTCGTGCTTCCTGCCGGGACCTATTACACGGGATCGTCAGATAGCAACCCTCTGAGCATCAGCCATGTCGATGGAAATACCTATGTCGGCCTATGCTTTCTCGAAGGGATGCAGATCAGCACGCCAGAAGGTGAACGTCCTGTCGAGACGATCCATGCCGGCGATATGGTGCATGTCTTTGCCGAGGGTGAAATGACCGTCCGTCGCGTGCGCTGGGCAGGCATGGCCATTGCGCACGTCAATACGGACAGACCCGAGGATATGGCGGGCTATCCTGTGCATATTCTCAAGGATGCATTCGAGGAAAATGTTCCATCGGCAGATCTCGTGGTGACGCCGGAGCATTGTCTGTACTTCAATGGGACATTCGTTCCTGCACGTATGCTCGTCAATGGTCTGAGTATCTATTACGACAGGACAAAGGTCGAGTATAAATACTATCATATCGAGACTGAGGATCATTCGGTTATCAAGGCCAATAATACGCTGACCGAAAGCTATCTCGATACCGGTAACAGGCATGTTTTCAGAAAGCATGGCAGGTTTTGCGCGATAGGCGGCAAATCGAAGATCTGGAACCAGGACAGTGCCTGTCCCCTGAGGGTCGACCAGGAGCATGTCGAACCGATTTACCGTCATTATGAAGCCAGGGCGAAGCTGGCCGGTATCGAAGACAAGCGCCCTGCCTGTGTCAGGAGTTCCGATCCCGATATCTATCTTGTCGATGATCACGGGCGACATATTCGCAGGGCCAGAGGTAATGGGTCTCTCTGGGTGTTCATGATTCCCGCGCTGACCAATGCGGTCAGAATCATGTCGCGGACAATGCAGCCCAGTCGGGTTATGGGATCATTCGTGGATGATCGGCGGGAACTGGGCGTTCTGATCGGAAAGGCTACATTTTTCGACGCAAGGCGTTTTCATGAACTGACGAAGCACCTGCACGATCCCGATCTCGATGGGTGGAACAATCTGGAGCCCACAGCATGGCGCTGGACCGCAGGAAACGCCCTGTTCCCGCTCGACAGGGAGGATGTGGAAGGTATGGGTATCCTTTCGCTCACGATTGTACCGGCTTCGGAATATCTGGTGTCGGATCATGCGGGCGAACCGGTTGCACTGCGTGCCTGATCGGCGCGACAGGTTTTATCCATTTCTGCTGAACGACACAGACCGTACGCCTCAGTAAAACGGCGCGTACGGTCTCTTATTCGTCCTGTTGCAAGAAATGCTGTGTTCGCAGTCTGCTGAAATACCCCGGCGGCAAATGTTCCGTAGGCAAAGGCGCCGAGAGGCAACGGTTATCTGGGGCGCCTTTCCCTGGAAAAGCCTTTTCCCGATTGCCGGATGAGCCGGTCCGGGAATTCTGCCTTTCAATGTCTGACAAGGGCGTCAGCGATCCTGAGCGATCCCGTTTGCAAGCGGTCGTGCATTTTTGCGGTTTCAGCCCATGCTCGCAAACGGATTACGATGAGTGTTGCCCCTGCTCGGTCCCGATATGATGGGTGCCTCGCGCACGGGCGAGGTCTTCCTGATGCTGACGGGCGGCATAGCGGGCGCGCTGGGCCTCTGTGCGTTCGGCTGCACAGGCGGGGCATTGTACGCCTTCGATGAACAGCGGCGACTTCTTGTCTTCTTCGGAAACCGGACGTCGACAGGCGTGGCAAAGAGCGTAGTCGCCGGGCTCAAGACCATGGCGTACGGTTACGCGCTGGTCGAACACGAAGCATTCCCCTTCCCACAGGCTTTCGGCCTCGGGCACGTCCTCCAGATATTTGAGAATGCCACCTTTGAGGTGATACACGTCTTCAACACCTTCGGAGAGCGCGAAAGCCGTGGATTTCTCGCAGCGTATGCCACCTGTGCAGAACATTGCGATTTTTGGTTTGCGACCCTCTGCTTCAAGCGCGGCCCGACGGGCGCGGAACCATTCGGGAAACTCGCGAAAGCTCTGTATATCGGGGTCGATTGCCCCTTTGAATGTGCCGACAGCGACTTCGTAATCATTGCGCGTGTCGATCAGAACGGTATCGGGATCGCTGATCAGGGCGTTCCATTCGGAGGCAGGTACATAATGGCCGACCCCCGTCAGAGGATCGATATCGGGTTGCCCCATGGTGACGATTTCACGCTTCAGACGCACCTTCATACGGTTGAAGGGCATGGTCTCGTCGTAGGAAAGCTTCCATTCCAGCGCATCGCAGCCGGGCAGTGCGCGGATATGGCTCAATATAGCCTCTATCCCGTCGGCGCTTCCTGCAATCGTGCCGTTTATGCCTTCGCGTGCCAGAAGCAGCGTGCCCTTGATACCGTGCTCAAGGCAGGCATCGAGCAGAGGACCGCGCAGGGCGGCCGGATCGGCGAACGGGGTAAAGCGATAGAGAGCGGCAATGCAGATAGGCGCCTGCGCCATAATGAAAATTCCTGAAACCTTGATCACGTTAGGACAGGTTTCATAGCGCAAATCGGGGGAGGAAGCCTATCAAGAATGGCCGATCGTTAAATCTGCGTCGTACTCATGCGCAATAGGATGAAGAGATTATGAACAATAACGGTGATTAATCATTATGATCCTACAGGCTGTCGAATTTAACGAAGTTTGTTGATTAAGCCGTTAAATCTGATTGCGGAGCGGCGAAGAGCGCGACTAAGACCCACATGATGATCGCCCCGACGACATCAGACGGCTGCGATTGCACCTGGGGGTAGAGCGATGGCAACGACGACGGTCCTGAGCGGGGGAAGCTGGTCTGCAGTCAATAGCAGCGGCGTTACATGGTATGTGAGCGGTAGCGTCTCTGCGACAGGCGCTGTTGTTTTTTCCAGTATCAATAGCCTGACAATTTCCAGTGGCGCAGTCGTTTCCGGCGCGCTGCTATCAGGTGGTATTCCGACGGTATCCGTTCTCAATGGCGGCGCCATGATTTCCTCGACGGAGATCAACGGTTATCTGCGTGTTGCCAGCGGTGGCACCATATCGGACAATACGCTCAACTCCGATGAGGTCACGCTTTCTTCCGGCGCCAGCTCGATCAACGATCTGTTCCTCAACAGCGGCTCTGTGGCCGATGGCGATGCGTATGTCTATGTTTCGTCTGGTGCGTCGCTGATTGGGGCCACCATGACGAATGGTGCGCAGGCGGGTCTGACCGCTTATGTCTCATCTGGAGCGACAGTAAGCGACCTGACATTGGGGTCTGGAGCAGGAGCGACGGTTTCTTCCGGTGCGTTTGTTTCTGGAACGATCAACACCGGCTCCGGTAGTGTTCTTTCCCTGGCGACGGCTTATGGAAGCGGTAGCGCAACCATTAACACCCAGGCCAGAAATCCGGTCATTCTCTCCGGTGGGACATGGTCTGCCGTTCTGCGCGGTACGACAACCTATTATGTCAGTGGACAGGTGTCAGCGACAGGGCCTGTCGTGCTCTCCTCGATTTCTACTCTGGTAATTTCGAGCGGTGCTGTTGTGTCGGGCGCTGTTGTCAGCGGCGGCATACCGACTGTTTCGGTAACAAGCGGTGGCATTCTTGAAAACTCGCTTGTTCTGAATGGGTATGTCTCGGCGCTGAACGGCGCCACATTATCGAGCAACACGCTTAACTCAGATATAGTCATGCTCTATTCGGGCGCCAGTTCCATACGGGACACCTATATCAACAGCGGTTCGGGTACGGATAGTCTATCCGATGCCACTGTCTATAGCGGTGCAACACTGGATACGCCTTATATCGGATCGGCCAATGCCGGTTCGTTTACGGTGACTGTGTCGTCGGGCGCATCGGTGACCAACCCAACTCTGGTGCAGAGCGGGGGCAAGCTCGTGGTTTCGGGTGGTACGCTCACGACAGATACGACCGCACCCTGCTTTTTGTCCGGGACCCTGATCGAGACCGCAGACGGTCTGAAAGCCGTGGAAGATATACGCATCGGCGATCGGGTGCTGACCTATGCCGCGACCGATTTCGAACGCGGCATTGCTCTGGCACGTGAAGTAATCTGGGCGGGACGAACGTCAGCGCGGATCGATCCGGGCCAGCCTGACGATCTGTCCGGTTTTCCGGTGCGCGTGGCCAGGAACGCACTGGAAGATGGTGTACCGTTCAAGGACCTGCTGATTACGGCCGAACATTGCCTGTTGATCGATGGTGCGTTCGTGCCAGTACGCATGCTCGTTAATGGGCGGACGATCCGTTACGACAAGACAATCAGCGCATACGAGTACTATCATATTGAAACCGAAGATCATGCGATCATCAGCGCCGATGGTGCCCTGAGCGAAAGCTATCTCGACACAGGTAACAGACAGTCGTTCAGACAAGCGGGCAAGATCCATGCATTCGGCAGTCGAAAGCTGGACTGGCATGACGCAGCGGCAGCGCCATTGATGACAGACCGTGATTTTGTGGAGCCGATCTACCGAAAGCTCGAGTCACGGGCTGACGCCCTGCATGATGCGGGCGATATCAGCAAGGACAGGGCGATCACCCACGATCCGGATCTGTATATCGTGACCGAATCAGGTGAGTGGATCGGTCAGCACAGGCGCCAGAACGGGCAGTATGTCTTTGCCCTGCCGCACGATACGCAGGATATACGCCTCGTTTCGAATAGTAGTCGCCCCAGCGATGCAATTGCGCCTTATCTCGACGACCGTCGCACGCTGGGCGTTCTCGTCGGGGATCTGAGGATTTATGACAGCTGGGGAACGATCGAGCTTGCCGATATCCTGACGAGTGCCACGCTGGACGGGTGGAACGATATCGAGCCTTGCGGCAGACGCTGGACGAACGGCAATGCACGGGTGACGCTGCCTGAACGCCGTCCTGGAGGGATATCCCTTCTGGCCCTGAAAATCGATGCGGCTGGGCCGTATGTCATGCAGTCGTCAACGGAGATGGAGACGATTACAGCAATCTCATCTCCGGTAGAAAACGGGTCGGATCGCAGAAAATCTGCCTGACTGCCTGTCCAGCACACAGAAAAATCCGGTCCCAGACCGGCTTTTTCTGTTGGAGCTGTTTTTATCAGTAGCTGAGACTGATCTGCCCGAGGAATGTCCGGCCAGCCGATGGCGTGGCACGGTTGGAAAACAGGCTCTGGTAATTCAGGCGATTGGCCAGATTGTAGCCATTGAGCGAGACCTTCCAGTGTTGGCCTAGACGATGCGAAATGACGGCATCGAAATCGAGATTGGCCGGGACTTTCAGCGTGTTTGTGGTGTTGAGCCACACATGCTGACGCCATGTCACGCCGCCGCCGAAAGACAGGTTATAGGGCGTGGTAGGGAAAGCTTCGTAAACCGACCAGAGCGTGGCCTGATTATGCGGCACATACTGCACCTGTTTGCCGATTGCGGCAGCCGTATCGGAGGCCAGTGTGTCGCTGTCATACAGGGCATAGGTGGCCGAGATATTCCAGTGACGGGTAATCATGCCGCCCACGGAAAGCTCAAGACCCTGATTGCGCTGTCTGTCGCTCGATCCCTCGACCTGACCCGTGACAGGATCGGCATTGATGGCGTTGTTCTTTTCCAGACGGAACAGCGAGGCGGTAAAGCCCATGCGGTCATGAAACGCGCTGTACTTCGCGCCGATCTCGTAGAGGCTGGCTTTCTCCGGGCTGGCAAAGCTGTTCGTGCCGGGGCGAATGGGTACGGAGCCATTGGTCACATACATGCCGCTTGGCGTGGTCGAGGTTGCCCAGGTGAAATAATAGGTCTGATGGGCGTCAGGCGTCGCGACAAGGCTGACATTGGGGTTAAAGACGCTGCTGACCTGATGATAATGAATATCGGGGCTGGTCGCGACATTGCCGCCCGTCAGGTTGTAGCTGGTCTGCCAGCGATCCCAGCGGAAGCCACCCTTCACCGACAGCCAGTTGGTGAACCAGATCTGGTCATAGAAGAACAGGCCGGTATCAAAGCCATAGCCGTTTGAATGTGATTTGGCCCCCAGAGCACCGAGGCTGACCAGCCCACCCGGATTCAGATCGCCAGGCACCAGAAGCAGATTGCCGACATAGGGGTTGGGGTTGACCAGTGAGGCATAGGGCTTTGCTTTGAGATAGGTCGATTGCGAGCGCACATCGTTGACGCGTTCGAGATCGAAACCTGTCACGATCTGATGCTTGAGAAAACCCGTATGAAAATCGGCCACCATCGAGCCGACATTCTGCACCGACCAGCTTGTCTGCTGATAGGGCAGGGGCGCCATATAGGTGCCCGGACCTGTTCCTTTGCCCGCACCGCTCGGCCCGGATCGCGCAACCAGTGCCGAAGCCGGATTGCCGAGAAAGTAGTTATTGACGCAGGTCGTGTCGCATGTGGCCTTGGAGGCTGCGAATGTACGGTAGAATTCGCCGCCACGCAGATCGTCGTAGAATTTGATATGGTCGTTGAGTTTATATGAGAAACGCGCTGTTTCCATATTGTCGTTGGTCGCGTTCTGATCGTTGTTCGTGCCGTAGAAATTGGTGCGCCGGATACCGTATTCGGTAATCGGTCCACCTGTTTTTGCACCTGGCGGGGTCACGACCGGCACGCCGAAATCGGGAATGGAGTTCTCCTGCTGGTGCATGTACTGGAGCACCAGCGTGGCCTTGCTGCCCAGTCCGAAGGCGATGGACGGCGCGATGCCCCAGCGATGCGAATAAAGGAAATCGCGCCCGACAATATTGTTCTCGTTGCCCATACCGGTAATGCGCAGGGCCGTATGATCGTCGAGCTTCTTGTTCACGTCGAGCACGCCACGATAATACGAGCCCGATCCACCGTTGAATTCGGCTGAATAATGATCGCGCAAGGTCGGTGTCTTGGTCACCATATTGATTGCGCCGCCAGTCGTGCCATTACCGAAGACCTCGGATGACGGACCCTTGATGACCGAGATGGTCTCAAGATTGAAGGCATCGCGGCTATAGACACCGAAATCGCGCAGGCCGTCCTGATAGATGTCATTCTGCGCCTGGAACCCGCGTATCAGGAACTGGTCGCCATTCATGCCGCCAGCGCCTTCACCGATGGATGAGGTCACGCCCGGCACGTTGCGCAGGGCCTCATCGACCGATTTCACGTTCTGTTGCTTCATGAGCATCTGCGGCACGATATTGATCTGCTGCGGCGTATGCAGCGCATCCTGAGGCATGCGCGACAGGCCGATGGGGTCTTTCAGCGTGTTGAACCCATTGCCGAGCACGGTAATCTGCTCATCGGGCTTTTCTTCACGGCTGCGCTTGTCGGTCGGATGTTTGTCGGCCTTGCGCTGGCGTTGCGGTTTCTTGTCCTTGCGGTCGTCTGTCGCATCCGTTGCGGCATGGGTTTGAGTCGCTCCGAGAATGATCCCTGTGAGCATCGGTAACAGAGACAGTGATTTGCGCGAGGGGGACCGCATAAGGCGCGACGCTCCGTGAAGTTGCGAGGATTTCGCAACTGCTTACGCGGGTCGCGACTAAGTCGCAATTGCTTTATTGCGAAATGTGTGTAGATTTTTGCGAAATGTTCAAACTCTTCCTTCGTGATGTGCACGCTGCGTGCAGGGCTATGGTCTTGCGTGGTTTGCGCAGGCCTCATAGCCGTCACGCATGGCGCAAGGCTGCGCGTGCGCTTGCGAAGGCCGAACCGTCGTCACGCTATGCGCGTCTGCCCGACGATATCGAGACTATCCGTCAGAAGGCCCGTGCAGGCCATGTGCTCGAACAGGTACAATGGGGTCAGATCCTGCGCGAGAGCGTGTATATGCCGCCTCGGCCCGATCTTGCTTTCAAATGGTTCGAGAGCGCCGCTCTGGCCGGTTTCGGTCCGGGTCTGAACATGCTGGGGCGCTGTTATCAGTTCGGCTGGGGATGCACGCTGGATCTGTTGCGCGCTGCGGCCTGTTACGAGCAGGCCGCCGTCAGGGGCGATGTCTGGGGGTGTTATAATCTGGCGATTCTGACCATGCGCGGGCTTGGGGTGGAGCAGGATCTTTCACGTGCGCTCTGCCTGTTTCAGGCCGGTGCGCAGGCCGGACACGCCAAATCGATGAATCTCTATGCCCGTTTTCTCGAAGAGGGATGGGAGATCGCGCAGGACAGGGTTATGGCAGAGCACTGGTATCGACGTTCTGCCGAGTCAGGCGATTATCGTGGGCAGCATAATTATGCGACGCTGCTTTGCGATCGCGGAGAGTACGACAAGGCCCTGGAATGGTGGCGTAGGGCAGCGTCAGAGGCGACTTCGGATATTCTTCTGGCCATGCGCAGTCGTCTGGAAATAGCCGGGATACACGGCGATACGGCTTTGCTCGATCTTGTATGCGAGCGTCTTGCCGGTCTCGAACGCATGGCCCGATAGTCTGAGCGGGCTCATGCTGACCGAATTCCGCAGCTCAATTTTTCGTATGCGGCGCTTTCTGGACAAAACGTCGCTGGAAAATCGAACGTCCGGCAGAAGCAGGCTCACGAAACAGTCTCTTGATCTGATCGTTTTTTTGGGGAAGGTCGTTGGGCCGACGACCTCCGGGTCCGGTTTGCGGTCGGCATATAACCGGCCCGATGAGAGGGGAACGATCAGGAATGTCTGACAGCCACGTTTTCAGTAACGGGACTTATACAGCCCGCGTTTCCGCTCTCGGAGCCGAACTCTGTTCGCTATGCGATCGCACCGGGCGGGAGATCATGTGGACGGGTGGGGCATGGCCGCGCCACTCACCGGTCCTGTTTCCGATCGTGGGGCGTCTTCGCGATAACCATGCCCTGATCGATGGGCTGGACTATACGCTTACCCAGCACGGGTTTGCGCGCGATCGTTTGTTTCGCTGGGTGGAGCGCAGCGAAACCGGATGCACGCTGATGCTTGAGGACGACCCCACAAGCCGCACGCTGTTCCCTTCTGCATTTCGTCTGATTCTGCGTTACACGCTCGACGAGCAGGGACTGCACGTTCATTACACACTGGCCAATCCCGACAGCAGAAGCCTTCTTCATGCTTCGCTTGGCGCCCATCCGGCTTTCATCTGGCCTCTGACCCCCGATACGGCAAAAGACAGTTATGTGCTCGATTTTGACGCACCGGAGCCCGGTTCCCTTGCCCTGTTGCAGGAAGGGCTTATTGCCGAAGGTGAGCGCCCCAATCCGATGGATGGATCACGTCTCGCCCTGAACGACGATCTGTTCGAACAGGATGCCCTGATTTTCATGCATCCCGTCAGTCGTCAGGTGAAGTTCCATGCCCCCGAGGGCGAGGCCCTGCTGTTTTCGTGGCACGGTTTCGAGCAACTCGGTATCTGGATGAAGCCGGGCTCCGATTTCCTCTGCCTGGAACCGTGGATGGGCTACGCAAGTCCGGTCGATTTCGACGGACCATTCGAGCAGAAGCCCGGATTGCTGCATCTCCCGCCCGGAGGGAGCTGGGAGGCAGGCTGGTCGATACGGGTGGAGGAATAAGGGGCTGTCATCATAACATCCCTTGCATCCCCGGACCGGTGATGGAACGCTCCTGCGCTTCAGATCCCCCGTTTTTCGAGGCCCCATGACACGACGCTCGCTTTGCGCCTTTTCGGCGCTGCTTTCTGCTGCTGCCCTGACCATTTGTTCTCCGCATGCGCTGGCATGGGGTCCCTATGGACATGCGATCGTTGCCGATATCGCCCAGAGCCGTCTGACCCCTCAGGCGCAGGATGAAGTGACCCGTTTGCTGGCGCTCGAACATCACCAGACGCTCGATCAGGTTGCATCATGGCCCGATACGATCGGTCATGTTCCTCCGGAGAAGGGCGGCCTGCCCCAGACCCTGCCCTGGCATTATGTCGATACCGACGCGCAGTTTGCGACTTATGACAAGGCACGCGATTGCGGCGACGATATCTGCGTGACTGAAAAACTGCCTGAGATGGAAAAGGTACTGGCCGACCCGAAAGCGACACCGCAGGCGCGTCTGACGGCCCTGAAATGGGTTGTGCATCTGATGGGCGACCTGCATCAGCCGCTTCATGCCGCAGAGCGCGATCACGACAAGGGCGGCAACATGGTCAAGGTCTCGTATTTCGGTCAGGACCGTCAGGGGCATGAAAACCTTCATTCCCTGTGGGATGAAGGCATTATGGATCATGAGCGCCATCTCGTTGTCGGGCCGCATTACAGCATCGATTTTGCCAAAGCGCGTGAAGAAGCCGATCGACTGAATGCCCAGATCACGCCGGGTCAGGCCGCATTCTGGGCGGGCGCTCTTGCGCCTGCCACCATGCATGATGCGGTGGTGCAATGGACCGATGAAAGCCACGGTCTGGCGCGGTCCGTTGCCTATGGTGCCCTACCCGCCGGCAAGACGAAAGATCTTGGCGAGGCTTATACCGCCATCGCCTTTCCCGTCATCGAAACACGTCTGCAGCAGGCCGGGGTACGTCTGGCCGATGTCCTGAACACGGCACTCACGACACACTGACGCGCTTGCGTAACGTCCCGACAGGTCCGGTCTGCAAGGTGTCTGACCTGTCGTGGCGCTTCAGGCCCCGAAGAGAGGTTTTGCCCGGGCGCTTCGGTCATTCCAGGTATCTCGATAGCTCTGGCTCAGGCGGACCTGGTGCCATCGGTGCGGAAAATGCGTTGATAGAAATCAAGTTCTCTGGCGAAGCTGTCGGTCAGTGTGTCCTGCTGGCGAAAGCCATGACCTTCGCCAGCATAGACATGCATTTCCGAAAGACGTCCGCGCGCGCGTAACGCGTCGTGCATGGAGCGTGCCTGATCGAGCGGCACGACCTTATCCTGATCGCCATGCAGGAAAAGAGTGGGTGCGGTAAGCGTGTTGACATGGCTCAACGGGGACCGTTCGAGATACAGGGCTTCCTGCTCGGGATAGGGACCGATGAGCCGATCGAGATAACGGGACTCGAATTTATGGGTCTCTTCGGCAAGGGCGCGCAGATCCGTCACGCCATAAAGCGAGCATCCGGCGGCAAAGACATCCGATGTGGCGAGTGCCATGAGAACCGTCAGCCCGCCTGCACTGCTGCCGCGTATGACGCAGCGCGAGGGATCGGCCAGACCACGCGCGACGACATGCTTCACTGCAGCGATACAATCCTGCACATCGATGACACCCCATGCGTCATTCAATGCCTCACGATAGGCTCGACCAAACCCGGTCGATCCCCGGTAATTGACGTCGAGCACGGCAAAACCGCGACTTGTCCACCACTGCACCTTGAAGGAAAAAGCCGCACTGGCCCGGCCTGTCGGACCGCCATGCGCCATGACGACAAGTGGCGGTTTTTCACCGTCGGCAATGTGATGATGACGGTTGACCGGTGGATAATAGAGCGCATGGGCGATGGCATTGCCGGATGTGGGAAATGTCAGTTTTTCAGGTCTGGAACAGTCCTGCGCATCCACTCCCGAGGGAAAATCGAACGCCTGCCGGATGATGGAAGGAGGGTCGTTCATCATGATGGCTTGCGGTGCATCGGGGGCCGCGCCGAGCCATGCAAAACGACCTTCTACCCAGACAGGCACCTGGGCCGCGTCGATATCCGGACAGGCTGTCCATGTTGAACCGTCGAGCACGGCAGTATGGGAGAGGCCGTTGCGGATCACCTGAGCAAGGATGCGGCCGTCGGGCAGGACACGCAGGCTATGCTGGCCGAACACCCAGTGTGGAAAACCTGTTTCCCCTCCCGGATCGGGAAGAAACACGGGCATGGCTTCAGCGATGCGCTCTCCTTCAGAAGGCAGCTCCGCGATGTGAAACCGGCAGGGCTTCCACGTTCCCGGTCCGTCATGGCTGACCAGAAGCGTTTCGCTGTTT
The DNA here is from genome assembly GCF_024054035.1 of Asaia lannensis NBRC 102526. Classification (GTDB taxonomy): domain Bacteria; phylum Pseudomonadota; class Alphaproteobacteria; order Acetobacterales; family Acetobacteraceae; genus Asaia; species Asaia lannensis. The sequence goes on from NZ_JAMXQU010000006.1 coordinate 104,194, forward strand.
TCCCACACAGGATCGACGCAACTGCATCGCGTCGTCTCACCGGCCAGACATGTTGCCTCCCCCGTTTCAGGGCGTCCGTCGTGCCAGTCCAGAAGTGCGACCATGAGACGCGTGGCGTCCCACGGCATGTCGGGATGCGACCAGCTGATCCATGCAAGATGGCTGTTATCCGGCGCAGGGCGCGGCGATGCGTAGAAATCGTCTCCTTCGACCAGAACGCGTTCGCTGTGCCGATCGAGCCAGACGATGGCGGCAGCAGGCTCGCCTGCTACGCGGCTGTCTTCCCGCACGCAGAAAACACCGCTTTCCGTGGCGTCGAAGCTGAAATCGGCATAGGCACAGCCAGGTGTGCTGGCCAGAGCCACCACACTGCCCTCGGCCTCGCGTAGCGATACGGCACCGGTCTTGCGGTCGCTGAACACGATACGCTGGGAGGGAGAGACCGTGTAGGCGCCTCCGCCATATTCATGGACGCTTGTGCCGACGGAGCAGTTTGCAGACAACAAATCCCGGGGCGCTTCCCCACGTTTGACACTAACCAGGGCCGTGCGGCCCCCTTCCTGCGGTCTGCCTTCGAGCCAGTATACCCTGTCTCCCTGGGCCTGAAGTTCGGATAGGGAGACGCTGCGCCCTGCAACAAGGTCGGTCGAGACCCAGGAAGGCCAGAAACCGGGAGGAAGCGAAGATGGATTCGTCATGGAACTCAGAATAATCCGACGAAAAGCATCTGACGAGTTTTCCTGAGAGCGGCTTTCAGGCATCAAGTCGGTCTCTTAATTGCCATGCCTCAAGGATGAGAGCCCTGCTGCATCTTCTGGAACATCTTCTCAAGGAATATGGCTACGGCATTATCGGCGTCGTGGTCATGCTCGAAAGCATGGGTCTTCCCCTGCCTGCCGAGAGCCTGATCATCGGCGCGTCGCTTTATGCGGCCACGACCCATCATCTTGAAATACGCTGGATCGTGGTTGCGGCTGTAACCGGGGCTATTATGGGCGATAATTTCGGTTATCTGATCGGTCGCTCCATCGGTTACAAGCTGCTGCAGAAACATGGTACCAAAGTGGGTCTGACCAAGGAGCGCCTGCTGCTGGGGCGTTTCCTGTTCAAGCGTCATGGCGGTCTGGTTGTGTTTGTCGGGCGTTTCGTCGCCGTGCTACGCGTCTTTATCGCTCTTCTGGCCGGTGCAAACCATATGCCGTGGAAATCATTCCTTTGGCATAATGCCCTTGGTGGCGTGTTCTGGGCTGGCGGCTATGCCGTTGCGACCTATTTTCTCGGCAAGGAAATTTTCAGCCTTTCCGGCCCCCTTGCCATCGGTCTCGGGTCAATCGTGGTGGTGGGGCTGGGCGTTGCCCTTTATTTTCTCAAGAAGAACGAGAAACGTCTGACCGAAGAAGCGCTCAAAGAAGCCGAAGCCGAGGAACACTCGGGAAAGGCCGCATCGTGACAGAGACAATCGAGCCGGTGTTCGACCGGTTTGCCCACCAATCCTGCGAGGGCATGACAGCAATCGTCACCGGGGCGACCGGCGGTCTGGGGCTGGCAACCGCGCGCGGTCTGGCGCAGGCCGGAGCCGATGTGATCGTGACCGGTCGCAATGCCGAAAAAGGCCGGGCAGCACTCGCTGCCATCCAGTCGGATTGCCCGAGTGCGACGCTTCGCTTCGAGGGGCTCGATCTGGCGTCTCTTGCCTCTATCGCGCGTTTTGCCGAGCGTATGGGCAGCCAGCCTGTGCATATCCTGATCAATAATGCAGGTGTTATGGCACCCGCGCATCGCTGTGCCACTCAGGACGGGTTCGAACTCCAGTTCGGGACCAATCATCTGGGTCATTTTGCGCTGACCGGGCGCTTGCTGCCGTCGCTCGTGGCCGGGGAAGCGCATATCGTTACCGTGGCATCGCTCGCTGCATGGCGCGGCGCCATGCCTCTGGACGACCTCAATGCGACCGAGAGCTATCGGCGTTTCGCACGCTATAGCCAGAGCAAGCTGGCCAATCTCATGTTCAGTCTCGAGCTCGACAGACTTGCCCGGTCTGCGGCGCTGCCTTTGCATGTTCGCGCGGCCCATCCCGGATGGTCGACAAGTTCGATCATCACCAATAGTGCGGCGTTCGGCCTGACGGGATCGCCTCTGGGTCGCGCCTTTTCGCGCGTACAGGACCGGCTGGGCAATTTCCTCTTTCGTCTGATGGGGCAGGATGTAGCGTCCGGCGCCGAGTCGATCCTTTATGCAGCCATAGCCAATGCTGCGCGTGATGGCGGTTACTACGGCCCGCAGGGTAAGGGCGAACGCCGTGGCCCTCCCGGACCGGCCGAGATTCCGCCGCAGGCTATGGGGCTTTCCCTCAGGGCAAAGCTCTGGCAGGCTTCGGAGAACATGACCGGTGTCCGGTATGACTGGGAGGTTGTCCGATGAGCATGACCCTGTCCGTATTCAAGGAAAGCCTGCAAGACGGCATTCCACCCGATAACATTTCTCCCGCTCTTCTGGCGCTCTGGTGGGCGAGAAAGGAAGACTGGGCCGCAGCTCACGAAATTGTCCAGTCCAACGAGCGCGATGCGGACTCGAACTGGGTTCATGCCTGGCTGCATCGTGTGGAAGGCGACAACGACAACGCGCGTTACTGGTACCGTCGCGCAGGTCATCCCATGGGCCATGGGGAGATCATGGACGAGTGGCAGACGATCGTGATCCGCCTGTTGAGTGGTTCAGGATATTAGGCTTCATGGGGCGCTGCCCCATACCCGGCCGCAGGGTAGTCGCCTTCAGAAGACGGGTGTCTTTCTGGAAATCTGCTGCTGGCAGAACGGGATCGAACTGCCCCGTCACGGGTGCAAGGCAGAGCCCCGTGTACCCCCCGGACAGACGGGCGCGATGCTGGCGCCTGTCCGGGGAGAGGCCGATCAGCCTTCCTGCTTGGGAAGGTTCTCAGCGATATAGGGTGGCAGGTTGAAGCTGCCGACGTGGATTTCCGGTGTCCAGTAGCGTGTGGTGCCCAGGATACCGGCCGCTTCGGCGCGGGTACGCACGTCTTCCACTGACTGCTTCGTGGGGTTCACGCCCTTGGCGGCAACGCCGAGCGTCATGAAGCCACCGACATAGGTCGGGACGGCAGCAACATAGGCCGAGACATGCGGGAAGAAATTGGCGCGTCGCAGGCTGGTTTCACGCAGCTCATCGGCCTGCATGAAGGGCACGCCGCACTGGTTGACGATCAGACCCTGTGCCGAAAGGATGCGGGCGCAATCCTTGTAGAACGCGTCGGTGAAAAGCACTTCGCCCACGCCGATGGGGTCGGTCGAGTCGACGATGATGACGTCGAACGAACCGTCTTCGGCCTTGGCGACGTAATCGATGCCATCACCGACGATCACATCGGCGCGCGGGTCGTTCCAGGCATCGCCTGCAATATTGGGGAGGTGCTGCTTGGAAAGCTCGATGACCGCGCCATCGATCTCGACCATGACGGCCTTTTCGACGGTCTTGTGCTGAAGCACGCGACGGAGCACGCCACCATCGCCAGCGCCGATGATCAGCACGCGTCTGGCATCGGGATGCGTCAGAAGCGGCACATGGGTGAGCATTTCCTGATAGACGAATTCGTCGCGCTCGGTGATCTGGATAACGCCATCGAGAACGAGCACGCGGCCGTGGAAATCGCTTTCGAAAACGACGATGTCCTGAAAATCGCTTTTGACGCGTGCCAGCTCGCGTGTGACGCGAAAACGCTGACCCCAGTCGGGGTAGAGGGTTTCGTTGATCCAGGATTCAGACATGAGGCGGTCTCTCCCAATTTGTTCAAAAAAAAGGCCGGGCAACGGGCCCGGCCTTATCTGCTTTCAAGCGCAGCGCAACGCGCTCAGCCTGCAGGTGCAATCTTTTCGCGACCGCGACGCACTTCGTCAGAGACGACGCGACCAGCCTGGAAAAGACGCTGCATGACCGGAATCGTCAGATTCGGGTCGCAGGCGCCGCACATGAACACGTCCACGGCAGCAAAATTGCGCTCGGGCCATGTGTGAATCGAGATGTGGCTTTCGGCCAGCACGATCACGCCCGACACACCGCCATTGGGCGTGAAGTGATGGAAGTGGCTGTGCAGGATTGTTGCCCCTGCGGTAACCGCTGCCTCGCAAAGCGTGGCGTCGATTGCTGCGGGATCGTCCAGGTTCGTGGCGTCCCAGAAATCGATCAGCAGGTGATGACCGGCGAAGCGTTCACCATCACGCTCAATAAAGTAATCCTTGCACACCTCTTCATGAGATGTGTTCGATGCGACAGTCTGGTTATCTCTCGGGAGTCCCGATACCATCCCCAGTTGAGCAAGTGCGTTCATCACGTACCTCTAAACCAGCAGACAGCCTGTTGGGCAACATGCCCCCTTGGGCCAAGGCCGCCCGATTAAAGGTCATGCCCCCCCGATGCAAGGTTTTTCTGACCCGGTCACCATATTTTCTTCATAACGTTACCAAAGGCGGATCGCCAGGGTGTAGCCCCCTGCGGGAGGTGACAGATGGACGAACCCTCTTGCCCCGGGTTGGGTCCGCGGCCGGGGCACTTGTCGTGTGGCAGGCGGATCGGGAAAAACTGTGCGATAGGCCCGGAAACGGCGAGGTTTCGGCCTGCTGGCCGCTGCGCGATGCGGCTCAGGCCGGTTCAAGCTTTGCGGAGTCGCGGTGGGTCAGGCCGGGCGACATGGCATAAAGGCCAGGAACGGAGGGCGTTCAGCGTCGCGAGGGGGAGATGACCCTGAAAGCGCCCACATAACGCATGTCCTGCAACAGGGGCGAGCACGCCGCGTCGAGCGTTGCAAAAGCGTCTGGGTGGTCGTTGCGGAAGTTCAGATACGCCCGATGAGTCGTCCATTCGTCGATGGCAATATACTCGCCAGGCTTCTCCAGATCGGCAATGAGCCGCGTACCGAGATAGTCGCGCACATTGCGGTAGAGGCGCGCCCATGGACCCTCAGGTCCATAGGTCGATTCGAAAATCTCGATCTGGCTCGGGACAACACTGAAAACCCGGACGATCTCGCAAGACACGGTCTTCAGTCCCTCGTTGCGATGGATCTGCCCTTTGAACCCAGATCGGCAAAGGCTTCTTCAAGGCGGTCGACAATGCTCTTTTCGCCCACGCGCAGCCATTTGCGCGGGTCGTAGAACTTCTTGTAAGGCGCATCGGTCTCGGGATCGATCTGGTGCAGGAAAGCCTTGGAGTGATCCAGCACGTATTTGCCGATGCCATTGGCGAACGCAAACTGCACATCGGTATCGATGTTCATCTTGAACACGCCATAGGATACGGCTGCGGTGATCTTGTCTTTCTCCGAGCCCGACCCGCCATGGAACACGAGGGCCAGAGGCTTGGGGCCAAGACCGGTCTTCTCGGCGACATGCTCTTGCGAATGAAGCAGGATTTCAGGGCGCAGCTGGACGTTGCCCGGCTTGTAGACGCCATGCACATTGCCGAAAGACGCAGCAACCGTGACGTGACCCAGCGGGGAGAGCCGGTTCCAGGCGGTCAGCACATCCTCAGGCTGCGTGTACAGATGGGCATTATCCTCATGATCCTCGAGATCGTGCCCGACGCCATCTTCCTCGCCGCCGGTAACGCCGAGCTCGATTTCAAGGCTGATACCCAGCTTGGCCATACGCGGCAGCAGGCGCGCACACTCTTCCAGATTGCTTTCCAGCGGCTCGGCGGAAAGGTCGATCATATGCGATGAGAAAAGCGGCGGGCGTCCGGCGGCCACTTCCTTCTCGCTCAGATCGAGCAGGCCCTCGACCCAGGGAATCAGTTTACGGTCTGCATGATCGGTATGAAGGATCACGCAGATTCCATATTCTTTCGCCAGAAGATGGACATGATGGGCCATGGCGGCAGCGCCCAGAACACGGGCCTTGTGCTGGTCCGCCAGACCTTCGCCTGCATAGAAGCGGGCACCGCCGTTCGAACACTGCACGATCACATCGGAGTTGTTGCGCGCAGCCGCCTCAAGAACCGCATTGACGCTGTCTGTGCCGACAACATTGACAGCCGGAAGGGCATAACCGCCTTCCTTGCAGGCCTCGATCAGGGTGAGATAGTCATCACCTGTGACAACTCCCGGGGGCAGGGCTCGGCTGGGGCGCGACGCATTCGGGTTTGTAGGGGTCATAAGGATCTCATGTCTCTGAAAACGGGTCTTCGAGGCCAATTTATCGCGATACGGACCCGGAATGCCTAGACCTTTCCTGGACACATTGAAGTCATTCTCGTTGCAGTTTTGAATGATTGTCGCCTGGGCGACAGTTTTGCCTTGCGCTGATCGACCCGTTCGGTCAGTTCTGGGTTCTGCTTGCAGGCGGTCACCGCGTTTGCGTCTGACTGTCCTGCTCGACATCAGGCCCCTGCTCTCGATGAGATCAATGTGTCAGACGGATGGACCGGTTGAATAAGAACGAAGGAAGCATCTTGCCCGAGAATGACGATACGATACGCGAGAGTGCGTCCTGCAACGCGAAGCGACGTCAGATCCTCGATGGCGCAGAGGCGATCTTTCTGGAGTCCGGTTATGAAGGCGCCTCGATGTCCCAGATCGCCTGCCGCGCAGGGGTATCGAAGGGCACGCTCTATAATCATTTCGAAAACAAGGCCGACCTGTTCGGCGCCGTGATCGAGGATCTGAGCCGTGGCAAGCTGGCCCCGGCAATCTGTCAGAGCTACCTCACCACCATGAGCTGCGAGGCTGCTTTCACGCAGCTGGCCGAACGCTTCATCACGGTTCTTCTTGAGCCTGGACCGCTGCGCCTGTACCGGATCATCGTCGCTGAGGCCCCGCATTTTCCGGATCTGGCCGATACGTTCTGGCGTCACGGCTTCGGGCGGACGCTGAATACGGTCACGCAGTGGGTCGAGCACTGGATCGAACAGGGCGCAATCGCAACGGACGATCCCCTTTTTGCCGCAGAGCAGTTCATGGCGCTGTGTCAGACGCGCCTCGTTCAGCGCAAGCGTTTTGAACTGCCGATCGATTGCAGTGAAGAGCAGATCCGTTCAGTGGCGGGTCGTATAGGCAGGGCCTTCATGGCGATTTACGGAACGCCGCATGACCGTCCGGCCGCATCCTGAGACCGGCTTTCGGGCGTGATCCTGAATGACGGTATCTCGCAGGGTAAAAGGCGGCTGAATAAATATGGCGGTCGAGCGAGGGTGATTATTGCAAACGGAGTACGAGAGCGTATAGCGGGGCAAAAGAACTGCCGCTGAAGGGCTGCCCCATGGTCAAATCTGCCGCCCGTTTTACCTTGTTTCTGGGGCTGGCTGTTCTGAACGGTCCGGGCCTGCCGGTTGAGGCAGAAGCTGCCGTTCCTGTCCTGCCCGTGCAGATCGTTGCGCGTTACCCGCACGATCCTTCGGCCTTTACCGAAGGGCTCCTGTATCGTGACGGGTTTCTTTACGAGAGCACGGGCCTGTCCGGTCGCTCTGTCATACGCAAGGTCGCCTTGCAGAGCGGGAAAACCCTGAGTCAGACCACCGTGCCTGACGGTCATTTCGGTGAGGGTATCGTCGATTGGGGCAATACCCTGATCAGCATCACATGGCGCAGCGGTAACGGCTATGTCTGGAATTTTCCGTCTCTCACCCTGAAAGATCATTTTACCTATACCGGGGAAGGCTGGGGGCTGACTCACGATTCCCATACGCTGATCATGTCGGATGGAACGTCCTGCCTGAAGCGTCTCGACCCGGTCACGCTGCATGTGATCGGACGGCTTTGCGTGACTGCCGATGGTATTGCAGTGAATAGACTGAACGAACTCGAATATATTCACGGCGAGATCTGGGCCAATATCTGGATGACACCCGAGATTGCGAGAATCGATCCCGAAACAGGTCAGGTGAAATCGTGGGTCGATCTGACAGTTCTTGAAGAACAGGTTAATCTGGACGATCCGGATGCGGTGCCGAATGGTATCGCCTATGACCGGACAACAGACAGAGTATTCATCACTGGTAAATACTGGCCGTATCTTTACCAGATCAGATTTCCGGGATAGAAGAAATAATTTGTGAAAAAATACGAACTACTACAGTCTTGATTACATAGATGTGAACAAAAAACGAAGATAAAGGTTTATTCGGACAGCAATAACGTTATGAGATGCTCTCGCGCCCTAGGTGGAGCAAGAACAACCCTCATAGCGAACGACAAGCCCTTCAGAAGACCAAGGCACCGTTCAGAACACATGGAGCGGCACGTGGCATATTCGGATAAAGACTGGCCTCAGGGCACACAGACCCTCGGTCGCGGTCTGTCGATCATTCTGGCCGTAAAGGCTGGAGTCGACACTCTTTCCGAACTGGCTCTGGAAATCGGGTGTACGCGCAGCACGACACAGCGTCTGACTGCGGCCCTGCTCCAGCAGGGCTGGCTGCGTCTGAAATCTATGGGGCGCTACGGTCTGGGTGAGAAGCTGACAACCCTGACGACGCAGGCCCAGGCCGTGACACCGCTTCTCGGGCTTGCCACCCCGCTCCTCCAGCGTCTGAACGAGACGACGGATCGCATGGTCCATCTGGGTGTGCGCTCGGATGGCGGGGTGATCTATATCATGAGGCTGGACGGACGGACGCCGCTTTCTGTCCGTACCGGAACCGGGCAGCATGTGCCGCTTGCGCGTACAGCCGGGGGCCGTGCGCTCATTCTTGACGAGGATGAGGCAGAATGGGCGCGTCATTATCGCACCAGCTACCGCCACATGCCTGCCGGGCTATCCAGCTGGGTCAATCGCATGCGCTTTTACAGGGCATCGGATTGCGTGTTCGATCTGGAAGATGACGAGATTGGCGTTCACTGCGTCGCCGTGCCTGTACGGGATGCATCGGGGAGTATCGTTGCCTCGATCAGCATCACCGGTGGTACGGGCGATATGCCGCTCATGCGCATGAAGGCGCTGGCGCCCCAGGTGCGTCACACGGCGTCGCTGCTTTCGGCCAAGCTCGGCTGGCATGAATTCAGCGATGTCGCCGATTAGGTGCAGGATGCGGAATGCTGGGGGATCTGTCTGAAACCCCGCATTCTGCCGCATGATTTCTCGACCACCTGTCAGAGGCTGCGGCTCGTGGTCTGAAACGCGGATCGTATGGCCGGACACGGCCCTGAGCCATATTCTTCCGTTAGTGTGGTCGTCGGTGACAGTAAGGGTGTTCAGTACCCTGCGTGCAGGGAAGCGAAGACCAGACGGTTGAGAACCGGCACGACGAGATATTGCAATCCGAGCAGAACCGCGAGCGGGCTCAGATCGAGCGCGCCGAATTGCGGCAGGATGGACCGTACGGGGTTGAGCACAGGCTCGACGATACGTCCCAGAAAGATCACGATATTATAGACGAAGCGGTTGCCCGGATCGAGCAGGCGAAACCCGACGAGCATGCTCATGACGCAATAGAGCAGCAACGCCCAGGTGAAGAGCTGAATCAGCATCATGATGATGTTGTAAATGGTGAGGATCAGCAAATCGGGTCTCTTTGTCAGAAGGGCTAAGGCCCCAGTCTAGCCGCGCAGGGCTGTTCGGCACAACAGGATGTGCTCTGGCTTACGGTTTGTCATTCTTGACTTTGATGAGAGACCGTGTAGCTTTTGCAGCGTTCCGTGGGGCTGTAGCTCAGATGGGAGAGCGCCTCGTTCGCAATGAGGAGGTCAGGGGTTCGATTCCCCTCAGCTCCACCATGGAACGCTTCCCCGTATCGCTGTTCTTGCCGAACTCTGCCCGATTGACGGTTGCGCGCCTCCTCAGCGTACCCAGACCTGTCCTGCGCTGAACGAAATCCAGATATCGTGCTGGGCAAACCAGTCTGCGCCCAGAAGCATGTCGGCATCGTCGCGCATATCCGAGACGGTAAGAACCGGGTTTGTCCAGACAGGGTTGCCGCTTCCGGGTTTTTCCTCCTGAAGATGCAGGGCATGGAAATGATGCCAGTGATACCAGCGCGCATTCAGATCCACACCGCTCGTCACCCCTCCCTGATCGCGTCGCAGCACATCGTCGGAAATACCCATGGAATGGGCGAACCTGCGTGACAGGATATGCGAGCGCGCCCCGCTATCCACCAGAGCCAGACCGTCATGGCCATCGAGTGTGAAAGACAGGGTCAGGCGTGTTCCTTCACGTCTGGCACGCAGCGTCGTGTAGCCAGCGGGCCAGGCAGGTGCAGCCAGGCAGCGCCCGTCGCCGGGGACGGCACGCCAGAGCGTAAGGCGCTGTCGGGGCACATTGAATTCAATATCCATGCCATGCAGCAGATCCACACCCATCAGTCCCGCGACGGGCGGTGTCAGCGACGGCAGGCCGGGCAGGGCGCCCAGGGGGATGGAGCGTTGACCGAGCGGAATGGTGCCAAGTGCAAGCGAGCGTATCAGCATATTCGGGGCAAGCTGACCGCGCCCGTTTGGCCCCTGGATAACGGTCGCATGGGCCGGGTCGGGCGTAAGACGCAGCGCCGCTGCCGCTTCGGGGATAATCAGGCTGCCTTCGGACCCCGTATCGACAATGAACCGTGCCTGACGGCCATCCAGCACGACCGGCGCATTGAGAAACAGCCCGTCATTATGGAGCGGAATATCGGCAATACGCTGCGGTGCGCAGGGCGCAGACCAGGCCCGGGCGATCGACAGACCTGTCGTAAAGGCAAGGAACAGGGCGGGGAGAAGGCGCGGCATGACAATCTATTTCCTTGCGCGTGGATGAGCCTGCCAGACGGCAAGGAGATGGCGTTCGTCGGCCAGGGTATAGGCCTGGGTGGTGGAAAGACTGGCATGGCCGAGAAGTTCCTGTATCGCACGCAGATCGGCACCTCCTTCCATGAGATGCGTAGCGAATGAGTGCCGCAGGGCATGGGGGGTCGCACTGGCATCAAGGCCGCTCTGATCGCGCCACGCCTGCATGACCCGTCGTGCCACGGCTGGCTGAAGCCTCTTGCCACGCAGGCCGACGAACAGAGGCGCGTCGGGAAGCGGGCAGGGATGCTGACGACGCCATGCCGTAAGTGCCTTGAGAACGCTGGGCAGGACGGGAACGATACGCTCCTTGCCTCCCTTGCCTATGACGCGCAGTCCGGACTCCGCGGCACGATCGCAGTCGCGCACATCGAGGGCGAGCGCCTCGCCGATACGCAGGCCTGCGCCATAAAGCAGGGTAAACAGGGCCTCGTCGCGTGCGGCACAAAGGGGGTGCAGGGCCAGGGCAGCCATTTCGACAGGGGCGGCACGCGCAATATCGCGCGAGAGCGGGCGGGGCAGACGCTTGCGCGTTTTGGGGGCCTTCATCTGGCGAAGCGCACTGGCACTCAGCCCATGGCGCAGGGAGAGATACTGGAAAAACGACCGCAGCGCGGAGACCCGTCTCGCACGAGAGCGGGCGCGTCCATCCGGTGTGCCACGCCCTGTTTCGGAGCGGCTGGCATCGAAAGCCAGCCATGCGCGGAAATCGCTCGTTCTCAGGGTCGAAAACGCGTTGAGATCGGGTTCTCCTCCCAGATGCCCGGTGAGAAATGCCAGTGCCGAACATACATCGTGACGATAGGCGATGACGGTATTGGGACGTGCCCTCTTTTCGAGTGCCAGCCAGTCGAGCCAGTTTTCAAGACATTCATGCATCAGCATGACGTCGGACCTCGTCTCGGGTAAGAGGACAGGACAGAAGGGGGCGCTTGGGCAGCATGACAGAAGCGAGCTTAGAGAAGCTGGACGCAGATGGCGAGAGAGCCGTGCGTGTCAGCGTGCTGCTGCCACTGCCATTTCCGACGCCGCTCGATTATCTGGCGCGTGAAGGAGCGCTGTCTCCCGGCGATCTGGTTGCCGTGCCTCTTGGGCGACGTCAGGAAACGGGCTGTGTGTGGGATACGCAAAACGATGTCCCTGCCGATTTTGCGCCGGCGCCTGCACGTTCTGTCCCGATGGCGCGGCTCAAACCCGTGCTCGAACGGCTCGACATGCCTTCCCTGCCCGGCGATCTGCGGCGTTTCATCGACTGGCTGGCCGCCTATACGCTGACGCCCCCCGGCCTTGTTCTGGCAATGGCAATCCGTGCCCGTCACACGGCGCCTACGCGTGTCCAGCTCGGCTGGATAAAGGGCACCGCCGATACGCAGGGCGTGCGTATGACAACGGCCCGGCAGCGCGTGCTTGACGCAGTCGGGGCCGAGCCTGTGTCTACTGCTACGCTGACTGCCGAGACGGGCGTCTCACCGGCTGTCCTGCGCGGTCTGGCTGCTGTGGGGTTGCTGCAGGAAGCGCCTCTGGTGCTTGCACCGCTCTTCGCTCACCCGGATCCGGATTTTCAGCCGCCGCATCTTTCACAGGAGCAGAAGGACGCCGCAACTGAGCTGACGGCGGCCGTACACACGCGCAGCTTTGGTGTAACCCTGCTGGAGGGCGTCACCGGCTCGGGCAAGACGGAGGTTTATTTCGAAGCGATTGCTGCCTGTCTGGCCGAGGGGCGGCAATGTCTCGTCCTGTTGCCTGAAATTGCCCTGTCCACCCAGTGGACCGACCGTTTCGAACGACGTTTCGGCGTTCAGCCTGCACTGTGGCATTCCGAACTGGGTGGCAAGAAACGGCGTGAAACCTGGCATGCCATCGCACAGGGGCAGGCCAGTGTCGTTGTGGGCGCGCGTTCGGCGCTTTTCCTGCCCTTTCCCGATCTCGGGCTGATCATCGTGGATGAGGAGCACGAATCAGCGTTCAAGCAGGAAGAAGGCGTTACCTATCACGGGCGCGACATGGCGATCGTGCGCGCGCGGCTTGCAGATGTGCCTGCCATACTCGTATCCGCCACACCGAGTCTGGAAACGCTGACCAATGTCGAGACGGGGCGATATCGTCACGTGGTGTTGCACAGCCGTCATGGCGATGCGACCCTGCCTGATGTGCAGCTGATCGACATGCGGCGCGCGCCTCCCGAAAGGGGGCAGTTTCTCTCACCGGCGCTGATCGATGCCATACAGGCCACTTTCGAACGTCAGGAACAGGCAATGCTGTTCCTCAACCGTCGGGGTTACGCGCCGCTGACACTGTGTCGTGCCTGCGGTCATCGTATGGAATGCCCCAATTGCTCGGCCTGGCTTGTGGAGCACAGGGCAAGGCAGATTCTGACCTGTCATCATTGCGGGCATAACGAACCCCTGCCGGACACCTGTCCTGCCTGCGATGCGGAAGCCAGCCTTGTTGCTGTCGGTCCGGGAATCGAGCGCGTGCATGAAGAGGCGAGGCTCCATTTTCCCGAGGCGCGTATTCTGGTCATGGCCTCTGACACACTCGGGTCGCCCTCGGCCACGGCAGAAGCGGTCAGGCGTATCAGCGAACGCGAGATCGATCTGGTGATCGGGACGCAGATCGTTGCCAAGGGCTGGCATTTTCCTGATTTGACCCTGGTCGGCGTGGTCGATGCCGATCTCGGTCTGGGCGGGGGGGACCTGCGTGCTGCCGAACGGACCGTCCAGCTTCTGCATCAGGTGGCCGGTCGCGCCGGTCGTGCGGAAAAGCCTGGTACTGTTCTGCTTCAAAGCTATCTTGGCGATCACCCCGTCATGAAAGCGCTGGTCTCGAACGATTATCTTGCTTTCATGGATCAGGAAGCGGCGCAGAGAAAACCCGGGTTCTGGCCACCGTATGGGCGCCTGGCCGCATTGATCATCAGCGCCGACTCAGCCGAAGCGGCCGACAGGGTTGCCGCCATGCTTGGCGCGCGCGCGCCCGATCTTCCTGGCGTGCAGGTGCTTGGGCCGGCCCCGGCCCCGCTGGCCATTCTGCGCGGTCGTCACAGGCGTCGGCTTCTGCTGCGCACAAGACGCAATGTCGCGGTGCAGCCGATTCTCAGGCACTGGCTCGATGGGGTCAAACTCTCCAGCCATGAGCGCATCGACGTCGATATTGACCCGATTTCGTTTCTCTAGGTCTGGCTTTGCCGGGGGCCTTTATGGCGCGGGCGGCTGAACGGATGCGCTTCAGATAGCCCAAAAGGGGCGCTGCGCCTGCCGGGCAGGGATCGGGACCATTTTTGCAGGAATATGGGGTGGATGCAGCCCGAAGGCTGCATCCGGGTAAGGCTCAGGCCTTCTTGTCTTCACGCTTGATGGCCTTGACCACGAAGGTGACGATGGCGATCACGGCCAGAACATGCTGAAGATGCGGACGCAGCTTCTTGGGGCCGAACATGCTGAGGAAGGTCAGGCCTCCCAGAATGGCCTCTTTGGTCTGCGGCTTGGCGGCGCAGCACATCTTGCTGATGCAACAGCCCTTCTTGCCCTGTTCCGGCGCGGTCAGTTCGGTAACCTTGGCCTTGTTCTTCTTGAACATGATGTTCTCCTTATGACTTCGACATCTTATCAAACTGCGCAATCAAGGCAGAGTTGAGATGGTGACGCGCTTTAAATGGGACGTCCATCCAGGGTGGCCTGCAGTGTCTTCACACGTTTGATACCGCCACTAGCCAGAGGGTCTACCACAAGCACCTGTTTTGCCGCCTGAAGCGCTGCCCCGATATCGTGACGCTCTTCCTCGACCTGGGAAAGGAGCTGCCATGAGAGCGGATCGTCAGGGTCGAGATGCAGGGCCACGCCGAGATCGCTTATCGCCCCTTCGAAATCGCCTGCGGCATAGCGTATGCGCGCCCGGCCGCGGCGTATGAATGCCTTGTCGGGCTGGAGAACCAGCGCATTGTCCAACGCAGCCTCGGCCTTGCGGTAGTCATGCGCCTTCAGGTTCGTATCGCCGCTCTCAAGCAGGAGGCGCGTACTGGCTGAAAGCCCTTTCTGTCTCAGGGTCTCGGCGCGACGTTCCAGAGCGCGTGCCTCGGCCGGACTATGCGCGTTGCGCAGGGCCTTGCTGACGTCGCGCAGCGGGTCTGGCTTTGCCTTGTCTGCGGGTAATTTCCCCGAAGGCGCCTGCTTCGATGCTGGGGTGGAAGAGGAGGAGCCAGCCCCCTGTGCGGTTGCGGACCGGTTGCCTGCATGGGGGGAGTGGGTCTGGTCGGTGCCCGGGTGAGCAGGAACAGCCTGGCAGGGGGTGTACGCAGAAACGACAAAAGCCGCGCTGCTGACAAGCAGACACGGCCTGACGACGGTCCGGTAAAGGACCGTGCAATGCGTCAAAACGGGGCTGAGGCTCCGTTTTGGCATCAACAGTGAATTAGCCCTGGCGAGCCTTCATGCGCGGGTTCTTCTTGTTGATGACATAGACGCGGCCACGACGGCGAACGACGCGGCAGTCCTTGTCGCGGAGCTTGGCGGATTTGAGGCTGTTACGGATCTTCATGATAATTTGCTTCCCGGGCCATGCAAGACGAACGGGCGTCGCGCCCGCGAGTGGTGGTCGGAATACTCATCGCCTTGTCCAGAGTCAACTCTTAGCTGCATTTCAGCGCGTGGAAACCCCGTATTTTGGGCGTTTTCAAAGGATGAAAAGGCAATTATCCTGATTCGATGAAGAAAGCTCTGCCTGTTTTTGCCGCCCTGATGCTGGGTTTGCCTCTTTCGGCGCAGGCTGCGCCACATCCTAAAAACGATCCCGCATCGATCCTCAACCGGATTCTTGCCGTGTTGCAGACAGATCCGGACTCGGCCAGCGACAGCTGTGTCGAAGCCCTGAAGGAACTGCACAAGACGCAGAAGATCATTGCAGATCAGGATACGGACAGCAGCAGCAATCAGGATGCGGCAGTCGCACGCGATGTGCTCGAATCCGATTTCGAGGAAACCATCGAGATCTGCGGTACGGATGCGCGCACCATGTGCCGCACGAAAGCCGAGTCCGATGCCAGGCTTCCGCCACTTTGTGCGGCCATACGGCCCCGCCCCCAGGCAGAGACCGACGAATAAGGCGGATCGGCCCGGTTCTGGCCGATCCACGCCTCTACAGAGCTTTCCTGTATGGTTTCAGGGCGCGCTTGTATCGGGGGCGCCGTCTGTCAGAGGGCGCCTTGCCATGGCCCAGAGTGCGAAGGCCTGCACATAAGCGACCTCTTCAAGGCGCTTGAACCGTCCCGACGATCCGCCGTGACCGGCATCCATATTGATCCGGCACAGGAAAGGCCCTCCTGACGCCACTTCGCGTAGCTTTGCGATCCATTTCGCGGGTTCCCAATAGGTCACGCGCGGGTCGGACAGCCCACCCATTGCCAGAACGGGCGGATAGGCCACCGGCCTGATATTATCGTAAGGCGAATAGCTTGCGATCAGGTCATAGGCATCCCGATCTTCCAGCGGGTTACCCCATTCGGGCCATTCAGGCGGGGTGAGCGGCAGGGTATCGTCGGACATGGTGTTAAGAACGTCCACGAACGGCACCTGTGCGGCGATGCCGGCGAACAGTGCAGGTGCAAGGTTGGCGACCGCCCCCATCAGCAGTCCGCCCGCCGATCCACCATGAGCGACAATGCGACCCTCCTTCCCGTAACCCCGGCTGACGAGATCGCGTGCACAGGTCACGAAATCGGTAAAGCTGTTCGGCTTGTGCTTGCCTCGCCCTTGCAGAAACCAGTTCCAGCCTTTTTCCGACCCGCCGCGGATATGCGCGACGGCATAGACCCAGCCACGGTCCACTAGGCTGAACACAGAGGTACTGAACCCCGATTCCATGGAGATTCCGTATGACCCGTAGCCATAGAGCAGGATCGGGGCCGTACCATCGATGGGCGTGTCGCGTCGTTTGAGAACGGTGATCGGCACCTCTGCACCGTCATCTGCCACGGCGAAAAGACGATGCGTTTCATAGAGTGCGGGGTCATGACCCGAAGGAACCTCGCGTATTTTCTGCAGAACCTGTTCGCCCGAGCGCATGTCGAGATCGTACCAGTGTGCAGGCGTCGTCGGTGATTCGTAGATATATCGCAGAACCGCGTCGTCATATTCGAGAAAGCCGAGCAGGGTGAGATCGAAGGCAGCCTCCTGCATTCCGATCGTTCTGGCCTGACTGCGTATGTCCTTCCCGGTGTCGTTCCCCCCGGCATCCGCCTTGACCACATGGATCTCGATATTGCCGTCGACACGTTCCGACCAGGCCAGATAATCCCGGCTGGCGGTGGCGCCGAGCAGGTAGCGACCCGGATGATGCGGCACGAAATCGCGCCAGTTCTCACGCGACGGTGCCGTGTCCGGTGCCTGCATGAGAGCGAAATCGACTGCATTGCCGGTATTGGTCAGTATGATGAACCGGTCGTTCCAGTGCGTGAGCGTATAGCGCTCGCCCCGTACCATCGGTGAGGCGATCTCGGGCATCCGGGTCGGATCGGATGCCGGTATGAGCAGAGTCTCGTTCGTGTCGTGGTCGCCACGTTCGATCAGGATCCATTGACGCGATGCCGAGACGGCAAGGCTGAGGAAAAATCCGGGATCGGGTTCGTCGAACACGAGTACATCCTCGCCCCCGGCGAGAGGACGCCGATAGACACGAGAGGGACGTCCATGGTCATCGCGATAGATCCAGAAAAGCCATGCGCTGTCGGGCGAGATCACGAAACTGCCCGAAGCGCTCTCGACGACAGGTGCGAAAGGCTTGCCCGTTTCGAGATCGATGCTGTGCAGGCGGTAAACCTCCGATCCCTGCGTGTCTGCGGCGTAGACGAACACGCGATGATCGTCTGAATGGCGTGTGGCAGCGAGCGCGAAATAGGCATGCGCCTTTGCCAGGGCGTCGACATCGAGCAGCACCTGCTCTGCTTCATCCTGTCCCTCTCCCCCACTCCGACGCGGGCGTCGCAGATAGACGGGATGCTGTGCATCCTTGGCGAAACGCGAGAAGTAGAGCCAGTCGCCGTCGGGCCAGGGAACGGAATCCTCGGCGGGCGGAATACGCCCGATCATTTCCCGCAGCAGCGTCTCGCGTTCAGGCGCCATGGGGGCCAGACAGTGCTCGGTATAGGCATTTTCCTCACGCAGGGCCTCGGCAATATCCGTGCGTAACAGGGATGGATCGCGCAGGACTTTCTGCCAGTTCTCATCCTTCATCCAGGCATAATCATCCTGCCGGACACGGTCGAGCTGGGTGATCGTATGAGGCACGCGCCTCGGTGAGGGAGGGATCATGACAGGGCCTTAGCATGGATGACGATTGATCATCCCACAGTGCGGCAGATCAGGGCGCAGCTCAATGTTTCCCGGGCTCGAAGTAACAAAGTTTCGATTGGGTAATAAACTAGCGCCTGGCTCAAATGTTAGACAACCGCACGTCCTTCGACCTGTCTGAACGACCGGTAAAGCGCGTTTTCACAGGTCCTCATTCAAACGACGGGCCTGAAAAAGAGCATAACTAAGGATCGATTTCATGATGTCACGTCTTTGTCTTGGTCTGACGGCCCTTTGCAGCCTCGCCTATGCTGGCGCAGCTCATGCCCAGCAGGCACCTGTGCCTGCCGTAGCACCGGGTACACAGTCCACCGTCATGCCTGCCGGTTCCGTTCCCGTTGAGCGTCAGGGCGCACCGACCGCCAATAACGGCGCCATGCAGGCCGTTGGCGGTCCCGCTGTAAGCAATACGGTCGCTACCGCAGCAACGCCCGGCGTTCTCGACACATACGGTCTGCCGTCGCTCGACTCAGCCAAGGCCGGCAACCTTGCAGGTCTGGCGAGCTATTGCGTGCGCAACCATCTGGTGCACGGCACGACGCTGCGCGTTGTAGGCCGCAAGCTTGCCAAGCGCCCGGATGTGCAGAACGACCAGTATTACTCGCTGGGCGGTCAGGGTCTGCTCCAGACCAGCACGAACGTCCCGTTCGACGTCTCTTCCCTCGATCTGAGCCATCGTACGCAGCTTTGCGCCCAGGTCGGTCAGCGCGGTCAGAAGTTCAAGTAAGATCTTATTGCCTGACAGAACGCAAAAGGGTCGGCCATCAAGGCCGACCCTTTTTGTTTTCTGATGACGGCGTCTTGGGGTGGGCGGTCCGGTATGGAGCACTGCCCCGTACCCCGCCAGAGGACAATCGTTCTCTGAAAACCTGTCAGATCATGAAGCAGGATCGAAGGAGCGGGCCCCTTCGCGGGTGTAGGGCAGAGCCCTGCAAGGTGACGTGATCAGGCGGGAAGCGAAAGAACCAGGTCCAGACCTTCAGCGCTGCACAGCACGGCTGCTTTTTCCTGACGGGTCAGGGATTGAAGGGCAGAGGAAACGGATGACGCTTCACGCAATTTGAGAAGACCGACCAGAAGATTGGGGTCGATGGCGCTGCCGGGCTGACGCGGTGCAGGCAAGGCGCGCCGATGCTCTGCTGCCAGATCGGGATTGCTGCGCAGGGCGGCGAAAGCTTCTGCGGGGGGGCGATTGGGTAGGGCCTCGGCCTGGGTGCGTCGCAGATCGTTCTCCGCGGCCAGAGCGAGGATGGGAGGCAGATTGACCTCTTCGGGGATCAGCAGAAGGCCCCAGCTCCTGAGCCACAGGCCGACATCGCGGCTGGCCGTCATGGCTGCGAGTGGGATCGCCAGGGCAAGACCCACCAGAACCGGCGTCATCCACAGGAAGAGCGAGAAGGAAACGGACCAGGCGGCCGCGGCGAGAACGATGCCGAAAGCCGTATAGATCCAGTAGCCGTGCGCGACTTCCTTCAGCGACACGCGCCCGTCATCGCGGTTCTGGGCGTTCCAGCCCGAATCACGACCGCGAAGAATGGAGATGACGCCCGATGTGTGAATGAGCATGGCGATTGGCGCGATCAGACCGCCAATCAGCGTTTCGAGCAAAATGGACACGACGAGGCGCACGAAACCGCCACAGCTGCGCAGCATGGAACGATCGAAAAGCGTGGCGATCAGGGCCAGAAACTTGGGAGCCAGCAATACGGCCATGGTGCCGATGAACACGTATTTGGCCTGTACCGGATCGACCTGTGGCCAGTGCGGATACAGCGTCTTGGTATCACCGAAATATTCGGGCCGGTCGAAATGCGACTGAAGCGATATCAGGATGCCGAACATCAGGAACAGCAGCCACAGGGGGGAGGTGATATAGGCCCCGATTCCCACCATCATGTGCATGCGGCTGATCCAGTGCAGCCCGCGCGAGAGGACGATCTTGCCGTGCTGAAGATTGCCCTGGCACCAGCGACGGTCGCGAATGGCGACATCGGTGAGCGATGGCGGGCTTTCCTCGTAAGAGCCGAACAGGCCGGGAATCATGTGAATGGCCCAGCCACCGCGACGCATGAGGGCGGCCTCGACGAAATCATGGCTGAGAATGCCGCCGCCGAAAGGCTTGCGCCCCGGCAGATGCGGCAGTCCAGCCTGCTCGGCAAAGGCGCGGGTGCGGATAACGGCGTTGTGCCCCCAGTAATTGCCTTCCGAGCCATGCCACCAGGCAATACCATGGGCGATGAGCGGTCCGTATACGCGGCCGGCAAATTGCTGCATGCGGGCAAACAGCGTCTTGCCGCCGATAATGACCGGAAGCGTCTGGATCAGGGCAACGTTTTTATGCCGTTCCATGGCCGAGACGGTACGCACGATCAGACCGCCATCCATGACGGAGTCTGCGTCGAGGGTCAGCATCTGCTGATAGGCACCCCCAAAACGCTTGACCCACTCTTCCAGATTGCCGGATTTGCGATCGATGTTCTTGGGGCGTCGGCGATAGAAGATGCGCCCCTGCCCGTTTACGGCCTCGACGAAAGCCAGATAGGCGCGTTCCTCGCGAACCCAGACATCAGGATCGGTCGTATCGGAAAGCATGAAAAAATCGAATGCATCGATACGCCCGGTGGCTACGAGACTGTCGTGAATGGCACGCAGGCCCACAAGCACGCGATCGGGGTCCTCGTTATAGGTGGGCATGAGCACGGCCGTGCGTGACATGAGCGCCGGCAGGGGCGTGTCACGCGAAATGCCCAGACCCAGACCGCCGTGACGCAGTACCGAGACGAACCCGGCAAGGGAGGAGGTAAAGGAAAGCGAGATCCATGCGCCGAGCACGACGAAAAGCGCGAGCACGATAATGCCCAGCGTCGAGACGCCCACGGAATTGAGCACGCGGTTCATTTCGAACGCGCCCCAGCCGGTCAGGAGAATGGCGCCGCCGATTACAAGCAGGCGTCGCAGCCATAACAGGGAGGGGGTGGTCGGCAGACGGCGATCGCGCCCGAAGGTCTCGGGACGCTGACGCAGGTTCTGCGTCGGCATCGCAAGTGGCGATTCCGCCGGGAGCACGTCGAAGGGGGTGAAGTTGGGAGAGAGGCTGCTCACGGCGTCCAACGATACATCCATTTTTCAGAAATCGGGCCCTGCTCATTGGCAAGCTGACAGGTGAGCTCGGCCAGCTTGGCACTGCCGGGGTAGAATTCGAACGTTGTGCGCCATCCCTTGATGTTGGGGTTGGGCTCGACGACCACGTTCTTGATCGTGCCGGTCGATGCCTGAGGGACGAGATGAAAAGCCGCGTTGGGCGGCAGGTTCTCGAAAGGCTTGCCCGTGAAGTCGATGACGAACATGCGGCCATCGGCGTGATCGGTCACCCCGCCGACTCGCGTCGCGCCGATACGGGCCAGATCGGTCGGCCAGGGCGTGTCCCAGCCCCAGTACATGCGATAGGTGTACGAATATTCGTGCCCGGCCTGCATGGTCTGCTTGGGGCGCCAGAACGATACGATATTATCGTTGACCTCGTTGGGGGTCGGGATTTCGACCAGATCGACCGCGCCTTCGCCCCAGTCGCCGATAGGCTCGATCCAGAGCGAGGGGCGTTTCTCGTAGTTCAGGGCGAGATCTTCGAAATCATGAAAGGCGCGACGGCGCTGCATCAGGCCAAAACCGTGCGGGCTGGCGTCCTGAAAAGCGGAGAACTGGAGATCGACCGGGTTATTCAGCGGGCGATAGAGCTGGGCGCCAGTGCCGGTCCACATCTGCAGCGCTTCACTGTCATGAGCAGCAGGGCGCCAGTCATCGACATGATTGCGGTTGTTGGCGTCGAAATAGAACATGCCGGTCAGGGCAGCGACGCCGCCTTCGGTAATGTCTGTGCGCGGATAGAAGCTCGACTGAACATCGAACACCGTAGTGGCGCCCGGACGGATGGTGAAGCGGAAGGCGCCCACGACCGAGGGGCTGTCCATGAGTGCGTGGATCACGACGGAGTCGACGCCGGGCTTGGGCTTTTCAAGCCAGAATTCGCGGAACAGGGCGAATTCCTCACCCTTTGGATCGCCCGTTCCGTTGGCAAAACCACGTGCAGACAGGCCGTAATTCTGCCCCCTGGAGACAGCACGGAAATAGGAGGCACCGAGGAAGACAGCGCATTCTTCCATGACGTTGGGTGTGTTGATGGCATTGCGCAAACGCAGACCCGAGAAGCCGAGATCGTCCGTCACGCGCAGCATCGGATCGGGATAGGTAAACATATCGGGGTCATAAACGATCGGGCTGGACTGACCGTCGACCACCTCGTTCATGTTGATGCGTGGGCGATACAGGAACCCGCGAGGGAAGAACTCGACATCGAAAGCCAGATTCTGGCCGTGCCAGAGTGCACGGTCTTCCTTGTAGGCAATGCCGCGGAACTGATCGAAATTCAGATTGTCGATGGCGCTGGGGAGAGTCTGCTGCGGCGCCTTGTAGGCCGATTTCGACATGGCCTGCGCGATCTGCCGGACCGTATTATTGTCGAACGGCGTAGGCTTGGGGGCGGCAGAGGGCGCCGCCCGGGCAATTTTACTGGCCCCTAATATAGAGAGGCCAGCACCGATTTTTACCAGATCGCGACGCAGCACTATGACTATCTCCAGCAGGCCCGGCTAAATGCCGGGGGATCTCCGATTTTCCTAACGCCCATAGGTTACTTTGGGACACAGGAAAACTCGCCTGCCCTAGAAATCTGTCATGAGTGCGGCTTTCGCGCATCCTTTTCAGACGGGGAGCGCTGCCTTGACGCCCTTTTCGCGGATAATCTTGCGCAGTTCGGTCACTTTTTCGTCAAGTGCGGCATGGTCGAGCTTGCGCCAGCCATCGAAAGCCGGAAGGGCAAAGCCGGCTTCCAGATCGTCGCTCTTCGCGATTTTCCATGTCTCGTCGGTGAAGGTGGGTTCGATCGGTTCGAAGGTACCGCCCTTCTCGTTCTTGCCACGCAGCATTTCAAGATAGGCCGCCAGACCGTAGGCGACACGATCGAGATCGCGCTTGTCGTTCAGCAGGTTCTGGATGGTCGCCGTCCAGAACACCTGTACCTTCGACGCGCCATCGCTGCCGATACGCAGATTCTGGTCCGCCATGGCAGGGTTCGAGAAGCGTGAAATCACCGATTTCTTGTAATTCTCCAGATCCTCGCCCGGCGCAGCCTTCAGGGTCGGGATGACATCGGTGTCGAGATAGGTCTCGACCAGCTTGCGCAGATCGGGATCGTTGATCGATTCATCGATATGATCGTAGCCCAGAAGCAGACCGGAGAAAGCCAGGAAGATATGCGATGCATTGAGCATGCGGATCTTCATGAACTCGTAATCGGTTACGTCATCGACCATCTGCACGCCCACTTTTTCAAGTGCAGGGCGTCCGTCGGCAAATTCATCTTCCACCACCCATTGCGTGAAATCCTCAGCGACGAGCGGCAGAAGGTCGTCCAGACCGCTCTCACGGTTCAGACGTGCTGCGATCTCTGCTGAAACCGTTGGGGTGATGCGGTCCACCATGGCATTGGGGAAGGTGGCATTGGCCTCGATCCAGCTGGCCAGTTCGGGATCGCGTGCCTTGGCATAACCGAGGAATGCCTTGCGGGCGACATTACCGTTATGGCGCAGGTTGTCGCAGGACATGATGGTAAAGGCGCGATCGCCTGCATCGCGGCGGCGGCGCAGGCCTTCCACCACATAACCGAAAATGGTCGAGGGCGATTCCGGGTTGGACAGGTCACGCTGTACGGCTTCGTTATCGAGCGCGAACTCGCCCGTATGCTCGTCGATGTTGTAGCCGCCTTCGGTGATCGTCATGGAGACGATCTTGATCGCGGGATCGGCAAGATAGTTGAGCACGGCTTCAGGCTGTTCGGGGGCCAGAAGATAGTCGCGCAGGGCACCGATCACGGTGCGCTTGCTGTCGCCCGACGGGGCGGTTTCGGTCAGGGAGAACAGGCAATCCTGCTTCTTGAAGTCCTCGGCCTTCTTCTTCGAACGCTCGCCGGAGGTCAGACCCACGCCGACAATGCCCCAGTTCTGCTGACCGGGCAGCGCGAGCGCCTTGTCCACGTAAAACGCTTCATGGGCGCGGAAGAAGTTGCCGACGCCGAAATGCAGGATTCCCGGCTTGATGTCCTTGAGATCATAGGATGGAGCGTCCACGCCTTGCGGCAGGTGCTTCAGGGTCTCGCGGGTGATCATAAGCTTAAATCCCTTGTTGTTGCGTCAGGAGCGCCGTTTCCGGGCAGGAAAGAAAGACCAGATTCGTCGCGGCAGGTCAAAGCAATGCCTGACAAATCACAGTCCGGATCGTCGTCTTCAACGTGACAGACCGGTGGCAGGTTCATCGCCAGACGGTTCCGTCCCTATTTTCCGATCATGTCGCGCAGGTCTTTTGCGCGGCTTTCAGGTGTGCACATCAGCACATCGGTAGCGCGCCTCAGATCCTGACGGAGCAGGGCAATCACGAAATGCATTTCCGGCAGGGCATCCTGCCCCAGGGTCGGGAGCGTGCTCAGCACATCCTCTCGGCCCGGACGATAGGGTTTTTCATTCGCCTTGCCCGCAGCATGGATCTCACAGCGGCGGGCGAGAGAGCGATACGCATGACTCAGCCCGGTATGCAGCCCGGCCACACCGGAAAACCCGCCCCTGTCCTTGCCCGCATTGATGGCGCGCGCCACCAGCATGGTATCGCTGAGCATACGGCGCATGAGGGCCGGCAATACGGTCAGGATAGGGTGACGCTTTTCGAGCAGACCCCAGTTTTCACGATAGGCTTCGGCCACGCATTCGTTGAGGACAGACAGGTTGCGCGCGCAGTGATCGTTGCGTGCTTCCAGCTCGCTCCACATCTCCTGACGGCGCAGGGCGGCCTGAAGCAGCTCATCCATTTCACGGAACATGCGCCCCGCGGTCAGAAAGCCGCGTCTTCTGGCATTGGCGTGCAGTACGACGAAAGACACGACCAGCGAGACGATAACACCAAGGAAAATGGCCGTCAGACGTTCTGTCAGGGGCCAGTAAGGGTTCGCGCCATGCGAAGGCAGAAGATAGACGATCATCAGCGTCACCCCCGCAAAGCGCAGTGAGGGACGCACTGCTGCCATATAGGCCAGAGGAAGGAGCGCAACGCAGAAAATCGGCCAGTAGAAACCGAACAGCAGCCGCGCGGTAATGGCCAGCGTGCCGACGATTGCGCCGACAAGCGTGCCGATCACCTGATCGCGTGCTGTGGACACGGTCTGATCGATGCTCGACTGCGTCACGATCAGCGCCGTGATCAGGGCCCAGATCGTCTCATCCAGCCCGGTCGCCTCACCGATGATCCAGCACAGGGCGACCGCAACCAGCGTGCGGACCATCTGCCGCCAGGGCGCCTCACCATCGGCTCTTGCCCGGAACAGGGAGCCAAAGGGCATCGATTACTCCCCGGATAGAGGCAACGGCACCCAGCGTAGACCGTCCTGACCCTGAACGAGCAGCAGGACGGTATGTTTTTTCTGCTGTCGCGCGCGCGTCAGCTCCTTGGACAGGGCATCGGGCGAATTCACGGCCACCTGCTGCACCTCGGTCACGACGTCGCCGGGCTGCAACCCGCGTGTGTCGGCCGGGCCATCGCGCGTCACATCGCTCACCACCACGCCGCGCTGTGAGTCCGACAGACTGTATTTGCTGCGCATCTCGTCATCGATCGCCGAGAAGGTGACGCCCAGATCGGCAAGGGCCAGTTTGCTCGGCCCCTTGGTCTTGGCATCGGTCGGTGGCATGTCGGGGGCTTCGGGCGAGGGCTTGACCACAAGCGTGACGTCCAGCGTCTTTCCCTTGCGCCAGATGCCGAACACCGTTTTCGTCCCCGGTGCGATTTCGGCCACCAGGCGCGGGAGGGCATGACCGTCAATGGGCTTGCCATCGAGCGAGACGATTACATCCCCGGTCTGGAGCTTTGCCGTCGCAGCCGGCCCCTTGGGGTCGATGCCTGCAATCATCGCGCCTTTTTCAGGTTTGAGCCCGATACTGTCGGCAATCTCATGCGTCACGTTCTGTACGCGCACGCCGATCCAGCCGCGCGAGACATGCCCGTCGCGACGCAGCTGGTCGATCACGCCGCGTGCATCGTTGGCCGGTATGGCGAAACCGATACCGATGGAGCCGCCGCTCGAACTGTAGATGGCGGTGTTGATGCCGATCACCTGTCCGTCGAGATTGAAAAGCGGACCGCCCGAATTGCCGCGATTGATGGAGGCATCGGTCTGGATATAGTCGTCGTACAGACCGTGATTGATATCGCGCCCGCGCGACGAGACGATGCCGCTCGTCACCGTGCCGGACAGGCCGAACGGATTGCCGATGGCCAGAACGCGGTCGCCTACACGGGCCTTGTCGCTATCGCCGAAGGGCACGGTCGGGAAGGGAGTCTTGCTTTCGATCTTGATGACAGCCAGATCGGTTCTGCTGTCACGCCCCACGATCTTGGCGGGTAGCACCGTACCGTCCTGCAGCGTGACCGATACCTTGTCGGCATCCTTGATGACGTGGTTGTTGGTAACGATATACCCGTCAGGCGAGATGATGAAGCCAGAGCCCAGAGCCTGCATCTTGCGTGGGGGCTCCGAGGATGAGGGCTGGCGGTTCATGTAATCGTGAAAGAATTTCTCCATCGGCGAGCCGGGGGGAAATTGCGGAACCTGCGGCCCGTCATCGGGGCTCGCATCCGGACCGTCATCCTCGTCTTCATCTTCTCCCGGCTTCAGCGTTGCCGAAATCGAGATATTCACGACCGCAGGCAGCAGGCTTGCAGCCAGATCCGCAAGCGAATCAGGCGCAGCATGAACGCTGCGCGCTGTGGCCGTCGCCGTGCCCGGCTGAGTAGCTGGCGCCGCCGGGGGCGAGTGGGCCGGTACAGACTGGGCCGAAGCAGACCGGACCAGAGCGGACTGGGCAAAGGCGGCAGATGTGGCGGAAACCCAGCCACCCATCAGAGCGGCAAGAACGAGGCGATGTTTCATCATGCTAGGCTAACGCAAATCAGGGGTTTGCGTCACCTATCTCCGCGCTGCGATCTTTCTTCTCTTCCGCGCGGGCTTCCCTGCGTGTTTCACCCGCCATGAGGGCGGCCTGACGACGGTGGCGATCGAGCCAGAGAGCCAGAGCGTAGACGCCCAGAAAACCCAGTACATTGACCAGTATCTGAATGACCCAGCCATCGCCGAAGCTGTTCATCACAAGGCGTGCAAACAGATCCAGAATTGTACCGAAGCTGAACACTTCAAGCGAATGGCGCCCTAACAGGGCCAGCCCCTGACCGACACGCGTTTCGGACAGGCGTGTGGCCGTGACCGAAGACTGAACGAGCAGCAGAATGGCCAGCGCATCGGTCCAGCGCCATATGGCGAGATCGGATTTGTCGGCAGGTGGCAGTTCCGCCAGAGGCCTCAGACTGGGCAGGTTCCAGCTTTCATAGGGGAAGCATTCCAGCGCAGCGAACACGAGATAAGCGCCCGCCAGCAGTTTCGCCCATAGTGGACCGGGCAGATTTCCCTCCCGCTTGCCGGCCATGATGGCAGCCAGCATACCGAGCGTGAAAATGAACTGCCATGCGAAGGGGTTGAAATACCACCCGTCGGGATCGAGCCAGTTGGGCAGATTCAATGTGGGATCGCTGTTGATCAGCCCCCAGAGTGCAAGGCTGGCGCCCCCCAGCAGCCAGGGTGAGATCTTCCACAGAAACACCAGCAGCGGAAATGCCAGAAGAAGCACGATATAGAGAGGCAGGATGTTCAGATTGTTCGGCAAGGCCTGGAGGCTGAGCACGCGCCAGATCCACTCATGGCCATGCGCAAGCTCAGGCTCCAGAAAATCTACCGGCACAGGCCAGTAGTGACGCCATTGACGGATCGTGAGCACGGAGACGAGCAGCATGACCATCTGGAACAGATAGAGCCGCCAGCACCGGCGCAGGATACGTTCGATCCCCATGATCCAGCCGCCGCTCGGCGGCCCGCGCAGGATAAGGCGACCGTAGGCAAGCCAGGAGGCGTAACCTGCCAGAAGCACGAAAATCTCGGCAGCATCGGCAAAGCCGAAATTGCGCAGGGTAAAACGGTTGAGCACATCCTGCGGCGCATGATCGGCCAGCATCATCAGCAGCGCGATGCCGCGCAGTGCATCGATACGATGATCGCGTTTTCTGCGTTTGGGGGCGGCGTCGGTTCTGGCCTCGCTCATTCCTGTCCTGCTTTCCTGCCCATATGGGCCGGGTAAAGAGCCCCGGCATCGCCCTGCTCATACGCGCAGACGCTTGCGCGATCCACTTCCAGCCATGTTAAACCACAAGGAGCAGACCCCGGCCCGTCGCCAGCAGCGCCCTGCCGCCAGAGGACAACCATGACCGATTTTGAAAAACCCGCCAATGAGGAAGACCAGCGCAGGATTCTCGAGACCCTGCGACTGGTCAAGGATGAGGCTGGCACCTCGAACGTTCTGAGCTTTGCCTCGCTTGAAGGCGTGGCCGTGCGTGACGGTCACGCTCATGTCTCGCTCGCCACATCGCGTGAGGACGCCGCACGTATCGAGCCCATGCGCCCGCGTGCCGAAGCTGCACTGGCCAACCTGCCCGGTATTTCGCGCGCCACGATTATTCTTACCGCCCATCGTGCGCCCGGCAAGGCTGCCCCCCAGCCTCAGGGGCATCGCCCCTTCCAGCTGGAGCAGCCTGCAAACAGCCCTGGTCATCCGCAGCCAACCCGCCCCGATGGCAAGGCGCTCCCCCAGGTGCGGGCCATTATCGCCGTTGCCTCGGGCAAGGGGGGTGTTGGGAAATCGACCACGGCCGTCAATCTTGCTGCGGGTCTGGCCAAGCTCGGCCTGCGCACCGGCATGCTCGATGCCGATATCTATGGTCCTTCGCTCCCGCGTATGCTCGGCCACTCAGCAAAGCCCGCGCTCGAAAACGGCAAGATCATCCCCGTCGAGGCCTGGGGCATGCACGCCATGTCCATCGGATTCCTGGTGGATGAGCAGCAGGCCATGATCTGGCGCGGCCCCATGGTCATGGGGGCGATCGGCCAGTTTCTCGGCGATGTCGCATGGCCCGCCCTCGATGTGCTCGTAATCGACATGCCGCCCGGCACGGGCGACGCCCAGCTGACCATCGCCCAGAAGCTCAGCCTGCGCGGTGCCGTGATCGTGTCCACGCCTCAGGATATTGCGCTACTGGACGCCCGTCGCGGTCTGACCATGTTCGAACGCATGAACGTGCCGCTTCTCGGCGTGGTCGAGAACATGTCCTATTTCTGCTGTCCCAACTGCAACCATCGCACCGAGCTTTTCGGTCATGGCGGGGCTCGCGCCGAAGCCGAAAAAGCCAATGTGCCGTTTCTGGGCGAAATCCCCCTGCTAGCCGATATCCGCATGAGTGCGGATGCAGGAACGCCGATTATTCTTTCAGCGCCTGAAAGCGAGGCCGCGCAGGCCTATACACGTCTCGCGCGCGCCGTGGCCGACAGCCTGCGTCTGGAGCCAGGCGCATGAACCGCCTGATCCTTGCCGCGCTGGTCATGGGGATGACGCTTGCCGGCTGCGGCCCACGCAAGGTTGCCCATCATGGTTATGCTGCCGATGGTTATGGCGTGATCGACAACTCACCCCATCTGCCCCCGCCGGACACACTCTGGCAGCACGCCGCTCCTGCGCATTGAAGCCGGGATCGAAGGGGCTTGCCCCTTCGCGGGTGCAGGGCTGAGCCCTGCGGGAGCATTTCCTGTCAGTAGATGGCCGGTTTAGTGGGTGGTTGGTGCGGCTGAAGAGCTGGCCGGGGCCTGAACGCCGGTTTTCTCGGTTACGGAAACATCGCCGTTGACAGTGCGGTTCAGCACGGAGAACGAAACGGCATCCATGGTGGTGACGTCGACTTCGTCGCCCATTTTCAGACTGTTCAGCAGGGGCAGGAGTGCCTTCTGGCGGACGGTTATGGTGCGGGTGATATCGGCGTGATCGATGATCGTCACCTTGTGGGCGGCGGCATCGACAGCGACAACCTTCACGCGCTGACGCTGGAACGAGACGAGCGTGCCGTGAGGATGGCGGCGCGCATAGCCCTTGGCCGAGGATACCGTCGATTCAGGTAAGGGTGTGCCCGGTGCAGCGAGATCGGCCGCGAGTGTCTGGAAAAAACGGACAGCGATACGGTCGCCTTCCTCAAGGTGAGGCAGGTTCTTTGCATCTTTGGGAATGGTCAGGTTGAGAAGTCCGCCCTTCTGGTCGCGCAGAAGGAGGGTATGTGTTTCCGCGTCGATCGTCTCGACCGTGGCGGTCATGGTCTGGTTGCCCGTGATGACAGCCTGTGCAGCAGCGGAGGGCGCATGAAGCACGGCCGCAGGCGCTGCGAGAAGAAGGGCAGTCAATGCAGGGCGCAGCAGACGGCGTGTCGTGCGCAATGTCCTCAAAACCATGGGAGCGTTCTTGTCCTTCTTGGGTGTCAGTCAGGGCGATAGGATCGTCTCTCCCGTCTCGATACGGGGGAGCCGGACGATCTCAGGCTGCCCTATGTTGCCGCTTCTGAAAAGGGGCTGCGTGACGGGGAGCAACCGTTATGCCCGATGGGTGAGGACGCAGGATGACCGGCATCGGTGCAAGCGCCATTCCCGTGATGACACTACGCTCGTTTTGCGAGGATAACGGGGTATGACGCGCCGTTTTCCAGCTCTGTCTTTCCCTTGCGGTTTTGTACTCGCATTCATGCCTGCCTGCGGTTCCGTCTGGGCTGCACAGGCAGACAGTCTGCCGCCCGCATTGCAGAAAGCGCCTTTGCGGCATGAAGAAAATGTGACCGTGCGCGGCCGGCAGGCAGCGGGACTGGCTGCGGATTATCTGCGCTCTGCTGCGACACTCGGCCCACTTGGAACACGATCCATTCTGGAGACGCCGTTCTCGGTCATGACCGTCCCTCGTGACGCGATCGTGAACCAGCAGGCGCGGAATGTGAACGACCTGACGCAGTTCCTGCCCTCGGTTCAGCTTGAAATGAGGGGAGACCCCAATACCAGTCGTCCGCAATCGCGTGGGTTCGAGGCCGATGTCATTGCCAACTCCCGTATGGACGGGCTGAACATGGTCATCACGACCCCCTATGCGGCTGAGATGTTCGACTCGCTTCAGGTGCTTAATGGACTTTCCGGCGCGTTATACGGGCCGCAGAACCCGGCAGGCACATTCGATTATACGCTCAACCGGCCAACGGACCGACAACAGGAGCATCTCGTTCTGGGGGTGGATGCCACGGGCGCCCCCCTGGAATCGCTCGATGTTGCCGGACGGACAGGCGGTGGGAAGTGGTTCGGCTATCGTGTGACGATGCTCAACCAGTCAGGCACCAGCTACGCGCCGGGAACGCATCTGAGGCGCGGGATGATCGTCGGGGCGTTCGATATCAGGCTTGATGACAGGACACAGATCCAGATCGATGCCAGCCAGTACAGCTATGCCCAGCGTGGCTATGCGGGAGGGTTTACCTTTCCAACCGGCCTTGTCTTGCCCAGGGCGCCCGATCTGTCACGGCAGGGCTATGGGCAGAGATTTGCCGGATATAATGCGTCAACCGATACGGCGCTGATGAAAATCGTGCATCGCTTCGATGCAGACTGGTCGCTGACACTGGGCGGGCTTTATCAGGATGCGGGACGCAACGTGTTCGGTGTGACCAATGCGTTGCTGGATGCGGCAGGACGGTACCGGACCACGATTACAGCAGCGACGACCGCCAATGATTTCAGGGTCTGGTCCAATCTGGCCTATGTGAACGGACGGTTTCGCACCTGGCATTTCGACCATCGGGTCGTGCTCGGCTCGAACGGCTACAGCATGGGAAACTTCAATCCGACTGCAGGCGCCAGCACTGTTCTGGGAACGGCCAGTCTTGGCGCGCCTGTCGTCTATACCGGCACACAGCCCTATTTTTCGGGGCGCTACCGCTCTGCATCGATCCTGACCCAGTCCCTGCTGGCTGGCGATACGATTGCGCTCACGCGTCATGTCTCGGTGATGGGAACTCTGGGCTGGAGCTGGCTCGATACCATGAGCACTAGCAAGGCAGGGGTGACGACGGGTGCGTATCATGCCTCTGGCCTGTTCACCCCCATGACGAGCCTGATCTATCGTCCCGGCGCGCGTACCAGTCTCTACGCCACCTGGGGACAGGCCGTTCAGGCTGGACCCGTCGCACCGGCTTCCAGCCTGAATGCGAACGATGTTCTCGCGCCGCTCCGGTCGGAGGAATATGAGGTGGGCGCAAAGTATCGCCCTTCACGGGGATTGATGCTGAGTGTGGCGGCTTTTCGTATGACGCGCGATTTTGCTTTCACCGATCCGGCAAGCGGCCTGTTTCGTGAGGCTGGCGTTCAGCGCAATTACGGTATTGAAGGGCAGATTGCAGGGCGGTTGAACGACGCCCTGAGTGCGATAGGCGGTATGACCTGGCTCGATGCCCAGACAGGCAATACGGGTTCGTCCCTGACGTCGCACAAGCAGGTCGTCGGGGTGGCGCCGGTCCAGGCCAGCATGCTGCTCGATTATCACCCGCAATGGATGCGCGGTGCGGCGGTCAATGCCAGCTTTCATGTTGTGGGGCGGCGTGCTGCCGATAATGAGAACCGCAGTTTTGCAGCGTCTTTTACGACACTGGATCTGGGTGCGCGTTACGGGTTTCATGTGTATCGCACGCCAATGGT
This sequence comes from Asaia lannensis NBRC 102526, assembly GCF_024054035.1. Lineage (GTDB taxonomy): Bacteria > Pseudomonadota > Alphaproteobacteria > Acetobacterales > Acetobacteraceae > Asaia > Asaia lannensis. The sequence continues at coordinate 137,048 of NZ_JAMXQU010000006.1, forward strand.
TCTGCGCTTTGGCGTGACCAATGTCACGAACGTGCAGTACTGGGCGTCTGTGTATCCCAGCTCGATCGACGGGGGGACGAACGCGACCAATTCAGCGGTGGCGGGCCTGCCCAGAAGCTTTCACGCGACGACCGAAATCGACTTCTGATCGGTTTCGCATTCCGGCTGATCGACCGGCGCGTGCCAGCCTTTTACCGTTTCATCATTCTGCCTGAGAGCCGCAGCCCCGTGCGCCACTGCGGCCCATGCCGCGTTGGCCAGCGCCTTGCGGCTGGGGAAGTTTTCGGGGGCGAGGGGTGGGTGCAACAAAATCGTGGCGCGCTTGTTGCGTCTCTTGAGGAACTGCCAGACATGCGGGCCGAGATCCATATCGCCATACCAGGCAAAAATGGCGCGTCGGGTGCGATGAACGGGCAGGCCTTCAAGCCGGTCATAAACCAGCGAGATGGGCTGGATGAGTGGTGTCAGCCCTGGTGGGTATGATGGCATGTCGACAGGGGGCGCGTTTTTCGGCAGGCGTGGCAGCTTGGCGATGGCGAAGAATGTCGACATGAAAGGCAGCACGCGCGATCCGTCCGACGACGTTCCCTCAGGGAACAGGATCAGGTTATCGCCGGTTGCGAGGCGGGTGATCATCTCGTCGCGCTCGCGCCCTGTCGTGCTTCTGTTGCGACTGACGAATATGGTCCGACCGATTTTGGAGACCAGCCCCATGATAGGCCAGCGTTCGATATCGCCCTTGGCAACGAAAACGGAATAGATCTTGGTCCCGAGGACGGGAATATCGAGCCAGGATGAGTGATTGGCGACATAGATCACCGGACGCTCGCCACGATCGCGTCCTTTCTGGCCGCCCACAGTGCCGACCGGTTCGCCGATTACCTTGATATCCAGATCGAGCAGTTTGCACAGCACGCCCCAGATAACGCGGGTCCAGCGTATTTTCAGCACGCCCGGAATGGGGAGGAGCAGGGCTTCGAAACCGACCGAAAGAGGTACCCAGACGACGACCCCAGCGAGACGCAGGCAGGCCTGCAGTGCCTCGACTCTCTGCCCCAGGCGGCCCGGCCCCGGATCGATGGTGTCCCGATCGAGAACAGGTCGCGTCATCTGACGCGCAGTCCCGTTCTTCTGGCGAGAAGGGTCTCGACGCGAGACCAGTCCGGCGAGCCGGTTTCGGAGGCGATCTGCACACATGACCTGTTCAATACTGTCACCGGGCAAATGTGACAATCTGTCGACCGACTTCTTCTTGTCCGTAAATGTTTCTGAAAACAGCACCTGTGCTTACGGGATGGTGCGGGTAGACGCAGTATTGAGGCGCATCCACAGGCATGTTTCACGTGAAACATCGCAGTGGCTCATGAGGGTGCGAAAGAAGGTAACGCATTGTTAACAACCCAATAATGCGCCTGCCGCGTCTCTGATGCGTAGAGACTGAAAAGAAAGGAAGAAAGCACTATGTCTGGCTTTAACCCCATACCCGGAATGCCCCCCATGAGCACCAAGCTCAAGCCGAACTGGTTTATCGGGATTGGCATTGTCCTGCTCGTTCTCGGGGCTGTGGCTCTGGTTGACGCGATCGTCGCGACTCTCGCGAGCGTGGTGGTTCTCGGGATGCTGCTGATCTTTTCGGGCGGGGCATATCTGGCGCAGAGTTTTGCGCATCGCGATGTGCCCGGATCACGCTTCTGGATGACCGCTCTCATGGGTCTTCTCTATGGCGTGAGCGGTATTCTGCTGATTCAGGAGCCGATTACGGGGTCGTTCTTTCTGACGGCGTTTATGGCGGGATGTCTTATGGCGTCAGGCGTCATGCGCGGCATCTGGGCGATGGGTAATCGCGATGTGCCCAATTGGTGGACCCTGGTGCTCAGCGCTGTCGTGTCGCTGCTGACGGGTATTTTTATCTTCGTTACGCTGCCCTGGTCCGGTCTTTGGCTGATCGGCACGTTTATCGGGGTCGAACTGATTTTCGGTGGCGTGTCTGCAATCTCGTTCGGCTCTGCGCTCAAACACAACACACGCTGAACCTTCAGAAGCCTTTAAAAACCGGAAAGCCACGTTGAACCCGGTTCAACGTGGCTTTTTTATTTCGGTGCAGATTTCAGGATCTGTGTCGGGTCCGGTCCTATTGTCAGGCTCCACGCACGGCGCGTGCGATGGTCGAGAGCTGCTCCAGTACGGCTGGCACCGTAGAGGCTGTGGCCTTGCCATTGTCGAGCGTCTCGGCAAGCGTGGCGATCAGGGCTGAGGCCACGACAGCTGCATCGCCCACAGAAGCCGCCTGCTTCGCCTGTTCGGGTGTGCGAATGCCAAAGCCTATGGCAACAGGCAGATGGCTGACAGCCCGGATGCGTGGCAGGGCTGCTGACAGTTCGTCATTGCTGGCCGTGCGCGTGCCGGTAATGCCGGTGATGCTGACATAATAGATAAAGCCCGAGGCGGTATCGAGCAGATAGGGTAGACGTGCATCCGGCGTGTTCGGGGCAATCAGCTGAATGAGGTCAAGGCCGCAGCGCTGTGCATCATCGGCCAGCAGATCGCTTTCTTCCTTGGGGAGGTCGACAATGATCAGCCCATCGACGCCGGCTTGTGCTGCATCGGTACAGAAGCGGGCAGGGCCGTAGCTATCGATCGGATTGAGATAGCCCATCAGGATGATGGGTGTCTCGTTATCGCCCTCACGAAAAGCGCGCACCATGTCGAGCACGCCTGCCAGTGTGGCACCGGCCGTCAGGCCGCGTCTGGCTGCAGCCTGAATGGTCGGGCCATCGGCAGAAGGATCGGAAAAGGGAACGCCGATCTCGATCAGGTCCGCACCGGCTTCGGGCATGCCTTTCAGCAGTGCGAGCGAAGTCTCGAGATCGGGGTCGAATGCCTGAAGATACGGAATGAGTGCCCCGCGCCCCTCGGATTTGAGGGCGTCGAAACGGGCCTTGATACGACTCACAGCGCAACTCCCAGATGCTCGGCGACAGTAAAGATGTCCTTGTCGCCACGGCCGGACAGGTTGAGAACGATAATCTGATCGGGGGTCATGGACGGCGCGATTTTCATGACCTCTGCCAGACCATGGGCACATTCCAGCGCAGGAATAATGCCTTCTGTGCGTGTCAGGAGCTGGAACGCATCCAGTGCCTCCTTGTCTGTCACACCGACATATTCCACGCGACCGATATCGTTCAGCCAGGAATGCTCCGGTCCGATGCCCGGATAATCGAGACCGGCGCTGATCGAATGCGCCTCGGCGATCTGACCGAACTCATCCTGAAGCAGATAGGTGCGATTACCATGCAGCACGCCGGAACGTCCACGTGAAATGGAGGCTGCGGTGAGACCGCTATCGAGGCCATGACCTGCGGCCTCGACGCCGATCATCCTGACGGCGTCGTCATCGAGGAAGGGATGGAACAGGCCCATCGCATTCGAACCGCCACCGATGGCTGCAACCAGAACGTCAGGCAGACGACCTTCTGTGGCCAGGATCTGCTCGCGCGTTTCGATGCCGATGATGGACTGGAAATCGCGCACCATTTCCGGATAGGGGTGCGGCCCGGCAACCGTGCCTACCAGAAAATAGGTGTCATGCACGTTGGCTACCCAGTCGCGCATCGCCTCGTTCATGGCGTCCTTGAGTGTGCCAGACCCTGCCGTGACTGGATGAACCTCGGCGCCGAGCAGATGCATGCGAAATACGTTGGGTTTCTGCCGCTCGACATCGACCGCACCCATGTAGATTTTGCATTTCATGCCGAACAGGGCGCAGACCGTGGCTGTTGCCACGCCATGCTGTCCGGCCCCAGTCTCGGCCACGATGCGTGTCTTGCCCATGCGTCGTGCCAGAAGGATCTGGCCCATCACATTGTTCAGCTTGTGCGAGCCGGTATGGTTGAGCTCTTCGCGCTTGAGATAGATCTTTGCGCCGCCAAGCTCTTCACTCAGGCGCTTTGCATGCCAGAGCGGGCTGGGGCGGCCCACATAGTCGCGGAAATAATAATCGAGTTCGCGTCTGAATTCGGGATCGGCCTTGATGGCCTGATAGGCTTCTGTCAGATCCTGCACCAGAGGCATGAGGGTTTCTGCCACGAACTGACCGCCGAAACTGCCGAAACGACCGCGTTGGTCGGGGCCGTTGCGCAGGCTGTTGGGGCGAGGCGGAACTTCAGAACTCATGGCAAATTTCCTGTCAGGGACATGGATCGACACGGCGAGCGGGTTTCTGCGATACCAGAGGGGCGGCGTTGCGTCCATTCTTGTCCCGCAAGGGAAAGCGTCCGAGCCAAAAAGGAAAAACGAGATGTTTCTGGCCCATCCTGTCGGGCAACCCGTTCATGAAATTCTGGCCGCAGATGACGCGAAAAATGTGACATGGCTCGATCTGGTCGAGCCCACCGAAGACGAGATCCGTCTGTCCGAAACCATGCTGGGGATTACCCTGCCACGCCGCGATGCGCTGGAAGAGATCGAAAGCTCGTCGCGTCACTACAAACGGGGCGATGTCATCTATCTGTCCATGCCCTTGGTGCGCATGGTCGATGGTGTGCTGACGACATGGCCAGTCGGTATGGTGATCACACCGGACAAGCTCATCACGCTGCGTTATGCGAGCTATACCGCCTTCGAAACCATGAGCCGCGATCTGGCGGCCGATAATGCCGATTTTGCCCTGTCCGACGTACCGGAGCTGACGATCCATCTGCTTGAGACGATCGTCAACCGTCTTGCCGATATTCTCGAAAATGTCGGTCATGCGCTCGATGCGATCTCACGTACGGTCTTTGCCGCCAAAAGGCCGAACCGACGCGTGCGCAGTGCCGAATTGCTGCGACAGACCCTGCGCGAGCTGGGCGAGAGTGGCGATCTGACATCGTCGATCCGGGAAAGTCTTCTGGGGGTGGATCGCATCGGTATGTATCTGGGCGATGCGCGTTATTTCGAGTTTCGCGATACGCTTCAGATGCGGCTGCGCATTCTGGGGCGCGACGTCGCCTCATTGAGCGATTACGTCGTTCAGATGACGGCGAAGGTCCAGTTCCTGCTGGATGCCACGCTCGGTTTTATCAGTATCGACCAGAATAACGGCATGAAGCTGCTGACGGTGGTCAGTTTCGTGGGGATCACGCCTACCTTGCTTGCGGGCGTGTACGGCATGAATTTCAAGGTGATGCCGGAACTCGATTGGCGTTATGGCTATTACTATGCTTTGTGCCTGATGCTTGCCTCGGTGGCCGTTCCCCTTTTTATATTCTGGCGCCGGGGCTGGTTTGGAGATCGCTCATCGTGAACCGCCTCGCTCTGACCCTTCCTGTCCTATGCCTTGGGCTTGTGGCCTCTCAGGCCATAGCACGCCCGGTTCTGCAGCCGACAACGGAGCAGGCCCAGGCTGCGCTCGACCGCTTAGCACGGGAGCCGCTTCGCTATGAGGGCGAGAGCATGGTTGCGCCGGATTTTCGCCAGGCCCCCGGTTATACGGGCAGGCAACCCACGCATGTCCTGATGGGGTACCGGGTGGAAGGGACGCGCCTTTCGGGTGAATTCGTCGTTCTCGATGCCGATAACCGCCCGCTTCAGGCAGCCCCGCTTACCGGGCAGATTGCGCAGCAGGGTTCTGGCAATGTCGGTTATCGTGTTGCGGGTCACCCAGCCGGACCCATGCCATGCACGATCGATATCGCGCTTCCCAAGCCGCTTCATCTGGATGGACAATGCGCACCGGCCATGATTTCAGGCGCCTATGCCGAACGTGTAAAGGCGTCACCTCTGATGTTCATTATTCCGGGGCTCGGGGCGTCCGAAACGACATCGGGACAGTATATGATGAAGCCTTGGCGCGGTTGATCGGAACTATTGACAGAAAGCGTTATTTCTCATTAGATTGAGACGCAAGAGCCGCTGGTTTTCACTTATGCGGCCTTTCTCAAGACCCTTTCGTCTTCGCTCATCGTCGGGCCCGTTTCTGCGGCCCATCTGACGGGGCATTCTTTCACGATCGATCATCTGTCACGGGTGCGGCTCTCCGTCTTCCGGGCAGTGGACTATAGCCCATCTAAGGCGCTTTTCATGCATCTTGCTGAACTCAAGAAAAAAACACCTGCCGATCTGCTGGCCTATGCTGAAGAGCTGCAAATCGAGAATGCCTCCTCGATGCGCAAGCAGGACATCATGTTCGCCATTCTCAAGACCCTGGCGGATAACGAGCAGGCCATTTACGGCGAAGGGACGCTGGAAATCCTGCCGGACGGTTTCGGTTTCCTGCGTTCGCCCGAAGCGAATTACCTGCCCGGTCCTGACGATATCTATATCTCCCCCGCCCAGGTCCGTCGCTTCAGCCTGCGCCCTGGCGATACGGTCGAGGGGCAGATCCGCGCGCCGCGCGACGGCGAGCGTTACTTCTCGCTCCTCAAGGTCAACACCATCAATTTCGAAGAGCCTGACGCCGTCCGTCAGCGCATCAACTTCGACAATCTGACGCCGCTCTATCCTGAGCGTCGCCTGCGTATGGAAGTCGAGCAGACCGGCACACCTGAGCCTCAGCCCACGGGCAAGGGCAAGAAAGACCAGCGCGATTACACACCGCGCGTGATCGATCTGGTGGCGCCCATCGGCATGGGGCAGCGCGCCCTGATCGTGGCACCCCCGCGTACCGGCAAGACCGTGATGCTGCAGAGCATCGCCTCGTCGATTTCGGCCAATCACCCCGATGTGTTCCTGATCGTTCTGCTGATCGATGAACGCCCCGAGGAAGTGACCGACATGGCCCGCTCCGTGCGCGGCGAAGTTGTGTCCTCGACCTTCGACGAGCCAGCGACACGCCATGTGCAGGTCACTGAAATGGTGCTTGAAAAGGCCAAGCGTCTGGTCGAGCACAAGCGCGATGTCGTCATTCTTCTCGACTCGATTACCCGTCTGGCACGCGCCTACAACACGGTTGTTCCGTCATCGGGCAAGGTGCTGACCGGCGGTGTGGATGCCAACGCACTGCAGCGCCCCAAGCGCTTCTTCGGTGCGGCCCGTAATATCGAGGAAGGCGGTTCGCTCACCATTATCGCGACTGCGCTGATCGACACCGGCAGCCGCATGGATGAAGTCATCTTCGAAGAGTTCAAGGGCACGGGTAACTCCGAGCTCATCCTTGATCGCAAGCTGGCCGACAAGCGGACCTTCCCGGCAATCGACATCACCAAGTCGGGCACGCGTAAGGAAGAGCTTCTGGTCGATCGCGCTTCGCTGTCGAAGATGTGGGTCCTGCGTCGTATCCTTGCGCCGATGGGCACGATGGATGCCATGGACTTCCTGCTCGACAAGCTGAAATACAGCAAGACGAACCAGGATTTCTTCGACGCCATGAACAACTGATCTGGTTTTCAGGTCATGAAAAACCGCCGGAGGCTCACGCTTCCGGCGGTTTTTTTATGGGGTTTTATTCCGTACCCTGCCGACGGATGATGTCCTCAGAAGAGAGGCCCGGTTACGCACTGGACATCGAAGGGTTCTGTCCCTTCTCAGATGAGGGGTAGAGCCCTGTGTGAACCGGACCACAGCAGGGGGGCTGTCCTGTAAAAGCTAGATCGAAACCCCTTCGAGGCGCAGAAGGTAGCGTTTGTCGTCCAGACCGCCTTCGCCTGAATATCCGCCCAGATGGCTTTTGCCGAGAACGCGATGACAGGGGATCAGGATGGGAATGGGATTATGGGCCATGGCTCCGCCAATGGAACGGGCTGAGCCGCCAGCTTTTGCGGCGAGTTCGGCATAGCTGACAGTCTGGCCATAAGGCACATCGCGCAAGGCCTGCCATACGGCTTTGCGATACGCTGTGCCCCAAGGAGCCAACGGAAGGTCGAAACTTTCTGCCTCGCCGTCGAAATAGCGTTCCAGCATGGTCTGGGCACGGGTAAGGAGAGGCGTCTTTTCCTGATCGCGCCCCCAACCCCAGTCGAGGGCAACGATAGCGCCCTCATCTTCGCTGAGTGTAAGAGGGCCGAGAGGAGAATGAAGCGAGAGCTGGGGCATAGAAGGAATTCACATGGTTGACGCGATGGAACGCCCGGGTGAGCGCAGGGGCGAGGTGATTTTCGCTCTGGCTACGGGAACCGGGCGGGCGGCTATCGCTATCATGCGCGCAAGTGGCTCCGGGGCTCAAGAGGTGCTGGCGGCACTATGCCGTGGGCGTCTGCCTGCACCGCGCCACGCGAGTTTGCGGGCGCTCCATCATGACGGCGACCATCTGGATGATGCCATGGTGTTATGGCTGCCGGGCCCACGCTCCTATACGGGTGAAGACGGTTTCGAGCTGCATCTTCATGCGGGTCCGGCTGTGATCGACCGTGTCGCCATGGCGCTCACGGCACTCGGTGCGCGTCCGGCAGAGCCGGGTGAATTCACGCGTCGTGCCGTTCAGGCGGGGAGGCTCGATCTGCTTCAGGCCGAGGCGATTGCCGATCTCGTCGATGCTGAAAGCCAGAGTCAGCGTCAGCAGGCGCTCGCCCAGGCCGATGGGGCACTCAGTCGGGTTTACGAGGGCTGGAGCGCGCGGCTGAAAACCCTGCTCGCGCATCAGGAGGCCCTGATCGATTTCCCTGACGAGGACCTGCCAGAGGCTGTGGAGCTGTCACTGGCGCGTACGCTGGATGGTCTGCGCGATGATCTGCGTGGGCATCTGTCAGACAGGCGAGGCGAGATTGTCAGGCGAGGTCTTACTGTCGTGATCGCAGGCGCCCCCAATGTCGGCAAGTCGAGCCTGCTCAATTATCTGGCAGGTTACGATGCGGCGATCGTGACCCATCGTGCCGGTACGACGCGCGACGTCATTGCCATAGACTGGCTGTTTCATGGCGTGAGGCTGCGTCTTGTCGATACTGCAGGGTTGCGTGAGACCGATGACGAGATCGAGGCTGAGGGCATAAAACGGGCATTGTTTCACGTGGAACATGCCGATCTCGTCGTGCATGTCATGGCGGGAGAGGCCGAAGCCCCGCTGCGACCGGACGCGCTGATCGTCAGCAACAAGATCGATCTGCACCCCCCTGTCGGAGCGGGGCTGGGGTTGAGTGTTCAGACAGGCGAGGGGATGGTCGATTTCGAAGCGGCCCTTGCAGAGCGCATCACGGCTTTGACATCCGGCGTAGGCGCACCCCTGACACGTGCACGCCACAGGGCAGGGATTGAGGAGGCATTGCTCTATCTCGATCAGGCCAGAGAAGCGACATGGCCGGAGGTGAGGGGCGAAGCACTCCGTCTGGCCATGCGTGCTCTTGGGAGACTGACCGGACAAGTTGATGTCGACTCCCTGCTCGATGTGATATTCGGACAATTCTGCATTGGTAAATGAGGCGTGTGTGAGCGAGTTTGATGTTGTCGTCATAGGCGGAGGGCATGCAGGAAGTGAGGCTGCAGCGGCCTCGGCGCGTTTCGGCGCGCGTACGCTTTTGCTGACCCAGAAACCCGAGATGATCGGAGCCATGTCGTGCAATCCGGCGATCGGCGGCATCGGTAAGGGGCATCTGGTGCGCGAGATCGATGCGCTCGATGGATTGATGGGGCGCGCGGCAGATCGGGCAGGGATCCATTTCAAGCTGCTGAACCGTTCCAAGGGGCCAGCCGTACACGGCCCCCGCGCTCAGGCCGATCGCTTCCTGTATCGCAATGCCATCCAGGCGCTGCTGAATGCCACGCCGAACCTGACCATTCTGGCCGGTGAGGCCGCCGATCTGAATGTGGAAGACGGGCGTGTGACCGGGGTCGTCTGCGAAGACGGTCGGGTCTTTTCATGCGGGGCGGTGGTCGTGACAAGCGGCACGTTTTTGCGCGGCGTTATCCATATCGGGCACACGCAGGAACAGGCAGGGCGCATCGGTGAGCGTCCGGCAGCGCGCCTGGGCGAACGGCTCGAAGCGCTGGGTCTGCGCATGGGGCGGCTCAAGACCGGCACGCCGGCGCGTCTTGCGCGCGAAAGCATCGACTGGGACTCGCTGGCCGAGGACAAGGGCGATGAAGTGCCCGAACCGTTCAGCCGTCTGACCGATCGGATCACGACAGATCAGCTCTCCTGCCGGATCACGAGCACTACCCCGCAGACGCATCAGATCATACGCGATAACCTCGCGCTTTCAGCGCTGTATGGTGGCGCTATTGCGGGCAAGGGACCGCGCTATTGCCCCTCGATAGAAGACAAGATCGTCCGCTTCGGCGAAAAGGACGGCCATCAGATCTTTCTTGAGCCGGAGGGCCTGCCGGGCAATCCGGGGGGCGATCTGGTCTATCCGAATGGTATCTCGACCAGTCTGCCTGCCGATATCCAGGCCCTGATGATTGCGTCGATCCCCGGGCTCGAAAAGGCGCGTATCGTTACGCCGGGTTATGCGGTTGAGTATGATTATGTCGATCCACGCGAGCTGGCGCCCAGTCTGGCGCTCAGGGCGATGTCGGGGCTTTACCTTGCCGGTCAGATCAATGGAACGACCGGCTATGAAGAAGCCGGGGCGCAGGGGCTTCTGGCAGGGCTTAATGCTGCGCGTTTCGTTGCGGGAAATGATGCGCTCGTTCTGGGGCGCGATCAGGCCTATCTTGGCGTGATGCTCGATGATCTGACGCTGCAAGGCGTATCCGAGCCTTATCGTATGTTCACCTCGCGCGCCGAATACAGACTGAGCCTGCGCGCCGATAATGCCGATTTGCGTCTGACGGAAATCGGCATGCGTATGGGATGCGTGGGCACCGAACGCTCCGCACGCCTGCAGGAAGACCGCGATGCGATTGCTGCAGCTATGGAGCAGGCCCGTCTGACTGTTTTTGCGCCGCAGGATCTGGCAGCGCAGGGGGTGGCGGTCTCGCAGGATGGGCGCAGACGTTCGCTGCTGGACGTTCTGTCGGGTCAGGCCGATGAGGCATCGGCCATGCGTCTCGCGCCATGGTTCGGTGCGCTACCCTTGCGTGTGCGTCGCCATGTGGAGACTGAAGCCCGATATGGCGGGTATCTGCAGCGTCAGGAGCGGGAGATCCGCCAGCTTGCAAACGAAGCGCAGATCGCGCTGCCTGACGATCTCAATTACGGACGTATCGGAGGATTGAGCAGCGAAATGAAAGAACGCCTGTCTCTGGCAAGGCCGGCCAATTTTGCCGCAGCTCAGCGCGTACCCGGTGTCACGCCTGCGGCCATGATTGCACTCCTTGCGCATGTGAGGGCCGTTGCATGAACGGGGTTTCACGTGAAACACGCGACCGGCTTGAGGTCTTCGCGTCACTGCTGGAAAAATGGAATGCCCGGATCAATCTGGTCAGTCCACGCGACATGCCCCATCTGTGGGAGCGTCATATTGCCGACTCACTCAGGGTCGTTCCCTATATCGTACCGGGGTCGCGCGTGATCGATCTGGGCTCGGGGGGTGGATTTCCAGCGCTGATGATCGGTATCGCCTGCGATGCCGAAATGGTCATGGTCGAATCGGATCAGCGCAAATGCGCTTTTCTGCGTGAAGCCGCGCGTGCTTGCGGCGTCAGGGCCACCGTCGTGCCAAAGCGTATCGAACAGGCTGAGCTGGCCCCTGCGCCCTATGTCACGGCGAGGGCTCTGGCTTCATTGACGCAGCTGCTGGAGTGGAGCGCGCCTTTTCTTCTGCCTGAAGGGAAGGCGCTGTTTTTGAAGGGGAAAAATCTCCCCGACGAGTTGACCGAAGCCGAACGGTGCTGGCACATGCAGCACAGAATTCTGGACAATCGCGCTGCTTCGGGCGGCGCCATCATCGAGATAAGCGATATCAAACGTGTCGAATAACGACACGGGCAAGAAGGCCCGTATTCTCGCCGTCACCAACCAGAAGGGGGGTGTGGGCAAGACCACAACAGCGATCAATCTGGCAGCGGCGCTGGCAAGTACGCAACGCGTGCTGCTGGTCGATCTCGACCCGCAAGGCAATGCCTCGACCGGGTTGGGTGTCGATTACAACACCCGTCAGATCGGCAGCTATGCCGCCCTGATGCAGGAAGCGCCGCCCGAAAAGCTGCCGCGTCCGACCCAGACACCCAATCTCGATATCATCGTGGCCAATACCGATCTGGCTGGCGCAGAGATCGAGCTGATTGGAAGCGATCGTCGCGAATTTCGCATACGCGAGGCGCTGGAGGCTCTTTCAGGGCGCTACGACGTCATTCTGATCGACTGCCCGCCGAGCCTCGGTCTGCTGACGCTCAACGCGCTGGTTGCTTCGGATGCGGTGCTGATCCCGCTGCAATGCGAATTTTTCGCGCTGGAGGGAATCAGTCAGATCGTGCGTACGGTCGATCGCGTGCGTCGCGCCTTCAATGCCGATCTGCATGTGGCAGGCATCATTCTCACCATGTACGACCGGCGCAACAACCTGTCCGAGCTGGTCGCGGCTGATGCACGCAACTTCTTCGGCGATCAGGTGCTTGAAACGCTGATTCCGCGCAATATCAAGATTTCCGAGGCACAGAGCCATGGCTGCTCCGTGTTGGAGTATGATCGTCGCAGCAGCGGGGCTGCCGCCTACCTGGCTCTCGCTCAGGAAATCGCCCAGCGTCTGGGGCTTTCCAACCAGAAAGGGGCTCAGTCATGAGCAAGAAACCGGCTCCCCGTCTTGGACGCGGTCTTGCCGCCCTTCTTGGCGATCAGGCCATCGACCTGCCACGCACTCCCGGACCTGCACATGAGGCGGCTCCAAACCCGTCCATGCTCGGTGTCGATCTGCTGGCACCAGGCCCTTTCCAGCCTCGTGTGGACATGGATGAGGGACGCCTGAACGAACTGGCCGATTCGATACGCAGTCGTGGTGTGCTGCAGCCCATTCTCGTTCGTCCGGATCCGGAGCAGAAAGGGCGTTACCAGATTATCGCGGGTGAGCGTCGCTGGCGTGCCTCGCAGCGTGCCGGTCTGCACGAAGTCCCTGTCCATGTGCGTCTGCTCGACGATGCCGATGCCATGGCCGCGGCACTGGTAGAGAACCTGCAACGTGCAGACCTCAACGCGATTGAAGAGGCAGAAGGCCTGCAACGCCTGCTGACGGACTACGCCCTGACACAGGAAGAACTGGCCGGGGCGGTTGGCAAATCCCGTCCGCATATCGGCAACATCCTGCGTCTGCTCAACCTGCCTGAAGCCGTCCGCCAGAAAGTGCGTGACGGGCTGCTGAGCGCAGGCCACGCTCGAGCCCTGTTGGCGCATCCCGATCCCTGTGCTGCCGCAGATATCGTGATCGCACGCGGGCTCAACGTACGTCAGACCGAAGCCTTGGCCCGTCAGACACCTAAGGCCGAGCAGGCGGAAGCCAAGCCGCCGAGGGATAATGAGCTGGTACGTCTGGAACGCGATCTGGCAACGCGTCTGGGTCTGAAGGTCAAGATCGAGTTCAATGGCAAGGGGGGGTCGCTTCGTCTGGACTACCGCAGTCTCGATCAGTTCGATGCCCTGATGCGTCTGCTTTCACCAGAGTCGAGCTGAAGTTGGTTTCGTATGCGGAATAGTGCATTTTTCCTCTTGCTGCCTGTTCCGCCCTTTGTTAGAAGCCCTCTCACCGGAGCGGGGCTATGGGCACATAGCTCAGTTGGTAGAGCAGCTGACTCTTAATCAGCGGGTCCAAGGTTCGAGCCCTTGTGTGCCCACCATCGCCCCGCCGGTACCTTTTCCTGATAATATGCTTGCCAGATACGATAGTTCAGAGCGCTCTGCGCTTCTGCTTATCGTGTTTCCGTGCGTCTTGCCCTGTTTATCTGGCAGCCTTCACTCGCGACCTCGTATGGTGAGCTGTTTCTGGAGCCTGAAATTTCCACGTAAGATTTTCGCGCGCCAGCCGGCAAGCCGCCTGCACAGACTTCAGAAGGCTCCTGTCGAGCCGATATCCGATGAGGCCGATAGAGGCAGGATAGCTCTGGCGTTTCGCGTTGGAACGGCTGCGAGGCAAGCGCAGAAGACCGGAGGAAACGCACATGCCGAAAACGGGTTCGTGCGGCTGATTACAGCCAGGGTGAAGAATTCGATTTTCTGAAAAAAGCGCTGGCTGGGATGGGAGGGATCGAACCTCCGAATGGCGGAATCAAAATCCGCTGCCTTACCGCTTGGCTACATCCCATCGCGTTGAAGGGCTTTTAATCTGCCTCTTCGCGAACGTAAAGCTCTTATGTTTCCAGTTCGAGCGGGTGATCTGCAATGCCGCTGCGCTGTCCGGCTTCTTCAGCAAGACGGTCAGGCGAGGGTTTGAGCACGCCAAAGCGCTCTGCCTTGTCCAGCGCCTGATCGAGGGCTGCCATTGTCTGCGAAAGGTCGGCGCTTTCGTCTTTTTCCCAGGCGCGAAGGGCAAAGCCCCAGACCCCTGCAAGGCCGTTCAGGCGCATCTTGCCACCGAGGCCGGTGCAGTCCACACCCGCCACATCGGCCATCCAGCGCATTGTGTCGAGTGTGGCCGCGCCAAGCAGCACAGCCAGACCAGGTTCGGTCGGCAGGGCCTGCAGGACAGCCCGTATGCCTTCGCGATATTGCTGGAACACATCGAAGCGGCGCATGAACAGATCGAACACACGCTCGCGTACCGTGCCGCTCAGCCCGTCGTCACGGAAGGCCGATTCATCGGCAAGACGACCGAGACGGAACAGCAGGCTGTGGCGGAACGGAAAGCGCGCCCTTACCTCATCGATCGGCAGACCGGCACGCTGTGCAGCCTCGACAAGCGAGAAGCGCTGCCAGCCCTTTTCTGCAGCGGCGGAGAAGCCTGCATCCAGAAGTGCCAGATCAAATTCTTCGCGGTCGATATCCGTCATAAGCCCGTTCCTGTCATTCTGAGAGCGATAATACCCGATGGGCGTATGGTGACAATCAAATGACAGACAAAAGAGCAGGGTTCTGGCGGTGTTTTATACCCTGAAGCAGTGTCTGGCCTGTTTCAGGGCGCAGAGCCGGAGCGCGCTCCGAAGCTCAGGAGGCCATTTCACGCGAGCGTGCCATGGCCTTGTCGACTGCCTCGGTCATTGCGGCAGGCCAGGCATCGGGAGCCATCAGAACCTCGAGTGCCTTGGCTGTCACGCCATTGGGGCTCGTGACATTCTTGCGCAAGGTCTCGCTCTCTTCTGGCGAGGCTTCAAGAAGTGCGCCGGCACCCGATACCGTTCCTCGTGCAATGAGCCGCGCTGTTTCGGCAGGCAGACCCACGCGCAGGGCTTCCTTTTCCAGTAGCTCTGCAAGAAGAAAAACATAAGCGGGGCCGCAGCCTGAAATCGGGGTCAGGGCTTCGAGCTGTTCTTCATTCCCGACCCAGGCGACATCGCCCACCGCAGAGAGCAGGGCCGTGCAGAGACTGCGCCCTTTCTCGTCCAGATCCGGGCTGCACACGCCGGTCACGCCCTTGCCAATGGCCGCTGGCGTATTGGGCATGGCGCGCACGATTCTGGTGCTGGCCTCGTGACAGGCTGCACGCAGACTGTCGATCGTGCGGGCAGCAAGCATCGAGATGAGAATGGTCCCGTCAAGGAACGGATGGAGCGAGGAGAGGGCCTCTTCCATACCTGCCGGTTTGACCGCCAGAACGATGATATCCGGCTTGAAATCCGCGGGGATATCCTCCGGTCGCCGCACGACGCGATGCGGTGCAGGGGGTGCCTCGCAGCGTCTGTCCAGAATGACGGAAGGGGCGAGGCCCCGCTCCAGCCATCCCTGCCACAACGCTCCACCCATTTTACCGCATCCGACAAGCAGAAGAGAAGGCAGGCTCATGCTTCACCTGCACAGTCGAGCATGGCTGCTTCGAGAGCCTCTGCGGGGGATTTGCCGCTCCAGAGCGTGAACTGGAAGGCGGGGTAGAACCGCTCGCATTCCGTAATGGCAATATCGATCATGTCTTCCATGCTTTCTGCAGCAAGGCTCGTGGCACCACGCAGCAGGACGGAATGCCGGAAGACAGGCGTTCCCGTTTCGAGATCGAGGCTGAAATGCCCGATCCAGAGGCGTTCGTTGGCCAGCGCGATGAGTTCGTAAAGCGCCTTGCGTCGATTGGCAGGAGCCCGCAGGTCGAACGTGCAGGTAAAATTCATGGCAGCGATCTCACGCGACCAGGAAAAATAAAGCCCGTAATCGCACCATTTTCCCGGTGCCTCGGCCGCCATTTCCGAATCGGTGCGACGGTCGAACGCCCAGTCATGGCCGCAGACGATCTGCTCCATGACGTCGAGCGGGTTGGTATCCTGATGCGAGGAGGAGGAGATGGATAGAGCAGGCATGCGGGACTCCCTGGGCCGGTGATGCGCGGGACGAGGCGACGCGACGCGCATCAGGATGTCTGCAACGATATGAAAATCCGCAAAATCAGGTCCTGCGAATCGTCATATCAGGTCACGTTACGTATGCCCGGCCTCCGTTGCAAGGATGCTGGCATACGCGTTTGTCAGGCGTGGGGTGTGGGGGCGGTTACGGCCTTTTCCAGATCGGCCAGACGCTCTTCCATGCGGGCGATGCGTATATCGGCATCTTCCTGTGCCATGCGTGCGCGGGTGGCGAGTTCGCGCGCAACGTCCAGCTCGTCACGGCGCACTAGATCGAGCGACGAAAGGGCCTCGTCGATACGGGCGCGGACCATCGCGTGGATTTCCTCGCGCAGCCCTGTCAGAGCCGAAAAGGCGCCTCCGGCGACACCTGCAAGATCATCGAAAAAACGGGGCCGGTCTGCCATGGTGCTATCCTTGCTGTCCTGTCGCCCGGTCTGTGTTCCGGGCGGTGATGATGCCCCCGTGCGGCCAGAGGGGCGTGTGCTGCCCAGACTGACTCTCACATCTTCCGGCTGCAACGCGGCACGGTCCGATCGGGATGCCGATGCCGCGTTTTTCTCCTTCCGGTGTGGCTTGGAGGTTGCGTTGCGGCGTCTTATACAGGTTCCATGATGATCGTCACCGGCGGCGCCGGATTTATTGGTTCGTGCCTGGTTGCAGCGCTCAAGGCGCGCGGTGAGGCTGTCGCGGTTGTCGACCGCCTGCGCGATCAGGGCAAATGGCGCAATCTCGCCAAACATGCCCCCGATCGGCTGATCGATCCCGATGCACTCGATTCCTTTCTGGCCAATGCGACCGATATCGAGGCCGTGTTCCATATGGGTGCCATCAGCAGCACGACTGCGCGCGATGGCGATCTGGTCTGGCGCAGCAATGTCGACCTGTCGGAAACGCTGCTCGACTGGTGCGCTGTGCGCGATGTGCCCTTTTTCTATGCGTCGTCGGCAGCGACTTATGGCGCCGCAGACAGGCCGGAGCTGTTTTCCGACGCACCCGACCGGCTCGATACGCTCAGGCCGATGAATCTTTATGGCTGGTCCAAGCATGTGTTCGACCAGCATCTTTTTGCACGTCTGGACTCCGGGGCGTTGATGCCGCGCCAGTGGGCCGGTCTCAAATTCTTCAATGTCTACGGACCCAACGAGTACCACAAGGGATCCATGATCTCGGTCGTCAAGGTCAAGTATGACGAGGTCATGCGCGGCGCACCCGCAAGACTATTCCGCTCCGACCGCGCCGATCTCGCCGATGGCGCGCAGGCGCGCGACTTCATCTGGGTGGGCGATCTGATCGATATCATGCTCTGGCTGTACGACCACCCCGGTGTCAGCGGGTTGTTCAATTGCGGCACGGGTACGGCGCGTACCTATGTCGATCTGGCCAATGCCGTCTGCGATGCAGCGGATGTGCCGCGTCGTATCGAGTTCATCGATATGCCTGAAGCATTGCACGGCCAGTACCAGTCCTATACCTGCGCCGATATGACCCGTCTGCGCGCGGCCGGGTATGATCGCCCCTTCACGACGCTGGAAGAGGGCGTCACGCGCTATGTGCGCGACTTCCTCGCGACGCCCGACCCCTATCTGTAAAGACCCTCATGGCTGCCCATCCGATCATCCTGCCGCAATTCGACCCGATCGCCTTTCGTCTCGGGCCGCTGGCCGTGCACTGGTATGCGCTTGCCTATATTCTCTCGATCCTGATCGGCTGGAAGATTGCCGTGCGTCTGTGCGCACTGGCACCCCGTGCCGCCACACGCGAGCAGGTGGATGATTTCGCCTTCTGGGCCATGCTCGGCGTCGTGCTGGGTGGGCGGCTCGGCTATATCCTCTTTTACAAGCCCGGCTTCTATCTGACTCATCCGCTTGCCATCCTTGAGGTCTGGCAGGGTGGAATGTCGTTTCATGGCGGGGCTCTTGGCGTCATACTGGCGCTGGCCTATTTCACGTGGCGCAACAAGATCAATTTCCTGGCTTTTTCCGACCGTATCACGGTTGTTGTACCGCTCGGTCTCGGGCTCGGGCGCTGCGCGAATTTCGTGAATGGTGAGCTCTGGGGACGTCCCGCCCCGGACTGGCTTCCCTGGGCCATGGTCTTTCCGACGGGTGGGCCGATCGCGCGCCATCCTTCACAGATCTACGAAGCCCTGACCGAGGGCGCCCTGCTTCTGACAGTCATGCTTGTTGCGGCCAGCCGCCCTTGGGTGCGCATGCGCTACGGGTTTCTCGCCGGGTTGTTCCTGTTCGGCTATGCGCTTGCACGCAGCTTCTGCGAGCTGTTCCGCGAGCCGGATGCCTTTATCGGTTTCCTGCCCTTCGGTGTGACCATGGGACAGGTGCTCTGCATTCCCATGGCGCTTGCCGGTCTCTGGCTCATGGCATTCGGTATGCGTCATCCTCATACGATCGACGGAGAAAAGGCTTATGGCTGATCGTGCGCCGCGCGGCTGGATGCTTCAGGCCGATTCTCTCTCCATGCTCCGACACGGTTTTTTCACCCGTCTCGGCGGTGTCTCGTCGGCTCCTTACAACACGCTCAACTGCTCTCTTGCCTCGGCCGACACGGCAGAAAACGTTGCGCAGAACCGTGGACGTGTGGCGGGGTTTCTGGGCGTGAGTCCGGACGTTCTGCTGGGACTGACGCAAACCCATTCTGCCGATGTGGTCACGCTGACGTCCAAGAGCCCGGTCTGGCCAACAGGACGCGGTCCGAAAGCCGATGCATTGGTCACCAATCGTGACGATCTGGCTCTTGGTGTGATTACGGCCGATTGCGGCCCTGTGCTGTTTGCCAGCACCGATGGGGCTGTTGTCGGGGCCGCACATGCCGGATGGCGCGGTGCTGTCGGTGGCGTGCTCGAAGCCACGATTGCGGCCATGGCGTCGCTCGGGGCAGGAGAGGTCACGGCCTGTCTGGGGCCGTGCATTCACCAGCCCAGCTATGAAGTCGGCGCGGCAATGCGTGAAGAGGTGCTCGATACGTCACCGGAGGCCGGACAGTTTTTCATGCCTGCCCCCCGGTCGGGTCATTTCCTGTTCGATCTGCCCGGCTACTGCCTGCACAGGTTGCGTCGTGCAGGTCTGTGCAGACTTTCGACCATCGGTCTCGATACACGCCCCGATGTCGCACGGTTTTTCAGCCATCGACGACGCACGCTCGCAGGCGGCGGCGCCATAGGTCATCAGATTTCCGCCATACGTGCAGGGAGCGTCATCTGATGCGTGCGATCAGATCGGCTGTCACGTCGTTTGCCGTGACCGTGCTGCTTGCCGGGTGCGTGGAGATGCCGCACCCTTTCGGCGATCCGGGTCCTGAAGGCCGACGCCTAGCCCTGACCACGCCACCGCCGCGACTGGCGGTGCCGACCCCTACGGAAACGCTGCTCGACAATGCGGCATCCGCCCTTTGGGCGAAGGACATTGCTGCCCAGCTTGTGGAGCAGGCCCTGCCTGCCAGCGCGCAGCCGGTAAAGGCGGGCGACTGGTGGCTCAGACTTTCGGCAACGATGCAGGGCGATCAGGTGACGCCGCATTATGAGGTGATGACCCCCAAGGGCGAGGCGCGCGGTCACTGGGATGCCGCGCCCATACCGGCCTCTGTCTGGGCTCAGGGACAGAAAGATGTGCTTGCATCGCTTGCTGCCTCTTCCGCTCCGCAGATCAGCGGGGTCCTGACCGGGATACAGGCTGCCATGATGCAGGATGATCCCCATAGTCTCAAACGCCGACCGGCGAAGGTGTTTTTCAAGGGCGTTCATGGCGCGCCGGGCGATGGTAATATTTCATTGGCGCGTGCTTTCGTCGCAAGCTTTCCGGATCGGCATGACAAGCTCGATTCGGACGCGAAAGCAGCCGATTACAGCGTGGAAGGCATCGTTACCCTCAGCGACGGCCCGGCAGGTATGACGGGTCATCCGGTCCAGCATATCGAAATCGTCTGGCGTACGGTGGCGGCTGATGGCAAGGAAGCGGGGGCAGCAACCCAGCTTCATGATATCGATGCCCATTCCCTCGATGGCGCATGGGGCGATGTTGCCATGGCCGCCGCATCCGAGGCGGCGGGGGCCGTGCATCAGATCATCACCAATTATTCGGGGCGCAATCACAAGCCCCTCCCGCCTGAACAAAGTGCAGGCCTTCCGCAAGACAGGCCGACAGGCAGGCCGGGCTAGGTTTCCCTGCAGGGAGTTTGTTGCCACAGGAAGGTCCGGTTCGGGAGAACCTTCCTGTGGAGGGCGCGCTATGCGTTTCCACAGCGCGTCATGCGTGTCAGCCGATCGTTACGACCTTGGTCAGGTGGCGTGGGGCGAGCGTGTCGAGGTTCTTGCTTCGCGCGACATATTCGCCAAAGAGCTGAAGTACGGGCAGACAGACGAGCGGCCCCGTGCCTGGCTCGCCCCCGACGGGCAGGGACACTGTACCAGGCCCACCAAGCCCCAGAACCCGCGCGCCCTTGGAAAGCAGATCCTGCGTCAGCAGGGTCTCTTCCGCCAGCGTATCGGGATGATACATCATGACCACGAGCGAACGCTCATCGATCAGACTGATCGGGCCGTGTCGATATTCCAGCGGATGATGGGCCTCGCTCTGGCTGAGGCTCATTTCCTGCATTTTCAGAGCGCCTTCACGGGCAACACCGTAAAAGGCGCCACCGCCCAGAAACACGAAATGCGAGCGTCCTTCTATGAGGCCGGGGAGGGCAGGATCGGCCTGGTCGAGCAGGCTGCGCGCGGCATCGATGGTCGGCTGGCTTACGGTAAGTCCCGCATAACGCATGCCCAGAAGCAGCATCAGGCTGGCTGACGCCGTCATCACGATCCCTTCCTCATGATGGGTCTGCGCACTCACCACGGTATCGGCGTGGTGACAAAGGGCGCTGCCGTCCGCACAGGTAATGGCGGTCACATGCTGCCCGTTGGACTGGCTTGCCTTTGCGGCAGCCACGGTTTCGGTCGATTCTCCGCTACGCGAAAGCGCGACGATCTCGACATTCACGCCAGCCGGGACATAGTCATGCGGCCGCCGCGTCCACTCATTGCCCGGTACGGCACGGCTTTGATGGCCGTGAGCATTCAGGAAAACAGCAATCGAATCTGCAATATGCACGGATGTCCCGCAACCAACGACAACCTGAATGTGACCCGGTGAGGGGCTGGCTCCCCCGAGATCGGCTTTCGCCCAAAGGGGGAATTGTTCTCTGATGCCGCGCTCGGTTGCGTTCATCGCGCCGTTCCTCTCAAAAATTAAGGGGCACGTCGCTCCATCACCGTTACCCCGAAGCGTTAATCTGTCATGCAGAACGTTACCCGTGGTCAAGACAGCACACGTATTGCGAGCAGGCACCATGATTTGGATGACTGATAGTCGTGACGCTAAAATACGAATAGAATCGCTCTGAGCGTTATCACGACAAAGAGACCAGGATAATTCAATATAAAATACAGATATCTCTGTATCATGCCGTGTGGGCTTGCGATCCTATGCAATATATTATCGGTATTCGCGTATATATTCTGGCAGATAACATAATGGCTCTGCCATGGTCTTATGGGCAGTCCGGCATACCCTTACTGAGCGAAAGCAGATCATGAGTCGTAATATCTACATTCATAAATTCGATCCTGAGGCCGAGGAAGGCATGGGAGCTTTCCCGCTCGAAGATGTACGCACGGCGCTGAAGGGGATTGGCGATCCGTTTTACAAGGAATGGGGGGTCGAGGAAGATGGGGATGGTGGTATCGAGACGGGTGAGCAGATACCCTATACCAACCCTGATGGTCGCTCTGCTTTCGCGTCATCTACCGACACGTTTCTTTTTACCGTTGTAAACGGGCAGGTCAAAGCTCTTGACTGGGATCGGCCACTTGGGCGTGAAGGCACGGTCCGTGCCCTGTGGTACCTCATAGAGACCCTTCGACTTTCCCTTATCGATCCAGGCGGGGGCGGGGACGAACCTATGCTCTACGTGACGTCCGAGGCTGTTCTTGAAGAGGTCGAACAGGTCTGGCCAGAGTGCAGGGAGATGGGTGTTTACATATTCGACGGCTATGAAGATTTCAGAACGCGCTTCGAAAGCTGATACCCAGCACCTGGGTCGGAGTGGGCCCTAAGCCCGCAAAAAACGCGTTACCGGTCGGATGGCATCTTCATGAGTTAATGACAGCGTGACCTCGCGTTGTTAGAAGGCCGCGTTTGCTGCCGCCCCGGACCGGAGTCGTTTCCCGATGAAGATCGTCGCCTGTAACAGTAACCTGCCACTGGCGCGTGCCGTTGCCCAGGAATTGCGTCTCCCTCTGTGCAAGGTGTCTGTACGACGCTTTGCCGATGCCGAGGTCTTTGTCGAGATTCAGGAAAATGTGCGCGGCGAAGACGTGTTCGTGATCCAGAGCACCTGCTCGCCGACTAACGATAACCTGATGGAATTGCTGATCATGCTCGACGCCCTGCGTCGCGGATCGGCCCGTCGTGTCACGGCGGTGATGCCTTATTTCGGCTATGCAAGACAGGATCGCAAATCAGGCCCCCGCACCCCGATCAGCGCAAAGCTTGTCGCCAATCTTCTGGTGGAGGCCGGCGCCAACCGTATTCTGACCATGGATCTGCACGCCATGCAGATTCAGGGATTTTTCGATATCCCGGTCGATAATCTCTATGCCGCGCCGCTGTTCAAGCGCGATATCAATGCCCGCCACCCCAATGAGGATCTGATGATCGTCTCCCCCGACGTGGGCGGTGTGGTGCGTGCGCGTCAGCTCGCACAGCGTCTGACCACGGATCTGGCGATCATCGACAAGCGCCGCGAGCGCGCGGGCGTGTCCGAGGTCATGAACGTGATCGGCGATGTAAGCGGGCGCTACTGTATTCTGGTCGATGATATCGTCGATAGTGGTGGCTCACTGTGCAATGCTGCGCAGGCCCTGATGAATCATGGAGCAGCAGGGGTGGAAGCTTATGTGACCCATGGCGTTCTGACAGGACAGGCTGTGGAGCGTATCTCTGCTTCGCCCATCCGCATGCTGACCCTGACCGATAGCATCCCGGCCACAGAGGCCATGGAAGCCTCGCCCAATATCCGGCAGATCAGCACCGCCAATCTTCTGGCGCGTGCCATGAGTGCTGTGGCAGATGAAAGCTCTGTCTCTTCGCTTTTCGATTAAGGACACGTTTTCATGCTGCTTCGTCGCCCCTTCTGGTATCTGCGCCACGGTCAGACCGACTGGAACGCCCAAAACCTTTCACAGGGACGCACGGATATCCCCCTGAACGCCACCGGGCGCGAACAGGCAGTGAAGGCAGGTGCTTCCCTTTCCCGTCACTGGCGTGATGGCGCAGAACCGATTGCCCGTATCGTTTCTTCACCGCTGGTACGTGCCTATGACACCGCTCTGGCAGCTCAGAAGGCGATTGCCGATACCAGTGGCGTTACTCTTCCGCTCAGCACCGAGCGCGAGCTGGAGGAAGTCTGTTTCGGCGTGATGGAAGGCGAACCCATGGGGGACTGGTACGACCCCTGGATCGACGGGAAGTTCACCCCTGAAGGGTGCGAGACTTTCGATGGCCTCAAGAACCGCGCGGCCAATGCCGTCAACCGTGCGCTGGAGCATGAAGGCATTCCCATGATCGTTGCGCATGGGGCGCTTTTCCGTGCCCTGCGTGCAGCCATGAGCCTTCCCATCAATGTCCGCCTTGCCAATGCCGTACCGCTTTATTGCGACCCAACGGAAAATGGCTGGGTGCTGACGGCTTACGAGTAAAAACGCGGGGCTTTACCCTGCGCATCCAGAAGAAACAGGCCTCTCGGATTCCATTTCGATCATTCGGGATCGGAGGGGCTATGCCGCTCTGCGGGTTTCAGGGCAGAGCCGTGAAACAGGCGCTCGCAGGGGCACATACAAGGCGCAAATTACCCGCCGACTCCCGAAGATCATTGCTTTACCCCCCCGTTTCCGCTAAGGCGCGCCTTCACTCAGGCACCCCTGGAGGCCGTGAGTGCAATGAATTTGGGAGAATACCGTGACAAATATGACGTCCCTCGAAGTCTCTACGCGCGCGAAGGCTGGTAAGGGGGCAGCGCGCGCAACGAGACGTGCCGGTCTGGTGCCGGGTGTTGTGTATGGTGGCAAGCAGGAGCCTTCGCTGATCCAGATCGATCCGCGCATCATCCACAAGGAAATGGTCCGTGGCGGCTGGCGTTCGCGCCTGTACGAACTGGCTCTCGAAAGCGGCACCGTGCGCGCCCTGATGCGTGAAGTGCAGCTTCACCCCGTGACCGACGCGCCGATCCATGTCGATTTCCAGCGTCTGGCTCCTGGCGAGAAGGTCCATGTGACCGTTGCCATCCACGTGACCGGCGAAGACAAGGCTCCTGGCATCAAGCGCGGTGGCGTGCTGAACCTGGTCCGTCACACGGTGGACGTCATGGCTGACGTGGACAACATCCCGGCCAGCTTTACGGTCGATCTGAGCAACCTCGACATCCACGACAACGTGCGTTGGGACGACCTGACCGGCACCGAGAACGTAACGCCGGTTCTGCAGCTGCCGAACTTCGTCATCGCTACCATCGCTCCGCCGACGGTCGATGCCGAAATGGAAGCTGAAGCCGCTGCGAAGGCTGCTGCCGAAGCCGCCGCCGCTCCCGCGAAGAAGAAGTAAGACCGTACCGGGTGGCCGCAATGCTACTCTGGACCGGGCTCGGTAATCCCGAGCCCGGCATGCGCAGGCAGCGCCATAATATTGGCTTCATGGCTGTCGAGCGTATTGCCGAATACTACCGGTTTTCTCCCTGGCGTTCGCGCTTCAAGGGAGAGACGGCCGAGGGCAGCATCGAGGGACAGAAAGTTCTTCTGCTCAAGCCCATGACCTATATGAATCTGTCTGGCGAGAGCGTGCAGCAGGCTGCGCGGTTCTTCAAGATTCCGGTTTCCGATATCACGGCGTTTCATGACGAGCTCGATCTTGCGTTCTGCAAGGTGAGGGTCAAGCGCGGTGGCGGTGCTGCGGGCCATAATGGTCTGCGCTCCATGGACCGTATGCTGGGCGATCAGAATTATCAGCGCGTGCGACTGGGCATAGGGCATCCGGGTCATAAAGACCGTGTGACGGGCCATGTGCTGGGCGATTTCGCCAAGGCCGAACAGACCGAACTCGAAGCGCTTCTCGATGCCGTGGCTGCGGCGTCGCCCCTGCTGGCCAAAGGGGAGCCGGAAGCGACAATGACAAAAATCGCCATGTTGTGCGGGGAGAAACGCTGATGGGCTTCAATTGTGGCATCGTGGGGCTTCCCAATGTGGGCAAATCCACCCTGTTCAACGCGCTGACCGAAACGGCAGCGGCGCAGGCAGCGAATTATCCCTTCTGCACCATCGAGCCCAATGTGGGTCGCGTGGCCGTGCCCGATCCGCGTCTCGAGAATCTGGCACGTATCGGCAAGTCGCAGAAAATCCTGCCGACCAGTCTCGAATTCGTCGATATCGCCGGGCTCGTGCGCGGTGCTTCGCGTGGTGAAGGTCTGGGCAACCAGTTCCTTGCCAATATTCGCGAGGTGGATGCCATCATCCATGTGCTGCGTTGCTTCGAGGATGACGACATCACCCATGTCGAGGGCGGTGTGGACCCGGTGCGCGATGCCGAGATCATCGAAACCGAACTGATGCTGGCCGATCTGGATTCGCTCGAGAAGCGTCAGGTCTCGCTCCAGAAGCGCGCACGCGGCAACGACCGCGAGGCCCAGCAGCAGCTTGCGATCATGGATCCCATTATTGCTGCATTGCGTGAAGGCAAGCCTGCCCGTACGGCCGTGCCCAAGGGTGAGGAAGAAACCGCACGCCGTCTGCAGCTCATGACCACCAAGCCGGTGCTGTACGTCTGCAACGTGGAAGAAGGCTCGGCAGCGACCGGCAACAGCCATTCCGAGGCCGTACGCAAGCGTGCCGAGGCAGAAGGTGCTGCCGTTGTGGTCGTTTCGGCAGCTATCGAAGCCGAAGTCAGCCAGCTGCCACAGGAAGAGCGCGCCGAATTCCTGGAAGGGCTGGGTCTGAACAACTCGGGTCTGGATCGTGTGATCGCTGCGGGCTACGGGCTGCTGGGCCTGAGCACCTATTTCACGGTCGGTCCGAAAGAAACGCGCGCCTGGACCATCACCAAGGGCACCAAGGCACCTCAGGCGGCGGCGGTCATCCATAATGATTTCGAGCGCGGCTTCATTGCCTGCGAAACCGTGGCTTATGACGATTATATTGCCTGTGGTGGTGAGTCGGGTGCCAAGGAAGCGGGCAAGCTGCGTATCGAAGGCAAGGAATATGTGGTGCAGGACGGCGATGTTCTGCTGTTCCGCTTCAACGTCTGAGGCCGGGTATCGCTGATTGACGTGCAGGCCGGGGCTTGACCGGCCTGACACTCGGGCAATGATGGCGCGTCATTCCGGAGGCGCTCATGGATATTCTCGTTGCCTGTGATTCCTTCAAGGAGAGCCTGACCGCCGAGGCCGTGGTTCAGGCGATCACAGACGGATTTTCCGAAATCTGGCCCAATGCCCGCTATCACGCCTTTCCCATGGCGGATGGTGGCGAGGGCACGGCTGCCATCATGGCACGCACGCTGAATGGACAGATCGAGACCCGGACGGTCTGCGGGCCGCTCGGTGTTCCTGTCGAAGCCCGGTTCGCCGTGCTCGATCAGGGACGTACGGCGCTTATCGAGCTGGCCGAGGCTGCCGGGCTGGCTCAGGTTCCTCCCGAATCCCGCTCTCCTCTTTTCACCACCACCTACGGGGTGGGCGAACTGATGCGTGCTGCGCTCGACAGGGGGTGCAGGCATCTGGTTCTGGCTCTCGGGGGGAGTGCGACCTGCGATGGCGGGGCAGGACTTCTTCAGGCGCTTGGCGTCTCCCTGCGCGATCTGCGCGGGAACGAAATCGCACAAGGCGGCGGCCCGCTTGGATCGGTTTTCACCCTCGATGACGATCGGCTCGATCCGAGGCTGAAGGAAAGCCAGATCGACATCCTGTGCGACGTTACGGCTCCCCTGCTGGGCGAAACAGGCGCTGTGGCGGTCTTCGGGCCGCAGAAGGGTGCGACACCGGCCATGATTCCGATTCTGGAAGCCTCTCTGGCACGCCTTGCAAGCCTGATCGCCATGCGTAGCGGACAGGATGTGGCTCAGCGCGACGGTATGGGGGCGGCAGGCGGTGCGGCTCTGGGGCTGGTCGGCTTATGTAACGCAACGCTCGTTCCGGGCGCTGAAACCGTTGCGAGGCTGCTCGGCCTGCAAAGTATCGTGAACGATATGGACCTGGTGATTACGGGCGAGGGACGTCTGGATGGCCAGACCGTGCAGGGCAAGGCCCCTCAGGCGATTGCCAGTCTGGCAAAAGCGGCGGGAAAGCCTGTCATCGCCTTTGCCGGGACATTGGGCGCAGGCCATGAGCATCTCTTTACAACCGGGTTCGATGCGGTTTTCAGCTGCCTCGATCGACCCTGTACGCTGGAAGAGGCATTTGCTGAAGCCGAGAGAGCGCTGAGGCGTTGCGCACGTAATGTTGCTGCGAGCCTCGCCCTGGGGCGATCTTTTCAAGCAGCGCAGGAATGATACATAGCTGATCGCCCTTTGCCGGCCTTGGGTCCGATCGGGCCAGATGCCGCAAGGCAGACAGGAGAATGCATGATGGAAGCTGCTACGACCGTGTCCGATTTCAAGGCCCTGACCGGACCAGCACGCGCGGCGGCCCGCGTTCTTGCCATCTCTCCAGAGAGCCAGCGTAACGAGGCTCTGCGTGCAGCTGCTCTCGCCCTGCGCGCGCATGCGGCCGATATTCTTGTGGCGAATGCGCGCGATGTAGCGGCATCGAAGGCCAGTGCGGCCTTTATCGATCGCCTGACACTGACACCCGCACGCATCGAAGCCATGGCCAAGGGACTCGAATCCATCGCGCTTCTGCCCGATCCGGTCGGCAGGGTACTGTCGGAATGGACACGACCCAACGGTCTCGATATCCGGCGCGTGGCCACACCGCTCGGTGTTATCGGCATGATTTACGAAAGCCGCCCCAATGTCGGGGCGGATGCGGCGGGCTTATGCATCAAATCCGGCAATGCCGTGATTCTGCGCGGCGGTTCCGAGAGCCTGCACTCGGCGCGCTGTATCCAGTCCTGCATTCAGGACGGTCTGGAGAAGGCCGGTCTTCCGCGCGATTGCGTGCAGATCGTCCCCGATGCCGACAGGGCTCATGTGGCGTCGATGCTGACAGCCGCCGGTGAGATCGACATGATCATTCCACGTGGCGGAAAGTCGCTTGTCGAGCGCGTGCAGCGTGAGGCCCGCGTGCCCGTGCTGGCCCATGCTGACGGGCTTTGCCATACCTATATCCACAAGGATGCCGATTTCGCGATGGCGCGCGACATATTGGCGAATGCAAAAATGCGCCGTACCGGAATCTGCGGTGCGACCGAAACCCTGCTGATCGATCGCGCCATTGCCGAGACGCTCCTGCCCCTGCTGGTGCAGGATCTTCATGCACTGGGCTGTGCCGTTCTGGGCGATGAAACCGCACGCCGGATCGTGCACGACCTTGAACCGGCGACATCGGACGATTTTGCGACCGAATGGCTCGATGCCCGCCTTTCCGTTGCCGTTGTCGATACCGTGCAGGAGGCGCTCGCCCATATCGCACGCTACGGTAGCGGTCATACCGAGGCGATCATCACCGGAAATGCGGAGATCGCCGAAACATTCCTCAACGGTACGGATAGTGCTGTGGTGATGTGGAACGCCTCGACCCAGTTCTGCGATGGCGGAGAGTTCGGGTTCGGGGCCGAGATCGGTATTGCCACGGGCAAGATTCATGCTCGTGGCCCTGTCGGCCTCGAGCAGCTCACAACCTTCCGGTATGAAGTGCGCGGCACCGGTCAAACACGCCCCTGACGTGCCGCAGATACCGAAATACGGCGACAACCGTGCAATTTCCATCGGCCTGCTTGGGGGGTCTTTCAATCCTGCCCATGCAGGTCACCTGCAACTGGCGCGCTATGCCCTGACGCATCTGAGGCTCGACCAGGTCTGGCTCATGGTATCGCCGGGGAATCCGCTCAAACCCCGTAAGGGCATGGCCCCGTTCGAGAGCCGACTCGATTCGGCCAGAGCTCTGGCCGATGGGCGACGTATTATCGCTACGGATATCGAGGCGCGGCTGAACAAACGCTATACGGTCGAGACGATCGAACTGCTCCGTCTGCGTTTTCCCCAGGCGCGTTTCGTGTGGTTGATGGGGGCAGACAGCCTTGCCTCGCTTACAAAATGGCGGCGCTGGCGCGATCTCGCTCTGCATGTGCCCATGGCTGTGGTACCCCGACCGGGCAGTAATCGAACCGCTTTATCGGGTCAGGCTACCCATGCGCTCAGCCATATGCGCGTTCCATCGCGACAGGGACCGGTCATGTCTCGCTCGAAAGGTGGTGTCTGGGCTTTTCTTCCGGCGCCGCAAAACGGTATATCAGCGACAGCGTTGAGGGATTCCGGCAAATATCCCGCCTCGCTCTCTCTCTAATGTTTTGACCGGAGTGTCGAGCCATCGCCAGAAAACCGTCCGACGAGACGACCACCCCAGCCCGTCGCAGCCGCGCGTCAGCTGGTGAGACCAAGCCCAACCCCGCCACGGGCGAGGGCGCCGCAACCCTGAAAACCGCCGGCACGCCCCGCAAGAAAGCGGCCGCAGCAGGCCCGCGCAAGACACGTAGCGCAGCACCCCGTACCGGTGCCGAGCCCGAACTGGTTGAAAAGGCGCTGGCGCTCATCACGACAAGTCTCGATGAAGACAAGGCGGAAGATATCGTCACGCTCGATCTGCGTGGACGTGCCAGCTTTGCCGATCATATGGTGGTCGCGACCGGTATTGCCGACAGGCAGATTGCTGCCATGGCTTCGCATATCGAAGACAAGCTGAACGAAATCGGCATCAAGCGTATTACGATCGAAGGCGCCAACGGGACCGACTGGGTGCTGCTGGATACCGGCGACATCGTGGTTCACCTGTTCAAGCCGGAAAGCCGTGCGCTGTATGCGCTCGAACGCATGTGGGGCAAGGATCTCGACGATACGGCGAGTGATGAAGCGGATACGACGGATCTCTGATCACCCATGATCAGGATCATCGCTGTCGGTCGACTCAAGAGAGGGCCCGAGCGGGAGCTGTTCGACCGTTATGTCGAACGCACCCGCCCGAAGATCGATCTGGTCGAGATTGCCGAATCCCGTGGTAGCGCCCAGGAAATACGACGCAAGGATGCGTCGGCCATTCTGTCCGCCTGTCCTGAGGGCACGATCATGATCGCGCTCGATGAAGGTGGGACGTCTCCCGATTCGCAGCAATTCTCCACGATGCTCGAAACCTGGCTCGCCACGGGCAAGCAGGTCTCTTTCGTCATCGGGGGCGCTGAAGGGTTGGAGGCCAGCGTCATCGACCGTGCCGATGCGCTGATTTCATTCGGTCGTATGACCTGGCCGCATATGATCGTTCGTCTGCTTCTGGCAGAGCAGATCTATCGCGCACGCGCGATCAGCGCAGGCCACCCTTACCATCGCGCCGCGCGCCCCTGACATAAATCACCCGAGGCTGTAATCACCCGAGGCTGGGCCTCTACCCGGCACGATGCCTGATCGGCCCAGTGTGCCTGGCAAGAAAAAAGGCGACCCGTTTGCGGATCGCCTTCAACAACACTCAACAATGTGGCGGATGATGCGCCTTAACGAAGGTTACGGCTGGGTCCTTCGAGGCTGAAAGCATCTTCCGGTGCTTCAGCAACTTCGGTCGAGTTCATCGGGTGCTGCAGGGCGGCAAAGCTCGCCGTTTCGACCGTGCGAGACTTTGTGGAACGATGCGCTGGCGCAGGCGTATTGTTTGCCATCATCACGCCGTCATCCGGGCGGCCGTAGATAAATCCGTAGGTCGGATAGATGCTGCCATAGGTGCCGGAATTGCTGTTGAGCGCAACGCGCACGGCAGACCAGTCGTTATTGGGGGAAACATCGATGACGCGTACGTTCTTTGCCACGCCGTTCTGCGCCCAGTGAGACTGGTCGATCACGATCGTACGGTTGTCTTCGATCGCGCGCACGACGGCGACATGTCCGTAGGGCATGCGACGGATTGCACGGAAATTCAGAACGGAGCCAGGCTCGGGAGCGGAGCCGCGGGCGTAAACGCCGCGGGAGTTCTCCCACCAGTCGCGCGCATTGCCGCTCAGCACAACGTCGGAAGCTGCCTTGGCATAGGCAACACACTGGATCACATGACCGCCGGAGCGATGATGGCGTGCAGTGAAGCGCGTCTGATGAATGGCGCTGCGGTGGTTCGCAACATGGTGGCTGACATGTGCGCTGTGCATGACAGACTTGTGTGCAGCCTTCTGGCGGGCTTCAGCCTTTGGGGCCAGAACTGCCGACCCAACCAGAACGGACAGAACGGTCAGAGACGAAAAAAACGGCCTGCGGAGAAGTTTGAGGCAACTTTTCTGTCCCACGTTCATTGATTCGATATCCGCCTGTTGTGTGTTGCATCTAGGTAACTATGTTCACCTTGGATTGGCAACCCGTGTAAAGCGGACTCATGGCGAATTTATGAACTTTCTCCGGGAAAATTTGTGTTCGCCCGGAGAAAATTCAAGAGGGACTTACTTTGTTGTGATCAGCATGATCTCAACGAGCATGCGCGGGTCGGCCAGAACTGCCTGAACACAGGCGCGCGCCGGTGCCGATTCTTTCGGCAGCCAGGCGGTCCACTGCTTGTTCAGCGCATCGCGGTCATTGATGTCCTTCAGCCAGATCTGTGCCTGAAGAATACGCGTATTATCAGTGCCATGCTGCTCGAGCAGAATATCGAGCTGTTCCAGGACATCGGCGGTCTGCGCATCGAAATCGGCGTCGAGATTGCGAGCGACAACACCCTGCGTGAAAACGAAGCCGTGATATTCGACGGCCTTCGACATGACGGGATTGGGTTCTGTGCGGATAATTCGGCTCATGGTCGTCTCCTGAAAACCTTGTAATTCCGTGCAGGTCGGGTTGCAGCGGATGGCCCGAACTCTGGTCCGGGCAAATCGTCCGGTCAATCCTGCGTTGTCGCATCATCGCTTGAACGGGGGGCGTCTGCGCGGTATCGCGGCCTGACTGGATGTTGCGCGCTTTCTGCACAGCATCGGGATATCCGCCGGGAGGGGCTGTTCTTTCCTGTGCTGTTATTTGTATCGAATAAGGAGAAGCCGGATTTGCGTGCCCGCACTGTCAAGGTCACTCCGTTACGTCAGAACTGCACCGTGCTCGAAAACCCGGAGACGGGCAGGGCCGTCGTGGTCGATCCGGGTGGCGATGCGCCCGAGCTTCTGCGTCTTCTCGAAGGCATGACTGTCGATGCTATTTTGCTGACTCATGGTCATTTCGATCATGTCGGTGGTGCCGATGCCCTGCGGGAGGGGCTTGCCAGGCGGCAAGTCACACCTGTTGCGATGATAGGTCCCGACAAACGTGACGCCTTCCTGCTTGAGACGGTCGAGGATCAGGCTCAGGCATTCGGCCTGTTCGATCTGCATAATGCCCATCCCGATCGCTTCGTTGTCGATGGTGAGGTGATCGACCTGCCGGAAATCAGCTTCGAGGTGGCGCATTGTCCCGGTCATACACCCGGTCATGTCGTCTATATAAGTCGGGCCAATAAACTGGCTATTGTGGGCGATACGCTGTTTCGCGGTGTTGTTGGCCGATCCGATTTCGCCTATGGCGACCATGACAGTCTGATTGCGGGGATCAAGCGCACGCTGCTTTCCCTGCCTGACGATTTCGTTGTTCTGCCGGGGCATGGCCTGCCGACAATGATCGGCGAGGAACGGCAGAATAATCCTTATCTGACCTGAAAGCCGGGAGAGCAGACATGAACAGGATTTGGCGAAGCAGTCTGCTTCTGACGGGTCTGACCCTTATGGCCCCGGCCGTTCCGGCGTTTGCTGCAGCGGGATCTTCGACGGCCGCCGCGCAGGGCGAAGCCGGGAAGGCGCTCGAAAAAGCGCCCCTTACGATTACTGACCGTCATGGCATGCGCCATGACTTCACAGTCGAGATCGCCCGGACCGAAAAGGAAAAGGAAACTGGTGAATCGACGCACCAGACAATCCCTGACGGGACGGGAATGCTCTTTCTGTTCAATCCGCCTGAAGCCGCAGCCATGTGGATGCGTAACACCCCGGCATCGCTCGATATCGTGTTCATCGGGGCGGACGGACATATTCAGGCCATTGCAGAAAAGACGGTGCCTTATAGCGAGCGCCGTTTGACCGGACAGGGCGATTCCGCCGCCGTACTGGAAGTCGCTGCCGGGACCATGGAGAAGAACAATATCGTCGTGGGTGATCTCGTATCGTCCAAAGCCCTGAGCACGGCTCACTGATCGCGATGAAGATTTTCCTGACCGGGGCCGCAGGCTTTGTCGGCTATCATGTTGCCGCACAGTTATTGAGCCAGGGTCATGAGGTGATCGGCTTCGACTCCCTGAATGACTATTATAGTGTTCAGCTCAAGCAGGATCGGCTGGCCCAGCTTGCCGCGAAGCCTGGCTTCGTTTTCCGTCAGGGCGACCTGAGCCGTCGTGAGGATGTCGAGGCCATTCTGGGCGAGCATCCCGATGTCACGCATATCGTGCATCTCGCTGCACAGGCAGGTGTGCGTTATTCGCTGTCCGATCCCTGTGCTTACGTAACAGCCAATATGATGGGTCATGTGGTGCTGCTTGAGGCGGCGCGTCATCTCTCGCATCTGCAGCATATCGTTTATGCATCGTCCTCATCCGTTTACGGATTGAACGAGGCCATGCCCTTCCGCGAGAGCGATGCTGTCGATCGTCCCGGTTCCTTTTATGCCGTGACCAAGCGGGCGGGTGAGCTGACGGCTCATGCCTATGCCCATCTTTACGGATTGCGTCAGACCGGTCTGCGCTTTTTTACGGCTTACGGCCCATGGGGTCGGCCGGATATGGCCTATTACAAGTTCGCTCATGCCATCACGCAGGGGAAGGCGCTTACCCTGTATGAGGGTGAAGGACTGGCACGCGATTTCACCTATATCGATGATATCGTTTCCGGTGTTCTGGCGGCTTTGGATAATGAGCCTGAGAAAGGCGTATCCCGTGTCCTGAATCTGGGAAGTGATTCCCCGACAGCGGTCAGTCACCTCGTCGCCTTGCTCGAACAGGAACTCGGCCGCAAGGCAGTGATCGAAGCAAAGCGCAGACCGCTCTCGGATGTCGAGGCCACCTGGTCATCACATGAAGAGATGACAGCCCTGACTGGCTGGCGGCCTGTGGTTACGCTGGAAGAAGGCGTGAAACGTTTCGTGGAATGGTTTCGTGTTTATGAGAACGTCGAAGGGAAAACCTGAAAAAAGTCATCCAGTCAGTGCTTTGAATGAACGGGAGGCTTCGGCCTCCCGTTTGGCGTTTCGGAACGTGGAAAGTCCGATTTTTTCGCCGGGCATGTCATTTTTCTGAAATTATATGTTGACGGTGTTGGGTATGGGGTCTAAAAGCCCGTTCACCGCAGCGGAACACGCCGCGGCGACTGCCTG
>NZ_JAMXQU010000007.1 GCF_024054035.1 Asaia lannensis NBRC 102526
GCCAGCGTGATCTCCTCGACCGCCACGGGGCCGCGCGCGGTTTCGATCAGCGTGCCAGTCAGGTAACAGGGCGGAGCGCCCAGATAGGTGATCCCAGCATCGCCAGAAGCGCCGTTGAAAAACTGCTGCACCGAAAAACCATTGGGATCGTAGCCAAGGCCAATATCGATGGACAGCGTATGAACATTGCCTGATGAGTCGTAAGTTGAGATGGTTATCTGTCCAGTCTGCGCATTATAGCTGCACCAGTCCGGATAGCCATAAGAACCCAGATCAAGTTTATCGCCGCCACCGAAACCGCGGATTTTCAGACCTGACACGTTGGAAGCCATGCCGTAGTTGATAGCGATGTAGTTATTGCCACCGCTGCAATTGATCGTGACGTTCGATATCGACCCGTTGCCGTTTTTGTCACCGAAGGTGACCTGGGAGTTGGTCATATTGATCGTCTGACCGGAGATATTCATGAACGACGTGCTCCAGTAGCAATACTGGTGCCCTCCCCAGTCGGTGGGTATTGTCACGTTGTTCATTGTAATGACACCGTTTCCTGAGATGGTGCTGGTGCCCTTGTAGTTAAATAAAGAGCAATTCTCTATGATTATTTGGCCGTAATTTGTTGTTTGTCCGGCGATATTGAAGAAATTACTGTTAACCGCGGTCGCAAGTGTCGGGTCAGCAAAGCCCTGCGTACCATTGCCCTTGAGCACGAGTGTACCGGTGGTGCCAATATTGGCGCCGGTATAGTTGGCGCTCCCATAGCTTCCTACAGAAGCGCTCCATCCCCCGGTCGCATTGGATGCATCGACAATAAGGGTTCCTTGGATACTAAATCCGGTGTTGGGGAAAAGGCCACCAGCATTGATCTGTCCGCCGAGGAAATTCGACCCGACAGTAATGGTGTAGGTCGCGCCCCACGGCGTGGATCCATTGGCCGACTGGTTCCAAAAGTTGAGAGTAGCGTCACCCATTATCCTCTTCCTTCAATATTGGAAACAAGATCCGCAATTAGATATGGTTGGCTTGCTGCATGGATTTGCAGTTATTTGCCGAACTTGTTTGTTATTGGAGAACTGCTTTTTCCGGTCGGCTCTTATAGACACGGAGGCTCGCGGCTGTGTGTCATTCAGGCGACACATTAAGAAATAAATTGATAGCGCATGGAGCGAATCGTATTCACCTATGTTCTGGAAATCCGGTGATTACAGGATCATGACTTATCTGTTACATCACTATTATTGTGGAACATGGAGATGAAGGTAGTCGGTATCGGGTATATGTAAGGTATTTAACCGGATCGGTCTGGCAATGTTTGTATGTTGCTTGTCATGCTCTTTTCGTGAGGAGAGGGACGAGCCGTGAGGACCTGCCTTGTCCGACGATCTGACGCCGATCGGCAAGAAAGAGATTGGCGGTAATGGACGTCGGAAATCGGAAAATGCCGCGACTTGCTATTCATTGGGTAGAACCGGTCGCGTGTTTGTCTGGGTTTGTGCAAAGAGACTTGAATGAAAATGGACTGACGGGCGATCCATGGCCTGGTCTGTGTTGCGGGGAGGGCTCGATGCTGTTGAAGAGCCTTGGCGGGTACGGATAGTGAAATCGTGCGGTGTTGACGACGCTCTTTCATGCGTCCTCGGCATCTGACGGCCCGTTGCCGTTACCGGTTTGAGGCAGATAATCGTGCTGCCTGTACCAGTTATGTGCGCATTGTCTGGCACGGAAACTCGTCATGCAATGCATGTAGTCTTAACGAATGATTGACAAATTGGCATTTTGCCACTAAATAAATTAAGCGATCTGCACCTAAGCGGACGATTTTTTCAAAAACAATTTCAATTTTTCCGGGAAAAATATGACTGACAGGAAAAAAGAATGTGCACTTTCCAAGAAGAGTGTGCTGTATCGGCCCTCAGTTCATTTCACCCCACCGACAGGGTTCATGAACGATCCCAACGGGCTCGTTTTCGATGGGACGCAATATCATCTTTATTATCAGCATAACCCCGATGCCGCATATTCGGCCAATATCTGTTGGGGGCACGCGACCAGTACCGATCTGCTGAGCTGGAAAGATCAGCCGATTGCCGTGCCCAATACGATCGACGGGCAGGCTTTTTCAGGCTGTGCTGTGCTCGACCGCAATAACAGCTCGGGGCTGTTTCCCAATGGTTGCGGCACGAATATCGCCGCCTTGTACACCCGCTCGCTACCCACGCGACAAAGCCAGTATCTGGCGATCAGCACCAATAACGGACAGAGCTTCGAGGAATATGCGCGCAATCCTGTGCTCGATATCGGTGAGGTGAATTTTCGCGATCCGCAGGTCGTCTATCATGCGCCGACGCGCAAATGGGTCATGGCCGTTGCCGAGGTGGATCATCATCGCATCGGGTTTTATGGCTCGACCGATCTGAAGCATTGGACCCATCTCAGTCACTTCGGCCCGGCAGGTCTGCCGACAGTCAATTACGAGTGTCCGAACCTGATTCAGATCAGGGATGAATCAGGCGCGCTGCGCTGGGTGCTGTTCGTTTCGATCAATCCCGGTAGCCCGATGGGCGGGAGTGTCACACAGTATTTCATCGGCGATTTCGACGGTACGGCATTCACGCCCTGCGACGGTATTCTGCGCATGACCGATTTCGCGAAGGATGCCTATGCGCTCCAGGTCTGGAGCAATATGCCGGACGACGAGGCCGTGAATATCGCCTGGATGGGAAACTGGCAGTATTGTCAGGAGCTGCCCTCTGGAGAATGGCGCGGTGCCATGTCTCTGCCGCGCAGCATGTCCATCCGTCAGGATCCGAACGGCTATCCCCGTCTGGTTCAGATCCCGCGTGGGGTCGAGGCCCTGCGCCATCCGGTTCTGTGCGAAACAGCCTGTCATCTGGCCGCTGCATCGCGACGGGAAATTGCTTTGCCCATCGGCAAGGCCGTGGAAGTCGTGATTCGTCTGACCGTCGATGAAGACCGACAGACCGATCCGTCGCATTCCGGTCCGGTCATCAATCGCTTCGAACTGGCCTTTGCCAATGAGGAAGGCGAGAAGCTTTCCGTAGGGTACGATGCGCCCTCAACCCAGATCTGGCTCGACCGCAGCAAGTTGCATGGTTTCGATCATCCGTTCTTCACCGGCCGTTTTGCTGCACCGATCAACACGGCGTTCTATCCGAATGCCCGGACGCTCGACCTGCGTCTGTTCCTCGACGGATGCGCGTTCGAGCTCTACGCCAACGAGCATCTCGAAACTGCTACGGCGCTCGTCTATCCGGAAAAGCCGCTCGACAGGCTGCGCCTGACGGCTGATGGAACGGGTTTCACCATCGATAGCCTCGAAATCTACACGCTCGACAAAACCATGTGCCGCCAGACGCTCTGAAGGCGGCTCGCCCTGAACGCTCCGCACCCTGAGCGAAGGGTTGAGACAGATCGACCTGTGTCGAATACGTCGGCTTGTCATGCGGGGTTTTGACAGGAGAACGATGAAAGCGGTCTGCTCCAAGGGGCAGGCCGTTTTTATCGATTGAGGCTGTGTGGTGACGTTCGCTGTCAGAATCTTCCTGTCGGAACCATTCTGTCAGGATCGCTCTGACAGGGGGAAGCAGTTCTCCATCCATTGCGACTGTGGTCGCGATCGGCTAGCATGCCACATGCAGAGACGACGTTCCTGCCTCCATGCGAGCTTCAAGACCGGGACGGCCCGGCGGAACCCGCTTCTGGAGGTGCGTCATGGCATGGATTGCCCTGTTTCTTGCTGGACTGTGTGAAATAATCTGGGCGGCTGCCATGAAGCAGTCAGCAGGTTTTACCAGATTCTGGCCAAGCCTTGTGACGCTTGTCGGTATGGTTGTGAGCGTCGGCCTTTTGGGGTGGGCCATGAAAGTCCTGCCTCTTGGTACTGCCTATATGATCTGGACAGGAATTGGCGCGATCGGCGCATTTGTTGCCGGTATTATCCTGTTCGGAGAGGTGCTTAGCCTGACACGCTGTGCGGCAGCTGCGTTGATTCTGTCGGGTCTGATGCTGATGAAATGGTCAAGCTGAACGCTGCAAGATGTCAGCGGTTTTTCTGCTCGATGACCGTCAACGCGTTTCAACGGGCGTTTTTAAGGCACCGCCCAGTGAGAGTCACAAGCGTGCTCATGAGCCATCCCCCCAAGGCGCCGATAAGAACGGCGAGATAGGGCTGGAAACTGAGGAAATATCCCGGTGCGGTGAAGGGTTCGATAATTCTGTAAGAAGAAATGCCTAAAAGGGCGATGACACACGGATGCAGCGATGTTGTGTTCATTTCCGTCCCACTCCATTCATCCCGGATGATCCGATGAAGGTGCTCAGCATGCCGTATTGGCTTGTCGGTGCAATTAAAAAACGCAACATCGTGTCACGTCCTCCCATCCTGCATCCGGAGCTGCGACAATGCAGCACAGGAACAACGCTGGAATGACAGTCAAAAGGCGTTCGTGATGTTCATGTCATGCTCTTTCGGCGTCCGGCTTGTCAGAGCTCTTGGTTGAATCCGGTAGATGGCTGTTACAGTCTCTTTCCATTCGTTCCTCGTCCAGCGCGAAAAGGACTGTCAGAAGGTATTGCCATAAAAGAACCTGCTGGATGACCTGAGTACATGCGACGCCGATTTTTGAGTTCTGCCTTGTTCTCGGTATTGTTTTTCTGGCCGCTTGCCGTGGCGCGTGCCCAGAGCAACGCAGGAAGCAGCGCAGGCTACGGTAGCACGGTCTATAATGGACAGGTTTATACGGCCTCGCCCGGTTACGGCGGAAGTGAGGCCGTAACCGCCCGGGGCAGAGAGAATGAGCATCGTTGCAGACGCCCGCCTCCACCGCCGGATGGAGATGACGGGCGCGGCCCTCCCGGCAGAGGAGCGCCTCCTCCGCCACCAGAGGGTGACGATAAACGTGGCCCCCCTCCGGGAAACGAGGGCAGGGCAGATCATCGCCCACCGCGTGGGTGCCCCCCACCTCCGCCACCGCCTGATGGTGGAAGATGGGAGCGGTGAGGGCAGCGCACCGAAACGTAGAAGATGCGCCTCCGGGCCGTCATGAACGCTTTGCTGAGAGTGGGGTCGAGAGGGTGCTTTGCCCGAACCGCCAGGTTGTGCCGTGCCTCTCGAAACATCGTACATGGCTGGCTATGGTCTGTATGATGCTCATCGTATCGGGGTGCGCACAACGCCCAAAGCCCGATATCGACGACGGCGCCGCCAGTGGCACTGCCTCTACGGACGACTCTACGGCAAGTCGAGCTGCGTCCCCATCTCATGGGAGCGGCCGACCGGGTGGAGGATTATGGACCGAGTTGGCACGAACGGCATTGCAGACGGGTATGGGATTTATTCACCACTAAACGTGACAAGGCGTTAATCCACCGGGCCATATCGACAAACAGCCCGCTCCCGGTTCGCGCAGGACAGGAAACGTTTACGATGATGGGAAAGGTCGAAGTACGGGAAAGCGTCGTCACAATCATCTCGATGGCGTGACCGGACAAGGCTGTTTTTATCCCTATAGTCCGGGCTGTCACGATGGAAAGAAAGACGCCCGATGCAGCTTGCCGTAGCTCTAGATTATATCGATCGCGCTCTGATGCTTGCAAAACAGCGCGGTGAAAAAGTGGCTGTTGCCGTAGTCGATGCCGGCGGTCATCTCGTAGCGTTCAAGAAAGATGACGGAACCCAGCTTGGAAGCATCGATCTGGCAATATTGAAGGCGCGCACGGCTGTCCTGTTTCAACGGCCAACCGAGGACATGGAAAATGCTCTTCATGCTGGCAAGACCATGATCGCAAGCCTGCCTAACGTTCTTCCCGCAGGAGGTGGCGTTCCGCTCATCGTGAACGGTATGGCAATCGGGGCAATCGGGCTGAGTGGCGGCGAGGGAGAGACGGATGCCCGTCTGGCCGAGAGCGCCGTGAGCAAGGCGACCTCCCGCTGATCTTTTTTTCAGGCGACGGAGCAGCAGTCCGGGCCAGGGCGCGGTCCGAACCAGATCGCCCACGCTATCGCACATGATGCGGTTTGTACGTGCGCGGCCGTGGAGGGGGCGCGCTGCATCATGTGATGTCCATGCCCGCGTCCCGGCGTAATCGATCTCAGCATGGTCGATCGAAGACAGAATGATTGACGGCATCGCAGGCGATGCCGTCGGGTTTCGAATGGGCGATCAGGCTGCAGCGTCCGAAATACCGGAATCCGCATTGTTATCCTGTTGCGCCGGTTCGTTCAGAACCTCAATGCTCAGGGTCGAGACGCCGTCAGCGATGGTGGGCAGGGACAGAGTGCCCTGACCGTTGGTCCAGC
This sequence comes from Asaia lannensis NBRC 102526, assembly GCF_024054035.1. Classification (GTDB taxonomy): domain Bacteria; phylum Pseudomonadota; class Alphaproteobacteria; order Acetobacterales; family Acetobacteraceae; genus Asaia; species Asaia lannensis. The sequence continues at coordinate 6,320 of NZ_JAMXQU010000007.1, forward strand.
GGCATGCTTCCCCACGATCGGCATACCAGCCCTGAAGGGGGCGTTCCTGCAGATGGCTTTCGACAGGAACGGACTGCGTGTTGCTTTCCAGTGCAATGTGCCCGACCAGCACACCGAGTGCACGCCGGTCATCAACGAAGGGACCGTAGAGATCGCATGGGCGAACCGCCTCGCTCATGAGCGTAACGCGTCGGGTATCGGCGGGCAGGCGGAAAACATAGCGCCCTTTATTGCGGCTCTCTGCCTGAAGGACCGTGCCATCGGCGAGGCGCAGGCAAAGACCCGACTGACCGAGCTGGGCGAGGGGTGACGGCACAATGCCCGCGCGCTCTGCAATGCGATGAAAAATCGGCTCCACAAATTGGCGTGCCGTGTTGATCGGAGCCGCAGGAACGATCAGGCGCTGGGCGTGACGGAGTGCATCCGTGGTATCGATTGTCATATCTTGCAGTCTTGGCAAATAGCTCTCGGTTTCGACGCCATCTGCAATAATGATTTCATGGTTCTCAAGGTATACATGGTAGTAGTCATACCTGTGTTTTGTTCTATCGTAATAAATGCTTTTACCATTGATGAGTATGCGTGCGGGAATCAAGTTCCCATCAAGGTGTAGGCAGTGCTCGCTTGTAATAAACATGTCTTTATTGGGTCGGTTTTTACCTAGCGCGCCTTTTTTGATGCAAACGGCGTAGCCAGCTTCATCATCGGGGAGTTCTGACCTTACTTCTTGGAAACCACCAACAATTTTCTGTACGGAGGCAGTATGGTGACGGCCATTTCTGACGACACAGACTAGGTCGCCAGTGTTCAGATGCTGAACCGCACATGTACCGGCAGGCGTCTCAATCAATGTATCAGCCAGAAAACAAGGAGCCGCATATTTGTAGGAAATACCGGTGCTGGTTGCTCCGAAAGGACCTGAGATTGTTGTGAAACCTGCCTGATCATATCCCAGACCAATATCGATATAAACAATCTTAGTCATGTTCGTGTCACTAATTCGAAGTATTCCTGTTTCAGGATCGTAGGAATACCCTTCGAGGCTGATGTCCTGGATGTCAATTTGGGAATTTGCGCCGAGTCCGCGTATTTTCATGTTAACGGCGCTAGTTGTTTTTGGTATTCCAATATAATTTCTGCCTGTTGAGCTGAGATTTATTGTAACATTACTATATGTTCCATAGATATTTATATCAGAGTTATTCAGATTTATCGTTTGGTTCGATATATTCCCGAATGTCCAGTATCCTTTGATATTATTGACGATACGGACATTCGTGAGATTGAGTGTGCCTCCGCCGGTCAGGTCGTTGGTCGCGGCTGCGAAAAGCCCGATATCCTGAAAGCTGAGTACGCCCTGATTGTTGATATCATTGGGAATTCTCATGTAATCCGCAACGGCGTAGGAACCTGTCCCTTTGATGGAGACAACGCCGGACGGATAGATTGTCGGCATGCACAGATTGCCGTTTGCGCCATTGCCGAAATACGACAGCCCAGTTCCGACAGTCACATTGAGTGTTCCGCGCACGTAAAGCGGATCATTAGCCGCAGCAGGATAGGTATCCGCGCAGATCACACCATTGGCTTTGTCATTGATGGTGACATTTTTGACTTCGCCAACAGCCGTGGTGCAATCGACCCAGCGTTTCGTCGAGGTGATGGTGTAATCGGTCGCCATATCTACGAATCCTTGTTTGCCTTTTGCAGACAATAAGTCACCAAACAGGAAACTCAGGCAATGAATTTATGATAACAATATTGAAAGTTATATTTCTGATATAGAAATACACATTTCTATATAAATACGTCGTTATAGGACCAAAATGCTCCCTATGGATTTTTAACGATAATTGTATGACATGAAATGTTATATTGTCATAGATCCGGAAATAATCTGTCACTATGGTGTGTTGTATTTCGGATTCGAACCGATATTGTGGCGCAATTATGAACCATAAAAGGCGAGCGTGAGGCAGTTCGCTGCTGCGAAGAGGCCGGTCAGGAATATATCGAAGGGTGTGTTGCGGCTATTCCGGCCTATACGGATCGCCCCTGAGATGGGCCGATAACCAGACCGACTGTATGCACCATGGACATCGATGGACGTGCAGCTTGCGGCATTCATGCCGCTATTCAGGTCAGCAGGCCGGCACAATCCGACAGGGGATTACCTACGGATAAGACGCTTTTCATTGGTTGACGGTGTCGTGTTGCACGATTGACCGAGCGTATTCTATCGGTGCGGAAGCACACGCAGGCAAAGGCGGTTTTCAAAGGGGAGTAAATGGCGGACCCGAAAGGATTCGAACCTTCGACCTTCGCCTTCGGAGGGCGACGCTCTATCCAGCTGAGCTACGGGTCCCGCTGGATCGCTTCATAGCCAGATTTGCAAAAGCGCGCCAGTCCCAATTTACGGGCCGATCCTTCTCCTGTGGCGCGATGACAGCGGCTGACAGGCTATAGGAGGCGAGGTAGCCCTGTTGAGCTGGAGGTGTGCTTCCGACCGGGGCGTGATCAGGGGGTGTCATGGCCCGGATCGCCAGCCATCCAGACGGCTGCTGCCACGTCGCCCCCGGATGGCAGAAGGCTGTCAGGATGCAGGATCCATGAGGCAATGTCGTCCGTTGCATTGCGTCCGTTGCGGTCACGCAGCAGTAGATGATGCCCGCCGGTAATCAGGTCCTTGCGTACGCTGGACGGCAGTCGATGCCAGAACAGCGCCATGGGGGCCGCGGGGATCATCTGATCCCGATCGCCGTACAGAACAAGCATCGGCTTGTGCACGCGCGCCGCTGCGGCGGACGCTGCAGCCATGAGATCGACCAGCCCGCGTAATGTATCCAGTCGATAGCCGTGCAGGGTGAGGGGGTCGAAATAAAGGCGTCTCAGCGCGGCAAGATTGTTCGTCGCTATGTGCTCACCCGGGACATGCGCACCAGTGAACAACCAATCGGGTGCGAGTGTGTCGAGCCCGTTCAGTATGAGGCGTGAGAGCGGGTCGAAACGCCATATGGCCGGTGAGACGAGAATGACGCCGCGTATGGGGTCGTCCTGCGGGTCAGACGCCAAAAGCGTGGCGACAGCCCCGCCCATGCTCTCTCCCATGACATAAAGAGGAAGATCCGGATGGTGCGCATGAACGAACTGCGCCTCCTCGCGGGCATCACGCACCAGACGGTCGGTGCTGCTCCATTGTCCGCGGCTCGCTGTCTCACCGAAACCTCTTGCATCGGGCGCGATGACTTCAATCCCGGCGTCACGCAGTTGCGGCGCCGGAAACTCCCACGCATCGCGGCTGTCTCCAAAGCCATGCAGTGCCAGAACGATGGCACGCGTCTGCCCTTTCGCAGGCCATCGTCGCATGGGAGCGATCGCACCGTCGGAGAGTGTCATGTGAAGCGTTGCGGGTATGAGGGCCGCTTCCTGCCCGCGTGGCTGCGGCGCACGGCGTGCAGGAGGCGTGGCGCAGGCCACGAGGTTCAGCGCGAAAAGGACCAGACCAGCAAGACGCATTGCGCCCATCGTCATGCCATCGCGCTTTCGCGCCGTGTTGAAAGGCGGTGTTTTCGGAAAGACCCCTTCAAGGTAAAACAGGCGGCTGCGTATCCCCGGTCCGGAATGAGGGTTTGCCCGGCTGCGGTTTTTCCGGTCACCTTCCCGCGGGCGAGCGTTTTGCAGGCGATCGTTTGCCGGGTGACAGTTTGAATGCAGGCGGAACTCTCGTATCATTGCGGGAGTATTGCGTCCCTGGGGCGCGCTGGCCAGTAGGGGCGCATATATGCCCCGCCGGGACGGTCCATAGCGGGTCGCCCGAAATAGGAGATGCGCAGCTTGAAGTTCTCATTCCCCAGGGTTGCAGCATGAGCACCAAGACCCATCTCGTTCTCGTCGATGGCTCGGGCTTCATTTTCCGCGCCTTTCATGCCTTGCCCCCCATGAGCAGCCCCGAAGGCGTGCCGGTCAACGCGGTGTTCGGCTTTACCAATATGCTGCAACGCCTGTTGCGCGATCACGTTGGCACCCATCTGGCCGTTGTGTTCGATGCCGGGCGCCAGACTTTTCGCAACGAAATCTATCCGCAGTACAAGGCACACCGCCCCGAGGCGCCCGAGGATCTGCGACCACAGTTTCCGCTCATTCGCGATGCGACGCGGGCATTCAACGTTCCCATGATCGAGCTGGCGGGTTTTGAGGCCGATGACATCATCGCCTCCTATGCCGAGATCATCGAGAAGGAAGGGGGCAAGTGCACGATCGTCTCATCGGACAAGGATCTGATGCAGCTTGTGAGCGATCGCGTGGCGCTTCTCGACCCGATCAAGCAGAAACCGATCAAGCTGGCAGAGGTCGAAGCCAAGTTCGGCGTGCCGCCCGATCGCGTGATCGACGTGCAGGCGCTGATGGGAGACCCGACCGATAACGTGCCGGGCGTGCCGGGCATCGGCCCGAAAGGCGCGGCCCAGCTCGTGCAGGAATTCGGTACGCTGGAAGCCATTCTGGCGGCAGCGCCTGACATGAAGAAATCCAAGCGCCAGCAATCGCTGATCGATCATGCCGAGGCAGCGCGTATCTCGCTCAAGCTGGTGACACTTGCCCGCGATGTGCCGCTGCCCGAACCTGTCGAAGCTCTGGGATGCCGGGAGCCCGATGCGCCGGTGCTGCGTGATTTTCTGGAGAAAATGGGGTTTCACTCGGTCATCCAGCGCATGGGGCTGGGCGCGTTGGCAGGCAAGCGCAACGCCGGCGAGCTCAGGACGGGTGCTGAGAAAACGGGCACTGAAGAAACCGGCGATATCGAGAGCGGAAGCGACAGGCCCTATGGGCCATATGAGACAATCCAGTCTCTCGAAACGCTGAATGAGTGGATCGAACGGGCGCGCAAGGCCGGCTGTTTTGCCTTCGATACAGAAACGGACTCGCTCAATGCCCGTCAGGCAACGCTGATCGGTCTGTCACTGGCGGTAGCGCCCGGCCAGGCGGCCTATGTGCCCCTGCGCCATGAGGGCACGCTGGAGCACCCGGCAGGAGGGCAACTTGAGGTTGCCGTCGTGCTTGAGGCACTGCGCCCCATTCTTGCCGATGACTCGGTTCTCAAGATTTTCCAGAACGCCAAATACGATCTTCTGGTGCTGTCTCATGCGGGCATCGACCGGATTGCACCCATCGACGACACCATGCTGATTTCGTATGCGCAATCGGCCGGCGAGCACGGTCAGGGCATGGATGAGCTGTCCCGCCTGCATCTGGGCCATGAGCCGATTTCCTATGACTCCGTGACAGGCACGGGGCGCAATCGCGTTCCATTCGCTCAGGTGCCCATCGCGCGTGCCACCGAATACGCAGCCGAAGATGCCGACGTCACTTTGCGCCTGTGGCACATTCTCAAACCCTCTCTGCGTACGCGTCACGCACTTGCGCTGTATGAAGAGATGGAGCGACCGCTGGTCGCCATTCTCAAGGATATGGAACAGGCAGGGGTCAAGCTCGACGCGGCCGAACTGCGTCGCATGTCTGCCGATTTCGGCTCGCGCATGGCCGAGATGGAGATCGAGATTCATGCTTTGGCCGGGCGTGGTTTCAATCTGGGCTCGCCAAAGCAGCTCGGCGAAATCCTGTTCGATGAGATGAACCTGCCCGGCGGCAAACGTACGAAGGCTGGCGCATGGGGAACAGATTCATCGGTGCTTCAGGAGCTCGCCGATGCCGGACATGAACTGCCGGCGCGCATTCTGGCCTGGCGTCAGCTGGCCAAGCTGAAATCGACCTACGCCGATGCGCTGGTGCAGCAGATGGATCCGAAAACCCATCGTGTGCATACCTCGTTCCAGATGGCCATCACCACGACGGGGCGTCTGTCCTCCAACGATCCCAACCTGCAGAACATTCCGATCCGCACCGAAGAGGGCGGTCGTATCCGTCGCGCCTTTATTGCCGAAGAAGGCTATATGCTGGTCTCGGCCGATTACTCCCAGATCGAACTGCGTCTTCTGGCAGAAGTGGCCGATATCGGGCCGCTGAAGGAGGCATTCAGGCTGGGGCAGGATATTCACGCACGCACGGCGGCAGAAGTGTTCAATCTGCCGCTCGAAGGTATGGATCCGCTGACCCGTCGTCGCGCCAAGGCGATCAATTTCGGTATCATCTATGGCATTTCGGCTTTCGGGCTGGCGCGCCAGCTTGGCATCCCAGCCGGTGAGGCACGGCGCTATATCGATGCCTATTTCGCCCGTTATCCCGGTATTCGCGATTACATGGATCGCACAAAGGATGACGCCAAGCGCGATGGCTATGTCACGACCCCGCTCGGACGTCGCTGCTATGTGCCGGGTATCAACGAAAAGAACGGAGCGCGACGCGGCTATGCCGAACGTCAGGCAATCAATGCACCGTTGCAGGGTGGCGCTGCCGATATCATCAAGCGTGCCATGGTTCGTCTGGGGCGGCGCTTGCCACAGAGCGGGCTGGACGCCAGAATGCTGTTGCAGGTGCATGACGAATTGCTGTTCGAGGTCAGAGCCGATCAGGCCGAGGCTCTGGCGGCGTTCGTGCGCACCGAAATGGAACAGGCCGCCACGCTCAGTGTGCCACTGGTGGTCGAAACAGGCATTGGCATGAATTGGGCGGAAGCACATTAAGCAATGAACAAGAACCGTACCCCCCGCAAAACCTGGACAGCCCCGCGTATCGCGATCGTCGTGCTTGTCCTTGCCCTGGCACTCAGCTGGAGCGCCTATCGCCTGTCGGAAAAATTCGGCAGCATGGTCTCGACGCAGGGAAATGAAATCGGGGGAAGCTATCGTCTCGTCGCGCTCGGTGAAGGCAATGTCACAGAGGGCGACTTCAAGGGTAACTGGGTGCTGGTCTGGTTTTTCGACACGCATTGCCCCAAGGGACTTTGCGGCCCTGTGCTGAAAACCATGAGCGACACAAAAATCGCTCTGGCGCGTGAAGGGATCAGGGTTGCGCCTCTGGCCATCACGCTGGACCCGCTGCACGATGAATCGGACGATCTCAAGAAATATGCCCTGCCTCTGGGCGATCATGTCGTCCCGCTTACCGGGTCACCCAACATGATCGAACGCGTTGCCAAGGAATTTCATGCCCCCAACGAGCTGGTACATGCAGATGACGGCACGTCCTATCATCTCCCGGCACCGCGCATCGTGATCATGGACCCGCAGGGGCGCTATGCAGGCACGGTCGATGCAACAGCAGGAACCGAGGCGCTGGTGACGCGCATCCATCAGCTCGCCCATCGCGGCTGAACATGGGGGCGGCGGCTTGAACGGACGTCAGCCGCCGCGTATGCGGCTTTTGCCTGTGCCCGCATTTCCAAGCACGCTGCATGGTGCCGCTCTTGCCTTGTATCTGCTGGCTTTCCCCGTTTGCACGCATGCCGCGCCGGAGACGATGCCGGGTGACGGGATCTCGGGTAACAGGGGGCAAAGCCAGATACGGGCGCAGGGCGTGACGCAGGGCAGTCCGCATCGCGGGGGCACGCTACACCTGACGGCTGATGCCCCGGGGGGCACGCTGGACCCTCAGATCAACTACACCAGCGAATATATCCAGCTTTTCGTGAATATGTACGACGGGCTCGTAACCTATCGTCAGGCCGATGGCGCAGCCGGGCTCGAAGTCGTGCCCGATCTTGCGGAAAGCCTGCCGGAGGTGAGCCCTGACGGTCTTGTCTGGGTGTTCCGGCTGCGCGAGGGCGTGCGTTTCTCGAACGGAGCGCCAGTCACGGTCGAGGATGTCGCGGCCTCGCTCAGGCGCATCTATCGCGTGGGCAGTCCCACCGCATTGTCGTTTTACGGCAATATCGTCGGCGCTAAGGCCTGCCTCACCGACCCCACCCATTGCCGTCTGGAAGGCGTAACGACCGACCCGGCGGCAAGGCGCATCACGATCAGACTTGAAGCACCTGATGGTGAATTCCTGCAAAAACTCGCGTTTCCTCATGCCGTGATTCTGCCGAAAGATGCCCCGGTAACGGAATCCGCCCTGACCCCATTGCCCGGTACCGGGCCCTATCGCATTACGCAGTACGACCCGTCTCACCGTATGGAAATCGGTCGTAATCCATGGTTTCGCGTGTGGAATCCGGATGCGCAGAGCGAAGGCTATGTCGATCGTATCATCTACGATTTCGGCCTGTCTGACGAAGCCGAAGTGACTGCGGTCGAGCAGGGGCACTATGACTCCATGCTCGATGCCAAGCCGCAGGACAGGCTGGGCGAGCTTGGCAGCCAATATACCGATCAGGTTCATCTCCAACCGCTGCTCGGGCTCTACTACCTGGCCCTGAATGTGCATGAGCCGCCGTTCGACTCCCTTGAGGTCAGGCAGGCAATCAACCACGCGGTCGATCGGCATGCGATGGCCATTCTCTACGGTGGCTCGGCCATTGCCGAGCCGCTCTGCCAGATCGTCCCGCACGGCATTGAAGGGGCCGATATTCCCTGTCGCTTTGGAAAAACCTCCGACACCGGACAATGGCAGGGGCCCGATCTCGACAGGGCGCGGGCGCTGATACGCCAGAGCGGTCACATGGGGCAGCGTGTCACGCTGGTTGTGCCCAATCAGGCGATAGGCCTCGCCATGGGCGTGTATCTGCGCAACATGCTTCAGTCATTGGGTTTCGAAGCCAGCGTGCGCCCCATGACGCCTGCTACCGCCGAAGGTTATGCCCGCAATTCGGACAACCATGTGCAGATCAGTCTGTCCTACTGGTATGCGGATTATCCATCGCCTTCGACCTTTCTCGACGCGCTTTTGGGATGCGATAACGCCCGACCCCATTCTGACGGATCGACCAATGCAAGCGGGTTCTGTCACCCGGCCCTCCAGACGCTCATGGTTCAGGCAGAGCATTCTCTCGATGCAGGCCGAACGCAGGAACTCTGGAAGCAGGCCGGAATGATGGCCATGGACCAAAGCGCCGTCATTCCGCTTATCCAGATGCGCTATGTCGATTTCGTTTCGAAACGACTGGGCAATTATCACTACTCTCTGCTGAACCACATGCTCCTGTCGCAGGTCTGGGTGCAGTAGGTACGCCCACGGTCTCCGACAGGTCGCGTGGTGCCAGTATCGTGTTGTGTATCGTGTCGGGGTGCCGTGTTGCGGTGTCGCGTCAGGGTGCCGTTTGAGCGGATCGGCTATTCTTCTGTGAACGGCACAGCCATCCGCACAGCCGTTTATCGAGGGGTGCTGAAAAACGCTGCTGGATTGTTCGACCGAGGAAGAAAACGGCCAGAAGAACCGGCGGGTAGACGAGCCATGCCCAGGCGATACGCAGCCCAGTGGTCCGTAGAAGGGCGACGGCTGGCATGACGATGAACATGTGACTGAGATAGATCTCGTAGCTGCCCCGTCCCCACGCGCGCAGCCAGTGCGTATGCCCTGCGGTATATGACGCAGCCCAGCCCTGTGCGAAAGCCCAGACAGAGAGCGCGATCGTGACGTTGAAAAACAGCGGTGTCGCAAGGCCAAAGAGAGACCAGCATAGTCGTCCCTGAAGCAGGTAAAGCGCCATTCCGCCCAGGCCGGTCAGTCCGACAAGGGCAACGAACCTTGAGCCCGGGGCGTGGCGGGCCATCAAAAGGGCCGCAACAACGCCCGTGGCGATGGCGCTCATACCCGGCCCGTAGGCTTTTTCCTGCCATATCTCGGAAGCATTCTGCAGCTGCCATTCAAAAACGGGGGCTGCGAGGGCCAAAAGTCCGGCACAGATTGCCAGGGAGAGTCGCGTGCGCCCCAGACTCAAGCAGATCAGGGGAAAGCCGAGGTAGAAAAGTTCTTCCACCGAGAGAGACCAGAGCACGTCCCAGTAAGCAGGCAGGTAGCCTGTCTGGCCCTCATAGACGTTGAGATGCATGAACAGGGCGGAAAATGCCGCACCAGCCAGACTTTGACCGGGATTTTCGGGTCTGAAGGTCGGGACGTGAAGCAGGCCGAGCGTGCAGGCGATGAGGATCAGGGCCAGAAGACAGGGCAGAATGCGTGCGGCCCGTCGGCCTGAAAAAGCGCGTAGATCGAGAGCTGAAGGTTGCTGGTACCGTCTGATCGTATGATCGGTAATCAGAAAGCCGGAGATGACGAAAAACATCGTGACCCCCTTGATACCGCCCCAGTTGAGCATTTTCAGAACCGGATAGGGGAAGAGACCGACGAGACTGGTTTCTGTCAGAGGAAAACGCAGGGCGAGGTGATGAATAACCACGAGGATGATGGCAGTGCCGCGCAGGCAGTCTATACCTGCATTACGTGAATGGGGAGAACGCCCGGAAGGGACATCCTGATCTGGATCGGTCATGAAATGGTGAGGCTTTGCATCGGACAGGGTTTCGACTGTGCTCATGCATCATGGCGCCATCGTGTCGCTTTTGCGCTTTATTGCGGACGGGAGTGATAAAATGCCTCAGTTTTCCGCCTTCCTCCCGGGCGTGCGCGAAGCAAAGCCGGACATGTCAGAAAGATCGGGGTGTCGGGGCGATAAGCGCATTCATATGGGCGCGCATTTCCTCGCGGGTCATAATACCTTGCTCATGAAGACGCTCGAGCTTATCGACCGCCGCAAGATGCGCCTCGGGGGAGAGCGCATGCGAAGATGGATTTGCGTCCGAAAAGGCTGCCTGTGGCGCGAAGGGTCGGTAAGGCCCAATGGGTGGTGCGTGTTCTTCCGCAGGCCAGATGGCCCAGATGAACAGGGCGAGCCAGCCTATGAATGTCCATCCGGTCAGTACGGTAAGAAGCAGAATGAGCCATCGGTCACGGTGATGGCGACCGAGGGCGACAAGAGCGGGGGCCATGTAAACAAGCAGCCCGAACAAGGCTGCCGCGATCATGATTATGGTCATCATGCTGACGACGACACCCGGTATCACCGTATCTGGCAGAACGTCCGTCATCGTTGGCATGTCCATGAGTTTATCCCGCTTTCAAGGCTCTACGCACAGAGTATCAGGATGTAGGGGATATCGGGAATTTCATACTTTACCCTCTCCCTTACCGTCATTCCCATGAATCGTTCGATCCAAGCGACATGCACGATCCGATGATATGTCCATAGAGCGCTAAATGGATTTCGATGCCGCTCCGTTCGTCTCGTCGGCCATTCGCGGTCCGACCGTTCTTCCACTGCCCATCTGTGCGCTCGGTCACGGGAGACGTTTCGCCACAACGATCATCGCAGCGTTGCATGGGGCAGTTTCGCTGTCATGACGGCATTAATGATTGGGCTTGGTCTGCGCCGCGTCACGTCTGCGGCATTCTTCGCCTTGTTGAATTGAGGAGGAGACGCCCCGCTGATCTATTACGGTATCGAGGTCCAGCGCATATGAAGATCTGCAAACCGAGTGTTCGCACCGCGTATTCAAGGAGCGTTCAGCCGCACGGGCAATTCACCAGTGATCGGTACGGGATTGTTCGCTTCGGGTTGGAAGCGGAAGCGCGCATGTTTTGTGGTGTCATTCCCGAAACCCGCTGTCGCAGGTTGCAGGATTTTCGCGAGAGGGGGGGGGGGGAGTATGGCTGTTCCGACGAACAAGGACGAATTGCTCAAAGCGATAGAGTCTAATTTCGAAAAGCTCTTCGAGGACCTGCGTGAAGTGCCGCTATCGGCGGTCGATGACACCAGTCTGGACGGCCACGCGAAAGGGACGCGGATGAGCGTTGGCAATCTCGTCGCCTATCTGATCGGGTGGAACGAGTTGGTCCTCAAATGGCTGGAACGAGACGCGACCGGCTTGCCGATCGAATTTCCTGAAACAGGCTTCAGGTGGAACGAGTTGGGTCGTCTCGCGCGAAAGTTCTATCGCGATTGCGAGGATATCCCTTATCCCCAGCTCACCGAGCGCCTCGCAGATGCGAAGACGAGAATTGTGTCGTTGATCGAAGAGCGCAGCAACGACGAACTGTATGGCCGCCCCTGGTATGAGAAATGGACGATGGGGCGTATGATTCAGTTCAACACGGCATCGCCTTACGCCAATGCGCGCAGGCGTTTGCGGAAATGGCTGAAAGCGGAGAGCAGGCCGCGGAGACCGTAAAACCCCTATCGCATTCGCAGTGTCTTGTTGTCCAAGTCGCGCCGTGTCGTAAAAAACGGAATTTCTGCGACAGATACAATAGAAGATACAATAATTGCATTAATTGAATTTCTTGCGTTGCAGGCGATTGAAGACGGGTAAAATCCCGGTCTCTTCAGTGCACGGGCCTGTTTTGCTGTGTTCTGTTTCTGCTGAACGGGTGGGGTACTATCGTCGATCGGCGCTGGATGGCGTGTCTTTTTCTCTCCGTCAGCGGAACAGGCTTCATGCCCGCTCCGCCGTCAGAAAGTGCGCAGGCTCTAGCCCCGACAGGTTCAGTCAGACCCCGATATCGCGTCGGTAGATTCCGTCGTCCCAGTCGATGGCTGCGACACCCTGATAGGCGCGTGCACGTGCTTCTTCAGGCGTGGCGCCTGTCGCGCATACGGTCAGCACACGGCCGCCAGATGCAACGAGTTTTCCATCCTGCATGGCGGTGCCAGCCTGAAATACCTGCACACCGGGGACTGCATCTGCCCGCTCGATGCCGCGTATCGCTCCGCCCTTGACCGGCGTGCAGGGATAACCGCGTGCCGCCAGAACGACCGAGATCGACGCATCGTCGGTAAAGCGTATGGCGGCATCGTCGAGGCGGCCTTCAGCAAGCGCCTTGAGTACGGGCAGCAGATCGGAATCCAGACGGATCAGCAGGGCCTGCGCCTCGGGATCGCCGAAGCGCACGTTATATTCGATCAGCTTCGGGCCTTCTGCGGTGAGCATCAGTCCTGCAAAAATAATGCCTCTGAACGGCGTGCCCCGTCGGACCATTTCGGCCAGCATGGGGCGCACCATGATATCGAGCGCTTTCTCCTGCGCTGCCCGGTCGAAGCGAGGGGGAGGGGAGATTGCACCCATACCGCCTGTATTCGGACCCGTATCGCCTTCGCCGATGCGCTTGTGGTCGCGGGCCGCTCCGATCAGTACGGCCTCGTCATCCGAGCAGAATGCGAAAAGCGAGACTTCCTCACCGACGAGGCATTCCTCGATCACGATGCTCGCTCCGGCGGCGCCGAAGCTGCGATCGGTCAGAATGTCGATAATGGCGGCTTCGGCTTCTTCCAGCGTCTGGGCCACGATCACGCCTTTGCCGGCTGCCAGACCGTCAGCTTTGATGACGATCGGTGCGCCGCGTCGACGTACGAAAGCGAGCGCTGGTTCGGCTTCCTCGAAACGTTCCCAGCGTGCGGTGGGAATACCCGCCGCGTCGGCAACATCCTTGGTGAAGCTCTTGCTCCCCTCGAGGGCGCTGGCAGCCTGGCTCGGTCCTGCACAGGCAATGCCGGCCTCGGCGCAGAGATCGGCCAGCCCGGCGACGAGAGGGGCTTCGGGCCCCGGCACGACGAGATCGATTTTCTGCTCTTTTGCAAAGCGCACAAGAGTTGTGACATCGTCAGCAGCGAGCGGCACGAGCGTGCCCAGTTCGGCCATGCCTGGATTGCCGGGGGCGATGAACAGGGCTTCCAGCTCGGGAGAGCGTGAAAGGCAGGCCGCAAGAGCATGTTCGCGTCCGCCTGATCCGACAAGTAACACCCGCATCGTCATTCTTCCTGTTCTGACTGGTCGTAGCCCGCGTTCCGTAGCATAGACTGGGCTCATGAGCGAAAACGATCAGAGCACAGGCGGGAATGTTCCCGAATATTCGGTCAGCGAAATTTCGGGGGCGATCAAGCGTACCCTTGAAGGCAGTTTCAACCGTGTGCGCGTTCGTGGCGAGATTACCGAACTCAAGCGCTATCCATCCGGCCATGTCTATCTGTCGCTGAAAGACCAGGGCGGCAAGATTTCGGGTGTGATCTGGCGCGGATCGGTGTCGCGTCTTGGCATGGTGCCGGAAAACGGGGTTGAAGTTATCGCGACCGGGCGTGTCTCGGCCTATGGCGACCGGTCGAGTTACCAGCTTGTGATCGACCAGATGAGCTTCGCGGGAGAGGGCGCGCTTCTCGCCAAGATCGAGAAGCTGCGTCAGAAACTGCTCGCTGAGGGGCTGTTCGATGGCGAGCGCAAGAAGCCTCTGCCGTTTCTTCCTCGGTTGATCGGACTCGTGACGTCGAGCCGCGGGGCGGTGCTGCACGATATCATCACCACCCTTTCGCGCCGATTTCCGCGCCCCGTCATCGTCTGGCCGGTTGCGGTGCAGGGCGAGGGGGCTGCCGCCCAGATTGCGGCTGCAATCGACGGGTTTTCCAGCCCTGGCCTGCCGGCTGCATTACGGCCCGATCTGCTGATCGTGGCGCGCGGCGGTGGCTCGCTTGAAGATCTGATGGCGTTCAACGACGAATCGGTTCTGCGCGCTGTCGCCGCCTGTCCCATTCCGCTCATTTCTGCGGTCGGACACGAGACCGACACGACCCTGATCGATTTCGTGTCGGACCAGCGTGCGCCCACGCCGACAGCTGCGGCTGAAATGGCCGTGCCCCTGCGTTCGGAGCTGATTGCCGATCTGGCGCATCGAGGTGCACGCCTTGCCGGTGCCCTGTCGCGCCAGTTGCAGCTTGCCGGTGCGAAATTCGACCAGTTGGTGGCGCGTCTTCCCGACCTGCCGGGACTGCTGGAAACTGCGCGTTTCAGGCTCGATGAGCGCGGGCAGCGCCTTGAACTGGCCCTGCCGATGGTCGCTTCCAAGGCGCGGCAGCGTCTTATGACTCTCGAGGGGCGGGTGCCTTCTGCTGCGCATTTCATGGGGCAGAAACAGGCGCGTCTCGATCTGGCCAGCGCGACCTTGGCATCGGGCATAAGGTACAGGATGGAGCGGGAACGTGCCGGATTTGCCCATGCGCGCCTCGGAACCGAGACCTTGACCGCGCGTCTTGGCCTCGATCGCGCCCGTCTTGCCGGTATTGTGGGCAGACTGGAGGCCGTTTCGCCCGAGGCCGTCTTGGCGCGCGGCTATGCTCTGGTGCAGGATGGGCGGGGTAAACCGGTGACGTCAGCCTCCGGGCGACCGCGCGGCGGAGCGATCACGCTTCGCTTTGCAGATGGTACGCGCCATGGACGGCTCGACCCTCTGGGAACGGACAGGAAAGAACAGGGGGATCTCGGAATATGAAGCGTTTTCAGGTCATGACAGCATGGATCGGGCTGCTTGCATTGTCGTCGCTGGCGGCGTGCAGCGAGGCTCCAGCGCCTCGGCCGGGTCAGGCACAGGCCCATGCCCGTATTCCGCCGCAGGATTTCGCTCCGGGCATGACGGGTGAAACGCCGCTTCCTGCAAATGAGGCCCAGCTTACCAACGATCCCTCTGCGCCCGTCAACACACCGCTTTGCGGCGCCGTGCAGCGTGAGACGAACCGCATGGGCGGGCAGGTGTTCAGCGACGGTCTGGCATCCGGCAGCTCATGCCCGCAGAATGCCTGTTTCAATCCCCTGACAGGCACCTATATCGCAGCGACCGGCGCGCCGAGCGTCTGTCGCTGAGAGGCGGTCGCGCAGGTTTGCGCGCTATGCCTCGAACGCAAGGTCGATATTGCCGAGCTCGGTTTATCATCGGCCTGAAGCACCCTGCCTGGGCAAGGTGCGATCGAAAAAGGCCACGAGTGCGGCATTGAAGCCTGTGTGAAAGGCCGTGCGGTCGAAACCGTTATGACTTGTGCAGATCGCCGCCATTGAAGCCTCGGGGCGACACGGCGCCAGAAAGTCGAAATGATCGGCATGCGCGACCATGAAACCCTGCGGCGGCGTAGGCAGGTTGTCGCGCACCGGTTCTACCGAGCCGGGTGAGGGCAAGATCCTGTCGTCACCGGCCTGCCAGATCTGGACGGGCAGCGTCACGTCCTGCAGGGCAGATCGGGTCATTGTAAAGCCGAGTGCCGGCGCAGCGAGGGAGAGAGCAGCGATACGGCTATCCTTTACGGGCGCAGAACCCGAGGGGATCGACGCGTGGGCTTTCGCGATCAATGCGCAGGTGAAGCTTTTGGGGTGCTGGGTACACCAGGGCCCAATCCGGCTGAGATCGGGTTGGGCGCCGGCTGCAAGAAGCACCGTGAGCCCTCCTGCCGAAAACCCGAATGCCCCTATGCGATGCCGATCTATGCGGTCAGCCTGCGGCCATGTGTCGAGCATATAGTCCAGAGCCGCGCTTAAAGCGCGGGTGCGTCCGGTAATGTCGGTCGCATGTGACATATCGCGCCAGTTATCGCCGGGCTCGGTCAGTGACACGACGATATATCCCGCTTGGGCGAGTGCTGCAGCTGTATCGAGATGGCTCGTCCATGATCCTCCCGTCCCATGGGAAATGACAACGAGACCACCATGGCTGTGCACGACCGGGCCGTTTGCCACGCAATCCTGTGCATAGGGCCCCAGATCCTGATGGGTTGCGGCCCCGGTGCTCGGATACCAGATGCCGAGTTCGAGCCCTTGCTGTGTGATGATATGCTGGCATCCGATCCTGGATGTTTCTGCCTGACAAAGGCGAGGAAAAATCAGGACAAGGGCCAGCATTATGGGCAGGGTGATGCGAGACAGACAGGTCATGGTTACTTGAGCTCCTGACGGGGAAGCGTTCAGAAATCCCGCCATAGCCCGTTCCGCCAGCGTATTTTCGTGAATGGGCGAACGGTCGGCACGGTGAGCCTTCAGTGAGCGAATGGGCGAAAGGGCAAGGAGATGCGCAACGATTGTCATGATCGCCGGACGGGATCATGGGAAAGCCGTTCATGAGACTGGATGGAAAAACCGGGAATTTCCGTGGCCAGTCCCGGTTCATCCTGTTGCGTGCCTTCGCTGTCGCATCGGGCATCGGTCTGTTTTTCGGACTTGTTGGGCCCTATGGCAGCTATCTCAACGGAGGCCTGCCGTTTCGTACGCTTTACTGGATCACGTGTAGTCTGGCGGGCTTTGCCCTCTACGCAGGGCCGATCATTTTCATGCGCAGGGCAGGGCTGATCGGGCAAGGTGTCCGGTTCTGGTGCGTCATCGCCGGGATGGCGGCGCTCATTGGAATTCTGCAGAGCTGGGTCGCACGTCAACTGACGGAAATCATGTGGCCCGAAAAGGTGGACAGACTGCCGGGTTGGGGATTGTGGTACGTTCAGGTTCTTCTCATCGCGCTTCCGGCTGTCATGCTGACGGTGTTGTGGCTTCGCCACCGGGAGCGCCAGTCTGCGCCGGCGTTGCTCCCGCTATCACGGGAGACACAAGCCCCCGGTCAGTCGTCGAATGCTCTTGCCGAGGCGTTGTTGTCGCCTCATCCGCGGCCCGACAGTATTCTCGCGCTGCAGATGGAGGACCATTATATACGCTGCCATCGGCAGGGCGGCTCGATCCTCGTTCATGGCACGTTACGCGATGCCATGGCACGGCAGTCGTCATGCGACGGTCTGCAGGTGCATCGTTCATGGCGGGTCGCGCGCCGGGCGCTTAAACGCTGGGAAGGCACGCCGCGTGCGCTGCGTCTGCATCTGACGAATGGGATTGTCGTGCCGGTCGCCCGTGCACAGGTCGCTCGACTGCGCGAAGCAGGATGGCTCGACACGAAGGACGATACGGCATCGGCTACGTCCGGCTGTACGGCCTCAAAAGGAAGAAGCCAGGTCATACCCAGCGTTTTGGCAGACTGATCGATTTTGCGAGACGATGCGGAGCTGTGCGATTGAGCGCATTATCAACGCGCCGCTGCTGAGCTTCGTTGACCACCGTTGTCTGACGGATGATGCGGTATCCCCATAACAAAAACGGGGCGGTATGGACCGCCCCGTTTCCGGTTCCTGTCAAAGGTCAGAAGCGCTTAGCGCTTCCACCAGCCCGTACGCGGCTTGGCTGGGGCAACCTCATCGACATTGATGGGCTGAACCACAGGCGCGGTGTCCTCGGCCTTGGACTTGGCGCGACGGCTCTTGGCCTTTGTCGGTGCCTTGACCTCGGTCGCCACGGGGGCCTCAACCACGTTTTCGGCTACGGCAGCTGCTTTGCGCGGCGTGCGGCCACGACGCGGCTTGGGCGCCTCGACGGGTTCCGACGTCACTTCGGCGGTCAGGGGCGCGCCTTCGTTCACCGATGCAGCAGCCGGTACCTTGCGCGGGCGACCGCGACGACGCGGAGCCGGCTTGTCCTGGTCGGCTTCAGGGACTGCAACAGGCTCCGCTACAGGCGCGGCATCGCCCGGTTCTGCCGCAGTAGGAGCGGACTCGGCCTGCTCTGCCGCGGCAGGGCGACGACGCGGACGACCGCGTCCCCTGCGTGTCGCATTCTCACGCCCGCCCTCAGACTGGATCGCAGTCGTTTCGGTCGGTGCCTCGACAGGAGTTGCAACGGTCTGCGTCTCCTCAGCAGGCTGAGAGCCGGAAGCGAGGCTTGGCTTGGGCTCGTCATTGCGTGACGAGGGGGTTCCAAGACGGGACTCTGCCTGCTCGATCATGTCGAAAATATCGAACGAGGCGCCTCCGAACGGATTGGCCGGTGTCGGGCCGTTCCAGCGGTTGTCCTGCTGGTTGCGACGGCGGTCTTCCGATCCGCGTTCGCTCTGGGTGCGTTCACCCGCCGGGCGATCTTCGTTCTTCCGATTATCGGAAGAACGCGTTTCGCGTGGCGTTTCACCCTGGTTGCGTTCATCGCGCGAAACGCGACGTGTCCGCATGCGGCGGCGACCCGGAACGATCAGGGCTTCGCTTTCGCCGCCTGTCTGCTCCTCATGAGTGGCTGCCTCGGCCGGGGCTTCATGTGCCGCAGAATGTCCTGCGTCCTCGGCTTCTTCGCCGTTGCCTGCCTCGGCAGTCTGCTGCGTGTCACGGTTCTCGTCGAAGCGGCGACCGTTGCGACGGCGACGGCGGCGGCGGCGGCGGCCTCCTTCTTCGCTCCGTCCTTCCTCGCGATTGCCCTCTTCGCGGGTTTCCTCGGCCGTCACCGGCTCAAGGTCGGTCTCTTCCTCAACGACCGAAACCGGGGTGACGGCGTGCCCGGCTTCTCCTTCATGCCGCTCGGTCTGCACAGCACGAGGCTCGGCCGGAACCTGCGGACGTACGCGCTCGATGCGCAGATCGGCGGGGGTCAGGCTGTCATCGGGCTGGAACAAGACGTGCATGCGATGGCGCTGCTCGATCTCACCAAGCCAGTCGCGCTTGTTGTTCAGGATATAAAGCGCGATGCCCGAGGTGATATGAACAGTGATCTCGGCAGCTTTCTGCTTCAGGCCTTCTTCGTCCAGGGCGCGAAGCACATGCAGGGCAGCACTCTCGACACCGCGCACATGGCCTGTTCCCTGACAATGCGGGCAGGGAACGAGAACGGCTTCCGAAATGGAGGGGCGCAGACGCTGGCGCGACATTTCGAGCAGACCGAAATGCGAGATCTGGCCGATCTGGATACGCGCGCGGTCGGAACGCAGCGCATCCTTGAGGCGCTTTTCGACCATCGCATTATGCTTGCGGCTTTCCATGTCGATGAAGTCGATCACGACAAGACCGGCAAGATCGCGCAGACGCAGCTGACGGGCGACTTCTTCGGCGGCTTCGAGGTTCGTGCGTACCGCCGTATCTTCGATGTTGCGCTGGCCCGTCGAACGTCCCGAGTTCACATCGATCGATACGAGCGCCTCGGTCTGGTTGATCACCAGATAACCGCCAGATTTCAGCTGGGCCGTTGGCGAGAAGATCGCATCCAGATGACCTTCGACGTGATAGCGACCGAACAGGCTCTGGCTATGGTCGCGCCACAGCTTCACCTTGTTGGCGTTATGCGGCATCAGAAGGCGCATGAACTCGCGCGCATTCTTCCAGGCCGGTTCGCCATCGATGATGATTTCTTCGATATCCTTGCTGAACAGGTCGCGAATGGCGCGCTTGATCAGATTGGCTTCTTCATAGATCAGCGTCGGCGCAACCGAAGACAGCGTGTGGTTGCGGATATCGTCCCAGAGCTGAAGCAGATATTCGCAGTCGCGCGTGATTTCCGGTCCCGGACGCTGGGCACCGGCTGTGCGTACGATCATGGCCATGCCGCGCGGCAGGTCGAGTTCTGCAATGATGTCGCGCAGGCGCTTGCGATCGCTGTCGGATGTGATCTTGCGCGACACGCCACCACCACGCAGGGCGTTGGGCATCAGTACGCAGTAGCGACCGGCCAGAGAGATATAGGTGGTGAGGGCCGCGCCCTTGTTGCCACGTTCTTCCTTGACCACCTGCACGAGGATGATCTGGCGACGGCGGATCACTTCCTGGATCTTGTAATTGCGCAGGAAGCGCGCGGTGCGGCGGGCCGCAGCGCCCTCATCGCCCGTATCGTGCTCACCGCCGACCGTTTCCGGACGGGCTTCGAACTCGGTCTGTTCGGTGCTCTCGGTGTCTTCGGCAGGCTCGCTGGCTTCGCTCTCGGTCTCGACACGCTCTTCGGCGCGGAGGTCCTCGTCCTGCAGGGCCAGCAGCTTTTCGCGGTCGGCAACCGGAATCTGGAAGTAGTCAGGGTGGATTTCGCTGAACGCGAGGAAGCCGTGGCGATTGCCGCCGTAATCGACGAAGGCGGCCTGAAGGCTCGGCTCGACGCGAATTACCTTGGCAAGATAGATATTGCCCTTGATCTGCTTCTTCGATGATGTTTCGACATCATAATCTTCGAGACGATCACCATCCATAACCACAACGCGGGTTTCTTCCGCGTGGGTGGTGTCGATCAGCATACGCTTGTTCATAAAACGGGAAACTCCGGTCGGCCTTTGTCGCAGCGCGTTCCGGGCCCTGTGCAGTCACAGTGGCCGATTTTGCGCGCGTGGCAGAATGTCGAGGTATAGGGGGAAAACAGGTGCCGTCTTGCCAGTTTTCGTGAAACATCGTCGGATGCAGGTCATTGCCCGATCCGGTAGTTTTCCACAAAACGAGACTGGCAGACTTCATGCGGCCCCTGCGAGTTGTCATCTGCGTCTCAGGCTGAGAACCGGCCTCCCGTTTTCAACTCCGCGGCCTGGGCCGACAGCTGGGGGAGGGTTTCAGATCCTTGGCGACGCATGAAGTTCGGAGAAAGCGGGAGCGGCACATGACAGGGCAAAGCCTTGCGTCCGGCGCCGGATCGACCGTTTTCTGATCCTTCTCCCGCAGGATGACTGAAATTGCGTTCTTATGCAAGACTTGCGCCCCTGCCATGTTGACACCGCAATCGGCTGTCAGATGATACTCTGCCGCGCATACCAGATGAGGCCGCTCATGTTCGCCCCCAAACCGACACGCCGCCAGCTCAACGCCCTGATCGGCGGTACGATCGGTGGTGCGTTTGCGACCGGTGTATTGGGGATAGGCCCGGTCGATGCGTCGGAGCGGAAAACCACGAGCCATGCCAAAGGGCATCATGCCAAGTCACACGGTCTGACGAATAAGGGCAAAGCCCCTGCAATAACGGGCCGGGCTTCGCCCCCCAGACCGGTCATCATGCTCGACCCCGGCCACGGGGGTAAAGATCCCGGTGCGATAGGAATAAGCGGCACTTACGAAAAGCATATTGCCGAGGCCGCTGCCAAAGAGCTGTGCAGACAGATCAGGGCCAAAGGTCAGTACGATGTGGTAATGACGCGCGCAGACGATCATTTCATCCCGCTCGAAGGGCGCGTCGATCTGGCGCATCGTCACAAGGCGCAGCTGTTTATTTCCATGCATGCCGATGCCCTGCACGACCCCGATGTACGCGGCGCAAGTGTCTATACCCTGTCGAACGGCGCTTCTGACGCGCAGACAGCCTCTCTGGCGCAAACGGAGAACAGTGCGGATCGCTTCGCCGGGCCGGCTTTTCATGGCATGTCGTCGGAAGTGCAGGATATTCTTGCAAGTCTCGTCAATGAGGAAACACGGCGCGGTTCGGCACATATGGCAGCCAGCGTGGTTTCGGCCTTTCAGCCCCGTATCGGCCTTCTGCGCCATCCTGCCCGTCACGCGGCTTTTGTCGTGCTGAAATCGGCCGACATACCCTCCGTCCTCGTCGAGATGGGATTCATGTCCAATCGTCATGATGAAGCTGCCCTGCGTCAGGGAGCCTATCGGCAACAGGTCGCAACGGCCATGACGACGGCAATCGATCGCTATTTTGCAGGTCAAAGAACGAATCTTGCGCGTTCAGGCTAGAAAACAGCTGTTCTGCGCTAGGCAAGATCGTGGGTTCTGGGATAGAGAAGGGGCCATGGACATTCAGTCGCCCTTTTCTGGCATAGGATCCCGTGCAGCCGCACGCGCCGATCTGTGCCCGGGCCTCCTCCTTCGTACGCTTCGACTTATCTGCCCCTGAGCGCATATCGCGGCCAGACGAACTGGCGCGTTCAGGGGGTTACGATCTTGTTGTTCAAAGCTACGAAAAAGAGACTGTCATGACCATTATTCATCCTTCCTTCGGCACTGTTGCAGACGATCGCGTCATTATTTTCGACACGACCCTGCGCGACGGCGAGCAATCGCCCGGCTTCTCGATGAATCTGGAAGAGAAGATCCGCATGGCCAAGGCGCTTGAAGAGCTGGGCGTCGACGTAATTGAAGCCGGTTTTCCCGTGGCGTCGCCGGGCGATTTCGAGAGCGTGCAGAAAATAGCCGAAACTGTGCGCGAGGCGGTGGTTTGCGGTCTGGCCCGAAGCGGCGGCAAACGCGATATCGAGGCGGCGGGTGAAGCCATCGCAAAAGCACCGCGCCGACGCATTCACAACTTCATCTCCACCTCGCCGCTGCATATGAAGTACAAGCTGCGCATGGAGCCGGAGACGGTGCTGGAACTGATTGCCGAGGGCAACAGGACCTCACGCCATTTCACCGACGATGTCCAGTGGTCGGCAGAAGACGGTTCGCGCACCGAGCCTGATTTTCTGTGTCGCTGTGTTGAAGTGGCTATCCGCAACGGCGCGACTACGATCAATATTCCCGATACGGTCGGTTTCACGACACCCGACGAATTGCAGGCGATTTTCACCATGCTGCGCGAGCGCGTGCCGGGTGCGGAAAGGGTGATTTTCTCGACGCATAACCATAACGATCTGGGTCTGGGCGTCGCCAATACGCTGGCCGCTATCGCCGGTGGCGCCCGTCAGATCGAATGCACGATCAACGGAATCGGCGAGCGTGCAGGCAATGCCGCGCTTGAGGAAATTGTCATGGCCATTCGCACGCGCCGCGACAAGATCCCGTTCACCAATCGTATCGACACGCCGCGCCTGCTGGGTATCTCGCGCCTGCTGGCCAATATCACGGGTTTCGACGTCCAGCCCAACAAGGCGATCGTCGGGCGCAATGCCTTCGCTCATGAGAGCGGCATCCATCAGGATGGTATCCTGAAAAACGCTGCAACCTATGAAATCATGACGCCCGAGAGCGTGGGGTGGAGCAAGACGTCTCTGGTTCTGGGCAAGCATTCGGGACGCGCAGCGTTCCGCGACAAGCTGAAGGCGTTGGGTTACGAACTGGCCGACGAGAAAATCCAGGATGCGTTCGAGCGTTTCAAGGTTCTGGCCGATCAGAAAAAGACCGTATTCGACGATGACATCCGCGCTCTGGTCGACGACGAAACACGCGATCATGACCGTATCCGCTTTGTCTCGCTCGATATTCGTGCCGGTTCGAAGCGTCCGGCAGAGGCCGAGCTGGAATTGCTGGTCGATGGTGATGTGCGCAGTGCCAAAGTGACGGGTAACGGTCCGGTCGATGCTGCCTTCACGGCGATCGGCGCCATTTTTCCGCATGAGGCCGAGCTGGAGCTGTTCTCTGTCGGTGCGGTCACAGAAGGGACGGATGCCCAGGCAAAAACCACGGTGCGCCTGCAGGAGGGCGGAAAGATGGTCGATGGGCAGGGGGCCGATGCCGATACGGTCGTCTCGGCCGTACGCGCCTATGTGCACGCATTGAACAAGCTCACGGTCAAGCGCGCACGGAGCGAGCCGGAAGCGCTGGTGCTCTGAACACCGGCCTCCTCCCGCGAAGGCCTTTCGGAGAAAGACTTTCGCGGGAAGGGCAAATGGGTAGATGCGGAATTTCCCTCTGCTGCTTTCGTCTGTTGCGAGAGGAGCGAGCGGGGCAAATCAGGAAAATGGTATCAAAAAAGGGCTCCCGTTTTTTCGGGAGGCCTTTTTCGTGTCGGCAGAATAAAGAGGCGCTAGCCGGCGCATGACGCCTGCCTCTTTGCTCCGGGTCAGCGTGGCTCAGTAGCCCTGATTATAGGCGGGGTAGCCCTGCTGGACAGGATAGCCGTTCTGCCCGTTAGCATATTGACCGTTGGGGTACTGTCCGTTCGGATATTGGCCATTCGGGTACTGACCATTGGTGTAGGCGGGTTGCGCATAGCCCTGCTGCGGCGGGGCCTGATTATAATACCCGCCCTGATTGGCATAACCGCTCTGGGCGTAGGTTCCGCCGGGGCGGTTCGGTGTAGTGGCTGCGCCACCCGCAGCGCCGACAAGACCACCGGCAAGCGCACCGATGGCGGCGCCGCGTCCGCCTCCGGCCAGAGCCCCAATCGCCGCACCGGCGCCACCGCCGATAAGCGCGCCCGAACCCGCCCGAGCCCCGGGGTCATAAGGGCTGCCGCAGCCACTCAGCAGAGCGCATAGTCCGGCAAGGCCCAGTGCGGTGGCGGGCCTTCCGAAAGAGCGGGTACGTGGCGTGGTACGAAAGGTCATGACTGGGTCTCGGTCAAAATGGTTGGTGAGGGATCAATAGCCCGAACGCGGGCGGTTCGGCGTGGTTGCGGCACCGCCGGCTGCACCGAGTGCACCGCCTGCGAGTGCACCGATGGCTGCACCGCGTCCGCCGCCGGCAAGGGCGCCGATGGCGGCACCGCCACCTGCGCCGATCAGGGCGCCTGAACCGGCACGTGCGCCGGGATCATAGGGATTACCGCAAGCGCTCAGGCCCAGCATGCCGACGCAGGCCGAAAGTGCAGCGAGATTGCGCGGGCGGAAGAAGGAGTTACGCTTGGTCATGATGTCTGTCATCCTGATGAATTATTTTACACCGTTAGAACGAAGTGGCTTTTTTCCAGTTTCTTAAGACCACTCAGTCGTGATCGGCTTGATCGGGACAGTCGTGCCGGGGCGCGTTCGAAGAATGGCGCATAAATGGCAGGCTGAGGACGCAGTGTAACCAAAAGTAACGCACTTAATACCGAGAACGTGTCAGGGAATTTTGGTCATTAAACCGCAATTTTCCCTGATCGGGTCTTGCT
Source organism: Asaia lannensis NBRC 102526 (assembly GCF_024054035.1). Lineage (GTDB taxonomy): Bacteria > Pseudomonadota > Alphaproteobacteria > Acetobacterales > Acetobacteraceae > Asaia > Asaia lannensis. The sequence goes on from NZ_JAMXQU010000007.1 coordinate 31,525, forward strand.
CACCAATCGCTGCACCGGTAAGGCCTGCGCCAGAATATTCCGCGTCTCACCCCAACACTGTTCTCAGCGCGATGACCTCCAGCGAGGCATCTGTTCACAGGGTGAAGGCAGGATGCGGGACGCGCGCACAATCTCTTCGGCCAGGAGGCTTGAATGTTCTCACGTCTGCTGGGTCTCATGTCGGCAGACATGGCTATCGACCTCGGCACCGCCAATACACTTGTTTATGTCAAGGGACGCGGCATCGTCCTCGACGAACCTTCCGTCGTTGCCATCGCCGAAGTGCGTGGCAAGAAGCAGGTTCTTGCGGTGGGTGAAGAAGCCAAGCTGATGGTCGGGCGTACGCCTGGCAACATTACGGCTATTCGTCCGCTGCGCGACGGTGTCATCGCCGATTTCGAAGTCGCGGAAGAGATGATCAAGCATTTCATCCGCAAGGTGCATAACCGCCGCGCCTTCGCCAGCCCGCAGATCATCGTGTGCGTGCCTTCCGGTTCGACGGCGGTCGAACGTCGTGCGATCCAGGAAAGCGCAGAAAGTGCCGGTGCGCGCAAGGTCATGCTGATCGAGGAGCCCATGGCAGCCGCAATCGGGGCGGGTCTTCCGGTGACCGAACCGTCGGGCAGCATGATTGTTGATATCGGCGGCGGTACGACGGAAGTGGCTGTGATCTCTCTTGGCGGTATCGTCTATGCACGTTCGGTGCGTGTCGGTGGCGACAAGATGGATGACGCCATCATTTCCTACATCCGCAAGACCTTCAATCTGCTGATCGGCGAGAGCTCTGCCGAACGTCTGAAGATCGATATCGGCTCGGCCTGCCTGCCGGACGATCCGCGCGATCCTGGGCCGGTCAAGGAAGTCAAGGGACGCGATCTGATCAATGGCGTGCCGCGTGAGGTTCTGGTGAGCCAGGCGCAGGTGGCCGAAAGCCTGGCCGAGCCCGTCATGCAGATCGTGGACGCTGTCACAACCGCGCTCGAAAATACCCCGCCCGAACTCGCTGCCGATATTGTTGACAAGGGGATTGTGCTGACAGGCGGTGGGGCTCTGCTCTATCGTCTGGACGATGTTTTGCGTAACGCAACCGGCCTTCCGGTTACGGTCGGTGAATCGCCGCTGTCCTGCGTTGCGCTCGGCACGGGGCGTGCGCTTGAGGAAATGCGTCGTCTGAGGAATGTCCTCATTTCAATGTACTGATAGTCAGGGGGCATCCCGCCGATGCTGTCGATTCAGGGGCGACACGCACTCGCGAAGCTGATGCTGCCATTTTTTTTCGTGTTGGCGATCGGGCTGATCATGCTCGGTCTCACGCGCAGACCGGCAGTCGACGCCTTGCGCATGAGGCTGGCGGACGGCCTGTCGCCTGCCTACAAATTGCTGGCAGCGCCTGAAAACGGGATCGCCCATATCCGCCAGACCCTTGTAGGACTGACCGATATGGCGGGCGAGAACGCCCGGTTGCGTGCCGAAAACCAGAAACTCCGGCGCTGGTACGATGTGGCTGTGGCAATGGCCAATGAGAACGCCCAGCTCAAGGCCAGCCTGCACTGGATTCCCGATAACGCGCCGAATTTCGTCAGCGGTCATGCCCTGCGTGATGCTGGCGGGTTATACGGTCGCTCGGTTCTTCTTGCCGTTGGAGAAGGGCATAACATTGTGCCGGGCGATGTAGCGCTCGATGCCGCCGGGCTGCTCGGTCGTGTGACGGAAACGGGCGACCGCACGGTGCGCATCCTCATGATCAACGATGAGGCCAGCCGTATTCCGGTCATGCTTACGGCATCGCGTGGCAACGCCATCATGGCGGGAGACGGATCGCCTTACCCAAGACTGATCTATTATGCGCAGGACAATCGCCCGGTCGAGGGCGAGCGTGTCGTCACGGGCGAGCAGCCCGCCCCCGAAGGGCGCGACCATGGTGGTTTTGCCGGTATGCCGGGCGGTCTGATCGTTGGAACCGTGCATTATCTGCGTCCCGGCAGCCCCGTGGTTATTCCCGAGGCTTCGCTGGATCATCCGGATATCATACGCGTCTTCAACTACATGAATGCCGATCACACCGGGCCGGATGCCCCGGGCCGTGTGCGGATCATGCCCTCTATGCCGGTTGCGCCCGAGTTGCCGTTTATCCCGTTCCAGAAACCGATAAGAGGGCAGGGCTGATTATGGCGATCCATCGGCACGCCCCTGATATCCATCCCGGCATTGCACCAAGACAGACCCTGCGTCGACGGATCGATCAGATCATGCGCGCCCTGTTGCCGTCGCTGTTCATCATTCTGTGCGTCGTGCTGCTCTCGGCGGGGCTGGGCATTCCGGGGCAGGGGGAGCTCAGCTTCGGTATTGCGGCGGGAACGGTATTCTTCTGGTCTGCGCACAGACCGCAATCCATGACGCCTTTCATGACGTTTTGTGTAGGGGTGGTATGCGACTTTCTGAACTTCGGCCCCCCAGGCGTCTTTCTTTTCTCGCTTCTCGTCTTTCATGGCGTGGCCCACTTGTGGCGTTACGGATTGAGCCGCATCAGTTTCCTTTTCGCCTGGGCTTTGCTTGGGGGGCTCGCTCTTGTTTTGTCGTTGTTCGGATGGGTCATCGCGTGTATCGGGACGTTAACATTGCTGTCACCGGGACCGAGTCTCTTCCAGACAGCAGTGACAATTGGTATTTACCCAACGTTAAGCGCTCTGTTTACATGGGCGCGTCGCACGGTGGCAGACCCTGAACAAGCCTGAAGGCCCGGTTTTGAACATGATGTTCCGTCGCAACGCAGCGTTACCGACCGGACGTCCGACAGGCGTTTGCACGGCTACGGCCTGTTGCGCACCGATGTCTGACGGCAGGCGCATTGCCACGCGATGAAGTTCAGAAAGACGCCTTCAGCCCGGTCGCGCAGCAAGCGTGAAGAGGTCACACCGTCGCGCGGCGTGTTCACGCGTCGTGCGCTTCTGGTTCTGGCAACCCAGGCCGGCGTGCTGGGCGTGCTGGGCAAGAAGCTTTACGATCTGCAGGTCAACGAAGGCGACCATCTGCGCGATCTGGCGGCACGTAACCGTACCAGCAAGCGCCTTCTCGCCCCGGCGCGCGGGCAGATCGTCGATCGGTTCGGCATTCAGCTTGCGGGCAACAAGGTCAACTGGCGTGCGCTGCTCATGCCCGAAGAGACGACCGATATCCACGCGACGATTGCCCGTTTCGGGCAGATCATCGCGCTCGATGAGCGCGATCAGGCCCGCATCGAGCGCGACCTGCGTCATCTGCGCAAATATGTGCCCGTATCGCTCAAGGATTTCCTGAGCTGGGACGATATGGCGCGTATCGAGCTCAATGCGCCAAGCCTGCCCGGGGTCCTGATCGATGTCGGTACGACACGACTCTATCCCTATGGATCGCAGCTTGCCCATATCGTCGGTTACGTCGCGCCACCCAATGAACGTGACGTTGCATCGACCCCCATGATGGCGCTGCCCGGCATGCGTGCCGGGCGCGCAGGCATCGAGCAGACGCAGGATACCCTGCTGCGCGGCGAACCCGGTTCGGTCGAGATGGAGGTGAACTCCAAGGGCCGCGTCATGGGCGAGATGAACCGTATCGACGGCCAGCAGGGCGACGAGGTTGTGCTCACCATCGATGCCGGATTGCAGCAGATGGTGCTCAACCGCATTGGCGATCAGGCCGCGAGTGTCGTGGTGATGGATTGCCGCAATGGCGAGGTGCTGGCCATGGTCAGCACACCGTCTTTCGATCCGTCGCTGTTCGATTCAGGCGTCAGCCACGCCCAATGGATCGAATGGACCAATAACGTCCGTACGCCGCTCATCAACAAGACCGTAGCCGGCGTCTATCCTCCCGGATCGACATTCAAGCCTGCCGTAGCGCTTGCAGCGTTGCAGTCAGGGCAGATCAGCCCGCAGGACCGGTTCAACTGCCCCGGCTATTACGATATGGGCGGTGTGCGTTTTCATTGCTGGTCGCGCTGGGGGCATGGCAATATCACCATGCAGCAGGCGCTCATGTACAGCTGCGACGTCTATTTCTATCTGGCGGCGCGCAAGATCGGCATGGACCCCATCAAGGCCATGGCCAATGATTTCGGTCTGGGCACGAAGCTCGATATTGAGCTGCCTCATATACGCTCAGGCGTGATTCCGACGCCCGAATGGCGGCAGAAGCACGGCTATCACTGGAACGGGGGCGATACCGTCAATGCCGGTATCGGTCAGGGTTTTGTGCAGGTCACACCGCTCGAACTCGCGACCTATGTGTCGCGCATTGCCTCAGGGCGCAACATAACGCCTCATCTCGTACGCAGGATCGACGAGCACGATTCAGAGCATACGCCGCTCGATGCCGCCCCTGTGCTCGATATTCCCGACGCGCATCTCAACGTCATCCGTGAGGGTATGTTCGATGTCGTCAATGCGCCAAGGGGCACGGCTCCGAAGGCGCGTCTGAGCATCCCCGATGTCGCGATGGCCGGCAAGACAGGTTCGGCGCAGGTGCGTCGCGTATCCCGTGCCCTGCGCGAGAGCGGTCATTTCAATTCGATGAACCTGCCATGGGAGGAACGTCCCCATGCGCTGTTCATCTGCTTTGCGCCGTATGATGCGCCGCGCTACGCCATTTCCGTCGTGATCGAGCATGGCAACGGCGGTGCCGATGCCGCAGCGCCTCTGGCGCGTGACATCATGACCGACACGCTGTTGCGCGATCCGGTCAATCACGATCATGCACCCGGTCAGGCCGTCGCGGACGCCGAATAATGAACTGGCAGAAACGCCTCTGGCGCCCCGAGCCGAGTTTCAGGCTGCTGGGCAAACTGCTTCAGATCAACTGGCTGTATGTGCTGCTGATCTGTGCGTTGGCCGGTGTGGGGTATCTGGCGCTCTATTCCGCAGGCGGTGGTACGGCAAAGCCTTTTGCACGGCCACAGATGGTGCGTTTCGGCTTTGGCCTGGTCATGATGATCGTTGTGGCCCTGACCAGTCCGCGTGTGCTTCGTCTGCTTTCCATCCCGATCTATATCGCTGCCATCACACTTCTGACGCTCGTGCTGCGCATGGGGCATGTCGGTAAAGGCGCCGAACGCTGGATCAATCTGGCCGGTATCCAGTTCCAGCCTTCCGAATTCGCCAAGATCGCTCTCGTCCTGGCCCTGACGAGCTGGTTTCATCGCATCGATATCAAGCGCATGGGCAACCCCCTTCGCCTGATTCCGCCTGCCTTGCTCACCCTGCTGCCGGTTGCTCTTGTGCTCAAGGAGCCCAATCTGGGCACGGCGGTCATTATCGGGCTCATCGGTGCGACCATGTTTTTCGCTGCGGGCATGCGTCTGTGGCAGATTGCGCTGCTCGTGGCGCCGGTACCGTTTCTGGGCAAGTTCGTTTACGCGCATCTGCACGACTACCAGAAAGCCCGTATCGATACCTTTCTTCACCCCGAACACGATCCGCTTGGGGCGGGGTATAATATCATCCAGTCCAAGATTGCCCTGGGTTCGGGTGGTATGTGGGGCGAGGGCTATCTGCGCGGCACACAGGGGCAGCTGAACTTTCTGCCCGAGAAGCAGACCGATTTCATTTTCACCATGATCGGTGAGGAATGGGGTTATGCAGGGGCCGTATCGGTCATCGGTCTGCTCGCTTTGCTGGTCGTCGGGGGCATGCTCATGTCCATGCGCAGCCGCAATCAGTTCGGTCGTCTTCTGGCACTTGGCATTTCGGTCGATTTCTTTCTCTACTGCGCCGTCAACCTGTCCATGGTCATGGGTGTGATCCCGGTCGGTGGTGTGCCTTTGCCGCTCATTTCCTATGGCGGCTCGGCCATGCTGACGATGATGTTCGGCTTCGGGCTGCTGCTTTCTGCCTGGGTGCATCGCAACGAACGCGATGTGGTCGAACGCAAGCCCGATCTTTGAGGCGCATAAGACCGCCGACCGGATCCGGCATGATGGCGTACAGACGCACGGCTTACCGGGTTGCGTCCCATACGCTTCACATAGGACAGCAGCTGAAATCGTGGCCCTTCGCACAGGACGATCTCATTCTGATCGGTGCCTGCAATCCGGGTGGCAAGGCGCAGGATGAAGGCCGCAACCGACGTGCCATGGCCGATTTGCAGCACCGATTGTCCAGCATGACGTCGAAACCGTGCCTTGGAAACGGGGCAGGGCATGCCGTTTTGCAGGGTGTGGGCCGATGGAAGCGCTGGTGCGAGCCGTTTTTCGCGGTTTCCATCCCTGTCGGTAAAGCGCGAGGACTGGGGCGGTTATTCGGTCAGAATGCTCTCGTGCATGTCAGAAGAGGGCAGAAAGCGCGCCTGATCTGGCTATGCGACCCAAAGGCCCTGCCTTTCAGAGAAGGGCGATAAAACCCGCCTCGGCAGGTGAGAGCGTGCGCGTATTGCGTACAAGCGAAAAGCTGCGCTCGGGAAAATCCATGCGAACAGGGTGCAGCAAGCCGTTTTCGATCGGCCCCGCCACCACACTCGCAGAAAGAACGGTTGCAGCGTTCCCCGTGGCAACGGCATTGGCGATAGCTTCGTTCGAAGTCAGTTCCATCATGACGTTCAGACGGTCCGGTGCGATCCCCCAGCTTTCCAGCGTCTGCTCGAAACTTGCCCGCGTACCGGAGCCTCTCTCGCGCAGGATCCACGATCCGGCCGCGATATCGCTGGGCGTCGGTGGGGTATGAATCCAGGGATGATCCGGCGCCACGACAAGCAGAAGACGATCACGGGCGATCTCGCGTAATGCGAGTGTCGTATCGCTCGCCTGTCCCTCGATCAGCCCGAAAGACACCAGGCCTTCGGCAAGCTGGCGACAGATTTCCTCGGTATTGCTGATCGTCACCGTGAGCCTGATGGCCGGATGTACGCGGTGAAAGCGGTTGATACGGGCAGGGAGCCAATAACTGGCGATTGTCTGACTGGCCCAGAGATGCAGCGTGCCTTCGTCAAGTGCGGTCAGGTCCTTCATGCGTTGCCGGGCGGCGTCGGCACGCGCAAGAACGGCACGGGCTTCGAGCAGGAAAATCTTTCCCATAGGCGTGAGGACGATGCGCCGCCCGATACGGTCGAAAAAAGCGAGACCGAATTCCTGTTCCAGCATCATGATGGCATGGCTGACCGCTGACTGCGTCAGACTCAGGGCTTCGGCAGCGCGTGTCATGTGCTCACGTTCGGCCACAGCCGCGAACAGGCGTAGCTGTTCCAGCGTCACGAGGGCAGAGCGCCAAGCAGTGAGAGCAGGATGGCGCCCACCAGCGCGCAAAGAAGCAGACAGAACAGGCCTTCCAGCCCGTTGAGTGTAATATCGCGCGGCTCTTCGGATGAGAGCGCTTCCTTGACCTTGCGAAACCGCCACCAGCTTGCAGGCAGAAGAGCAAGCCCGGCACAGATGGTCGCTACCCCGATCCAAGCCGACGATCCCGGTAGAACAGGCATGGCATCGTGATGTTCGCTGCCGATAAGCCGCAGGAAGATATTGAACTTGGCCAGCATGCACCCGATGGCCACCATGGCCAGAGCCGTGCGGACCCAGGCAAGAAAAGTCCGTTCATTGGCGGCATGATCGGTATAGCGGGCAATCATCGGAGCGTCTTTCAGCAGGAGGGCTGTCTGGTGGGCGGGAGCGTGGCCAGACTGGCGTTAAGACTGGTCGCCAGATCATAGGCCTGCTGGCGTATTTCAGGAATGGCAATCGATTCGAACAACGTCCCCAGACGGGCAGGACCGAGTGTATAGAGCGCGGGCCCGACATTGCCGGACAGGTCTGTCAATCGTCCGTCCTTATGCGTGTTCAGCCCTGCGCCGCCCTCGCCGGGACAGGCAAGGCCCTGCGCCAGCAGATCGTCGAGCAGGTCGGAACCGGCACGCCGATAATCCAGATCGGGCCCTGTACAGTTCAGCACATGATCGGCGCGATAATGCGTTGTCTTGCCCCTGTGAATGGCCGTGACCATCAGTCCATGGGGTTCTGCCTCGATACGCGTCACGCGTCCGGCATCGATGACCAGCGCGCCCGTTCGCAGTTCCCGCTTCAGAAAATCAGCGATCCGGGGGGCGATACGATGACGGGCCACATCCCATCGCCGCCTCAGATGGCGGTTGAACCGTGCGTGGTCCTGTGCGCTCAGGCGGCTCCAAAGATCGTTTGTCACCGGTCGCAGACTGTCTATGGCGTCGCGCCAGGCCACACCGCGTCTCAGCGCCTCGTGGAACTGATGCACATAGTGCCGCAGCCGTGCGTCGCGCTGTTGCGGCACGATGACGGGTGGGAGCGGTGGTGCAGGAGGGAGATGTTTTTCCGGCAGGCTCGCATGACGCGATAAAAGGCGTATCGGCCCTGTATGGCCTTCGAGCCGCGCTTTTATGACCATATCGATAGCGGTCAACCCACTGCCGATCATGAGCAGCGTCGCCTCAGGCGCGAAGGCAGCAATGGCTTTTGCTGCCCCATGGTGCGGTTGCAGGGCGGCATGTTGCCAGACATCATGATGATAACGCGGGTTTTCGAAAACACCGGGGCCAAGGCCGCCAAGTCGGGCAGGGGAGAAATGACCAAGGGCAAGCACCACGGATCGCGCATGGATCGTTTCTCCCGAAGCAAGAGAGAGACGAAACCTGCCTCCCTCTGCTTTGCAGGAAATAACCCTGTCCTGTTTCAGCCTCGCGCCGCTCTCGTGCAGAAGATGATGCAGATATAATCCGTACAGCGCGCGCGGCATGAAAGCATTGGGATCGATGCCCGGATCGATCTGCCTGTGAAGCCATTCGACGAAATGGTCATGGTTCTCCGCCAGACCGCTCATGCCGCTTGCCGGAACATTCAGCAGATGGCCGATGCATCGTGTGCTGTAAGCGATACCCAGAGCAGGTTGGGCTGATGGATCGATCACCAGACAAGTCCGACCGTGTTGCCGCATCAGCGCATGGGCCAGCAAAGTGCCGCTTGCGCCGCCTCCGATGATCGCAATGTCCTCTCGTTCGCTCATTCTATCCTGCTCCGTCCTGTTTCCCGTCTCGGTGGACCAAGTATCGTGGGAGGAGAGGTATCGATCCAATTGATCTTCCTGTTCGGATCGATCGATTTTCTGGATCGGTCATGCAGAGCTTGTTTGCCGTGGGAAGGAGGATCGTGCCGCCAGCGCCTGACAGCTCGATAAGAGATCTTGCTGATTGCAGTACTGCCAATGAGGGGTGCTCCTGTTTCCGACTGGGCTGAGTCAGCCGCGTACTTGATGCGATCCCGGGTGAAATTCACTTGCAGCGCCCATGGCGCCGGGGCGAAGCTCCGGTTTACGGATCGAGATGTGGAAGATGGGGGCAAGGCAGAACGATGCGCTGTGTTGTGCTGAGTGCTGCGATCTGTGGCGTAGCGCTGCTTCTACCGGGGTCGGTCGAGGCGAGGGGCTTTTCCACGATGCTGCCTTTTCATGTCGACGTGCCGTCGGTCGCGTCAAAGGAGCCTGAGGGCAAACACGGCGCCTCACGCTGGGAGCCTGCGCCCGTTCCTCATGCCATGGCCGCGCCGCCCCTGCGTCGCACAACCATCGGAAAACTGGTGGATTTCGGCAAGCAGTTCCTGCCGCTTGGCAATGGTGCGCCGGGCCATGACCCGGTTACGGGCACCCCGATCGGTGCGTTCGGCCCGGCTTATCAGGATGCCAGTCTGGTCGGGCATGGTCGTGCCCCACCGGGTGAAACGGTGGGGCATTGAGCAATCAGGGCGGCGTTCAGCCCTCGATCTGGCCGAACTCGGCGATTTCCGTGAGGGTCTCCCCGATCTTGGCCAGAAGACGCAAACGGTTGAGACGCTGCGCGGGGTCTGGATCGTTGACCGTGACGACTTCGAAAAACCGGTCGAGCACGGGACGAAGGGCGGCTGCCGCAATCATGGCATCGGTAAAACGCTCAGCTTCGAGCGCATCGTGAATGGTGCCATGCGCCCCTTCAAGGGCTTCACCCAGGGCACGTTCCTCATCCTGTGCATAAAGCGATGCATCGGGCTCACCCTTATGGGGGCCGTCCTTGCGGTTCTCGATACGCAGGATATTGGCGGCGCGCTTGCTGGCCGCCAGCAGGTTGCGTCCGTCATCCGTGTCCACCATCTCGGCCAATGCCGAGGTGCGGGTCAGAAGGCGTACGAGGTCGCCATCCAGTCCACCTGCCAGTGTGGCGGCTAGCACATCGTGGCGCTCGCCCTCGGTGCGAAGCTGCACGCGCAGGCGCTCGGCCAGAAAGCCGGGCAGGGCGGCAAGCTCGCCGCCTTCGCGCAAGTCTTCCGGCAGGTTCTGCGCAGCCTGTGCGATCAGGGCTGTCAGATCGAGGCGCAACTGGTTGTCGCGGATGATGCGGATGATCCCTAGCGCCGCACGACGCAGCGCATAGGGATCGCCAGAGCCGCTTGGCGTCTCGCCCATGGCGAAAAAGGCCGTCAGCAGGTCCAGACGGTCTGCCAGAGCCACGGCGACCGAGACAGGCGCGCGCGGCGTGTCGTCATTCAGGCCGCGCGGCATGTAATGCTCTGCCACCGCATCCGCAACCGCATCGCCTTCATGGTCGTGACGGGCGTAATAGCCACCCATGATGCCCTGAAGTTCGGGGAATTCGCCGACCATGCCGGTGGTCAGATCGGCCTTGGCCAGCAGGGCTGCCCGTTCCGCCTGTGTCTGTGCGGCCTCGTCCAGGCCCATGGCCTTTGCGACAATCCCCGCGAGAGACACGATACGCTGCACGCGTGCGCCCTGGCTGCCCAGACGGGCATGGAAAGTCACGGCATCGAGGGCCGCTACACGATCGGCCAGCTTCGTCTTGCGATCGAGATCCCAGAAATGGCGGGCATCGGCAAAACGTGCGCGCAGTACGCGTTCGTTTCCGGCGATGGTAAGGGCACCACCATCGGCGAAATCCATATTGGCGATGAATGCGAAATGCGGCGCCGCCTTGCCGTCTGCCGTGCGCAGGGCGAAATAGCGCTGGTTGATGCGCATCGATACCTGCATCACTTCGGGCGGCAGGTCCATATAGGCGTCATCGATGCGGCCCAGCAGGGCAACGGGCCATTCGGCCAGACCCGAGACTTCCTCGACCAGCTTGTCATCCTGCACCAGCGTCAGACCGGCCCGATCTGCCTGAGACTGAAGTCCTTCGCGGATGTTCGACAGGCGTTGCGCCGGGTCGAGCACAACCTTACGCGCGAACAGCTCATTTTTGAGCTGCTCATAAGAGGTCACCTCGAATTCTCCCGGCGCCATGAAACGGTGGCCTTCGGTCAGCGTGCCGGCGGCCAGACCATGGGCATTATCGGCTTCGGTGGCGAGGCTGAACGGCACCAGCCCACCATCGAGCAGACAGATCACGCGGCGCAGCGGGCGCACCCAGGTGAAATTGCTGCCCTGTCCCCAACGCATGGATTTGGGCCATGGAAAACGCCAGAGCAGACCGGGGATCGTGGCTGCAATCTGCTGGGCAGCGCCGATGGCGGGCAGGGTGCGGTTGAGCACCCAGAAACCGTTTTCGAGTACCAGCGCGTCGCGCTCGGCCCCGTGCTTGCGCAGGAAGCCCGCCAGAGCCTGCTCGGGCGCGCTCTCACGCGGGCCGCGCTCCGACTGCGTCGATTCAGCAATCTGCCCGGCAATCTGCATGGTCACGCCGATACGACGCGCGCCCCAGAAGGCGATGACGTTTTCAGGTGAAAGGGGGGCGAGCGCCTCGCTCACCAGGCGGGCCAGATCCTGCCCCGCCGTTTCCTGCATGCGTGCGGGAATTTCCTCGCAATCGAGAACGAGAAGGAATTCAGCCATTATTTCGACTCCTCGTCGCCAGCAAGCCAGGTTTCGCAGCACAGCTTTGCAAGGTTGCGCACGCGCCCGATATAGGAGGCACGCTCGGACACCGAGATCACACCGCGTGAGTCGAGCAGGTTGAACAGGTGGCTTGCCTTGACGCACTGGTCATAGGCAGGCTGGGCGACACCCGCTTCAGCAAGGCGGACGGACTCTGCCTCGGCATCGCGGAAGTGGCGCATCAGCATATCGGTATCGGCCAGTTCGAAATTATGGCGTGAATAATCCTGCTCGGCGCGCAGGAAGACATCGCCGTATTTCAGGCCGTGACCGTTGAAATCGAGATCGTAGACGTTCTCGACGCCCTGCACATACATGGCCAGACGTTCCAGCCCATAGGTGAGCTCGGTCGAGGGCATGACGGTGGGAATGCCGCCAACCTGCTGAAAATAGGTGAACTGTGTGACTTCCATCCCGTCGCACCAGACCTCCCAGCCCAGCCCCCAGGCCCCGATGGTCGGGTTTTCCCAGTCATCTTCCACAAAGCGGATATCGTGTTTTTCCGGATCGATGCCGATAGCGCGATAGCTGTCCAGCAGCAGGCGCTGGCTGTCTTCCGGCGTCGGTTTGAGCAGCACCTGATACTGGTAATAATGCTGCAACCGGTTCGGGTTCTCGCCATAGCGCCCGTCCGAAGGGCGGCGGCAGGGCTGCACATAGGCGGCCTTCCACGGCTTGCGCCCCAATGCCCGCAGAGTGGTGTGCGGCGAAAGCGTGCCAGCGCCAAGCTCGGTGTCATAGGGCTGGAGCAGGGCGCAACCCTGTGCCGACCAGAACTGATGCAGGCGCAGGATCAGATCCTGAAAGGAAAGGGGGCGTCCGCCGTTTTCGGGCAAGGGGGTCAAGGATCGAAGCTCCGGTCTTGTTCACTTGCCCCGTTCTAACCCGCCAGCGGAAACAAGCCAATCTCAGCGGGGCACAAGACTTCAATGAGACACTTCATCCGATCTTCGCGGCATTCAAATTCAGGCAGGATTGCACCAACCTCGTTGCCAGAAAGTCTCCCGCAGGGAATGCGAAGAGTCATTCTACTGACAATAATTTTACAGCTTGGTCTGTTGTTGTTCATGTCGGATATGAAACGGAGTTTATGCTGCTTTTTTCTTGGCATGAGATAAAGTCATTTGACAAATATCTCTTGAGCATCATCACGATACCGCTCGGGATAAAAGACTCGCTTCTGATCTGTCGGGTCCATATGCAGAATGTAATTTGCGGCCTGATTAAGCGCGTTTTTATGGATCAGGTCAGCTAATTTTCTGCCTTCCGGTGTGCTGAGATAGTCTACACTCGTGCAAATCCAAGGTCGACAAGTACTGTCGCCGCGCCGCGCGACAGGAGTGAGAACGAGCCGGGTCCGTATAGACTGTCATAGGTACTTATGATATGATCGGATTTATATTTATAAACTTTTGCGGACAATAATTCGGCTTCATACAGCGAGAGTTTGAGAGGATGTTTGTCTAGCCACTGCTGCGCTTTCGTGCCCTGCAAACCTTTGGTTCTTGGCGAAGGGGCAAACAGCACATCGGGGATTTTCGCCAGAAGAAAATCTGGAATGCCGATTTTTCTCATTTCCGCTTTGGTGAACTGGCTCAAATCGACGCCATGACCAATGGTGACGCCAGCATGTTGGTTCAGTTCGGTGCCCTGGTGCGTATCGTCAGATGCAGTATCATCCTGAGTTTGTTCAGCTCGAAGCGAGTTCATGTTTGCTAGGATGATTATGGTAATTGGCAGAGCGATTATTTTGAACGTAAATTTCATCATCTTTTATCTTACGTCGCAGAGTGATCGATTAAAACGATTTATATGAAAGTCTTCTAGATAGGATACGCAATAACGCGTGTGAGCTGCATAAAGGTTGGCCGCTTTTGAGCAGGTTTGAGGGCTAGGCAGAACGGAACTGCCTGCCATAGATGCCCGCTAACACCCTTCGAGTTTCTCTTTATCCATCTGGCCCTCACACAATCGGCCTGACACTCTCGGGGCTGCGCTGGGCGGTCATATCCGAACGCCAGATGCGAGGCTGATAAACCCGTCCAGATAGGGCTGCGTTTCGCCTGTGCGATGACCCAGATGGATCGACTTGAGAATACCGTCGCCGATCCGTACTCTCTTAACGCCGCTGGCCTGACGTAGCAGCCAGTCCGGCGTAGCGCTGACGGCGGGGCCAGAGGCCACCAGACGCAGCATGAGATCAGTCGTTTCGACCGTGCGATGTCTGCGTGGCAAGGCATGGGCAGGAATAAGGAATTTTGTGTAGATATCGAGACGCTCACGCGAGACAGGATAGGTGATGAGGGTCTCGGTCTCGAGGTTTTTCGGTACGACATGGTGCTGCTGTGCCAGAGAATGTCCCTCTACCACAGCAAGGACAAGCTCGTAATCGAAGACAGGTGTAAACTCGAGCCCCGGCCGTTCCGTGGGGTCGGGCGTAACAAGGATGTCGATTTCATGCCCCATAAGCGCGCTCAGCCCACCGAACTGGAAGACCGTCGTTACGTCCAGATCCACATCGGGCCATGCAGCAAGGAAGGGGTCGACGACCTGCATCAACCAGTCCTGACAGGGGTGGCACTCTATCCCAATGCGTATCGACCCACGTCGTCAGCGCGCATAATCCTCAAGCACGCCTGCGCCGTGTTCGACCTGCGGCAGAACGCGTTGGGCAAGTCCAAGAAGATACTCTCCTGCCCGCGTGAAACGCAGCTTATGCCCTTCGCGCTCAAGTAGCTTGACGTTGTGACGATCCTCGAAACGGCGAATGGCATGACTGACGGCCGATTGCGTCAGGCTCCCCAGGCGCTGGATCTCCCGCAATATTGCCAGAGGCTGGATGTCGATCACCGTCTATGAACTCCTGTCATGGAGGCAGGGTATAAGCCGGTTTTCGGCGGTGCTCTACAGGGTCTGATAATGGCAGGTCGCAGAAGACATGACTTGTCGAGAAAGTGACGCAGCCAGCGTGCCTCTTGCAACTCTTTCCGCCCCCGACCACATTATAGGACGTTATCATTTTGACCGGATGGAGAGTCATCCCCATGAACCAGCAAGAACGTGATCTTATTTCGCAGTTCATCGCCCGCGTTGGCGGTGCGCCGAATAACGGGTTTGGTGGCTCTCAGGCCCCGGCCAATCTGCCCCCCATCGATCCCGAGGCGGATCGATGGATCGCAGAGAATTTCCAGAAATATCCTGAAGCCCGCTACCGCGTGACGCAGATGGCTGTCGTGCAGGAAGTAGCGCTGGCCGAAGCACAGAACCGTATTCGCCAGCTTGAATTCCAGCTCCAGCAGGCTCAGGCGCAATTGCAGCAGGCGCAGCAGCAGCAACCGCAACGCCCGCAGGGTGGCGGCGGTCTGTTCGGGGGCTTGTTCGGTGGTGGCAACCGTCAGCAGCAGTCAGCACCACCGCCGGGTTGGGGTGGGCAGCCGCAGCAAGGCTATGCGCAGGGTTATGCGCCTCCGCCGCCGCAGGCCACTCTGCCGCCTGGCTATTCCACAAGCATGTTCCCGCAGCGTGGCACGGGCTTTCTGGGTTCTGCCCTGACAACAGCGACGGGCGTTGCAGGCGGTATGCTTGCCGCTAATGCTATCGAGAGCCTCTTCTCGGGTCATCATGGGGCCGATGGCGCTGCTGGCGGTTTCGGCGGTGGCGAGACCATCATCAACAATAATTACGGCGACAACGCCGGCAACGACCCGTTTGCAGGCGGCGGTCAGGATGCCGGTCAGAATTTCGACGCCGGAAACTGGGGTGACAGTGGCGGCGGCGATGGCGGCTGGGGTGGTGATAGCGGCGGCGGATGGGGCGACGATTCCTTCTGATTGCCTTACATCTTCTTGCTCGCTTCAGGCATGCAGGAGGCGACGGGGGACGGTTCGCTGTTTCCCGTTTGCGGGTTCGTCATACCGGCCCGACGCAGCCGACATTCTGGCGCAAACGTGAGACCATCTCGGAAAACCCGGCCATTGCGCCGGGTTTTTTCGTAAGAGCGGCAGGAGGCATCTTGCCCGGTATTGCGCTCCTGCACCGGGGCGGAACGACCCTTTCCTATGATGCGGAGATCGAAACAGAATGGGCACTCGGCTTTTCAGGCGTATTCTTCTGACCAATGACGATGGGTTCGATGCGCCCGGTCTTGCCACGCTTACCGATATCGCAGCCAGCTTGTCGGACGATGTATGGATCGTGGCACCCTCGCGCGATCAGAGCGGCATTTCACATGCATTGAGCCTTCACGATCCACTGCGCATTCATCAGCACGGCCCGAAGAAATTCGCCGTCAACGGCACACCGGGAGACTGCGTGGCAATCGCCGCGCGTCAGATCCTTCGCGATGCACCACCGTCGCTTGTGCTGTCAGGAATCAATCGTGGTGCCAATCTGGGGGTGGAGACTGTATTTTCAGGCACGGTCGGCGCAGCCATGACCGCAATGCTGTTGGGGCTCCCGGCATTCGCACTCAGTCAGGCCTTCAACAAGACGGATCCGGTTCCGTGGGAGACGGCTGCCGCTCTGGCCCCCGATGTGATCAGATCGCTCGCATGTTTCGATCTGCCGCAGGCTGCCTGCCTCAACATCAATTTTCCGGCCTGTCCGATCGAAAGCGCAAAACCGCTTCGTTTCACCAGACAGGGGCGGGGGCTGCTGCGCGACATCTCTGTCGTTACGCGCGAGGATGTGCGTCATCAGCCTTATCACTGGCTGCATTTCCAGCGCGATCACGACAATGACGTGCCGGGCACGGAAACGCATGCCATCTCCGAGAACCATGTCAGCGTGACGCCCCTGTCATTCGGCCGCACGAATGAGATGGTTCTCGACTGGCTTGAGCAGCGCTGTGGCGAGCCCATCGAGTAACGCGCAGGCGCAAGGACCGGAAACTCCCGTTGTTTCGTCTGTCCGGAACGGATGGGCGTGGCCGTTGCGATACCGGAGGGACAATCCGGAGAGTTCAATCCGGGGGATACGATACCGGGTGTGCGTCACTGGGTGAAAGCGCGTTCATCCGCCCAACCCGAACCGTTTCGCAACGTTGCGTCCTGTATCGCTCCGATCTTCTGACCGAACTGGATACGACATGAGCCAAGACATGCTTGACTGGACAGACACGCTCGCTCTGAGCGAACTGCCGGAAGAGGTCATTATTCCGATCACGATCGGTGACAAGCCGCTGGTTCTCTATCGCACGGGCGACGACATCCGGGCATTCGAGGGCAAATGTCCTCACAAGGGTGCACCCATGGAACAGGGCGTGGCCTGCCGTTCGCGTTATGGCGATGTGCAGCTGGTGTGTCCCTGGCACAAGGCGACCTTCTCGGCAGAGAGTGGCAGACTGATCGAGCCACCGGCGCTCGATCCGCTTAAACGCTACCCTGTCGAAGTGCATGACGGTCGTGTTCTGGTGGGCAACCATCCCATGACCGGCATCGCACCCCAGCCCATGCGCGACTATGAGACGGTCGCGATTGTTGGGGCAGGGGCGGCAGCTGTTGCAGCAGCGGTGACACTGCGTGAGGAAGGTTATGCCGGGCGTATCATGCTTATCAGCCCGGAGGATGAAGCACCTTACGATCGCACGGCCCTGAGCAAGATGGTGCTCGGCAGCGGCAAGAAAGATGCGCCGCCGCCGCCGCTACGCCCGGCTGATTGGTACGAAACGCACCGTGTCGAGCGACTGGTCGACCGGGTGGTGAAGCTCGATCTCCAGACACGTCTGATCACTCTGGAAAAGGGAAACCCCTTTACGCCCGATCATATCCTGCTTGCCTCCGGGTCGCGCGCGCGCAGGCTCGATATTCCGGGCGCAGAACTGGACAATGTGCGGGTTCTGCGCAGTGCCAGCGATGCCGAGGCTATCATCGCCTCGGTGGACGACAAGACGAGCGTTGTCGTGATCGGCTCCGGCTTTATCGGCATGGAGGCCGCCTCGGCCCTGCGCAAGCGCGGAGCCGGTGTCACTGTAGTCTCGCAGACGGAACTGCCTTT
Source organism: Asaia lannensis NBRC 102526 (assembly GCF_024054035.1). GTDB lineage: Bacteria > Pseudomonadota > Alphaproteobacteria > Acetobacterales > Acetobacteraceae > Asaia > Asaia lannensis. The sequence continues at coordinate 49,365 of NZ_JAMXQU010000007.1, forward strand.
CCAGAAGCAGCTGGGTGATGTCATTGCCGGCGCGATGCTCGACCTGCATGTGGGAAAGGGGGTCGCCTTCATTCCCCAGCGCAAGGCCAAGGCTATTGAAGGGGAGAAGTCGGTAACAGGCGTGACGCTCGATGACGACAGCACGCTTACGGCCAGTCTGGTACTTGTCGGGATCGGTGCAGAGCCCGTCCTCGATTACCTGCCGGATTACGTGGTGAACAAGCAGGGCGGCCTCGATGTCGATCCCACCATGAAGATCGCCCCCGATATCTATGCCGTGGGCGACATTGCCAGTGTCGAACATAACGGACATCGTTATCGCATCGAGCATTGGCGTACGGCGCAGTGCCAGGCCCGTATTGCCGCGCGCACCATGCTTGGTCTGCCGGGTGGAGAACTCCCGACGCCCTGGTTCTGGACACAGCAATATGACCGCAAGATCGAATATCTCGGCTGGCCCCAGGCTTTCGATCGTGTCGAGATCGAGGGCGATGCCGGGAATTTCGATTTCACGGCCAATTACCTCAAGGGCGATAAAATCGTGGGTATAGCCACGGCAGGACGGCCAAAAGAGATGGGCGAAGCAGTCGTTACCTTTGAGGATGCTTGACAGAGCGGGGGTGGAGCGGCTTCCTGCGCTTCATTCGCGGGGGGAACACCCCCGCACCCCCGTGGTTACGAATCAGGAAGACGCCCATGCACCTTTATCGCACGCATAGCTGTAGCGCCCTGCGCGAAAGCGACGCCGGCCAGACTGTCCGTCTGTCAGGCTGGGTTCACAGCAAGCGCGATCACGGTGGTCTTCTGTTTATCGATCTGCGCGATCAGACCGGCATGACCCAGATCGTCATCCCCTCGGGCACAGAGCTGCTGGAGACGGTCGAGCGTCTGCGCGTCGAGAGCGTGATTACGGTCACGGGCAGAGTTGTGGCGCGTGAGGAAGGCCAGCGTAACCCGCATCTGCCTACCGGTGCCATCGAGGTGCGGGCGCGCGAAATCGACGTGCGGTCCCATGCAGCCGTTCTGCCTTTCCAGGTGGCAGGAACGGAGAACTACCCCGAGGATCTGCGCCTCAAATACCGCTACCTCGATCTGCGTCGCGAAAAAATGGCGGCCAATATCCGCCTGCGTTCTGCGGTCATCGCCTCCATGCGTTCGCGTATGATCGGTCATGGCTTCACCGAGTTCCAGACGCCTATCCTCACGGCATCCTCGCCTGAAGGCGCGCGCGATTTTCTCGTGCCTGCACGTCTTCATCCCGGCAAGTTCTACGCGCTGCCCCAGGCACCGCAGCAGTTCAAGCAGCTGGCCATGGTGGCAGGTTTCGACCGCTACTTCCAGATTGCCCCCTGCTTCCGCGATGAGGCTTCACGCGCCGATCGTAGCCCCGGCGAGTTCTACCAGCTCGATTTCGAAATGGCCTTCGCGACACAGGAAGATGTTTTCGCTGTGCTCGAAGACGTGCTGAGCGGCCTGTTTGCCGAGTTCGGCAAGGGCCGCAAGGTCGACACGGCGCCTTTCCGTCGCATCCCCTATGATGAGGCGATGCGTCTTTACGGCTCCGACAAGCCCGATCTGCGCAACCCGCTGCTGATCAGCACGGTGACAGAAGCCTTTGCCGATTCCGGTTTTGGTCTGTTTGCCCGCATTGCGGCCAATGGCGGCGAAGTGCGCGCCATTCCGGCACCCGGTGCCGGTACGCGTCCGCGTGGTTTCTTCGACAAGCTCAACAGCTGGGCACGTGACGCCGGAGCTGGCGGTCTGGGTTACATCATCTTCGAGGAAGACGGTGGCAAGGGCCCGATTGCCAAGAACCTCGAAGCCGATCGCGTTGAGGCGATCCGTGAGGCTTGCGGCCTGAAGGCAGGCGATGCCGTGTTCTTTGCGGCGGGTGAGGGCGATGCCGTAGCCAAGTTCTCCGGTCAGGTGCGTACGCGCATTGCTCAGGAACTCGACCTGATCGAGCAGGATGCTTTCCGCTTCTGCTGGATCGTCGATTTCCCGATGTTCGAGCGCAATGAGGAAACGGGGCAGATCGACTTCTCGCATAATCCGTTCTCGATGCCTCAGGGCGGGCTCGAAGCACTGAACTCGCAGGATCCGCTGACCATCAAGGCTTATCAGTACGATATTGTCTGTAACGGTATCGAGCTGTCCTCCGGTGCCATTCGTAACCACCTGCCGGAAGTCATGATCCGTGCTTTCGAGATCGCCGGTTATGGTGAAGACGTGGTCGAAGCGCGTTTCGGTGGCATGCTGAACGCTTTCCGCTATGGCGCCCCGCCGCATGGCGGTTCGGCACCGGGTGTGGACCGCATCGTCATGCTGCTGGCCGATGAGCCGAATATCCGTGAGGTCATTCTCTTCCCGCTCAACCAGAGCGGCGAGGATCTGATGATGGAAGCACCGGCTCCGGTCGAGCCGGCCCGTCTGAAAGAACTCTCGCTGGCCATTCTGCCGCCCAAGCCGAAAGCAGCAGTCGTCAAGGATGGCGCACAGCAGGATGAAGCCCAGAAGAACGGCTGAGAAAACGACGATACCCGCAAGAGCTGATACCGGAGGAGCGGGGCGCGTGAAGCGGATAACCGGTACGCGTCTCGTGACGCAGGGCGTCAAGGCGGGTTCTATGACGCAGAGCGTCCGGGCAGTGGGTCTTGCGACTCTGTGTCTGATGGCGTCTCCTGCCCGAGCGGAGCACCGGTCCATTCCGGTGCCAGCGCTGCTGTCGCACAAGGTCAGCTATACGCTGGGTCTTGCGCGTCTCAAGGCAGGATCCTTGGCGGCAGCCAGTGGGCACGCGACCTATCAGCTGCGCGACCTGTGCGATGTCTGGTCGGTCAGTCAGAAGCTGGAGGTGCAGATTACGAGCGGCGACGGCAGCACCTCACTTGTCAGCTATCAATCCGCCACGCTGGAAAACAAGAAGGGGCACTCTTTCCTGTTTCGCACCGTTCAGACACAGGACGGCGAAACGACGAGCGAAACGGCGGGCGAGGCCAGACGACGGCGCGACGGGCGTGTGATCGTTCATTTCACCAAACCCGAGCCCGCGACCCTGACGCTACCCGCGCGGGTGATTTTTCCGATGCAGTTTACCGGCGTGCTGCTCGATGCGGCCCATAGAGGGCTGCTTCATATGCAGAGCGATATTTTCGACGGAGCCTCAACAGACGGGGCAACGCCGAACTACGCCACACTGGGCACCTTGCGTGCCGCAAAGCCGGACATGGACAGCGCTTCTCTTCCCAGTGCCGTCTTTCAGGGACAAAGCGCCGTGCCGGTAACCGTAGCAAGCTTCGGTGGGGGAGAGACATCTCTCTTGCCTGATTCGACCTATAGCGATCGCCTCTGGACCAACGGCGTCGAAGACAGGCTTCTGATCGATTTCGGCGATTATGTTCTGTCGGGTCAGATCGAGACCCTGACTCCTGTTGCGCCGGCGCATTGCGCCTCGGTCTCGCGGTAGTTTTCCGGCGTCTGCTGCGACCCGTGGTAGCGCGTGCTCTCAGTGTCGGCGCAGGACCGGGCGAAGGGGGCGGGCAGCCCCCCACCTGTTGGCCTTGTGTCGGGTCAGGCCAGCGTGACGATCAACGGGATGTGGTCCGAGGGCTGGTCTTTGGCGCGTTCATCCCGGTCGGGGGTTACCGAGATCAGACGCTCAGCCAGTCTGGGCGAGAGCAGGGCGTGGTCGATACGCAGACCGGCATTACGCTGAAACGCGGCATTCTGATAATCGAAAAAAGTATAGTCGCGCCCTGAAGGTCTGAGCGCCCGAAGTGCATCCGTCAGCCCGAGCCAGAGCAGACGACGCCAGCCCGCGCGACTTTCCGGGCGGAGCAGGGCATCGCCCGGACTCAGCGCGCCGGGAGCGAAATCCTCGTCGGTCGGGCAGACATTGAAATCGCCCGTGAACACAAAATCGGCTTCCTCGTCACGCAGGGTTTTTGCACGCTCCGCCAGAGCGGCAAAGAAATCGAGCTTGATGGCGTAGCCTTCCGGCCCGCCGGAATTGCCGTTGGGCAGATAGAGATTGCCAATGGTCATGCCCGCCATGCGGATCTCGACATAGCGCGCGGCTTCATGGGCGAAACCGGGCAGGCGCTCATGAACCACCTCGACAGGCGTGCGTGCCAGCATGGCAACGCCGTTATAGCCTTTCTGCCCCACCACGACGGGATGATATCCGGCCTCGGCAAAGCTCGCCGGAAAGAGATGCGTTTCGCATTTCAGTTCCTGAAGGCAGAGCAGATCGGGTTTGACGCGGTCGAGCCAGTCGAGCACGTGCTTCTCGCGCTGACGTATGGAATTGACGTTCCAGCTTGCGAAAGTGAAGCTCATGCGAGGGAAAAGCTTGTACCGCAGCCGCAGGATGAGGCGGCATTGGGATTGGCGACCGTGAAATGCGCCCCCATCAGCTTGTCCACGAATTGCAGCTGCGCGCCTTCGAGCAGGTCGAGACTGACAGGATCGACCAGAACCGTCGCGCCGTCCTGTTCGATGACGATATCGTCGTCAGCCCGGTCTGTATCGAGCTTGAACTGATACTGAAAGCCATTACAGCCCCCTGCCAGCACAGCCACGCGCAGGGCCAGCCCGTCAGGCTCCTCCTGCTGCGAGATGATCTCGACAATCCGGGCGGCGGCACCGGGCGAGACCGAAAAACGACCCGCGAGGGGCGCATCGGAAGGGGGCGTGGTCTGGCTCATGTTTTCCCATATAATGCGCTACGCCACGCTCTTAAAGCGTGCATTGTGGAGAGTGTGGATGATCAGTCAGGATGTCGCCCCTTATGCCGTGCGTCGCGAAACCGCGCGTGGCCGCCTCCACCCGGAGGAGGATGCACCGACACGCTCGCCCTGGCAGCGCGACCGGGATCGCGTCATCCACTCGGCAGGGTTTCGCACGCTGCAGTACAAGACGCAGGTCTTCATCAATCATGAGGGCGATTTCTTTCGCACGCGCCTGACGCATTCTCTGGAAGTGGCACAGATTGCGCGGTCCATTGCCCGTCAGCTGAGACTGGACGAGGATCTGACGGAGGCGCTCGCTCTGGCGCATGATCTGGGCCATACGCCCTTCGGCCATGCGGGTGAGGATGCGCTGAAAGCCTGCATGCAGGATTATGGCGGGTTCGATCACAATACCCAGTCCCTGCGTCTCGTGACGCTGCTCGAAGGACGCTATCACAATTTCGACGGCCTTAACCTGACGTGGGAGACGCTCGAAGGGCTGGCCAAGCATAATGGTCCGGTCAGGCGGCCCACGCCGTATCTGCTCGAATACGATGCCCAGCATCATCTGGAGTATGAAACCTATGCCTCGGCTGAGGCACAGGTGGCGGCGCTGGCCGACGATATTGCCTATCACGGTCACGATCTGGATGACGGCCTGCGCGCCGGATTGCTGAGCTTTGACGATATTGCCGCTCTGCCTGTCGTCGGACCGGCGCTCGAGCGCGCCATGATTGGAGCGAAGGCGAGCGAACGCTACGATCGTGAGCGACGCATCAGGCATGAGACGATCCGTCAGGTCATCAATGTGCTCGTAACCGATCTGACTGTGCAGACACGGGCCAATATCGAGGCGCTCAAGCCGGAATCGTCCGACGACATCCGTCAGGCCCCGGGGCCGGTCGTGGCATTCAGCGAGCAGGTGGCACTGGAGAACAAGGAAATACGCAAATTCCTGTATGCGCGCATGTATCGTCACTGGAAGGTGAAGCGCATGACACGCAAGGCACGCTTGGCGCTGACCTCTATTTTCGAGATATTGGCCGAAGATCCGAGCCTGCTGCCCGATGGCTGGCGTGAAAAGGCAAAGCAGGGCGATGAGAACGGGCGCAGACGCGTTGTGGCCGATTACATTGCAGGAATGACCGACCGATTTGCGATGGATGAACATCGACGGTTGACGGAACTCTCCATGCTGGGTTGATACAGGCAGCAAGAAACACGTCAGGAACCAAGGCCCTTCATGTCCGATACATCAATGCCCACCACAGACTGCCTTTTTGCCCGCACACAGGCGCAGGTGCGTGAGGCATTGCGCTCGGTCGTGGCCGATCTGCCTGACGAGATTGCGGCTCGCGTCGAGGTCACGCCGGCGCGCGATCCTTCGCATGGGGACATGGCGACGAATGCCGCGCTTCTGGCATCTAAATTCGCCCGTCGTCGCCCCGCCGATATTGCCGCCGATCTCGTTCCCCTGCTTGCGGCGCTGCCCGGCGTGGCCAAAGCTGAATCGGCAGGGCCGGGTTTCGTCAATCTCACCCTCAGCCCCGACGTGCTGCAATCCGTCGCGCGCAGTGTGATCGAGGCCGGACCCCGATTTGGTGAATCGCGTCTGGGTGCGGGCAAGCGCGTGAACGTGGAATATGTTTCGGCCAATCCGACAGGGCCGATGCATGTCGGTCACTGTCGCGGTGCGGTCGTAGGCGATGCTCTGGCCAACCTGCTGGCCAAAACCGGCTATGACGTCACCAAAGAATACTACATCAACGATGCCGGTGCGCAGGTCATTGCGCTCACCTGGGCTGCGTACTGGCGCTATCTTCAGGCAATCGGCACCGAGGTCGATACAGAGGCGTTTGCGGCCCTGACTCCCACAGGTCTGCAATATCAGGGCGATTACCTTATTCCCATCGGTGAGGCGCTTGCCGCAGAGCATGGAAAGGCGCTGGCCAACGAGGCGGGGCAGGCAGCCGATCCGACGGTCTGGTTCGATATCGTACGTGCCGCGACGCTCAAGGCAATGATGCAGGAGATCCGTACCGATCTCGCCGCTCTGGGTATTCATCACGAAGTGTTTTCGTCGGAAGCCGAAACGCTTGCCAGTGGGCGTGTGGATGAAGCGATCAACGCGCTCGATGCCAAGGGCCTGCTTTACGAAGGCGTTCTTGAGCCCCCCAAGGGCAAGACGCCCGAAGACTGGGAGCCGCGCCCTCAGACCCTGTTCCGCTCGACACAATTCGGTGACGATGTGGATCGTGCGCTGCGCAAATCCGATGGCAGCAACACCTATTTCGCCAATGATATCGGTTATCACGCCAAAAAGGCCGAAGCAGCCGACGTGCTGATCGACGTACTGGGCGCCGATCATGGCGGCTATGTCTCGCGTATGCGAGCGGCTGTCAGCGCGCTGACCGATGGCAAGACCGAGTTCGAGGTCGTGATGTGCCAGATCGTGCGCATCATGAAGAGCGGCGAGCCCGTGCGCATGTCCAAACGCGCCGGAACTTTCGTGACCCTGCGCGACCTGCTGGACGAGGTCGGGCGCGATGCTGTGCGCTTTACCATGCTGACCCGCAAGGCCGATGCGCAGATGGATTTCGATCTCGATGCGGTCGTGGCCCAGACGCGCGATAACCCGGTCTTCTATGTGCAGTATGCGCATGCACGCTGCCGTTCTGTCATGCGCAGTGCCGAGACCATGTTCGGCACGGATATCACCAGCGATGCCTCGCTGCTCGGAGCCGATCTGTCTCGCCTTGGCTCGGATGTCGAGCTTGCCGTGCTGCGTCGTCTTTCCACCTTCCCGCGTGTGGTCGAAGGCGCTGCCCAGACGCGCGAGCCGCATCGCATTGCCTATTATTGCGGTGAACTCGCTGCAGATTTCCACGCCTTGTGGAACAAGGGCCGTGAGGATACGACGCTGCGTTTCCTGCACGAGCAGGACCGCCCGGCGAGTCTGGCCAAGCTCGCGCTTGTGGCGTCGGTCGCCAGCGTGCTGCGCTGCGGTCTGGCTATTCTCGGTGTCGAGCCGGTTGAGGAGATGCGATGAACGACGACACGCCAGACTGGCGCGATGATCGGCCCGGGGATGAGGGGAGCTACGAGCGCCCCCGACAGGAAACGGGACGCAGCGCCGATCGACGCGCAAGCGATCCGCGCTTTACCGATACGCGACCGCCTTCCTCTCCCGATGAGAGCTATGGCGCCGCGCATGAAACGGGTGGCTCTGCATCGAGAGCGTCGTCGCCACGCGAGCGCCTGAGCGCCGATTACGACGAGGAACCCGTTTTCCGTCGTCGCAGTGCGGGGGGCGGTCTCTCTGCCCTGCTTGGCTCGGACGTGATGACGCGTCGTCTGGTTTATGGTGCGGCCGGGCTCGGTGCGCTTCTTGTGCTCGGTGTGGGCGGCTGGTCGCTTATGGGCGGGCATACAAGCGGTATCCCGGTTATCGGGCCGCCGCCCGGCCCCGTGCGCGACCGGCCTGCCGATCCGGGTGGCATGCAGATCATGGGCGACGGCACCGATCTCGACGTGACAGGTCAGGGCGAGGCCCATCTGGCACCCGAGCCGGAGCAACCGCGCCCCGAGGCGCTGGCTGCCCGTACTGCGCCCGAGGCACCGCCTGCTGACAAAAATGCTTCTGCGGCTCAGTCCTCGGGTGCGCAGAGCGCGGATTCTGCGTCAACGGCCCAGGTCAACGCGCCTGCCGCGGACGGGGCTGCGGCTTCGGGTCCTGCGGGTCAGAACGCAGCCGGGCAGGATACGTCCACCCAGAATGCTGTCAGCCAGAATGCTCCCATCCAGGGTGCTCCCACTGGCCTGCCAGACACATCGGTGCAGAAACTGCCTGAGAGCGGTGCTGGATCGGCTGACGAAACGCCGCGTAAACCGACCGTGCAGAAATCCTCTGTGACCGACGCCCCCGCAACATCGGCCCCCGTAACGTCCGCTCCGCTTCCGGCTGCACCGGAAAAGCCCGCGGCATCATCTTCGGCCAGACCTGCTTCGGGCGGTCATATGATCCAGCTCGCTGCTCTTGGCAGCGATGCCGATGCGAAGGCGACCTGGAGCAGACTGTCGAAGCAGGCCAGCGACCTGCTGAGCGATCGTACGCCCATGATCGAGCAGAAGACGATCAATGGTCACGTATTCTATCGCCTGCGTGTGGGCGGTTTCGATACGGCGCAGTCTGCGCGTGCATTCTGTGTGCGCCTGCATGCGCGTTCCATTGCCTGCACCCCGGCTGTTTTCTGACCGATATGGGTGAGGGAGGCGCTGTCTTTCTGTCCGATGCGGAGCTGGAGACCGCGCCTCATCTTTCCCTGACCGGGTTCGAGGGGCCGCTCGATCTGCTGCTGGATCTGGCGCGTGCCCAGAAGGTCGATCTGGCGCAGATCTCGATCCTGCAGCTGGTCGAGCAATATCTCGCTTTCGTCGAGGGGGCGCGTCAGATACGGCTCGAACTGGCAGCGGACTGGCTTGTCATGGCAGCGTGGCTGACCTGGCTCAAATCGCGTCTGCTGCTACCCGCTGAAAACGAGCCGGACACCGAGGCGGAAGACGCCGCCGAACTGCTTCAGGGGCGCCTGCAGGAGCTGGAAGCCATCCGGGCGCTTTCCGTCTGGCTGGATCGGCGTCCGCGTCTGGGTGAGGATGTCTTTGCCCGCGGATACGCCGAAGACATGACCAGGATCGACCGTTCCGGTCTGCGTGTGGATATGATGGGGCTGATCGGGGCCTATCTGGCCATGACACGCCGCCGTGGCCGCAAGCGTATCTACGCGCCGCCGCGCCCGCGCTACTGGACGGTGACAGAGGCGGTCTCGGCATTGCAGCGTCTGCTCAATGCCAGCGAGGTTGCCGGCTGGCAGAAGCTGACGGCTTTGTTGCCGGCGCAGTCTTCCACCTCGCCACGAGCACGCGCGGCAGCGATGGCCAGTGCCCTGGTGGCCGGTCTGGAAATGGCCAAGACCGGCGCCGTGGAGCTCAGGCAGGAAACGAGTTTTGCGGAAATCATGCTCAGGGCACCTCAGGATGCCTTTCGGGACACAGCGCAGGACGACAGGCAGGAGGAAGCGGAAAACTGATGTCCGATCATAACGGGCCTGACCCGATATCGCCTGGGCCGAAGTCCGCCGAGACACTGCGGCCAGTTGTGAGTGTGCCTGAGAATTCCGGGCAGCAGACGATGATGCACGATCTGGATGGAGACGGCACCGAGGCCCTGTCCAGGCTGGTCGAAGGTCTGATTTTCGCGAGTGCCGAGCCAGTTCCTGAACATGCACTCAAGCAGTTTCTGGCCTCGCAGGGTGCAGATGAGGCCCGTCTCGGCCCGGTTCTGGCGCGTGTCATCGCGCGTTATGAGGACCACGCGGTGGAACTCGTGGCGGTGGCGCGTGGCTGGCAGTTCCGCACACGTGCGGAAATTGCGCCCGCTCTGACGCGCGTTGTCGAGAAACCACGCCGTCTCAGCCGTTCCGCCATGGAAACATTGGCGATCATCGCCTATCATCAGCCCTGCACGCGTGCCGATATCGAGGGCATACGTGGCGTGTCGCTGAGCCAGACCGTACTCGATGCGCTGATCGAAGATGGACTGATCATGCCCAGAGGGCGCAAGGAAGTACCGGGACGCCCCATTTTATGGGGAACATCGTCACATTTCCTGAGCAGTTTCGGACTGAGCGATCTCAACGCCCTGCCGCGACGCGAGGAGCTTTTGCTCGATCCCGACGCATCGGGACGTAATGAGCGTATCGTCACCCAGAAGGGCATGGGCTAGACCGGAGCGGATCTGTACGATCCGGTTTTTGGAATGAGTGGGGAAGATGTTCGATTTTAGCTGGTCGGAAATTGCGCTGATCGTTGTTGTGGCGCTGGTTTTCATCGGCCCCAAGGACATGCCGACCGCCATTCGCGCCGTCAGCCGGGGTATCAAGGCGGTGCGCCGCATGGCGTCCGAATTTCAGGGCCATGTCGATGACATGATACGCGAAGCCGATCTGGGCGAGGCGCGCGATCATCTGCGCGACCTCAAGCGCTTCGATTTTCGCGACCGTATCGCACGCACGATCGATTCAGATCAGACGATCAGCAAAAGTCTCGATTTCACGCCGCCCCCCTCGCTTTCCTCACCGGCCCACGCAGCGCCTTCCGCCATTCCCGTATCGGGGCCGGGCGTGGCGACGACCGAGCCGCAGACATCTGTGGAGAAACCTGACGAACCGGGTGGTCCCTCCATTCTTCCGCCTTCCACGGCACGCCGTCTGCGCCACGAAGAAACCCTGTGGCACGCGCCTGCAATCATTCCGCCCATGCGCGTGATCCATAGCGGGCGCCGCGTCTCGCTCGATCCGCCCGCCGTGGACGCGCCGCAGACCGTGCCGCCTGTCGCTCAACGCTCTGCCAGTCATTCGGCAGCGCAGCCTGTGACTGAAGCATCGTCCGATCCAGATTCAACCGCCCCGATCCATGCTCATGGGGCGATCCAGCCTGAATGTCCGACAGCGCCATGACGAATAACGATTCTATCGATGACAAGGCCATGCCGCTTCTCGATCACCTGATCGAGCTGCGCAAAAGACTGATCTGGTCTCTGGCGGCGTTCATCGTTGCCTTTCTGGTCTGCTATCATTTTTCGGAACAGATCTATCTGTTTCTCGCCGATCCTCTGGCACGTATCATGCGTCAGCAGGGCGAGGAGCCGCATCTGATCTACACGGCGCTTTCAGAGGCGTTTTTCACCTATGTGCGTGTGGCCTTTTTCGGCGCGGCTTTCCTCTCTTTCCCCATCATCGCCATGCAGGCCTGGATCTTTATCGCTCCCGGTCTGTATCGTAACGAGAAGCGGGCTTTTGCGCCGTTTCTGATCGCAACACCGGTGCTGTTTCTGGTGGGGGCGACGCTCGCCTATTACTTCATCTTTCCCATAGCGTGGCGCTTCTTCCTGTCGTTCCAGACCGCGCCTGCGGGGTCGCATGGCATGCATATCGAATTGCAGGCCAAGGTCTCCGATTATCTGTCTCTGGTGATGAAGCTCATTCTGGCGTTCGGCGTGGCGTTCGAACTGCCCGTCGTTCTGACGCTTCTGGCGCGTGTTGGCATCGTGACTGCAGCGAGCCTGAAGAAATTCAGGCGTTACGCCATTGTCGGTGCATTCGTAATTGCCGCCGTACTCGCCCCGCCCGACGTGATTACCCAGGTGGGTCTCGCCGTGCCCCTGATCTTTCTGTATGAAATCTCGATCGTGACGGCCCGTTTTGCCGAGCCGCGCCCTGCGGCGATCGACTGAACCTGACAGGACACTATTCCAATGCATGACTTGCGCGCCCTTCGCGCCGACCCGGCTGGTTTTGATGCGGCTCTGGCCCGACGTGGCCTGTCGCCAGTGGCCGGCGATCTGGTCAGACGCGATGAGGAACGCCGTGCGGCGCTTCAGGCTCTTCAGGAGCAGCAGGCCCAGCGCAAGGTTCTGGCGAAAGAGATAGGGCAGGGCAAGAAGACCGGGCAGGATACGAGCGCGCTCGAGCAGAAAGCCGTCGAACTCCGCGATCATATCGCAGCTCTCGAGGTCAGCGCCTCGCAGATCGAGGGCGAGATCAGCGCGACACTGGCCAGCCTGCCCAATCGTCTGGATGAGAGCGTGCCCGAAGGGCGCGATGAAGACGCCAATCAGGTCGTTCACCAATGGGGTGATGTACCGGTTTTCGATTTCGAGCCCAGGCAGCATTTCGAACTCGGCGAGCAGCTTGGACTGATGGATTTCCCCACCGCATCCAAGCTGTCCGGTGCGCGCTTCACTGTGCTGCGTGGTGCTCTGGCGCGTCTTGAGCGTGCGCTCGGCCAGTTCATGCTCGACACACATACGCAGGAGTTCGGCTATAGCGAGACCATCGTGCCGCTGCTGGTCAACGATGCAGCCATGTACGGCACGGACAAGCTGCCCAAATTTGCCGAGGATTCGTTTCAGACCACAGATGGACGCTGGTTGATCCCGACAGCTGAAGTGCCTCTGACGGCCAGCGTCGCGGGCGATATTCTCGATGCAAAGACCCTGCCTTTGCGCATGACAGCATTGTCGAGCTGCTTCCGCTCCGAGGCCGGGTCGGCCGGGCGCGATGTGCGTGGCATGTTGCGGCAGCATCAGTTCAGCAAGGTCGAGCTGGTATCGGTCACGACACCGGAGGCCAGTGCAGACGAGCATGAGCGCATGACGCGCTGTGCCGAGACCATTCTCGAACGCCTGAATATTCCGTATCGCCGTATGCTGCTTTGCGCTGGCGATACGGGGTTCGGGGCTGCCAAGACCTTTGATCTGGAAGGCTGGCTGCCCGGACAGAACGCATGGCGCGAAATCTCTTCGTGTTCGAATACACGCGATTTTCAGGCACGCCGCATGAATGCGCGTTACCGCACCGAGAACGGCCCGGCTTTTGTGCATACGCTTAACGGTTCCGGTCTGGCTGTGGGCCGCACCCTGATTGCAGTTATGGAGAACGGACAGACGGCAGACGGGGCGATCGAGATCCCGGCCGTACTGCATCCCTATATGGGCGGTCTGACCCGCATCGGCTGAAAGAAGCGGGCGAAGGTTGCTGGCCTTTGCCCGTTTTTGCGCGCAGGGTCGCCCGATGCCCGGGCCAAAGCGGGTCGACGGGCATGATCGAAGTGACAAGGAAGATCACCATGCCTTTGACGGAACCGACATTACACGCTGATCGGCTGCTCGTATTGCTGCGTCAGATCGTGGGGACGCCCCATGTTCTGGTCGCCCCCCATGCGACTGCACCTTATACGAAGGGGTTTCGCTTCGGATCGGGACCGGTACGCGCTGTCATCCGGCCGCGCACGCTGGTCGAGTTCTGGCGCGCGGCAGAGCTCTGCGTAGCTGCCGGACAGATCATCATCGTTCAGGCGGCCAATACCGGCCTGACCGGCGGTTCGACACCCGATGGTGACGATTACGATCGCCCTGTCATTCTGTTCAACACGCGTCGTCTGCGCGGTATTCATCTTCTGGGTGGCGGAAAGCAGGTTATCTGTCTGCCCGGCACGACCCTGCACAAGCTTGAAACCGTTCTGGCCCGTCATGGACGCGAGCCGCATTCGGTAATCGGATCATCCTGCATAGGGGCATCCGTTCTGGGCGGGATCAGCAACAACTCCGGCGGTGCGCTGGTGCAGCGTGGACCCGCCTATACCGAAATGGCGCTTTACGGACGTGTGACGGCCGAGGGTCGACTCGAGCTGGTCAATCATCTGGGCGTGAAACTCGATAGCGATCCCGTCAAGGCTCTGGGCCGTCTGGAAAGCGGGGCGCTGACAGCGGATGAAATCGAATGGACCGGCGCGAAGGGGCATGACGAGTCGTACAAGACGCATGTACGCGACATCGAGGCCGATACACCTGCGCGCTATAACCAGGATGAGAAACGCTGGTTCGAGGCCTCGGGCAATGCGGGCAAGCTGATCGTTTTCGCCGTTCGCGTGGATACGTTCCCGGCCGAGAAGGATACGCAGGTCTTCTATATCGGGACCAACAGCACTTCCACGCTCGAGAAACTGCGTCGGCATCTCCTGACTGCGCATGAAGAACTGCCGATTGCGGGCGAATACATGCACCGTGAGGCGTTTCAGGTGGCTGAGGCATACGGTCGCGACACGGTGGCCCTGATCCGCTATGCGGGGACAGGCGTCATCCCCCGGTTATTCGCGCTCAAGGCCTGGGCTGACGATTTCTTTTCGAAAAGCCGCTTTCTGCCCTCTCATCTGACCGATCGTATCATGCAGAAACTGGGGCGCCTTCTGCCGCAGCAGATACCCGCCAGAATGCGCGATTTTGAAAAACGCTTCGAGCATCATCTCATGCTGCGCGTTTCCCGTCGTATTGCCGACGATGTGAAGACCCATCTGGCCGGGGCTATCTCGGGCGGAGAGGGAGACTGGTTTGCCTGTACTCCGGATGAAGGCACGCGCGCCTTCCTGCATCGTTTTGCCGCGGCGGGTGCTGCTGTGCGCTATCGCAATGTTCACGGTGACAGGGTGGGGGAGATCGTGGCGCTCGATGTCGCCCTGCGTCGCAATGATGAGAACTGGTTCGAGGTACTGCCAGAGCGCATTGCCTCACGCATAGAAACCACGCTCTATTACGGGCATTTTCTCTGCCACGTCATGCATCAGGATTATGTGCTGAAGCCGGGTGAATCAGCCGAAGCTGTAGAGCATGAAATGCTCGAACTGCTCGATAAGCGGGGCGCCCGTTACCCTGCGGAGCATAATCTCGGTCATCTTTACGAGGCGGGTGAGGCTTTATTGGGCCACTACCGGGATCTGGACCCTTGTAACTGTCTCAATCCCGGTATTGGAAAGTCGACCAAGAAGCGAAACTGGAAAGCAGAGAGTATCTGAGGAGGAGAGACAAAATGGGTGGCCCTGCGCATAGCCTGCGAAAGCGGGTGGCGGAGGGCCCTGGCGCACCTTTACGGTGGGCCGACCCCTGTATATTTGGCATCTGCAGAGAAAACCCGGACCGAGGTCATAGTTTTCGACGAAAATGTGCTTACGGAAAAACCAGACGACATATCTGTATTCCTTCTTCACATGGCGCACGATGCGCACTATTTTGCGTTGGCCGAACTTTACTTCATTCTCCAGAGTAATTTCTGAAGAATTATTTGAAGCGACTTCGGTTGCCGCAAAGAAAAGCTAGCGCGGTTTTTATGACGAATGGAAGAACTTTTTGCGTCGATTCCGGGAAAATCTTCTTCGGGGCCTGCTGGCCACGCCCATGCGAGAAGCCGCTACCGCTCTGCGCCTTGGCGATGAAGACGCGAAAAATCCAGTATTCAAGCCGTTTCCCGGACTTTAGCCGGATTGTCTGAGCCGGGCCTATACCGCCCTTGGCGGTGGTCGTCTTGCCGACGCGACTCCATTTTCTCGGCGTCTGCGGGAAGTGTGCAAGGGAGGCGCGCGCCGCGATCGCAGATAGGGCGGCGCGCAAACAGAAAGGCGCTCCCACCCTACCGGGTTGCAGCGCCTCGGGACTGCGCGTGGCGATACGTCGCAGCGATAGTGGGGATCAGTGCCTGTTGCGGCTGCCCTTTTTAACGCCACCACCGGGTTGGGGGCCGCGTCCGTTCCTCGGGCCTTTCTGCGTCGAAGCCGTACGACCGGTCGGGGCATCGCGATCCGAGCCGCTCGACCTGGTTGGTTCACGCCCAGAT
Organism: Asaia lannensis NBRC 102526; assembly: GCF_024054035.1. GTDB lineage: Bacteria > Pseudomonadota > Alphaproteobacteria > Acetobacterales > Acetobacteraceae > Asaia > Asaia lannensis. The sequence goes on from NZ_JAMXQU010000007.1 coordinate 65,317, forward strand.
GGGCGGCCACCGAAACCGCGTTTGCCCCCGGGACGCTGACCGGGCGCGCCGCGCTTCTGGTGCTCGCGTTCGCGGCTCTGCTGGCGCAATACGGCTTCGATCCAGTCATTCAGTGTCGTGGTGTTGTCCTCGGCAGCCTGTTTGTCCGTATAGGCATCGGCAAAGCGCAGCGAGAGCCAGCGCCACGCCACAAGGCGCTTGTGACGCTTTTCAGCGCGTTCGAGTTCTTCGCGCCCGGCCTGTGAGGGCTGGACCAGTCGGCCCGTGCCGGGGGGCGGTACCCGGCGACCCGCAGCATGGTCGCTGGCCCAGCCGACGAGGCGCGAAATACCGTTATCACGCTCGTCGATAGGGCACATGGCGTAAACCCAGCGCTGGGTGAGCGAGAGCCCCTCGACACCTTCCAGTGCCGAGGCGATTTCGAAAGCCTGATCCATATCAGCCAGACGGTAATTGGGGTCATCGGCACGCAACACGGCGCGCTTGATGCGTACGAGCACGCCATAAAGGCTATCTGTCTCGATTTCTTCGGCCACGGCGCGCACGATATCGGCGTCGGGCTGAACGAGCGGACGCAGCTCGGTAATGGGCTCCGGCGGGGCGGTCAGCATCCTGCGTATGTGCGCCGGTGTGCCGGCCTCGCCCAGCACGGCGACGATACCGTTTTCATGATGCCCGTATCGCCCGGCACGCCCGCCGATCTGCTTGATTTCCTGCGCGGTCAGATCGCGTGTCTGCTTGCCGTCATATTTGCGCAGCGCGCTGAACACCACACGCTTGATGGACAGATTGAGGCCCATGCCGATGGCATCGGTTGCTACAAGGATTTCGGCCTCGCCATTATTGAAGCGTGCAGCTTCGGCACGACGCACTTCGGGGCTGAGGGCACCATAGACCACGGCCACGCGCTTGCCGAGCGTCAGCAGCTCGGCGCGCAGATCCAGCACCTCGCGACGGGAGAAGGCAATGAGCGCATCGCCCGCTTCGAGATCGCGCAGGCGCAAAGGTGCACCCGCCGCGCGAAGCGGCGATTTGCGTTCGAGGCTGATTTCGTCCAGCGGGTCATCGCAGAGTTCGGCAATACGCCTGATGAGCGGAATACAGTCTGGGGCGCCCAGAATGTACAGATGACGCGCTGGCACGCCCATGATTGCGGCAGTCCATGCAGCACCGCGATCGGGGTCCATCAGCATCTGCGCCTCATCGATCAGCGCAACATCGACCGGGTTATGGAAGGGGCACATCTCGACCGTGGCGGCCAGATGGCGCGCACCGGGGAATTCGATGCGTTCCTCGCCCGTGGCCAGAGAGGCCGGTACGCCGCGAGACAGCAGGGATTCGCGGAATTCATGGGCCAGAAGGCGCAAAGGTGCGAGGGCGAGACCGCTCTCGGCGTTGGCCAGAGCATTGAGCGCCGTATAGGATTTGCCCGAATTGGTCGGACCGGTCACCAGTGTGATGCGGCGCTTGAGCGAGCGGGCCGTGCGAAAATGCGCGACATAACGATCGAGCGCTGCCACGCGAGCAATCACGGCATTGCCAACCTTGCGCCCAGCCAGTGCAGGCGTGCCGCGTTCACCCCCGCGCCATTCGGACAGTTGCGAGCGCAGACGACGCAGGATCTCGGGATCGAATTCGAATTTTTCGGTGCCGTCGGGCTGGGGCGTGCGTCGTGTGACCGGCAGGCGGTTTTCTGCAATCCAGCGCAGGGCCTCACGCGGGGTACAGTGCAGGATGGCGGGCACCTGATCGAACCCGACAAGGCTTTCTTCCCACGCCTTGAGGCGCTCGTTCTCGCGCTTGCGTCGTGCCTCGGCACGGGCCTCGATACGCTCTTCCTCTTCGCGTCGCGCTTTTTCGCTGGCGATCAGTTCGGCTTCGAAGCTGGTATCTTCCACGCCGAATGCCGAGGCAATCACCTGAGCCAGACGGTCGATCTGCCCGCCGGACAGGAACGTGCCCGCATCGGTCAGATCGGCCTGAACGGCCTCAAGCACATCGCGCGGCGTGTGGCCCATATCGCGAAAACGCGCGGCCAGCGTGTCATCGAGCGTGGCACGCAGCAATTCCGGCGTGGCGCGCGGGTCATGCACGCGGCTGACCGCATCCAGCATATCCGCCTTGCCGATCCAGAGCTCACCCGCACGTCGGGTCAGATTCATCAGCTGCGCTGCCCACTCCTTGCGTCGCACGTCGCAGATCAGGCGTTCGTATTCCGAGGCGAGAATGGTGTTCGTCCCCGGCACGAGACTTCTTGCGATCAGTTTGAGCAGCCGTGGCTCCTCCTTGGGGGAGGGGGAGAGGCCGGTTTCCTCGATCGCAACGGAGAGCGCGTGATCGGCGGGGGAGAGTGCTGAATCCATAGAAGCGTTTGTGCGTTATGACACGCTTTGCTGCAACGGGAGACTTGCAGCCCGGAACGTTTCGTTTTCCTATACGCGACCGAAACGATACGCCGCGGCGTGTCCTGTGCGACGCGATACTAAGGAGAACCCAGTGCGGTTCAGACAAGCCTCAAGATTTCCTGCTTTCCTCGCCCTCGCTGCCCTGATGGGCGGCACGGCGCTCGCTGCCCCCGATGCACCGCCGCCGCATATGGGGCCACCGCCGCCTCCGCCCGGCCCCAATGGCGGCCCCGATGGCGTCCCCGGTGAGGTGCATGGCCCGGCTTTTCTGATGAAGCCACAGCATGTTCTGAGCGATGGCAGTGTGACCATTCGCGGGCAGGCTGTGCCCTATCAGGCGGAATCCGGCACGCTGATCGTGCATCCCGATGGCTGGGACGACGCCAATCCCGACCCGAAAATGCCTCAGGCCGTCGCCTCCATTTTCTACGTCGCCTATTTCAAGAAGGGCGCGCATCCCGAAAACCGCCCGATCACCTTCGTCTATAATGGCGGGCCCGGTTCTGCGACGGTCTGGCTGCATATGGGTGCGCTCGGCCCCAAGCGTGTCGTGACATCGGACGATGTGCATACCCCCGCAGCCCCATACAGACTGGTCGATAACGATGATTCCCTGCTGGACTCGACCGATCTCGTCTTCATTGATGCACCGGGCACGGGTTTCGGTCGTGTGATCGGCAAGGATCGCGACAAGGCGTTTTACGGTACCGACCCCGATGCAGCCGCCTTCACCGACTTCATCGCGCAGTTTCTTGCCCGTCACGGGCGTTACAATTCGCCCAAATACCTGTTCGGCGAGAGCTATGGCACGACGCGTTCGGCCATTATTGCCAATGCACTGGCCAATGAGAAAGGCATCGACCTCAACGGCGTGATCCTGCTTTCCCAGATCCTGAATTACGGCAATTCCATCGATCGCGCGCAGGGCAACCCGAGTAACGACCAGCCTTATGTGCTTGGCCTGCCGAGCTTTGCCGCGACTGCCTGGTACCACCACAAGCTTCCTGACCAGCCTGCCGATCTCAAGGCCTTCCTGACCGAGGTCGAGCATTTCGCCCTGACCGATTACACCGCCGCCCTGCAGGATGGCACCGGCATCAGCGACGAAAAGCTCAAGGCTACGGCCGAGAAACTGCATCGCTATACCGGGCTGCCTGTCGATTATCTCATCAAGGCCGATCTGCGCGTGAATGGCGGCGAATTTGCCAAGACGCTTCTTGGCGATGAGGGGCAGGATACGGGTCGTCTCGACAGCCGCTTTTCAGGTCCGAGCATCGACCCTCTGGCCCAGCGCCCGGCCTACGATCCGCAATCTGCAGCCATGGAATCGGCCTATGTGGCGGCGTTCAACGATTATGCACGCAAGACGCTGCATTACGGGGCCGATCCGTCCTTCGGCGATGGCTATATGGAATATCGCGTGAGCGCCCATAGCATCGGCAAATGGAGCTTCACCCACAAGCAGCCCGACCAGCGCGGCCCGGCGCGTGGCGAGCCCAACGTGCTGCCCGATCTGGCCATGGCCATGAAAACCAATCCCTCGCTACAGGTCATGCTGAACCAGGGATATTACGATCTCGGCACGCCTTATTTCGAAGGGGTGTATGAAATGCGCCACCTGCCGATCCCGCGTGCGCTCGCGAAAAATATCGAGATCAAGCAATATGCATCGGGTCATATGGTCTATGCGCATCTGCCCGCGCTGAAGGAAATGCACGATAACGTGTCGCAGTTTATTGCAAGGACGCATCCAAAATCGTCGTAATAATTTAAAACAGGCGCAGCTGTGGGGTTTTCAAATGGCGGAAGGATGCTCTAGAAAATTCGCCACTTTGGGCGGTTTCAGACCGCCCACCCCCTGTTCCCTGCGAAAGAGTGCCAATGAACGCGCCTGTCTCTCTGCCGATGCCGACCATTGATGAGCCCCTGTCCGGCCTCTTGCCTGTCGAGGGTCATCCCGGCCAGTACCACCTTGCCCCCCCGAGCAAGGAATACGGGCATCTTCAGGCCTGTGAAGTGCTTAGCGTTCATCACTGGACCGACCGTCTGTTTACATTCACCTGCACGCGCGACCCCGGTCTGCGCTTCGAGAACGGCCAGTTCACGATGATCGGCATCGAGGTCGAGGGCAAGCCGCTTCTGCGCGCCTATTCCATCGCCTCGGCCAATTACGAGGAAGAGCTGGAATTCCTGTCGATTGCGGTGGAAGACGGCCCGCTGACCTCGCGTCTGCGCCATGTGAAGGTGGGTGACACCGTGCTGGTCGGCCGCAAGCCGGTCGGGACTCTGCTGCTCGACAATCTGCGCCCGGGCCGTAACCTCTATTTCCTCTCGACGGGTACGGGTCTTGCGCCCTTCATGAGCCTCATCGAAGATCCGGAATGCTACGAGCGTTACGAGAATGTCGTGCTGAGCCACACCGTGCGTGTGTCGGGCGAGCTGGCCTATATGAACCACATCCGTCACGATCTGCCGAAGCATGAATTCCTTGGCGAATATGTGTCCAAGCAGCTCAAATACTATCCGGCTGTAACGCGTGAAGAATTTGCCGTGACCGATCGTATCACCACGCTGATCGAGAACGGCAAGATCTTCGAGGATCTGGGGCTGCCCAAGCTCGATCCCGAGCATGACCGCGTGATGATCTGCGGTTCGCCCGAGATGCTGGCCGATACAGAAAAGCTCCTGCTCTCCATGGGCTTCGATGAAGGCAACATGAGCAATCAGGGGTCTTATGTCGTCGAGAAGGCTTTTGCGGAACGCTGAGCCCACCCGCCCCGTTCTGAACGGGCGCAAGACAGAGTGCTGACACGCCATGCGCGGCCGGGAGTCTTCCCGGCCGCGTTTTGTTTGATCGGCCATTTTCAACTGGAGAGAGCTTCATGCCCGATTTCGATCTTTTCGTCATAGGTGCCGGGTCTGGCGGTGTGCGCTGCGCACGTATTGCGGCCCAGCACGGGGCGAAGGTGGCTGTTGCCGAAAGCCGCCACTGGGGCGGCACCTGCGTCAATCTCGGCTGTGTGCCAAAAAAGCTGATGGTTTATGCCTCGGAAGGCCCCGAAGCTGCCGAGGATGCACGGGCCTATGGGTGGGATGTCCGGATCGGTGCGCATGACTGGCCGCGTTTCATCGCGGCGAAAGACAGGGAAATCGAGCGTCTCGACGGGATCTACAAGTCCATGCTGGGCAAGGCGGGGGTCGAGCTGTTTGTCGGGCGTGCGAAGCTGATCGACGCCAACACCATCGAGATCGGGCCGGGCCCACTGGACGAACAGGCCGAGCCCCGCCGTGTGACAGCAAAGCGTATCGTCATTGCCACGGGCGGTCGCCCGACACGCCCGCCGATCGAGGGCGCGGAGCATGCAATCATTTCGGATGAGGCATTTCACCTGAAGGAACGCCCGGAGCGTATCTGCATCATCGGGGGCGGGTATATCGGCATCGAATTTGCCGGTATTTTCTCGGGTCTGGGTTCGAAGGTCGATCTGGTTTTTCGTCAGGATCTGCCTTTGCGCGGGTTCGATACGGAATTACGCGAGAAACTGAGTGAGGCTCTGCCGCATCACGGTATTGCGGTTCATGCGGCTCAAAGCCCGGAGCGCATCGAAAAGCTGGGTGAGGGGCATTACCGCGTCATTCTGGGCAATGGTGAGACCATCGAAACCGATTGCGTGTTTTTCGCTACGGGGCGCAAGCCCAATATCGACGGGCTCGGCCTTGAGGCTGCCGGCGTGAAAACAAGGGACGGTGCTGTCTGTGTCGACGGGAACTCAGCCACCAATGTGGCTGGTATCTATGCCATCGGTGACGTGACGGATCGCATCAACCTGACGCCGGTTGCGATTGCAGAGGGTCATACCCTTGCCGAGACGCTTTTTGCCGATCACGCCAGAAGCTGGTCTTACGAAACGACGCCAAAGGCCGTGTTTTTCTCGGAACCCATGGCAAGCGTTGGCCTGACGGAGGAGGAAGCAGCAGCGAAAGCCGATATCGACGTCTTTACGGCCTCATTCCGTCCATTGCGTCAGACCCTGATCGGGCGCGATCGCAAGGCCTTCATGAAGCTCGTTGTCGAGCGCGAAAGCCAGAAGGTTGTGGGCGCCCACATGCTTGGCGATGCCGCTGCCGAGATGATGCAGGGCATTGCGATCGCCGTCACGGCCGGATTGCGCAAGATCGACTTCGACCGCACGATCGGCATTCATCCGACCACTGCAGAAGAATTCGTCACCATGCGCAGCCCGACCCGTCAGGTCGATCGACAGGGCTGAAGCGCTTTACCTCCCCCGGCATCGGCGGGGGAGGCGAGGCGATCAGATGCCGGTGCTGGACAGGAAGGCGAGCAGATCGCGGTTCAGTGCCTGGGCATCGGTGGCAAACAGACCATGGGGCGCGCTGTCATATTCGACATAGCGTGCATGGGGCAGTAATTCGCTGACGCGCTTGCCGGTCAGCTCGTAAGGTACGGTCTTGTCGCCCGTGCCGTGCACGACCAGCGTCGGCAGGGTGAAGGCGGACAGGTCGGGACGGAAATCGGTTCGGCTGAAAGAGTCGATGCAATCGAGTGTGGCGTTCGGGCTCGCCATGATGCCGAGCGTGAAGCTCCAGTCGATCAGTGCCTGACTGACGGGTTTGTGGATCAGGCTGACACCGTAAAAACCCTTCAGGAACTCAGCGAGGAAGTGAAAGCGGTCGCGCCTGATCTGCGCCTTGAACTCGGCAAACACATCGACCGGTACGCCATCGGGATTGCTCTGGTCCTGAAGCAGATAGGGCGCAACAGACGAAATCAGCGCGACGCCTGCAAGGCGTGAGGCGCCGTAACTGCTCAGATAGCGCGCGATCTCACCGCCACCCATGGAAAAGCCCACAAGCGTCAGATCGCTCAGATCGAGATAATCGATCAGCTCTGCCAGATCGGCGGTCAGGGTGTCGTAGTCATAGCCGCCATAAGGATGGCTCGACTGTCCGAAACCGCGGCGGTCATAGGTGATGACACGGTAACCGGCTTCGAGCAGGGCAAGCGTCTGGTATTCCCACATATCGCCTGTCAGGGGCCAGCCATGGATCAGCAGGACGGGGCGGCCCTGTCCCATATCCTTGAAGTGAATGCTGTTGCCATCGCGCAGCTTGAGTGAGGGCATAACGACAATCCTTTCCACAATGCCTTGTTCCGGCGCCTGTTCAGGCGCATCCGGAAATCGGGCGGTGAGCATGAAAGCATCAACCTGAGCGGAAGAAGGGAGTTCCGGCACGCTCGTGCGGCTGTGATGGCAATGCAGGATTACGCCAGGGGAAAGGGCCTGAAAGAGGCGGTCTGCCAGATGCGGGTCGCGTTATGCCGTGAACGCTGGCAAAGACTGGCGCATACCGACCCGGCGGATGCTGCCAGAGAGGCGGGGCGCCATGGAATGCCATGACATCACCGCAAAATCCTGTACGGGCAGGCAGGGAAAGTCAGCTGAAAAAAAACCAGCCGGGCAAGCCGACTGGTTGAGTGACCGGGATCAAAGGGCACCGGGTCAGGGATTACTGGCGCGGCGCGACCCAGCCATTGCCGCTCGCATCGCCAAGCTGGCCGCTCTGTACAGGGCTGGAATTGGAGTAGGCGGAGCCGAATTTGCTGAGATCGGCGCCTGTCACGGCGTCGCGCTGCACGTTATCGGCATGATCCGGATCGGGACCATGCTTGAATTCCGTGCTCGGTGCTTCCTGATAGCCGGGCGGCAGGGAGTGGCGCCCCTTGGCGGTCAGATGTTCGCCCTTGCCGTGATATTCCACGCCCGTATCGTTGCTGTTGTTCTGCGGGGCATGGGCTTCGTTCGGCGCATTCTGCCCCGTAAACTGGGCGAAAGCCGTGCCGGCAGGCAGAACAAACAGAGTGGCGGCCAGAAAGGCGCCGCGACGGAGCTTTGCCATGAAAGCTGTCCCTTGCAGTTTCGTCCCGCTGCGAAAGCCGCACAGGAGCATTGTATGCCATCTCGGAACGAAGCCGATCACTGGCGCTGATAACGGAATCAAGTAATTCGTGCGCATCGAGGCGGCAAGAGCCTATTATACGCTCCATCATGATGGATGACCTGTTTGCCCCCATACGTGCCAATGAAACGCTCGGCCTGGGCGCGGTTTTCTATCCGGGTGCAGCGCTGCATTATCAGCAAACCCTGATGACGCAGCTTCGAACCATCGTTGCAGAAGCGCCCTTACGCAGGCTGATGACCCCGGGCGGCCGGTTTTTCTCGGTCGAGATGACAAATTGTGGCACGCTTGGCTGGCATTCCGATCAGGCGGGCTATCGCTATGAGCCCCGCGATCCGCTCAGTGGGCATCCCTGGCCGGCAATGCCCGATAACTGGGCACGGTTTGCGCGCGATATGGCGGCTCGTGCCGGGTTCGGATCGTTCGACCCGCAGGCCTGTCTGATCAACTGTTATGCACCGGGCGCCCGGATGGGGCTGCATCAGGACAGGGACGAGACCGCACTCGACAGTCCTGTCGTCTCGGTGTCTCTGGGGCTTGAGGCGCGGTTCCTTTTCGGTGGCGCAAACCGTACCGACCCGACGCGCAGGGTCACGGTGCTGAGCGGCGATGTTATCGTCTGGGGTGGGAAATCGCGTCTTGCCTATCATGGCATTGCGCCGCTTCGCCCCGGGTATCACGAGCTGACGGGAGAGAGGCGCTGGAATCTGACCTTTCGCCGCGTGCGTGCGGGCTGACCCCTAGCCGGAACGCTCAATACGTTTCATAGTAAGAGCCCTTTTTTCGGCTCAAGGAAGACTCTACTCATGCACCCGACCCGCGAATCTGCCCTGCACGCCGGCTGGACGCCGTCGAGCTGGCGGTCGCACCCCATACGCCAGGCACCGCATTATCTGGATGCAGCCGCGCTCGACTCTGTCGAAGCCCGTCTGCGGCGATATCCGCCCTTGGTGTTTGCGGGCGAAACGCGGCGCCTGAAGAGCCAGCTTGCCAAGGCGGCACGCGGCGAAGCCTTCGTGCTTCAGGGTGGGGCCTGTGCCGAGAGCTTCAACGAGTTCACGGCCGATATCGTACGCGACACATTCCGCGTGCTGCTTCAGATGGCTGTCGTGCTCACCTTCGGCGCGAAGGTGCCGGTGATCAAGATCGGACGTATGGCGGGGCAGTATGCCAAGCCGCGCTCTTCCGATACCGAAACGCAGAACGGCGTTACGCTGCCCTGCTACCGCGGCGATATCATCAACGGCCCCGAATTCACCGAGGCCGCGCGTATCCCCGATCCGGCACGTATGGAGACGGGTTATTTCCAGTCGGTCGGCGTGATGAACCTGCTGCGTGCTTTCGCATCGGGTGGCTATGCCAATCTGCATGAAGTGCATCGCTGGAATCTCGGCTTCGTCAAACGTTCGCCCCTGGCCGAGCGTTATCAGGATCTGGCCCAGCGCATCGATGAGACCCTGTCTTTCATGGGGGCGTGCGGCTTCAACCAGAGCGCACCGCAGATCAACGAGACCGAGTTCTACACCTCTCATGAGGCGCTGCTTCTGCCCTACGAGCAGGCCCTGACGCGCATCGATAGCCTGAGCGAGAACTGGTACGACTGCTCGGCTCATTTCCTGTGGATCGGCGATCGCACGCGCCAGCCAGACGGTGCGCATGTCGAGTTCCTGCGCGGCGTGGGCAATCCGATCGGCATCAAGGTCGGCCCCACGACCACACTCGAAGATCTCGAGAAGCTGCTCGATATCCTCAACCCGAAAGATGAAGCCGGTCGCATCACGCTGATCTCGCGCATGGGGGCGAACAAGGTGGGTGAATTCCTGCCGCCCCTGCTCGACAAGGTGCGTGCCAGCGGTCGCACCGTGACATGGCTGTGCGACCCGATGCACGGCAACACCATCACCACGGCAGACAAGGTCAAGACCCGCTCTTTCGACTCGATCCTGGGCGAGGTGAAGGGCTTCTTCTCGGTCTTCCAGCAGGCAGGGCTGCGCCCGGGCGGTATTCATATCGAGATGACCGGTCAGGACGTGACCGAGTGTGTGGGCGGCGCCCAGTGCCTGACAGAGGCCGATCTCGCCGGGCGCTACGAGACCTTCTGCGATCCGCGCCTCAATGCCGAGCAGTCGCTCGAAATGGCCTTCCTCCTTGCCGAGGAACTGACGGGGCATTTCCGCGATCATGGGGCGCTCAGGGGATGACCCCGCCCAAGGCGGATGAGGGACGTGCCGCGCTCGACGCCGCGCTCAGCCCCAAACTCGCTCTGACCCAGAGCGAGATCGCGGCACGCACTGACGCGTATTTCAACCGGACGCAGGCCATCGTGTCGCGTTTCGGCGAATGCAAGGTCACCTATGCGCTGTTTATCCGGCGCCCGGTGATTGCCGCTCAAGGGCTGATGGTCAAATGGCTCGAAAACGTTGCGCGCGAGCAGGGTTTCGAGGTTGCCATCGATGTTATCTCGCCTGAGGGGAGCTGGGTTGGTGCCGGTGAGCCGCTGCTCTATCTGACCGGTCCGTTCACCCGTATGGCGCCGCTTGAGACGCTTCTGCTCCAGAAACTCGGTTCGGCCTGCGTGGCAGCGCATAACGCCTATCAGATGGCGCTGGCGCTTCCCGATGCGGCGTTCATGGCCATGGAAGCCCGTCATTGTGCGGGTTTCGAAATGCAGGAAATGATGGGCTACGCCGCCTCGATCGGTTCGCGCGCTGCGCGACGCGAAGGGGCGAAAGGCTTCGTCGGTTGCGCCAATGATGTGACGGCCGGATTCTTCGGGCAGGATCACGGGCTAGGCACCATGCCTCATGCCCTGATCGGTTATGCTGGCTCGACCCTGCGTGCGGCCGAGATGTATCGTGAGGTTTATCCTGACGATCCGCTTGTTGTGCTGGTCGATTATTTCGGTCAGGAGATTACCGATGCGCTGGCGGTCTGCCGGCGCTTTCCGGAGCTGGCCGCGCAGGGCCGTATCAGCGTGAGGCTGGATACGCATGGTGGGCGGTTTATCGAAGGGCTCGATCCACAATCCTCCTATGCCGTGCTGGAGCGTCACACGCCCGGCACGATAAGGCGCTATCGTTCGGATAATGAGCTGAAGGATCTGGTAGGGACCGGCGTTTCGGCGGCCGCCATCTGGTGGATGCGCGAGCAGCTGAACGAGGCCGGCTTTACCGAGGTCAAGATTATCGTCTCGTCCGGCTTCGGGCTTCAGAAATGCATGACAATGCGCGATTCCCATGCCCCGCTCGATGTGGTGGGAACAGGGTCGTTCATTCCGGTCAAATGGAACGAAACCTACGCCACCGCCGATATTGTTGCTTATGACGGTGAAATGCGGGTGAAGGTCGGTCGTGAGTTTCTCCTGCAGAAGATCCGGACCAAGGAAAAGGAGAGCGAAGCATGAGCAGCTCCGAAGCAGAACCCGATCGCGGGTGGTTTGTCCGTATTCTCGATAACTCGGGCGGTGCGGAAGAAGGTGTTGTCGAAGAGGTCAAGGATTTCCAGGACCTTGCCCATGCCAATGCTTATGCGCGTGCCTATGTGCGCGACAGCATAGAGCGTTGTCGCGTGGGTGGGGCTGCAGCGCGCGAAGTGCTGGAAGCCTGGTTTTCGTTCGGTGAAGACGCGATTGTGGTCGAGGCCGGTGACGATGGATGGAAATCGGCATCGGAACTTGAGGATTTCGCTGCAAATCCCGCAACGCCCATGGAGCGTGACTGGCGCACGCTCGATCCGCGTCGTCTCGTCGAGGATGACGAGGAGATCGAGATCTGATGACGATGCTGCGTCGCAAGCTTCTGACTGCCCTCTCGGCAGGCATGACGGTTCCGGCATTGGGCGCATTGACGGGATCGGCCTTCGCCGCGCCCGTATCGCCTGTTCCTGAGCCGCCTTCACCGCAGGAGAGCCTGCCGGCGCTCAGCCGTCAGCTTCAGATGCTTCCGCGTCGTCGCCAGTTCACGACCCTGCCGCGTCTGCTCGATCATCCCGATCTGTGGGATGATGTGGCTTTCGAGGCGCTGCGTGCCTATCGCAGCAATGAGCGCATGATCGGCACGGGCACGTCGCTCTCCGGCAACTGGCCGGTCGAGGCGCAGAACCTGCTGAACAGCGAAATTTTCTCTTTCGGGCATCCCGATGCGCTTCTGGTGATGGCCCTGTGGGGCGAGGCCCAGCTTGCGCTCTACGATGCGACCGCATGGGCGCGTTTCGACCTCGCGCGCCTCGTGACGTCGGGGCAGTCCGTGTTGCCTCTCAAGCAATCTGCAACCGGCAGCTCCCGCCATCACCAGGATGAGCAGGGGGCCTATGGCGCGGCGGGGCGCGGTATTCCGGCCCTTGAGGCGCGTGGCGTGGTGTTTCTCGCCTGCCATAATGCCGTCTGGGCGCATGCCGGACGTTTGCTCGCTCTGGGTGCCGTATCGGGCAATCCGACACAGGAGCAGCTTGCCGCAGAGCTGACGAACCGCCTCGATCCGCGTGCTATCGTGACCCCCAGTGCACTCGGCGCCCTGGCTGAATTGCAGCGTGCCGGGTTCGCGCGAATTTTCTGAACGGCTTAATTTCCGATAACCTTACTGCGCGGGCTATGGAAAATTGCCCGCGCCCTTGGCATAGAAGCAGCATGAAACTGCGCTTCGCCCCCAGCCCGACCGGCTATCTCCATGTTGGCAATGCCCGTCTGGCCATCGCCAACGCCCTGTTTGCCCGCAAGCATGGGGGCAAATTCCTTCTGCGCATCGACGATACCGATCTCGAACGCTCGAAACCGGAATACGAGCAGGGCATCAAGACCGATCTCGAATGGCTCGGTCTCGACTGGGATGAAATGGCCCATCAGTCGGACCGTCTGGACCGTTACGCCAAGGCCATCGAGGCGCTCAAGGCTTCAGGTCGACTCTATCCCTGTTTCGAGAGCGAGCAGGAGCTGGCGGCCAAGCGCGAACTGCGCCTCAAGGCCCGCAAGCCGCCTATCTATGATCGTGCGATGCTGCGCCTGACCCCCGAGCAGCGTGAGCGTGCCGAAGCCAATGGCAAGACACCCTATTGGCGTTTCCGCCTGTCGGACGGGCACAAGAGCTGGCGCGATCTGGTTATGGGCGATCTGTCGGTCAAGCTGACGGCGATTTCCGACCCGGTTCTGGTGCGTGCCGATGGTACGGTGCTCTATACGCTCGCCTCTGTGGTGGACGATATGGAGCTTGATGTGACCCATATCATTCGTGGTGAGGATCATATCACCAATACGGGTGTGCAGCTCGATATCATCGAAGCGCTGGGCGGCAAGCCCTCACGCTTTACCTTCGCACATCTTCCTCTTCTGCTCGACGAGGGCGGCGGCAAGCTGTCCAAGCGTTTCGACGCGCTGTCACTGCGCGCGCTGCGTCACGATGGCATGGAACCGCAATCCGTCGTGTCCTATCTTTCGAAGATCGGCAGCTCGGACGATCCGGTGCCGATGACGCTTGAGGAATCCATTGCGAGCTTCGACCTGTCGCATATCTCGCGCTCGGCTGCGCGTTTCGACATGCAGCATCTTCTGGGGCTCAATCGTCGCCTGCTGCATACGCTTTCTTTCGAGGATGTACGCACCCGCCTGCCGGAAGGGGCCAGCGAGGCGTTCTGGAGCGCCATTCGTGGCAATGTCGATCTGACAGGAGAGATCGCATTCTGGTGGGATGTGGTGCAGGGCGAGATCGCTCCGCCTGCGCTGCATGACGAGGCGAGCTTTCTCGAACAGGCGCAGCAGACTCTTCCCCAGGCGCCCTGGGACGGTGAGACCTGGAAACAGTGGATTGCCGCGCTCAAGGATGTGTCGGGTCGCAAGGGCAAGGCTCTGTTCCATCCGCTCCGTCTTGCTCTGACAGGCGAGGAAGCGGGGCCGGAGCTTCATGCGCTTCTGCCGATGATGGGCCGCGAGCTTGTGCTGCGCCGGCTGCACGAGGCGTCCATAGCGCAGGGTGGCAACGCCTGAAGATCTGACGTCAAGCCATGAGTACGGATCACGCACGGTGGAGACATCTGTTCAGGATACAGGCGGGGCTGCCCGCTCAGCGCACAGGCGCTCACGGGCGACATGATCGTCATGAAGACACCGAGCAGCGAAGACGTGCGGCCGTCATTCGTATCGGGATTGGCAGCAATTTCTGGACCGATCTTTATCATCGTGCCCTGACCACCTCGTGGCCACGCTTTCTGGGATGGTCCACGATTGCCTATGTCGTGGTCAATCTCGGTTTTGCGATGCTGTACCGGCTTTGCAACGCGCATATCAGCAATGCTGCCGATCTGGATCTGCTCTCGCTTTTCTTCTTCAGTGTGCAGACGCTTTCCACCGTGGGATACGGCGTTATGGCGCCGACCGGCCATATGGCCAATGCGCTGGTCTCCATCGAAGCCCTTTTGGGGATGATGATCAACGCGCTCTCGACCGGCGTGGTCTTTGCGCGGTTTTCGCGACCGCGAGCGCGTATCGTCTTCAGTCATCTGGGCGTGATAAGCCAGTGTGCAACACCGCCTGCCTTGTGCATACGCCTGTCCAATCTGCGCGCAAGCGCTGTGCTGGCCATGGAGGTGGAGCTTTCATTGTCGCAGCTGGTAATCGGCGAGGGAGGTTATCCCACACGGATTTTCACCCCTATGAACCTGCTGCAGTCCCATGTGCCTGCGTTACGTTTTACGGAAACGCTGGTTCATCCGATCGATAGCAAGAGTCCGCTGGTTCTGTTGAGTCCTGAGCAGATCGACGCGACTTTGGCCGAAATTCTGGTGACGGTGCGCGGCACGGATGAGGCGACGGGTCAGGCTGTTCTCATACAGCACAGCTATGATCATTCCCGTATGATCCGGGGAATGCGCTTTGTGGATATGATCGAGCAGGATGCTGCGGGAAATTATCGGGTTGATTACAGGCGCATGCACGATATCGAGGCAGAGCCTGAGCCCCATATCTGAGCGGCCCTCACAGGAAAATCCCACTATTTCAGCGCGACCGTCAGCCCGATATGCTTCACTATCGGGCTGCGGATACTATGCATTGATGCATCTAGGTATGTGTTGATAAATAGTAAATCAATTCATGGCATGTAAATGAAACTAATATGAAAAACTGGTGACATAGTCATCATTAATTCATCATCTATACTTGTTTCGCAACACAACTATTTCTTTTTCGAATTAATTGAGACTCGTTGGTTAGGGTTTCAATCGTGAGTCCTGCCTGCATAGGTCCAAATCGTGCAAAGCCGGACAGATCGACGAACGGATACCTGATCTGCTCCCGGGCGGGAGAGCGTTGTGTTGAGAGGTAAAAGACTATGCCTGGTGTTCACGTTTCTTTGCTGCACCGGGTCTTCCTATGCTGCGTCTTCGACTGAGGCGGCGCCTTCTGTTTCTTCAGATGCGACACAGGGTGCGCCCCAGCTGTCTCCGTCTCATTCGAGTGCCTCTCACGACAGGCTCACCCCCCCGTCCAGCGCCGCGCGCAAGATACGCAAGCAGACGACCAGCAGCGCTACTACAGCCAGTGGAACGGGCGAGGCCGCTGCACGACCTCGCTCCGGTTCGTTGCGCAGCGCGGCAAGCGCCTCCAACGCGACGCATCGTGTTGCCCATCGCACCACGCCGGAGAGCATTCGCGTTACCGGGCTCGGACATAGTCGGAATTTCCAGAAAGAACCGGCTTCGGTGTCTGTCATGACGGCCAAACAGCTTGCGAACCGTCATGTGGTTTCGCTGGTCGATCTGGGTGACGGTTCTATCCCATCACTGCGAATAGCCCAGTTTTCGGGCCGTAATTCCGCACTGGTGGTCAACATACGTGGTGTGGGCGTGCTTGGAGACAGCAACCAGCCAGCGCGCGATCAGGGAGTAGGGGTCTATATCGATGGCGTCTATGTGGCGCGACCCCAGGCACTTGGCACGGCCCTGTTCGATGTCGAGAGCATGGAGGTGCTCAAAGGCCCTCAGGGCACGCTTTTCGGACGTAATACCGAGGCAGGGGCGCTGAACATCATCACACGCCGGCCAACCGGAAAGTTCGGGATGCGTCTGCTCGGTGGTTTTGGCAATTACAACAGCAACAAGGGCGAGCTGCATCTCGATCTCCCTGCTTTTCATGATCTGGCAATCAAGATTGACGCCGTGACCGCTCATCGCGCGCCGCTGGTCCAGAATCCGCTTTCCGATACGGGCGGGTTCAACCAGTACGACAAGCATGGTGTGCACGTAGAGGCAATGTATCGCCCGGTCGATAACTTCACCGCCGATTACGCCTATGACAATTCCTATGACAGCACCACCACGCTCTGGCTGCAGATGCTCAAGGGCGGCACCAACAAGCTGGCGCAGCTCGCCACGCTTCAGACGTCGCGGGCAAAAACAGCGACTATAGGCGTTCCGGAAAAACCGAGTATCGGCAAGAACAGCGGTCATCGCATGACGCTCGACTACAAGGCTATTCCGAAATACCTGAATTTCAGATCCATTACAGCCTATCGGGAGCTGAGTCAGAGCCAGTACGATAACGGCATGGTCACGAGCAGCATGTCGAATACGACAGGCAATTTCACCGGGATGAGCTTTGCACGTAATTCGCTGGCCGGTTTCTGGCAGGATCAGATCAGTCAGGAGATACAGGCATTCGGTCACACGAAGCGTCTGAAATATCAGGGCGGGTTTATCTATTACCGCGAGCATGCCTCGGATAATGCGCAGGCTTTTTATACCAATAGATTCACCGATGCCGCAGGCAGCGCCTATACGCTGTTTTCCGGTCCGGCCTATGACAACTGGGCCTTGCAGCCGATCGATCGCGCGAGTCAGGTCACCTCGACCAGCTGGGGCGTTTACGGCAATGCGGTCTACACGCCGCCGGTTCTGCGCGATGCGCTGCATCTGACGGCCGGATTGCGCTGGTCGCATGACGGCAAGAAAGGCACGCTCACCACCGTCAATAACAAGCCGCCGGTCAACACGGCGGGTGTTTCAGGGCCGATCGATTTCGATGCAGGCTGGTCGCGCGTCGATCCGCTGCTCGAGATCAGCGGAGATCTTACGAAGCATGCCATTCTCTATGGAAAATGGAGCACGGGCTACAAGCCGGGTGGCGCAAACTCGCGCGCGCAGGACTACGAGGCTTTCGGCCCGGAATCCGTTTCCATGTTCGAGGTCGGAACCAAGACGGAATTTCTCGACCAGCGTGTGCGCTTCAATGTTGCGGGGTATTGGGGGGACTACAAGGATATCCAGGTCGATTTCAGCAAACCCTATCAGATCGGCAATCAGCTCACCACGCGCACGACCACGTCGACCATCAACGCACCCGGTCGTGGCGATCTGAGCGGGGTTGAGGCCGAGCTGAATATCTCGCCTCTGCGCTATCTCACCGTTGGATTTTCATATGCCTACAACTACGTGCATATCCCGCCCACGGCGAACCCCTATCCCAACTCCGTCGGGATCGTGAGCACCATGCTGGTGCCGATCTATCAGAACTATACCCCGGCGCATTCGGGGAGTTTCCAGGTGGATTACACCCGTCCGTTTCAGGGTTTCACGCTGCTGGCCCATCTCGATGGCAATATCGACAGCGGCTATTACGCCAGTACCACCGATCCCGTTTATCTCGGCGTCGGTAACGTACGAAACGTCTATCAACCCAAGGGCGATAGCGGCCTCATCGTGAACGGTCGTGTGGCGATCGGTAATGTGCGCCTTGGCCATACAGGATCGAAGGCGACTTTCTCGCTCTGGGCACGCAATCTGTTTGCCGAGCAGCATGTCTATTTCAAGACACTGGGGGTCACGACAGGGCTTCAGGGCTATTTCAACGAAGCAAGACAGTTCGGCGGTCAGGTCGAACTCGCCTTCTGAGTCCGAGCCGATGCAGCGGCAGAAGACGGGGGCACTCCGCAGCCTCCGTCTTCCGAGATCTCAGCTTTCGGGAACGTCTTCCGACATTTCTTCCGCCTGCGCCTTGAGGCGGTGGAAACTGCGTCGGCTGAAGGGCAGCATCAGCAGATAGATCAGCCCTGCGGCAGCAAGCGCAAGCCAGGGATCGGCCAGGAGGATCGCGGCATAGAGCAGTGTGCCGAGCATGAGCGGCAGCACGAACGGCGAAGGGATCTTGAAGTTCTTGAACGACCAGACCGGCAAGGTGGAAACAAGGAGTGCGGCTGTCAGCACCAGCGCACAGGCCGCCAGAATGGGGGAACGTGCAAGAGCGTCGAGCACCGGCCAATGCATCTTCTGCGCTTCGAGCCCCAGGAAAATCGGAAACAGCACGACACCGGCCCCGGCAGGCGCCGGAACGCCGGTGAAGAAGCTGTAGGAATATTCCGGCTTTTCCTCGTCATCGAGGCTGGCATTGAACCGTGCCAGACGCAGCGCCATGCAGACGGTGAACAGAATGCAGGGAACGAAGGCGTAGCGCCCCCCATTGGTCTGCAATGTCCACAGATAGAGCAGAAAGGGGGGCGCCACACCGAAGCAGACGAAATCCGACAGGGAGTCGAATTCGGCACCGAAGCGCGACGTTCCGTGCAGCAGGCGCGCGATACGTCCATCCAGCCCATCGATACAGGCCGCGATCACGAGGGCCGCTGCAGCGTAGGAGAATTGCTGCTCCAGCCCGTAGCGCATGCCGCTCAGCCCGGCGCAGAGACCGAGCATGGTCAGCAGGTTCGGGATAAGACGGTTGAAAGATGGCCCGCGCACCCGCACACGCCTCGGGCGTATGCGCCGCAACCGGCGGCGTCTGCGACCGGGGCGTACGGGGCGCTCACCCTGTTCTGTAGGCTGATCTGCCAAAGCAGCGGCAACACCCTCAGGCATGAGGGCCTCCGGATGTCCTGCAGAACGAGCTGTCTTGTCGTCGCTCATCGCGTCCGACCGACCGGGATGCGTATCTGACACGATGGGCTGCGCCTCAGAGATGGGCAATGACGGTTTCGCCACCGACCATGGTCTGGCCGGTGCTGACCAGCGGGGTGACACCCGGCGGCAGGTACAGGTCGGTACGCGAACCGAAGCGGATCAGACCGAAGCGATCGCCCGGCTCGACGGCGCTGCCTTCATCGACATAGCAGACGATACGTCGGGCAATCAGCCCTGCAATCTGCACGATGGCCATATGGCGGCCGTCCTCAAGGGTCAGACGCACCTCGTTGCGCTCGTTCAGATCCGACGCCTTGTCCAGGCTGGCGTTGAGGAACTGACCGGCGTGATAGGCGATTTTCGTCACCGTACCGGCTGCCGGCATACGATTGATATGGACGTTCAGGACCGACAGGAAGGTTGCAACACGCCAGACGGGATCGCTGCCCATGCCCAGTGCGGCAGGCGGAGTGGCGAGTTCGACCGAGACGACACGACCGTCGGCGGGGGCGAGCGCCAGATCGGTGCGCGCAGGCGGAAAGCGCTTCGGGTCGCGGAAGAAATACAGGCAGAACCCGAATCCGCCCAGGGCCACATTGCCGATCAGGCGCGTGGCTCTCCAGGGTGTCGCACGGCCGAGCAGGGTCAGCCCGCCGGTCAGCGCGAGGAAGGGGAAAGCAGCGCGGTGGGGCGGTGCCAGGACGGATTTGATCGATTGAATCAGGGACATGCGCGCAGTCTTACGACACCGTATCGCAGGGTCAAGCTTTCCGGTCTTTGTGTGCCTCGGAGGGACCATCGGGAACGGTGGAATAACTCCCGGTCGATCCGGCCAGCGTGGTGACGCGGCGGGCAAAACCGAGCGTCGCGCGTTCGCTCTCCACAGGCATGCCCGACCAGAGATCCTTGCAGGCCGTGACCAGATGCACACCGCCAAGACGCCGGCCAAGAAGCCCGAAAGCACGATCGCCCATCCTGGCGGCTTTTTCTCCGAGACTCAGCATGGCCAGAGGCGCGCTCAGAGCGGAGGAGGTGGTCTCTGCCCGGAACAACCCGCGATGAAGCGCCCGGTCGAGCTGGCTTGCAGAAAAGGGGCTGCCATGCCCGAAAGGAAGCGTGTCATCTTTTGCGGCGAATCCGGTGCGGTTCGGTACCACCAGAACCAGTCGCCCATGATCGGCCAGAACCTTCCAGATCATGCGAAGCAACGGATGCGGATCGACCAGTTCAAGCCCATGGACGAGCACGACCAGATCGATCCCCAGATCGTCAAAGGGTAGACAGTCCGGTGCCACAAGGCAGGATGGACAGTCGAACGATGCGGGCAGGGGGGTGCCATGACGACGCGTCAACGGCGTGTCGATCTGCGCCGAGCCAACCCAGTGCGCCTCGCTCAGGGCAGCCCATTGCGCGAGCAGAGGCTGCGCATAGCCAAGACCCAGAACACGCAGGCCACGCGGATTGGGCAGCAGCGGCGTAAGGCGCGCCATCAGAAGTGAAGTCACCTGATCGCCACGTCGGCTCGCATAAAATCCGGCGGCATCGGGCGGAATGGATCTGGCTTGATGCTTCGGCATGGCGGCACGCTAGACCGAACGGGAGGCCACGGCCAGAGGCGGGCCGACAGTTGTTTTAGCAAACAGGTCGGGGGGGCTCCCTCATCTGTGAAAGCCGGGTTGCGGCGAAGACCGGGTACGGTGCGACGACGATCTTCAGGGGGAAGGGTGCGTTGAGTTGTCAGGCAACGTAATCTTGCCCCCATAGTCAGCGATCAGCCGATCGCCATTTCAAAGGATTTGCAGCGATGACCCTCGATATCAAAGCTGTTCCGTTTGCCCGGGACAATTATGCCTGGATCCTGACCGATACCCGCACGGGCACCGTTGCCGTGATCGATCCGGGTGAGGCTGCCCCTGTAATGGAAGCCATAGGCGAAGGCAGGCTCGACCTCATTCTGCTGACCCATCATCACAGCGATCATATCGGTGGAGCAGACGCCCTGCGCCAGAAATACGGCGCCCGTATTGCCGGTGCCGAGGCCGATCAGGCACGTCTCCCAGCGCTCGATCTTCTGCTTCACGATGAAGACCGGATTGCAGTGGGGCGCGAGCTGGGCGAGGTGATGGCCACCCCCGGTCATGCACGTGGGCATATCAGCTTCTTCTTCCCGTCAGTGCCTGCCCTGTTCAGCGGCGATACGCTTTTCAGCCTGGGATGCGGGCGACTGCTTGAGGGGACACCTCAGGAAATGGTTGAAAGCCTTGCGCGTTATGCCCCGCTGCCCGACGAAACGCAGCTTTATTGCGGGCACGAATATACCGGGTCGAACGCAGCATTCGCATTGACCCGTATGCCCGAAAACGAGGCCCTGCAGCGTCGCGCCGAGGAGGTGAAGGCCTTGCGTGCCAGAAATCTGCCCACTTTGCCGGTTGCGCTGGGTGTCGAGCGCAAGACCAACCCGTTTCTCATGACGACAGATATCGAGCAGTTTGCCGCTCTGCGCCGGGCCAAGGACAGTTTCTGAGGAGAGAGATACCGTGTCTGATTTTAAACTGAGCGACTACGATTTCGACGCCATTATTTTCGATTGCGATGGCACGATAGCAGATACGCTGCCCGTTCATTTCCAGACATTCAGAGAGGCGCTTGGAGAACAGGGATATGAACTGACACCTGAATGGTATCAGGCGCGAACCGGCCTATCGAGCGGGCGTCTGTTCGAGGCTTATGAAAAAGCATTCGGTGTCACCCTCGATCGCGACGCGCTACTCGCGCGTTGCCGCAGGCTTTACGACAATCATCTGGATGTTCTGCGAGAGCATGGATTTGCTGCCGGTATAGCGCGTGAACAGTTCGGTCATGTGCCTATGGCAGTTGCGTCAGCGGGACTGAAATCGATCGTGATCTCGACGCTTCGAACGCTGGATCTGCTGGAGCTCTTCGAGCATGTGGTCACGGTCGAGGATGTGAAGCATCCCAAGCCTGCGCCGGATCTCTATCTGCTTGCGGCCGGGAAGCTCGGCGTGCCGCCCGAGCGTTGTCTGGTTTTCGAGGATACGGAAGAAGGGCTCGAAGCGGCCCGGAATGCCGGGATGAGGGCGATCGACGTTCGCCCTTATCTCGTTCCTCAGTCTACCACTGATGGAAAATAACGATCTTGATCAGGGTCGCGACGATCGCAAGCGCGAGGACCCCGCCTGCCCATAGTCCGACAAACCAGCCGATACGGGCGAGAAAGGATGACGGGACGGAAGAGGCAGGCATGATGTGAACTCCTAGTGATAATGCTGGTCTGCGGTCACAGGGCCGCGGAACACCCAGTAGGAATAGATCGTGTAGGTGATGATGATCGGCAGCAGGACAGAAGCGCCGACCAGAAGGAAAAGCTGGCTCTCAGGCGGCGATGAAGCTGCCCAGATGGTGATCGTGGGGGGCACGATATAGGGCCAGACATTGATGCCCAGCCCCGAGAAGCACAGGAAGAACCAGCCCAGCGCGCACAGGAACGGCGTGAGATGCGCGCGTTCCTTGCGCAGCGACATGAAGAACAGCGCTGCCAGTGCGATGACGGCCACGGGTACCGGAGCGACCCAGACGATTTCGGGGAAGCTGGTCCAGCGATGCATGTAGTTGGCGTGCAGATAGGGCGTCCAGACCGAAACGACCGCAATGAGGGCCAGCATGGCGATACCGAGCGGTGCAGAAAGACGCTGCATGACGGCCTTCAGATCGGTCTCGGTGCGCCAGACAAGCCAGGTTGCGCCAAGGAGCGTATAGCCCACGGCGACGGCAAAGCCGCAGAACAGCGGGAAGGGCGCGACCCAGTCCCAGGCGCTGCCGACGAAGGCGTTGTTCTCGACCTTTACGCCCAAGATCAGCTCGCCGAGGATGATGCCCTGCATGACAGCGGCCACAAGCGAGCCGAGGCAGAAAGAGCGATCCCAGAACGTCGTGCCGAAAATACCGTTGGCCTTGACGCGGAATTCGAAGGCGACCCCGCGCAGGATCAGGGCAAGCAGCATAAACAGGATGGGCAGATAAAGCGCTGGCAGAATGGTGCCGTAGGCGACAGGGAAAACGCCGTAAAGTGCGGCGCCACCGAAGATCATCCAGGTTTCGTTACCGTCCCAGACCGGCGCAATGGTGTTGACCATGACATCGCGATGTTCCTTGCGGTGCTCACCGAGGAACAGGATGCCAATGCCCAGATCGAACCCGTCGAGGCAGACATAGATGAAAATGGCCAGAGCTGCGAGGGCTGCCCAGATAATGGGCAACCAGTAGGCTAGGGTATTCATGACAGGTGCTTACTCCGCCGGGTGATTGGAGACTTGGGTGATACCAGCAGCACGATGCGGCTCGTTATGCGAGACGCCCGGCTCGTGCGAGCTCGGCTCCTTGGAGAAGTCACGCAGCAGGATGCCGATACCGGCGGTAAAGACGATAAAATATACGATGACGAAGGCGGTCATCGAGATTTCCATGTTCGGCAGTGTGACAGGCGACACACTGTCGACCGTGCGCAGCAGACCGTAAACGGTGAAAGGCTGACGACCGACTTCTGTCGTAACCCAGCCGCAGAGCAGGGCGATGAAGCCGGCAGGCGTCATCAGAAGGGCTGCGCGCAGCAGGATCGGGTTGGTGTAGAATCCTCCCTTCCAGCGCAGGAACAGCGAGAAGAACCCGATCAGGGCCATGAGGCCGCCAAGCGCGATCATCACGCGGAAGGTGTAGAACACCACGTACATGGGGGCACGATCGTTCTTGGGATAATCCTTCAGGCCAGGAACCTTGCCATCGAGACTATGCGTCAGGATAAGCGATCCGACGAGCGGAATGCCGATCTTGTAGCGTGTAACCTCATGCTCCATGTCCGGTATGCCGAACAGAAGTTCCGGCGCGCGGCTTTCGCTCTCCCAGTCGCCTTCCATCGCAGCGATCTTCGCAGGCTGGTATTTGAGGGTGTTCAGCCCGTGTGCATCGCCAGCCAGGATCTGGAGCGGTGCCACAATGGCAGCCATCCACATGGCCATGGAGAACATGACCTTCACGGCATCGGTCGGCTGACGCTTCTGACGCTTTGCCTTGAGCAGATGCCAAGCACCCACACCGCCCACGATGAACGCGACGCACAGGAATGCGGCGAGCGCCATATGCACGAGACGGAAGGGGAAAGAGGGGTTGAAGACGATGGCCCACCAGTCGGCGGGAAGGAAACGGCCGGTTGCCGCATCGATCTTGTAGCCCTGAGGCGTCTGCATCCAGGAGTTGGAAGACAGGATCCAGCTCATGGAGATCAGCGTGCCGATCGAGACCATGCAGGTGGCGGCAAAATGCAGCCTCTTGCCCACACGATTGAGCCCGAACATCATGACGCCAAGGAAGCCAGCCTCAAGGAAGAAGGCTGTCATCACCTCATAGGCGAGCATCGGGCCGAGGATCGGACCCGCTTTTTGAGAGAACTGCGACCAGTTGGTGCCGAACTCGTAGGACATGACCAGTCCTGAGACGACGCCCATGGCGAACACGACCGAAAAGACGCGCAGCCAGTATTTGAAAAGGTCGAGATAGACGGGTTTGTCCGTCTTGAGCCAGAGGCCTTCGAGCACGGCAAGGAATGCAGCCAGGCCGATCGAGAAGGCGGGAAAGACGATATGAAATCCGACGGTAAACGCGAATTGCAATCGTGCGAGGAAGAGAGCACTCATGTCAGGCATTGCAAGGATCCGCGGCCATCAAGGCCAGTCGTGAAGGGGAATGGATGTCTGCCATTGCCTATAAGGCTTCGGCTTCCCCTCCGGTTCAACGAGAGTGCGCTCTTATTATCGCGGAAACGTGATTTTGCAATGAAATGTCATAACCATCGATCGGTAAAGGCAGACTCAGGCGGTCTGGTATCCTTGCCGTTTGTTCATCGATGCTGGCCAGCAGGCGGCTGTAATCGGGGTTTGCCCTGACCGTTTCCGGGATCGCTGCGAGCCAAGCGTGGCTGAAGGCTCGCAATCCTTGCAGCTCGACCCAGATCGAGCCGGAGCCATCGTCGGATATTTTGCCCCGTGCAACACAGGAGAGAGGTCCAAGATGGAAGGAGGCCTCCTGTATTAAATATCGTTCATGACTCTTGTCGAGCGCGTTTTCAGCCTCAACGCGCCTGAGCGCAACGAGAATGAGATGAAAATGTTCCGGTGCAGGGAGTGCCGCGAGCAGCGGAGAAATCTTACCGGTCAGACCGCTCGTATCCCGCTCGGGCGAGAGTTCGGGTAGAAACGACCCGGCAGTCAGATCCACAACCCAGTCAGGGGCATCCGGGGCGGTCTGGGTGTTCAGTACGACACGGGCCGTGACGGCGCGCAGCACAATCGCGTCGATCCCTCCAAGCGGCGGGTTCGAGAATGTGGCGACGTCTGTATGCACGGTTAGCGAGTGGCCTGTCGGCGATACGACACCCCGGCTTTTTCCGGCGGTGAGAAGTGTTCTCTCCCCGGAATGCGTTTCGGCGTGCATTTCGGGGCGTGTTCCGGGGCGCAGGATCTGCGTTCCGTCCGTCACGAAAGAGAACGATCCGGGATGAAGCAGTCGGGCGTGCAGCGTCAAGCGCTCGACAGCCCAGCCCTGTCCGTTCGCATCGGAAAGAACGGGTCGGATGAGGTCGAGCCTCTCGCCCGTCAGACCCCAGTGGCGGGACTTTTCCGCCCAGACGAGCGTCCATCCCTTTGTCTTGAGCGCAGGGGGCAACGCGTCGAGACGCTGATCGAGCCGTGTTACGAGAAACGCGTCATAGACAAGGGTTGCGAGTAACAGGCCTGTAACACCGAGAAGTGGGAAGAACAGTCCTTTTCTCATCAGGGATTTCCCCAGAGATACTTGGGGCAGCAGGCATGGATGTAGCGTGATTTCACAGTCTTCGTGGGAAAGCGCACAATTTATCCCCAGAGCACAAGAGGCGGTTTCTACATGAAAAAAAAGAGTCTTGCCGGGAGGGCTATGAAACCCGCGACGCCTGTGTTAGATGCGCCAGCCGCGAAAAATTTTGAGCTTGTAAGCGCTAAAAACCTAGGTTTTATCGCGATTACCTCTTGACTCGTCTCAGGCTGAGGCTTGTCGGGCTCGTTGCCTGTCCGTTCCGGCACGGGCATGGTTTACCCCCGGGTTTCGCACAGCTTCTCCCCCGATCAGGAATGCGGGTCCACAGAGTTATCCACAGGGTGTGGCAATCCGGCCCCTGCGCATAACTTGTCCCACGAGCGATAGATCGAGTCGATCAGCGAGCTTCTGCCTGCGTTGGCTGGAAGCGCGTCACCGATGGCAATCCTGATTTCTCCCGGCTGCATGAGCCACCCGCGTCTGGGCCAGTGCAGGCCGGAATTCGTCGCCACAGGAATGACCGGAACGGCTGCCTGTTTGGCAAGGGCCACGACACCCGGCTGAAGCGGGGCCCTTTCTCCCGGGTGCGTGCGGGTGCCTTCCGGAAAGATGATGATCTGTCTTCCCTCGTCGAAATGCTCCTGCGTCGCTTTCATGAGGGCTCGTAATGCCTTGGCCCCTGCTGCGCGCTCGACGGGAACCATGCCCGACAGGAGAAGCATCGGGCCGATAAAGGGAATGCGTGTCAGTTCCTGCTTGATGACATAGGCCGGTCTGGGCACGAGCGTCATCCAGATAAAGCCGTCGAAATAGGACTGATGCTGCGAGGCAATCAGGCAGGCAGCTTCAGGCAGGTTTTCCGCCCCGGTTACGACGATACGGATATTGCACAGGACTCTGAGCCCCCAGAGCGTGAGCCTGGACCAGCACTGGGCGTAGCGTAACGCAAGCGTACGGTGTCGCAGAGCGCGTATCGGCATTGCGATGAGCCCCATGATCAGGGTCAGGGTCACGAAATAGGTGACAAAGAGAATAGCGCGTA
This sequence comes from Asaia lannensis NBRC 102526, assembly GCF_024054035.1. Lineage (GTDB taxonomy): Bacteria > Pseudomonadota > Alphaproteobacteria > Acetobacterales > Acetobacteraceae > Asaia > Asaia lannensis. The sequence continues at coordinate 92,482 of NZ_JAMXQU010000007.1, forward strand.
TCCGGTTCATGCAACTCCCCCAGCTGTACAGGCGGACGGTAACCCTGTGTCATGTGGCAGGATCGCCCGGTCAAGGCGTGTTTTGACAGCCGATCCCTAAAGCAACATGCAGGGCGGGGGAATGACATGGCCGCATAAAACCGCATGGAAAACCCGCCCCTCAGACGCTCACCCCGCTTTGGGGTTCTCTTCCGGTTATGGGCGAGGGGCGAGATTCACCCCGCGGGAAAGACCGAGATGTGAGCCGATCCACTTGATATATTCGCGTAGAAGAAGCGAGAAAGTTGCGCGATCCGGGCTGCGGCGCAGGGCAGGAGAGCGAACCGGATAAGGATAAAGGGTGACGCCCGGTGCGGCGCGATGCAGTTCCACCATGGCACGCCTTATGTGATAGCCCGCCGTGACCACAAGCAACGAGTGAATGGCATTTCGTCTGGCCCATTCAGCGGTTTCGGACCCATTACCTATGGTCGAGACGGCGCGTCTGCCCAGCGTGATACGCGCGGCCAGATCGGGGGTCAGGGTCACCGGGGCGTGTTCTGTCAGCTGGCTGAGCGTTGCATGTGGTCCGACCCCTGAAATCAGCAGTTTGTGCCCAACGCCTTTGTCGAGCAACATGAGGGACGTTTCTATACGATCGCGCCCCCCGGTCAGCGCGACAATGCCATCGCACGGTACGGGCTGACTGACCGGATTGAGCGCATCGACGCAGAACCAGGCAAAACCGGCGCACCAGACAGCGCAGAGAACGAGCACCAGAAAGGGCAGGGCCAGCCAGAATTTCATGGCAGCCGCCTGAGCCACAGCCGCACGGTACCTTGCGCCACCGCAAAGCTGAGTGCCGCGACCAGAAGAGGAACGCAGCCGAGCGACTGAAGCAGACCCAGAGGAATCATCGTCCAGACCGAAAGCCAGTCTCCGTAGCTTTCAGGCCAGATCGGCAGGGTCTCTTGCGTATGGTCCATGAAGGGTAGGATCAGTCGATGCAGAACGGCCAGAGTGACGCCACCCAGTATCGTACCGATCAGCCCGCCGCCGAGGCCCAGTGCCGCACTTCGCCATGCGATGCGTCGGGCAATCAGACTGTCGCTGGCACCGAGCCCGTGCAGGATTTCGATCGTGCGACGTCTGGCAAGGAGTGTCATACGTACCGAGAGCGTCGTGACGCCCGCTGTGGCGATCCCGGAGAGGAGGACGGCCAGCCACGCGCAGGCCTGGAGACTCTGGCCCAGCAGGATGAGTCTCTCGCCCCAGCGGGCATTTTCCTCAACAATGGCGGATGGTGCGATGGTATCGAGAATGACAGGAAGATCGGTGACGGGGGCCTGATTGCGACGTGTCAGGGACAGGACGACCGGCAGATCCGACAGTGAGGTCTGCATGGTCCCCAGCCAGGGACGCAGAATGTCGCGTATCTTTTCCTCGGGAAGGATATCCACCGCCTCGATGCCCGGGTCGCTTCTGAGCACTGCGGCAACTCTGTCGGCGGTCGCACGGGCATCTCCGGTCAGATCGGGGATTTCGATGGTGACCTGATGGCTTGCCCCGTTATCCCATTCGCGCGAGAGACTGCGTGCCGCATTCCATCCGCCGAGGGCCAATGTCGCAATGGCGGCCACGGCCGCAATGACAGGAACGAGCCCACGATCCCGCCTGCCGAGATGAAGGCCGTCCGGCAGCGTGCGCTTCATGTCATGTCGCCCCGATTATCGCCGGTCGGGTCGGTGAAAGGGGTTGGGGTGTCGAGGCGCCCGTTTCTGAGGGCGATGCGCGGGAACGGAGCGGCGCGCAGCAGGGATTCGTTATGGGTTGCAACGATGACTGTCGTGCCTGAGCGGCTGAGCGCCTGAAGCGCTTCGACAAGTTGCCAGCTTTGCGATTCTGCCAGGGCGTTGGTCGGCTCGTCTGCCAGCAGAACGGCCGGGCGTGTGACCAGCGCACGCGCAATGGCAACGCGTTGTCGCTCTCCCCCTGAAAGCTCGTCGGGCAGGTTTCGTGCCTTGTCAGCAAGGCCGAGCCAGTCGAGAATTGCCTGCACTTCCGCGCCCGTGCTGCTGTCGCGCGCCCCTGCAAGACGCAGGGGCAGGGCGACGTTATCGAGCACATCGAGCTCTGGCAGGAGGCGAAGATCCTGCGGAATGAAACCGATACGCTGTCTGAGCTGGGCACGCTGTCTTCTCGTGGCACGGGCAACATCCACGCCAAGTATTTCGACGACGCCTGAATCGGGCAAGGTCTCAAGATGGGCAAGGCGAAGGAGGCTGGATTTCCCAGCGCCGGAGGGGCCGGTCAGCCAGTGAAAGCTTCCCTGCGGAAGGGTGAAATCGATCCCATCCAGCACCGGGCGCGGCATGGAGCGACTGCCACCCTTTCTGCCCTTCGCGCCGGGGGGAGGGGCAGCATGGCGGCGAGAGGCATGGCGGTAGGTGACATGGTGAAACCGGATCATGAACGCCCCGGCAGAATGATTACATGTTGCGTGCAGCGACAGCCGAGATCGTCGCACCCAGAGCGGCTACGGCCATAAGCATGAAACCGTCGAAAACCAGCCCGCTCGCCGTCATGACATGGCTGCCGATCGCCAGATGATCGGGAATGCTGCCGACAACGTGGTTCATGACGTCCTGCGCCTGCGGATCGGCGCTTGCGGTATTCGTTGTGATCGAGGCCAGGGCACGTGGCAGGGCCATCCAGCCTATGCCCAGAACGAGGCAGAGCGGGGCGAGTACCTCGGCAACCTGCTGGGCGAAATAGAAGGCAAAGTAGCAGATGGCCCAGAACCCGGTGCGAAGAAGCGCCAGCCCGGTCGCTGGGCGCGGGTCGCGGTCGTCGCTCGGCTGGGCAAGACGTGACAGGGACGGGCGGGGCGAAACTTCCATGGGGCGCTTCCAGCTTGTCGTGACGGGCACGAATGAAGTGGCGTCCAGTCGGGGCTGGCCACGTTGTCTGATGTTGAGGTAGCTGCCAGCGCGTTGAAATGCAATGATTGCTGCACAGGTGCCGCAACGATCCTGCCCGGGGATCTTTATACGGTCAGAGCGAACGTCCGATGGATTTTGAGATTTTATGACCCTGTCAGATACCTCCCGCCCCAATATCCTGCTGGTCGAGGAATCGGACAGTCAGGCGTTGGTGCTCGTCGCGCTGCTCGACGAAGCCGGTTTTGCGGTCCGGCGTGTTTCGAGCGGTGAGGAGGCCCTGACCTGCCTCGATGACGGTTTGCCCGATCTGGTGGTGGCGGATTATCACCTGCCCGGCATGAATGGCGGCCAGATGGCCCGTCAGTTCCGCATGAACGCCCAGACGCGCTCCATTCCGATCCTGATGCTGACCGACGATGTGGGGCCCGCGCTGGAACGCGAGGGGCTGGAAAGCGGCGCCGATGCCTATATCTCCAAATCGGCGCATCCCGATCTGCTCGTTCTGCGCATTCGCGCGCTGTTGCGTGAAGGATCCGATTTCCTCCAGGCCGAGGAAGCCGGTCGTTTCCGCAGGGCGCGTATCGTCATCGTTGTCAGCCCCCGTACCGAGGAAGATGAAGAGGAGCGTGGGGATAATGCCAGCTGGGAGCGCGATGCATCGGGTGCGTCGCTTGGCGAACTGCTCTGGCGTGACGGTCATACGGTCACCACGGTGGCCGCATCGAGCGAACTGATTCATGGCGGATGGCTCGGCGGGGATGAGGGGCCGGACTGCCTTGTGCTCGACCTGACGTCGCGTCTGCTCGATGGCGTCAATTTCTGTCGCAGGCTCGATGCGCGACGGCAGGATGTGCTGGAGGCGGGCGGTACGTCCTTTCGTATTCTGGGCATTGTGGATGCCGAGCGTTTCCGGCGGCATTCTGCCGCCGACCTGTTCGATGCGGGGCTCGACGATCTCGTGCCGAGCGACATTGCTCCCGATGTGCTTGCCTTGCGTATTCGGGTTCTTGTCCGTCGCAAGCTGGCGCAGGATGAAATCCGTCAGCAGGAAATCAAGCGTCAGGTTCGCGAGGTCGCGCTTCAGACCGCGCAGAGCGAGGCGCGCGCGATCGCAGCCAAAGCGGCCATGGCCGAAGCGCTCGCCCATGCGAATGCCGAGCTTGCAGATGCCAATGCCCGCCTGATCGAGACGCAGGCAAAGCTCGTCCAGACAGCGAAAATGGCCTCGCTGGGTGAACTCGTGGCCGGCATCGCCCATGAGATCAACAATCCTCTGGCCTTCACTCTGGCGCATGAAGAAACGATTGCCCGCGCCCTGCAAAGACTGACCGAATCCGAAGGGCCGCTGTTGCCTTCTCAGCTGACCCTGCTCGAGAAATGCTCCAGTCGAATCGGCGCCATGCGGCTTGGCCTGCAACGTATCCAGAATCTGGTGCTGAGCCTGAGGCGGTTTTCGCGTCTGGATGAAAGCGCCTTTCAGGATACGGACGTGGTCGAGGCCATCGATACGGCACTTGCCCTGCTGGCGCATAAATTCGGTCGTGAAATAACGGTAGAACGGCGTCTGACAGCGCCGCGCATGCTCGTTTGTCAGCCCGCCCTTCTGCATCAGGTCGTGATGAATATCGTCAGCAATGCGGCCGATGCCATACGTCTGAACGCCGAGGCGCAAGGATGCGAGCCCGGGTCGTCCTTCGGCAGGATCGTGATCGAGACGAAGCTGGAACAGGACGAGGCGGGCGCACGCTACGTGATCAGCATTGCCGATGACGGTCCGGGCATACCGGACGATTTGCGGGCAAGGGTCTTTGAACCTTTCTTCACGACCAAGCCTGTAGGTATGGGAACGGGGCTCGGCCTTGCGATTGCCTACGGTGTTATCGAGGCACATGGCGGCAGTATCGACATCGAGGATGCCAATCTTCCCGAAGGGCGTGGAATTGGGGCGTGTTTCACGCTCTCGGTGCCGGTACGCCTGACGCCGACAGGACCGGTTACAATAGGACGAGGTGCATGAAGCGGACCGAAATGAGCGTGCCCTATGGCAGAAGCCGTATTCTGCTGGTCGATGACGAGGCGGAAATCCTCGTCGCGCTGACCGATCTGCTGGAGGATGAGTTCGATATCCTTTCCAGCACTGATCCGGTCGAGGCGCTCGAATTTCTGAAAAAATCGCCCGATATCGCCGTGATCGTCTCGGATCAGCGCATGCCCAACATGACGGGCGATGTCTTGCTGAGCAAGGCGCGTGAGGTATCCGATGCGCGCGGTATCCTTCTCACCGGTTATGCCGATCTGGCGGCGGTCGTGGCGGCCCTCAACCAGGGGCGCATCCAGTTTTATGCCCACAAGCCATGGGAGTCGGACTCCCTGCGCGCGATGGTGCGCGAGGTTGCTGCGCATTACCGGCTCGAGCGTGCCCTGAAGATCGAACGCGTGCTGCTGCACGGGGCACTCGAATCGGTCCCGATGGAGGTTGTGTTCAGTCAGGCCGATGGCACGGTGCTGCGTCACAATCTTGAAACCGATGCCGGTCTGGATGCTGAATCCGTTCTCACCGAGGATGGCCTCTATCCTGAGTCCCTGCGTCCTGAAATCGACGCGATGCGCGAGGCGACGCGTCAGGAGGGCGGGGTCAGCCGTCTGGTTGCCGAGACCACGGCTGACGGGGTGAGATGGCACGAATTCACGCGTCAGACGCTTCCCTGGCCACGCAATGCGCTGGGGGCACCGTTTCCGAGCGAGCAGCGCTGGCAGATGAGTCTGGATCGCGACGTGACCGAGCGTCTCGCCATGGAGGAGCGTCTTCGTCAGGACGACAAGATGCATGCGCTCGGGACCCTGGCGGGGGGCATCGCGCATGACTTCAACAACCTGCTTACAGCGATGCTCGGTTCGCTCGAGCTGTTGCAGGACATGACGCCAGCGACGAACCCGACCGTCACCAGGCTGTTCGATAATGCACTGGAGTCGGCGCGTCGCGGTACGGTTCTGACGCGACGTCTGCTCGAATTCGGACGCCCCAAGCCAATGGCCCTGAAACCGGTCGATCTGGTGGCATTGATCTGGAGCATGAACGACCTGATCGTTCAGAGCCTGAGCCGCGCGAGCGATCTGCGTGGCGAGACGGGGCGTTGCGTTCTCGATCTTTCCGCAGTGCCGCCGGATCTGCTCATTCCTCCCGTTCTGAGCGATTCGGGACAGCTTGAGATGGCGCTGCTCAATCTCTGCATCAATGCGCGCGATGCGATGCCCGAGGGTGGGACGATTTCGATTTCCACGGGGCGCGAGGTCGCGTCGGACGGGGTGGAAAGAATGACGCTGACCGTGACGGATCAGGGTTGCGGCATGCCGCCCGAAGTGGTGCGACGTATTTTCGAGCCTTTCTTTACGACGAAAGGTCTTGGGAGCGGGACAGGGCTGGGCCTGTCGACCATCTACGGTTTCCTGCATCGCAGCGGTGGCGACATTCGGGTGGAGAGCACGCCCGGCGAGGGGACGAGCATGACCATGGTTCTGCCCATCTGTCAGGAGAGCGGAAACCGCGACTGCGAGCCTGAAGAGGTGGTGACCGAGACATGCGGACCGCTTCATATTCTGCTTGCCGATGACGAGCCCGGCGTGCGTCTCGTGACAGCGCAGTTCCTTTCGCAGGATGGGCATGACGTGGCGAGCGTTGGCGACGGTGCCGATGTGATCGCCTGTCTGGATGCGGGGGCTTCGTTCGATCTGGTCGTGCTCGATCTGCTCATGCCAGGCATGGGGGGGCGTGAGTGTGGAACGATCCTCGCCGAGCGCTATCCCGATCTGCCCGTGCTTTATGTGAGCGGCTATGCCGATCCGGAAAATCTGCCGGCCAACGCGTTTGTGCTCGGCAAGCCGTTCACGCCGCAGGAACTGCGACAGGCCATCGTCACGACACTGCGCAAGAAGCGTCAGGCGGCGCGTCCATAACGCTGGCATGAGAGGCGGACTTGTCTGCCCGCGCGCAGGGATTATGTGAAGGAGTATGCAGACACATTCTTCCTCCCCACACGATCCCGTCGGCTGGCATGGCACCACCATTCTCTGCGTTCGTCGCGATGGACAGGTGGCCATGGCGGGCGACGGTCAGGTTACGCTCGGCCAGACGGTCATCAAGGGCAATGCCCGCAAGGTGAGACGTATCGGCCCCAAGGGCACGATTCTTGCCGGATTTGCCGGTGCGACCGCCGACGCCTTTACGCTTCTGGAGCGGCTGGAAGCCAAACTCGAACGCTATCCCGACCAGCTCGAACGGGCCTGTGTCGATCTGGCCAAGGACTGGCGTACGGACCGCTATCTGCGCCGTCTGGAAGCCATGATGGCTGTGGCAGATGCCCATCGCTCCTTCACGCTCACAGGCAATGGTGATGTGCTCGAACCCGAAGATGGCATCATCGCGATCGGCTCGGGTGGGAATTACGCGCTTTCAGCCGCGCGTGCGCTGATCGATATCGATGGGCTCAGTGCCGAAGACGTGGCACGACGCGCAATGAAGATTGCCGGTGATATCTGCGTATACACCAACCACTCGGTCCGGGTGGAACTGCTCGACGGAGAGACGCTGTGATGGAAATTCCGAATTACTCGCCACGCGAGATCGTCTCCGAACTCGACCGTTTCATCATCGGGCAGAATGAGGCCAAACGCGCCGTGGCCATTGCCATGCGTAACCGATGGCGTCGTGCCCAGCTGCCCGAAGGGCTGCGCGAAGAGGTCGTGCCCAAGAATATCCTGATGATCGGCCCGACCGGCTGCGGCAAGACCGAAATCGCGCGCCGTCTTGCCCGTCTGGCCCAGTCGCCCTTCCTGAAGGTCGAGGCCACCAAGTTTACCGAAGTCGGCTATGTCGGACGCGATGTGGAATCCATCGTTCGCGATCTCGTCGAGGTCTCGCTCACCATGCTGCGTGAGTCGCGGCGCAAGGACGTGAATGCCAAGGCCGAATTGGCGGCAGAAGCGCGTCTTGTCGATGCGCTGACCGGTGAGGCAGCCTCGGCCGACACCAAGACCAAGTTCCGCCAGATGCTGCGCAAGGGCGATCTTGAGGACAAGGAAATCGAGATTCAGGTCGGCCGTGAGAGCGGCCCAGGCGAAATGCCGGACATGGCCAACGGCACTGTCATGAATGCGGCTGCATTCGGCGATCTGATGAAGAATCTGATGAACCGCTCGCCGCAGAAGCGTCGCCTCACCATCGCTGCAGCCCGTCAGCTTCTGATACGTGAAGAAGCCGATCGTCTGGTCGATAACGATGCCCTGACACAGGACGCGATACGTCATACGCAGGACCACGGCATCGTGTTCCTCGACGAGATCGACAAGGTCTGTGCCCGTTCCGGTGAAGGCGGCGGGCGTAGTGGCGATATCTCCCGCGAGGGCGTGCAGCGCGATCTGCTGCCGCTTATCGAGGGAACGACCGTGACCACCAAATACGGCCCGGTCAAAACCGATCATATCCTGTTCATCGCATCGGGCGCTTTCCATCTGGCCAAGCCCTCCGATCTGCTTCCCGAGCTGCAGGGGCGTCTGCCGATCCGTGTAGAACTGGCGGGGCTGACGCGTGACGATCTCAAACGCATATTGCTCGAGCCGGAACATTCGCTGCTCAAGCAATATGTGTCGCTTCTGGGGACAGAGAACGTCACGCTCGTTTTCGAAGATGGCGCGGTGGATGCGCTGGCCGAACTGGCTGCCGACATCAACGAGCGCGTCGAGAATATCGGGGCGCGTCGTCTTGCGACGGTTATGGAACGTCTGCTTGAGGATATCTCTTTCAGGGCCTCCGACCGCAGTGGTGAAACGATAACGGTCTCGGCGCGCGATGTGCAGGAGCGCGTCGCGCCTCTGGCGAACAAGGGCGATCTCAGCAGGTTCATCCTGTGAGCGGCGCCCAAAATAACGCCGAGGTTGGCGAAGTCTTCGTTCGGCCTGTCGACGGCACGGCAGCCGAGGCGATTGCGGCGATTGCCGAAGAACTCGCGATGTTCGATGACTGGATGGATCGTTACGAGTACATCATCGAGATGGGTCGCAGTCTCCCGTCCTTTCCTGCCGCGTGGCAGAACGATGCCCATCGCGTGCCGGGATGTCAGAGTCAGGTCTGGCTGGAAGCCAGCGAGGACGGGGACAAACTGCTCTTTGCCGGTGCGTCGGACGCGGCCATCGTCAGTGGGTTGGTTGCCCTTCTGCTGCGTGTGTATTCGGGTCGAAGCAGGGCAGAGATCGAGGATACCGACCCGAAATTCCTGCATGAGCTTGGGCTGGTCAAGGCCTTGTCAACCAATCGCGGGAACGGTGTTGAAGCCATGGCCCAGGCTATACGGGCCCGTGCACGCGCCTGACTGACCGGGCGATAGGGCAACCGGAAAGAGACTCGTATTGATGTGAAAATGGCCCGGTCGCCCGGGCCATTTTCGTATGTAAGCGCCTGAGGCCGAGCTTGGCCTGACAAACGATCAGTTCTTGCCGGGTGCGCCTTCGGCGGGCGTGGCAGGAGCCGAAGTCTCGGGAGCAGAAACCTTGCTCTCATCCTTGGTGGCCATGCCGGGCTTGCACTTCATGAACTTGCCTTTGGCATCGCGACATTTTTCGGCCTTGGGCTTTTCACATTTGGTGAATTTGCCTGAGGTGGCATCGCGACAGGGCTTGGCATAGGCGGCGGGCGCTGCGGCGGTGCCGAGCAGCACGGTCAGGGCGAGAAATCCACGTAGCATTGGAATGATCCTTGGCTGAGGTTTCTGCAACAGTCTGACATTATCGAAGCCTGTGCAAGCTGTCCTTTGTCGGCACGCGGACAGGTCACAAAAAAACCCGCCGTGAGGCGGGTTTTTCCGTAGCGCGACTGATCGGAGATCAGTTCGGCAGGGCGTAGGCAACCAGATAGTCGCCCATCTTGGTCCCGAAGGATCCATGACCGCCTGCATAGGTCACGATGTACTGCTTGCCATTGGCAGAGTAGCTCATCGGGGTGGACTGGCCACCGGCAGGCAGACGATCCTGCCACAGTGTTTCACCCGTCGTGACATCGTAGGCGCGGATGTAGAAATCCAGCGTCGATGTCAGGAAGGCAACGTTGCCAGCCGTGGTCAGAGGACCACCGAGGCTCGGTACACCGATCTTGAGTGGCGGCAGCTGGATGGGGAGTGCGCTGCTGTAAAGGCTGTCGCGCAGCGTGCCGTTACGATGCTTCCACACCACCTTGTTGGTGCGCAGATCGATGCCGGCCATGTAGCCCCACGGCGGACGCTTGCAGGGGATGGGGAAACCGACCTTGGTCAGGATGGGGTTCAGGAACGGGCTGAGCATGATGGCGTAAGGCGCGCCATAGTTGTGCTGCAGACCGGTTTCGCCACCGGCACCCTTGGCGTCCTTTTCGGGCCAGAGCGGGTTACCCGGACCACGCGGCACGAGCTGCGAGACGAAGGGCAGGCCGATCGGGTTGGCGATAGCGATCTGGCGCTGCGGATCGACAGCCAGGCCGCCCCATTCGAAGACACCCAGATTGCCCGGGAAGATCAGAGAGCCACGCTCGGAGGGAGCCGTGAAGGTGCCCTTGTAGTCGAGCTGATGGAAAGCGATACGGCAGATCAGCTGATCGAAAACCGTGCCGCCCCACATATCCTTGCCCGTCAGGAGAGCCTTCGGGCGAAGGGTCAGGTCGGAGAAAGGCTGGGTGGGGGAGACGTGATCGCCCTTCGTCACTTCCTGCGGAACCGGCAGTTCCGGCGCCGGGACGATCAGTTTGCCATCGCGACGGTCGAGAACGAACAGATTGCCCGTCTTGGCCGGTGCATAGATGGCAGGAATGACCGTGCCGTCCTTCTGGGTGATGTCCACAAGGCTCATCTGCGACGGCAGATCCATGTCCCACAGATCGTGGTGAACGGTCTGATAGCTCCAGGCCAGCTTGCCGGTATCGGCATGCAGGGCGAGAACTGCCGAAGCGTAACGTTCTGCATCCGGCGTGCGGTTGCCGCCCCACTGGTCAGGGGTCTGAACGCCGGTCGGGATGTAGATCAGGCCCAGATTCGCGTCATAGGACGAGGTGATCCAGGAGTTGGGGGAGTTGGCGACGTATTTGTGGCCATCGACCGGCATCTGGTTCGGGTCGGGGTTCGACGGATCGAAAACCCAGGCGAGCTTGCCAGTGTACAGATCGAAAGCACGCGTCACGCCCGACGGTTCCTTGACGGATCCGTTATCGGTCACAGCGCCCGAGACGATGACGAACTTGTCGGTCACGACCGGCGGGGAGGTGGGTTCGTAATCGCCAACCTTCGTGAAGGGCATGCCCGGCGTACGCAGGTCGATCTCGCCGTTATTGCCGAAGCTTGTGCAGGCCTTGCCGGTTTCCGCGTCCACAGCGAACATGCGGCCGTCATTGACGGGCAGGAACAGGCGTGCGGAGCATTCGCTCGGTGCAGGCGTACCGTCAGAGGTGACAGCGTTGGCTTCCGACTTGTGATAGGTCACGCCACGGCATGTCAGATGCTGGAACCCCGGATTGACATAGAGATGGGGGTCGAACACCCATTTCGTCTTGCCGGTTGCGCCATCGACTGCAAACAGCTTCTGGTGAAGCGAGCAGAAATACAGCGTGCCATTGACGGCGAGCGGTGTGGCTTCGTTGGTGGCTTCACCCGGATCGTTCGGGCCCTTGAGGTCCCCCGTACGCATCGTCCAGGCAACCTTCAGCTTGCTGACGTTGTCGGAATTGATCTGTGTCAGCGGCGAGAAGCGGTCGCCGTACTGGGTGCGGCCATAGGCATGCCAGTCCCCATCGGGAACCTGCGGTGCATCGCTGCCTGCTGCTGCAATCTTGTCCGTCGGCAGGTTGCCCTGCTCATCGCTCGGATCCTGCACGAACGCCACGACCACCACGATGAGGGCAAGAAGCACGCTCGCGGCCAGAGGCAGGGTTGCTGTGCGGCTCGGGCTGATTTGGCGGCTGACGAAAGGCAGCAGAAGCCAGATGCCGAGAACGACAACGATGTCGCCGCGCGGGACCAGTGACCAGAAATCGATGCCGATTTCGCTGATCGCCCAGATGAGCGATCCGAGGATCACGATGGTATAGAGCCAGAAAGCCGCCGGGCGGCCTTTCCAGGCAAGAAAGGCGGTGGCCAGAAGGGCGATACCGCAGACTGCATAATAAGGGGTGTCGCCATAGCTCAGGAGCCAGACACCGCCGATTGTCAGATATAAGCCACAAATGGCGAATATCACGGCGGTGAGGGCAGCCCAGAACCGCGGCCGGGGAACCGTGTTCATGCGTCGTCCTATGAGTGGTTTCGTGGTCGGAAACGTTGTGAAAAGAGACCGCGTGGAAAAAGGCCCAAATGTTGATCTACGTCAAGAACGTCCCACATTATGGTTAACGTCTCATCTAACCCAAAGTAAATGTTTATGCGCGTTAAAACGGGTTGTATCGGACAGGGATATCCGGTAGGTGCCCCCTTTCGAACGCGCGTCCAGGCGATGGCAGGGCATGCCTGGCCGCTTGGTGATGTCTGCGAGCAATCGCGGAAGGTCGCCTTATATGTCGAGAGGAGAATGAAATGCCCAAGATGAAGACCAAGTCGTCGGTCAAGAAGCGGTTCAAGATCACCGCAACCGGCAAGGTGATGTGCGGTCCCGGCAACAAGCGCCATGGCCTCATCAACCGTCCGCAGAAAATGAAGCGCACCAATCGCGGCCCGCAGACCATGACGGAAATGGATGCGAAGACCGTGAAGCAGTGGGCCCCCTACGGACTGGCTTGAGGAGCAATATAAATGGCACGTGTTAAGCGCGGCGTAACGACGCACGCCCGTCACAAGAAGGTTCTGGATCTCGCCAAGGGTTACCGCGGCCGGTCTTCTACCAACTATCGTATTGCTCTTGAGCGCGTCGAGAAGGCACTTCGCTATGCCTATCGTGACCGTCGCAACAAGAAGCGCGATTTCCGCGCTCTGTGGATCCAGCGTATCAACGCTGCCGTTCGCGAGCAGGGCCTGACCTACAGCAAGTTCATCAATGGTCTTGCCAAGGCTGGTATCGAAATCGACCGTAAGGTACTGGCCGCCATCGCATTCGATGACGCAGCAACCTTCGCCGAAATCGTGAAGCTGGCGCAGATGGCTCTCGAGCAGCCTGCCCAAGAGCAGACGGCTCAGGCCTGATCTGCCGCTTTTCGGTTTGGCCGATTTGCAGATTTGATAGAAAACGGGTCGTCCTGTATCAGGACGGCCCGTTTTCTTTTTTGACGATACCAGTTGACCGGATGGAACAGGCGAATGATGGGCGATGATCTGGAAGCGCTGAGAAGCGAAACTCTCGAAGCCTTGGCGCAGGCGCAGGATCACGCCGGCTGGGATGCTATTCGTGTCGGTGTGCTCGGTAAATCGGGCCGTCTGACCCGCCTGCTCAAGGAGCTGGGCAAGATGAGCCCCGAGGAGCGCAAGGAACGCGGACAGGCACTGAACCGCCTGCGCGATGCGCTCAATACTGCAGTCGAGCAGCGCGGACAGGAAATTGCGGAGGCGGCACTTGAGGCCCGCCTGAAGTCGGAGCAGGTCGATGTAACCATGCCCGCGATTGCGACTCCTCCGGGCCAGTTGCACCCGATCGGCCGGACCATCGAGGAAATGACCGCGATTTTCGGCGCTATGGGATTCTCCGTGGCCGAGGGACCGGATATCGAATCCCAGTGGCATAATTTTTCGGCACTCAACACGCCTGAACACCATCCCGCCCGTACCGAGCACGATACGTTCTATCTGCCTGCCACGCATGAGGACTCGCCGCCGCGCGTATTGCGTACCCAGACCTCCGGTGTCCAGATTCGCACCATGCTGACCCAGGCGCCGCCGATCCGTGTCATAGCGCCGGGACGCACATATCGCGCCGATCACGATGCCACTCACTCACCGATGTTTCATCAATGTGAAGGACTTGTCATCGACAAGAATATTACGCTGGGTCATCTCAAGGGCTGTCTGATCGAATTTCTCCGAGTCTTCTTCGATAAGCCGGACCTTCCCGTGCGTTTTCGTGCTTCCTATTTCCCTTTCACCGAGCCCTCCATGGAGGTCGATATCGGCTGGTCGCGCCAGACCGGCGAGATTGGCGGGGGAACGGACTGGCTTGAAGTGCTCGGCTCGGGCATGGTCCACCCACGCGTGCTCGCCAATTGCGGGCTCGACCCGGCCGTCTGGCAGGGCTTCGCCTTCGGTATGGGCATCGAGCGCCTCACCATGCTCAAGAACGGTATCCCCGATCTGCGCTCTTTCTATGAGAGCGATCTGAGATGGCTGCGCCATTACGGCTTCTCTGCCCTGTCTTCCGTCAGCCTCGCAGAAGGAGTCTGAAATTATGAAATTCACCCTGTCCTGGCTGCGCGAACATCTCGATTTCACAGCCTCTCTCGATGAGATCGTAGGCAAACTCAATGCGATCGGGCTCGAAGTCGAAAGCGTCGAGAATCCCGCTGACAGTCTGTGTGGTTTTCGCGTGGCCAAAATTCTGGAAGCGCATCGTCACCCCGATGCCGACCGGCTTCAGGTCTGCACGGTGGCAGCCGGCGGCGGCTATGAAAAGGTCCAGGTTGTCTGCGGCGCGCCCAATGCACGTACAGGGCTGCATGTGATCTTCGCGCCGCCGGGCACATATATTCCTGGCAGCGACATCACCATCAAGGCTGGCAAGATACGCGGTCAGGAAAGTGGCGGCATGCTCTGCTCGCTGCGCGAACTGGGCCTCGGTGCGGAAAGCGACGGCATTGCCGAACTGCCGGAGACGGTGGTTCTGGGTCAGTCCTATGCCGATTACGCTCATCTCGACGATCCTGTGATCGATATTTCGATCACGCCCAATCGTGGCGATGCGCTCAGCGTGCGCGGTATCGCACGCGACCTGGCTGCTGCCGGTCTCGGTCATCTCAAGCCGTGGCTCGTCGAGACGGTCGAGGGCAGGTTTGCCTCGCCGATCACCTGGGACATCCAGTACGACTCGGCCTGTCCGTTCATTGCCGGTCGCTTCGTGCGCGGTGTGAAAAACGGTCCGAGCCCCGACTGGCTGCGTCAGCGTCTGGAGTCGATCGGCCTCAAGCCGATCAGCGCGCTGGTCGATATCACCAATTTCCTGACCTTCGATCTCGGGCGTCCCCTTCATGTGTTCGACGCGGACAGGATTGGAGGCACGACCCTCTCGCTCACCCGTGCGGCACGCGAAACCTTCCGCGCGCTCGACGGGCGCGATCTGGTTCTGGGTACAGACGACCTGGTGATTGCCGATAGTGCCGGTGTGCAGTCTCTTGCCGGTCTGATCGGGGGCGAGGCGACAGGTGTCTCCGATGAGACGACCGACGTGTTTATCGAGGCCGCTCTGTTCGACCCTGTGCGTATTGCCCTGACGGGACGTCGACTCGGTATTCATACCGATGCGCGTCAGCGTTTCGAGCGCGGGATCGACCCGGCTCTGGTGCTTTCGGGACTTGAGGCTGCAACACAGCTCATTCTCTCGATTTGCGGTGGCGAGGCGAGCGAGACGACAAGCGCCGGCACCATTCCGCCCTGGCAGCGTGAAGCCTGGCTGCGTTTCGAACGTCTGGAAACGCTCGGTGGGGCCAGTATCGCACCGCAGGAAGCGACACGTATTCTCGAGCATCTCGGTTTCGAGGTGCGCGAGCAGGAAGAGGGGCGTGCCTGTTTTGCCGTTCCATCATGGCGTAATGACGTGGCAACGGGTGTCATGCTCGATCAGGCCCCTCATCTCGATCCGCAACAGGCAGAAACAGCTGCGGCTTCGGTGCAGGCGATCGAGGCTGAAAACGACCTGATCGAGGAAGTGCTGCGTATCCACGGGCTCGACTCCATTCCGGCGCAGCCTTTGCCCATGTCCACGGCAATCGCGGCACCGGCGGTAACTCCGGCGCAGAAGCGCCTTGGTGAGCTGCGTCGTCTGTGCGCGCTGCGTGGACTGATCGAGACGGTCGGTTTTTCTTTCGTATCTCATGAAGATGCACTGCTCTTCGGCGGCGCACCGGAAGGGCTGCGCCTGCTCAATCCGATCGCGTCCGATCTCAACCAGATGCGTCCGACCCCGCTCATCAACCTGGTGCGTGCCTGGCAACGCAATGCCGCGCGCGGCCTCAGTGATGCAGCGCTTTTCGAGCTCGGTCCGTCGTTTCATGCCGATGGGCAGAAGCTCGTTCTGGCCGGGCTCAGAGGGGGCGAAACGCCGCGTCTGCCCGGCGCACGGGCGCACGGTATGACGCTATGGGACGCGAAAGCCGATCTGATGGCTGCCCTCGACGCGCTGAAGCTACCGGCCGAGGCGCTGAGCGTTACAGCGGATGCGCCCGGCTATTATCATCCCGGCCGCTCCGGCACGGTACGCCAGGGGCCGAAAACGGTTCTCGGTTATTTTGGCGAGATCCATCCGCGCGTGACGCGTGCCATGGGTATCGACTCCACGCTCGTGGCGTTCGAAATCACGCTGGATGCAGTGCCGCTTCCCAAGGTCAGGCGTCGTCAGCCGCCCGTGCTTTCGGCGTTTCAGCCGGTCAGTCGCGACTTCGCCTTCATCGTCGCACCCGGGGTCGAGGCACAGGCTGTGCTCAGGGCAGCACGTGGAGCGGAACGCAGCCTGATCAGCGATGTTCGTCTGTTCGACGTCTATGAGGGCGGTTCGCTCGAGCCCGGGCAGCGTTCTCTTGGAATCGAGGTGACGCTTCAGCCGGTCAAGGCAAGCCTGACCGATGACGAGATCGATGCCGTATCGGAAAAAATCATCGCCGCAGTTGCCAAGGCAACCGGCGCGACGCTGAGGCGCTGAGACACCATGCCCCATCCAACCATCACCCCTCGTGTCATCTGGCTTCTCGCAGGTGAGGCCAGTGGTGATGTGCTTGGGGCCCATCTCATGCAGGCACTTCATGCACGCGACCCACACCTGATTTTCGTCGGGATCGGGGGGCCGCGTATGGAAGCGCTCGGCATGAGCAGCCTTTTTCCCATGCGCGATCTGGCTGTGATGGGGCTGGTCGAGGTATTGCCTCGTATACGCCAGCTCTCTCAGCGCCTGAACGAGGCCGTCAATGACGTGGTTCTGCGTCAGCCAGACATGATCGTTACGATCGATTCACCGGGCTTTGCGCTGCGGTTTCTCAAGCGCCTGCGCCATGTAACGGTGCCGAAAATCCATTATGTCGGCCCGCAGGTCTGGGCCTGGCACGAAAAGCGCGTGCACAGCTTTCCCGAACTCTGGGACCGTCTGCTCTGTCTGCTGCCATTCGAAGTGGAGTGGTTCGGTCAGCGCGGCGTGGCGGTCGATTTTGTCGGTCATCCGGTTCTGCAATCCGGGTCCGATCACGGTGACGCCAAACGCTTCAGGCTGCGTCATGGAATAAGCGAAACGGCTCCTGTGCTTGTTCTGATGCCGGGGAGCCGGCGTTCGGAAGTGCCGCGACTGCTGCCTGTTTATGGCAAGATGCTCGCGCTTCTAAAGGAAAAGCTGCCCGACATCGTGCCGGTCCTGCCGCTCTCGCCTCTGGTCGCCCAGACAGTCCGTGTGGCCGTGGCTCGTTGGCCGGTAAAACCCATTATCGTGACCGAGCTTCATGACAAGCACGATGCCTTTGCCGCAGCAGGTGCCGCGCTGACCAAGTCCGGCACCTCGACGCTCGAACTGGCTCTGGCGCATGTGCCTATGGCTGTGGCTTATCGCGTCAATCCGGTAACGGCGTTCATGGCGCGACGCATGATCAAGGTCAAATACGTGGCCATGGTCAATCTTCTGGCCGGGCATGAGGTCGTGCCGGAGCTTCTGCAGGAGCGCTGCACCCCCGAGCAACTGGCCCGGGAATCTTATGAGCTGCTCACCGATCCTGCTTTGGGCAACGCGCAAAAACAGGCCTTTGACGACGTGCTGGCTCAGCTTCGCCCTGAGCCATCGGACGCGCATGACGGAACACCCTCCGATGCTGCGGCCGAGGCGGTCATGCGCATGCTCAATGAAAAACCTGTTGCGAAAGACGCCCTTCCCGTTGACCGGGCTGGTCTCTGAGCACGCATCCTGTTTCTGGTCTGCCCGGTCTGTTTGCGCTGGACTAGCCTGCGGGTGTCGGCCCCTTGGGGCCTGACCTGTCAGGCTTTGCCGTAAAGCTGCTCCGGCGAGATTTCCGGCTTGGTGGTGTCACGCAACCCCTGCGGGACAACCTCGTGATAGAAACAGCTGCGTCGCCCCGTATGGCAGGCCACACCTGTCTGGTTGACGAGCAGCAATACAGCGTCACGGTCGCAATCGAGACGGGCTGAAACGAGTGTCTGTCTTTGGCCCGAACTTTCTCCCTTGCGCCACAACGCGTTGCGGCTGCGCGAATAATAGCAGACCTGACCCGTCTCGAGTGTTTCTGCCAGAGCCGCGCGGTTCATCCAGGCCAGCATCAGCACGTCATGAGGCGCATCGGCGGACTGGGCGAGGGCGGTAATCAGCCCATCGTCATTGAAATGCACGGTATCGAGAATGGCGTCGATCGTTGCGCGATCCGGGGGAAGGTAGCTCATGATGTTTCGTCTCGGAACCAGTCGGGAATGAGAGGGGTCAGGGTCGCGCCCTCATGATGGAGGGGCGTAGTCCAGACCTCGCGCCGCAAAAAGGCAAGTCCCATCGTGCCGATACTGCTGCCCATCTGCCCGACCTCACGCCCATCGGCCATCAGCGGCGTTCCTGCGGGGGGAAGGGGAGCACTGCTGCGAACGGGTAAAAGCCGTTTCTTGACCAGCCCGCGATAATGGGTGCGCGCAGTCAGTTCCTGACCCATATAGCAGCCCTTGGTGAAGGAAATTCCGTTCAGCCAGTCGAAATTCGCTTCTATCAGCAATGTCTTTTCGCTTTCGCAATCGGACGCATCCGGCATGCCCAGCGCAATACGATGGGCGTGATACGCAGAAAGTGAGCGTGCGTTAAGTGAGCGTGCGTTCTGCCCGTCCTCCTGTTCCGGGGGCGGCTCATGACCGGCAGGGGCAACCCCCAGTCGTCGTGTACCGGCTTGCGGAAGTCTCGGGTCGGGAAGCGCATCCGTTGCGGTGTCATCTCCCCAGAGTGCCTCGACGCCCAGATCTGTCATGGTAATCTGCACATCCGCACGCAACCGGAAACGGGTGAGTTTCGCCTTCAGGGTTTCTGCATGGGCGGCCGGTACATCCAGCAGCAGCCTGTCAGGTTCGTGCCAGATGAAGAAATCCGAAAGGTAGCGCCCCTGAGGGGTCAGATAGCCTGCCCAGACGATTTGATCGTCCTTTGCGGCGACCACATCATTGGACACCAGACCCTGAAGAAAGCTCACGCGGTCCTGACCGGTGACGGCGAGAATTTTTCTGTCTGTGAGCCATGCTCTTGCCATCATCATTCTCCAGTTCCGGCAGTATTGAGTTCAGATGCGGGTTGCAGCCGTCAGAAACAAGAGAGAAACTGCGATGGCGACGAGTGGGTTTTTCATGCGTTGCATCGTGAGCGCAAGTCATTCCCCGCAGGAGGGGATATCCTGGGAGGCGTGATTTTTGCCAGTTACCGAGATCATCGACCCGGCTGATCCTGAAGCCGAAACGAGAAGGCGCCGTTTGATCGAGCTTGTCGGCCCCATTCTTGGTGTCGTGCTGGTCATCATCGTGATCGTTGCTGTCACGCTTCATTCGTATCATCAGACCCGTAAAGGCGTAATTTCGCTTTCTCAGGATCTGCTGAAGGAACAGCAGAAAAACCTGACGCAACAGGTTTCGGATTATCTCGCTCCCGCACCCGCAACAGCCATTGTGGCGCGCGACCTGCTGACCGACCCCGTGACGGATGAACCGCCTGTGGTCTTCCTGGCCTACGGCGCCTCCATGCTGCGCAATGTCCAGCAGGTCGAGAGCTTCTATCTTGCCGATGACCGGGGCTCGTTCTGGTTTATCGATCGTTCCCCCACAGACATTGCCGATGGGATGGAGTGGGTTCATCTGATACCGGCGCAAAACGTTTTCCGGCACTGGTATTACGACAAGAACGGTATTCTCGTTCGCACGGCGGACACCCCCGCCAAGCACTACGATCCCAGACAGAGACCCTGGTACAAGGGAGCGTTCGAGCATCCGGACCTGAACTGGTCCGATCCTTATCCCACTGTCGCAACGGAACAGCTGATCGTCACGGCAGCGAGCATGCTGCATACGTCAGACGGGCATAAGGCTGTCTTTGCAATCAATATTTCCCTGAATCGCCTGACCGATTTTCTTGCGGCCATCAAGATCGGCAAAAGCGGCAAGGCCGTGGTGGTGGACAAGGAAGGACACCTCATCGCAGGCAGCCATCTGATCGATGTAGCGCGAAAAGCGAACTGGCAATTCGACAAGATGCAGCTCGACCCGGTGACGCAGCCTGTGTTCACCCGGGCGCTTGCGCTCTATCACATCTATGGCGCGGGTATTCACCTGATCAAGGCGCGCGACGCGCAATACGTCACCATCATGGCTTCCCTGCACAAGATCCGCCCCGGCTGGATCCTGATGCTGAATGCACCTGAAGACGATTTCGCGGCATTTGCTGCCGCAGCCGGGCGTCAGGGGATGCTTTTCTCTCTGGTGATCGTTGTGCTTGCGGCCCTGCTTGCCGGGTTCCTCGTGCGTCAGAACCGACGTACAGAGCGCCTTCAGCGCCAGATACGTTACGAGCGCGCCCAGGTTTCAGCCGAGAGTCAGGCGCTGAATGCCATGGCCGGTACGCCGAACCTGCTCGATCCCAGTCATGATGCGCCGCTGCTGACGCAACGTCTGGCCGAACTGGCCAAGGCGCGTCGTGTCAGTCTCTGGCGCTCTGTGGGCGAGGACGAACGCCTGCTTTGCGAGGATTCCTATGACAGTGGCAGTGATGCGCATAGTGCTGGCATGGAGCTGTCACATAGCGATCTGAAGGCGTTTTTCAATCTGCTCATGGCAGGAGATGTCATCGAGAGTTCCAATGCTGCGACACAGGAGGGGCTGAGAACCTTCCAGCGTATCTTCATGACGCAGATCGGTTCAAAATCCGTCTATATCCAGCCGATCCTCGCCAGAGGTTCGGTGATCGGCATGTGCGTTCTCGAAGATGCGCTCCGTGCGCATGCCGTATCCCATATCATCGCCATCGTGGCCGAGATCGCCGCAGTGCGTTTTGCCAGTATGCGCGCCGATGAGGCGATGTCGGAAAAACCCGCAGAAAAACAGCATGTGGATTACGGATCCATCGCCACGCGTCTGGATGAAGGGTTTATCGCTGCCCCGCAGCAGGACGGACGTTCGGAACTGCCAGCGGGTCAGTATTCCATGGTGCCGATCGCAACGATCCTGTTCCAGGATTCCACAACCGAGGCAACGGTCGATCTGATCCCCGTCGTGCAGCATCTCGTCGAGAAATTTCAGGAGATCGTGCAGAAAGAGCATCTGTTCTCTGCACAGCTTCTTGCCAACAGGCTGGTGCTGATCGGGGGGTGCTCGCAGGAGCCCGATCCGGATGCGGCACGACGCGTGGCCGATGCCCTGCTGGCTCTGCGCGAGCTGGTTCTGGTTACGTTGTCCGATGCCGATCTGACGCCGAGTTTCCGCATCGGCCTCGATGTCGGGCGGGTCTACGGGGCTATGCTCGGTGCCGATCCAAGTGTTTTCAATGTGTGGGGCGAAGCGGCCCAGACATCCGAACTGCTTGCGATCAGCGCGCCGGATTCCGGGACCATTCAGGTGTCCGAAGCCGCACATGCCCTGCTGCGTGACTACTATCTCTTCCGGCCGCGCGGCATGTTCTATCTGCCGGGGCTTGGCATCACCAGCACCTATGTTCTGGCGGCAAGACGTTGAGCGACGATTTTCCTCTCTATCGTCGTCTGCTGGCCGGACTGGGGGCACTGACACGCAAACAGCTCAGGTTTTCGCTCATGCTTGTGGGAGCGAGTTGGGGAGTCGTGCGCGAGGCCTGCCGACCGACCTCATGGCGTCGTACGGTTCTGTACGAATTCAAGAGCACATTGCGTCAGGCAGCCGGGGGCGGGCTTTTCAGCACGCTGTTCACGGCTGCCCTGACAGGGTTCGGCATCGTGGCGCAGGCAATCTACTGGCTTGGCATCGCAGGCATGGCGGACTCGACCGATTCACTGCTTGCAACCGTGCTTGTGCGCGAGATTGCCCCTGTGCTCGTCGGGATCATCCTGCTCGGACGCAGCGGAATGCTCAGCCTTACCCAGCTGGGTCAGCTTACGCTGGGGGGTGAATTACGTGCCCTTCAGGGGCAGGGTATCGATCCGTTCCTGACACTGGTCATGCCAAGGGCACTGGCTATGATGCTGAGTTCGTTCACACTCGGTGTGGTTTTCAGTCTGATATCGCTCTCGGTGGGTTATGGCGTCTGTCGCGTGCATTCGGTCATCACCATGCCGATCTGGACGTTTCTCTATGATATTGTGGGGGCGATGAAGCCGATCGATTATATCGGTATTCCCCTCAAACTCATCATCGGTGGCTTTCTTCTCAGTCTGGCCACGCAGCTGACCGGATTGGACGCTACGCGCTCCGACACGCTGGCAACGCTGCTCCCGCGCGGTTTTGCACGTGGCATCATGGTGATCATGGTCGTCAATGTCGTGCTCGGGGTGACCGTGGCATGAGCGATACCCTTTCCGCTGCGCTGGAGCTGCGTGAGGCACGACCCGTTTTCGAGGAAAGCGGCCTGACCTCAATTCCCTATTCGCTCAGGCTTATGCCCGGCGATTGTATGCTCATCGCCTGCCGCGACCCGATGCGTGCCACACGCTTTGCCGAGCTCTGCTCCGGGATGACACCGCTCGTTTCGGGTCAGGTCCTGTGCGAGGGGCTGGACTGGGACGAACTGCCCGAGCAGCGGGCGTGGGCCCTGCGTGGGCGTATTGGTCGCATCATGCAGCAGGGGGCATGGATCGATCTGTTCGGCACGGATCTGAATATCCTTTTGCAGCAGCTGCACCATACACGCACGCCGACGAACACGCTGGTGGACGAGGCGATTGCCCTTTCGCGTCGTTTCGGTCTGCCGGGACTACCGACCTTGCCACCAGGCCAGCTGAGTACAGCCGATCTTGCACGCGCTGCCTGTGTGCGCGCCTTTCTTGGCGAGCCAAGATTGCTGTTGCTCGAAGATCCTGTGGAGCTGGAAACCGCTGACATGATGACCGCTTTTCTGGCCGAACTCACAGCAGCACGCGAGCGTGGATGCGGCGTGATCTGGTTCTCGCGCGAACCCGATCTCTGGCGCGGTTATCAGGCCGATGGAACGCAACGATACAGATTACTGGATGAAGGTCTCATGCCGATGAAGCGGGGGGTGTGATGTTTCGCGTACGCTCGAATTCCGGAACCGACAGCCGCACACGGCCCCTGTTGCGCATACGCTATGCGGATGAATGGGTAGGCATGCTGGTGGTGGCCACGTTCGGTCTGTTCATTTTTGCCATTATCGAAGCCGGTGTGCTGCGCGAATGGCTGACTCCATCAGGTAAGCTGCATTTCAATCTGCCCGAAAGCGGTATCGCCGGTCTGGCCGTGGGCAACGATATCGAACTCATGGGTATACGCATTGGCGCCATACGTTCGGTGAAGATCAACCCACATGGCAATATGTATGCAGTTGCCGATATCGATCCGCAGTTCGAACCCTATATCCGCAAGGACAGCAAGGCGATCATCCGTCATCGTTTCGTGGTGGCCGGAGCCAGCTATATCGAGCTCGAACGCAGCAAGGGTCCGCGCATGGACTGGGAATTTGCCGAGCTCGAAGCCACGGTCGAACCCAATCCTGCCGACATGATCACCAAGACGATCAGCGATATCCGGGCCGGCATGATGCCGAGCCTGCGTAACGCCGACAGGATCATGGCCGATCTTGCTGCGGTGACCACCTCGATCCGGAGCGGCAAGGGGTCGGTCGGCGGTCTGATCATGGATGACAAGCTGCTCAACCAGGCCGATGCCGTACTCAGGACCCTGCAGGACAGCATAGAGCGTCTCAAACCCATCGAAGCACAGGTTTCGGGTGTTCTGAAGCAGACTGAAGGAACGATGAGCAATCTGCGTTCGAGCAGCAACGACGTGAAAAAGGCCACCCCCCAGCTCAAGCAGACAATGGCGCATCTCGATGCGGCGAGCGCACAATTGCCCGCGCTTCTCACTCAGGCCCAGGCGACGGCGATCAGTCTCAAGCGTCTGACGGACCAGTTGCGTGGCTTGTGGATCCTCGGCGGAAGCGGAAGCAAGCAGCCTGCACGCAGACTGCCCGCGGGAGACATCAAGCCATGAATGCGCGTCATGCAGCTCTGTGCATCGTGATGATCGGGCTGGCCGGGTGCGGCGGCAACGCGGGCAAGGAGGTCGCCCGGACCGATCAGGATTATGTCAATGCCATGGATGTCGGTCGCGACTCCTTCGACCTTACCCATGCCGATCAGGCGCGCGCCCAGTTTGAGACGGCTTACGGTCGTGCCCTGCTGCGAGACGACCTGAACGCGATAAGCGACGCGGGCTATAATCTCGCAGTTGCTGATCTCGCCATGGGGAGGGCGCAAAGCGCCCTGCAGACAGTGAACCGGGTGCATCATGACATGGTACTTCGTGGCGATAGCACCAGCCCTGCGCTCGATCTGGTTGCCATGGCTGCCTATTGCCGCCTCGGCCGGTATGCCGAGGCGAGCGATCTGGGCAGGCATATCGTAACGGACAACCCTGCGCTGATCGAACGTCGCGCGTTCTTCTCGGGTCTGGCCTCTGACGGTCTGGGCGATACGGGCGGTCTGGCGGCGGCACTCGCTGCCATGCCCGCGTCGCTGCATCCGCCCATGCTCGAACAGGCAGATCGTGCCGAATTGTCGTCGCGTCTCGCTTTCAGACAGGGACGCTTCGATGATGCCGAATTGCAGGCGCGTGCGGCAGTCGCACTGCGCCGCGATAGGCTCGATTATCGCGGCATGGCTCGGGCTCTGGATTGCGCGGCCGTTGCTGCGCAGGGGGCAGGGCAGATGTCACGCGCAGAAGCCTATCGTGCGCGCGCAGCGCAAAGCCGCGCCCAGGTTGCGCCGGGCGATCATACTTCCGACGGCGATACAGGCAGCAAGGCAGACCGGTCGTCAGGCTGAACCGGTTCGAGCCGATACAATCATGCGACGGCTGTCCGTTTCAGGCGGCGCCGGTCGGCAGATCGCGCAGATCCCTGCCGCGCATCCGGTGTGTTGCCATGATCGTAAGCCCGAGCGAGGCCAGAATGCCGGCGACAGAAGCCGTACCGAACCATGTGAGCACACCGCACGCAAAGCCAAGCTTCAGGCAGAGATATAAAGCCACCGCCGGAAAGGTCAGACGACATGCGGCCAGAGGCAGTGACGGTAAACAGGGCAGCGCAAGGACACGGCAGAACTTGGACTGGAGCAGGGCATGCGCGACAAGCGCAATGCTCCACAACATCACGGCAGCAAGAACGGTCATGGGGTAACCAGCTTTCGGTGAATGAAAAGGGCGAGCACGCCAAATCCCAGCACAGTCAGGTCCACGCTTCTGTAGACATCGATCCCGGTAAAGACGCCGTTCATGCTGCGCGTGAGGAAATCGAGCGGAAGCAGGGTGAGGGCAAAGGCCGCAAAGAGGAAAAACTGCTCGCTCCAGCCCTGTTTCGCCCTGCCGGTAAAGCAGCGCATTGCGCCATGCAGCAAAGCCAGCGCCCAGACAGCAAAAAATATCCTGATCTCCAGACTCTCCCTGGTCGGCAGATCGGACCAGAGCAGACGGTTGGCCCAGAAATAGGCGAGACAGGCCAGGGGCAGGCCGGTCGTGACAGCAAGAGTCAGGGTCTCGGCCAGACGAAACGAAAAGCGCGTGGCCTTGGCCGGGCGATGCTTCATCAGGAACAGCACAAGCCCGGCAGACATCATGGCGCTTCCCGCAATGCCGCTCGCGAAATACAGCCAGCGCAAAGGAAGAGGGGCCCAGCGTATGAAATGCAGACCGCGCAACAGGCCACCCAGACGATGAAGCGTATCGGGCAGGATGACTGTCTTGAGCAGCGAGCCATCCTTCTCGGAAAATTCGAGATGATCGCGTGTGAGCGCGAAAGAGGCTGAGTCTGCCTTGGTCATGGAAATCCTGCCGCGATCGTACAGAACCAGACCGATCGCTCCGGCACCGAGCGTTTCCTCGGCTTTATGGTACATGGGGGCCAATGGAGCGCCCGCAGGACGGGTTCCGTCGCTGAAGATCAGGGTCGGACCCGGCGTGCCCAATCCGGATGCTGCCTTCGCTGAGCCCTGGGGATGGGCCGGGCCGGCATGTCCCGGCCGACCGTGATGAGCGCTCGCGAACATTGGAAAAAGCCGAGGTGCATGGATGACGGCCCCGGTATAGGCCATCATGACCATGAAGGGCAGGAACAGGAGCCCCGCCATGATATGTGCATCCATGAAGGCGCGGGTGCGTGAGGCAAAAGGCCGAAAAAGAAGCAGATCGCTCAGAATGGAGCGGAAATGGATCACCACGCCCGACCCTACCGCCACCAGAAGGCCGATTGCCGCGATCTCGGTCAGCATATTGCCCCAGAACGGGCCGTAATAGAGCGAGTGATGGAGATCGAAAAAGAGCTGCCCTCCACCGGTCTGGCGCGTCGGCACAGGAAACGCATCATTCGGACGAAAGGCAGATCCGATAAACGCATGCCCGTCATAGTGCAGAACGCGGATAATCGGGTCACGCGGTGTCGGGAGGGTGATGAAGGCATTTTCGCCCTGGGCCCGCAGGGTGGCAGCGATATCGCCCACCTCGTTGAGGGCGGCATCCGTCATGGGCTGGGGCTGATAGCGGGAAAGCTCCGGCTGCATCCAGCGCGTCAGTTCCGTGTCGAACAGCGCGAGTGTTCCCGCCGTGAAGGTCACGACCAGAACGAGCCCCCCGACGAAACCGACCCATTCATGCAGCCAGCCCATTCTTGCGCGTAATGTATCGCGCATCATGCAGCTCCGCTCATGATGAGGGGTATCAGGGCAGGAAGAGCCATCAGCAGGACAGTCCGGCCTTTGCGCGAGGACGCCCGATTCGACCCGTTACGTCGTGAAGGCAGGCTGAAAAGCAGCAACAGCAGCACGGGCATGAGCACGAAAACGCACAGGAACCCAACGATCATCATCGCGTCGCCGCCCATATGGCGGAACAGCATCATCACGCCCAGAGCGATGGCATAGCTGCCAGCCGCGCCGAGAATGAGGCGTCGGGTCCAGATGCGCATAAGCGCCTGGGCCTGTTTGTAACTGAGACTCTTTCGCATGTGGTTCCTGTGCAACAGGGCTTTGCGTCACGAAGCGATTATTCCGCCAAAGGGCAAAGTTTAGTTGCGAGCGTTTCTTATTCGCGTCTATTTGGCCGCGTGATTTACCTCTTGTCAATGAGATAGCCCTCTTGAGCCTGCCGCGTTTTTCTGATCTGTCCGTCCATAGCCTGCGTCCAAGGCGTATCGCGCTGTCTGCCCTGCTGATGCTGTCTGCGAGCCTCTCCTGCCATGTCGCGGCGCAAGCGCAGGCTCAGGCAGCCGTTCAGGCACAGCCTGCGCCGAAAGCTGCAAAAGATACCGCAGAAGCTGCCGGAAAACACGGCGGACAGGCGGCGAGGCCAAAAGACGCCAGCCGCACCCGCGACGAGCAGATCGAAGTGCGGGCGCAGCGACAGAACCAGATGGAAGTCAAATCGGGTGGCAATCTCGGCGCGCTCGGCAACAAGAAGGGGCTCGACGTTCCTTTCAACATACGCAGTTATAACGCCTCGCTGATTCTCAATCAGCAGTCCCAGACACTGGGCGAGGTGCTGATGAACGATCCGACCGTGCGTACCACTTACGGCTACGGCAATTTCTCCGAGCAGTTCATTATTCGCGGCTTTCCGGTCTATGGCGATGATGTGGCGATCGATGGGCTTTACGGGATTACGCCCCGTCAGCTCGTTTCTCCCCAGCTTTATGAAAGTGTGCAGGTTCTTAACGGAGCGAGCGCGTTTCTGAACGGTGCTGCGCCGGGTGGATCGGCACAGGGCGGCAATATCAATCTCGAGATGAAGCATGCGGGCGATACACCCCTGACGCGCATCACGGGCGATTATACGAGTTCATCCATGGGGGGTGGAGCCGTGGATGTCGGGCGTCGCTTCGGTCAGGACAAGCAGTTCGGTGTGCGTATCAATGTTGCCGGGCGGAGCGGCGTTGCGGCGATCGATCGCGAGAAACGTCATCAGGTGGCCGTGGGCGGTGGTTTCGACTGGCATGATCGCGCGGAGCGTACGCGTGTCACGGTCGACATGGCCTATGAAAACCAGGGCGTGAATGGCGGGCGTGGCGGCGTGTTCCTCAGTGGGGCCACCAGCGTGCCGAAAGTGCCGGGCGCCGGAGCCAATTACGGCCAGCCCTGGACCTATACCGAGCTGAACTACATCTACGGCAAGCTCAAGGTCGAACATGATTTCGGCAAATACCTGACCGCCTATGTGCAGTTCGGCGGTCTGGGCGGTAATGAAAAGGGAAATTACGGCAGCACCTATGTGACCAATAGCCAGACCGGTGCGGCCTATAACGGCGCGATGTATGTGCCCTATGTACAGACCAATGAAAGTACGCAGGGTGGCATACGGTCCCATTTCAGGACCGGTGGGCTGAAGCACGAAATCAATGCCGGAGGGTCAGGCCTCTGGGAGGATACAGCAACCGCCTATGCGCTAGCGCTGACCAAGCAGCAGACAAATCTCTATCATCCGACCCTGTATTCGAGCAGTCAGCCCGAAACCTATATTGGTGGTAACATCGAGGACCCGCAGCTCAACAATCGTAACCGCCTCTGGAGCCTGTTCTTCTCGGATACGGTTTCGGCCTTCCATGACCGTGTCGCTTTGACGGCGGGCTTTCGCTACCAGTCGATCAAGACGGTCGCCTACAACTACGGCAAGGGTACACCGACCGGTTACGATCAGGGTGCCTTCACGCCGGTTGTCGGTCTCGTGGTGCATCCCACGCATCACACGTCGATCTATTTCAATCGTATCGAGGGTCTGGCACCCGGGCCGCAGGCAAGCGGTCAGGTTGTCAATCTCGGCCAGATTTTTCCGCCCTATCAGACAGTGCAATATGAAGTCGGCGCGAAATACGATATCGGCCGGTTCTCGACGGCCGTGTCGATTTTCCAGATCGATCAGCCCAATGCCTATACCGTGGCCATTCCCGGCACCGGCACCAGCATTTTCTCTGTCGACGGCCTTCAGCGTAACCGGGGTATCGAATTCACCGTCAATGGTGAAATCGTAAAGGGTCTGCGCTTCAATGGTGGCACCTCGATCATCGACGCCAACCAGAGGCGCACATCGGGCGGCCTCTATAACGGCAACCGCGCGATCGGTGTGCCCGGTTATACGATCAACGGTAATCTGGAATACGACCTGCCCTTCCTGCGTGGAGCGACGGTCACCGGACGCGTCATCCAGACCGGCCATCAGTATGCCGATAATCTCAACAAGCTACGCGTGCCCAACTGGACGCGTTTCGATGTGGGCGCACGCTACAGCTTTGTGGTCGAGCATCGGGCGATCACGACCCGTCTCGGCGTCGATAACCTTGCCAATACCCGTTACTGGGAAAGCGCTTTTGGTGGTTATCTGCTTCAGGGCCTGCCGCGTACGTTCAAATTCTCGATCACTGCTGATTTCTGATCGACAGGCGAGAGGGAGCAGAGGCTCTTTCTCGTGTCGGCTGCAATGCCTGTACGTGACTGCTCAGAGCCAGCCTCAGGGCTGGTTTTCTGTTGGGTCCCTTGTCTGGGCAGATGCGTCGATTGGCCGGTCACTCAAGGTGGAGTGGCGATAGAGGGTCAAGGTTTTTGTGCAGGGCTTTCGATGCCGTCGCAGGCAGTAAACCTGTCAGCGAAAGCATGAGCCTTCCCGTCGCCCGACTTTCGGACGTCCAGCGCAAAGCGCAACAAATCCGGGATGAGAGGGGCCTATGCCCCTTTCCGGGACACGGGGCGTCGTCCCGCGACGATCGCTCATGAAAAAGACCGGCCCCCTCTCAGGAGCCGGCCCCTTCATTTGATTTCTAGTGGACTGGTTTCAGTGCCCTTCGGTCATTGGCTTCATGCCAAGGCCTGCAAGAAGCTTGCGGTCGCGATGTTCAGCCGGATTTGGCGTGGTCAGCAGCTTGTCGCCACAGAAAATCGAATTGGCACCTGCGAGGAAAACGAGCGCATGGGCTTCGTCACTCATCAGCTCGCGGCCTGCGGCCAGACGCACATGGCTGGCGGGCATTGTGATGCGTGCGGCAGCCACGATGCGTGCGAACGTAATGGGATCGACGGCTTCGGCCTCGGCGAGGGGCGTGCCCTCGACGCGCACGAGCAGATTGATCGGCACGCTCTCGGGATGCTGGGGCAGGGAAGCGAGGGTGGCGATCAGCCCGGCGCGGTCGCTTTCGTCCTCACCCATGCCGACGATACCGCCACAGCAGACATTGATGCCCGCATCGCGCACGTTGGACAGCGTGTCGAGACGGTCCTGGTAGCTGCGTGTGGTGATGATCTTGTCGTAATACTCGGGCGAGGTGTCGAGGTTGTGGTTGTAGTAGTCGAGCCCAGCCTCTTTCAGGCGGCGCGACTGCTCACCATCGAGCATGCCCAGTGTGACACAGGTTTCGAGACCCAGGGATTTCACGCCTTCGATCATGGCGCAAACCGTATCCAGATCGCGCTCCTTGGGTGAACGCCATGCGGCCCCCATGCAGAAGCGTCCGGCCCCCGCGGCCTTGGCGGCACGTGCTTCGGTCAGCACTTTTTCAACTGCCATCAGGCGCTCGGCCTTGACGCTCTTTTCGTGCATCGCGCTTTGCGGACAATAGGCGCAGTCTTCCGGGCAGCCGCCCGTCTTGATCGAAAGAAGCGTCGAGATCTGCACGCGTGTGGGATCGAAATAGGCGCGATGAGCCATCTGGGCGCGAAAGATCAGTTCGGGAAAGGGCAGGTCGATCAGCGCAGCAACTTCGTCGCGCGTCCAGTCATGCCTGATTTCGGGTTTCCAGCTTGCCGCAGTGCGGACTTCGCGGGGAAGGACCGGGTCGCGTGTCATGGTATCGAGGGACATGCGGGGCATGGCTCCAAAACATTTGGGTGAGAAAAGCTCTGGCAGCGATGCCACAGCAAGGGGGCGCTTGTCACGCGCCTGCGCGAGAACTCTACCCAAAATGGTCCGGACATGTCATCAATGCGTCATGAAACATTGGCGCATCGATCAGATGGATTGGGATGCCTTCGATGCATCCCGCGTGGACCCGGATCTGATTCCGGTCATCAAGGCAGCAGCGGTTGTCGAGCGTAACGGGCTCGATTACGCGGTCTATCTCGGGAATGTCTTTGTGGGCGACCCCGATTTCCGCCAGGCTGCCGATAACTGGGCAGTCGAGGAAGTCCAGCACGGCGATGCGCTGGGCAAATGGGCGATGCTGGCCGATCCAAGCTGGGACTACATGAAGGCGTTCGAACGTTATCGTTCGACCTATCATATCGAGCAGGATGTCGATGCGTCGATACGCGGTTCGCGCACGGGCGAGCTGATTGCACGCTGTATGGTCGAAACCGGGACCTCGTCTTTCTATACGGCTATGGCCGATGCCACGGACGAGCCTGTTCTCAAGGCGATCTGCAAGCAGATTGCTGCTGACGAATACCGTCATTTCAAGCTGTTCTACGATCACATGCACCGCTATCTGAAGCGCGAGAAGCTGAGTGTATGGCAGCGCACGAAAATTGCGCTGGGTCGTGTAACGGAGAGCGAGGACGACGAGCTGGCGACCGCCTATTATACGACCAACATGCCAGCCAACACGCCGTACGATCACAAGAAATGTATTGCGGCCTATATGGCGCGTGCCATGGGTTATTACCGGCCCAAGCACATCAATCGCGTGACGAGCATGATCTTCAAGACCATCGGTTTCACCCCGCATTCACGGGTGCAGACGCTGATTGCGAAAGCGATGTACAAGCTGATCCAGTTCAAGGCAAAGCGCTTCAGGCGGGCAATCGCCGCGTCGTAACGAAAGCGTTTTCTGCCCTACGTCGAATTAAGCCCTCCACAGCGGATTTCATGATCTAGTATCGTCGAAAACCGATCAATCTGGAGGGCTGCGGCCTTGTTCTATCGCCTTACACGCATCAGTCTGATGGGCGCTGCTGTCTGCACGGCGGCTCTTGTCGCTCAGCCGGCCAAGGCTGACCCTTATTCCCTGCCTATTGCCTCGTCCGGGCCTGTTACCCTGCCGCCCGTGACGGATAACGGGACGATCGCTGCGCGCCAGCTTGCAGCACAGGTCGGCCTGCCGCAGTTCACTTCGCCGAGCTGGCGCCCTGGCCTGCTGCGCCATGTGGTGATGTTTCGCTACAAGCCGGGCACAACGGCGGCTATGCGTGCGGAAGTCACGATGCGATTCCTGCGTCTGGCGCAGGATTCGCGCAGACCTGACGGGTCGCATCCCGTGCGCTCTATCGAAATGGGTATGCAGAACAGCGGCGAGGGCGCAGATGCCGGCCTGCAACAGGCTTTCATCGTGACCTTCGCCTCCGAAGGGGATCGCAATTTCTATGTCGGCAAGCCTGTGATCATGGATCCGGCCTGGTTCGATCCGGCTCACGAAGCATTCAAGAATTTTGCGGGTCCGGCACTCGAAAAGGTTGTGGTGTTCGATTTCGATGTTCTCGCAGTGGCCGGTCAGCAGCCGGACGCGCATCACGCAAAGCCACGGACTCGCCGTTGAACGAAATCTGACTTAACGTTGCGTCATGTGTCCTGCGCCGCGAGCGGGCGGGACGGTTTCGAACCTGTTGAAAGTGCTGCCTAGTGACCGGAAAAACAAAACGTACCACTTCGCTCTGGCTGGGGGCTGTCAGCGTTCTGGCCCTGACGGGATATGGCAGTGCAGGATGTGCCAGTGCAGCCGGGGCTGCGACCGCACCCGCGCCCAAGGCCGCAGACGCCGCCGTCAAACCCTATGATCCGAGCTGGGGCTTCAACATGTCCGGCATGGACAAGTCCGTTCGCCCGGGAGACAATTTCTTCCTCTACGCCAACGGGACCTATCTCAAGAACATTGTGATTCCGGCCGATCGCTCGTCTTTCGGTCCTTTCGTCATTCTGACGGAAACCGCCCATGAGCGCGTGCAGACCATTCTTGCCGACGCAGGTAAGCACCCCGCTGCCGATCCCAAGACGACAGAAGAGAAGCTCGGGGCATTTTATGCGACCTTCCTCGATACGGCACAGGCAGACAAGCTGGGCGCAACGCCGCTCAAGGCCGATCTCGATGCCGTCCGTGCAGTGAAGGACCAGACCGGTCTCGCCCGTCTTTTCGGTCAGGCGGCCTATGGTTTCCAGTACACGCCCTTCGCGCTGATGATCAGTGCCGACGACAATAACCCCGAGCAGTATGCCCTGCAGCTGCATCAGGGGCGGTTGGGCCTGCCCGACCGGGATTATTATCTGAAGCCCGATTTCGCTGCGAAGAAGAAGGCTTATCAGGCCTATATCGCCAAAACCCTGTCCATGATCTCGTGGCCGCAGGCCGATGAGGCCGCTGCGAAAATCGTTGCGCTCGAAACCGAGCTGGCGCGGGTAGAGTGGTCACGCACGCAGATGCGCGATCCGGTCAAGGTTTATAACCCGATGAGTGTCGACGAACTGGCCAGCAAGGCGCCGGGTGTCGACTGGGTGGCCTTCCTGACTTCGGCCGGGATTCCCGCCGAGAAGCTGGGCAGTCGTCGCATTATCGTCGGTGAGCCATCGGCTCTGGCCGGCATGGCGAAAGTGCTGTCGGGTGCGAATTACGATGTGCTGCGCGCCTGGCTGGCTTTCCATCTGGCTGGCAACGCCGCACCTTATCTGAGCCAGAACTTCGTGCAGGCATCGTTCGATTTCTACGATCATGAACTCGAAGGTTCGCCGCAGCTTCCGGCGCGCTGGAAACAGGCCGTGACGCATACGGAAGATGCCATGGGCTGGGCGATCGGCAAGATTTATGTCGAGCGTTATTTCCCGCCTGCAGCCAAGGCACGCATCACGCAACTGACGCAGGACGTGAAGGCCGCTTTCGCCAATCGTCTGGCGCACAACGCCTGGATGGCTCCGGCGACCCGTGAGGCTGCAGGGCGCAAGCTGCAGAATTTCGAGATCCAGGTGGGCTACCCCAACAAGTGGCGCGATTACAGCGCGCTCACGGTCAAGCCGGGCGATCTGTACGGCAACGGCGTACGGGCGATCGCTTTCGACTGGCAGTACAATCTCGGCCATCTGGACAAGAAGGTGGATCGCAACGAGTGGTTCATGACGCCCCAGACGGTCAATGCGTATAACGATCCGAACCAGGTCGAAATCGTCTTCCCGGCCGCGATCCTTCAGCCTCCCTTCTTCGATCCGACAGGGGATGCCGCGGTCAATTACGGTGGTATCGGTGGGGTGATCGGTCATGAAATGACTCACTCCTTCGACGATGAGGGGCGTCAGTACGACGAGCACGGCCGTCTGCACCAGTGGTGGACGCCCGATGACGTCAAGCGCTTCCAGGCGCTGGCCGACCGCTATGGCAAGCAATACGATGCATTCGAAGTGCTGCCCGGCGTTCATCTGAACGGGAAGCTGACGATGGGTGAGAATATCGCCGATCTTGGTGGCTTGACCCTTGCGCTTGACGCCTATCATGCTTCGTTGCACGGCAAGCCAGCGCCGGTCGTGCATGGTCTGACAGGCGACCAGCGCGTATTCCTGGGCTGGGCGCAGGTCTGGCGCCAGAAACTGCGTGAGGACTCGATCCGCAACCGCGCCGTGACCGATCCCCATTCGGCCCCGGAGGCACGCGTCAACCTGCCGAGCCATAATATCGATGCATGGTACGACGCATTCGGTGTGAAACCGGGCGACAAGCTCTATCTCGCGCCGAAGGATCGCGTTAAAATCTGGTGATACCGGAAGGGTATCTACCAAGGGCTGCCATCATATGGGTCATCTCGTGAATTGAGATGGCCCATATTGCAGTGTCAGAAAGGCGAGACAGGTTTTATGCGTTTTACGCGAGCGGCGAGGGAACAGTCCCCTGGAGAAGGGACGACCAATCCGTTTATCTTCCCGAAGACTGATATTTCATGAAACGTCAGTCTGCACTTCATGATCTGTTGACCGCAGCTTCAGCCATACTGCGTGTGCCCGCTGCGTATCTCGCGCTACGGGGGCGAGGGACATACGATCTGGCAGTAACGCATGGCCCGATGCCGGATACGGCGGTGGCCGATCCGTCTCCCGGGAGCGATTTCGTCTGTCGAAAAATATCCCCTGAATCCGAGCTGGCATCTGCCCCCTGGTTCTACAGGTTTCAGTTCTGTCTCGGTATTCCACGGACAGGCGCGACTGAAGCCGGTACCCTGTGTTTCCTGTCCCGTGAACCCATTGACGCTGATGAGGCGCCCTGTCGTGACGGACTGGCCGCGATTGTCAGGCAAATCACACAGGTACTGGATTGTCGGGTGGAGGATTGCGCACAGAAATCTTCCGTATCGCTTCCTGTGCCCAGCGGCTGGCTTCCACCCTCGCATGCAGCAACGACATTGCCGTCCATCGAGGATCTGCCGGGTATAGGAACCTTCGAGATCAGGTTTGGCAGTCAGTTCATTACGTTATCGTCGGAGCTGATGCGTCTGAGTGGCGTGCCGACGGGCATGCAGTGCCCGATCGCGCTTTTCGCACAATGCATGCCCGTACCCGACACCGATCTGGTTCATTTTGCCAATGGCGCCAGCGAGAGTCTCACGCTCGTGGAGATCGATTATGCGATCGTAAACATGAGCGACCAGACACAGAGCTGGGTGCGTCGTCGTGCGGAAATAGAGACAGATGATTCCGGCAAGCCATGGCGTTTGATCGGCACGCTGGAAGATATCACGCGCGATAGGGTGGCGACGAACCGCCTGTCTGCCATGGTCATGCTCGGCGATGCTCTGAGGCGGGTGGATACGCCCGATCAGGCCTATCATGCCGCGGCCAGTGCGCTGGGCGACGCGCTTGGGGTCGATCGCGCGGGATGGGCGCTATGCGACGGCGCCGACGAAGCGCATTTCGAAGTCATGGCGGACTGGCGTGGTGCTTCGATACCGAGTGCCACAGGCATTTATGCGCGTCGCCATTATGCGGCCGCGTTCGGCGTGCTCGACAAGGGGCTGCTCCTCGTCGTGCGCGATGCGCATGAAAATATCTGGCTTCCATGCGTCATGGCGCAGCATGGCGAACAGGACCAGATCAGGGCGCAACTGCTTATGCCGCTCATGGGGCAGGGCCGCGTCACGCATTGTCTGTTCGTGCAGAGCTGTACGCCACGGGACTGGTCGGATCAGGAGCTTGCTTTCGTACGCGCCGTGTCCGACCGTGCCCAGGCGGCTGCGGCCTCTCTCGAAGCGCGCGCCCATCAGCAGACATTGCATCAGGAACTGGCGCACAGACTGAAAAATACGCTGGCTCTCGTCCAGGCGCTGGCCAATCAGAGCTTGCGCGGTGTCGAGAACAGGGCGGCCGTCAAGGCATTCGAGAAAAGACTGGTGGCTCTGGGGTCGGCACACGAGCTTCTCATGCGCCAGTCATGGCAGCGCGGTGATCTTGCCATGCTGGCACGTGAGGTGCTGTCACGTATTGCGCCCATAGAGCGCTTCCAGCTGACAGGCGCGCCTGTCTCGATCGGCCCGAATACAGCGACAACGCTCGGGCTCATGCTGCATGAACTCGGTACGAATGCGGCCAAATACGGGGCATTGAGCGTGGATAACGGCACGATCACGCTGGATTGGCATATCGAAGAAGATGAGGGGCGAGAAATACTTGCCCTGCACTGGCTCGAACAGGGCGGCCCTCCGGCAAGCGAGCCCGACAGTTCGGGATTCGGGTCGCGCCTGCTGAAGACGGGTTTCGGTCATCAGGGTCACGCTACGCTGCGTTATCCGGTGACCGGCTGCGATGCCAGCTTCACCATTCCGTTGCGTCAGGCACAGGACAACTGATCGCCCGGTTTCGCGTCAGGCTCTCCAATAGGGGGCGCAGTGTCTAACGGCCCGACATTGCAGAAGAAAAAACAATGAGCTCTTGCCATTCACGGGGCGAAGTGATCGAACACGGGGCAGATAACTGCAATTACTGGCTGGTCGCGTCTGGTGGCCTAAAGGACTGTTCATGACCACGATTACTCTGGGCTATCTGGGAACCGCCCTCCATGCAGGCTGCGCCAGCGCGGTAGCACGCGTCCTCGATGCGCATGAGGCCGAGGTCGACTTTATCGATGCCGACCGTAAAGGCCTTCCGGCAATGCTGGAAGAGGGAGCAATCGATTTGCTGGTCTCCGCCTGGCTGCCACGCGATGCCGATTTGGTGCAGTACGGGATGCGTGTGCTCGGCACGCTCTACAAACCTTATTATTGCTGGGCCAGCTATGAGACCTTTCCGGATATCGGAGCGGTTTCCTCAAACACGGTCGACAAGGTGATCGCCGGTCGCGCCGATGCGGAGCAGGCCGGTAAGCTGATGGCCGAAACACCGGCTCTGGCGGATATCTCTCTGGTTCTGTGCGACGATGAAGCGCTTCACGCAACTGTGCAGGCTGCGCGCGATGCTGGCGAAAAAACGCTCGTATTTCTCGCTCAACCCCACGCCCTGTTCCACGACGAGTCCTTTCAGCCTGTTGCCGATCCACGTCTGACTGCGGAAATGGAAGCCTGCATGCTGGTGCGTGAAACGGTCGCTGCCTGCGCCGATCAGGACATGCTTGACGAGCTTTCCGAAATGACGCTTGGAAACAAGGTGATGAGTGCGCTCGATTACGCCATCCAGATCGATGGCATGGACCCGGAGGAAGCTGCCGAGGCCTGGCAGCGTGGCAGGCTGGTATCCCGCTGAGCCAGCCCGGTCGGCTTGCAATGGTACCATGCATGGAAGGTAATTCCACGTATGGTACCATGGATACATGGGTTATTTATAAATAAACATACGCCGATTTTGCGCGTGCATTAATCTATATTATAGAAATCAGCCTTACTCATTCAGACAAGGCGCGCCATGTCCTCTCATCCGGATGCTTCTGATCTATTTGAGAGGTTCAGATCAGTCAGCGACGAGGACTGGCTGAAGGTTCTTGTCGCCTCTTTGCAGGTGCCAGCCATAGATGGCGTCAGAATGCCGGGTTTTCCACCCGAGGCGCTTCAGCGCGAAATACACGGTCATTCGGGTGAGGTCTCTCTTCATGAGGCCTATATGTTCTTCCGTGAGATCAAGGCTTATGCCCGCTATGCCGGTCACCCCCTATCGGCAGATATGAAGCTGCTGGATTTCGGATGTGGCTGGGGGCGTATCCTGCGTCTTTTCATGAAAGACATACGCCCTGAAAACCTGTTCGGACTGGATGCAACATCGCGTTTTCTCATGGAAGCACGCCTGTGTAATCCGGCTGTGACGTTCATGGGCGGACATGTGGCGCCACCCACACCGGTCATGGATGGGTTTTTCGATCTGATCGTCGCGTTTTCGGTCTTTTCTCACCTCGATGAGTATCTTGCAGGGCGGTGGATTGCGGAATTCCATCGCCTTCTCCGGCCGGGCGGTCTGGTCTTTATCACGACGCAAAGCCGTCGTTTTATCGATTTCTGTGCCGAACAGCGTCTGCGTCGCGCCTCGGGTATCCGGCTCGAACATAGCTGGCACGAAGTCTGTGCCGACAGTTTTACCGATGAGGCGCGGGCGCAGGCGCGCTACGATGCGGGACATTTTCTGCATGCCACGCCTGTCAGACGGCCTCATCCCGGCGCGCATTACGGCGAGGCCATTATACCGCGTGCCTATATCCGGCAGAAATGGGGACATATGTTCCGGATTATCGAGTTTCTTGACGATCCGTCCCGGGTGCCACAGGTTTTCATCGTGCTGCAGAAGATCGCCTGATGACAGAACCTGTTTATCCTGAAATCCATCGTGTCACGTGCATTCTGATCGGTTGCCTGAGTATCCTTTCCTCAGGCGTGGCCTTTGCCGCCGGGGGTGATATCGCGCCTCATCCGTTCGCCCCTTCGTCGGCGTCGGCATCGACGGCCTCTTCCGCAACATCGTCGTCGGCAGCTGAAATCATCGATGTGCAGGGGCAAGCCATGGTGCCCCTCTCACGGCGTTATCGCGGGCTGGAGCGGATCCTGCGCCGATTCGAATCCTTTCCGGCAAAGGACCGGGATGGATTGACGCTGCATATGCAGGCGGTTCTCCAGCCGGGTGACAGGCCGGGGCGTGAATCGGGTCTGATGATGAAACCGGACGGGGCGATTATCCCTCTCGTGCACGGCGCGGAGAGCGAGATCGTCCTGCCACGCGATACGCGCTTATGGGATGCAGATCCCCCGCTCTACGCACGTCTGAGCAAGGACGAACATTTAAGCGTAGGTTTTTTCTTCACGGTTGTGCCGCCCGATGCTTCAGGGTTTTCGCGAAAGGAAGCCTTGCACTGGCTGAATCAGCTCGATCGTTGCATCGAGGATGAAGGCGGCGTCGTGCTCGCATTTCTCCTGCCCGATACGCACAAACTCA
Organism: Asaia lannensis NBRC 102526; assembly: GCF_024054035.1. Lineage (GTDB taxonomy): Bacteria > Pseudomonadota > Alphaproteobacteria > Acetobacterales > Acetobacteraceae > Asaia > Asaia lannensis. The sequence goes on from NZ_JAMXQU010000007.1 coordinate 132,086, forward strand.
CGGTCGATATCGCCGCCGGAAGTCGTTTCGAGGCTGTCGAGGGGGAGCGAAGGCAGCTTCTTGTGGATAACGGCGGAGCGAGCGCCTATCGCTTTACCTTTCGTCCGCAGAACTTTCCAAAAAACACGCATTTTGCGGCCAGCAAACCGCTCATGCGTATCGCCATGGCCCTTCCTTTCCCGCTTCACGGCGCACTGTCACCGAAGTAACGATTTGACAGGAACAGGGTGCCTCCGCCATCACCCGAGGCCGAAAGACCCAGTGCAAGAGACCCGTGCGCGATGCCGTGGCGAACCGGCCTGGGCAGGAGTGAGAGTAAGCTTATGTCAGTTCATGCGTTCGTGTTTCCCGGTCAGGGCAGCCAGTCTGTCGGAATGGGGCAGGGGCTCTACGAAGCTTTTCCGGCAGCAAGAGAGGTCTTCCAGGAAGTCGATGAGGCTCTGGGCGAGCATCTCTCCAAGCTGATGTTCACCGGCGAGGCAGCGGAGCTGACCCGTACGGAAAATGCACAGCCGGCCCTCATGGCAGTCTCGCTCGCAACCGTGCGTGCGCTGGAATCCGAGGGCGGTTTTCGCCTGGCGGACAAGGCGACGGTCGTTGCGGGTCACTCCCTTGGGGAATATTCCGCTCTCGCGGCTGCGGGTGCATTGGGAATTGCGCAGACGGCACGTCTGCTGCGTCTGCGTGGAAAAGCCATGCAGGAAGCCGTTCCCGCAGGTCAAGGTGGCATGGCTGCGCTGCTGGGTGTCGAGGCGGAGCTGGCACGGGAAATCTGTGCCGAAGCCGCGCGTCTTGTGGTTGAGGGTGAACCCGATCGCCATGAGACCATCGAGCTGGCCAATGACAATGGCGGCGGCCAGATCGTCGTTTCCGGGCGTCTTTCCGCTGTCGAGCGCGCCATTGCCATCGCCAAGGCTCGCGGTGTGAAGCGTGCCGTGATGCTGCCCGTCTCTGCGCCTTTTCATTCGTCACTGATGGGGCCTGCTGCCGAGAGAATGGCCGAGGCCCTCGAAAAGGCCGAGATCGCAACCCCTGCCATTCCGCTCATCGCCAATGTCACGGCCAGCAAGACGACGAATGCGGGGCAGATTCCCGACTTGCTGGTTCAGCAGGTGACAGGAGCAGTGCGCTGGCGTGAAACGGTTCTGGCTATGGCCGCCATGGGCGTGACCTCTCAGATCGAACTCGGCGCGGGCAAGGTGCTGTCGGGGCTCGTTCGCCGTATTGCCCCCGATATGACGGCACGCAATGCGGGCACACCGGAAGAAATCGAGGCGCTGCTGCGTGACCTCTGAAAGCGTGGAGAAAAATACGATGTTCAGTCTTGAAGGCAAAACCGCTCTCGTTACCGGCGCGTCTGGCGGTCTGGGTGCCGCTATCGCACGCGCCCTGCATGCGCAGGGTGCCGAGCTGGTCCTTTCGGGAACGCGTGAGGCCGCTCTGGCCGAGGTGGCAGCAAGCCTTGGCGATCGCGTGCATGTCTGCGCCGCCAATCTTTCTGTCGCTGCCGAAGCCGATGCCCTTGTGGGCAAGGCAGAGGCGCTGCTGGGCAAGCCGCTCGATATTCTCGTCAACAATGCCGGTCTGACGCGCGATGGCCTGATCATCCGCATGAAGGACGAAGACTGGTCGCAGGTCCTGACCGTCGATCTGGAATCGCCTTTCCGCCTGTGTCGTGCAGCGCTCAAGGGCATGCTGCGCCGTCGTGCAGGACGCATCATCAATATCGCGTCCATCGTGGGCGTGACGGGCAATGGCGGTCAGGCGAACTACTCGGCCGCCAAGGCCGGAATGATCGGCATGACCAAATCGCTCGCTCAGGAAGCCGGCTCGCGCGGGGTGACGGTCAATGTCATTGCACCGGGTTTTGTCGAGACGGCCATGACGGCCGTATTGCCGGAAGCACAGCGCGACAAGCTTCTGGGCTCGATCCCGCTCGGTCGCATGGGCAAGCCCGAAGACATCGCCGCAGCTGCCGTTTATCTGGCCTCGGAAGAGGCTGGCTGGGTGACCGGCATGACCATGAATGTGAATGGTGGTATGGCGATGCCATAAGGGCATCGGCCCGTCTCGCACGCAAAGCTTGGCGTGTGAGGGTAAACCATGCTAAGCGCCCGCTGCTTCGTCCGAAGCGTGGGCATCTTGGCCCGCCGGGGCCCGATCTTCGGTCCGCGATCCTGAGCACTGGCAGTGTATGCCGCCTCTGGAGTAAAGACGGGGACCGACTGGGTAACCAGACGGATGGTAAACAGTTTCGAACCGCCCGAATGCCGGGCACACAGGAAGCCAGAACAGATGAGCGAAATCGCCGATAAGGTTAAGAAAATCGTTGTTGAGCATCTCGGCGTTGAAGAGAGCAAGGTAACCCCTGACGCTTCTTTCATCGACGACCTGGGCGCCGACAGCCTCGACACGGTTGAGCTGGTCATGGCGTTCGAAGAAGCCTTCAGCGTCGAGATCCCTGAAGATGCCGCCGAGAAGATCGCGACCGTCAAGGACGCCATCGACTACATCGAAAAGCAGAAGGCCGCCTGATCCGGCTGCATCGGGCATTGTGGCCCGATGCAATGATCTTTCTCCGGCTCCCGTATCTGCGGAGCCGGGACACACGACGAGATTGACAGCCACTCCTTCATGGCAGCCCGCCAGGAGCTGGCCTTTATGACTGGAGCTTCGTCCGCCCATGATGGCAAACCTGTCGGCAATGAAAGAAAGACGCGTTGTCGTCACCGGTATGGGGCTTGTCACGCCACTGGCGGTGGGCGTGGAACAGACCTGGCAGCGCCTGATTGCCGGACAGACCGGTATCGGCCGCATTTCCTGCTTCGACCCGAGCGATCTGCCGGCCCAGGTGGCGGGTGAGGTGCCCGAGGGGCCGACGGCAGAAGGCGGTCTGACGCTTTCTGACTGGGTTCCGACGAAGGACCAGAAGAAGATGGATCGCTTTATCCATCTTGGCATGGCGGCTGCCATTCAGGCTGTCGAGGATTCGGGCTGGAAGCCTGAAACCGAAGAGGATCGTTGCGCAACAGGCGTGATGATCGGCTCGGGTATCGGCGGTCTGCAAACCATTTACGACGCCTCGCTGACGGTAGCGAGCGGCAAGGCCCGTCGCCTTTCGCCGTTCTTCATCCCTTCTGCCCTGATCAACCTGATCTCGGGACATGTCTCGATTCGGTACGGGTTCAAGGGGCCGAACCACTCCGCCGTTACAGCCTGCGCCACCGGCGTGCATGCCATTGGCGATGCCACGCGCCTCATCATGCTCGGCGATGCCGATGTGATGATCGCAGGCGGCGCCGAAGCAGCCGTATGTCCGCTGGGCATCGCAGGCTTCTCTTCGGCACGTGCGCTTTCCACCGGCTTCAATGACACGCCCGAAAAAGCCTCGCGTCCCTGGGACCGCGATCGCGACGGGTTCGTGATGGGTGAAGGCTCGGGCATCGTGGTGCTTGAGGAATATGAACACGCGAAGGCCCGTGGCGCGAAGATCTACGGCGAGATCATCGGCTATGGTCTGTCTGGCGATGCCCATCACATCACCGCGCCGGCCGAAGGGCATGAGGGGGCATTCCGCGCCATGAAGGCGGCCCTGCGCTCTGCGGGCATTACCCCGGCCGATATCGATTACGTCAATGCGCATGGCACCTCGACCATGGCAGACGACCTCGAACTGGATGCAGTCGAGCGTTTCTTTGGCGATGATGCCAAGCGCCTGGCCATGTCCTCCACCAAATCGGCGACGGGTCATCTTCTGGGTGCCGCAGGTTCGGTCGAGGCCATGTTCTCCATGCTGGCTATTCGCGACAATGTCGCGCCGCCCACGCTGAACCTCGATAACCCGGCGCGTGAGAGCGTGATCGATCGCGTCGCCCACGAGGCGCAGCAGCGCAAGATCAACATCGCGCTCTCCAACAGCTTCGGGTTTGGCGGCACGAATGCCAGCCTGATCGTCAAGGGCGTCTGATCTTTCCGGAGCGCGCATGAAGCGTTTTTTTCTCGCCTTTCTGGCGCTCCTCGTCCTTTGCGGGGCAGGGGCGTCAGCGGAGGTGTGGTTTTACGCGCATCGTCCCGGTCCACTCGAAAAAGCGCTCGATCATGTGGTGCCGCATGGCAGCACTGCACGTATTGCTCATGATCTCGCCGAAGCGCGTATCATCCCTTCCGGCCCGTTTTCTGAAGTCCATTTTCGTCTGATCGCCCGTCTAACGGCCGGACAGGGCGCGCTTCATGCTGCTGAGCTCAACTTTCCGGCCCAGGCAAGCGTGCTCGACGTTCTGCATGTGCTGCGTCATGCTGCACCCGTCAGGCATTATCTGACCATCCCCGAGGGCCTTACCGCGCGTCAGATCGCCCAGATGATCGCGCAGGATACAATGCTGACGGGTGATGTACCGCCCTTTGCAGAAGGTACCCTGCTTCCACAGACGATTGCTTTCGAGCGTGGTGCCCCGCGCGCGCAGATCGTGCATCGTCTGGAGGATCTGATGAGGGAAACTCTTGCCCGCGTCTGGGCTGGACGTGTGCCGGATCCTTCGATCACCTCGCCTGAACAACTGCTCGTCCTGGCCTCTATCGTCGAGCGTGAAACCGGCAACAGCGCTGAACGCCCCGAGGTGGCGCGTGTGTTCCTGAACCGTCTGGCTCAAGGCATGAAGCTGCAATCCGATCCCACCGCGATTTACGATCTCAGTGAGGGGATGGGAGCGATCGATCACGGGATCACGCATGACGAGCTGCATAGGGCCGGTCCCCATAATACCTATGTGATCGACGGTCTGCCGCCATCGCCCATCTGTTCACCGGGTCTGGCTGCGCTCGACGCTGTGGCTCACCCCGCCAGCGGAGACATGCTCTATTTCGTGGCGGATGGGCATGGCGCACACGGTTTCTCGCACGATCTGCGTGAACATAACCGTCGCGTAGAGACCTTGCGTAGCCTCAAGGCATCGAAGACACCAGCGAAGAAGCCCTGACAACCGGCTGTATCGCTGAGATCGCTTATCGCGTTGGCCGACGGGCAGCGGAGAGAGCGACGCTCATAACCGTTTTCGTTGAGTTCGAAATCCTCATGCAACGACGCTGACTGGATTGGCTCGGATAAAAGATCGGTTGGTCTGCGTGGAAATACCTGCATCCGATGCATTGTATTGCGCCGGATGCAGATTCGGCCCCTGCGGAGACGTCTTATTTGGGTGCGGAGAGCGACTCGCTTTTGATCGCGCCGTGGCTCTGGCTCGAATAGGATTTGCTGCTGTCGTAATTGGATGGATAGGGGCTGTTACCCACCGCGCCGCCCGATGCCGATGCAGCGCCCGATGCGGCGGACGCCGTCGAAGCTCCTGTCACGCCCTGCGTTGCAGCCCCCTGCTGCTGCACAACCTGCATCAGGACGCGTCGCAGCGGATCGGCACCCGTGTTGTTCACGCGCATCGAGATGACGATATCCTCGGGCCCGACAGGCTGGTTGTAGAAAGCCCGGTTCGATCCGCTATCAACGGTCAGTTTGGAGCCGCCGAGCGATGCCCCGGCGAAAAGACCGGAGGATTTCTGCAGGGCCAGAATATCGGTATTAGTGGCCCCTGCGGAACCGCTTTCAATGCCACTGCCCATATTGGCGAACGAAGCCGACGCGCCGGCGCTGAATTTGAACTGGCTGTCGAGCAGGGCCTGCAGGCCACGATCGGACATCACGAAGAACATCAGCTCAGAGCTTTCCACGCCGAGCTGAATACCCATGGAGGCTGAACTCAGCGTGTAGAATGCGGGGTCGGACCAGGAGCCTCGGGCATCGCGCGACAGGAGCAGACAGCCGCCGCCCGCCCCGCCGAAAACAATCGACATCCGAAATACCGACGGGCAGACCATTACGGCACGTGCCTTGGCCAGATAACGCTGGGCGCGCGAATTGGGGTTCGTGCCCTGAAAGATATCCTGAACCGCCAGCGTTGCCCGGTCGATCAGGGCCTGCTGTTTTGTCGCGGCCGTGGCAGGCAGGGCCGTCAACCCTGTCGCCAGCAGAACCGTCGAGGCGATGAGTCGGCAGGGAAAAGAAACCATGGAAAAGGGGCCTCGTATCTGAAACCGGTAGGGCGTTCAGCCCTGACGGCAAATTATGGCGTGAGAATGGTCGGTCCGGGAATGCAGACAGGTCAGAGCAGCTTCATCCCTGCCGCACCGGCGATCGGCCCGGCCACGCCGGGTGCCGTTGCGAGTATGGGGGCCGCTCCTGTGAGGCCACCATCGCGCAGGAAGGGCGAGACGCGTGCGCCGCTCTCGTGAAGCAGTACGAGAGCCGCCGCAACGTCCCAGAGATTGATCGCGATTTCCAGATAGCCGTCGCATCGACCTGATGCCACATCGGCCAGAGCAAGAGCGCCGCAGGCCCCCGTACGCGGCGCAATGCCGAGCTCGAGAAAAGCCTTGGCCCTTGAGGCATAGGTTTCGGGAGAGACCTTGTTGCTCCAGCCCATCTCGACCATGGCGCTTGCCGTATCCGTTACAGGTGAGGCCTTGATCGGCTTGCCGTTCAGCCAGGCCCCCACACCGCGCTGGGCCGTATAGACCTCGTCCAGGGCCGGGGCATTGATGACACCCGCGACCGGTATGTCGCCATCCATCAGGCCGAGCGAAACGCACCAGCGTTCGCGTCCTCTGGCAAAATTCGATGTCCCGTCGATCGGGTCGATCACCCAGGTCAGGCCGCCCTGTCTCTGGCGTCCGCCTTCCTCTCCCATGAAGCCATCTTCGGGGAAAAGCGCTTCCAGCCTTCGGGAGACGAGCGACTCGACAGCAGTATCGGCTTCGGTCACATAGTCCTGCATGCCCTTGGTGGTTCCGATCGGTCCGCCCGGTGGCGGGCGCATGGCCATCGCCAGGGCAGCGGCGTCGGCGACGACGGATCGGGCGACTTCAAGGCGCTGGGCGATGAGACGCTGTTTCGTCGTTGCGTGATCGGTCATGCAGGCACTCCTTATTCGACACGTCTTGCCGCACGAAGAGACGCCGTCATGGCGGGATCCTCCAGAGCCATGAGACGCAGCGCGGCAGTCTGGCCGAAAAGCTGCATCAGGGTCTTTCTGCGGGCCGCTGCCAGTCTGGCGAGCGGACTTTCGCGGATCATGGCACATTCCGGCAGGATGGTTGAGGGACTTTCGGGCAGATGCACGATGAAGAGGCCGACATCGTCAGGGATCAGCGCGCGCGGGAAAGACTGATCGACTGCAAAATAGAGCCTGTCGCACCAGGCGCGATACTCGGGCCATTTTCGATCCGTCAGGAAATCCCTCGGCCCGGATTTGATTTCTATGCAATGCAGCATGCCATCGGGTGTGAGCGCCATGATGTCGGCACGCCTGCCTGCGGCGGGCAGGGAAAACTCGTTGACACAGGCCCAGCGCATCGTCCGGCACAGACCGAGAATGCCACGACGTATTGCAAACTGGGTTTCGGGCAAGGAGAGCGCAGTTGCTCCCGAAAGAGGAGCGTCCGCTTCGTTATGGGCGCAGTTTTCGATGGAGGCGGGGGTTTGCGCGTCACTCACTTGCCATTACTCATAATCGACACTGCTTTCCCGGTTTCTGGAGATAGGTTTGCCTGAACAACGCGAGACATCGGACAGGGTTATGAATTTCATCGGCTGGGCGCGTCGTGAAAAAGCCCTGAGCTGCGCCATTATCGGCATCGTGCTTTTTCTTGTCGGTTATTTTGGGGGTCATATCGATGAGCGGTTGCATTTCGCTCTCGATATTCTGGCATTCCTGGCCTTTGGCGCGGCGGCCCTGCTCGAAAAACAGTCGGCGCCACGTATGGTATGGATATTGCTGCTAGTTGCGACCGTCGTTTTTGCGCAGATGGATTTCAAATTTTCGGGGCAGCTCACGCAGCCGCGTTCAGAGAGTACTTTCGAGGCGCGCTAGAATCTCGCTCCCGCGCCTGTCGAAGCTTTGGGCGTCGAAGCGGGAGAGAACGCGCTCGCGCCCGGTTTGGCCCATTGCTGCCAGAAGGGAAGGATCGCGCAGCAGATCGGCCAGTGCCAGTGCCAGTGCTTCGGGATCGTTGGGCGGGACGATACGACCGCAGGATTGTGTGATCGTATGAGGCAGCTCACCTGCTTCCGAGGCAATGACGGGCACCCCGCAGAGCAGTGCCTCATGGGCGGCAAGACACAGCCCTTCCCAGTGCGAAGGCTGCACATAGATCTGCAATGTCGAGAGAAACTGCCTGGGGTCGGCGTTATATCCGTCGAGGATGATGGGCAGGTTGTCGCGCGCGATCATCGCTGCCAGACGGTCGCGCTCCTCGCCTTCGCCAGCGATATGCACTTCGAAAGCAGGCAGATGCTCGATATTGCGCAGCAGGGCGATGGCCGCACAGAGCACATCGTATCCCTTGACCGGATGCAGACGCCCCAGAGATCCGATTCTGACAGGTGCTGCCTCGGTCCAGGGCAGGGCGACCGGAAAATCGTTGGTAGCCCTGAATATGGGCCAGCACGTCAGTTTATCTGCCGGGAGGCCGAGCTTGCGCTCGGTTTCGTGCTCGACGCAGGTCGAATCGGCAATCCACAGACGTGACAGGCCGCGCATAAGGCGCAAAAGCCGTGCATTCGCCGGTTTGAGACGCGCGGAGTGCTGCCAGCTTACAACAGGGATGCGACGTCTCAGCCCGACAAGCTGACCAAGCAGTGTGGCCCGTGTGAGCGAGGTCCAGATCAGATCCGGCTTCTGTTCACGAATTTCCCGGTTCAGCCATGACAGGGCGGCGAGATGGTCCTTGCGGCCGCCTTCACGCACATGAACCGTAAGGCCCGACTGAAGCATGGGCTTGATGGCACGGCCGTCGCGACGCGTCAGTGCGAGAACGATGACCTCGTGCCCGTTGTCGCGCATGACCTGCGTGATGGCGGGCACGGGCAGAGCCGCGCCACCGCCCTCGACCGAGTTGATCACATAGGCAATTTTCATGCGGCGTCAGCCAGGAGCATCTCGACCAGAGCAAGGTCCTGCGGCTTGTCCACATCCACGGCCGCGCGGCCGTCCTCAACTGTCAGGAGTGCGACCTTTGCCCCTGTCAGGGCTTCGATGCGATCGATCAGCGCCTTGCTGGTCAGGCGTTTGCAAAGCGCACGTAGCAGAATGCCGATCCCGAGCGTACGGGCCATACGAAGCGGGTGTTTGCGATCGCGCTCCAGCGTCTGCCACAGCGTAATTACCGCGCGCGCCTTGTCGGTGCGGAGCAGGAACAGGTTGCAGCCTGAAAATTCCATGTCACGCAGGGGAATATAGGTCCGGCGTGTGGGGGGGACGTCGCGTTCGATCGTTTCCCTCAGCGCGACACCAACAGCCAGATCGCATCCCGCCTTATCGGCGCGCGCCATGAAATCGACGATCCAGTCTGAATTCAGCAGGGGATGATCGGCAGTGGTCACGAGGAGAGGCGTGCCAAGGCGTTCGAGTGCCAGTGCAACACTGCCGCTCGGGCCGCTGGCCGTGGGCAGGCAGCTGAAATCCTGCGCGAGCAGAGCCAGTGCATCGGGCGTCTCGATACTGACATAGCGCGTACCCAGTCCGGGTGTGCGCGCCAGCGTGGCCAGCACATGCTCGATCATCGGCTTGCCCGCTACGGGCAGGAGAGCCTTGTGAGCGACACGCCCCAGACGGGCAAGCGGGTCCTGTGCGCCGTCGCGCGAGCCCGCCAAAATCAGGACGAGACAGTCGGTCGAGCGAGATGTCACGGAGCGGCGCTGCCCCGTTTGGCCCCGTCGGGGCGCTGCTTGGGTGGGGCCCCTGTGCGCTTCATCACCCACGGATAGCGCTGGGCCTCTTCCAGATCGTAGCCGAGGTCGAACACATGTGCGCTGCGCGGACGGGCACGGGCATCGCGATAGAAGCTGCCGAACAGGCGATCTGCAGCATAATTCGTGATTCCGTAATTGCCGTCTTCGTCATGGAAGTGATGCAGGACGTGCAGCTGCTTGATTTTGGCCACCCATGCCCAGCGCGGCTTGTAAGCCAGATGCTGGATGCAGTGGAAAAACTCGTAGATGCAGGTCATGACCAGCCCGGTCGACAGGGCGGCGAAAGCCGTGCTCGCTCCGCCAATGGCCCAGCCGATGGGCATGACGATAATGGCGATGGTGGGCAAAGTGTTGAGCGGCGAGCCGAACAGCACGTCGAGAAGATGCGGGTCCTGATGATGATCGAAATGGACGCGCTTCCACAGCGACGCCGTTACCGGATTGCGATACAGCCAGCGCCCATGAAGAATGAAGCGATGGATTGCATACCAGGCGAACGGGTAGATCGCGACAACCAGAACGATCGTCAGAAGGGTGGGGCCGAGCTGTGGCCCCAGATAGATCGCAACCCCGGCCGAAACGAGGATGAGCGCGAAATAGAAAAGAATGGTCGGGTAGGTGAGGTATGCCATCCAAAGATGGGGCAGGCTCATCTTGCCCAGATCGAAACTTCTACCGGTACGGAGGGAGCCCTGGTTTTTCCGGGCGTTCCAGAAGGCGCGCCAGAAGCCTTCCGAGTGTTCAGAATTGAACGTACTCATTTCTCTTCCATCTTCACAATCCATGCCCCTCCAAGGAGGAATGCCAGGGCGGGAGGCGCCGTGACGGCAATTAACGCAGGCAACGTTCCTGCATTGCCAAGAGCCTGTATCAGGCCTTGAAGCACTATGAAACCAAAACCGGCAGCAAGAGCCGCGATGGGGAGCAGACTGCGCGTGCCCGTGCGTGGCGGAATATAGATCACCGGCATGGCAAGTAAAAGCATGGCGCATAGCGAGACCGGCAGCATGAGAGGCGCGAAAAGTGCCATGCGATAGGTGGCTTTGGGCAGACTGGATGCCCCGCCCCGATGGAGGATCATCCAGAGCGACCAGCCAGAGAGCACGGGATAGCTTTGCGAAAGCTGGATAAGCGTATCGGGTGTGACATCTGCAGGAAGAAGGGCCACATCGTGGCGGTGCTCGATATCGACACGGTTGCTTCTGAGCGTCAGGCTTCTGACATCTGTGGCGTGCCACCCGGTCGAGCGATCGTAGACAGCCTGCGGTGCCGTATCGGCGGCGACAAGGTCGCCCCCGCGTGCCCGGTGATAGACCGCGACTTTCTGAACACTGCGCCCGCCCTCAGAGAAACTGTCGATGTGGATGACGTTGCCCGAGGCATGAAACCAGAACCCGTGACCGGAGCCCGCGGCTTTCGGGTCTGTAAGGTTCCACCATTTGGCAAGGGCGAGTTCGGTGCGCGGTGCAACGACTTCCTGCGTGATAATTCCCGCAGCGCTGATGATGCCGATGGATGGAAGCAGAAAAACCAGCAATCGTCCGGTCGATAATCCGGCCGCACGCAGACTGGCCATCTCGCTGGCCAGTGTCATTTGCATCAGCATGAACAACGCGCCGATCAGCGTGCTGAGCGGGAGGGTCTGCACGGTCAGGGTCGGCATGCGCAACAATGCATAGCGCACGAGACCCATCGCGCCGAGATGACGCTCCAGAATGGGCGTGGTCATCTCGAGCAAGCCGAGGATTTCCATCATTGAAACGAGGATGCCACCGCAGATCAGCGTTCGGCCGATCATGCTGCGCGTAAAATAACGCAGGAGAACCGAGTGCGAGGCGCCCACTGGCGCATTGGAGCGGGTCATGACGTGCGGGTTGCCTTCACCAGCGGTATGGCCTGACGTCGTCTCCACGATCCGCGCGAACGACGGAAGATCGAGGCGAGGCAGATCGTGCAGAAGACGATCTCGGGGAGCCATATCGCGTAAAAGCCGCGCATTTTTCCAGTGGTGATCAGCCCGTGTCCGAACTGGAGCGTGTGATCGAACCCGACCAGAACGATTGCCAGCGCAATCAGGCCGATAATCGGTCGACGTCTCTTGGCGCCAATGGCCAGCGCAACGGCGAGAGGCGGAATGAACGGTATGGCGAGTGCGCGCGCGAGGCGGAAATCCAGCTCGGCACGCAGGCTCGAACGTGTGATTCCGCCATCCCCGGCTGGATTATCGGACTGATGCGAGGCTTCGAGCCGGGTGGCCAGTTCGACCAGGGTCAGCTCGCGCTCGTCTATGCCGCGTGAGCGGAAAACCGCCGTATCATGGCCCTGATCGAACACTTTCATGCTGTGATCGAAGCGTGTCTGCGTCGCCTTGTTGGTATCGTTGCGCGGGTCGTAGACGATCAGCCCGTCCCACAGATCGAGCCGCGTCTGTTTGAGCGAGGGAACGGCAGTCACCAGACCGCGATGGGCAGTGATGATGCGCACGGCACCGTTAGGCTCGCGCTGACGTATGAAGACTTCGTGCAGGACGGTCCCGTTGCGCGATACACGATCGGCGGTGAGCATGGAGTCATCGGAGGTCGTGGCGAACATGCCCGCCTGAAGATGCGGCGCCCAGCCAGAATGGGCAGCATAGTAAAAACCGGAGCGGAAATCGTAACGCGCAACAGGCTGGATATAACCATAAAGCAGAATGCTGCCGAACCCGACGGCAACTCCGGTCCACATATAAGGGCGTGCGATACGCAGCAGGGACACGCCACTCGCCATCAGCGCGTCGATCTCGTTGTTGTCGCTCATGCGGCGGATGATCAGAAAGACGCTTACGCAGAGCGCCGCCGGCAGAGCAAGACCAAGATAATGGGGCAGAAGATCGGTCAGAAGCGCCACGAAGGTCGCAAGAGAGCTGCCCTCAGCGGCCAGATCGTCGAACAGAACGAGAAGGCGCTCTAGCAGAAGCGCCGCCAGCACGGCAGCCAGCGACACGACGAATGGCGGAATGAGCTGGGCCAGCAGATAGCGGTCTAGCGTCGGGAAATGAGGCAGGCGCATCAGGATTGACGGCTCCGCTCCGACCAGCGCTTGTGTCGGCTCGTCCGCCAGCCGGTTTCTAGCGTGTATTGCCTTGTCTGGAGGTCGATTTCGCAACATCCTTCATGCTGGACGATGGCAATACGGTTCCAGCCGCTTTGACGCCAGGGGCGCGAAGACTGCAGCGAGGCAGACGGTACACCAATTAGGGGAATGGCCGTGCCGGGCACCGTCGACAACGTGGCGTTGTGGGAATGACCGTGCAAGACGAGCGAGGCGCCATGGCGCGCTATGACAGCCGCCACATTACGATGATCGAGCAGCGATTTGCGCCACGGGACCAGGCCGGCACGGGGCGGATGATGGATCATGATCACGCGGCACATGTCGCGCGTCTCCTCCAGAATAGCCGCCAGACGCTCGGTCTGCTCACGCCCGATGCGCCCGCAGGCCATGAACGGGGGCGTTGCAATCGCACTGTTCAGTCCGATGATCGCGATATCGTCGCGCTTGTGACAATAGGGAAAACCGTCTTCCTGCGTGTCTTCCATCCAGCGCGACCATGTCTCGCCATGTCCGGACCAGGGCCGGCCAACCATGGCGTCGTGATTGCCGGGGACAACGAGGCACGGCGTTTCCATCGAGTCGAGCCAATGCGCGGCATTCAGGAACTCGCCGGAGAGGCCGAAATTCGTCATATCGCCGGTGTTGAGCACCAGATCGGGATGGGCCGCATCGATATCTGCGCGCACGGCATCGGAGAGCGCCGGCAGATGATGATGCACGCGGTTGCGCGTCCATGAAGCCAGGCTGAGAGCGCGTTTATTTGCAAAATGTTGCCAGCCGGGCAGGGGAGATGGAGGGGGAAGGTGCACGTCCGACAGATGCGCCAGAACGACCGGGGAAACTGCCGGGGGAACGTTCAACACGGTCATCTGCCTCTCTCTTCCTCCCCGTCGGTCACAGGCCAAACGTGGCAAATTCCAAAAATGACCAATCGGTTTCTGGTCCCGCTGCCTAAGTCATGCTATGGCGCCGCGCAAGCCGGATGCCCGGTGTTCTGCCGGGCAAGAGGGATGACCGTAACATAAATGATACTGCCGTGCGCCTAGCCCTGATCCATAACCCGCGTAGCCGGAAGAACAGGCGAGACGGCAGCAAATTCGCCCAACAGGCCCAGAAACTCCTCGGAGACGGCTTTCTGGTTCCGGCCTCCCATGATGAGATGACGGATATGGTGGCGGATCTTGCCCGGCGCAATGTCCGACTGATTGCCATCAATGGCGGTGATGGTACCGTCAGCGATGTCATGACCGCAATCATGCGGGTCTATCCTGAAGACAATCTGCCCGAACTCGCCATTTTTCCGTCGGGTAATACCAACCTGATTGCGCGCGATATCGGCTTTTCGCGTCGTGGTATCCAGGCATTGCATCATCTGCGCGACCATCTCGATGGTCTGCCACGGGTCCGACGCCGCCCGCTCAGGGTCTCATGGCCGGATGACGAGTACGCGCCGCGTCTCGGCATGTTCCAGGGCAGTTCAGGCTATGCACGGGCTATTGCCATCGCACATTCACCGCATGTGCTGCGTTATGCACCGCATAACCTTGCCGTGGCAGTGACGCTGGTCGGTGCCTTTGGAAGCCTGCTGTGGCGCAGGCACCGAGAGACCTGGCTACAGGGCGATCGTCTTACGCTCGAGGGCGATGGCGCGGTTCTGGCTGACGGGCATAGCTTTCTGTTCCTCTCGACAGCGCTCCAGAAACTCAATCTCGGGATATGGCCCTTCTGGAATGCCGATCCGGCCAAGGCGGGCGGATTGCACTTTCTCAATGTTTCGGATCATCCGGGGAAGCTGCTACAGGCGACTTGGGCGTTGCTGCGCGGTCGTGCGCCGTCCTGGCTTCGTCAGAGCGCCGATTACACAAGCGGCCGGGCTCAGAGCATGGTGCTGACCTGCGACAGTGATTTCGTAATCGATGGCGAGCGTTTCCCGTCCGGTAGGGATCATCGCATCTATCTTCGCGAGGGGCCGCAATTCGGTTTCGTGCATGACTGAGCCAGATTACAGGACTGAACCCGAATCTATCGAAGCGATCGACAAGGTCCTGATTGCAGATCTGACCACGCCGGTCGATCCCCGGTTGCACGACCTAGTGAGACATATACTGGGGTCGACCCGTCCTCTGGCTGTTCTTTTCTACGGATCGGGGCTGCGCAAGTTCGATGGGGAAGGGCTTTTCGATTTCTACATCGTTCTCGACAGACTGAGCGACTGGCCTGCAGGTGTGCTTGCCCGGCTCGGCAATCATTTTCTGCCGCCCAATGTCTTCTATGCCGAACATCGTATCGACGGGCAGGTTCTCCGCGCCAAAGTCGCGCTGATCACGCTGTCCCAGTTCCGGGCGGCATCGTCACCACGCTCGACCGATACGACGCTCTGGGCACGTTTCTGCCAGCCTGTCCGTCTGGTCTGGGTGCGCGATAGCGCGGCGGCAGATGCCGTTCTCGACGTGGTTCGTCAATGCGTCATCACGGCCGCAGGCTGGGCGGCTCGTCTGGGAGAAGGGGCACGCCCTGCCACTGCTTGGTGGCTTCTGCTTTTCGGCAAAACCTACAGAGCCGAATTACGTGTCGAGGGTTCGTCGCGTGGATCCTCGCTTATCGATGGGCAGGAAGCACGTTATGCGCAGCTTCTACGCCCGGCCTGGCAGATTGCCCGCATTCGATACGCACAAACCGGAGAGGATCTGTCGCCCGGCCTGACACTGGCGCAGCGCATGCGCGCGCAGAGGCGCTGGGCGCATATGGCTCAGCGTGGGCGTTGGCGCAATATTGCCCGTCTGATCAAGGCCGCGTTTACATTCCGTGATGGCGCAGCCTATCTGGCATGGAAGATAGAGCGCCATACCGGGTTCCGGCTTGCTCTCTCACCGTTCGAGGCGCGTCACCCGCTGATCTGCCTGCCTCGTCTGCTCTGGCGCGCGCGCAGGATCATGCTCAGCGGCATGCGCGGATAAGGAATATCAGCGCACGAAAAAAAGGCCGGTCACACCGGCCTTTTTTTGTGACGTTCAGCCCAGGATGTCGCTTTTGGCCTGAGCGAAAGCAGCAAGCGCTTTGTCGATTTCCTGCGCGTTATGCACCGCCATGACCGAACAGCGCAGAAGCGGGTGTTCGTCGGGTGTGGCGGGCGGCAGGGAGAGATTGACGTACACGCCGAGGTCCAGAAGACGATTCCAGAAGGCGAGGGCCTGCTCGACTGTCTCCAGCGTTACAGCGACCACCGGACTCACATGCGGGCTGGTCTTCAGGCCCAGCGCATGGAGGCCGCGATTGAGCTGCTCGGCATTGGCATAAAGCTGCTTGCGCAGCTCGGGGCGTGCCTGCATTTCGTCCAGTGCTGCCAGTGTCGAGGCAATGATTTCGGGCGGCAGGGACGCGGTGAACATGTAAGGGCGCGAGCAAAGACGAATCAGCTCAAGCCCGTCGAGATTCGATACGCAATAACCACCGACCGTGCCGAGGCTCTTGGAGAACGTACCGACCACGAAGTCGACATCGTCTTCACACCCATCGCGTTCGGCAACGCCGCGTCCGTTCTCACCGAGCACACCGAAGGAATGGGCTTCATCCGCCAGAAGATAGGCCCCGTGCTTTTTCTTGACCTCGGCAAACTCACGCATCGGCGCGACATTGCCCGTCATCGAATAGATGCCTTCGACCACGATCAGCTTGGCGCCCTTGTGATCCTTCAGGCGCGACAGGCGCTTGTCGAGATCGGCGGGGTCGTTATGGCGGAAACGGATCACCTGTGCATAGCCGAGGCGGCTTGCATCATAGATGCTGGCATGACTGTCCGCATCGAGGAGAAGGATATCGTCCTTGCCAGCCAGTGCTGAGATTGCCCCGAGATTAGCCTGATAACCTGTCGAGAAAATCATGCAGTGACGACGACGGAACACTTCTGCCAGGCGGGCTTCAAGCTGGCGATGCAGCGCGTAAGTGCCGTTGGCGATGCGCGAGCCTGTCGTACCGACACCTTCACGACGCACGGTTTCGATCGCCGCATCGGCCGCAGCCTTCGACTGGCTCAGGCCAAGATAGTTATTGGTGCCGAAAAGAAGCGTTTCACGCCCCTCGATCACGCCGACCGTGGCTGAAACGGGGTGATCGATCACCACACCGAACGGGTTGCGCGGCGAATGCGCCGTCAGTCCCGCAGCGGCAGCTTTAAGCCCCGCATATTTGGCGAAAATATCGCTCACGAGGCGTCGCCACCCGATTTCAGACCTGCAAGACACACGGCGAGATCATGGATCGTGCGAATATCGGCAAGCTTGTCGAGCGGTACGGAAACATCGAGCTCGTCCTCGATTTCCATCACGAAGTTCATGACGGCCAGAGAGTCGAAAGCGAGATCCTCGACAATCTTGCTGTCACCATTGATGTCGCGCGGCACCTTTGGATTGGCAAGAAGCTTTTCGATGATCATGGCTGAGATGGAGTCGACCGTATCGGTCATGAAGCGTCTCCGAATAAGGACTTCAGGACAAAAATGCCCCGTGATGAAGCGTGTTATGCGACAGGCTCTGCCGGAAAACCAGAGGGTGGCAAACTCTCCCCTGCTTATCAGGGATAATATCCGCATGACGGGACGGGCGAGACCCCAAGGCCTCGCCCGTCCCGGTTCAGGCTGCTGTGCTGGTTGTCACCGTTTCGAAATCGCCGGCCAGCAGCATGGCCTTGGCACGCGCGCGTGTCAGTTTTCCCGACGAGGTCTGGGGCAGAGTGTGGGGAGGAACGAGAATGACATCCACATCCACACCGTGCTGACGGCGGAACAGACCCATCGTTTCCTCACGAAGGCGGGCGCGATCTTCATCGTTCGTGGCGCGGCACTGAACCAGAGCGACCACGCGCTCACCGGCTTCTTCCTCGACGGCAAACACGGCAACATCGCGTGAACGGAGCGAGGTAATCTCGTGCTCTGCCGACCATTCGAGGTCCTGAGGCCAGATATTGCGTCCGTTGATGATGATGAGGTCCTTGGCGCGGCCTGTGATTACAACCTGACCGTTGAGCATGTAGCCAAGGTCGCCGGTATTGAGCCAGCCCTTGTCGTCCAGCACGTCCTGCGTTTCGGCCTCGCGTCCGAAATACCCACGCATCAGGCTGGGACCACGGACGTAGACCATGCCGACATGACGTTCTTCCTGCAATGCGCCATCAGGATCACGCACCTGAACCTCATGGTCCGGAAGTGCTGCGCCGCAGAGCACGAATGTGCGCAATGCGTGAGAGGGATCGTTCGACGCATGGGCAACGCCGTCTGTTTCGAGCGTGCGCAGGTCGATCGTATCGGTGGTGATGCCCGTGTTCAGGGGTGCGAAGCTGATTGCAAGCGTTGCTTCTGCCATGCCGTAGCTTGCCACGAAGGCGCGACCATCGAAGCCGTATGCGCTGAAGCGTTCGGCGAATGTCTCGAGAATGTGGTGACGGATCATGTCGCCGCCGATACCGGCAATGCGCCAGCAGGACAGATCGAGATCGCCTGAAACCGGACGACGTGCGCAAAGCTCGTAACCGAAAGACGGGCTGTAGGCGATCGTCCCACGGTTGCGGCTGATCAGGTCGAGCCAGACATGAGGACGGCGCGCGAACTCGCGCGTCGGCAGAAGGTCGACCGTAAGCTGACAGGTCATTGGCGTCAGGAAGAAACCGACCAGACCCATATCGTGGTAGAGCGGCAGCCACGATACGCAGCGATCGCCCGTTTCCGTTACCTGCAAGCCATCGCGTGCAATGGCTCTGGCATTGGCCATACCCGCCGACTGAGTGACGGCAACACCCATCGGAAAGCGCGTGCTGCCCGATGAGAACTGGAGATAGGACAGATCGTCGGCGCCGATAATCGGAAGGTCTTGCCCGGAAGGCGCACGACCCAGCAGCTCTGCAGGCGAACCACCGAAGGCAAGGTCGAGACCTTCAATGATATCGGCTGTCCAGGAACCGATCAGCTCCGGAACGATCACCGCGCGCGCGCCCGCAGCGCTCACCATGCCACGCAGGGTTGCGATATAGGCTTCACGACCGCCAAAGGCGATAGGAAGGGGCAGGGGAGCCGGAACCAGACCGGCATACTGGCAGCCGAAGAAAATGCGGGCGAAATCGCCGTCGCTTTCTGCAACGATGGCCACACGGTCGCCCACATTGAGACCGGTACCCAGAAGGCGACGTGCCGTCTCGATAGCCTGCTCACGCAGCTGGCTGTACGGGAGAGCCTCAAGAAGCTGACCACGGCCATTATATATATTGAAACCGGCCGTTCCCTGCGCCGCATAATCCAGGGCAGCGCTGAACGTCGGAAAGTCACCATGGCGGCGCTTCTGGTTCGATGCAGTAGGAACGGGCGTCAGGTTGGGCGTCATATCGTTGGGTCTGCTCTGCTTTTCACTCTGTCATGGTCTCGGGGGCCGAGGCGGAACCCCGGGATGAACCATGCGTATGGGTTAGGCGGCGTTACGGAGATAATCGACGATCGCATCCGCAGCGCCAGGTGCTGTCGGGCCGTCATCGGTGAATTCGAACGTCTCTAATATATATTGGCGTTGCGCCTCAAGAAAATCGTCATGCTTTGTTACCGCGCAGTCGAGCGCTGCGGGGAGTGCATCGACCGTGTCGAGAACCTGACCGAGATGCCAGAAGTGGTAATTCCTGTCGGTTTCCCAGTTCACGTGATGTGCATTCAGGAAAACACAAGGGCGTGGCCGCACGAGAAATTCGGCGACCTGCGAACTGACATCGCCGAGATAGATATCGGCAGCCATCGTATAGGTCATGTCTATGCTGCGTGGGCTGCCCGGATCGATCAGAATATGATCGTGGTGCGCATAACGGGCGACCAGCTGTTCGCCTTCCTGACGGTGTTTGTCGAACAACCTGTAATGTGGCGCAAATATAAGATTGTACCGGTCCTGATTGGCAAAATACTGCAGAACTTCCTCACCCATCACAGGCCATGAAGAGAGCTTGGATGAGAAATGAGGATTATAGAGCACGATCGGCTTGTCGTTATCGAACAGGGCCGGGCGCGAACGAGCCATGCGCCTGACGATATCGAACTTGGCGTAGGAACCGCGATAATAGCGTCCCGGGCTGATCGCGCCCTGGGACAGGAGGCGTTCCTCGATTTTCTTGCCTGACAGAAGAACGAAATCGAACTCCTTCACATCGCGCGCAAAGCCGATCGCCCGGTCGCCAGCGCCATGGCGTGTCCAAATCATGCGTGGTTTGCGTATTCCCATGCGACGTAGATAGAGCGACGTCCGCTCCGGTACGACAATCGCTTCGAAGCGAGAGAAATAATCGCGATTGAAAAAGAGACTCGCCATTTTCCCAAGCACGCCCGGCCCTGAATGCTCGATCCTGCGACGCAGGAACTCAGGCATCTTGAGGAGATCGAAACGGGCTTTCGCCTGCGGATAGAGTGCACTCAGCGTCTTGGCGTAGTCGAGATGCGCCTCGGTCGTGCAGGCCACATGCACCTCCGTATCGTCATGGCGAGAGGCAATCTCCATCGCGATGGGAAGGGAATGAAGGGTCTGATGAGGCTGGGCGATGTAGGGAAACGCGATTTTCAGCATGTGAATATGTCAGTTACCGCAGGTCGTCAGGGTAGCAAGGTGTATCATCGTCCAGTCTCCTCACGCTCGACCGTGCATGTCATAGGCAAGCGCAATGTATGGGATGAGCCTGCTTCCGATCACGGCAGGTTTTTGTGCTTCTCTTTGCGAGATACAAGGGAAGATGCGAGAAACGTGATGAAACAACTGCTTAAATTTTCGCAATCGATGCAACTGGAGGCAGATTCGCTGAACATGAAATCCGCCTGTCATATCCTACAAGATGTCTATGCATCTGCTGCGACCGGTACGAGCTCATGACAGCTACAATAGCGGCAGTTCGGGTAAGGCAGACAATTCACGAATTATGACGCTCCGTTGCGACTTCCTAGGGGCCCCGTGAGAGCTTCGGCCTCCCGTTTGGCGTTTCGGGACGGTGAAAGTCCGATTTTTTTGCCGGGCATGTCATTTTTCTGAAATTATATGTTGACGGTGTTGGGTATGGGGTCTAAAAGCCCGTTCACCGCAGCGGAACACGCCGCGGCG
>NZ_JAMXQU010000008.1 GCF_024054035.1 Asaia lannensis NBRC 102526
GCCGCCAGGCTATGGCTGAGGTCTTTTGTCAACGCAGCCTAGTCTGATTTTTCGCTGAATTCCTGACGTTAGCCGTTCGATACGCTGGCAATGTTACGCCCGTTCCCGTCGGGCTTCGCTCAGCAACGCGCCACGCTCCTCAATCCATCGGAATGGCAACGGCTACACCAGCAGCCATGGAGCCATGACCGCGTCGCTGGTCGTTGGCACCTGCGCCACCAGCGAGTGCATCTCCCACCTGATGATGGTTGCGCTGGAAGAAATCGGGACGCAATGTCGCATCGCCGTCATTCCCGCGCTCTTTGGGAGCATCGAGATCGTCATCGGGAAGAGGGGCCTCTGTAAAGCCATTCCGGCTGACAGGGGCTTTGGCTTTGACCGTCAGCGAAGCCTGCCTGATCAACGGTTCTGTCGATGACACCGGCGCGAGTGAAAAGGCAGAAGCCGATTCGAGACCCGTAAGCCCGGGCTTCACATCTGTTGGCCTGGAGTGACGAGGCCAGGAATTTCGCAGATTTTCCCTGCTCGCAACCCGGTCATTCGCGTCATGCGAAACGACAGCCCGTTGCGCGTTGTCCTGTGCATGGACCGCAGGGATAGCAAGGAGTGTTGAGACGCCGACAAACAAGGCAGAACAGATACGCAACAGCGTGATCCTCTTTCCCGGTGGAACCGTAATTTCGCTAGAATCCGGTTTTTTTGCCGGTCGCTGCGACTGTATGCGGGTCGGAAAATACTGCGCAATAAAAACCGGCCGATTGTATCACGTTGTCATGAAACGTGATGCAACCGGCCGTATCCTTCCCGAAGGATCGGGGGGTCAGAGCGGGAAGACGTTACGCGCTGCGTCGTTCAGCACGGCAATACCGGGCAGAAGCTTGCCTTCGAGCCATTCCAGGAAGGCCCCGCCGGCTGTCGAAACATAGCTCATTTCGTCGACCACGCCTGCGTGACGCAGTGCAGAGACCGTATCGCCACCACCGGCGATGGTCTTGAGCTTTCCTGCCCGTGTCAGTGCCGCTGCCTTCTGGGCCACGGCCACTGTTGCCGCGTCGAAAGGCTTGATTTCGAAGGCGCCGAGCGGGCCATTCCAGACAAGCGTTTTCAGCTGCTCAAGCTTGGCCTCGATCAGCGCAACCGTCTTGGGGCCGGCATCGAGGATCATCGCATCGGCAGGTACGGCATTGATGTCGCATACTTCCGACGGCGCACCTTCGCGAAATTCGCGAGCGATCACCGCATCGACCGGCAGGATGATTTCGCACTTGCCGTTCTTGGCCTGCGCCATGATCTTGCGTGCGGTTTCATGCATGTCGGCTTCCTGAAGCGACTTGCCGACAGCAACGCCCTGCGCCGCGAGGAAGGTGTTGGCCATGGCACCGCCGATGAACAGCACATCGACCTTGCCCAGCACGTTTCCGATGAGATCGAGCTTGGTCGAGATCTTTGCGCCGCCGATCAGCGCGCCCACAGGGCGTTCCGGCAGTTCGAGCGCTGCGTTCAGGGCGTTCAGCTCGGCTTCCATCAGGCGTCCGGCAAAGGACGGTAGATGATGGGCCAGGCCTTCGGTCGAGGCATGGGCACGATGAGCCGCCGAGAATGCATCGTTCACGTACACGTCGCCCAGACGCGCCAGCATATCCGTGAACGCCGGGTCGTTCTTTTCTTCACCCGCATAAAAGCGTGTGTTTTCCAGAACGCAGACTTCGCCATCCTTGAGGTTGGCAACGGCTTCTTCTGCTTTCGGGCCAACGCAGTCAGGCACGAAATAGACCCGGTGCTGGATTTTCGATTCCAGCAGTTCGGCCACGGGCGCGAGTGACATGCTGGGCACGACCTGACCCTTGGGGCGGTCGAAATGGCTCAGAATGATCACGCGTGCGCCCTTGTCGGCCAGCTCGCAGATGGTGGGAATGACGCGATCGATACGCGTCGTATCCATGATGGCACCCTCGCGCACCGGCACGTTGAGGTCAGCGCGCAGAAGAACGCGCTTTCCCTCAGGAGACAAATCGTCGAGCGTATGGAAACTGGCCATGCTCTTTCTCCCGCTTTCTTGGTTTTACAGGCTGCCGAAAAGAGCTGCCGTGTCGGACATGCGGTTCGAGAAGCCCCATTCATTGTCGTACCACGAGCAGACGCGCACCAGCTTGCCGCCGTCGATCACTGCCGTCTGGGTGGCATCGAAAGTGGACGATGCATAGGAGTGATTGAAGTCGCTGCTCACCAGCGGTGCTTCGTTGTAGTCGAGCACGCCCTTCAGCGGGCCTTCAGCGGCAGCGCGCAGCGCGTCGTTGATGACCTGGACAGAAGCCGGTGCGCGGCTCGGGATGAAGTCGAGCGAGACAACCGAAACATTCGGCGTCGGCACGCGGATGGAGGTGCCATCCAGACGCCCCTTGAGGTGCGGCAGAACCAGGCCGATAGCCTTGGCGGCGCCCGTCGAGGTCGGGATCATGTTCAGTGCGGCTGCGCGGGCGCGGCGCGGGTCGCGGTGATGCGTGTCAACCGTGCGCTGGTCACCCGTATAGGAGTGAATGGTCACCATGTAACCGCATTCGATGCCGACCGCTTCATCCAGCACCTTGGCGACAGGTGCCAGGCAGTTGGTGGTGCAGGAAGCATTGGAGATGACCGTCATGTCCTTCGTCAGCATGTCGTTGTTCACGCCATAGACGATGGTGGCATCGACATCGGTGCCCGGAGCGGAAATCAGAACCTTGCGTGCACCGGCCTTGATGAGGGCCGAAGCCTTTTCCTTGCTGGTGAACAGGCCGGTACATTCCATGGCGACATCGACGCCCTCGAACGGCACCTTGCTCGGATCGCGTTCGGCAGAGAAGCGGATCGGGCCGTAGGTGCGGCCATTGGCTTCGATGATCAGGGCATTGCCATCGACGCGGATCGTGCCGGGGAAACGGCCATGAACACTGTCATAGGCCAGCAGATGGGCGCTTTCCTCGACGGAGCCGAGGTCGTTGATGGCGACAGGCACGACATCCGTACGTCCGCTCTCAATGATACCACGCAGCACCAGACGTCCGATACGTCCAAAACCGTTGATCGCGATTTTCACAGCCATTGTAGTCTCCCGGCCAGTAGGCGGTTTCGTTATAAGAGGCGAAACCATAGCACCCTTGGAAGACGAGACGAGAGGGGGCTACCAAAAATCTTATCGATATTTTCGTGAAAACTGGTCTTTCTGTTCCCGCTCTCTTGCTTGTGTCCGGTCTTCCTGCAAGTTCTTTAGGTCATGACGATGACGAATGCTTCGAATTGTGGTTTCCTGAAATTTCGGTCTTTGGCGATTGCCGGTTTGTGCCTCGTTCCGGTGGCCCTGTCAGCCTGCACACCGCCCGATCAGCGCCTGTTCGATCCCAATGCGGGCAAGCCGCCCAAGCCCTATATTCCGCCTGCTCCGCCAGCCAAACCCGCCCCGGCGCCGTTCCTCCAGATCGTTGCGGGAACACCGAAGGAGGAATGGGTGCCAGCGGTTACGCGCAGCACGAAGCTCGCACTGTCGCGCAAGCCCGATCTTCTCTTCGTGGTGACAGTCCTCTCTCCGGTGACAGAGAGCCCTGCCGCTCAGGTCAAATCGCTCGAAACCCTGACAGCGCAGGACGGCAAGGACGTGGCAGAGCAGATTGTGGCTTCGGGTGCCCCAGCCAGTCAGGTCCAGATCGAAGCCAGGACAGACGCCTCCAGCCCCAAGGGGCGCATTCGCATCGACCTGCGTTAGAAATCTTTCCGTCGGTCCGGCAATTCTGAGGTCGCCTTTGCGTCATCTGTCGGAGGGTGCCGGACTTCGCGGCCCTGAGATAACTCTCCGATGATACCCCTCCGATCGGCAGGACGCTGAACGGACCCGTATCCGCGCAGGCTTGCGTGTCGGGCCGAAAATCGTCCTGCCCTCTCATTGGAACGCTCCTGTAGTGCCGGGGTGGTACCGTATTGGCCCGGCAGTTTTCGCATCCTGTTGCGCATCGGCCATTACGCACCGGTTCGTTCTGACCTATGGAGGCGGGAGAACACGACCGGAGAGGGACATTTCATGGGTTTGCGCAAGGATATCTGGCGAACAGGCATTCTGGAGGCTCCCCTCGCAAGCCTGATCCAGAACCCTGACTGGACAGCCATTCCCTGCCATTTCCTGCCGGACATGCCGCGTGGGTTCCAGTTTCGCGCCGATCCGTTCGGCGTATGGCATGACGGCAAGCTGCATGTGTTCGTCGAGATCTACGATTACCGCAATCGTGTCGGCGAGATCGAGCTCTTCGTTTACGATGCCAGCTACACCCTGCTGCGCAACGAGATCGTACTGCGTGAAAAGTGGCATCTTTCCTACCCGCAGGTTATCGAAGCCGAG
Source organism: Asaia lannensis NBRC 102526 (assembly GCF_024054035.1). GTDB lineage: Bacteria > Pseudomonadota > Alphaproteobacteria > Acetobacterales > Acetobacteraceae > Asaia > Asaia lannensis. Next base: position 4,367 of record NZ_JAMXQU010000008.1, read on the forward strand.
GGCTCGTTCTGGATGCTGCCTGAGGCCCATCGCTCTGGCACACAGACGCTTTACCGCGCCGAGCGGTTTCCCGATCGCTGGGTTCCCGGTTGCCAGATCGATCTGGGTGGGGAAATCGCTGTCGATGCCACACTTCATTTTCAGGACGGTCTGTGGTGGATGATCTATACCCCCGTCGAGGCAGCGAAAAAGGCACCGAGCCGCCTTCACGCCGCCTATGCCCCCTCGCTGTGCGGTCCATGGACGCGGCACCACCAGAACCCGATCAGGCTCGATCCTTCGAGCGCCCGCGCCGGTGGGACGCCTGTCACAATCGACGGGCGTCTGATGCTGCCGGTTCAGGATTGCGCCCATACCTATGGCGGGGCGATACGTCCGCTCTGGTTCGATGAACTGACTCCTGAACGTGTCATCACCCATACCGGTCCGGCCTTGCCGATCGCACCGTATTTCGCGCCTTATGCCGAGGGCATGCACACTCTCTCGGCAGCAGGCCCCGTAACCCTGTTCGATATCAAGCGAACGGAACTCTCCCCCCATGGCCTGATGATCGAGGCCGGACGCGAGATCGGCAAGCTGCGTCGACGGCTGGGGATTGGCTGACCTCAACCCTGTCGACACGAGCCTTCTGCAGCGCGACATTGGGCGATTGCCGATTCTAGCGCCTGCCACCGGCGCGGCGGCCACTGAGCCAGGGCGGTAACATATCGCCTGCCATGATGCAGCCAACCGGATCGATGTAGTCCTCGATATCTGCAAGATTGTAGCGTCCGATCTGCTCCACAACACTCTTCGCACGCTTGTAACTTGAGGGAAGTTCTGACACGTCGATCCTGCCTCCGAAAAACCGGATATCGAGGCCCGGAGTCTCGGCTGCAAGCAGGGCTTCAGGCGTTATATCCCCCATACGACGGCGATGCTCCGTACGCGTCATGTTGCGCCCTGCACCGTGAGGGGCGAAGCCCAGCCCATGAGCTGCGTCGCGTCCACGGGCGACAAGAACCGGCTCGGCCATGTTCAGCGGAATGAGTACCTTACCCGTCGCGTCGTCGGCATAGCTGCCCCAAGCTGGCGTTGCACCTTTCCCGTGATGGAACAGCCCGTTGCGCTCGAAAACGAAATTATGTTCGTTCCAGAAACGCTCGACAGGGGTGACCCGCAGGTTTTCAGTCACAGCCTGATGGATGGCATTGTGGTTTGCCTTGGTCCAGCGACGGATGATCTGAAGTGCATGCCAGTAGTCCCGCCCCTCATCACTATCGGCCGGGATCCAGGCATTCTGGCGCAGTGTCTCAGGTGACAGGAGGCGTCTCCAGCGCTCTGCCACTTCAACGCCTGCACGATATAACTGGGCACCGGGACCGCGTGATCCATGATGCGTCACCATGGCGGTATGGCCCGTGGCGCGTGAACGCCCCACGAAGAGGAAGTGATTGCCGTCGCCCTGCGTCCCCATATGGGTCTGTGCTGCATGCACGATCTTCGGCGAGGAAAGGAACGGATTCTCGCGAAACGCATCCAGAAGATCCAGCGAGAGTGTGAAGCGCCGGCCCTGATCGCGCCCTCCGGCACCGAAATGTGTAATACCCGAGGCGGCGTCGAGTACGGATACGGGATCGACCGGCCCAAGGTCGGTCATCATGACGGAACAGCAGATATCGGGTGAATGCATGCCTGGATGAATGGCGTTGCGCGTACTCACGATACCGCCAACCGGAATTGTGCCAAGCGGGCCTGCCGGGCAGGCATCGGGCATGATCGCTGCAGCGACAACGGTCGGCGTGCGGATCAGTGTGCGCATCGTTTCGATGACACGCTCGCGGTTCTCTGTCTCGTCAGGCGTCTCGGCTTCGAGCGAGACGTGAAGAGGCACATCGTCCGGGTCCTGCAGCGGTAACCGTGTCGGCGGGGGTGCCGGTACGATGGCAGCCCGTATGGCTGTTTCGTCATGGCCCTCCTGAGCGAGGAAACGGGCCCGTTCTAGTGTTGCGGCGAAGCCTGGTCCTGGCGTGTGGCCCCAATCAATCAGAACGGTGCCGTCGATATGTCTTGGATCGGTCATGATCCTCTGCCTCTCTTTCGTGAATAACCAGAGGGCTGAGCATGAGAGAGAATGTATTTCATCGGAAAGAAATATCTAAAGTAGAAGCAAGATATTGAAAAACAACATTAAAATTTCGAACGGGGGTTTTTGGCTTAAAAAAATACGATCTTTTTATATCGTCATTTATCTGGAATAATCGTGTCATGAGAAATGTCGTTATCGGTTTGCTTGGCACGAAGATTGATCGGATACGGGGCAGCGGGGCGTGGCAGCCAAGCGTAAAGCTTTGTGCTCACGAGACATTTCCAGTCGATCGCTTCGAGTTGCTTTACCCCAGCTATGCGCAAGCGCTGGCAGGTCATGTGGCGCGCGACATCGCTGCCGTTTCTCTTGAAACCGAGGTGCGACTGACACCACTCGATTTCGACGATCCGTGGGATCTGGAGGAAGTCTACGGTAAACTTTACGACTTTGCTGTTGCTTATGGCTTCGATGAGGATCGTGAACGGTATTTCGTCCATCTGACGACGGGGACTCACGTTGCACAGATATGCTGGTTTCTCTTGACGGAGAGTCGTCATATCCCAGGTCATCTGATCCAGATGGAACCGCCTCGTCCCGAAACAGGGCCTTATGGTCGCCTGAGCGTCATTAATCTCGACCTCGCCCGCTACGATGCGCTCCAGTACCGGTTCGAGATTGCCGCAGCCCAGCAGTCGCAGTTGCTGCGGGGCGGCATTACAGGCCGCGATCCGGTGCTGGACCGCCTCATAGGTCGACTGGAGTCGATCACCTTGCGTTCCGATGCGCCAATTCTCATCGTGGGCGAGACCGGATGTGGCAAATCCACGCTGGGTACGCGTATCCATCTATTACGTGTTCAGCGTCATTTGCTGCGTGGCCCTCTTGTCAGGATCAGTGCAACCGTTCTTGCAACGCCGGATGGACCCGCCATGCTTCTGGGTCAGAAGCGTGGCTTGGGAAATGGCGGCGGAATAGAACGAGTGGGTCTGCTGGCGCAGGCGCATCGTGGCACACTTCTGATCGACGATATGGAGCATTTGCCGGTCTCTTTGCGCGCGTGTCTCGCACGAGCTGCAGATGAGGGGCGTTATCGTCCGATTGGTGGTGAAACCGATCTTGATATCCAATTCCGTCTGATAGGCACGGCACATGAAGCGGAGGGGCTGGAATGGCTTTTTCCATGGATCATGCGCATTCCGCCTCTCCGGGAGCGTCTGATCGATCTGGAAGCCGAATTCGATCATGCGCTTGGCATGGCAGAACGTCAGCTCGGAACCAAGACCGGCTTTGCCCCCGGCGCAAGAGAGCGCTATCTGCGCTTCGGGCGTTCTGCGGAGGCGCGATGGCCGGGGAATTACCGTGATCTTGCCATGTCCATCCTGCGTCTGTGTACTTTCGCCGAGCGCGGTCGCATCACCGTTTCCATGATCGAGGATGAGATTATGGAACTTGGAGACCGCTGGCGCAGCGCGGCTCCAGCAGGGTCGCATGGCTACGTGCCCGATGACACACAGCTACTGGCCGATATTCTTCCCGACCCGGAATCGATCGATATGTTCGATCGTGTTCAGCTTGCGACAGTGGTGAGGGTGTGTCGCCTGTCCGCCAGTCTTTCCGATGCCGGACGTACCCTGTTCTCTGTCTCGCGTACGCAACGATCGAGCCGCAACGATGCTGACCGGCTGCGCAAATATCTTGCGCGCTTCGATCTCGATTGGGAGCGCGTCCAGAAAGAAAAAAAGCCCCCTCTCATGCTATCGAAACCCGTTGGACGCCGTTAGCGAGCCTCTGGTTGGCGACCTCTTACGTGCCGCAGAACGTCGCCCTGACGATTTGCGCGTCTTCGGGGGGGCGTTCATAGGTGGCATCATCCTCGAACGGTCGGGTGATGCGCGTCAGAAGCGCTTCGAAAATACTGAAGTCCCCCGTCTCCGCAGCCTCTATCGCTTCAGCGATACGGTGATTGCGTGCAATGACGGCCGGGTTGCTTTTCAGCATCAGGGCCTGGCTTTCGGCCTCCGAAAGCGGGTCGAGCGCGCGACGCGCCTGCCAGCGCGACATCCACGAAGCGAGGTCGTCCGGCATGGCGTCGGACAGGCTGGCATCGAGCAGGTTTTCTCCACGGGCAAGCCGTCTGAATGTCAGGGTCCAGTCAAGCTGGTGCGTTTCCATACAGGCCAGAAGTGCCGCTATCAGAGCAGGATCGTCGTCATGGGGCTGTGACAGACCGAGTTTGGCCCGCATCAGATCGTCATAAGCCTCGGTGTAGAGCGGTAGAAACCGCCCGAGGGCCGATTGCGCGTGGTCCAGCGCCTTGTCTTCATCCGGGTCGAACAGAGGCAGAAGCGTCTCGGCCAGCCTTGCCAGATTCCAGCCCGCCAGTTTCGGCTGATTGGCATAGGCATAACGTCCGTTGCGGTCGATCGAACTGAACACCTTGCCTGCGCTATAGCTGTCGAGAAAGGCACAGGGACCGTAATCGATCGTCTCGCCCGAAATCGCCATGTTATCGGTATTCATGACACCGTGAATGAAGCCAAGGCTCATCCATTGTGCAATCAGCCGTGCCTGTGCGGCCACCACGCCATCGTAGAGCGCCCTGACGGGATGCGCTGCCTCACGGGCACAAGGGTAATGACGTGCAATGGCCATATCGCACAAAAAGCCGATGGCCTCGCTGTTTTCCCGCACGGCGAAATACTGGAACGTCCCGACACGCAGATGACTGGCGGCCACACGTGCCAGAACGGCTCCTGGCTGAGGGCGATCGCGCCAGACCGTCTCACCTGTCAGCACCGCCGAAAGGGCGCGCGTGGTCGGTACATGCAAGGCCGCCATGGCTTCGCTCACCAGATATTCGCGCAATACCGGCCCGAGTGCAGCAAGCCCGTCCCCACGGCGCGAGAACGGGGTCGGCCCCGATCCCTTGAGCTGGATGTCCTTTTCCCGGCCATTGCAATCGGTCAGCACACCCAGAAGATGGGCCCGCCCGTCGCCAAGCTGGGGCACGAACTGCCCGAACTGGTGACCGGCATAGGCCTGCGCGACGGGTGCCACATCGTTCAGCCGCAACTGTCCCCCGAGAAAGGCAAGTCCTTCATCGGATTTCAGCCAGTCGGGCGACAGGCCGAGCGACCGGGCTAGCGGTTCGTTGACCGCAATACCGCGCAGGCCGGTGAAGCGGGCCGGATCGGTCTGGACGGCCATGGTCGGCGGAAACGGGGCCGGGCGAAGGGGAGCACTCATGAAACCTCGGCTGAAAAACACATGCTGAAATTATATGTTTGAGATTATGCTGGGCCTGTCCAAGCCCGTAGGACACCCGGCAGAACATGCAGGAGAAAGACCTGCCCGGTGTGTGTCATCTCCATGTGGCGTTTTGTCAGAGATGGCGAGCGCGGAGAATGCTGCAAGGCTCGGGCGGTAAATGGGAGGATCGGATAAGTTTTTTTACCCTCTCCCTTCCCATTTCGCGACCGGACGTCCAAAACCCCCTCATGTCGAAACACCCTTCTGCCGGCAGACGGATCGTCCATAATGTCAGCTTTCTGACACTGGGGCGCATTGCGACGGCAATATGCAGCTTTGCCTATATTGCCTTTGCCGTCAGGGCGCTCGGTCTGGCGTCGTTCGGTGTGCTGATCCTGATCCATTCCCTTGGCATCATGGCTTCGACATTTTCCCGCATGCAGTCCTGGCAGACACTCATACGCTATGGCAACGAGCCCTATGCACAGCGCGATCTCGATCTGTTGCGCAGGATCATCGGGTTCTGCATCCGTCTCGATCTGCTTTCGGCCTTGGTGGCCGTCTCGATCGGTCTGATCAGCGTGACATTCTACAGCCATGTCGCGCACTGGACTTCATGGGTCACCACACTGGCCTATTTCTACGCGCTGATCTGTCCTTTCATGTATACCGGATGGAGCAATGGCGTTCTGCGCCTGACCGAGCGTTTTCACCTCGTTCCGGTCAGCGATACCATAACGGCCATCTTCCGGACGGCAGGCACGGCCGTCGGGTACGTGTTCCATCTCAAGCTCGGATTTTTCGTTCTGGTCTGGGCAGGCGCGGTGCTTCTGGATTACGGGCTGTTCCTGTATTTCGCCCTTTCCACGCTGCGTCATCAGATCGGGTTGCGCCTTCGCGTGCGCGATGTGTTGACCGGGTGGCGCTGGCAGTTGCCCGGCATGTGGGCGTTCACCCGTTCGACCAGTATCAATCAGACCCTTGGGGCTGTCTCGGGCCATATCAGCACGCTGGTCGTAGGCTCTCTGCTCGGCTCGGCCGAGGCCGCCGTATTCAGGATCTGCCGCCAGATTGCCGACGGGATCGTCACGCCGGCCCAGATGCTTTCGCCCGTGCTTTATCCCGAACTCGTCAAGATGCGCGACCGGCAGGACTGGTCGGGGCTCAAGCGCCTCACATGGAAAATCTTCGGTATTCTCTGTGCTGTGTCTGTTGTCCTGCTTCTGGTCGCAGCGTTTTTCGGCGGTCGCATTTTCTCGCTCATGCTGCATATCCATCTGCATGGCACGACCTATTACATCTCGATCATGTTGGTTTCTGCTGTCCTGACCCTGCTGGTCGTGCCACTGGAGCCGCTTTTGACGGTCATGGGGCAGATAGGCTTTCTGATGGCCAACCGGACCTGGATTACCCTTGCCTATTTCCCCGTCCTTTATGGCCTGACCGCGCATTTCTCGCTCGCCGGGGCCTGTTATGCGACGACGTTCAGCAGCTTTCTCATGTTCGTGACACGTCTGTGGAAAGCAGCGATGTCGTCCCTGCGCGTCCATGGTACGACGCCTCCCTCAGTGAGCCAGCCCTTAACGCCCGCTGTGCAGGAGGACGCCGCTGCTTCCGATGCTGCACGCTCCGAAGAGGGGCTGATCGTCAAGGCGTAAAGGCCTTGGAACCTACTGCTCCGCTCCGCCAGGATCGAAGCCGAAAGACGCCAGAACAAGCCTGTCATCCCACCGGTTGTGCAGCATCTGCGGCAGAACCCCCAGAAGCGCGCGTGCCGGATCGCGGAGCATGATTCCTTCGATACGCGAGTCCTGAAGGCGTACCCAGCACCAGATATCGCCATGCGGACCTTCCACAGCGCCAATACCCTCGCCCGAACCGGTCGGCAGAGCGGGCGTGGTAGGGAGAGGCGTGCCGAATTGCGAAGCCACACGTTCGATGCGGCGCAGGGAATCGCGTATCTCGTCCAGTCTCAGGGATTGCCTCGCCCAGGCATCCCCGGCCATACGGGAACCGGCCCGCCCGGGAACATGGCGCATATCGTCCTCAAGCTGGCGCAGATCGAAAGAGCGTCCCGAAGCACGCCCTGCGATCCCCCCCAGACAGAAAATGCGGGCACGCGACGATGTCAGCGTGCCTAGCCCTTCGAGGCATTCGGCCATCTGGGCATGAAGCGTCTCCAATGGATCCAGACGCGGCATGAGCGCGTCGTGAACGGCATGGGCGAGGCCGCAGATATCGAGTCCTGATGCAATGCCCTCGGGCGTGATGGAATCCGTCAGCCGTCTTGTCGCCCCATGATGCGCACATAGACTGGCGCAGAGATCTTCGGCCAGACGGGCATGGGTGGCCAGCAAGCCGAAGCCCGACAATTCCGCCAGCAGGGCAATATCGCGGCAATGGACGGCAATGCGCTCGATTTCAGACAGCAATGTGCGTGCATCGCGCACATCGTCGCCCGGCACGATGCCCAGCGCCTGTTCCACAGCACGCGAATAGGCCAGGGGTGCTGCAACGAAGGCAGAAGAGACGCTGCGCCCGATGAGCTTCAGAACTGCTTCAGGAGGCTGACCGATGAGTTGCTGAAGCAGTCCTCTATGGGCAGCACCCGGGATAATCGTGCCATTACCCCAGGCAAAGGGAGCCATGTCGCTGTGGAGCGCATCGAGAAACGCGGGAGAGGGCGGGGCATGATCCGATGGGACGGAACGGCGGGACAGCGGCGCGATGCTCGCCCATCCGCCTCGGTCCAGCGCAGGCTCCGTATCGGCCGCGCCCAAGGGCAGACATCCCCATAGATCCTGCGCGATGCGCTCTGGCCATGATGCGGGCGGCAGGACAGCCGAAAGCGCGAAATAACGTCCGTCGATCAGAGGCGTGCTCACCATGAGCGGTGTGCGGTGATCGAGAAACAGCGCATAGGCAAAGCTGTCATCGCACCAGTGCGCAATGAACCAGCCGGGCGCTTTTGTCAGCATGTCCCGCCACTGTCCCTCATCCAGACGGTAATGCTGCGGCGCTATGGCCTCTCCTGCCCGTATTGCGGCAATCATGCTCATGGTGCCCGCCATTTCAAAGGCCAGTCAGACAGGATAGGGAGTGCCCCTCCAGAGGGTAGGGACGTCGTCCACCCTGTCACGATACCTGCACCAAGACCGAGACCCAGAAGGGCCAGCACGATCGCACGGTCGCGCCACGAGGCAGGAAAGCAGGAGGTAAGCTGGCAGCGACTGGCCAGCACGCAAAGCGCCAGACCGCAGAGCCCGGTAAGAAGAATGCCCGATCGTGCCAATCCCGCGAGTACCATGCAGCTTGCTGCAAAGCCCGGCCAGGGTGGCAGGCCGCACTGGATCCAGCGTCGCATGGGAAGCGGGAGGACGGGTTCGGCTGCAAGGGCGAATGCGCTGGTCAGAAAGAGCAGCGATGGCACGATACCTATCGGCAGGGCGGCAGCGATAATGGCCAGTGCCACAGAGATCCGCGGGCTGTCCTGATCCGTCAGAACGCAGATCCAGAGTCCGGCGAGCCCTGCAAGAAGAAGCACCATATGGGTCATGTCGCGCTCTGGTAGGCGCAGCATCAGGGCAATCGCACTGAGGCAAAGCAGCATATCGAGCAGGATCGCATTTCTGTAATCGGCCCGTATGCTGCGACCGGAGGTCCCCGGCAGACCAAGACCGGCGAGAAGACAGAGGCCGACGGCCATGAACAGATCGCCTAGGCGAAGCAGGGCAGGATCGGCCCCAAGAGTGGTGAGGCTCGTGCCGAGCAGGGTCATGACAAGACCTGCCAGTCGCAGGCGCATCGGTTCCCAGGCCTGTTTGGCCCGTGAGGTGACCAGTGTTTCATTGAGCGCGAGCACGAGCGCAGCACAGCCGGTCAGACAGGCCACGGGCAGGACGCTTTTCGCACAAAGGGCCAGCATGATCACGGCACTGGCCAGAAAATTGAGCGATGTTGGAATGCGTCCGTTTGCTTCGCGCCATGCGAGCAGGGGAACAGTGCTCGCAAGCAGGCATCCCCAGCGTGCCAGAAGATCCTGATTGTAGAGAAGCGGTGTGAGAACGAGCGTAAGGGCAAGGCCTGCAAGCGCGAAAATCCGCGCGGAACTGCGCGCGCGCGCTTCAGGCAGAAGAATGAGCAGACAAGCTGCAATGAGCGGCCAGGCCGGGATCAGGAATTGCGCGATCTGGTGCAGGGTCTCACCCATCGATGTTGCTCCCGATGCGTGACCAGGCGAGACGCGGCATCAACCAGCCCCCTAGCGCAAGCAGCCCGCTCCAGACGAGCGCGGTGCCGAGAATGAGGGGCCAGCTTTGCGTATGTCCCCCGAGGAGGAGCAGACCGTTAAGCGCGCACAGAAGCCCGGTCAGCTGGAAAAGCGGCGTCGGTAGGGCCGCAGCGCATAAACCGGAAAGTACGATCCCCGTGCAGATCAGGACCGGCAGCCCTGGCATGGCAGCAAGGGCCGTCAGCAGAACGAGCAGAATGGCTGCACAGACGGCGAGTGCTGCAGATTGCTGGGCGGCACGCCGCTCGCGCAGATCGCCGGAGCGCCAGGCGATATAGCGACGCAGGACGATCCACCCTGCCCCGTTGAGCAGGGGCAGTAGAATGAGCGCGGCAAGTGCAGGGGCACCATGCCCGATCCCCGACACGCACGCTGCGGCGCAGGTGCCGTGAAAAGGCAGGATACGGGCATCCCGCCCTATGGCGGCAAGGGCAATCAGCAGGGTCAGGCCGAGCAGGACTGTCATGATGCGATTCTCCCGGCCAGGACCAGCAGAATGGCTGCCCCGCTCAGCACAAGGGCCAGGCGGGCCGAGGGCAGCGGTCGCAGAACACGCCAGCCTGTTGCCAGAACCACGAGCACCGCAAGTTTGGCCGGGGCAGCCACACACCAAAGCAGGGCAAGATGGCCGAATGAGCTCGTGGCAGTGGCAATGGAATCCGGCCAGACCAGATCGGCAACGAGCAGATACCAGCACAGACAGGAAAGATCGTGTCTGTAGCGCAGCAGGCTTCGGTGTCGCCCTTCGGCACCGGCACTCAGCCCTTCAAGAACGGCGTACGAAAGGAAATTCCGGTTCAGGATCAGCAGAACTGCCGTCGCCACGAAGACGAGACCACCGAGCAGGGCAGGGGCGGGTTGAAGGAGACGCTGTTGCAACAGCCCGTCGAGCGTTGCCGCACCGGGCAGGCCGATCGTGATAAGCGTGCCTGTCAGGGCAAGGAGCGGGACAAGAAAAATCAGATCCTGACCGATCGCTGCGAGGCTGGCGCGGTTTCTGAGGGCGATCATGCGCGTGGGCGCCTGACTCTGGGCTTGGGCCCAGATCGGCACGCAGGAGAGGATCAGCAGTATGCCGCAGGCCAGTGGCTCGGACAGGAAGCCGAAGGCGGAAAATGTGCTGGCATAGGGCACACCCAGACAGGCCAGACCCGCTGCACAAAGCGCCATCCATCCCGATGCCGGTACCGTTCCCGGCTGGTTCCAGCCTGTACGGATCTGACGCCAGCGCCAGCCCGGGCGTGGGCCGTGGCGCCCGGTGAACAGGGCCTCCATGGCGCATTCCAGATCGGTCAGAAAGGGGGCAATGACGGCAAGGATCGCGAGCTGCGCGAGGGTTATGCAAAGACCGAGTACGATTGTCATGCGGCCCAGCCCAACCATGCCAGTGCACAGGCCAGAAGGACGAGCCACAGCGGGAGGATCTGTCGGTTGAGGACCCCGCCCAGACGCCCTGCGGCCGGCGCAGAACCGTCTGCGGACGCTTGTGCGGAATGGTGCATGACGCGGCCAGCGATATCACGCATCAGATGTCGTCGCGATGCCATGACCCGTCTGAGTCCCCAGGGGAGACGAAGACGAAAACCCGGTAAAGGCCAGTCTGTCAGCAGGGGTATATGGGTAGGAAGATGGGCTGCCAGATGCGGCATAACGAAGGGAGCAAGCAATGCGGGTACTGCAAAGATCAGGGCAGGATACCAGAACGCGCCATCTCCCCCAGCGATCGACCAGATCGGCCATGAGCGCCAGAGTTCCGGGGCGACGCCTGCAACATGCTGGACAGCCTCATGAACGAGCCCCAGCAGAAGCCCCGGACAGATCGACAGGCATAATCCCAGTGTCAGGGCAGGCATTGCTGCGCGATCGGCCCAGACAGCCGGGCTATAACCAGGTGTGGGGATCTCGCCTGCCATAGAGTCATGATCGGATCGAACGGGATCGGACAATGGAACGCGCCGCTTCCCCGAGAGGCTCTGCCATGTCTCCAGCCAGGCCCTGACCATAAGGAGACCGATGACGAGGCTCAGGATCATGGCACCCGCTGTCCAGCTCGGCGAGAGTCCGGCCAGACCACTGACACAATGGAGCCCGAGCCAGAATGGCAGAAAGCCTGCAAGAGGAGGAAGGGGTGTTCTGAAGAACCCTGTTATGCGGTCGGAGGCGCTCAGCGCCAGAGCCAGAATGAATGCTTCTCCTCCCGCAAGGGCGCTGTCCGGCAGGCCGCCCGCCCGGGCACTGAGGGTTAGTCCAAGCAGCAGAACGGGCCAGAAAGTCAGTGCGAGCCTGACTGGAAGGAGCAGGCAAAGCCCACTTCCCAGAATGCACAACGCGACCGGCCAGAAAAACCCGTGTTGCGCCAGAAGCCCCGGCACGAGGAGCGCATAGGCCAGAACGGGCAGGTCGATGAAACCGGGCAAAAGGACAAGGCTGAAGGCCGGCGCGAGCGGACCGAGTGCGGGAATGATGGCCGCGACGACTGCAAGACAGCCGCCCGGTGCCAGAAATCCGAGTTTCCAGCGCTGGAGCCGGGAGGCGGAAGAAGGTGATCGCCCCTCGATCAGGCACGGCATGAAACATATCAGGCTCAGGGCAGGCGATGCGCAGATCAGTCCGAGTGCTCCGCTCGCCGCGCTGACCGGTTTGTCCTTCAGGGCAGGCGAGAAACAGGCAATGGACCAGAGAAGAAGCCAGCATCCACGAAGCGGATCGAGAGCGAGAGGTCCGAGATGGATTTCATGCAGCCCACAGGCAGCCCATCCGGCGATGACGATCTGTGCGATGAGCGCTGCAAGACGCAAAAGGATGAGGGCATGGCTTTGCCCGAACATTGCCGACAGCCTGATGGCAAAACAGACAGGCAGAAGGGCAAGGGCGAAGGTCGGAAACAGGGTCTCATCCTGACAGAAAAGAAGCGATATCCGGCGGATTGCGTCGTCGTTGTGACGTGATACCGGCAAAAGGCCCGGTCATGCTAGCCCAATGCAGGAGGGTGCCCAACCGACGTGCCCCGGGTATCGACCGGTTATCGCTCGGCTATCGTGAACCTTGCAGCACGGCTTTGCTGTTGTGGATCGGGCATCGCCAGTATCGGCTCTGCCAGTATCGGGCATTGCCGGTCAGGATGTGGGTCCTCAGCCGATCAGCAGTTTATCCTGATGTCAGCGCTACGCGATCATGCGCCACGTCACATGGGTTCGAAACCGGGTCGAGGACCCGGATTCACGGTCGCTGTCAGATCGGTTTCCACAACTGGAATGTTTCTCGCTCGACAGGGCCATCTTAACCGGACGGTGCGAGGGCCGTAAGGCGGTTAAATCGGAAGAAATTCTCCTGCGCGCTCGTTGGCGGCATCGATGAGGGCATTCTGGCTGTTACCCTCGAAATGCGGGTCGTAGAAAACGAACTCCAGTTCCGGCTCCATTTGCGTGCAGGCCAGTGCGCATTCCAGATAGTCGCTCAGATGACCCGTGAAGCTCGGCAGATGAACGCTCGGCAAATGCGAAACCCATACGCGCCTGTCCGATTCGAACTGATGGGAAATGCCGGGGTGAGCCGCAAGAAATTTCTCGAATTCTTCCTTGGTCATCAGGGTATACCTTCAGCTTATGGACTGACATTCATTATTTTGAACGAATATTAACAATATAATTGCATCTTAGAAACCACTTTCTGTGACGTGCTGTTCGCAGTGCACTCACGCTCGGTTTTTCTACGTGGATTTCCTGAGGTTTTTCCCGGTGGCTCGCCGAATTCCCCCCCCCTGCTTCTCAGATCATCTGGAGCGGCGTTTTGTGCTGAGGCGGCCTGAAATGCGCATCGAGTTGCCTCAGATCGTCGTCACGCAGTGTGATCGACAGGGCTTCTAGATTTGCGCGCAGATGCGCCCTCCTGCCTGCTTTGGGGATTGAGAGCACATTCGGGTTTCTCAGTGTCCAGGCGAGGGCGATCTGCGCCGGTCTCGCGATGCCCGAAGGGGTTTCGTAGGTACGGGCAATCTGCCCCAGCACAGAATCGTCGAGCAGTTCGCCTCCCTGCCCGAGGGGAGAGTAGGCAATCGACACGACCTTGTTGTCACGATCGTGGTCGAGCAGATCGTATTCGATCCCGCGCGCCTCGAGATTGTAGAGTATCTGATTGGCTGAACAACTCGTATCGAGTGCATCGAGTTCTTCCATATCCTCGGTGTCGAAATTCGATACCCCCCAGCGCCTGATGGCTCCACGCGATTTCAGATGTTCCATGGCCTCCACGGTTTCCTCCAGAGGTACGCCGCCACGCCAGTGGAGCAGATAGAGATCCAGATAATCCGTACCCAGACGCTTCAGTGAGGCCTGACAGCTTCGTATGGTGCCATCGAATGTCGCGTTGGAGGGCAGCACCTTGCTGATGAGAAAGACCGCGTGACGTTGCCCGTCTATGGCTTCGCCCACCAGTCGCTCCGAACGCCCGCTACCGTACATCTCTGCCGTATCGATCACGCTGAGCCCGGCATCGAGACCTGCGCGCAGACTGGCAATCTCCTCGGCGCACGAAGCATTGGAGTCGCCCATGTTCCAGCTGCCCATGCCGAGTGCCGGAACCGAGCATCCATCCCGGAAAGTAACGGTTTTCATCAAAAATTCCTTTTCAATCTCCTTTCTCAAGCGCCACACGGAAGGAGACGTTTGCCTTTTGACGATCCTCGTGGATCACGAATCCGTGATTTTTGGCAGCAATCAATCTGTTCGGCGTTAGTCTGACGAACGGGTCGCAGGGCCCAGGTCTGCAAAAAAAAACTGGTCCGTGCGAAAAAGGGAGGGCGGTCATGGCGTCTTTCGATCCTCACCTGCTCCAGCGACTATTCGGTGCAGGTATGACGAACGGGCATGGATGGGCAGGCATGTCGCGTCGTGGCGTGCGGGTCGGTTGGCCTGAACGACTGCGCGCGTCCCAGCGTGCCGGGCATGCACGGGCTCCGATGCTGGATGAAGATGCACCCACAGAAGGTGTTGCAGGCGGGGGATGGTCCTGGTCGGAACGCGTGGCACCGTTCGGTGTGCATGATGTGCGGGTACAGCATCACACTCTTGCCGGTGTTGCGCATGGCGCATCGCACCGATGCCGGGCGACAGGCTGGGGCATGGTCATATCTGGCAGTGCGGTGCTCGAAATGCGCCGTGAGAATCACCGTCCGGCACGGTATGAGCATCTCGAGGCGGGCGATGTCTGGAGTGTGCCGTCATCTGTCTCAGCCTGGTTCCACTGCAATGAAAACGAGAAGGCCAGCGTTGTAGCGCTCATCGGAGGGCGCGAACATGACGATACCGGTTTCTCCGAACAAACCGCGACCGGGCAAACTGCGGATGTGCCCTGCTCGATGGGAGAGAGCTTTCGACACAGGCTTATGGAACAGCCGCCTCAATCGACATCATGGGGCAGGCTACGTGTCGTAGAGGCCGATGCATTCAGCGACCCGGATGCACTCTCTGCCGCTTTGGTCGAGATCGATCCGGGATGCTGTACCGACCTTCACTGGCATCTGAATACGTCTGTCTGGCAGATCTGCCTCGACGGCACCGGAAGCCTCCTTCGATTTCCTTCCGACGGGCGTCGACCCGTTTCGGTCATGCGTGCAGGAACAGTCGCGCATGTCCAGCGCGCCGAAGGGCATTTCATTCGCAATCACGGGTCGGACACGCTGCGCCTGCTCGAGATTTTCAGATCGGATCATTATCACGACCTGTCCCTGCCGCAATGGCTGGCTGCTGCATCGCCTGAGACGATAGCCGCCTATCTTTGCATCGATGTCGGCATGGTTGCGGGTCTGGCCCGTGTGCAGGATCGACGCGCCAGCTAGTTTTCCGTTCCGTAAAAGGAATGGACGGATCTTGTGAGGCCTATGGCGCAGCTTTAGGATGGCATTGCCCCACATAAGCAGGAAACCCTGTATGTCGGGCGAGAGCGCCTGTCCGGACAAGCGCTGCAGCGCCACGTTCATACGATCCTGCATGGCAGGTATCCTCACCTGTCAGGAAGCGCCTTATGATCAGCCTGTTCGATCTGTTCAAAATCGGTATCGGTCCGTCGTCATCCCATACGGTGGGACCGATGCGTGCAGCCCAGCGTTTCATGGCATCGCTCGGTCATGCCGTGGAGGCCGGACATGAAGGGACCAGGCTCAAAGAGACCGGGCTCGAAAAAATCGGGAGATTGCGCGTCACGCTCTACGGATCTCTGGCCTGGACGGCACAGGGTCATGCCACTGACAAGGCTGTTATTCTGGGTCTGGGCGGTGCCTTGCCGCATACGGTCGATCCCGATCTGGCTGACGACATCGTTGCACGTGTGCAGCGCACGCGACATGTCGTGTTCGAAGGTATTTCCGTTCCCTTCGATCCCGAGCAGGATCTGGTCCTCGATCGGGAGACCATTCCTCCGGTTCACCCCAATACCCTGCAGTTCGAAGCCTTCGCCAATGATGGCACGATCATGGGACGCGCTCGTCTGTGCTCCGTCGGAGGGGGCTTTATCGTTTCTGAAAGCGTGACGGAAAGCGCTGGTTATGCCCAGCCCGACGTACCTTATCCGTTTACGAGCGGCGCTGCATTGCTAAAACAGGCGCGTGCGCAGGGCATGAGTATCGCGGCTCTGGTGATGGAGAACGAATGCGCCCTGCGTCCGCGTGAAGAGGTCGAAGCGTATCTCGACGAAATTATCGCCGTCATGATGGCGTGTATCGAGCGAGGCATTGCACAAAAGGGTGTTTTGCCCGGCCGGCTCAAGGTGCGCCGCAGAGCCAATGCGCTTCATGAAAAGCTCTGTGCACATGAGCAGAGCAATGCGCGCTCTGCGCATGCCATCATGGACTGGATCAGCCTGTTCGCCATTGCTGTGAACGAGGAAAATGCTGCGGGTGGACGTGTGGTAACGGCACCGACAAACGGTGCTGCAGGCATCATCCCCTCGGTACTGCGTTATTATCGCGATTACTGTCCGCCTCTACCTCCTGCGACTGCACAGCAGGGTATGCGCGATTTTCTACTGACAGCTTCTGCAATCGGTGGGCTGTTCAAACTCAATGCCTCGATTTCCGGGGCGGAGGTGGGGTGTCAGGGTGAGGTCGGCGTCGCTTCGTCCATGGCGGCCGCAGGACTTGCTGCGGCACTTGGCGGAACACCGGCACAGATCGAGGATGCTGCCGAGATCGGCATGGAGCATCATCTGGGCATGACATGCGACCCAGTTGCGGGGCTGGTGCAGATCCCGTGCATCGAACGCAATGCTTTCGGCGCTGTGAAGGCGATCAATGCCGCCTCGCTGGCTCTGAATGGCGATGGGGCGCATCTTGTCTCGCTCGATCAGGTCATCAGGACCATGGCCGAAACGGGCCGGGATATGAACCAGCGTTACAAGGAAACCTCGCTTGGCGGTCTCGCCGTCAATCTGCCCGAGTGCTGAGCAGGGTGACTTGCTGAAAGGGCATGCTGCCCAGGGTCTCCCGAACAGTTTTTTCCTTCTTTCCCGCGGCCAGAGGCGATACCGACAATGCTGGCTGCGGTACCGCCTGACTGAATGTGGCGTAGCGACCGGGATGCACGATCAGCGATAGACGATACCACCATCTGTCAGAATGGACTGACCCGTGATGTAATCGGAATCTCCACTGGCGAGAAACGCGACGAGAGCGGCCACGTCGTCAGGTGTCTGGGCACGTCCGAGCGCAATTCCTTCCACGTATTTCTTGTAAGTCTCGCCTTTTTTCGTGCCGGTGATTTCGGAGAAACGTTCGTCGATCTCGACCCACATATCTGTGCCGACAATCCCCGGACAATAGGCATTCACCGTAATGCCGGCACTGGCATATTCCTTGGCGGCTGTCTGTGTCAGCGCACGAACGGCAAATTTTGTGGCGGAATAAATGCCGAGCAGGGCAAAGCCGTCATGACCGGCAATGGACGAGGCATTGATGATCTTGCCCTTGTGTTTACGCGCCTGGAATTTTGCCGCAGCGGCCTGAATACCCCAGAGAACACCCTGAATATTGATGCGGAGAATACGTTCGACATCCTCCGGCATGACGTCGGCAAGGGGTTTGACCTGAGCAATGCCGGCATTGTTGATCATGATATCGAAGCCGCCTAGCGCGGCCTCAGCATGATCGACTGCTCGATAGACGGCATCGCGATCACTGACATCGGCGGCACAGAGCGTTGCGCGTCTTCCGAGTGCCTCGATTTCGTTCTTCACGTCCTGCAGCTTGTCGGTGTTGAGGTCGACCAGGGCGATATCGGCCCCGTCTTTGGCCAGTCGGAGCGCTATGCCGCGCCCAATCCCCTGCGCAGCCCCTGTCACCAGAGCGATTTTCCCATCCAGACGCATCGATATCTCCCCTGAACAGGGAATATCTGCGCCCGATTGCGCCTGAGACTGCCCTGTCGTCGTCAGGAAAACGGCTCAGCCAGGCGCAGGATCACCCCGGTGAGCGGCTTGTGAATTCTGAAACATTCGATGTCAGAAAATACCGCTCCAGCTGGCGCAGATGCTGCAGAAAAGCGGCAGGTCAACCGGCTTTCTGCCAGCCGCGCTCGCCCTGCTGCCAGTAGGCCAGATTATGCCCGGCCTGTCTGCTCCTGCTCCAGAATGCGCGTGCCCGGCTGACAGCCTCGGTGTCGTTGCCATCGAACAGGGTAAACACACGGTCGAAAACCTCTATTCCCTGATCGATGCCGCCATCGAGCAGAAACAGGAAGCGGGCCTCGTTGGGAACGTCCTCACCCTTGGTCAGCCAGATCGGCTGTCTGGGTCCATGGCCCATGCTCTGACTACCATGGGGCAGCCAGACAGGGGTTTTCGCTTTCCAGAGCGCCTCGTCGAGCTGCTTGACCTGCGCGGCATCGCGACAGCGTATGACGGCACGCTGTCCCACTTCCAGTGTGCGGCCCAGAAGCGGAGCAAGGGCATCTTCAAGCGTGGTGCGGGTCAGATGATAAAAGCCGATATCGCTCATGAGGCCTTTTCGTCTGTCGTTTCGTGATGACGCACAAGCGCATCGAGCAGACGTACGCCGAAGCCTGTGGCGCCCTTGGGGCATTGAGGCACCGCATCCGAACGCCAGGCAACACCGGCAATATCGAGATGGGCCCAGGGCGTCTCGCCTACGAAGCGGGCCAGGAACTGTGCCGCCGTGATCGAACTGCCGGGACGCCCGGTGATGTTTTTCATGTCCGCAATGTCCGAGCGGAGCTGACGATCATAGGCCTTGCCCATCGGCATGCGCCATACGGCTTCGCCCGTGGTCTCACCCGCTTCGAACAGGGCGCCCGCCAAAGCGTCGTCATTGCTGAACAGGCCAGCGCGTACATGGCCCAGACTGACGACGATCGCACCTGTCAGTGTGGCCAGATCGATCATCAGACGCGGCTGGAAACGCTCTTTCGTATAGGCAAGCACGTCCGCCAGAACCAGTCGCCCCTCGGCATCCGTATTCAGCACCTCGATGGTCTTTCCGGCATAGCTGCGCACCACATCGCCGGGGCGCTGGGCATTGCCCGAAAGCATGTTTTCGACCAGTCCGACCACGCCGATGACATGAAGTCCGGCCTTGCGTCGTGCGACAGCTTCCATTGCCCCGACTACAGCCGCTGCCCCGCCCATATCGGTCTTCATTTCATCCATGCCGGCTGCGGGCTTGATGGAGATACCGCCTGAATCGAACGTTACGCCCTTGCCAATGAAGGCAATCGGGGCATCTTCCGATCCGCGATAGCGCATGATGGCAACGCGGGCCTCCTGATCGCTGCCCTGTGCCACGCCCAGCAGGGCGCCGAAACCCAGTTCGCGCAGTTTGGCAGCGTCGAGAATATCCACTTCGACGCCCAGATCGCGCAGCGTCTCGATACGACGCGCAAATTCAGGCGGTGTCAGCACGTTCGGGGGTTCGCTCACCAGATCGCGTGCGCGGAAAACACCCTGGGCGACAGCCTTGAGGCTCGCCCATTCCTTGCGCGCGGTCTCGGGATTCTCGACGCCGAGATGCAGGCGCTGAAGCTGAGGCGCATTTTCGGGTTCATCGGTATGATAGAGATCGAAGCTGTAGCGTCCCAAAGCGGCACCATAGGCTGCATGTGCGGCATATGCCGCACATGCGCCGGCAAAGGCCAGGTCGGCATGGGCCGTATCGCGTACGGCGCGTGCGGCCTGACCGCCAGCGGCTTCCATCGTCGGAATGTCCAGCTCGTTTTCAGGCCCGCAGCCGATCAGAACGACACGGGCAAGTGCTGCGCAGGGGGCAAGCAGGACGCAGCTCTGATCGCGCTGACCCTTGAAGCGCGAGATCGCGACAGCGCGACGCAGAGCCCCGCCTGTTGCACGGTCAAGATGCGCAAAGGGACCATTGGCGACGTCGAAATCAGGTCCGGTCAGTAGAACGAGTGTCTGCTCGGATTTCGGGACGCCATTGCCCTGAAGAATTGGAAACGGTTCCTGAATCTGGATATCGAGCATGATCTGTCCGGTCTGTGACTGAGAATAGCGCCACTATCGTCAGGCTGCCCGCATAAGGCAAGGCATAGGGTGAATAACAACGATCTATCGTCGTTAAATTAATTCAAACCACTATCAACGTTGATTGTTGTTCGGAAATATGGCCTAGTCGCCCTTCCTTCCCGCGATGCGCATCAAGGCCCCTTCATGTCACTGCTTGCCGATCTGAATCTGCTCTATGTTCTCTCCGGTCTGGGGGTCGGGTTTCTGGTGGGGATGACCGGGGTGGGCGGGGGCTCGCTGATGACGCCGCTGCTCATTCTCCTGTTCAAGGTGCATCCTCAGGCGGCGGTCGGCACTGACCTGCTTTATGCGGCCATCACCAAATCGGTCGGGACGCTGGTGCATGGCCATCGCGGTGCGGTCGAATGGCGTGTCGTGCTGCGTATGCTGGCGGGCAGCCTGCCTGCCACGCTGATCGCGCTGCTGTTTCTGCACTGGTATGGCAGCCCGTCTCACGACACGACGAAACTGGTTTCGACGGCGCTCGGTGTTGCATTGCTGATTACGGCCCCGAGCGTGTTTTTCCGCAAGGAATTGCAGGCCTGGTCCCATCGTAACGCCGGAGAGCTCTCGCCTCGTATCGCTGCGATCCTGACTGTCGTGCTCGGCGCGGTGCTCGGTGTGATGGTAACATTGTCTTCTGTCGGTGCAGGGGCGATCGGCATGACCGTTCTGATTCTACTCTATCCCTCGCTCAGCACGGCACGTCTCGTCGGGTCGGATATTGCCCATGCCGTGCCGCTGACGCTGATTGCAGGCATGGGGCACTGGTGGCTGGGTGCGGTGAAAATCCCCATGCTCGTTTCGCTGCTTTGCGGATCGATCCCCGGGATCGTGCTGGGCAGTCTGTGCGTCGGACAGGTTAATGAGCGCGTGCAACGCTCCGTTCTGGCTGCGGTGCTGTTTATCGTCGGCTGGCGCCTGATCTGATCGTTGCGATCTGCATGCTCTGATGTGGTGCGCCCAATAGCTGCACGCTGGTTACTGCACGTCCGATAACTGCCTGTCCGATAACTGCACGTCGGCAAAGGGTGCGCCCGGCATCAGGAACGGCCCCGTTCGGCTCAGTCCGCTGGGGGCACGTCATGGCAGGCAATCCATTCTGACTGCCCGTCTGCATAACGCTCGCGTTTCCAGATCGGCACGCGTCTCTTGATGTCGTCTATCACGAACCGGCACGCCTGAAAGGCCGCGTCGCGATGGGCCGCAGCCACACCGATCCATACGGCCATATCCCCGATGTCGAGGCTGCCGAAACGATGAATGGCCGATGCCGCGATAATATCGAAACGATGTTCTGCCTCGCGCAGAACGGCCAGCGCCTCAGCCTCTGCAAGGGGACGATAGGCCTGATAGTCGAGTCCGAGCACGGCGCGGCCTTCGCTGTGATTACGCACCCACCCTTCGAAGCTGCAATAGCCGCCCGCCTCGTCGCGACGCAGTGCCTCGGCGAAATCGGTGGGATCGATGGGAGATTCGGTGAGGTGAAACGCGCTCATCCGCCCGATACCGGCGGAATGAATACGATATGATCGCCGTCTTCCGGCAAGCGACCCCAGACAGAGAACGCGCCATTGACCGCGACGCGCAGACGCGCTCTCGGCAGGCTGAAACCATGGGCGATGGCAAGGTCGTCATAGAGCATGGCGAGTGTATCTGCTTCGGTCTCGATGGTTTCCGTAGTGCACTTCGCTTCATCGCGCAGGGCAGCAAAATATTCCAGAGTGACCCGTTTCATGTCATCAGGCTTCCCTGTTGTGCAACGGCGTGTCACGCAGCATTGAAATCGCGCTTGCCGCCGCTTTTCCCCATGAGACGGACATCATAAATCACCATGTCGTGGCTAAGTGCCTTGCACATGTCATAGAGCGTGAGTGCTGCAACTGTGGCACCGGTCAGGGCCTCCATTTCCACGCCCGTCTTGCCTTCGCATTTCACCGTGCAATCGATAATGGCATCGCATGCCTCGATGGTGATCTCGACGCGGCATCCCGTGAGGGAAAGCGGATGACAGAGCGGGATAAGCTGTGCCGTTGCCTTGGTGCCCATGATGCCTGCAAGCTGCGCAACGGTCAGCACGGCGCCCTTGCTTGTCATGTAGCCCGCATCGGCCAGGGTCCTGGCAACATCGGGCGGAAAACGCAGCCGCGCCTGTGCGTGGGCTTCGCGCTTCGTCACGCTCTTATTGCCAATCTCGACCATACGGGGCCGTTCACCATTGGCATCCACATGGGACAGGGCAGTCATATCAGCCTCCGATATAGTACATCTCGATGCGTGTATCGCCATCCGGCATGTCCGTCAGCTTCGTTTGCGCGTCAGGGTGTCGTTGCTCACTATAGCGATCGGTACGATCCTTCCAGATATTGCGCAGCAGGCCGTCAAGTGCGTCATCGGTCGGTGAGGCAAGGGCAGGGCGCAGATCCGTGCCCTTGCTGGCAAACAGGCAGGTGTAAAGCTGCCCTTCCGAGGACAGACGCGCACGCGAGCAGTCGCCGCAGAACGGCGCGGTGACCGATGAAATAAAGCCGATTTCTCCACCGCCATCGGTAAAGCGATAGCGTGTGGCAACCTCTCCCGGATAGCGCGCCGCAAGCGCCTCTACCGGCCAGCGCGCGGCGATGCGCTCCAGCAGGACGGATGACGGCACGACGGCACTCTGGGACCAGTGATTACGCGTGCCGACATCCATATATTCGATAAAGCGCAGCGTAACGCCCGTATGGCGAAAACGCTCGACCAGAGGCAGGACTTCGCTTTCATTGATGCCGCGCTGTATGACGGCATTGATCTTGATCCCCCCGGGAAAGCCGCGCGCCACCGCTGCATCGATTGCTGCCAGAACCGTTTCGACCACGGCGCGACCGCCGCTCATATGGCTGAACACGCTGGGGTCGAGTGCATCGAGACTGATGGTAAGGCGCGTCAGACCGGCCGCGTGTAACGCATCGAGATGACGCTGAAGCAACACGCCGTTGGTTGTAAGCGCCACATCCTCGATGCCCGGTATGGCGACGAGACGTTCGATCAGATGGGGCAGGGCAGGGCGCAGAAGCGGTTCGCCCCCTGTCAGGCGCAGCTTGCTGACGCCAGAACGCGCCGCAGCCCGTGCAATACGCTCTATCGCCTCGAAATCCAGACGCTCGGCCGGGTCGAGAAAAGTGAAATCGTCATGAAAGACCGATTGCGGCATACAATAGGGGCAGCGGAAATTGCAGCGATCCATCACCGATATGCGCAGATCGTGCCATGGACGCCCGAACGCATCGCGCAGCGTGTCACCACTCATGAAAGGTCACGATATCACCTGCCTGCAAGGGCCTGTCTCCCGGTGGCAGGCTGACGATGCCGTCCGTCATGCCGAGCCGGTTGAAATCGCCGGACGTGGGCATGGGGTGAGGCGTGGCGCGCATCGATCCTGTCCCGTCGCTTTGCAGCTGCACCGGAACGAGCCGGGTCATGCCTGACAGGGGAGCAAGAGCCTCACTGAGAACCACCCTGCGGGTCGATAGGGCGTGATCCTGTGCGCGCAGCAGGGCCGGAACGACATGACGACTGCAGCATGCCAGAGCGGAAACCGGATTGCCCGGCAGGGCGAAGACAGGCTGACCTTTGTCCGAAACGCCGAACCAGAACGGTTTGCCGGGGCGTTGCGCGACTTTGTGGAACACATTGCGGACATTGAGTGCGGCAAGGGCTTTCGGAACGAAATCGAACTGCCCCATGGACACGCCGCCGCTGATAACCAGCACATCATGTGTTTCAAGCACCTCACGGAAATGATCCGTGACCGCAGCGAGATTGTCCGGCACGAGAGAAAGGCTTTGCAGTGTGAAGCCCTTTCTGCTGAGCGAGGCGGAGATCGCATATTCATTGGAGCGTCTGATCTGCCATGCCTGAACGGGTTCATCCGGCGCGACGAGCTCGTCGCCTGTCGAGATGATGGCGATCGAAGGGATTATCGCGACACGCGGCTCGGCAACGCCGTTGGCCGCAAGAATGGCCAGGTCGGGCGGCGAGAGACGTATGCCTGCGTTCAGGAGCACGGTTCCCGCGGCGCAATCTGACCCTTCGGAATGAATATGCTGCCCCTTGCGCGGATGTACGCCGTCCTCGAGCCGGATGATCGTACCATGCGTCCCCTCGGTGAGGTCGTAATCCTCACGCGGGATCACCGTATCGGTCCCGTGCGGAAGAACAGAGCCGGTCATGACAGCGATCGCTGCAGGCAGCGGCGCGTTTTCAGACGTCACGATTGTTCGGAGATCGAGGGGCGGCCTGCCGGCAGGCTGTGTGGCAGCCAGAACGAAGCTATCCGGTATTTCCTGCTTCCGGGTTCGCTGTCCCTGGGCCTGTGCCCCTCGGGTGTCCTGCCATCGAATGGCGATGCCATCGAGAATGACCCGATCATATGGCGGCAGGGCGCGTTCTGCCCTGATCTCCTGACGCAGGATTCTCCCGGCACTGTGCAGGAGCGATACGGTTTCGGATCCGAAAGGCGCAAGAGCCTCGCCGATGAGGCGGTCGGCAGTCTCGATGCTCAGCAAATCGTGCATGAAAGGTTTTGTCCGATTCCTCACAGATACAAACGCCCGTTCATCGACCCGGATGACGGCGTGCCATCGCCCTATCGTGGCGATGGAAGAGCGGAACGGCAACAGGCCGAGATGATTTTGCGGCACCTTGTGAACGCGGTATGGCCGGGAGGCCGACTACCCGCCTTGTGGCTTTTCCGTAACAGAAGAGAACGATACTCCCCTGAAGGCGCAGTCTTCGGCAACCGGTCGTCCGCGATATGTTTATGGTTCTCCGGTGAGCGGTGTTCCGCCACCTGTCTGAACCGGTGCCTGTATAACGGGTGCCTGTATGTTGAACGGAGCGATAGCGGGTTTCCGCACGCGCGTTACAGCCATCAGAGGCGCAACGTTTTGGTCGGTAATCCGCCCAGAGGAAACGCACGGGATACGTGATGTCGGATGCGGGACATTGTCTGCAACAGATGATTGATGACCCGGTCGAGCTATGCTAGTCCATGACCGAACCGAACGGTCATTTTCAGCCTAGGCGAAGAGAATTCGGGGTCACAGAGCCAAAAACTGAGTTGCCATACGCGAGGGCGGGGCAACGCCGAGAGGATGCACATGGCGCAGGGCGACGAGCAGGATAATCGCGCATCGCAGGGTGATGACGGTAAGAACGACAAGCAGGACAAGAAAAACGGGGGCAAGAAGCGTAGCCCCCTTTTGCGTGTTATCCTGATTGTTGTCGTCATTGTCGTGGCGATCGCCTGGATCGCGTACTGGTTGCTGACACGCAACCAGATCGAAACGGACGATGCCTACACGGCAGGCCGCAAGGTGGCGATTGCGCCCCATGTGAATGGCTATGTTACCCAGCTGCTGGTGAACGACAACCAGTTCGTCCATGCCGGTCAGCTTCTGGTCAAGATCGATGACCGCGACTACATCGCCTCGCTGCACAAGGCAGAAGCCAGCATCGCGCAGGCTCAGGCCAATTTCGCTGCAGCGACGCAGATGGTGATGGTGGCGCAGCAGAACTTCCCCGGTCGCCTGATTGCGGCAAAGGGCGCTCTGGCTTCGGCGCAGGCGCAGCTCTTCAAGGCCGAGACGGATTATCGTCGCCAGCACAGCGTTTCGCGCGCTGCCACGACGCAGCAGGACATCGACTACTCCAAGGCGGCACTCGATCAGGCCCACGCCGAAGTCATGCGCGCCGAGGGTGAGTTGCAGCAGGCGACGCCGGTCAAGCCCAACATCGAAAACCAGCAAGCCACGATGAAGCAGCAGAACGCTGCCCTCAAGGCGGCCGAGGCCGATCTGGTACAGGCACAGCTGAATTACGGCTGGACTGAAGTGCGCGCGCCGCATGATGGCTGGATTTCGCAGCGTAATGTCGAGCAGGGCGATTTTGTCCAGACCGGGCAGAAGCTGTTCTCCGTGGTCGAGCCTGAAGTCTGGGTGGTTGCGAATTACAAGGAAACGCAGATCCAGAAGATGCGCCCCGGACAGAAGGTCGAGATCGAGGTCGATGCCTATCCGAACCTGACGCTGCACGGCCATGTGGATTCCATCCAGCTCGGTGCGGGCGCGGCATTCAGTGCATTCCCGCCCGAGAACGCAACGGGCAACTTCGTGAAGATCGTCCAGCGCGTACCGGTCAAGATCCTGATCGATAGCGGGCTCGATCCCAATGTTCCCCTGCCGCTTGGTGTCTCCGTCGTGCCGACGGTGACCGTCCCATGAGCGACGCGTCCAGCGATAGCAACCATTCCGACTGGAAGCCCAAAGCCAACCCCTGGTTGATTGCAGTGGTTGTGACGCTGGGCGCTTTCATGGAGGTGCTCGACACCACCATTATCAACGTGGCGCTTCCGCATATTTCGGGTGCGCTTGGCAGTTCCTATGACGATGCCACATGGGCGCTGACCTCCTATCTGGTGGCGAACGGCATCGTGCTGACCATCTCGGCATGGTTCGGCAAGCTTCTGGGGCGCAAGCGCTACTTCCTGATCTGTATCGCCATGTTCACGGTCTCGTCCTTCCTGTGCGGATTGTCGACGAGCCTGCCCATGCTGATCATTTTCCGCCTCATGCAGGGTTTCTTCGGCGGCGGTTTGCAGCCAAATCAGCAATCCATCATCCTGGACACCTTCCCGCCTGAAAAACGCGGTGCGGCGTTCGGTCTGACCGCCATTGCCACCATCGTGGCCCCGATCCTGGGCCCGCTTCTGGGTGGCTATCTGGTCGATAATTATTCATGGCGCTGGATTTTCTACGTCAACGTGCCTTTCGGCATTCTGACGCTGATCGGCGTTTCGGCGCTTGTCGAGGATCCGCCATGGGAAAAGCAGAAGCGCGAGAAAGTCGACGTTATCGGTATCTGTCTGATTTCACTCGGTCTCGGCTGTCTCGAAGTCATGGCCGATCGTGGCGAGGATGACGACTGGTTCGGCTCCACCTTCATCATCACCATGGCCGCACTCGGCGTGGCCGGTATCGTGGGCGCGGTCATTTGGCTGCTACGTGCCAAAAACCCGCTTCTGAACCTTGCGATTTTCAAGGACCGCAATTTTGCGGTCGGCACGTTCCTGATGGCGATGGTAGGTGGTCTGCTCTATGCCTCGGCGATCATCGTGCCTCAGTTCGCCCAGCAGGTACTCGGTTATACGGCAACGATTTCGGGCGAAGTGCTCGCGCCGGGCGGTGCGGTGATTATCTGTCTGATTCCGATTGTGGGAAAACTCATGGGCTTCATTCAGGTGCGCAACCTGATTGCCTTCGGGTTTTTCCTGATGGGATTGGCCATGTTCTATTCGGCTCATCTGGTGCCTACAACGAGCTACGCGCATCTGGTGGAGTATCGTATCTTCCAGACGTCGGCTCTGGCTTTCCTGTTCGTGCCGATTTCGACCATTGCCTATTCCACACTGCCCAAAGAGCTGAATTCCGATGCCTCGGCCATGTTCAGCATGTCGCGTAACTATGTGGGCTCGCTGGCCATTTCGCTGGCCACAGCGGCAATTACCGAGACCAAGCAGATCCGTCAGAACTATATGGCGCACTGGTCGTCGGACTATAATGCCAACGGGCAGGATTACCTGAATACCGTCCAGAAGGTCGCGACCGATTCCGGGTTGACCCAGTCGGCAGCGCATCAGTTCGCGATCCATAGCTACTATCAGAATTTCATGCAGCAGATCTCCATGGTGGCCTATAACCAGACCTTCATGGTGATTGGCATCATGGCATTCTTCGTTGTGCCCTTCTGCTTCCTGCTGTCCCCGGTGGCCAAGAAAGGCCCGGCCGGAGGTGCCCATTGATGACCCGTTTCACGATTTCCCGGAGCCATGAATTGAAGACTGGCCGTTCTCCGCGTGCGCTCATGCTTTGCGGCGCGTCACTTGCCATGGCCATTACCCTGCCAGGATGCGTCGGGTCGAAATACCACAAGCCCGATCTCTGGTCCCCCAGCCAGTACGACATGCATGCTCATGCAGGGCAGGCGGGCAGCCAGACAACGCCGGATGCGCCGGACCCGAGCTGGTGGAAGGTCTTCAACGACCCGACCCTGACCTCGCTCGAAACGCGTCTGGCCACGCAGAACCTCGATATCCAGCGCGCTACGGCCCAGCTGGCGCAGAGCCGCGCCCAGCTGCTGATGGCTGGTGCGGAGCGTTTCCCCGGTCTTTCTGCCAGCGGCTCATACACCCGCTCGCAATACAGCACCAAAACGCTTCAGCGCATCCTGTCGGGCATTTCCAAGGAAAATTCCGCAGCACTCGGTCAGCAGAATGCCAATCTGCTCGACCAGAGCGTTGGCGCAGCGACGATCCCGGTGCTGAACCAGTGGAAATATTCGATCGACGCGCAATACGAGGTCGATCTCTGGGGGCGTGTCGCACGTCAGTACGAAGCAGCCAAAGCCGATCTTCAGGCCACGGATGAAGAGCGTCGTGGCGTTCTGATCGCGCAGCAGGCCGATATGGCCAATGATTACCTCACTCTGCGCGGTCTGCAGGAACAGCTGCGTATCACCCAGGCCAATCGCGATACGCAGGCACAAACCCTGTCTCTGGCGAAAGAGCGTCAGAAAACGGGTCTCGTGACAGAGCTCGACGTAACAAGCGCAGAAAGCCAGCTCGATTCCACAACCGCCCAGATCGCCCAGATCGAGCAGCGTATCGAGCAGCAGATCAATGCCATAAGCCTGTTGCTCGGATCGCCGCCGGGCACGCTCAATGACGAGCTGACCCGTACGGCGGGTATTCCGGTCGTGCCGCCGCGCGTACCGGTCGGTGTCCCGTCCGAACTGGCCCAGCGTCGCCCCGATATACGTCAGGCCGAGGCCCAGCTTCATGCGGCGGTTGCGAATGTGGCCGAGGCAGAAGCCGAGTTTTATCCCAAGGTTACACTCAACGCGGATTTCGGCCTCCAGTCCCTGTCGTTCCGCGATCTCGGCTTCTGGAATGCGCGGGCCTGGAATCTCGGTCCGTCGATCTCCCTGCCTATCTTCCAGGGCGGCAGATTGCGCGGCCAGTTGATGCTCAACCGCTATGCCCAGAAGGCAGCGGCGATCACCTATCGTGAGACCGTGCTCACGGCATGGCGCGATGTCGATAACGCGCTGATCGCCTATCGTGACGAGCAGCGTCGGCGCGATGGTCTGCAGGCTGCCGTTTCAGCCGGTGAACATGCGCTGCGTCTGGCGCAGGATCAGTATCGCAGCGGTCTGACCACCTATCTCAATGTGTTGTCTGCCCAGCGCGATCTGCTGTCTGCCCAGCTTCAGCTGGCTGACAGCACCACCACCATCGCCAGCAATCTCGCGCATTTGTACAATGCACTTGGTGGCGGGTGGGAAACGCAGTTTCCGCAAGACGAGCCTGAGGATTCCACTGTTCGTCAGCTGGGCGGGGACAGTCCCCGTCACGGCTGATCACGTTATTGTTTGAGATCGCGAAAATAATTAGGCGATCTATTGGGGTCGGTTAAGCTTTTCCATTCTGCTCATTGGGACAGATGGAGAAGCACCATGCCGGCATCGACTGACCAGCTTAAGGCAACCCTCAGCCAGGCTTCCGCGCGGACCTGCAAGCTGGTCATATTCGGAGCCGGCGGCGATCTGACACGCCGTCTGCTGCTCCCCTCGCTTTACGATCTGGCCGCTTCTGACGCGTTGCCTTCCGCATTCGGCATTGTCGCGATAGACCGCGCCGAACGAACGGGCGAGGACTGGGCCGCGCATCTGTTCTCCCTTGCAGAGCAGGACGCCAAAGACCCCTCTGCCGAATTTTCCTGTCCTCAGCTCGATCGTGCTTTGTGGGACAAGGTTACGCGTAATGTGCAGTATATCGCGGGCGATTTTACGCAGCCTGCGCTTTTCACCACTTTGCGCGATGTGCTGGGCGAGAGCGATGCCATTTTCTATTGTGCCGTCGCAGCAAGGTTTTTTGCGCCCATCGCAACGGCGCTGGGTGAGGCCGGACTGCTTGAGGAAGAGGGGCGGTTCAGACGTATCGTGATCGAAAAGCCCTTCGGTCACGATCTGGCCTCGGCACGCGTGCTGGATGACGTGCTGAGACATCAGGCGAAAGAAAGCCAGATCTACCGGATCGATCATTTCATGGGCAAGGAGGCCAATCAGGGCATTCTGGTGGCCCGGTTCTCCAATGTGCTGTTCGAGCCGATCTGGCGGCGGGAATATATCGACCACGTGCAGATCACGGCGGCAGAGACGATCGGTGTGGAGAGCCGCGGTGCATTCTATGAGCAGACCGGTGCCTTGCGCGACATGGTGCCCAATCACCTGTTCGTTCTGCTCAGTCTGATCGCCATGGAGCCGCCTGCCTCGCTCGAGGCCGAGGCCATAAGGCAGGAGAAGACACGCCTGCTGCAGGCGATACGGCCGATACGCCCGCAGGATTATGTCCGGGGTCAGTATGTTGCTGGCGATATCGAGGGTATTGCATCGGTCGATTATCGCGATGAGCCGGGTGTGGCTGCAGATAGCTGCACCGAAACCTATGCGGCCATGCGGCTCGATATCGATAACTGGCGCTGGGGTGGCGTGCCCTTTTATCTGCGCACGGGCAAACGCATGAAGGCGCGTCGGACCGAGATCAACATCGTCTTCAAAAAGCCGCCTTACGCGCTGTTCGATCAGGATATGAACGATCCGCGCACAGGCAATGTCATACGTTTCCTGCTCGATCCTGTGCGTGGCGTCTCGATCTGCTTCGATGCCAAGCAGCCCGGTCTGGGCGAGGTGATCGCCCCGGTCAATACGCGCTTTCTCTATGATGATTTTTTCAGGAAGGCGCCCAATGTGGGTTACGAAGCCCTGCTTCATGACTGCATGGCGGGCAATCAGATGCTCTTCCAGAGTGCCGGGACGATCGAGGCGGCTTGGGCTGCGATCGATCCAGTCGTCAATATCGGGTCGACGCCGTCGTTTTATCCTGCCGGTTCCCAGGGGCCAGCCGAGGCAGATGCCCTTCTGGCGCGAGACGGACGCCAGTGGATTGCCGTGACGTAAATTGGACAAGATCGTGCTGTGTCCTGAGTGCGCTTCCTGCCAGGCAGGGGGGCTGGCAGCAGGCGGGCAGCACTTCATTCAGTATCCTGCAAAAGCTTCGGGTCGAAAGTATAGCGAATGAGTATGGCAATCGAGAATCATGCCGTGATCGGCGATCTGCGTACGACGGCGCTTGTGGCGCTCAATGGATCGATCGATTTCATGTGCTGGCCCCGTTTCGACAGTCCGAGCGTGTTCGCGTCGCTCCTTGAGCCGAGCGCCGGGTTTTTCGAACTGGCGCCCGTGCTGGAGGGGGGACGTTTCAGGCAGTTCTATGTGCCGGATACGAATGTCCTGCTGACGCGCGTTCTCTCTCCGGAAGGCGTGAGCGAGATCTCGGATTTCATGACACTCGCGCCCGACTATCCCGAGCAAAGGGTAATCCGGCGTGTGAAAGCCGTTCGCGGCACGCTGAAATTCAGACTGCATTGTGCGCCGCGCTTCGATTATGCCCGTACGGGGCACAAGGCGCGCGCGCTCAGTGACCGGGTCATCCTTTTCGAGCCCGAAGGCGATCATCTGCCCTCTCTGCGCATCAGCTCTACCATTCCCATGCAGATCGTGGATGGCGATGCCTGTGCGGAATTCGTGCTGGAGCTGAATGACACGGCTATCTTCATGCTCGACAGCGTGACGACGGATGAAAATCTATGCCTTGAGGATCACTGGTCCTCCAATGCGTTCAAGGCGACGTGCAACTACTGGACCGACTGGGTGGCGCGTGCCCAGTATCACGGTCGCTGGCACGGGCACATCACGCGTTCGACCCTCGCGCTCAAGCTGCTGACCTCTGCGGAATACGGATCGATGGTGGCGGCCGCGACCTTTGGCCTGCCCGAAGACCCCGGAGGTGTGCGCAACTGGGATTACCGTTACTGCTGGATCCGCGATTCCTCCTTCATGGTCTATGCCTTCATGAAGACGGGCCATACTGAAGAGGCTACGGCGTTCATACGCTGGCTGCATGAGCGACGTCTCGACGCCCGACCGGGCGAGGCGCGCCTGAAGGTCATGTATGCGATCGACGGTCAGGCTTTCGTGCCGGAAACGGATCTGACGCATTTCAGAGGGTTCAGGGACTCGCGTCCGGTCCGTATCGGCAATGGGGCCGAAGACCAGCTTCAGCTCGATATCATCGGCGAGATGATGGATGCCGTCTATCATGCCGACCGGCATTGCGAACGCATCAGCTGGAAAGCCTGGGAGTCCATTGCAGAGGGGATCGACTGGTTGTGTACGGCCTGGAACCAGCCCGACGAGAGTATATGGGAGGTACGCGGCGGGAAAAGACACTTCCTGTTCTCGCGTATCATGTGCTGGGTTGCTCTGGACCGCGCCATAAGAATGTCGGAAGAACGCGGACTTCCGGCACGAATTGCAGTATGGGTGCGTGAACGAAATTCCATATACATGGACGTACAGAATAATTTCTGGAATGAAGATCTTCAGTACTATGTGCAGTACAAGGGCGGTACCGCAATCGACGCGTCATGCCTGCTCATGCCGCTCATGGGATTCATAGGCGATCACGATCCGCGCTGGCAGGCAACGCTCAGGGCGGTCGGTGACCAGCTGCTCGATGACAGCCATGTCTTTCGCTACCACGTGGCCGAGGGTGACAACGATGACGGGCTGGAAGGTCGTGAAGGCACATTTACCATGTGTTCGTTCTGGTACATCGAATGTCTTGCGCGCTCGGGCGATCTGCTGATGGCGCGTTTCCTGTTCGACAAGACCCTGTCCTACGCCAATCATGTCGGGCTTTTCTCGGAAGAAATCGGCCCGGCGGGCGAGCATCTGGGCAATTTCCCGCAGGCTTTCACGCATCTGGCGCTGATCAGGGCGGGGCAATATCTGGATCAGGCACTGTCTCACAAGGATGCGGGCAGGGACCCGGGGAGTTGAGAACAAGTATCAACAAGTCATCCCGAATGGGGGAGAATGATTGATATCGCGTTGATAATGAATATCAACAAAAACAGGACTGTTCAAATACTGATAATCACGGGTTCGTGTGCTCCCTTTGAGGTGATAGGCAGGGACTTGATGTGATGCTAGGCATTGGCGCAGAAAAAAACCTCACGACCACTGGCTTTTTAGTTCCAGACCGGTGTTACACGCCGTGATGGAACGCAGGCCTTTGGTCCCGTCGGGAATAGGTGGTTGCGCCAGTGTCTCAGTTTCTCGCAGATCATGCTTTAGCGATCTACGTGGCCTTTACGGTCATTTTCCTTTGCATCGTGGTGGCGCTGTCAGCTGCTCTTGGCCCTCGTCGTGTTGGTGCGGCACGTGGCCGCTCCATGAGCCTTCCTTATGAATCGGGCATTCTGTCCACCGGTTCGGCGCGTATCCGCCTGCCGGTGCAGTATTATCTGCTCGCCGTTTTCTTCGTCATTTTCGACGTGGAGGGCGTGTTTATCTATTCATGGGCTCCGGTGGTGGTTGAGGCCGGTTGGGCTGCCTTCATCTCGGTTGCGACCTTTGTCGTCTTTCTGACGCTCGCCCTGGTTTATCTCTGGCGCAGCGGTGCCCTCGAATGGGGCCCCAAGCACCGCCGCATGCCGGTCAAGGTGCCGCCCAACTCCCCCGTTGAACTTGTCAAAATCCCCGAGCGCGAGGTCGTATAACGATGACTTGGACTCTTACCTCCGCCGTCGGCGAACCCCGTCTGCAATCTCCTGAAGATCTTCTGGCGCACGAGGACGTGCGCCGTAACCTTGTTGTGGGCAAGCTTCAGGATTTCATCTCCTGGGGGCAGAAGAACTCGGTCTGGCCGTTCAACTTCGGCCTGTCCTGCTGTTACGTGGAAATGGCGACGGCCTTCACCAGCCGTTACGACATTGCCCGTTTCGGCTCCGAGGTGCTGCGTGCTACCCCGCGTGAAGCCGATCTGATCGTGATTGCGGGCACCGTGTTCCGCAAGATGGCCCCTATCGTGAAGTATCTGTACGACCAGATGCTGGAGCCGCGCTGGGTTATCTCGATGGGCTCCTGTGCCAATTCGGGTGGCATGTACGACATCTACAGCGTCGTACAGGGCGTCGACAGCTTCCTTCCGGTCGATGTGTATGTGCCGGGCTGCCCGCCGCGCCCCGATGCGCTGCTCGAAGGGCTGATGCTGCTTCAGGATTCCATCGGCAAGCAGCGCCGTCCGCTCAGCTGGATGGTGGGTGATCAGGGTGTGACCAAGGTCACGCCTCCCAGCATGCGCGACCTCAAGCGTGAAGAGCGCATGGCGGTCACCAAGCTGCGCACGCCCGACACGATCTGAGGAGCCGGCAGCAATGAGCGAAGTTTTCGACAACAGCCGGGCAGCAGGCATAGGCACGGGCAGCATGGGGGCGGCAGTGGCCGCTTTCCCGCCGCACATGATCATGATGGAAGAGGCCACCCGCGACGGCGTGCCGACCTTCTGGGTGTCGCGTGGCCAGATTCGCGCCGTGCTCCAGGCCGTCAAGGCCGGTGGCGCGCTGCGTATGCTGCTCGACCTGACCTGTGTGGATGAGCGTCAGCGCATTCATCGCGACGGTCTTCCGGCATCCGATTTTACGGTTGTCTATCACATCCAGTCTTTCGACGGTCCGATCGACGAAGTGCGTTTCAAGGTGCCTCTGGCAGCCGATGACGCGAATATCGCCTCGATTACCGATATCTGGCCCAACTCGAACTGGCTCGAACGCGAAGCCTGGGATCTGTTCGGCGTTGTCTTCGAAGGGCACCCGCATCTCTCGCGCATTCTGACTCCGCCCACATGGGTCGGTCACCCGCTGCGCAAGGATCATTACGCCCGTGCCACCGAGCGTCCGCCTTATACGCTCTCCGAAGACCAGGTTTTCGACGAGCAGGAAGCACTGAGGTTCGACCCCGAAGCCTGGGGCATGAAGCGCCATTCCGACAACAGCGACTTCATGTTCCTCAATCTTGGCCCGAACCATCCTTCGGTGCATGGCGTGTTCCGCGTCGTGCTTCAGCTGGAAGGCGAGTTCATCGTCGATGCCGTGCCCGATATCGGGTTCCATCATCGCGGTGCCGAGAAAATGGCCGAGCGCCAGACCTGGCACAGCTACATCCCCTATACCGACCGTATCGACTATGTCGGCGGGGTGATGAACAACTTCCCGTACGTGATGGGTGTCGAGAAGCTTGCGGGCATCACGGTGCCGCCGCGCGCGCAGCTTATCCGCATCATGCTGGCCGAGTTCTTCCGTATTTCCAGCCATCTCGTGTTCTACGGAACCATGGTGCAGGATCTCGGTCAGCTCTCGCCGGTGTTCTATATCTTCACCGATCGCGAGCGTGTTTTCGAGATCATCGAAAAGATCTGCGGTTTCCGCATGCATCCGGCCTTCTTCCGCATCGGCGGTGTGGCCATGGATCTGCCGGAGGGCTGGGATGGCGAGGTGCGCGCTTTCCTCGACTACCTGCCCAAGCGTCTGGACGAGTACAACGAACTCGTCATGAAGAATCCGATCTTCAAGGCCCGTACCAAGGGGGTAGGTGTTTACAATACCGAAGAGGCGATCGACTGGGGTGTGACGGGTCCGGGGCTGCGCGCCACGGGTCTCGAATGGGATTACCGCCGCAAGGCGCCCTACTCGGGCTATGACCAGATCGATTTCGATATTCCGACCGCCGTCAACGGCGATTGCTATGACCGCGCTGCGGTGCATATCGAAGAGATCCGCCAGAGCCTGCGCATCATCCGCTACTGCCTCGATAACATGCCGGGCGGTCCGTACAAGGCCGAGCATCCACTGGCCGTTCCGCCGCCGAAGCCGCGCACGATGCATGACATCGAGACGCTCATCCATCACTTCGTGGGCGTCAGTTGGGGGCCGGTCATTCCGCAGGGCGAAGTGCGCTCCTGCATTGAGGCGACCAAGGGCCTTAACCAGTATTACCTTGTGAGCGATGGCGGCACGATGTCCTACCGGACGCGTATCCGCACACCGTCGTTCATTCATCTGCAACAGCTTCCGATGCTGTCACGCGGCACCATGATTGCCGATCTGATCGCCATCATCGGAAGCATCGATTTTGTGATGGCCGATGTCGACCGCTGAACTTACGGCGCAGGACGCCGAACTCCCCAAGGATCTCGTCGATACGTTCATCGACATGGCGGCCCATGAGCATCATCCGCGTGGCGCCGCTATCGAGGCGCTGCGTCTGGTGCAGGAACGCTTTGGCTGGATCAATGACGCGCATCTTGCCCAGACGGCACGTATTCTGGGCATGTCCCAGGCCGATCTGGACGGGATTGCCACCTACTTCAACCTGCTGTTCCGTAAGCCGGTCGGCAAGAACGTGGTCATGCTGTGTGACTCCGTTTCCTGCTACATCATGGGCGCCGAGCAGACGCGCGAGCGTCTGTGCAAGAAGCTGGGCGTGAAAATGGGCGAGACGACGCCGGATGGTGAATTCACCGTTCTGCCCATCGTCTGCCTCGGCCACTGCGACCATGCGCCGGCCATGCTGGTCGGCAAGGACCTGTTCGGTCCTGTCCGTCCGGAAGATATCGACGGCATCATCGACGACATTCGGGCGAGGAAGAAGTGATGACTGGTCTCAACCCCGAAAAGCAGCCGCTTCTGGCGCTCGTCAACCGCGAGACACCGCTCGATCCGGCTGGCTACGACAAGAAGGGTGGATGGCGCGGTCTGCGTCGCGCCCTTGGCATGAGCCCCGCGGAGATCATCACCGAGGTGACGGACTCCAAGCTGCGCGGACGCGGCGGCGCCGGGTTCAGTACCGGCATGAAATGGAGCTTCGTTCCCAAGGAATCCTCGAAGGATCGCCTCAAATACATCGTCGCCAATGGTGACGAGATGGAGCCGGGCACCTTCAAGGATCGTATCCTTGTCGAGGGCAACCCGCTCCAGCTTATCGAAGGCATGATCATCTCGGCCTATGCCATTCAGGCGCGGCACGGCATCATCTTCCTGCGCGGCGAGTATCATCTAGGTCTGGAGCGTCTCCAGCAGGCGGTCATTCAGGCGCGTGAGGCTGGTTTCCTCGGGAAAAACATCCTCGGTTCCGGCTTCGATTTCGACCTGCATGTCCATCCCTCCGCCGGACGCTATATCTGCGGTGAGGAAACGGCCCTGATCACGGCGCTGGAAGGCCGCCGCGCCAACCCGCGTGCCAAGCCGCCATTCCCGCAGATCGGCGGTCTGTGGGGCGCGCCGACGGTCGTGAACAATATCGAGACCTTCAGCAACATCCCGCATATTCTGGCCAACGGCACGGAATGGTATCTCGGGCTCAGCGCCTGCGTCGATGGGGGCACCAAGCTCTACGGTGTCAGCGGTCGCGCCAAGCGTCCGGGTGTGTTCGAACTGCCTCTGGGCACGTCGCTCGGTGTGATCCTGAACGAATGTGCTGGCGGCATGCAGGACGGTTACAAGCTGCGTGCCTTCCTGCCCGGTGGCGCCTCGACCGCGTTCCTCGGGGCCGAACACGCTGATATCATCATGGACTACCCGACGCCGGAAAAGGCGGGCAGCCGCCTCGGTACGGGTCTGGCCATTCTGCTCGATGACAAGACCAGCCCGATCGGGATGATCCGCAATCTCGAGCATTTCTTTGCGCAGGAATCCTGTGGCTGGTGCACGCCCTGTCGTGATGGCCTGCCCTGGGTCGAGCGTCTTCTGATCGCCATCGAGGAAGGGCGCGGCACACAGGAGGATATCGATCGCCTCCATGATGCTGCCCGTCTGATCGGCCCGATGGGGCGCACGTTCTGCGCCCATGCACCGGGTGCGATTGCGCCTCTGGCCAGCGGCCTGAAGATGTTCGCCGAGGATTTCCAGCGACTGGTTAGCAAGCCCACCTCCGGCACCGCAGCGAGCGGCGCCGCAGGGCAGGCGGCGTAGGAGGAACGGCCCGATGGCAAAAATCGTAATCGACGGCCGCGAGGTTGAAGCACGTTCAGACGTGAACCTTCTGCAGGCCTGTCTCGAGGCAGGGGAAGACCTGCCCTATTTCTGCTGGCACCCGGAGCTCGGGTCTGTCGGTGCGTGCCGTCAGTGCGCCGTCAAGCAATATGCCAATGCCGACGACACGCGCGGTCGTATCGTCATGGCCTGCATGACGCCGGTGACAGAAGGCGCGATCATCTCGGTTGCTGATCCCGAAGCCAAGGAATTCCGTGGTGAGGTGGTCGAGTGGCTGATGACGAACCATCCGCATGACTGCCCGGTCTGTGAAGAAGGCGGCGAGTGCCACCTTCAGGACATGACCGTCATGACCGGTCATCGCGAGCGCCGCTATCGCTTCGACAAGCGTACGCACAACAATCAGGATCTCGGTCCTTTCGTGAAACACGAAATGAACCGCTGCATTGCGTGCTATCGTTGCGTGCGTTTCTATCGCGATTATGCGGGCGGCCAGGATCTGGGCGTGTTTGCCTCGCATAACAACGTCTATTTCGGCCGTCATGAGAGCGGTACGCTGGAGAGCCCCTTCTCGGGCAACCTCATCGAGGTGTGCCCGACCGGCGTGTTTACCGACAAGCCGTTCTCCAAGATGTACAGCCGCAAATGGGACATGCGCGGCGCGCCGTCCGTCTGTTCCAACTGTGCGACGGGCTGCAACACGATCATCAACGAACGCGCCGGCAAGGTCCGCCGCACGCTCAACCGCTACAATGATGAAGTGAACCGCTACT
Source organism: Asaia lannensis NBRC 102526 (assembly GCF_024054035.1). GTDB lineage: Bacteria > Pseudomonadota > Alphaproteobacteria > Acetobacterales > Acetobacteraceae > Asaia > Asaia lannensis. The sequence continues at coordinate 43,262 of NZ_JAMXQU010000008.1, forward strand.
TCCTTTGCGATCGCGGTCGCTTCGGTCATGGCTGGGTCAATGCCCCCACCCGTCTGCGTTCGGCTGGGTATGTCATCGATGGCGACATGACGCCGGTCCCGGCTCAGGCCGCTCTGGATCATTTCGGCAAGATCGCAGCCTCCGGCAAGCTGGTGGGTATCGGATCGCCGCGTGCCTCGCTGGAATCCAACTACGCTCTGCGCAAGCTGGTCGGTGCCGAGAATTTCTCCACCGGTATGGCCGAGCCGGAGCACGGGCTGGTCATGCTCGCTGCGTCGCTGATGCGTGTCAGTCCGGCACGCATCGCAACCATGCATGAGATGGAAACAGCCGATGGCGCGCTGATCCTGGGTGAGGATGTTTCGGCAACTTCACCGCGCATGAGTCTGGCGCTGCGTCAGATCAAGCGTACGGCCTTCAACAAGGCTGCCGATCAGGCGCGTGTCCCGCACTGGATGGACGCTTCGGTGCGTACGCTCGGACAGGACACCATCTCGCCGCTCTTCGTGGTGTCTCCCACGGTGACCGATCTGGATGGTTTCGCGCAGGACGCGATCCGCGCCATGCCCGAAGATGCAGCACGTCTCGGCTTTGCCATCGCGCATCGCATCGACTCTTCCGCTCCTGACGTGACGGGCCTGAGCGATGCGGAAGGCGAGGCAGCTACACGCATTGCCGAAGCCCTCATGGCAGCCGAAAAGCCGCTTCTGGTATCGGGCCTGCAATACGCGTCCGCAGCTTTGCTTCAGGCAACAGCGAATATTGCTTCGGCTCTCGCGGCCAAGGGCAAGACGCCGCTTATCAGCTTCGTTCTTCCCGAAGCCAACTCCATGGGTCTCGCGCTCATGGGGGGGCTCTCGCTCGACGAGATCGGGGCACGTGCAACCGATGCCACGCTTATCGTGCTCGAAAACGACCTGAGCCGTCGTCTCGATCCGGCCCGTTTCAACGCGCTGGTGGACAGAGCGGCCAATCTCGTCGTGCTCGACCATTCGGTGACGCCCACAGCGATCCGTTCCCAGGTAACCTTCCCCGCGTCAGCCTATTCCGAAGCGGATGGCACGCTGGTCAGCGCCGAGGGTCGTGCCCAGCGTTTCCTGCAGGTGGTCTATCCCGATGCACCGCTTCAGGCGAGCTGGCGCTGGATTGCCGATATGGCGCAGGCGGCAGGCTTCAATCATGTGCAGCCCTGGGCCAAGCTGGACGATCTGATTGCTGAGATCGCCATCGAGATGCCGGTTTTCGCTCTTGTTCCCGAGGCGGCTCCCGGTGCGGATTACGAGCTTGAAGGCACGCCGTTGCGTAGCCAGACGCATCGCGTGAGCGGACGCACGGCCATTCGTGCCAATATCAGCGTGCGCGATATTCCGCCGCCGAGCTCGCCGGACACACCGTTGCACTCCACGATGGAAGGCTCCTACAGCACCGACATGCCCGGTACGCTCATACCGTTCTATCAGGTGCCCGGCTGGAACTCCGAACAGTCCCTGAACCGTTTCCAGCAGGAAATCGGCGGCAAGATGCGCGGCGGCGATTGCGGCGTGCGTCTGGTCGAGGGGGCCGCCAATGGGGCGGGTTCCTATGCCATGGACATTCCTTCGGCCTTCGCCCCGCGTGCAGGCCAGTTCATGCTCCTGCCAGAAGCTCGCGTGTTCGGTACGGATGAAATGAGCATGATGGCCCAGCCGATTGCCGAGCGCGCCGCACCTGCAGTTGTGCGTATCGGTGGGGATGTGGCTGAGGGCGCGCAGGTCCGCCTCATGCTGGATGGCGAGATCTTCACGGTCGATGCCGTGTCCGATCCGAACCTGCCTGCAGGTGTCGCCACCTGTCCTCCGCATATGGTGTCCCGCTCCTGGTCGGCTCCGGGCTGGGTCTCTCTTGAAATTACGGCGCCTGCCGAGCGTGTTGGAACGGAGAGCGCGGTATGATGCCCATCGTGTGGCCAATTCTTGTGATAGTCGTGACCGTCTTTGGCGTTCTCGGCGTCGCTGCGGTCTCGACCATGCTGGAACGCCGCCTTCTCGGCGTGTTTCAGGATCGTCCCGGCCCGAACCGCGTAGGTCCGTTCGGCCTGTTCCAGGTCATCGCTGATGCGATGAAAATGCTGTTCAAGCAGGACTGGATTCCGCCCTTTGCGGACAAGCCGGTCTTTCTTGTGGCTCCCATCATCGGCTTTCTGGCCGTTCTGCTCTGCTTTGCGGTCGTCCCCATCACGCCTATCTGGAGCGTCGCGGGCGATCTGAACGTCGGTCTGCTCTTCATTTTCGGTATGCTGGGGCTTGGCGTCTATTCGGTGGTTCTCGCCGGATGGTCGTCCAACAACAAATACGCCCTGCTCGGCGGTATGCGTGCCGCGGCCCAGATGATCTCCTATGAGGTTTTCATGGGGCTCTCGGTCATGGGTGTGGTGATTGCAGCCGGGTCGTTCAGCCTCCGCGATATCGTGGATGCACAGACCCATGGCTGGTTCATCATCCCGCAATGCCTGGGTGCCGTTATTTTCCTGCTTGCCGGTATTGCTGAAACGCATCGTCTGCCTTTCGATTTTCCGGAAGGCGAAAACGAAATCGGTGCAGGCTTTCATACCGAATATTCGGGCATGAAATTCGGCATGTTCTATCTTGCCGAATATGCCGGCGTTGCGCTCAGCTCCGCCCTGATCACCACGCTTTACCTTGGTGGCTGGCATGGCCCGTTCCTGCCGCCTTTCCTGTGGTTTGCGATCAAGGTTTTCCTGCTGATCTGCTTCTATATCCTGCTGCGTGCAGCACTGCCCCGTCCTCGTTACGACCAGCTGATGTCCTTCGGCTGGAAGGTGCTGCTGCCGCTGTCTCTTCTTAACATTCTGGTCACCGGCGCGGTCGTTCTGCTGCGCGCGGGCGTCTGAGAGGGGGCGCGCCATGCTTGGTATTCTCCGCACCATATGGATGACGTTCCTGCACGTGTTTCATCGCAATGAAACCGTGCAGTATCCGGACGTCAAACCGTACCTGTCCCCCCGCTATCGCGGTCGTATCGTTCTCACCCGCGATCCCAGCGGTGAAGAGCGCTGCGTGGCGTGCAATCTCTGCGCGGCAGCCTGCCCGGTGGATTGCATCAGCCTGCAGAAAGGCGAGAAGGAAGGACGCTGGTATCCGGAATTCTTCCAGATCAATTTCTCACGCTGCATTTTCTGCGGTTTCTGTGAGGAAGCCTGCCCGACCTATGCCATTCAGCTCACGCCCGATTTCGAGATGAGTGAATATGTGCGCCAGAACCTGGTTTACGAGAAGGAAGATCTCCTGATCAGCGGACCCGGCAAGGTACATGATTACAGCTTCTATAATGTGTCGGGGCTCAAGATCCCGGGCAAGAATAAAGGTGAAGCCGAAAATGAAGCCAAGCCTATCGACATTCATGCACTGATGCCCTGATCATGAATATCATGCTTGAACTCTATGGGTTGATCGCCATCGGCGCGACTGCGTTGGCGATTACTCGCACCATCCCCGTGCACGGCCTGCTTTATCTTGTCGTGTCTCTTCTGGCGCTTGCCTGCATGTTCGAACAGCTTGGCGCACCTTTTGCCGCCATGCTCGAAATCATCGTCTATGCCGGCGCGATCATGGTCCTGTTCGTCTTCGTGGTCATGATGATCAATCTCGGCCAGCCGGACCAGCTTCGTGAAAAAGGCTGGTTTGCCGGTGGCGCCTGGGTCGGACCGGGCGTGATCACGCTGATGCTCATGGGCCTGCTGATCTATGGCGTAACCCACAGCACCATGGCGGTGGGCACGGTAGGCGCGCCGATCGGTCCCAAGGCAGTCGGCCTGACGCTTTACGGACCCTATATCCTGACCGTCGAGCTCTCCTCTTTCCTGCTTCTGGCAGGTCTTGTGAGCGCCTATCACATCGGCCGCCGGATCGGAGGGAAATCCTGATATGACTGCTGCCGATCCCAATGGCGCGCTCATTGTCGCCGTCATACTCTTTTCACTCGGAGCGTTGGGCGTTCTCGTGCGCCGCAACCTGCTCTTCATGCTGATGTCGACCGAAATCATGCTTAATGCCGCGTGCCTCGCGTTCATCGCGGCGGGCACACGCTGGCATATGGCAGACGGTCAGGTCATGTTCATGATGGTGGTCGCTTTTGCCGCAGCAGAATCTGCTGTCGGTCTCGCCATTATCCTGCGCATGCATGCAGCCGGACGCTCCACGCTTGATGCCGATACCGGCAACCGTCTGGGGGGTTAGTCTCGTGGCCATGCTGCTTCCGCTCGTCATTTTCTGCCCCCTTGCCGTCTCCATCATCCTGATGCTGACCGGGGGCAAGCTGCCTGCACGGGCCACCACGCTGCTTGTCGGCGCGGGTATGGGTCTTTGCGCGCTTTTTGCCGTCATTTCGGCTTCCAGCTTTCTGACGGGGCCTGACTCGCTCGGCTCCCTGCACGTCGTGCTGTGGAACTGGATGAATGTCGGTTCCTTCAACGCCCAGATTGCCCTGACGCTCGACCGGCTTTCGCTGGTCATGATGCTTGTCGTCTCCTGCGTCGGCTTCCTGATTCTCGTCTATGCCTGTGCCTACATGTATGACGATCCGGATATCGCCCGGTTCTTCACCTACATGACGCTCTTCGTCGCCTCCATGCTGCTGCTGGTTCTGGCGTCCGATCTGCTGGGTGTGTTCATCGGCTGGGAAGGCGTGGGTCTTTGCTCCTATCTTCTCATCGGGTTCTGGTATGGCGAGCAGGCCAATGCCATCGCTGCACGCAAGGCCTTCGTGGTCACGCGCGTGGGCGATGCGCTCTTCCTGCTGGGCATGCTGCTGATGGCGACCGCCATCGGCTCGCTCGATATTCCCACCCTTCTTGCCGTCGGTCCGCACGCGGCTCCGCGTACGCTGACGCTCGGCATGTTCCTGCTTCTCGGCGGTGCCATGGCCAAGTCGGCTCAGGTGCCGCTGCAGACATGGCTGCCTGACGCCATGGCCGGACCGACGCCTGTTTCGGCTCTTATCCATGCCGCGACCATGGTGACGGCCGGTGTCTATCTTCTGGCGCGTCTGCATGGCCTGTTCGTGCTGACGCCGCTTGCAATGTATGCCTGTGCGATCGTCGGTTTCGTTACCATCCTGCTCGCCGCGGGCAGTGCTCTGGTCCAGACCGACATCAAGCGCATCCTCGCCTATTCGACGATGAGCCAGCTCGGCTACATGTATCTGGCGCTGGGCTGCGGTGCTTGGCATGCGGCTATGTTCCATCTTGTTACCCACGCCTTCTTCAAGGCGCTGCTCTTCATGGCCGCAGGGTCGATCATCCTGCGCGTCCATCACGAGCAGGACATTTTCAAGATGGGCGGTCTGCGCAAGGATATGCCCTGGGTGTTCACGGCGTTCCTGATCGGCTCTGCCGCTCTTGCAGGACTGCCGCTGATCACGGCCGGGTATTTCTCGAAGGAACTCATTCTGGGCAGTGCCTATGATATGAGCCCCGTTCTCTGGGCCGGTGCGCTTTTCGGAGCATTCCTGACCTCCATCTATATCTTCCGCTGCGTGTTCATCGTGTTCTGGGGCGCTCACCGCACCCATGCTCACGGCAAGTCGGGCATCGCCATGGCATTGCCCATGGGTATCCTCTCGGTACTGGCCATCGCTGGCGGCTGGATGGAAATGCCCGACGCCATTGCGCACGTGCATATCTTCTCCAACCTCCTGGCACCGGTACTCGGTGCGATGCCTGAAGAGCACAACACCAGACTGCTCATCATCGGATCGCTCGTGCCGATCGCCGGTGTGACCCTTGCCTGGACGCTGTGGCGCCCGAAGGGCACTGCGCCGGTGGCAGCAGAAAGCCCCGCCATTTCGACGCTTCGCGCCGATTGGGGTTTCGACACGCTGTATGACTGGGTTTTCGTGCGGCCGTTCATGGTGCTTGGTCATCTGAACCGCCGTGATTTCATCGATCGTTTCTATGATCTGGTTGCAGCCCTGACCCAGGGCGGTGGATACGCTGTTGCGAAGCTGCAGAGCGGCCAGGTGCGTCGCTATGCCGGCTGGATCGCAGCAGGAACGGTTGCAGCTCTTTGTCTGGCGGTATGATGATGTTGGCACTTCCCGCTCTTGTTCTGATCCCCTTCATCGGGGGGCTCGCGGCCTGGCTTGTCGGGCTGCGCGGTGCCTCGCGTGCCGCCTGGGCTTCTTCTCTCATCACGCTCGTCCTGACGGTGATCCTGCTTGCGCAGGTCACGATCAGCACGCTTTCCTCAGGCGCAGGTACGGGGGGATGGCTGGGTCATTTCTCCATGGCCTGGGTGCCGATGCTGGGCATCAATGTCCGGTTCGACATCGACGGTCTGAGCCTGGTCATGCTCTGGCTCAATGCGCTGATCTCGCTGCCTTGCGCGCTGCTTAGCGCACGCAATGTGACCGACCGTGCCGGGCTGTTCCAGTTTCTGCTTCTGGCGACGGTGGCCGGGATCAACGGCGTCTTCATGGCGACCGACCTGTTCCTGTTCTTCTTCTTCTGGGAGCTGATGCTGCTGCCGCTGTTCGGGGTCATCCTGATCTGGGGCGATGCAGGCCGTCAGCGCGCTGCGCTGAAATTCTTCCTGTTCACGCAGGGCAGCGGTCTGCTGATGCTTCTGGCCATTCTCGGCCTCGTCATCGTCAATGCCCAGCGGACCGGTGTGATCACCTTCGATTACTTTGCCCTGTCGCAGACGGCGATGATCGCCCCGATCGCTCCCGTCCTGATGCTCGGTTTCTTCATCGCTTTTGCGGTCAAGCTGCCGATGGTGCCTTTCCATTCATGGCTGCCTGATACTTATGCCGCATCGCCTACCGCTGCGAGCATTCTGCTTTCGGGCGTACTGGCCAAGACGGGTGGTTACGGTCTGATCCGCTTTGTGGTGATGCTGTTCCCGCAGGCTTCGGCACATCTGGCACCGATCGCCATGACACTGGGTGTCGTCGGCATTCTCTACTGTGCCTGGCTGGCTGTGGCGCAGGACGATATCAAGCGCCTGATCGCCTATTCCTCCATCAGCCATCTCGGTTTCATCCTGCTGGGCGTGTTTTCGGGCACGCGCATCGGTATGGAAGGTGCGATCGTGCAGATGGTGGCTCATGGTCTGAGCACCGGCGCGCTCTTTGTGATTGCCGGTCTGCTCGAAGACCGTCTCGGCACACGAGACATGTCCAGAATGGGCGGTCTCTGGCCCGCCATGCCGCAGTTCTCGGCTCTTGCCATGTTCTTCGCGGCGGCTTCGCTGGGCTTGCCGGGGCTGGGCAACTTCATCGGTGAATTCTTGGTGCTCATGGGCACGTGGCAGGTCAGCCATGTCATGACGTTCTTTGCAGCCGCAGGCCTCGTATTGTCCTCGGTCTACTCGCTCACCATGATGCTGCGCGTTTTCTACGGTCCTAAAAAGACCGACGCGGCGGCACCGCTCGGTGCGCCTTCCATGCCGCATCTGGCCGTTCTCGGTGTGGCAGCCCTTCTTCTCCTCGCGCTTGGCGTCTATCCGCAGCCGGTTCTGAACCTTTCGGCACCGGCCAGCCCCCATGTCGTGAGCATCGCTCAGGAGCAGGCCCAGTAATGTCCTTCTCGTTCCTCCCCAATGCGGTGCTGGTGCTGTGCCTCGGAAGCCTGGTGCAGCTCGCAGCCATCTCCTGGCGGCGTCATGTCGCACGCGATGCGATCTTGTGCGTAATCGTCCTTCTGGCTTCCCTGGTCTCGATCATGATGCCGACGGCCCTGATCATGACGGGAGCCATGCCGCTTTTTGCGCCCGATACCTGGTCGTCTTTCTCGGGTGCGCTGATCATTCTCTCGGCACTCGCCATTGTCCTGATGTCGCGTCATGGCGCCATCAGCGCCGACCCGACCGTGAATAGCGAGTTTTTCCTTCTGCTCACGCTGGCAACGCTGGGTGCGGTCGCAATGACCGGCGCAGTTCATTTCGTGTCGTTCTTCCTCGGTCTGGAAACGCTCAGCCTTGCTCTTCTCGGCCTGATTGCGTTCCGTAACGAGCGTCTGGATGCCGGCGAAGCAGCGATGAAATATCTGCTGCTCTCCGGCGTGGCCTCGGCCACGATGGTGTTCGGTTTTGCCCTGATCTATGCGGAAACGGGCTCACTGCGTTTCGCTGCACCCGATCTGAGTCATGTGCCCGAACCCATGATCGGCACGATGGGTATGATTCTCATCCTGACAGGCATGTTCTTCAAGCTTTCAGCCGTGCCGTTCCATCTGTGGCTGGCCGATGTGCTTGAAGGTACGTCCATCCCGGTTGCGGCACTGGTGGCGGTCACATCCAAGATTGCCCTCTTCGCGGCCATGCTGCGCTATTTCTCTTCGGTCAATCTCTATGTGCCGAGCGCACAGGTGAACGAGATTCTGATCGTGGCGGTGCTCAGCATGCTGGGCGGTAACCTCATGGCCGTCGTGCAGACCGATCTGCGTCGCCTTCTGGCCGGGTCGTCCATTGCCCATGTCGGTTATCTTCTGGTGGCTTTCCTGTCGCCGGGTCCGTTCGGTGTGGCTTCTGCAGCCTTCTATATGGCGGCTTATGCCGTCTCGACACTGGGTGTGTTCGCCATCATGAACGGTGTGATGCCCCAGGGCACGGATATCCGTGAATGGCACGGTCTGTTCCGTCGCAAGCCGGCAGCGGCTCTGGCGATGTCGATCATGCTGATCTCTCTGGCAGGTATCCCGCCAGCAGTTGGCTTCTTTGCAAAGTTCTACGTCGCGGCAGCCGGCGTTTCGGCGCATCAGACATTGCTGCTGTTCGTGCTGATCCTGAGCAGCACGATCGGTCTGTTCTATTACCTGCGTCTGATCCTGATCATGCTGACGCCCGCGCCGTCCGATCGAGAAACCCGTGCAGAACTGACGGCTCCCACGCCGGTCAATGCCGCTCTGATCACGGTTCTGGCTTGCGCCACCATCCTGCTTGGCGTCTGCCCCAGCACGCTGGTCCAGCGCGCCCAGTCCCTGGTTGTTGCGCCGCCTCTGCCTGCGGCACCGATAAACCTGCCCTGACAGGGCAGGGCATAGGCCGTCATTTGCTTATCGAAAGCTGCATGTCCCCGGGGCATGCAGCTTTTTTTATGGGTGCCTGTCTTCAGGGCGGGCTATCACAGGACGCATGACACGCGTTCCGATACGAAAAGGCTGGTGCCCCGGCCTTTACGCCCCCATGCAGACCCATGATGGATGGCTTGTGCGTGTGACGCCCGATTTCGTGGGGCTTACCGCAGGTCAATTCCGGTTTCTCATCGATTATGCCATGCGTCACGGTAATGGCAGCATGACCCTCACCCTGCGTGGCAATCTCCAGCTGCGTGGGCTCGATGAGGCAAGTGCACGCGCTTTTGCGTCTCGGGCCGTTATGCATCGTCTCGGACTTGCCGATCCTGCGCAGGAGGCACGACGGCGTATTCTGTTCACCTCGCCCCTGGCCGGTCTCGACCCCGATTGCGCACCGGACACACTTGCTCTTGCACGCGATATCCAGTGCGTATTGCAAAACCTGCCCGCGTACTGGCGTGCACCTGAAAAATTCAGTCTGGCGATTGATGGTGGCGGCCTCGTTCCTGTTGGTGCCTTGCGCGCCGATCTGGCATTACGTTGTGAAAATGGTGAATGGCGCCTGTATGAGGGAGCGCACTGTCACGCGCCGTGCAGAGAGGATCTTATCCAGTCTGTCATGGCGGCGCTCTTGCGCATGACAGAAGCGGCCGGGACGGGACGGGCCCTGCATCGCGCCGCGCCTTTCACTGGGCATGTGCCGCCTCTTCTGGGAGCATTTCTCCCGGGCTGTTTCGGGGCGAGAGCGGTGCTCGGCACACTGGACGCGCGGCATTGTGAAATACTTGCTGATAGCGGCGCCACACTCCGGCTGACGCCATGGCGGGGTCTTGTGCTCGACCGGGTCATTGCAACGCCGGATCTGATTACAGACCCGGACGATTACCGTCTTGATGTTGTGGCCTGTCCGGGGCAGGCGCGCTGCGCGCAGGGACTGGCCTTTACCCAGCGCGATGCGCTGTCTCTCGCTCCCGATCTCGGGGGAAGGAAACTGCATGTCTCGGGCTGCGCCAAATCCTGTGCTTCGCACGATATGCACGATGTGACGCTGGTTGCCAGCGAACGAGGATACGATCTGATCTGGCAGGGTAAAGCCAGTGACACACCCATAGAGACTGGTCTTGGCGTCGAGGACGTGCGAAGGCGTCTGCGTCAGACGTGACAGGCTCGGATGTGACAGGCAAGGACAGGCACCGCCCATGATTGAGGGAAACCCATGACCCAGGGGAGCTACGATTACATCCATGACGGCGCGACGATCTATGCGCAGTCTTTCGCAACGATCCGGGCCGAGGCCGATCTGTCGGCCTATGCGCCAGATGAGGCACGCGTCGCCGTGCGCGTCATTCATGCCTGCGGCATGGTGGATATTACCCGTCACCTCGCTTTTGCGCCGGGCTTTGTAAAGGCCGCCCGCACTGCGTTTCTGGCAGGAAAACCGGTGTTGTGCGATTCGGAAATGGTTGCCCACGGTGTGACGCGCGCCCGTCTGCCTGCCGGTAATCAGGTCATATGTACGTTGCGCGACGAGCGCACGCCTCCGCTCGCGGCATTTTTGGGTAATACGCGCTCCGCCGCCGCAGTCGATCTGTGGGGAGACGATGTCGATGGCGCTGTCGTGGCCATAGGCAACGCCCCGACGGCGTTGTTCCGGCTGCTCGAACTTATAGAGCGCGGTGGCAAGCGCCCTGCCGCAATTATCGGCATGCCCGTCGGTTTTATCGGGGCAGCTGAGTCGAAAGAGGCACTCGCCGCCTTCAACGAAATTCCCTGGGCCATTGTGCGTGGCAGACAGGGGGGAAGCGCCATGGCTGCCGCCTGTGTGAACGCTCTGGCTAGCGAGAAAGAATGACAGGCATCTGCCAGATTCTCGGCATGGGGCCGGGCGATCCCGAATTGCTGACGCTCAAGGCCGTACGCCATCTGGCCGGAGCCGAGGTTGTGGCGTGGTTTGCTGCCTGCGGCAGGCCCGGCCATGCGCGTGTCATTGCGGGCGAATATGTGCCCGCAAACGCACGCGAGCTGCGCTTCGATTATCCTTTCACGACCTCAGTCTCTGTGGAGGATCCGCGCTATCTTACCGATATGGCGGCATTTTACGACGGCTGCGCCCAGACCCTGTCTGCCGAGCTGGCACAGGGGCGGCGCATTGCGCTGCTCTGCGAGGGCGATCCGTTCCTTTACGGTTCGGCCATGTATCTTTTCGACCGGCTCAGCCCACGTTTTCGCTGTGAGATCGTCCCCGGTATTACGGGAATGAGCGGTTGCTGGTCGGCCGCTCATCTGCCCATGGTGCATGGCGACGATATACTCAGTGTGCTGCCCGCCACACTCGACGAGGCGAGTCTTTCTGCCTGGCTCGAACGCGGCGATGCCCATGTCATCATGAAAATCGGGCGTAACTTTGCGAAAGTCCGTGCCGCCTTGCAGCGTAGCGGCCGCCATGAAAAGGCGGTTTATGTCGAGCGGGGCACGCAGAGCGGACAAGTCTGCCTGCCGCTCGATCAGGCACCGGAAAAAGCGCCCTATTTCTCGATGGTCCTCGTACCTGGGCGGACAAGAGCGCGATGAATCCGGTTCTGTATGTCGTCGGCCTCGGCCCCGGATCTCCGGGCCAGATTACCGATGAGGCACGCAATGCCCTGGCGGAAGCGACGGATATTCTCGGCTACGGGCTTTATGTCAGGCGTGCTCTCGCCTTGGGGGCATCGCCTTCGGCTGAGGCGCATGTGACCGATAATCGCGAGGAACTCGATCGTGCCCGCCATGCGCTGCAACTGGCCATGACAAATCAGGTTCCGGTGGTGGTATCTGGGGGCGATGCTGGTGTGTTCGGCATGGCGAGTGCCATTTTCGAAGCGGTGTCGCAGGGTCCCGAGGCGTGGCGCAGTATCGACATACGCGTAATTCCCGGTGTGAGTGCGGTACTGGCGGTGGCAGCCGCGCTCGGTGCGCCATTGGGTGGCGATTTCTGCGTGATATCGCTGTCGGACAATCTCAAACCCTGGGAAGTCGTCGCCAGACGGCTCGCCTTGGCCGCAGAGGCGGGATTTGTCATCGCACTCTATAATCCACGCTCCATGGCGCGCCCCGATCAGCTCGATGAGGGTCTTGCCGTATTGCGTGAGAAACTGCCGGGTGAAACGCCTGTCGTTTTCGCCCGTGCGATCGGTCGCCCGGATGCACAGGTGAGGCATGTCTCGCTGGCTGAAGCAAAGGGCGAGTATGCCGATATGAGCACGCTCGTGCTTGTCGGCTGTGCCTGCACGCGGATGATCGAGCGCGCAGAAAAAATGCCCTGGCTCTATACGCTAAGGCGCGTCCCCTGAGCCTTGCAGACGACGCCTGAAATCGCGCACCCAATTCAGGGCAGTCTCCAGCGTTTCACATTCCTCCGCAGGTGGCAGTACCGGGCGATCGACCATGATGACGTCGACCCCCAGTTGACGGGCCGCCTCCAGCTTTGGTGCCGTTGCAGATGCGCCGGCATTTTTTGTCACGAGACAATCGATGCGATGCTCGCGAAACAGGGATAATTCGTCCTCCAGTGTGAAAGGGCCACGTCCGAGCAGAAGACTCGCACCGCGAGGCAGAGGACCCGTCGGCGGATCGATACTGCGCAGGAGATAGTGATGCGGCGTATTTATGAACGGATCGAGATCCTTGCGTCCTGTCGTCAGGAAAACCCGTCGAGGCGCCGGTCCCAGAGCATGGGGAACCGCATCGATCGCGGGAACATGGCGCCACAGGCCCCCCGGGCCAGCACGCCATGGAGGACGCACGAGCCTGATGAGCGGTATGGCGAGGCGCTTCGTGGCCGCAACCGCATGATGGCTCATTTGCGCAGCGAAGGGATGGGTGGCGTCGATCACAAGATCGATGCCCGTCCGTTCGAGCCATGTCGCCAACCCCTCGATACCCCCAAAGCCGCCGGAGCGCGTCTTTGCCGGGACCGGCAGGGCCGACGCAGTGACCCCAGCCAGCGAAAACGTGATATGGTCGAGACCAAGAGACTCCAGCGCGCAGCAGAGTTGTCGCGCTTCGCTCGTGCCCCCCAAGATCAGGATATGCATCTTTTGTCCTCACTAACGTCCCTGACAGGCACCCAATGCTGGCTGACGGTCATCGGCCTGGGAGAAGACGGGTTTGAGGCGCTTTCTCGCGAGGCGCAACGGGCAATTGCCCAGGCAGAGGTGCTGGTCGGTGCCGCGCGACATCTGGCGCTGGTCGAAAATGCCGGGGCAGAATCTGCAATACGCGAGACCTGGCCGTCACCCTATACGCAGGCGATGGCCGTTCTGGAGAGGCATGAAGGACGAAGGGTTGTGGTTCTGGCCTCGGGCGATCCGTTCTGCTTCGGTATCGGCAAACAGATTATCGGCCATTTCGGCCTCGCGGCGATGCGGGTCGTACCCTCGCGCTCCTGCCTGACGCTGGCCTGCGCCCGACTGGGCTGGTCTGCGCAGGATATCCGTCTGGTGTCGCTCTGCGGACGTCCCATGAGCAGACTGGTGCCTCTCATCCAGCCCGGTGCGCGCCTCGTCATACTGTCTGCCGATGAGAAGACACCAGAGAGACTGGCAGAATGGCTATGCGCCCGAGGGTGCGGTGAGAGTGTCCTGCATCTGCTCGAGGCCCTCGATGGACCATACGAGAGGCAGCAATGTTTCCGGGCATGCGAAGGGCCGTCAGGCGACGTGGCGCGTCTCAACATGATCGGTGTCGAGGTGGTGGCTGGGCCGGATGCACAGATCGTGCCTCTTGCCTCGGGGCTGCCTGACAGTTTTTTCGACCATGACGGGCAGATTACCAAGCAGGAAGTCAGGGCGGTTACACTCAGTGCGCTCGCCCCCCGTCAGGGCGAGATATTATGGGATCTGGGGGCCGGGTCGGGATCTGTCGGGATCGAATGGATGCTACGCCATCCGACCAACAGGGCTTTTGCGTTCGAGCGCGATGCTCAGCGCTGCGCGCGTATTGCCCGCAATGCAGAGGCACTCGGTGTGGATCAGCTTCACGTGGAACAGGGCGATCTGCCGGTGGCTTTGCCCGCTCTTCCCGCGCCGGATGCCGTTTTCATCGGCGGCGGGGTCGGTTTGCCGGGAATGCTTGAAATGGGATGGTCGGCGCTCGCACCGGGCGGGCGTCTGGTGGCGAATGCCGTGACGATCGAGGGAGAAAAGCGGCTTTTCGAGGCTTTTCAAGCCTGGGGCGGTGCGCTATCGCGCATCGGCATAGAGCGTCTGGGATCGATAGGAGATTTGTTTGGGTTCAGGCCGGCCATGACAGTGACACAGTACAGGGCTGTCAAACCATGATCATGGGTGGATTGGGCTGCAGGCTCGAAGCTTCACCGGAAGCGATGATCGATGTCGTCAGTCGGGCGATCGACCAGTGGGGGCTGCCGCAGGGATTTGCAGTGCCGCCTTTTCGTCAGAACCATGCTGCCGTGCAGGCCGTGGCGCGTGTGTTTTCCCTGCCGGTAACCGTTGTCGATCTGCTGGCTCTGGCCTCTGCGCAGCCAAGATGTCTGACCCATTCCGAACGCGCGCGGGTTACGATGGGATTCGGTTCGATCGCCGAGGGCTGTGCCTTGGCCATACTCGGGCCGCAGAGTCAGCTTCTGGGCGCGCGTCTGGCGGGTGAGGGCGTGACCTGCGCTTTTGCCATGATCGGAAACGCACAACCCAACGGACAGGCAAGCGGGAACCCCAGTCAGAATTCCAGTGGCAGTTCCATTGGGCATTCCACCGGATATGCCGGGGTATGACGGTTCATTTCATCGGTGCAGGTCCCGGGGCGGCCGATCTCATGACTCTTCGCGGTCGTGATATTCTGGGGCGCGTGCCGCTCTGTCTCTATGCGGGATCGATTATCCCGCCAGAAATTCTCGGGTTTTGTGCCCCCCAGACGCGTCTTGTCGATACGGCCCCGCTTTGCCTCGATGAAATCGAAGCCCTTTTTGTCGAGGCCTATCGCAACGGGCAGGACGTCGCGCGTCTGCATTCCGGGGATTTGTCTCTTTACAGCGCGGTGGCCGAGCAGGTTGCGCGCCTTGAGCGTCATGGCATTCCCTACACATTGACGCCCGGCGTACCGGCCTATGCGGCGTCTGCTGCGCTTCTCGGGCGCGAGCTGACTGTGCCGGGCCTTGTCCAAAGCCTTGTCCTGACACGTATTTCGGGCCGTGCTTCTGCCATGCCTGCCGCAGAGCAACTTGAAGCGTTTGCCGCAACAGGGGCAACGCTTGCCATCCATCTCGCCATTCACAGACTGGACGATATCGTTACCCGTCTGACGCCTTTTTATGGCGACGATTGCCCTGTCGCCGTGGTGGCGCGCGCAAGCTGGCCCGATGAACGTGTCGTTCTTTCGACACTGTCCGGGATCGAGGCCCTTATGGCTGTCGCACCCGAAACACGCACAGCCCTCGTCCTTGTCGGCAGGGCGCTTGGCCCCGGTGCATTTCGTGAAAGCGCACTTTACGACCCGCATTACCAGCGGCGTTTTCGTCAGCGAGGCAGTGAGGCGGCTTCGTGGACAGAACACTCCACAATTTCCTGAACGAAGCGGACTGCTCTCAAGCCGTCGCTTCAGGACTGGGTGCGTGCGGCGCCTTCCGGCTCCCTTCTGTGCAGCGATCTGCTGCATGAAAGGGCTGTCGTATCAGGTGGCAGTTTTACGCATTGCCTCGCCTTTTTTGACCTGACGTTCCATCCATTTCTGTGCTGTGAGTTTCATGGCCGGGTCGAGAAGACGATAGAACCGCAGGAGGTCGTCTTCATCGGGGGTGAGAACAGCAGGAATATCTTTCTCGATCATCCCGGTCAGAAAGGCCTCGGTAGAAACGCCGAACAGATCTGCGAGCTTGGGAATGTACTTTCTTAAACTACCGACGCGTCCTGTTTCCCAAAAAGCAACAGCGGATCGAGAAACGCCGAGGGCGTCCGCAAGTTGTTGCTGACTAAGGCCCTGACTCTTGCGAAGCATAGCGATGCGTCGCGTCAGGGTGAAGCTTGGGGATATCTCTGACGTCTGGCCGCTGGACATGATTATACATTCTCTATTCTGGCGAAAGAATTGACATCATAGGGTAACATTTATCCGGTCTCCAGATCATCCTTATTTTAATGCGTGTTTAATCTTCTCCAAGGTGTGTTGCGTAGCGCCCTACCTATATGATCGAGAAAGGCTGAAACGCGCGCAGGATGAGAGCGACCTGGCGGTGTCAGCAGACAAAGGGCGGTATCCGGAAAAGACCAGTTCGGCAGGACGCGCTCAAGCAGGCCCTCTCCCAGTGCTTGCGCCACCATGAATTCCGGAAAAAGTCCTATGCCCAGTCCGGCATGCAGGGCTGGCAGGAAGGCCTCGGCATTATTGGCCCGGTAGCGGCTGCGCGGTGGCTCGACCTGAAGACTCTTCCCCTTGCGTGTCATTTTCCATGGGCCGGAACCGGAGAGGGTCTCATACATGAAACCGTCATGATGTTTCAGGTCCCGGGGATGGGTCGGGAGGCCTCTCAGCGCAAGATAGGTGGAAGAGGCGACCAGCAGAAGCGGAATCGAGCAAAGATGCAGTGCGCGTAGTGAAGAAGGCGCATGGGCGGCGATCCTGATCGCCACATCGAACCCGCCACCGATCAGATCGAGCTGCTCGTCTGTATAGGTCATGGCCAGTTCGATATCTTCGAAGCGTGACAGGAAAGCCGGGAGAAGGGGGGCGATATGGCTGAGCCCGAAGCCGATCGGGGCCGTGACGCGCAGTAACCCGTGCGGGTGGTGAGCGGCCCGACGCAATTCGGCTTCTGCGGCTTCGCCCTCGCCAAGCAGTTTCACCGCATGAGACAGGACGCGTTCGCCTGTTTCCGTCAGCGACAGACGGCGCGAGGTTCGGTTGAACAGGGCGGTGCCTGTCGCCTGTTCCAGCCGGGATACGGCCTTGGAAACCGTCGGACGCGACAGGCCGAGCACGCGTGCGGCTTCGCTGAAGGAGCCATGCTCGACAATGCGCGCGAAAATCGCAAGCGCCTCGAAATCAGGAAGTCTTTCTGTCAAGAAATGGCACCGATCCGTTTCTGTCATTTCTATATCTTGACGTATGCCGGACTGTCTATGGTCTTGGGCAGAACAGGAGGACCGTTTTATGATCGAGCTTCGTAAATTCTCTTCACTGGGTCATGCGGATCATGGCTGGCTCAGAGCCGCGCATCATTTTTCGTTTGCCGGATATCACGACCCTGCGCGCATGGGCTGGGGGGCGCTGCGCGTCTGGAATGACGATGAGATCGCGCCCGGGGGCGGGTTTCCATCACATCCGCACCGTGACATGGAAATCATTACCTATGTCCGACAGGGTGCAATAACCCACAGGGACTCGCTCGGTAACCAGGGACGTACCGAAGCAGGTCAGGTGCAGGTGATGTCAGCAGGAGCGGGTATCGTTCATAGCGAGGCCAATCTTGAGGATGTGACGACCACATTGTTCCAGATCTGGATTCATCCGGATCGGCGTGGTCATGCGCCTTCATGGGGAACGAGGCCTTTTCCGGTCGAGGCGCGCGCCAATCGTCTCGTCACGCTGGCATCCGGCGTTGAGGGCGATGACGAGGCTCTCGGTATCAATGCGACCGCGCGCGTCAGGGCTGCGACAGTGACAGCGGGCGAAAGTCTGACATGGTCGCTCCCGACGGGCTGGCTGGGCTATGTCGTGCTGGCTTCGGGTCTTATCCGTGTCGATGATGTCACGCTTGAGGAACGCGATGGCGCAGCGATTACGGATATGAAAGAGGTGACGATACGGGCCGAGAGGGATTCCGAGATCGTCATTGTCGAAACGCCTGCCTGACAGGATTGCAGAAACGACTTCATGCTTTCCTGCACCCTCCCCCCTAGGGTATAGGGGGCATATGAGTCCGCCCAATCACAAGAAGATCGCCCTGCGCCTTAAACAGGCTCACGGGCATCTGGCAACCATACTCGAGATGATCGAGGCCAATCGTAGCTGCGCCGATCTGGCGCAGCAGATCCAGGCTGTCGAAAACACGCTGCGCAACGCCAAGCGCACCCTGATTCAGGATCATGTCGAGCATTGCATTGTCGAGGCGCTGGCCGATGGAGGAGACAGCCGCGACGAAACGATGCGCGAATTCGCGCGTCTCGTCCGGTATCTTTGAAGGGGCCGGGTTCGATGGCATGTTTCACGGCCCTGCGATGCCATGCTGCGCTGGCACTGTCTTTACTGGCACTGTCTTTAGTGGCGCTGCTTCCTGCTTTGGGGGTGTCGGTCAGTTCGCGCAGCGAAGCGGCCGAAGCCTGGCGTCACGAGCTGGAGCTCTCGCAGGATGCGCAGAACAACGAGCATATGTCTTTCGTCACGATAGGCAGGGGCATTGTGTACGACCAGATCCTTGCGATGGCCCGCGTGGATGCCGATACCAGTCGCATTATCGACATCCACTCAGCCGGATCGGGCAAGGTGACCGCCGTGCATGTGACCCCCGGTCAGCATGTGCGACAGGGTCAGTCGCTCATATCCTATACCGATCACTCCCTGCATGAACTGGCGCTCCAGCGCGAACAGGTCGAGGCGGCTCTTGCTTCAGCACGTGCTGCAGAAACGGAGGCGCGCCTGTTCTATGATCGTGGTGTCGTTCTGGTCGGCAGCGCCGTTTCGCGCGGTGAACTCCAGCGCCGACTTATGGTGCTGGAACAGCAGCGCGATGCGGTAAAGGCGCGTGAGGCCGATCTCGCCACCCTGAACCACCGTCAGACCGAGGAATTCACCTCCGTGACCGAGCGGATCGTTCAGGACGAGGCCTCGGATCTCATCAGCCCGGTCGATGCGGTCGTGCAGGCCATAAGAACCTCAGTCGCTGCCGATATCACCGCTGGCGATAATTTGGTTACGGTGGTCGATCTCTCGCGCCTGTGGCTCATAGCCGATCTGTCGCCTGAAGATGCATCGCAGCTTTCGGTCGGCGGATGGGTTGCGTTTCATCCCTCAGGCCAGACTGAAATGCAGCCGGACACCCGGACCGACAAGCAGCTTTCGAACCCGGCCGGGCCAGAGACAGTCACAGCCAGAATAGATACGATTGCCGGTCTGGCCGATCCGTCGACCGGGCTGGTGCGTGTGGTCTCGGTCATCGATCACCCATCCTCCAGGCTCAGGCCCGGCATGATGCTCGATGCAGCGTTCAGAACGGGCGAAGGGGTGGAAGGGCTTGTCGTGCCACTCGCAGCTCTTCAGCAGATCGAGGGTGAGGATATTGTTTTTCTGCGCCGCGATGCGACCCATTTCGTGCCGGTACCGGTCAGGATCCTGAGACATGACGAGGCGCAGGCTGTCATTCAGGGTGCGCAAAGCCAGGATATGCAAGGCCAGGATACGCTGAGCAAGGAAAAGCTCGTTCAGGGCCAGCAGATTGCCGGTGCAGGGAGCTTCGCGCTCAAATCCATGGCGCTTCTTTCTTCCATGGCGTCGGACTGAGACCCTCTCATGTGGCAGTTTCTGCAAAGCAACAGGCTGGCGGTGCTTGCTCTTTGTCTCCTGCTCGTTCTGGGCGGTCTGTGTGTCGTGCCCGGCCTGCCTGTCGAGCCGGTGCCCGATATATCGCCCCAACAGGTGCTTGTTTCAGTCACGGCGCCCGGGCTGGCGACAGAAGAGGTCGAAAAGCAGATTACCTTTCCTCTGGAGGCCAGTCTGACCGGGCTGCCCGATCTGATCGATCTGCGCTCGGTTTCGCGCACAGGGGTCTGCGTCGTTTATCTGCAATTCGACGACCGCTCCGATCTTGACCTCGATCGTGCGCGTATTGCCGAAAAGCTGCAAAAGGCCAAGGAAACCATCGCCGTACCGGTCAGCCTCTCGATGGGACCGCTCGCGACCGGCATGGGTGAAATCATGCAGATCCAGATCAAGGGTGATCGCCGCTATTCGCCGCTGGATCTGAATCGTCTTATGAGCTGGGCTGTGGCCCCGCAACTGCGTCTCGTACCGGGTGTGGCCGATGTCAATGTAAATGGCGGGGCGGAGGAAACCTATACTCTTGCCCTCGATCCGGCGCGGATGCGTGCGCATGACGTGTCGATCGGGCAAATCTATGCAGCCGTCGAAAGCAACAACGCCTCGTCCGGCGGCGGCTGGATTGCCAGACAGGCGGAACAGAATGTTGTGGTCGGGCGTGCACTGATCGGCTCGCTGGCCGATTTTGCGGCGATACCGGTCAGGATGGCTCCCAATGGCGTCGCCCTGCGGCTGCGCGATCTTGGTACCGTCTCTCTGGGCGCGCGTCTGCGTCTTGGGGCTGTGACACGCGACGGAAAAGGCGAGATCGTCAACGGTGTGGTGCTGATGCAAAAAGGCGCAAGCTCCAACGCCACGCTCGCCGCCATCGAAAAAGCCCTGCCTGCCATCAGTCAGACGCTGCCCCCCGGTGTGACGCTCGCGCCCTTCTACAGTCGTGCCACCCTGACCGACGAGACGGTTCATACCATCAAGGAAAACCTCGTTCTTGGGGCTGTGCTGGTCTTTCTGACCCTGCTTCTGGTGCTGGGCAACTGGCGCGCCGCGCTTGTCATCATATCGGTGATTCCGGTCTCTCTCGTCATGGCCTTCGTCGGCATGCGCGTATTTGGAATATCGGCCAATCTGCTCAGTCTCGGTGCGATCGATTTTGGCATGATCGTCGATGGCGCGCTGGTCGTCGTCGAGCATATGCTGGTCGAACGCGCCAGAACGCAGGGCAGGGTCGCGCTCGAAAAACTTGCGACCGAGACAGTCCAGACGGTCATCCGTCCGGTCAGCTTTGCAATTTTCGTCATCATCATGGTCTATCTGCCAGTTCTGACCCTGCAGGGTGTCGAGGGGCGCATGTTCCGCCCCATGGCGCAGACGATCATCATGGGGCTCCTGACCTCCGTGGTCTATTGCTTTGCCGTCGTGCCGGTTCTTTCAGCTCTTGTTCTGAGAAAAGCCCCGCAGGACCGCGAGACGCGTTTCGTTCATCTGATGCGCGGTATCTACGATCCTGCCCTGTCATGGTGCGCACGCCATGCGCGCATCGTGTTCATGACGACGGCTGCCGTTTTCATTTTCGCCCTCGCGCTGGCCTCGCGTCTGGGAGGCGAGTTCGTGCCCCAACTCGAAGAAGGCGCTCTTGTGGTCAGCGCCACACGCCTGCCGAGTGCTTCGCTGCCGACGGTGCTGGCAGGCGTCACCCAGGAAGAGCGCCTGCTGATGCAGTTTCCCGAGGTGGAAACAGTTGTCAGCAATACCGGTACGGCCGCCATTCCAACCGATCCGATGGGCACGAACGAGACGGACAGTTTCGTTTTCCTCAAACCCAGATCGCGCTGGCGTAGTGGCATGACGCAGGCGCGTCTGGTCGATGCCATGAGCAGGACCCTGAATCAGGGCCTGCCTGACGCGGCCTATTCCTTTACGCAGCCTATCGAGATGCGGATGGATGATCTGCTCTCGGGTGTACGCACGCAGCTTGCCGTGTCGATCTATGGCGACGATCTGGCACTGCTGGACAAGCTTGCCGCAAAACTTGTGGGTACGATCGGTGCAGTGCCGGGGGCTGCGGATGTGGCACAACAGGGCGAGGGCAAGGTGCCCTATCTGCATGTCGATATCAATCGTGAGGCAGCCGCCCGTCTGGGTGTGGGCGTGCCGGATATTCTGGCAACCGTCGAGGCCATTGGAGGGCATATCGGCCGACCGGCCATTGTTGATAACGCGCTCGTTCCTACCCAGATACGGTTTCGCGATACGGCAACCGCCACCCAGGCCCGTATTGCCGGACTGCAGATACGACGCGAAGACGGACAGGGCTGGGTTCTGTTGCGCGATGTCGCGCGTATTGCTGTGGATGAAGGCAGTGCGCGTGTTGATCGGGACTCGCTGCACAGGCGTGTCATCGTTCAGGCCAATGTGCGTGGGCGCGATGTGCGGTCTTTCGTGAGCGAGGCGCAGCGCAAGGTCGGGCAGGAAATGGTTCTGCCTTCGGGTTATCGTCTGGAATGGTCCGGGCAGTTCCGTAATCTGGATTCAGCCATGAAGAGGCTGGCGCAGGTCGTGCCTGTAGCACTCCTCATGATTTTCGTTTTTCTCGTTCTCGCGCTCGGTTCGCCGCGTGCTGCCTTGCTGGTGTTCATCAATCTGCCGGTTGCGGCAACCGGAGGGATTTTCGCTCTGGCGATACGAGGTCTGCCGTTCAGTATTGCTGCAGGTATCGGGTTTATCGCGCTTTTTGGCGTCGCCATTCTGAACGGCGTGGTCCTGGTCAGCCAGATCACGGCTTTTCGCCGGGAAGGGCTCGGTGCGGCCGATGCGGCTTTTGCTGCGGCCAAAGCGCGGTTCCGCCCTGTTCTGGCAACGGCTTCGGTGGCCAGTCTCGGATTTTTTCCCATGGCGTTTTCAGGCAGTGCCGGGGCAGAAGTCGAACGCCCTCTGGCAACCGTCGTGATAGGAGGGCTGATTACCTCAACCCTCCTTACCCTGCTGGTTCTGCCGCTGCTCTACGCGCGGTTTTTCGCGCGGCACGATAAAACAGCGTGAAGGGCGTTCAGCCCATATGGTGCAGGGCGCAGAGCTTGTTGCCTGCGGGGTCGCGCAGATAGGCAAGATAGAGCGTGCCGATCGGGGATTCACGCGGACCGGGCGGATTTTCGATGGCTGTGCCGCCATTGGCGAGGCCTGCCTTGTGCCAGGCTTCCACAGCGTCGGGTGAGTTTGCAGCGAAGCCGATCGTGCCGCCATTGGCGCCCGTTGCAGGCTTGCCGTTGATCGGATGACCGACGATCAGTCTTCCACCGCTATGGACGTAGAAAAGCCGTCCTTTCGTATCGGCTTCGCCGGGAGGACAGCCAAGAGTACCGAGCGTTGCATCGTAGAAAGCTCTGGAGGCTTCCAGATCGTTGCCGCCGATCATGATGTGACTGAACATGGAAATCATCCTTTTCTTATGGGCCGATCATGAACGGCACGCTCTTGCGGGGCTGTCGTCATCATGTCGTTTCCGGGCAGAGGACTCTGCCTGCCGGGAGCATTGAAAGATCGGCGTTTGCTGTCAATGCACAGATCTTCACAGCTGCGAGCCCAAGACCTTGCTGGACAGTCATCCGGTTCAGGTTTCGTGCTGAAATGACGAAGAACCGAAAGATGAAGGACCAGAGGCGTGACGGCTTCCGGTCCTTTGTCGGGATGATTATTTCCCCGCACACTGCCGCGCCGGGCAGATCAGAGGCTGGCGCTGACCCGGCCGAAATAGTAGCCGCCGGTGAATGGGACCTGATTCGAGAACTGGTCGTACATCGACCCACCTGCTGGCACGAGATTGCCCGGGAGACGACGGGGGCGGACATTGAATACGTTATTCACACCAATCGAGGCATGGACGCGCGAGGTGATCTTGTAGCCCACCTCAAGATCGGTCAGCCAGCGCGGGGTGTTCTTGAACTGGCCGAAGCAGGAGTTCGAGTAACGCAGCGCACCGCCACTGGCGCAGGTGGCCGAGGCCGGCGTCCAGTCCTGATAGGTCATCATGTTTGTGGTCTCGCCATAACGGCTCTGGCGGATATTCACATCCCATTTGCCAACGGTCCACAGCGCGTTGAGGATGATCTTGCTGCGGGGTGTGGCGGTGGTGATATAGGCGATTGTCTGTTCGTTCAGCAGCGGCTTGCCGATGGTCGAAATGCCATTGTGATGCAGGCGTGTGCGGTTGAGATTGAAGGCGGCTGTCAAAGCCAGATTGCCGTAATCATGCATACGCACCAGATAATCGGCCTTGATGTCGAGCCCCTGCGTGCGCGTGCTGGCACCATTCGAGAGGAAATAAGCCGAAGACGCTGCAGAGTTGGTGGCCGTCGGAGAGACATCGAAACCGAAGGACCGTATTGCTTCGAGTGCCTGTGCGCCGCGCACCGTGCCACCCTGCACGATACGATCACGCAGATTGATCTGGTATACATCGGCCTCGACATGCAGGCCTCGTACCGGCTCCATGGTAAAGCCTGCACTGGCATTGACCGAGCGTTCCGGCTTCAGACCCTGCGCACCCAGTGAGCGGGCTGCGGCGGACTCAACCGGGAGCTGACCGCCAACGCTGCCAGTACCGGCAAAGATGTTCAGACGACTGAAATGCGATTCCTGCAAGGTTGGCGCACGGAACCCGTTGGCGATGGTGCCACGCAGCGCGAAACGATTGGTGAAGTCGTAACGTGCGGAAAGCTTGCCGTTTTCGGTGTTCTCGGTGTCGGTATAATATTCATAGCGACCCGCCACATCGATGGAGAGCTTGCGTGTGGGGCGGAACGTCGCATCGACATAGGCCGAATAGATGTTGCGATACCATGTGCCCGCTGATTGCGGCGGTATACCGGCATGTTCCACCGGACCGCCATCGAGATAGGATTCAGGATTGCCGGAAATGATCTGATAGGAATCCAGACGGTGTTCGCCGCCGAAAGCCAGACTGACCGGCATGGACCATATTTTGAAGCCGCGACGCAGGTCGAGATTATTCGTCCATTGCGTGTTTTTCTGGGTGTAGTCCCAGAATTTACTCGGTGAGTAACCCGTGCGGGCCAGTTCGCCCAGGTTGACGTTGTCGCGAATGCTGATGCGTGAATTATCGCCGCCATAAACGGTCGAGAGATTCCAGTCGAAGCCGAACAGGTTTTCGCCCTTGATCCCGAGTTCGGCGGCATAATCAAGCTCGTCATCGCCAGTGATCGGGCGCAGCTCCTCGATTCCTGCAGCTGGGACGACATAGGGGTATTTATAAGCCATCATATCGGCATGGCGGTAAGCGAGCGTGGCCTGACCGTATAATTCGATTCCCTCAGCGAGAGGCTTGCCGAAATTGAGCGCAAAATTCTCACGCGTTTCGCGCGGCGTGCTCAGATAATCGGTCTTGCGGCCACGCCAGCTCTCCGATCCCGGTTTGACGCCCACAAAATAGTTCTTGGTATCAGCGCCAGCTGGCCAGTAGCCGAGCAGGGCATGATCCGGCCCCCAGGCTATGGCATGCTCGGTGTGATAGAACTGCGCGCCAAGATGAACGTATCCATCCCTGCCAAGCTTGAACCCGCCATCGGCATCGAGCTGATATTGCTCGCCACTGCCCAGATAGGCATTGGCACCGCCCTGCGCGCTGAGATTCAGGCCATGGTCCTTTTTCTTGGTGATGATATTGACCACACCGGCGATGGCGTCAGAACCATACATGGCCGCCGCACCGTCTTCGAGCACTTCGATATGGTCGATCATATTGCCCGCGAGCATGTTCAGATCGACGCCGGAAGAGGCAAACTGTGGACCGGGTTTCTGCACGATATTGGCTGTGGAATGACGGCGCTTGCCATCGACCAGAACCAGCGTCTCGTTTGGCCCCAGACCGCGCATCTGAATGGATGACACCAGCGAGTTGGTGTTGGAACCGCGAGCGCTCATGGTGATGGAAGGATAGGTGCGTGTGAGCGCATTGGCGACATTCAGCTCGCCCGAGCGCTCCAGCGTCCTGGAGGAGATCACCACGACGGGGCTGATGCTCTGGCGCGCTTTCACATGGCTTTCACGCGTGCCTGTCACGACCACCTGTTCACCGTCATCCGGGCCTTTGACGAATTTGTTTTTCTTCGTCAGAGCGGTGGTCTTGTCCGCTTTTTTCTGCGCGATCTCCTGAGCATCGGAGGCGCTTGCGGCATCGGCAGCGCGGCTCACGAACGGTGTGCAGGCAGTCGTTGCAACGAGGAACAGGGCAAGTCTTTTCACCGGTCTCTCCGACACGTGTCTTTGATGTAACCGGTCGCAGAAGCGTTACTCGTTGCGTTTGAGTAAAGTTAAGATTTTATGGCAATATGTCGTATTGTTTCTGATATTTGTATAAATATGTCGAACATTTTGGTGTAATCTGAAGTGGTGATCTGTAGTTATTTATTGTTGAAGTATTTTCAAATACTGAGTGGGTCGTGCTCGTATCGGGACTGGAAGCAGGGCCGCCTTATGGAGATAGCCATAGGATATGCATGATAGGGAACGGGTCGTGAAACGGGTACACAGGGTGCGTGTTGTCCCGATTGCCCGACATTCTGCGATAACGGACGGTGCAGAACCACGAAACAGCATGTAACGACTTTCTAAAATGACGTTTATTTTTCAGGAATTTTTGCCGCTTTCCTGTGAAGGTTTTTCCGGTGCAAGCGCGCGTTATGAGCGCTGTCAGAAAACTGTCATACCGTCAGATCGGTCCTGAGGGGTGGTTTCAGCCCTCTGCCGGACGTTTGGCGCGATGATGCTACCGTGCCCGTCGAATACTCGGCTTGCGATAAACGATGATTCGGTATCGCATCGTTGCAGGCGCCGCGATTTGCAAATCGGTCCGGCTTGTGGATTGATACATTATATCATTGTTGTTTCGAGAGCCTGCCCATGTCGAGATCCCTGTCGTCGCTACTGCTTTCAACCACCCTGATCGGGGCTGTCGCCTTGAACAGCACCGCTCATGCCGATGAGGGGATGTGGACGTTCGATCATCTGCCCAAGGCAGCGCTTCAGAAAGTCTATGGGTTCACACCGGATTCTGCCTGGATCGACCATGTCGTCCAGTCTTCCGCACGGCTGGCAGAGGGCTGCTCGGCCTCATTCGTATCGGGCGATGGTCTGGTGATGACCAATCACCATTGCGCCAATTCCTGCCTCGCAGCCCTGTCAGACAAGGATCACGACTATTTCCGCGACGGGTTCTACACCAAGGATCTGGCAGACGAGCGTCAGTGCCCCGGAATGGAACTGGACCGTCTGGATACGATGAAGGACGTATCGGCCCCTGTGGCCGATGCGACAAAGGGTAAACAGGGCGCCGCCTATTCTTCAGCCCTTCAGGCCGTCGAGAGCAAACTCACCAAGGACTGTGTGGGGGGAGACGATGCGCATTGGCGATGCGACATGGTGTCTCTCTACCATGGCGGTCAGACAGCGCTTTATCGTTATCGTCGCTACAAGGATGTGCGTGTGGTAATGGCGCCCGAGCAGGGCATCGCGTTCTTCGGAGGCGATCCGGATAATTTCGATTATCCACGCTACGATATCGATCTCTCCATGCTGCGTGTCTATGAGGGCGGCAAGCCGGTTCACACGCCTTTTCTGCAGGTCGATCCCAACGGGCCCAAGGCCAACGATCTCGTCTTTACCTCAGGTAATCCCGGGCGCACGCAGCGTGGCCTGCCCGCAGTCGCTCTCGCTTTCCAGCGTGATGTTGCCAATCCCGCCATTATTGCCATGCTCTCCGTGCAGGAGGGAATGCTCTGGCAATATAGCCGTGAAAGTGCAGAGCACGAGAAACAGGCCGAGAATACGCTGTTTGGCATACAGAACGGCCTCAAATCCTATTCAGGTACGCAAGCCGCGCTGCAATCGAGCGATATCGTCGCCCGGCGCGCCAAGGAAGATGCAGCCCTCCAGGCCTGGATCGACGCAGATCCTGCACGGCGCGCTGCCTATGGCCAGCCTTTCGTTGCGATGAACAAAGCCATCGCGCTGGAAAAAGACCTGTTTGCGCGCAATCTCGCCATCGGCATGGTGTTCCGCGGTTTTCTCGATAATGTCATAACGCTTGTCGAAGGGGCGCATGAACGCGTCAAACCCGATGCCCAGCGTCATGCAGGTTATCACGATGCCCAGCTTGGTGAGATCGAAACCCAGCTCGGTGCTCAGGAACCGTTCTACCCCGAGCTTCAGACAGGTCTGCTGGCGCTGAACCTGACAAGCCTGCGCCAGACGATCGGTGCAGACGATGCCCTGACCCATCTTGCTCTGGGCAACGAGACCCCCGACGCTGTTGCCGCTCGTCTTATCAAGGGGACCACGCTGGGCGATCCTGCCAAGCGTCTTGCCCTGTGGAAGGGCGGACTGACTGCAATCGACGCATCAACAGATCCTCTGATCGTTTTTGCACGCCGTCTTTACCCGGCCTATTCGGCTCTGCACGACAAGATGCGCGACGAGGTTGCAGCACCGTTGCGCAAGGCTCAGGGCGATATTGCGCGTGCAAGATTTGCTCAGGCGAAGGCCGAAAACCGTCTTGATACGCTTTATCCCGATGCGACATTCTCCCCACGTCTGTCCTACGGAACGGTGAAAGGCTGGCGCAAGAACGGCACTGACGTTGCACCCTTTACCGATTATGCGGGGATGTATCGTCATGCGACGGGAAGCGAGCCGTTCGCATTGCCGAAGCGCTGGCTGGATGCGAAGTCGAAGCTTGATCTGACGACGCATCTGGATTTCGTATCGACCAACGATATCGTCGGTGGAAACTCAGGCTCGCCCGTGCTGAACCGTGAAGGCAAGGCTGTCGGTCTGATTTTCGATGGGAATCTGCCGAGCCTGGCTGGCGATCTGTATTACGACATCAGCAATAACCGTGCCGTCGCAACCGATACGAGTGCGATCGTCACGGCACTGCGCATTGTCTATCACGAAGATGGTCTGGCTGACGAACTCGTCAACGGTCATCGTTGATCTCACGCCGGATCTGTAGGGGATACAAGACTGAACCTTCCGCCTGTTGCAGGCTGGAAGGTTCAGGCTCTGCCGCGCAGCGCAGGATTCTGCCCTCTCATAACGATGTGCACTATTCGTCATGAGAAGGTCTGAAACGGGGGGTACGGAAAGCCCGCTCTGCGCAAAATATATGTATAAGCAGACGCTCGTGAGCGAAAAACCGGGTCCACCTTTTCACACCTGTCCCTAGCAGGTAGGGTTTTCAGCAAACAGACTGAAGTAAAGGCCCTGCATCATATGTCAGATAACAAAAAAAAATCTGAATTACTTTTTGCACAATCTGCTGCTGCGATTTTGAATGTAAAGTGGAATTTCCAAGAATCTGAAGAGCCTGACTTTTTGGTTTCGTCTTCCGATGGAAATTTTGGTCTGGAAGTTACGGAGTGCTCCTCAGGAAAGATCGGAAAAGGCGGATCGGTAGAACGTAAAGATGCGGCATTTCGAAAAAAGAAAATGAGCGACATGCAAGCATGTCTTTTGAAAAAATACCCTGAAATAGAAAAATGGAATCTACAATATATAAATGAATGGAATATAGATATTAATAGTCATATCATTTGCGCTATAGAAAAAGCGCTAAAGGATGAAAGTAAAACAATAGGATATCCAATATTTCCTGAAAATAAAGGTTCTCTTGATTTTAGATACATAATGATCCAGAAGGACAAAAGTAATGGTAGAGGTTGTTGGATTTTTTCTGCTGATAACAGCCCGGTAAGGGTAATTGCAGATTATCCACTCGAAAGAGCAATCAAAGCGAAAAAAGAAAAACTACCAGCGTATCGGAATAAATCGAATGATACACGTCTTCTCGTCGTCGCCACCCCCTTTGAATCTGGGGCAAATGTTAGTCTAGGTTTGGAAGAAATACCAGATTTACACGGATTTAACAAAATATATTTTATGCATTTTCCTAATTATATTATTGAATATTATATGGATCAGAATGGTTCTGTATCCCAGAAAGAGTACACGTTAACAGGTAGGACTGCGGAAAGTGCGATTGAAGAATCCGCCCGAATGCGCGGCATGTCGGCTCTCAATTGCATGGATCCTGCCCATTCTTTGCGCGAAGCTGTTAATTTGCTAGTAACAGGCACGGTCGACAGTCTGGTTGACCCGAAAGGCGATGTTGGTTGCTTGTTTAATATCGACATAACAACAAACCACCCCGATTATAAAGACCACGCGCGTGATCTGGCACAACGACGCTCCATTTTTGGCAAACTCCTGTCCGTACGGTTGCAAAAATGGTTACAGCTCGATCAGGCAGAAGCGCTTTCAGCGTCCATCGTCAATGTTATGCAAAATATAGCGAATCAGGCGCGTGAAGGCTCTGACAGAGATGCTCTTCTGATTTTCGCGGCTGATGCCGTTCGGGCCATTACCGATGCAGAAGACCAGCTCTCCCCGCCATCCTGACCACTCAGGGTGCGACCGCTCCTTTGAAAGACTAGGTCGCTTAATTATCGGTATCGTCTTCCTTGCTCAAGGTCACCTTTCAGGAGGTTCAGGCTCAGAGGGCAATGGCCGACACCTGCGAGAGCAGAGCGTCGACCGCCCGGCATATACCGGCTATGGTGGCTATCTGCATGTAAGCAGCAGATAGAGGGAGTGACCATGGAATGTTTCCGGATTGATGAAAGCGGCTACACAGGGTTTGACCTGCTCAGTTCGCAACAGCGTTTCCAGGGAGCTGCGGCAATTGCGATTAGCGACGCGAACGCTAGTCGCCTGCTCAACAAACACTTTCCGCGCCTCCAATCCGCAGAGTTGAAATACCGTGCTCTATCACGACGCCCGGGCAACCGGCCTCATTTACTAGGTTCTATGGACAAAGCTGACCCAGAGGAATGCTGAAGCGATGGAGACGAAGCCAAGATAGGACTGTGCGGTCTTGTCGTATCTGGTGGCGACCCTCCGCCAGTTCTTGAGCTTGTTGAACATGCGCTCGATGCGGTTCCTCAGCTTGTAAGCGTGCCGATCATGACTGGCAGGGTTCCGCCTCCCGCGTTTGGCCGGGATCACCGGACGGGCACCGTTGTAGGCGATGTCGGCGCGAATCTGGTCGGCGTCGTAGCCGCGATCCGCTAGGAGCTAGTCGAGACGCCTGCTGATCATGAGCCTGTCCGGGCGTCAGGATGAAGGCGAGCGGTAGCCCCCGGGCGTCGCAGCAGGCATGGAGTTTGGTTGTGAACCCTCCCCGCGATCGGCCGAGCGCCTCGCTCAATCCCGTCAGGCTTTGTCCACGGAACCTAATTGCGAGGGCACGACATTCAGTCATACCTTACGATACACTCTGTTCGATACGCCCAGTGTGCTCTCGAACGAGGGGATTCATCTGCGCTTCGCTTATCTTAGTACTCGCAGTGTCTTCGACGTCTGGTGGGTAGCAGTCAACGGCGATCTCATCTCGACCGGTTTGCTACCCGGTCGATTTGGTATCCATGTCCATCTATCCTGCCCGCTTCCGCCCAGAAACCCCGCCAATGGTGTAAAAATTCTCTTTGATGGAATCATTGCAGCCCTACAAGAAAACAGCATAGTTCCGGCAGATGATGTGGTGCTAAGGCTCTCTCGCAAGCATGGCATCGACGCAGAGCTACTGCGCAACAGGATTGGCCGGTCAATTTATCCATTTTACAAGGGGACTATCCAACCAGCGACGTGTAATGAAAGAGGTACATTTCGCGTCCCTCCTACTTTCGATTTTCAAAGAAACGGAGATAGATCGGTGCCCATGTGAAGCCCACTCATGAACGCCACGTCTGGTTTGGGGGGCTTTCGGTCGGTCCGTTTTGAAGCACCCAAACCATGGTTCTAGCCGTTTATTCGACGACGTGAGGTAGCGACTGTGCGCTCATCCCGGATGCTTGTACCTAGGTCGGTCTGTTCGATTGTAGATGCGGTAGTCTGCTGTTACACGCATGATTCGGCATGAGACACTAAAACGTCTTCGACAAAGAGTTGCGCAGCGAATTTGCTGGGCGCGGTCTTGCACGAGAAACCCGGCGACACCTCCAACTCCGTCCCAACCGCAATACGACCCGACTTTGAGGCGTATGGGTAGGCGCGCAACCCCTACACCCTAACCAGCGGCCTGCCGAGATGGCCGCCCGGCCGCAACCCATGAAAGAGAGATAGGGGCGTGCTCTGCGGCACCTGCATGGGGCGCGTTGCTGGGGAAAAGACCTCCTTATGGGAGCACTTGAAGGCTTCATGCACAGCGCATGCGGGTATTTCGCGGTGCGATATGCTATGAGGCGCCGCATGGCAATTTCCATTCTTCCCGGCCTGTCTCTTCCCGACAGTGAGCTTGAAGTCAGCTATATCCTGGCGTCCGGGCCCGGTGGCCAGAACGTCAACAAGGTTGCGACCGCTGCGCAGCTGCGTTTCGATGCCGCGCGTTCAGCGTCCCTGCCCGAACGGGTTCGTATGCGGCTGCTGGAGATCGCCGGTAGTAGGGCGACACGAGATGGTGTCATCGTCATCACGGCCCGGCGCTTTCGCACGCAGATCCGCAATCGCGAAGACGCAATCGAACGTCTGGTAACAATGATCCGCGAAGCCGCCCACCGTCAGGCCTTCCGCGTGCCCACGCGCCCGGGCCGGGCGGCGCGAGCGCGCCGAATGGATGGAAAATCCCACCGTGCGGGGATCAAGCGCGGACGGGCTGCGCCTCGCGAAGACTGAGATCCGCGGCCTGGGTCTCTGAAATGCAAGGGTCGAGACGTTCCTCTGCGGACGATGCAACAGAATCAGTTTCGCCGGTGACGTCACGTTAACTGATGGACGGGGGTCGAAGCTCGTGAAGAGGTTTTTCAAACGCTGAAAGCAATTGCCTTGCAGAAGAGCGTTTCGGACCGTCCTTCGCCGTTTTGCGCTCATTGCGCCTACTTCCGATAATCCGAAGGAAGCGGAAGTAGGCCTGCATACAGGAAGCGCAGTTCCTGGCTGATTGTCCGGGATGGGAGAAATCAGATGACGGGGGTACCGCCTGTTACGGCGATTGTCGCGCCGGAAATATAGCTGGCCTCGTCGCTGGCGAGCATGACATAGGGCGCAATCAGCTCGACAGGCTGACCCGGGCGTCCGAGCGGCGTGTCTTCACCGAAAACGTGCACATGATCGCCATGCATGGTTGCCGGGATGAGCGGCGTCCAGATCGGGCCGGGTGCGACGGTATTGGAGCGTATGCCTTTTTCTCCCAGAAGCTGGGCCAGACCGCCACTGAAGTTCTGAATGGCTGCCTTGGTTGCCGAATAGGCGAGAAGGCGCGGTTTGGGGCTGTCTGCGTTCACCGAGATCGTATGGATGATCGAGGCCCCGCGCTTCATATGCGGCACAGCATGGCGTGTCAGACGGAAGGTCGCGCCAATATTGGTCGCAAATGTGTCGTCCCACTCATCTTCGGAAATATCCTCAAGCGC
This sequence comes from Asaia lannensis NBRC 102526, assembly GCF_024054035.1. Lineage (GTDB taxonomy): Bacteria > Pseudomonadota > Alphaproteobacteria > Acetobacterales > Acetobacteraceae > Asaia > Asaia lannensis. Next base: position 76,337 of record NZ_JAMXQU010000008.1, read on the forward strand.
CAGACGCTCGACCTGGAACGCCGCATTATTGACGAGAACGTCGAGTTTGCCGAAGGTCTCCATGGTCTTATCGATAATGGATTTGCAGGTTTCACGGGACTTTAGATCACCGGGGAGAAGAAGCGCCTTGCGGCCGGCTTTCTCGATCCAGTGCTTTGTCTTCTGGGCGTCTTCCTCTTCTTCGGGAAGAAAGGAGATTGCGATATCGGCCCCTTCGCGGGCGAAGCCGATTGCAACGGCGCGACCGATCCCTGAATCGCCACCGGTAATCAGGGCCGTTTTCCCTTCGAGCCGCCCCGATCCTTCATAGCTTTCCTCACCATGGTCGGGCAGGGGCGTCATGGCGTTTGTCTGGCCGGGAATGCGGTCCTGAAGCTTCGTATCGAAGGGGGGCTTGGCGAAATCGGTCATGGTGGGGTTATCCGCTTTTGTTGAAGGGCACTGCCTGCATGCAGCGATTACCCCTCTTCATCGCGCCACCGTGAGGTCGGGTTTCATGGCAAACTCTGTCAGGGGAAAAATGCCCCTGACAGAGGGCTTAATCAAACCGAGCGGATCAGCTTGTGATTGATGAATTCCTGAATGCCGTATGAAGAAAGCTCACGACCATAACCGGAATTCTTGACGCCGCCGAAAGGCAGTTCAGGCGCGGTGCCTGTCACGTCATTGATGAATACCATACCAGTCTCGATACGCTCGGCGAGCTTGCGGCCGCGTTCGACAGACGATGTATGAACGGAACCACCGAGACCGAACGGCGAATCATTGGCCAGAGCGACAGCCGCATCCTCATCGGCGACCGGATAGACAATGGCAACCGGACCGAAGATTTCTTCATAGAAAATCGGATTATCCTTGGTGACGCCAGTGAGCAGGGCCGCCTGCATAAAGAACCCTTCGCGATCGAGCTTCTTGCCGCCAGTTACAAGCTTGGCCCCGTTCTTGACGGCCTTGTCGACCTGGCTGAGTGCCAGCTTCATGGCGTTTTCGCTGCTCATCGGGCCATGTGTCACGCCCTGTTCCAGCGGATCGCCGTAACGGAACTCGCTGATCGCTGCGGATAGACGACGAACGAATTCATCGGCCAGCGATTCATGGACGATCATGCGCTTTGCTGCCGTACAGACCTGCCCGTTGTTGGACATGCGCCCGGCCACCGCGCGTGGAATAACCTCATCCAGATTGGCATCGTCCAGCACGATGAAAGGATCGGATCCACCCAGCTCCATCGTCGATTTCTTGAGTGCCTTGCCCGCCTCGGCTGCAACGGCGCTACCTGCGCGCTCGCTCCCCGTCAGGGCTACGCCACGCACTTCAGGGCGTTCGATCAGCTCTGCGGAAACATCGTTGTCGATGAACAGATTGGTCCAGATTCCCTTGGGAGCCCCGGCTTCTTCGAAGAGGGCTTCGAAGGCCAGTGCACATTGCGGGACGCCCGGTGCATGCTTGGCCAGAACGACGTTGCCTGCCATCAGATTGGGCCCTGCAACGCGTGCCAGCTGGTAATACGGGAAGTTCCAGGGCTCGACGCAGTAGATGACGCCAAGAGACTGGCTGAGAACGGTGGCGCGGCCTTCGGCAACCTCGATCTCGCGCGGCGCGAGAAAGGTTTCAGCATTTTCTGCGTAATAGGACAGGATCTTGGCAGAGAGCTCGGTTTCGGCAATCGCCTCGGGAAGGACCTTGCCCATTTCGATTGAAATCAGGCGGGCATATTTTTCCTTGTTCTGTTCAAGGATCTGCGCTGCCTTGCTCACGATGGCCTTGCGCTCGGCAAAGCTGCGATGACGCCAGTCACGCCTATAGACCTCGTGGGCGGCATCGAGTTTTTCGAAGGCCTGAGCCTTGGTGTGAAGGTCGAATTCGCGCTCGGTCTTGCCCGTTGCAGGGTTGATCGTACGATAAACGCTCATCGTTCTCTTCTCCTGTTTGTCGCTGTCCCGGCACGGGGCCGGGTGATTTGTCTGGGGGTAAAAAGGCCCGAACACCCGGTTGGTTGCGTCCAAAAACGGGTAACGGGTCGTCGCGATGCTCTGTGGAGGCGTGCGTTGCCCGGTCAAAAACACGGTATTGCAAGGCGAAACGGGCTTGGCGATGCTGTGCTGTAAAGGCTAGTTTCCGGTGTCGAAGGTCTCGCGCGAGCGAGTGAAAAGGGAATGCCGAACGCAGGGCCGATCTTTCGGGATCGGCGGCGAGACGGCAGCTGTCCCCGCAACTGTGAGTGGTGAGTGTCCCGCCGGGACCACTGGATGGCAAACCATCCGGGAAGGGGCGGGAAGACATGGACCCATGAGCCAGGAGACCTGCCTTCGTCATGTCTGATTGTCTGGCCGGACGGGTCGATCCGGCAGCCGGAGAAACCGATTTGATCTGCTTACCCGCTTACGGCCCGCCGCGCCGGTCCTGGCGCAACGTTCCTGCCGCACTGCATGCCGCATTGCATGGAAAAGCCGCATGAGCGCCCAGCCATCCAGCGGGGCAGGTGAGACGCGCAGCCTGCGTATGCGCGTAACCATTCTCGGTGTGGTTCTGCTGCTTGTGAATGCTGCCTTGTGGATATGGAGCTTCATCCTGTTTCGTGACAGGCCTCTGCTTCTGGGTAATGCCCTGCTGGCATACGGCTTCGGGTTACGCCACGCGGTCGACGCCGATCATATTGCCTCGATCGACAACGTAACGCGCAAGTTTATCCAGATGGGACGTCAGCCGCTCCTGACCGGGTTCTGGTTTGCGATAGGCCATTCGCTGGTGGTGGTGCTTGCGGCGCTGGGCACGGCCCTGCTGTCTCAGGCGATGCAGGACCGTTTCGGGGCATGGCGTGCCGTGGGAGGGATGGCCAGCACGCTGATCTCTGCCGGGTTCCTGTTTGCTCTTGCAATCACGAATTTCATCGTCCTGCGCGGGGCCTGGCGTGCATGGCGCCATGTCAGGGTCGGCGGTGCGATCGAAGAGGAAGATATCGATGCGCTCATGAGCCGGGGCGGCATCCTGTCACGTCTGCTTTATCCGCTTTTCAGGCTGGTTTCGCGCAGCTGGCATATGGTGCTTCTCGGGTTTCTTTTCGGTCTGGGCTTCGATACGGCGACCGAAGTGTCGCTTCTGGGTCTGTCGGCTTCCCAGGCCAGCCGTGGTGTTTCCCTTTCTGCCATCATGATTTTCCCCGCACTTTTTGCCGCTGGCATGGCACTGGTCGATACGGCGGACGGCGTGCTGATGCTGGGGGCCTATCGCTGGGCTTTTGTCGATCCGCTGCGCAAGCTGCGCTACAATATTGTCATCACGCTGGTATCAGTTATCGTTGCAGTCGGGATCGGCAGCATTGAAACGCTCAAGCTGCTGGGAGACCAGATCGGTTTTGCGGGCCGTTTCTGGAATGCGGTCTCCGCCCTGAGCGACAGCTTCAACCAGATCGGATTTATCGTTATCGGGCTTTTTGTGCTGGCGTGGATGCTATCGCTTCTGCTGCATCGCGCCGATTTGCGCCGCAAGGGATAGGCCTGCACCCAGCATTCTGTGTCCTCCTTTTTTCGAGGAGACACAGGAATGCCGGTCAGAAGCTGGCACCTAAATGCATCTGGAAGCTGCGTCCGATCAGTGCTTCGTAATAGCGGCCGATATTATAGATGCCTGAGTCTCTGGGCAGGGCATCGGTGATATTGTTGATGATGAAACTGGTCGAAATGTTTTTGGTGACGGCATAGTCCAGAGAGAGATTGAAATAGGCAAAAGACGGGCGTTTATTGCCCTCATATCGCGATGAGGAAACCTGAAGCGCATAGTGGCTTGGTCCATACCAGAGCGTTTGCCATTGTGCAGTCAGTTTGCCGCGCTGCCAGGTGGTGTTCAGGGTGAAATTGTCGTTGGGCGCGCCAATCGTGCCGGCGAGCAGATAGGTACTGCCCACATAGGTCTGTGTGCTTTTGACGTAATGCACATAATTGCCGCGCAAATCGAGAATTCCGGCATTGTCGGGCAGGCCGAAACGCGTCAGGGGCGTGGTATAATCCAGCGTTGCCTGCAGGGCCTGTGTTTCGAAACTGGCGATATTGTAATAGCCGGACCGGAAAGACGAAATCTGTCCATTGGCGTCACGCGTGAAGGTCGAGCAGAACGCATTATGACCGTAATCGGCTGAGTCGTAGCACGCATCGAGCAGATTGGTTGCGCTCAGATAGGTAATGGCATCCGAAACCTGAACATCGACAAAAGAGGCCTTCATGTCGAACCCTCTGATGAGATGGGGTCTGAATTCAACACTGCCGGTATAGCTTTTGGAGCGCTCGTTCGACAGGTGGTTGTTGCCGCCAGCCGTCCCTTCGATGGAGTAGGAATTGAAATTCGAGGTGAAAGGCTGCGTAATTCCGGCCTTCGCACAATTGGCTGCACGCAATGCCGGATTGGGGCCGGATGCAAGGCCTACATCCGAACAGGGGTCGACCCCGCTCTGATAGGTGGTGGATTGTGGGGCATAAAGCTCGCCGATAGCGGGATTGCGCACTGAGACGGCGTAATTGCCGCTCAGGCCGACATCGCGCATGGGCCACCAGGCTGCACCCGTCATGTAGGTCCAGTACGTGCCGGTGATGCTGTTATAGGTCAGTCGCCCATTGGCTGTCAGGGACAGATGATACACACCCGGTATCTGCATCGCAGGTGCGACAAGTGGGATATCGAGCTCGCCGAAGGCTTCATGCGTGTGATAGGCACCGCCCGTATAGGGAATTGAGGTCTTGTTGCCGTAGGGCTCATAGCTGCCATCGCTCTGTTTCCAGCCAAGCAGATAGGCTCCCGGATCGAAATGGTAGGCCTCGCGTCGATGTTCGTAACCCAGATCCCATTTCACCGGCCCGGCGGGAAGGGTCAGCACGGTCGAGCTGATTTCTGCCTGCAGGTCACGTTGGGTATTGCGGTTTGCGGAGCGCGATTGTGCCGTCACGTAATCGCGTGCTGCAGGGGTCATCCTGTCATAGCCGAACGGGTTGAGCGGTGCGCAGACGGCGCTGCCCGTTGCGATAGGGGCGTTCCGGTACCCCGAAGCGCATTCGATCGTCCCATCGGCCGCTGTCACGGCGTTCAGTGCGTTGACGAGATTGGGAATGACGAGAGCAGGTGCCGTGGTGGCATCGGTGGTACGCGTATATTCACCGCGTATCTTCCAGTCGAACTGCCGCCCCAGCGTATGGAAATCACCCTGCAGCCCCCCCTGAAAGCGGAACATCTGCGCAGTCGTGCGGAATGTTCCTGAGTCGAGGTCCTGATTGAGCCGGTTCAGATAGAACTGATCCGTCGGCAGGCCCTCGGCGGCTAGGGCATTCTTGATGGTTGTGCGCTCGTCGCTTGTCAGATAGGGGTTATCCGTACTCAGGGCGAGCGGCCCGGTGGTGACGCCATCCTGATAATAGCTGCTGCTATATGGCCCATTGTCATTGAGTGTGAGGGCGTTGTTGAAGGCCGCGCTGCTCCACGTTCCCTGGCCAACCTGGTTCTCTGCATTGCTTCTCGCATACCAGCCCTGCCAGTTTGCATGGATATGCGGCGTGAGATCGTAATGGCCGAGAAGCGTCAGGTTCAGCCTGTCGTTCGGCGTGACGATCTGCTGATAATTGCGTGTTGCAACGCCATTGCCCCCAATACCTGTGGCGTTATCGCCCTTGAGCAGTGTTCCGGCATCGAGAGCGACAAGAGATTGCCCATCCTGGCTGAACATCAGCGGCGCCCCATTGGCATTGGCTATGCCCGAGGCGGCAAGGCCTGCATAGGCGCTGCCATAGACTCCTCCATAAACCGGAAGGTCACCGTAATTACCGGTCAGAGACGGCATGCCTGTCAGGGAAGCCTGCAGAAACCGCGCGCCCGATCCGAGAACATAGGTGTAGGGCGAGCTCTGTCCCAGCTCGACGCGATGATAGGCTACGGCATTGGCACCGAACGTGTCTGGCCGGTCACTGGCCACGACACCGGCCTGATTGCGGTATTCCACATCGAAAACGATGCCGCCCTTGTCGTGGTCAAACCCCGTTCCTGCCTTGAACGCGATTTTTTCGCTCGCCGCATCGAGCTGCTGTGACCAGCCTCCCTGACTTTCGAGTGAAACGCCTTTGTAATGATCGTCCAGCGTGTAGTTGATGACGCCCGCTACGGCATCCGCCCCATAGGCGGCGCCCGCGCCCCCAAGGCGTGTATCGACTGTTTTGATGAGCGATGTCGGCAAGGTGCTGACATCGACCTGCGATCCCGATCCTACGCCGTAGATCGAAGCGGTGGCGCCACCACCCATGCGCATGCCGTCGACAAGGGTAAGCGTGCGCTGCGATCCGAGATTGAGCAGGCTGACAAAAGACTGTCCCGCGCCGAAGAGGTTCTGCGCGCCCAGAGGTGAATTATCTCCTACGCTCACCGCCGGGTTCTCTCTAAGCAGCGCAAGACCGAGATCGTTATAGCCACGCAGGGCGATCTGCTTGTCATCGAGTGTCGAGCCGGCCATGACACTCGACAGACGGGATTGAGTCAGGCGTGTGCCGGTGACGAAGATCCTCTCGGCGGGAGAAGAGTTCTTGCCGGCATCCGCGCTGAGTACTGTGTTCTTCCGGTTCTTGTCCGAAGCAGAGGCAGATCGCGTCTTTCCTGCTTTCGTCTCTCGTACGGGCGTGGACATCCGGACGGTATCGGGATGCTTGGAGGGTGTCGTTGCGACCCATGCCGCCTCGTTGCGCGACGCCTTCGCCTTGTCGGCGTAAACGATCAGGCCGGTCGTAGTGCTGCCCAGAAAGAGGGCAATCGCGCGTAGGTAAAGAGTCGTGCGGTAGGATCGTCTGATCGCGCCGTTTGAAACATCTACTCGCTGCATCCTGTCCCCGGTTTGTCCTGTCCTGAAAAAGTCTGGTTAGCGTCCGCACGGGCTACCGATCCGGACCGGGAAGTCACGATTGCCGGAGGCTGGTATCGATCGGATTTCGTGAAGCTGGGCTGTCGACCCCCTCCCTAATCTCGTTTCATTCCATGCGGGAACAAGTAATGCATGGGCGCGTCGATATTGTATCGTTCTGTTGTAAAGCAAACACAGTTGAAGGGAGTAGGCTCAAAGCGGAGTACTGCTGCGCGGTTTGCACAAACATAACAGATACAGTGAGCTTATTGCGATCCATCCCTGCGGGATTTGAAGGGTCTAATGTATGGACGCGTGCAGGCTCTGCAATGTCTTGATGCAGCCTGCTGCGGCCGCGGCCGCAGCAGGCTGTGATGCAGTTCACAGCTATGAGGAATGGGGTGGTTTTCCTGTATCGCGTGACGTGGGCGCTCTATTTCTTGTGGCGCACCCACAAGTTATTGAATGGATATTGTGCCCCTTTCCCATGAGGCTTCGCGAAACCAGTTCAAGGCATAGCCTCGGTCTACACAATGCAACACGGAGCATGTGGCAGCTTGTCGAGAATGATTATGGCTAAGAGGTTTTTCATGGGCTTGCCCTGGCGTCAGGGTGAAAGACAGGGCTTTGCCCCGCCTGTGAGCGGCGACGCAGGCCTTGCTATCGATGCCTCTACGCAAGCAGCCAGATGCTTCACAATCACCTCAGCGCACAAGGACTTCCCTTTTGGGGCTGTTCCTGCCGCCTTGTGACGAGGCCGAATGTTCGTGCCATCGAGGAACATCATGCCCAGAGCAAGGTCCGTTTTTTCACCCTTAAAAAAAGACCTGTAAGTCGCCGAGCGTCGTCTGGTGGCTGAAGAGTTGGGCTGCGATCTGCCAAGGGCTGAGCCCGGACGGGGAAGCTCTGTATTTCGTTACGTTCAGATGCTGCCTTCGGTGCTTGTGGAAAACTGCCGACATGGTCCGCCGCAGAACGCGCGGCGGGCGTCTTGCCTTTCAGTCGAACTGCATCGATCAGTGCTTCCATACCGCCCCTGCATCATGGGGAAACGCTGATCGCAACATGATCACCGCAAGAAGCTTGGCGGCCCTATCCACGCCTAAAGCCCTAACGCGCTGAAGGAGCAGTTGAAATGACAGATAACTGAGTGGTCACAAACGCGTCATTCCACGACAACAGATTAATAGACATTCCTCATATATCTTCGCCCTGCTGCGTATTTACGAGGTGTGGCAAGGGTACGGACGGTGATGGTATGAGTTTGTCATATTTGTATCTTCGTGTGGTGATTTCATTATGTTTATTTATTTATCGTTCGAGATCTATTGTTGTGCCACAAAGGTGTGGTATTAACCTGTATCTTTGTCATTTCTGGTAAGTGATCGTCGTGAGCGAATATGCAAGCTTTTATAGCCCCGTTTCAGGTATAAGCCTCTTTTCTGAACCCGATATACTACATTTCAGGAATGCTTTTTACATTTGCGGATGGAATAATTTCGATCACTTGCACGGTGTCTATAGTCAGGAAGGGTACCTGATTCCCCAAGCTGCTTTTCATTGCCACTGGCCTCCTGTCAATAAGGGGCAGCGTCTTTGGAGTGATCCGAATGTGGCAAGAGGTTTCCCGGTAATCAAATCGGCAATCTTCGTCGGACATATGCATGAGCAGTATGGTCACTTTATCACTGAATTCCTTTCTCGTCTCTGGGTGGCAAAGCAGATCTGGGACGGCACGCAGAAGCTTATCGTTAGAGCGATTAAGCCCAAGGCAGATCTATTCAAAGTTCCATGGCTCGTCCAGATAATCGAAGCCTTGGGATTTGCCGAAGACGATTTCTACTTCCCGGAAACGTCTGTCACTATTGAGAATCTGGTCGTCGCGTCCCCGCTCTTTACAGAAGATTCTGTTTGCTATGCCGGGATGGCAGAGTTTTGCAACTCTATCGGTTTCGCGTTGAATCCAGTCTTACCAGTGCAAACGGCTCCTGAGCGGATTTATCTCTCCCGCTCGAAACTGATCTGTGGAACGGTACGTATCGATAACGAGCATGAATTTGAGCGGGAACTGGAACAGCACAATTTCAGGATTGTCCATCCACAGGATCTTAGCGTAAGCGAGCAGGTTGAACTTTACCGTAACGACAATTTTATTGTAGGTCAGATTGGATCAGCCTTCCATACAAGTATTTTCGTGCCCGCACCGCAAGGTATTTGCCTGAAGAGCAAGGTATACGGAGGGATAGGAACACCTCCAGCGCTTAGTTACCGAGTAATGGATCAGGTGAATGGGTCGGCATTCGAATATCTCGACTTTCCGGGATTGATAGAATCGTCAGATCCGAACGGAAACTTTTATGAAAACATGACGATTTCCGATGTCGAACTTGCGGCATCGATCCTGAGCGACCGCATCGCCGCCAGAGAGACCGCTTTCTATCTTTCCAATATGGGGCGGAGATCATGCATGGAGGCGGCTGATCTGATCGCCTATGAGCTGATCGCTCATAATGGTAATGCCGTTGCAAGTGATCTGCGTACGGGACAGGCATCGACTTATATCGGCGATACGGTCGAAAAGCTTCTTCTTGTCACCCAGCGTAGTAAAATTCAGGATGCACGGTCATTTCTCGTATCTGCTCACCCTGATGCTCCGGCTCTTATGCTGGGAAATACCATGAGGTATGGACCAGCCCTGCCAGTACATCTCGAATTTCTGGATGGTGGCAAGATAGCACTGCGGTCCTGCGAAAATAATGCATATATCTTTGCCTGCGACGATCAGAGAGGACAGGGTCTCTTCGCAGAGGGGCCCCAAATTATGGCGTGGGAAAAATACGTTCCTCTCGAGACATCACTTCACCTGCACGGCCGTGCTTCTCGTCGTCATGCGTTGTTGTCGCTGATTGCACTGTTTCACTACGGCAGTTCTCTGGAGAACCTTGCTTATTATCAGTGGCGACATTCAGATCTCGTTGCGTACGTATCGGGTCTTTCAACAAGTTTTCCATTCTGATTAGTGAGGCACTGGGGTAGGTTAATACAGCTCATCGAAATCGGGCGTGATCGGGAGCGTGTCCGAAATTGTCTACACGCCATCATGGAGTTCGATAACGTTCGCGACGTCGTCTGCTGTGGCGGCCCCAGGGATCATCAGGATTGTCGCGCTGCGCCGGAATGCCCCGCCCTGCCGGTCAGTTACCGATACATCGATCGTCATGCTCTCTGATCTCGGACTGTGGAGCGCGGGCAGGGCAGGCAGGCCCGATCGTGAAAGGGCACGATGCATGACGGGGTCCGACACAGGAGTATGCAGTTCTTCGGGCTGGGCGATCGAGAGATGCGGTGTAAGTCTTGCGAGCAGCGTAGCGTTCATGCCCGGCACCAGTGCGAGTTCGCCAAGGGTCTGGAATGGCGCATGCGGGGGCAGATAATGCAGGCCCTGAGACAGGTAACGTTGTCGCTCGTTTCGATCGCCGTCCTGCGCCTGTCTTCGCCATGAGATGATTTCGCGCCCGATCGTATCGGCCTGTTCGTGCGAGGCTCCGCATTCCTCAAGCAATGCCACGACAAGTGGCAACGGTGCTGTATTGGGATTGATCGTTGCAGCTTCACTCTGCATACGGATGGTGAGCCTGTATCCATCAAACATCATGACATGGGCGCTGCCATTCGCGACCCAGCGTGTGTTGGGCGAACCTTTTGCATGAAAGATCGCGCTTTGCAGGCCCCCTTCTGCCAGGGCACGCATCTGCGCGGCTTGACGCAGCAGGCGTGTTTCACGCAGGGCCGATCCCGCACTGGCGCTGACCATGGCGGTGAGGAGAGACAGGCCGGCAAGTGCCCATAATACGATCAGAAGGGCGAAACCTCTCTCATCAGTCGCGCGTAGAGCAAAAGCCGATCTGCCACGCAAAAAGGGGGGTTGGCGGGCTGGCTTGTCGGTCATCGATCCAGCCCAAGCCCTTCGCGAATGCGCTGCTGGGGGTCCGCGCTGCCGGTGCGATGCATTTTTCTCATCTCATTTGGTACATCAGCGGCATCGGGATGCGTGTCGCGCAGATCTTCCATCAGGTTCACGGCATCGCGCTGATCGTGAATGACATGGGGTGTGATCAGGATCAGCAATTCGGTCCGCTGGCGGTTGTTATTCTGCGTCCCGGCCAGAAAGCCCAGAACGGGAATATTCTTGAGCCAGGGAATACCGCTATTGGCGCGGCTCGAATTTTCTGTAATCAGCCCGGCGAGACCTACTGTTTGTCCATCCTGCACCACCACGCGTGAATTGACCGAGCGATCGTTGAATGTCGGGTTGGCTGCACTGCTGCTGTTGCTTGCAGCATTGGCGCTGACCGAACTGACCTCTTGCGAGACGTCCAGCGTTACCAGGCCGCTCTGGCTGACATGGGGTGTTACTTCCATGATCACGCCCGTCGGTTGATAGGTGAACTGGTTATAGACCGAAGTGCCGATCGTGCTCGATTGCGAGCCGATCTGGACGGGTACGAGCTGACCGACCTGCAGACGGGCCGCCCTGTTATCCTGCACCATAAGCTGAGGCGATGACAGTACGTGAACCGTGGTCACGTTCTGCAGCGCATCGATGGCAAAAGGCGCCCCGCCGCCGCTGGCCCCACCGATGATGATGCCTGGCAGGGTATGGCTGAAGGCTGCTGTTGCAAGCGTGCCTGCCGTAATGGACTGGCTGTTATTGCTCAGAACGCCGTTGATGCCGCCCGATTTGAAGAAGAACTGCGTGCCATATTGCAGGGCATCGTTGAGCTGCACCTCTGCCACGACCGCATCGATACGGACCTGAAGCGGCATGACGTCGATACGTCGCAGCATCTGCTCGACCGTATCGCTTTCTGCGTCCGTGGCATGAACGAGAATGGCGTTATGCTGGGCATTGGAGAGAATGCGCAGCGCATCGGTATTCCGGTCCCCGCCCCCTGTATTATCCAGCCCTCCGAGGAGAGGATTGTTCATCGAAGCTGTATTACTGCCCTGCGTGGCGGGCTGCCCTGTCTGGTTTTGCCCTGTCTGACTCTGACCTGTCTGGCCCTGTGCCGTCTGACCCAGTGTCGACGTGCCAAGGCCTCCACCTGTGAGCCCCCCGAGACCACCGCCGCCAAGTCCTCCAGTCAGACCGCCACCGGCTCCCCCGCCCATTCCACCTCCCATCGCTCCATTGAATCCTCCCTGAGAGGTCTGGGGACCGGCATTGCTGCCGGGTGGGAGGGCAGTGACGTTGTCCGGGGTGAAGGCCTGTTGCAGGGTGTAGGTAACGTCATTGACGCTCGAATTCTGGACATAGAAAATGTGCCAGCTTCTCACTGTGGCACGACGATGCTGCTCGATCAGCATGAACAGTCGTCTTGCATCCTCTATATAACGCGGTGTGCGTGCCACAACGAGCACGGCATTGACACGACTGAGCGGCAGAACCTGCACGACTTGCGAAAGCGCGTTGCCTGACCCATGCAGTGCGTTTTGCAGGGCCGTAGCCATGTCCTTGGCACTCCCTGAGTCAACGGGCAGAAGTGCGTAGGACTGGCTGCTCAGCCAGTCGACATCGAAAGCACGAATGACTTCCACCAGGGCATTGCGCGCAGAAGGATCGCCGCTCACCATCAGGGTATTACTGCTGTCTATGGCCGTAACGCGCGCACCACCCTGAACAAAAGGCTGCAGGGCATGAGCAAGCGTGCTGGCCTGCGCGTAGCGCAGCGGCACCATCAGATCGCCCCCCATCGAAAGACTATCGGCAATGCCTGCTGCTGCGCCCTGTGCCGCACCCGGAGCGGCCTGGCTCGGCACGATGCGATAAAGCCCGTCATTATGGATCAGGACGGCGTGAACCTGAGACAGGATCACCTGTAGAGCGGGCAGGACCTGCGCGTTGGTCAGTGGCTCGCTTGTGCGTAGGGTAACCTGTCCATGCACAGCTGGATCGATGGCATAATTGACATGCAGGATATCGTTGAGCATTTGCGCCACTGCATCGCGCACATCGGTGTCGGCAAAATTGAGCGATATCTGGCCTATACCGGTTGTATCGGCGTGACTGCCGAGTATGGGTATTGCAGCGTGCGCCAGACTGTATCGGGCAGAAGGCCCGGTCTGCGGTGTCGACAGACGCCCTTCACGCCCATCATCCGTGTATCCGGCAAGGGGGAGGGGGCCGCCAAGCGGCTTCACCTTGGGTGTTCCCTTGTCGCACCCGGTAAGGCCCAGAATGAGCGCGAGACCCAGATAAATACCCCAATGTAAGTGCGGGAACGAGAGGCTTGTGTTGCCGTTTGTCCATTCGTTACGCGATGAGAAAGGGCGGAGAACCTTGCGGAACGAGACGGTCATTGCGGCATACCTGAAGGAGCGTTGTCGAATGGGGCGGGGTCGGACGAGGCCGGGGGCGCGAAACCCGAGGAATCTGTTGGGGCGAGATTGTTCCCGGTAGGCGAGGATGACACTGACTGGCTGGCATGTCGGTCGCGATCAGGACGCACTATCCTGTCGCGTCCATTTTCAATGATGGTGACGCTGTTGCCTGCAATCGCCTTGAGGTGCCACGTGCCGACTGTACCGCCCACCGGTACGATCAATCCGCGCTCACGACCCGGTATCATGAAAATCGCACTGCCATGTCCGTTATGATCGATGATCGCTGAAAGGCGCGGCGTGCCGCTCAGCGCAGCCTTGCTCAGCGCAGGACGGCGCGACGGACTGAAAAGTGGGCGGGCAAGGCTTTGTTGCTGCCATGATGTCATGTCGTCAGCACAGGCATAGGGCATGGCGCAGATCGCAGAGCCAATACAGAGCCATGTCATGAGAAGCGAGAACGAGGCATGTCGTCTCATGGCGCAGGTTCCTGATGCGACGGTGTCGGCGCGGTCTCACGCCGAAAAGCGAAAACGCTCATATCGCAGCTCATGGCATTGCCCGCATTGGCGTCTTCCGGCGCATGAAGGTGCAGCCCGTCGATAACCATCGATGGTGATGCCCGCTCCACGGCGCCGATAAACGTTACAATGGCAGGATAAGGGGCCAGCAGGGTAATATGCAGGCCGATGCGCCTTGCACCTCTTTCTGTCGACGGCGTAAGCGTTTCGCTGCTCCCGATCTCGGTTCCGGCTGTCGCGGCGAGATGGGCCAGATGGTCCTGAAGGGTCGCACTTGCAATGGAATCGCTCGCCCCGTCGATCAGACCCGGTGCTGTGTCCGGCAGGCGTGAGGCAGTTCGACGCAGATGCGGCAGAATGTCCTGCAGATAGGTCATACGCGCAATCGTTTCACGGTTCAGATCGATATGGGCCGCGCGCTGCATGAAGAAATCGGCCAGTGGCGCGATGACAGAGACCCAGAGCATTAGAGTTGCAAGGCCCAGTAACGCGACCGCCAGAAACTGCCCGCGACGACCTTTTGGCAGATCACGAATCAGGCGTGCGGCACGGCTCATTGTGCGGCTCCTTTGGCGCTGGGCTGTGCAGCCTTGCCGATATCGGCACGTATCGAAAACAGGCTTGCTGTCTGTCCTGTAAGGTGGGTCACCGGCGCTACGAAAACCGGATTGTGCAAAAGAGGTGAGGCGCTGAGCGTCCGTATCAGGCTCGCGGGTTCCCCGGACTGGCCGCTGATCAGCAATTGTCCCTGCTTAAGGCTCAGATCGGTCAGAAAGGTGTCGTCGGGCAGGAGCTCCGTCAGAACGGAAAGAATTTGCATGGGATCACCGAGACGCGTTCTGGCATCCTGCACCAGTCGCGCGCCTGCGCGTTTTTCCTCGATCATGCGGCGCAGTTGGCTGGCTTGCAGAGCCGGTGTGCGCAGGCCGGCAATCCGGCTTTCATCGATCGCAAGCCGGTGGCTCTGATGGACCGCACCGACCAGCAGAAAAACTACCAGAAGGACACATGCCATAACAGGCAGGGCAAATCTTGGGTCTTTTACCCTGTCCAGCGGCGCGCTCTGCCGGAGCAGGGCAATACGCGCCGAGCCATGGTCGTTTTCAAGCCAGTCCGGCGTGATGCCCATGGAGGTCAGCTGGTCCATGACCGGATCGACCAGATGACGCGGTGCGATCCAGAGTGCGAGAACAATCTGGTTGAGTGCTGTGTCACGGTGCAGGAGCGTTTGAGCCCAGAACAGGGCATCAGCAGGAAATGGCGTGAGCCGGTCCATCTCGAAACGAAGGACCGCATCGAGATCGTGCTCTGCAGCAAGAGGCAGAGTGACGCTGCGCTGCATGATCTGTCCTTCTGGTAAAACGAGAATACAACGAGGCGCAGGTGCCCATTTCCCGACTATCTTCTGCGCCTGTTCCCGAGGCCCGATTGAGGTCCCGGTGTCATTCGTTAGCGGCACGGTTTCTCGGTCCGTGTGGAGGAAGAAGGTTAATCCTTCCGGTCCGGTCCGGACCTGCATGACAGGGCGTGCGGGCAGAATGACCGTCTTTGCGAAACGTTCCGGAATCAATGCGTATAACTGACGTCCCCACCAGTGCAGAAACAGGCCGATCGCCATCAGTGGATACTCCTGCGCATCAGGGCATGGCCTCTAGTCTTGTGGCGATGACAATATCAGGCCAGCGCCGTGAGCTATCGGCTGAAAAAACGAGGCGTAGACGCACCAACTCGGGTAGGCCGGTGCCATACCATGTCGATCTCCATTGCCCGGCGGCATAATACTGGCAGTCGAACCCGGCCACGCCGGAGAGCAGCCGCGAAGCGTGGGGAGCGGCTGCAGGTTCGATGACATGGCGATAAGGTGCCCAGATGAGCACGATATGCCCGTTGCGATCGAGTGAAACCTGCATGGTGGCGCGTGCATCGGGGCGGTTGTCGAGCGCGGCTGGAGGCGTGCCACGCCATGAGAGACCGTGCGGTCCCCCGGTAAAAACCGGGCCATCCCGCCCATTGCCCGGATCTGCTGTGGCAACAATCTGTCTGAGCAGACGATCTGCGGCATAGAGATCGTCCTGCGATGACAGCATGACACGCTGGCGTTCGAAAACCCGTGTCGCTGCATCGAACCCCTGGTGCAGGACGAACAGCACGAGCGAAAACACGACCAGTGCGACCAGCAGTTCGAGCAGGGTAAAGCCGCTTTCGGCACGTCGGGCTGTCATGGTGTGCCGCCTGTCGGGCCCGTGCGCAGGCTGGTCAGCGTGACTGAGCGCTCTCCGGTTGCCGTCATGGTGTCTGGCCAGGATTCCGTTACGCGCACATGATAGAGCGTGGCATGACTGTTGCTTTCCACGGGAGTCATGGTGATGCGCCAGTGGAAATGATGGCCGTCCTCACCACTCCGGGTATAGGCGCCGGGTGTCATGCCATGACCGATGGCCTCCATGTGCGATTGTGCCCGTGACAAAGCTTCTCGTGTGGCAGCCGTCACATGTCCGGCGGTTACACCACCCAGCATGCCTTCATAGAGCGCGCCAAGAGACAGGGCGACGATCATGAGAGCAATCAGAACCTCGATCAGGGTAAAGCCGTCGTCGTTCCGCTTGGGTCGTGTTGTCATCCTCCGGCGCTCTCCACGGCACCCGTCAGCCAGTTCACACCAAGCGTGGCCTGACTTGCGCCACGGCTCAGATGAAGAACAGGACCCGAAGCGCTGCCATCGGGGTAGAAACGGTATGTGCTGACAGTGATCGGGCGTATCGAAAGAGGAGGCAGGGCGCGTGGCGGCGCGCCATCCACCCTGTAAAGCCCTGTGGCTGGGGAAAAAACGACAGACTGGACCTGTCCGGTATAAAGCGCCCGCGCATGAGCCTCACGCAGCGAGGATGCAATCTGGCGAACCCCCTGCCGCAGTTCGAGACGCGCAGGATGAAGCGGGCCATGGCCGATCGCGATGGCCCCGATCACGCCCATGATGACAAGCACCACGAGCATTTCTAGCAGCGTGAAACCGGCAGCGTTGTCGGCTGTGGAGGGTCCAGCAGGCCGGAGCATGATGCGCGCCCGGTCAGGAGAGGGCAAGGGCCGGTTACTGGGCAAGGTCGTTCAGGCTCAGCATGGCAAGAAGCAGAGAGGAGACGATACCGGCCACCGCCAATCCCATGACAATAGTGATGGCTGGCACGAGTATGGCGACGAGACGTTGTATGGCCAGCTTTGCCTGATCCTCATGGATATCTGCGGCGCGCAGGGCCATCGGACCCAGACGCGCTGTTTCCTCGCCCAGCTGGAGAAGGTGGACCAGTCGCACTGGAAAAATCCCGGCCTGCGCGAGAGAGGCAGAGAGGCCTCCACCTGAGCGTGCTGTGTTGCTGGCCTCTGTAATGGCCCTTGTAGCTGCGCTATTGCCGAGCGCATCGCGCACAATGCCGAGTGCCGTCAGCAGCGGCACCCCATTGACCAGCAGGGTTCCCAGAATACGGGCAAACCGCGCAGCGAGGACTTCGCGCATCAGGGCACCGAGACCGGGCAGACGCAACAGCATGGTATCGGCGCTGTGCCGGATAGAGGGGCGACGCAAGGCGATACGCACGACCAGACCGAACCCAAGAAAAACGAGAAGCAGCACGGTCCCATACTGGCCGAGCCAGGCTCCTGCGGCGGTCAGAAGCCGCGTCGAGGCTGGCAGGGTTGCGCCATTCTGTTCGAAAAGCGGGGTGAATTGCGGCAGCACCTTCGTCAGCAGCAAGGTTACGGAGCCTATAGCGGTCAGGGTGAGAATGGCAGGGTAAATCATGGCCGATTGTACGGTGCTGGCCAGAGCGCGCTCCCGTTCGAGTAGGGTCGCCAGTCGATCCATCGTCGGGGTAAGATCTCCCGATGCTTCGG
The DNA here is from genome assembly GCF_024054035.1 of Asaia lannensis NBRC 102526. Taxonomy (GTDB): domain Bacteria; phylum Pseudomonadota; class Alphaproteobacteria; order Acetobacterales; family Acetobacteraceae; genus Asaia; species Asaia lannensis. Next base: position 93,992 of record NZ_JAMXQU010000008.1, read on the forward strand.
CTGCTCTTACCATGCCGAGATAGAGCGGCGGAAAACTGCCGGGGGCGGAGGACAGTGCGAGATGCAGGGCCTGACCGCCGCGTATCCTGTCGCGTACGCCCTGCATAACGTTGGTAGTTCGCGTATTTCCTGCCGTCTCGGCAAGAAAACGCAGTGCGCGGTCCATGTCCTGGCCGGCACCCAGCATCACGGCAAGCTCACGCGTGACAGCAGACAGTTCCGCACGCGTCAGGGAGCGTCTTGCGAGAGAAATTCCGGCGAAAGACGGTCCCTGTTTCAGCCCCCGGGCAATGAGGCTTCCTGTGGAACGTTCTCCTGCCGCGCCGACATGGATGGGCATATGGCCCATCTGCCTGAGCTGCGCGATGGCCGCATCGCGTGTTACGGCGCTCAGTGTGCCTGAGAGCATTGTGCCTTGTCTGTCGATTGCCCTGTATGGAAACTCTGCCATGATGTGTCGGTCCCGTGCGCTGCTCAGGACGTCGCGCGCACGCTGCGCATGACGTCATCCAGCGTGGTTTCCCCTTCGACTGCCGCACGCAACCCGGCATCGAGCAGCGTTTCCATGCCTGCATCGACGGCCGCGCGTTCGATCGCCAGATGGTCTGCCTTCTCGAAAATCAGGCGTTCGACAGTCGTATCGGGTTCCAGCAATTCGGCGATGGCCAGTCGCCCCCGATATCCTGTATGGCGACACGAATTGCAGCCTGCTGCGTGATACAGGGTGAGTTTCCCGCTTGTTGCGAAACGGTCCAGACGCAGTGTCTCGATCAGGGCTGGCGGGGGTGTATAGGGTGTCTTGCAGGCCGGGCAGAGCCTGCGCACGAGGCGCTGCGCCAGTATGCCGCGCAGCACCGCGGTCATGAGGTAATCCTCTACCCCCATATCGCGCAGGCGGATAATGGCAGCGGCGGCAGAATTGGTATGCAGGGTCGACAGAACGAGATGGCCTGTCAGGGCTGCCTGAACCGCGATCTGTGCCGTTTCGCGGTCGCGTATCTCGCCCACCATGATCACATCCGGATCCTGACGCAGAATGGCGCGCAGAAGGGCTGCGAAATCCAGCCCGATCTGGGGTTTGACCTGCACCTGATTGATACCGCCGAGCTGGTATTCGACCGGATCCTCAATCGTGACGACCTTGCGTGTAACGGCATTGAGATCGGAAAGGCCGGTATAAAGCGTGGTGGTCTTGCCCGACCCTGTCGGACCAGTGACCAGAACGATACCGTTGGGCAGATCGAGCAGTGAGCGCAGACGCGTCACGATGCGTGGAGGAACGCCGAGCGTGGCATAGTCGAAGCGTGTGCTCGACCGGTCCAGTACGCGCAGGACCAGTGTTTCGCCATGCAGGGAGGGGATGGTCGATACACGAAAATCGACTTCATGTCCGCGTACGACGAGCCTTATACGTCCGTCCTGTGGCAGACGCCGCTCTGCGATATCCAGACGTGCCATGACTTTTACGCGTGAGAGAACTGCAGGGATGAGCGAGGCCGCCAGTGTCTCTGCTTCATGCAGTACGCCATCATAGCGATAGCGCACACGCAGTCTGTCTTCGAAAGGCTCGATATGAATATCCGACGCATGCGTCTCGACGGCGCGATTGATGATCTGGCTTACGAGCCGGATCACGGGAGCTTCCGAAGCAAGATCTTTCAGGCGTTCGGCATCGTCTTCCAGCGGTGCGCCCTGCGTCTCGTCGGGTGTGGGAGGGACATCCTGCGGGTAAAGGCGATCGAGCGCGGCTTCCAGCTCGACGGGACGGGCCACACAGGGGACAATGTCGAGACCGGTGGCCGTGGCGAGTGCAGTCTGGGTGAAGCTGTCGAGCGGGTCACGCATGGCGAGAGCAAGCGTGTTATCCTCGATAGAGAGGGGCACCACATGCGCATCCCGCAAAAAACGCGGTGACAGACGATCGGGCAGAACCGGTTCCTGCGGATACAGGGCAGGTTCGACGAGGGGAATGTCGAGCAGCTCGGCATAACTTGTCGTCATCACTGCCTCGGATACGAGACCGAGTTGCAGCAGGATACGGTCGAGGCGACCGCCACTCTGCTCGGCGGCCCGCGCGGCCCTGTCGAGGGCACGGCGGTCGCAGCGTCCCCGTTCAAGAAGCAGCGTAGCGAGTGCGTCGATCATCGTATCAGTCATAGGCTTGCCCTATGATCTGAAAGAGCCATCCGCCCCATAGCGCCAGAGCAAGGCCGGGTCCGAACGGGAGCCTCGTGCCTGAGGCGAGCGTCCCTTTTTGCGTGAGCCAGGCGCCTGCGAGAGTAAGGAGCGCGCCGGACCCCAGGATTTCCGGCAGGAGAGCAGGGCCGAGCCATCCACCACCCGCCGCCAGAAGCTTGGCATCGCCTCCGCCCAGACCCTCACGACCGCGCAGTCTGCGGTACACCAAGGCCACAGCCTCCAGCATCAGCCAGGCAAGAAGTGCAGCAATGCTGTGGAGATGAAACACATCCCTGCCACGCAGTGTGGCAAAACACAGCCCCGTACCGAGAAGCGGCATGGTCAGATAATCGGGCAGTGTGAAGCTGCGCAGATCGACCGCTGCAAGTAATAAAAGCCACCAGCCGAACAGGCAGCCTTCGATCATGAGCCGCGAGATATCCATGATACCGGGGCCGGAATGCACGGCTATATCGGCAGCACCGGCAATGGCAAGGGCGGCAATCTCCACCGCCGGATGAAAAGGGTCGATCGGGGCCTGACAGTGCCGGCATTTGCCGCGCTGTATGGCATAACTCACAAGCGGTACGAGATCGCGCGCAGCCAGAATGCCATCGCACACAGGGCAACGCGAGCGTATGAAGAATGGTGAGCGTCCCTCAGGCAAGCGCCATGCGAGAACCCCGAGAAACGAGCCGATAAAGGGCGAGGCAATAACCAGATCCGTTGCGATCGAGAGCATCGGGGGCGCTCAGGGATTGCAGATCATGGCGGCACGGTCTGTGGTATTATGAGCGCCGCGTGAGCAAAGATCGTAGTCATGGCCCGGACGCTCTGAAGGCGAGGCGTAGAGATAGGGGTGATGCCATGGATCTTTGGGTTCTGCGCCATCCTTGAGATAGGGGCCGTTCCAGCTCTCCGCCTCTTGCGGGCGCTCGATAAGCGCATGGAGGCCGTCCTCCGTGCTTGGATAGGCCCCCACATCGAGTTTGTAGAGGTCGAGAACTTCCCCCAGTCTCTGGATCGATTGATGGGCGACGGAATTGCGTGCGCCGCCGAGTTGTCTGAGTGCGGCCGGGGCAACGAGGCCGATCAGCAAGCCAAGTATGGCGATGACCACGAGCAGTTCGAGTAGGGTGAACCCGCTCTCCTGTGTATCGCTTTGGCAACGGTCATCCCGATTGTGCGGAGGGGAGGTACAAAGGCGAAGAATACGCAACAGAGACGTTTCAGACATGGAAAATTCCGCAATAAAATAAGCTGGGAGAAAAAGCCTGTGTCCGGCCGGTATTTTCCGGATAAATGGGCTGTGGCGATGAAGGGGAAATGCGATGCCGGTTGCCTATGCGCAGTGCATGATGGTTGTAGCCTCGCTCTACCATTTGCCCCCTCGTGTGCTGCCAGCCATACTGGGTGTGGAAAACGGTCGTAACGGTCTCGTGCATCATAATACCAACGGCACGGACGATCTGGGACTGATGCAGGTCAATACGCGCTGGGTGATGCCCATTGCGCAATTCACCCATACGATGCCCGCTTTCGTCTATCGTAATCTTCGTATCAGCCCGTGTTACAATATCAGTGCGGCTGGTGCGATCATGCGTTTGTATCTGAATGAAACGCATGGCGATCTCATGCGTGCCGTAGGCAATTATCATTCCCATACGCTTGCGCTCAACCGCGCCTATCAGCAGCAGGTGCTCGGTTCTGCACGTCATCTGTTCCAGTCCATGCATCCCTGAACCGGCCTCAAGGGTCGAGCCTGACGACACGCAGCCCATCGATCGAGGCGGGAGCCCCTTCGGTGAAAAGCGAGAGGAAAGTACTGTTTCGGTCTGGAAAAACCAGATCGGTCATGCGCAACGCGCCTTCATTCGCAAAGACCTCGACCGAACTGCGATCCATGACCAGATGCAGGGTAACGGCCCGGTATTGCAGGGGGAGTGCGGCGATATGAACAGGGCTGAAATGGTCCGAGAAATCGCGCTGTCCGGCATGGCTGCGATCGAGCGTCAGGCGATGTGTCGCAAAGTCATAGATGACCGTCGTGCCCTCACGCCTATCTCGCGATTGATGAAGTACGACGCCCGCCCGCCCGGCCCCATCACTGCGCAGGGTAAAGCGTATATCGGCAACACCGGTGCGCAGCGGCAGGCGCCATTGCGTGTTCGCTGCCATTTTCCGGTCAGGCCAGACACGGCTTGCATGCCTGCTGACAAAAATCTCGTATTCCGGTGCCGGCGTCTGAAGCAGTTCGGTCGCGCCCTGTTGCGTCTTGAGTGACAGTGAGACGGGCAGGGTCATCTGACCGCGCCACGGCGTGGTTGGCAGGCGGTCTGCGTAATCCCAGTTGTTCATCCAGCTGATCAACTGAGGCGGTCGGTCACCCGTATTGGCAAAGCGTATGGCAGCGTAATTATCTGCACCATGATCGAGCCAGTGATAAGCAGCCGGATCCGCACCATTTCGAGGCAGGGGGTCTGAGACGAAATGTATGCCATCGAACCGACCGGTAAAATATTCTACTCCTGAGCCGCCCGCGATGCTCCAGGGATTGACGCTGACGATCATGACCCAGCGCAGGGTGTCCGGATTGCCATCGAGTGGCAGGGGAATGAGTGCCGGCATTTCCCATAACATGCCCGGCTTGCGATAGCCTGAAGGCTGGAAATCGCTCAGAAAGTCCCAGTGTATGAGGTCGGATGAGCGATAGAGCTTGACCACCTGCGCATCGGCGACGACGGTTGTCATCACCCAGTATTTCCCCGGTGCGTACCAGACCACCGATGGATCGCGAAACTGTTTCGAGTCCGGGTTCAGTGTCAGAACGGGATTGTGTGCACCGGACTGCCAGCTTTGCCCATGGTCAAGACTATAGGACAGAGACTGGGCTTGCGTACCCTCCGGATGGAGCGGATCGTCGGAGAATACGGTCGTGTAAAGAGCGATCAGGGGGGCGACGCCTGTCTGCCCCAAGCCCGAGCGGTTCGATTTATCGAGGATGACCGAGCCGGAAAAAATATCCCGTCCCGCACTGGAGGGAATGGCGACGCCCTCCTCCTGCCAGTGCAGCAGATCGCGGCTGGTGGCATGACCCCATGAGGAGTGCCCCCAGATCATGCCGTTGGGATTATACTGGTAGAAGAGATGCCATATCCCATCGAGCAGGATCGGCCCGTTCGGGTCGTTCATCCAGTGGGCCAGGGGCGTGTAATGCAGCGCCGGGCGCCATTGAGGCGTTGCCGGCCCGGCACCGTCTTCTGTCCCGGCGAAGGCGAGCTTTCCCGGGCCTGTGAGGAAACAGGCGCTCAGGACCATTGGCAACAGGAAAAAGCGGCGCTGGCGCTGTGACATCGTCACCTGAAGTAGCATGAAGGAAGGCGGCCCGTTTTGAAAACGTTACGGGCCGCCAGGCCGTATGGAATGTGACGGGACAAGACGACTTTACTGCGGCGTAGTGAGGAAGGCGCGCATACGGTTATTCACATCGGGACCGATCTGTTTGCGCTGGCTCAGCAGATCCTGAATGAACCCGACGATATTGATATCGGCACGATTGGCGGCAATATCGCCGTAGCCGCCCAAGCCGTTATCGCCGTAATGTCTGTCGACAATTGACGCATCACCACGAATACGAACCTTGACGGTTGGCGAGAGCGCGCCGCCGCGCCGTCCTTCCACCGTATCGATAAAGGATTCCACGAGGCCACCAGGCATCACGTAATGCGAGTAGGACTGGAAGGCGCGCGGGTTCTGGTTGGGATTGGCGTCGTAATCGGTGCCTGCGGCGACGTTCAGATCGGTCGGGTTGCCGAGCATGAGACCGCTGCCGTAATTCATGGGCTGGAAGTCGCTGCGGATACCGTTACCCACGAAGCCGTACACACCGTCAGGGCCGTCAACGCCTGCTGCATAGGTGGTACGATGGCTGATGGTGAAAATGTAGTATTTGCCGTCCTTGATATACATCTGTGGACGTTCGGTCTGATCGTTGACGCAATTGGCCTCGATCAGTGGCGAGAGGAATTTCCACTTCGACAGCGAACCGTTTTCGGCAACGGCAAGGCCGATTGCGGCTTTCTGGTAATAGGCGCCGGTATTCAGCACTTCCTGCACGGTTTCCGCATGCGGGTCGTTTGCGCGGTAACCCAGATCTTCGGCGGTGCAGTTCGCGACACCGCGCTGACCGGGCGTATTGCCCTCGAACACCATATAATTGGTGCCGGGATGCTGCGGGTCTTCGAACGTGAACGGGTCACGGAAGTTATAATACGGGTTCTGTGCGCCATTCTGGTACAGCACGCCATCGGGGCGCAGAAGCGGCGTGTGCCGGGTGAATCCCGTAAACCAGACATGGGTAAAGTCGGCATGAATCTGGCCAAGGCTCTGGGTGATCACCGCCTGCGAGGGTGTGATATCCTGACCGGCCGAATTCCGGTTGAAGGCCATATCGGTATAGAAAAGCGAAACCTTGTTGCTGTTCGGGTCGAGCAGACGCGTCGAGCCGGACCATTCGGCCGTAATGGTATAGGTCGTTCCGGCAAAAACCTGTTCCTGCGCACCTTCGGGGATCAGGTGACCGCCATAGATCCATCCACCGTTGGCGGGGCGTCGGCTGGCTGGCACGCCGGCACGACGATAGAAATAACCGATACGTGCGTGGGTATGACGGTCATCGAAGCCGTAACCCGCGTTCTTGTCTGCCGTCAGGCAGAAAATGACTTCCCACCCGTTATAGCTGAACTGGTTGGCTTTCTTGTCGATCAGGGTCCAGGTATCCCAGACCCAAACATCCGGATTGGTAGCCGGGAAATCGGCAGGAACATCGGGCATGACGAGTTGCTGGGGCAGGGAGTTCTGCCCGGCACCGACTGTCGTATCGGAATGGGCCTTGATCTGCATTGCATCCGCACGCGTCCATCGCGCCGTGAAACTGTCCTGCGGGTCATAGGCTTTTTGGGTGTGGATCGTCGGAAGCGGGAAGCCGGGCACGCCACTCAGCGAACTGCCGGGATAGAGACGTGCGCCATGAGGCATCATGCCCGGCCGGGGGGCTACGCGTAACGCTTCGCGCAGAGCCTCTGAGCTGAGCTGGGCGTGGGCCGTCTGTCCTGCAAAAGTTGCGACCACCGTACCGGCCAGCAACAGATTGAGCATCGCTCTTTTCGTGAACCTGTCTGCCATGTCACCCTCATATGTTTCTGCCATGAGACCAAGCCGGAACGTTGCCGTTTCGTCACGCTTCATGACGACGTGTCTCGATGCCCTGGTGGCATTCCACGCAACCCCGAGCCCCGTGACTGATCACGATTCTGTTATGTGAGTCAACTCTAAATTAACGACACTTTAATGTCAGAAGCGGGGCAGATTCACGGCAATCGAAAGGCGGATAATGTGATTCGGGTAGTTAAAAGATCATGGAACGGTAGTTTAAAATACTATTATGTTACAATTATGGAATGGTATAGGACATCGGCGTAGAGATTAATTTTTACCTAACAATGGCAGGGTTTATTCTTGATGTGTGAAATCAATGAAATAATTTGGATAGGTAAAGAGATCAACAGTCACGTTTTTCGAGCTGTACCAGACGGTAACCGATGCCGGTTTCTGTTACGATATACCCGGGACGTTCCGGATCGTTTTCTATTTTCTGACGGATTTGCCGGATATAGACGCGCAGCTGTTGTACATCGCCGCTGGCTCCCCACAAGGCATCCATGATGGTACGATGCGTCAGCACACGACCCGCATACCGGACCAGCATGCGCAGAATATCCCATTCCCGCGGTGACAGACGCAGTTCGGTCCCGGCCTTGAAAATCTGCCGCTTGACGAGGTCGATACGCAGATCTCCCGATTCATAAAGCGGTTGGGTTCCTTCCTGCTGAAGGGCATGGCGTAGCGCATTGCGAAGACGGGCGATCAGCTCCGCCATGCTGAAGGGCTTGGTGACGTAATCATCGGCGCCGGCCTCAAGCGCAGCGACTTTTCCGCGTTCATCGTCGCGTACGGACAAAATCACGACAGGCAGGGCGGGGTTTGCCTGTCTGAGCCTTTTCAGAACCTCCACGCCGTCATGGTCGGGCAGACCGAGGTCGAGGAGCACGAGATCGGGCGGTGTCTCTGCAGCGATGCGCAAGGCATTTTCGCCGGTTCCGGCTTCGAGAATACGCCAGGACTGGCTGGCCAATGTCGTCCGCAAAAGGCGGCGAATGGCAGGCTCGTCATCGACAACAAGCAGGGTCGGATCGCTCATGGGGCAGGAATTTCGCGTCAGGGATTAATGGGGAGAGGAAAGTACAGGGTGAAACGGGCACCATTGCGTTCATGGCGGTTGGAGGCGGCAATCGTGCCCCCCATGGCCTCGGTAAAACCACGTGCGATTGCCAGCCCGAGACCTGTGCCCGCACGGGTTGTATCCGCTGCGGCAAAGCGCGTGAATTTGCCGAAAATCAGCGCTGGGTCGCGATCGCCAAAACCGGGTCCCTCGTCTTCGACGATAATGGCGAGACCCGCACGGTCGCGTTGCAGACGAAGGGTTATCGCCGTATCGGGCGGTGTATATTTTGCCGCATTATCGAGAATATTGAACAGACATTGTTCCAGCAGTACGGCATCGAGCTTCAGCATGGGAAGGTCCGATGCCGTATCGAGTGTCACCCTGTGATGCTCCAGCAGTCTCGCAGCCCGGGCGAGGGCTGTGGCGGCAACTTCGGCGCAATCCACACTGTCGTGTCGCAGTGGAAGTGCTCCTGCTTCGAGGCGCGTCATGTCGAGCAGATTGCCGACGAAGCGGTTCAGGCGCTCGGCCTCATCGGTCAGGGTTGCCAGCAGCTCGTTTCGCCCGTCCTCACCCAGTACCGCGCCATAATCGCGCAGGCTGGATGCTGCACCCAGAATGGAGGCAAGCGGCGTGCGCAGATCGTGCGAGATGGAGGTGAGCAAGGCACCGCGCAGCCTGTCGGTTTCGGCTTCAAGCCGCACACGGTCGAGATCGCGGGTCAGCAGAATGCTCTCTATGGCTGAAGCCGTCTGGTCTGCCAGCGCATCGAGCAGGCCTTGCTGCTCCACATCGAGCAGATGTCCATCACGCTCACGATCGAGACCGAGCAAGGCGACCGGACCGCGTGCGGTACGCAGGGGAATGAATAGCCAGCGCACACCGGGCAGGCTGTCGGAGCCTCTTCCTGCAATACGCCCATGCTTCCAGGCCCAGCTTGCAGCAGCGAGATCGTCCTCGTTCGGCTGACCATGTGATGCGGAATGCGCCCTGACACCCAGCACGCCATCGTCAGGCATAAGCAGAACGACATGGCAGTCGAGCAGTTGTCCGATCTGCTGCGTAACCGACCAGAGAAGGGCGTCCAGACTGGACATGCCTGTAATCGTGCGACTGAAACGATAGAGCGACTGGGTGATCTCAGCGCGATGGCGGGCGACAACAGCCTGACTGCGCACGCGCGCGCCCAGATTGCCGGCTATAAGGGCTGTGGCAAAAAAGAAGAACAGCGCCACTACATTATCGGGAGCTGCAATCGTGAGGGTATAAAGCGGTGGCAGAAAGAAGAAATTGAAGCAGAGCATTCCCAGAACCGAGGCCCAGAGGGAAGGCCAGAGTCCATAGGCCACCGCCACGCCGAGTATGGCCGTCAGAAAGGCGAGCGAAACATTGCTGACCTCAAAACCCTGTCGCAGTAACAGTGCCACGCCGAGCGCGCAGAGAACCATGGCGGTGCTGGCAAGATAGGGAGACAGGCCAGGAGGGGCGCGCTCATGAATGCGATGGCCCATGGTCTCGCCAGAGCGCGGGACGACGTGAACGGGGAAATTTTCCGAACGCTGGATAAGGCGCTCGGTGGTGGAGCGCCCCAGCAGCTGTCTGATTCGCCCGAGCCAGCCTGTTCCGGCGGGATGGGCCGCGACGATCTGGGTTACGTTTTGCGCACGTGCATAAGCCAGTGCGTCGAGAGCGATATCATGGCCCGGCAGGGTTACGGTCTCGGCCCCCAGGGACTGGGCAAGATGCATCTGCGAGGCCATGCGCGCACGGACCTCATCGGTCAGATCGCGGCTGGTCTCGACATGCAGAACGATCAGAGGCGCATGAAGCCGGTCGGCAAGGCGCTTGCCGTAGCGTACGAGCCCGGCATCGCCATCCTGAAGGGTGAGACAGACCATGACGCGTTCGCCGGCGGCCCAGGGGCCGGCGATGGCGTTGGCTTTCATGTGATCGACAAGCTGGGCATCGACCTGCTGGGCAGTCTGACGCAGGGCCAGTTCGCGCAGGGCGGTGAGGTTGCCGGGAGAGAAATAGTGCAGCATGGCACGCCCTGCCGTGTGGGCGGCGTAGATCTTGCCATCGCGCATGCGTTGCAGCAGGTCGCCCGGTGTCAGATCGACCAGTTCGACCTCGTCGGCATTTTCGATAACATGGTCCGGAACTGTCTCGCGCACACGCACACGTGTGATCGAGGCCACGATATCGTTCAGGCTTTCCAGATGCTGGATGTTGACGGTGGTAAAGACATCGATCCCGGCGCAGAGCAGTTCCTCGACATCCATCCAGCGTTTCGGATGGCGCGATCCCGGCACATTGCTGTGGGCCAGTTCGTCTACCAGGACGAGGGCCGGGCAACGCTGGAGAATGGCGTCGAGATCCATCTCGTGAAGCACCTGCCCGCGATAGGGGATTATGCAGGGTGAAATCAGTGGAACGTCCTCCACAAGCGCCTGCGTTTCGGCGCGACCGTGGGTTTCCACAATGCCGATAACCAGATCGAGCCCTTCATGGAGCAGATGCCGCGCTGTGCTCAGCATTTCGAAGGTTTTGCCGACACCGGGAGCTGCGCCCAGAAAAACTTTCAGCCTGCCGCGTTTACTGTCCGCACAGCCCTGACGCAGGAGCGCGTCGGGGTCAGGGCGGGTGTAATCCTGTCTGGTCATGTCGCCTGTCCGATCATGGCATCAGCCGCATCAGGGGTAATACGGAGGTTTTATATGTGGCTCCGGCAGACCGGTTCGTTCTGTCGCCTTCTTCGCTCATTGCGCCAGTCTATCCAGTGCCCGGTTGAGCGCCAGAACATTCACATGTGGCTCTCCGAGAAAACCAAGGAAAGGTTGCTGTATCTGGGTCAATACCAGATGGCGTACGCGCTCTTCATCGAGATTGCGCGCTTTGGCCACACGCAGCACCTGAAACAATGCCGCACCCGGTGACAGGTCGGGGTCGAGCCCGCTGGCCGATGTCGTAACGAGATCGATCGGGATACGCCAGCCACGGGCCATGGCGTCCGGATTGTCCACCCTCAGGGTTGCCGTCGCCTGTGCGATACGCTCGATCATGGCTCTGGATGTCGGTCCTGCGTTCGAGGCAAGGGAAGCGGCCGCGTTATAGGGTGTTGGAACGGTTCTGGTCGTGTCTTTCGGGTCCGGGCCCATCGTGGCGGAGGGGCGGCCGTGGAAGTAACGGGGCGAGGTGAAATCCTGCCCGATAAGCGACGAGCCGATAACCCATCCCTTGTCATGGATCAGGCTGCCCGAGGCTTTCTCTGGCAGAATCAGGGCCGAGAGAGCCGTCATGCCAAGCGGATAGACCAGACCGGTCAGGACGGAGAGCAGAAGAAAGAGGACGAGCGCCGGGCGCAGCTGGGAAAGAACCATAATGACCTCCTCAGGTCAGACCGATATGGGTGATGAACAGGTCGATCAGCTTGATGCCGATGAAAGGCACGATGAGGCCGCCCACGCCGTAAATGAGCAGATTGCGCCGCAGCAGGGCAGCCGCGCCCACAGGTCGATACGCCACGCCGCGCAGAGCCAGCGGAATAAGTGCGATGATGATCAGGGCATTGAAGATAATGGCTGACAGTACGGCACTTTCTGGGGTGGCCAGATGCATGATGTTGAGGCTCGACAAAGCCGGATAAAAACCGACGAACATGGCCGGAATGATTGCGAAATACTTGGCCACGTCATTGGCAATGGAAAAAGTGGTCAGCGCGCCGCGCGTCATGAGGAGCTGTTTGCCGATCCCGACAATCTCGATCAGCTTGGTGGGGTCACTGTCGAGATCCACCATATTACCCGCCTCGCGGGCGGCCACCGTACCGGTGTTCATGGCGACGCCGACATCGGCCTGCGCGAGGGCGGGCGCATCGTTCGTGCCGTCGCCGCACATCGCCACCAGCTTGCCCGATGCCTGCTCGTTGCGGATCAGGGCCAGTTTGGCTTCCGGCGTGGCCTGGGCGAGAAAATCGTCCACGCCGCTTTCTGCCGCGATGGCAGCCGCAGTCAGGGGATTGTCGCCCGTAATCATGACGGTGCGTATGCCCATGCGCCGCAACTCGGCAAAACGCTCGCGTATGCCGCCTTTGACAACATCCTTGAGATGCACAACACCCAGAAGGTGCCCGTCATCCATGACCGCGAGAGGGGTGCCGCCCTGTCGGGCGATCCCATCTGCGATGCTGCGTATCTGGGTGGCAGAAGGGGTATCGGGGCCAATGGCGCTTATGACGCTCTCCACCGCACCCTTGCGTATCTGGCGGGGGCCGATATCGACCCCGCTCATGCGTGTCTGGGCGGTAAAGGGAACGAAGTGCGCGCCCGTAGCATTCAGTTCGCGCCCGCGCAGACCGAAACGCGTTTTGGCCAGGACGACGATGGAACGTCCTTCGGGCGTTTCATCGGCCAGGGAAGCCAGCTGGGCCGCGTCGCCAAGCTGTTGTTCGGTGATTCCGGGAACGGGGATGAAAGCACAGGCCTGACGATCGCCTATCGTGATGGTGCCCGTCTTGTCCAGAAGCAGCGTATCGACATCGCCTGCTGCCTCGACCGCGCGTCCTGACATGGCAAGCACATTGAAACGTATGAGCCGGTCCATACCCGCGATGCCGATGGCAGAAAGCAGAGCCCCGATGGTGGTGGGAATAAGAGTGACGAAGAGGGCCACCAGCACCATGACCGAAATGGACCCGCCTGCATAATGTGCGAAGGAAGGGATGGTCGCGACCGCAATAATGAAGATGAGCGTCATGCCTGCAAGCAGAATGGTAAGCGCGATCTCGTTGGGCGTTTTCTGCCGTTGCGCGCCCTCGACCAGAGAGATCATGCGATCGAGAAAGGTCGATCCTTGTGCTGCCGTGATGCGCACGATGATCCAGTCGGACAGCACTCGTGTGCCGCCTGTGACAGCGGAGCGGTCGCCACCGCTTTCGCGAATGACGGGTGCGGACTCACCTGTGATGGCAGATTCATCGACAGAGGCGATTCCTTCTATCACCTCGCCATCACTCGGAATGAAATCGCCGGTCTCGACAAGTACCACATCGCCGACCACAAGTTCCGGAGCAGGGATTTCCTCGTACAGTCCGGCGGGTCCGAAAGTACCGGTATTGCTTGGCAGGAGCCGCTTGCCGCGTGTCTCGGTGCGTGTGCGCCTAAGGGAATCTGCCTGCGCCTTGCCGCGCCCTTCGGCGATGGCTTCGGCAAAATTGGCAAATAGCAGCGTGAACCACAGCCAGAGGGTGATTTGAAGTGCAAAGCCCGTATGCGGCGCATTTTTGATAAGATCGCGGAACAGCAGGATCGTGGTCAGACAGGTGACAATCTCGACCACGAACATGACCGGGTTGCGTATCATCACACGTGGGTCGAGCTTGCGCAGGCTTTCCGTCAGGGCGGGGAGCACAAGAGCAGCGTTCATGACGCCGGATCGTACGCGCGGCGGTGCAGAAGCTGCTTCCAGCTGGGGTCGTGGCGCGGGTGAGGGAAAAGAGATCATCGGACAGGCGCCTTCTAGTAGGTCGTGCCGTGGAGCATGGCGAGATGCTCGACAATCGGGCCGAGGGCGAGGGCAGGGAGGAAGGTCAGACCACCGACGATCACGATCACACCTGCGACGAGGGCTATGAAGAGACCGTTATCGGTGGGAAATGTGCCTGGCGTGGGAGCAGCGACTTTTTTGGCAGCCATGGAGCCCGCAATGGCAAGGGCGGGAATGATCACGAAAAATCGCCCGATCATCATGCCGATGCCCAGCGTGATGTTCCAGAAGCCGTTTGCAGTCAGACCTGCAAAAGCGCTGCCATTATTGGCCGCAGCGGAGGTGTAGGCGTAGAGCGCTTCGGAAAAGCCGTGAGGCCCGCTGGCAGACAAAGCGGAAAGCCCGGCTGGCAGAACCACGGCCAGAGCGGTAAAGCCGAGCATGACGAGTGGCAGGCAAAGCACGGCCAGCATGGTCATCTTGATTTCCCGGGCTTCGATTTTCTTGCCCAGATATTCCGGCGTGCGTCCGACCATGAGACCGGCCATGAACACGGCAATGAGTGCAAAAAGCAGGAAACCGTAAAGCCCCGAGCCCACGCCGCCGAAAATGACCTCACCCAGCATCATGTTGATGAGGGGTACCATGCCACCGAGCGGAAGAAAGCTTTCATGCATGGCATTGACCGCACCGCAGGAGGCATCGGTCGTGACCGTGGCAAAAAACGCCGAAGCCGCAATGCCGAAGCGCGTTTCCTTGCCTTCCATATTGCCGAGCGTGCCATCGAGACCCAACGATGCCAGAAGAGGATTGGCATGGGCTTCCGACCAGTAGAGCACGCCTGCGCCGATCAGGAAGAGAACCGACATGGCCGAGAAAATGGCCCAACCCTGTTTTTCCTGTCCGATCATGCGGCCGAACATATTTGTCAGCCCGGCGCCGAGCGCAAAAATACATAGCATCTGGACGAAATTGGTAAGGGCGTTCGGGTTCTCGAAGGGATGGGCAGAATTGACGTTGAAATACCCGCCGCCATTTGTGCCCAGCATCTTGATGGCTTCCTGCGTGGCGACAGGGCCCAGAGCAATTGTCTGTTTTGCGCCTTCTAGCGTGAAGACGGTCGCCGATCCCGTCAGGGTTTGTGGAACGCCCTCCAGTACGAAGAACAATGTCAGCAGCATGCAGGCTGGCAGCAGCACATAGAGCGTGACCCGCACCAGATCGGTCCAGAAATTGCCGATGGTCGAGGCGCTGCGTCGTACGAAGCCGCGCATGATGGCTGCGGCAATCGCGATACCGGCCGCGGCGGAAACGAAATTCTGGACCGTCAGCGCCAGCATCTGACTGAGCGGGCTAAGAGTCGTTTCACCGCTATAGCTTTGCCAGTTGGTATTGGTCAGAAAGCTGATTGCCGTATTATAGGCGAGGTCAGGGGATACTGCGCCCAGACCTGCCGGATTGAAGGGGAAAAAACCTTGCAGCCGCAGCAGGGCATAAACGGCGATGAAGCAGAAAATCTTGAACAGGATAACGACCAGCGCGTAATGCGACCAGGATTGCTCACGCGTCGGGTCGATACCCGCAAGACGGTACAAGCTGCGCTCAAGCCCGCCCAATGGGCGCTGGAAGATATGTTTCTCACCTTCGAGCACGCGTTTGAGAAAACCGCCCAGCGGGCGGGTGATGGCCACCACGCACAGAAAGAACACCGCGAGGGTGATCCAGCCTGACAGGGTCATGATCAGAACCTTTCAGGACGTATGAGCACAGCTGTGACGTAGGCGAGTAGCCCGATGGTCACGAGACCGGCGAGAATGAGATCGGGCGTCATGTCAGATCCTTTTGCAGACCGAAATGAAACCCAGACACAACACGAAGCCGATCAGGCCCAGTGCACAATACAGAATATCCAGCATTGAGAAGCTCCCGGAATGAGGGAGCGATTATCCGGCTGGATGGCGTAGGGATGACAGAGGGAGTCCGAACGAGACATATAGGAATGTCATAGGAAAAGGCCTTCTACACTGTTAGGCCATGTATGGTGATCGATCCGGTCCCGATGTGGGGGGTGAGTGCAATTGTCAGGAGAGGGGCAGCTCCACGACCTGGCCGCTCAGCACGGGTTTTGATGCATGCGCGTACCGGAAAGAGGTAGCGATCGACCCGGATATGTAACAGATGTGGCAGGAATACACGGACAACCCATAATATGGGTATTCGGAGGAGTGTGGTGCGAACCGGATTTCATCTGGTGCGTGATAGGGTGACGGTGGCGCAATAGGGGCTACCGATTACGGGGTCTCACCATGAATCTCATCGTTGTCATTATAATCGTCCTGCTTCTGCTCGGCACATTCGGTGGCTATGGCGGCTGGTACGGAACCCCCTGGACAGGCTACGGCGCGGGCGGCGGTGTTGGCCTGATCGTGATCGTGCTTCTGATCCTGATCCTGATGGGCCGTCTCTGATCGTCGGTTTCTCGCACTACGAGTTCGTTGGGGGAAGAACGATCTTTCCCCAACTGACCGGTTGCTCTCTTGAAACCCGGTCTCGCGGGTGTCTGGCGTCTCGCATAAGCAACCCAGATGTATTCCTTACACCAGAGCCTCGCACACGTGGCCAGACTTCACAGTTCTGATCTGATTGCAGGCTTAAGAGCGGCCTTCTCGTGTCGGAGTCACCGTCTTTCGCAGTCGTATGTCGGACGGAGCAGGGTCATTCCATGTGGAGCGCGGCCAGTCCGAGACGAACCTGATCTGGCCAGGGAGACACTGAAGGAGAGATGCGAGCCTCATCGGTCTCAACGACAGAAGTGTCTTCCATGAGTTCCATGACCGCTTTTTTCCAGGCCGGGCCATCTGTAGGGTCGATATAAAGGGCATCCGATCCGGCAACTTCCCGAAGAACAGGCAGATCGGAACAGACGGTCGGAGTCTTTACGGCCATGGCTTCCAGAAGAGGAAGGCCGAACCCTTCGGTGAAGGACGGGAAAAGGAGGGCACGTGCACGACGAAGACAAGCAATGACTTGCTGATCATCCATGTTATTATATTCGATGACGACGTTCTGTAGTATCGGACAGCGTTCCAGCATATCGACAACGTTCTCGTTTTCCCATCCCCGCCTTCCTATTATGACGAGTGCAGGTGTTTCCCTGCCGAGATGATGGGCCATATCGCGCCAGATATTCAGCAGCAGGAGATGGTTCTTGCGAGGCTCGATCGTTCCGATGCAAACGAAGAATGGACCTTTCGGAAGGTTTTGCGGAAGGGTATCGGCCCCCTCGTCGACGCCCCAGATATGCAATCCATGCGCTACGACATGAATAGGAACGTCGGTAGGCATGAAAGGTGCGAGGGAGGTGCGGACACTTTGTGTCGGGACAATAATAGACTTTGCAAGGCGTCGAACCGTATCGAGCCTTTTCAGGTGGCGTTTATCTTCTCCCGGGCGGCTGTATTCAGGAAACTCTACAGGGATGATATCGTGGATCATGACGGCAAGTCGTGTCCGCGTTTCTGTCAGAAATCGCTCTATAGGCTGTGCGCGCATAAGATGATGATGGGAAAGAAGAAGATATATGCCGGGCGGTGTGTTGCCTTGGGTGCACATCCTTTTTTTACGCAGAGAAACGCCCAGAAGTATCCGGCGCGCCATCCATTTCAGGGTAGATGGATTTATCTTTCTTCCGTCCCAGAGTGCCGCTGTCAGTCCAAGGAATTGCGAAATTTTGTTCCGATCGATCGGGCAGATGCCATGCATCGGGTGATAAGCGACAAAGGTCAGAGGACCGGACCAGTTTTGCTGCAGATAGATCGCATATTCGTATTCTACCCGGTCGATTCCTGTAGGAACATGCATTCCCGCGCGCGATAGCAAACGCGATATGTCCATATAGACCGGAGAAGCGGGCATGGAAGTTAGAGACATGCTTACTCTTCGAGGTGTGAGGGAAGAAACACGATGTCGTCATGCTCGGACTCAAGGTTGTTGATCCGGCTCATCGCGCCTGACACGAGCGAAGCGAGGCCCTCGTCAGAGAAGAAGCCACCTTCGATCAGACAGCGGCTTATCATTACTTTCATAAAGGCTTCCAAAGTCTCGGGATCAGGGCGGGCCGGATTTATCCAGAACTGATCAAGTGACTGCTGATCGGTGACGCGATCGACATTGTAGACAGCGCGCCCCAGTACCTTGACCGGTATATTGTTGGCCAGGGCCAGAGTGCCGGTCGTGCTGTTGATTGTAACGACACCGCAGGATTTCGCTACGATATGGGCAATATCTCCGTATTCGACATAGCGAACACGATCAGAGATGCCCAGAGCCGCTGCGAGTTCAGAAACAAGCAGCTTCCAGTTCTTGACCCCATTATCGAGGGGATGTTCCTTGATGACCAGATAGAGACTTTTGGGAGCATGCTTCGCGAACGAGATCATGATCATGCTGAGTGCGGGGGTCATGCCCGCGAAATCAGAGTGCAGGTGGATTTGTGAGTCTGCGTCCAGCTGTAGGGGGCACAGCATGTAAGGTGCATTGTTTCGCTCCAGCCAGAGAAGCGACTCACGTGACCTTGCGATTGCTTTTTTCTTTTTTGCAAGACGTTTGAGCCAGCTTACGCCCTCATACCAGGCGCCCCATGGTCGATAATCCTCCCAGTGAGGAAAACGCCAGCGCGTCAGTATGTCGGAGGCATTATACGCTACAGCTTCCAGCGCGCGTCTTCTGAAAGACGACGGTACGGTTTTGTGCGGAGCCAGCGGAGGACAGCGCTGTGCCTGCTGGATATACCATTCCGAGTTGCGTGGGAGGGTAGAGTGTCCGTTGACGCCGTCTCGTTCGAGAGTGACCCAGTCTGGCCGGATATAGCCTTCCTCAAAGACATAGATGCGTATTCCGAGCTGCTGCCCGATCTTGATGGCCGTGCGATGCAAAGGGCGGCAATCGCCGAAGAGAATAATATCTGTGATGCCCAGCTTCTCAAGGACGCCCAAGAGAAATACGGGCCATTGCGTATCTGTTCCTCTGAACGATATACCGTTCGGCAGACGCCAGAAGCGACAGTCCCCCCCATTGAAGTTGATTTTCCATACAGCGTGATCTTGCGCCGCGAGAGCCTTGCCCAAACTCTCGAAGAACGGCCCCATCAACCCCTGCAGCAACAGGAAACGACGGTCGGATTTTTGTTTCTTTGTTTCAGTAAGCATCGTTTGATCAGGAAAACCGTGTGGAACGAGAGAGGGTAGCAAAGAGAAGTGCGGCGCGTTTGAGTGCCGCTATCTGCAGCCTGCGCAGGTGCATCCATACTGTTGGGCGCCAGAGATCCGGATCGTCAAAGCGATCCAGCAATATCTCCAGCGCGCAGGGAAGATGCGTTTTCGGATCAAGGTACCGAGGGTAGAGCAGCAGGGTACCTGCAACCAGCTCTTCAATTGAAAGCATGCGCCCCCGGCGCTTGGGAATAACACCCATATCCTGGGTGAGCCCCCACCCGGCGTAGAACGGAACGCCGTATGTGGTAACCGGTATCTCGCGGACGAGTGCTTCAAATCCTGCCAGAGACGTCATTGTATGGAGTTCGTCAACTTGCGTCATACACTCTATGATGTTACCCCCTCGGCTTATCTCATCGGCAAAACCGAGCGCGATCGCGTCTGGTAGCATACCTTTACGGTATCCGCCTTCGACGTCCGGATGAGGGCGATAGATGATATGCGCATCGGGTCGAGCAGCGCGAACGGCACGTAGCAGAGCCAGGTTGTCCTTGATTTCGCCACCGCCGCGCAGGACGGACAGGTCGTCTGCTACCTGTCCCGGAACGAGAATACGCAAGCGGGAGCGTTCTTGGGGCGCAGTGGATGCAACCGGGCGCTGGTGAGCATATTTCGATATACCTCGTGTCCTGAGGCGTCTTATGATATCGCGTGCACGCGACATCAACTCGGGGTCGAACCGCGCATTGGCAAGAATATATTCCAGATCGCTCGCCTGCGAGGGGTCGTAATAAACGCCGCGCGTATCAAGAAAAATGGATGCCGGGGGCTGAAGAGCGCTACCTAACCCAACCGATCGCACAAAGCCATCCTCGACGAGCACGACGTGTAGCCCAGCATCCTCCAGGGCGCCTCTGATCGTGTCAGGCAGGCGTGTTGCCCATATCGCGACCTGTTCCTTACGTGAGTGGGTGCATTGCCTTATCACTGAGCGTGCGGACGACGAGATCGGTGGAGAGCCGGGCGCCTGTGAGAGGAACCGCCGAATCTGAGGTCGCTTCCAGAGCGACATTCCCATGACAGCGCCGATGCGCCGGTTGGACTGTATGATTTCTTTCCAGAAAACGAGGAGCTTTATTGTTTCCAGACAAGACATCAGGCGTCCTGAAAAGGGACAAATATACTCTACTTCTTTGTATAAGGTCTCCAGAGCCTGCACGCGCGTTAAACGCTGCGGCTCCAGGCTTTTACGATGCCATATATGAACTGGTTTGTCGTGGATCGCGGCCAGGATACATAGGTCGTACTGACAGGCATCAGGCTCTATTGCGATAACTTCGTCGAGTCCGGGCATTAGCGAATGCGGGTCTTGTTTTCCGGCCGGAGCATAGTTCAGACCGAGAATTCTGGCGACTCTCAGCGACCGTGCAGACCGATACGGGACGACAAGCAGTATGTCGGCCCGATCAACCCGCTCATTGAGAGAGAGCAACACTCTGCGGATGACGGAGATGTTGATATTGTCTGGTACGGTAAGAATAACCTTGAAATGTCTTCTTGAAGGCTTCTCCCAGAATGTGCCTCCAACTCCTTCCGACCGAACGGCTTCGCCGATTGCGCGTAACGCCTCGTGGGGGATCTGACCTGTCTCTCCGTTTCCGGCAGAAAGGGGCGTTCGTGACAGGCGCGGCATGTCCTTTCTGAACGGCGGAGCGGAGAAAAAATGATGCTTTTTACTGTCCGCCGTCATGTTCACCGCAATCACCAACAACCTCAATAAAGAAACCTATGTCAAAGTAGGGTGAACCGCCCCATCTGGATGACCTTCCTAGGCGCGTTGCTCCATGTCAGGCAAGGCCAAGTTGGAACTTCAATGCGGCAAGAGTATGCTCGTTGACAGTGATAGCGTGCGTTTGGTCCTAAAAGGGGATGACGCGTGATTGTCCGCATCAACGAGGAAGAATGGCCTGCGATCGGTGATCTTGTATCTTATCCTGGGTATGGCGGCAGCTTGTCTGTGCAGTCTGCCAACTTTGCTTTTTCCGGTTGCTGGCAAGAACTGGATTTCGTCGCGGCAATCGGTTCTACTGTTCCATATTGCCGCTGCGGCTGGTTTGTTTTCGCTGGCTACACTAATATCTGGCTCAGTAATTGTTGGCTTTGTAATCACATTATTTCTGATGTATGGGTTATCTATAGCATCATCGATTAAATTCGGGATACTAAGGGAACCAGTATACTTCACAGATATTATATCGTTGCGCGAGCTATTGAGAAATCCGGAATTTTTCATATTCTCCATACCGGTGCTGGGGTGGATCGGCATAGCTGCACTGTTATCACTCATTGTTTTTCTGGGCTGCTATCTCGTTACGGCGTCCTTGCATGTACGGCTCTATTGCATTCCTGTGCTCTCACTGGTGCTGGCCTTCTATGCGCTATATATGAGGTATGCACGCCCGCATGCGCCCGACTGGCCACGTGACATTGGGCAGTTTGGTGTTACGGGTATGCTTGTCATCTACTGGCGATGCTGGGGGCTTCAGCCAGATCCTCCGCGTGCAGAGATCTCTCCGGGCGAGCCGAAAGTCGATGTCGTGCTCGTGATCCAGTGCGAGTCCTTTGCGGATCCTTCGATTTTCAAAGGGGGCAATCATGATCTGGTGCCTAATCTGACGGTAGCGCGTGACAACGCTTATGCATACGGCAATCTTCTGGTCAGTGGGTTTGGCGCCTATACGATGAGGACTGAATATGGCGTCCTGTTTGGTCGTGATGAGGCACAACTCGGTTTTCGCCGATACGATCCGTTTCTGACCGCGCGTCAGGAAGCTTCCTATGCGCTTCCTGCCAAACTGAAAGATAGTGGGTATCGTACTCTGTTCGTACATCCGCATGGCTTGCGCTTTTATGGGCGCGATGCGTTGATGCCAGCCATAGGATTTGACATAGTGGACGACTGTAGTGCGTTGCAGGGGAATGCCAGAGCAGGGAAATACGTCAGCGACTGTGATCTCGCCGACACATTGCTCCAAAAGATTGATGACGCGGCGTCTCCGGTTTTCATCTATGCAGTGACTATGGAGAATCATGGTCCATGGGCCGGGGAACCCCAAGAGGCGCTTGCCAGTTATCTGCGCCATATCGGTAACAGCGACCGGATGCTAGGTAGGCTGGTGTCTGGACTGGAGGAGCGGCAGCAATCGAGTCTGATTGTCTTCTTTGGCGATCATCGTCCGTCCTTGCGTGGGATCGCCTACAGCGACATGGAACGCTTCACGCCTTATGTTGTCTTGCAGTCGGGTCGAGGCGAGAATTCAAAGGCCGATCTCACACCGGCGGAACTGCATCATCTGATCGAGGGTCTGGCCGTAAAACATCGTCAGGGCTCAGAGCAATCAGAGGCATCGACTTAATTTTGTAGTGCAAAGAAGTGAGACTTGTCCTATCGTACTGCACCCTGTGAGCCTTGGTTCACCTTCGAAGAGTATTGAATATTGGAAAAGCACCGACCTACAATATTTCGCACCTATTGGCTGGAATGTCTCACATTCATGCCGGCGAGTATGTTTGGAGTGCTGTGGAGTATTGTAGTCCTCGGTTATATTTATTTTGCGTTGCTGGGAAGTGGCATATCGTTCTCCTGCATGGTTGCGGCTCTTTTGTCAGGAATTGCGATCTGGGGGCTGTTCGAATATGTGATGCACCGTTTCCTGTTCCATATGCATCTCACATCCAGGCTGGGACGTACGGTGCTTTTCGTCCTTCATGGAAATCATCATATGTTCCCGCGGGACCGCTATCGCAATCTTATGCCTGCTATTGTCAGCCTGCCACTCGCAGCGGCGTTCTATTTCGTATTTATCAGTACAATGGGGCAGTCTTTCGGTAGACCGTTTTTTCTTGGGTTTCTTTGTGGGTATATTGCGTATGACGGATGGCATTACGCGACGCATCAGCACCGTTTTTCTAACAGAATATTAAAGAGCATTCAGCGGCATCATCTCAAGCACCACTATGCAGATTCAGAAAGCAACTATGGGGTGACAACGCCGGTATTCGATACTTTGTTTCACACCGTATGCAGGAAAACGATGGAGCGATAAGGTAAGCATTGTCATGTGTGCGACAATTGCGGTCGGCGCGCGTAATGTAGGAGCCCCGGGAGAAACAGGCGTTTCCACTTATGCGTCAAACCTGTGCGATGCCATACAACGTAATGGCGATCATGTAGGCATCGCGGGGGGTGGTGACATAATCAAAAAGCCGTACGCTCTGAGCAACAAACTGCGTCGCTTTTTTTTGTCCCTCAAAAAGCTACAGGTCCTCTCCTATCAGGAGCAGGAAGCAATCTGGTCGAATGAGGATTTCTATCGAAAAATCCAGGTTCATTTTTCTACTTTTGGCCGGATTGCCACCACATGCGCCTCGTTCGCGCCGGATCTGGTTCACTGGACCTATCCATATCCCGTTTGCTGGAACGGGGTTCCCAATGTCGTCACAGTTCACGACCTCGTTCCAATACTGCGGCCGGATCTGACCGGTATCAACTCCGGTCGTATGGAGAAATTGCTTGAACAGTGTCTGGGCCAGGCGACTGCAATAGCGACGATATCCGATGCCGTTCGTCGTGATATCGAGGACGTATTCCCGCAGTTCAGGGACAAGGTTGTCGTGCTTGGTCAGTCAGTTTCTCTGCCAGTTGTCGACAGGATCGCGCCGGGGTCGAACAAGCCGGACAGCCCGTTCCTGTATTTCGGGTCTATCGAGAAGCGGAAAAATATACGAAGGCTGATTCTGGCGCATGGACGCAGCGGGACGAACCGCACTCTGATTTTGGTTGGTAATCATGGCTTCGGGGCGGCAGCCGAAATGGCGGCAATCAATGATCATCCACGGCCTCATCTGGTTCGCCACATTCAGTGGTGTGAAAGACAGAAACTGTTCGACCTGATCGCGGGTGCTTGTGCCGTGCTGTTTCCTTCCCTGGCAGAGGGGTTTGGTCTGCCAATTCTGGAAGGAATGATGATCGGCACGCCTGTTCTCACGAGTAGACTTCATGCGATGGAAGAAGTCGCCGGTAATGCAGCGCTGCTCGTCGACCCGTACAATGTCGATGAATTGGCAGAAGCGATCCGGAATCTGGATAGAAACCTCGAGCTGAGGAACTTTCTCGCAATATCGGGATTGAACAGGGCAAAATATTTCTCAATGGATCGCTATGCGCTAAATGTAAAGAATATGTATTGCGGGATATCAACATAAGCAAAAATTACCCCGGACTTCACTGGGTGGCTCTGCATCCGGCAAAATTCATGATATATCTTCGCGCTGGCGGTGGCTTGCACATCCGGTTGAACGTTAGGCGGGAAAGCTGTTTCTCGACGTATCGTAGCAATTGCAGGGCCTCTTTTCGAGACAATGACGCGCCTTGCGCATCATGATGCCTTTTCCCGGGGAGCTTCAGTCACAATGACGCTTGTGCGCTCGTTGCAATCTGCCGTGACTGTCGGGACAATTGCGGTGATCGTCTCGGCTGACCTCTAAACCCGCTCCTATCCGAGACCGCAATCGTTTGCCGTGTGATGGAAAGCCCATTGCGATAGGATGTCTTGGCATGATGCTGCAGCGTCTGTGTATATCATTTCAGCGAATACGCACCCGTCCACAAACACTCCCGCGGTGTAATCAGACACACTATTTTGACTCCAGATCAGTTTGACGTCGCATCGAATTGCCTGTTAGGGTTTCTGCGAGCGTCAGATCGCATCAAGGGCGATGCGAGATACTTCGGCGAACCATCTATGTTTCAGGTTCAAAGATGAACCTGATGCCGTGAAGGCGTGACGGCCAGTGCAAACGTGCCGTCATCTGGAAACCGTCATGGACAGGGCCTTCCTCAAGGCAGGCAATCTGCCGACACTGATCGCAGCATTCCTGTATTTCGATTGCTCGTTCATGGTTTGGGTCCTGCTGGGACCGTTGGGCATTGCGATTTCTCATACCTTGGGCCTGAATGCGAGCCAGAAAGGTTTGCTGGTGGCAACGCCTGTGCTCGCCGGAGCTTTTTTCCGCGTGGTTCTCGGCGCATGTGTCGATGTGCTTGGTGCCCGCCATACGGCGATAATCGCCCAGATTGCTGTGATCCTGGGGTTGGTTATGACCTGGCTGATCGCGCCTTCTTCCTACGTGGCGATGTTTCCAGTGGCAATCATACTCGGTATCGCCGGAGCGTCGTTTGCCGTCGCCTTGCCTCTGGTATCCGGCTGGTACCCCCCACAATATCAGGGCACCGCGCTTGGTATTGCTGGAGCCGGTAATTCCGGCACAGCTCTGGCTGCGCTTGTCGCTCCAGGACTGGCAGTGAGGATTGGCTGGATCAATGTTCTGGGGCTCGCGACTCTGCCGCTGATTCTGGTGCTTCTTGTTTTCCTCGTGTTGGCCAAAGAGCCACCCCAGCGCCGTTCTGCAGGTGGCGTGCGTGCCTGGATCCCGCTGCTGCGATCGAGGGACGTGTGGGCCCTTATGGGAATGTACGCTGTTTCTTTCGGCGGCTTTGTCGGGCTTGCATCATTTCTGACAATCTACTTCAATGATCAATATGGTCTCAAACCTGCGACCGCTGGGTTATGCACTGCAATAATCGTATTTGCTGGATCTTTCGTGCGTCCACTGGGCGGTGCATTGGCCGATCGTATGGGTGGTACACTCGCATTATCCATTCTGTTCGGCGTCGTGTGCCTTATCTACCTATCGATCGGTATTGGTCTTCCCTCTTTCTTCTTTGTCTTCGTCACTTTTTTCGTCGGCATGATGGCTCTTGGACTTGCAAACGGCGCCGTGTTCCAACTGGTCCCAACCTGGTTCCCAAGGTCCGTCGGCATTCTGACTGGCCTTGTGGGCATGAGCGGCGGCCTGGGCGGGTTCTGTCTGCCGGTTCTTCTGGGCTCCGTACGTCACGCGACGGGCGGATACGGTGTCGCTTTTCTGCTATTTGGCTTCCTGTCGTTTTTGGGAATGGTAGCGTCCCTCAAGTCCCGTGAGCGCTATGGAAAAACGAGGGTCGCAACGCGGCAGGGGGCGTCGTGAACGTGCACGGGTTTGCTGCGTCAGAGCGATCTGATCGCTACGGGGCTGACTGGCTGCGGACAACAGGATTTCGTGTGCAGCAAGAGGCGCTGCTTGGCGTATTTGTCGGCAGAGGCGGTCGAAATGCTCCAGCCATGCACGATCCCGGCGTAGGATGCAGTATGTTCTCCGGCTCTACTGTCACGACGAGACCGAATGCCCGTGACGATGCTTCTTGCGTGCAGACAACTATGATCCAGTCTTGGAGAGGGATATTCCGGAAATGACCGACAAGACAAATATCATCATAATCGGGAACGGTATGGTGGGGCATTATTGCCTAGAGCAGCTTGTAAGCTACGGACTTCATGAAATCCATACGATTCACGTCTTCGGGGCGGAGCGACATGCTGCCTATGACAGAGTGCATCTGTCCGAGTACATGACTGCGCAGGACGCCTCTTCATTACTTCTGCATCGGGAGGATTTTCATGACGCTCATGGGATATCGCTTCATCTCGACACGCCCGTTGATGCCATCGACCGTAACACCCGGACGGTTCATACCGGACAGGGTAGCTTCCCCTACGAAATACTGGTGATTGCGACAGGGTCCTATCCTTTCGTACCCTCTATACCCGGTAGTTCCGGAACGGCCGGCCTAGTTTATCGCACGCTCGACGATCTCGATGCGATCCGTGTTGCGGCTCAGGGAGCGAAACATGGCGTGGTGATCGGTGGTGGCCTGTTGGGACTCGAAGCTGCCAATGCAGTCAGGTCGCTCGAGTTGAGTGTGTCGGTCGTCGAATTTGCCCCTCGCCTGATGCCGGTTCAGCTCGATGATGAAGGGGGGCGCGCCTTGCGACATCGGATCGAGCGTATGGGCATAGACGTTCGTACGGCGCACGCAACACAAAGGATCGAGCCGGGGGATAATCTGAGGCACAGGCTTGTCTTTGCTGACGGTACGTCTCTGGAAACCGATCTGGTCGTATTTTCCGCCGGGATTCGACCCAATGACGCGGTTGCACGTGAGTGTGGGCTAACAACAGGCGCGCGTGGCGGTATTGCGGTAGACGACCACTGTCGCACTGATGACCCGCATGTCTTCGCTATTGGGGAGTGTGCTGCATGGCAAGGGCGTACCTTCGGTCTCGTTGCCCCCGGTTATGCCATGGCGCGCACTGTTGCTGCCGTCATTGCAGGTGAAGAGGCAGCCTTCACAGGTGCCGATATGTCTACAAAGCTGAAGCTGCTCGGAGTGGATGTCGGGTCGATCGGGGATGCCCAGGGTGCAGAGCCCGGGTCGACCAGCTATCGTTTTATTGGCGAAGCTGATGGAAGCTACCGGCGTCTGGTAGTCTCGGCAGATGGCAAGCGTGTGACGGGTGCTGTTCTTGTTGGTGATAATTCCTATTACGATACAATTCAGCAGTTCGTACAGAATGCTATCAGACTACCTGCCGATCCTGCGGCGCTGATTTTGCCGCGGGGAGAAGGGGCCGCGCTTTTAGGGGCTGATTCTCTCCCTGATACAGCGATGATCTGCTCATGCCATAATGTGACAAAAGGAACGATCAATGCGGCTATCGAACAGGGTTGTGCGGATTTCGGCGCCCTGAAGAAGCAGACCAAAGCATCGACGGGGTGCGGTGGTTGCGCTGGACTGCTCAAATCTGTCTTCCAGAATGAACTGGCTGCTCGCGGGATAGAAATCGATCATTCCCTATGCGAACATTTTTCCTATACCAGGCAGGAATTATACGCGCTGGTTCGGGTGCACGGCATCCAGACGTTCAGCGAGTTGATGGACAGGTATGGCAATGGCGGTCTGGGATGCGATATCTGCAAGCCTGCCGTTGGCTCGATCCTGGCATCTGCATGGAACAAACCGATCACCGATCCGGCATATATTCCGCTGCAGGACACGAATGACACCTTCATGGCCAATATGCAGAAAAATGGCACTTATTCCGTTATGCCGCGCATTGCAGGCGGCGAAATAACACCGGAAAAGCTGATTGTCCTGGGGCAGGTTGCCAAGAAGCATGGGCTCTATACGAAAATTACCGGTGGTCAGCGTATCGATCTGTTCGGCGCACAGATCCATCAGCTCCCCGATATCTGGGCCGAACTTATAGAGGCCGGGTTTGAAACCGGTCACGCTTATGGAAAGTCGACCCGCACCGTTAAGTCATGCGTGGGGAGTACCTGGTGTCGATACGGCGTGCAGGATAGCGTGGGTCAGGCACTCGATCTCGAAAACCGCTATAAGGGTCTGCGTAGTCCGCACAAGCTGAAATTTGCGGTATCCGGCTGCACACGTGAATGCGCAGAGGCGCAGAGCAAGGATGTCGGGGTGATCGCCACTGAAAATGGCTGGAATCTGTACGTTTGCGGGAATGGTGGAATGCGTCCGCGGCATGCGGAGCTTTTTGCAACTGATCTCGATTCAGCGACACTTGTTCGATATATTGACCGCCTCCTGATGTTCTATATCCGGACTGCTGACAAATTGCAGAGAACTTCGGTATGGCGGGAAAATCTCGAGGGTGGAATCGAATACCTGCGGGATGTCATTATCAACGACAGCCTTGGCATTGCTGATGAACTTGAGCGTCAGATGCAGGCCGTGGTGGATAGCTATCATTGCGAGTGGCGCGAGGCGCTTTCCGATAGCGACAAGCTCAGGCGTTTCAGAACCTTCGTCAACGATACGCGTGCTGACCCCAACGTGAGAACGGTGCCTGAGCGCGATCAGATCAAGCCCGATGAAAACGGCCCTGGCTGTATTGCGGGCCCGGGTCCGACGGACTGGCAAAAGCTCTGTCAGGAGGAAGACCTTGTTCCCGGCTCGGGAGTCGTCGCCTGGTGGGAGGGCGCCCAGATCGCTCTCTTCTGCCTGCCTGCGACAATCTCGGCGCCTGCACAGGTTTTTGCCATCGATAATCACGATCCGTTCTCGAAAGCCAACGTGATCGGGCGAGGCATAGTGGGTGATTTGAAGGGAGAAATTGTTGTGGCTTCTCCGCTCTACAAACAGCATTTCCGCCTGCGTGACGGGGTGTGCCTTGAGGACGGTACAGTATCACTCCGCGTGTGGGATGCGCGTATCAGGGAAGGAAACGTGGAAATTCGTGGCCGGGAGCCAGCATTGGAACCGGTCTGACCCAAGGCGATGGCACATAACACCATCCGGTCGGCATGTCCTTATTGCGGAGTAGGATGCGGCATCCTGTTCGACGTTGAAGACGGGCGGATCGTAAAACTGCGTGGCGACCCCGAGCACCCGGCCAATCGTGGGCGGCTATGCACCAAAGGCAGTTCCTGCGACAAGCCGATTACGGCTCCAGGGCGCATGCGTCATGCGTCCAGCCGGTCAGCGAGGGGCGCTCCAAGAAAACCCGTGGGTATGAGCGATGCGATCGAGGAAACGGCGCGGCGGCTTCGCGCTATTCTCGATACGCACGGGCCGGATGCACTTGCTCTTTACGTCTCTGGCCAGATGACGATGGAGGCGCAATATCTGGCGAATAAACTCGCCAAAGGTTACTGGCGTACTCAACATATCGAGTCCAATTCGCGCCTTTGCATGGCTTCGGCAGGAGCGGGATACAAGACCTCGCTTGGGTCGGATGCGCCGCCCGGTTCGTATGAGGATTTCGACCAATCCGATCTGTTTTTCGTTATCGGCGCGAATATGGCCGATTGTCACCCGATCCTGTTCCTGCGTCTGCTTGATCGCAAGCGGCTGGGCGCAAGGCTGATTGTGGTCGATCCACGGCGGACAGCGACAGCAGACAAGGCTGATCTCTTCCTTCAGATCAGACCGGGTACCGACCTCGCCCTCTTGAACGGTATTCTACATCTGTTGCTGGCATGGAATGCCATCGATCATGAATTCATCACCCGTCATACGCGCGATTGGGAGGCGATGATCCCGTTTCTGTCGCAGTATGGGCCCGAACGGGTCGCTGAGGTAACGGGCCTTGCAATCGATGATCTCAAAAAGGCTGCCTACTGGATCGGGGAATCGGGCTCATGGATGAGTCTCTGGACCATGGGGCTGAACCAGAGTGTGACCGGTACGTGGCATACGAACGCATTGTGTAACCTGCATTTGGCCACGGGTGCCATCTGCAAGCCGGGAAGCGGTCCGTTTTCGCTCACGGGTCAACCCAATGCGATGGGAGGCCGGGAGATGGGGTATATGGGCCCCGGTTTGCCGGGGCAGCGTAGCACAATGGCGGCGGCGGACAGGGCCTTTACCGAGACTATTTGGAATTTGCCGCCTGGTACGATCCGTGAGGCGGCAGGCTTTGGCACAATCGGTATGTTCGAAGCAATGTCACGCGGTGAGATCAGGGCAGTCTGGATCATCTGTACCAATCCGGTAGCAAGCGTTGCGCGTCGTGATGGCGTTATTGCGGGTTTGGAGAAAGCAGAATGCGTAATTGTGCAGGATGCTTTCGAAGGAACGGAAACGGGCTCTTACGCCGATATCCTGTTACCCGGTGCGCTCTGGGCGGAGGGAGAAGGCGTGCAGGTTGGTTCCGACCGGACCATGACCTTGACGCGAGCTGCCGTGCCTCCGCCGGGTGAGGCAATGCCTGACTGGGAAATCATTGCCCGGGTCGCGCGTGCAATGGGATATACCGGGTTCGATTTTTCCAGTGCCGCAGAAGTATTTGCCGAGGCAGCTGGTTTTGCCAATCCCCAAACCGGTTACGATATTTCGGGTATCAGTCATGCGCGCCTCGAGCAGGGACCAGTCCAGTGGCCCTGTCCACCTGGTGATACAAAGGCGCGTCACCCTGTCCGGTATAAGCCAGATCCTCTTTCGGGGCCGTATTTCGCCACAGATGACGGGCGTGCGCAGTTTCTCGCTCGGCCGTTTCTCGGTGCGGGAGAACAGACGGACGAGGCTTATCCATTCGTGTTCGATACAGGCCGCCTGCAGCATCACTGGCATACATTGACCAAGACAGGCACGGTCGACTCTTTGTGCAAGCTTCATCCCGGACCATTCATAGAGATCCACCCCGACATCGCACGTGATCTGGCGCTTGCTCCCGATGACCGTGTGATGATCCGGTCTAGGCGCGGGGCGGCAACGCTGCCGGTGCGCACGAGTGATCGTGTGCCGCCGGGCGTGTGTTTTGCCCCATTTCACTGGAACGATGCATTCGGAGAGGATCTGGCCGTGAATGCGCTGACGTCTGATGAGGTGGATCCGGTCTCGCTCCAGCCGGGGTTCAAACTTTGCGCAGTCAACCTGAGTCGGGTACCGGCTCCGACCAAGAGCATAGACTCTCAGCCGGTCGAGCATCTGGCGAGCCTGATTGGCATCGAGCAGGCCCCCCCACTGCCTTTGTCAGAAACTGCAAGGGGGTGGCTCAGTGGTTTTCTGGAAGGGTTACGCCTGTCTCCGCCTCTCCCCGGGGAGGTGCCGCTCGTACCGCCACACGCCCCGATTGCCGGAGGGGAACGTTTGCGTATCGATGGGCTCCTTGCGGGCCTGTATGCACGCAAAATGCTGCCGGCCTCTGACCTGCCCACCAAAGGGCCGACCGTTTTCTGGGCATCTCAGACCGGGCGCGCTGAAGCCGCCGCTCATACGTTGGCCAAAGCAATGGATTGGCCCTGTATCTGTCTGGATACCGTATCGGCCGACGATCTTCCGACGGGAGATGCCATATTTGTAGTGTCTACTTTCGGGGACGGCGATCCACCTGATAGCGCCGCCGCATTCTGGACGGGGCTGGAAGCCCGGACTGCGCCTATAACTGGCATGCGCCACGCTGTGCTCGCATTCGGCGACTCAACTTATGCCAGTTTCTGTGGCTTTGGCCGGGCGCTGGACAAACGACTGGGGCAGCTTGGCAGTCAAACGCTTCTTGCCCGACACGAATGTGAACCGGATGACGACAATCGGGCGGATTGGCAATCTCGGCTTTATGCAGCGCTGGGAGTGGAAAAGACGGGGCTGACACGTCCAGGCCCGCCTGCAGATGACCCGCGTGCGGCCCCATTGGCAGTACGACTCTGCCGCAATGTGCGTATTACCCCTGCTGAGTCCGACCGCGAGACGCGGTTGATTGGATTTGATATAAATGGAACGGATCTTGCTTATGAGCCGGGGGATGCTCTTGGCATATGGCCATGTAACAGGTCAGATATTGTAGAGAGAGTGCTGAGCGTTCTCGGTTTTCCTGAGGAGACGGAAATTGTTCTGCATTCGGGCAAAACGACGACGTTGCGCGAGGCTTTGACCATACATTTTGACCTTTCGCGCGCCAGCGCTGCGATGCAGACCCACCTTGGTGCAGGCGCAGGCTATCTGCCGGACATGCTTGCCACTTCGGGACATGGTATAGCCCTGAGAGATATTCCTGTCCTTTTTCGCCGGCTTCAACCACGACTGTATTCTATTGCTTCGTCGCCGCTCGCCTATCCTGGTGAGGTACATCTGACGATAGGGGTTGCAAACGATCCTTATCCCGGTCTCTGTTCGAATTGGCTCGCTCGTCAGGGCACAGGTGGAGAGGTTCAGGTTTTTGTACAGAAATCGGGTCACTTTCGCTTGCCTGACGACGGGGCGATCCCGATCATCATGATTGGACCGGGTACAGGAATTGCGCCTTTCAGAGGTTTTCTGCAGCATCGGGCCGCCATCAATGCATCTGGTGGCGCTTGGCTGTTCTTCGGAGAGCGCCATGCAGCTTCGGGATTCTATTTTCGTGAGGAGCTTGAGGCCTTGCGTGATGCGGGCGTTCTTACGCGCCTCGATCTGGCATTTTCGCGCGATCAGGAAGCGCGTATTTATGTTCAGGATCGAATGAGGGCCGTCGGTGCGGATCTCTGGGGGTGGATTGCGCGTGGTGCCCATATCTACGTCTGCGGCGATGCAACGCATATGGCACGCGATGTCGATCTTACCCTGCGAGAAATCCTGGAAGAGCACGGGAAAATGGAGCTGTCGCAAGTCACCCAGTATATGAGCGAAATGACGCGAACGGGACGCTACGCCCGAGACGTATACTGAACTATGCGTGTTTTGATTGCCGACTCCAATTCGCATCGCGCTGTTGCGCTGTCTGAGCTGCTTGCAGCCGATACGGATCTTGAAGTCATATGCCCGGCTTCGGGCATGCCATTGATCGAAGCCGTAAGTCTGGGGAAACCGGATATTGTCTTGGTCGATCTGGGAACGGCCGATCGCGATGCGCTTGACAGTGTTCGTGTGCTTGCGGGAGCAGCGCAGAGTCGCCCGGTGGCGCTGTTTGTCGACCGGGATGATGAAGCCCTGATGCAGGAGGCTTTCGACGCCGGCGTATGCTCTTATAATGTGATCGGCGCGCTTCCACATGACGTCAAACCTGTCCTGCGTGCTGCCATCGCGCTTTATGCGCGTTTCCAGCAGCAGGCAGCTGCGCTGAATGAAGCGCAACGTCACCTGGCAGAGCGTGAGGTAATTGATCGCGCCAAGAGGCTGTTCATAATGCATGAAAAGGCAGGCGAAGCAGCCGCACATCGCTGGTTTCAAAAGCGTGCCATGCAGGAGGGAAGACGCATGGTGGATGTCTGCCAGCAATACCTTGATGTCAATCTATCCGGTGCCAAACCATGACGGTCCCTCTTCGCATAGGGCTTCTTCGTCTGGCTGACAGTTTGCCCGTCATGATGGCCAGAGAGCTGAAATTGTTCGAGAAGGCCGGGATTGCGGCAAAAATCATGGTTGAGCCCTCATGGTCCAATATAGCCGATGGACTAAGCTGGGGGCATCTGGATGCCGCCGTCATGTTTCCGCCGCTCGCGATCATGACATATCTCGGAAAGCGTGGTCGCCCGACGCCGTTACTGGTCGCAGCCAACCTGTCTTATGGCGGCAATACGATCGTTTTGCGTGATGGTGCCCTGGAGAGAGAAACTGCGCCTCGATTGGCCGTAGTTCATGCCTACTCGACGCATTTTCTGCTCTTGCGACAATACCTGCTTGAGCATTGTCCTCAGGCTATCGACTGTGTTGCGATCATGCCCCCCGACACAATGCTCGACGCGTTGTCGACAGGAAAAATCGATGGATTTTGCGCAGGTCCTCCCTGGGGGGCCGCTGCTGAGAGGGCGGGGATCGGGCGCATAGTCGGTGGCTCAAGCTCTCTTCGCCCAGGCCATCTTGAGAAGCAGTTCGTCGTCACGGAGAAATGGGCGGGCCGGTATCCGGACGAGGCCGCACAATTGAAAACAATCCTTGCTGGATCGATCACCCAGTGTCTCGATCCTGATAAGCGGGTAGCGGTTATTGATATACTGACCCGACCCGTTCGGGACGAGGGATTTGCGTTCCCGACAGAGGCCGTCGAGACCACGATGCCGGAGAGCGGCTATCCACATGCCTTCGAACTGCACCCCTCCAAGGAGACGTCAATTGGCTGGATCGCCACGGAGATGCGCTCTTTAGGCTGGATCAATGAGGACGACGATATTCATCCATGGATGTAATCGTTGCGCGGAAGTGCGGTGCCGCTGCCAACAGGCTGGCGTGCGGCTATGAAGGCTCCGCGTACGAGAAGCTGATATTTATGGGCGCGTGCGATACTTTGCGTGAGAAGCACGCCTGTGAACTCTTGGTGCGATAAGCTTCGCCATTGTGCACGCGCCGAGTGACGCATCCTGCCAGTCCTGACCTTTCAGGCCTGGCATTGAAAGCCTGAGACAGGCAATCTCGTGGGATCGCCACTCGCTGTGCTCGCCAGGACAGGACGAGCTGGTAATGATAAGTGTTCGATTTTTCGCAGAACGCCGGCAGATCCTGAACGGTTTATAACGAATAAAACTGTGTGGGCAGAACTTCTACGGAAAGCACCGCGCTGCCGTAATCGTTCTGCAAATCCGTTATATAGGCAGTTTCTCGCGTCCAGCGGAGATTTCTGCATTCGAGTGAATGCCAGCCCGGCACGGGAACATCGGTCAGATGTGCGCTGGAACTGCTCGTATCTTGCGGTTTGAAGAGCTTGATTTCTCCCACCAGAACGCCAAGATCGCGTCGATCGTCGAAGAACGGGCCGATTGCGTTGCTTGGGCGGAACTGTCTTGCCCGTAAAGCAAGCAGATCGAACGGCTCGTCTATGACAAACACGGCTTTATTTCCGTTGATACGGGCCGGTTTGACTTCGGTTTTTCCGTTCACGACCAGACTGATCTCAGGGTTATGCGGTGTAAATGCCGGCATATTGAGTGCAGCGCGACGCACGATCTG
This sequence comes from Asaia lannensis NBRC 102526, assembly GCF_024054035.1. Classification (GTDB taxonomy): domain Bacteria; phylum Pseudomonadota; class Alphaproteobacteria; order Acetobacterales; family Acetobacteraceae; genus Asaia; species Asaia lannensis. The sequence goes on from NZ_JAMXQU010000008.1 coordinate 129,477, forward strand.
GTTAAAGATAGGCTCGATTTCTCTGATATCCGTTACGACGGGGAAGCGTTCTGCAGCATTCAGTTCGCTCGCGTCATCGTTGAGCGACAAAAAATTCGGATGGCTTTCGTGTAGAAATGACTCCGAATAAACGCCATTGGCAACAACAACAGAATGATTTTTCAAAACAAAATGAAATATCTCATACTCGCGTATGGTATTGTCATAAAGGATTGTGGCGTTATTGACGAGCATTCTTGCGGGTATGAATTTTCCCTCCAGAAACAGACAATGCTCATCGGTAATATAAAGATCTCGGTCCGGTATGCCCTCACCCAGGGCATCTTTTCTGACGCACACAGGATAGGTGGCGCCATCTTCATGTACGGTGAGTCGCCTGTTTCCTGTGGCAAGAATGATATCTGTTTCTGTTCCACCTTGCGGAGTATGGATGATTATTTCATCTCCGGCGGTGAGGTTTTCGACAGCAACGGGACCTCGCGGTGTCGAGATGAGAGTGCCAGCCAGATAGCATGGGGCCGGGTAATTATACGTGACACCCTTTTCCGTGTCGGATGAGGACGTCGACGCCAGACTGAAACCATTGGGATCGTAGCCGAGACCGATATTAATGGATATCTGCTGCAATTTTCCGGAAATTGTTGCGTAGATCAGCAAGACACCGCTTGAAGGGTCGTACTGATATGAGTCGGTAACGCCTTTCGCAGCAAGATCGATAATGTCGCCGATACCGAAGCCAGTAACGGTTATTGACGATACTGACGTATTCGGGATGAATCCGATATAGTTGTTCCCACCGGTGAGATTGATTGTCAGGTTACTCGCTACGCCACCACCAGACACAGCCGCACAGCCAAAGGCGACCTGAGAGTTATTCATATTAATGGTTTGGCCAGTAATGCTCATGAATGTCGGATTGCCGTAGCAAAGCTGTTTGCCGCCGGCGGACGCGAGTGTGACATTGTTCAGATTGATTGTCCCTGACCCGGTCATATGGCAGCTGGCGTTGTAGTTGTAAATCGAGCAGTTATTTATAGTAATACTTCCATTGTTCGTAATATTTCCTGCCAGATTGAAAATCCTTTTGCGGTTATGCTGTCATATCCAGAGGCGCTGCCCTGAACGCCGCTCCCGTTAACCACCAGAACACCAGTTGCACTCAGCGTGGCGCTGTTCAGTGACGAGCCGTCCCATACACCAAGCGCAATACCCGCACCCTCACCCATATTAACAATCATGGTGCCGTCGATTGTAAAAGCCGCATCTCCAGGGTTGCCCGAAATCCAGCAAGGTACAAGTCCGGGATTGACTGTAATATTATTAATGTCACCTTCACTCGTGGTGCCTTCTGCCCACGTGAAACGGCTACTCAAAGTGGTATCGGTCATCGGATTATGCTCGTCTTACTTGAGATTACAGATTGAATCCGCGTATTTTGACGCTCCCGTCACGCTAAAGCAACCGTATAGACACGAGTGTTAATCTGGAGAGACGTATGGCTGTGCTCGTGCGTTCATACTGCGAAATACGCGTATCGATCCGTCGCCTGCTCTCTCTTGTGGAGCAAGGTCTTCGAATTTGAATGTTAAGACCTATAATCTTTGTTATGCTATTTTCCTGTGGTGGAGGTAATTCGTATATCAAACAGGTTATTTGCTGATTAATTCGAAGCTCTTAGAAGTGGCCGATTTGGTAGAATATTGCCGGTCGGGGAGCGGCGACGGAAACGGTGGGCATTCGAAAAAAAACGTGGAATCCGTAATGCCAATCGGTCTCCGACAGAAACATGGAATTAGCGGTATTGTCCGGTATCTTCCTGCCAGTCCAGGCTCGGACCAAGGTTTCTGAGTGGGATATGGCCGACATGACGCACGACGACACTTGCCGATAAAGCGTCGGGTTCGGGAGAAGTATCGGGGAGACAGCCGGAGTGAATTCCCGCCGGAGCGTTGAACGCACCACGAGCGGAGGTCATTTGCCGCTGTTGAAACCGATGTCGGTAGCCTATCGGTCCGGGTCCCGGCAGAAGGTATAGAGCAGATCGTTCTAGCGAAAGCGCGTTTGGCTTTCCATTAGCGGTGACAGCTCGTGGGGCGAGCGGGTTAGGCCTCTCCTGACCGGGGATCGATCTGAGCTAACGGCATTTTCTTGAGCGTGTTATGTCGGCGTGAGTTGAGTAGTCCCGGGTCAAACATTGCTATCCGGTTTGATGTATGAAGCGAATCTTGCCTGATTGAAACGAACTTTACCGAGAAGTAACGTAAATTCATGAAAGCAAGATTGTTTTTTACCAGATGCTTGAAATGAAGGATGAAATGCCGGAAACCTTTCTCCATACTGAGCGTAGGCATTAACGACATCGAACCTTCGTTTCTTCATCGTCTGTCGGCATTTTGCCGCGTGCTTTCAGGGGAATAGCCCGATGATCGGATGTTGCGCGTATTTAACGAATACGTAAGTGAAATCTCCACTAATCAGGGTCTATAAAGGGATGATCCCAATACGACCGAAGATCGAAGTGACTTTGGATTAACTTTAGGCGGGGCCGGATAATTTGGCGAACAATATAAACCTTTCTGGTGATTTTGCCAAAGCTGACGCCACGACTCCGGCGGACACGACGACCAACGTATACGTTGCTGCGAACAGCAATCGATGCTGGGTGTATGGTTCTGATGGCACCAGCAGCCAGGTTCATGTTGACGGCAATCTGAACATCACTCTGAGCGATAATTCCAGCATTGCTCTGGGCGATTACGGCGGTGACTACACAGCTGGGTCTGTAATAAGCTCGACGGGTGTCGTCACACTGACGGGCATTGGAGCGCAGGGTAACGTTAATCCTAGGCTGCGTTGACAAAAGACCTCAGCCATAGCCTGGCGGT
>NZ_JAMXQU010000009.1 GCF_024054035.1 Asaia lannensis NBRC 102526
GAGCGGCATGAGCGGCATGAGCGGCATGAGCGGCATGAGCGGCATGAGCGGCATGAGCGGCATGAGCGGCATGAGCGGCATGAGCGGCATGAGCGGCATGGCACATGAGAGCGCGGATGGGTCAACCGTACCGTCCGTGCCAGCACGCCCGCAAGCGCTGCAGGTCGAGGATCCCGGCCCACCACCGCGCAATGTCGAAAACCAGAACGTGGCGATGCATCCGATCGACCGTCTTGCAGAGCCGGGCGACGGTCTGGATCACAACGGGCGCCGTGTCCTCGCCTATTCCATGCTGCGGGCATTGCGCCCTGCCCCGGATCTGCGTCCGCCAGGAAGGGAGATCGTTCTTCATCTCACGGGAAACATGCAGCGTTATATCTGGGGGTTCGATGCGAAGAAATTTTCGGAAGCGCCACCGATCCAGCTCAGGCTGAACGAGCGCGTCCGTATTACCCTGATCAATGACACGATGATGGAACATCCGATTCATCTGCACGGGTTCTGGAGCGAACTGGAAAACGGCCAAGGCGATCTACGGCCGAACAAACATACACTTATTTCGCAACCCGGCTCGAAGCTGAGTTACCTCGTGACGGTCGATACGCCGGGAATGTGGGCGCTGCATTGCCACCTGATTTACCACATGCATCTCGGCATGTTCCGCACGGTGGTCGTATCATGAGCGTAAGACACGTGAAGACCGTATTGTTCATGAAGTCTGCGGGGGTGGCTGCGCTCGCAGGTGCGCTGGGCTGCGCGACACCCGGCCATGCCCAGACCGTTATGCACGGCACTACGGCAATGGACGGCATGGATATGAGTGATATGAACGGCACAACGGAGCACAGCACGGCAGCGACGCCACCCATGAGCAGCGCGACCGCCGCCGCCTCCATGCCAAGCTATATCGATGGCGTCATGCCTGTCATGGATCAGGGTATATGGGTCCATGGTCTGCTCGATGAGTTCGAGGGGCGGCTCGCCGGCAGGAATTCGAGCTTCCGCTGGGACGGCCAGGCCTGGGTTGGCGGCGACTATAACAGGCTCTGGTTACGCTCCGAGGGAACGGTTACCAGAGGGCGAATGGACGACGGCGATCAGGAGCTCCTCTACAGCCGATCGATCTCGACCTATTTCGATGTGCAGGGTGGCGTACGTGTCGATCTGGATAGCGGTCCGGCACGCAGCTGGGGAGCATTCGGCATACAGGGGCTAGCCCTTTACCAGTTCGAGCTTCAGGCTACGGGGTATGTCAGCGACCGTGGTCAGTTTGCAGGCCGTTTCGAAGGGTCATACGACATACTCCTGACCAATCGTCTCATCTTGCAGCCTCAGGTGGAGCTCAATCTCTATTCAAAAGCTGACAAGGCCAGAGGAAACGGAGCGGGCCTTTCCGATATCGATACGGGCCTGCGTCTGCGCTACGAGGTGTGGCGCAAGTTCGCACCCTATATTGCCCTCACCTATGACGGATACCTCCAGCAGGCCCGACGCTTTGCGCATCAGAGAGACGATAGCGCAGGGTCATTGCGGCTGACGATCGGCATACGAAGCTGGTTCTGACCGAATCGCCGTTGCAAAGCGATGCAAGGAATCGGCTCAGGCTGCCGACTGGGCTATGGCGCCACGAAATATGGCTTCATCATCCGCTTTTTGGCGCTTGGATCCTGCGATCCGGTGCCAAACCCCTGACACGGCAGGCGTATAGTTGATATGTAAACGATAAATTCACGTTTCAGTCTCAAAATGTGAGTGTTGCCGCAAGAGCACACCTACCGAACCCACATCGTGAGCGCGCTGGAAGACATGCCAATTCGCTTGTCACGGTTTGAAATGTCGATAGGGAGTGCCTGTCAACTAGGGTGGTTCATCCCTATCGAAACGGAGAGATTGCGCGATCATGCCTGTCAAGAATGCCGGAAAGCGTGGGGCGCTCTGGGCGGCCGGAACCATTCTGGGGAGCTGCCTTCTCGCCTCGCCCGTCATGGCGCAAAGTCAGAGCCAGCAGGCGAGCCCGAGCGACCAGACAGCCGCCACTCTGGATCCGACGGTCAAGGAAATGGCAACGCAGAACCACGCCGGGAAAGGCGCAGACAACCCGCCAAGCCTCTTCGGCAGCCCGTACGATCGCAGCCAGCCTACTCTTGGTACGGTTCGGCATCCCTTTGTTCCCGTACCAGGAAACGAAGCCCTTTTTCCCGCCAGTTTCTCCGACTGGCTCAAGCAGCCCACAATGACGGGTGACTGGGGTGGCCTGCGTACGCGCCTGCAGAACATGGGTATCGTTCCGCAGGGGCACTATCTTCAGGACAGTGCAGGCAACCCGACAGGCGGTCGTGCGCAGACAGTCCGCTACGCCCATGAAGTCGCGCTGGGCGTGGATATCAATTTCGCGCAGCTGACCGGCCATAATTACGGCATGTTCCATATGCTCCTTACCGAGCGCGCGGGTCTTGGCATCGGTCAGCAGCTTCCTGCACTGAACAGCCCACAGCAGATTTTCGGTTCGGGTGAGACAATACGCTTTACGCGCCTGTCGTGGGAAATGCAGTGGAACCGCTACGTCGATACTGAAATCGGCTGGATCAACACGGAAAACGATTTTGCCCAGTCCACCATGCACTGGGGCATGAATCTCTACTGTCAGTTCGAAACGAACGCGATCTGCGGCATGCCGCAGGGTATCGCCAGCAACTCGGGCTACGGATATTATCCGACCGCCCATCCCGGTGCCTTCGTCAAACTGTACCCCTTCGGCGATGAGCGCATGCTGGTCTCGACCGGTATCTATAACGTCGATCCCACGATTTCGAACACCGGCTATGCCTGGAAAATGTGGCTTCACGGTTCGACCGGTGCCTACATACCCGTGCAGCTGGGGTGGCATTTCGGTGGAACCGACAGCAAGGGACGCCTGCCGACCAATATCAAGGTCGGCGGTTACTGGGATACGTCAGAAGTCAAGAACGTCTATGCCCAGCTCGGCGGGTTCGAACTTCCGACGAGCGTGCTTGGCAATCTGCCCATCGAAAAGGTTCGTGGCCGTTTCGGTGGCTGGTTCATGGCCGATCAGATGCTGCAGCGCGACAGAAGCGACCCGTCACGTTCGACCGTGGCATTCATGTCATTCACATGGGGCGACCCGCGTACGGCTATCGCACCCTACTATATCACCTGGGGTGTGGTGCGTAAGGGCACATTCTGGAACCGTCCGAACGATACCATCAGCATCGGTGGCAAGTTCAACTTCGTGAACCCGAAGCTCGGTGCCTATGTCGGCGCTCTTCAGGCAACGCAGACGCAGGATACCGGCCTGCTCAAGCCGAGCGGCGAACATTCGGGAGAAATCAACTATGGCTGGCGTCCGTCCCCATGGCTGACCATACGCCCGGGCCTGCAGTACATCTGGCATCCCGGCGGTACGAACCGCTACAAGAATGCCCTTCTTATCGATCTGGAAACCGGCGTCAGTTTCTGAACGCCCGTCATCGCAGCGATACCAAACGCCCCTCTCAGGAGGGGCGTTTGCCGTTTCCGGGGGCAGGAATTTACCCCAGCACTCTACCGTCATCAGAGGGTTTATCGACCGGAAAACCCTCGTGAGGCCGGGGCCAGGCTTTCATAAAACTATCATCTTATAACTGTATCTTCCTGTGTCGGGCACCGATAGAACGAGCCGTCATCACGATCTATCGAGGTCAAACAATGCAGCTTTCCCGGATTTTTGGCGCTCTCTCCCTCTCCTTGGCTCTGAGCTGCGGCGTTTCGCATGCAGCAACGATCACAGGGGCCGGGTCGAGCTTCGCCGCGCCGATTTATGGCGCCTGGGGTGAAACCGCCCAGAAGGCAATCGGTACCTCGGTGAACTACCAGAGCGTCGGTTCGGGTGCCGGTCAGAACCAGGCTATCGCCCGCACTGTCGATTTCGGCGCTTCGGACAAGCCTATGGACGCTGCCAAACTCGACAGCAACAAGCTCTATCAGTTCCCGACCGTCATGGGCGGTATCGTATTGATCGTGAATGTTCCTGGCATTGAGCCGGGCATGCTCAAGCTCGATGGCCCCACCATTGCGGGCCTTTATGACGGAACGATTTCCAGCTGGAACGACCCGCGTATTGCCGCGCTCAACCCCGGACTGAAGCTGCCCGATACCGACGTCGCACCAATCCATCGTGCCGATGCATCCGGCACAAGCTTTGTCTTCACGTCCTATCTCGCCAAGCTCTCGCCGAGCTGGAAGCAGAAATTCGGTGCAGGCACTTCCATAGCCTGGGCCGGAGGCGCCGGCGCGCGTGGAAATGACGGCGTTGCTTCTGGCGTCAAGGAATCCGAAGGCGGTATCGGCTATGTCGAATATGCCTATGCCAGCCGCAACCATCTCAACATGGCGCAGCTTCGCGATCATGACGGTGCCTTCATCAAGCCCGATGCCGCCTCTTTCGCCGCTTCTGCAGCCCATGCAGACTGGGCTCATGCAGACCGATATGCCGTCGACCTGCTCGATATCGCCGGAGCCAATGCCTGGCCGATCATGAGTGCCACGTTCGTGCTCGTACCGACAGATCCGAAGGACGGCGCGCAGGGCAAGGCTGTGAAGGATTTCTTCGGCTATGCACTCAAGAACGGTAATCCGGAAGCCGTGAAGCTCGACTACGTGCCCCTGCCGCAATCGGTCAAGGACGCGGTCATGAACGGCTGGCCCAAGAACTGAACGCACCCACCTGACCCGGACTGTCTTGCACAGTCCGGATCGACAGGCGCGATGAGACGGCTCAAGCCGACTTCATCGCGCCTTTTTTGTCCTCAACACTCACTGGACCGGGATGCGGTCGCGTCCGACCCGGTCATACGGCGTTCTTGCCGAATGTCGTGGACAAGCGATCCCCGAACCGAATGCGCATCGTATCAGCGCGCCAGACGCCGCTATCTGGCCACGCCTGTTATCTGCACGACACGGCACGCCGCTGGGAGTCCGTACGTCGAAAACTCACATCGTCAGTCCCGTTATCGTTCCATTACTGTTCTTTAACAAAAAATATCATGTCACACGAAATTGTGAGATTTTTTTAAATTCGTCCCGTAATCGCGTGCCGGAAACCGGTTTTGGCAGGCCTGGAGGGTCAGAATTACGTGCGCAATCTCCATCAATACGCCGCCATACGAGGGCACTCGAAGCGTTTTTGTACTGTACCTCGACCATAAAAAGATAACGAAGGATGGTTATTTGTAACCAATACGTTGTCAAGCGCATTTGATGCAGATCAAACGACATTATGTACCAAGAAATCCCGTCTGTTCCAGTATTGACCTCGCTTCCTCCAGGCATAATCTTCGGGGTGTCGCGTGGATCCTGTCAGTTAAGAAGAGCCATAGATGTCCGACTGACAGGATTCACCGGCCTCAAGAATAAGGAGAAGTCATATGACGAGATGGTGGGGTCAGATACACGCACATCAGGAAATGACCGACATTCAGTCAGTTGGTATCAGTCTGGCGGTTACGTTCGGGGTCATTTGCGTTGCAGCGCTGACAATTCGCACGCTCCGAAAAAGAAAGCTGCGTCTTGCAAGCACGCAGACGCTTCCCTTCGCCTGACCGTGGTCAAGGCATGCTGATGAGAGCATGCAGGCGAAGCATATAGGCGCCCAGCCCTGCGCATAGCAGGGCGATGGCCGCCAGAGGCAATGCCTCTATGGTCTCATGCGTCAGCAGGAGGCCTCCCAGCAGCCCGCCACAGGACACGGCAAGATTCCAGGCCGTTGTCGCCATAGCCTGCGCCGTGTCCATATACGATCCGGCTACATGGGTCATTACGCTCTGCGTAAGGGCCGCGAAACCACCGGTCGTGATACCCCAGAGTATAATTGCCGCATATACAGGGAGCGGGTGGCCAAGACTACAAGTCATGATGAGGGCGGCAAGTATAAAAAGCAGGATACTTGTAAGGGTAAGCCGGGCCAGATAGCGGTCGATCAGGATACCAGTAATAAGAAGCCCGGCAACCGAACCGCCCCCAAAGATCAGAAGCAGCGCGTCGACGTGCTCAGCCATACCCGACGGTCCAAGCAACGGCTCGATATAAACATAAAGCAGGCTATGTGCGGCGACGATCGTAAAGATCAGGGCGAGATTGGCAGCTACGCCCGGTCGGCGTAGCGCGCCAACTACACTGAAATGGCTTCCTTCGGCACTCCCCGGCGCGTCGGGCAGGTATTTGAGACACCACAGGACGAGCAGCGCTGAAAAGCCGGCAAGCCCGGCAAAGGCGCCGCGCCATCCTATGAGTTGCCCAAGCATTGCTGAAAGCGGCGCGCCGAGCACAAGAGCCAGGGTAACCCCCGATCCTGCAAGAGCTATGGCCCTACCTCGCTGCTCGACTGGGGCAAGACGTGTGGCATAGCCCGCGAACATGGCCCATATGAGACCGCCGCAACATCCGGCCAGAAACCGCACAACAAGAGCAAGGGCCAGATTATCGATACAGGCATTGGCCCCGTTCACCACGACAAAACCCGTCAGACCGGCAAGCAGCAGCGGCTTGCGTCTTACCGCATGCGTAAATGCGGCCGATGGAAGAGCAGCCGAGAGCGCCCCCAATGCGAAGGCTGTGATGAACTGCCCGCCTGCCGCCTGGGTTACATTCAGCCCGTCCGAAATGGCAGAGAGCAGACCAGCGGGCATGATTTCCGTGAGCAGGGTCACGAAGGCCGCAAGTGCCAGGAGTATCATGGCATGAAGCGGCAAACGGGGCTCCGGTGCCGTGATCGTATCCTGCACAGTCATGGTCATCTCTCCCTCGAGGCGTCCAGAGAGACGACCGGGCTCGCTTTACGTTGAAGCGAGCGCCGTAGCTTAAAATGCCAGACGCGCCAAGTCTGCCTTCACACATGGCTGGCCCGCGCTCACGCGATATCGGGATCGAACGGGCCATGATTATCGCGCCGGATCAGAGACGGACTTTCAATACTCAGAATGCGGCAGTCAGACTGAGATTAAAGGACCGCCCGAGCCCCGCGAGCGGGGATAGGATATTGGTTTGCCTGTAATCGCCCAGCGATAAACCGCCAAGCGGCAGATAATACTTCTGGTTGAGCACGTTCTCGATGCTTGCATCGATCGTGAGCTTGCGCCAGCGATAGCTGCCACCGAGCCCCAGAAGCGCATAGCCGGGCGTTCGCGGTTCGTTGCGCAGCCAGTCGACAGTCGACTTCTTCTTGACGAGTGTGACATCCACCCTGCCTGTCCAGTTCTGCCACGTCTCGCGCAGGCCGATCGTGCCATTGATCGGCATCTGATGATACAGACCCGAATGCGTGACCATATCCTGTCCACGGACCCAGTTGAAACTGGTCACCAGCCGCCCCTGTCCGAAGCGAGCATCATCCCATAGCCGATAGCGCGCATTGCCGTTCAGGCCGTAGCTCTGGGCATTATGATTGGCAAATTGCAGTTTTGACAGGCCGTTGCTGAACGAAGCCAGACGCACAACATTGATATAGCCTTCTGTGTAGGTATAGAAGGGCTGCAATCTTACCTCCCACCCCTCGCCTTTCGGATCGTGCCATGTGAGCGTCATGCTGGCCGTATTGGCAATTTCGGGGCGCAGGTTAAGATTGCCAACATAGCCGTTGCCATCGCCGAACCAGCCGATCATGCGCGTCGCCATCGTGCCCATGCCCCAGGCGTAGCGCTCGTAAAGATTGGGCGACCGTGTCTTGCGTGCGTAACCGCCCTCAAGCATCAGATCGTCGCGTATATGCCACCGCCCCGTGGCGGTGACGTCGAAATTCGTATCCGTCCGTCCGCGCGACGCCGCGTTGAATTTCCTGGCCGCCATGATATCGGCCATTTGCATCATGCCGGTCCAGGAATACGGTGCGACCTTGCCGGTATTCATCATCACCAGATCGCTGCGCAAACCGAGCTGAGTGGAGAAACGCGATGTCCATTGCGCATTCCACTCGATATAATGGCCCAACCGGTCCCGGTGCCCGTTATTGATATTATGGAATGTCCCGGGCCCCATCATCATGCTGCCCATCAGGGGCGGCCACCAGTCATTCAGGCCATTATGGTCGAAGCTGCTCCCTATCTTCAGATTGTGACGTGTCGAGAGCGGCAAGGTCAGATCGATGGCATAGCCCGCCGTACGCGCATCGGTGTTCATCGGCATACCGGTCGTGGCACTATGGCCACCCTTGTCGTTCATCATGTTCATCACATGATCCACACGCTGCCAGAACCCGCGAACGTCCAGCGTCGCCCAGCCGTAATCGCCATGATATTTGCCGTTGACGAAGGTCGAGCGATTGTTGGTCATATCCATGTACTGGTTCGGAAATCCCTCATAGGGAATATCCTGCTGACCGAAAGTCAGCGCCAGAAGATGATTGTCTTTCTTCAGTCCGGCAGTCACGGCATGATTGAAAGAGAGATAACTGGTTGAGCGTACCTGCTTGCCATCGCCACCGGTATGATAGTTGCTGGCGTGACTGTAAGAGCCGGTATAGCGGAGGCTGAACAGGTCATTGGCCACCGTCACTGTTCCGGAGGCACCGGACCCGCCCCCGTTACTGCGATAATCGCCACGCACGTGGCCGGTCACCAGAATTTTGCCCGACTGGGCGAAAAGCGGGTCCTTGCGATCAACCTTTACTGTCCCTCCCGTGCTGTCACCACCAAGGCTGACAGGGGTGACACCTGCGATAGCCTCGGCGGAGGACACGCTATCGGGGTCGATATAGGACATGGCGGGATTCATGTGATTTGGGCAGGCTGAAGCGACCCGCATCCCATCGACGATCGTCGCAACACGATCATCCGCCATCCCGTTCAGGACAGGCAGGGATGATACGCCACCGGCAGAATACTGCGTGTAGCCCAGCGCACCTTTGAGCAGCGACGCCGTATCCGGCGAATGGATTGCCGTGCGCCGTATACCCTGAACCTGCAGGTACTCCATGGGGGCATCGCTTTCCACAGAAGATGCAGGCGCTCCAGTCCGGTTGTCAGTGACGGCAGCCGGTGGCTGATCTGCCTGAGCAGAAGAGGATGTCTTGGCGCCGGTTGGTGTCCTTGCCGGAACAGGAATGATCGGCGATGACGCGGAGATGGCGTCGGCCCAGGCCGCATTGACGTTTGTAGCGACCAACAGAGCGAGCAGAGAAGTGCAGCCGAGCGCGATAGCCGCGCGGCGGTGCAACCTGCCTTCGATAGGCAGTGTCATGTTCGAAATCCCGGAAAGCGGAAAGATACGACCCATGCCGCCAGTTCCTCCAGGGAACGACCAGACACATGGGAGGCGAAATCAGACCGGGACTGGTGGAGGCCCCTGGGAAGGCGGGAGTACCCAGCGCAAACCGGGCGGCGCTCTGCCTTGCGGTAGAACGACAATCTCACTGAGCCGGATCGACCTGAAAAACGCCGTGAAGCCAGTCACGCCCAGAATGAACATCGCGAGCTGGAGCAACGGGCACAGCGCGCAGGCATCGTCGCGATGATGATGCGCTTTGGAGGCATGTTGTTGCCCCTGCCCCGTTGAAACCACGTCATGGTCGCACTGACTCATGTCGTCGGGCATGATCATGCCCATCGCCAGCATGGCAGGGACCGTCATGGCGGGGGCGATATCGACCCCGATGAGCCGTTCTATCTCGGCTCGGGGTGTTTCATCCGGTCGAGCTAGACTTTGCAGCCCCAGAGAGGCCACAAAGCCCGAGAGAACAATCATGGCCATGACGAAACGCAGGAACGATTTTCCTGTCGTTACGACCCGGTCATGTTGTCCAGCCGTAAAAATGGCTCTGCCCCTGTATCATCCGAGGTGTTCATTTCACCCGGTTCTTGGCGCAACGGGATACAGCGTCCAAACACGAGCGTCCAGCACAATAAAACCGGACCTGAATACTCCCGGATTCCGCAATGACACGCATAACGGATCCTCTGCTATCCGTTTCGCTCTCGCAATACTGCCTGCACAATAAACAGAACCAGGGACGGACGCCGCACTCACAGCGCGAACAAGGACTGACCGATGAACGTACCGTCCATTTTCCCGGGGCAGGCAAAAAGGCCACCCCCTATATGCGTGGTGTACTGGTTCATCATGTCGAATTTCGCCATTTTCTCGAAGATCCGGACAAAACCAGTCCGTGGATCCTGCTGCCAGCTCAGGAACAACAGGCCTGCATCCATCTCCATGCCCTGACGCCATGGGGGCCAGCGTTCGGCGGTGTAGCTCAATCCGTTATCGTAGGAATAGGCACGACGCAGGATCTGGGCCCCTCCGTTTTCTTCAGGGGCGGCAAGACGCGCATGGGAGTTCTGGACGGTAACCGGATTACCGTCACGGTCTTTTTGCGTGAGCGTAAGGGGCTCGAATTCATCATGACCGCCGATGGGGGCACCACTGTGCTTTTGTCGCCCCATCGTCTCTTCCTGAAAACTTACGGGCGTACGATCCCAGTGTTCGAGCGCAATACGGATAATACGCGCGACGAGATAACTACCGCTTTGCATCCATGGCTTATCGTCAGGCGCGGCCCAGATGAAACGATCGGCGCTGTTGGGGTCCTGTCCATCGGGATTGATCGTCCCATCCTTGAAGCCCATCAGGTTTCGCGGTGTCTTACCCTTGCCGAAATTTGGCAGGAAGCCCGCCTGCGCCCAGCGCGGGGCGGCAACGTCATAGGCCAGACGGGTGAGAATACGCGAGGCATGGAGCGTGGTCTGAGGATCGTCTGCGCAACATTGCACGCACAGATCGCCACCGGTGCGGGCGGGTACGAGCTGATCTCCCGTAAAACGCGGCAGATCGGCCAGCGCGGCCGGCCGGTGGACAGCCAGTCCGAAACGGTCTTTTCCATCCTTGATAAACAGACCCGGCCCGAACCCTATCGTTACGGTGAGATTTCTGCTGCCAAGTCCATCTGTCTCATCTGAATCGACAAGGCCGGGCATGTCCTTGCCCGCCATGAGCCTGTCTGCCGCGACCGTCCAGGCGCGAAGCATCGCGACCAGAACCTCGCGTTTCTGCGTGGTCACGTCGAACGTGATGAAATAGACATGGGGCGGCTGGGGCGTGATGATACCGGGTTGATGCGATGGCATGCCTGTTCCGGACGTACGCTCTCCCTTGCCGGCACCGAGCGCCGTTCCAGTTCCCTCCGTGACAGAAGAGAGGCTACTGAAGGCTGCGGAGCCTGCAAGGAAGCGGCGGCGGCGCAATGAAGACCATGATTTACCATCGGTCATGGCTGGCTCACATTCAGCGTGTTCATGTCGTCCTCGACATAATAGAAGCTTTTGCCGTCGGGGGTCATGGCCAGACCGAAGAGATCGCCATTACCCGGAGGTTGCTGGGCCTGATCGGCGTCGATCCACTGGGCGTAGATCTGTTTTCCGGCGGCCGGGTCGATCTCGACCACCTGCCCGTTGCGTCCATTCGCGACGAGCAGATGATGGCCAGGGACCCAGATCATGGCCAGTGGCCAGTTCAGCAGGCCGCCCTTGGTAATTACCCGTCCAACTGCATCGTTGAAGCGCGTAACCGGCGCCTCGCGCGTCAGGGCGTTATCGATCGCCGTGACCTCATTGTCGTAGCCGTCTGTCACATAGAGCGTACCATCGTCATCGAGTGCGAGCCCGGTCGGCCCGAACAGGAAATTGTCGCGATCGGCGCGGGCAGAGAAGCCGCTTGCCACAACGGTCTGCTTGTCGAGCACCGGCGGTCCGCCCGCGGGGATACGGAGTTCGAGACGCAAAACGGTCGCTTTTTGCAGAATAGGTGGATAATTGGTTTTCGGGTCCACGACGTTGGGCCCGGGCAGATCGAAACCGGTCATGGATATGAAAAGTGTCGCCTTGTCACCATGATCGACACTGGCAATATCCCCCCAGGGCGCATTGATAAGCGGCCCCTTCCAGGTGGTGACGAACTTGCCATTGGCGTCGAGCACGATCAGACAGCCATCGCCTTTCGTTGTGGTCGTACCATCCTTGCTGGGTGCACTCCCAACGATAATCCACCCCGATTTGAGAATAGCGAGCGCCGTCGTCAGTCCCACCCCGCCGGGGCAGGCCGCGAGATTGCCCGGCAAATCGGCAAAAAGACGCGCATTGCCGCTGACGGGCGAATAGGCAACAATCGTCGTGCCTGTGCCCTGCAGATTGCTGATATTGTTGAAATTCGTGACAAGCACTTCGGCCTTTTTCAGCACACCCATATCCTGCGGAACCACCACCACCGCATAGGGATTGAGATCGCCATTGCCGGGGCTGGTCGAAGCCAGGGTCGTATGACGATGCAGGGTTTCAAGAAAGCCTTTCTGCGCGGCATGGGCATGAGGCAACGCCGAAGCAAGGGCGATAAACGCGAAAGCGGTAAACAACAGACGGGGCGACATGTTTTTCCTCAAAGGGCAATATTGGTACGAAAGCCGAACACGAGTTCGTCTTTGAGCCGTCGATCCGGATGGGTTGGGTTGGGAATGCCGCCACCGGGATTGAAGATGTACTGAAAATCGGGCTGCCACTGCATCCAGCCGGTAAACTGGTACTGGTAGGTCAGTTCGACATAGGTTTCGCCACCCTGCGCAGGCGAATAGGCCCCGGAGTAGCGCTTTACCGCGCGATTGTAATTGGCCAATGCGCCGCTCACATGCGTATAGCCCATGCCAACGCCGAAAGTATCGTCCGTGCGATAAGGCAGAGGATCATTGAATGTCAGGCCGAAATTCATGCTGAAATCGATTGGGACGCGATCCGATTGCGGCGCACCCATGGCACGGCCGAAAAGGCTGATCGTCCTGTTTGGATCGGTATGACTGCGCCAGATCATCTGATCCATCACAGCGTAGAAGCTGAACGCCCCACGATGGGCAAGCGCCGTACCGTTGCTTTCGGGAGAGGCCAGCGGAATGCCCGTATTATCCCAGAACTGGTCGGCAAATGGCTCGGAATCATACCAGCCGCCGATGCGGTACACATGGGAAAGCGGCTGCACCTCGTCGGGGGAAACCATGGCACCCAGTGCGGGGTAGACATACTGAAATTCGGCGATGGCCAGTACACCGCGATTGAGAGGAAAGCTCGTACCGGAGCGATTGGTCATCTGTGGATCGCCATCGCGGCTACGCGTCGGGCTACCGCTGTAAATGCCGCCAAGCAGATAGAGCGGCGTCGCGAGCCAGTATTTGCCACCCACACCGAGCGCCGAAAGCGGATAGGCCGGCCCGCCTCCCGGCAGGTCGGCCGAAGGGAGCATGGGCCAGCCGAACATCGTGTTGGCGAAGACAAGCGCGTTCGCGCTGACCATATATTCCTGATCGAGGCTTTGCTGTCCGATCTTGATGTCCAGCTTCTGCTGGTCGAGGAATTTCTGGTCGTACCACAACTCCCACAGACGCGTCGCCCGATCGGCCTCGATACCGCTCACCGTTTGCAGGGCCATGAGATTATCGGCGCTGTAATTTCGGCCGTGTATCTGTTCCATACTCACATTGAACGTGCCGCCATACCAGCCGACAGCACGCTGTGTATCGACCTGAAGAACAGCGACAGTGAGGCCGTTATATCCTGCGCCTCTATGGCTGCCACCAGTCGGATTGCCGAACACTTCGGAAGTTTCCTGAACGGCGAGAACGGCGCCGTATTTGCCGAGCTCCGGGCGCAATCCCCACATATTCCCGAGCAGGTTCGAACTGCGTCGCCAGTTGGAGAGAAAGCCGAAAACCCCTGAAGAGGCATCGTCCCCCGCTTCAGCCGCATTACCAAGATTGACCGGTGGCGGCACGGCAAGCGCCCGCCCCTGATCGCAAAGCGCGACAAGACCCAACAGCAGTACTGTCCTGCCAATACCCGAAGAAGATACGGGAAGCGGTTGCCCGCAAGGAACTCTGACCATGATACGACGCGAATCCATGAGAGTGAGAATCGTTCGCACCTAATAGCAGCAATCTTTTGAAACGAGCCGTTAATAATTCAGCCCGAACTTCGCCGGGATATTTGATGGAGATTGATGCGTATTGATGAGAGGCATCTGTGCTTTCTGGCCGAACAATCGTCTGAGCAAGGCTTTCACTGCTGCAATCTTCGGTCGTTTTCCGGCGATACGCCGCCTCTTCCCAACCGGAATTCCACTGGACCGCTGACCCACTTTGTCATTGAAGCAGGCCATCATTTATCATTTGTTATAATATATCATTTTACACCACGCCTTACACTCCTTACCCCGTCACGGTCTCTTTCTTCGACTGCGGAACGATCGATTGCCAAAACGCGCCCTGCTCATCGCCTCACCGCTTTTATGTGCGCTCACTCTCGATCCCGTTGCTGCGCAGGCGGAAGAAAACCTTTCTGCAAGGAAGGAAACACGCACGCGCGAGGGCATGCACGGTTCAGGAACCGCAGTGCGTCCGCATGAGACCGTTACAGTACACAGGCAGAGAAGCAATGCAGACGGCTCTACCGGTACGACACCCGGTGGCGGCATGATGCCTGTGCAGCATGCCGCCCGTGCGACAAGCGGACTGACGCGCGACTTCATTGCCAAGCAGTCTGCCACACTCTCACCCCTTGCCATGATCGCCAGCCTTCCGGGTGTGATCTATTCCGGAAACGACCCGCTTGGAACGAATGACGAGCAGCAGGGCCTGTCGGTGCGTGGGCTCGACCAGACCGAGATCGGATATCTGTTCGAGAATATCCCCGCTGCGCCCCCTTTGTTCCTTGTGCCTTATGCCTCCGCCACGGCCGATAACGAAAATATCGCCTCGATCACGCTAACTCAGGGTGCCGCGGCAAACGATGCGCCGCTTTATAACGCGGTAGGTGGTGAATTATCGGTACGCATGCGCAAGCCATCGTCCCAGCCGGGCGGGTTTGTCAGCGGTTCGTGGGGCTCGTTCAACCTCAATCGCGAATTCCTGCGCCTCGATAGCGGTGAGATCGGACATAGCGGCGTCAAGGGTTTTGCCTCGTTCTCCTATCGTGGCGCCGATCAATGGCGTGGATCGGGTACATCGAGACGATTTCACACCGATATGCGCCTGATGAAGGAATGGGGCAGAAAAAGCGCGGCCTCGCTCATTTTCTCCTTCAATCGCGAGCGTGGCATCTACCTGCGTCCACCAACCCTGGCGCAGTGGGAACAGTACGGCACGAACTTCAACTACACAGCTACGTACAGTCCGGGTGACAGCAATTACTACAGGTTTCAGGAAAATGCCCGTGCACAGAGCCTGATTTCTGCGCCTGTCACGCTTTCGCTCAACCACCACGTGACACTCGATCTGACGCCGTATTTCATCTACGTCTGGGGATATGACAGCTACGGAACGTCGCTGAGCCGCACGAACAGCTACTATGGCAACCGGCCTGCCGGAACCCTTCAGGTCCCGCCCGGGACCGGGTCGAGTTTTGCCGCAGTAGCGACAGACGTCTATCATCAGTCCCATCCGGGGCTGAACAGCGCGCTACATATCGAAAACGGTCATAATCGCCTGAGCCTTGGGTACTGGTATTCCTATTATGACTACTCAAGCTACTCCCGATATGTATTGCCCGATGCAGAAGGGGGCGTTTCGAGCCAATGGGGCGCCTACCCTATTCTGACCCAGGACGGCACGCCGCTTGCTTCCTACAACGCCCGTCTCATGCAGCAGGTCAATGCGCTCACGCTGAGTGACAGGTTGACCCTGCTCGATCGCAAGCTGGTTCTCTCCGCTGGCATTCGGGTCGTGATGGTTTCGCGCGCCGTCACCAATCTCCTGCCCGGAGCACATTACAAAAACGGTGCGAGCTATGTCGCCCCCCTGCCCCAGATTTCTGCTTCGTATCGCCTGACCGATCACGACCAGATCTATGCCAACGCCACAACGGGCTTTCGTGCACCTTCAGGCATTTCAAGCTATCAGGATCGTTTCAGCATGTCCTCGGGCCAGCAGACGCGCGTTGCTGCTTCGGATATACGTCCTGAATATTCTATCGGCGAAGAGATCGGCTACAGACATTACGGTCTGGCCAATCTATCCGTTGCTTTCTTCAACTATAATTTCACAAACAGACAGGTCACTACAACGACTGTTCTCAATGGCATCATGACCACTGAGTCGATCAATGGCGGAGGCCAGACCGCACGGGGTGCGCAATTCGAAATCGGTCTCCGCCCATGGCATTTTTTCAGCCCCTATCTCTCGGGGCAGTATATTCATGCCAGTGTCGACAACAATCTCCAGTCGGGTGCGGACTATCTGCCGACCAAGGGGAAACGTCCGGTACGCACGCCCGAGTTTTCCGGGGCGCTTGGACTGACCTACGATGACGGCAGCTTTTTCGGGCAGTTCAATGGCCGTTACGTCGGAAGCACCTATTCCACATTCATGAACGACGAAAAAATACCCGGCTTCGCAACAGCCAATCTCTCTCTCGGCTACCGACTGCATGCCGTGAAAGCCCTGACAACGCCTCAGATCCAGCTGAACCTGATCAATCTGGGCCGATCCGGTTATCTCTCAGGAGTCAATGGAGTGTCGCTCAACCGCCTTCCGACACAAGGGGTTTACGGCACGACGATTGCGGGCAAGGCGCCAACCTATTTCGTGGGTGGTGGTTTCGCTGGCGTCTTCTCGATTTCTTCCGGGTTCTGAGAAGCCCCCCGCTCTCCTGACGCGCGCCCGATTTCGTCATCCGATCGTCCGCCGCCTGTTCGGATCGATCATGGAGGCATGGGGGATTTCCGACGAGGCTGAGGGGTGGAAATCAGGTGCCTTATAAGGGGAACGCTCCGCGATGTTCCCCGGTCGTACATTCCTGCATCGAGGCCTCAGACACGCGCCAACCTTCACACCACCCGATACGATATCGGAACGCGATATCATACTCGCAGGTGCAAAACTACCGGCGGAGGCAGGCAGACTACGACTTCAGCCCCCCCTTCGGCGGAGGTCATATCCTGCCACATCGATGACGCTGGACGGATGGACCGATGGGCAGGAAACGACAAAACGCCGGGCATCGCTGCCCGGCGCTTCGTCAACTGGAGAGATACCGGAGGTGTGCTTACTGGAAAGGCAGATAACGCAGCGACAGGAACACCATGTTGTCGTTCGTATGGGGTGTACCGCCAACACCACTGAACGATGAAACATAGGTGTAGGAATACTGCGCACCGACGCGCAGCGTGCCGTAATCGCCATGCAGATAAGTCCACCAGAAACCCGCCGTACCCTGCACCACACGATTGATGCTTGTCTGACAGGCGCTCGATGCCGCACCTTCGATATCGCAACCGCCCACATTATAGAGCGGATTGCCATAACCGTAATGCTTGCCACCCGCGTTGAAGTAGGAGCGCGAACGAAGCATCTCCATGCCGCCATAGGCGTAAAGCTGAAGTGCCTTTGTGGCATTGCCATAGAGGCCGACAAGAACGTTCGCCGCAGGCATGGGCTTGACCTGCCCCTTGGAATCGATGGTCACGTCAGGAATATTGGACGTACCGTAACGACCGATACCCGTCCCCACGAGGCCGGACGCCTGGAAGAACACCTTGTGCGACTTCTCGACCGGCAGGATGAGCCCACCGCCGCCACCGCCAGCCACCTTGGTGCTGCTTTGGCCCGTGCCGGTATAAGAAACGCGGCTATGCGCAAAACGGAGCAGCCCGGTCAGCTCGTAATGGCCCCAACCCGGATCGGCCGCGACCTTGCCGATGATATCGGGAGCCACATCCGTCGAGTAATTGGTCGACGGGTTGTTCACGTTCACGCCGGCATTCTGATAGGTGCCTGAAGTCGCCCCTGCGGGGAGATACTGACCACCTGATCCGGCAGCGATAACCTGCTGCGGGTTTTCAACCGAGATGCCGACATTGTAGCGGCTATGATCGAAGCCCTTGACCAGGCGGATCTGGGTGTTTCGCGTCCAGTTGAAACCGGGAACATACTGCGCATCGATCGAGAGCGGCACCTGCTCGTCACGGGCGCGCATGCCATGGTTGAACATGGTGAGCAGCGACCAGTTCTGACCGCCAAGCAGGGTCAGGCTGTCAGCATCGTCGATCAGCTGACCGTAGAACACGCGCTCACGCAGCACATAGGAATTGGACTGACGTGAGTTGGACGAGGAACCTGCGCCCTGAAAATCGGTCTCGATATAGGCCTGGGCACGAAGGGCCTTTGTGATATCGCCCTCGACCAGTGCCGCCAGACGGCTCTGGCGCGCCGATTCATGATACTCGTTCATATGATAGTTCGGGCTGTTAGCGAACGGAATGGACCCGAAATTCGAGGAGATGTCGGACACGTTGTTGCGCGACCTGAACATGGTCGCAGCCTCGACATAGCCACCGAGCGTTATACGAATGCCACCGATCTGGATCTGACCGCGATGCAGCGGACCATAAAGATCGGTCACGCGACCCGTGGGCGTTCCTGTCAACTGGCCGTAGGGTGTGGCGGCATTCACGGGGGGGAGGAGAACATTGCTGTTCGGGCCGGGAGCCGATGCCGTGGCAAAGCCGCCTGTCGCTGCCTGACCGGCACCATGTGCGGGCGCACCGCGATAACCGTTGCGTGCACCGTAAGGGTCGTTCTCCTCGGACTGACGCTGCTGCGCCAGCTGATCGTGGATACGCTTCATCTCACGCTGATGCTCACGCTTCATATCGGCGAGCTGCGACTGCATGGCCTTGATCTGCTTCTCCATCAGACTCATCTGATCGAGGCTGGCGGCACGCACCGGGGTCGCTACGGCCAGTGAGGCCAGAGACACCGATGCCAGCAACAAGCAACAGGCACGGGGGAGAGAGGTCATGTCAGTTTCATCTTCCGATGCTGCGGTGGGTGTGAGCCTCCCTTACTGGCTGCGCTTTTCTCTCGCCTGCGAAGCTTTGATGACTCCGACATGACACTTTTATGACACGGCGCCTAACATACTGATTTATAATAGTTCTCAGAATGTGAACCTTGTCGTTGCATGAACGCTGTCTGACAAAGTATGAGCAAATGTGGTTTTCGCGACACAGCTGCCCTCACAGGTCATGCCCGATCCATCGGCATCGGTCTGTCAGCCTGTGTCGGGGCAACACCCATTCATCGGACGAATTCGCGCACAAGCCTGGTACATGACGTCGAGGCAGGCATTGTTGCGGCGTAGGCCGCATTGAGATGACGAAACAGATCCGTCTTATCCTTGGGCATACGAGCGGCCCCGAGACCCTTGGCTCCATGCTCTCATGGCAACCCGGCGCCCGGAACTAATGACCTGTTGCCATCACCCCTGCGGTACAGGGATCGATGGCAACAGAGAGATATCAGGGAAGACTAAAGGATCGTGTAGCCACCATCGATCAGGAGGTCCGCGCCGTTGATCATCGCCGCACCGGAAGAGGCAAGGAAAACCGCTGCGGCGGCGATTTCCTCAGGAATGGCGAAACGACCCGCCGGGATACGCTTGATGGCGGCTTCGCCTTTTTCACCGGCCCAGGCCTTCTTTCCCAGTTCGGTCAAGACAACCGTGGGGGAAATCGTGTTGACGGTGATCCCATATTTCCCCCATTCGGCAGCGAAGGTCTTGGACATGCCGATAACGCCGAATTTTGACGCACAATAGGCGACATGCTCTTCAATCGCGACCGTACCGGCCTGGGATGCGAGATTGATGATCCGCCCGCCCTTGCCTGCTCTGATCATCGCCTGACCGACAGTCTGGGTAACAAGGAAGCTTCCCTTGAGATTAATGGCAATCGTCTTGTCCCAGTAATCGAGGGGCAAGGTTTCAGCCGATGCCAGGAACACCACACCGGCACAGTTTACGAGAATATCGATCTGTCCGAACCGGGCCAGCACGTCAGACACCATGCCATGCACGGAATCAGGGCTGGATACGTCGCATGAAAATGGCTTTGCTGCCTCACCGAGCTCTTTGGCTTTCGCTGCGGCATTGTCCTGATTGACATCGACAACGGCAACCTTGGCGCCCTTACGAACGAAGGCAGCCGCAATCGCCGCGCCGATACCGGATGCGCCGCCTGTGACAAGCGCCGTCTTACCCTTCAGGGAAAAATCGATATCGACATCCGCCGCTGAGAAATTCATGTTCATGATCAGTCCCTCTGTGATCTATCACATAAACCTTATGATAATTGTGCTGTGCGGGTAAGCGTATTCGAAACGCGATCACGGAGAGTTTAGTGTTGCATGATAGTAAATAAACGCTGTCTCTCAATGTTTTGTAATAACCTGTCGACCGTTGATCGCCAGCTTTCCGGTTGCACTGAAACGAGTGTCCTCGCTGACATGAATGATTTCATGAGGCCTTTGCGATGATCACTTCATCACAGGATCGGCGCATTTCTGGATAAATCCAGATCAATTGTTCTCATACCGTAATATTACAGCCTAGTTGGGCCGTATCACGAAAACAGACAAGCTCAGGTTAATTGCCGGCAAGGGCCTGTGTGCAAAAAGACGGATTACGATGGCAAGCACAATCAATTGATATCGTCACAAATGCGTCGGCAAAGACTGTCCATGCCTGAAAATCCCAGACTGAACAGAAGGCAACAATATTTTGTAAAGACCGGGGTTATTGACAAAACCATACGGTATTCGTCGTAATCTTTGCATATCCGTATCGTTCTCGTGTTTTCGCGGATAAGCAGACAGGTGTTAAGGATTTGGCCTACAGCGCAACACTCGCCGGACAGCGTTTTGTCTTTCGGGATCTGAAGCATGTCATGGCTTGCGCGTCTCCCCTGCGTTCGGGAGATGCACTGGCTGGGCTCGCGGCCTCGAACGCGACGGAACGTGTGGCAGCCCGGCTGGCTCTCGCTGACCTGCCCCTTGGCCTTTTTCTCTCGGAATCCCTTATCCCTTACGAACAGGACGACGTCACACGTCTTATCGTGGACACGCATGATCCGAAGGCCTTTGCGCCGCTTGCCTCCATGACTGTCGGGGCTTTTCGGGACCGTCTTTTATCTCACGACGCAGATACTGTCTGGCTGGCATCGATCGCGCCGGGCGTAACGCCCGAAATGGCTGCAGCGGTCAGCAAGATCATGCGCAATCAGGATCTGATCGCGGTTTCACGCAAGATCGAGGTCGTCACCCGCTTTCGCAATACCATCGGGCAGAAAGGCGTGCTGGCTTCGCGGCTGCAGCCCAATCACCCGACGGACGATCTGAAAGGCATCGCCATATCGACGCTCGATGGCCTTCTCTACGGATGTGGTGACGCTGTGATCGGCATCAACCCGGCCACGGATAATGTCGAAACAGGCAGGGCCTTGCTCGACATGCTCGATACGCTGCGCAGCGATTACGACATACCGACCCAGAGCTGCGTTCTGACTCACGTCACCAATACGATAGAAATCATCAATCGGGGCGGCCCGGTCGATCTGGTATTCCAGTCGATTGCGGGCACGCAGAAAGCCAATGAGGGGTTCGGCGTGACGCTCGATATCCTTTCCGAGGCCCATGATGCGGCCCAGAGCCTCCGACGCGGAACGATCGGCGATAATGTGATGTATTTCGAGACAGGTCAGGGTGCTGCCCTGTCGGCCGATGCGCATCACGGTGTCGATCAGCAGACAGTCGAAGCGCGGGCCTATGCAGTGGCACGCGCCTACAGACCGCTTCTGGTCAACACTGTGGTCGGCTTTATCGGCCCTGAATACCTTTATGACGGCAAACAGATCATCCGCGCCGGGCTGGAAGATCATTTCTGCGCCAAGCTTCTTGGCGTGCCTATGGGCTGCGATGTCTGTTACACCAATCACGCGGAAGCCGATCAGGACGATATGGACGCCCTGATGCTCCTTCTTGGCACGGCGGGAGCGACTTTTCTCATCGGCGTCCCCGGCGCCGATGATGTGATGCTCAATTATCAGAGCCTTGCATTCAACGACATTCTCACGACGCGCTCGCTTCTGGGCCTGAAACCTGCCCCGGAATTCGCCCAGTGGCTGGAGCGTATGGGGCTTTACGACCAGGCCAGCGCGCGCGCGCTAACCCCGCCATTGGCGCAGACCAGACTGGCAACAATGATCGGATGGCAGTCGTGAAGTCGCATGATCGCGCTAACCATGATATTGCGCCGTCGAGCCCGGTCGCCCCGAGCCCCTGGGACAGACTTCGTCAGGCCACCCGCGCCCGTGTCGGACTTGGCCGTACAGGCGATACGCAGATCACGCGAGATGTGCTGCGGTTTCAGGCAGCTCACGCGCGCGCGCGCGATGCTGTTCATGATCCGCTGGATATGGACGCAATCACTGAGGCCTTATCGCCAGAGCAGGCGCATATCGTGCGCAGTGCCGCGATGGATCGGGAAACCTATCTGAGACGTCCCGATCTCGGTCGACAATTATCGGATGAGAGTCGGAAGAGCCTCCCTCCAGGTGAGTGGGACCTTGCCTTCGTCATGGCTGACGGTTTGTCTGCCCGTGCGGTTGCAGCCCATGGACCGGCCTTATATCACGCCTGCCGGTCGCGGCTTTCCAACTGGCGCATTGCACCTCCCGTGATTGCGCTTCAGGGCCGTGTCGCAATCGGTGACGATATTGCCGTTGCACTGAATACGCGGATGGTTGCGGTGCTTATAGGTGAAAGACCCGGCCTGTCCGTTCCTGACAGTATGGGCGTGTATTTCACTTATGCCCCATATCGGGGCTGCCCCGACTCACGTCGCAACTGCCTGTCGAATATTCACGCCCACGGCCTGAGCATCGAGGAGGCCAGCAGTAAACTGACCTGGTTGATGCGCGAAGCATCCCGTCTCGGCCTGAGCGGTGTAGACCTCAAGGAGCGTGCTCCGGATGGCGCTTTATCGACCACATCGCAAGCGCCTCTCCTCACTGACAAGCAACAAGAAGGAACGCCATGAGCACGCCCCCCGCACAGCTGGACAAGAAACTCAGTGCTTTTCACCTGTGGGGTATCGCAGTCGGCCTCGTCATATCGGGCGAGTATTTCGGCTGGAGCTATGGCTGGGCCACGGCTGGAACGCTCGGTTTCCTCGGGGCCACCGTTTTCGTTGCGATCATGTATACGGCGTTTATTTTCAGCTTTACCGAGCTCACCTGCGCCATCCCCCATGCAGGCGGTCCATTCGCCTATGCAGAGCGGGCGCTGGGGCGTCTGGGAGGGACCGTCGCCGGTCTGGCCACGCTGGTCGAGTTCATTTTTGCGCCTCCTGCCATCGCACTCGCCATCGGTGCCTATCTCAACGTGCAGTTCCCGGGCCTACCTCCGAAAGCAGCCGCTACGGGTGCCTATCTCGTTTTCATGACGCTTAATATCGTGGGGGTTCATATCGCCGCGACATTCGAGCTTTTCGTAACCATCGCCGCCATCGTCGAACTGCTCGTCTTCATGGCTGTCGTCGCGCCATCATTCTCCTGGGCGAATTTCACTATGGACGGATGGGGTTCTGCGCCGCATTTCGGCATGACGGCGCTCGGCGGCATGTTTGCCGCTATTCCCTTTGCGATCTGGTTTTTCCTTGCCATCGAGGGGGTTGCCATGGCCGCCGAGGAAGCACGCTCGCCCAGACGGTCCATCCCTCTGGCCTACATGGCGGGCGTTCTGACGCTCGTATCGCTTGCTTTCGGGGTCATGATTTTTGCTGGTGGTTCGGGAGACTGGAAAGCACTTGCCAATCTGAACGACCCGTTGCCGCAGGCGATGAAACGTGTCGTCGGTGCGGGTAGCCCTTGGCTATCGATGCTTGTCTGGCTCGGTCTGTTCGGCCTCGTCGCCTCGCTGCACGGCATTATCATGGGTTTCGGTCGTCAGATCTTTGCGCTTGCCCGTGCCGGTATTCTGCCGGCGGCGCTGGGCAAGCTTCACCCGCGTTTTCATACACCCCACCTCGCCACGATCGCGGGGAGCGTTATCGGCATTATCGCGATCTACGCCGATGATGTCATTTCGATCGGTGGGCAACCCCTGACTGCAACCCTCGTCACGCTGTCGGTCTTCGGGGCCCTGACGATGTATGGCCTGAGCATGGTCAGCCTTTTCGCTCTTCGTCGGAAAGAGCCAGGACTGGAACGCAGCTACAGGGCACCGTTCTATCCCGTTCTACCAGCCATTGCGCTTTTCGGTGCCGCAGTCAGCCTCGTTGCGGTATCGTATTATAATTTTATATTGTTTCTGTTCTATCTGTGTTCGCTGTTCGTTATTGTATGTATTTGCAGTTATTCTGTAAAGTTTAATGGAGCAAATAATAAAAACCATTAATTATGGAATAACAATATGGTCAAAGTGCCCAATCCAAAAACTTCCGCAAAAGCAGGTATTCTCGCGGGTGGGGCACTTCTGATACTTTGCAGTAATGCGTCGCACGCCGAGACACAGAATACCAGCGATGCCCAGAGCACCAGCAATACCCAGGCAGCCCAATCCAGACCGTCGCGTATGCAGGATATCCAGAACGGTACCGGTCCGGTGTCGGATTATCTGGGGTCGGCACCCGACCCCTATGCCGAAAGCGCCCCCCCGGCCCGGCATCAGGGCAATCTCTTCAAACCTGAAAAGGGACATCCCCCCGGATACTGGAACGGGCTCGAAGCGCATCTGACCGTCGAGGGCGGTATTGCCGGCAATCCATGGACAAAATCGGGACGAAACTTCGGCCAGTTTTATACGGATCGCGCCAATACGGTCACGCTGAACCAGATCATGGGATCTGTCTCCCATCCTGTCACGGCCATAGGCGCGGGTTACGGTCTGGGTTTTGTCGCCGAGGTCATGTACGGATCGGACGCACGCTTCGACCCGACTATCGGCATGGCGGACAAGGCACTTACCGGTCTGTACCAGTTTGCGCCCACACAGGCGCATATCGATCTGCATACACCCTGGATCGTGCCACGCGGTGTCGATTTTCAGTTGGGCCAGATCTACGGTCTGATGGGTGCGGAAGGCACACCTGCCATGGCGCGCCCGTTCTATACCTTCAATTACGCGTCCGACTATATCGTCCCTTTCGAGACTGTAGGCATTCTTTCAACAACCCATCTGACCGGACATCTCGACTGGATAATGGGTATCGATGCCGGAAACTCCACGACGTTCGGCGGCGCTGGCAATAACAGCCGTCCCAAAGGATATGTGGGTTTTGCTTTCGCCCATCTGATGCACGGAAAACTGGATGGTCATGCCATCGCGCATCTTGGGCCGCAGGGCAATAACGGTTTGCCCAGAACGTCGCCCGATGGCTGGACGAGCGCTGGTATCGGCAAGGCCGCGAACGGGAAGATGCTCTATAACGGCGATATCCTGCTCACCTATCATTTCAACGACAAACTGGCCGCGACGCTCAACGGCACCTATCTGCATGACGATATCACGCGCAACGACACCTATGGTGTCACGAGCTATCTGGCCTGGGACATCAATCCATCGCTGCGGCTCAATCTGCGTGGAGAGATTTTCCGCGACAATACCGGCGCCATGATCGCCGCCTATGTCAGCACGACCTCGTATACCGATATGCTGCGTAACGCGCCCTATCCCTATTACACGGCGCTCCCGACCACCTACGGTGCCCTTACCGCAGGCTTGACCTACACACCGGATTTCGTGAACCGCCATCTCAAGCTCGGCAAATTCGTGTTTCGACCCGAGATACGCCTCGACAAGTCTCTTAACGGCACAAAACCTTTCAACAGGGCTGCCACGGTCGAAGATCCCGTTGTTCGGAACGGCACTAGCAATATGCTCTGGTTCTCATGCGATGCAATCTGGACATTCTGAGCACGGTCGCACAGAAGCAGCCATAGTGATGGCATGCCCTCCCCGATGCGGGGAGGAACCGCCGTGAGTCAGATCGTTCACCCTGCTCTGCGGTTCGGGGAACCCCGTCGTTTCAGCGTTCTTCGCGAAAATAGGGCGTGCCCAGAGCGGCGGGCGCGGCCATAAGGCGGCGCATGCCAGGGAAGAGGAGCGCTGGCAGGATCATGAACAGGATCGTACCGAGATAAGGCGTCATGTTCAGTACTGCGGGGGCAATGGGCCAGCCCTGCGCCTGACCGAAGAAACTCAGCGACATGACAAGGCCGAAAAGCAATGCTGACGCTGCGGCCAGAACGGGTCGATAACCGCAGAAAATCACAAGTGCCACGGCAATCCATCCACGACCCGCGATCATCCCTTCGGACCAGACCGGCATGACCGAGAGTGTCATATCTGCTCCGGCAAGCCCTGCCAGAATGCCGCCGGCGACAAGCGCGCCGAGGCGGAAACGTCTGACCGGGATACCGACGGCATCGGCCGCCGCAGGGTTTTCACCCACGGCGCGCAGGCTGAGTCCCAGTCGGGTGCGGAAAAGCACCACATGACACAGAAGCGGGACCAGGCCAAAGGCAAGGTAAACGAACGGGCTCTGCGAAAACAGCGGACCAATAACAGGAATGGAGACAAGACCGGGTATCGACCAGTTTCCGAAAACTACAGCGACCGGCAACCCTGCCACGGTATGCCCCAGCACGGCACTCAACCCAAGCCCCAGAAAGGTGAGTGCTACGCCGCAGAGGGTCTGGTTCGCCGCCCCGTTGACTGTCGCCAGACCCAGGACGAACGAGCCGAAACCTCCGACACCCATGGCCGCGAGAGCCCCGATCCAGGGAGACATCGATGCATCTGCGGCAAGGGCAGCAACCACAGCACCGAGCGCCATCAACCCTTCCACGCCCAGATTGATCACGCCTGAGCGCTCGGCGATGACCTCCCCCTGTGCGGCCAGGGCAAGAATGCTGCCATAAGCCAGAGCATGAAGGAAAAGCGGTATCCAGACGCTCATTTTGCGGTCTCCAGCCGGACATAGGCGGACAACTCATCGCTGACTGCAATGGCGAAAACCAGAAGTCCGGTAATGGCCAGCACGGATGAGGCGCTGACCTGCAGGGTCTGCAGAACGATGCCTGTGTTCAGGATCACGGCCATCAGGAAAGCAGCCGGAATAAGGGCCAGAGCCGAATGGCGCGCAAGAAGGGCAACAACGATACCCAGATAGCCATAACCATGGGCAAGACCGCCCTGCAGGCGATGCACCGTACCGAGCACTTCCATCATACCGCCCAACCCGGCGAGTGCACCTGATGCAAGGAGCGCCACAAAAAGACGCGGTGCGACCGATATGCCAGCATAATGTGCGGCCTCGGGATTAGAGCCGCAAAGCCGCAATTCATAGCCGAACCGGCTGCGCCCGAGCGTCAGGCCGAGCGCAACAACCAGGGCGATCGCAAACGGGCCTCCCCAGTGCACGACACCGTAGATAACGGGAATCGCCAGTGCGATGCGCTGACTTGATACCTGCGCATCGGTCACATGATCGGCCCAGGGGCCGGTGACGAGATAATAGACCATGAACGATGCGATGAAGTTCAGTAGCAGGGTCGTGATGATCTCGCTGACGCCCAGCCAGGCGCGCCCGGCTGCCGGAACGGCACTCCAGAGTGCGCCTGCAACGAGACTGGCGAGGCCGGCAAGAGGCAGCGCCACAAAAGCCGGTAAGGGCAGAAAAAGCCCGACGGCTGCAGCAGCCGTGGCACCGGCCAGAAACTGTCCTTCCGCGCCGATGTTCCAGAGCCCTGCACGCAGGCCGAGCCAGACGGCGCCACCGGTCATCAGCAGGGGTGTCATGTAAAGCGCGAGATTTTCCAGACCGAATACCGTGCCGAATGTCGATGTTATGACAAGGCGAAGCACTTCACCCAGCGGCAGGCCGAGCATGATCAGCACGAAAGCCAGAACAAGACATACGAAGCAGAGTGCCAGAGCCCGCCCGGCAAGAATGCGGTGTGCGGGAACGACGGCGAGACGGATCCTGCGGCTCATGAGGATTTCTCCCGGTTCTGTCCACTCATCAAGGCGCCGAGGCGTCCGCGGTCGAAATCACTGCGCTCGACAACCGTCATCAACTGACCGGCGCACAGGACGGCAATGCGATCACTGAGCGCCATCAGCTCGTCCAGATCCTCGGATACGAGCACGACGGCGCGCCCCTCGTCGCGGATATCGGCCAACGCCTCGCGCATTGTCGCAATGGCGCCGATATCGAGGCCGCGACTGGGATAGCTTGCGATCAGGGCACGATGGGCAATCATGCGTTCGCGCGCCAGCACCATGCGCTGCTGGTTGCCCCCCGAAAGACCGCGTATCGGCGTCAGCGGATCAGCAACCGTAACCTGCGCCTGTTTCAGAAGAGACGTGGTGAAGGCCATGGCAGCCTGGGCGTGATAGGCAAAGCGCCCGCCAACCGGATGCGTTCTGAAAACACGCATGACCGCATTATCGACCACACCGAGCGCGGGTGCGAGTGCCTTGTGCAACCGGTCTTCCGGGACATAACCGATCCCGGCTGCGCGAAACGCATCGGGAGAGCTGCCCTGCATCGCCTTGTCCCCTATGCGGACCTGTCCGGTTTCAGGGGGATGCAGTCCAGCCAGCATATCTGCCAGCTCGGATTGCCCGTTCCCCGTGACCCCGGCCACGCCGAGAATTTCGCCAGCCCGGATGTCCAGCGAGAGCGGATGAAGCCGCAGGCGACCCGACCGATCACGTGCGGTGACATTGTCCAGACTGATGACGCATTCCCGTGTCTCACGCGGCGCCTTGCGTGGATAGGCGCTTTTCTGCTCGACAGGGCGTCCGATCATCTCTGTCACAAGCGTCGCAGGGTCTGTCTTGTCTACACGGTGACTGCCAGCCACACGCCCATGACGCAGGACGGTGACACGATCGGCGAGCGCCATGATTTCGTCGAGCTTGTGACTGATCAGAATGACCGCCCCGCCGCCATCGCGAAACCGACGCAGCGCGGCATAAAGCTCGCCCACTTCAAGGGGGCTGAGCACGGCTGTCGGTTCATCGAGAATGAGCAGCCGCGCACCGCGCGAGAGAACGCGCAGGATCTCCACGCGCTGCTGTTCGCCAGCAGTAAGACTGTCGATCGGCGCATCGGGGCGTATATCGAGGCCAAATCGCGTGGCTTCCTGCGTGGCCCGTTTAGCCAGCGCGCCGGCGCTCAGCCAACGACCGGTTTCTTTCCATCCCAGCGCAAGATTCTCGGCCACGGTAAAACGCGAAACCAGCTTGAAATGCTGGTGTACCATGCCAATCCCGGCTGCGATTGCTGCCTCGGGACTGTCGAACCGCACGCCGTAACCATCGAGAATAAGCTCGCCTTCATCCGGCTGATACAACCCGGTGACGATATTCATGAGGGTCGACTTGCCCGCGCCGTTCTCACCGAGCAGCGCATGGATCTCGCCGGGGTAGAAATCGATCGTGACATCCTTGTTCGCGATCACACCGGGGAAAAACTTCGCAATGGCGGAGAGTGTCAGAAGCGGCGGTGCGCCAGCTGGAAGTGCTTCCGGCCGTTCACCGGCGCCATGGAACAGATCAGACAAGCCCGGAAACCCCCTCGACCTGCCAGTTCCAATGGAAGATTTCCATATCCGTCATCGTCTGACCTGCTGCGACCCTGATCCGCCCGGCTGAATCCCTGATCGGCCCGGTAAAGGGCGACCAGCCGCCAAGCATACGGTCGCGCGCGGCATCGGCTTCCTGTCTTATACTCTGCGGAACGCGTGCGCCCCATGCATCGCGGTCGACACCGTGACCGAGCTTGAGGAACGTACCCGAAGGACGCCAGCGCCCGGCAAGGCGCGCGGAAATGAGATCGCGATAATAATCGACGAAGTCCAGCACGACGGAGCTGACATAAGCGTCGGGGCCGAACTGACGCATGTCGGTATTCCACATGGCGGCCCAAACGCCACGCTGCTGCGCAACTCTGAGATAACCCGGATCGTCCATGATACCGCACAGGAAATCGCAACCGCTATCGATCAGTGCTGCCCCTGCCGAGGCGGCTGCCTGCGGGTCGAACCATGAATTGATCGAGATGACGCGCATCGTCGCCTGCGGATTGACCGAACGTGCACCGAGCAGGGTAGCGTTCGCACTGGCGATAACCGATGTGGTGGGAAAAGAGGCGACATAGCCAAGACGGCCTGTCTTGCTCAGACGTGCGGCTGCGATGCCGATGACATAGCTCGCATACCAGTGGGTGATGTAATACCAGCCGAGATTGCCTGTTACGTTATTGCCGTCGCACTCCATGAAGCCGACATCGGGCGCCTGATCGGCAACATCCTTGATGAAATCACCATAATCGGAGGTAGCGATAACCATCTGCGCGCCCTCGGCCACGAACTGGCGGAACAGGCGCGTCGCATCTGCCGAATAGGGAATGCTTTCCACATAAAGAGAACGCATACGCGGAAAATGCGCCTTGAGAGCACGTATCGCCTTGTCATGCATCTGCGACCAGCCACCATCGTTGATCGGGCTGGTATGGCCGAAACCTACAAGCAGATCCTGCTCGGCAATCGGCGCGAAACGCGTGGCCGCGCGCGCAAACGATGTAAGGGCAGCGCATCCCGCTGCGCCTAGCATGGCGCGACGGGTCAGCAACGGGGGTGTTTTCAGTGGCATGACGGAATTCCGGGCATCACGACAAATCCGGGCTGCTCGCGCATTTCACGGACGAAACGACGAAGCGCGGGATAAAGATCGAGCGCGATATCGAGATCGCGCGCCAGCCCGGCAATGGGAAAAACCACAATATCGATAGCGCCGATCCTCTCTCCGGAGAGCCATTTATTACCTGCCAGGAGCGTGTTGGCCAGATGGTCTTCCAGTTCACGATAAAGACAGGTCATGTCCTCTGTCTCCGGGCGCACAGGCATTGTTGCGGCGAATGCCGTGCGCCTGGCCACAGAAAACGCCTCCAGTCCCTCAATGGCCCAGTGCATTTGCGCGATCCTGTCCGGTCCGGGCCATGGAAGCGCGCCCGGGCACAGACGCGAGAGCTGCTGGATACATTCATAAAGGCCGACGCAACAGACGCCCTCGTCCTCATCGGTCAGGGTTGGCCCAAAGGTCTCGGCGCGTCGGTCCGTGGTCATGACGAGGGGAACAGAAGCCAGGGAAGCGGCCAGACGCACTGCATAGCTGCGCTCGTCGATCATCCATCCATGCAGGGTCAGCATACGATTTCCTCGAGCGTATCGCGCAGATGTGTCAGCCATTGCGCTGCCTTCAGACGCGCGCTTTCATCGCTTACTGCCATATGAACCATGGTAATCCCGACCTGAGGCGTGTGAAGGGCCAACAGCCGATCGGCAGACAGGCGCCACTGCCCTTCCTCAAGCACAAGGCTTGCTCTCGTTTCGTTTTCAGGCGCGCGTATGGCCAGGCTCCTGACGCCATACCAGTTGCCCTGGGCAGGTGCGATCGCCGCGCGCGCGCCACGATTGGCAAAATCGACCCATAGCATCCCGGCCTTCTCCACCACCTCGTAAACGCGGGTCCGGATCGTGGCAGGGGGATTGAGCGAGGGGTGAGCCGGTATGACCCGGCAATGCCCGTCACGATCGAACTGCCAGCCATGATACTGGCAGGTCAGACGGTCATTGCGCATGAACCCGAGGCTCAGGCGCACACCGCGATGCGGGCAGCGATCCTCCCAGGCATGTGCAATCCCTTGCGCGTCGCGCCACAGAACGACCGGTTCGTCGTAGTGACGGGCCGGCATGATGTCGCCGTGCCGCAGATCTATCGAGAGCCCGACAGGGATCATGGCAAGCCCTCCTCATTCCAGTCCGTCACAAGACAGTTGGCCGGCCCGAGAACACAGGCCATGATGAACATATCGATCAGATCGCGCACGCCGTGCAGAAGAAAGACGATCCGACGACAGTCGAGATGAGCCGCGCTTACCCTGATTGAAAGAAGCCGGGCACGGTTTTGCGCAAACAAGCGAAATGCTTCTGTATCGAAATGACCGCTCAGGTAGAGTGCCGTGCCTATTGTCATCGCTCCCTTCCTCCGCAGCCGGTTTGAGCATGATCCTGCCAGTAATAATTTTTTTGACAAGTGGAGAGCCACTATTAATGTTAACGATCATGCAACGTTGAGGAAACATGGCGCGATGATCAGTGCTCCCCCTGCCGATGCCGTCTCGACCCGACAATGGTATCCGCTCGGCATGGTGGAAACGCTCACGACCGATGTCACTGAAACCCTGTTGCTGGACAGGCTGCTGCGTCTGCGCCGCACGGGCGATAACGAGGCACAGGTTACCGAAGGCAAGCGCGCCCTGCCCTGTGTTATACGCTACGGCTATGTCTGGACGACGCTCGATCCGGATGAAATGTCCCGGAGCCATGTGCCGGTCATCGAAGAGGCGGACGAGCCTGACAGACGGCTCGTCTGCTGCGGCTCGATCACCGTTCATGCCTCGGGGCTGCGTGTGGTCGAGAACTTTCTCGACATGGCGCATTTTCCGTTCGTTCATACGGGGATTCTGGGAGCCGAGCCGCATACGGAGGTCGAACGCTATACGATCGAGACCCGTGAGGCAGGTCAGGAAATATGGGCAACCGATTGCCGCTTTTTTCAGCCACAGGGCGCGCTCTGTGCAGATGGCGGCCTTCTGACCGAGTACGTCTATCGCATCGCTGCGCCGTTCTCGACCCTGCTTTACAAAACGAACCCGAACACCCCCTCGCGCAAGGACGTGATCGCCCTGTTCGTGCAGCCCATGACGCGCGCTATCTGCCGGGCTCACCCGGTCATGTTTCTGCTCGATGACGGTTCCGCCCTCGATGCCCTGGTCGAATTCCAGCAGATGATTTTCCTTCAGGATCGCAGCATTCTGGAAAACCAGCGGCCTGTTGCCATGCCCCTCGATGCGTCGACTGAGATACCCACCCTCGCCGACCGCTCTTCCATCGCCTATCGACGGTGGCTCAAGGCACAGGGGGTTACCTACGGCGCCGCACAAGGCGCCTGATCAAGAACCCGGTACTATGACAGGAACAAAAATGATCCATACGGCGTCGGATGACGATCTCGTTTTTCTTCGACATGCGTTTTCGGTAGCGGACCAGTCCCGCCTGGCGGGCGATCATCCTTTTGGAGCGATCCTGGTCGATGGCCAGGGCGAGATCGTCATGACCCAGGGTAATGGTTTCAGCAGCGAGGGCCATGACATGACGGCTCATGCAGAGCGTTTGCTGGCCAGCCGGGCAAGCAAGGCCTACAGCGCCAGTGCCCTGCGCGATTTCACCCTCTACAGTTCGGCAGAGCCTTGCGCCATGTGCGCGGGCGCCATTTACTGGGCCGGTATAGGCCGTGTGGTTTACGGGCAGTCAGAGGCGCATCTCAAGGCCATGACCGGCAATCATCCGGAAAACCCGACACTGGATCTACCGTGCCGTCTCGTTTTCGCTGCAGGTCAGCGCGATACCGTCGTGATCGGCCCGTTGCTCGAGGAAGAAGCAGCCGATCTGCAACGCAGTTTCTGGGAAACGCATTCGTGACCGACCTCTGACTTTCATCGCCACCAGAATCTTCGCCCGCTCTCGAATTGCAAATGACGATCCGGATGTCCGCCCATCCGGAACAGGGCCATTGCGGAACGCCTCTTCATCTCGATACGGAGCCGTCCATGTCTGCCCCTCGCACCTCACTGCTCATTACCGATGCCTTCCTCTATCTCGATCGTGGGCTGGAAATCGCCAATGGCTGGATTTTCATAGAGAACGGACGTGTCGTCAGCCATGGCCCCATGACGACCACGCCACCCAAGGCTGAAACGCGCCTTTGCGCCAATGGCCGTATCGTGACGCCAGGCCTGGTCAATGCCCATCACCACATGTACCAGAACCTGACACGGTCCTACGCTCCTGTGGTCAACGGGACATTGTTCGAGTGGCTGAAGGGCCTATACCCGCTCTGGGCCACGCTGAATGAAGAGAGTGTCTATCTCTCTTCCTATGTCGCCATGATCGAACTGCTGCTTGGTGGCTGCACCACTTCCATGGATCACCATTACGTGCACCCTCGTCCCAATCTGATCGACGCACAGATCAGGGCCGCCAGTGAGATCGGTTTCAGATTTCATGCGACGCGTGGCTCCATGACGCGCTCGGTCAAGGATGGCGGCCTGCCGCCGGATAGCGTGGTGCAGGATGAAGATACGATTCTGGAAGATAGCGAGCGGTTGATCCGGCGTTATCACGACCCGTCGCCGGGCGCGATGATACGCGTGGCGCTGGCGCCCTGTTCGCTGTTCAGCGTGTCAGAAACGATCATGAAAGAGAGCGCATCGATGGCAGAACGCCTCGATGTGCGTCTTCACACCCATCTTGCAGAAGACCACGACGAGGACCGCTACTGTCAGGAAGTTTATGGCTGCACCCCGACGGAATATTTCGAGCGCTCGGGCTGGGCGAGCGAGCGCTCCTGGGTTGCGCATTACATCTATCCTGCGACCGACGAAATCGATCGCCTCGCCCACAGAGGCGTTTGTGCAGCGCAATGCCCATGCTCGAACATGATGATCGGTGGCGGATCAGCCGATGCCATGGATTTGCGGCGTCGTGGCATGAAAGTCGGGCTGGGATGCGACGGTTCCGCCTCGACGGATCATGCTTCGCTCTGGCTGGAAGCGCGTATGGCCCTCCTCCTCGGGCGATATCGCAACGGACCGCACAGCATGACGGCACGCGATGCACTGGACATGGCCACTCGTGGCGGGGCTGCCTGTCTGGGCCGGGAAGACGAAATCGGCCATCTGAGGCCAGGTGCCTGCGCCGATCTCGTGATCTGGCAGCTTCCTCCCTTCTCGCAGGCGGGCGCGCTCAGCGATCCTGTCGAGGCGCTCCTGCGCTGCGCACCCGCTACGGCCTGGACCACCGTCGTCAACGGGCGCATTCTGGTGTCGGAGGGCGCACCCTGCCAGTCGGGTCTTGAAACCATCCTGCGCGCGCATGAGCACGCTGCACGCAGAATGCAAAAGCTCGATTGAGGGTGCCTGTTCGGGCCGCTGGTCGGGCGTGAAGGCCCTTCGGGTCTGACACGACAAGTTATGGGAACCGGTCAGGGCGGTGTACGTCGTGACCGGTATCAACATACGAAATCTTCGCCCACATAGTAAGGGCACGCCCATGAACCTATCGCAAACAGACGATCGTGAAGACCAGCACTCCCACAAGCGACGACACGGGCTGAGAAGCGCACTGAAACACGCTCATGCATCTGTACGGAGACAGTCGCAGCCGATCCAGACACATTGCGAAACTGGTCTCGACAGAACAAGATCAGTAATGAGCCATAATTCTTGTCTTTCAGTTCAGGATTCCGCATTCAGATGAGCCACGATACGCCTTTGATCGGTATCCTCGTCATAGGGCTGGGACTGGCCTTCATTCTGGGTACGATTGCCCAGCGCATACGGATTTCTCCCCTTGTCGGCTATCTGCTTGCAGGCATTGCCGTGGGGCCATTCACTCCGGGCTTCGTGGCCGACCAGCCTCTGGCTGCCGAGCTGTCTGAAATCGGCATCATTCTGCTCATGTTCGGCGTGGGGCTGCATTTCTCTCTGAAAGACCTGATTTCGGTCAAGGCAATTGCCGTGCCCGGTGCCCTGCTCCAGATCGTGGCATCGGTCTGTATCGGTGCAGCCGTCGCGTGGTCGCTCGGCATGTCTGCCGGCGCCTGCCTCATTTTCGGTATCGCGCTGAGCGTGGCCAGTACGGTCGTCCTGTTGCGCACGCTACAGGAGCAGCGACTTATCGAGACCGAGCGAGGAAGGCTCTCCGTTGGCTGGCTGATCATACAGGATCTGGTCACCGTGCTTGCCCTTGTCCTGTTGCCGATTTTTGCGCCTGTCATGACAGGGGGCGATCATGCAGCTATCAGCCTGTCCGGGCTTGGGCTTTCGATCGCCCTGACGATCGGCAAGGTGGCAGCGTTCATGGCGCTGATGCTTGTTGTCGGGCGTCGTGTCATACCGGCAATCCTGCATTATGTCGCCCATACGGGCTCGCGCGAGTTGTTCCGCCTGGCACTTCTCGCTCTGGCACTCGGTGTCGCCTTCATGGCGACGGAGTGGTTCGACGTCTCCTTCGCGCTGGGCGCTTTCGTTGCCGGAATGGTGCTGAGCGAGTCTGAACTCAGCCACCGTGCAGCCGCAGAAACACTCCCCCTGCGTGATGCCTTTGCGGTGCTGTTCTTCATCTCCGTCGGCATGCTGTTCAATCCGCTGGTTCTGATACGTCAGCCGCTTCCCCTGCTGATGACCTTTCTCGTTATTCTCGTTGGCACGCCGCTTGCGGTTATCGCCATTCTGAGACTTCTACGGCAGCCATGGAACACCACCCTGTTCATTGCCAGCGGTCTCGCACAGATCGGCGAGTTCTCGTTCATTCTCGCCGCGCTGGGTATCAAGATGAAGGTCCTCGATGGTCGGGCACAGGATCTCATCCTCGGTGCTTCCATCCTCTCGATCCTGATCAATCCGTTCATCCTGATCGCGACACAACGTATCGAGGCATGGATTACCAGACACGCCCCCACACCCACCGCAATCGCAGGCGATGAGGCCGGAATTCTTCTGCCACCTCCCACGCCGACACATTTCGAGGGTCATGCCGTGGTCGTGGGCTGCGGACGGGTCGGGCGACTGGTGGTCGAAGGGCTGGTCCAGAACGGGTGGCCGGTCCTTGTGGTCGAAACCGGGAAAATGGCCGACCCTTTTGCGGCACGCGACACGGTAGAACTCATGCTTGGCAATGCGGCTGAAGCCCGCACGATCAAGGCCATGAATCTCGAAAAGGCGCGTCTTCTGATGGTGGCCATCCCCGAGCCATTCGAGGCCGGACAGATCATTGCGCAGGCAAGGGCCGTCAATCCGGATATCATGATCGTTGCACGCGCGCATTTCGATAGCGCGGTCGAGCATCTGAGAGAACTTGGGGCCAATCACGTTATCATGGGCGAGCGTGAAATGGCCCTGGCCATGCTCGCCATGGCCGTGACCGACCTTCCCTTCGACTCACGCCCGCCCCTGACCGACCCTGCGGCCGAGAATGGGCTGGATCCTGTTCCCGCCTGAATCCGTCTGGCGGCATTGCCAGAACGGCAACATGTTCCGTTTGCCTGCCATTCTCCCGAACCGGGCGATCTGGCAGACAGCGCAGCAACAACGCAACCACAACGCAATCTTCTGCCCGCGCTGCGCACGGATAGCTTTGATCCGCCTGAAATGTGTCTAAATGTTTCGATTGTGGCTTTTCTGACATAGTAGACAGCTTCGAGTATTACGCCACCTCTATTTCACATCGCTGTCATATACTTACGATTAATAGAAAATCCGGTGGTGACAATCGTCCCCACGGTATCGAAACAACCGTTTTCGTGCGTTTCGTGCCCTCATTTATGTAACGTAATGATACGAAACCGGATTATGGCTCGAAAGATCAACGCGATGTTTCCACGCACTGCGCTCCTGTTTGGCACGACGGCACTCGTCACGCTGCTTGTTCAGCCCGGAGGAGCCTGCGCCGCCACGGCCAATGCAGGATCTGCAGCAAAACATGCAGGCCGATCCAATCATACAAACGCACCTTCCCGCCCTTCCCGCACGCAGGAAACAGCGCCCTCCATGCTCGGTGCGACATCTCCAACGGATGAGCGTATTGAAGTGACCGGCCATAATTACGGTGATGGAGTGACCAGAAGGG
This sequence comes from Asaia lannensis NBRC 102526, assembly GCF_024054035.1. Classification (GTDB taxonomy): domain Bacteria; phylum Pseudomonadota; class Alphaproteobacteria; order Acetobacterales; family Acetobacteraceae; genus Asaia; species Asaia lannensis. The sequence goes on from NZ_JAMXQU010000009.1 coordinate 37,612, forward strand.
CTTTTGGCGGTGGCCTCATGACCCCTTCGGACAGCCCTAAATCGGTATCCGCCGTTACGCGTGATTTCATCGCCAAGCAGAATCCCGCACTTAACCCCATGCAGCTGATCGCACTTCTGCCCGGTGCCAATGTTGCCGATACCGATCCGTTGGGCATGACCGGTGGCAACATGTCGGTGCGCGGCCTGACAGAGTCCCAGATGGGCTTTACGCTCGAAGGCTTTCCCATCAACGATATCGGCAATTTCGCAGTCTATCCGCAGGAGATTGTCGATGCAGAGAACCTGAAAACCGTGCGTCTCGCGCAAGGGTCAGCCGATCTGGACAGCCCTCATATCAGTGCCTCCGGCGGCGTGGTCGACATGTATATGATCGACCCCAAGAACAAGATGGGCGGTATGGTCGATGTGACCTACGGGTCGTTCAATTCGACACGTGGCTTTCTGCGCTTCGATACGGGCAGGATCGGAGCGACCAATCTGCGTTCCTATTTTTCCTACTCGCAGGGGCGCGCCGACCATTGGCGCGGTCCCGGCTGGGACAACAAGAAACATGGCGAAATGAAAATCGTCAATGACTGGGGTGACGGCAATCGCGTCTCGCTTGCCGTGGTTGGCAACAACATCCAGAACAACGCCTATCCCAATGTAAGCAAGGCAAGCTGGAATAAATGGGGGACAGGCTTTACCAACCCCATAGGCGGCAGCGGTCTGACCGGTTCGGATCCGGTGAACACTGTCTACGAGGCCAATTACTACACACCGACAAAAGCCGGATCGGTGAATTACTACAAGACGCGGCCCAATCCTTTTACCAACATCTACGCCTCCATGCCGTCCACCTTCAGACTGAACGACCACCTGGTCCTGACGGAAACACCCTATTTCTGGTACGGCTACGGTAATGGCGGCGGCGCCCAGTATCAGGATATGTCGAAATTCGTCTACGGTACGCAAACCTTGTCGGGCACCGTAAACGGCGCAGGTAAAGGCATGCAGGTGCTCTATAATCCTTCCCTTACCGAGACCTATCGTCCGGGCGCCACAACCAAACTGACCCTGACAACAGGCATCAACCGTCTGATGATCGGCTACTGGTTCGAATACGCCAAGCAGCGTCAGACTGCGCCGTACAGCTTCGTCGGAGCCGATGGCACGCCGCTGAGCCAGTGGGGAGATGAGAACAACGTCGTGCTGAGCAACGGGGCAAAGGCACAGTATCGCAACACACTTACACAGACGCAGGTGCATACGCCTTTTATTGGCGACAGCCTGTCTCTGCTTCATGACAAGCTGACAATCGACGCTGGCCTGAAATACTCGATTGTAAAACGTTCCGGGACAAATTACCTGCCTGACGTGCGCAGCAAATATGTAACGACCGATTACAATCAGGCACTCCCCACCGCTGCGATACGCTACAAGATCGACCGCCATAATCAGGTTTTCGTTTCGGTTTCGACCAATTTCCGCATGCCGCAGAACTACGCCCTGTATGACTCGGGCAGCTTCAACCAGAAGACAGGACTGTACTCAACACTCGCCAATCCGGAGCAGAAGGCTGAAATATCGATCTCGGAAGAGGCAGGGTGGCGTTATCAGGACGATATCATTTCCTCGTCCATCACCTACTTCCACTATAATTTCACCAACAGGCTCTATACGCAATCCATACAGGACCCGGTTTCCGGCGCGTTCTATTCGACCAACATCAACGCAGGTGGCATGCATTCCGATGGGTTCGATGCTGAAATCGGCACACGTCCCATTTATAATATTCGTCCCTATGTCTCTGTTGAGTATCTCCATGCGGTGACCGATAGCAATATTCCCGCAGGTTCGGGCACGGGGGCAGACTACGTACGTAGCGCGGGCAAAAAAGCACCGCAGGCCCCGGACTGGCAGGTGGGTTTCGGTCTCGATTACGACGATGGAACGCGCTTCGCCAACTTCAATCTGAAATATGTAGCGCGCCAGTATGCGACTTTCATGAATGATCAGAGCATTCCTGGCTATGTGCGCATGAATATCGGCTTGGGCTACCGTCTGCCGAAAGTCAGTATTTTCAAAAGCCCGGTATTGCGCCTGAACCTGCAGAATATCAGCGATAACCGCTATCTGAACTGGATCCAGTCGCCACAGGCAAACGCCAACCCGACAACGGGCGTATTCGGCAAGACGATTTCCGGCTCGGTTCCGACCTACAAGATTGCCTCTCCCTTTGCTGCGCTGGCAACATTGTCGAGTGAATTCTGACACGGGACGGGTCACCGCTCGTTTTGAACGGTGACCCGCCCAACTCAATCGAGAACGCTCAATCCGGTTTCTCATAGTGCGGCCTGAGGCCGGGTCGATCGATAAGCAAACACAAGGAATGTCGATCAGCGTCCATGTTTCAGACTGGGCTATTCACGTTTAGTTCTCGAAATTATCGTCAGATTATGCTATCAACCCTGTATAGTGATGCTGCTGCGCAGAACAGCGCGCCATCTCTCCAGTAAGCGATCAAGCGATTCTCTCCCGATCTTCGCATCGGCGATAAATTGTCAACGAGCCCGCAAAGACGATACGCGTCCCCGGTTTTGCGCATCTTCCCTGCGGGCCGAGAGGCTTTTTTCCCGGTCATCGCGACAACACCATCGGCCGTCAGAAGCCTCGATAAGCGAGATCTGGCGTTTACCGCCCCTTTCATTCCCTACGGATCGATAAAGCAGCCTGAAAAGGACCGGTTTGACCAATCGGTTTTCGGTACAGGCTGCGCGCAATCCATTCATAATCAGGAGTACGCCTCATGACATGGCGTCCCAGCGCCAATATCCTGCGTCCCGCACGCGAGCATTCGAGCCCGGGTTGCTATCCCGGCGTAAATTCCTGCACCAGCTTGCACTCCGACCTTGTCTGGCCCCCCAGTTCGCTCAACGGCGGTGGGGATTACAGTATCGATTTCGATGCCCTCCTGGCACCCGGCGAATATATCAGCGCATTCCGGTTCGATGCAGGAGCACTCAAACCCGCATGGACGAACCTCTTCGGGACAATCGTCACGGCCTGGTTCCGCTGGAGTGAACCCGGTCTGCAAACCGTGACCATCTGCGCCGTCACAAGCCATAATGCCAACCATCAAGTCGTTGCACGCATCATGGTGATGGCCCGCCCCTCACTTTTCCCCGCCGAGCCCCCCCCTGCGCCGGGCAGCGTGATGGATCGGGTCACGGATGAAATGATGGATCGCTGGCTCATGTCACTGCCCACCGATCCCGATACGGCGGGGACGGGCTGGTACAACAATGCAGGCATTCCTACACGCCTCGGAGCGCTATCATGAAAAGATCAGACCGCCTGCGTTCCCTCGCCCTGACTGGGCTGCTTGTGACATCACTCATCACGCTGCAAACCGCAAGAAGTGCGCCCAGCTTCCGCCCGCCAAATGGCCTGGCCCCTGAGACTGCGATCGGCACGGAAAAGAACCCTGACGGGACTGCACGGGTTAGTTTGCAGACTCTCCAAAACCGTGTTGCGCAAAACAGTGCCGATATCGAGATACTTTCCACATCGAGCGTTGCAAAAACCGATCTGGACATGGCTCTCAAGCCTTATCTCATGGGCTCGACGGCGGCGGCACTCTTCGCCACGCCCGCACAGCTGGGCATGGCCGTTGAAGCGGAAGCCGACCGCGCAAAAGCGGCCGAAGCAACGCTCGACGCCACAGCGGCCGAGCTGAAAGCCTCGTCAGTTACGACAGATGGACTTGCTACCCGCCTCGCCGCCTATCTCACGGCGCGAGATGCCGATGCGCGTTATGCAACGCCTGCAACGGTTACCGAAATGGTCACTAAAGAAACGTCGCGTGCAATGGCTGCTGAAGCCGGTCAGGAAGCGCGGATCGATGATCTGCACGGGACCATGGCAACCAGATCGGAACTGAATACCGCAACTGCGCCCCTTCTTACCAAGGACGTTGCCACACAGACATATGCTTCCCGCGCAGCGGTCGACGCCAGCCTTGCGAACAAGCTTGACCGCGATGAGGCGGCGCGAAACTACCTCCCTGTACAGGGTGGCACTGTGACCGGCCCACTCAAGGGGGCCTATTACAGCCCGGCCTGCTACAGCATCGAAAGCCTCAGGGCTCTCGTCCCTTCGAATGGCGTAGCGCTGGCCTGCTACTACGACGTCAACAATGCCTCGAAACCCAATCTGGCTGTCTTCGCTCTCGGGGCGTGGCACTGGGTGGCCCTGGGTCCGGCAATGTGAGCGGCTCGGATACATCGGTGTGGTGGTCTTTCTGCACCCGCCCAGCACGGGCAGCTCGAACTCGGACAGCGAGAGCAAGGACAATCATGACAGAGGGAGAAATAGGCCCGACTGTGCCGGGATGTGCTCCCGTGTTTCATAAACATTGTGGCGCACGACACCGGCGGATCTCGCTTCACTGCTTCTCTGGGCTGCTCGAATATCAGCCCGGCGTGGGATGATCTGGCATGTCAGACGAGTTTCAACCGCAGCCATGGTGGGTGGCGGTTTTCGGCGGAGCGCTTTTCACGGTTCGCTGGCTGATCGGCTTCGGTGCAGCGGGCGCACGCCATACGATAAACACTCAGAAAGAAGCCCTTGCGCGGCTCAATGCCCGTGTCGACAAACTGGAACAACGCGAAGAAGAGAATTTGCGTCTCATCGAAGAATTGAGACAACAGAACACGCTTCTGCGTGAGGCACTCTGCCATTCCGGCATAGCTATCCCCTCAGCACACCCCGTTGAAAAGCACGCTCCAGCCTGACCGGACGAGCAACCTTTACGAGCTGTGACCGGCTCGTTCTCCAGCGATCGGTAAACAAAGACAGAAATCCCAATCACCAATGGAAAGGAGCTTTCGATGCGTGACTCGATCGGTATTGCGGCATCGCTTATCTGCCGTGATGATTTCGAGGGGTTCAAAGCTGCACCTTACCTCTGTCCTGCAGGTTACTGGACGATCGGTTACGGCAACCGCTTTATAGCCCCGAACCGACCGGTAACCCCACAAACAAGGCCCCTGACCAGAGCTGCGGCTCTGGACCTGCTTAGACGGACGTTGGTTCAGCTACGGGCCGATCTTGTATCCTGCGTTCATGTGCCGCTTGCGCCCCAGCAGGAAGGCGCCCTGCTCTCCTGGCAATTCAATATCGGCAACACGGCAATGCGCAATTCGACGCTCATTCGCGTGCTCAACCTGGGCCAGCTCGAAGCTGCCGGGCGCGAATTGTTGCGCTGGGATAAAGCTACTGTGAGAGGCAAGCTGATTACACTGCCCGGCCTGAAAAAACGCAGACAGATTGAATACGCCGTATTCAATGGCCAATCCCCGCCCGATCAACCAGACCTGTTTACCTGCAATCAATCGGCTCGACTGACGTCTGCCACCCCTTCTTGCGACAGGATCGGAACAGCCGTCTGATTTGGATAAATCGTTGGTATACTTTACGCAAAACCGATTCGCCGCAGCATGGTATAAAAACAACAATACATTGCGATTTTCAGAACAGATATTTTTCTATAACAGAGACATATAAATCAACCAGATCAAAAAAATTTATTTCCAAAGCAATAAATTCCCAAGTTGAAGACTCCCCTCATATTAACGCTGTCGCTCATCGAAAAGTAGCTTCAACCTTTTCGCTTCGAGCCGAAGCCTGTTCCAGAAAGCCTGACTTTATGAATTTCGACTGGCAAGCTCTCTTCGCCCAGATTCTTCCATTCATCCCGGCGGCCTATGTCGGCGATATCACCACGATAGGGACATTCCTCATTGCCCTTGCGGCAGTGATCGCGCGGTACTGGCCACGCCCGCCCGACGGGTCGAAATGGTTATTTCTTTACACCCTCGTCAACAGCATCGGCATGAACGGCAAACATGCTGCGAATGCGGATGACACGAAAGGCGCTACCAAATGAAACGACTTTTTGCCTTGTTCGCGCTGATCGGCTTTGTCGGCCTGACGGCGTGCTCCGGCGTGAGCCAGACCAATCTGCGCAAGGCCGGTTACGCCACCATTCAGGCGTACAACGCCACGGCGCCGCTCGCCCTCGCCCAGCAGCCGAGCGCAGACCCGCCAATCAAAACTGAGATCAAAAAACAGCCAGTGCCGATGCGATGAAGGTCATCACGCCACTCGGGACCGATCTTCAGTCATCCAATCCCCTTACCGCGCTTGAAGTATCAGCCGCGACAGCCGCCGTTGCCACGCTTCAGACCAAGATCGCGACGGAGACCTTGAAATGAACGCAGCACTCATCGCCGCAATCGTGCAGGGCGTCGTTGCCGCTGTTGAGGAAGTGCCGAACATCATTCAGGTGATCGAGGACGCTATCGCTGCCAGCAAGTCCGGTGATGGCCCGACGACTGAGCAGATCGCCGCTGCGCTCAAGCAGGCGCAGGCTACGGATGCAGCCATTCAGGCTTTGTGAGATCGAGAGCGGCCCGGCCAGGAAGTACCCCGTCCTAAACTGGGCCGCTCGTACGCTTATGCATCGCGCCCCGTCTTCATAACGCACGATGCGGAGTCGAGTAACGTAAAAATAACGTTTCGTGATTCCCGCTCGTTATGTGGCTTATGAGGTGGGTCCACATCCCCTTCCCGCCACGCCAATGAGTAGTCTGGCGCCTGGCGCACGGGCGCTCCCGGCCCCCTATGTGGCCACAGGTTCGAACGCTTCAGCTGCTCGGTGTTTTTCTGGGCCAGCGCATCGATCTCAGCCCCACTCATCTTCGCGTTGACGCGCCTCGGCTTGCCCCGATAGTCGAGCGAAATCGACATGCGGATGGCAAATGTCACGTCTTCCTCGGCGGCTCGGATCAGGTCTGTCATAAGTTAGAACAGAACGCGAACATATGTAGGGAGTCAATTACAAGCAGGTCCGTGCGCGAATCGTCATGAGCGAGAACAAACCACGAACAAACTGCACGGATTTTGCACGGGTCGGGCTGGACGAACCTACACCGTAGTAGCTCGGTTTAGACCGGCATAGTGCGAGGGTAACGCCCTACAATCTTCAAAAAACGGCGGATTTCTGCGGGTGAGGATGGTGGGTGCGACAGGGATTGAACCTGTGACCCCTGCCGTGTGAAGGCAAAGTGACAACGTGGTAAGTGGTTGTTATCGTTGCCACTTTCGCGGGTCTGTCGCTAAGTGGCCCCGATCTGGCCCGCATAGACGATATCGGGCCAGTCCGTGTTCTCAAGCCAGCGAATTACCGCCTCCCTGTGATGGTCCGGCATTTTCTTCGCGTAGCGCGTGACCATTGTAATCGTCTGCCATCCGCCATCCTCTTTCAGCTTCAGCAGATCCTTGTTAACGCAATAATGCCACGTCGCCCATGTGTGGCGCAGGCAGTGCGGGGTGAGGCTCGGAACGAACACGCGCCGTTCCCTCGTCTCTCCCTTGGGTGTCCAGACCCGTTCGCGGCCCGGTAGTCCCGCACGCTTGCAGGCATAGGCCCAAGCGTTCTTGATCTGGCCCCCGCCGTTCCGCCCGGTGTCATAATAGGCGTCTCCCATCACAAGCCCTTGCGACCCGCGCGCCGAACGTACAGGTCGGAACACGCGCCCCGACCGATAAGGCAGACCGGCAAGCGCCAGAACGACCACGGGCGGCAAGTCTATGTGTCGTTCTGTTCCTTGCTTCTGCCAGACAACCGCACGCGCCGCAGGTAGATCCACGTCCGACCAATCGAGGTCCAGCGCCTCGGACATGCGCGCTCCGGTGCCGATCAGAAATACCAGCAACGGCCTGACGTGCGGCGCGGCTTCATTAACCAGATCGACCGCCTCGTCTGGTCGAATGAACAGCATTTTCGTCTGCGGAACGCGCGGCGGCTGAAATGCAGGCTTATCGCACCATCCACGCACGGCGGCGAATTCCAGAATGGCGCGCAATGGTGTCAGCACGCCTCTGATTTTCGTAGCGGGCGAGGCATTCGCCCCGTCCCTCAACAGCACCTTGCACGCCTCGTCCGCATCTCCCTGCCCGATCGAGGTCAGTTTCCTCTTTCCGAAATGCTTCAAGAGCCGTTCGACATGATTCAGCGTGGTCTCGCTGCGCTGCTCGGCCTCAAGATAGGCCGTTACAGCCGCTGCGAAGGTTACGACCGCGCGCTTGCCATAGACGCTTTCGGCCCAGAGTTCCGCCTCCCGCTTGGCCCGGTAAGCCTCTGCCTGCTTCGGGTCAGCCGTTCCAGTGCTCTCGTATAGGCTTTGTCCTCGGACGGTTCCGCGTATGTAGAGGTCTTTCCGTCCTTTTCGTGAGACGATCTTAAGGGGCATTCGAGGCTTTCGATCAGTGTCTTGATATCCTCGGGCCGGAACATGATCCGCGACCCGATGCGGCGGTGCGTTGGCGCGCCATTGTGCTGCGGCACGTCGCGCAGGTGGTGCAGGAGCTTTGTCCTGCCCACTATCCCGCGCAGATCGTTTGCAAGCACGTCGAGCATGGGACGCAAGCGCGGCATTCCCTCACCCATGCTTCGCCCTCTTCCAAATCTTAGAAATCACACCAGCCGATTCTTGCCGCCTCACTTCGTCCTCTCGGGCCAGTGCCTCTTTCAAGTCTGGAAAATCGAATTTCTTGCGGCTTTTTTGCAGCGTGTATCCATGTTGGGCCATGACCCATAGGAAAACGTCTCCCGTGTAGACCATTGAATCAACCCAATTCATGCCGCTCATATAAGAGCCGTTATTTCGATCAACATTGGCCAGACGGGTTTTGTCCACGAATTTAAAGAGAGATTTCTGGTCATGGAAATCCCTTATCTCTCGCGGCAAATATTGCTGACTGTTCAACCATTTTTCGAAGGCGTCTTGGTTATCCATCACCCCCGCCCTCCATCAAGCATCCGATCAATATCCCGCTCGATCTCGGCCTGCGTGGTGCCCTTGGACACCCCTATGACCGCGTGATCTCGGACCAGTTCGGCCCCCGCCGCATAGCAGCGCACGACGATGTCGCGATAGGCAAACATCGTGCAGGTGCGTATCCTGACGTCAGTCATGCTCGCCTCCCACGCGGAGGGCTGCGGCACGAGCCGCGATCTTGCTTGCGAACACCCCAAATGTGTTCCGCATATCGCTGCTCTGCGGGTACATATCTGCAAAGCGCAGCGCCTCGTCTTTGAGGTACGATAGCGCCCCCTCCAACTCCTTCACCCTCGCCTCAAGCGCGGTGACGTTGGCGGGGCGGACGTAAAGCGGAACGTTGCGAGCAGGAATTGGGCTGATTGGCGTCTTATGCGCCAGAAAGGGATATCCCATTTCAATGTCCAGGGTCACACCCCAGGCAAAAGGCTCCGTCCCCTCCGCATCCTCCCGGCGCCGCTCTGCCGCGCCTTGGGCCTCGGCTTCGAGGATAAACCCTTCAGCCATTGTCCTAGCTACGGACCAACAAACGTCGCAGGTGGCCTCGTGGAGATGAAATGTGAGAGAGTCAATCTGCGCCTCCCGCGTCCGAAACTCCGCCCTGCCCGCCAATCGCTGCTTCACCTTCGCTTGCATGGCGCGCGCATTACGAAGGAATTCCGCGCTCTCCGGCTTCTGTTCGTGGGTCATAGGCGATACTCCGGGACCAGAGAGCGGGCGACAAGCTTGCCGAGATCGGTCATGTGGAAATAGGTGTCGGCTTCGGTCGGGGCGATCTTGTTTGGCAGCATCAGGCCGCGCTCGGTCAGGGCGCAGAGCGTCGGATCATTGCGAGACGTGAAAAAGTAGGACCGATAGCCAGCTTTTACCGGATCGTCGTTCGCTCCATATGCGTGGAGGAGACAGTGCGTTTCCTCGTCCGATAGGTCATCGGCCAGCGGGTGGCGCTCCGGGAGCTTCACATCAAAATGGCGAGCACGAACGGCGCGGATATCGATCAGGCGATATGTCCCGCCGCTGTCCGACAGATCATTCAGCGCTTGGACGCGCGCCTTGGCCGCCGTGGGAGCAAAGTAAGTCTGGCTGGGGTATCCGCCATACGTTACCTCCCAAGCCTTGCGGAGGCGAAATCCCTCGATTTTCTCACTCATCCCCGTCTCTCCCCTGCTTCTGTCCCTGAGCCGCTATCCGGTCGCGTATTGCATCCTGTGCCGCCTGCTCTCGTCTCAGGCGGTCCGCTATTTCCTCGTCGCCGGGGTCAGTCATCGGCGGATTTCTCGATCTTTCTTGATGAGTAACGAACCGTCACTTCTTGCATGGCTCTGAATTTGCGCTCACATGCATCGCAGTCGACTAGACCGTCGACGCCTTCAAGATTGAATTCCCAACTGGCCTCATGCTCATGCCCGCAGTATGGGCAAACGATTTCATCTGTGCCGCTCGTATCGATCTCGCTCATCGTCTCCACCTCCACCCGTGGCCGCTTCTCCCGTCCCGCCACCAAAGGGCAAGACGGCGCAGGAGGGCGCTCATGCGGCCTCTTCCATGAAGCTTAGGGCCTCTGCTTTCTGGGCGGCTGCCTGCACAAGCCGCGCGTGATTGTCTGGAGAAGTATTCTCAAGTTTGGCCAATGCTGATTTGTAGGCATGTGCCCCGGTCTCGGCCTCAAGTGCCTCTATCGTCTCACAGGCGTTGAGTGCTTGGATCTTCTGGTCCACGAATTCGCCCGGCGTCATCCGGCGCGGTGCAGGCTGTTCTTCTTGCCGCACCTGTGTCGCAACCTTGAGCGGCTTGACGGTGTAGAGCTTCTTGCTGCCCTTCGTGACTTGCAGAGCCATAGGCATATCTTTTTCGAGGCCGCTCATATGGCTTATGCGGATGCCACCGACCATGATGCCGCCAAACTTGACGGCAGCGTCGCGAAAGAGCGTCATCGACTTGCCTACATAATCGGCCCCGTTCTTGCCCCATACGTTCACAAGAACGCGCCGCATAGACTTGCACGGATAGAACGGCTTGCCATTGCATCCTTCATAGAAGATGGCGACCGGCTGGTCTGTGTTGCCCTCTTTAACAGCCTGAATCGTGACAGTGATCGGGCCGCCAAGCAGATCGTCGGCATTCAACTGATCCGACTTGGCAATTATGGTTTTCGATAGATCGACCATTAGAGCATGATCTCCATTTCTTCGCGGCGTTCGGTGTCGAAAAACCGCGCCTTGTTTGACTTGATGGCGCTCTCGTATTCGGCGTGCTGGCTGCGGATCTCCGCCTCTGCCTCGCGTGCTGCATCGAGTAGAACCGCCTGAAACTTCGGGTCTGGATAGACGCGCAAGACCATCATCTTCCCGCCGCCCATAGCCGGATAGCTGATGAAGTCGAGCCATTCGCGCCCCGTGACCATTAAGCCCGTCTGGATCTGGGCCATGTATTCGCTCGGCACTTCCAGGCTGATAATCGTCTTGAGTTGCAGGCCGGACAGACGCGACTTGCATTCGATCAGGCCGTTATCGCCCACAAGGCCATCCGGCGAATATCCGATGATGATCCCGCCGAAATCCTCGGTGATGAATCCGACCTCCTCGACCGGCGCGATCTCCTGCGAGTATTTCAGCTTGGCTTCCATCTCATCTTCGTGCCCGCGTTCAAGCGTGCGGCTCGATATCGACGGATCGACCAGCCCGGTTATGCGCTGGGCCAGAAGGTCAGAGACAAGGCGGCGGGAGCTATCGTTCTTCGCCGCTTTGCCGGTGCCCGTGAGTAGCTTGCCGATCGTGCTAGCGGTGATGATGCCGCAACGCGCCTGCAACCACTCGTCCGAACCTTGCTCAAGGTCGCGATATATTTTCACGCCCCCTCTCCCTTCGCCTTGGCAAGCGCGGCGGCGGCGCGGGTCAGAAGATCGCGGTCCTCCGGGGTCATCGTGAAAATGTCATGCCCGAAGCGTTCGATCATCGCTTCCAGAGCCTCGGCCAGTTCCGGGGATTGGGCGATCAGGCGGGCGTTGTACTCGGACTGCTCGGAACTCCTCGCCCCAAAGCCAGTCGCCCACGCCACCACGCCTCGCGTAGGATTGCCGGGAAGCGGCCCGCAATCTGTTCTGGCTGCGATAACTGCGCACCCAAAATCATCATCCTCATACTCGCCCGATGTCCACCAAGGCCCCGGCGTCCATTTCCCGCTCATGAGCGTGTCTCCATTTTCGGAAAGCAGAGCGGCGCGGCGTCTGCCTTCACGCGCTCCCAGTCTCCGATTGTTCTTGCTTTGAGTGGCGTCATGTTATTTCTGAACGCCGGGTTATTCAGCCAGCGGATAGCCTGTTCTGCGCGTTCCATGCGTTGCGCGGCTCGCAGGTGTTCCAGTCTGGCTGCGCTTTGGTTGCCGGGCGTCATCGTGCGGCCTCCTGCACGGCTTCGCGCAACTCCACGTTGCTCCGCATTTTCCAGAATACGCGGTCGGCTTCTTCCCTCATGCCGTCACGACGCAAGCGGCGCTCATGGTGCCCAAGCATCTCGTTCGTTGCCTGCAATTCCTGGCACACGTCCGCGAGCAAGGACGCATCGACTTGGCGCTGTTCCATCACGCGGCCCTCTGCTCGGTGACACCAAGCTCACGCAGATAGAACCGGCAATGCGGGATAAGCGCGTCCTCGAGCATAAGGAGCACGTCATCATGCTTGCTCGAGCGGCTGTTATTCGCAACTTTCTCCATAGCCTCGAGCGCGGCCTGTAAATGCGTCTTTGCTGTCTCAAGGTTGTCGATATCCTCGGACATATCGGCGGACACGAACCCGAACGAGCGTTCGATATCGAGAATAGTCACGCCATCTGGTAAATTGGCTGCCATCTTTACTTCTCCATTACTGGAAACACTGGCCGGTGATCCGGCTTGTTCGGCCCCGGCGTACCGGGGTCGCGTCAAGCGGGGTCAGTGCTGGGCCAGCCGCGCGTCGAGGCGCGTGACACCGCGCGGCGTGACATAGACGGTCTGTGTCGCCACTTCCTCGCCTGCCGTGTTCGTGAAGGTCGCGTATTTCATTTCGACGTAACCGGCATCGACGGCAGAGGCGTATGCCTTCCACTTCCCGCGAGCGTCTTTGAATATCCAGCCGACCTGACGCATCAGTTCGATACCCTTCTGCGAGCCGATCTTCAGTTCCTTGCCGACTTCGCGCAGGTTCGTGCGGCCCTTGGCGTTAACAAGGCGCTCGTGTGATTCAAGGGTGGGCTGCGCTGCTGCAAGCTGCGCTTTCTGGCGCTCGATTGTCGCCTGCATGACGATCAGGGCGCGGGCTGCCAGTTCTTCCGGCGTCTCGTCCGGCGCTGCGACCATGTAGCCGCCGCTCTTGCGGATCGCGGGCAGAACTTCACCGGCAACCCACTTCTGAAACGGGAGCGCTGCGGGTTTGTCTGAGCGGTTGAGGAAGAAGAACAGACCAGCCTCGGTAAGGAAGGTCATTTCCTGCTCACCGGAGGGGGTCACAACGGAAGTGACCCCCCTCCATTCTTCAGGCACATGCTTTACGCGGGATGTGCCATTCCATGAATAGCCGAGGCTTTCGGCCACATCCTTTGCAAGCCAAACATTCTCGCCCGCAACCATGACGGTGCGAACTTCTCTCTCAGCGAATACGAAGATTGTCGGATCGTTTGCCATCTGGCTCCCCATCGGTTTGATGGGGTACGTTTGCCACACAAACTTTAAGCCCGCAAGGGAAATGTTCGTGCTGCAAACTCTTTCGCATAAAAAGAAACCCGGCTGGGCCGGGCTTCTCATGGTGCGTTCCGTCACACGTGATGCGAGATGGATGGCAGGCTTTCCATTACGGCGTCTTCAGGCAACCTGAGTCTTCCTGATATCAGATGCGCAAGGCCTTGGCGCCTTGAAGCCCAATCTTCTGCATAATCGAGAATCGTCACGCCCACTGTAACATGATCTGCGATAGACTCTCTCCAAAGAAGATTGTCTTTGTCGGGGTGGGTGATGGCCTTCACCGGCTCACCTAACGATAGGTAAAGGACGTCCGCCAAGTTGTCGTAGGAAGCTTGCAGATTACTCATCATTGCCCTCCTCCGATTCCGGCCATATCCGTGTTGTCCTCACCTTATCACGGGAATAATGAGCCGTCTGGACAAAGTTCCCATCAGGACATCCAGTCTTCACCGATACTCTCATCGAATTGTCTGTTCCTGCTAGCATACAGGAGCCCGTCACGAGAACGCTATTCTGCTTTTTTGCATCCTGATGCACTGCAACGGGAAACTGGAGAGTATGAGATATATCATCCATGATAGCTTCTGGATGTCTCTCTTGAATGTGCCTCCAAGTGTCCTCGACCATGAGAATCTCCCCCCTCACCCCCGGTGCAGGACACATAACTTTGAGGGCAATGGAACGAGGATCGTCCATTTTATCTATCCTCGGACGACCCGGTGGGCAGTAGCTTTATTTCGCCAAAAGCGTTTTCGTATCCTTCGACTGTAATCTTAAGATTTCTAAGTAGAAGCTTCGCCGCCATGGGGTTCATGGTTACTGTTGCAAGAACCTCTGGGTTTGCATCTTCTTCGTATCGCGTATAACTTGCGTCTATTTTTGGCATCGTATTTACGACAGTGAGAACGAAATCATGAGCAGTTACGCCTAGAATACCATAAGATAGGCGGTATACAGGCGAATTCGAGTTATTTTCTTCAGACATATTCATCTCCTCAGTTTTGACTGTCTTGCTATAGCTCGGCATTTTTTGCGCTCAAACTCACCAAACCGCAATGTCCCCGCGCTTGAAATGTTCTCGTTCTGTTCTCATAATGCATAGCATGGCAAAAGCAGAACGACATGATCCGTTTCCCTCAGGCAGCACTCGCGTCACTGGCTTTTTCGGCCAAGCGTTCCGCGACAGAAGCCATGGCCGCTCGTTCTCCATCATTCATCGCTCTCCACATTCGCAAGAGCGACCGCTCATCGGCATCTTTGACCGTGTCGCGTGCGCTTTCGAGTTCCGAAACAGAAAGGCCGGTAAGGTAGTCGAGGGAAACACCGTAAAACTGGGCCAGATTGAAAGCCGCCTCAACGCTGATCCCAGTCTTCCCGCCTTCGGCGTTGGCGACATGCGACCGTGACACGTCTGCGGCTGCCGCAACATCGGCCTGGGTAAGTTTTCTACCCAGCTCGGCTGACTTGCGCAGGCGAATAGCTTGTAAGCGCTCGGCCATGATTTTGCGGTCAAACATGAACTGATCTTAGCGCATTCTGTCCGCACATGGGTTTGCGTGGCAAACAAAACGCTTGCGTCTGGTTGTGTTCGTGTGGCAAACCTTTTGCATGACACCTAAAGAACTCATCGCCCTTGTGGGCGGCCCGAGCGCTCTTGCCAAAGTTTTGGGCGTCAAACACTCGACCCCGATCCTCTGGAAAGAGATCCCCCCGCATCATTGCCCGAGCATTGAAGCGAATTTCGGCATCCCACGCGAAAAACTGCGGCCTGACCTGTTCGACCGCACCCATGCAGGAGCCACCCAATGAACGAAACCCGACGAATTGCCCTCGGGAATGCGAAGCCGGTTGCGGCCCCATACTCCCTCTTCGGCACGGTCTCCGCGCTCGACCTGCAAAGCATCGCCAAGCGCATCGCAAGAAAGGGCGGGAAATGAGCGACACGAAGAAATGCGCGTATTGCAAAGCCACTTTTTTTCGCCCTCCGGGAGTTCGTCTCTCTAAGTGGATCCCCCGCCGCTTTTGTAGCGTAGCTTGCGGCGTACACTCTGGCGGTTCTGTCATCAGCAAGCGAACCTCCCAAAAGAGAGCGGCTGATCTGGCAAAAATCGACCCGAAGTATGCCAACTATTCCCTTGAGGACGTCATTCGCGATTGCGGCGGGATTGACGCGATTGCTGCGCACTGTGGAATGCCCAGACACGCGATCAGATATTGGCATCGGGTGCCGGACAAGCGTCGATATGCGATCCGCGACCTGTCCGGGGCACCGCTGGCAGTTATCGATCGCGTTACGAGGTCCAGCGCCAGCACAGTTCCGCCCGAAAACAAGCCGAAGATTACGCGCATTGATCCCCTTCCTGCCGGATCGCCCGAAACCTGGGGCGAAATGATGCCGGGCATCTCGTGGGCCGACGCGCGGCGAAATATCGCGCAGATGGGGACGCGCTGACATGAACGAAGCCCCCTGACCATCAAATGACGACCACGACCCCCACCGCAGCCGCAAACTGCTCGACCAGACGTTGCCGCGTCTGGCTGGCAGCGTGCGGGTGCAGCACCGACCAGAGCCGAGCCTGTCGCAGGATATCGAGCGCGATCACGGGCGTTGTCATGCCCTGTGTTCGCCCTCGTTCGTCCGCGTCGATCAGCGGTCGGTCGTATGCGTGGGTGGTGGTGTCGTCGTCCATGAAAGCCTCAAGAACTGTGGATCTGCTTCACAGTGATTGGAGCAAGACATGTTCAAAATGACGGAAATCTTTTCCGCCACGGCAGAAAGTTCGTTTCGCTTTACGCCCGAATCCGTGGCCAATTATTGCTCGGGTCTGATGCGCGAAATGGTCGAAAGCGATCACGACGCAACGCCCCGCAAACAAAAATTCCACCGTGCAGCCAGAGATACCGGGCTCACGGACGGACAAGTCAAACGGCTGTTTTACGGCGAGTGGTCGGCAATCCCGGCCCACGTCTTTCTAGCCGTCCAATCTGCCTATCGGCACCACCTCGACCGCGCCAGACGACAGGCCGAACACCAGGCCGCGCTGTACCGCGATCTATCCGAAAGATGGGACAATGAATGCGTTGGTTCATCCACCGGCAAGCCGCAGAAATCCAATGGCTTGCCTGCATCCTTCTACGCGCCGCGCTCTGTCTGAAATGGGCCTCGGATCGCCTGAACCGTCTCGCCCTCGGGCTGATGGCTTGGGCAGATCGGAACGCCAGCCGGTAAGGCGAAATCATATCGACGAAATCGACGTGTTCGGGATTGTAAACAACGCTGTGTACCGCGCTGGCAGCCAGACTGCTTTTGCCCGGCAAGCCGGAGTGAGCAAGCAGGCGCTCAATAATCAGATCCACTCGCGCGATGACCGCAACTTCACAGAAGAAGTCCTTGCCGCCGCTGGCCTGCGCCGCGTCGTGACCGTGCATTATGAATTTATCGAGGAAGCCCGCGCATGAGCGATTCAGATATGACAGGCCACAACAGCGGCATGTTTTTCGACCCTAACGAAGCCGCTGCCAGCCGTGCGCGACAGGCTGCCGATCCTGATTCTAACGTGGGCGGGATTGCCGTGGATCGCCTCCGTTCCGTGATCGAAAGAGTCGAGAGGCTCGAAGAAGAGCGCAAGGCGCTTGCAGGCGATATCAAGGATATCTTCAGCGAAGCCCGTTCGGCAGGCTTCGACGTTCCCACCCTGAAAAATATCATCAAGCTCCGCAAGAAAGAGCCGAACGAGATCGAGGAGCAGGAAACGCTTCTTGATATTTACAGACGTGCGCTGGGGATGTGAGCCATGGGTAAAGCCTCACGCGACAAGGGCGCCAGGGTAGAGCGAAAGATCGTCACCCTGCACACAGAAGCGGGGGTTCGTGCTGAGCGCGTCCCCCTCTCTGGCGCAATGAAATTCCGCAACACGGCAAGTACAGATGTGGACGTGTACGCACGCGGCCCCGATGGAGCGCCGTTCGTGTGCGAAGTGAAGGCTCGCGCCAATGGCGAAGGATTTGCCACGCTCGAACGCTGGCTTGGGCAAGCAGACGCGCTCTTTCTCGTGCGCGACCGGCAATCACCCATGGTGGTGCTTCCGTGGGACCGCTGGCTTGAGATGCTGGGGGGGAAGTCATGAGCATTGCAAGGCGATGGACAAAATGGTGGTGGCAGGACTGGCAGCGCGATCCAGCATTGCGGATGTGCTCCCCGGCTGCACGCGGTATATGGATGGACCTCCTTGCAATCATGTTCGATGCAGAGCCATGCGGTCATTTGCTAGTTAACGGTCGCCAGCCGACCGAAAGACAACTCGCAGCCGTGTGTGGCGCGAGTGTGGATGAACTGACCTCTTGCCTCTCAGAACTTGAGGAAGCGGGTGCATTCAGCAGGGCGGAAAATGGCGTAATCTTCAATCGACGCATGGTCAGGGATAAGGCCATTTCCGATGAGGCTTCAGCAAATGGGAGTGAGGGAGGTAATCCATTTTTGCGGCGCGGATCGGTTCCAAAATCCGACCGGGTCCGCCCGTATCGCAAATCAGATAGCCCAGAGAAGACAAAGCGCATTATCGCCCGCAGCAATGGAAAATGCTTCTGGTGCGGAGTAAAGCTGCGCCTGTCGGGGCAAGCTGGACCGGACTATTGCCACATCGATCACCTGAAGCCGGTTTGCGACGGTGGGTCGAATGATGAATCCAACCTCGTGGCAGCCTGCGCAGCGTGCAATCACGCTAGGGCGCGGAAGGACTGGTCTCATCCTTCCGACCCCTACTTAGGGGTTAGTGTCGGATCATTCCGACAGGACGGAAAAGCAAGTTCCGACCTTAAACACCAAGAAGCAGAAGCAGAAGCAGAAGCATATACCCCTATAGTCCCCACGGGGGACGAGCCGACGCTGGATCTCGAAACGGAAGATCGAAAGACCGGATGCGAGACCGAGGGGCCAGCCAGGGACTTCGATGAATTCTGGACGGCCTACCCTCGCAAGGAGGGCAAGGCATCGGCTCGACGCGCCTACGACAAGGCCCGAAAGAAGATCGGCCATGCCGCCATCATGCAGGCGATTGCGTCATGGCCGTTCGACGAGAATGTGCGGAACGGGCAGGACTACCGGCCGCATCCTGCTTCATGGCTCAACGGCGAGCGGTGGAACGACGAGAGTGTCGTGCAGTCTGGGGCCCGACCGATCGCGCCGCAGTATCCGGCCGAAGTCGAGGCAGCGCACAAGGCGGCAAAGCGCGAATGGGCAAGGAATGGCTTCCAAGGGGCGCCGCCCATGATCGAGGATTTCGCAGAGAAGGCACGGGCATGATCCAGCACATAGCCGATCCGTTCTTCGTGAACCGGCAACGCATGAATAGCACGTTTGCGGATGCGATCGTGCAAGGCGGACTGACACGCGACGAGATCGAGGCAGAAATCGAGGCGACCACGAACGCCCTTCGCTACATTGCAGAGCTGCAATTCGGGAGGAATGACCGTGAGTGAATCCATTTTCCTCACCCCCAAGCGGTCCTTGGACACGTTCGAGGCTGAGTGTTCGCTTGTCGCAGGGATTTTGCTCAACAGCGGATCGCTCGATCTGGTCGATGACCTCCTGACGCCCGAGGCGTTCACGTCCGAAGCGTTGGGGGAAATCTACCGCATCGCCCGCGACCGCATCCAGTCGGGCAAGGCGTGCGACTTCATCACGATCCGGGGCGAAGCCCAGACAAACCCCAAGACGGCCGATTTCTGGAAGGCGTCGGCCCCGCAGCTCGCGACGGCCTTCGTCGGCAAGCCGGTCATGCGGGGATATGCCCGATCCATCGCAGACACCTACCTCCTTCGCCAACTCCGCGAGGAAGCGGAAAACCTGACGCTCGATGTGCTGCATTCCGGCGACAAGACCGGGGCCATGCTGATCGAGGAATTGCAAGGGCGGCTTGAGAGCCTTTCACTGACCGGAGACGTTGAACGTCCTTCCAAGACCTCCGCGACCGCCGTGGACGCCCTCCTAGAGGCCACAGAATGCGCGTGGAAGGCAGGGGAAGCCCTTTCGGGTATCGATACCGGGTACGAGGGGTTAAACGGCCTCCTGAGCGGCCTGAAGCCGGGAGGCATGTATGTCATCGCTGCGCGTCCTGGCGTCGGCAAGTCATCCCTCATGCTCGGACTTGCGATGCGAGCTGCCCAACGTGCCGGCCGGGGGCTGATATGGTCCGGCGAAATGTCGGCCGAGGAACTGATGAGCAAGGCAATCGCGGGCAAGGTGGGGATGCCGGTTGACGTGATCGCTACTGGCCATTGGAAATTCCCCGATGGCGAAAGGCGCGCGGTATCACGCGAGGACATGGGCCGGATTGTGTCGGCCGGAATGCAGGCGCGGGATATTCCGCTCATGGTCGATGACCGGGAAGGCGCGACGGTTCAGCAGGTATTGACCAGGGCCCGGCGCATGAAGCGGCAAAAGGAGGGGCTTGCATTCATCGCGCTGGACTACCTGCAACTCATGGAAGCCAGCGCGGCCGTGAAGCGATCCGGCAATCGAACGGCCGAAGTCACCGAGATCAGCCGAGATGTGGCACGCATGGCGAGGGAACTGAACGTCCCTGTCATCGCCCTGTCGCAGCTCAACCGGCAATCAGAGAACCGCGAGGACCGCCGCCCTTCCCTTTCCGATATCCGCGACAGTGGCGCGATCGAGCAGGACGCCCGATGTGTGATGGCGCTCTACCGTGAGGAAATGGCGTTGCGGCTGCGGCTTGGCGAGGATGGCGAGGTCAGCCGGAACAACGGCGAGAGTGACGCGGCGTATCAGAAGCGGGCGGCCGAAGTCCTCGAACGTCTGCGGAAGGTGACAGGCACGGCCGAAGTAATCGTGCTCAAGAACCGAGGCGGCCGGACCGGGATTGTCGAGATGCAGTTTGACGGCCCCTCGACGTGGTTCCGTGGATCGGATGAGCGCCAGAACAGCGAGGCTTGGTGATGGAAGAACCCATGAAAAACCCAGCAAAACCGAGCGATTTCGGTACAAACAGGACTCGGGGTGTGGTAGGATCGGGCATGAGCGAAGATGACGAAATCGGCATTGTTGCCGGGGCGCTTTGGTTGGCTTCCCTTGTGGCGGGAATACTCGCTGTTTGGCTGAACTCTGGTGGAGCGGGTGGGGTAATGTCGCTGGTGACGGTTTGGTTTGCTGTCCCGGCCTTCGTTGCCGTCGTTGCGTTCATCATGCGGATTTCGACGCAATGAGCGAAACGAGAAAAGCCGCAATCGTTGCGGGTGTTTGCTGGGCGCTATCCCTCCCGCTGATCGAGGCAGCCGCCTACTGCGACACTGGCATTGCATCGAACATGTTCGGATGGGGCGCGATTTGGGTTTTTTCCATGGGCGTATTCGCTGCGGCGACAGCGATGGTTTTGGGGAATGACGCATGAGCGAAACGACGAAACGGGCGATCCCGACCGACCTCATGGACACCGGCAAGCGATGGGCCGACCGAGTGGACGCAACGCACCTCATCGCCAAGCCTGTGCCGTATCACGTCGCCAGAGCCAATTTGCGGCCCGCTGAGGGCGGTGCAAAGGACGAGACGACAAACTCACCGGAGGAAATTGGAACGGCCTGTACGGGGCGGAAAATAGGCCCTGTGACGGCGGAGGAAAGTTACTGCCTGAGAGGCTTAGGCATGTCTGATAATGCGCGGGGTGGATTTGGCGGGAGTGTGAAACAATGAGACCAGCCGTTGCCCTATATGCAATCCTTATCCTCGGGTTCGCTATCCTCTGGGGATACTACGCCTACAGTGCGTTTGCAGCTCATCATACCCACACTGGGTGGTTGTCTTTGGTTGCGGCTTTGCTGTTGGCGTTCGCTGGAACCTGGGCGGCTGTTGCGGTTTTTCGCGCTTCTGGCGGGGAGTGGGTTTGATGGCGGACGCGGTTTCTAACGCAGGAAAACCGCGGGGAAGGCCGTTCAAGCCCGGCAACAACGCGAACCCAGCAGGACGCCCCAAAGGCACGCGCAACAAGCTCTCCGAGAACTTCGTTGCAGCCCTTTACGCTGACTTCGAAGAGCACGGCATTCGGGCCATTCAAGAAATGCGGGCCGAGAAGCCGGGCGATTACGTCAAGGTTGTCGCGAGCCTAATACCGGCACAGTTCCAGCAGGTCGATGAGGATGGCAAGGTGCAGACGCTCGGCGTGATCGCCCTGCCCGTCAAGGGCTCGAAGTGACGAACGTCGTCTGGTCGCCAACTGATCGACAACAGGTCTTTCTTGCAGCCGAGGAAGAGGAAGTTCTTTACGGTGGTGCGGCTGGTGGCGGAAAGACAGACGCGTTCATAGTGGACGCTCTCGGACTATGGCAGAGCGCCCCACTGGTTCCTCGCTACAAGGCCCTGATCCTTCGCCGGTCCTATCAGCAGTTGCGCGAGGTGATCGACCGTGCGCGGGCGCTGTATCCGTCCATTCAGGGATTGGATGGCGTGACGTGGAACGAGCAGAAGCACGAGTTCCGGTTCCCGTCTGGCGCCAAGGTCATCATGGGCTACGCCGAACGCGACGCCGATGTGTTCCAGTTCCAGGGCGAGGAATTCCAGTGGATCGGCGTCGAGGAATTAACACAGTACCCGTCCGATTTCGTCTGGACATACTTACGCTCGCGACTGCGAGGCACGAACCTCAAGCGGCTGATGCGGGCAAACTGCAATCCGGGAGGCAGCGGATCGAAATGGGTGCAACAATACTGGTCCATCCCTGACGATGGGCGGGACACCTGCTCGGCCTCATCGGTCGAGATCGAGGGACAGACGATCACCACACGGCGACGCTTTATCGGCGCTCGCGTAACTGACAATCCGTACATAGACCTTGAATACCGGGCAAATCTGGCAACCATGCCGGAAATGCAACGCCGGGCTCTACTCGATGGAAGGTGGGATGTGCTCGACGTTCCGGGGGCGATTTACAAGGCCGAAATGGACGCCATCAAAGGCGGAGAGCAGCCTCGCTTGTGCCGCGTGCCATACGATCCATCGGTGCCGGTGTACGTCGCCTGGGATCTGGGCATTGCCGACAGCATGGCGCTCTGGTGCGCCCAGATCGTCGGGCGTGAAATCCACCTGATTGACTATTACGAGGCCAGTGGCGAGGCCATCTCGCATTATTGCCAGTGGCTCGACGGGCGCGGCTACCGGTATGCGGAGGATCTGTTTCCGCACGACGCCAGAGCGCGTGAACTGGGAACCGGCAAGACCCGCGAGGAAATCGCCCGAGCCAATGGGCGTAAGGTGCGGATCGTGCCTCAGATCGGCGTGGATGACGGAATTAACGCTGTTCGTCTGTTCCTTGCCCGGTGCTGGTTCGATGAAACGAAGTGCAAGCGCGGTGTTGAGTGCCTGACCAATTACCGACGCGAATGGAATGACAAGCTGGCGCAGTTCAAGGCCAGCCCGGTTCATGACTGGGCTTCGCATGGCTCGGATGCCTTCCGATATCTTGCGGTCGGTCTGCGAGAGCGGACGAAAATAGCTCCCCCTAAAGCCCCTCGCGCCTCGCCTGTTATCGGCGGCCCTTCTGGCTGGGCGGCGCTCTGATTTTTCTGTACCAGAGAATATGCATTATGCTATAACTCATGCATGGAAGAAAGAGCGGACGACATCCTAGCGGAAGTCAAAGATCGGTTTCAGGCGGCGGAGGCTTTCGAAGCCGACTGGCGTGCGCATGCCCTCGATGACTTGCGGTTCTTCCATGCCGATTCATACAATCATTACCAGTGGGACAGTGCCGTCTATCAGGCGCGTTCGGGCACGTTCGGCGGCTCCCCTCGCCCATGCCTGACGATCAACAAGACGGCGCAGCATGTCTTGCAGGTCGAGAACGACGCCCGACAGTCTCAGATGGGCATCAAGGTCAACGCGACCGGATTTGGCTCAACCGCCAAGGCTGCGGACGTGATCGAGGGCATTATCCGGCACATCGAGTACCAGTCCAACGCCCAGCAGAACGCCTATATGTGCGCCATCCAAGGGCAGGTCAGGCAGGGCATGGGCTGGTTCCATATCGTGACCGACTATGTCCACGGGGCCGACACGTTCGACCAGGATTTCTACATCAAGAGCGTGCCTGACCCCCGTGCCGTCTATTCCGATCCGAACACGCAGGAGCCCGACCACAGCGACATGCAGTGGGCCATGATCGTTGAGGAAATGCCCAAGCCCGAGTTCGAGCGGCTTTACCCCGGACACAAGGATACATCAGGCGCCCCGATCGCTATCGCCGGCAGTACAGACTATCGCGGACAGGAAGCGGGCAAGGACGTTGTGCGCGTAATCCGATATTACCGGCGCAGCGAACGGAAAGACACGCTCTGGGCCGTTCCTGTCCCGCAGCAGAATGGCCCGCCGTCGATCCAGATTATGCGTCAAAGCGTCATGTCGGATGAGGCAGTCGAGTATTGCCGCTCGATGCACGCTCAAAGCCGCCCGATCACGCGCCCTCACGTCGAGTTCTTTCTGATTGCCGGGGATGAAATCGTATCGAGCGGCGACACTGTGTTCACGCACATTCCGCTTGTGCCGGTTGTGGGCATGGAGAGCGTGATTGATGGCAAGCTGGATCGTTCCGGCCTTGTGCGCGCCCTGCTCGATCCGCAAAGAATGTATAATTACAGCGCGTCGGCATCGGTCGAGAGCGTTGCGCTCCAGACGAAATCGCCATGGCTAGTCGATGAGCGCGCGATCGAGGGTTACGAAAACCAGTGGGCGAACGCGAATGTCTCGAACGCCGCATATCTGCCGTACCGATCAACCGATCCTGACGATGGAACAACACCAATCGCGCCACCCCAGCGCCTCGACCCAGCAACCGGGTCGACCGGTCATATCGGTCTCATGCAGGCTTCCGACGCCCAGATGCAGATGGTTACAGGGCAATATCAGGCGGAGATGGGCGCACCAAGCAACGAGAAATCAGGCCGCGCCATCAATGAACGGCAGCGCCAGTCCGACACTGCGAATTACCACTATACCGACAATCAGGGCATGGCGCTCCGACTTGCCGGGCGCATCCTGATCGACGCCATCCCTTACGTTTACGACACCCAGCGGGCCGTGCAGGTGATGGGCGCAGACGGCACGCAGACGAGCGCAGTGGTCGATCCGCAGGCACAGCAGGCGGCGCAAGTGGTGCTCCCTCCCGGTCAACAGGTGCAGCCGGGCATGACATTCGAGCAGCAAGCCGCAATCGAGGGCGCGATTATTGCGATCAATCCGACCGTTGGCAGATATGACGTCGAGGCAGATGTCGGGCCCGCTTTTGCAACGCGTCGCCAAGACACGTTCAACAGCCTGATGCAGGTCTTGCAGGCAAATCCGGCCATCATGGAAAAGATCGGTGATCTGTTCTTCAAGGCGGCTGATTTCCCGCTTGCTGACGAAATTGCTGACCGACTGAAGCCAACCTCTGACGATCCTCGCCTTGGGCAGGCACAGCAGCAGATCCAGCAGATGCAGGAGCAGATCGGGCAGCTTATGCAGCAGCTCAAGGACAAACAGGCTGAGCAACAGCATACGGTCGTGAAGGACGCTATGGCGGCGGATACGAACCAGTACAAGGCCGAGACGGACCGCATGGCCGCCATTGGATCGACCGACCCCGAGGCGCTGCGTGTTCTCGTCCATCAGCTCGTTTTCGAAGCACTGGGCCATGGCACTCCACAACATCAGGAAGCCCCGGCGACGATACCGGATGGTCCAGCGCATGAACTGCCGCGTATCCCCTCGGCAAATCCCCCTGGCGGCGTGATCCACGCACCTAACCCCATCAATGGAGCCGTTGACGTATGATGCAAGCATTTAACAGGATTAGTTCGCCCCACCCCGAAGTAGATGTAGGGTCATGTCTGCCACCTAATGAGAGTATCATTGGCGTGCTTCGCGATATCTATAAGCTGCATTCCGAAATCAGCGAGCGTACATCGCTTCTATGTTCATCGCTTACGGGTCCCATGCCAACGACCAACGCTCCAGTTACAGACGGCACCTATCTACTGGGGACCCTGAAAGGCCTTCGCGACGAAATGCGAGAGACGCAGCGGCAGGTTTGTCACCTTCATGAGGAGTTGGTCGGATGAGCGAGGCCATTCAAGCCCCTGCCGAGGAAACCAACATCCTGACCGGCATCGATTTCGGTAGCGACCAGCCAGAGGGACAGGCGCAAGCGCCTTCGCCCGAAGCGCCGCGCCACGAGCCTGGAACGCCGGGAACCGAAGCCGAGCAGGAAGCTCAGCAGGTCGAGCGCAAGACGGAAGAGCCTGCGTGGTTCTCTCGTCGCATCGGCGCAATCACAGCCAAGCGACGGGAAGCCGAGGAACGGGCCGCGCAGGCTGAACAGGAGTTGGCAGAATATCGCCGGGCTCTTGCCGCAGCTCGTGGCGAGGAAGAGTCGCGCCAGCCGGAAATGACGCCTGACCAGATACGTCAGCAGGAACGCGAAAGCATTGCTACGCAGGAAGCCCAGCGGCGGGACGTTGAAGACTTTGGTGCCGCAACCGTGAAGGTTGCAGACGCACTGGCTGCACTCCATGGCCGCGAGGCGATCACTGCGGCTACACAATCGCTTATCGAACGATCCGG
This sequence comes from Asaia lannensis NBRC 102526, assembly GCF_024054035.1. Classification (GTDB taxonomy): domain Bacteria; phylum Pseudomonadota; class Alphaproteobacteria; order Acetobacterales; family Acetobacteraceae; genus Asaia; species Asaia lannensis. Next base: position 63,819 of record NZ_JAMXQU010000009.1, read on the forward strand.
GCTGGATTTCGCTGATCGTGGCCATCAGCAGATCATCCGCGATATTTCAGAATTGCCCAATGCTGGCCAGGTGTATTATGCTCTGGCCAACGATCCAGACGCGGCAAGCGCGCTGCTCGATGCTCCCGAGCGCAGACAGTACGCCATGTTGCAGAAGTTCGCTGACGGGCTGACCAAGGCCGAGACGAGCGCGAAACAGGCGGAAACTCCTGCACCTCGTCCCGCGCCTCAGATATCCCGGACGCCTGCTCCTGTAGCCGCCGCCACGGGTTCGGCACGCGCCGTTACTGGCGGCCGTTCTCTGTATGACCCGAGCCTGTCAGCAGAGGATTTCGCCACCATGCTCAACAAGCGCAGTTGAGCAAAGCCGAGGGGCTTTAAACCGACCGTTTCCCGGTATCGAATAACCGGGCGCCAACGGGCGCGACAGCCACGGGTGGTTTCCGGTCGTAACCGGCACACGTTCTGACGCAAGTCGAGAGCGGGACACGAGGCGCACAGGCGCCATGCGTGAGAACCCAACCCGTGGCAAACAATCTTATCAATAACCAGATGATTACGAAGATGGCCCTTGCCATTCGTCGTAACCAGAATTCCCTCGTGCAGAATGTCGACCGTTCCTATCAGGATCAGTTCGCCCAGAATGGCGGCAAGATCGGCGATACTGTCAACGTTCGCCTGCCGAACGATAACGTGGCGATCCAGGGCGCGGTCGTTAACCCGCAGAGCATGCAGGAGCGGTCCATCCCGCTGACGATCAGCTCGCGCTGGAATACGTCGCTCTCGTTCACCACCCAGGATCGTACCCTGAAGGTGGACCGCTTCGCTGAACGCTACGTCGCGCCCTCGGTCAACGTGCTTGTCGGTGCCCTGGCTGCCGATCTGATCGGGCTCTCGCTTCAGTTCTCGAACCTCGTTCGCAATACTGACGATCAGGGCAACACGATCACGCCGTCCTCGAACACCTGGCTCCGCGCGAATGCGATCCTGTCCGAGTGTAACGCTGAAGCGGCCAATCGCTACGCCATCCTCGATCCTCTGTCCGAGGCCGACACCGTTGCGGGGCTGATGGGCATGTTCAACCCCGCCGGCGAGATTTCGGACATCAACCGATCGGGCCGCATGGGCTCGCGTCTGCTCGGCGTTCAGGGGTGGATGCAGGACAATACGGTCATCGTGCATCAGACTGGTTCCTATGACGGTCAGGCCACGTCAACGGGAGCGGTCAACTCGTTCACGCCGACAGGTCAGGTTGTGCCGTCGAGCAACATCAGTGCTGTTGCCTCGCCGCATATGTCTCTGATCTCGGTCAGTGCTGTGAACGGCGGTCTGAACGCTGGCGACATCATCACGATCACCAACGTCAACCGCGTCAACCGTGTGACCAAGCAGTCTCGCGCCATTCCGATGCAGTTCGTGGTGGCTCAGAACGTGGCATCAGGCGCGACCTCGATCCCGATTATGCCCGCACTGATCCCGCCCAATTCGGACGGCAGCCCGGCGCTTTACCAGACCGTTGATTCGGCCCCGGCGAGCGGAGCCAAAGTCAACCTGATCGGCAAGGCTGGCGAGGTCACGCGCCGTAACTTCATCTACCACAAGAAGGCGATGACGCTTGCGACGGTCGATCTGGAAATGGTCACGGGCGCAACGATCGATTGCGGTCGTGACAACCTCGACGGCATCAGCCTGCGCACACTGACCTACTATGACGGCCCGGTCGACGTGCGGGGAACACGTATGGATCTGCTTTACGGCAAGGCCATGCTTCGCCCCGACTGGGGCGTGATCGTCCCGTCTCCCACGGATGACGGGTTCTGATGCGGTATCCGCGCTCAATTCTCTCGCCTGACGGCTGCACATTCGTGACCGTCAGGGACGCAGAGCAGGAGGCGCGGGTTCGCGCTCGTCTCGAAGGGCGCCCCGAGCCTGCGGGCAAAGGGCGCCCGCCCCGGACTGTGATGCGCCCGAAAGGACGTTCGTCCAATGTCAGAAAGCCTTAGCAGCGCCCCTGGCGTGCGGGGATATCTCGTTTCAGATCTCGTCGGTATGGCGCTTGAACAACTCGGGATCGGTGTTGGTGGCGTCAATATAGACCCGCAAGGCATCAAATCCGGCGTCATGCATCTGAACATGATGCTTGCACAGTGGCAGCGCCGTCACTGCCTCGTGCCGAACCTCGTCGACCTGTCAGTCGTATCGAGCGGCGCGAGCGTTTATTATATCGGCCCGGGCGGTGATATCGACACTCCCGCACGGCCTTCTCAAATTAACGCCGCTTATGCACGACTGCTCACCAACGGACAGGCTGTACAGCAGGGTGATTTCTCGCCTGTCGATTTCGCCGGTGGTGATTTCGACACTGGCAATGACGGCCTGTCGACTGGCAACCCTATCGATTACGCGCTGACAGAAATCCCGTCTTATGAGGATTATGCCTCGATCGGTCTCAAAGGCCTGCGGACCTGGCCGAGCTACTTCTTTTATAATCCGACCTTCCCGCATGGCGAATTGCGCGTATGGCCTATTCCGGCTGGCTCAGTCTGGGAATTGCACGTTATCGCTTCCGAGCCGCTTCCGGCCACCCTGTCAGAGAACGATGCCATAAACCTGCCCCCGGAATACTGGGACGCCATCATGTGGTCGCTCGCCAAGAGGCTGGCGCCGTCCTACGGGCAGGAGCCGAGCCCGACTGTGGTGGCTGAGGCGCGCGGGGCTCTCGCCACAATCAGAACTGCAAACCTCAAAACCCCTACCCTCGGAATGCCCGCAGCCCTCACCGCTGGCGGCGCGCCGTTCTACTGGCCCGGATTGGAGATCCAGAAACTATGAAGCGCCTCATCCTCCTGGCGGGACTGTGCGCTCCCGCCGTTGCTCTGGCACAGTCAGTGCCCACAATGAACCCGCGCGTGACTCTTGCCGGACCGAACGGGCTGAATGCAGCCATGGCGACGAAAGCAGATACCAGCAAACCTGTCATTTCGAACCCGACAGTCTCGGGCCCCACTCCCTCGGTCGATAACGTGGATACGACTGCATCCGCCGACCTTGGCCGGTGGCGGTGGACCAACAACAACGGCACGTTCGGCCTCAGCGCAGTGAATGACGCTCAATCGGCGATCAATTCGGTTTTGTCCTGTACCCGCAACGGGGCCGTACCGACCGGATGCACGTTCTCGGTTCCGATCACGACCCCGGACGGCGTTTTCGGACAGCCCCTTACCGGTGATATTCTTGGCACATGGCCAAACCTGTACCTTGCGCCGAATGTCACCGTGACGGGCGGGATCACGCTTGCAAACTCGTCCTCGCCGCAGCTTACGCTCCAGTCGACGCTTGCGGCCAATCCTGTGACTTTCTGGCAGGACAAAAGCGGAAACGGCAATTTCTCGACCAATTCCAGCAGTTCGGTCTTCGCGTTTTACACAGCCAACGGTGCGCTCGAAGTGCATGACACGGGAACCGGTGGAGCGGGTAAGATCAACCTGTATGGTCAGGGTGATACCATCCCGGCATCGGTATGGCAGGATACCGGAGGGGGGCTATATATGTCTCCCGGCTCCACCAATGGCAGCACGTCCATCTATTCGAACGGCACGGGCGGGATCGCTCTTTACGGCAATCACGTCCAGTTGCATGGAACCGCATCGGGTGGAACAAACGGCGCGGTTCTCGATTTCTTCGGGCCGGGGCAGTCCAGCCCCGCGTCGATCTGGCAGGACCAGTATTCGAATATGTATGTAGCGTCCCAGGTCGGGAATAGCTGGGTGAATATCCAGGCTGCCGGGACGGGCTATGTAAGCATCCAGAGCCCGATACGGAACGGCAAGATGCCCACATCCGCCCCGTCTTCAGGTACGCATTTCGTCTGCGTTGATGATGCTGGCGATCTCTACCGGAGTGACACTTCATGTCGATGATCAAAGGCGCGCTCGCAGGTGTCGCAGTGTTGTTTGCCGCAGGGACTGCCTATGCTGAGCCCGTTTTGTCCGGACCTCTTATCCAGTCTGTGAACACCGATCTCTCCCGCTATAAGGGTGGGGAGCAGGTGCGCATGATCGTCACCCTGTCGAACAAGACAGGGGCGCCATTCACCGGCACGATTACCGGCACCGTCACCGGTCGAGGCGTGCAGGTCGGCAGTCCCGTGGCAGCCACGGTTACGGCCCTTCCAGCGGGCGGCACAGCAACGGCGGAGTTGCGTTTCCCGTCCAGCCAGACAAACTGGCAGGGATATTTCGTCAGTCTGGTCGCCGCCGATCAGAACGGGCACCAACTCGACCAGGAAGGCGGTGCATTCGATATCTCGTCCGATTGGTCGACCTACCCGCGTCAGTGCTGGGTTGTGGGCGCCTATACCGATTGGGGCGGGTGGAAGCCACCGTTCTTCTCCGGCGCGCAGGCCGATCTTCAGAGCCTGAACGCCTACAAGTGCAATAACCTGCAATTCTACAACATGCTCTATCGCTGGCATAAGCCGTGGGTCAGTGGCGCGTCGTGGATCAATGGCGACGGGCAGAACATCAGCACCGACCTGATCAAACAGCATGTCGCCGCCGCAAAGTCGCTGCGCATGGGCACGTTCATGTATATGCCGGTCTACGGGGCGAATTACGGCATCGCGCCGGATTTCACGAAAGACGGCTCGGGTGCCCAGCTCTCCTGGGGGATGTTCACAAGCGCATGCGGCGCCAATGGCGGCTCGTGTCAGATCAGCGATCTTTGGACGTATAACGACAAGATCGCCTACATGAACCCGAACAACACCGCGTGGCAGGCGTATTGGGGGCAGCAGGCGGAACTGATGCGCCGGCGTCTTGGTTTTGACGGGATGTTTGCGGATACCTACGGCACGATTTATCGCGCTTTGTGGGACGCCTCAGGTAATCGCATCATCATGGATACGGCCTACTCGTCGTTTCTGAACACGGTTGCCGGATACATGAACGGCCCGATTATTCTCAATCCGGCAGGCTCGTATCTTGAGCAGGATCTCGTACAGTCTCTTCGTGAGGCTTATCATTTCGTGGAGCGCTGGAACAACCCGACCGATATCGGCAATTTTGGCACATTCCTGACCAAGGCACAGCAGGTCTGGGGATGGGCCAGTGCAGCGGGGAAAAAGCAGTCTCTGGGGCTCGACTGGGACATGGGCATGAACAAGACCCTTGGCGCATCCGGTTCATGCACGATCAACGGCGGGTCAACGAAATGCACGTTCAACACGCCGGGCGTGCTCTATCAGGAAGCGGCCATGCTCGCGACCGGCGCGCACCATGCCTGGATCGTGGACGGTCAGCAGAACCAGGGCGACGGCGCACGTTTCATCAGCAACGACGATTTCCCTGTCGGCAACATGCTCAGCCCCAAGGCGGACATGGTGCAGGGCGAATATGACTATCAGACGTTCGGGGTGGCTTATGAAAAGCTCCTGCGCCTGAACATCAGCGCTTCAACAGCCGCGGCGCCCTCGATCACCTCCGGCGCAACGGGAAGCACGACAGCAGCGGCTGGCTCGGTCTGGATGTTCCAGAACCATCGTTCGGGTTTCGATATCCTGCACCTGCTCAATTACCAGCAGATGAGCAGCGCGTCTTTCTCTGACGTGAACGACAACGCAGCCAATGCCGCCGCACCGACGACAACGGGTGCCTTGCAAGTCAAGATGTACGTCACCGCAGGCGGCACGCTTGGGAACCTCTACACGGCCAGCCCGGACGTGAACCACGGGGCGCCTGTTAGCCTGACCTATGCTACCGGCTCGGATAGCTCGGGCAGCTATATCACCTTCACGCTGCCTTCCCTCGCCTATTGGGATATGGTCTGGCTCGAAAACGGCCTTTCCTCCAGCGACTATGTGACGCCCTGATGGCGCGCATTAATCTCACCGGGGGATCGTATCAGGCGCGATCCCTCGCAGCTTCCGCACAGCGCTGCCTCAACCTGTATCCGGAGCCCTTGCCGCAGCAGCAACAGGAGCCAATCCAGTTTGCGCACTACCCGACGCCCGGAACCCGCGCATTTTCCACACCTGAAACCGGCGCGGTTCGCTGCCTCTATCAGTCCAGCCAGGGCGATCTTGTCGCCGTAGTCGGGTCGGGAGTTTACGTCACCACCGCAGCCGGCAACGCAACGAAGATCGGCACCATCTCGGGCGGAACCGGTCAGGTCAGAATGCAGGACAATGGGCTGACGCTCTTTATCGTCGACGGGACGCCAAAAGGTGGCTGGTATTGCTCGATCCCGCAAAAGCCGAGACAGGGCGAATACGGCACGCTTACCCGGATCTCCGACCCGGCCTTCTATGGTTCCAGCACGATTTCCGTGCTCGATACATTCTTTCTTTTCACAAATCCCGGCACGACAAACTGGTATGTGTCGCCGGCCAATTTCACGGATGAGGCCACGACGCCATTCGACTCCCTCTATGTGGCAAGCAAGACAAGCTATCCCGATACCATCATGGGGGTGGATGTCGTCGGACAGACGATCTGGTTGTTCGGCACGCAGGAGACTGAACTCTGGTACACGTCCGGCGCGGCCGATTTCCCTTTCCAGCGCATGCCCTCTCTGACGATCAGTGCGGGCTGTATTGCGCCTTATTCCATATCGTCAAACGGCGATGCCGTGATCTGGCTTGGCTGCGACAACATGGGACTACCTCGCGTTTATATGGGACGCGGCACGGAAGCGCAGGCCATCAGCACGTTTGCAATCGATAACGCTATCCAGGGGTACGGTGACGCAGCCGACGCGATCGGCTCCCTGTATCAGCAAGGCGGCCATGTTTTTTACGTTCTGAGCTTTCCCCGGACAGGTGCAACATGGGTGTACGATCTGTCGGTCGGGCTCTGGCACGAGCGGTGCTCGCTCGACAGCAGGACGCTCACAGAAACCCGCCTCCGGGCAAATGCGTGGGCGAATGCCTACGGGAGAGTCTTTTGCGGGGATTACGAGACCGGTGCGATTTGCGAAGTCACGCTCGATCTCGATACCGAGGCTGGAGTGCCGATCAAGCGGCAGCGAGCGTGCCCCCATGCAATCGGTGACGGCAGGCGTATGATTCACCGCAAACTGATGCTCGACATGCAAAACGGAAGTGGTGCAACCGTGCAGGTCGACTGGTCCGACGATCGGGGATCGACATGGAGCCATCCGTTTTTGCAGATGCAATTGGGAACAACCGGTAACGCATGGCCGACTGTCTGGCGTCTCGGAATGGCGCGTGACCGGATCTATCGATTGACCTGGACGGGTGGACAGGGAGCCGCGCTGATGGGCGCTTTTCTGGACGTGGATACCGTATCGTCATGAGCGAAACCAAACCCGCCAATTACTACATGCCCTATTATTCGGGGCCCGTAACAGACAGCAAAGGCAATGCCACCCCTGCATTTACCCGCTATCAGCTCGCACTGTTCAACCGGACGGGCAAGGAGCAGGGCATGGATGCCGTCTATGACACGCAACAGATCACGCTTGCACTGGACACGGCCAATAAAGCCGAAGCGGACGCGCAGACAGCCATAAGGAATGCAGCAACGGCTCAGGCGGCAGCAGAAGCAGCGGCGCAACAGGCCGCCGATGCCGAAACGGACGCTCTTGCGGCGCAATCGGCAGCAGCCCAAGCGGAAGCAGACGCGCAATCTGCTTTGAAGGCAGCACAGGACGTGCTAGTAATGACCTTGCTCACGTCCAGCAGCCTCACGGCAAAGACGGGTCAATCTTTAGATGATGCGGCGCTACTGTCCGCACAAAGTCAGATATGGCCGTCACTTCTCTTGCAATCCAGCCAGGCATAAACCTGAGCGCATCCTCGCAGGTTGTCGCTACCGGTAGCGGATCCTCAACGACAATCACCACCGCCGTTATCGCCAATCCGGGCACGGCAGCGGTCGTTCTATCGGTCAGCGTGACGCGCAAAGGCGGGGGATCGTTTCCTGTCATCGTTGGGCGCTCGATCGCGGCGAACAGCAGTTCGATCCCCGCCGAACTGGCCGCGTTTTCACTCGCCAACGGCGATACGATCAGCGCAACAGGGAACGGCTTGTCGATGATCCTCAACGGGTTCGTCGTGTCATGAAATGGCGCACCCGGCAGATATACGGCTTTCCCGTGCCACACTGCGCAGAGGTCTTTTCCCGCTTTGGGGCAGTTGCCGTCTTTATTCCCGTAGCGGGGCATGACGCATGGGAGGTGCATGTCTCGTCACGGCCAGACGCGAACCGCCGCTCTGTGATGGTTGCATTCCGCCAGTTCCTTCGACGTTGGAGCGCGCGTCATCCGGGCGTTGCGCTCTATGGCCCGATCCGGCGCGATAATGCCCCTGCCCGCTTCCTGGCTGGAGCGTTTGGGTTCCGCCGTTGGCAGACGGGGCCGATGCTTTGGCCGGATGGCTCCATGATTGACACCGTCATTTTCAGAAAGGACGCAGCACAATGAGTGGCGGCGCTGTAGGAGCCGGCGTATCCGGCGTTGGCAGTCTGGTCAGCGGGGCGCTTGGCGCTTCCGGCGCAGCGTCAGCAGCAAAAATACAGGCACGCACAGCTTCTGCGCAGGCGGCTGCCCTTGGGCAGGCCGGACAAGCCGCACAGGATTACCTTAATCCTTATGTGGCGGCGGGCCAGAATGCACTTGGCGGCATCCAGAGCAATATGTCCCTCTGGGGTAATATCAATAACGGATACACCGATCAGGCTCAGGGCGTGCAGAATACCGCAGCCAATAACCTGACCAATCTTGCCAATAACGGGATCACCCAACAATCGATCGAGAACACCCCTGGCTGGTCTCAGATCAATGCGCTTGGACAGCAGGGCGTTACGAACGCTTCTGCCGCTCGCGGCCTTGCAAACAGCGGTGCCGCAATGAAGGGCGCAGCCGATTACGCGACGACGCAAGCCAACCAGACATACCAGAACCTGTATAACGATCAGATCAGCAGCAATAACGCGCTCTTGGGTGTGGGAAATGGCTTGCTCGCGACCAACGAAGCAAACCAGGGCAATATCAATAACGCATTCAACCGTGAAAATGCCCTGCTAGGTTATGGAGCATCGGCGGCAACCAACAGTGCCCAGAACGCACTGACAGCCGCAGGGGCTTCCGCCAATTACGGCGCGCAATCCGGCAATGCTCTGGCGTCCGGCGTAGTGGGTAGCAGTAACGCTCTGGCTTCTGGTCTTAATGGCGCAGGCAATTCCTATCTGCTCTATCAGGCGCTTCTGAACGGGAAGAACTCCTAATGGCCGGCGAGATCGACACCTCCATCGCGCTCCAGGCAGGGCGCCCCTCGATCAATATGCTGAACCCGCTTGAGGTGGCGCGCCAGGGTGCAGAATACCGCAATGCTTTGCTTGGCAATAAAATCCGGCAGAGTGAGTATGATGCTCGCGTCGCTCAGGGGAACGCCCTGCTTGGTGCAACCGGTGCCGATGGGCAGGTCGATTATGCCAAGGCACGTGCCGCCATGGCGCGCGATCCGGCAGCAGCCTATGGAGCCGTTGACGCCTACCGGCAGCAGAACGCATCGCGCAACGATGACCTGCAAAATGCGGAAGCGTCCAAGAATGCCGTGGGCTCCATCATGTCGTTTGTGGGTGCCAACCCCGACGCAGCGCATCTGGACGCAGGCGCACGTATGGCGAAGGCCGTACTGCCAAAAAGTCAGTGGGGCCAGATCGACGCGATCGTGCATCAGATCGGGAGCCATCCGAACGGTATTGCGGGTGGTGTGGCTCAGATTACGAACTCGATGCAGGCGCCGCAGGGTCAGGAGCAGAATGTTTATGGCACGGCGGGTGCTACGGTCGATAACGGGCAGCAGACGATTATCGGGACACAGGGCAGCGCGATGACTGGCGGGCAGTTCCGGCCTGCAACGACTGTGCAGAAAGAGACATCGCCGGAATTCAATTCAGCTCCGACCGAGGTCATCAACCCCGATGGGTCACGCAGCTATGTCCGGCGCGATCAGATCGTCGGGACTGGCGGCGGAAGGCCGACCGTGCCCCCTGAGGCTATGGGGTCGGGGCGTTATCCGTCGCAGCAGGCCGGAAATCCCGGCTATCAGGCGGCGCCTGCGGCAGGTCAGACAGAAGCCATTGCAGCAACCGCGAAAGCGGGAGCGGAAGGAGCGAATGCACTCATGCAGGCTTCTGCGAACCGCAATGACCGCATGGCTATGCTAGGGAATATGGCTTCCGACCTTGAGGGCTTTACCTCCGGTCCCGGACGGGAGCGTTGGCGCAATATAGAAGCGACTTGGAACAACTGGACGCCCTACTCAGTTCATTCTGGTGAGAGTGAAATCGAAAAAGCTCAGTCGTTCAATAAATGGGCACAGAACCTAGCCAATGCTCAGTCGCAGGCGCTCGGCACCGGTACCGATAGTAAGTTAGCCGCTGCGGTCCATGCCAGCCCGAATAGCTCACTCCAGGACAGCACAAATCGTCTGATGATTCACCAGTTGCAGGGCAATGAGGATGCAATCAACGCCAAGGCGCAGGCGTGGAAATCTTCCGGATTGCAACCCGCTCAATTCCAGCAGTGGAACCAGCAGTTCAGTCAGAGTTTCGACCCGCGCGCCTTTCAGATGATCCGCATGACGCCGGCAGAGCGGACCACCTATATCGAAGGGCTGAAAAAATCCGGTCAGTTCGATGAGCTGAAGAAAAACTATAACGCCATGGCGGCAGCCGGGCTGGTCCCTGATGGTCGCTGATCTCGACCGCCACTATGACGAAGCCGGTCGATACTGGAATGTCGACCCCAATGTGCTGCGAGCAGTTCATCAGGTCGAAGACCCGCGAGACGATCCCCTTGCGAGATCAAAGGCCGGGGCGATCGGGCATATGCAATTCATGCCCGACACAGCGCGTCGACTGGGCATAGATCCGACAGACCCGGTGCAGAGCATCTACGGAGCCGCCCGGCTTCTGGACGAGAATATCAGGCGCTACGGCAACCTCCCGGATGCTCTCCGAGCCTATAACGGCGGGACGAACCGCGCAAAATGGGGGAACCCCGAGACAATGGCTTATCCCGGCAAGGTCGCTGCCAACTATCAGCCACAAAAGCAGCCTGCCCCAGACGCAGACAAAGACGCATTTGGCGCTATGTTCGGCTCTCCTTCACCAATGAAGGCGGGAGCATCTAAAACATCGCCTTCCGACGATGCTTTCAATGCTGTTTTTGGCAATGGCGACAGTCAGAAACCCGAGAAGCATGAGCCTGTGCAATCTGGGCTGTCAAAGGCTTGGACGGTCACGAACGACACGGTGAATGCAGCAGGACGTGAGATCGATCGCACCTTCGGCGTGGGCGTCCCTCATCTGTTGAGCTGGGCCGCATCGGCTGGGCATCGTTACGATAATGCGGCCTCTAGGGCTTTGCATGATGCTGGCGATTATGTCGCCCGTCACGAGGACGCGGATGAGGCCGCCCGCAAGGATGACTATGGGTCGGGGGTATCGAATACAGTAGGCACGCTTGCGGGTGCCGTATTGGCGACGGAGCTGGGTGGTCGCGCCATTCGTCCGGCAGCCGGCGCGTTGGAGAGCAATCGCGCAGGTCGCATTGCTTCGAACGTGCTCAAGGGTGACGGCCCATTCGTCACCAGGATCGCGAACAATGCGCTTGCCGCTGGCGCTCAAACCGCCCTCGCTGGCGGCGATGGAACGCAAGCCGCTGAGGTGGGCGGCATCCTGGCGGCGGGCATCCCCGTGGCCGGGAAAGTAATCTCCCCACTCATGCAGAAAGGTGGAAACGCACTTGCCGGAGGCGTGCGCAGGGTCGGCGATTATCTCGATCCGACAGGTGTATCGCGCGAGACGCCTGCCCCGTCCGGTGCATCGGGGGTGACATCCGGCGCAAATGATGCTGCGTCTATATCTGCCCAGAAAGCGGAAGAGAAAGCGCAGTCCAAGGCGCTGCGTGGCGTCGGTGCGTTCACCGACCCCAAGAAAGCAGCTGATGCCATCATAAGCGCCTTTACCAGCCCGGACGGCACGCGGATTTATGAAGCCCAGACGCCGGGTGTTTTCCATACCAAGGCCACCCGGACGCAGGATGTGAAACTTGCCGCGCTTGAGGATAATCTTCGCGACCTGCACCCGGAGGCGTTCCGGGCGCTCGATGAAGCGAACGACCACGCCTATACCACGCACGTCCGAGGCACGATCGGCACGCCTGAGCAGATCGAGAAGCTCACGCAGGAACGGCAGGCTTTCGAACAACAGCACCGCGAGGCGGCGTTTGCCAACGAGCAGCCTGTTTCGACAGACGCGCTCCATGGCATTCTGAACGAGAACATAGAGGCCAGCCGAGGAAACGCGCCCGTCAAAGCAGCGCTCACCAAGGCGCGTGATTATCTGGCCGACGCTACAGATGAGGATGGGACGGCCCTACCCTCCAATCTATGGAATGTGCGCAAGGCGATTGGATACGGGCTTCAGCAGGCATCAGCATCGGAGTCCGCGCACATGCGAGCCGCTGCCTCTCGCCTGTCGCCGTTCATGGACGACCTGGCGCACCATATCGAGGAAGGCGCACCGGGTTTCCGCGATTACCTTAACGGTTATGCGCAACGATCTTCCGATATCGACAGCAAGCGGTTTTTGCAGAGCAAGGGACTTTTGCAGGCGTCGAACGAGTCACCCACCGGCGAAACGGTGAACTACACCGCTCTCAAGAGGCTGATCGGCCAACTCGACAAAAACGAAGTCTCAGTGTCCAAAAAGGGTACGGACGCCGTCACGCCTGAGCAGGAGGCGGCTTTACGCTCGGCATATCGCGACATGCTGGCAGAGCGCGAGACGCGCGCAGCAGGCCGGTCAAGCGGCGCGTCCAAGACATTCAAGGCGGCTATGACGCAACGAGCGAAAGAGGTTCGCGGCGGGACAGGCGGCGCTCTCCTTGGCCCCCTTGGCGGCGCACTTGGCGGCCAGGAGGTCGGGGCGCTTGCTGGTGGCGCGATCGGTTCTGCACTTCATGCAGGCAATGCGCTGCTAGGCCATGCGCTGACAAACCGACGACTGACGAACGCCAACAAGATCGATCAGGAGGTTATCAATCGCCTCTTACATCCCTGAAGCGGATGCCGTTCAAGAGCCGATCCATCTTCGCGGCTCGGTAGCGTTTGATCGCGTAGGGTATAAAAAATGCAGCCGCCAGGAGCGCACAACTCGCCCAATGATCGACGCCATAAGTCACATGATGAAGGATGGCATCGTCATAATTAGCAACTGCGAGGAAGAGAGGAACAGGAAGCGCTGCCCAAAGCGCGCCCCTCACCCAGAAATAGGCCCAGACGCAGAATACGGCGGCAGCGATGAGGATGGTCATGCGGCGAGCAGTTCCTTCACGCGCGCGTCGAATATTCGGGCTCGTTCTCCAGCCTTCCTATCCAGCGAACGCATCCTGTAGATGACCATTGCGGAAATGCCGTGTTGCTGAACTTCTTCATTTGAAACGTGGTAGAGATTTTTGGCAGCTAAATCAGGCACGTCCAGAACCTGTTGCAGATCGTGGAACCGCGCCTCTCTTGGGCTAACCAAATGGATTTCAAGAGGCGTGATCCCCTCAGGAAAACTGATCACACGCAAGCCAGAGAGTAGCCGATGATAGACCCAGTCTGGGCCTTGGCTATCGATGAGAGGGGTGACGAGGAAGAACTTCCACCGCGTAGACCCGATTGACTGATACCAACCTGCACCACTGGCATTCAGGCCGAGTTCATCGGTTTTCAGAAGAAGCTTATATCCAGCGTCTCTACGCTCTTGCGACACGCCAATTATCTCAACAGCCATTCGATTAACCCCATACCATCAGCAGCGTTCAGGAAGCCCCGAGCCATTTTTTCAGGAAAGGCATCGGGGTTATGATAGCGCATTTCGATATGCCAGTCTTTAACAATCACCCAGGCGCATAAGTGCGAGGGTGGGTCAGCCTGCGCCAGCAGTCGAGCAACTTCAGCCTCGTTCATGAAAAGAGCAAATAGGTCTTCAAGGTCATGGGTCCAGAGGTCGCGCCTCTCATGCCTGTCCGGCCACCTGTTAAGACGCAAGTGCCGCATGATCTTGCACTTGAGAGCGCATTCAATCGCTATGCCGCCGTGCTGGTAAACCTGCTTCCATTTCCTGGCCGCGAGCATAATTCTGGCAGATTCAATCTCGTCCTTGGCAAGGCGTTCCCAATCATCTGCGCATTCAGCTTCCATACCCCCACCCCATCACCCCGCCCGGAGTCGGGTCAATCTCACCAGTGGGCGTGGACGTAACAGGCGCACCATGTCAGCGCGATCGCATAGATTGCGAAGGTCAACGCCGCTCGCGGGGTGGCGAGAGGACGAAAATCCCATTCCAATCTTACCGAGATTTTTTCGCTTGGATCGTTCACAGGCCGAAGATCTTCACCAATAACGGCGTTGTCTCCCGACAGAAAATACCGAATGAAATCATCATAATCGACAGATTGAGACACAAGCGTGTTGACCGGCTCATGGGAAACTCCGCCTCGAACTTGCCCAGCGCACCCAACGCAAAGCATATGCTCGTTCTATCAGATTTTCCCGATTTCTGTACAGGAATGCGGGGCATAGACCGTCAGGTTTCTGAACTGGTTGTCCCGCCCTGAGATGCCTCAGTCGTGTGATTAGAATGCCGTGATTACGCACCAGAGTCCAGAATTTCGACCGGCCTCGGGTCAAGCGCCCATCACCCCACCCTAGGTCGGGTCAACGGACGAGGGGGAGGGATGTTGATTGCAAGTCACTCCTTATTCCTTGAGTGATCGCAGCCTGTCCTCTAGTATCCGCACTTTTTTGTGCAAATCTTCTGCTTCCGCATCAGTTTCCTGAATTCTTTTTATCAAAAACTTTCTATAATTAGAGGTGTCTCTATCTTCACTCCTCTCGGATTCGACGATATTTCTTGAAAAGTTTGATATATCATCATTTAAAGAATTGATTCTATACCATAAGAAATTAATTTCTTTTTCTAGATTCGTCTTGTTTTCGTCATGGTTAAATGGCGGCGGCTTGTACCCTGTTGGGAGCTGAGCGAGCGCATCTTCTAAAAGATCAATGATCGCTTGATTCATCGACGTTCCCATCGCCTGAGCATGCCGACTAACCTGCTCCTTGAGAAAGAGAGGGAGTCTTATTTTCATCTGTGGGTCGCTGGCAGCCATAAAATGGACCATGGACCACTTTCGTGGTTGCATCAAGAAACCATATGTGGTTCATTTTCGTGGTCCATTAGGACCAAAGAGAAGTGGAGATATGAAACATACAGACCCCCAAATGAAAATCCGTCTTCCGCTTGATGTTCACCGGCACGTTAAGTTGTCGGCGAAGCGCCAAGAGCGGACGATGAATGGCTACATCGTCTTTCTGCTTCGGCAGGAGATGGAAAAAGAAAAGACGGAAGAGGCTATGCTTGGCGGCACCTCTCCCGTCTCTGAGTGAACCACGAAGGAACACGAAAGTGACGAATAACACATCTCTCACCATCATTTCCACTGCCATCCGTCAGGACGCCGAAGGACGCTACTGCCTGAATGACTGCCACAAGGCATCAGGTGGTGAAAAATCCAAACAGCCCGCAAATTTCATGCGGCTTGACACGACGAAAGCGCTGATTACGGAAATTTCTCACTCCTCAGATCTGAGGACTGGTCCCGTTGATACCGTAAACGGCGGAACTTCCCCCGGCACCTACGTCGCCAAGGAACTCGTCTACGCCTATGCGATGTGGATCAGCCCTTCGTTCAACCTGACGGTCATCCGGGCGTTCGATGCGATGGTGCAGGGCAAGGCTGTAACAACCGCGCCCAAGCGCACCCGCAAACCCGCCTTCGACACGACATACACGCGCCTTCTCAAGATCGCCCGGACCCTCCCTGGCTTTGACGAGAACCAGCAGCGCCTCCACGCGGCGCGTGGCACGTTCAACATGACGGGCGTTAACCCGCTGGAGATCATGGGCGTGACCTCGATCGCAGCCCCGAACAATGACGCCTACCTGACGGCCACCGAGATCGGGAAAGAGATCGGCCTCAGTGCCGTGGCTGTGAACAAACTGCTGATTGCGGAGGGCTATCAGATCAAGGTCCAAGCATCGTCTTCGGGCTCGGATTATCAGGCCACGGAAAAGGGCGCACCGTTTGGGCGTATGTTCGACACGACGCGCAAGGGCGGCAAAGGGTCACAAGCAACCCTGAAATGGTCCAACCGGATCGTGAAGCATCTGCGCCCTTTCTCCCGCCCGAAGGAGGCAGCGTCATGAGCGAAATCGAGGAAGAGCGGGCATTGCTCGAACAGATGGAGGGGCTTTGTCACAGGGCAGCTCTGATGTTCGAACGAAAGCGTCTGGACGAGAAGATAGGTCCGGTTGAGCGCCCCGCCCTCACCTGACCACTTGCCTCTTCCAACCTCTCACGCTATCGTGAGGCGTCTGTGGTAGACATTCGCCTCCGCGTCATCCGCGGGGGCGTTTTTCGTTTTGAGTCAGTTTGTCGGATTTTCAGGCGCATCCGGCAGCGGCGCATTCTCACCCGGCTTGGGCTTGGGCGCTGGATGGCTTGGATCGTATGTCGGTGTCGGTTTTGAGGTCATGCTGGTTTTCCTCCGTCCTCAGGATGATCAGGATGCTCGGGCGCGTCGTCCTGCTGCGGGCTCGTGTCGGGATACGGCTCAAATGGCTCGTTGCTCCCTGGCTTGGCTGGGTTCGGCTGATTTGTCATCGTCATTTTCCAGAGGTGAGATGACTCAAGTACATTGAAGCCTGAGAGTTGCCTGATCATTCGGCACCCTCCCGCCTGTGGGCTTTTTCATTGCGCAAAATTCCGCTTTCCAGTACAAAAAACATACGACGCGCCAGTAATGGCCGGGCGGGAAAATCAGACCGGTATTCCCCATGCGTCGGCTACTCTTCATCCTGCCATTTGTGCTTCCCGGCGCTGCCTTCGCGCAGTCTCAGGCGGCCAACCCTGTTACGCCCTTTTCTGAGGGGCAGCGGGTCGGGACCTCGTCAAATCCCATCATTGCGGCACTCTCATCCGTAGTCCCTTCCGCGTCTGCATCGTCTGGGCAGGCGGCGGCCCCCGTTGAGCTGTACAGCTATGGGCGCCGGGTCGGCACACAATCCAACCCGCTGTATGTCAATCTTGGCAACGCCCTCTCCGGCTACCTCACGCAATCGCAGGCGGCTTCGACTTATCTCCCCCTCACGGGCGGCACGATTACCGGGCCTCTCTCTGGTGGTTACTATATCCCCCACTGCTACACCGTTGCCGATCTGAAGGCTCTTCCAGCCCCGTCCGGTGCTGCATATGCGTGTTATTTCGACGCGAATAACGGGAACCAGCCGAACATCGCCGTTTATGCGCTCGGGGCTTGGCACTTCCTCCCCTTAGGGAACGCACTGTGATGGGCGATGTCGTGCTGCCTCTCACGATTGATCAACGGCTCGATGATCACGAGCGCCGTCTTGTCGATGTCGAGGCACGATCTGTGCGGATCGAGCAAGGCCAAACGGCCATGAGCGAGAAGATATCGGAGCTGCATGGCGAAAACCGTGCCCGCGCGGAACATGCTGAGAAAGCCATGGAGCGTGGCTTCGCTGCGATTCAATCTGATGTGGGGAGGATCAATTCAAAGCTCACCCTACGATCCACGATCATTGCCGGAGCCTCGGGATTGGGTGGCGGCGTCTCGGTTGGTCTCTATGCTCTCTTGCATAGCCTGGGCAAGATATAATGCCCGGCATCGACACGTCTCAGCTCAAGCAGTTCGTCGTCGTCCCGACGCTTCAGCAGATGGGTTCGGGCTTCGCCAGCATGGCTGCCATCAATCTCGTGGTTGGCACGGCCCTTGCCGAAAGCAACGCGTCCTACCTGCGCCAAGTCACAAATGGCAGCTATGGGCCCGCGCGTGGTCTTTGGCAGATGGAGCCATTCACGCACGATGATTGCTGGTCGAACTGGCTACGTTTCCCGGCGCAGTCCAAGGCAGCTACGTCGATCAGAGCTATGATCGGCAACGTTCCCGCTGTGGCGGATCTGATGGTGGTTCATCTTGCCTATGCCTGCGCCATGTGCCGCGTGAAGTATTTCCGCGCAGCGCCGGCACTCCCTCGATTCAATGATGCAGAGGGGCTGAGCCTTTACCACAAGCAATTTTACAATTCGGCGCTCGGCGCGGCTGATCCGGTCGCGAACGTCGCCCATTTCCGCGAGGCGATCCAAGCATGAACATCGACTGGCAGACTCTCTTTGCCCAGATCCTCCCCTTCGTCCCTGCCGCCTATGTGGGCGACATTACGACGATCGGTACTTTCCTCATCGCCCTGGCGGCGGTGATCGCGCGCTACTGGCCCCGTCCGGCTGACGGGTCGAAGTGGCTCCCCCTCTACAATCTCGTCAACAGCATCGGCATGAACGGCAAGCACGCCGCGAATGCGGATGACACGAAAGGCGCTACCAAATGAAACGACTTTTTGCCTTATTCGCGCTGATCGGCTTTGTCGGCCTGACGGCATGCTCCAACGTAAGCCAGACCAATCTGCGCAAGGCCGGTTACGCCACCATCCAGGCATACAATGCCACGGCCCCGCTCGCCCTCGCCTACGCCCAGCAGCCGAGCGCAGACCCGGCAATCAAAACCGAGATCAAGACGGCCAGTGCCGATGCGATGAAAGTCATCACGCCGCTCGGGACCGATCTTCAGTCATCCAACCCCCTCACCGCGCTTGAGGTGTCAGCCGCGACAGCCGCCGTTGCCGCGCTTCAGACCAAGATCGCCACGGAGACCGTGAAATGAACGCCGCACTCATTGCCGCAATCGTGCAGGGCGTCGTCGCCGCTGTTGAGGAAGTGCCGAATATCATTCAGGTGATCGAGGACGCTATCGCTGCCAGCAAGGCCGGTGATGGCCCGACGACTGAACAGATCGCCGCTGCGCTCAAGCAGGCGCAGGCTACGGACGCTGCCATTCAGGCTTCGTGAAATCGAGTGCGGCCCGGTCAGGAAGTACCCCGTCCAAACCGGGCCGCTCGTACGCTTATGCATCGCGCCCCATCTTCATAACGCACGATGCGGAGTCGAGTAACGTAAAAATAACGTTTCGTTATTCCCGCTCGTTATGTGGTTTATGAATTGGGTCCACATCCTTTTCCCGCCATGCCAATGAGTAGTCTGGCGCCTCGTGCGCGGGCGCTCCCGGCCCCCTATGTGGCCACAGGTTCGACCGCTTCAGCTGCTCGGTGATTTTCTGGGCCAGCGCATCGATCTCAGCCCCACTCATCTTCGCGTTTACGCGCCTCGGCTTGCCCCGATAGTCGAGCGAGATCGACATCCGGATAGCGAATGTCACGTCTTCTTCGGAGGCTGGGGTTAGGTCGGTCATGACAGAGAACAGAGCGCGAACAAGCGCAGGAAGTCAATCGAAACCAATCGACATACAGACTCGCGGAAAGTGGCACGGATCTGGCACGACTTGACACGGTACGAATCGGATCAGAACGTACCGGGATGAACCGAAACAGACTGATACCTATCGAGGCCAATCTTCAAAAAACGGCAGTTTTCTGCGGGTGAGGATGGTGGGTGCGACAGGGATTGAACCTGTGACCCCTGCCGTGTGAAGGCAGTGCTCTACCGCTGAGCTACGCACCCATCCTGCGGTGCCGCGTCTCTAGCAAAGCCTGTGAGACGCGGCAATATGCAAAACGAAAAAACTGATCAGAAACCGAACATATGGTCGAGCGAGAAGCCACCTGCTGCGTTTTTCTGACCGTGATAGCCGAACAGACGGCAGCTCAGATCGCGTATGAGCACATAGCCCCCAATACCGGCCTCAGCGAGTTTTTCCTCTCCGAATATCTCGTGAGGCCACACCATGAACGATCCCGACGGGTTGATGCTGATCCGGCGGCGTTCCATCTCGACGCCATCCTTAGAATAAAGCTGAAGGATCGTATCGGAAGGTGCTGTGCCCTCAACCGAAGCCGGGTGGATCAGGCAGGAGAAGCTGTGATGGCCTTCCTGTCCAAGCTTGAGAAACAGGCGCGTGGTAAGCCCCGGCGGCGGACCTGCGTAGGATTGCGGCTCGCTGCGCCAGGTCATGAGCGTGTTGAAGATATGCCCGCCGAAGCTCGTTTCTGCGGCATGGCCGTTTTCACGATCTTCGTAGCGCATCAGGGCGTGCATCCAGCCATCGCCCTCACCGCCGTCACGGAAATCGTAAACCAGATCCGCATGACCGGGGCGATCGGTCAGTTCATGCAAGGCAATGGCCGTTTCATGATTGCGCGGCAGATTGCCCAGGAATTTCTGATCGAGCAGCGTGCCCTCTTCGTCGAAAATATCGAGGCGTAGCGGCAGGCTCGTAATTTTCTCCGACATCGGGTTCGGCTGAACCACGCTGGTGAACCGTTTGGGGTCCAGGATCGGGAAAGGCAAAACGAAGCCGCGCCCCATGGAATCGGGAAGGTTGCGCAGAGATGGCTCGGGAGCGAGGTCACGTCGTTCGACGTTAAGATGCGCGATACGGGTCAACGCACCCTCGGTAATCTCGTAGCGGGGGCGCACGACATGATTGCCCGAGCGCAACTCAAGCTGCGCTGGCCAGACGACTGGATCGACAAGCGCGCCGACATCCAGCGCATAGGTTGCGAACGGTCCGACTTCAACCGGAACAGGGAAATGCTTGTCCTCACCCATCTGGTTGATGGTGATTGCACCAGCGGGAATCGGCGTTGCATGGCTGTTCTGAATCCACAGAACAAGCTTTTCACCCGGGCGCGGCGCGGGGAGCGTTGCAAAACGCGGCGACGGCCAGGCATTGGCATCATGCGTGACGGAAAGGCTGGGCTCGTCACCCTTGCCATAGGTGTCGAGCGCATATTTCACGACATCATGGCCGCGTGCGCCCAGCACATGAACGAAAAGCTGCCCGCAGAATGCAGGAAGCCCGAACCGCTCACGTACAGCCGCACTATCGACGACAATACCAGCGGGAGCATCGGGAATCTCTTCTTCCCACTCCGCAAGAATGCTTCCCTTGTCGTCATACAGACGCAGCCAGTAGCGTACGTCCTTGGCGTCGTAGTTGCACCAGTAATTGGCTGTCACCAGCCGTGTGCTGAAGCGTTCGTCATCGCGGAAGAACGCGAAATTCGTCGCAAAATTATGCTTGTCGAGATAGTTGCGCGGATTGCTCAGCATCGTATCCGGCAGTTTGGCCTCCTCCAGAGAGAAGATCCGCTGGTCGGCATGAGTAACACGCGTCAGACGAGACAGCATTTTTTCATGCTCAAATGACAGGGCGAGAACCTGCTTCGCCTCGCTTTCCGCAAGATCGGTCAGGGCGCGCTTCGTACCGCCAAGCCCGTCGGGTTTTCCAACCTGTTCGCTGTCATGCGTGTAAACGCCAGCTTGGGGTTTAAGTCCCGGATAAAGTGCGACCAGCGTCTGCAGCACATTAGCGGGATCGTAAACTGCAAACACCCCCCCTTCTGCCAGTGTCGCTTCCAGCCTGTCCAATGCCTGGCTCGCCAAAGGATGAGCGAGCGCCTTGTAGAGGATGTTTCCGCCGCCCTGAGCGTCGAAGGTGATGATATCGAGCATGGTCGTCCTGTACCCGTTTTCTTCGTTGCGGACCCCTCGCCCTATCTCAGAGCGCGAGACGCCGAAGCATTTCATCGGCCGCTCTGTCGGTATCGTCAAGCGGCGTTATAGACCAAGGCGACCAGGCACCTGTAAATGGCCTGACGCGGTCCTCTTTCCCAAGCGTTTCAACGAAAGCGCGAATGCGGCGTGAACGTCCCGGCAGATCGATAATCGTCACGGGTGCCGATGTCGCTACAGCCTCTGAAATCATCGATACGCTATCTGTCGTAACGGCAATTCCATCGGCGCAGGCGAGCATGCCCAGATAAGGATTCTCTCCTGCGCCATCCCAGATATAGGCTGGCGACGTGCGCAGGGCGTCACGCAGTGCGGCAAGCGCCGCCGGGTCCGTGCGTCGCGACGGGGTGAGCGCAACATTCACGGCATGATCACGCGTGATGGACGCGAGCTGAGCGCCAACACGCCTTGCTTCATCCACACCGAAACTGAAGCGGCCATTGGCCCCCCCGATCAGCACCGAAACGAGGGCTCGATCTTTCTGACGCAGACGGTCAGCCCAGCGCGCGCGCGCCTGTGCGAGCTTCTGCTGCGTCACTCCATGCATCGCCGTGCGTGCGGAAACAATATTCCCCCCCGCAATGCCATCGTGAACATTGGCTACGATCAGATCGAAATCACGTGTTTTCATACGTGGGTTCTGGATCTGAACGAGAGGAAGTCCTGTTCGATGCTTGAGCGCCAGAGCGACGGCGCCGCCGGTGCCGCCCACGCTTACCAGCAGCCGGGTATGCTCTGGCAGAACAAGCGGCGCAGTGGCACGCAGGGGAAACGGACAGAAACGTGTGGGGATTTTTCGCCACAGTCCCTCGATGCGTACGGGATGGAAATGCCATTCCAGCCCGGCCCGCTCGACAAGACCGCTCGCCTGGGCACGCATTCCAGCAAAATCTTCAGCAATAATGGCTACACTCATAACTCGGTAATTCCTTCACAAGCCGAATTTTGGCAAGAAGCGTTCATGACCGATGCCCCTGCTCCTCTACCCTCCCCCTTCGACCCGCTCATCACCGCCGGTCTCAAACAACTCGGTATCGAGAAGTCCAATGACGTGCAGAACCGCGTCTGGCCCGAACTGCTGACCAAGAAAGACGTGCTGCTGATCGCCCAGACCGGGTCCGGCAAAACGGCTGCCTATGCCGCGCCGGCTTTTCAGCATCTTCTCAATTCGCGCGACACACGTCAGCCCGGCGCGCCCCGCGTGCTCATCCTCGCCCCCACGCGCGAACTGGTCACACAGATTGCAGGCGTATGCCGCCAGATCGGGCGTCGTCTCCCCTTCCGAACGCGCCTGCTCTGCGGCGGCCTGCCGAAAGATGCCCAGATCGAGGCGCTGGCCGAGGGAGTCGATATTGCCGTAGCGACGCCGGGACGGTTGATCGATCTCCTGATGAGCGGTGCCTGTCGCCTGGACCTGACGAGCATGCTTGTTGTCGATGAGGTCGATCAGATGCTGGACGAGGATTTCCTCGCCGCGATGGACGAGATCATGCCCCATCTCCCCAGAGAACGTCAGGCCATGCTGTGCTCGGCCACCCTTCCGCCTGCCGGTCGTGAGCTGGCAAAGCGCCTGCTGCACAAGCCGGTGGAACTGGAGTTCGCCAGCCAGACCGTTACCCCGCGTCGGATCAAGCAACGTGCGATGTTCGTCGAGACGGAAGAAAAGCTCGCGACCCTGACCAGACTATGCAGTGAAACGGATGGACGACAGATCGTTTTCGTGCGGACCAGAGCGTCTGCCGATACGATCGGCAAGCATTTGCGCAAGGCGGGCCTGCCCGTGGCCGTGCTGCATGGCGATCTTGCGCAAGGAGCGCGCCAGAAATCCGTCGAATTCCTGCGTGACCGACGTCAGGCGATTCTGGTCACCACAGATGTCGCAGCGCGTGGGCTGGATATCGATGATGTCGCTCTCGTGCTTAATTACGACCTTCCTGAAAAAGCGGAAACCTATGTACATCGCATCGGGCGCACTGCGCGTGCTGGCAAACGCGGGGCCGCACTCTCGTTCTGCACCCGCGACGAACGCCTGATGCTGAGGGCGATCGAGAAAGAAATCGGCTATCGCATCAGTATCGTCTCCTGATAGCGCGCGGCCCGTTTCAAAAAGCGCCTGTCCATAGGACAGGCGATGGCCTTGAGGTTTTTGCCGGGCGAGGTCTAAACTCTTTGTTATGACCTCACCCAAGACCCAGACGATGGATATCTCAACGATTCTGGAAAAGCTCGTCGCTTTCGACACGACGAGCCGTCACCCGAACGCACCTGTCATCGACTGGATCGAGACCTGGCTAAAGGCTTATCGCGTGCCTTACACACGCAGCCGCGGGCCGGAAGATGGCAAGTGGAATCTCCATGCCATTCTGGGGCCTGCCGGACCGGGCGGCCTTGCCTTGTCAGGCCATGTCGATTGCGTGCCCGTCGAGGGTCAGGACTGGACGCGCGACCCGTTCACGCTTGCAACGCAGGATGGGCGTTGTTACGGCCGTGGGGCTGTCGACATGAAGGGATTTGTGGCGGCAATGCTCGCCGCCGTTCCGACCCTTGTTGCCATGCAGCTTGATAAGCCCGTCCATCTGTTTTTCACATTCGATGAGGAAATCACCTGCAACGGCGCGCGCTATCTGATCGACGATGTCGCGTCTCGGGGCATGATGCCCGATCTGTGCGTCGTCGGCGAACCCACAATGCTCGCTCCGATCATCGCCCATAAGGGGCGATTTACCATTCGTGTCGATTTCAAGGGGCGCCCTGCGCACTCGTCGCAACCAGCACTGGGCGAGAACGCGCTGCATGCCATGGGCCGGGCCATCGCCATACTGGCCGATATGGCAGACACGTTCGAACGCGAAGGTCCCCATGTCAGCGGCTTCGTTCCAGATCACACCACGTTGCAGGTCGGTCTGGCTCAGGGGGGCAGCATTCTCAATATCGTGCCCGAACATGCCAGTTTCGAATTGGAGTGGCGGGCGGTGCCGGGCGACAGCAACGAGGCAATTTTTGCGCGAATACGCGAGAAGCTCGCGCCGATCGACGATGCAATGAAAAAGGCCGGGGCCGAATACGGACTGAGCTATACACCCCTTGTCGACCTTCCACCTCTGGACCTCTCTCCCGATGCACCGCTGGTCAACCTGCTTCAGCAGATTACGGGACGCAACGAGGCAGGCTATGTCTCTTACGGCACAGAGGCCGGAATCTACCAACAGGCCGGATTGCCCACCATCGTATGCGGCCCTGGGGATATCGCTCAGGCCCACAAACCGGATGAGTGGATCTCCATCGATCAGCTGGAGCGATGCGAACGCATGATCGACCGGCTGGTGCGGCGGGTCTGTCTGGCTTCATGAGCTGCGGGGCTTCACCGCGTGACCATCATCCCGTCCGCCGACGACGGCAGCGCCTGCTGCCTTCTCTTGCCTTGCCCAGACGCCTGCCCGATTTCCCTGTCCTGATCGAACCGCCGGATCTCTCGGCATGGCGCGCTGGCAATAACGGCATACCCGGTGTCATCGAGCGCGATAGCGGTCGACCGGGCCCGGAAATCACCGTCGTCGCACTCACCCATGGCAACGAATTCGCCGGCGCTGCAGCGGCAGACAGGCTGCTCCGCGACGGATTATCGCCCCTCTGTGGAATCCTGCGTGTCGTCTTTGCCAATATGGCCGCTTTCGAGCGCTTCGATCGTCGTCAGCCCACGGCATCCCGCTTCATTGCCGAGGATCTGAACCGCGTCTGGTCGCATGACCGACTGTCTCATCCACCGAGCTCACCCGAGATGGCACGCGCCATCGAGCTGCTTCCAATCATCGAGAGAAGCGATTTCCTGCTCGATCTGCATTCCATGCTATGGGAATCGTCACCGCTTTTCATTTCTCCGCAGACCGAGCGCTCCATCACTCTGGCCGGATTACTCTCGTCGCAGGCGGACACACAGTTTTTGACATTGACGGATCTGGGCCATGTGGGCGGCTCGCGTCTGATCGAACACCAGCGTTTCATCGCGCAACCGGGATCAGGACGAAGCGTACTTCTGGAAGCTGGGCAGCACTGGCGTCCCGAGACGGTCGAGATCAGCGCGCGTGTCATACGCCATTTTGTCGAAAATGCCTGCTTCGTTCACTGGGGTACCCGGGGCGAGCCGGGCATCGCCGCACGTCAGGCTGTCGTCACCGATAATGTGGTCGCACGCAGCGCCAGCTTCGGGTTTGTCAGCCCTTTTCGCGGCGGGCATGTCATTGAAAAAGCAGGCACGGTGATCGCGCTCGATGGCGACGATGAAATCTGCACACCCTACGATCACTGCGTGCTGATCATGCCCAATCTCTGCGTCAGGCGTGGCCAGCTCGCCGTGCGTCTGGCCCGCCGGCTTTAGGCAGCGCCAGTAAGCCGAAAAATGCAGGGGGCAAACGGCGCGCCCCTTTGGTAGTCGATCTTTCGAAGGAAGGCCCCTCAAAAGAGGCCTTCCCGAAATCAGGCTCCCGGATAGGCCACGTCATAAATCGGGAAACGACGGCACAGCGCCTTGACCTCGTCATGAACGCGCTCCTCGACCGCATCCTGCGTGTCAGTGCCATAGGCGCTCAGAACCTCATCGATCATGCGGGCAATCGTGCGGAACTCTTCGACACCGAAACCGCGCGACGTTGCCGCCGGGCTGCCAAGACGGATGCCGGAAGTGACGAAAGGCTTCTCGGGGTCGAACGGGATGGCATTCTTGTTGGCGGTGATCCCGGCACGCTCAAGCGCCGCTTCCGCAATTTTGCCGGTTACCTTCTTGGGACGCAGATCGACCAGAACGAGATGACAATCCGTGCCGCCCGTTACGATGTCGAACCCGCGTGCAACCAGCTCTTCAGCCAGAACGCGTGCATTCTCGGCAACGGCCGTCTGATAGGCCTTGAACTTTTCGCCCTGTGCCTCACCGAAGGCGACAGCCTTGCCTGCAATCACATGCATGAGCGGACCGCCCTGAAGACCCGGGAATACGGCCGAATTCACCTTCTTGGCGATATCGGGATCATTCGTCAGAACGACGCCCCCACGCGGACCGCGCAGGGTCTTGTGCGTGGTGCTGGTCACGATATGCGCGTGCGGAACGGGGCTCGGGAACAGACCCGCGGCCACCAGACCGGCGAAATGAGCCATATCCACCATCAGATAGGCACCGACTTCGTCAGCGATGCGGCGGAAGCGTGCGAAATCGATATGACGCGGATAGGCCGAACCGCCTGCGACGATGATTTTCGGCTTATGTTCGCGCGCCAGACGCTCCATTTCCTCGTAGTCGAGGGTGCCATCCTCAGCGCGCACGCCGTACTGCACCGCATTGAACCACTTGCCCGAATAGTTCGGTGCAGCGCCATGCGTCAGATGACCGCCGGCCGCGAGGCTCATGCCCAGCACCGTGTCGCCCGGCTTGCCCAGGGCCATGAAAGCGGCCTGATTGGCGTTGGCACCCGAATGAGGTTGCACATTGGCAAACTCGACACCGAACAGCGTCTTGATGCGCTCGATCGCAAGGTTTTCCACACGGTCGACATCGACACAGCCGCCGTAATAGCGCTTGCCCGGCAGGCCTTCGGCATATTTGTTGGTCAGCACCGAACCCTGCGCCTCGAGAACGGCGAAAGACGTGATGTTTTCGGAGGCGATCAGCTCGATCCCGTCCTGCTGGCGCAGCAATTCGGCATTGAGAATTTCTGCAACCTCAGGGTCGGCTTCGTTCAGACCGCGGTGGTAGAAATCGTGCTGGGGGGACATGTTCTCGCGAGTAGTCATTCTTTTCTCTCCCGGAGGGGGCGCACAGACGCGGAAAATGGCGTATCAGCTAGGCCAATATCCCAGATTTCCCCCCGCCGCCAACCCGTTAAGCGCGGAGGAGACGTTTTAGAGGAAGACTGAATGGCCCAGCCCCTCGCCGCCCTTTGGCGGCGTAAACCGATTGATGCAACACCCGACGAAAAAGCCGAGCACAGCCTGCATCGCGTGATCGGACCATTTTCGCTCATCGCTCTGGGCGTAGGAACGACAGTCGGGGCTGGTCTGTTCTCCCTCACCGGCATCGCCGCGGCACAGAATGCGGGCCCGGCGGTCATTCTCGCTTTTGTTGTTGCAGCCATTGCCTGCGGCTTCGCCGCTTTCTGCTATGCCGAGCTGGCCAGCATGATTCCATCGGCGGGGTCGGCCTATTCATACAGCTATGCCACACTCGGCGAGCTCGTCGCCTGGATCATCGGCTGGGATCTGGTTCTGGAATATACCGTGGGGGCGGCGGCCGTCGCATCGAGCTGGTCGAGCTATCTGGCCTCCATTTTGGGTCAATGGAACCTGCACCCGGACCCACGCTGGATGGCGTCACCCATGACCATGGTCAGGCTTGCCGATGGCAGCATGGCGCATGGCTGGCTCAATGTACCTGCCATGGCGGCGATCGTCTTTATTGTCATGCTGCTGTTACGCGGCATTTCCGAGTCCACGCGTATCAATGCCGTTGTGGTCGTTCTCAAGCTGGGCGTCGTGGCCGCTTTCATCGTGTTCTGCTCGCCCTATATCGAGACCACCCATTTCTCCCCCTTCATTCCCCCCAATACAGGTGAATTCGGGCATTTCGGCATCTCGGGGATCATGCGGGCAGCCGGGATGATCTTCTTTGCCTATCTCGGTTTCGACATCATCGCCACAACGGCGCAGGAGGCGCGCAACCCCGAAAAAACGATGCCTATCGGGATACTGGGCAGTCTTGTTATCTGCACGATTATCTATATCGCCTTCGCCTTCGTGCTGACCGGTGTTGTCGATTACCGACAGCTCGAAAACGATGGCAGTCCGGTCGCGACAGCGATCGATATCACCCATCTGTTCTGGCTGCAGGGTGCGCTCAAATTCAGCATCCTGTTCGGCTATATCTCTGTTCTCATGGGACTGATGATGGGACAGGTCCGCGTCTTCTACGCCATGTCCCATGATGGGCTTCTGCCCGCTATCTTCGGTCGCCTGAGCCCGCGCACCAGAGCCCCGTTCTTCTCGCACCTGATCTTTCTGGTGCTGACCTGCCTGCTGGCAGGGCTGGTGCCTATCTCTGTGCTGGGCAACATGACATCCATCGGCACGCTTCTGGCATTCGTGCTGGTCTGCGTGGGCGTGCTGATCCTGCGTATCCGTGAGCCGAACCGCCCGCGTGCCTTCAAGGCTCCCGGGGGTCTTGTGATGCCGATCTGCGGCATTCTCAGCTGCCTTGCCGTAATGGTGTCGCTCGATGTTCTGACATGGCTGCGCCTTGTGCTCTGGCTTGCGGCCGGACTGATCGTCTATGCTGTCTATGGCATCAAGAAAAGCAAACTCACAACCGGAGAGCAGTCACGATGATTACGGGATCCTTCCCCCTCAGCCGTCCGAGGCGTAACCGGTTCGACGGTTTCACACGCAGGCTTGTGGCCGAGACGACGCTGACTGTCGATAATCTCATCTGGCCTATTTTCGTATGCGAGGGCGAGGGCCAGCGCACACAGGTCGCGTCGATGCCCGGCGTGGAACGCGTCAGTGTCGATCTGCTCGAATCCCACCTGGCCGAAGCGGTTGAGCTCGGCATTCCAGCCATTGCCCTCTTTCCCATCACCCCGACCGCAATACGGGATGCGACGGGACGCGAAGCGATGAATCCCGACAACCTGATCTGCCGGGCCGCACGCGAGGTCAAGCGCGTGTATCCCGACCTGGGTCTGATCGGCGACGTCGCGCTCGACCCCTATACCGATCACGGACATGACGGCCTTATCGCAAGCGACTATGTCGTCAACGATGCTTCGGTAGAAATCCTGGCCTTGCAGGCGCTCAATCAGGCTGCAGCGGGGATCGATATCATCGCGCCATCCGACATGATGGACGGTCGTATCGGTGCCATACGAACGGCGCTCGATAATAGCGGGCACGACAACGTGCGTATCATGTCCTACGCCGCGAAATATGCCTCGGCATTCTATGGGCCGTTCCGCGATGCGCTGGGATCCGGCGACCTGCTGAAGGGTGACAAGAAAACCTATCAGATGGACCCCGCCAATTCCGATGAAGCGCTGCGTGAAGTCGCACTCGACATTCAGGAAGGCACCGATATGGTCATGGTCAAACCGGGCATGCCCTATCTGGATATCATCCGTCGCGTGCGCGATACCTTCGCTGTCCCGACATTCGCCTATCAGGTCTCAGGCGAGTACGCGATGATGATGGCCGCCATAGAAAATGGCTGGCTTGACCGTGACCGCAGTATCCTCGAAAGCCTGGTCGCGTTCAGGCGCGCTGGCTGCAATGGTATCCTGACCTATTTCGCGGTCGAAGCTGCAAGGCTTCTTCGCGCCAGACTGTAATACGCCCTATCGTGACACGGGCACGCCAGATACGAGGCGGCATTGCCTATGCTGCCGGTATCGCGGCGGAAGCTCGCACGCGTGACGCACTGGCTGGCAAAGGCTTCACCATTCTTGCCAGTCGATGTCGCACGCCATTCGGGGAAATCGATCTCATCGCCGCAACAGGCGATCTTCTCGTCTTTATCGAGGTCAAGCGACGCCGCAAACTCGACGACGCCGCTTTCGCACTGGCGCCGGTTCAGCAGGCAAGGCTGCTCGATGCAGCAGAGTACCTGCTCCAGACCCGACCTGACTGGCAACGCGACAATACGCGTTTCGACCTTGTCCTGGTCGACGAGGCCGGGCAGATGCGATGGATCGAAGATGTACTAAGGCGCTGGTAGCCCCAGGAGCGATGCGAAAGCATCAGGGGCATCATGCATGTTAGATCAGCTTCGTAAGACCGGGACAGCGTTGCGCGCCACAGAGTGGTCGTGCGTGAAGATATGGCTTCCGGGCCCAAAACACAGGCACAAGCTGAAACTGGTCGATGATCGTCAGTCCCCAAGCCTGCACATCATGGCGCAGGCTTGCACAGTCAGGGGAAATCAGCCGTGGCGGCGCGCGTGGTGCTTGCTGCTGACCGGTGCCTTGGCATGGTAAACAACCGTGTGGACCAGAGCGCGGCGGGAAGGCGTAACGCTGTGGTGAGCCGCAACCGTGTGCACTGCGGCACCATGACGATGCGTATAGGTGGTAACGGGACGATGGTAGACCGGTGTTGCGGTCAGTGCGTCGAGCGTCAGCTTCGAGGCTTCCCAGTCTGTGATCTCTCTTGCGCTGGCACCCTGTGAGGCAAAAGCGACGCCTGCCGTGATGACCGAAGCTGCAAGTTTGATGACTGAGTGACGCCGCATTTCTTGTTCCCTCTGAGTGACTTGCGACACGTTAGGCAAGAGGGGGAAGGCTCAACAAGAGGCGCGGGGTCGATTTTTTGACAAGCTCTGTGCGCGTTGCAATCCTGCCACAGTTTAAGACAAAACCGTGGCAGGACGCCGTCTTTATGGCGCAATCAAGGCAGGATCAGGACACCTTTTTGGCGACCTGCTTCTCCTCGAACAAGGACTCGAGCTCACCGCTCTGGAACATGTCGGTCACGATGTCGCAGCCACCGATGAATTCACCCTTGACGTAAAGCTGGGGCACGGTCGGCCACTGCGAGAAATCCTTGATGCCCTGACGCAGCTCCGGGCTGGCCAGAACATTGGCCGTCTCGAAATCGACGCCCATGTGACCGAGGATCTGCACCACGCGTGCGGAGAAGCCGCATTGCGGGAACAGCTTGTCACCCTTCATGAACAGCATGACCGGGTTTGAATCGATGAGCTGCTGGATCTGCTGGAATACTACGGCTTCAGCCATTTGTCTCTCCTGTGCGCAGAACGCGCGTTGGGTCACTCGTAACGGGATTATAGACCCAACCGGTCTCGATTGTCAGGGGGTTTGTGTTTTCAGGGCCAGAGCATGCAGCTCCGTCCCCATACGTCCGCCAAACGCGTCATAGACGAGCTTGTGCTGACGCACCCGTGGCAGCCCCGCGAAAGCGGTGCTGGTCACGGTGGCGGCATAGTGATCGCCGTCACCGGCGAGATCGTGGATCTCGATCACGGCATCCGGCAAGGCAGCCTTGATGGTACGTTCGATCTCTTCTGCACTCATGGGCATGGTTCAGCGCTCCATCAGTTTCGGGAAGAATTCCCCGTTTACCTTGCGCATACGCTCCGCCGAGAGCGCCATGCCGTCGGAGAGAACAAGCGAATGACCGCCCGTGCGCCCGAGGTGACGCACAGGTACATGCGCCTTTTCCGCGGCATCGATGATCGCCATGGCCTGCTTCGTGGCAATCACATAGCAGGCCTGGTCCTCACCGAAATAATAGGCCTGCAGGCTCGTGCCGTAATGCGGCTTGTCGAGATGACAGCCAACACCGCTTGCCATGACCATTTCGGCCACAGCCACGAGCAGACCGCCATCGGCGATATCGTGACAGGCCTCTACTCGTCCCTCTCCGATCATCCTGCGCACGAAATCGCCATTACGACGCTCGGCATGAAGATCGATGATCGGTGGCGCACCGTCTTCGCGATGGCAGATCTCACGCAGCCAGAGCGACTGACCGAGCTCGCCGCGTATCTCACCGATAAGCACCAGCTCGCTATGGTCGGGCATGCCCAGACCCACTGCCTTGGTCACGTCATCGATCACGCCGATAGCGCCGATCGCGGGCGTAGGCAGAATGGGCTGGCTGAGGCCACCCGGATGGCTCGTCTGGTTGTAAAGCGAGACGTTACCGCTCACGACGGGGAAGTCGAGCGCACGGCAGGCCTCGCCCATGCCTTTGATGGCATCGGCGAACTGCCCCATGATCTCCGGCTTCTCGGGATTGCCGAAATTGAGGTTGTCGGTCACGGCCAGTGGCAGGGCGCCAGTCGCTGTGATGTTGCGCCAGGCTTCTGCAACGGCCTGCGCACCACCGGCTTCGGGATCGGCCTGACAATAGCGCGGCGTGCAATCCGTCGTCATGGCAAGGCCGCGCCTGGTACCCTCGACGCGTACGATCGCTGCATCGGCAGCGCCGGGGCGACGTGCTGTCTGGCCGCCCACACCGCTATCGTACTGGTTCCAGACCCAGGCACGCGAAGCGAGATCCGGGCAGGCCAGCAGGGTTAGCAGGGCATGCTCGATACCGACAGGATCGGCCACCGTTCCCAGACGGGCAGGCTTTTCGGCATGCGTCATGGGTCGGTGATAGAGCGGCGCTTCATCGGCAAGCGGTGCGAGCGGGATATCCGCTTCGACCTTACCATGATGCTTGACCGTGATATGCGCTGTGTCGGTCAGCACGCCCACGATGGCGAAATCGAGATCCCATTTTTCGAAAATGGCGCGTGCCACATCGGTCCGCTCGGGCTTGAGCACCATGAGCATACGCTCCTGGCTTTCGGACAGCATCATCTCATAGGCCGTCATACCCGTTTCGCGCTGCGGCACATGATCGAGATCGAGCTCGATGCCAACGCCGCCCTTGCCCGCCATTTCGACGGCAGACGACGTAAGACCTGCCGCACCCATATCCTGGATAGCCACAATGGCGTCGGTAGCCATCAGCTCGAGGCAGGCCTCGATCAGCAGCTTCTCGGTAAACGGATCGCCAACCTGCACCGTGGGGCGCTTGGAGGCTGCGTGCTCATCGAACTCGGCCGACGACATGGTTGCACCATGAATACCGTCACGCCCTGTCTTGGAGCCGACATAGACGACCGGATTACCGATACCCGCCGCTGCTGACAGGAAGATCTTGTCCTGGCTGGCGATACCGACCGTCATCGCGTTGACGAGCGGATTGCCGTTATAGGCCGGATGGAAGTTGATCTCGCCGCCGACTGTCGGCACGCCCACGCAGTTGCCGTAACCGCCAATGCCACGCACCACGCCATCGATCACGCGCTGCGTCACCGGAAGCGACGGATCGCCGAAGCGCAGGGCATTCAGATTGGCAACGGGACGCGCACCCATGGTGAACACGTCGCGCAGGATGCCGCCCACACCTGTCGCTGCGCCCTGATAGGGCTCGATGAACGACGGATGGTTGTGACTCTCCATCTTGAAGACCGCAGCAAGCCCATCGCCGATATCCACGACGCCGGCATTCTCGCCCGGACCATGAATAACCCAGGGTGCCTTGGTCGGCAGCGTCTTGAGATGAACGCGTGAGGACTTATAGGAGCAATGCTCCGACCACATGACGGAGAAGATACCGAGCTCGGTAAGGCTCGGCACGCGGCCCATGATGTCGAGAACCTTCTGGTATTCCTCAGCGGAAAGACCGAAGCGGGCGGCGAGTTCAGCGTTGACGATCATGCTCATGCGACGAGACTCTTCACCAGACCCGAGAACAGCGGCACGCCATCTGTCGCACCAAGATCGGGATCGACCAGATTTTCAGGATGGGGCATCAGCCCGCAAACACGCTTGTTGGCACTCAGGACACCGGCGATCGAGCGCTGGCTGCCATTGGGGTTGCTGACGCGGCTCGCCGCATCCAGCGTCCCGTGGGGGCAGACATAGCGGAACGCCACCCGGTCCTCTCCTTCGAGACGATCGAGTTCGGCTTCCGACGCCGTGTAATTGCCATCGCCATGTGCCAGAGGCGCACGGAACACGTCGCCCTTGGACCAGTCGCGGGTGAAGGCCGTGTCGCTGGTTTCGACGCGCAGGAAACCGTCCTGAGACAGAAAGCGCATACCTGCATTGCGCAGCAGCGCACCCGGGAGAAGCTGCGCTTCCGTCAGGATCTGAAAACCGTTGCAAACGCCCAGAACGTAGCCACCGCGCTCGGCGAAGGCGCGGACTTCGCGCAGGATAGGCGAATGTGCGCCCATCGCGCCGGAGCGCAGATAGTCACCGAAGCTGAAACCGCCCGGCAGGACGATCAGATCCAGTTCGGGCAGGCTTGTGTCACGATGCCAGAGCATGGTGGGGGCCTTGCCACTGACGAGACGAAGCGCCTGCGCCATATCGCGCTCACGGTTGGTCCCCGGAAAAACGACAATACCCGCCTTCATGGCTTTCCTCCCTGCCCCGAGCACGGATACGCATCATGCAGGGCGGCGAATACCGATTTACCGACAGGATATTTCAGCACATCCTGATGGCTCTTGAGCCATGAGATCACCTTGCCGCGCATGGCGTCGGTCGTCTCGGCATCGGGAACGCAAAAACCGACGACCGCAGCGCTGTCGCCGTTGCTCTTGGCATTGAGCGCGGACAGGGCACCTGAATCGGCCATACCGGCAATATAGGCATCGCACACGGCCTTGCCCTGCGGCTTGGAGCAGATCGCGCCGAAGCGGCCCGCCTGCATGGAGGAGAGACGATGCTCGTCGGCCTGGGCCACACCGGCAAGGCCGCCTGCGGGCAGCGCAAGCGCGACTGCCGTCAGGAGAGCCAGCTTGCGGATCATCCAACGACCTCGACAGCAAAGTCCTCGATCACGAGATTGGCCAGCAGTTCACGCGCCATGGCCTCGCCCTGGGCAAGAGCCTTTTCGCGGTCGTCGGTCGCAACTTCGAGTTCCATGGTCTTGCCCACGCGCACTTCGCCCACATTGGCAAAACCGAGCACCTCAAGGGCGTGACCGATGGCCTTGCCCTGGGGATCGAGCACGCCTTCCTTCAGCATGACATTGACGCGAATTTTCATTGCATGACCTCCGGTCCTTTGAGATCGCCATTCCCTGCTTCGGGCAGAATGCCAAGACGGCGGGCGACTTCCTGATAGGCTTCTTCGACACGCCCCATATCCCGGCGGAAACGGTCCTTGTCGAGCTTCTCGCTCGTCTTGGTATCCCACAGGCGGCAGTTGTCGGGTGAAATTTCGTCGGCGAGAACGATGCGCATCTCGTCGTTTTCCCACAGACGGCCGAATTCCAGCTTGAAATCGACAAGCTGGATGCCGATGCCCTGGAACATGCCGGTGAGAAAATCGTTGGTGCGCAGCGCATAGGCATTGATCTCGTCGAGATCCTGGGCATTGGCCCATCCGAACGCTGTCACATGCTCTTCCGACACCATAGGGTCGTTGAGCGCATCGTTCTTGTAGTAATATTCAAGGATCGAGCGCGGCAGACGTGTGCCTTCCGCCAGACCGAGCCGCTTGGCAATGGAGCCCGCAGCCACGTTGCGCACGACCACTTCGAGCGGAATGATCTCGACTTCGCGTATCA
The DNA here is from genome assembly GCF_024054035.1 of Asaia lannensis NBRC 102526. GTDB lineage: Bacteria > Pseudomonadota > Alphaproteobacteria > Acetobacterales > Acetobacteraceae > Asaia > Asaia lannensis. The sequence continues at coordinate 99,636 of NZ_JAMXQU010000009.1, forward strand.
GCTGCTCGCGCATGTTGAGGCGACGGACGAAATGCGTCGGGATACCGATTTCATGCAGGCGCAGCATGAGGTGTTCGCTGATACGGTTGTTCAGCACGCCCTTGCCGGTAATGATGCCCTTTTTCACGCCGTTGCCGGCGGAGGCGTCATCCTTGAAATACTGGACGAGCGTCCCGGGCTCGGGCCCCTCGAACAGGATCTTGGCTTTTCCTTCATAGAGCTGACGACGGCGTGCCATGACGATCTTTCAAAAACGGTGAACGGCGTTGTCCCGCATATAGCAGCGGAGCAACGCCGTTCATACCCATGATCGCCCCAAGCCGCAGCGCTAAAATTACTTCGCTTCAGCAGCTCTTTCGCGCTGGATCGGAGCGAATGTCCCATCACGCAGTGAGGCTTCGAGCTGTTCGAGCGAACGACCGCGCGTCTCGGGCACGTAACGCAGCACAAAGAAGAAGGCGAGCGCGTTCACGGCAGCGAACAGCCAGAACGTTCCGCCGGCTCCGAGCGCTTTCACCATGCTCAGCGTGGTGAGCGAGATGATCAGATCCGCACCCCAGTGGCTGGCAGCAACAAGGCTCATGCCCGTGCCGCGACAGGAAAGCGGGAAGACTTCTGCGCCGACCAGCCAGACGGCGACGGAAAGACTGCCTACGTTGAACACGACGTAACCAACGACCGCAGCAGCCGTGACGAAGGCGCCCCAGCCATGGGTCTGACCCGTGAAGAACATGAAACCGAGCAGAATGAGCGAGACCACGGCACCGGGGAGCATACGCAGCATCAGGGTGCGTCGGCCCCAGGCATCGACCGCCCAGCCGCCAAATGCCACCGTACCGACCATCGACACACCGACTGCCACAGAGGTCAGCAGCGCGGATGACTGTCCGAAACCTGCATCGGCGAAAATCGTCGGCGCATAATACATCACGGCATTGATACCGGTGAGCTGGCAAAGAAGCGCAATACCGACAGCGGCGATGGTTGCGGGGCGAACCCAGGGCTTGAACACTTCGGAAAGCGGTGCCTTCTCGTCATGCTGGTCCTGGATATCCTGCAGTTCGCGATCGGCTGCGGCATCGGAATGACGGACGCTGCGCAGTACTTCACGTGCCTGCTCGAACTCGCCCTGCATTGCCAGCCAGCGGGGGCTGTTCGGCAGAAACAGCATGCCGATGAACAGAACAACCGCGGGAATGACGCCCAGACCGAACATCAGACGCCAGGAGTAATCCTGCAGCAGATAACCGGTGACGAACGATATCAGCTGGCCGAATGCAATAGCGAACTGGAAGGCCACAACCAGAGAACCACGACGCTCGGGCGGTGCGATTTCGGCAATATAGATCGGCACGATCTGCGAGGAGGCACCGATTGCCAGACCCAGAATCAGACGGGCAAAAGTCAGCACAGAAACGGAGTGAGCGAAGGTCACAATCACGGTGCCGATCAGGAACAGCGTGGCCGCTGCAATGATCGTACGGCGCCGTCCGAGTCTGTCGGACAGTGGAGCGGCGGAAATGCAACCGATAAGCGCGCCGAGAATAACCGCCGAAGTGACGATCTCGGCGCTTTCCGTTGTCAGCTGGAACTGAGGCGTAAGCTGCAGCAAGGCCGCCGAGATGATGCCGGTATCATAGCCGAAAAGAAGGCCGCCCGTGGCGGCGATCACGGCTATGAAGTTGGTGAGTCTGTGCCCTCTCGGGCGTGGTGTGGAAGCCATTGTAGAGCTTTCGTCCTGATCCAGATGAACGTGCTTGAGATTACAAACACGTCATTTCCACATCAAGCTACCACAAGGTCAACACACAATGTGGGAAGTTAACCAAAAATCCTGTCATAAATCCGGTCAACGGCAACAAGATGTCGTGTGCTGTCCATGGCTTCATCCAGTACCTTGGCGTCGACACGACCGGCGACTTCCGGATCGTTGTCCAGATTTTCGCGGAAGCTGCGCCCATCGGGCTCGCCCAGCTTGGTCCATGTCTCCATCGCGTTACGCTGCACGATACGGTAGGCGTCCTCACGCGAGATGCCCGAACGGGCCAGCGCCAGAAGAACCTCACCCGAATGCACGACACCGCCCAGCGATTCGAGATTGGCCATCATGCGCTCCGGATAGACGACAAGCTTGTCCATCATCCCGGCCAGACGCATCAGGGCAAAATCGAGACCAACGGTCGCATCGGGGCCGATGTTACGTTCGACGGAAGAATGGCTGATATCGCGCTCATGCCACAACGCCACATTCTCAAGAGCGGGAATGACATGCGAACGGATCAGACGTGCAAGCCCGGTCAGGTTTTCCGACAGGACCGGATTGCGCTTATGGGGCATGGCCGAGCTGCCCTTCTGGCCCGGATGGAAGAACTCTTCCGCCTCGCGTACTTCGGAGCGCTGGAGATGACGCACTTCCACAGCCAGACGCTCGATGCCGCTCGCGATCACGGCAAGCGCGCAGAAAAACGCTGCATGGCGGTCACGGGGTATGACCTGCGTGGAAACATCTTCCGCTGCGAGCCCCAGACGTGCCGCAACGAATTCCTCAACGCGCGGGTCGATATGGGCATAGGTGCCGACAGCGCCGGAAATGGCGCAGATGGCGATTTCCTTGCGTGCCACAAGCAGACGTTCGCGGTTGCGTGCAAACTCGGCATAATGACCGGCAATTTTCAGGCCGAAGCTGGTCGGTTCGGCATGGATGGCATGCGAGCGACCGATCGTAACCGTGTTCTTGTGAGCAAAGGCCTGCTTCTTGAGCGCTGCCAGCACGGCATCGAGGTCTTCCAGCAGCAGATCGGTCGCCTGAACCAGCTGCACCGAGAAACACGTATCCAGCACGTCCGAAGATGTCATGCCCAGATGCACGAAGCGGCTCTCGGGCCCGATCTTCTCGGCCAGCCAGGTCAGAAAGGCGATGACGTCATGACGTGTAACCGCTTCGATCTCGTCGATACGGGCGAGGTCGGCATCCGAAAATGCCGCCATGGCAGCATCGCCGCGCTCGCGAATGATCTTTGCCGCCTCCTTGGGCATATCGCCGAGTTCGGCCATCGCCTCGCAGGCAAGGGCCTCGATCTCGAACCAGATCCGATAGCGGTTGGTGGGGGACCAGATGGCGGTCATTTCGGGGCGGCTATAGCGAGGCACCATGTCGGTCGGGCTCCTTGGCAGTCGGGGACGCTTGATGCGCCCCTCTTACCCCAACTTGGCGACCTCGAACACCATGCTTGTCATCTGCGCTGCACCGCCCCCCAACCATTGACGTAAACGGGCGACAAGATCGCGCCGCATCCTTGCGAATTGCACAGGTGCAGACAGTTCACTAACTTCCATGCAAGCAACCCCATGGAGGAAAATGTGACGCCTGATCTTACCTGGCATGCCCTGATCGCGCTCGCCCAGGTCGTCATGATCGACATCACCCTGGCTGGCGATAATGCCGTGGTCATTGGCATGGTCGTGCGCGGGCTGCCCGCTGCGCAGCGACGCAAGGCAATCGTCGTCGGTGTGGCCAGCGCCGCGCTCATGCGCATCGTGCTCGCTCTTGTGGCCTCAAAGCTTCTGGCAGTGATCGGCCTCACCCTTGCAGGCGGGCTTCTGCTGCTCTGGGTATGCTGGAAGATGTATCAGGAGATGCGCCACCCCGAAGCGGTGGAAGGCACGACGCATCACGGCACGCTCGGTCAGGCCATTTTCCGCATCATCCTGGCCGATCTCTCCATGAGTCTCGATAACGTGCTCGCCGTTGCCGGTGCATCGCTCGGGCATCCTTACGTGCTTGTGACTGGCCTCGCTTTTTCGGTCGTGCTCATGGGCGTTGCTGCCACGCTCGTTGCAAAACTGCTCGAGCGTTATCGCTGGATCGCCTGGCTGGGGCTTGCCATCGTCGCTTTCGTCGCCTGCGAGCTGATCTACAAGGGAAGTATCGAGGTGGTGCATCATGTCGCGGGTTAAGTCTTTTCTTCTCGCCGGATCCTTTCTCTTTCTGGGGGGATGCAGCTCACACGCTCAGGAGCCTGAGCCCTCATCCCCACAACCTGATTCGCTGTCGCAGGGAGACGTTTCTTCCGATGCGCTGAACGAAGGACAGATCAGGGCGCTGACACAGAATTCGCAGGGGAGCGATGTCGCTTCCCGTCTGGATATGTGGCTTTCCCTGGTTCAGGCCAGCACGCCGCCATCGGCGCGCGCCTATGCCGATTTTCTGGACATGACACCGGCCTGGCCTGAGCGCGCTGCCATGCTCGCACGCTACCAGCAGGCACTCGCGACGCGCACGAGCGACGCCGAACTGCCGCAGCTTTGCCCGCGCGAACCGCTGACCGGCGTTCAGGCTTTCATACGCTGCGCCACCCTTCTTCCCGACGCGGCCAGTCAGGCCAGACGGATATGGCGCAACGGTGCCGATCGTGAGACGGACGAGAGTCTCATCCTCGCGCAGTACAGCGCTGCACTGACACCGGACGATCACTGGGCGCGGTTCCAGCGCCAGATCCGCACCCTTCAGTTTACTGCAGCGGGCAGACAGATTGCGCTTCTTCCACCATCAAAACAGGCCGGAGCGCGTGCCCTTGTCGCGCTGCTATCGAACGCGGCCGATGCCGAGGTCCAGTTCGTTTCCCTGCCTGCTGCTGTGCAGGCCGAACCGCAGATCATGATCGCGCGGCTCAGGCAGATGCGCAGGGCATCCGATCTGGCCGGTGCCTACGCTCTCTGGCAATCGGGTGGCTTCGCCGCGCAGAAAGCTGCGCCTTCGAGCGACTGGACAACCGAACGTCTGGGTCTGGCACGGGCGTTTCTCATGCAGGGTTCGGTTCCGCAGGCCCGTGTGCTTGCGGACGACACGACACTCGGAACGAATGCGACAGCGGGGCTTGAAGCCCGCTTTCTACGCGGCTGGCTCGATCTGCGCTTTCTCAGAAATCCTGCTCTGGCAAGAGAGGCCTTTGCCCCTCTTGCCCGCCAGACAAGCCTGATTACCAGAAGTCGCGGGGCTTACTGGCTGGGCCGTGCCTATGAGGCAGAAGGCAACCGGGCGCAGGCGCAGGCTGCCTGGCGTCAGGCGGCAAGCATGCCGACGACCTATTACGGCCAGCTTGCCCTGGCTGCCATCGCCGGACAGGACAATACGCTCCTGCCGAACGGCAGCGACGTGCCTGGCCTTTCTCAGGCGCTTGCTCGCCTGCCTGTCCTGCAGAGCGGTGCCATCTCACGCGCCGATCTGATCGAGGCAGCGCGTCTGTTGCATGAGCGTGGCGATGACGATCATGCACGCGAATTCCTGATGCTTGGCTATACCCAGGTTCAGGACGCCCCCGGACAAGCGGCTCTGGCGCGTTTTGCGCTTTCGATCGGCTCGCTCGAACCGGCCGTTTTTGCGGCGCGTCGTACAGGTCGCCTCGGCACGGCACTTTATCCCGAGGGCTGGCCTGTCCTCGATGCGGCTCAGGCTGAAGGAGACGCCCTGCCCCGCGGCCTTGCTCTGGGCGTTGCACGTCAGGAAAGCAGTTTCGATGCCCATGTGAGCAGCCCTGCGAAAGCCATCGGGCTGATGCAGCTACAGTCGGGCACGGCAAAAGACGTTGCCCGTCGTGCAGGGCTGAGCGGACTGGACACAAGTATCGCAGGCCTGCGTGATCCGGCCACCAATCTCACACTTGGCCGCACCTATCTCTCCCAGCTTTTGGCACGGTTCGACAATGTCGTACCGCTGGTCCTGTCAGCCTATAATGCCGGGCCTCATCGCACGGACCAGTGGCTTGCGAGCCTGCCCCTGCCTCAGCCCCTCACCCAGGAAGGGATGATCGACTGGATAGAGAGCCTGCCTTATGAAGAAACGCGCTCCTATATTCAGCGTGTAGAAGAAAACATGGCCCTTTATCGTGTTCTGGAGACTAACCAGCATGGCTGAAACAGCTTTCACGCCGTCCGCACTGTCGGACAAGGCGACCCGCGTTCTCGATTTTCTGCGCCAGCGTAACGCGCGACTGGTAACGGCTGAGAGCTGCACGGGCGGACTCATAGCCGCCACTCTGACCGCCATTGCAGGGTCGTCAAATGCCATCGAGGGCGGCCTCGTGACCTACTCCAACGCAATGAAAATGAGCGTGCTCGACGTCGCGACACGCACTCTTGAAGATCATGGGGCCGTGAGCGAGGCCGTTGCCACCGAGATGGCGATGGGCGCGCTCGACTGCGCCGAAAACGCGTCCATCTCTGTTGCTGTCACGGGCATTGCCGGGCCGGATGGTGGAACGCCCGACAAGCCTGTTGGCACAGTCTGCCTGTGCATCATGGAGGGCGCGAAAAATCCGATCCTCGAGACCGCCCATTTCTCCGGCGATCGCGAGGCAATACGTCTGGCAACGGTCTCACGCGCCTTCGACCTGATCCTCACACGTCTCTGACAATACGAACAGCCCAGTGATTTTCCCGCCTGCGCAGGCGGGATGACTATGCACGCGTAAGAACCCGACGCCGGCTCTCGAGAGCCTGCCCCGCTCGCGTCGACAAAAAGTCCGGATCGGACATTCATGCGACGGGGTAAAGGGAAATCACGAACGACAAGGCGATACCAACGACCTCGTTCAGGTGGCACACGCGGACCAATTACTGTCCAACTCTGATCCCTCAGATCGCCTCGTATCATAGTTCCTCCATCGCAACGTCTGCATTGAAGTGAATAATGGATCAGGACTCAGGCCGATCGTGCAGGCATTTTGCCAACGCTTTCTCGCCGGCACGCAACGCCATTCTGCTTGTCGCTCGCGAAGTATGTTCCTAGCGCACGCCTCTCTCATAGCTCTCACGGCTCTCACGGCGCAGTGGATGTAACAGAATTTGTGCTCGATCCAACATCATCATTCGCATAGTCGCCCCGTGCGGCAATGTGTCCGAAATTTGACAGAACGCGCCTTGGGTATCCGCTAGCGTGAAGGGAAATACCGGTCAGATTGAGAAGTGTTGATAAATGGCAAATATAAGTTTCCCATCGTTTGTGAGTCATGCAGACGCCACAACTCCTGCCGGTGTAACGAATACCATCACACTCAGCACGGGCGCCAACTGGTGCTGGACACATGGGCCCAGTGGACAGAATAGCCCGTTCAATGTCGACGGAACATTGATTTTCAATATGGCGGTGAATTCCAGCGTTGCACTGGGTTCCTATTCAGGCTCCGACTACTATGGAGCCATTATAGGAAGCAATGGTGTAGTGACCGTCAATGGGAGCGGTGATCAGGGAGCAGCCGACGTTTCTACCGGCGTAGCGATAGGGTTTTTCAACATAGCCGGACACACGACGAACAACGGAATTCTGAATATTTCCAATTGTTCGCTCCTGAACTGGCAAAATACTGGAACCATAACTGGATCTGGAGTAATCAACCTCACCAACGTCACTTTGGCAACTGATATATCCAACGATCAGTATTGCTACCAGAATGCGACATTCACAAACATTTCTGGCCAGACTATAAATATGGTCAAATCCCAGATTTCTTTCGGCAGTAATGGTGGCGTGGGATCGCTGGACAATGTAACCATAAATTGTACCGGTGGAAATAATTACATTGCGATTAATTCAAGCATTATATCCAACGTTAAAGGGCTAAAAATTCGGGGCTTCGGCGCTGGAGATATACTGGATCTGGGTTCCATTGGCTCTAATGATAGCTACGTATACGATCCCAAGACAGGTATTCTCACAATCTCAACGAATTATAATGGGGCCACTGTAAGTCTGAATATCGATATTGGTCTTGGCTATGACCCAAGCGGGTTTACTATTGTAAAAACTTACACAGGATCGACCGATACCGGCGTCAGTTACACTCCGGCCCCGCCCTGTTATCTGGCTGGCACCATGATCGATACAGCACGCGGGTTGGTTGCTGTGGAGGATATTACTCCATCTGATTATGTACTGGCATATGAGGACGGAAAGCAGATCGCCCGCGCAGTAATCTGGACAGGTAAAACCCGGGTAGATGCTACACACCCTCCCGTGATTATTCGTACAAATGCACTGGGTGTAAACAGGCCTTTTATAGACCTGTATGTTACCGAAGAGCACTGCCTGTTTCTCGATGACTGTTTTGTTCCTGTTCGCATGCTCGTAAACGGTCATTCGATCGTGCTGGATACGTGCTCGCGAAGTTACGATGTCTACCACATCGAACTTGAGACACACTCGATCATCCGGGCTAATGGCCTCCTTTCGGAATCATTCCTCGACACCGGCCATATTGCCTTTGAAGAACGTGAGAGCCGGAATCTGACCTGGGAAAAAGATGGTGCGGCGCCGTTATGTACCACGCGTGGGTTCGTCGAACCGATTTTCCGAAAGATTGCCGCCCGTGTTCCAGGACTTGTTGTTACAAGCGATGAGGCAGTCGCTGAAGCGGTGAGTGATGTCGTCCTGCTCCTCAACGACAAGACGCCCGTAGCGCCCACCCGCAGAAAAGACAGCACTCTGGTATTTACGATCAATGAACCGATCCGTTCATTGAGCATCTTGACCGAGGCGAAAGCGCCCAATGAGCATATTGGCCCATTCGTCGATGATCGCCGCATGCTCGGGGTTCTGGTTGGCGAAGTGTATCTGTTTTCACCCGAAGGAATGAGCACATTCCGCTCGCACCTCGACGAAAACGCGTTGACCGGATGGCATGACCGCGAGAGCGATCTTTATCGTTGGACGGGTGCGCGGGCAGAATTACCTGATATCCGGACCGAATTCGAGACGACGGTAGTCGCGGTCACAATTCATGCATAACCCAAACGCTGTTTATCATGGATATCCGAGTTCAATTGACAAAAGATGCCAGCATCAGCTCACTCTCGATCAGGTTGAGGTGAACGAGCCGGAATTTCCATGTCTTGTCATAGCTCATAGCGCGTGGCGGTACGCTCGAACGACATCATCCTGGTGGTTTCCATTCATAAAAGTAACCCGCTCGATCACGCCAGAAGCCTTGGGGGCATAGCTCCCAGCATAATTTCAATGCAGCCGGACAACCGGGCAAATACCTTGAAGCCATCTCGGCGTGGCATGATCCATTGCGATGAGGCTGATGCAGAGAGTGCCGTTTGACAGTGAGCATCGGGACATTGGAACTGCCGATTAACGTCGCACGTCCGAACGGTAATGACGCCGCCGCGCAGTCCGCAGCGTCATTACCGTTGTAGTAGTGTTACGACATCGGCGTCATTTGGAAGGCACTCCCGAAGGGACTTGGTCTCCGGCGGATCGCCTCCTCACGTTTCATCCATCGGATGAAACCCGGCGTATGAGGGAAACCCTCGAAAAGAGGTCTTGACCACTCGTCTCGCGAAAACGCAACGAGGTAGCGGTCGCCCTACCGGAAAGGACGTATCGCTACCGACACCTCGCTGCGAACCTCCAGACACGTTTCCGGAAATGACGGACCGCTCTAACCGGACTTGAAGGAAAGCCACGGCCTCATTGCTCTCTGCGATCACACATGCAACCGCCACGGACCCCAGAGACCTCTGACAGTGGCTAAGCGTCGATATGCTGGACCACTTCGAAACCCTCGAAAACCGGCGGACCGAGCGTCAGCGGCTTGTTGCCCCCTGCCCCGGCGTGAGCCTTGCGGAACTGCTCGGACTGGGTCCAGTCGCGAAAGGCCTCCTGCGAAGACCAGATCGTGTGAGACGACCAGAGAATATGGTCGTCCTTGACCGGACCGCGAAGGAGCGAGAAGGAAACGAACCCCGGCACGGTGGTCAGCAGCACTTCGCGATCGAGCCAGCGCTGGCGAAAAGCCTCTTCGCTCTCAGGCAGGACCTGGAACCTGTTCATTGCGATATACATCGTCATAACCCTTGTTGCTTCAAAATGAACCGGGCGGAACGAGGTCATGCGGCAGAATGAAAGGCCGCCCCGTCCCGCTATGGTGCCCGGGAACGTAACCGGTCAGACCGAATACGTCTTCGAGCATCCGGCTTGTCATGATTTGTGTGGCGGGGCCGTCATCATAGACGTGCCCCTCGTGAATCACGACAATCCGGTCGGCAAAGGCGGCTGCCCAGTTCAGATCGTGCAGGACGGCAAGGCAGGCTCCCTGCCTGCCCGTTACCTCGCCCAGCCGACCGCCCTTGCCCGTATGCGCCCGCGCCAGTGACAGGATCTGTCCCTGGCGGGCAATATCCTGCGCCGAGACAGGCTCGTCCAGCAACAGGTATCCCTTGTTTCCGTGCCATCGTAGCTGAACCAGCACCCTGGCCAGATGCGCGCGCTGACGCTCGCCGCCTGACAGTGTGGTCACATCGCGCCCCACCAGTGCCGACAGGCCCACTTCCTCAAGCACGTCTCTCACAAGCGTCTGCAACCGACGCCGTTCCTGTATGCCGGACTGCGCAACCACCCCGAAACAGGCCAGCTCCTTTACCGAGAACCGCGCATCGAAGCGGTGATCCTGCGTCAGCATGGCACGGCGCGCTGCAAGAACCGGGATCGGGAATTGCGCGAGATCCTGCCCGCCGAGGGTCACGCGTCCGGCACTCGGTCGCAGCAGACCGGAGGCCACACGCATGATCGTACTTTTACCGGCACCGTTTGGGCCTATGAGCGCAACCATCTCGCCCGGCGAAAACGCAAAACTCACGCGATCGAGCACGATCTGCCTCCCGGTTGCGACCGTTACATCATCAAGAACAAGGCTCATTATGCGATATCCCGATCGCCGAGACGCAGCAGCAGCCACAGGAAAACCGGCGCGCCGATCGCCGCAGTAATGATCCCGACCGGCATGTCGGAAGGCGGTGCAACGACGCGGGCCAGCGTATCGGACAGTACAAGCAGGATTCCGCCCGAAAGAGCCGAAGCAGGCACGAGCACCCTGTGGTCCGGACCGCTTATCAGACGCACCAGATGCGGCACGATCACCCCGACGAAACCGATCACGCCCGAGAAAGAGACGGCCGGACCGACGGCCAGCGTCACGGCGAAGAGGCAGAGATACTTCGTGCGGCGCACATGACATCCCATCAGGGCCGCGTTTTCCTCGCCGGCCAGCAGAAGATTGAGCGGGCGTGACAGGGCCACGAGAACAACGAGCGCGATAAACATCAGCGGCGCAAGGATGGATATTTCCTGCCAGCGCGCTCCCGAAAGACTGCCCATGGTCCAGAATGTCAGATCGCGCAGGGCGGTGTCGTTCGCGCGATAGAGCAGAATACCGGTCCCCGCAGAAGCAAGCGCCCCAAGTGCCACGCCCGCCAGAACCAGTCGGTTGGTCGATAAAAGCCCCTGACGTGTCGACAGACCCTGAAGCAACATCGTCATGGCGCAGGCCCCTGCCATGCCGCCGGCGGGAATGCCCCAATGTGCAAGCACGCCCAGCCCGAACCAGACCGGCCCCTGCACAATCATGAGAGTTGCCCCCAGAGCAGCACCGGAAGAAACGCCAATCAACCCGGGATCGGCAAGCGGGTTGCGAAACATCCCCTGCATCACGGCACCCGCCGCACCCAGCCCTGCGCCAACCAGCACGGCCAGCACGATACGTGGCAGACGGATGCCCAGAACGATCAGTCGCGCCATCGCGGTATCTCGCGCGTGGGCAGGATTGAAACCGAACCCTGTCGCCCCGCACGCCAGTGCAAGCAGAGATACCCCCAGGAGAGCGACACAGAGCATGATCAGCACGGGCAGCGCAGGCAGGCGGTGTATCTTCATGCCGGGCGGGTATGAGCGGCAATCTGCTGGGCCAGGTCGAGCGCCGCTTCCGCGGTTCGCGGCCCGAAGCCAAGCAGCTTCTCGCCCTCCATATCGATGATGGCAGCGTTTTTTCCGGCTGGCGTGAGCATGACAGCTTCGTCCCTGAGCAGGGTTTCGCGCATGGTCTGGCCGCCCTGGCTCATCATCAGGATCACATCCGGCTGCAAATCGATCAGGGCTTCGCGCTCAAGCGCCTTGTAACCCTGCATCGCACCACCGGCATTGACCGCACCGGCAAGCGTGATGATGGAATCGGCCGCCGTACCGGTTCCTGCAGCCATGGGCCGACCATTGACCACACGCATGACAAACAGAACGCGGTGCTTTTCGGAGTGAAGGTCTTTCCAGGCCTTGAGCGTACGAAGCTGGTTGTCGAACCGCACGACCATCGAGGCGCCCTGTTCACGCGCATCGAGAATGCTCGACAGGGTCACGATACGCTGACGCACACCATCGAGCGTCGGGGCGGCGTCGATCATCACCACTGGCGTGCCGGACTCGATAAGCTGCTCGATCGCGGTCGCCGGGCCTGAATCGTTCATGGCAAGGACCAGATCGGGTTTGAGAGACAGCACGCCTTCGGCATTGAGCTGACGCATATAGCCGACCGAGGCCTTCTCTCTCAGCGCCGCGACCGGGTAGGTGGATGTGATATCCACCCCAGCAATCCTGTCAGCGAGACCAAGCGCGTAAAGCGTCTCGGTAATGGTGCCGCCAATGGAGACGATGCGGTTCATCGTGCCCAGAGTGACGGATCGGCCGCGACAGTCCTGAACACGCACGGGCCGTTTTTCACCTGCGCGTGCGCTACGCGAAGCAGCTCCCGACACACCGGTCGCGAAGGCCGTCAAGCCGAACTGACGTCGGCTGAACAATCTGATGCTCATGAACCCTGACCCTTCCAATGGCGGGCGGGGGTGCTGTTGCTGCGATCCCTCACCTGACGGGGCGGAGGCTTAAAGGATGTTTTTACATCTTGCAAGTGCGAGTCATTCTCAATAACCGTTCGCAACAGTTGATAACGATTCGCAGGTAGAAACGATGCCCGGGACCAGACAGGCCCTTTTATATTCGACCGCCCTCGCCGTGTTCGCATTGGGGCTCAAACCGGCAATCGCCGATGACAGCGCATCGGCGCAGCGCGGCAGTGCACCATCCTACAAGGCGTCTGCCTCGCAGAATGCTGCTCCTGCCGGGCGGCAGGCTCACCTGCAGGACGCATCGCATGAAATTGCGCTTCCCAGCGTGAGAGTGCGTGGAACCACTGACATCAATGTCCCTCAGGCCAGCTCGACGCTTACCCGCAAGGACATGCTCAGGGTTCAGCCGACAGAGCCCTATATGATCCTGACGGGCCTGCCCGGTGTCTATTTCCAGAATGACGGATCGCCCTCTCTCGCCATTTCCATACGCGGCATGCAGGATTTCGGGCGCGTGAATGTCATGGTGGATGGTGCGCGTCAGGATTTCCAGACCAGCAGTCATGGCGCGAACGGCAGCGTTTATGTCGACCCGGCCCTGCTTGCCGGTCTGGACGTTTCACGCGGCACCGTTGCAACCGCAGATGGCGCAGGAGCAATTGCCGGCGTGGTGAACATGCATACGCTCGGCGTGGAGGAACTGGTCGAGCCGGGCAAGCAGTATGGCGTCATGGCGCGCGCCCTTGGCGGGACAAACAACTACGACGGTTCGGGTGTGGTCGGCGCGGGTATCCGGCTTCGTCCCTGGCTCGGTGTTGCCGCAGCGTTCAGCATGCGCAGTTCGGGCGATTACGAAGACGGTGCAGGTACACGCATTCCCGAAACCTATCAGCGCATGCAATCCGGCCTGTTCAAGATCGACATCAAACCGGGCGTGGACCAGAGCCTGACACTCGGTACCGTCATCTATCACAATGAATTCGGACAGGGCACAGAAGGCATTTATGCTGGCAACACGATACAGAACAACCAGGGCAACATCGAATATCGTTTTACCCCGCACGACAACAAACTCGTATCCCTTCATGTGAAAGGTTACGTCGTCTCGACGGGGCTCGATAACGCCATGCCAGCCTATCGAGCCATGACGATGGCAGAGGCCAATCTCACAAGATACAATCTGACGACACTGGGCTTCGAGGCTGACAACACGTCGCAGTTTCCGCTCGGTCCGATACTGGCCTCACTCAATTACGGCGGTGAGTATTATCATGACTCGGTCAATACCAAGGACCAGACAGGGTTCGAGGGATCCACGCCTTCGGGCGGGCGTGGCGTCGGCAGCGCCTTCACCCAGCTCGCCCTGAACTGGAAAATTGTCCAGCTGACCGGGGCCCTGCGCTATGACAGCTATCATGCATCAGGCAGCGGCGTGAATCAGGCCTCTGGCTTCACCTCGATTCCTGCCGGGGCTTTCAGCGCGTCACGCGGGTCCGATGCGGTCAATCCCAAGGTTACGCTGGCCGTGACTCCGGTCCGCGGTTTGCAGCTCTATGGCAGCTATGGTCTTGGTTTCCGTCCGCCCGCCATGACCGAAATGTTCATGGCCAGCTCGCATCCCGGACTGAGTTTCCTCAAATTCATCCCGAACCCCAATCTGGCGCCCGAGCAGACCTATGGCTGGGAGCTTGGAGCAAAACTCCATTATCGCGACGTGCTGACCGATGGCGACAAGGTGGAGTTCGACGGCGATTATTTCGATACGCGCGTCAAGAACTATATTGCCCAGACACGCGTGATCGGCCGTCCGGCAGCGGGTTCGTTTATTCCGGTCTATGGCTACTACTATCAGAACATGGCCGGGAATACGTTCACCCACGGGTTTGAAGGACAGGCGAAATACGACAACAGGTTCGTTTTCGCGACGCTCTCCTATACCAACACGACAACGAAACTTCCCTACGCCGATTATACAGGTTTCGGCGCCATGCTCACTACACCGCCACGCTCGGTTCTGGCTGGCACGGCGGGGATTCACCTTCTCGATAACCGGCTCTCCATCGGTGGGCGCATCAGGGCAGCAACACAGACACTCGGTCAGCCCACAAGTCGTGTCGCGGCCTTTCCCAAGCAAGGCGGCTATGTCGTGTTCGATCTGTTCGGCGCCTATCAGCTCACCAAACAGCTACAGATGTTCGTCAACGCGGATAATGTGACCAATCGCCGTTATTACACGAGCCAGATTTCAACCATTCCCAATCAGGGGCTTACGGTCATGGGCGGCCTGAGCTTTGCGCTCTCGCGATAACGCGGGCCGGACCTGTCGATCTGTTGACCCGGCCAGTCTCTTGCGCTGGCTCACGGAGTAAGGCACTGGCGCGGCAACCGACAAGGAGCCGCGCCGTGAACGCCGCCATTCCCCCTGCCGCCCGATATGACGATACACGCACGCGGGAGCGTCGGCTCGGTGACTGGCTGAAACGCCATATCCCCGGAACGCCGGGATTATTCGTCCTGTTTGTGCTCAAGCAGGGCTGGGCCTGTCTTTTCGGTGGGCTGATGCTTGGCGCCATTCTGGTCACCCACGCCGTCTGGTCACCGGACTGGGCTTTTCATCGCTACGATTTCCTGTTCCTTTTCGCAGTTGTCACACAGGGTCTGTTCCTGCTCTTCAGACTGGAAACACGTCAGGAAGCATTGATCATTCTCATATTCCATGCGACCGGTACGGCCATGGAGTGGTTCAAGGTGCATGCAGGTTCATGGGCCTATCCCGAACCCTGCTTTTTCAGGATCATGCATGTCCCGCTTTTTTCGGGCTTCATGTACGCTTCTGTCGGCAGTTACATGGCGCGCGTGATCCGTCTGTTCGACATGCATTTCACGCCCTATCCCGATTTCAGATTATCTCTGGCTCTGGCGATCGCTATCTACGCCAATTTCTTCACCCATCATTTCATGCCCGATCTGCGCTGGTTGCTGGTGGCAGCGACACTGGCTCTCTACTGGCGCTGCGTCATCCAGTATCGGATCATGACCTCGATCTGGCATATGCGCCTGCCCCTCGCCGCCCTGTTATCGAGTGTTGCCCTCTGGATTGCAGAGAATATCGGCACATTTACCGGAACCTGGCTCTACGCCCACAGGCATTTCACATGGGTTGTCCACCCGCAGAAACTCGTCTCATGGTATCTCCTGCTCTATGTCGCATTCATCTCGGTAACGTTGCTTCTGCGTCCTGACCGCGCATCGGCAACGGCGCATACAAAAAGCATCGCATAATGAGAGAAGCGCCCCGGCAGCGCACAGGCTATAATATCACGGTCGGGATGGCTCCCGTGGTTGCGCTTCTGCTGACGATCATCCTTGCGGGCATCGCCTGCCGGCTGGCCTCTCTGGGGCTTTCCCCATCCTTTCGCAAATGGAGCGGTTCGGTCCTATGGGGCGGCATGTTCTGGTGTCTTGCTGCCCTGATTGCGCGCGGCAGGTCGCGCCTTGTCATCCTGGTTCTCGCCCTGTGTGGGGCGACACTCAGCGAGACAGTCAAACTGCTTCATTTCCCATGGCTGGACACCCTGCGCGCGACAGGTGTCGGCGCGTTCGTGCTTGGCTCGCATTTCGCTTACGCCGACCTCATTGCCTATGCGGCTGGAGCCTGCCTGACAGGATTGCTGATGACGCAGGCACACATGACCGGAAATAGGAAAAACAGAAAGTAATTCTGATTTTATTACAGGTTATGAATAAATTATAATAAGTCAGAACAGTGACAGAACCATGAACGTTTTGTTTACGATCCGATTTTAATAAAACCATAATACTTTGTCACACCCTGTCACGATATTGACGAGCAGCAACCCGACCTTTTGAAGAAACGGCTCCTCGTCAATGAAACTCAGACATCGTCTTGTTCTCTCGGCCAGCCTCCCGGCGCTGATCGTCGCGGCCAATACCCAGGCACAGGCGCAGAGCAGCGCGGCAGACCCCACCATCCAGAGCCCGGGTAAGGAGAGCGCGACAGCCCGGGGGTTGATGTCCGGGCAAAAGAGCAAAACGACCGGGACCGGGGCAGCCAATAGCGGCAACGGAAAGAGCCGCAAAACAGCAGGCAATAAATCCGTCGAAGCAAAGGCCCCTGAGTCGATTATCGTTCTTGGCGCAGGTCAGGCCCGAGAAACACAGACGATCTCGCGTACGGCCATTCAGGAATACACACCCGGAACAAGTCCGTTCAAGGCGCTCTCCAAATTGCCCGGCGTGATGTTCACTTCATCCGATCCGCTCGGTTCCTATGAATGGTCCCAGCAGATCATCATCCGCGGTTTCGACCAGAGCCGTCTCGGATTTACCTTCGACGGCGTCCCACTGGGCAATCTCGCCTACGGAAACGATAACGGCCTCTCCATCGGGCGCGCGCTTCAGACCGAGAACAACGGACCGGCCACACTCACACAGGGTGCAGGCGCCGTTGGTGTTGCCGCCTCGAACGATCTGGGTGGCGCATTACAGTTCACCTCGATCGACCCCACCGACAAATTCGGCGCCGATGTAAGCGGCACGATCGGTTCCGCCTCCACATGGCGTACCTTCGCCCGCATCAATAGCGGTGTCCTCAAGGGCGGTGGCAAATTCTATGTGTCCTACAACCATCAGGACGCCAATAAATGGAAAGGCGACGGCGTTCAGCGTCAGGATCAGGCCAACGCAAAATACGTTCAGCCTCTGGGCGAGCATCTGAAACTCACCGTTTTCGGTGACTGGTCCAAGCGCGCCGAGAACGACTATCAGGATCTCTCCCTCTCCCAGATCAGGACCTACGGTTATAATCTGGACAATATCACCGGCAATTACGCTCTCGCCAAGCAGATCGGCTATGCCTATCAGAACGGCACGGCATTTCCTACAGGGATCCAGAACCAGGATACCGCCTATTTCAACTCAGCCGGACTGCGTGAAGACGCGATGGGCTATGGCAAGCTGGATTTCAGGGTCAATAACCGCCTTTCCGGTTATGTCATGGGCTACGGCCACACCAATACGGGCGAAGGCGTATGGGTGACACCCTATGTCCCGACACCGGCAGCCCTCGGGGGCTCGCCTCTCGCCACACGCACGACCGAATACGACATTCACCGGGCCGGCTTCATCGGCAGCCTGACATACAAAATTGCCAACCATGCCATCGAAGGTGGCTTCTGGTTCGAGAACAACAACTTTAATCAGGCCAGACGTTTCTACCCGCTTGCTCTTGATGGGGCGCCATCTTCTACCCACTGGTACCGTAACAATGCCTTCTACACCCAGTGGCAAAGCGCCTTTAATACCAAGACCTATCAGGTTCATCTGGGCGACACCTGGAAGATCACGCCGAAGCTGAAAGTCAATTACGGCTTCAAGTCGCTGATCGTCGATAATACGGCACACGCGCTCAACGGGAACTACCTTGGCACGCCCACGCCTACGGCCTATCCCAGTGGATCGCTCAGTGCGAGCAACGGCTTTCTGCCCCAGATCGGCGCCAATTATCGCTTCAATCACAATCACGAAATTTTCGTCGATTACAGTCGCAACATGGCTGCTTTCGACAGCGCACAGACATCGGGACCGTTCTCGACCACCGTGGCAGGTTTTCAGGCGCTTCAGGGCAAGCTGAAACCTGAGATGTCCAATACGGAAGAGCTCGGCTATCGCTATCATACCCGCACCTTTCAGGCGACGGTCACCGGCTATTACGTCGAATTCGACAATCGCCTGCTTGCTGTCACACAGGGCGTCGGCATTCAGGGCAATGCTTCCGTACTTTCCAATGTGGGTGGGGTAATCTCACGGGGCATCGACACTGCGGTCAACTGGCAGTTCGCGCCCAACTGGTCGATCTTCGCTTCCTACGCCTTCAACAACTCGTTCTATCAGGACGACGTCATGGCAGACGGCAAGGTCTCGGCGGCGATCAAAGGCAAGAACGTTGTTGGCATGCCACGCAATCTGGCCAATGTGCAGCTCGGTTACGATGACGGACAGATCTGGGGCAATGTGCTCATGCAGATCCAGGATCGTCGCTATTATACCTACACCAACGACGCCTATGTGCCCGCCAATGACGTGTTCAACCTGAATCTCGGTTATCGCTTCAAGAGCCATAATTTCTGGCTGCGCGGTCTGGACACGCAGATCAACGTCTCCAACCTGTTCAACAAGCGCTATGTGGCAACCGTTGGCAGTAACGGCTTCATCAATTCCGATCCTTCGGGCTCTTTCCAGACGCTTCAGGCGGCAGCACCACGTATGGTGTTCTTCACCATTCGCAAGCACTTCAACTGAACGCAGGAGTGCACAGCATGAAACCCAGCCGACGGCATTTCCTCAATCTCGGTGCTGCCGCTCTGACTGGGGCCGTACTGCCCGACAATCTGCGCAAAGCCATGGCCATTCCGGCCCATCGCGAGACGGGAACCATTCAGGACGTCAAGCATGTTGTCATCCTCATGCAGGAGAACCGTGCTTTCGATCATTATTTCGGCGCGCTTCGTGGCGTGCGCGGGTTCGGCGACCCGCGTGCGGAGCGTCAGCGTGACGGAAGTCCGGTTTTCGCGCAGAAAGATGCTACGGGTCGGGCCATCTGGCCATTCCTGTTCGATACGGTCCATACCTCGGCAGCTTGCCTCAAGAGCCTCGATCATAGCTGGAAAGGCACCCAGGCCGAATGGAATGAATGGGATCGCTGGGTCCCGCATAAATCGCCGATGACCATGGGTTATTTCACCCGGCACGAGATCCCCTATTACTATGCGCTGGCGGATGCCTTTACCATCTGCGATGCTTATCACGCGTCCATTTTCGGCCCGACCAATCCGAACCGGCTCTATTTCTTCACGGGCACCAACGGTCTTGCCGTCGACGCAACAGGCAAACAGGCCGTCGATAATGTGGATGACGGCAACTGGTCTGCCGACATGACGCATGACAACCCGGCCTTCACCCCGTTTGACTGGACGACCTATCCTGAGCGACTTCAGGAAGCCGGGGTCAGCTGGAAATTCTATCAGGAATACGACAATTTCGGCGATAATCCCCTCGCCTCGTTCAGACAGTTCCGCAACCTCGACCGCAATGACTGGCGCTTCAGGAACGCACGCGCCATTGCACCAGGCTCGACAAAAGACAACATGCATGAGCTCGAAGGGCGCTATCTGCTCGACGCCTTCGAAAAGGATATCGCCGAAGGGACATTACCTCAGGTATCGTGGATCGTTCCTCCCGCAGCGCTCTCGGAACATCCCGAGGCCCCTCCTGGGTTCGGCGAGCATCTGATCTCGAAACTGATCGATATTTTCGTTCGGCATCCCGATACATGGTCGAAAACCGTCTTTATTCTCAATTACGATGAGAATGACGGATTTTTCGATCATGTTCCGCCGCCTGTGCCCGATCCGGATGAGCCTCATACCGTACCGCTAACGGGAGAAGCGTATCACGGTGAGCCTGTAGGGCTCGGCCCGCGCGTACCTGCACTGATCATCTCCCCGTGGACCAAGGGCGGCTGGGTCAACTCCCAGATTTTCGATCACACCTCGGTTCTGCAATTTCTCGAAAAACGTTTCGGCGTCGTATGCCCGACCATCACGCCATGGCGACGCGCCGTTTGCGGCGACCTGACATCGGCATTCGACTTTTCGACGCCCGATGCATCATGGACGGCCAACCTGCCCAGAACGGATGATTACCTGCCCAGAACACGCCTCTCCTGTTCGCATCCTCCGCCACTGGTCCCGGCGCATGGCAGCCTGCCGGCACAAGAACCCGGACAGCGTCGCAGTCGCGCCCTGCCCTACCGCTTCGAGGTCAGCGTCGCCAGAGATGACCTGTCACGTCTGGATCTCGACAATCCCGGCGCTCAGGGCGTGGTCCTGCGTATCAGGCAAACCGGCAAGCCAAGCCGTCATGTCACGCTGGCCGGCCACACACGCCAGTCCATACGCTGCGCCGCTGAAGGTACAATCGAGATTTACGGCCCGAACGGGTTTTATCGTCGCCACGAGCCGCACGGTGGCCTCGCCTTTCAGGCTTTCACCAAAGGCAGCATGCTTCACCTTGCTCTGGCTGGCGACCCGGCAGAACAGGCAAATCTGGTCCTCACCAACCGGTATAACGGCAGGAGAGACAGCCTCACGCCCGACAAGAAGGGACAGTATGATATCGTTCTCGATCTCACGACGAGCGCAAGGTGGTACGACATCGAAATCCATACCCAGAAAGGCTCATGCCTGATGGCCTGCGCAGGCTATGCTGAAAACGGCAGACCAGGCCTTTCCGACCCGCATTTCGGGAGCCCGGAGCAGCGTCCCATATAGCCGGTTGTTTCATCTGCGCCCGGCTCGGGTTGATGCCCTGCCCAGCATGTATCCGCGTGGATTTGTATTGACAGCAAAACGGGCTGCGATAGGGTCCGGCCCGATGGTTCCCGCTTGCCGGGATGAAAAGGGAACATGGTCCAACGCCATGACTGCCCCCGCAACTGTAGGTGAAGAGGGCGATATCGTGGGCCGTGAGGTCCAGCCACTGGGTTCTTGTCCCCCGGGAAGGCCAGATGTCGCGTGACGACGCACAAGTCAGGAGACCTGCCATCTTTCTGGTCACAGACGAAGTCTGACGG
This sequence comes from Asaia lannensis NBRC 102526, assembly GCF_024054035.1. Classification (GTDB taxonomy): domain Bacteria; phylum Pseudomonadota; class Alphaproteobacteria; order Acetobacterales; family Acetobacteraceae; genus Asaia; species Asaia lannensis. Next base: position 120,961 of record NZ_JAMXQU010000009.1, read on the forward strand.
GCGGGGTGTCCCTGAAGTGGCGGCCTGAAAGCCGCTTGTCGTAGTGACGTGAAGACAGGATAAGTCGCGCGCCATGCGTTCTATGCGCTTGCATACTCCCGGCCTGCTTGCCGGTATCTCCCTCCTTGCCCTGTTTCCTGCAGCCCATGCGCAGGAACGCGAGACGGCCGATGAATATATCACGGCACACGGTCAAAGCACGGGCCTTCAAGCGCGGCCGGCAATCGGCGGAAAGCTCGGCCTGAGCATTCAGCACAACCCGGCATCGATCTCGATCATCGATCAGAAAGTGATCGCCCAGCGCGGTTACACCCATGCCGAGGAGGCTGCAGATTCTGCACCCGGCGTGACCTCTGGCGGTTCGCCCGGAAACCCGGCGCAGCTCATGATGCGCGGCTTCAGCGGCAATCAGGTTCTGGTCCTGCGCGACGGCTTCTATTTCGGGCCGACAACCATGGTCAACCGCCCGCTCAACGCCTTCAACCTCGAAGCCGTGGAGATCCTCAAAGGGCCGTCTTCGGTCCTTTACGGACAAGGCGCGGTGGGTGGTACGGTCGATATGCGGCTGCGCATGCCCGATACAGAGCATGTTCGTGCCAACGCGCTCGTCTCATACGGCAGTTTCAACAGCTGGAATGCCGGCTTCGGCGGCTCGATCCCCCTCTCGCCGAGCCTTGCCATACGAAGCGATTTCAGCCGCACATCTTCCGACGGTTATGTCAAAGGCGCCGATCCGCATAGCAACGACTGGACAACCACGCTTCTCTGGCATCCGGGCACACGGTTCTCGGCGCGTCTCAGCATGGATTATCTGACAGACGAATTGTCGACCTATTACGGTGCGCCCCTTGTCCCCGGCACCGCGGTCGGTGACGCCGCTCACGGCCTGCTCCATTCCACGCAAAATCTCGTCATCAGCCGCGCATCGTTGTGGCGCAACTATAACGTGTCCAATCCGCGTGCCAGTTCGGTCAACGCCACTCCGACACTTCATCTGGACTGGGCCGTTACCGACCATCTGAGCTTTCATGACAAGGCCTATCTGCTTTACGCCAAACGCCGATGGGACAACGCGGAGACCTATAGCTATATTGCCCAGCCCGGCGAGACTGACGCCTCTGGCGGATCCATCGCGCCGGGTCGCATCGGACGTGACAGGTTTTACGTCTACCAGAACCAGCATCAGGTCGGTGACAGTCTCGATATGCGGTTCGACCACCCGATATTCGGCATGAAAAACCGTTTCGTGCTGGGGGGAGACGCCTATTATCTGCGCTTCATACGCAATCGGGGCTTCCCGGACGCAAGCTATGCCGACAGCGTGTCCCTTACAGATCCAGAAGGCGGGTCACTGGGCAGCTTCGCGGGAGAATACCCGTATCGCAAATCGCCCACGACCATGCTGGACGCCGGTATCTTTCTCGAAGATTCCCTCTCTGTCACACGAAAGCTGCGCCTTGTAGGGGGCTTTCGCTATGACTGGCTCTCACTCGATCGACAGAACTACAATCAGAACGGTCAATTCAACCCCACGACGAGTTTCAAAGGGCATTATCATCCCTCCAATTTCCGTATCGGCCCGGTATACGATCTGACCTCGACTGTCAGTCTCTACGGAGTTTACACGACGGCTGAAGACCCGCCGGGTTCGAATCTTTTCCTTGCCAACAGGGGGCAATTTACGCGGCTCAGTCAGTCGAGACAGGGTGAAATCGGCATAAAAGCGAGCACCCTCTCCGGGCATCTCGTCACCACACTCGCCCTGTTTGATATCCGGCGCAGCCATGTTCTCGTCCAGACAGGTCAGGACAGCGTATCGACCGCCGGTGTGCAGAAATCGCGTGGCATCGAAGGTCAGGCTGACTGGCACATCGATCGCCACTGGTCGCTTTCCGGGAATGTGGCCTATACGGATGCGCGCTACGGCACGTTCTTCCCCGATGCCAAGACCAATGCCACAGGCAACCGGGTGCCGAACGTGCCCGCAGTGACTGCCAATCTATGGGCTGTCTGGTCGAGCATGCTCGATCTACCGCTCGATCTGGGTGCCGGGATGCGCTACGTGTCGAGCCGCAAGGGCGATTACGCCAATACGCTGACGCTCAACCCTTATGCACTGGTCAATGTTTTTGCTGGCTGGCACATCCGCAAGGGCTTTACCCTCTATGGACGTATCGACAATCTTGCGAACAGACATTTCGTGCAGTGGGCCGATACGAGCTACCCCTCTGAGGTCCTGATCGGAGCACCGCGCTCTTTCTCGATCAGTATGCAGGCTGGCTTCTGACGAAACACTGCTCAGCGACCGCCCCTGATGGCAGTGGCGCTATCCTGCCTCAGGGATCGGATGAACAAGGTGTTCAGACCACCTCGTTCCGGTTGGCAGGCGAGGCGTACAGAGCGCCGAGACGGGCAACGCGTCTGGTCATGCGCGGATGAGTCGAGAAGATCTCGACGAAAAATCCAGCCATACCGGGTACCATCTGTTCCTGCGCGGCAAAAGCGTCACTATGCATGGCGCCATTCAGTCTCTTGGCACCGCATGCCAGCATCTGAAGCGCACCGAGACCATCACGTATATCCGGCAGCACCGAGGCCGCAACGGCATCGCAGCTATATTCGCGTGCACGCGAATAAGCGCGGTAGAGAAACGGAACGAAGTAGGCCGGAATACGAAGCCAGTGTTTGAACCCGTTGAGATGACCCAGAACATGATGGGCAATTTCATGTCCGATCACAAAGCGAAGCTGTGCATCTTCTTCAACCTCGACAAGGGCAGAGGTCAGAAAAACATAGCGGCCGCGTAAAAGTCGGACCGCGAAAGCATTCATTACCCCACTCGCGTTATGGATAAACGCTGTCGGGACTTCATCCAGTCCGAGCACGCGGGCCATTTCACAATGAATCGCATAGAGTTCAGGGAACTGCCGCTCTGAAAGCAGAACCATATTGCCCATGGCGTAGGCACGGTAGAGCGCTGCCCCGATCCATGCGAACAACGCGCCGACACCGACATATACGAGCAGGATAAGCAGATGATGCAGCATCTGGGGTTTTGCCATTGTAGCAAGAAAAATTCCCCCAAGCACCACAACCCAGACAAGGCTGCCAATGGTTGTCAGCATCCCACCATAGAGACCCTCATTCGGGTGGCGAAGCTTTCTGATCTCGGGTCTCATGAATATCCTTTTTTTCGATGTTAATTCGAAACATCATAAGCAGCACTTTCTACCTGCAATAGTGAAATAATGGCGAGACAGATGATTTAAGGTGTCCATGTTCTACTGTTGTGTCTTCGCGCGCTTCGAGAGTAGCGCATGACAGGTTTCACATTTCGATTAAAGCAAGCTATCCTTTCGTTAATCTAAGAAAGGATTGCCATGAGTGATTTCACTGCACTGGTTGCAGATGCAGGGGTTTTTGTCTGCCTGCCCTGGATTATCTGGCGCCTGATCGGCCGCGCAGTGCCGATCGCCGTTATCCCGATCCTGATAGGGATTCTGGCAGCTGTCTGGCACCTTCCCCTGAAGTCGCTCGGTATTCCGTCCTTTTACGGAGACACCATCGGCTGGGTGGCCGTACTTGTGCTTGCCTTCACGGCTGGAATGGAAATGTGGCAACACCCGGAAGGAAGCCCGTCCGAGAATGCTCTCCCCACAACGAGCGTGTCTCGCCTGCTGGGTGGCGCGGCGATGGCTCTGGGGGGCCCTTTCCTGATCGGCACCGTTCTCGTTTATTTCTTCTTCCTGCCTTTGCCAGGGTGGCACGCTCCTGCGGTGACGCCGCTTATCGCGGCCGCCTCGATCGGTTTGTGTGTGGCTGTCAGTGCGCTGCCCGTGCTGATCGGTATTGTGCGGGAACTCCCTGTTAGGGATAAACCTATAGGGCAGCTTGCCCTGAAACTTGCAGTCATTGACGATGCGACGCTCTGGATCGGTCTCGCATTCCTCCAGTTTGCAGCCGAACGCAAAACGGCCATGCATAGCTGGGGCATGCGCGAATGTCTGGCGCTTCTCCTGCTTGCCGGTCTCGGCATCGCAGGCTCGCTCGCTACACGGCATATACGCAATCCGCCGCGCCTTCTGATCTGGGCGGTCATACCCCTTTATCTCAGCCTTGGATCCTGGGCGAGCATGACGCTGGGCTTGCACGAGTTGATCGGCGCCTATTTCGCCGGGGCCTTCATGCCGCCTTCATGGGTCAAGCGTCTGCCGTTCGAAGCAATATCGACCTTTTGCCTGATATGGCTCGCTCCGCTGTTTTTCGGACATAGCGGCTTGCATATCGATGGTGACGCCCTGACATGGCCCTCTGTCATCGCATCATTTTCGCTGGTCGGCATATCGATCATCGCGAAAATGGGGTCGATCTACGTCTTCCCGCCCGCGCCCGGCCTGTCACCACGTCAGACACTGAGTCTCGGCGCCTTGTTGCAATGCAAGGGACTAATGGAAATCGTCGCGGCGACGATCCTGCATGAGCAAGGCATGCTCTCCGAATTCGCCTTCGCCTCGCTGATGGTCCTCGCCGTCATTTCAACACTGCTGACGGGACCACTTTTCAAAATTTTCAGGCCTAAGAGAAGCTGAAACCCAGGATAGAGACTGTCATCCCACGCGCGCTATGAATGGGTTCGTGATAATGACAGTTCTCCGCCGGTCTGTCTGAAGACAGGACGAGCAGCGCCTGATTTCCTCAGAGAACAAGGCGCACCGCGCTGAGCAAGGAACTGGCTGACCGCGCAGGCCCGATTATTGGGCTGCATAGTCCGGAAGTGTCTGGGTGTTATCCGCGCGAATGGCTGGTGCTGGAATACGCATGCAGCACCAACACGACGGCGGCTGGCGGCAATGCGGCCCTTATGGCGCAGGTCTGAGCGAGCGACCTGCCGCACCGATCTGCGGCAGGTCAGAGTGATTCGGTGATGAACCCGGCCACTTTTTCCGGAAAAACGATTTCGGCATCATGTGGAACGGGTTCGGTGCGATAGCGCCACCCCGCCTGCGCTCTGGCATAGGCGCGGCTTGGCTCGATGGAGCCAAGAGCCGGTTTTTCATACGCGATATAGGTAACCGGCATGCCCGCGCCGGCGGGCCTGTCCAGATGAACGACTGTTTCATATGTGCCTGCAGGATGCGGCTTCAGATGGCGCATGAACCATGCCTTGCGTGCAGCATCGGGCAGGAAAACCGCGCTTGCAGGCGGCACCGGAAACGCAATACCTCCCCCGCTCGTCCTCACACGCTCACGCCGTGCTTTTGCCATACCCTCAGGTAGGATATCGAAGGCGGTCTGACCATCACGCGCAATCAGCGCATCGAGATAGACGAGATGGGCAACGCGTTCCCTCATCCGGTCGGCCACGCAGGTGGCAACCATGCCGCCATAGGAATGCCCGACCAGAACGAAAGCCCCGAGATCGAGCATGGCGATTGTATTGATCACGTCTTCGATGTGGGTATTGAGGGTGATGTGGTGAGAGAGGAGATGCGAGCGATCGCCCGTCCCTGTCAGGGTAGGCGTGATGACCCGG
>NZ_JAMXQU010000010.1 GCF_024054035.1 Asaia lannensis NBRC 102526
TAGGTCTCCGCGATCCATGGCTGCCCCATAAAAAGCAGCCTTGAATCAGAATGCAGCCCCTCTGGATACCCCTTTTGTCAACACGACCTAGCCTGCCTCACACTTTTCAAACAGATATCCCCCGTTTTATCGACCTATGACGGGTGCCATCGGTATGACCCTCGTGAGGTCGCACAGCTTCCTGCATTCCTTCCCCTATCGGGATTCGGGAACGATGCTACCGGATCCGGGATGAGTGTCCGATTTCCCACTTCGCCAGTTACATGACCGGCATTGACACTCCGTGCCAGCCCCGACTGGCCTGCTCGTGCCTTTCAGACACCGGTGTACGGTGAACGTGCAACAGGTCCCGACAGATCATGTCCGAAATGTATATCGAAAATACGGACAGCACTGCTTATGATGCTGTCAGGACAGGCGTACTGGCCAAATACAGGCACGGACGCATCAGAAAAAATCCAGTAAACGACAGGGAAACAACCGTGAAGCTTACAGCTGAAGAACGCGACGCATTGCCGGACTCTGCCTTCGCACTTCCAGGTCGCCGATATCCTATCCCCGATGCCTCACACGCACGCGCAGCACTCTCACGCGCCGCTGAAATGCATAACAGGGGCGACCTTACCGATGAGGAATTCGGCATAATCCAGCGCAAGGCCCATACTGTTCTGGGTGAGGATATGTGAAGCAAAGGGTATTGTTCCGACACCTCCACGGACGCATCGATCTCCTGCTGCGTCAGGCAGAACAGGTCGAAGGCGTGCGACCATAAAGGCAAGGTTTTCATTCCGCGATTTCAGCCTGCCGATCAGCCTCATACTTGCCCGTTGATCGCGTAGCCCCGGCACGTGATGAAACCGGCACGTCATGAAAAAAGAATACCCTCGCCCGATCGAAGGGCAGAATAATGGCTTTTGTCATACGCAGGTTAGGGATGGGCGCATTCAGTGTCGCCCGCCGCGAACCGAGAGCACTCCTGCCTTCTCGCTCAGAACCCTGCTACAATGTTGAAATCGCAGAAGACGCCCCGGCTGCCCTGACTGGCTGCGCGTCTCAGACGCCAGCCCGCATCGAGTGTCACATTCAGATGGCGGTTGATCTTGCTGTTGAGATCGGCGCCGATGCTTGAAAGCGTCACGACACGCGGACCGATACCGGCGGGATGCACCTGCGAATTATCGCCCCAGTCCCAGAAGGCCCCAAGCGTATTCGTGTCCTCAAGCGCGCTAAGGCCCGTCCATTTACCAAGCGAAAAGCCGGGTGTGTTGATTTCTTCGCTGATATTGACGCCACGGCTGCCAAAAGATGTATTGACGTAATAGCCGCGTACCGTACCCATACCGCCGATCATCAGCTGCTCGCTATAGAGCAGGTTATGCGTTGCACCCTGCCATGTCGCACTGGTATTGGCTTTCAGCCCCCAGAACAGAGACAGGGCCCGTTTGAGAGTCAGACGATCATAGGTATAATTGGGCTTCGCATTGGGGAAGATCGTTTCGTACCAGCCGCGCTTGTTATAGGCGGAAATACCGGGTGGCCCGTAGACGATCTGGTTGTTGATTTCGGTCTTGCCCCAGGGATCCTGCAGCGACCCGATAAAGCCCAGAGAGAACTGGTTCGTTTCTGCATTGGCGAGGATGAGCGGTACGGCCTCACTGAACTGATCAGAAATGGTCGATTTCCAGTCGAACCCGGCCTGTATCGTGCCATCCAGCCCAAAACGTGCACCGAATGCAAAATGGGGCAGCATGTGCAGCCAGCGCAGGGATGCCTGACCGGATATGCCTTTATTGGTCAAAGGCTGATCGGCCACGGGATAGGAAACCGAATAGCTGCCAAAGAGCAGCAGTGCGTCGCGCGAACTGAGCGGTATTTCCCAGCTGGCATTATGCCCCGTGAAGCGCCCGGAAACGCTGCGCTGAAGCTGATAGGTCAGGATATGCCCGAGATTGAACGCATTGCCCCATGAAATGCCAATATCCCAGTTCAACCGCCCCAGCGTCGGATCGAGCTGGTTATTATAGGCGCCATAAACGTAAAGAGGCAGACGATCCGCCACCCTCAGGTCGACATCGGTCAGGCCCGTTGTGGCACCGGGACGATAGACCATATCGACGGTACGGAACGGGTTGGTGTTGATCCAGCGCAGATCGGTCTGCAGTTCGTCAAGCGAGAGCGTCTGCCCTCTGCCGAGCCCGCTCTGTGTCCGTATGGTCCGGTCTGAAAACCAGTGGTTACCCACAACGCGTATCGTGCCGATGCGGTATTCGAGCACATCGAGATGCAGAATACCCTCATGCACCTTTTGCGGCGGCACACTCACCGTCACGAAGGCATGTCCCTTCATGCGGTAATAACCGACCACGTTATCCACGAGCGTTTGCATCTGGCCGAATGTCAGGGGATGGCCGGTAAATGGCAGGACAAGCCGCATGAAATCGGCTGTCTGGAGCAGAGGCAGAGACGTGACCGTCAGAGCAGCATCGCCTGCTTGCGGCGATACGGTCCCCGCAGGCTGGAACACGATGCCCCGCAACAACGGGAGCGCAGGCGCAGAGGACTGCGAGGCAGTCGGCACCGGCGCCTGCCCGCTGACGGCCGGTCCCGTCATCTGTGGGAGACGTGACGCCCCGTGTCCTGCCTCGGAAGAGAAAATGCTCCCCGATCGCGCAGCGCCTGGCATGAAAACGGCCACGGCCAGCAAAAGGATCGACAGATATCGGGTCATCGTGCTGCGTGCCCCGCCTCGTCAGTCTGCTCCTGGGCAGGTGTAAGCCGAGGCTCCGCATGATCGGGACGGTCGGTGGCAAGAACAACGTCGCCATCGGGCTCTAGCGTAGCGCGATTGGCCTGACGCACGCCTGTGCGATTGCCCGCCAGCGCGAAGGCGTTTCCTCCTGCCGAAGCCAGAGAGGCTGCGGCATCCATGATCATGGCGTGTTTATCCGGGCCGGTATTGCGACATGGATTGGGCAGAACATAAACGCCAGACGGGCCGAAAGAGGCATTCATGGTGGCATAAGGCTTCAGAGTACCGGGCCTTGATGCTTTCTGTCCGCTTGCCGCTGTAGCCTGATCGGTCACCCCAATCATGACAGCCTCGTCCTTTTTTCCCCCGGTTCCGACTCCTGCACTCCCCCGCAGGGCCGGCTCTGCCGGTGCACCGCCTGCCACGAACTGACCCGATGCCACAGTGTCGGGGGCCGGACAGCCTCCAGCTACGGCGTGGCCATCAGGCCCGATCAGGGTTCCGGCGGGTGTCACTTTGAAGGTCATGCCACCCAGACCGACTTCCTTGCTTACCGGTGAGGGTCTGTTGCCCACCACGCTGTCGAGCGTGGCATTGGCCGATGCGGAAGCACGTGCGCCCGGCGCAAATCCCCCGGCAGATTGCGCGCTTTCAGCTTTCTGGGCGTAGCAGGGTGGGGCGAGCAGTGCGCCAGACGCAACCAGCCCGGCAAGAGCGAAAAAGCCGCCCCTGCCTTCAGATCGAAGCGATAGACATGGACCTTTTTGAGACAGACGACGCACAGAAAACACGAACCGATCCGGAAAAATGAGACAGGGCAAAACCCTATATCACCATTCCGTGAGTTTTGCGTGTCGTTCCGTTGACCTTGTGCATCGACTGCAAGAAATTGCCCAGTAAGGCGCATGTCCTTATCGTTTTTTATGACAATAACTGCGCAGAATGGGCGCATCGTGCCTGTGCGACAGGCACGAATTACGGGAGGGAGCCTATTCCCCCTCCCGTTATGCAAGATCAGAAGCTGATACCGGCCTGAAGAAATGCGAAGCGACCGACAATCAGACTGCCATATTGCAGGTTGTTCGTATTGGTCGAGGCATCCATGACGAAGGGCGGCTTCTTGTCGAAAAGATTGCTGACACCTGCCTGGAAATTCCAGCGATTGAGGCGGTAACCAAGCGTGATGTCATGCGTGAAGATGCCCGGTGTCTTGTATTGACCGCCCGTCTTGGGGGTGACATCGGTAACACCGTTATTCCACACCATGCCCCCGATATAGCGCATCATATAGGTAAAGCTGAAATCGTCATGCTGCCATGTTGCCTGGGCATAATCGCTCACGCGCGGCTGACCGCTTCCCCCGTTATAGAACAGACGTCCGGTATAGTTGTACCATTGGCCATTGGGCACGTTCTGCTGCAGGAAGATGATCAGCTGCTGCATGTTATTGGTCAGGTTCAGGCTGTCCCGCGACGTCAGGCGCACGTGGTAATCCAGGTCGAAGTCGATACCGCTGGTTCGGATCCCGCCCAGATTCTGATAGAGCGCATTGACCGAGGTAAGCTGCTGCGAGGTGGAACGTGCAGCGATGGCACTGCACTGGCTGGTATCGGCCCCCGTATAGCACTGGTCGAGAATATACTGTGTGCTCAACGTGCTGATCGTGTTGTTCAAGGAATAATGCCAATAGGTCACCGACCCCGAAAGACCCGGGATCCAGCGCGGCGTTACGACCGTACCGATCGTGTAGGTACGCCCTGATTCAGGACGAAGCGCTCCGTTGCCGCCTGAAATGGTCGGCACCTGCCCGGTATTCTGCGGCACGAAGCTGGCGGTATTGATCCCTTCTCCCGCACAGCGTGCCTGAACGGCAGCGGATTGCGCCCCATAGCTGGCAACGCGGCTGCAGGGATCGTAAGCCGAAGGATAGCCCAGATTCTGGCCGCCATAGAGCTCATAGACATTGGGCTGACGATAGGACGTGCCAAGCGTGGCACGAAAGCGTATGTCGCGCACGGGTGCCCAGTTGATCGACACTTTCCAGTTCTTGGTCGATCCGAAAGTATTGTAGTCGGACCAGCGACCCTGCCCGTCGATCGTCAGATCCCTGGCCAGAAACGCATTCTGCAGAAGCGGAATCTGCCCTTCGGCATAAACCTCGTTCACGTTGAAGCCGCCGCCGCTATAGCTTGTGGCATTGCCTGTGGAATCGCCGCTGACGACAATCGGATCGGGCTTGTTGCTGAGCTGCTCGCTGCGATGCTCCATACCGAACGCGATGCCGACATTGCCGCCATGCTGGTAGGGCATCTTGACCACTTCGCTGTTGTTGATGCGCAGATTGAAATCACGCAACTGATATTCGGCATGATCGTGCTGCGTGAATTTGCCATAGGCTGCAGCTTCAGGCGAAAGCGGCGCCAGAGGATTCGAGAGAACACAGCCCGGCTGACTGGTGCAGACAGTCGGGTCGTACACGATTGCACTACTCGGGCTGGTGGGGTCGAGCTGACGCACGCCTGTCATCTGAAGCAGGTGACGGTAATTGCCCATATTCTGGGTATTGGCCGTGTAGCGGCTTTGCCCATAGGTCATGGAGGCATCATATTCCCAGCCGCGCCAGATCTTGCCCTTGGCACCACCGATCACGGTCCAGGTATCGGTGGCATAATCCATTTTACGCGGACCAAGATCGTTCATGCGTCGTGACATGACCGCGTCCTTGCCCCAGATGTTATAGGGACTGCCCGCCGGAATGGTCCAGGAAGAGAGAAGCGGCGAAGGCTTGATGCCCCCCGAAACAGGAGATGCCGCCATCTGACGTGCCGTGGTCGTGTGGCTGTAGCGCACATTGGCATAGGGCTTGAAATGACTGTCGAGGTCATAATGCGCATCGCCTGACAGGGCCGAATTCTGGTTGTAATTCTGCACCATCGTGTCTTTGGCAAAATTATACCGGTCGGCATTGGTGTAACGATGGAATGTGCCGTCGCCGTTCGAGACCAGATTGGCCCCTGTGCGCGGATCCGTCACACGTCCTTCGGGAATAACGGACGACCCGTAAAGTGGTGTGCCGGTGACAGGATTGCTCTGCTGCGGATTGGCTGCCCAGGCACGATCCTGGCTCATGATCCCGCCGGAGGTGTTATATTGACCGAACAGGGTGACGTTGCCGCGCCCATGATCGAAATTGAAGCCCTTCATGGCGGAAAGCAGGCCGGTCTTGGCATCGCCATATTGCGAAATGCCGCCACGCATGGTGATGCTCGCCTTGGTCACATCGTGACGCATCTTGATATTGAGCACACCCGAAACGGCATCGGCTCCGTAAAGCTCGGACCCGCCATCCTTGAGCATTTCCACACTGGCGATCTGCTCGATCGGGATCGTATTCAGATCCACGCAGGCTGACGATGCGTTGATGGCTGTACGCTTGCCGTCGATCAGCACAAGAACGCGCTTCTGCCCGAAATTGCGTATATCGGTGCAACTGACGCCCGAGCCGCCATTTGTGACCTGATTGGTCGTTCCCGAAGACCCGACAGAAGGCAGACGCTGAAGATAATCCCCAAGCGAGATGGCCGATGTCTGCTGGATCTGCTTGGCCGTGACGATCTGAACCGGATTGGCAGAGCTGTTGTTCGAGCTGCGCAGATACGACCCGGTTACCATGATGGTTTCGGATTTGGCAGAAGTCTGGCCGGTTTTGGAAAGAGCTTTCTTTTTCGTGGCTGTTTCGTCCATCGGGACGCTGGCGGCAAAGGCATCGGAAGCAGAGAGTCCCGCGACCGCGGTAAAAGTCAGAAGAAAGGATCTGCGCAGGCTCAACGCCATCGGTCAAACGCTCCATACGTAACGACAATCAATCGAAACGTAACGCTTGCACAACAACTGGCGCGGGAGTGCGACTAAACATTTCTGTTTTGTATCGAAATTTAAAATGGCGTTTAAACGATGCGGTATCGTTATAATATGATTAATTTCCCCTCCGGCTTATTGATTATCGTTGCGATAATGACACGTTGTTGAGCCATCCCTCGCATTACCGGTCGATCGGCACATATATCAGGAGAAGGAATCGCACGCAGTTTTTGCGGAAAAGCAGCCCTGCGACCGCACCGGGTCTTTCGCAGAGGGCCGGTGCGCACCGGAAAAGAGGAGAGGACGCGGAAAACGTATCCGCTGCCGTCATGCAGAGGCGGGAGAGCGCCCAGAGAGGGAGAGAGAGCGAACGGGAATGAACACCCCTCTCCGACGCAGTGTTCAGTCCTGCGATTCGTCGATCAGATGGCTGGTCAGGTCCGCTCCCGTACCGCCCACCAGACCACGGGCATAGTCCTGCGCCGAGAATGGACGCAGATCCTCAACCTGTTCGCCCACGCCAACCAGATGGACAGGCAGTTTGAAGGCATCCGCCAGAGCCACAACAATGCCGCCGCGGGCAGAGCCGTCGAGCTTGGTGACGATCAGTCCCGTCACATTCACCAGCTCACGGAATACGCGCACCTGCTCCATGGCATTCTGCCCGGTCGTGGCATCGAGTACCAGCAGGACAGAGTGGGGGGCCGTCTCGTCGAATTTCTTCATAACGCGGATGATCTTGGCCAGCTCCTCCATGAGTGCGCCCTTGTTATGCAGCCGCCCAGCCGTGTCGATAAACAGGAGATCCGTGCCCGATTCACGGGCCTGTTTGATGCCCTCATAGGCCAGACCTGCCGCATCCCCGCCCGGCTTGCCAGCAATCACCGGCGCGCCCGTACGCTCACCCCAGACCTGAAGCTGCTCGACGGCGGCCGCGCGGAAGGTATCACCCGCCACCATCATGACCGAGCGTCCCTGATCGCGGAACCATTTGGCCATCTTGCCAATGGTCGTGGTCTTTCCAACGCCGTTGACGCCCACGACCAGCACGACATGGGGTTTATGCTCGGCTTTCAGTTCGAAAGGCTGGGCAACGGGTTCGAGTACGCGGGCAATCTCGGTGGCCAGCGCCTCCTGGATTTCCTCGGTCGTGACATTGCGACCGAAACGCGAGGTACGGAATTCCTCGATCACGCGTCCTGCCACGGCAGGACCGAGATCGGCGGCAATCAGCTCGTCCTCGAGTTCCTCCAGCGCCGTCTCGTCGAGATAGCGATGGGTAAGAGCAGCATTCAGCTTCTGCGTCGAGCGCGTCAGCCCCTGTTTCAGACGTGAGAAAAATCCGGCCATGTCAGTTGATCTCGGCTACCAGCCCCGCTTCGTCAAGAGTTTGGGCCACAAGGGTGAGGCGTGACCCTCTTGCAGCCTGCCCCAAAGAGAGTCGCACCGGCACGAAATGAGCCGAGTGCCCTTTTGTCGGCCCCTCCATGAGAACATCCATCGTCTGCCCGATCATGCTGCGCCAATAGGCCTGGCGATTGATTTCGCCTGCTTCGCGCAACGCTGCCGCGCGGGCCTGTCTTTTCGCGTTGGGCACGCTGGGCATGCGTGCGGCTGGCGTGCCGGGCCGCTCGCTATAGGGAAAGACGTGAAGATAGGGCAGCGCGTGCGCCTTGACGAAATCGAGCGTTTCCTGAGCCTGATCATCCGTTTCCGTTGGGAAACCCGCAATCAGATCGGCCCCAACCGCGATACCCGGACGAAGGGCGCGCGCACGCGCGATGAGATCGGCCGCGTCACGCACGGAGTGACGGCGCTTCATGCGCTTGAGCACGAGATCGCTTGCAGCCTGAAGCGAGAGATGCAGATGAGGCAAAAAGCGCGGCTCTTCTGCCAGCAGATACCATAGATCGGAATCGACCGATGCCGGATCGAGCGAAGAGAGGCGCAGTCTTGGCAGTTCCGGCACGGCAGACAATACGGCGCGGCAAAGCGCACCCAGAGCGGGCGTGCCATCGAGATCGCGCCCCCATGACGCGATATCGACCCCGGTCAGCACGATCTCATGATGGCCAGCCTCGACCAGCCTGCGCGCACGGTCGATCACTTCGGACACGGGGACGGAGCGCGAGCGCCCACGCCCGTAAGGAATGATGCAGAAGGTGCAACGATGATCGCATCCCTGCTGAACCTGAAGCAGGGCACGCACATGGCTCCCCGTCTCGACCACGGGGGCTGCGGGCACTGGCACGGCTGCCATGATATCGGCAACGGCACCGGGCTTTGAGAGTGCGGTCTCGGTCCAGCTTTCGGCTTCGAGTTTTTCGGCATTGCCCATGACCTGCGCAACACCGGGGAGCTGCGCCCAGTCCTGCGGTGCGATCTGCGCGGCACAACCCGTAACGACAATGCGCTTGCCTGGGTCGTCGCGATGGGCGCGGCGTATGGCCTGACGGGCCTGACGCTCGGCGCTGGTCGTGACCGCACAGGTATTGACCACCACCACATCGTCCAGATGCCCTGTCAGGGTCTGCATGCGCTCGCTTTCATGCAGGTTGAGACGACAGCCGAAGGTGAGAAGCCTCGCGCCGCTCATCCAGCCTGTCCATCGACGGGATAGAGCCCCTCGAACACATGGGTTGCAGGACCGATCATCAGGACATGATCGTCTTCCTCGCGCCAGTGGATCGTGAGTGCACCCCCATCCATCTCGACACGACAGACACGATCGAGAAGCCCGCGACGCACGCCATTGACTACGGCCGCGCAGGCGCCCGAACCGCAGGCCAGCGTCAGACCGGCACCGCGCTCCCAGACGCGAAGCCTTATGACATCGCGCGATACGATTTCAGCACAGCCGATATTGGCGCGCTCGGGGAAAAGAGGGTCGCGCTCAAGTACGGCGCCGTCACGCCCTGCACGGTCCATACCGTCGAAGAATGTGGCATGGGGGTTGCCCATGGAACACGCTGCGGGACCACCCGGCAGAGGCAGCTCAAGCGTTGCAATATCGTGCGAAAGGGGAACCTGGTGCCATTCGAGCGCAGGACGCCCCATGTCCACGCCGATCTCACCCTGGGGCGTGATGAAACTGGGCAGGAGGCCGGCGCTTGTCTGGAGCACAGGTGCATTGCCTATGAGGGCTGCCACACAGCGTGAGGCATTGCCGCAGGCCCCTGCTTCAGACCCATCAGGATTGAAAAAGCGCACGCGTATGTCCGCGCCGTCACGATCGGGGGCGTCGAGCAGAACAAGCTGGTCGCAGCCTATGCCGAAACGTCTGTCACAGAGGCGAGACATAGTATGTAATGTTGCGTCGAAACGCTCATGGCGCCTGTCGATCATGACGAAGTCATTCCCGAGGCCCTGCATCTTATGGAACCGGATCATCATGGGCGCTGTTATAGAGGGTCCGAGCCTCTCCGGCACGGGAAACCTCCGGTTTCATCACCTTAATTTTCATGCCGATGCACCGCCAGAAGCGATGCAGGAATAAAGACCGATGTTCATTGCCTCCTATGAAACGCCCGCTATCGCACGCCACCTTCGTCTGATCTGGTCGTGTCTCGATATGAGCCGGGAGGCGATTGAGAAATGCCTGTCCTGTCTGCCTTCAGGTTCGACGCTTCTTGTGCAGGACAGCGATATAGACTGGATGCGCAGACACGCCCCCCTGCATAACCTGCTTCGACACAGTGCCACAGGGATCGAGCGCCTGCGACAGGACGGTAGCGTGGCCGAGACCATGGCCCTGTATGAGCACTGCCTGCCTTCGCAGATCGCCGATCATCCGACACGCGCCGTGGTCGCGCTGGATATCGTCCTCAAGGACTCTTCCGAAGAAGCATGGGATACCGCCGAGAGTCTTATCGCGTCGGGACTGCCTTCACAGGTTGCCGCATCGGCCCTGATCGGCACAGCCCAGGAGATCGCGCAACGTCTGAACGACTATCGCAAGCTCGGCCTCTATGACGTCATTCTTACGGCCCCTGCGGAGCGCGCGCCCTATCATGCAGTCAGCGAGACACTCGTACCCCTGCTGCGTCAGCAGAGCACTCCAATGGATCGCGAAGCAAAAATCGCCGGCATTTCCGATGGTCCGTTCGAATGGCACGGCGCAGCACTCTGAAAACCCGGTCCTGCGCCAACTCTCCATAACGTTCGAGCCTCTGAGGCTTTCCAGCGTAAAAGGCGGTCTTGACGGGTTGGGGCCAGGATTGCATCCCTGCCCTCTCTTTCGCACAGACACAGGATCGGTTGAATGACAGAAACCCCGTCGGGGCTGCACCCTGCGGCCTTCACCCGCGCCAATAGCGAACCGGATCGCGATTTCTACGCCAGA
This sequence comes from Asaia lannensis NBRC 102526, assembly GCF_024054035.1. Lineage (GTDB taxonomy): Bacteria > Pseudomonadota > Alphaproteobacteria > Acetobacterales > Acetobacteraceae > Asaia > Asaia lannensis. The sequence continues at coordinate 10,953 of NZ_JAMXQU010000010.1, forward strand.
CGCAGTGAATCGACCCAGATGGATGCCGGGGCACGCACTGCCGTTACCGCGCTCTATCAGACCACGTTGCCTGCTTCAGGAGCGATACTCGACCTCATGGCGGGTGAACTCAGCCATCTGCCCGAGGAATCGAGCCATGAGACGGTGATCGGGCTGGATGTGCATGAAGGGAGTCTTGCCCGAAACACCGCACTGACACAGCGGATCGTGCAGGATATCAACGAAAACGGCACGATCGATCTGCCTGATGCGTCACTGGACGCTGCCTGTCTGTGCGATGGTTTTGCTTATCTGACCGACCCCCTGCACGTTTTTCAGGAGGTAAACCGCGTATTGCGCCCCGGTGCGCCCTTCATCGTGACGTTCTCGGATAATTTCATTCCGCAAAAAGCCGTGGCCCTGTGGCAAGCGCTTGAGCCAGCCGACCGGACACGCCTTGTCTCGCTGATGCTTGATCGCGCAGGGTTCGGTGAACTGGATACGGGCGAGGTCGTCCCGCCGGAAGATCTGACCGCCTGGAACGACACGGTTCACGCCGTTATCGGCCGCAAGAAGCATACGGCCTGACCCACCTCATCCCGGCGCGCGCCCTTTGCCGCGCACTCGAAACGGTGTGCCGGACGGCACAGGCCAAGTGCGATAAGACAAACCACGCACTATTGCTGGGACAAGGCCGGATTGCAGCGCCAAAACCGCAATCCGGCCTTTTGTCATCAGATTTCGTTCTGGACGAAACCGCCGAGCGCGACCGGCATGACCTCACGCAGAAGCGCCACTGATTTCTCGAGCCCCTCAACGGGACTGAGCAGAGGGTCCTCATGCTCGATGGACAGCCATCCATCATAACCGACCATACGCAAACGGTAGCAGAACTGGCGCCACCACAGGGTGTCGTGTCCGTAGCCCAGCGTCAGATACGACCAGGCGCGATCCGAAGGCAGGCCGAGCGGACCGTTCTCAAGAGAGGACGTGACAGCCTGTTTCGGCGCATTGAAGCCGGCATCCTTGGCATGGACATGAGAAATGGCCTCGCCCAGCGCATCGATGGCAGCCAGAGGATCGGCCCCCATCCAGAAAAGATGGGACGGATCGAGATTGGCTCCGATCATGGGTCCGAGCGCCTCACGAAGACACAGGAAATTCGGCACATTATAAGCCCATTGCCCGCCATGCAGTTCGAGCGCGAACCGGGTTACGCCGCATGCGGGGGCCATGCGCAGGATTTTCTCCCAGTAAGGCAGAAGACGCGCCGTCAGTTGCCACGCCTTGGCAACCTGACCTTCCGGCGGCCATGAACTGACAACCCAGTTCGGCAACAAATCGCCTTCCCGCCCCTCGGGGAGACCGGACATGGTACAGATCTTGCCAATCCCCAGATCGCCCGCAAGACGTATGGTTTCCTGAAGGTCCTCGCTCTGTTTGCTGTCGACAGGATGCAAGGGATTGCCGTTGACGTTGAGCGCGATGATCTCAAGCCCGCGACTTTCGAACGCCTGCAGAAAAGCCTTTCGCGCAGCCGGGCTTTGCCTGAGCCGGGCCAGATCGACATGCGGCGCCTGCGACCAGCCGCCTGTATTGACCTCAACCCCCGAGACCCCGAGTGCAACAGCCTGATCCAGCATGGCCTCGAAAGGAAGTGTGCCAAGACTGTCCGATACAAAACCGATTTTCATGATGCGATCACCGTTTCCGTGAATTCTGACCGCATCCCGTAGGCCCTGCGGACGGGAATTATTATTCTCTTCAGAAACGAGAATCGGAACGTTTTTTCGTTATTCGGCGATCATTTCAATGTGATCCTCGCGACGGAACACGTGATATCGGATCTGGTGCCCTTCGCAGAACACGCGCCCCTGCGGGATTATCGATGCATCGGCGTTCAGAAGGGCGTACTGCGCGCTTCCTGCAGGGCCATGCGAAATGCCCCGTCATTCAGCCAGGTCTGGTTGTTCTGCCATTCGTGCTGCACCACGATCAGACTGCCAAGCGCATCGATCATCGTGGATCGCGTCTGCGGCGGACTTGCCGGAATCATATCGCGCGTTGCAGCCATCGCCTCGCTCAGACGCGTATCGAATCCGCTCCGATCGAAGGCAAGGCTACGGAACGGTGAAAACCCCATCCCGTCAAAAAAGCGGGCAAGAACCGTTTTCAGCGCCTGGGGTGTCTCCTGCCGCAACAGCAGGCGACGCAGAAAGAGCAGATTGCGCCCAAGCGTCATGGCTGAGAGCAAACCATGCAGGTTCAGTTCCATGAACGGAGTCAGTCTGGCGCCTGCATAGCGGATCACGCGCTCCATCCCCTGCGTAACCAGACCGACCCAGCGGTTTTCGCCTGGAATCAGATGCGTTGTCCCGCAGATGAAACGCAGGCTGCGAAGCGCACGACGTCTGAGCAGAACGCAGACCTGATGGATATTGAACGGTAGAATGCAGCGGAAAACCAGCACACCCGCTCCTAACCCCAGAAGCAGCGCTAGCGTGGCATTGAACCAGGTCAGTTCATCCATGCGTGTATGATTGCCCAGACCGATCAGCGCAGGCAGGAAAGTATTGTAGGATCCGGCCGCTATGGCCGTTGCAGGGTAACGTGCTGCGAGCCCCCCAATGAACATGAGAGGGGCCAGAGCCACGATCAGCGCCTCGAATCCCGTGCCCTGCGGTATGACGAAAAAAACGGGCAGTATCGATGCGATGGCGGCAAGACAGGCGCCGTAGAAAAACTTGTTGCTGACAAGGACCGTGTTGTCCTGGGTCGCGAATCGTCCCACGACCACGGCAATGAACGAGATGAACGCCGCACCCTGTGGCCATGCCGTAACCTCCCAGACCAGTCCGGCAAGAATGATCGCGATGGTCGATCTCAGGCCATTGTGGAAGGCTGCGTGGAAATGCAGGACACGACGAAGCCGGTAGCGCGAGGGAGACAGCGCCTCATCGGGGCGGGCCTCAAAATAAAGAAGCATCGTCCGGTATTCATCGAGAATCAGGGACAGACCTCGATAGACGATGAAATCATCCGCCGAAATGGCCGATTTTGGCTGCGAAACATCCACCAATGCTTCGTGCACCCTGCCCTCGCAGCAGATCTGCTCAAGATCCTGCCTCAACGCTGCCACCGTCGCTGCATTGTCGAGACGTGTTGGCAAAGCCCTGAAAAAACCGGCGTAATCGCGCAGGGCGGCCTGTGTTTCCGGCGAAAGCGTCAGCTGTGTCGACAGACGCGCCTGCATGCCGAGCCCGCGTGAGACGATTTTCGAGAGAATACCGATCGTGGCATAGGCGCAGGCGATGACGTGATCGCTGCGCCCGACTTCGACCACCGTGAATTCAAGCTGGTCATTCAGCGTCAGCGTACGGCTGAAAACGGCGCGAACGGCTGCTTCGGGCGGCGCTTTGCCCTCCAGCACGTCAGCAATGAGCGTCGATGCCGCGCCGATTGCCTCGACCAGCCAGCCATGCATCGCACGGCGCGCCTTGACCGCAAGAGAGGCGGAAAAAACAAGTCCAGCCACCATCTCGCAGAGCACGCCGAGAAAGATATAGGTGCCGCGCGCCATGGCAATTTCGAAAACATGGTCGGGTGTATTGAGCGATCCGGTTGCGATAATGGCGCAGGTATAGGCAGCAAGCACGAAGGCATAGGCACGGAAGTTCTGGCATAGCGTCGCCAGACCCGTGCATAGCCCAGCCCACAGGGCCAGTGCAGGAATGAACAGCCAGGGCGACTGCGGAAAAGCCGAGACGAGCGTTATGGCACCGACCATGCCGAGCAATGTGCCCACCAGACGCCAGCGCCCTTTCGACAGGCTTTCTCCCCTGGACCCCTGCGCGGTGATCCATACCGTCATGGCCGCCCATTGCGGCTCCCCGAGCTCCATCCAGAAAGCAATACCCAGTGCCACCAGAGAGGCGATTGTGTTGCGCAGCGCGAACTCGAATGCATTGGGCGTAGGAGCCAGAAGCCATTGCAGCGGCCAGCTCCCGCCTCGTTGCTGCAGGAACCGGCTGGCCTGTCGAGCGAGGAAAGCGGTCATCATGCCGGGCGTCTTACCCTAATTTTAGGATCAGCGGTGTCCACAATCTCTTTAAATTTATGACGGAATGCCTATATACAGTGTCAACGGCGAGTCATGCCCCGGGAGAAAAGTGTTTTCGGCACGCGTGCCGTTTATTCCTAGATTTCGGCTCGCATATTCTTTATTGACCGCCTTCCTTACGCCGCGAGCCATGCTCGAACAGCGCAGTTCTGTCACGGCGTTCTCTCTTCGCACGATCCTGATTGAGTCCGAACCGCATGCCCTTTCCCGATACCGTACCGTCTCTAAGTCGCGCCCTTGCGGCACGCGGTTATGAAACACCGACCGCCGTGCAGGAAGCCGTCCTGCAGCCAGGACTTGAGACACGGGATCTCCTCGTTTCAGCACAGACAGGATCGGGCAAGACAGTTGCTTTCGGACTTGCCTTTGCTCCTACCCTCATCCCCGAAGGCAGCGAGCGCCTTCCCCCCGCCAACAGCCCGATGGCGCTGGTTGTTGCGCCGACGCGCGAACTGGCCCTGCAGGTTCAGACCGAGCTTCAGTGGCTCTATGCCGAAACCGGTGCGCGCATTGTCAGCTGCATTGGCGGCACCGATGCCCGTCGTGAAGCACGCAACCTGTCGAACGGTGCCCATATCGTCGTCGGCACGCCGGGTCGCCTGTGCGATCATCTGTCGCGTGGCGCGCTGAACCTGTCCGATCTGCGTGTCGTCGTGCTCGATGAAGCCGATGAAATGCTCGATCTGGGCTTTCGCGACGAGCTGGAGCAGCTTCTGGACGCAGCACCGGTCGAGCGCCGCACACTGCTTTTCTCGGCAACCATCGCCAAGGAAATCGCCAATCTGGCGCGTCGCTTCCAGAAAAATGCCGAGCGCATCAACACGGTTTCGACCAACAAGCAGCACGACGACATCACGTATAAATGCGTGCTGACTGCGCCGAACGATATCGGCCGCGGCATTGTCAACGTGCTGCGTTACTACGAGAGCCCGACAGCCATGCTGTTCTGCAATACCCGCGCCATGGTCGCGCAGGTGCAGGCAGCACTGGTCGAGCGTGGCTTTGCCTCTGTCGCGATCTCGGGCGAGATGGGCCAGAACGAACGCTCGCGCGCCATTGAGGCCCTGCGCTCAGGTGTGGCACGCGTCTGCGTCGCTACCGACGTTGCAGCACGCGGCATCGACATTCCTGCCCTGTCTCTCGTCATTCACGCCAATATGCCAAGCGAAGCGGCGACACTGCTGCATCGTTCGGGTCGTACGGGCCGTGCAGGGCGCAAAGGCACGTGCGTCATCATGGTACCGGTCAGCCAGCGTCGCAAAGCCGAGCGTCTGCTCTCCTTCGCCAAGATCAGCAATGCCGAGTGGGAAAGCGTTCCTTCAGCCGATGCGATCCTGGAGCAGGATGCCAAGCGTCTGATGGACGATGCGACGCTTTTCGCGCCGTCTCAGGCCAACGAAGACGCGCTCGCCTCGCAGCTGGCCGATGCACATGATGCTCACCAGCTCGCAACTGCTCTTGTGCGTCTGTACAAGAGCCGCCTGCCGAGCGTCGAGTCGATCCGTCCCGTCAGCGTCGAGGCCCCGGCACGCGGCATGCGTGACGATCGGGCCTCGCGTGAATTCACGGGCCGCGTTGACCGCATGGGCGGCGAGTGGTTCAGCCTGGCGATCGGACGCACCGAGCGTGCCGATCCGAAATGGCTCGTACCGCTTATCTGCCGTCTGGGCGGCGTGACCAAGAGCGAGATCGGTGCGATCCATATCGATACGGATCACACCCTGTTCGAGATCGCCCCGGACAGTGCAGAGCGTTTCCGCTCCTGCGTGGCCGGTGCCGATGCCGACGAAGCCAAGATCGAGCCCGCTTCGGCGCCGACCGGCCCTTCCGCTCCGCCGCGCGGCCCGCGCCGCCCGCGTGAAGGCGGCTTTGCGCCCCGTGGCAAAGGTGGCTTCCGTGGTGGTGACCGTGGCGGCGATCGCGGTGAGCGCGGTGGTGAAAGAAGCGATCGCGGTGAGCGCCCCTCATTCCGCAAGGGTGGCGCTTCTGCTGGCAATGGCAAGGGTTCATCGCGCAAGCGCTACTGATCTCTCCACCGGTCGCGCATCACATCGATGCGGAGCGCACGATAGCAGGTTACATCCGGAATGCCCCGCCTTTGGCGGGGCATTCTGCGTTTATACGCATCAGTTCTCTCCCATATTGCGAGGAAACTCTGGTGTTGCAATTAAATTGCAACACCATTTACTCAACGAGATATAATAGAGAGAGTCATTCTTAACTCGGATACTTTATATTAGTTGTTGCGTTATTTCTATTGCGCCGCACCCTGTCTCATGCTTGAAGAACAGCATACAGCCTGCAACGGGTCGCCTTGCGCTGCCTTGCAAACAGGAAAGAGAAAAGGAGCATCCCATGCTGAAAGACCCGAAAGTCGTCGAGCATCTCAACGTTCAGCTGACGAACGAACTGACTGCCATCAACCAGTACTTCCTCCATGCACGTACCCTCAATCACTGGGGCGTCACGAAGCTTGGCAAAAAGGAATATGACGAGTCCATCGAAGAGATGCGTCATGCCGACTGGCTGATCGAGCGTATCCTGTATCTGGGCGGCCTGCCGAACGTACAGCGTCTCAACCAGATCCTGATCGGTGAGAGCGTCGAGGAAATCCTCGCCTGCGATCTCAAGCTCGAAGAGAAGGCTCTGGCCGACCTGCGCGAAGGCATTGCATATTGCGAAAGCGTGCGCGATTACGTTTCACGCGATCTGCTGATCCGTATCCTGGCCGATGAAGAAGAGCATGAAGACTTCATCGATCGTCAGTTCGACCTGATCAAGCAGGTTGGCATCCAGCGCTACATCACGCTGAACTCGTCGCCTGCTCCCGAGCAGACAGCCGAGTAAGACGCAGCATCATCGCTGCTGCCGGAAGATCGCGTATTTTTCGGTATAAAGCCCCGCTGCCTTATACAGGCCGGGGCGCGACAGACCCGATTGCGTTCACGCAGTCGGGTTTTGTTTTATCGGCACTGCCGATACGGGCATCCATTTCCACAACGATGGATAGCGCCCCTTATGGAGCGCTTGTCCCGTTAGATCCGCCAGCGGGCAGCATTGCGTCAGGATCAGACGAAAGCCGCGCTGGCGTTACCATGATCGACCGGCTGGAACGCCATCGAGGCCTCCTGCCTTTCACGCAGGAGATTGCGCAGGGTGCACACCACACCGGAAACGCAATTGCCGCACTGCGCCTTGCACCCTTTCGAGGCATAAACCTCACGCGGTCGGGACGCCCCTTTGCTGACAGCATCGGCGATATCATGATTGGTCAGGGCGTTGCACGAACAGACGATCATCAGCCATTCCACTCCAGAACGGCGCGACCCTAACAGCGTTTGAGAATAATTCTCAACGATTAAATTGAGAATTATTCTTAAAAAACATGTCAGCCTGGGGTCCGGGTGGCTTCAGGCGCAACTAACTCAGCAGACGTCCGATCACGCGTGCCGTGTAATCAACCACAGGGACGATCCGGCCATAATTGAGCCTGGTCGGTCCGATCACCCCGATGGCACCGACAATCCGATTCGTTTCATTACGTGCAGGCGCGACCACCATGGACACGCCAGACATTCCGAAAAATCCGCTTTCCGCACCGATATAGATTCGGACACCGTCAGATTCCTGGGCCAGCTGCAACAGGCGCAGCATGGTTTCCTGCGCTTCCAGACGCTCGAACAGCATCTGGATGGTCGTCAGTTTCTCGATTTCGGTAATATCGGTCAGCAGATTGCCCTGCCCGCGCAGATAGAGCGTTCCGTGCTGCTCGTCCCACATTGCAAGGCCGCTTTCGATTACGCTTGTCGCCAGCGCGTCGAGGTCGGATCGGTTCTGCTGGAGGTTTTCCGATACGCGCTGACGCAGGGCCGTCAGGGTGACATCGCCAAGCAGCGAATTGAGGTAATTCCCTGCCTCGACAAGCGCCGAGGGCGGCAGGCCCGGCGGCGTCTCGATCACGCGGTTCTCGACCTGTCCGTCAGCTGCCACCAGTATGACCAGCGCCTTGCCCGGCCCGAGCGCCACGAATTCGATGTGTTTGAGCGCGCCATCGCCTTTGGGAGCAAGAACGAGCCCGGCGGCAGCGGACAGCCCGGACAGCATGGAAGAGGCTTCGGCCAGCGTTTCCTGCATCGAGCGCCCCTTGAGCGCCAGACGACCGGCAATATGGGCCTGCTCCGTTTCATCGAGCGACCCGAACTGGAGCAGACCGTCGACAAAAAGCCTGACTCCTTTTTCGGTCGGCAGACGACCGGCAGAAACATGAGGACTGAACAGCAGACCCGCCTGGGTCAGCTCGGCCATGACATTGCGTATGGTCGCCGGTGAGAGCGAGGGGGTCAGACGCTGCGCCAGCGTCTTGCTGGCCACAGGATCGCCGGTTTCCATGTATTGCTCGACGATTTCACGCAGCACACTGGCCGATCGGACATCCATGCCGCCCGGCAGGTTGGAAAGATCGATCATCTCCTGCCCCTTTCTGTATGGTCCGGTTACGAAATAGCCCCGGAACGCTTCACCTGTATAAAGTCCCCTCTATCGGGACAATCAGATATCAGGGCAATCCGGCCGGACCAACCTGCCCGGATATGACGGCCTGTATCGGCCCGGTCGGATGAGGCATGGTCCGGTCAGTCGATCCGACATTGCAGAGGAGCCACGCCGATGATCCGCCTTGCCGCCTTATACATCCATCCGGTCAAAAGCCTGCACCGGATCGACAGAACGGCGCTCGATCTCGATCCATGGGGGCCGAAGGGCGACAGACGCTGGCTGGTGACCGGGTCGGATGGCCGCTTCATGACGCAGCGACAATACCCTGCCATGGCGCGCATTTTCACTGCACTCGATGGCGCCGTCCTCACGCTCGCAACACAAGAGCACACGCCGCTGCATGTCGAACCGCCCGGTCCGGATGCAGAAACCGTTACCGTCAGCGTATGGAAGGACCATGACATAACGGCACGCGATGCGGGAGACGACGCCGCGCACTGGCTGAGCAACGTGCTCGCGACACCGTGCCGCCTGGTTCACATGGCTGACCCGGCCCATGCCAGACCGACCGGTTTCGGCAGTGTGAGCTTTGCCGACGGCTTCCCCCTGCTGGTGACCAATACGGCTTCACTTGACGATCTGAATGCACGTCTCGACCAGCCCGTGCCCATGGAACGGTTCAGGCCCAATATCGTGGTCGAGACCGACCTTCCCTGGGCTGAAGACACATGGCAGCGTCTGCACATTGGCGATGTCGAACTGGATCTGGTCAAGCCATGCAGCCGCTGTATCGTCACGACCATCGATCAGGAGAGTGGCACCATTCCCGTACCGCGCGAGCCGCTCAGGACCATGACAGGGTTTCGCCACCGTCCGGGTGGGGTCATGTTCGGCCAGAATGCCGTCATAAGACGTGCGGGCACCATCAGGATTGGCGATACCGTGCTGTCCATGCCCTGACGCCCGACACTACAGGGCGCGGCACAACAGGGCCGTCATCTAATGGAACGCCATCGAATGCTGTTTTGTCATTCGGTCCTCGAGGCGCTAAAGCTGCGTGACCATTCTTCTGCGTGCTCGAAACGAGGAAAACACCATGTCCAGCTCAGGGTCCAGCTCACGTCCTTCAGGTCGTCAGGCCGATGAAAACCGTGTCGTCTCCATCGAACCCGGCTTTGCCCGCCATGCCGAAGGCTCGGTGCTGATCCGCGTCGGTGGCACCGAGGTTCTTTGTGCCGCCTCGATCGAGAACCGCGTCCCTCCCTTCCTGCGCGGTCAGGGCCAGGGCTGGATTACGGCCGAGTATGGCATGCTGCCGCGCGCCACCCATACGCGCGGCAATCGCGAAGCCGCCAAGGGCAAGCAATCGGGTCGCACGCAGGAAATCCAGCGCCTGATCGGTCGTGCATTGCGCGCCTGCGTCGATCTGCGCGCCCTGGGTGAGATGACCATCACGCTCGATTGCGACGTGCTCAATGCCGATGGCGGCACGCGTTGCGCCGCAATCACCGGGGCCTGGGTGGCTCTGGCGATTGCGCTGGACAAGCAGATCAAGGCGGGTGTTCTCAAGCGCTCTCCCTTGCGCGCACAGGTAGCGGCCGTTTCCTGCGGGCTGACCGATGCCGGTCCTGTGCTGGATCTGGATTATATCGAAGACAGCTCAGCCCAGGCCGATACGAATTTCGTGCTGACCAGCGAAGGCGGCATCGTCGAGATCCAGGGTACGGCAGAAGATGCGCCCTTCAGCGAGAGCGAATTCAACGCGCTCATGGCGCTGGCCAAGCTGGGCACGGCACGCCTCTTCGACGCGCAGCGCGCCGCACTCGACAGCGCCATTCACGGCAAAGCTGCATGAGCAGCGAAGCTGCCGGCCGGCTTCTGAAACGTGGCGAGCGGGTTGTGCTCGCGAGCCACAACAAGGGAAAACTGGTCGAATTCCGCGCCCTGCTGGCCGATAGCGGTATCGAGATCGTCTCGGCGGCCGAACTCGACCTGCCCGAACCCGAGGAAACAGCCGACAGCTTCGAAGGCAATGCTGCCATCAAGGCACTTGCCGCGGCCAGAGCAACCGGCCTGCCTGCCCTGTCGGACGATTCAGGATTCTGCGTCAGTGCCCTGGACGGTCGCCCCGGGATTTACTCCGCCCGCTGGGCGGGGCCGGGTGGAGACATGCAGGTCGCGATGCAGCGCGTCCATGATGAAATGGGCGACAACCCGGACCGTTCGGCCGCATTCGTCGCCGTGCTGTGCGTTGCGTGGCCCGATGGCACCACACGCTTTGCCGAGGGACGCTGCGAGGGTGAAGTCTGCTGGCCACCACGCGGCGCACAGGGTCACGGTTATGACCCGGTTTTCATTCCCGACGGCGAGCGCCGCAGTTTTGCCGAACTTTCGGCAGAAGAAAAGAATGCGACCAGCCACAGGGGACGCGCGTTGGCCCGGTTTCTGAAAACCTGCGTCGCGCCCGGCGATACTCCCCGGTAACGCCACCCGATCACGCCTGATTGCAAACAGGAGTCCCTGTCATGAGGAAAAGTCCGCTTCTCCTTTCTGCCTGTGCGTTGGCTGCCTTTACGGCGGCGGCTCAGGCAGCCCCCGTTTTCGATCCGACCGGTTTCGATCTGCGCGAAACCAAAGCATTCAGCATTGCTGTTCAGCCCGCCACCACGCTGGGCCAGACACAGATACATACTGAGGCACGCGCGCGGCCACAGGGGTATGCGCCCTATCGTCTCCTGCCCAACGGGCTCTCCCTGACCAGCGATGCACGCAAGCCAACGGCTTATCACGCGCGCCAGCCTCGTACCGAGCTGTCGGAAGCCCATCCATGGCGTGTAAGCGATGCACCCGCCATGCTCGATGTTTCCCTTCAGATCGACCGTTTTCCAAAACGCGGCATGCTCGTTCTGGCCGAACTCACCCCCGATGACGATGCAGCGCCGGTGCTGCGCGTCATGGTCGATGGCGATCGTCTCGTTCTGCGCGGCATGATCGGCAATGCGCCTGAAAACGGGATTGTGCTCGGCACGATAGATGGCACGCACACGGCCCATATTGTGCTGCGCACGCAGCCCGACGGTCATATTGCCACCGAGGTCAATGGCACCTCCGGGCAGTTCCGTCTGGAACCGAAGGCCATGAGCATTCCCGTCACGTTCCGCACCGGTGCCTATGCCGTCGATGACATAGGCACGTTACCCGATCAGGTCACGGTCACGCTTACCGGCTTGAAAGTGGAACATGGCGCGGCCGGCTCAGGCCTTCGCACGTAGGATCACGATCCCGAACGCGATAAAAACGCATGCGGTCAGGCGGTTGAAAGCCCGTCTGACCGGTCGGCGCGCCAGAAAGCGCGACAGCGATCGTCCCCCCAGACCGTAAACGGTCAGCCACAACCCGTCCGAAAACAGATAGGTCACCACCAGTATGCCGAATTGCGGCAATACCGGGCGATGGTGATCGATGAATTGCGGGAAAAAGGCCGCTGCGAAAAGCAGGAGTTTGGGGTTGCTGATACCGACCAGAAAGCCGGTGCGATAAAGCACCCAGGCACTCGTTTTCGGCGTGTTCGTTGCGGGGTCCTCCGGCACTTCCGGCGCATCGCTGGCACGCCAGGCCTTGATACCGAGATAGACCAGATAAGCCGCGCCGGCATAGCGTATGACATCGAACAGATGCGGCATGGCGACAAGAACCGCGCCGATGCCGACGACCGACAGAACGAGCGCCAGAAGCAACGCCGAGATACACCCGGCCATGGCCGCCGTGCTGCGCCGAAATCCAACCTGCACGCTTCGGCTGAGCGCATGCATCATGTTCGGCCCCGGCGTTGCCGAAATGAAAAAGACCGTGACCACGAACAGCCACCAGGTTTGAAGTGTCATCGATACGCTCTCGCAGGACTAGTAAAGGGAAAGCCTCGCAGGAATGGGTCGAACGGGGCGCACTCGTACGACCCATGCCTGCTGGAAAACCACGCAAGCCTGCCACATCTTCCATTCCGCGCAAAGAACGGAAGCAGCAGCCAGCCTCGCGTTCCGGACGGCAGACGGGCACTCTCAGACGAATGCCCCAAGTTGAACAGATCGGATCACACCCAACCGGATTGCATCCGGTCGTGCCGCCGCCAGCCGGGAAATATCAGCCCTCGAGCGACTGAAGCTCGAACAGACGACGATAGATACCGCCCTCGCGTCTGACGAGTTCGGCATGAGAACCGTCTTCCTTGAGTTCGCCCTTGCTGAAAACGAGAATGCGATCCAGCTCCATGACGGTGGAGAGACGATGCGCCACCACAATCACCGTGCGCCCTGCCATAAGACGATGCATGGCATCCTGCACCAGAACTTCTGACTCGGAATCGAGGCTCGATGTTGCTTCATCGAAAATCAGCAACGGCGCATCCGCCAGAAACGCGCGCGCAATCGCGACACGCTGACGTTCACCGCCCGACAGCTTGACGCCACGCTCCCCAACCAGTGTGGCATAGCCTTCGGGCAAACGCTCGATGAACGCGCTGGCATTGGCAAGCTGTGCCGCACGTTCGATCTCTGCCTGCGTGGCCCCCGGTCTGGCATAGGCGATATTTTCTGCCAGAGAACGATGGAACAGCATCGGCTCCTGCGGGACGATGGCGATATGCGCGCGCAGGGAGTCCTGGGTCACATCGCGCACATCCACCCCATCGATCAGCACACGTCCTGCACTGGTGTCGTAAAGACGCTGGATAAGCTTGGTGAAGGTGGTCTTGCCCGAGCCGCTCGGCCCGACCAGTGCAACACGCGATCCCGGTGCGATCGACACATCCAGATCGCGGTAGAGCGGTGTGTCCTGACCGGGATACTGGAATGTCACATCCTCAAAACGCACCTGTCCCTGAGTAAACGCGGCCTTGCCTGCGCCCTTGCGATCCTGCACGCCCGGCGCTTCGTCGAAAATGGCCACGAGCTCTTCCATCTCATTGACGGAACGCTGGACCTGGCTGACCTGCTGACCCAGATCGCGCAGATAGCCCTGCACCAGAAACACCATGGTCAGCACATAGGCCACATCGCCCGGTCCTGCCTTGCCTTCCCACCACTGCCAGACAATCAGCCCGACCAGCAGCATACGCATGACAAGCGAGGCAAAGCCCTGCAGATTTGCGCTGTTCGTTCCCCTGATCCAGGTGCGCGCCGTACGTCCGCTCCAGGCACGCAGGATACGGCCCAGACGGCGCTCTTCGCGATGCTCGGCACCGAAGGCCTTCACCACGGCATTGCAGGTCACCGCATCGGCAATGGCGGCGCCCACTTTCGTATCCCAGCGATTGGCGGCCCGCGCCGAAGGGGCAACATAACGCAGCGTCAGCATGACAGAAAGCCAGGTGAACAGCACGACCGACACGGCCAGCACGGCCCCCATGAAGGGCGAATGCCAGGCGAGAACGAGCGTGGTACCGGTCAGCACCAGCACTTCGGGGGCGATCAGGAGCAGAAGCGTATCGTCGAGCGTATCGATGGCCCACATGCCGCGTGTCAGCTTGCGTACCGTGGAACCTGCAAAATTATTGGCGTGCCAGTCGGTCGAGAAGCGCTGCACGCGCGCAAATCCCTGCGACAGTGCGCGCTGCATGATAGCGAGGCTGAGATGGGTAATGCCGAGATAGGACGACCGGCGCCCCAGCAACCCGACCAGCCCCAGGGCGATAAGACCGCCCACCATGAAAAGCGCGTCGTTTCTCAACACAAGCTGCGAGGCGTCATGGGGTGCGCCACCGGCATGGCTGGAAATATCGGTGACCAGACGCCCGGAGAGAACGGGCGTCGCCACATCGGCAATGGTCGCAAGTGCTATGCCGAGCACGGTGCGCGTCAGGAAGGCCGGATGCTCTAGCCATCGGCGCATGACAAAACGCACGATATCGACGAACGCGATATCGCGTGTCTTGTTTTTGGGCTGGTCGGTGTCGGACACGAAAGAAAGCTCCTCCGCCTGACGATCGACCGGGCGGGCATACTGGAAGTGCGGTGCGGGAAGCGCTTATTGTGGGGTGTCGAACGCCCATATGCAACATGATGAAACGGTTACGATGTCTCTTCCTTCGGCCAGAAAGGCCATGACACGCGCTCAGGCACGCCAGTTCATCACCGCACTGGCCGAGGCCAATCCCGACGCGGAAAGCGAACTGGTCTACAAGGACGCGTTCTCGCTTCTCGTTGCCGTCGTGCTCTCGGCGCAGGCCACGGATAAATCGGTCAACAAGGTGACAGAGGGCCTGTTTCGCGATGCGCCCGATGCGCGCGCCATGGTCGCGCTGGGCGAGGACGGCATTGCGGCACATATTCGCACCATCGGACTGTGGCGCGCCAAGGCGAAAAACGTGCTCAGACTGTCGGAGCAGCTTCTGGAACGGCACGATGGCGAGGTGCCATCGGATCGCGATGCGCTTGAGGCTCTGGCAGGCGTCGGGCGCAAAACTGCCAGCGTGGTGCTGAATGTGATGTTCGGTGAAAGCGCCATGGCGGTGGATACGCATATCTTCCGCCTGGGGAACCGCACCGGCCTTGCCCCGGGCAAGACCACGCGCGCAGTCGAAGACGGACTGATCAAACGCATCCCGCCTGAAATGCTGCGCCCTTCGCATCACTGGCTGATCCTGCATGGACGCTACGTGTGCAAGGCACGCAGCCCCGAATGCTGGCGCTGCGTAGCCTTTACGCCTTGTCTTTTCCCCCTCAAGGGCCAGATCGTGGAGAGTAAAGGAGAACCTGCATGAGCACTTATATCGTCTTCACACGAGAAGAAATCCTGAACCCTGACGAGATGGCTACCTATTCGAGCCTGGTGGGTGAGACATTCAAAGGACATCCGGTCAAAATTCTGGCCGCCTATGGCGCACAGGAAATCCTCGAAGGTGTAGGGCCGGACGGCGTTGTGATCGTGGAGTTCCCCAATCGCGAAGCGGCTCTGGCCTGGTACGACGGTGACGCCTATCGCAAGGTGCGCGAACATCGTTTTCTGGGCGGCAAATATCGTGCCACCCTTGTCGAGGGTGTCTGATCCGGGCTGACAGCACAATCGGGCCGCCTTTTGGCGGCTCGAACACGCCTGGTCTTGTTTTGGAGCAGCGATGGCTCCCATGGCTGCCAGATCCCATCGGATCTGAAACGGTTCTGCCCCCTTGCAGGCACCGATATGAACATGCGGGTTACGCGCAAATCCATTATTGCCGTCGCGTGCCACGACCTCCCCTGCCCCAGGCTCAGGACTGACGCGACAAAACAGCGCAATCCCGGAATGGGATAGATTGCCCGGCGTCGCAAAATCCGGTCGCTCCGATGACATAATGTGAGAATCTGGACGAAGGGCGTGCGTTCACGTTTTCTTGCAGTAAATATGCCCCCTCCAGCACCAGCGACGAAGAGATTTAATGTCCTCACTCAGCCTTTTTGCGATCCTTCTGACGCTTTGCACCATTTGCGGCATTCTCAATTACAAGCTGCTCAAACTGCCGATGACGATCGGCATATTGCTGATCGCCCTTGTTGTGTCGCTGATTGTCAAAGGGCTCGATATCGCTCTGCCGAGTGTGGATCTGCATACGCTTCCCATGACCCTGCTCGCCTCGGCCGACCTGCCGGGCAATCTGCTCGATGGCGCGTTGTCTTTCCTGCTTTTTGCAGGCGCGCTTCAGGTCGACACGAAGGAGCTTATGGAGCGCAAGTTCTCCGTGCTTTTTCTCGCCATTATCGGGACGATTCTTGCGGTCTTCCTTCTTGGTGGCGCCATGTACTGGGTCATGGGGGCGGTGGGGCTGCCCGTTCCTTTTCTCTGGTGCGTGGTGTTGGGGGCGATCCTTGCCCCGACCGATCCCGTGTCGGTGGTTGGCATGCTGCGCAGGCTCGGCCTGCCAGGGCCGATACAGGCCATCTTTGCAGGAGAAAGCCTGTTCAATGACGGCATAAGCATCGTCATTTTCGGCCTTGCCATGACGCTGGTCACCGGTGAAGCGCATCACCTGACATTCATGGACGCGGTCGAGGCTTTCGGGATCGAGGCGATCGGCGGTGCGGGGCTCGGTTTCGTGGCCGGGCTGATCGCGCTGCTCTGCTTTCGGGCGGTACGTGACAGCCATTTGCAGCTTCTGGTTTCACTCAGCCTTGCTGCGGGCACGTTCAGTCTTGCCCATGCGCTGGGCATGTCGGGTCCGATTGCCGTGGTGGTGGCAGGCTTATGCCTTGGCAGCGAACGCGCAAGAAGCAGCATGGACGAGCACGCACGCGAAGAGCTGAACAGCTTCTGGACCCTCGTGGACGAAATCCTGAACGCGCTCTTGTTCCTCATGATCGGCTTTGAGGTTCTGGCTGCCATCCCGAGCCGACATGCTCTCTGGGCGCTGCTTCTGGGTGTTCCGCTCTCCATTGCAGCGCGTGCGCTCAGCGTGTTTCTGGCGATCCTGCCTATCCACCTCTATGGCGAGCATCGCGGGCGCATGCTGGCCGTTCTCACATGGGGCGGACTGCGCGGCGGTATCTCGCTTTCGCTCGCCCTGACCCTGCCAGCCGGACCGATGAAGGATATTCTGGCGCCCATCTGCTACGGGATCGTTGTGTTCACCATTCTGGTTCAGGGCCTGACCATGGAGCGCGTTGCGCTGCATTTCTATCCCAGAAAAGATCAGGCCTGAGGCGAGGCCTATTCTTCCCGGGCCAGAGGCAGATTCGGCATGCCTCTGAAACCGGGACGCGGGACCCAGAGCCGTGCCCCACGCCACGCGCGATCGGACAGGATTTCGAAGCCCGCCGCCCCTTTCCGGTTTCTCCGCCTGCGCACCATGACCGCACCGTCACGCCAGACCGTAAACCGATCGATGAAAAGACCTGTCTTGCATGTATCGGACAGGGGGATAGCGCTCACTATCAGAGAAGCGCTTTCACAGTTTGCCTGTAACAGCGCTGGGGCCACCGGTCGGAATTGCAGCCTCACAGCCTGCTCCCCGACACGGAAACGACATCCTGCTTCGGAACAGGAATCCAATTGTGCCGACGCCGTGACAGGTAACGGCCAGGCCTGCTGCCACGACGTCAGAATTCGGTTTTCGAGCCCGTTATGTGGCCCCGCTATCCACCGGTCGCGATCCTGAAAGGCGATCAGCCCTGCATCGGGAGAGACCAGCACGAGCGGTCTCGTGCCAGACAGAGGCGACAGCACGGCAAGAACCATGCAGGGCAGAAAGACGGCGCGCGCCCTGCCTCGCCAGAGGCATAATCCGCATAGCCCTGCCATATAAAGCACCACTCCCCGGAACGGCATGTGCGGTACGGCAATATGAGCCAGGGGCAGTGCAGCAACACGGGATGCCAGAAACGAGATAAGCCCTATTCCCTGCCCCATGACCCAGAGCGGCGCAGCCGCAGCTCCAAGCGGCATGAGCATCAGGGCGCAAAGCCCTGCTGGCATCACGCAAAACGCGGCGACAGGCACGGCCAGAAGGTTGGCCATCACAAACCAGGGCTGGAAACTGCCGAACCCCGCCATGACAAGGGGCAGAGTCGCGCCTCCTGCCAGAGCACTGGTCAAAACGAGCAGCAGAAGATGATGTTCCACCCCACCCTGACGACCTCTTTCGGCCCGCCGGACGAACCAGGGGCGCAGAGCGTCATACCCCGCAATCAGGGCCATTACGGCCGCAAAAGACATCTGGAAAGACAGATCAAGCACGAGAACCGGCGAGGCGATGAGCAGCACGAACGCCACCACCGCAAGGGAGCGCATGGAGAGAACGCGACGCCCGCTCAGCAGCGCCAGCGTGGCCAGACCGGCCATGCCGAGACTGCGCAAGGCAGGCAGGTGAGCCCCGGTGAGCATGACATAAACCGCCCCCACCCCGAGCGCTGCAAAGGCGGCGATTTCACGACAGGGCAGACGCAGACCGAGCCAGGGCCAGAGAACGAGCATCTGCCTTGTGACGAAAAACACCGTGCCCATCACGAGCCCCAGATGCAGCCCCGCAACGGCCAGAATATGCGCAAGACCCGACGCCGCGTAATCCTGTCTCGTCTGCTGGCTGATCGCCTCGCCATGACCGGCAAGAAGCGTCGAGGCAATGGCTGCACGCTGGCCGTACAGGTGATGGGCAATCACCGAAGCGATCAGCCCTCGCCAGCGCCCCAGCCTGTAGCCTTTGGGGGCTTCGAGAATAACTGGCACGCCCAGAACACGCCCTGTTCCGGCCAGCCCCTCGAACCACGCCTCGCGCTGCCTGTCTCGCGCACCGGGGAAATCGGGCCAGTCCGGTGGGCGAAGCACGGCGCGCAGTCGCAGGGTCATGCCCGGCTCGTAGTCCCGGTCGTCATGCGCAAAAAGCAGCAGGTCGCGTCTGAGCGGAGCCATGCCGATATCCACACCGGTTTCGAACACGGCATGTTCGATGCGCAGACGTTGCAGGACCTGCCCTGCATCGCGCCTTGTCGCAACATCGGCCACCACGCCATGCATCGTCACACCGAGTGAGGGCAAAGCGGGCATGGGGGGCTGTCGCAATGCCTGCCCACGCGCAGCGAGAAAACCCAGACCGGTCATGATCATGACAAGACCGACGCTGCGCGTGCAAAGCCGCTTCCAGCCCGGAACAAGCACGAGCCCTCCCGTCAGAACACAGGCGCTCGCCCACCGCCCTCCCGGCTCATAAAGCGGAAGAAAATAGACAAGGCATCCCGCAGCCCATGCCACGGCCAGCCATGCGGCAAGCCCCCTGCCCTGAGCCAGAAGCACACGCTCGCAGCGTTCGAGACTGCGAAACACGATCACGGGGTTTCACCTTGCCCCTGTTCGCAAGGCGCATTCCTGCCCACACGCCCAGGAAAGCGCCTGTCAGGGGGCGTCGGGCACATGATCGCGGTAACGATCCCAGTGATGGATCAGCTCTGCCACGACCGGCGCACCCACCCGCTCGTTATTGTCGAATGCGATAATCTGCCCCGGCCCCTCATCGCCCATCGACTCGGTCAGGGAGACACCCGGCGGTGGCATGGACGGGTTGGAACCCGAACGCAGGACCATTACGCGCTCAGGATCGACATAGCCCCATTTGGCAAGAAGACGCATCTGCTTCTGGTTTGTCTGGCTTTCCTCATTGGTCATGACGAAAACGCCCTGGTTCTTCGTCCAGAGTTTTACCCAGTCCTGCGCCCAGCCGTTGCGTGCTTCGCCATGCCAGTAGCGCATGGCACCCAGCGTCTCGCCCATCACGATCATGGGGGGCTTGCTGGCTGGAAGGCGCGCAGGCCAGGCTGCCCGCCTGCGTGCAATTTCGGGGTCGTCGGCAAGTGCCACATTCCTGCTCAGACCATAGGCCCAGCGTGCCAGTCCCTGATTGAGCGGATAGGCCTTGGTCAACTGCGCCACATCCGTGACCGAACCATAATGGTTGGGATTTTCAGGCAATGCGTTGGGACGATCTGCACCGATGGCATACAGCCCATAAGGCCAGCCTTTGGGAATGGAGCGATCGTCCAGTTCGCGCAGGGCATCGCCATCGACAACCCAGCGTGCCCAGGCCACGCTCCCGACCGACGCCACATTGGGATTCACACCCGAGATCCCGGTGAAAATCCAGTACGTCTTTTTCAGGTCGAAAGCCGGGTCGAGCGCAAGCGCCATGAGCTCGGACGCGCCGGAACGCAGCACGATTCCATAAACCCCGTCGGCATTGCGCCTGAGGATCGGCTCTTTCACGCCACGCACAGGCACCTGCCGGTCGAGATGCTCACGCTCGACCCAGTCCTGATATTCACCCGGTGCATCGCCAGTATCGGCCCCGTTTTCCCACCCAGCCACAATAATGACCTTGGGCTCCAGCGGCGCTGCAGACGCTGAGACTGCCCCTATGGAGGCAATACAGGCAAGTGAGGAAATCAGGTACGGGACAAGACGGCTTTTCATGTCGGTATCGTTACATCGAATACAGGATTCTGCAAATACCGTATATCAGGGCCGCCATATCAGGATCATCGTCTGGACGGTTTCTCTGATGTCATGGGACTCCTCATGAGGCTCTGCCCTGCTTCCGGGAGAGGAGCCTGTCCCATCGATCCCGGTTTTCCCATCCGGATTTTCAACAAGCGGGTTTCAGGAGAACGACTGTCTTCTGACGGGGCTAAAGGTCATGCGGCCCATGATACCGACCCCGATGACAGGGTGCCCGCACACCGGACAACAAATCGCCATCCTGTAGTGCAGCGCACGCAATCATGCTATGCACCCGCCATGACCGTTCGCACACGCTTTGCCCCTTCTCCCACCGGCTTGCTGCATATCGGCAATGCCCGTGCGGCCCTGTTCAATTTCCTTTTCGCCCGCCATCACGGTGGACAATTCCTACTCAGGATCGAGGACACGGATCGCGAGCGCTCCACGCAGCGCGCGGTCGATGTGATTTTCGACGGACTGGCCTGGATGGGCATCACTGCGGATGAAGAGCCCGTCTTCCAGTCCACGCGTCAGGAGCGTCATACGGAAGTGGCGCATGAACTGCTGGAGAAGGGTCTGGCTTATCGCTGCTATTGCACGGCCGACGAGCTGAAGCAGATGCGCGAAGACGCCATCGCGAACGGCCAGCCGCCCCGCTATAACGGGATGTGGCGCGACCGCGACCCGTCAGAGGCCCCTGAAGGGGCGCCTTTTGCGGTGCGCCTGAAAGCCCCGCGTGAGGGCGAAACCATAATCAACGATCTGGTTCAGGGCGAGGTCCGCGTGGCCAATGCCGAAATGGACGATCTGATCATTCTGCGCTCCGATGGTACGCCCACCTATCTTCACGCGGTGGTATGCGACGATCATGATATGGCGATCACCCATGTCATCCGGGGTGACGACCATCTGACCAACACGTTCCGTCAGGCCATGATCTATCGTGCCATGGGCTGGGATCTGCCGAATTTTGCGCATTTGCCGCTGATCCATGGCCCAGATGGAGCCAAACTGTCCAAGCGCCATGGTGCACAATCCGTGGTGGAGTTCCGCGATGAAGGCTTCCTGCCGGAAGCGCTGTGCAACTACCTGCTGCGTCTGGGCTGGGGTCACGGCGATGCCGAGATCCTGAACCGCGAGGAACAGATCCGCCTGTTCGATCTGGATGGTGTGGGGCGCTCGCCGTCACGCATGGACTACGTCAAGCTCACGCATCTCAATGGCGTCTATATGCGTGAGGCCGACGATGCACGCCTGACCGAAGACGTGCTGGATCGTCTGAAGGAGCGCGAGGACGTAACGGTAGACGATGCCCTGCGCGCGCGCGTGCTGACCCTGATGCCGGGGCTGAAGGAACGCGCCAAGCTGCTGACCGATCTGGCTGACAGTGCGGCTTTCCTCGGGCGGTCGCTGCCCTTTAGCTACGATGCGAAGGCACAGAAGCAGCTTTCGGAAGAGGGCAAGGACGTGCTGCGCGGTGTCGCGCAGGCGCTCGCTCTGGTCGAGCCCTTCGAGGCGCCCGCCATCGATGCGGCTCTGCGCGAATTTGCCGAAACCAAGTCCATCAAGCTGGGTCAGGTCGCCCAGCCCCTGCGTGCAGCCATGACAGGCAGCACGGTATCGCCCGGCATCGATCTGACCCTTCAAGCCCTTGGCCGGGACGAGGTTCTGGCCCGTATAGGAGCCGCGATCGCGCATGGCTGAGACGCTCACCCGACGGCATCACCTGCTCGGCCTTGAGGGCATGAGCGCCGATGAGATCACCCCTTATCTCGATCTCGCGGCCAATTATGCCCTGCTGAGCCGTTCGCGCACCGCCCCGCGCGATGCGCTGCGTGGCCGGACGGTGATCAACATGTTCTTCGAGGACAGCACACGTACGCGCACCAGCTTCGAACTGGCGGGCAAGCGTCTGGGCGCGGATGTCATCAACATGACGGTCGCGACCTCTTCGGTGAACAAGGGCGAAACGCTGCTCGACACGGCAGCCACGCTCAATGCCATGCGCTGCGATCTGCTAGTCGTGCGTCATGCCGCCTCGGGTGCGCCTGCCCTGCTGGCGCAGAAAGTCGAAGCCAGTGTGGTCAATGCCGGTGACGGCATGCACGAGCACCCGACACAGGCCTTGCTGGATGCGCTGACCATCAAGCGTCATCTGGGTACGCTCAGCGGTCTGACCGTCGCGATCTGCGGCGATGTGGGTCATAGCCGTGTGGCACGCTCGAACATTCATCTGCTGACCGCCATGGGGAGCAAGGTGCGTCTGGTGGGGCCGCCCACGCTGGTGCCTGCGGCCATGGCCTCTCTGGGGTCGGTATCCATTCATCACGATATGGAAAGCGGGTTGCGCGACGCCGATGTGGTGATGACGCTGCGTCTCCAGCGCGAACGTATGGGCGCCGGACTCGTGCCGAGCGCACGCGAGTTCTTCCGCTTCTATGGCGTGGATAGCCGTCGTCTTGCACTGGCAAAGCCCGGCGCGCTCGTCATGCATCCCGGCCCGATGAATCGCGGTGTCGAGATTGCCTCTGATGTCGCCGATTCGGCTCAGAGCGTCATTCAGGAACAGGTCGAGATGGGTGTGGCCGTACGCATGGCCGTGCTCGACCGACTTTCACGCATGCGGATTGCGTCATGACCGATCTCGTTTTTGAAAACATCCGGCTGATCGACCCGGTTTCCGGCCAAGATGCGCCCTCGCGTCTGCGCGTCTCGAACGGTCGCATTGCAGGGCGCGACAAGGCCGGCGCCGAAGGTACGCCAGAAGGCGCACAGAGCATCGACGGCAAAGGTGCCGTGCTTTGCCCCGGTCTGGTCGATATGCGCGTCGCGATCGGCGAGCCGGGTTTCGAATATCGCGAAACCATTGCCTCCTGCGCCCGTGCGGCCGTGGCGGGGGGTGTGACCACGCTTGCTGCCCTGCCCAACTCCAAACCCGCCATCGACGAGCCGGCCCTTGTGCGCCTGCTGCGCGGTCGGGGCGAGGAAACGGGCCTTGTGACCATTCTGCCCTACGGCGCCCTGACAAAGGGCTGCAAGGGCGAGGAGATGGCCGAGCTCGGCATGCTGCGTGAGGCCGGTGCCGTGGCTTTTACGGATGGTATTCATGCCATTGCCGACACCAAGCGCATGCGCCAGCTCTTGGCCTATGCCAAGGGCATCGGCGCGCTGGTCGTGCAACATCCCGAAGATCCGTCTCTGGCCAAGGGAGGCGCTGCGACCGCTGGCGCCCTGGCTACGCGCATGGGCCTGCCGCAGATACCGGCCGCCGCAGAAGCCATTCTGATCGCACGCGATATCCGACTGGCGGAAATGACCGGTGCCCCCCTGCATTTCGGCCATGTCTCGACCGGTGAAGGCCTTGAGCTGATCCGTCAGGCGAAAGCGCGCGGGCTGGCCATCACCTGCGATACGGCCCCCCCCTATTTTGCGCTGAATGAAGAAGCGATCGGCGAATTTCGCACCTATGCCAAGCTCTCGCCCCCGCTGCGTGCGGAAGAAGACCGTCTGGCGGTCTGTGCGGCGCTGGCCGATGGGACGATCGACGCCATCGCGTCCGATCATGCTCCGTGGGATGCCGATGACAAACGTCTGCCTTTTGCACAGGCCAGTGCGGGCGGGACAGGGCTGACGACCTTGCTGGGTGTCGGTCTGTCTCTGGTTCATGACAATATCCTGATTCTGCCCCAGCTTGTTGCCCTCATGACGCGCAGGCCTGCGGCAATTCTGGGATGCGATGCCGGTACGCTTGCCGAAGGAGCCAGTGCCGATCTGTGCCTGGTCGATCTCGATGCCGAATGGGTGGTCGAGGCCGGTGAGCAACCCGGACGCGCGCAGAACACGCCGTTCGATGGCAGAAGCCTGAAAGGACGCGTGATCGGCACCTGGAAACAGGGGCAACGCGTTTTCGACGGGCAGGCAGCATGATCAATACCCTGCTCACCCCGCCTTTTCTGCTTTGTGCCGGACTTGCCTATCTGCTGGGCAGCATCCCTTTCGGATTGCTGATCAGCCGGGTCGGCGGAGCGGGCGATATTCGCAAGATCGGCTCAGGGAATATCGGCGCGACCAATGTTCTGCGCACGGGACGCAAGGGGCTGGCGGCCGCCACCCTTCTGCTCGATGCGCTCAAGGGTGCTCTGGCCGTTCTCATGGTCCCGCTTCTGCTCGATGGGCAGATCCAGACCGGCATGGCCATAGCCGCCGTTTTTGTGGTGATCGGTCATTGTTTCCCGGTCTGGCTCGGCTTTCGAGGTGGCAAGGGCGTGGCGACAGGTCTGGGCGCGCTTTTCGCCCTGTGCTGGCCGGTGGGTATTGCCTGCTGCCTGGTCTGGCTGGCAGTTGCCAAACTCTCCCATATCTCTTCGGCAGGGGCCCTGGCCGCATTCGCCGTCGCCCCGTTCATCATGGCCCCTCTGAGCGAACAGCCAGTGCAAAGCCCTCTGCCTGTTGCCACGCTCTTTCTGACGCTGATTATCCTGCTGCGTCATACAAGCAATATCAGACGTCTGCTCACGGGGCGGGAATCGCGGATCAATATCGATCCACCGCCACAGACCAAGCAGGAAATCTGAGGGCATCGGACGCGTGACCGGCATTCCTTCTCCCGCAGAACGGCTTGATCTCATCAGGCTGGCCCGGACGGAAGGAATCGGGCCCGTCAATTTTCGCCGTCTTCTGAACGAACACGGATCGGCGAGCGAAGCGCTCGCTGCCCTGCCCGAACGCGCACGCAGAGCCGGACGACGGGGCGGCGTCACCATTCCCTCACCGGATTCGATTCTCGATGAACAGGACAGACTGGACCGCATGGGCGCGCAGATGCTTGTGCTCGGCGATGCAGCCTATCCACCGCTCCTTGCCCGCATTCCCGATGCCCCTCCCGTTCTGGGCGTATGGGGTCGTGTCGAACGCCTGTCTCAACGGGCAATCGGTGTGGTGGGCGCACGCAATGCCTCTGCGGGTGGGTTACGCCTTGCCGAAAGTCTGAGCGGGGCGCTCGCCCGTCAGGGCTGCGTGATCGTCTCCGGTCTTGCCCGCGGTATCGACTCGGTCGCCCATCGTGCCGCGTTGCATGAGGGCATGACGATCGGCGCGGCTGCGGGTGGGCTCGACTGTTTTTATCCTCCGGAAAACGAAGGGCTGTATCGCGCCATTGCCGAGCAGGGCTGCGTGGTTACCGAGGCCCCTCTCGGAACCATTCCGCAAGCCAGTCACTTCCCCCGTCGCAATCGTCTGATCGCGGGTCTGTCGCTTGGTGTGATTCTTGTCGAGGCTGCCCTGCGCTCCGGCACACTGATTACGGCAAGACTGGCGCTGGAATACGGACGCGACGTATTCGCCGTGCCCGGATCGCCTCTGGACCCGCGTTCGCGCGGCGGCAACGATCTGCTGCGTCAGGGAGCGATTCTGACCGAAACAGCCCAGGACGTTCTCAACCAGATAGAAAGCGGCGTGCAGAGCCGTATCGAGCCGCAGTGGACCGGCCTGCCGGGTTTTTCGGAGCCTGTCATGTCCGGCTTCGTTCCGCCTCCTGCACCCGAAGAAGCACGCAAAAGGATACACGAACTCCTCTCTCCGACGCCTGTGGCAGTTGACGATATTGTAGCGCGCTGCCAGTTCTCGGTTTCCACGGTGCTATCCGCCTTGTCAGAACTCGAACTTGGCGGCGTAGCGACCTTCCTTCCCGGGGGTCAGGTTGTGCTTGCAGCCTGATCCTGCGGTTATGAGCAGGCCGGAGCGGTTCTGGAGTAGAGATGACTGATGTCGTAGTGGTCGAAAGCCCGGCAAAGGCAAAGACCATCAACAAATATCTGGGCGATAACTTTATCGTTCTGGCATCCTTCGGCCATGTCCGCGACCTGCCGCCCAAGGACGGCAGCGTGCGGCCTGACGAGAATTTCGCCATGGACTGGCAGACCGACGAGCGCGGGGCGAAGCAGATCGCCACCATCGCCAAGGCGGTCAAAAGTGCCGGAACGCTCTATCTCGCCACTGACCCGGATCGCGAAGGCGAAGCCATTTCCTGGCATGTCCGCGCCGTGCTGGAAGAAAAAAATCTTCTGCGTGGCAAGAACGTACAGCGCGTCACCTTCAACGAAATTACCAAATCCGCCGTGCAGACGGCCATGGCCAATCCACGTGCGCTCGATCAGCCGCTGATCGATGCCTATATGGCGCGCCGGGCGCTGGATTATCTGGTCGGGTTCACACTCTCACCCGTTCTGTGGCGCAAGCTGCCCGGCAGCCGCAGTGCAGGCCGCGTGCAATCGGTGGCTCTGCGTCTGATCTGCGAGCGCGAAGCCGAGATCGAGGTGTTCAAGAGCCGGGAATACTGGTCGATCACCGGCGCCTTCTCGACGCCGCGCAACGCGAATTTCTCCGCACGTCTGACGCATCTGGAAGGGCGCAAGCTCGACCAGTTCGATCTGGACAATGCCGAAAAAGCCCATGCCGCGCGGGATCTGGTAGCACGCTCGGCCTTTACGGTACGTTCGGTCGAACGCAAGAAAGCCAAACGCAACCCGCCAGCTCCGTTCACCACCTCCACACTGCAACAGGAAGCCTCGCGCAAAATCGGCATGAGTGCGCAATCGACCATGCGCGCTGCCCAGCAGCTTTACGAAGGTGTCGATCTGGGCGGTGAGACCGTCGGTCTGATCACCTATATGCGTACCGATGGCGTGACGATGGCGGCCGAAGCCGTCCATGCCATTCGCGACATGATTACCGGCACCTATGGCGCGCCCTATCTTCCTGAAAAACCGCGAATCTATACGAGCAAGGCCAAGAATGCGCAGGAAGCGCATGAGGCCATACGTCCGACCGATGTGACCCGCACGCCCGAATCGGTGGCACGTCATCTCTCTGGCGAGCAGATGCGTCTTTACGAACTGATCTGGAAACGCGCCGTCGCCTCGCAGATGCAGTCGGCCGAGCTCGATCAGGTTGTTGTCGATCTGACGGATTCAGGCAGAAAGACGATCCTGCGCGCCAATGGCTCGATTATCGCTTTCGACGGTTTTCTCAAGCTCTACAGCGAAGGCCGTGACGATACGAAGTCGGATGACGACGAAGGTCGCGTCCTGCCCGCAATGAATGAGGGCGATGCCCTCACGACGCGCGGCGTCGAGGCCGATCAGCATTTCACGCAGCCACCGCCGCGTTTTTCGGAAGCGAGTCTGGTCAAGCGCATGGAAGAAATCGGCATTGGCCGTCCCTCGACCTATGCGTCCATCCTGACCGTTCTGCGCGACCGCAATTATGTTCGCCTTGAAGCAAGACGTTTTGTGCCCGAGGATCGCGGTCGTCTGGTCACGGCATTCCTGACCTCATTCTTCGAACGCTATGTCGATACGGATTTTACGGCGACGCTCGAAGAACAGCTCGACGATATTTCCGACGGTCGCGCCGACTGGCATGACATCATGGCAGCCTTCTGGCGTGATTTCTCCGCCGCCGTGTCCCAGACCAAGGATCTCAAGATCTCGGATGTCATCGACGCACTCGATGAGGATCTGGGCTCGCATTTCTTCCCCACACGCGAAGACGGGGGCGATCCGCGTCAGTGCACGGCCTGCGGCACAGGGCGTCTTGGGCTGCGTCTTGGCAAGTTCGGCGCCTTCATCGGCTGCTCGAACTATCCGACCTGCCAGTTTACCCGGCGCCTCATCGCCGAGGATGGCGGCGAGGGCGAGACGCTTAAAGAGGGTATGAAGAGTCTCGGACAGGATCCGGAAACCGGTGAGGAAGTGACCGTACGTCGCGGCCCTTACGGTCTTTATATCCAGCGTGGCGAAGCCGACCCGGAAAACAAGAAGATCAAACCCAAGCGCACCACCATCCCCAAGGGGCTGGAGGGCGACAAGCTGACTCTCGACAAGGCGATCGGACTGCTTTCCCTGCCGCGCAAGCTCGGACCGCACCCCGAGACGGGCGAAATGATCGAGGCCGGGCTTGGACGCTTCGGGCCTTATGTCAAAATGGGATCGATTTTCGGCACGCTCGATGCCGATGACGATGTGCTGACCGTCGGGCTCAACCGCGCCATCGACTCGCTGGCCAAGAAACTGGCCTCCATCCGCACGCTTGGCGCCCATCCCAAGGATGGCGAGGCTGTTCTGGTGCGCAAGGGACGATTCGGCCCATATGTGCAGCATGGACAGGTCGTGGCCAATCTGGCCAAGGGTCAGTCGATGGACGATGTGACTTTCGACGAGGCACTGACGCTTCTGGCCGAGAAGGGAAAGCCTCTCAAGACCAAAGGCAAGACGACGCGCAAGACCGCCGCGAAGACGGCCAGTACCGGAGAGACCACCGAGAAGACCAGGAAAGCAGCGCCCAAGAAAAAAGCGACGACCAAGACCGCAGCTGCAAAGAAGCCTGCCGCCAAAAAAGCGACCTCGACCAGAAAAAAGGCCGAATCTGCGACCGAAGAAACAAAACCCGTGCGTAAGTCACGCGCTACCAAGACAACAGATGGTGAGAGCGGCACCTAAATGCGTTTTTGCGGCCACAAACCGTGGCAAAAACGTCGCTCCCCCTGTTAGGCTCTCTTTCGCGGCCCGTTGCGGGTCGCTAAAGCGGCAATCGATGGGGGAAGCCATCGTTCTGATGGTCAAGGTCACCGGCTCTGAAACACGTTCCTTTCCTGACTGGCGCGCCTTGCCGAGGGCTCATGGGCGCAATGGGGCTGATCGTCTCCATTGCTCTGGTCGGGCCTGCCTGCGCTGAGACAGCCGAGACGTCGCCTCTGGATACGGGGATGCTATCCTCTGTCCTGTCGAGCGCCTTTCGGTTTCTGACGCCCAGAACGCTCGACAGTCATTCGAGCCGTACGTTCAGCCTCTGGGGGCTGGACGGTCTGACCGCCATCGATCCGTCGATCACGATGGGGGAGCCGCCTCACGGTCCCAAGGATCCTGCGCTGCTCAGGCTCACCATCGGACAGCAGACCCTTTCCGAGTTCCGCGAGCCGGGTGACAACGAGACGGCCGAATGGGTCCGTATCATCGTTTCCAGTATGGATGCTGCCTGGCATGCCTCTGCTACCCTGCGCAGCGCAGGACGCGATGCCCTGCTGCAGAGCTTTTTCGACGAGCTGTTCAACCATCTCGATCCGTATTCGCGTTATGTTGCCCCCACCCCTGCCGGAAACGACAGGGCGAACCGCACAGGCGATGTCGCCGGCGTCGGCCTGTCCCTCGCCCGTGACGGTAGTGCTCTGATCGTTGCCGCCATCAACGCCAATGGACCTGCCTGGGCGGCCGGGGCCAATATCGGCCAGAAGCTTCTGGCTGTGGACGGTCGCTCGACCCGCAATCAGGACCCCGCCACAGTCGAGAGCTGGATGACGGGGCCTGCAGGCAGCAAGGTCAAGCTGCTCCTGGCCGATCCGGGACGTCACGGGGCCGTCATGCGCCTCGAACGCCAGATCGTGCCCCCGCAGACCGTTTTTGCGAGCATGCATGACCATATTGCGGTCATCCGTATCGCCTCTTTCTCGTCGGATACCGCCGAGGAACTGAGCCAGAATATCGATCAGGCCCTGCAGGACAAGAAACTCACGGGACTGATCATCGATCTGCGTGGCGATCGCGGCGGCGTGCTGCAACAGGCCGTGACGGCAACGGCACTCGTTCTCGACCGGGGCATTGCCGTCGTCACCAAGGGGCGCGACCCGAAATCCAACCATATCTGGGCCGTACAGGGTGGCGATATGACCCAT
Source organism: Asaia lannensis NBRC 102526 (assembly GCF_024054035.1). Classification (GTDB taxonomy): domain Bacteria; phylum Pseudomonadota; class Alphaproteobacteria; order Acetobacterales; family Acetobacteraceae; genus Asaia; species Asaia lannensis. The sequence continues at coordinate 41,225 of NZ_JAMXQU010000010.1, forward strand.
GGCCTGCCGATCGTGGCGCTTGTCGATGGCCGCACGGCCAGCGCAGCCGAAATCATGGCCGCAGCACTTTCCGATCATCGTCGTGCCGTCGTGGTCGGCAGTTCCACGCTGGGCAAGGGGCTGGTTCAGGCTGTCGGCCAGATGCCCGATGGCGGCGAACTTTTCGTGACATGGAGTCGTGTCATCGCGCCTCTCGGCTGGCCGTTGCAGGGTCTGGGCGTCACGCCGCAGGTCTGTACCTCGCGCGGAGCGCAGGCACTCGACCAGCAATTGCAGTCTCTCGTGCAAGGCAAGCTCATGGACGCGGAAACCGTGAAGGCCAGCCGCGAGATACGCTTTCCGGTCAGCGTCTCGAAAATCCTGGATATCAGGCGTCACTGCCCCGCCGCGCTGGGTACGGATGCCGATCTCGATACCGCTGCCCTTCTTCTGCAGCGCCCCGAAAGCTATCGGGCCGCTCTGGCGGCGATACCTGACGATATGGACGACCCTGCACCATGACCGGCGACCGACCATGACAGAAGCCCGGCTCAAAAGCGGTCTGTGGGTGCGCGGGCTGATGCGCCTTGCCCAGAATCAGGGTTACGACGCCATGCGTCTGAGAAAGGGCGATGAGGACGCCGGTGCTGTCCTTCTGGTCCTGCGAGACCGGCAGGACGCTCTTGCCGTTCTGCGCGAGACTGCGGTCGATGCCGGGTGGGAGCGTGTGACATTCGAAGGGCAGGAGGCGCTGGATACCTATCTGGAGCGTCAGATACGCTACGATCCCGATCTCTGGATTCTGGAGATCACACTCGACGATCTGGCCACACCTGTGGAAAAGACCTTTCCGCCGCGCAGCCTGTAAACGTGCATGACGTCTCGCGACGATGCCCGGATGAGTGTTGCAACCATCCCACAGTCACGACAGGAAGAAAGAATGCGGCAACGGGACGAACGCACCCTGAAGGGAAACATGCGTTGCACGGGGATGACAGTTCAGCGAAAAGACGGCATTCAGATCGCTGCGGACGGCCGGACCCATGGCCCTCTCTCAGTCTGCCGCGTGATAAGGATGGAGAAGACGATATGACGCTGGAACACCGAACGCGCGGTGAAACCGTTTGCCGCCCGTTGTCCGATGTCCGGCAGCCGGTCGGATCGTTTTCACGGCTTTTCCGCAGGACCATGCTTGCGCTTACCGCTCTTGCCGGTCTCGACGTTGCAGCCGGGTCCGCTCATGCCCAGGTGGTGAAGGGGCTCTATGTGGCCGGTAGCGGCGGCGCCAGCTTCAATCAGGATCAGACAGTCAGGCTTTCTCCTGTGCTGCCAAGCGGCCGCGACCATTACGACGCAGGTGTGACCGGCCTCGGTTCGGTCGGCTGGGGTCTGGGCAACGGCTTTCGTGTCGAAGTCGAAGGCAATTACCGCAACAATCGTCTGCAGCAGTTCAAGTCGAGCTATTTCCCCTCCTCCACAGGCGGACGTCAGCAGGGCTATGGCGTGATGGCCAACGCCCTGTTCGACATGGATATCGGCGCGAACTGGGTCTATCCCTATTTCGGTGCCGGTGTCGGCTATGGCTGGCAGGCCATGAACGCGTCGGTGCGTGCACCGAATAATTATCTGAACCAGACGATTGGCGGTACGACGGGCAATTTCGCCTATCAGGGCATTTTCGGCCTGTCTTTCCCCGTTCCGTTTGCTGTCGGCCTGTCTTTCACCACCGAATATCGCTTCTACTCCCTGCTGGGTCCGAACGGGCATCGTGCAACGGGATATGGCAGCATCGGCGGGTATGACGTCTCGCGTCCGGCTGGCGCAATGGATGGCAATCGCGTCACCCGCAACGATTTCAACCATTCGCTGCTGCTCGGCCTGCGTTACGAATTCAATCCTGCACCGCCGCCGCCGCCCGTCGTGCCTGTCATGACGGCACCCGCCCCGGCACCTGCACGCAGCTATCTGGTTTTCTTCGACTGGGATCGCGCCGATCTGACCGACCGTGCACGCGCCATCGTCGGCACTGCTGCGCAGAACTCGACGCGCATGCAGCTCACACGTATCGAAGTCAACGGCTATACGGATAACAGCGCAGCCCATCCCGGAGCGCGTGGCGCAAGCTACAACATGAAGCTCTCGCTTCGCCGTGCCGATGCCGTCCGCGCCGAACTGATCCGTGATGGCGTGGCTGGTGGCCTGATTGCCATCAAGGGCTACGGTGAGAGCAACCCGCTCGTTCCGACCGGCCCCAACACGCGCGAACCGCAGAACCGTCGCGTGGAAATCATCCTGCACTGACGCCCCCTGCGCCAAAGGCGCAGAACGGACGATGAAACAGACCCTGACCCGTCATGCGGATCAGGGTTTTTTCATGCCTTTCACACAAGTCCGTTGAAAAGCGAGGTCGACAGATAGCGCTCGGCAAAAGACGGTACGATCGAGACGATCGTCTTGCCTGCATTTTCCTCGCGCTGGGCAAGGGCCAAAGCGGCGTGCAGAGACGCGCCGGATGAAATTCCGATGGGAATGCCCTCGATACGGGCACAACGGCGTGCCGCCGCCATGGCGTCGCGCTCCGACACAGCCAGCACACCGTCGAGCAGCGAAGAATCAAGCGTATTGGGACAAAAGCCCGGCCCAATGCCCTGAATGCCGTGCGGCCCGGGATCGTCGCCGTTGAGAACGGCGCTTTCCGAAGGCTCCACGCCCCAGAACTGCATGGACGGTTTTCTGGGCTTGAGCGTGCGCGCTATGCCGGTCAGGGTTCCCCCCGTGCCAAGACCGGCCACGACGAGATCGATCTCGCCCTGCGTATCCTCCCAAAGCTCCTCGGCTGTCGTCAGGGCATGGATTTCAGGATTGGCCGGATTGTCGAACTGGCTGGGCATCCAGGCATCGGGAAGAGACGCCACGAGCTCCTCTGCGCGCAGAATGGCGCCTGCCATACCCCGGGCTGCCGGTGTGAGCTCCAGCTGTGCATCCATCATGCGCAGCATCTTGCGTCGCTCGATCGATGCACTCTCGGGCATGGTGACGATCAGCCTGTAGCCGAGAGCTGCCGAAGCGAAGGCGAGCGAAATGCCCGTATTGCCCGAGGTCGGCTCGACGAGCACCGTACGGCCCGGCGTGATTTCGCCGCGGGCTTCCGCCTGCTGGATGAGCGCAACGCCGATACGGTCCTTGACCGACCCCAGCGGATTGAAAAATTCGAGCTTGAGCAGCAGACGTGCATGCAGCTTGTCCGCCTGTGTCAGGCGGGGAACCGCGACGAGCGGCGTGCCGCCTACGGTTTCGAGAATGGACTTATAGATGCGGCCCCGTGGCGCTGCATAACGCGATGCCAGCCCACGATCTTCGGACATCTCCTGTCGGGTGGTCATGACTCAATCCTTGATGTGCTGCGATGCGGGATTCTGATTCCCGCGATGCCGGTCTGTGATTTTGCGGCAATAACTGCTACATTACGCGTAATTTGTCATTGAGGAAAAATCCGTATGTATCTCCGCAGGGACAGGGCGATGATTGCTGTGATCATCATGGTCGATGTGGCCTTCCATGCCGGGCGCTCCAGCCTCGTCAGCGGTGGGGATATTGCAGAGCGTGCCGGACTGGCCCGCAGGGGCATCGAGCCCCTGCTTCAGGCGCTCTCGCGCTCGGGCCTGCTCGAAAGCGTGCGTGGGCCGCGCGGGGGATATCGTCTGGGACGACCGCAGCGCGATATCGGTCTCGACGAGATCGTACGCGTCGTGGTGTCCGAAGATAGCGGGGCAGAGGAAACGGCTCAGGGTGCGCTGTTTCGCAGCGTGATCGAACCCTGCTGGCAGGTTCTGGACGAAACCGTGCGTGGTGAGATGGCAGCGCTTACGCTGGAAGAAATGGTTCGCCGTGCCGAGGCCGCGGGACTGCGACGCCCTGTGCACGAGCCGATCTCGTTCTCGATCTGAAAACCGGCGCGTACCACCCGGCATCGCCACGACGATATGTCCGGGGGATGCGCTGGATGATAGCAAGGGTCGGCGCGTCAATCCCGCAAGCGGGGCGCCGACCGACTCGGGTTCTTACTTCTTGCTGGTCTTGCGACGCGTTGTCGTGTGCTTCGCGACGGGCTTCTTGGCAGCAGGTGCCAGAACCGGTGCAGGCGGCGCTGCAACTGTCACGCCTGTCGCATCCACCGTCGCATTGACGGTCAGCTTCGTGCGCGGCGCGTTTCCGCCGGGGATCAGGATAGCCGTGAAGCTGTCCTTGCCGGCATAGGCCGTGCTGGGCGTGTAGGTGATGTAGGTGTGGTCGTCGAAATTATACATGAAGGCCTTGCCATGCGCAGGCGCAGGCGAAACACCGAAGGAGCGGTAATTGGTGTTGCCCGGTTTCTGGATGGACAGGGCGCACAGGCCGTCATCGCTGCGTACCGTCATATCGACGCTCATGCTGCCATCGGCCGCCGTCTTGACCGGGGTCGTGGTGCAGACGGCCGAGACCTTCTGATAGCCGAAAGGATTGGGAGGCACGACGCGCTGGACGACGGGCTTTTGGGCGCAGGCCGCCAGGGTCAGGGCCGAAACGAGAGTAATTGCAGAACCACGCAGTCGCACCATCAACTCCACTGATCACATTTCATCGAAAATCGATTCTGCCTTGTACCAGCAGGCCCGACACCGGAAGTTTCGAAGCACGATCAACGCGCCTGAAAACAGATTCGTCAATGGCCCTAGCGCAAGCTGGCCCCCACCGGAAGGGGGGAGACAGGGCTGAGACAAAAGAAAAGCCCGGGCGGATTTTTTTTTGCAAATTCGACCTTCGCTCTTGCTTGCGAGCATTTTCTCGCCGCAATTGCTGCGACATAGTCATAATACAATTCCGTCTCGCGCGCGCATGATGCAACTATGCCGCCGCACGCCTTTCGAACGACCGTCTCACTCTTTCTGTTCCTGTGGAGTCTCCTGATGTCGCTTTCTGCCCGGCAACGCCTCCTGCGCCCGTTCGCGCGTTTCACCGCCTGCAGCCTGCTTGCCGCCACGTTCGTCACCTCCGGTGCCGCTTTCGCCGCAGGATGCAGCGAGTCCCCGGCGCATGAAGCCTTCAACGTGCAGGGACTGAAGAGCGAGCTGATGGTGACCGCGCTCTCATGCAGCGCACAGGATCGCTACAATGCCTTCGTCACGAAGTTCCGCCCCAAGCTGGCTGCGGAAGAAGAGCGCCTGAACACCTATTTCAAATCCGCCTATGGCCGTAACGCCATGAAGGCGCATGACGACTACATCACCCAGCTGGCGAATGTTCAGTCCGAGGGCGGCCTCAAGGCCGGAACGATCTTCTGCCAGCAGCGCGTGGCGATGTTCGACGAAGTCGATGCGCTCGAAGACGGGGCCGATCTCGCCCATTATGCCGATGCAAAAGACGTGGTTCAGCCCGCTTCGTTCGAGACCTGCTCGGCCCCCGAAGCCACCACGCATGGCCGGGCCACCAGCACGCGTCGCAGCCATCGCAAGACACGCGCCTAAAATCTGATCCCTCCCTGCACGGGGCGCTTGACGGCGCCCCGGCGAGGCCGTCAAGAACGCAATATGAACGACGACCTCTTCAAGAGCGATGAAAAGCCTGCGCGCCGGTCGCGCAAGACGGTGCAGGCTCCGGTTCCGGAAAATTACGGTGCCGACCAGATCGAAGTCCTGGAAGGACTTGAGCCGGTCCGACGCCGTCCCGGCATGTATATCGGCGGCACCGACGATACCGCCTATCATCATCTCGCCTCCGAGATACTCGACAACGCCATGGATGAGGCGGTGGCGGGCCATGCCAGCGTGATCGATGTGGCACTCGAAGGCCCGCATCTGCTCATGGTGCGCGATAACGGACGCGGTATCCCGGTAGACCCGCATCCCAAGTTCCAGGATCGCTCGGCGCTGGAAGTCATTTTCACCACGCTTCATGCAGGTGGGAAATTTTCCGGCAAGGCCTATGACACATCGGGCGGTCTGCACGGGGTGGGGTCGTCTGTCGTCAATGCGCTTTCGGACAGGCTCGAAGTCGAGGTTGCGCGCGAAAAGCTGCTCTGGCGTCAGGATTACGCCCGGGGAAAGCCGATTACTCCGCTGAAGCAGGTCGGCAATGCGCCCAACCGCCGTGGCACCACCATACGTTTTTCCCCCGATCCCGAGATTTTCGGAGCGCTGAGCTTCTCGCCCCAGCGTCTTTATCGCCTCTGCTGTTCCAAGGCGGCGCTTTTCCGCGGCGTGACTATTCGCTGGAGCGTCGATCCTGCCCTTCTCAAGGCGGGAGACGACATTCCTGCTGAAGAGACCATCCATTTTCCCAATGGCCTGGCCGACAGCCTCAACGCCGAACTTGGCACTACTCCGGCTCTTCTGGCGCCGGTCTGGGCGGGCGAGGCCGAGCTTCCGCAGGCTGCGGATGGGCGGACAGGCGGCAAGCTGGAATGGGCGGTCGCCTTTCTGGAGCAGGGGGCATCGAGCATGACCTCCTACTGCAATACCATTCCCACGCCGCAGGGCGGCACGCATGAGGCAGGCTTCCGCGCTGCTCTGGTGAAGGGATTCCGGGCCTGGGGCGATAGCCGCAATACCAAGCGTGCGGCGGCTGTCACGGCAGAGGATATTCTGGGTGCACTGGCTGCCAAGCTTTCAGTGTTCATCCGCGATCCGCATTTTCAGGGCCAGACAAAGGAAAAGCTGACAACGCAGGAGGCCAGCCGTCTGGTCGAAGGGGCGCTACGCGACCGGCTGGATCACTGGCTGGGCGGGAATCCGGCTCAGGCAGACAACCTGCTGGCCTTCATCATCGAGCGCGCTGAAGAGCGCCTGCGCCGCCGTGAGAGCAAGGATACACCGCGCAAGAGCGCGACACGCCGCCTGCGTCTGCCGGGCAAGCTGACCGATTGCACACGCGAGAATGCGGCCGATACCGAATTGTTTCTGGTGGAAGGCGATTCGGCAGGCGGGTCTGCCCGTCAGGCACGCGACCGCGAGACACAGGCTGTTCTCCCCCTGCGCGGCAAGATCCTGAACGTGGCTTCGGCGACTGCTGACAAGCTGAAAGCCAATCAGGAGCTACGCGATCTGGTCGAGGCCCTCGGTTGCGGATCCGGTTCGGGTTTCGACGTCTCGCGCCTGCGCTACGGTCGTGTCATTATCATGACCGATGCAGACGTCGACGGCGCGCATATCGCCTCGCTGCTCATGACGTTCTTCTATCGCGAAATGCCCGATCTGGTGCGCAAGGGTCACCTTTATCTGGCGCAGCCGCCGCTCTATCGCCTGACCCATGGTGCCAAGACGGTCTATGCAATGGATGACGATGATCGCGTGCGTCGCCTCAAGCGCGATTTCAAACAGGGGGCCAAGGTCGAGATCTCGCGATTCAAGGGTCTTGGCGAGATGCCTGTGAAAGATCTCAAGCAGACGACCATGGATCCGGCCAAACGCACCCTGCTGCGGGTCGTCACCCCTCCGGAGGATCGCGCTTTGACCAGCGACCGTGTCGAAAGCCTGATGGGGCGCAAGCCCGAGCTGCGCTTTCGCTTCATTCAGGAGCATGCCCGCTCGGCCGAGCTGCTCGACGTCTGATGGCGGCTTTCGATCACCCCAACTCGACGCCTCTCGACAAGCTTGGCGGTCTCGCCCTTCTGATCGGCGGGATCTCCTCCTTTCAGGTTGGGGCCGCACTGGCCAAAAGCCTGTTTCCGCTTTTCGGTGCCGAAGGCATGGTGGGGCTGCGTGTCTGCCTTGCTGCGGTCATTCTGCTGGTAGTGATGCGCCCCGGCCCATCGGTGCTCCAGCCGGGCATGTGGAAACTGCTCCTGCCCTATGGCGCCTCGATGGCGGTGATGAACTTTGCCTTCTACGTCGCTCTCGTGCGTCTGCCCCTTGGGCTCGTCGTGGCCTTCGAGTTCATGGGACCGCTTTCTCTCGCCCTGATCGGTTCGCGACGCCTGCTCGATCTACTCTGGGCGGGTATGGTTCTCGGCGGGCTCTATCTGCTTCTGCGCCCCGATCATGTGGAGGGCCATCTGGATCCGATCGGCGTGATCGCGGCCCTGACCAGTGCGGTCGGCTGGGTCGTTTATATCCTGACAGGCACGAAAATCGGGCGCGTGATGCCTGCAGCCCAGGCCACGACACTTGGTATGACCACAGCAGGAATCCTGCTTCTGCCCTGGCTGATCCCTGCCCTGACACCCGCCGTCACGCACCCCCATCAGGGTCTTCAGGCGGTCGGGGTCGCCATCCTGTCTTCGGCCGTACCCTATATTCTCGACATGATGGCCATGCGTCGGCTCGGCCCGCGCGATCTTGGCATTCTGCTCAGCCTGGAACCGGTTCTCGGGTCGATTTCAGGCCTCCTGCTTCTGGGCGAGTCCCTGTCGGTTGCGCGATGGATGGGCGTACTCTGTATTGCCGGAGCTTCGGCCGGGAACGTGCTGACCTCGCGCAAGCCCCCGCCGGATAGCGAAACCGTACCCCCGACCTGAAAGGGTTTCCGATATCGCATCCGACAGCCTGTCCGGCGATCTGTTCGTCGCACATTGTCAGGTCGGATGCCGCATGGCGGCGTGTTAACGTCGATGTCATGCAACAGGCGGCCCTGCTTTGTCGTTACGGTTCCCGAAGTCTCATCAAGAGATACGAACCAAGGAGAGCACCAATGCGCCGCCTGATGATTGCCGGGTCCGCCCTTTTGACACTGGCCGGAGCGCCCGCTTTTGCCGCAACACAGCAGGCAGACAACGCGGCCATGATGGCCAAGGATCAGGCTCATGCCGATCGCGATTTCGGTCGACTGTCCAAGGATGGCCAGAAAGCGTTCTCCAATATCCTGCTGGCTCAGCAGGCTCTGGCGAATAACCAGAACGGCCAGGCACAGAGCCTGATCGACGAAGCGGAAGCCCGCCTCGACAAGGCCGCCAAGGATAACAAGGCCTTTGTCCGAGCCGAAGATGCCATGCAGCCCGTCCCAAGCCACGGCGCGCCCAAGCGCCTTGCCGTGAGCGGCGCACCGCTGCACTGGCTGCCGGTAGGGGGCGAATACGCCGTGACCGATGCGCTGGCCCCCGCACAGCAGACCGCCCTGGCCAATGCCAATCAGCATATGAAGACTGGCGACACCAAGCTTGTCGATCAGGACCTGCAGGTGGTCGGAACGCAGGTGCAATATGTTGTTGCACTGGCACCGCTCGAAATGATCTCGGGTGACGTGCATCGCGCCTCTGTTTTCATGGATGGCGGCGACGCGAAAGCAGCAGCCGAGGCCCTGCAGAATGCCGTCGACTCGATCCTGTTCGTTTCGGGCGATGTGATCTCGGTTACGCAGCCTGCCACGGTCAAAAGACACAAGATGGCGCATAGCCCTTCCTGATCGTCTTTGTCCCGAAAAAGGCCCTGCGCTGCGCAGGGCCTTTTTTGTATCCACCGTCATCCCTGAATGCCCGGGAGCAGCAATTATCGCTCTTCCGCGCCTTTAGCGTATACGACCGAAAAGCTTTTCCAGCTCGTCGCGTCCGAGACGCAGCCAGGTAGGCCTCCCATGGGAGCATGTTCCGGCACGCGGCGTCTGTTCCATCTGGCGCAACAGGGCAGACATTTCATCCTGCTGGAGACGCCTGCCCGCGCGAATACTGCCATGACACGCCATACGTGCGATCACCGCATCGATCCGGCGTTCGAGGGCAGCACTGTCGCCCGGTTGTAGATCCGGATCGGCTGCCAGTTCCTCCGACAGATCGCGTAACAGGGAAACGCCATCGCCGCCCTGCAAGAGCACGGGCATGGTTCTCAGCAGCACGCTCCCCCCACCAAACGACTCGACTTCCAGGCCGAGTTTTTCGAGAGCGTCTTTCCACTCCATCAGGCGTCCTGCCTGACCGGGGGGAAGGTCGATCACTTCAGGCAACAGCAGGCGCTGTGCCTTGATCGTCCCGGTGCCGTACTGGGCGAGCAGTTTTTCATGGGTCAGGCGCTCGTGGGCTGCATGCTGATCGACCAGAATCAGATCGCCGTCCCCACCGACAGCCAGAATATAGGTATCGAAAATCTGGGCGACCGGCGCACCGAGCGGAAAGCCTCCGCTTTGCACCGGATCGGGCTGCACCACCGGTCGGGCCGCCGGAGCGAAGGACCCCAGTCCTTCTGAGAAGCCACCAACTCCTTGCGGAGCTTCGCTGTGGGTCGGCGCGCCGATACCACGCAGGGTGTCGTGCGCTGCCACGAATCCGGGAGTAAGGCGCACAGGATCTGGCGGAGGATACTGAATGGCCTGCCTGGCCGGGGCCGCAAAGCGCATGCGTATACCCCCCTCGCCCGCACCATGACCCAGCGCACGCTGCATCGCCCCGATCATGAGACCACGCACGTCGGCTTCATCAGCAAAACGCAGCTCGGTTTTGGAGGGGTGTACATTCACGTCCACCCGGTCATGAGGCAGGGTCAGATGCAACGCCAGAATAGGATGGCGGCCCGGTTCGATCACAGGACGATAGGCCACGCGTATGGCGGTTTTCATCAGGGGATCGGCAACGGGGCGATTGTTAACGACAAGAAACTGCGCCGCAGCCGTGGCCCGCGTCGCTGCGGGGCCACAGATGAAACCGGTGAGATGCAGGCCGTTGCGTTCCTCATCGAGCATGATGAGCGAATCGCTTTCACCGAGCACGGCCTGAACACGCGCGCGTGTATCCTGCGCCGGGAAGTCGAAAACCTGCCGGTCATCCAGCGAGAAACGCATGGCGCAATGCGGTGCGGACAAAGCCAGACGTCGCATGACCGATTCGGCGTGGCTCCCCTCTACACGCGCGCTCTTGAGAAATTTACGGCGTGCCGGTGTGGCAAAAAACAGATCCTCAACCACGACACGCGTGCCTGGTGCACCCGGCGCGGGCGCGGGTGGGGTCAGAATGCCGCCATCCAGACGCAGCATCCACGCAGTGTCCGAGTCGGGCTGGCGCGATGTCAGGGAAAGGCGCGCAGTCGCGCCAATCGAGGGCAGGGCCTCCCCACGAAACCCAAGCGTGACGATGCGGGTCAAGGTCTCGTCGCTCAGCTTGGAGGTACAATGCCGCTCAACCGCCATCAGGAGATCGTCAGGTGACATGCCACAGCCGTTATCGATCACCTCGATACGGTCGCATCCACCATTCGCAAGGGAGACATCGAGCCGTGTCGCCCCGGCGTCCAGGGCGTTTTCAACCAACTCCTTGAGTGCGGCAGCTGGCCGCTCGACCACTTCTCCTGCCGCGATCAGGTCGATGACATGACTGGAAAGGCGACGGAGCTGCGGCCGGAGACGAATAGGCTCAGACAATGACATGAATCGGCATCAGAAGACGCCGAGGAAAGCGCTCTTCGATTTCTTGGTGGGGGTTGCACCGATCGAGGGATTCTGACCGAGGGCAGAAGCGCGCTGGATACGACGGTTTTCAGCCTCGCTATCGACCACACTGCCCGCATTGCCGCCGCGCCAGAACATCAGCTCGTCGGTCAGACCGGCACCAGCTGCCCCGAGTTCGGCATTGTTGGGGGCCTTGGAAGCCTGATCGACCTGACCCATCAGGGCCTGCTGACCGGCACTGTCACTGCCCGTCGAAGGATGCAGCGCGGCATTGGGCGAGAGCGTTTCGAGCGCCTGTGTGCGCGGATTTTCATCCACGCTGTGCTCACCCTGACCCGGCAGGCTCAGCTGCTCGGAAGGCGGCATGGAGAGCGGCGCACGCGTCGTGACCGTATACTCGTCCGGCATCGAGCGTTCGAGACCGAACGCGCGCGAGACATCTGAGCCGGAACAGGCCGGAAGGAGCGCGGTCAGGCCGAGAACCGGCAGGACGCGGAGGACGGACGGGAGGGAGAGCTGAGCCATATCGGTCTCGATCCTAATGGAGCGTTTCGACGTCGACAAGAGATCAATGCCCGCGTGACGCGGGAGAGGAAGGCGTGCCGGACTGGTTGGCCGACCGCGCTTGACGACGCTCGGACCAGATCGAGTCGATTACCCAGGCAATTACGCCACAAACGATGGCGGAGTCGGCCACATTGAAGACGTACCAGCTCCAGCCGAAGGCATGTGCATGAATGAAATCGACCACAGCGCCATAACGCATCCGGTCGATCACATTCCCGACCGCACCGCCTGCAATTGCCGCCGAAGCAATGGCCACCACCATGCGCGTCGTTCTGATCATCTGCCAGAGCAGCGCCAGTACGGCGAGAAGGGCGACGGTACAGAACAGAAGCGGCCCCCAGGACCCGACCCCGCCCAGCATGCCGAACGTCACCGCATGGTTCCACACCATGGTGAAGTTGAGCCCAGGCATGATCGCGACGCTGCCTTTGGCGGGAAGATCGAAAACGTCGAGAATCCACCATTTGCTGACCTGATCGGCGCAGAGCACCGTCACGAAAGCGACGATACCGGCAACAAGTGTGGCCGGCCGACCGACAGAAACGGTGATCTTCGCCCCCTTCACATCGTCACCACATCGCTGCAGCGCAGGCACAGACCGGGATGCTCGGTCTGGCTGCCCACTTCAGGAAGCACACGCCAGCAACGCAGGCATTTGCTGCCCTCTGCCTCGCCCACGCTGGGGCCGGGATGCGCCTCGATCACGCCTTCATGCTCTGCCCTGTCCGTATCCTCGATATAGAGCGAGGGCGCGTTGGTCAGAAGCTGGATATCCGCCTGGGACACGATCGCAAGCTCTGCCCAGTCGACATCGCCGAACACGGCCTGTTCCTGCTCCGTGAGCGGCAGGCTGAGGCGGGCTTCGAGAGACGAACCGATAACGCCGCCGCGACGTGCCCCTTCGAGCTCCGTGGTTATGACGCGACGCAGGGCACGTATCTGGTTCCAGCGATCGCCAAGAGTCACATCGTGCCAGTTGGGATCTGGCTCGAGGAAGCTCTGGAGGTGGACCGAGCTTTCCTCGCCGAAGCGGGATGTCCATGCCTCTTCGGCCGTAAACACCAGCACAGGTGCAAGCCATGTCGAGAGCGCGCGATGCAGGATATCGAGCACGGTACGGGCAGCGCGACGACGCAGCGAGGAAGGCGCATCGCAATAAAGCGCGTCCTTGCGCACGTCGAAATAGAACGCCGACAGATCGGTCGTGCAGAAACCGTGCAGCATGGGATAGACGCCAACCCATTGATGGGTCTGGACGGCCTGCTTGATCATGCCCCCGAGATCGCTCAGGCGATGAAGGATATAACGCTCAAGCTCGGGTAGCTGCTCGAATGGGAGGGCCTCTTCGGGCGTGTAGCCGTCAAGCGCGCCAAGAAGCCAGCGCAGCGTGTTGCGCAGACGACGATAGAGCTCACCCTGCTGCTTGAGGATCTCGTTACCGATACGGAGATCTTCATTGCTGTCGGAGTTCACGACCCAAAGACGCAGGATATCGGCGCCCAGCTTGTCGGTTACCTCCTTGGGCGCAATTACATTGCCCAGGGATTTGGACATCTTGCGGCCCTGCTCGTCGAGCACGAAGCCGTTGGTGACGATGGCCTTCATGGGTGCCACGCCAAGCGTGCCGACGCTTTCGAGCAGTGAGGACTGGAACCAGCCGCGATGCTGATCCGACCCTTCCAGATAAAGATCGGCGGGGAAGTTCAGTCCGTCCCGACCCAGCACGAAACTGTGGGTCGATCCGCTTTCGAACCAGACATCGACGATATCGAAAACCTGCTCGTATTCTGCGGGATCGCGTCCCTCGCCCAGGAAGACAGCCGGATCGGCACTATACCAGATATCGGCGCCATGCTTGGCCATCGCATCGACGATACGCTGCATGACCTCAGGGTCGCGCAGCACCTCGCCCGTGCTCTTTTCCACGAAAACGGCAATCGGCACGCCCCAGGCGCGCTGGCGGCTGATGCACCAGTCGGGACGCTGCTCGATCATGGAGGTCAGACGATTGCGCGAGGCTTCCGGCACGAAGGTGACACCGGCCAGCGCATCCAGCGACTTGCGACGCAGGGCCAGATCACCATCCATGCGGATGAACCATTGCGGGGTGGCGCGGAAGATGATCGGCTTACGCGAGCGCCAGGAATGCGGATAGGAATGCACGATGCTCGACCGTGCCACGAGACCGGCTGCGGCATCGCCATTCGCGGCCCAGCGCTGTGCCGCTTCGGTAAGCGCCGCACAGACCGGGTCGGCAGCCTTGAACACATGGATACCGGCGAAATGCGGTACCCATGGCGCATAGGTGCCGTCATCCTGCACCAGCTCGGGTACTTCGATGCCGTATTGACGCGTGAGCAGAAAATCGTCCTGGCCATGGGCAGGCGCCATATGCACAAGGCCCGTACCGGCATCGGTCGTCACGAAATCGCCGGGCAGCATGGGCACGTCGAATTCATAACCGCACCCACGCAGCGGATGCGCGCAGATCGTCCCCTCAAGCGCTTCGCCCGGCAGGGTGTAGAGGATGTGATGGTCCTGGATACCGGCCTGCTGGCAGAAATCGCTTACACGCTCTTCGGCCACCAGAAAGCGCGAACCGGGGGTGACGAGGCTGTTTTCGTCCATGATATCGGCGCGCAGCACGACATAGGCGATCTCCGGCCCATAGGCGATGGCGCGATTGGCCGGAATGGTCCAGGGCGTGGTCGTCCAGATGACAGCTGATGCTCCCTGAAGCGCCTGACCGGGGGTCGGGTCTGCCTCGATGGGAAAGGCTACATGGATCGTGGTGGAGGTGATGTCGTGGTATTCGATCTCGGCCTCGGCAAGGGCGGTCTTCTCGACCGGGCTCCACATGACCGGACGCAGGCCACGATACAGGCCACCATTGAGCAGGAACTTGCCGATTTCTGCCACGATGGCGGATTCGGATGAGAAATCCATCGTGGCGTAGCGGTTTTTCCACTCGGCCTGCACGCCCAGACGCTTGAACTCCTCGGCCTGGATATCGAGCCAGCGACGCGCATAGTCACGACATTCGGCACGGAACTGCAGAACGGGCACATCGTCCTTGTTCTTGCCAGCCTTGCGGTATTCTTCCTCGACACGCCATTCGATCGGCAGGCCGTGACAGTCCCAGCCCGGGATGAAGCGCACACGGGCACCATTCATGCGCTGGGCACGATTGATGACATCCTTGTTGATCTTGTTCAGCGCGTGGCCGATATGCAGATTGCCGTTCGCATAGGGCGGCCCGTCATGCAATGTGAAGACCGGCTTGCCCTTGCCTGCCTCGAAAATGCTCTCATCCAGTCCGATCGCGTCCCAGCGTGCAAGCGTCTGCGGCTCGCGCGTGGGCAGATTGCCGCGCATCGGGAAGCTTGTGCGAGGCAGGAAGACCGTGTCGCGATAACGGTCCTGAGGATCGGGGCTTTTTGAATCAGGCATCTTCGATCAATCGACGGAGTCAGGGAACCCCGAGTTATGCGAAGATGCAGGCTTCTGGGTCAAGAGCAGCGGTCAAATCCCGGCTCACAATTGGCAGAGCCATATTCTGGGTCGTAATCCCAGTAGCTCCTGATAGAGGCAGTACGCGGATACCGGACGACAACAAAACAGCACCGGAATCCGACTGCCCTGACTGCCGGTTTCAGGGCAGACGCGTCTGCGATTTCAAGCCGGAAGGCGCACAGACACTTTCCAGTGTCTCATCGATCTGCTGACCCAGCGTGTTAAGGTCCTGCCTCAGAAAAGCCTTCAGCCTGACAAGGCGTGAAACGCTTTCTTTTCTGCGGGAGTCTTTCTGGGCGATGTGCTGTTCCATCGCCTGCATCTGATACATCTGCATCGCGCCAAACATAGCATCCCCCTTCGTTCGATTAACGTTAGGTAATCTATAACGCGAAGTGATGTGATATAAACCACAAAAATCATCACAAAAGGGACAGGTGCATGTCTGGCCCTTACGGCTCTGGCCCGGTTCAGGTGATTTCGAGATCCTCCAGACCGGCCGGTGGTGCAACGCGCCAATGCGCAAGTCGTGTTTCGAGCGACCCCACATGCAATTCCAGCTTATGGCCGTCAGGATCGAGACAATAGAGCGATGCGCCTTCGCTTCTGTTTGCCTTCCACAGCTTCACATGGCCTTCGAGCTTTGCAGTCAGAAGCGCGAAGCCTTTTTCATCGAGCGAGAAAGCCAGATGGGTGTCGTCATCGCGGGGCTGGATCGGCGCGTTTTTGCTGAGTTCCAGACAAAGCCAGAGTGATCCGGCCTCCAGATAGGCCCCCTTCCCCCAGCGCGCCCTGAGGCGACATCCCAGAAGACCGCAATAAAACCCAAGTGACCGGGTCAGATCGCTCGTGCAGAGCGTGACATGATTTATACCGCGCAACAGTCCATCGAGCGGATCGGATGACACAGAAGCGGGAAGCCGGGCACTCAGGGGATACGGGTCGCAGGAGGCGGGAGAAAAGTGAGGGAGGCAAGAGCGGCGCGGGCAGCTTGCGCATCGTCCGCAATCTGCGCCTTGAGCTCATCGAGCCCGGCAAAACGTTTTTCTTCGCGCAGCAGCTTGTGCAGGCTGACTTCGAGCGTCTGGCCATAAAGGTCTTCGTTCACGTCGAAGAGATGCACTTCAAGTCGGCTTTCCTGCCCGTCGTCGATCGTGGGGCGGCGTCCGATATTGGCAACACCGGGTGTGACCCGGCCATCGGGATGGCGCACACTCACTGCATAGACGCCGCGCGCCGGTTCGACATGACGCCCGAGCGGAATATTGGCTGTCGGAAAACCGAGAAGACGCCCGCGTTTGTCGCCATGGGCGACTTCACCGGTGATGAACCAGGGCCGACCGAGCTCCTCGGCCGCGCGTTCGGGATATCCTTCCTGAAGAAGGCGACGGATGCGCGACGAAGAGTAAGGCCCCCCTATATCCGTCAATGGCGGCACTACGGTAAGACCGATACCAAGACTCTCGAGCTTCTGCCCGAGATAGGCGATATTGCCGCTCCGTCTGTGACCGAAAGCGAAATCGGGCCCACAAGCCACATGGCGCACGCCGAGCCCCGCATGAAGCACGGTCTCGACAAACTGATCCGGTGTCAGATGGCTGAAATCAGCATCGAAGCGAAGCTGGAAGACGTGCCGCGCACCCTGCTCATGCAGAATGCGCGTACGGATCTCCGGCAGCATCAGACGCAAGGGAGGGTCCTGAGGACGAAAGAACTCGCGTGGGTGCGGTTCGAAGGTCAAGGCCCCGAGCGTCAGATCGGGGCGCGCCGCATGGAGCGATCTGAGAAGATGGACATGGCCCAGATGCACGCCATCGAAATTGCCGAGGGCCACGGCAGCTCCGCGCGCCTCTGGCGGGATTGCCGTCCAGTCCTCGTGCAGGGTCATGAAACAGGCAGCTCGAACTGCTGGCTGACACTGCGCAGGTCTGCGGCCTGATGGACGCCGGGGTGAGGCTTCGTACCGTCTTCTGCACGAACGAGCTGGCAGGTTCTGAGCCCTGCTTCGGCAGCGGCATCGAGTTCTGCGCCGATGTCGGAGAGAAACAGGATCTGCCCCGGTGCAACGCCCGCCCGTAAGGCGATCTGCCGATAGCTCTCGGCAATTTTCTTGCCACCCACATCGAGGTCGTAGAATGCCTCGAACAGGTCTGTCAGATCGCCCGCATCGGAATAGCCATAAAGCAGGCGCTGCGCGCTGGCGGAACCGGAAGAATAGACGGCAAGACGCAGCCCGGTAGCGTGCCAGGCTTTGAGCGCAGGCGGTACATCGGGGTACAGACGCGCCTTGAGATCGCCGCTCTCGAAACCGCTTTTCCAGGCAAGACCTTGAAGGGATTTGAGAGGGGCAACCTTTTCGTCACGTACCGTCCAGTCGTGAAGCTGCGCCACCGGATCGCAACCGGGATTGGCAGCCTCGATATCGGCCAGAGCCACTTTCACCAGCGGGTTTTCCGCCTGCTCTTGCAGAAGCGACGGCATGATCTTGTCGGAATAGGGAAAGAGCACGTCCTTGACGAAAGAGATCGGCAGGGTTGTCCCTTCGATATCGAGCAGGATCAGACGAATGGCACTCATGCGGCAATATCCGGAATGGTCACAGGAAACCGGCGCGCAATCTCGTCGCCCGTATAATCGGCGACCCAGCCGGTCGTATCCGTAAAGACGCGAAGCGCGACGACGTCGGGATCGAGCCCTGCATCGAACCAGTGAGGCGTTCCGGCAGGCACGGAAATCAGATCGCCCTGAACGCAGAGCACCGAATAGACACGGTCTCCCACATGCAGGACGAATGCACCCTGACCGTGGACAAAAAACCGGACTTCGTCTTCGCTATGCGTATGCTCGGACAGATATTTCTCGCGCATGGCCGCGATCTGCGGCGTATTGCGGTCAAACCGCACCACGTCAGCGCTTCCGGCTCCCGTCTCGCCCATCAGCCCGTCGAGATAGGGACGATAGGCTTCGAGGATATCCTCCGTCGGTGCATCCTTGGCGGGCGTGACGGGCGATTGCCAGCGCTCGAAGCGGACATTCAGCGGCCGAAGGGTCTCGGCAATTTCGCGCCCGTCCTGCGTGTCGAGCAGAATGGTTCCGGGAGCATCGTCACGATAGATCGTTAGTCGACTCATGATTTCCGTCTTTCCAGTTCGCAGGCCAGCAGGAACTCCAGACCCTCGAGACGGGCAAGCGCCATGGCCATATCACGCCCCCATACATAGACACCATGACCCCGGATGACATATCCCGCGGGCATGCCTCCGAGCGACGGAGCGATCACGCCTGCCAGCCGGGCGATATCCTGATCGTTGTGGAAAACGGGCACATCGATGCTCGTTTCATGGGTCGATTGCCTCTCGAACACCTTGAGCAACTCGTATCCCGCAAGGGTAATCGCCGGAGCGGGATCCATCATGGACAGAACGGTCGCCGCCACCGAATGCCCATGCAGCACAGCGCCGATTGCCGGATCGAATGCGTAAAGCTGTGTATGCAGCAGTGTCTCGGCACTCGATTTCTGAGAGGCATCGAGCGGACGACCCTGGGGGTCGATTTCGATCACGTCTTGTTCGGTCAGAAAGCCCTTGTGCCCACCCGAGCGCGTAATGGCGATGCGACCGTCGGCAAGACGTCGGCTGAGATTGCCCGCTGTTGCGGGCACCCAGCCGCGCTGGTCCATTCTGCGCCCCGCCTTGACGACGTCCTGCACCGCATCCGACCAGTGTCGGTCCGAAACCTGCATGATCGAAACTCAGTGATTGACGTTGTTCACATTCCCGCCGGAGACGGGGGGCGTGTACTGGGGAGACTGGAAATTGCCCTGGGGGGCACCGGGCGCAGCACCGTGAGGCGGCGGTGCGATCTGACCGTTAGGCTGCTGACCTGCATGGGAGTCCATGGACTCGTCTTCAGCCATGTTCTTCTTGAAGGATTTGATACCCTTCGCGAAATCGCCCATCAGACCGCTGATCTTGCTGCCACCGCCAAACAGGATGAGCACAACGGCAAGCACTATCAGCCAGTGCAGGGGACTCATGCTACCCATAATCTCTCTCCTCGCTCGACGGACTCATCCTGTCGTCTTGTCTCTTGCTTCTCACATGGCGTGATCGGGCGACACTTGCAAGCGCGCAATATCGTCCAGATCGCGAGGCACGATAAAGCCATAGGTCGGATAGGCACGTGCACCCATATTCCTTATCGGTGCCCAGTATACACGCACGAGTGACCAGTCGTTGTTTCTGGACACATCGATGATCGGAACGGAGCGATCGATACGGCCCGGCTCCCAGTTTGCATGTTCGACCAGAATCTTGCGCGATGACACGGTGCTGCGCACGATCGATACATGCCCCGAAGGCAAACGCCCGGTCGAGCGGAACACAAGAATTTCGCCTTGTGCGGGCGTCTGCGTGCGCCGGTACTTGCCCGATGCCCCGCGCCACCAGGAGGATGCCGCGCCATATAGTGTGACCCCTGTTTTCGCACGGGCATAAGGAGCGCATTGCAGCGGGCCGTTGAAGCTTGCGCGGCTGTATTCCCTCGGGCCACCCCCGCATGCCGCAAGCCCCAGACACAACCCGAAACCCAGCATGATCCTCTTCATGAAGATTTCAGCGCCATGACGCGATCCTCCGCTTCTTCGAGATTCATTGCCAACGCCCGCTCGGCCACGTCACGGCCGAACCCGGCACGTGCAAAAGCGGCCAATGCCCGCTGGTGCCGGTGCAGGCGGTTTTCTTCTTCCGCTGGACCGTCGTTCCCTTCTGTCGCGTCCCCCCGCATGAAAGGACCCAGTCGCCTTTTGCGTGCCAAGACAAGCGCGGCTCCCAGCTCACGCTCACGCGCCGCATCCTCGCTGCGATGACCGAGACTTTCTTCCAGCGCGTTGCCGAGAACCTCTGCCCCGATGCCTTTCTGAGCCAGGCTGGCGGCTACGGCGCGGCGCGAGCGACCGGACCGGGTTAGGCTGAGAGAGCGCGACCGGGCAAAAGCGGCATCGTCCAGCGCCCCGATACGCCGCATATCGCCAACGATCGTGTCGATCATGACCCTGCTCCGGGCTCGGTGAAGCTCGATCTGGTCGGTTTCACCCCCATTGGCGGCGCAACGACGTGCCCAGCGCATCACGGCACGGTCCAGTACCTGAGCCAGTCCCTGTTCGGTCGCAGCAAAGCGCGCGAGATGACGCAGGGCCGCCTCGCGCAGGTTTTCCGCTGTCGGCGGAGGAGTCTGATCCGGAATCGCTGACATGACGCCAATGTGCCATAACTTCGTGGCAGCACCATGGTAAAAACCTGCCGGAGATTTGCATGACCCGCGCCTCGCTCGACCGCCTGCTGGCGACCCTCCCTCTTTCCTATCCCGGGCCGGGCGGGGCCGTTGCGGTAATCCGCAAAGGCGAGGTCATTGCCCGGCACAGCTGGGGATATGCCAATGCCGAAGCGCGTCTGGCTTTTACCCCGCGCACCCAGTTTCGCATGTGTTCGATCACCAAGCAGTTCACCTGCGCCCTGCTCGATAATGCCCTGCGCGACAAATGGGCAGACAGGAACGCGCTCGATGCCTTCGTTGCGGCCTCGCTACCTGCGCTGCAGGAGCCGCCGCCCGGCATTTTCGATCTGGCGCACAACCAGTCCGGCCTGCGCGACTACTGGGCAGTAGCCATGCTGCACGGCGCCCCCACTGAATCGGCTTTCGGCGCCGCGGAAGCCAGACGCGTGATTGCCGGCACACGAAGCCTGCAGTTCAGGCCCGGCACAGCCTATTCCTACGTCAATCAGAATTTCTATCTGATCTCGGAAGCGCTGGAAGCCTGTTCGGGTCGCAGCTTTGCCGAGTTGCTGCAAAAACAGATCTTCACGCCCCATGGCATGGAAAGCGCCTTTCTGGCAGCCAACACGCAATCCATGCCCGATGGCACGCAGGGCTATGAGGGCAATGAGCAGAGCGGCTATCGCCCCGCAGTCAATAATATCATCTGGACCGGCGATGCCGGGCTTGGCGCCAGCCTCGACGACATGATCGCCTGGGAAAAAGCCATCGATGCCCAGCGCGACGATCCTGAGGGCTTTTATAACCGCCTCTCCGCCCCCGTCTCCTTCCGCAATGGCGCGCCGGCACGTTACGGGTTCGGTCTGCAAAGAGGCAGGCTGTTCGGTCATGAAATGACCGGCCATGGCGGAGCTCTGCGCGGCTGGCGGAGCCATCGCCTTCATCTGGCAAAAGAGCGCCTCTCGGTTGTCGTTCTGTTCAATCACATGTCCGAGGCCCATTCGGCTGCCGCAGAGCTGGCCGCGGCTGCACTCGGCCTGTCCCGCCCGCCCTCCGATGCGACGCAGGGCAATCAGGCAATGCTCGGACATTTTCTGGATCGCGGGACAGGGCTTTCGGCTTCCATTGCTCCCACACCATCGGGCGAGCGCCTCTCGCTGCGCTACGCCTATCCGCCCGAGACGCTCGACGGCTGGACCCAGGATCATGCCGGTCGGGACGGGACACGCCTGTCCCTTCATGACGAAGGGCTCATCATGTCCCGACCGCAGGAAAACCGGGAAGTTCTCCTGACGCCCCTGCCCGAAGGCCAGAGGAACACGGGCCAGAGGAGCACGGGCCAGAACAACCTGGGCCAGAATAACGCAGGCCAAGCGAAAACAGGGTTCGCCGGACATTATGAATGCAATGAACTGGAGAGTATCCTGACCCTGACCGATGCAGGCGATGTACTCTATGGCGGCTTTTCCGGCATGCTGGGCAAAGGACGCATGGAGCGCCTCCTGCCTTTCGGCGACGATGTCTGGCTGATCCCCTGCCTGCGCGCGCTCGATCATTCGCCGCCCGGTTACTGGACACTCTGGTTCCAGCGCGACGAAACCGGGAACGTGGCGGGAATACGCGTCGGATGCTGGCTGGCACGCGATCTGTTCTACAGGCGTATTCCAGAGTGAATTTGACGAAAGGGGCGGATTAACCCCATCATATGAATGCAGCTGCGTGTGCCCTGCCCTGTCTTTCAGGTGCGGGGCTCTTGCTGTTGCATTTTTCCAATCTTTTCGAACCGGGCTCTCTGATCGCCATGATTTCCGCTCTGATGCCAACATTCAAACGAGTCGACCTTGCTTTCGAGCACGGTCAGGGCGCTTGCTTGTATACGGCTGACGGGCGACGATTTCTCGATTTCGGGGCAGGTATAGCCGTTTCGTCTCTCGGCCATGGTCATCCCAGTCTGGTCAAGGCCATTGCCGATCAGGCCGCACGCGTCATGCATGTGTCCAATCTCTACCGGATTCCGCAGGCCGAGACGTTGGCGGACAGGCTGGTCGCGCATTCTTTTGCCGATAGCGTTTTCTTCTGCAACTCGGGCGCGGAAGCCAATGAAGGCATGGTCAAGATGATCCGCAAGACCCAGTCGGGTCGCGGTCATCCCGAGCGCACACGCATCATCTGCTGCGATGGCGCCTTTCATGGCCGGACGCTGGCCATGATCGCAGCAACGGGCAATCCGGCCTATCTCGAAGGGTTCGGCACACCTGTCGACGGCTTCGACCATGTTCCTTTCAACAACATGAATGCCCTGCGTGCTGCCATCACCCCGCAGACTGCAGGCATCATGCTCGAACCGATCCAGGGTGAGACGGGCATCAAGCAGGCCGATCCGCAATTCATGACCGGGCTGCGTCAGGTTTGCGACGAATTCGGCCTGATTCTGGCTCTCGACGAGGTCCAGACCGGTATGGGGCGCACGGGCAATCTGTTCGCTCACGAAGCCTATGGCGTAACACCCGATGTCATCTCCGTAGCCAAGGGCATTGCTGGTGGTTTCCCCATGGGGGCCATTCTCGCCAATGAAGAGGTTGCCTCTTCAATGGGCGCTGGCTCGCATGGCACGACATTCGGTGGCAACCCTCTGGCCTGTGCTGCGGGCAATGCCGTGCTCGACGTCATTCTGGCCGACGGTTTTCTCGACCATGTGGCCCGTACAGGCGAGGCTCTTGGCGAAGCCCTCAATGCGCTGGTGCAGGCACACCCGACCGTTTTCGAACTGGCGCGCGGCAAGGGCCTGATGTGGGGGCTGAAATGCCGCCTTCCTGTCGCCCTGGTGCAGGCACGCGTGATGGAAGAAGGCCTGCTGACCGTCACGGCAGGCGAGAACGTGCTGCGTCTTCTGCCTCCCCTGATCGTCACAGCCGAGGAATGCCGCGAAGCCTGTGCCATGCTGTCGCGTGCAGCACGCGCTCTGGAAGCTGAAATGGAAACAAAGAACAAGACACTGGAGAGCCAGGCATGAGCAACGGCACCGATCACTCCGCCTCTTCGGCAATCCGTCATTTTCTGGATCTGCGCGATCTCGATTCCGCAACGCTGCGCGATATCATCGATGTCGGGCGGGCGGTCAAGGCGATGCAGGATAACCGGCGCGTCCCCATGCACCCCGATCATCCCCTTGCCGGGCGCAGCATGGGTCTGATGCTTTCCAAGCCCTCGACGCGCACGCGTCTCTCATTTGAGGTTGGCATGCGCCAGCTCGGTGGTGACGTATCCGTTCTCTCACCGACCGACATGCAGATCGGTCGTGGCGAGAGCCTGGCCGATACTGCACGCGTGCTGTCACGCTTTCTGGATGTGCTGGTGGTCAGAACCGGCGAGACGGCCATGGTGGACGAGCTGGTCCGCTGGAGTTCCATTCCGGTGGTGAACGGTCTGACGCCTGATTCGCATCCGGTGCAGATCTTGGCCGATATCATGACCTATGAAGAGCATCGCGGCCCTGTTGCGGGCTCTCACTGGGCCTGGATCGGCGACGGCAACAACGTGGCCGTCTCGCTGATCGAGGGGGCCGTGCGTTTTGGCTTCTCACTCACTCTTGCCACGCCTGAATCGATGAAACCCAGACAGGAAGTTCTCGACTGGGCCGCATCGGAGGGCGGCAGGATACGCCTTGTGCATGACCCTGTTGAGGCTGTGCGCGATGCATCCTGCGTCGTCACCGACACATGGACAAGCATGTCGGATTCTGAATCGGCAGCACGCCTTGAAACGCTGCGTCCGTATCAGGTCAACACGGCCCTGATGCAGAAAGCAGCCCCCAATGCCCTGTTCATGCACTGCCTCCCTGCCCATATCGGAGAGGAAGTGACCGAGGACGTCTTCGAAAGCTCCGCTTCGGTCGTATTCGATGAGGCCGAAAACCGTCTTCATGCCCAGAAGGGCCTGCTTCTGTGGGTTCTGGGAGGCACGAACTGGCGGGATTTCGGTAAACCTGCCCGCCCCTGAGGGGGCCGGGTCTGACCCGCAGCCAAGAAGCAACCGACGAAACGACGATGATCGAGACACCTGCCTTTCTGGATACACAGCGCCCCGAAACCGTGCCCGACCTGGTCGTATCCCACGGAATAACGCCCTTCCATCTGGCCAATCGCCCGGTGCGCGGGCGTCTCGTTCGTCTGGGCAAACTGGCCGATATCATGCTCATGCGCCATGATATTCCCGATTGCGGTCGTCAACTGGCCGGAGAAGCCCTGTCGCTTGTTGCCGGGCTGAGCGCTGGTCTGAAATTCAAGGGATCCTTTTCCCTCCAGATCAAGGGCGATGGCCCGATATCGATGCTGGTGGCCGATTGCACCGATAGCGGTGAGCTACGCTTTTACCTGCGCGCATCCGGGGAACTCGAGCAGGCCCCGGCAAAGGCCCTGCTGGGTGACGGCTATTTTGCCTTCACCATCGATCAGGGTGCCCATACGGAACGCCATCAGGGCATCGTGGCGCTTGAAGGCGAAAATCTGGCCGATATGGCCATGCATTATTTCAATACCAGCGAACAGCATCAGTGCTGGATGCGTCTCTATTGCGAGAAGACAGCCGATGGCTGGCAGGCAGGCGCCCTCCTGCTGGAAAAAATCGCCGAAGAGGGCGGTATCGCCCGGAAAGATGCTGAAGGTGCCGGCACCGGCACTGACGGGGCTATCGACGAGGATAGCTGGGAAACGGCCTGTATTCTTGGCAATACGCTGACCAGCGCAGAACCCTTCGATCCCACCCTGAGTGCCACGACCCTGATCGAACGACTTTTCGGCACGCAGGATGTCCTGATAGACCGCCCCCGTGCGGTCAGTCTCGGCTGCCGGTGCAGCCGCGCCAGACTTGCCAGTGTCCTCGCGACATTCCCCGATGATGATCTCGATCACATGGCTGAAGACGGCCAGATCACCATGAACTGCGAGTTCTGCAATGTCGGGTTCAGTTTCGACCGTGCCGAGATTGCGCGATGAACCCTGCCGAAGCCTTTCTCGATACGGCAACCATGGACGGCGAGAAAATTACCTCGCTTTACGACCAGTGGGTAGCGAAAGATGTCGTGTATCTGGCTGACGACATCATCTGTCTGACATTGCAGGATGCCATGAGCGGCCGTCAGGCCGTCTGGTATTTCGATGAAAGCCGCTCTTATTGCGGCTCTCATATCGAGGTTGTGCAACGCCTGCAGCCAGCGGATATCCTGACCACGGTTTCTCCATGGTTCGACACGCTGGCACGTCACGCGCTCAGCGCCTCTCCGGAACCTCTTCCCGATGCCCGCCCCATCCCGCTTTTTCTGGCGACGCAGCTTGCGGCTGCCTGGTCGGTACGCATGATGGGCGATCTGCGTCAGCTGCAGACCGCATTGCTCGAACAGAACAAGGAAGTCGCGCGCATCGACGATGCCGTCCTGTCATCGCGCAGGATACGCCGCCTGCTCGGCACGCGTGTCGGGCCGGAAAGCCTGGTTGTGCTTTCGCCGTTCTCCGACGCACCCTTGCGGTCCCAGATTTCTTTCGTCGTCGATCACCAGCTGATCCATCGTTTTTACGATACAAAGCATGATTGCTGTTTCTACCTGTCCTGGTGGGAAAAACAGCTCGACCAGCAGCCGGGCTTTTATTGCCCCAAGGCCAATATCCTTATCAGCGATGATGGAATGGCAGGCATGTTACCCTCTCTCATACTGGGCTGGTATCTCAGCAATCCGGATCATGTTGGGGCGATCGAAGCTGCACAGGCTTTCGAGGCGCGCGATTACGGGTTGGGTCAGGCATCGTCCCTCACCATCGATACGGTTGAGGATAAACCCGCTCTGTCTTCTGCACCCTCTGCCTCCTCGGCAGATATGATTTCCGAATCATGGGCGTTCCTGCACCAGCATCATCCGGGCGACGATCCTGCACCGAGTCATAAAAACGATCACAAACCGTCAAGCGGCCTGCTCGGTCGTCTTCGCTCTCTCGTGAAAAAGAAATAACATCCGCCGCATTGTCAGGAGCAGGTCATGTCACGAGTCCGGTCTTTTCTTCGTTTCGGTTCAGTCTGTCTGGTTCTGGGCTGCGTTGCGCCCGTCCTGACCGCCTGTGGAGGCAGCGAGCCGCAAAGCTTTGCCCCGCTGGATTACAGCTATCTCAGCAAGATGCATCTCAATGTCGCGCATCTCGAAATCGTCGATTCTGCGCCGCCGGGTAGCGTGCCGGGCGATATCTCGGGCAAAGCCCCCACCACGCCCCAGCAGGCGCTCGAACAGATGGCCCGCGACCGCCTGATTGCCAGCGGATCGGAAGGGAACGGCACGTTCACGATCACCAAGGCAAGCATTCTGCATGCTCCGGGCGGTACCCTGCTGGGCGAACTCGAAGCGCATGTCGATGTCTCAGCCCCGGCGGGCGGTCGTGCAGGCTACGCGCTCGCTCATATCACACGCAGCCTCAACCCGGGCGACAAGGATCCGGAATCGCGCGCCGTACTGTACGATCTGACAAGCCAGATGATGCAGGACATGAATGTCGAGCTGGAATTCCAGATCAAGAAATCGCTGCGTGACTGGCTGGTCGATGCCAGTGGCGCACCGCTGGCCGGCGCGATCCAGCAGCAGAATATCGGGCCCGGCGCACCTGTCGCTGCCCCGGTCAGCAGCGCAGTTGCTGACACGCCTGCCGCATCGTCGATCTCGACCGCTAATGCCCCGATTGCATCGGCAGCAGCCACCACCGCACCTGCTGGCGATACGTCAGCAATCAGCAATGCAAAGCCGCAGGAGCCAGACGCCATATTCCCGCTTGGCGATGACACCAGTGCCCCAGCCGCTCCAGCAGTCAAATCGCCTCAACCCGGGGTTCTCACCCTGCCTGCCGGTCATTCCTGAGCAGTCATGGTCAAACCGCCTGCCTCGGTGTGGGCGGTAAACACCGGTAACCAACAGAATGCCGCTTGCATTTCCACCGGCAATCGCGAAGAACGATCATCGACCCATATGATGGGACATCCATTCCGTTGTTCCGTCAGGAGAACAGGTTGAGCGCGCCATCGCCTTCACGCAGACGTTTCGTCCGCAATGCCGCCGGAACAACGGCTTTCTTTCTTCTGGCCGGACAGGAATTTCCTTTCCCGGCCGTTGCCTCACCCATGCCAGACCGCAAACCCGCTTTCTTCTCTCCGGAAGAATTCCGGTTTCTGGATGCGGCCTGCGAATGCATCTATCCCCATGATGCACTCGGCCCCGGCGCCAGCGCACTGGGCGTGGCCTATTTCATAGACGGACAGATGCAGACCCCCTATGGCCGGGGAGAGCTCTGGTATATGTCCGGCCCGTTTCAGGAAGGCCCGGCAAATCTGGGCTATCAGCTTCCACTGGCACCCTGTGATCTCTACCGTCAGGGGATCGAGGCAGCCGATCACTATGCCCGTACCGAGCGCGGCAAAACCTTCGCCGATCTCACGCCTGAGATACAAGTAGAGCTGCTGACCGCCTTCGAGGGCGGTGCAGTCAATTTTCCGGCCTTCAATGCGCGTCTGTTTTTCGAGCAGCTGCGTACCAATACGCTCGAAGGCGTTTTTGCCGATCCTGCTTATGGTGGCAATCTTCACATGCAGGGCTGGATGCTGCTTGGCTTCCCGGGCGCACGCGCCGATTTTATGGATTGGGTCAACCAGGAAGGTGCAGCTTATCCTTTCCCTCCCGTATCGATCGGCGCCCGGAAAGCCTGATTCTTTTTTTGATGCCTGATGTTTCATTGTACCGAGTGCCAAACGCATGACTTCAAAACGGACCGACGTTGTCATCATTGGAGCTGGCTGGGCCGGCGCCATCCTCGCCAAAGAGATGCGCGAGGCAGGACGTCGGGTCGTCATGCTCGAACGCGGGCCAGAGCGCAAAACAGCCGATGAAGGAACATATCCGGGTTCGATCGATGAATTACGTGGTGCAATACGTCACCGTCTTTTCCAGAACCCGGCCAAGACAACCGTCACCATACGCAATACGATCAACCAGACTGCCCTGCCCTACCGCCAGCTTGCTGCCTTTCTGCCGGGTGAAGGGGTCGGGGGTGCAGGTTTGCACTGGTCGGGCGTGCATTTTCGCGCCGCCCCTGACGATCTGCGTCTGCGCAGTCATGTGATCGAACGCTATGGTGCAAAATTCATTCCCGAGACCATGAATCTTCAGGATTACGGCGTCACCTATGAGGAGCTGGAGCCGTTCTTTGACAAGGCGGAGAAAGTATTCGGCACCTCAGGCGAGGCCTATAAAGTTAATGGTCAGGTAGTCGGACAAGGCAATGTGTTCGCGCCATCGCGTAGCAACCATTTCCCGCTTCCCGCCATGCAGGATGTATACACCGCCAGTCTTTTCAGAAAAGCGGCTACCGAGTCCGGGTATCACCCCTACTCCCTGCCAGCAGCCAACGCATCAAAACAATATACCAATAGTTACGGTCTACAGATGGGCCCGTGCAATTTCTGTGGATATTGCAGTGGTTATGACTGCTATATGTATTCAAAGGCCTCGCCGAACATCAATATCCTGCCCGCCTTACGCAACGATCCAGAATTTACCCTCATCACCGATGCCCATGTACTGAAGGTCAATCTGGACAGCGACCGACGCCAGGCCACAGGCGTAACCTATCTCGATCAACGCGCGCAGCGTGAGGAAACGATCGAGGCCGATCTGGTCATTCTTGCAGCATTCCAGTTCCATAATGTTCATCTGATGCTGCTTTCGGGTATCGGCACGCCCTACGATCCGATCAGCAATACGGGAACGATCGGCCGCAACTTCGTCTATCAGACGATCACCACTTCACATGCCTGGCTATCCGAAACGCAGTTCACCAACCAGTTCATCGGCGCAGGTGGGGCGGGGGTCGCCATCGACGACTTCAACAGCGATAATTTTGACCACGGGCCGCTCGGTTTTATCGGGGGATCGCCTGTCTGGGTCAATCAGGCTGGTGTCAAGCCCATTGCAGCCGCCATGACGGGGGGCGGAAAATCCGCGCCACGCTGGGGCGCAGGATACAAGGCCGGACTCGTCGATACCTATCGTCACTCGCTTGCCATGGATGCGCATGGCAGCAACATGGCCTATCGCGATGTCTATCTCGATCTCGATCCAACGTGGAAAGACAGCTACGGCCAGCCTCTGCTGCGCATGACCTTCACCTGGAAGGAAAACGATATCCGTATGAACCAGTATGTGGTCGGCAGGATCGAACCGATCATGAAGGCGCTCGGCGCAAAGCGCTATGAGCTCGGCCGACTGGAGCATGGAGAGGCATTCGATACGCGGCGTTACCAGACGACCCATCTCGGCGGCGGTGCCGTTATGGGAACCAGCCCCAAAGACAGCGCCTTGAACCGCTATCTGCAAAGCTGGGACGTGTCGAATGTCTTCGTCATAGGCTCGAATGCATTCCCACAGGGCATGGGGTATAATCCCACAGGCACTGTCGCTGCGCTCGCCTATTGGGCTGCTTATCACATACGCACGCATTATCTTTCAAAGCCCGGCCCCCTGGTCTCCCTCTGATGCGCGGCTTCCTGCACAGCCGCGTCAAGCGCGGCCTGGTCCTCGGCCTTCTGGGCATCCTCGGCTCACAGGCAGCAAAGGCCTCCCCGCAATCCGATCTTATCGACAAAGGCCGCTATCTGGCCGCAGCGGCCGATTGCGCAGCCTGTCATACCCACGACCGGTCAGCACCTTACGCCGGTGGCAACCCGTTCGTTCTTCCGATTGGCACGCTTTACGCACCTAACATCACACCGGATAAAATGCATGGCATTGGCAATTATACCGAGGCCGATTTCACGAATGCGCTCCGAAAGGGGATCGGTCGCGATGGCAAGCCGCTTTATCCGGCCATGCCCTTTCCCTCATATGCCCGCATAAACGATAGCGATATCCACGCGCTCTGGACCTACTTTCATTATGGTGTCGCACCTTCCACCAAGGCCACACCGCACAACACGATAGCATGGCCACTTTCCATACGCTGGCCCATGACACTCTGGCGCCTGAGCTTCGCCCCGACGCCAAAAGCCGCTCTCGCCAACGCTGAGCGCTTTTCTTCTCCTGATATCGCCCGGGGCGCCTATCTTGTGGAGGGCATGGGACATTGCGGTGCCTGTCATACCCCGCGCGCATTGACCCTGCAGGAAGAAGCACTTTCCAGCGATCAGGGCGCCAGCTTTCTGTCTGGAGGTGCTGCCGTCGACGGATGGACCCCAATCAATCTGCGCGCTGACAACCGCACGGGGCTCGGACGCTGGAGTGAGGATGACATCGTTACCTTCCTCGCTACCGGGCGCAATCTGCACGGATCGGCCTTCGGGGGCATGAGCGATGCGATCGCGCATGGTACGCAACATCTGACCGATTCAGACCTTCACGCCATAGCACGCTACCTCAAGACATCGCTCCCGGCGCACAAGAACGAATCCCCTTGGCAATACGATCCGGCAATTGCCGATGCGCTGCATCATGGCAAGCTGCCCAGTCCCGGCGCGAAGGTCTATGTCGATCGCTGCGCCGCCTGTCACAGGACCGACGGGCATGGCTATGCCCCCGCCTTCCCTCCCCTTGCGGGCAATCCCACCCTGATGGACAAGGATCCGGGGTCGCTCATTCTGATCGTCCTGCGAGGGGCAAGTGTCCCAGCTACAGCCAAGGCGCCGTCATCTCTAACCATGCCGGGATTTGACCCTATTCTCTCCGATCGGGAGATTGCCGATGTCGTCACGTTCATCCGTCAGAGCTGGGGCAACAACGCTGCTGCCGTCTCTGTCGATCAGGTCAGGTCATTCCGTAGCCAGAATGCACGCTGGATCAAAGACACCGCATCCAGCCCTCTGAACTGATCCCTGCAATTGCACCGGATCCGAACCTCCCGGGCGCGGTTCTATCTCAGGAAACGATAAACGACGCAGCCTTGA
This sequence comes from Asaia lannensis NBRC 102526, assembly GCF_024054035.1. Taxonomy (GTDB): domain Bacteria; phylum Pseudomonadota; class Alphaproteobacteria; order Acetobacterales; family Acetobacteraceae; genus Asaia; species Asaia lannensis. The sequence continues at coordinate 72,863 of NZ_JAMXQU010000010.1, forward strand.
AAACCGCGCCCGCCCGCCGTGCTTTCCCCGACGGCACGGGCGGCATAAGCGCCCCCTCCACCGGCCCCGTATTTGGTCGCCGTTATTCCCAGCTGGTAACCAGCCTTACCTGCGCCGCCCCAGGGTCCTTCACTGCCATTTCCGGCAAAAACCAGCGTTCCGTTCTGGCCATCGCTGCCTGCACCGCCATTCTGGTTCCACAAACTCCCTCCGTCAGCGCCCCCACCGCTGCCACCGACAGAAATCCGGGCGCTCGAAAACGCACCGGGCCGACCGCCCTCGGCGCTGAGCAAAGGCTGACCACCATAGGTCACAAAGCTTGCTCCGCCGGACTGATCGGGACCGCCCCCCAATCCGATCGTGATAGAAAGCCTGTTGTCTATGCCCGGATCCAGCGCATAGATCCCCCAGGCATCCCCGCCGGCCCCACCACCTGCACCGGAAAATGACCCCGCTTCCGGTGAAATGGCTGTGCATGATGCGCCTCCCCCCCCAGCCCCAACGGCGCGCAGCTCGATTTGCCGCGCCCAGTCGGGGATGGTCAGAATACAACTCGTAGCGCAGATTTCAGGCGGCTGTGTGATCTGCTGGGCGAAATCCTTGGTGGCAAGCTCCGTCAGATCTGGCAGGAACGCAGCCCCCGGCTTAACGACGAGGCCACCCAGATTATCGACCGTGGGGGGTACGTCCAGGCTGTACAATGCAACCACAACAGCGCCCGCAACCACCGGCGCGCGCGTTGCGACATCGAAAGCGATCCGTCCGGTCCTGCGCGTAGGGAGCGACTTGCCGCGATTATCCGGCCCCGCCATGGTCTGATCGGGCTGATCGGCATTATAGAATGGCAGAATATCCGGACAGTCATCCGTCTCGCTACAGATGGCATAAACGGTCAGTGCTGCCCCCGTTACGGGTACCGGAACATGCAATGTCTCATCGTGATGAAACAGACATTGCGTCCTGGCTGTGTCAGCCTCAAGCCCGGCCGTGATACTGCCTATATGCGCCGCATCGACCATATAGGGGGCAACAATGGTTCCCGGTCCGATCGCAAGAGACAGATCTGTGGATGAAGGCTGACAGGCAAGCCCCGCAGCCATGACTGTCTGACGTCCAAGGACAATCTCGGCCAAACGACCGATGCCCTCCTTCGCGTAACGGCCAAGTCTCAGCAGATCCGTGTCGAAAGGTACGGCACCCGCATAGATAATCGGTCGGTCCATTACATTTCCACCCTTACCCAGGCCGTGACACCGCAGGCTTTGACAGCACACAGCGCAGCATGAAGAGCCCGCTGCTCGACAGGCTGTTTGGGATAGATCTCGATCATGAACTGCCCTCCCTTTGTCGATCCGTAGCGGCTTTGCGCAGCGCCATATCCGCCGGCCCTGCACCAAGCGCCGCAGTCACGCACCGTCATCGGTTCGATAATGCGTGGGGGCGCCCCCGCAAGCTCGGTAACCGCCTGCACAACGGCTTGCCGTGTGTTGCGTTGTGCGTTCAGCCGTTCCACCATGCGCCGACGCAGACGCGTATCTCTTTCGAGCGGCAGGCGTATCGGCCCGGCTGCGCCAAAATAGTCTTTCGCTGCCATGTCGAGAAACGGTCCCGATGTCGTGCCCATACGGGTCTGTGCGCGCACTACGATCATCAATGCCCATATATGGGCCAGCACAGAACCAAATCCGGTCAGAAGCGCCTGCAGAACGGGCGCATCCTCGACCTCATCCCCACGATAGGCGGGAAACCATCCCTGCGGCAGAAGCAGGCGGATACGACGTGCAAAATCACGCGCTGTGCCTGGTGCAATACCAGTATCGTAAAGCGTCTTGCGATCGGTCGCCTGCAAGGCAGAAAGATCGCCGTCTTTCAGAACAGCCATCAGCCCCCCACCTGCTCGACCGAGAAAAGCGGAACGCGATAATCCTTGCCATTGACATTGAGATGCAGAAATCCTCCCTCAGCCGAAAGCGGCACAGCACCGCCGGGGCTGGCAACAGGGGAAGACATCTGGATTTCACCCCCCTCAGCCGGATAAAGCCCGAGATTGGGAGACCCTTTCTCACCTTTTTGCACGTAGATTCCAGCTGCCGCGAGCCCGCTCCCTGCCTGCACATTGAGCGTATTGGTCGGCATCGTATTGGGTGAAATCGAGAACAGCAGGTTCCCCGTCATGTTCGTGACAAGCAGCCCGTCATCGGAAAACTGCACACGCTGCCCGTTATCCGTGTGTGCCACGGTCGAAAAAAGCATGGCTCCCGCATCGAGACCCTGCACATTCTCGCGCGTCTCGGGTGTGCGCCATTCGATACCCTGATTGCGCGCCATGGAAAGAGCATTCCCATAGCCGCCATCCTCACCGTTCGTCCCCGTCAACGCCGTGTTGCTGAAAAGGATGCCCGTTTTCCAGGAATCAGGATTACTCACGAAAACGATCCCGGCCTCGCAATCGGCCGTACCCTCGGTCTGGCCGCCACCTGCACCGATCTGGATTGCATAGGTGCCGCCGCCGCAATTGGGATGATACGGTGTCGACATGCCATGAGCCGCACCGCCAAGATTGACGGCTTCGAGTTCCATGACAAAACTGGGCTGATAATTGACGCCCGGCATGCGCCAGGCCTCCCCGTAATAGGCATAGGCCGTCGTCAGGGTCGGGTTTGTCGTATCATCGGCAATTCCCCATGACGCCACACCGATGGAACTTGGAATATGCCCCAGCTTGCTCCGCGAGTTCAGTGCATCCGAGGTGCGTGATCCTGCAACGAAGCCACTGCACCCGAAGCGGGACAGTGAGGCAGCCTGGGCATTTTCCAGCGCCCAGGGACCGATGGATGTCGTTGCCATGAGCGCTGAGAGCCAGTCCTGACGCGCAACGTCGCGTGTATTGAGCGCAGGGTAATCCGAGGCGGCACCGATAAAGAACCTGTCACCGAAACGACTGACCTTGGCGCCTTCCTCAGCAAAAAATTCCCCACTGGGTGGTGAATCGGCAGGCGCACCGGCAATCTGACTCGCCGTGGCATTAAGCGTTTCCACACCACTCGGCGTTGCGACCACAAGAATTTCCGCCCCATCGATCGCGGGGATAGGGAAATAACTGTTGAATTTCGGCATTACCCCTCCTGAACGATCTGTACGGAAATCATGCCTGGCAAAAGCGACTGACGTGCCTGCCCGGGAACATCGTTCTGCGCGCCGTCGAGACTGATCTGTGTCACGGTCGTGACAGCCTCTCCGGCCGCTGCATAAGCAAGATAGGCAAGGCGACTGAACGCATAACCACCGCCTATGCGGGCCGCACGAATATCCTGGTCTATGGCAGCCATGACAGCCGTCTGTACGCGCGCAGCATCTGCATCCTTCACGATATGCACCGTCATGGCGATATCCAGCGACAGGATGAGCGGGCGCTGCACACTAAAGCCAACGCCGAGAGCCTTGCAGTTCTCGACCTGTGCATAGACCTGGCGCAATACCGGCTCCGGCACCCGGTCGCTGCCATCGTCGACGACAACCGTGAAATATCCGGCGCGAGACGCTCCATCCGGCGTCTGACCGTCAAAAACCGCGTAAGCCAGATTATTCTGTACGCCCGCCACCGCGTTTTCAATGGCCCCACGCGAGGCGCTGGCCTTCGCTGCCAGCCATAACGGAAAACGTGCGCGCAGCTGGGCATCAGTTTCCTGATCCGACCCATTGGCAAAGGCTCGTGGATTGGTCACGATGTCGATACCTGCAACCGAAGTACCCATCAGGGAAATGGCTCCGACCGGCACATTGCCCTGCACGCCCTCCATGAGCGCCTCAACCGGCACGGTCACAGATGCCACGCCGGCCGGTCTGATATACCCGCCCGTCTCATGCGACCACTGTTCATGGGCCTCATCGGTCACAACCTGAAAGGTCGTGGCCGATGCCGTGCGCACCAGCACGCCAGGCCGGATCACCGCAGAAATATCACCATAGGAAAAGCAGGTCATCGTCACCGAACCGAGCGACCGGACACCGGGCAGACGTGTCATGCCGAAATCACCGACGAAACTGTCGCAATCCGCGCCCACCGATGTCGCCAGCCGCGTCCTGCACAAAATCTGTACCAGAATATACTGTAGCCATAAGCCAAGCGCCGAAACGCTCTCAATGAGCGCTCGACCCGGTGTCCCTGTGGCCAGTGTAAGTTTGCCTGTGCAACTGGCCTGAGCGGTCGCAACAGCCGTTTGCACCAGAGTGGAGAAAGAACGCAGGGATAACGACATGATCGTTCCAGTGCTGAGCCGACATGAGCCGAGCTGCGCTCAGATCGTGCCATCCTGATTGAAAATCACTGTTTGGCTGCCCGACATGTCCACTCCGGTATACGAGATCGTACAGAGGTACATGCCCGGGGTCTGGGGGGTGAGCACAACCATTACCGGCTGGTCCTGATCGATCCCGGCTTCAAGAGCGAGCTGACGCACGATCAGCCCGCGTGTCTCGTCTTCAGCAATAGGCATACCGATACGCGACGGCAGGCCAGCTCCATAAGTCAGGTGCCAGAGATACGCCTTCGGATTGGTGCAAAGACGGCGCAATACGGACTGACGTGTCAGAAGCGCATCCGAGGCTTCGCGCAATGCGCCATTTTCTTCGCATTGCAGATCCTCTCCGAAATAATGAAAGAAATCGCTCATCCCACGGCCTTCCCGGTCATGCCGTTCGCATAAGGATGAACATGCTCTGCCAGACTGTGCATATCGGTGCGCACATCGCCGCCAGAGACGAATACATCCCCTCCCGAGACGCGAACACCCGCGCCCGAGACGGAAACACCTTTCCCGTCAAGCGTCAGCGATACATCGCCAGCATGAAACTCGATCGAGGTCTTTCCGATAAGACAGCGCAGGGATCCCGCGCCAAAAAACAATCCGTCGCGCCCGATATGAAGCCAGCCGCCACTATCGCTCTGCCCCGGAGAGTCCCTGTCCGATGTCCCGCACCCCGCTCGTACGAGCATTTCACCTGGCTGCGCCACTTTTCCGGTCTGTGGAGAAATTGCAGGTCCCGCAACCACATCGAAAACAACCGAGACGATCACGAAAGTTTCCCCATCACCCTCGACGGGCATCAACAGAACCTGCGTCCCTATGGCGCAAGGACATGAAATACGCAGGTCACCCGCCTGTGCCAGGGCTGCATCGGGTAACCACCCGGTTTCGATATCGTCGGGTTGCAACCGTACCTTGACGGCGTGACTCGATGGATCGACGGCAGAAACAATGCCGTGAATGGCATGCGCGGTGCGTGTCTGATGCGCAGCAACCCAGAGCGGGCTCTCCATGAGACCTCCCTTAAAAGATACGATCCCGCAATGTTACATCCTGCCGATATCCATTGGTCAGATCGAAAAAATGCTCTACCGCATCGACCGAAAGCGTCCTCGAACGCTCCATCGCGGGTTTGTCCAGCAGCATGAAATGACGCGGTTTGAGCCCGATCATTGCAGGTAATGATACCCGTGCCTCGACAGCGTGAGAGACGATCCGCTTATGCTTGCCCTCAGCCAGACGTCTGACATCTTCCATACGCTGTCCGGGACGGCGAAAAGTATGCAGTGTTACGCCGGACACTGGCGGCTCGGCGGTATAATTCTTTCCATCGAAATAGATTTCGCTTTTCGCGCGCTGCCGCGAGTCCCACGAACGCACACCGACAACAACGCTGTTTTCCAGTCCCAGATCGTACCGGCACGAAGCCAGGCGTACACCCTCTGGTTTGAAAATCTGCGACATCTCGGCAGAAACGGGCCGTTGCAGCTGTAGCGTCCGCCCGTTCATGCAGCATTCATAGCCATGATCGCGCGCGAGCGAAAAAGCCAGATCGAAAGCCGTCTGGTATCGATGCTGCGTGCTCGCCGAAAGCCGCCTGTGCTCCAGCTGCCAGAATTGACCGCAATACAGGCTATCCCCCGTCGGATAGGCCGCCAGATCGGACTGGAACGCAAGGCCTGCCTCCTGCACAGCCTGCTGCACGATTTCCAGAGCAGTGCGGTTGCTCCATGATGACGTCATGCGCGTATCGAGCAGATAGGCCATATAATCCCGGCATTCGAGACCGAATGAAGACGGATCGTCCCCAAGGGTGACGGCATCGAGGATACCGTTAAAAACGGTCGTCCATCCCGACTGGGGCAGATTGTCATCGCACACCTGAATCATGATATCGGGTCGATCATGTCCGGTGCGTCCATCCAGAGAAGACAGAAAACCAGCTCCATCGCGAATGGCAACCATGAGATGAGCCGTGTCGCAGCGCTCGTAACGATTGCAGTCGATATGAAAGCCGCAGACATACACGCCCTGACGGCATGCGCCGTCGATTAGCAAACGCGCTTTCCAGCGCCTCATACTGACCGTCATGTTTCCGGTACGCCTCCACTTGCCTCGATCAAGTCAGCACTCGGCAATTCGATCTGCACAGGCACTTCGAACCCGGTCAGATCGGGATCCGTCATGACGTTGCGCTCGGCAATGCGCCACCACTGCATTGCATCGTCAAAATAACGCGCTGCCAGATGGAACAATGAAATGTCGTCCGCCGTAACCTGAATTCTCACAGACATGCTTTCCGCCCCCCTGCGTTCTATCCGCCTCGCTCACTCCGGAGCGCATCAATCGGACATCAGACTTCGAGCTCGTCTGGCATAACTCCCAGCCTCCACAGCGATAACCGCTACACCGGCATTCCGGGACAGCCCGAGCAGATCGCCCGCATCGCTCGGAGACGCGTTATCGAGTGCATCCCCGGCATCTTCTCCAGCGCGCATCAAATCTGACATGGCCGCAGACAGGGGGCTGGACACGGCAAGCGCTGCGGTGGGTACACGCGACACGGCTGACGCCGTCTGCCAGAGCGCACTTGCCTTGCCCAGCGCAGCCTGCGCCTGAGCTACTGCCCCGCCTGCACCAAGGCTCTGCGCCACCGGTGCGATCTGGCCGGCAAGAGTAGAAATCATGGTCGTTCCGATCCAGCCAGCCTCGGTCATTTCAGCAAGCCGGTCAGTGATCGCCCCCAGACCTGCCCGCAGATCAAGATCGATACCCTCGCCTGCGCTCGCTCCCTGCGACAAGGGAACGACCTCGCGCTCCAGCACGAGACGATAAGGGCATATCGTGCCACGCGCCTGGTATGCCCAGGAAAACTCGGCAATCCAGACATCGGCAGCAAGATCGGCAACGGAAAAACTCAGCACACGTGCGGCCTGCCTCATCGCCTCCACACGACGCGCACGTCGTGTCGCCAGGGGACCGATAAAGCGCCCACTCAAGACAAGACGCGCAGGATCGTTCCCTACCGCGTCGATCACACGCCCTCCACCGAGAAGTCGATGAACCACGAGAATCTGCTTGCCACCCATCACAAGTGTATCCGGCACTTCCGGCCCACTCAGGACAAGATCACCCAGTGTCACAGGCGTTGCCCGGTCGAGTTGCCCTATCGCACCGAGAGCATTCTCGACATCGAGAAGCGATCCACCCATAGGCTCCCCTTCACATAAAACCGACACTCAGATTCGGATACTGAGGCAGGGCGATTTCATCGACCATGGCCCCTTGCGCACGCATCGAGACATGGCAGGATCGACCGATTGAAGCAAAAAGCGGGCTGTCAGAAGAAAAATAACCCTCCACGTCGCCAGATATCGAATTACGCGGGCGACCCTGTGTTTCTGGGGTTCCGGCATCCATTTCCGCCCCCTTCGATGCAGGAGAGATATGGGGCGGCACAGCGACAAATCCGCGCGACATCGGCACTCCCGGGAAGAATAATTTAATATTATTCTTTGTTTGCAACAAATGCCCGGGGCGTGGATGCAGCACTTTTTCGGCTACCGGATCAAAGCGTCCTGTCCGATGCTGCCCCGCACACGGATAGTCCGATCCTTCCAGTCCGACCGAACCCTTCCCAATGGCGCGTCGATCCGACGATGCATCATGTCCCGGAACGACCAAAACCTGGCTCATCCGGGCTTTTTTCGTTGTCGTCAGCATGTTTGCCGATTTACCGGCCAACAGATTATCCAATCCACGCCGTACTTCATTCCTGCCGGAAGGTCCAATGGATCTGGATCCTCCTTTTCTGACAGTCAGCAATGCAGATCCGGCCTGCAAGCCTCCGAAATGCGCAATTTTCTCCTGAAAGACAGGAAGGCAGACAGATCGCCTGTAAGGCTGCAGAAGCACCGTGTCTCTATGGCCTGTTCGTGCGTGCGCTGCGACAACACTCATCGATAAATTCGATGTCGATCGCATCGGATATACGTCAGGCATTTTTCTATCCGAGCGACCCTTGCCCAAAGCGGGCGACAACGTTGCAGCCTTTCTCCCCCCCCCACACGACACCCCATGATCATGGACCCGGAACATTCCCGTATCATGATTATATGCCCCCCCTGCGGATGCACCTCTCCAGGATTTCAGGAATTTATTCGCCGTCAAGAGGCGATCTTGCCGAGCCCCTGGAAGTCGGAGGCGAAAAGGAGGAACGAAAGACGAGAAACGAAGCGCCGTCTTACCTGACAAAACCGGAAACCGCGCAAATATTCCTGCATCCATCACGCTCCGCCCTTTCCCGATAATGATTTATGCCTCTCGGTAACACCGCTGCCCCCAGTCGAAGACATATCCCTCCATCCCGGCAAGAGTGATACAGGCCGCTATGCGTCGTGCATGTGACCACCTCATGACCACTGACCATGGCACCCCGTTCTTTGCGAGATAGAGACTTTCTCGAAAGTCGGGGTGCCCGATCAGTTTTTTGCCGTTTCCAGTATGGCGTCTTCCTGCATGGCTTCATCGGCAAAGAGATTCTGGAGCGCCGCAACACCGTCATTGCCGATACGCCGTGCAAGCTCCCTTATTTCTTCTTTCGTATTCGGCATCTGCACGGGCACAGCATCGATGGCGCGTACCGAACAGATCATCTGTGCGTAGGCCAGCCAGGCCGATGCAGATGGTCCGGAAACCGCACTGCCAGCAGCCTCGATAAGATCGAGCATATCGCCCGGATCGAGTTCACGCAGGCTCAGTCTGCGCCCTGTCCCGATATCCAGTATTTCAGGCAGCATGGTCATGAAATTCTGCTCCGCAAAGAAGCGTAAAACTGGACATGCTGATGAATCATGCCCTCGGCCTGCCAGCGATCCGTCTTGAGCGACAGGGATACACCGCTATATTCCCAGGTGGTCGTCGTTCCATCCGGTTCACGGATATACTGATAAAGCGTCCCGCTACCGATACTTCCGGCATTCCAGAACGCAGCCTCGATTGCCGCGACAAGGCTGTCGAGATTGGCATTGGCACGGGCAATGGTAAACACGCCGCGCCAGCCGCTCGGCGTATTGAATTCGACCGGCAGACCATTCAGCGGTGTTGCCCGCTGAATAATGGTGTGCTGTTCGGACTGGAAACCCGTCACGTCACGCAAATCGATGCGCGATCCGTTCCACAAAAGGGTAATCCGACAGTCCCGGCCGATGCTATAGGGGTTGGCCATGGTTCAGACACTCCCGCTGGCAGTGCTGACGCTGACCGACGCGCCTCCCTGCAGATTGATAATGAATTTCTCGTTGATCCCCTGATACTGGACCTGCACGTCGGCCTGCACATAGCCAGTGGCAATGCGATCCGTCGGATTATTCGTCGTATCGCACACGACGGCATAAGGCAGCCTCCCGCCCGTCACGCCCAGAATACCCTGCGACAGCAATCCGGATAAAAACCCGAGCAGTGAGGCGCGTATATTGCCGAAAAGCGTGTCGTTGATCACACTGCCGACATACTGTCCCATCGTACCCTGCAAAGCGCGGGCCAGATAATTGGTCAGTCTCGTATAGGCATCGCTTTGTACGCTGGCATTTTGTGCGGTGTTATGCCCTGCCCTTATCGACCAGTATTGCCCACCCGGAGACGGGTTGCAGATCACATCAATCCCGTTCTCGATCAGCAATCCAAGCTCAGCCAGCGTATACCCGAAACGTGTTGCTTCAAGACCGTTTTTTTGGCTGCCGACAATACCCGACAGAGGTTTGTTCAGCCCTGACTGCTCCGGAGAAAGCGCGGCCAGTTTACCGGCTGCAAAAAGAGCCGGATTGACAAGCTGCAGACCGAGCGTGTCGTCATTCCACCACAGCCAGTCGCCATGCATGTATTTCAGCGCATGAGACCACAATCCAAGCGCATTCTTGACCTGCACCGCCTGTGCAGGACTCTCGCCTTTCGGACCGGCAGCAATCATGTAAACGCCCTCATCCCGACCGAAAGCCAGCATGGCTGCCATGACTGTCGTATCGCCCAGCCCTGCCAGCGTTGCCACGGCACACCCCTGACTCGTCAGGGCATAAAGACCGGTTCTGACATCTGCAGATCCGATAAAGCGCTCGGGTCTGGGGTCGGCGCCATCGCTACCGCCCCCAAGTCGCACAGAACCTGTATCGGTGATCGCGCTATCGCCAGACAGATCGACCCGTACAAGAGCACGCGTATCACTGTTCAACGCATCCTGAAGGCTACTCCAGTCCGATCCTGTATAGGCTGTAACGCCCAGTTCTTCATGCGAGACAGTGAGCACATACATGCCTTCGCGATAATTCTGTCGCGTGAGGGTCAGCGTCAGCCCGTTTCCTGCCGATCCCGTATAACGGGCCGTGAAATGGGCATTACCCAGACTTCCCTGTGCTGCCGTATCGGCACCGTCCGTCACCCGGACAAGACAGAACTGGCTAGCCCCCTGATGCAGGGCAACATCCACCGCTATATTGAGGTTATTGGGCGTGGCGCGCTTGCCTGCGAACACTTCGCGACACTGCGCCAGAGAACCGATGACTGTCGGCACGTCTTTTGGGCCCCATGAAGCCGTTCCGACAATACCGAGCAACCCGGAAGAGACGCTTGAAACAAGAAGCGTTTCAGGCTGGGCAATCTGGATATACAGATCCGGCACAGGAAGCGCCGCCGTATTGAGGGCACCATTTTGTATGAGTTGCGGCATAAATTATCCTTTTTCGTTAGGAAATGCCTCCTGCAGAAGATGGCGACCAAATGACCGTGCCATCGGAATCGACGCACCAGTCCCGATAATCCATCGGCATATCCTGTTGGGCAGAAAGCCGTACAAGCGTATCGACGGGGATTTCGGATCGGTCATTACCCGGCGTGACGCCCAAGGGCTGGATCGATCCGGCCGTTCGCAACCAGCCGCCGCCTGCAATCATCTGAGGCGTCCAGTCCGTTTCCCACCGATCCCATATGACCCTGACCCGGATATCGCGACGAAACAGGATCTGTGTCTGTATCTCGTCATGCTCTTCTTCCCCGTCGAAAATAATCTGGGCGCATCGCCCATCGGGAAGATCGAGCCAGTCTTCCGGCAGGAGACGGTCGTTCAGCAACGTCCCAAGAGCCGTGCGCATGGTGCGTCGATCCGTCCATATCGACAGGCGAAAGCTCTGGCTCTGCCTGCTGGCAAGACGCGTCGATCGGCCATAACCCGCCACCTGTGCTTCCAGACGACCCGAAGGGACGCGCAGTACCGACCCATCCGCCCTCGCGCCGGCAAATACCTTGCAGAATGCCGCTACGACATCCTCCGGCGTTTCTTCATCCTGCACGACCCGGTATCCGGAAAAGGTTTTCCCGTCTCCTCTCTCCCAGAAGATACCGACAATACCCGGCGCAGCCCTGGGCGATAATCGCCGGATCGACAGTCCCGACACGACAGGACTGACCTCCATGACGGGCGGAAGACGAAAATCCTCGCTCCAGTTCCGTCCGAGCGGCGTGGCAAGACGCTCATATCCCACCGTCATCGGGGTGATCGTGACATAGGAAAAAGCCTCTCTCAACGAAGGCGAGGCAAACAGATCCGACGGCATCAGTGCTCCGGCACGGAAAATGACAGCCTCTCCGGACCAGCGCATATCGCTCTGCGCGATCTGCCGCATGCGTGCGGCACAGCACAGGGCAAGCCCATGGGTGATCAAGGTTGTCCCTCCCATGATCAGACCTGCTGCATACTGAGAACGGCGCGGAAACCGCATTCAGAACGCTCGACGGCATCGATCAGATAACGGGCACCGATTTCGTCCGTAACCTGCATGTACGGCATGAGACAGAACCCTGGGAGCAGGGGGAGGTGAAGCATATAGCTCCCCGATCTCACGGCCCCAGGCATGCCACTGCGACGGTCGTCTCCCTTGCCTGTCAGGCGCAGGCTTGCAGGGCAACGCGCCACATACAGGCCCTCCGCCCCGCGCATTCCTGTTACGGACACGAGCCGGTTGCAGCAAACGAGCAAAGCCGGCCGTAACGGTTCTGTTTGGGCAACAAAATAAAAACAGTCATCCTGCTCGAAAAGATCGCCTGTGCGTAACGCCGCATCGCTGATCCCGTAGGCCATGGCCTGTGCCCATCCACGCGGTCTGCGCAGGCGAAATCCATGATCGAGATCGACACAGAGACAGGACATACCGCATGGCATGGAGAGGGGGGAAAGCGGGTCGACCAGACGATAATGGCGCGCCTTGCGGCCCAGTTTTCGCGCCACCTTTGCAAAGCTGAAATCGACTTTTTCCTGTATCGCTTGCATGAGGGTCCTCCTGCTCCCTGTCGCACCCCAAGCTGGCGAAAGGGCGTTTATCAGATTGCGATACCGCCTCGCTCCTGAAGGTCGCGCCCCGGTGGAACACCGAGAAAGCTGCAGACACGACGTCTCCACCAGTCGAACAGACACACACGTTCGGTCAGCTCACGCGTATTGCGAATCCAGACCGATGCGGCCTGTGTATCGAGCGCGTCCGAAGCATGCAGAATTGCCTGCTCCATCTGGGCAAGTGTTTTCAGAAAATAGCGCAGTCTCTTCCGTTCCACGCCCGAAAGCGTATTGAGACGGAATTCGAGCACCCCCGCACTCTGGAAAAAGCGCCAAGAACTCTCGCCGCTCGCCTCATCCCCTAAAGCCGCGTACCCGCAAAAACGCCGGATCTCGGCTTTCTCTTCGTCGTCAAGCACCTCACCGGATGGTGTCGGGCCACACGCCGCCAGACACCCGTCGCTCATGCGGCATCCGTACCGAGACTCTCGATCACCACGCCGCGCTTGAGATAGGCATTGGTCGCCGTAGGAATGATCGACGCATTGGCCGTCACATCGGTGGGCAGGGCAAACCCGCCGATCCAGTACCACGATTGCGCGATAATCTGCTTCAGGCGATCGAGCGGCTCACGCGTCACCATTGCCACACCGTCCACAATCTCGATCAAGGCGCGTTCCGCGTCTGGAATGTCGGAATGCCCGACACAGGCGCAATCTCCCTCGATCAACGCTCCCTGTCCAAGCAAAAGGGCACGATGGATCGCCCCTCCACCAAGAGAGGCCTGCTGCGGAGCCTCAGTCGTCGGGACGAACCGTACACCCAGGAGCTCGATCACCTGACCGGATCGGTACTCTTCCGAACCATAAGCGCCACGATAGAGATATTTGAAATCGGCATCGCGAAACAGCGAAAGAAGCTGCAGATCGTCGAGATAGCAATTATAGGCGCCATCGATCATCGGCACATTGTTGCGCCTCAATGCCGCCACACCGGCCAGAACATGCTGTATACTGAGTGTATCGCCATCGTCCCTTCTCAGATCGGCCGTCGTACGCTTGCCATTGGGTCGAAGCACGAGCGGCGCCGTCGAGGCGATAACCGCCATTCCGGCCGTCGCATCCGCTACGGACACAGCCGAAGAAAACAGCAGCTGACCGGACACGCCGCCGGGAGCCGTCGAGATGTTCGTCGCATCCGCCGTGACCCCCACCAGGGTATAAACGCCACTTCCCACCGTAACGGTCATACCGGAACTGGCGCTCACCGGCCTTACTAGACCGGACACGATCACGAACTGGAAGCCGCGTATATCATCCACGGCAATCGAACTCGCCTTGGCCGATGCCGAGACGCTCACGCGGGTATTGCCTCCGAGATAGCCGCCCACGCCACCAGGCACGCCCCCATACAAGGCATTCCGCGCCAGACGATCGAGCGATTGCATCGCCTGCATGCCGTTCGTCTGCGCATTGGCGAGAAACTGCGAGGCAATCCCGACGCCGGTCGTGACCATATTCAGATCGATCGTATCGCCATACTGATTGATGCTGAGCGTGTATTGCTCGATCGACCAGCCGCTCGGAGACAGTCCGTTATCGAAATTCGTATTGCCGGAGGGCTGCAACGGGGTTGTCACCGGAGCCTTGAGGCTTTTGCGTGTCTTTGTCAGCGTCTCGCCGATCGCGTTGGGAAAAACCTCCCGATCCGCAATGGCCCGAAAGCCCAGACGGGCATGAAGCCCGGTCTGGAATTCCCGCGCCAGAAAGCCTTGCTGAATGGCCGCACGAAGCTGCTCGGGAAAATTCTCTATACCCATCAATAAAATCCCCTGACCCGTTTTCAGATAATTCCGGCAAGAAACTGCCGTTTACGCGCCGTGTAATCCGGCTCTGACAAAAGACGGGCATCCTGCCCCTGCATCGCTGCCGGCTTCGGAATGCTTCCGCTTTCCAGGGGTGCCCCCTTGCCTTCTGCAGGCGCAGTCTCACGAAAAAGAAAACCACGCGCCGCGCGTGCAGCGCTGATCGCCTTTTCCACATCCAGCGGCAGCCCTTCCGCCGACCATCCGATCGTTGCGCGATCGATCTGCATCGTCACCAGATCGGGATCGTGCGCACCCTGTCGGGTGGCTTCCGCGCGCAAAGCCCCGGTCAGGACAGTATCGCGCGCCTGGGTCCTTATTCGCGCCAGTTCTTCTTCGTGCGCCTGAACAAGGGCATCGCGTTCAGCAATACGTTCAGCAAGAGCGAGACGAAGCGCGTCGACGTCATCCACCATTTCCATCTATCCCCAGAGGGTCCGTTTCAGCCGCTTCAGCGGTTCTGATCGTCGTCCATTCGCCAGCCGGATCGACAAGACCGGCCGCACTTGCAAAAAGCCGTGCAGCTGTCTCGCGGCTCAGCAGGCCATTTGTTACCGCCGTACCCAGACCTTGCGCCATGGGCAGCAACTCCCCTTCATCCGCAGTAAACCAGGCAGGCCAGTGCAGTGACAGACATGCCGGGTCGAGATCGCGATAGTGATTTTCACCGATGCGAACTCCGTCGGGCAGAATTCCTGACAAATGGCAGATCAGCCGATAAAGCGGCAGAATTCCCCCTTCGCCGTACGATCCGCGCAAACGATCCGTCAGCCAGATCAGGGGCTGGCACATCAGCTCCATGGCCCGCCCCGACTGGGGAACACCCAGACGGTCGCCATGCATGCGATTACCATGCAACTGCTCCAGCACGAGCTGACGCAATTCCCTGTAATGTGCCAGAACCGCACCGGCAGCAGCGCCGTTGATTTCAAGCAGTTTGGCATCGCCCTCAGGCGGCAAGGTCAATGCCGTGGCGGCCCCTCCCTGTCGGGCGAGACCATCGGGAATATCGGGCGTCTTGAGCACAAGAGTCGGGTCGGATCCATATTTCAGGCCACGCCCCGCCTGAGACAGCAGATAATCCGCCTCGATTACCGTATCGATCGCTTTTTCGAAGCTGCACTCGCCGTCAGGCTCGTCCGCCATGCCGCCAAGGTTTCTGATCCAGACGAGCGGCACAACCCCCATTCCATGAGGGAACGACCTCCCATGATCCACCTGCATATCGCCAGTCTGATCGACAGGCTGCGGTATGAAGTACTGTACGACTCCGCGCGTCCAGCGCCGTTGCCACCAGTATCGCGTGGCATGGCACGCAGGATCGATCCTGTAGCCACTCGCCACAAGGTCGCCTCCGGTCACGATATAACGCTCCGTCACATGATCGAGCGTACCCGACCGGTCGCGCTCCGGCGTCAGATACGCCGTTTCCAGCATACGCACATGCGGCCGCCCCTCGATGAGCTCCACAAGCAGCGCGACTGACCCTACAGATCCCCGAATGGCAGCCTGCATCAGCAGAACAGGCAATCCTGCTTCCCTTGCAAAGCGGTTCATCGCATCGGCGGTCTCTCCGCATCTGGAGACGGCGAGGGGCCAATGCGTGTTCCCGAACAGAAGCGACACCGCTTCATCCACCACAGTGCGACAGAGATTGGTACGCACCGAAGGCCTGCGTTGCGACAACGGAATATATTCCCCTGCCGGATTACGCTCTGTCGCAAACGGATAGGGCAGAACGTCGTACTGGGTCCCGTCAAGAACGCGTTGCAGGGCCAAGAGCCGCGCCGTGCGAGGGGCAAGTCCTGCGGGTGTCTCATATCGACGCTGCAAAGCCACCCAATCCATTAAAAACCTCCTATCTCGAGAGGCTGAACCACCCCTGATCCTGCCATCGTCCACGTGCGGGTTGCGGATCGATCATCAGATCGGTCAGGGCCCAGATCAGAGCATCGGCCCGATCGGGCGATGTGGTTCCTCCGAAGCCTTTCGTCGAAAAAAGACAGAGCTGCGTTTCGAGCGACGGAAACCGACCACGATGAACGACACGCCCCTGTTCGTACAATGCGGCAACGGGCTCTGCGCGTGCCGTTTTCCCGCGTGAGGCCGTCACCATTCTGAGCGATGCCTTGGGGTCGATGCTTCTCAGCGTGGCCTCGACAAGAGCCCCACCGAAATTGCGCTCTGCGACAATTCTGTCTGCCTGCCAGAGCGATGCCGCCTGTATGGCCTGTCGTGCCCACGCCATTGGCGTGTCACGTAACGAGCAATCCGCCAGTACATGACCGATGCCCTCACGATCCACGGCTGCAACGATGATGCCGATTTCGTCGCAATCCAGATCCGAAGGACCCGATGCCCCGGAAGGATCGATAGCCACCACGACACGTCGCATCTGCGATACGACCCTGTCGCGCTCCTGCTCCGTCACCGCTTCCTCACGCCGGAAGCATTCCATACGCCATAATGCGCCTTCGATAACGGTCTGGTATTCACCCAGTAAAAAGCGTCTTCGTTCACGCTCCGGCAGAGCCTCGAGTTGATCGAGATAGGCCTCGCTCAGATTGACCCGGTTATGTTCCGGATTCATGACCATAGAGGCATAAAGTCCCGGATCTGCATGACGAATACCCGAGCGTGGCTCAACGCCGCCCTCAAAAAGAGCATAGAGCCAGTGATCGGTCGCGGGAGGATTGGCGTCTATGTATTCGCGCGGTATCAGGGCGCAACGCTGCGCAAGACGCGTCAGCAGCATGTTGCGGGCATTGTAGCTGATCTGGCTTGCCTCGTTCAGATAGATCGTTGCGAATTCCAGACCCAGGATTTTCTCGGTTCGTGCAGAATCATCCAGTCCGCCAAACAGGATCGACGATCCGTTTGAGAAAACGACCCGATTGCTTTGCCAGTCCCATTTATAGTCAACATGCGGGAAACAGGAGCGCATGACCTTGGGAAAAGTGTCCTGTATGACGCTCGCGCGCAACGCAATCTGGCGAAAGCGAAAAACGCCATGACGTGACTGGGGCACACGCAAGGCCCTGACGATTAGCGCCCTGATCAGAATGAACGTCTTGCCTGAGCGCGATCCACCTCGCAGAAAAATATGACGCGCACGCCCTCCGAGAAGGCGATTGGCTTCCTCCTGAATAGGGGTAAGAGAAAAACCCCGCTCAGAGAATGTCATCACCTGCAATCAGGACCGGCGCCGGTACAGGCTCAGTACTTTCTGTTCGTCCGTCGCGATATTGCGCAGGGCGATGTGCTCGCAAAAGCATACGCAGCAGCCCATCACTGTAACGCTTCCGGATCACTGGCCTGCCCTCAGCATCGCAGATCAAACGACCGCCATAGATCAGAGGTTCATCATATCCCTCGATCGCACGGCGACGTGCTTCCGCCTCCAGAACATCCGCCGCCTCTTCCAGCGCCTGTTTCCACTGATCGCAAAACAGCGCGTTATCCCGCCGCCAGTTATAGGCCGTCTTGCGATCTATACCGGCGGCACGCGCTGCATCGGAGACATTCGCTGTCCTGCGAAGCGTCTCGAGAAACGTGCTCCGAAGCAAAGCGCTTTCGGGTCGTTTACGAATGGCGCGCTTGCATGTCATTTCAGCTCCATTATGTTTCTATATGGATATGATGTTTGTCGGTAAATATCGGTTTTTTCCGACCCGTGCCGTGCATCGGCGCTTACGTCGAACAGGGCGCCTCGATACGCATCCTGACGCAACGGTTCCTTCGTCCTTCAACGCAAAGACCCGCCATTCAGATTCAGGCGCATAGCCGTTGATATGACTGTATCCAGACTTAACCCCCGCATGGCACTTCGTCTGCACGATGAAAGACGCACACACCCGTGGAATCACGGTCCCTGCCGATCCCGCTGACGTAATTCATGCGTCATCCGTTTCGAAATCAGATCGGCGCATGCCCATGGCACCGAACCCAGTCTTACCAGTGGGCCTTTTCTATATACGCGAGGCACTGCCCTAACTCTCATATAAGGAGAAGGCAGATTGGCCTCGGCAATATCGAGCAGAGACAGATCGAGATCGGCACGATGACGCAATTCCGAGCAGCCTACCAAAGGACACAGAACAGTTCCTCTCGCAGAGGTAGCGACAACGATGAAAAAACCGTTCCGGCAAAACACCACATCTCCAATGTTTATGTTGGAAATGTTCATTTGCGCTACTTATTTATTATAGAATAACTATACATCATTGTTTATAATAATGCAATCTATTTATTTCTATAATACTCTGACAGCCGCTCGAGGGCGAGGGCGCATTGCGCTGCGGTCTTCGTCCTGGCCTGAGCACGCACACATTCAGGATAGATGAGCCGCGCCATATCGGGGAAACTCATGTCACGTACCAACATCATGTCGATCCGGCTATACAGGCTGGCGCCCAGAACCTGCCGGAGATGACGTAAACGCGCGGCGCATTTTCCGCGTCCCAGCATCCAGGTGTGGATGTCGCCTTTCTCGACGGGCGGCCCATTAATCGCAGCCACAACAATACCGTTCTCGGCATAGTCGAATTCGGCGCGCCATCGCTGCGCTGCCGTCACCTCGTCGTCACCGATATCGCCAGCGTCGTATAGCCAACGCACGGTAGACCAGAGACGCAGCGCCTCTCCCTCTCTCCTGAAGCGGTTACGCTTCATGCGCTCTGCCGTCGGTGCGTTATCGTTACAAACCGGATGTGCCCTGTCTTTCATGATCTACCTCGCTTGTAACGCCCCCGGTCACCCGGTGTCTTTTTCTCGTGTCGAGTTCTGCACCAGCGTACTCAGCTACGGGGAAGCCATCGCCCATATCCGCAGACATCGCGATAAACCGGCATCTGCTCGCCGCGCCATAAAGCCCCCCAGGTCACACAATGCCCTGCAGGCAGGGCACCCGTTTCATCACGCTCCTCTTCCATAACAGCCACAGGGCGGGACACTGACTTTTCAGCGTCTCGATCCTTCCTCGCGAGCAGGGCGACAAGCTCTTCGCCGGTTGTGGCCCGAAAGGCTTTCCCCCGTCCGGGCCTGTCCTTCGAAATCCTCATCTGACCTTTCTCCGATCATTGCATTATTTGGCAAAATGCCACTAATGGAGACGCTGACTGGATGAACAAAAAGCCACTGGATTTGGCAATGAGCCATTGCTATGAATGTCCCATGGCCAAAAACAGACGCCCTGATTCACTTGCGATTGTTCAACGCGCCATTGGGCAACGCATCACCTGGGCACGCGAACTCGTCTTTCCCAATCAGAGCGAATGCGCGCGCCTTCTAGGCGTGGATGCCTCGACCCTGAACAAGATCGAAAAAGGCGATCGTGCACCGAGCGTCTTTCTCATCATGTCTCTGTCCAATCGCCTTCGGGTCTCGACCGATTTTCTTCTGAAGGGCGTCCTGAACGGTCGCACGGATGAGGAAATGGCCCTTCGTCTTGCCGCTCTGCACCCAGAGTTGGTGCTCCAGCAGCAGGACAAGGCGTTTCACAGGGACAGAAACACATCTTCCGACATGCCTGAGCCGCCCAGGAGACAAGATGGGGACCATTGTTAGCGTCCTTGTTTTCATCGCACATCCAGAAAACAGCCTTCTTCACACGCAGACATAGCGCTTGAAGCCGGACGCAGCAAGAACAAAACAAGAACGTATCCCGTTCCCAAGCATTCCCTGCGCCTCGCGCCATTGCGTTTTGATCAGCATTAACCGACCAGCTGCGCCTTGAAGTCAGTCCGACTCCTGGACGATTAACGTCTTATTAATGGCATTGAGCCATAATGTCAAGAATAGGCTGTGGCGATCGGCCATGACGCTGGTCAAAGCTGATACTGTCACAGGTTTGTAAAACAACATTTATGCGACATTTTATGTCAGCGCCTATACGATCCGAAGATGAGTGATCTGGATAAGTAATGATGCGCTGCAAGCAGCCGCTATCATTTTCTTAATGTTAATTCGGATTAATGAAACAACACAATCTGCCGTAAGGCATCTTCCCTTCGCAAGAGAAGAGAGCGCATGAATTCATGAACGCCATCGTCGTAACTGCCTTAAGGCGGCCCCTGACCTTCGTCGTTTTTTCGATCCTGATCCTGATGTTCGGAATCATGTCGATCTTTAAAACGCCGACCGACGTATTCCCCGAAATCAAGGTACCTGTCGTCTCGGTTATCTGGACCTATCCGGGTCTGCTACCGAACGAATTTGCAGGACGAATCACCTATAATTTCGAGCTGGCAGTCACGACGACTGTGCAGAATATCGAGCATATGGAGTCGAACTCCTATTACGGGCGTTCGATCGTCAACATCTACTTCCAGCCCGGCACCCCTGTCGGCACGGCAGAAGCAGAAGTGACGGCCATTTCCCAGACGATCCTCCTCGGCCTGCCGCCCAAGGTTCCGGCCCCGATGATTGTGGCGCTCGACCCCTCGCAGGTGCCTGTCATCGCGCTTCAGATCACCTCCGAAAAACAGACTCCGTCCGATCTGTTCAAGCTCGGCGTCATTCGCGTGCGCCCTCTTCTTGCTACCGTTCCCGGTGCTGTCGTCGCCCATCCCTATGGCGGCATGGACAGCTTCGTGATGGTGTCGCTCAACCAGGAACAGCTTCGCGCCCATCACCTCTCTGCCGCCGACGTTCAGGCTGCCCTCACCGCCCAGAACATCGTGCTTCCCGCAGGCGATCAGAAGATCGACGCAATGGACTGGATGGTCCAGACGAACGCCGCCCCGGAATCGATGGAAGACATCGCCAATATCCCGGTCAAGCGTGTGGGCAATGCTGTCATCTATATTCGTGACGTGGCCGATGTGTATCGTGGCGGTCATCCCCAGACCAACCTCGTGCTCGTCAAGGGCCGCCAGGCGGTCGAAATGATCACCCAGAAGGGTGGCACGGCGTCCACGCTGGATGTGGTTTCCGCCACCAAGGCCCTGCTACCGCGCCTGCGCGCCATTCTCCCTCCGGACGTCCAGGTCTCAATCCTCGCCGATGCTTCTGTAATGGTGAAGGAGCAGATCAAGGATGTGGTGCGTGAAATGATCACGGCCTCCATCCTGACCGGTATCGTGGTGCTGCTGTTTCTCGGCTCGTGGCGCTCCACGGTCATTATCGCCACGTCGATCCCGCTCGCCATTCTCTGCTCGATCATCGGGCTCGGCTGGGCCGGTCAGTCCATCAACATCATGACCCTCGGCGGTCTGGCGCTGGCTGTCGGCATCCTCGTCGACGATGCCACCGTGATGATCGAGAACATCGATACCCACCTCGAAATGGGCAAGGATCTCGAACTCGCCATCATCGATGCTGCGAACCAGATCGTCATCCCGACCTTCGTTTCCACCACCTGCATCTGCATCGTCTGGCTGCCGCTCTTCGAGCTGTCGGGGGTCGCGGGCTATCTTTTCATGCCCATGGCACTCGCCATCATGTTCGCCATGATCGCATCCTTCATCCTGTCGCGCACCCTCGTGCCGACGATGGCAAAGTTTCTGCTTGCCGGTCAGATCCATCACGCTCACGGACATGAGGACCATGCTCCGGCGCCGAAGGGCTTTTTCGGTCGATTCCAGCGCGGTTTCGAGCATCGCTTCAACAGCTTCCGTGAAGGCTACAACACGCTTCTCGCGCGCTGTGTCGCGCGCCGAGGCATGTTCGTTGGCGTATTCCTTCTGATTTCCATCGCCTCCATGGGCCTCTACACTGTGGCAGGTCGCGACTTCTTCCCCGAGGTCAAATCCGGCTCGCTGCAGATGCACATGCGTGCACCGCTCGGCACCCGTATCGAGGTTGCAGGCCGCATCGCCGCCCTTGTCGACGACCGCATCAATCAGCTCCTGCCGGGCAAGGTCGAAAACATCATCTCCAATTGCGGCCTGCCTGAAGGACCGCATAATCAGGCCTTTATCCCAACGCCGACCATCGGCACACAGGATTGCGACCTGACCATCGCGCTCAAGAATGAGGCGTCCCCCGTCTGGGATTACCGCGCCCTGCTCCGCAAGGATCTCTCGGCACGTTTCCCCGGCACGGTCTTCACCTTCCAGCCCGCCGATCTGACCGACAAGATCCTGAATTTCGGATCGGCCGCACCGATCGACATCCAGCTCTCCGGCCCAAGCGTTGCGGATAACTACAACTACGCCAAGCACCTGATCGGCAAGATCCGCCAGATCCCGGGCACGGCCGATGTTGTCATCCAGCAGACCATGTCGACACCCACCCTCATGGTGAATGGCAACCGTACCTTCTCGCAGGCAACCGGCCTGAGCGAAAACGATCTTGCCACCAACGAACTCCTGACCTTGGCAGGTTCGGGCGTGGTCGATCCGCAGTTCTGGCTCGATCCGGTCGATAACGTGACCTTCCCGCTCAACGTCTACACGTCGCAGGATCAGCTCACCCATCTGAACGATCTGCTCACCGTCCCTGTCGACAAGGGCGATGGCGATCCCAACGACCAGACACAGCTTCTGGGCGCTATCGCCGACATCGTCCCCACCGGGACACCGGGCGAGGTTTCGCATTACAACTCGATGTCTGAAATCGATATCTATGTGAATGTCGAAGGCACCGATCTCGGCAATGTGCTCGATGCCGTCAACGACACCATCGCCAAGGATGCGTCCAATCTGCCGCGCACCACGGCAGTCGATGTGCACGGTCAGGCCACCACCATGCATGGTGCCTATGTCCAGCTCGTCTTCGGTCTGTGCGTATCCGTCGTGCTGATCTATCTGCTGATCGTCGTGAATTTCCAGTCCTGGCTGGACCCGTTCATCATCATCACAGCACTTCCCGGCGCGCTTGGCGGCATTGCCTGGGCCCTGTTCCTGACGGGCACACGCCTGTCGGTTCCGGCCCTTACAGGTGCAATCATGTGCATGGGTACGGCAACGGCCAACTCGATCCTGGTGGTCTCCTTTGCCCGTGAGCGCCTCGAAGTCCATGGCGATGCCCTGCGCGCTGCGATCGAAGCCGGTTACGGTCGTATCCGTCCGGTTCTCATGACCGCACTCGCCATGATCGTCGGCATGATCCCGATGGCAACATCCAACTCGACCAATGCGCCGCTCGGTCGCGCCGTTATCGGCGGCCTGATCGTCGCTACCATCTCCACCCTGCTCTTCGTGCCCTGCGTCTACGCGATCCTGCACAACCGCTCTGCCCGCCAGAAGGAAATCGTCTAATGGCCACCTCCCCCAAGACCATCGCCATCGCGGGAGGATGCGTCCTCGCGCTCTGGGTCGGCGCACTTGTTGTCGGTCGCGTCCACCACAATCACGCCCTCGCCACCGAGACGTCACAGAACGCCATTCCCAATGTGGCCGTGCTCAACCCCATCCAGTCGCCCGACAAGGTCGCCCTGACCCTGCCCGGCAATATCGATGCCTGGTACCAGGCCCCGATCTATCCGCAGGTTTCGGGCTACGTGAAAATGTGGTTCAAGGATTACGGTGCCCATGTGAAGGCAGGCGACGCGCTGGCAGAAATCAACGCGCCCGCGCTCGATGCTCAATATGCCCAGGCTCAGGCCGATCTGAACGCGGTGCTGGCCAAATACCACCTCGCCGCTGTCACGGCCGAACGCTGGCGCGCCATGGGCAAGTCACAGTCGGTTTCCGGTCAGTCCGTCTCGGTCTCGAATGCCAATGAGCAGTCGGCCAGAGCCGAAGTCGATGCCGCACAACGCAACGTCGACCACTTCGCCGCACTGGAAAAGTTCAAGACCATCGTGGCCCCCTTCGACGGCATCGTGACATCGCGCAGCATCAATGTGGGTGATTACGTTCATGATGGCGGCGGCAATCTCAACGCGACGGGCGGCGCATCCGAGCTTTTCACTGTGGCAGATGTCCACAAGCTGCGTCTGTTCGTCTCCGTTCCCGAGGTGTTTTCCTATATCCTGCAGCCCGACATCACCGCCGATGTCAGCGTGCCCCAGTTCAAGGACAAGAAGTTCCATGCGAGCTTCCTGACCACAGCACGTGGCTATGACCCCAACACGCGCACCGTGACCTCGGAATTCACCATGGAAAACCCCGGTGAAACCCTGTGGCCCGGCACCTTTGCCTCTGTCCAGCTCAAGGCCCATAACGAAACGGCTCATCTTTACGAAGTTCCGACTTCGGCCCTCGTTTTCGAGGAGAAAGGCATGCAGGTCGTCGTCGTGAATGACGACAACACGGTCCATTTCAAGAAAGTCGTCGTAGGCCGCATGGCAGATACCGCAACCGAAATCCAGGCCGGTGTCGACCCCAAGGACCGTATCATTGCCAACCCGCCAGCCGATCTGCTGGAAGGTGACAAGGTTAACGTCACCACACCGCAGCGCGGCTACAACCAGTCCGGATTCGGGGCCTCGGAATGAGCACAAACAAGATCAGAAAGCTGGCTCTGGCCTGCGGCACGGTTCTGACGGCCTTTGGCCTGTCAGCCTGTGACCTCGCGCCAACCTACACGCCGCCCACCTTCATCGTGCCAGCCAGCTGGCACGGTCAGGGCCCCTTCGCCAAGGCGACCCCGGCTGATACGACCCTGCCCACCGACTGGTGGAAGCTGCTGAACGACCCGCTTCTGAACGAAATGGAAGCGACGCTCACAACGTCGAACGCCGATCTTCAGGCTTCGGCAGAGCGCTTCATCCAGGCGCGTGCGCTTGTGGTGCAGGCCCGCTCCGAGCTGCTGCCCCATCTGGCCCTCGGGGCCGGTGCATTCGACAACAAGCAGTCGGAAGACCGCCTGTTCCGCTACAAGGGCAACGTTACCGAGACGGATGAGGAATATCATGGCCTCGCGTCGTGGGAGCCCGATTTCTGGTCGGCCATACGCAACCATGTCCGTGCACAAAAGCAGTACGCGCAGGAAAAAGCTGCCGATTTTGCGATGTCACGCCTGAGCCTTCAGGCTGAGCTCGCGTCGGATTACGTCCAGCTGCGTGGCTACGATGCCCAGATCGCCATCTATAACCAGTCAATCGGCTATTATCAGAAGGCTCTGCAAATCACGCAGAACCAGCTGCTGAACCAGGCCGCACCGCGTCTCGATGTTGCCCGTGCCCAGGCCCAGCTCTATTCGACACAGGCTGCAGAGCTCGACGTGCAGGCTGCACGCGAGGTGACGGAACACGCCATCGCCATTCTGACCAATGCGTCGCCGTCGTCATTCCATATCGCACCGACCCAGGTCATGGGCTTCCACCAGCCAAACCTGCCGGCAGGCATTCCCTCCGAGCTACTCCAGCGTCGCCCCGATATCGCCAGTGCTGAACGCGAAATGGCACAGGCCAATCGCGAGATCGGCATCGCACGCGCTGCATTCTATCCTCATGTCTCGCTTCAGGCAGGCGGCGGTTTTGCGCAGAACGGTTTCGATCTCGCCAATCTCGCCAATTCACTCTGGTCCTACGGCGCTTCCTTCGAACTCCCCATTTTCGAGGGCGGCCTGAGACGCGCCGAACTCCAGCATGCCTGGTCGGCCTATCGCGAAACGCGTGACAATTACCGCAGCAAGGTGCTGGATTCCTTCCGCGAAGTGGAAGACGGGCTGTCGCGTACCAGCCGTCTCGATCAGGAAAACCGCACACTCGAAAAGGCGGTCGATGCCACACTGGCCACGCAGAACATGACCATGACGCTTTATCAGGGTGGTATTGGCACATATCTCGAGGCGATTTTCGCACAGGTCCAGACACTGGAGACACGCATCCACCAGATCGAGGTCGCAACACGCCTCTATCAGGCGGATATCGGCCTGATACGCGCCCTCGGCGGCGGCTGGAACGTCAAACTCCTGCCGACAATGGATCAGACGCTTTCCATCGCACCGTTGCAATATGACGATCTGCACCATCCGCAGCCCGTCGGCGGCGTGAACATCTCACAGCATCCTGAAAGCTTCGAAAACCTGAGCAGCGCCGCGCCACAGGCTCCCGCTGCAGCGACGGGCAAAACGCTTCGCCCGATATACGACCAGTAAGACACACGACCGGTAACAGGCTTTCGTCCCGGCGGATGGTTGGGCTTTCCTACCATCCGCCACGCCGCATCCCGGCTTTGCGATGACGATCCCTTATCGGTACCAGGAGCACCTGCCGTCGTTCGCAGTGCCGATTACCCCTCTGATCCCGAAATCGCGTCAGTAGCCAATTTCGCGACTGACCGGATCCGGCATCACACCCCGATCGTAAAAATCCTGAATATTGCGCGCGGCCAGATCGGATGCGGTGCCCGTCTGGGTCGGTGCCGTGATATGCGGCAATACAGTCACCTTCGGATGACTCCACAACCAGTCATCCTCTGGCAGTGGTTCATGCTCGAACACATCGAGTACAGCATGCGACAGCTGCCCCCGATCCAGCGCGCGACCGAGCGCAGCCTGATCGACAATAGGGCCTCTGGCGAAATTGATCAGCGAAGCACCTTCGCGCATCTGACCGAAACGCCAGTCATCGAGCAGATTGCGCGTCTGAGGCGTCAGGGGCAGCAGCACGATGATAATCGCATTATCGCGTAGCAAAGCTTCAAGCCCCGAAGGGCCGTAAGTCATCGGCATATCCACGGCAGCACAAGGCGTGCGACGCCAACCTGTCACCGGAAAGCCGTTCTCCATCAGCTTGCGGGCCGCCGCACGCCCCAGATTCCCCATACCGAGAATACCCACCGGTCGGTCCTGAGGCAGTACCAGCTTGTGCTGCTGCCAGCATTTCCGGTTCTGCTGATCACGATAGCGCGGCATGTCCCGATGGAGATAAAGCGTCCAGGCCAGAACGGCCTCAGACATGGTCAGCGCCAGTTGCGGATCGGTCATCCTGACGATGCGAACCGCCTTGTCAGGCATTTCCTCCACAAGACGTTCCACCCCCGCCCAAAGGCTTTGCACCCATTCGAGCATGGGCAGTCTGGCGAGATCAGCAGGATCGGGATTGGCTACCACAGCCATACATGCAGCGCGCCTCTCTCCATCGGTCAGAGCCTCGAATGGGATAACCCGTATGCCGTTCAGCCGGGCATTGATGGCCTCAAGCGCTTCTTCCCTCTCACGTGGCAGTATCCTGCCGCAAAAAGGCACCAGAACAGTCACGATGCGCTTACCTTGCGTCGGGAAACAGGAGGCGATTTCTTCTTCCGCGCTGGCGCTTTCGGAGTCATCGCGGGGGCCGGAAGAAGAGGCCCGAGAAAACGCCCGGTATGGCTCTCCTTCGTCGCAGCAATCACCTCGGGCGGCCCTTCGGCGACGATACGACCGCCGCCATCGCCCCCCTCGGGGCCGATATCGATCAGCCAGTCCGCTGTCTTGATAACGTCGAGATTATGCTCGATCACCAGGACGGTGTTCCCCTGATCCACCAGTGCATGCAGCACGTCCAGCAATTTGCGCACGTCTTCAGTGTGCAGCCCCGTCGTCGGCTCATCGAGAATATACAGTGTTCGCCCGGTCGCCCGGCGCGCCAGCTCCTTCGACAGCTTCACACGCTGCGCCTCACCGCCCGAAAGGGTGGTCGCCTGCTGCCCCAGAGTCACATAGCCCAGCCCGACCTGCTGCAGGATCGCCAGCCTGTCACGAATACGTGGCACTGCATGGAAGAAGGGCAGCGCCTCATCCACCGTCATGGCCAGCACATCGGCAATCGACTTGCCGCGGAACTTCACGTCCAGCGTCTCGCGGTTATAGCGCTGCCCTTTGCAGGTATCGCAGGTCACGAACACATCGGGCAGAAAGTGCATCTCGATCTTGAGCACACCATCGCCCTGGCACGCCTCGCAACGCCCGCCCTTGACGTTAAAAGAGAAGCGCCCGGGCTTGTAGCCGCGCGCCTTGGCCTCAGGGAGCTCGGCAAACCAGTCGCGTATCGGCGTGAACAGATCCGTATAGGTCGCCGGATTGGAACGGGGTGTACGTCCGATCGGCGACTGGTCGATATCGATGATCTTGTCGAGATGCTCCACCCCCACAAGCGCCCTGTAAGGCAGAGGCGACTGGTTCGCGCCCATCAGTTCACGCGACAATGCCTTGTAAAGCGTATCGACCACGAGGGTCGACTTGCCACCGCCAGACACGCCGGTCACCGCCACGAAACAGCCCAGCGGGATACGCGCCGTGACGTCGTGCAGATTATTGCCCGTCGCCCCGACAAGCGTCAGCATACGCGTCTCGTCGGACACGCGACGCTTTTCCGGCACCGGAATAACGCGTCTGCCCGAGAGATAATCTCCCGTAATGCTGTTCTCGTTTTTCGCCACGTCTTCCGGCCGCCCGCTTGCAACGACCGTTCCACCCAGAGCGCCCGCACCCGGCCCCATATCGATCAGCCAGTCGGCAGCACGAATCGCATCTTCGTCATGCTCGACCACGATAACCGTATTGCCCAGCTTCTTCAGCCGATCGAGCGTCCCGAGCAGGCGTTCATTATCGCGCTGATGCAGCCCGATGGACGGTTCGTCGAGCACATAGAGCACACCGGTAAGTCCTGAGCCGATCTGACTCGCCAGCCGGATGCGCTGGCTTTCTCCACCCGACAGCGTGGCAGACCCACGCGACAACGTCAGATAATCGAGCCCCACATCGTCAAGAAAACGCAGGCGATCCAGAATCTCGCGCAGAATACGATGCGCGATTTCGGCTCGCTGCGGCGTCAGTGACGCCTCGACCCCACCGAACCAGTCAAGTGCCTTCCTGATCGTCAGATCGGAAGCCTGCGCGATGTTCATATCGTGCACCCGCACACAAAGCGCTTCGGGCTTGAGGCGCGCACCATGACAGGCATGACAGGGCACGGCTGACTGATAACGCGACAGTTCTTCTCGCACCCACATGCTATCCGTCTCGGCCAGACGACGCTGTAGGTTGCGCATCACCCCTTCGAAAGGCTTGGTCAGCTCATAGGCGCGCTTACCATCCTTGTAGGTAAACAGAACCGAGTCCTCGCTGCCTTCCAGCAGGGCCTTGCGAAATCCCTCCCCCAGCTTCTTCCAGGGTGTCGTCATCTTTTCCCTGAAGTGACGCGCCATCGCTTCGAGCGTCTGGTCGTACCAGGGCGTTTTGGCATCGCGCCATGGCGCGATCGCGCCCTCGGCCAGAGACAGGTTCTCGTCAGGCACGATCAGGCGTGCATCGAAATGCGTCTCGGTGCCGATACCGTCACAAACAGGGCAAGCCCCCATCGGCGCGTTGAACGAGAACAGACGCGGCTCGATCTCCTCAAGCGTAAACCCGCTCACCGGGCAGGCAAACTTGGCAGAGAACACGATATGTTCGCTCTCGCCTTTCTCACCGGCACGACGCACCTGCTCGGCATAGGCCACACCATCGGCAAGACCGAGCGCGGTCTCGAAACTGTCGGCCAGACGCGTCTCTATGCCCGGCTTGACCACCACGCGATCGACAACGACTTCCACCGTATGCCGAAGCTTGCGGTTCAGATGGGGGGCATCTGCAATCTCGTAGGTCTCGCCATCGACCTTGACCCGCGTGAAGCCCTTGCGCTGAAGTTCGGCCAGCTCCTTGCGATACTCCCCCTTGCGATCGCGAATGACCGGAGCCAGCAGCATCAGCCGCGTGCCCTCTTCCATCGCCATGACGCGATCCACCATCTGGCTGACCGTCTGCGCCTCGATGGGCAGTCCCGTCGCCGGCGAATAGGGCACACCTGCACGCGCCCAGAGCAGACGCATGTAGTCATGAATTTCGGTAATGGTGCCTACAGTCGATCGTGGATTTTTGGACGTGGTCTTCTGCTCGATCGAGATCGCGGGCGAGAGCCCCTCGATCGAATCCACATCCGGCTTGCCCATCAGCTCCAGAAACTGACGCGCATAGGCCGACAGGCTTTCGACATAGCGCCTCTGCCCCTCGGCATAGATCGTATCGAAAGCGAGCGACGACTTTCCCGAGCCCGAAAGCCCCGTAATCACCGTCAGCTGGTCCCTGGGAATATCGGCATCGACATTCTTCAGATTATGCACGCGGGCACCGCGCACACGAATGGACTGGTTGTACGGCAGATCGGACATCGGCACCACGCAAAGCAGATTGGGAGATCGGAACAGGAGAACGTTTCGAGACCTATGTAGGATTGCCCGACGCCGGATTAAAGGCAGGATTAAAGTCGGCAGCAATGCGGGCCAAGACGTGACGGCGGCGCTAGGCTGGGCTAAGATGGCGCGATTTTCAGTATTTAGGGTCGGTCGCCATGGCAGGAAGTGTAAACAAAGTCATTCTGGTGGGAAATCTGGGCCGCGACCCGGAAACACGGAATGCCCAGTCCGGCGCGAAGATCGTCAACCTGACCGTCGCCACATCCGAAAGCTGGAACGATCGCGCTTCGGGCGAGCGCAAGGAGCGCACCGAATGGCATCGCGTGGTGATCTTCAACGAGCGCCTGGCCGATGTGGCTGAGCGTTTCCTGCGCAAGGGCCGCAAGGTCTATGTCGAGGGTCAGCTCCAGACACGCAAATGGACGGACCAGAGCGGTCAGGAACGCTATACGACCGAAATCGTCCTCGACCGTTTCCGCGGCGAGCTCACCCTGCTCGACAACAACCGCGACGGCGAATCTGGCGGTGGCACGGGCGGCGGCTACGAAAGCGGCCCATCACGTTCCTATGGCGGCGGCAATGCCCCTGCTCGCAGCAGTGGCGGCATGAACCAGTCTCCCTCGCGCAATCAGGGTGGCAATAACGGCGGTGGCTGGGATGCACCGGGCGGCGATCTGGACGACGAAATTCCGTTCTGATCGGCGTCTCCCCGCTTTTCTCCCTGATCGACACATCAACAAGACGGACCTGCCTTGACTGACCTGACGCCGCCAGCCGCACCCTTTGACCAGATCCCGGTGACCATTGAGGAGGAAATGCGCTCCTCCTATCTCGCCTATGCCATGTCGGTCATCGTGTCGCGCGCGTTGCCGGATGTGCGTGACGGCCTCAAGCCGGTCCATCGCCGCATTCTCTACGCCATGCGTGAAAGCGGCTTTACTTCCGACAAGCCCTACCGCAAATCGGCCCGTGCGGTCGGTGATGTCATGGGTAAATACCATCCCCACGGCGATAGCTCGATCTATGACGCTATGGTGCGTATGGCCCAGTCCTGGTCCATGCGCGTCCGTCTTATCGACGGTCAGGGCAATTTCGGCTCGGTCGATGGCGATAGCCCGGCCGCCATGCGTTACACCGAAGCACGTCTTGCCAAATCGGCGTCCTTCCTGCTCGACGATATCGACCGCGACACAGTTGATTTTCAGCCGAACTACGATGAAAGCGAAAGCGAACCCAAGGTTCTGCCCGCCGCCTTCCCCAATCTTCTCGTCAATGGCGCCTCCGGTATCGCCGTCGGCATGGCGACCAACATTCCGACGCACAACCCCGGCGAAGTCATCGATGCGACGCTGGCCCTGATCGAAAACCCCGAAGCCACGCTCGATGATCTGATGAAGATCATTCCCGGCCCGGATTTCCCGACAGGTGGCATCATCATGGGCCGCCGTGGCATTCGTCAGGCCTTTGAGACGGGCCGTGGCTCCGTGCCCATGCGCGCCCGTGCCGAAATCGAGGATATCCGCAAGGACCGTCAGGCGATCATCGTCACCGAAATTCCTTATCAGGTAAACAAGGCGACCCTGCAGGAAAAGATCGCCGATCTCGTCCGCGCCAAGGAAATCGAGGGGATTTCCGATATTCGCGATGAGAGCGATCGCTCCGGTATGCGTATCGTGATCGAGCTCAAGCGCGATGCGACACCCGAAGTGGTTCTGAACCAGCTCTACCGCTTCACCCAGCTTCAGACCTCGTTCAGCGTCAACTGCCTGGCCCTCGATGACGGCAAGCCCCGCACGATGGGGCTCAAGGACGTGCTGGAAGCCTTTATCCGCTTCCGTGAAGACGTCATCCTGCGCCGCGCACGCTTCGACCTGAACAAGGTGCGCGATCGCGGCCACCTGCTCGTCGGTCTCGTCATTGCGGTCGCCAATATCGATGAGGTCATCGCCCTCATCCGCAGCGCCCCCGATGCCGCCACCGCACGCGAATCCCTGATGGCCCGTGCCTGGAACGCCGCCGATGTGCAGCCGCTCATCGAGCTGATCCATGACGAAGGCAATGTCATTGTCGACGGCAAGGTCCATCTGACTGAAGTGCAGGCCCGCGGTATTCTCGAACTGCGTCTGCAGCGCCTGACCGGTCTGGAGCGTGACAAGATCCAGGGCGAACTGAGCGAAGTCGCCACCAAGATCAACGAACTGCTCGAAATCATCGGCAGCCATGTTCGCCGCATGGAAGTCATGCGTCACGAGCTGCTTCTGGCCCGCGCCGAAATCGCCACGCCGCGCATGACCGAAATTTCGGATGCGCTGGGCGACCAGTCGGATGAAAGCCTGATCGAGCCCGGCCAGATGGTCGTCACCATCACACGTGACGGTTTCATCAAGCGCACACCGCTCGAAATCTTCCGCGCCCAGAACCGTGGCGGCCGTGGCCGTACGGCAGCAGGGCGTCGCGGTGACGATGTGATCGTCAACAGCTTCAACGCCCACACCCATCAATGGGTCATGTTCTTTTCTTCGGGCGGCAAGGCCTATCGCGAGAAAGTCTGGCGCCTGCCAGAGGCCTCTCCCACCGCCAAGGGACGCGCCCTGGTCAACCTCCTGCCCGACCTCGGCACGGATTCGATCACAGCCATCCTCGCTTTGCCGCAGGAAGAGGAGCAGTGGGAAGATCTGCACCTCGTCTTTGCAACAGCCAGCGGCAATGTGCGACGCAATCGCCTGAGCGATTTCAGGAACATCCGTGCTTCCGGCCTGATCGCCATGAAGCTCGATGAGGGCGACAGCCTGGTGGGTGTCGCAACCTGCCGCGAGGGTCAGGACGTGTTCCTTGCCACACGCAAGGCCCGCTCGATCCGCTTCCAGATCACCGATGACACACTGCGTGTTTTCGCCGGTCGTGACAGCTCGGGTGTACGCGGCATTCGCCTTGCCACAGGCGATGAGGTCAATTCGCTCTGCATCCTCAATCACGTCGATGCCAGTGTCGAGGAACGCTCCGCCTATCTGCGTGCGGCCAATGCCAAGCGCCGTGCCGAAGCCGCAGCCAATGCGGCCAGCACCGAGGAGGAGATCGAAGAGATCGCCTCTGACGATGCCGATGAGGCCATCGATGCTGGCGACCTGACACAGGAACGTTTCGACGAACTCGCCGCTCAGGAAGAGATCCTGCTTACCGTTACCGATGCCGGCTTCGGTCGTCGCTCTTCCGCTTACGAATATCGCGTGAGCGGCCGTGGCGGTCAGGGCATTGCCAATATGACGCTCACAAACCCGAAACGCGGTCGTGAAGTCGTGGCCACTCTGCCCACGCTCGATGGCACGGACGTCATGATGGTAACCGATGTCGGTCGTCTCATCCGTGTGCCGGTCTCGCAGGTGCGTGTCATGGCCCGTCAGGCCAGCGGTGTCACCCTGTTCCGCGTCGGTGCAGAAGAACGCGTGACCAGCATCTTCCCGGTTGCCGAATCCGAAGGCACCGAGGCCGATGATGCCGATACCTCCCTTGAGGAGTCGGATGCGGTCGCCGCTGCTACGCAGGGGGACAACCCCGAAGACGCCACAGCATCACACGATACGTCTTCCGATGCGGCAACACCGGATGACAGTGAAAACTGATCACGCCGCGAAGGGAACGCGTGTCGGGTTCTATCCCGGCACGTTCGATCCTTTCACCCTTGGCCATCTCGACATCGCCCGTCGTGCGTGCGGGCTTGTCGACCGCCTCGTGATCGGCGTGGCCCTCAATCCCGGCAAAGCACCACGTCTCTCCGTACAGGAACGTTGCGCCCTGATTGCCGGGACCGTTGCCGATGAGGGGCTGACGCAGATCAGTGTCGTTCCTTTCGAAACCCTCATGGTCGAGGCAGCCCGCGAGCATGCCGCACAGTTCATTATCCGCGGTCTGCGCTCGGAGTCAGACCTCACCAGCGAAATGCCCATGGCGGCCATCAACCGGCGCCTTGCACCCGAACTCGAAACCTTTTTTCTCACGTCACGCGAAGAGCATCGCCTGATTGCCTCCAGCCTCGTACGTGAGCTTCTGGCCTATGGGGGTGATATCCGTCCCTATGTGCCAGAGAATATTGCCCGGTATCTCTTGTCCAGAACGACAGAGAGGCCGACATAGGCCGTAGGGCCCTTCAAGGCCCCGCAAACACAAGGATGGAAGTCAATGTCCGAGACCAATAACCGCCTCGTCATGAAGCTCAAGACCGGCGATGTCGTGATCGAACTCCGCCCCGATATCGCCCCGCTTGCTGCCGAGCGTCTGCGCACCCTTTCCGAGCAGGGCTTTTATGACGGTGTGAAGTTCCATCGCGTTATCGAAGGCTTCATGGCACAGGGCGGCGACCCGACCGGCACCGGCTCGGGCGGTAGCGAACTGCCCGATCTGAAGGCCGAATTCACGCGTGAAGCGAAGTTCGAGCGTGGCACGCTGGGCATGGCCCGCACCATGAACCCGAACTCTGCTAACAGCCAGTTCTTCATCATGTTCCAGCCCACGCCTTCGCTCGACGGCCAGTACACCATTGCAGGCCAGGTCGTGTCCGGCATGGAGCATATCGACCAGATCAAGCGCGGCTCCGGCGCCTCGGGCATGGTGAAAGACCCCGACACCATCATCTCCATGCGCCCGGAAGCCTGATCCAAGGCAAAGCGGCAGCAAAAGCCGCACGAAAACCGACTGAACCCGATTCAGTCGGTTGACGGCCTCTGGCTCATATTGTAGCCAGACGCCTCACGTGAACCGGTAGCTCAGCCGGTAGAGCATTCGACTTTTAATCGAATGGTCGTGGGTTCGAGTCCCACCCGGTTCACCACTCCCCTTCTTAAAATCCGACTACCCATAAAACGCTCGTGCACCATGGTGTCCAAACCATTCGGTGTGCCTTCTCCATGCCATTGATCGGAAAATTCGATCCAGAAATGGCATGGAGTCAGGTCGGACCAGGTGATAATCCAGCCACAGCCAAACTGAAATACCTGATTCTCCTCTGGGAATTACATAACGTTATTGGTTATTTTACTGATTGTACGATGATATTTCCGCCGACTCTCTGCTATGTCGGATACTATCATGCGCATCCTTTATCATCATATTCTGTGCAGAGCCTTTGCTCTTATCGGATCATTCTCGTGTCTCTCTCCTGCTCTGGGTAATCCGGCATCCGGTCCGGTCATACTCGGGTTCGATCGTGATCTGATCCGACATGACAGTCAGACGAATGTCGATTACATCACGGTGCGCGATATCTACGGCATCAAGAATGCGATGGAAGCAGGCGACAGGTCGCGCCTTGAGAGCCTGCGTGCAGTTGTTGCATCGGCAGAGAATGTCCCCGCACTGAGAAAAATGATGATTGCCCTTTGCGATGCTTCTATCGCTCGTGTGGATGGCGATTTTGCCCGTTCCTCGAACATCATCCTGCAGGCTCTTCATCAGGCGGGAAAGCTCGGCGATCTTTCCCAGACCATCAATCCCTTCGTGATCTTGCTGAAAAGCGTCCATATCGGCAATCTCATGCTTATGGGGCGCGTCCGCGACTGGGCAGACGAAACCGAACATATGCAATCCGGTTTCTATGCGCCACTCAGGGCCTATTACAACAAACCGAATCTGGAATTCCGCAATATGGAATTCCTGCGCCTCTCCGTCCCTGCCCGGACCATACCAGATGCCAGTGTCGAGGGACCGTCATCAGACAGCGTCGAGCTGGATCCGACAGAAAGCCAGTTTGGTGACCAGACTGCGATTTCTGCAAAAGCGACTGTACAGATCGATGGCGTTCCGGCAGCCGCCACATTCGGCACGGCAACCATTATCGGCTCGATACCCTTCACCCTGCAACGCGATCATCACTGGCCAATCATTGGTCGCATGGCCGGAAGCAAGGATATCTCCTCTACACCACGCCCTCAAGCTGTCGTTCTGATTCCCTCTATCAGGATCGGGCAAACAGTCCTGACAAACCAGATCATGACCGTCACGCACGCGGAAACCGTGCTTATCGGTCTGCAGCAGCTGACACGTCTGCGTCATCTGACAATTACCAACAGGCATATCAGTTTCGGTCCTGCCGCACCGATCTCCTGCAACCAAAGACCTGTGGTAAGCAGTTTCAGGGCGGGGGTCAGCATGTTTCTGCTCTTCCCCGTGTCCTACGAACGAGGCGACACACAGGGTATCTTAGGTATCGAGGATAATTCCCCCGATATCCTGACGGTCAATCTGGCAAGCTTCGAAGGCAGGATGGCGCATCGCAGTCACGCCGAATATCTCGATACATCCTATGGACCACGTGCCCATGAAACAGTCTCGCAGAACGACACCGTAGACATCGGAGGCAAGAGCCTGCGTTCCACAGTGCGATATCAGATCGGTGACCCTACCGACCTGCCAGTCATTTCGATGGCGGCCCTCAAGACGCTCGATTTTTCACTGGATCTGCCGGAAAGCATGGCCTGCCTGCGCTGAGTACGCCTTGTGCCTGCCTCGTCCGTTCTCCAAACCGGAGCGGATAGATAAATATCGAGCATGCAACCAGAATACTTCTTGCGTATCGATAGGCGGTGAATAGTCTCGACTGCCTGTTCTTTCACCGTGGTAAACATTTATGCGCTGCGAGTTCTTCATAATGACCGTCTACCGCCTGCCAGTTCTCGCAGCCTTCCTGATCGCACAGTTCTTCATCCCTGTCAGTCAGGGTTATGCGGAAACGGCCCCGGGGACGGTCCATTCCCGACCGGGACAGGCGGGGCCAGTCCATTTCTTCGAAACCGACATACTGAACACCGATAAGCGGGGCAGAACGACACTGGCAGTCAGCGATTCACGCGGCATTCTGGATGCGCTGGAAGAGGGAGATACAGACCGCCTCGTCCAGATCAGGGATGCACTCGATGCAAGCGCCGGCCCGGAACCCGGCTTCAATGTCATGCGCAATGCCCTGTGCGATGCTGCCATTGCGCGAACACGGGGCGATCTGCCCCGTTCCAACCGGATCATCCACGATGCCCTGCGTCAGGCTGAGCCCTGGGGCAATCCGGCCCTGAGCGTCAATCCCTTCAATTTCATGCTGCTTACATTATTCGCCGGCAATCTTCTGCTTGAAGACCGTTCAACGGAGTGGGTGCAGGGCAAAGCCTATCTCGACCATTTCTTCCGCTCTCCTCTCAAGGTCCATTATGGCAAACCCGGCCTCGTCTTCAACGATCTCGATCAGGTCATGCTCTCTGCCCGACAGGATGCACTCCCCCGGCTGGAAGCACGGGGCCCGCGGCATGATACTGTCGTTTTCAACCCGTTCCAGACCCTTGTTAACGGCCTTCCAACGGCAACAGCCGGTGCCAGAGTTACCTTGGATGGAGCGCAGGAGAATGCCGTCATCAATACAGGAACCATGCTCGGTTCCGTCCCTGAGAGCCTCTATCAAAGTCATCACTGGCAGGTCATCGGTACCGTCTCACCCTTGCACGATGACAC
Organism: Asaia lannensis NBRC 102526; assembly: GCF_024054035.1. Taxonomy (GTDB): domain Bacteria; phylum Pseudomonadota; class Alphaproteobacteria; order Acetobacterales; family Acetobacteraceae; genus Asaia; species Asaia lannensis. The sequence continues at coordinate 110,888 of NZ_JAMXQU010000010.1, forward strand.
GATTACCTCGTCAAAAGCCCTGCTGGTTCTTGTCCCGAGCCTGACACTCGGGCACACGACCTTCACCAACCAGATCATGCTGGTCACAAAAAGCAGCCATGTCGTCATCGGTCTGCAATCACTGGGCGTGCTGAGCCATATTACCATCACAGACCACGATATGAGCTTCGGCCCAGATGCTCCCTTCTCCTGCAAACGCCATGCTGCCCTGCGGTCGGATATCTCAGGTCTGCAAGCCGGCCTCCTCCTTCCGGTGTCCTATGATGGCAGAACCCGGAAGGCTGTAATGGTGACGGGCGACAATACACCTGAACCTCTCGTCATTCCCGTAAGCAGTCTCTCCGGCCTCAGGGGCACCCCGATCCATCAGAATTTCGAGACAGGCGCAGGCATGATCGGCGAAAACGCCATCATACGTCATGCCACGCTCCATATCGACGGTCACACCGTCAACGCCAGCATACGCTACCGCGTGGATGATACGACCCAACCGCCGGTTCTCACCATGTCGGCCCTTGAAGGAGCCAAATTCTCGTTCGACCTGCACGAAGGTGTCGCTTGTCTGGATTGAGCAAACGGCCTTCAGACCGGCAATTCCGGATCTGCTTTCACCTCTTCCATCACGGTATAGGTATGGGTCTGCCGAACACCCGGCAGACGGGTCAGCGTCTTGCCCAGAAAGGCACGATACGCATTCATGTCCCTTACCCGCGCCTTGACCAGGTAATCGAAACCGCCCGCCACCATGTAGCATTCGCTGACCTGTGGCATGGCCCGTACAGCTTTGGCGAATGATTCGAAAATATCGGCGCTCGTCCGGTCGAGCGTCACCTGTACAAAAACCAGCAGACCCAGATTGACTCTCTCCGGGTCCAGACGCGCCATATAGCTTCTGACGACACCGTTTTGCTCGAGTTTGCGCACGCGCTCCAGGGTCGCTGCTGGGCTCAGATTGACCAGACGCGATAGTTCGACATTGGTGACTCGCCCATCCTTCTGCAGAATTCGCAGTATCTTGCGGTCGATCTCATCCAGCACCATGATTGCCACCATATAATATTCGTTATTATTTTTTTATACAGAACAATCGCTTCTCTCCCCAGCATTCTTCCGTAGCTCATTTGGTCAGACCCGCCGTAAGGGATCATAAACAACCAGCAACGATATGGCTCTCGATGAACGCTTCTTTTGCCGCCTTTCGCATGATCACCCCTGAACGTTCGCCCCTCAGACAGGCGATCACGGATCACACCCGCGCCCCCGAAGCCGAACGGGTCGCCATCCTTTCCGGTCAGGCTGCACATACGGCAGAGCAGGAACAGCATTCACGCACCACAGCCCGCAAACTGGTCGAGGCCCTGCGTCGCAACGGTACGCCCGGTCTCGTTCAGGGCCTCATCAGAGAGTACGACCTTTCCTCGCAGGAAGGCGTAGCCCTGATGTGCCTCGCCGAAGCATTGCTCCGTATTCCGGATACAGCCACGCGTGACGCGCTGATCCGCGACAAGATCGCCAGCGGCAACTGGCAGGGACATATACGCAAAGGGACGCCACTTTTCGTCAATGCCGCCACATGGGGACTGATCGTCTCCGGTGGCTTCCTTTCCACCACCCAGACACGCCGCCTTCCCCAGACGCTCGATGCGCTGGTCAAGCGCTGTGGCGAACCCGTCATACGTCGTGGCGTGGATATGGCCATGCGCCTGATGGGCGAGCAGTTCGTCACAGGCCAGACCATCGATGAAGCGCTGAAAAACGGTCGAAAGCTGGAAGCAAGAGGCTTCCGCTATTCCTATGACATGCTGGGCGAAGCCGCGATGACGGCAGAAGATGCCGAACGCTATTATCGTGATTACGAGACAGCCATCCATGCCATTGGCAGAGCGGCCAACAAGCTTGGCGTGTATCGCGGGCCCGGCATTTCCATCAAGCTCTCAGCTCTTCATCCACGCTACGCGCGCCTCCAGCGTGATCGCGTCATGGCAGAACTCCTGCCGCGCGTGACGAAACTCGCCCATCTCGCCTGCTCCTACGATATCGGCTTCAATATCGATGCCGAAGAAGCCGATCGTCTGGAGCTGTCACTCGACCTGCTCGAAGCGCTGTGCTTCGACGAGGCGCTGAAGGACTGGAAGGGTATCGGTTTCGTCGTTCAGGCCTACCAGAAGCGCGCGCCCTTCGTGCTCGACTGGATCATCGATCTCGCTCGACGCAGCGAACATCGTCTCATGGTTCGTCTGGTCAAGGGCGCCTATTGGGACAGCGAGATCAAGCGGGCCCAGACCGACGGACAGAGCGATTTCCCGGTTTATACGCGCAAACTGCATACAGACATTGCCTATCTGGCTTGCGCGCGAAAACTGCTGGATGCTCCCGACGCCATCTTCCCGCAATTCGCCACCCATAATGCCCAGACGCTTGCCAGCATCTATGCTTATGCCGGCCCTGATTTCTCGATTGAGAAATACGAATTCCAGTGCCTCCACGGCATGGGCGAAGGGCTCTATAACGAGGTCGTCGGCCCAGACAAGCTCAACCGCCCCGTTCGTATCTACGCGCCAGTCGGCACCCATGAAACGCTTCTGGCCTATCTGGTACGACGCCTCCTCGAAAACGGAGCCAACTCCTCTTTCATCAACCGCATCCAGGACCCAGCCGTTCCGGTCGAGGATCTGATCGCAAGCCCGGTCACGCTCGCCCGGCGTGAAGGCACCCATTATGCCGTGACCCTGCCACCTGCGCTTTACGGCGCTGAGCGCAACAACTCGCGTGGCCTCGACCTGTCGGATGAAAACACGCTACGCCATCTGGCCAGAAGCTTTCTCGATACGACGACGCAGCTGTCTCATGCCGAGGGGGAAAGCAAGGGTGAAGCAATTACCAATCCGGCCAGCAGGACCGATATCGTCGGTCATATCGCTTTCCTCACCCCCGAAGCGATAGACGAAGCCATAACACGCTCCGCAGCAGCCTTCCCTCTATGGCGTGATACGCCCCCGGACCACCGGGCAGCATTGCTTGAAAAAACGGCAGAGGCGCTTGAGGCGGAAACGCCACGTCTTATGGCGCTCATCATTCGCGAAGCTGGCAAGACGCTGGCGAATGCTGTGGCAGAGATACGCGAAGCTGTCGATTTCCTGCGCTATTACGCAGCCCAGACGCGACAGTTCGGGCCTGCGGCCAGCCCTCTCGGTCCCGTAGCCTGCATCAGCCCGTGGAATTTTCCGCTCGCTATTTTCATCGGTCAGGTCTCGGCAGCCCTCGCTGTCGGCAATACGGTTCTCGCCAAACCAGCTGAGGAAACGCCGCTTATCGCCAGAGAGGCGATCGACCTGATGCATAAGGCTGGCATTCCGGAAGATGTCGTACAGCTCATCCCGGGCGATGGCCGCGCTGGCGCACAGATCGTCGCCGATGCACGTGTCACTGCCGTCCTCTTCACGGGTTCGACCGATGTTGCGCGCCTCATCCAGCGTCAACTTGCCGGCAGGCTCAATGAAGACGGATCGCCTGTTCCGTTCATCGCCGAGACAGGTGGTCAGAACGCCCTGATCGTCGATAGCTCCGCCCTGACCGAACAGGTCGTGACCGATGTGCTCGCTTCAGCGTTCGACAGTGCAGGCCAACGATGCAGCGCCCTGCGTCTGCTCTGCGTGCAGGAAGACAGCGCAGACCGTCTTCTGACCATGCTCAAGGGCGCCATGCAGGAACTGCGTACCGGCACACCTGAGCGTCCCGACACCGATATCGGCCCTGTCATCAGCGCCGAAGCCCGGAAGATGATTGCCGACCATATCGTCGCATTCAAGGAGAAGGGACACAGAGTCTTTCAGTCTGCGCTCTCACCCGAAACCGATCAGGGCACATTCATTCCTCCCACCCTGATCGAGATCGACGCAATTTCCGATCTGAAAAAAGAAGTTTTCGGACCCGTCCTGCATGTCCTTCGCTACAGACGCGAAGACCTGACCGAAGTGATGTCCGCTATCAATGCGACCGGTTACGCCCTGACCTTCGGTGTCCATTCCCGTATCGACGAGACGATCGAAACGCTCAAGGCACAGAGCCATGCAGGAAATGTCTATATCAACCGCAATCTCGTCGGTGCCGTCGTGGGCGTTCAGCCTTTCGGCGGGCATGGTCTTTCAGGCACAGGCCCTAAAGCCGGTGGGCCACTCTATCTACGGCGCCTGCTGAACCAGCGCCCGTCTCTGCCTGCCGACTTTCTGCACCCCGTTCCTTCTGACGCGAGACTGTTTGCTGACTGGGTAGCCACCGCTCTGCCCCATCTGAGCATCGAGCGCGATGAAACAACATTGCTCGACACCGCGCTTTCTCTCTCTGGACCTGTCGGTGAAACGAATATCTACCGTCTGGCTCCGCGCGGAACCGTGCTGTGTGCCGGACCGACCCAGGCAGATCTCTGCACACAAATCCTCGCCGCATTGAACACGGGCAATCGATGCGCCATATCTCCGACCCTGATGGAGACGCTCCCTGAATTCCCCCCGGGCTTTCAGAACCGGATCGTCACCTTAACGCCCAATACCCACATCGACGTGGCCCTGGGCAATGGCGATGCGCAGTTCACAGCGGCGCTGAGCAAGGAACTGGCTGACCGCGCAGGCCCGATTATTGGGCTGCATAGTCCGGAAGTGTCTGGGTGTTATCCGCGCGAATGGCTGGTGCTGGAATACGCATGCAGCACCAACACGACGGCGGCTGGCGGCAATGCGGCCCTGATGGCGCAGGTCTGAGCGAGCGACCTGCCGCACCGATCTGCGGCAGGTCATGGCAGATCAGCAATAAAATCAATTACTTGCCATAAATATGATATATGAATATTTTTAATATGACTTCGATGAGAAGATATCCGTAAGTATTACACCATCATAGAAATAGAAAATACAATAAACATCGCATAAACAAGTTTCAGTTCGGAGAATTATCGCAAGGCCAATCGCACGATAATTATATTTTATATAATATCATATATATTACATTCACCACACCGAAACATTCAATATTAATCATTAATAAACTATACCGATTCTAGATGAGAAACATTTAGCAGATTCCTGTTGACCAATCAAAAATTACAACACTAGAAAGGTTTCAGTAATCTAATAATATTTTCACATGCAATCTTGCGTCCTCGAGGTATGAAAAAGACAACGATTAGGGCGGAGAATATGAACAAGAACTGCTTCGTGATTCCAGTTAATCTTCCAAAAATTAATTGGTTGATATCTTTCCTGAACTCCATTGAGGTCCATAGCAAGAGTTTTCCTTTTGATATAATCATCGGCGCCTCAGACGAAGAAGAATACCGAAGATATGCGCGTCTTATACCGTTCATGTCACGTGGACCTAAGATATATATTATCGACATATCTCGATATATAAGAGAGACGCTTAAATCGAATGAAATATTCGATCGATATATACACAATGCAGACGGATGCATTGTTAATTTGAAAAAGTTTATTCTACTCAAATGGGCGGTCGACCACGACTATGATCGTATCGCAAGTGTGGACGGCGATACATTGGCAATCAGAGACATGAGTGATGTTTTCGATGCCATGCACAAGAACTATCAAAAAAAGATTCTTGTCGGATCAAGTTTTCATCATAATGATGTATCTCATATAACCACACAGTGTCTGCGTCATTTTGACGAAAACCTTCAATACAAGCTCAAAAACAGTGATGGACACTTCATCTATACATGGTTCTTTGATGCGCCTTACATGGAAAGAGAAGATCTCATAGAGTTCTTCGATTACATGAACCATAGATATGGATCTCTACAAGATTGGCTAAAAATAATAAACAGAGATGATTTCGAGCATCAGATATTCCACTACTGGATGTATCTATACAAGAATTGCACCATTTTTGATACCAAATATATTACAGGCCACCTAAAACCGGAAACATACCTCTACACACACCTGCTATCCATAAACAATATTGAAAATTATTGTCCGGTATGGGTCTACGCTTGGGAATTCATGCACCAGCCAGACATCGTTCATGGCCTGCCCAACATATTTATGCTCAGTCATTTTGATCGTATGTTCCTATGAACAGAAAACATGCGCGGATCCTCACGTGTCTTATTTTCGGAATACCTGTGGCTCATGCTCGTGCGCAAACCATCTGGTCGGCACATTGGGAGCGCGTTGACGTTGGACCAGGACAAGATCTTTCCTTAACTGATCGAAAAGATGAGGCAGGCGTCGTGCGCCTCATCAACATCGCACTTGCGGGTGACGGACCGGACGTCGATCGCTCGATTATTTACTTCAACGTAGACAACGAGCAGGTACCAAGCGTCGCCCTTTCAATGGGACTCTCAGGCACATACGGAGCAAATCGCTTCCATTCAAGGTTTACGTCGTGCTCAAGTTCGATCGGACGCTTGGGTTGTACGCTGTCGCCCCAGGTTCCTTACCGCCATGCACTCCATGTCTTTTTCCACAATGGCGGCAAAAAAACCTTGCGGTTATGGGGATGGTTACAGGGAGAAACAACTCTCGTTTCTGGTCCTACAGAGTTGTTGCATACCATCAGCGGTGGAGACCAATATGAAGGACAGATAAAGGTAAAACCTTATCAGGAAATCACGCTTCTTGATGTTGATGGACCCGGACGTTTCGCCGGTCTTCAGTTTTTCATGGATCGACATAACAACAAGTCAGGAACGAACGAAAACTGCGTGGAAGGCAATTTCCGTTATTACATCGACCATTCCCAACAGCCTCAATATGAGTCGTCCGGCACGGAAGACTATTTCGGTTCATCGTTCAACTTCCAGGATGCACCGTTTGCTAGCGACAGTTTTGGCGTTTTTTTCAATCGTTTTTCGGGCACCAGCGGTCCGCAAGCTATCGACGATCAGGTATCTGCCTGGCGTTGGCATTATGACGATCCTGTGCATTTTGATCATCATCTGCGTGTCACATGGCAGTGCGGCGATATTGGAGGCCCTGAGATTCCTGTCTCACCAGCTGGAATAGCATGGACGGCTTATTACTATCTGTCCCGCCCGAAGCCGTGAGTGTGATCTGCTGATCTTGTCTCTGTGAGCACCCTCCCCAGCTTCAGACGCAAAAAAGCCCGCTTGTTTAAGCGGGCTTGTGTTTGGTTGCGGGGGCAGGATTTGAACCTGCGGCCTTCAGGTTATGAGCCTG
>NZ_JAMXQU010000011.1 GCF_024054035.1 Asaia lannensis NBRC 102526
CGCGGGGTGGAGCAGCCCGGTAGCTCGTCAGGCTCATAACCTGAAGGCCGCAGGTTCAAATCCTGCCCCCGCAACCAAACACAAGCCCGCTTAAACAAGCGGGCTTTTTTGCGTCTGAACACCCAGAAAACAGAACGACCCAGACAGGCAACAACGCCGGGGAAGTGCGCCTCCAGCTCTAGAAGCCGCCGTATAGACAAAACGGAATCAAAGCGAAAACACTCCACGCAATCAGAAAAACAAGCGGCGCCTGATGCGCAAACATCCCACCACGCCGTGCACGATGCATCATCGCACGCGCATCCTCATCACTCCTCCCAAGCGTGAACTCAGATAAGCCAGGACAGCGCCGGTGAAGAACCTGCTCCTTCTCGTTCCATTTTCCGATCGCACCATAACCGGCCCTGATGCCGGGCAAGGCGATCAGGGTGAGCATGAAGCCCAGAAGAGAAAGGAGTGGCGGAATAAGAATGGCCATCCTGTCTCCCCAGCGTGTCGTCGAGCCCGTCATGGCCGTCGCATAGGCAATGACGAGAAATGCCTGTGAACTCAGCAGCGCCTGAAGACGGCCATTGACGGTCTCTGTCTCGAACCGGATTTCAGAGCGATAATAGGCGAGTAACTCGTTATCCGTCGGCTTGCCGTGGGCGATGACTTCTTCTGCGTCGGGCGGCGGAAAAGCGGGGATAACCATTACGCATTCTTTCTGAGCGAGGTGTCTGATAGCGCGTCATCCTGTCTTTGTTCGACCTGACAGAAGCATGCGCCGCCCTCGGGCTCTCGCATCCTGTTTTACGCAGGAGCACAAAGCACGACGAGCCGATCGGTTTGCAACAGAAAGGACTCATCCAGGTTAAAGTGTGATCTTGCGCGCACGACATGTGCCTTCTCTGTCGTGCCGACCCGGTGACGGCACGCAGATCGCGTCGCAGATGCCCACAGGCTTATTGTCAGTGAGCAAAGCCATCATGAGGCGGTATCGGGTAAAATGATCGATCGGCCGGATGAGTCCCGACCGCTTCATTCCGGATCGTCGGCTTTCCCACGTCGCCTTTTTTCTCGAGACGTGAGCCTGCCTTTACGCGACCGGCTTATGCCCGATGATCTCGCGACCTGCTCCATAGATATGATAGAGCGAGCTCGCAGGCATATAATCGACCAGTGCGCTGCCCTGAGCGTCGATATGATCGATCCAGCCTCCTTCGAGATGAGACGGCGCGAAGATATCCATAAAGGCGGATGCATAATGCGTTGCCTGATCTGCCTTGTCCGTCAGACCGGGAGTGTAAAGAAGACGCAGTAATTCTGTCTGTGCCCAGATACGCGCGGAGTGTTCCAGAACCGTATGGGTATCGCTCATGCTGTCGAGAACGACGCCGCGCTCAGGATCGCAGCCATGCGCGAAACCGGCCCTGAAGAGATGCAGGGCCGTCAGGTTACGCCAGCCCGCTTCGGCGTCTGATCCGTTCTGCGTCACGCCGGCAAGACGACCGAAGTCGCGTAACAGCCACGACCATTCGAAAAGATGCCCGGCCTGCACCTGATTGGCGCCGCGCGGTGCAAGAGGCGACCAGTCCGGGGCGAAGAATTCCAGCAGCAGACCGGATCGGGCATCGATCAGATGCGCGCGGGCCAGTTCGACCAGTTTTTGCGCCTTGTCGAGATAGAACGAATCTCTCGTTGCCTCGAAAACGACGAGATAGGCTTCGAGCAGATGCATATGCGGGTTCTGGCTGCGTTGCCTGCCTTCATCGGGTATCGCGTCGAGATAGCCGCCATTATCGGCTGTGAAAATAAGGTCGATCTCATCGGCGATACAGCGCGCCATCTCCCGGTCTTTCGGGCGGTCCGCATAGCGTATGGCCCAACCATAAGCGAACAGAATGAAGGCATGGGCGTAGAGATCGCGCTTCGTATTGGCCGGGCGGTTATCCGTGCCGATCGAGAATACCCAGCCTGGCTGGGAGTCGGCGCGATGAAACAGCGTCTCGACACGATCCAGACAATCCAGTGCCTGCGCACCGGCATCATACACGCCGTCGATTGCCGCACGGCAATAAGTCGCGATCTGTCGCGCCTGAACCATGAGCCTCAGGGCGTCGAGCCGGATGGGACGTCCCTGCCAGTCGAGACGTTCGTGAAACAGGGTGCGTGCAGAATCGAAGCCCGCCCGGCTCCAGAGAGGAAGAGCCTGATCGAAAAGCCAGTTGCGCCACCGATCCCGGATGGCGGGGGCCGTGTTGTGCATGCCGCGGGTCATATCAGTCAGGCTTCGAACTCACAGGGGCTGGCCGTGTCGCTTCTGAAAGAGCGACCTTCATCTTGCGCACGATCGAGGTTGTCGAGCGACCTGATACCAGATTGGCAAGCACCACGCGACCGCCCCAGGACTTTACCTCTGCGCCGCCAACGACCTGATCTTCGGTATAATCGGCCCCCTTCACCAGAATATCGGGCTTGAGAGCGCAGATCGTTTCAAGAGGCGTATCTTCATCGAAAATAACCACCAGATCGACATCGCGCAGCGCGCCCATAACCGTGGCGCGCGCCAGTTCGTCCTGCAATGGCCGCTCTTCACCCTTGAGGCGACGCACCGAGGCATCGCTGTTGAGTGCGACCACCAGCTTGTCGCCTTCCTGTGCGGCGGCCTGGATCAGGGCGATATGTCCGGGGTGGAGCAGATCGAAACAGCCATTCGTGAAAACGACACGTGCACCGTGCTGACGCCATGCTTCGATCATGGATTGCGCCTGATCCAGCGAGGCAATAACGCTGTCACGGTCGATTTTGGACTTGAGGGCGGCACTGAGTTCGGCACGCGAAACGGTTGCGGTGCCCAGTTTGCCGACGACGATCGCCGCTGCGTTGGTGGCGATCACCATGGCGGTCCGCAGATCGGTTCCGGCCGACATCATGGCCGCAAGCGTTGCAACGACCGTATCGCCTGCACCGGAAACATCGAATACCTCGGATTGCGGTACATGGGCATGCGTCATACGGCCATCGCGCTCAAGCAGGGTCATCCCTTCCTCGGAGCGGGTGACCAGCACGTCGCCACCGAACTGCTCCTGCGCGGCAAGCGCAGCGAAACGGATTTCGGTATCGGTGCCCACAGGCAGACCCGTTGCAAGGGAAAGCTCCTTGCGGTTGGGGGTGATGAGTTGTGCGCCCCGATAGGCTGAGAGATCGCGCCGCTTGGGGTCGACCACTACGGGGATACCCTGCTGATTCGCGGCCCGGATCACGGCCTGGAGCACTTCGTTGCTCAGCACGCCCTTAGCGTAATCCGAGCAAACGACCACATCCGCCCCCTCCAGGGCTGCCAGTGCAGCAGCAACGAGCCGCTCGCGCGTTGCGGGCGGGACGACAACCGAGGGTTCCTCATCGATACGCACAATCTGCTGGCGCCCGCTCAATACACGCGTCTTGGTAATGGTGACCCAGTCAGGATCCTGGACCAGATGCGTGAGATCGATCGTATCGCATGTGGAGACAGTGCGCCGGAACTCCCTTGCCGCCTCATCCTGACCGACCAGCCCAACCAGGGTGACCTTGCAGCCAAGGGCGGCGGCATTCATGGCAACATTCGCCGCACCGCCGGGCACCGTACTGTGTTTGGCGCGCAAAAGCACAGGCACCGGGGCTTCGGGAGAGATGCGGTCGACCGATCCGTGAATGTAGCAATCGAGCAGAAGATCGCCGATGATCAAGACCCGTCCGAATGTGAAGTCGCTAATCATCTCTCGTCCTCGATCGTCTGTCAGTCTTGGGGCACCGTCGCAGGGTCCCGGGGCATCGTTCACGAACATGTCGCCCGATCCTGTATTTCACAGGTGGCCTTGTCGTCCTGCCAAAGCCGTGGGCGAATGACAATCCTCCCTTCCGGCAGCCGAGGATGCCGCGCCCGGTTTCAGGGCTGCCTCTGTAGTATAAACGCAATGGAAGAGAGAGATGGCATCGTTTCATTTCTGCGCTATCGTGGGCGCATGATCCTGATAAACGCCTCGCCCGTGGTCTCTTGATGCGCAAAGCTCTTGTCCCCCTCGTCCTGGCCGGATTTGGTGTTTCCCAGGCTCATGCCCTGCCGGCTTTTCTGGAAAAATTCCTGCCGCGCCCACCGCCGCAGCCAAGCCATCCAGCCATTCCTGTGGTGCCGCCTGCCAGCAAGGTCCAGATCCCTGCGCAGGCGGCCGTGCCTGACGGCAGTCCTGCCCTGCCGCCCGTGCTCGTGCAGAGCGGTCCCCTTTCCTTCGCGCCTCTCGTGCAGCGGGTTATTCCCGCTGTGGTGAATATCGCCATCACCCAGATCAGCACCGAAGGGGGCGGGAAGATTCCTGCCCAGATCAAGGGGACACCGCTGGAGAAGCGCTACAAGGAGAAGATGCAGCGGCATCAGGAAGAGATTCTTGGCGCCGGATCGGGATTCATCATCGATCCATCGGGGATCATTGTGACGAACGATCATGTGGTGGGCGATGCCGATAACGTCACGGTCTCCCTCTCCAACGGGCAGGAACTTCCTGCCAAGCTGATCGGGGTTGATGCCCTGACGGATATCGCCGTCATCAAGGTCGAATCGCCCAAGCCGCTGCCCTATGTGACGTGGGGCGACAGCCACAAGGTCAATGTGGGGGACTGGGTTCTGGTCGCGGGGAATCCTTTCGGATTCGGGTCATCCGTCAGTGCCGGTATCGTTTCAGCGCGAGGACGCGATCTGGGAGCAGGCTCGCTCGACGATTTCCTGCAGCTCGATGCGCCGATCAATCCGGGCAATTCGGGCGGACCCGCCTTCAACATGCGCGGTCAGGTGGTGGCCGTGAACGCGGCCATGGTATCGCCCGCAGGCGGATCGGTGGGGATTGGCTTCGGTATTCCTTCTGAGATCGTCGCGCCGATCGTCGAGGAAATCAGGCGTACCGGCCATGTCGATCACGGTTGGCTGGGGGTCACGCTCGACGATGGTGACGGCTCTGTCGTTCTGGTCGACGTCGATCGAAACGGCCCTGCCCAGAAGGGCGGATTGATGAAAGGTGACAAGATTACCGCCATCAATAACGCTCCAGTCGAAAACGGACGCGCCCTGCTGCGTATCGTCGCGGCGGGCAAACCGGGGAATGCCGTGACTTTCACGGTAATTCGCAAGGGTAAAACCGTGACAATAACGCTTCCTATCGGAAAACGTCCTGCAGATGCCGACGAATAAGGGTGTATTGCATTCTTCGCCCTTTCTTCTCGCGCGTAACTGAAAGATAATAAGGTCACCGTAAAGTGAGGGGGCGGTGATCCCGCCCGTCGAGGCCCGTGACCGAATCATAATGTTTCGTTTCCGTGTCCTGACCCTGTGTTTTAGCCCCCTGTCAAAGCCAAGGACTGACCATGCGTATTCTGCTTGTCGAGGATGATCCTACCGTCAGGAGCTTCATCGTGAAGGGACTGAAGGAAACCGGACATCTTGTCGAGGAGGCCGATAACGGCAAGGATGGTCTGTTTCTCGCCGTGAGCGAGAACTTCGATATCGTGATTCTTGACCGTATGCTGCCCGGTGGCATTGACGGTCTGCGCATTCTCGAAACGCTTCGCGCCCAGAACAATGCCACACCCGTTCTGCTTCTCTCGGCACTGGCCGATGTGGACGAACGCGTGGCCGGTCTTAAGGCGGGCGGCGACGACTACATGACCAAGCCTTTCGCCTTTTCCGAGCTTCTGGCACGCGTCGAGGCTCTGGCCCGTCGCGGCAGTGCCGAGCAGGCCCCACAGACCAAGCTGACCGTAGCCGATCTGGAAATGGATCTCCTGTCGCGCACCGTGAAGCGCGGAGATGAAAAGATCGATCTTCAGCCGCGTGAATTCCGTCTGCTGGAATTCCTGATGCGTCATGCCGGCCAGGTCGTGACACGCACCATGCTTCTGGAGCGAGTCTGGGACTATCACTTCGACCCGCAGACAAACGTGATCGATGTGCATGTTTCGCGTCTGCGTCAGAAAGTCGACAAGCCTTTCGAGACCGCGCTGATCCATACGATCCGAAATGCAGGCTATATCCTGCGCGCCAACTAAGCAGGGTAAAGTGTTTTCATGAGGTTCAGTCTGTCGCGTTTCCCCCTGCTTCGCGTGTGGTGGAAGCGCGCCTGGCGGTTCCGGTCGGCAGGGCTCGGTTTTTCACTGGCCTACGGGCTGGTCTTTGCCCTGTCGGCCACTCTGTTTCTTACTTTTCTCTGGTGGCACACGATCGGCGCTCTCGAGCGCGAGGTAGGGCAGGCTGTCGATGCTGATGCGCACGGCCTTGCCGAGCGCTGGATGCAGGGTGGCCTGTCCAGCCTGCAACGCGCCATTCAGGACAGGCTCGATCAGGATGTCGAGGATCAGGATCTCTATCTCCTGATCACGCCTGGCGGCCAGCGTCTCGCCGGAAACATGCCTTCATGGCCTGATGCCGTGCAACGCGCAGACCGGTTCTATACGCTCAAGATCAGCCGTGCCGGAAACACCATTTCGGCGGCGATGCACGCCTATGTCCTGCCGGACGGACTGCAACTGCTGGTCGGTCGAGACATCAGGGGGCGCGATATCCTGCGCCGCGTCCTGACGGAAACGTTTCTCTGGTCGTGGCTTATGGTGACGGCGCTGGCGATCGGTGGCGCCTGGGTCGTTCGCGGTATTTTCAGTCGTATCCTGAGTTCGATTGCCCGCACGACGACGGCACTCGCCAATGGCGACATGAGGCAGCGCATGCCTCTTGTCGGGAACGATGTCGATCTTGTCGCCCATTCCATCAACAGGATGCTGGATCGTATCTCCAAACTCCTGGAGGGCGTGAAGCAGGTTTCCAACTCCATCGCACACGACCTGCGGACCCCCATCACACGGGCACGCAACAGGCTGGAAGATGCGGCTTTGCATGCGCGATCGACCGAGGAGATGCATGACGCGATCCATCGCGCCGTTGCCGATCTCGATCATGTCACGTCCGTGTTCGACGCGCTGATGCGCATTGCGCAGATCGAGGCCGGTGCAAGACGGGCGGCCTTCGAAACGACGGACCTGATACGCCCGCTGCACGATATTGCCGAACTCTATGAGGCCTCGGCGGAAGATGCCGGTCTTCAGATCGCGCTCGACCTGCCGCAGCGCCTGCTTTTTTTCGGCGATGCCCGTCTGATCCAGCAGGCCGTGGCCAATATGATCGACAACGCCATCAAGTTCTCGCCCGCCGATACGACGGTTACGCTCAGGGCAAGCGTTTCCGGTGCTCTGGTGCGCATCAGCGTGACGGATGAAGGGCCGGGCATGTCGGCCGAAGATCTTCTTCGTGCCTCGGAACGGTTTTTCCGTGCCGATCAGGCCCGTAATACGCCAGGGGCGGGGCTCGGTCTCTCGCTCGTTCAGGCTGTGGCGCAGCTCCATCATGGCTCATTGTCGCTCGAACCCCTGCAGCGTGGCCTGCGTGTCGTGCTGAGTCTGCCTGTCGAGGAAAATCCGATCGTCTGATCATTGAGCGGCAACATGAACACAGATAGGGAGGCGGGGATTAATAATTAAAAAACAGTTCATCAGTCGCCCATAGGCATGCAAGGTGACCCGGTTTAGTGCTAAGATATGACGCACTCGGCTTTAGCCCTATTCTGTTTGACGTGCACGCTCGGGCTGGGTGGTGCAGCACAGGCCGGTTCCTATCTGGTATCTGCGCCTGTTTCTTCACAGGCTGAGTCCGCCCCTCTGGCCGTGACCAGCGACACGCTGGATTACTGCCGGACGCTGGCGCACAAGGTGCATCATACCCTGCGCCAGACAATTCCCCCCTCCGCACCGATGGTCAATCAGGCCATGTATCTTGAGCATGAAGGCGAGGCGCTTTGTGCGCACGGACATCTGCGCTCAGGAATCGCGCAGGAACGTCGGGCATTGGCGGTTCTCCGGCGTTCCTGATCGTTCTGTCCGGTTCGAAAAGCCGACATGCAGTCTTTCGATGCACGTTCCCTAGGTACTCTCGCCTGACACTCTTTCCGTATAGTCTCTCCGCAATGGAGATGGACGTGACAGAGGGCTCTCTGTCTTTTGCGCAGGGTTCGGGCTAATCCATCGCCAGCGCGTGCCCTCGTAATGGAAGACCGGCCATGACCATGATTGCTGTTCTCGACAAAACCCCAGGCAATGCTGCGGATCATGACACATTTCTCAGCGCCCTGCGTCAGCAGGGATTCGAGGGCGAAATCGGCACGTCGCACGATACGCGTCTTGTGCACGCAACCGATAATTCGATCTATCAGCGCCATCCGCAGGCTGTCGTATTTCCCCGGCATCGGCAGGATCTGCTGTTGCTGGCCCGTCTGGCTGGCCAACCGGAATGGAAACAGGTTGTTCTGGCTCCGCGCGGCGGCGGCACAGGTACGAACGGCCAGTCCCTGACCGACGGGATCGTGGTCGATCTGTCCCGGCACATGAATGCCATTCTCGAGATCAACGTCGAGGAGAAATGGGTCAGGGTTCAGCCCGGTGTGGTCAAGGACCAGCTCAATGCGGCCGTAGCCCCCTATGGTCTGTTCTTTGCCCCCGAGCTGTCGACGTCGAATCGCGCGACCATAGGGGGCATGATCAGCACCGACGCCAGCGGGCAGGGAAGCTGCACGTATGGCAAGACACGCGATCATGTGCTGGGTGTGTCGGCTGTCCTGTTGGGGGGGGAGGTTCTCGATACCGCACCGCTCGATGAAGCGACGCTCTCGGTCCGCAGGCAGGGCGAAACGCGCGTGGCGCGGATTCATGACTGCGTGGCCGACATTCATGATCGTGAGAAAGAAACGATCGAACGGGTCTTTCCGCAGCTCAATCGCTGTCTGACAGGCTACGATCTGCGTCATCTACGTGATGAGGACGGCCGTTTCGATCTCACCAGCCTGCTTTGCGGTTCGGAAGGGACACTCGCGTTTCTGGCTGAGGCAAAACTCAACCTGCTGTCCATTCCGCCTCACAGCATTCTGGTCAATATCCGTTATGACAGCTTCATGGAGGCGCTACGCGACGCGCGCGCGCTGATCGGCCTTAAGCCGCTATCGATCGAGACCATTGACTCGAAAGTGCTCGGTCTGGCCATGCAGGATTTTGTCTGGAATTCGGTCGAGAGCTATTTTCCCGAAGACGAGGCCGGCCCCGCGCAGGGGCTGAATCTCGTCGAGTTCGCGGGACATGACGAAGCAGAACTGCGCCAACGGGTTGAGGCATTTCTCGATCATCTGAGACACGATGGAACGGTTCCGCGTCGCGGGCATACGCTGGCAGAGGGGCGTAAGGCAGTCTCTCAGGTCTATGCCATGCGCAAGCGTGCTGTGGGGCTGCTGGGCAATGTACAGGGCGAGGCGCGGCCGCAACCCTTCGTCGAGGATACAGCCGTTCCCCCCGAGAAACTGGCAGATTTCATTGCCGAATTCCGAGCACTTCTGGACGGGCACGGGCTGGATTACGGCATGTTCGGCCATGTCGATGCCGGTGTCCTGCATGTGCGCCCGCTGCTGAACATGCGCGATCCTGACGATGCCGCCCTGATCCGGCCCCTGAGCGATGCCGTGCATGCCCTGACACGACGTTATGGCGGTCTGCTCTGGGGAGAGCACGGTAAAGGGGTGCGCTCTGAATATGTGCCTGACGTGTTCGGGCCGCTTTATCCCTGTCTCGAACAGATCAAGGCGGTATTCGACCCGTACAATCAGCTCAACCCCGGCAAGATTGCCGCCCCTTCGGGAGGGGCAGAAGCCCTTCTGCGTGTGGATAATGTGCCCATGCGCGGTGCGCAGGACCGGCAGATACCGGATGAGGTCTGGCAGAGCTATGGCGCGGCCCTGCATTGCAACGGCAATGGCGCATGCTTCAACTACGATCAGGAAGATCCTATGTGTCCGTCCTGGAAAGCGACACGCGACCGCCGCTTTTCGCCCAAAGGGCGCGCGTCGCTCATGCGCGAGTGGCTCAGATTACAGGCCGGAGCAGGGGTGGATACGGCTGCCCTGGAGGCGAGAGCGCCGAAACCGTTCCATCGTCTTGCAGCGCTGTTCCGCCGGAGACGTACCTCGCCGGGCGATTTCTCGCATCAGCTCTATGACAGCATGGCCAGTTGTCTTGCGTGCAAATCCTGCACCAGCCAGTGCCCGGTCAAGGTCGATGTGCCCGATTTTCGCTCGCGTTTCCTGAATCTGTATCATCAGCGCTACGCCAGACCGCTGCGCGATTATGTGGTGGGGATGATCGAATATACGCTGCCGTTCATGGCACGGTTCGCCCGTCTTTATAATGCGGCCATACGCTTTGCCCCGGTCGGCTTTCTGGGCAGACAGGTGCTCGGCCTTGTCGATATGCCTGCGCTTTCAACCGAGGGGCTGGCAGAAATCTGCCGTCGGTGGCGTGTCCAGCCTGCTACGCCGGAGCGTCTGGTTGCACTGACCGAAGCCGAGAAGGCTCGCTCTGTCATTCTCATGCCCGACCTGTTTACCCGGCATTTCGAGACAGCCCTCGTCGGGGCATTTATCGAACTCGCAGCACGTTGCGGATACACGGTTTATCTTGCTGAAAGCCTGGCCTGCGGTAAGCCCCTTCATGTTCATGGGTTTCTGGGCCTGTTTGCCAGACAGGCACGACGCAATGCGGCCTGGCTGCGCATGCTGGCTTCTTCGGGTGTGCCGATCGTCGGGCTCGATCCGGCCATGACGCTGGTCTACCGTCAGGAATATCGCAAGATCATGGGGCTTGAGGTCACGCCCAGCGTGTTATTGCCGCAGGAGTTCCTGCTGCGCGCCTTGCCGGAACTCAAGGGCGGGATCGGGAACGCGGCTGATCCCGTATCGGGGGCGGTATTCCCGGAGCGTTTACTCCCGGGGTATTTGTTCCTGGGGCATTGTACCGAGAAAACGGCTCTGACCGGATCGGGTGCGGATTGGCAGACCCTGTTTGCACGTGTCGGCCTTTCCCTTGAGCTGGAAAAAACCGGCTGCTGCGGCATGTCCGGGACGTTCGGTCATGAGGCGCGCAATGTCGACACGTCTCAGGTGATTTTCGAGCAATCCTGGGGGCCGCATCTGGACCGGCAGAAAAACAGGCGCGTTCTGGCCAGTGGTTATTCCTGTCGCAGTCAGGTCAAGCGCTTCCGCGGCGTGACACTCGATCATCCACTCATCGCTTTGCTGGAACGTCTGCGCCAGACGGGCACACAGCTGCAAGGCTGAAACACGCGACGGCTGGAAAGTCTGTCGCGCCTTGCCGAACACAGAGGATAATGCCTCTTCAGGGCCGGAAAGACAGTCAGCCACGATATCCGTCACCGATTGACAGGAGTGCTCCACATTCCTACCAGACAATGCAAATGAGAAACGTTCTCATTTGTAACGTAGCTGGTTTTATCGGTAGGTTTGATGTCTGTTTCACCGCGTCTCCTTTTCTGCCTGTCCGTGCTGGCCGTAAGCGCGTTGCCGCAACCGGGTGCAGCGCAGGAGAAAAATCCGGAGCGTGATGCGGGTAGGGCGGAGAGGGCGGTGCAGACGAACGCGCCTGCACGTCCCGGCGGCGTTGTGCACGAGACGATCCATGTAACCGCGGCACGGTCAGGTTTTTTGCCCGCAGCGGCGCTTAGCGCGACCAAGACGGCGACACCTCTCGATCTTACGCCGCAGAATATCACGGTCATTACACAGGAGCGTATGAGCGTGCTCAACGCACGCAGTATTTCAGAGGCAGTACGTTATTCGGCCGGTGTCTCCGATTACGGATCGAAGGACGATCCGCGCGGCTATTTCGGGACGATTCGTGGATTTACTCCCGATATCTATCTCGATGGCACGCGCGCGCCCGATGCCAGCACGTCGCAGAGTTTCAGCATCGAGCCCTGGGGGCTGGAGGAAATGGACGTTCTGCGAGGCGCATCCTCAGCCCTTTATGGCTCGGGGCAGCTGGGAGGCATTATCAATGCTGTCAGCAAGCGTCCTCATCCGGATCAGGTCGACGAGATCGATTTCCAGACCGGTTCGTACGGTCGTGTTCAGGGCGCAATCGATGTTGGCGGTGCGCTCAATGCCCGCAAGACCCTGCTCTGGCGTTTCAACGGGCTGATCCGAAAGTCGGATACCTATGCGCGCAATATCAAGAACAACGAAATCTACGTGGCGCCCTCGCTGAGCTGGCGGCCTGACGAAAAAACCACACTCACCCTGCTCACCAGTTTCGAGCAGCTCGATGCAGGGTCGACGGCACAGTTTCTGCCCGCTGTCGGTACCGTTCTGCCATCGCGCTGGGGCCGGATTGCCCGCAATTTCCTGAGCAGCGATGCGGATTACGACGTCTACTCAAAGCATCAGGTTGCGGTCGGTTATAATGTCGTTCGGCATATTCTGCCCAACTGGACCATCACGCAGAACATGCGCTACGCGCATCTCGATGTGCTCTATCGTTTCGTGACCACCTCGTCGCTTTCTGCAGATAAGCAGAGCATCAATCGCACTGCGCTCAATCAGCAGGGCAATTATAATAACGTCACCCTCGATACACGGTCGGTCGTCACCTTCCATACGGAGGGCATTCATCATGAAATCCTGACCGGCGTGGATTTCCGCAGCGATTTTCTGGCCAATCGCCGCGGCCAGCGCGCGGCCCCTGCGCTCAATCTCTACAAGCCGGTTTATCGCGCCATCACCTGGCCGGGCTATGGCACGACCACAAGTACGAACGAGACCGAAACGGATACCGGTATCTATGCACAGGAGCAGGCCAACTGGCAGCGCTGGTATCTTACCCTGTCAGGCCGTGGCGATTTCACGCAGAGCATGACAGTCAATAATCTCAATGGCGGGCGGACACCTCAAAACAACAACGCCTTCACGGGGCGGGTCGGGCTTGTCTATCGGTCTTCCATAGGGCTGAACCCCTACGTTGCATATGCGACGTCATTCCAGCCTCAGGTCGGCACGACATTTGCGGGCTCGGCCTTTGTGCCGACCACGGGCAGGCAGATCGAGGCCGGTGTCAAATACAAGCCGGTCAGGTCCTTGCATGGCGTGGACAATTTCATGCTGACCGCCGATTTCTTCAATCTGGTTCAGGATAATGTCCTGACCGCCGATCCGGCCAATTCGTCTTTCAGTGTGCAGACCGGGCGGCAGAGAACACGTGGCTTCGAGTTCGAGGGTGTGGGGCGTCTGCCCTGCAGGATCGATTTCATCGCAAGCTTCACCTATCAGGATCCGCGTGTCATGCGTTCGACCGTTGCAGCACAGGTAGGACAGCGCCCTGTGGCCGTTCCATCCCATATGGCCTCGCTGTTCCTCAAGCGCGATGTGGCTTTTTCAGCATTGTGGCAGGCAGGGCTGGGGGGCGGTGTGCGTTATACGGGCAATACGGCTGGCTCCATCCCCCTGACATTTTCCGTGCCTTCACAGCTTGTATGGGATCTTCAGGCCCATATCGACCGGGGGCGCTCGCGCATCCAGTTCAATGGAACCAATATTGCCAATCGCAAATATGTGGCAATGTGCACACGCGACGTGGCCTGTGCCTGGGCACCGGGCCGGGCGGTATTCGTGACCCTTTCCCAGCGCTGGTAAGATCTGGCGCCGGGAGAATGAAGGCGGTGATGGCTTAACGTCGTGAGAGAAAATCACCGCTGTTCAGACTGCGTTCGATATCCTCAAGCGAGCGGCCTCTGGTTTCGGGAATGTAGCGATGGATGAACAGCCAGGCGAGGGTGGTCAGTCCGGCGAAAAGCAGGAACGTGCCTGAGACGCTGATCATCGAGATAATCGAAAGCGTGATCATCGAGATCAGCAGATCGAAAGACCAGTGCGAAATGGTGACAAGCCCCATGCCCTTGCCCCGTACCGAGAGCGGAAACACCTCGGCACCGACCAGCCAGAGAGAGGCGTTGATGCTTCCCAATGTGCACAGCACATAGATCAGCAGGCCAGCCACCGCGAAAATGCGGCCCGCGCCTTCCGGATCGCCGCCGAAAAAGACGATGGCAAGCACGATGAGCGCCAGGATCGATCCGGGCAGAACGCGCAGCATGAGCCGACGGCGCCCCCAGTGATCGACTGCCCAGAAACCGAAAACCGTGGCAATGGTAATGGCCACACCGATGGCCAGTGAGATCAGCAGGGCAGAATTGCGATCGAAGCCCGCTCCCGAAAGAATGGTGGGCGCATAGGTCAGTACGGCATTCGTACCGGTAATCTGGCTGAACATGGCCAGGCCCGTTCCGGCGATCAGGGCCGGGCGCAGACGGCGCGAGAAAAGAATGCGCCAGCTTCCTTGTTCCTGAGCGGCATCCTCGATATCGCGCATCTCGGCTTCGGGGTTCTCATCGGGGCCGCGCAGGCTGCGCAAAATGGCAATGGCCTTGTCTCTCTGGCCCTTCGAGGCCAGGAAACGCGGACTTTCCGGCAGGAAAGCAAGACCGATGAGCAGCATCATGGCCGGTATGGCACCGATCAGCACCATCATGCGCCAGTCACCGCCACGGCCGAGCAGACGTATCAGCAGGGCGCTGTCACTCAGCCACCAGCCGATCAGCGATGAAATCAGTACGCCGCCCACGATGGCCAGCTGAAACAGCAGAACCAGACGCCCGCGTCGTGCAGCCGGTGCAAGTTCGGCGATATAGACAGGAACGATCTGGCTGGCAGCGCCCACGGCAAGGCCGAGCAGAACGCGCATCAGCGTCAGTTCGGTGGGGGACATGGCCATGGCCGACCCGACGGAGCCGAGCAGGAACAACGCGCCCGAAAGCCCGACGAGCAAGCGCCTGCCCCAGCGATCGGAGAGGGGGCCGGCCCCCATGCAGCCCAGAAGGGCACCCGCCACCATACCGGCGGCAATGGCCTGCTTGCCGAACGTATCGAGTGGGAAACTGTCGCCGAGCGTCAGAAGCGCCGCCGAGATGATGCCCTGATCGTAGCCGAACAGGATACCGGCAAGACCTGCCACACAGGAGGCGATGAAGACACGCCGATGTCCGGAAGAGGTGTTGCCAGACCTCGTGTTGCCAAAGGACGCGTTATCGAACGACGGGCTGTCTGCCGGCGCAACGTTCGGGGATATATCGACAGTGGGCGCACCGGATGCTGCAATGGCGCCGGTAGCCCGGGAAGGAATGGCCGAACTCATGATCTCTCCCGGATCCTGGATCGACAGTTCGATCCGCTGTCACGAGATGAGACCGCGTGCTTTCTTTTCGAAACTCAATATTTTGTTACGAAAGTGCGTGCTTGCACTGCCCTGTCCTTTTTATCGATGAAACAAAGCGAAAGCCGTTATGGGAGAATAATAACAAATACGTGTTATCATTCTCCCGGTCTGTGTGATTCCGTGTCAGGGTGCGAGTCGCTCCATCAGTCGTCCCGTCTGCGTCGCGGGGGGGGGGGGCTGGCATCGGCCGGGTTTTCCGGCCAGTCGTGCCTGGGGTAACGACCGCGCATGTCCCGGCGCATATCTGCCCAGCCCGTCGTCCAGAAAGCGGCAATATCGGCCGTAATGGCCTGCGGGCGTCCGGCAGGAGAGAGCAGGGCGAATTGCAGTCTGACGCGCCCGTTGGCGATTTTTGGTGTTTCCTTCAGACCATAGAAAGCCTGCGCCCTGGCTGAGACGGTCGGTGTGGCCTCGCGGTAATCGATAGACGGGTTTGCGCCCGGCAGCGTCAGGCTTGTAGGCAGATCCTGATCGAGACGCCTGAGCTGCGCATAATCGAGGCGCTGGCGCAGGATCGAAAGCAGATCGAGTGACTGGATCTGGCTCAGCTTTGTCATGCCATCCATATAAGGCAGCAGCCATTCCTCGAGCGTAGCGGCCAGAGTCTCGTCGTCCATGGCCGGAAGCGCCGCATCGAGATGGTCGCGCGCCAGAGCCAGACGGGCACGGAACTGCTCGCAGGCCTCCGACCAGTTCAGGCTTCCCGACAGATCGGCCCTCAGGCGTGAAAGCAGGAGGGCCTGGATTTCTTCCGGTCTGGCAGGGGCGGAGCGATCGCGCAGGACCAGCGCCCCGAGACGGAGCCGCCTTCGGGCAATGACGTTGCCTGTGGCTGTGTCGAGCGCTGTCTCCACCTGTTCTTCAGTGCGCGCCATGAGGGTTTCCGGCAGGGATTCGAGGTCCAGCGGAGCGGCGAGACAGATTTCGGTTGCGGTACGCACATGAAGGGCTGGAGCCACGATCAGGGTCTCGCGTGACAGGGGATCGATGGCGCTCAGACGCGCAGAACCGCCACCGGACAGGCGATATCGCCCTTTTTCACCGGCTGCCATGGCCACACGGTCGGGAAAACCGGCAGCCAGAAGGGATGCCGCACAATGCGGATCGGGGGCAAGGCGCTGGTTCAGCCCGAGGCGCTTCTGGTAGCGCTGGGCCGATTGCCTGATACGGGCCAGACTGGCCCTGTCGGCATGGGGATGATGGTCAGCCCCTTCGATCAGGGCAAGACGCGACTGGATATCGGCAGGAACCGATGGGCTGCGCTGGCCCGGTACGATGCGAGGGCGCAGCGGGTCACGTTCTTCCAGCAGGGCGGCGAGGGCGGCCGCCGTGGCTTTTTCCGGTGGGGTGCGCGCGGCGCACATCATGGCGGCAAGGCGTGGCTGGGCGCCAAGGCGGGCCATGGCGCTTCCGAGCGGGGTGATTCCCGATTGCGCGTCGAGCGCGCCAAGACCCTGCAACAGGGCGTTGGCAGCCTGAACCGCGCCCGAAGGGGCGGGATCGAGGAGCGGAACCTCCTGTGGTGGCGTTCCCATGACCTCATGCCACGCAGCCATATCGAGACAATGGCCGGTGAGGTCGCTTGTCAGGATCTCGGGCAGATCATGGGCGATCAGGGCGCGCCCTGTGGCTTCGGTCCACAGGCGTACTGCAATGCCGGGGGCTTCTCGCCCTGCACGGCCTGCACGCTGCGTGGCCGTGGCGCGCGAGATACGCAGGGTTTCGAGTCGCGACAGTCCCGATCCGGCATCGAGTCGCGGTGCGCGTGCGAAACCGCCATCGACCACGATACGAACGCCCGGCACGGTGAGCGAGGTCTCGGCAATTGAAGTGGAGAGAACGACCTTGCGCCGGTCTGCCGGTTTGAGGGCAAGATCCTGCTCGCGCGTGTCGAGTTCGCCATAAAGAGGCAGGATAAGGGCCGGCGCATCGGCAAGGGCGGCGGCGCATCGTCTGATCTCGCCCACGCCGGGCAGAAACGCCAGAATATCGCCCTCTTCTTCGGCCAGCAGGGCTTTGATTGTGCGGGCCATGACATCGGGCAATTCGCGCTGGGCAGCAAGGTCGCGTCTGGCATGACGGATCTCCAGCGGAAAGGCACGCCCCTCGCTCTCGACCAGAACGCCATCGAGCAGGGTGGTGAAGGCACGCCCGTCCGTTGTGGCAGACATGGCGACCAGTCGTAACTCGGGGCGCATGGTGCGTTGCAGGTCGAGCGCAAATCCCAATGCCGTATCGAGATCGAGCGAGCGTTCATGGACTTCGTCGAACAGAATGGCCGAAACGCCCTCAAGGAGCGGATCGGTCAGCAGGCGTCGCAGCAGAAGACCTTCTGTCACCACCTCGATACGCGTGGCGGCACTGACGGCTGAATCGGTTCGTGTGCGATACCCTACGGTCTGGCCGGTTGCCTCGCCCAGCAGGGCAGCCATGCGATGAGCCGCGCCGCGCACGGCCACGCGGCGCGGCTCGACCACAAGCAGCCGTCCGTCTCCGCGCCAGGGGGCTTGTAAAAGATGAAGCGGCACCAAAGTCGTCTTGCCTGCGCCCGGTGGCGCTACCAGCACGGCATTGCGTCCGGCCGCAAGCACGTCCTGCAGATCGGGCAGTGCCGCAGAGACAGGAAGAACGGGAAGCGAAATGAGATTGGCGGGCAATATGGGACCGGTCATAATGACCTCTATGGCGCGTCCGCAGGGCGGTCGGCAATTCTCTTCCCTCATTGCGATTGGTCTCATGCTGCGTAAGCTGTCTCCACTGGCCCTTATCCTGTTTGCTTTTGGCACGGCGCCTGTCCTGGCTGCCGAGAGCGCTCCCGTCACATCGGCGCACGATACCGCCACACTGGTCACGGATCGTGACAGCGTGGTGGCAGGTGGCACGCTGCATGTGGGATTGCGTCTGCAACTCAAACCCGGCTGGCATACCTACTGGCTCAATGCCGGCGATGCAGGCGAGGCACCGACACTCAGGACCAGCGCAAGCGGTGCCATGACAGGGATGAGCGAGGCGATCGATTTCCCGACGCCCGTGCGTATCAGCGAAGGCGGGCTGATGTCCTACGCCTATACGGGCGATGTGCTTTTGCCCCAGCGCCTGAAGCTGGAGGGGAAAACCGGCGACGTTACCCTGAAGGCTCATGCTGACTGGCTTGTCTGCGCGGCAACCTGCGTACCCGAATCGGGTGATTTCTCGCTGACGCTACCCACGGGCAAGGGCGCACCCGACAGTTCGGCGCAGGGGCCGCTTTTTGCACATGCATCCCAGGCGAGCCCCATGCCTTCTCCCTTCGATGCTGCTGTAACGCCCGATGGTGTGCTCAGCCTGAGCGGTCAGGGCCTTTCTGCCGACAGCGTGAAACGCGCCTGGTTCATGCCCTCGGTGACGGGCGTGATCGATCAGGTTGCCCCACAGAAGCTCGTTGCGGAGAACGGACGGATCACGCTCGGCCTTCACTGGATCGATGCGTCACACAAGCCATCTTCTCTTGAAGGCATTGTGGTGCTTCAGGATCAGGCGGGGCAGCAGACTTCACTGTGGATCAATACCGGCCCTGTTGCCGGGGCTGCGCGTCAGGATGGCAAGACGGGTCTTGTGACACAGGGCAACGAGGCCGGAACGGGTGATATCCTGCATCATCCCGGTTCCACCCGTTCGACCGCCCCTTCGACGGCTTTGTGGCAGTTGCTGGTTTTTGCTTTTCTGGGCGGGTTGATTCTCAACCTCATGCCCTGCGTGTTCCCGGTGCTGGCCATGAAAGCGTTCTCCCTGGCCAGACTCGGGGGATCGCATCGTCATGAGCAGATACGGAGTGCTCTGGCCTACACGACCGGCGTCATGTGCAGCTTTGCGGCACTTGGCATTGTCATGATCGTGCTGCGCAGTGTGGGCTCTGCAGCGGGCTGGGGGTTCCAGTTCCAGTCGCCTGTCTTCGTCATCGGCGTGGCGTGGCTGTTGATCATGATGGCGCTCAACCTGCTGGGCGTGTTCGAGGTGACGGCGGGCCGTCTGGGTCAGGACGTCACGCCGCGTCATGGTGTCTGGGGCGATATGCTGACCGGCCTGCTTGCCGTGATCGTTGCAACACCCTGCACCGCGCCCTTCATGGGGGCGGCCATTGCAGCGGCACTGGGCGGCCCGGCATGGTCCGGGCTGTTGCTGTTTCTTGCCATGGGCTTCGGTCTGGCATCGCCTTATGTTGCGATTGCGACCATTCCCGTTCTGGCGCGCCACATGCCCAGGCCCGGCGCGTGGATGGCCATCCTCAAGCAGATTCTGGCTTTTCCGCTTCTGGGAACGGCGGTCTGGCTGTTCTGGGTGGCGTGTATCCAGCGCGGTGCCATGATTCTGCCGATCGGCCTTGGCGGGGCTGTGGGCCTCGGTCTGGCTGCCTGGCTTTTCGGTGTGACGCAAAGAGAGGCAATGGTCAGAGGCGCGACACGCTGGGTGGTGATCGGGCGTGGCGTGGCCCTCGTCGTTGTAGTTCTGGCGGGTGTGAGCCTTGTGCGTATCGCCGATAGTCGTGCGGCGTCACCCGCACTTGCGGCACAGACCGGAACCGGAAGTGTGTCCTACACGCCCGAGCGTCTGGCCCGCCTGAGAGAGGAGGGCAAGCCCGTCTTCATCGACATGACAGCGGCATGGTGCATCACCTGTATGGTCAATGAGCGCGTGGCCCTTCAGGCTGCGCCGGTGCAAAAGGCGTTTGTGGCGAAAAACATCACCTATATGAAGGGTGACTGGACCAATCGCGATGAGACGATCAGTGCCTATCTGCGCGACCACGGTCGCGATGGCGTGCCGCTCTATGTCTATTATGCACCCCATAAGGAGGGTGTGGTCCTGCCGCAGATCCTGACCGTTTCGGGCGTGCTTGACGCGATCCGCTAAGCTGGTCGGCTGCCCTGACGCCGCCCGGGAGATGGCCGTGCGGCGTCAGGCGGGAATGGCATCAGGGATGGGTGCCCCCGAAACCGGACCCCATATAGAGATGGCCGTGCGTTTTGCGACCGGCGGGCGATGCGGGGGCATTCGCATTACCGTCACTCGCGACCGGGCGCAGCAGGGCTTCGCGGCTGGTATCCACCGGGGGCCTGTGCGTCGTGCAGGCGGAAAGCGCGAGCAGAAGGCCGGGTAACAGGAACAGACGCATTGCATTACCTCGGATCGTGGTCTGCGGCGTGATGATTGCCGGACCGGGTTTCGGGGCGCGAAGAATGCGCGCAAAGAGCTCCATCGCCAAGCTGCGCATTGCACGACATTCGGAGACTGGTCGACTGGTAGGGTAGCGGCCTACGCCCAGACCGCTTCATTCAGTTCGCGATAACGCGCAACGCCGATGGCACGGATACGGCTGATATCCCGATGAGGCGGAAGCCCGAAAAGAGCCCGGTATTCGCGTGTGAACTGCGAAGGGCTTTCGTAACCCACGGCAAAGCCCGCATCGGCGGCAAGTCTGTTTTCATCCAGCATGAGGCGTCGTGCTTCCTGCAGGCGCAGATGCTTTCGATACTGCATGGGTGAGAGGCCGGTGACCTGCTGGAACTTGCGATAGAATGTGGATTTTCCCATTCCGGCCAGAGCGCAGAGCGCGGCAGGAGAAATATCCTGCATGAAATCCGCCCTCATGAGAGACAGCGCACGATTGATGCGCGACGCGTCGCTTCTGGTATTGGCGATCTCGTAAAGCACATGGCGCTGATCGCCCTTGAGCACATGATAGATCAGTTCACGTTTGAGCATGGGCGCCAGAAACGCCCTGTCACTCGGGTGATCGAGCACCAGAAGCATGCGACGCAGGACATCGAGCAGGTCAGGCGTTACCGGGCTGAGGCCCAGACTGGCATGTTCCGGCATGTCCAGCCCGGGATCGGGGCTTGTTTCGGCAATGATCGCGGCGACTTCTTCGGGCGTGAAAGCAATACAGGCTGCGAGATAGGGAGAATCGGGCGTGGCCTGGGTGATCCGGCCAGATAGCGGCAGATCGACCGTGGCGACCAGATAATGGTTCTGGTCGTAATGGAAGCTGCGCTTGTGGATCCTGATCGTCTTGGCCCCCTGGATGATCAGGTAAATGCGCGGTTCGTACACCACCAGCAGCGGATCTGTCGTGTTGTTGCACCGGTAAAGCGTCAGGAAATCGAGCGATGTCGGGGTGCTCATGGCAGTGCAATGACGACGTACGAGCGCCTGAACTTCAGCAAGCTGGTCTGGGGTTTCCGTCTGGGTCATGTGCGAAATATGGCCATGAGAGAAAAAAAGGCAAGTTTTCAGGACGGGGGCGATAACGCTCTCCTCATCTGCCGCTGCATAAAGAGGGCATCCGAAACGGGTGGTTGATCCATCGATGGAGGAACCCGAATGACCCGCTTATCCGTCCTGTTGCGTTGCGAATATGGAGCGTTTTTCTGCTTCTCCCTGTCTCGGCAGGAGCATGTTTCGACGTGCTTCACAAGCCGTGTTTCGTGCGAGCGCACAGTGCAGAAAACGCCGATACGCCGGGGGAAAACGGCAGCGCCTCCGGTTCGGGTATCCTGATCGGATGGTCGAATTCATCGTGATCTCGGACGTCATCAAATATCTCGGGCTGAATGCCCTGCTTATGTTTACGGAAATCAGGAGAAACCGGAATGACCAGTAAAGTTGCGCTTGTAACGGGTGCCAGTCGTGGAATCGGTGCGGGTATTGCCTGCCAGCTGGCAAGCGAAGGCTTCGATATTGCCTTCTCCTATCCTCACGATGTCGCCTCGGCTCAGGATACGATCAGGCAAGTCGAGACGCTCGGCCGCCGTGCTCTGGCCGTTCAGGCCGATGGAAGCACTGTCGAGGGCAATGAAAAGATCGTAGCGGAAACGGTTCGCGTTTTCGGTCGTCTCGATGTGCTTGTCTGTAACGCAGGCATGTATCCGAAGGGAACGATCGACGACATCACGGTCGAGACCATAGAGGCCGGTCTCAATCTCAATGTTCGTGGCCCGATGATCGAGACCATGTGCGCCATCAAACACATGAAGTCTGGCGGTCGTATCGTACTGATGGGATCGTCTTTTGGCGGGCGCGCGCCCCTGCCGGGACTGTCGCTTTATTCCGGCACCAAGGCGGCCCTGCGTGGCTTTGCCAAAGGCGTGGCACGCGATCTGGGCAACCGGGGAATTACGATCAATGTGGTCGAGCCCGGACCGGTCAATACAGCGCTGAATCCCTCGAATACCGAGGCCGCAGCAGTTCTGGCCAGCCACGTTGCAACCGGCGCCTATGGCGAGATTGCCGATATCACCAATATCGTCTCGTTCCTGGTCAATGAGCGTTCAAGCTACATTACAGGTGCAGCACTCGCCGTCGATGGCGGCCTTCTTGCCTGACAGGCTCTGCCCCTTCGGTGCGTGACCGAAGGGGCGTTCGGCTTCAGTTCTGTGCCAGAAGTGCCTCGTATTCGGCAGGTACGCCGCAGAAGGTGATCGCCTCGGGAGGGATCACTTCGTAATGGATTTTCAGGCCGTCCCTGATCAGATGATTGTAAAGGGGGGCCACGTAAAGCTCGGGAGATGAGGGGGTAAGCCGCTCCTGTTCCAGTGCTTCGAGAAAATCGCTGCATCGCGCGAAGTGATAAAGTCCATCACAGCACAAATCCGAAATCGGCTGTTTTTCCGTCGTGCGGGCGGCAAGCGGTTCATCGGTGTTTTCTGCGGCGCCGACATAGGACCAGTTCGCGCCCGATCCACGGAACACTTCCAGATATCCGTCCGATTTGCCAAACCAATCCCCTTCGGGGAAACGGAAACCGGGGCGGAACGTATCGATATTGAAAATGGTCAGCGGACTGTTCGGTGCCATGCCCGCCTGCTTGATGCCGTATTCCACCGTCTCGGCCTGACCGGCCGTTTCGTGATCGAGAATGACGATACGGGCATCGCGAATGCCCAGCGCTGCGATTTCCTTGCGGATGAAAGCTTCCGTATCGGCAACGGTGCGCGCGATGAAGACGAAAGGCACGCTATCGAAATAGGCTGAGAAGCTTTCGATCGAATGCGCGAATACACTCTTGCCGTGCAGGGGCAGCATGTATTTCGGTACGGGATAACCGGCTTTTGTAAAGCGGCTGGACAGGCCAGCCATGGGAATGACGATCATCACGCAAGTCCTTCGAGCGAGGCATAGAGACGCAAGGCATTGGCAATAAAGGCCTTTTGCCGGTCCGGTCGGTCGGAATGAAGTGGCAGCATCGAAACGAACAGGGAGGTGGTAATAGCCCTGATTTCGCGGCTTGAGGTGGAAAGGCCGGAAATGCTCATCTCGGCAAAGGATTTCTGGAGCCATTCGCGCTGGGGTGACGCGTCGAAATCCAGGTCGAAATCATAGGCCGTATCCTGTTTGAGCGTGTAGCGCCCGGCCAGAATGAAGTCGTACAGCCCATCTACCGAATGGGAGTATTTCGCGATGTCGTACCGGAAATCTCCCCAGATTTCGAGCTTGTCGGCAAAAACATAGCCGCGTGGATCGATGACCGAGATACGGCTGTTGCGCGAATTATAGAGGATGTTGCTGAAGCAGAAATCGCCGTGCATCAGCGTGGCTCTGGCTGCCGGATCGTGCGTGATCAGCCCTTCGATTTCCTCGGCAATCGTCAGAAGGGAAGGCATTGCACGTCCCTTGAAACTGAGATCGCGTGCGATATCGAAGCCCGTTTCACGCGCATAGCGTTCCAGACGCTCGACCGTTTTGCCACCCATGAGCTGACGCGAACAGGCCTCACGCGGGGCATCACTTTGCGTCGTGGCGCAGAGCTCGAGGAACTCCGAACAGCTTGTGAGAATTTTCTTCCAGGTCACACGGCCGATGGACGAGAAAACATAGAGTTCGGACAGGTTGGGCGCGTATTGATATTCGGTCGTGTAAAAGGCCTGTGTCTCGTTTTCACCCTTGTCGAGCAGACGCGCAGCATAAGGCTGTACGGCAGCAGGGATGGACTCGAACCAGTTCGCTTCGCCCTTCATCTTGAAGCGATCTTCCGAGAGCTTGCGCACCGTGCTCTGCGTGATCTGAAGCGAATTGAAGGCGCGCGCTGTCGTTACCAGACGGCGCGAGCGAAAATAGGTCTGGATATGGCCGAAATCGTACCATCCATCGACATGCTTGAGTGTGAGCGGGCGACGCTTCAGATAGAGATTGAGGCCGGCGATGAAATTGCCCCGCGCCTGGGTGATGGCCCGAACGAGCTCGACCCCGTTCGAAAACGAGAAATAACCGCAGGCGATGGGGCGTTCGAGATCTTCTTCGCTCGTGGCTTCGATCGTCTCGAGGCTGCTGATCGCGTCGTCTTCATGATTGATGACCGCCCATGAGTAGTCATCGCCTTCCTTATGGCTTGCAACGACATTGAGCCCCGTCGGAATTTCTCCAAGAACGGTGTCGCCATGCAGGACATGAATGCCAACCGAATAGGCATTCAGGACATTGATGGCATAGACGACAGCTTCGCCCAGCGAAATGCCATCCGGCAGTTCGAGCAGGGAAACGCCTTTCTGCTCCAGCCGGTGCAGATCATAGGCTGGAACTTCGAAGCTCTCGGGAACAGCCAGATAGATCTGGCTGATATCCATATCCTGCGCTCTCAGGCTGTCAGCCTGAATGTCATAAAGCCGACCAACACCGAGAGGGAGGAAAGACGGGGGCAGCTGGCCGAATTCGGCAACCAGCTCCTGCGTGACATAAGCCCCGGACATGATCAGGGCGATGGAGGAAGAGGGGTTCATTTGCCTGTCTCGATCAGGGCATTGATCTCGGAAAGCGAAAGCGAGACAAATTCACTGGGGCGAATAGCGCGATCGTCGACATAAAACCCTTCGGTGCCGCACCACGGCTTGCCGACATAGATCTCGTCATAAGGAACGTCGTGCTTGTTCAGCCAGTCGATGATCACAGGCAGGGTATTTGCGTTGATCTTGCCGACAGAGCCCTGATAGGTGCGCATGTTTCGAGCAGTCTGAATCAGGATCTCGAAGCCCATGGCCTTGTATTCGCGCAGCTTGGCTATGAGCGGGAGGTTCGGTTCTTTCTCACTGTACGAAAGATCGGGGTTGTTTACAGTGAGCGTGTCATCGAGATCAATTACAAGACGCTTCATAGCCTGGGTCGAGCTCCATCGTTTTCTGGCAGACGATCTATTCGTTAAAACACGAAAATACCAGACAACTCGACGAGATGAAAAACTTTGTTTTCATGAAAGATTTATAACGAAGTCCGTAATCCGTGTTTATAAGTATTGCATCTCAAAATACTGGTTTGTTCGCGCGATAGGGATTTGAAAACGCCGTATCGCAATCATTACGGGTTTATCGCTGTGCCCGGGCGCTCTGCGTGACGCGCTGCTCGCTGGAGATGTCGTGGCCAGCGGACATCCAGGCGTGATTCCTGGCTTTTCCTCTATCTTGCCGGCGGAGTTTTGACTGCGCAGGCTGGGGCAGGGGCGACAATCGTGTAGGATCATCATTTATGGCGTACAGATTCCGGTCCGAACGCCTGACGCGCAGAAAAACCCGTGCCGAGCGAAAGCACTCATGAACAGCAAGGAAAGACGATGAAGCCTGCCGAGCGGAGGACCGAAGCCCGTGACGGAAAAGGTGTGGCGGGGCTGGTATCTGAATGCCGGATTGCCGAGCGCGGTGACGGAGCAAGATTGCCGCTGGCCCTGTTGAGGTGGGTTATGGTGCTGATTTTCGTTGCATTCGGCATTCAGAAATTCACGCCGCAATCAGCTCAGGGTATCGCCGTCTATATTTCAAATAGTCCGTTCGTTTCCTGGTTGCAGATATTTGGAGTTCGCGGTGAGGCGTATTTTCTTGGCTGTACCGAACTTACCATTGCACTGCTTCTTGTTCTCGGGGCGTTCGTTCCAGTCGTTTCCATGATCAGTGCCTTGCTGGCCACTGGAACATTTGCCGTGACCTGGTCTTTTTTCTTCACCACGCCGGGTGTGGTCAGATGGAGTTTGTCCACAGATCCGATTGCCTGGACTCTGGCAGGGGAATTTCTGTTCAAGGATGTCGCATTACTGTGCATCTGCCTGACGCTTTTTATCGCATCTGTGCCGAAGCGTTTTCTACCGATGGGCCTGCGCTGATCCTGCGGGGAAATCTGTATTGCAAGCTTGGTATGCCTAGCAGACAGGCGGGATTGCAGTATGGGGGCGTCGATGCCCCAATCCGTTGTCACTCAGATGGCGCATGGAACCGGACAGGTTATGCGCGACAACCGGAACTCGCTCGAAGAGCATTCCATCGTGTCATTATGGATTTTTGGGGGAAAATGGTGCCCAAGACCGGGATCGAACCAGTGACACTGCGATTTTCAGTCGCATGCTCTACCAACTGAGCTACTTGGGCACCGTCACCTGACGGTGTGAAAGGGGGTTTACTCCAAGCCGTCCCGGTGATCAAGCGGGGGAAAGGCGATTTTTTCGTCTCCTTCCTCTGGAAGGGCCGGGACGCTGTAGCTCTCGTTGAACCAGCGACCCAGATCGACATCGGCACATCGTCTGCTGCAGAACGGGCGATAGGCGTGGTTTGTCGGGCTCTTGCAGATCGGACACAGACTCATGGATCGAAGCTCCAGTAGGAATCCGGATAATCCGGCATCATGGTCACGCTCAGGGTTGCGCCCCATTCGAGCGAGAACTGGGCGAGGGCGTCGCGATCGGCTTCAAGTGCGCGCGTCACGGCTAGCGAGGCCCTGAGCACTGGTGCGCCACCGCGCTGTCGTCCGGGTTGCCTGTCATTGCGATCGCGCAGGATCTCGCGCAGGGCCAGAAGGCCGCGACCGCCTGGACTGGCAAGCGCTTCATGCAGGGGGGGACGCCCTCTGGTACGAACGATTTCAAGCAGCCCCAGAGCCGTTGCGCCCAGCATCTTCGGCTGCATGGGGTCGCCTTGCAGCGCCTCGGCCAGAAACTTGCCAAGGGCAGGGCGCTTGCGCAGGGGAACACCGGCAGGATCGACCAGAATGGCTCCGCTCAGATTGCGCATTCGTATCTGGCGTGCCAGAGCTGAAAAAGCGTGTCTGTTGGCGTTGAACCCATCCATCTGCCGACGCTGGTCCGGGTTCGGATCGTCCAGATCGATCGCGGTCAGGGCGGGTGTGGGGGTGAAACTGGCCCGCACGCCATGAGCCAGTTCGGCATGGGGGGAGAGCAGATCGTCGCATTCCGCTTCGAGCACATCGTCGAAGGCGCGGCTGACGCGGTCGATACGCGGTCTGAGCGCTGGGGGGACAAGCGCCATCAGAGCCGGAGCATCGCAGCAAAGCCGTGCCTCGGGATAGCGCGCCGCCAGTTCCTCGAGCGGTGAGGGGCCATGAGCGAGCAGAACCGGGCGATCGCGTGTCGTGCTGTCGGTGCTGGTGCTGACGTATCCGGCGCGCCCAGCAGTATCGGGCTTGAGGCGAAGCCCCTTGCCGTTCTGGGCACTTCGCGTGACGCGTGCCGTTACCAGTGCGCCCTCGGCATGTGTGCCGGTCAGAAAGCCGGTAGAGCCGTTTTCGAGCAGAACGAAGGCACCACCCAGAGCCGGAGCGGATTTTTGCACGCGTACGGCATGAATATCGCCGTAGCCATCGGGCATGCCGGGGCGCCAGAGCGCGAAATCGACCAACCCGTTCTCGTCGCATATGGCGATGCGTGCCTCGCCCGGTGACCAGGCGATGCGGCATTCGATCATATGATGAAACGGCAGGGCTGGCCCCGCAGCATCTGGGCCGTTTCGAAAAGCGGCAGACCGATCACGGCGGAGGGGCTACCGCCCACATAACGTATGACAGAGGCCGCGGCGCCCTGAAGCGCATAGCCGCCTGCCTTGCCCTGCCAGTCTCCCTGATCGAGCAGCGCCGTAATCTGGGCGTCGCTCAGACGGGAGAAGGTGACGTCGGTCTCAACAAGTCGTTCGACATGACGCCCCTGTATCCAGCTTGCGCTGGGGGTGACGCAGACAGCCGTCAGTACGGTATGGCGACGGCCCGAAAGCAGCCTCAGGCAGCGTTCTGCCGTGGCACGGTCTTCTGCCTTGGGCAGAATGCGTCGCCCGACTGCAACAAGGGTATCGGCGGCGAGAATGAGGGCAGGCGCGTCACAGCGTCCCGCTACGGTCTCGGCCTTCATGCGGGCCAGACGGGCAACACAAAGGCGCGGTGTTTCGTTCTGGCGCGGCGATTCATCCAGATCGGCAGCGTCGATGCGATCCGGGATCAGCCCGATCTGGCGCAGAAGATCCACACGTCGCGGCGATGAAGAGGCCAGAACGAATTCAGGCCTTGTGCCGTCGGTCACGAAAACGCTCTTACTTGAAGCGGAAGGTAATGCGGCCCTTGGACAGGTCGTAAGGCGTCATTTCGACATTTACGCGGTCACCGGCGAGAACGCGGATACGGTTCTTGCGCATCTTGCCGCTGGTATGGGCCAGGATCGTGTGTTCGTTGTCGAGCGTGACGCGGAACATGGCATTGGGCAGCAGCTCGGTTACCGTGCCGCTGAATTCGATCATGTCTTCTTTTGACATCTGAGTCCTTGAAACTGTGGTCTGGAACAGGCCGGAATATCCCCGGCAGGATTAAATTCTGCCGCGTATGTGCTGGCTCGACGCCGTTACGTCAAGTTTCTTGGTGATTTTGCCATCGAAAAGAGGCGTTTTACCTCTATCCGGCGGTGCTGTCGGAGTCCTGTCCGTTCCGGTGGTTGTGGCGTGATTACGCCTCTTTGCCCAGTGCGTCGAGTCGTGCCGACAGGCTCAGGGCATGGGCATCGAGCCCTTCCGCTCTGGCAAGACGAACACCGGCGGGACCGACGGCGCGCAGCCCGTTCGCATCGGCTGAGATCGAGGTCGTGCGTTTGAGAAAGTCGAAGACGGACAGGCCGGAAGCAAAGCGTGCCGTGCGGCTGGTCGGCAAAACGTGGTTGGGGCCACCAACGTAATCGCCCACAGCCTCGGGGCAGTTGCGACCGAGGAACATGGCGCCTGCATGACGGATCCGGGTTGCGAACTGCTCGGGATCGTCAAGCATGACTTCCAGATGTTCCGAAGCAAAGCGATTGGCGATGGCTGCGGCCTCGTCCCAGTCGCGCACGATCACCACTGCGCCGTGATCCGCCCAGGATTTGCCCGCAATGGCGGCACGCGGCAGGGTCTTGAGTTCGGTTTCCACCGCCTCGACCACGCTTTGGGCAAAAGCGGCATCGTCGGTGATGAGCACGGCCTGCGCCAGCTCGTCATGCTCGGCCTGGGCCAGCAGATCGAGCGCGACGAAACGCGGGTTGTTCCGGTTGTCGGCCACGATCACGACCTCGGAAGGTCCCGCGATCGAATCGATTCCGACATGGCCGAATACCTGACGTTTGGCTTCGGCCACATAGGCATTGCCCGGCCCGACGATACGATCGACAGGGTTTATCGTGTCTGTACCGTAGGCCAGGGCTGCCACGGCCTGTGCGCCGCCCACGCGATAGATTTCGCTCACACCGCATACGCGCGCAGCGGCCAGAACGAGCGGGTTCAGTACGCCATCGGGGCAAGGCACGCACATGGCAATGCGCTCCACACCCGCAACGCGGGCGGGCAGGGCATTCATCAGGACCGAAGACGGATAGGCCGCCTTGCCCCCCGGCACATACAGGCCGACCGCATCGAGTGGCGTCCAGCGCATACCGAGCGTCAGGCCGGCATCGTCGCGATAAGACAGGTTCGAGGGCATTTGCGCCCGGTGGAAAGATTCGATCCGTGTGGCGGCGAGACTGAGCGCGTCCATCAGTTCAGCATCGACCTTGTCGGCTTCACGGGCGATTTCATCGGCTGAAATGCGCAGACGTTCGGCAGGCAGGGTCAACCGGTCGAAACGTGCCGTGTAGTCGCACAGGGCGTCATCGCCCCGGGCGCGTATGGCGGCTATGATCTCGCGCACCGGCGTGCTGACACTGGTTTCTACCGCGCTACGGTCGGAAAGCAGCGTTCCAAGACGGGATTCGAAATCCGTATCGGTGCTTTGCAGCCATTTCATGCCGTTTTCTCCTGAAGGGCGTCGCGAAAGCGTTCGATCAGGGCGCGAATGGCATCGGGCCGGGTCTTCAGGGCAACGCGGTTGACGATAAGGCGGCTCGTGACATGGGCAATGACATCGGTCTCGCGCAGGCCATTGGCCTTGAGCGTCGAGCCGGTATCGACCAGATCGACAATCACGCTGGCCATGTCGAGCGTGGGCGCAAGCTCCATGGCGCCGTGCAGATGCACGATCTCGGCATTGACGCCTTTCGCCGCAAAATGGCGACGTGTGATGGTGGGATATTTGGTCGCCACACGCAGATGGGAGCTGGCAGCCGCGTTGTCTTCTCCCGCAGAGCCGACAGGTCGGGCAATCGAGATGCGGCACCCGCCTATGCCGAGATCGAGCGGGGCATAGATATCGGGATAATCGAATTCCATCAGCACGTCGGCACCGCATACGCCGATCTGCGCGCCGCCATGAGCCACGAAGGTTGCTACGTCGAAAGAGCGTACGCGCACGACATCGACCTTGGGGTCGAGGGTCGGAAAGCGCAGGCTGCGTGTGCCTTCACCAATGGCGCTGCCATCCTGAAACAGGCCTGTACGTTCGAGCACGGGGCCAAGCGCCTTGAGAATGCGTCCTTTCGGAAGCGCCAGAATAAGGGGCGCATCCGTTTCAGCGGAGCGGGATTCGGAGGCGGGTTCGGATACGGCATTCATCACAGGCTCTGCCTAACACATTCTCACGCGCTCAAGAACCGGGCGAAAGCAACGTTTTTGCGACCTCGCGACACGTTCGCCAGGCAGTAAAGCATCGCAACCGGCTCCGGCATATCGATGCGTTCGGCTCACACAGTGATGACCCTGTAACGCCATGGGCTTGCCATCCGGCCTGCAACCCTTGGCGCTTCAATCCGCTAGACTGGACAGAACCTTTTCATGCGACTGACAGGAGTATCCATATGTCTCGCAGCGATTTGATTTCCGAACTGGGCTCGGCCACAGCGCTCGTCGATGAAGAGCAGCTGCATCTCGATCTCAATGACGGCACGCGTATCCCCCAACTCGGTCTTGGCGTTTACAAGACGCCTGCCGATGAAACCGCCGAGATCGTGCGCTACGCGGCCCGAACAGGCTATCGCATGGTCGATACGGCAGCATTCTACGGCAATGAAAGCGGCGTGGGCGACGCCTTGCAGGATTTCCCCGATCTCTATGTTTCGACCAAGCTCTGGGCCAGCGATATGGGCTATGATTCAGCCCTGCGCGCTTTTGACGAAAGTGCAAGAAAGCTGCGTCGGGATGTGGTCGATCTCTATCTGATCCATTGGCCCATGCCGAAAAAGAACCTGTATGTGGAAAGCTGGAAGGCCCTGATCGAGCTCAGGAAACAAGGGCGCGTCCGGTCCATCGGTGTCTGCAATTTCGAGCCCGAACATCTGACGCGTCTGATCGAGGAAACGGGGGTCAAACCTGTTCTCAACCAGATCGAGCTGCATCCGGCCTTTCAGCAGAAAGAGCTGCGTGCGTTCAACGATGCCCTCGATATCCGTACGGAAGCCTGGAGCCCGCTGGGCCGCGGAACGGGGCTCGATGGAGAGATCATCACCAGCATTGCAAAGAAGCACGGCAAGACGCCGGGTCAGGTCACGATCCGCTGGCATCTCGAACTCGGTAATGTCGTTATTCCCAAATCGGCGCATCACAAGCGCATCGACGAGAATTTCGATGTGTTCGATTTCAGGCTCGACGATGAGGATATGGCGCGCATCGCAACGCTGGACCGGGCAGATGGGCGCACCGGCCCCGATCCGGCAACGGCCGATTTCTGATTCTCAGCGCAGCTGTAACCACCTGTAATGCAGCGTCGTAAAATGTGACGCTGCATGATCGGCCGGATATGTCATGTCTCGGTCCATGCATGACGTCATCCGCATGAGATGGCGGGGCCTCAATGCCCTGCCGGTACTGTTGCCGGTCCTGCTCGCGCCATGCGCGCGGGCAGCACAGCCCGGCTATTTCATGCCCCCTGTTCTGGCGCACAAGTCCCTGGGTTCTGCTCCGTCTGCGGTCCATCCCCTGATCGCTCAGGGAAGAGGCTTCGATCTCAGCCTGAAGGCTGAGGCACCCCCCAAAGTCTTCGCGCCCGATACGCTGCAATCGGTTCTGCGTCATCTCGGCCCCGTTTCGGTTGAGCAGAAAACAACCTCTCCTATCGCTATGGAACATGGCGTAACAACTGTGTTTGCCCTGCCTGTGCAGGCTATCCCCGGGCTGGACCTGACAGCGAGCTTCTTTGGCGGGCATCGCGACACCCGCCTTGGTGCACCACCCGGCTCTGCCGCCGTAACGGGTGGATTGAGATTTCGCTGGTAGACCCTGGCGCCCAAGAGGGGCGCCTATCGGTGTCAGACGTCCTCATACGTCGTGGACCGTATCCAGATCGCCGAAGCGCGTGAATTCGCCCTCGAAATAGAGTGGAATCGTGCCCGTCGGTCCATGACGCTGTTTCTCGAGAATCAGCTCGGCCTTGTTATGCACCAGCGCCATCTTGCGCTGCCATTCCTCCATCGCGACCTGATATTTATCCATGCTCTCATAGGCGCTGTCTTTGGGCATGCGCTGTTGCAGATAATATTCATCGCGATAGACGAACATCACGGCGTCGGCGTCCTGCTCGATCGAGCCGGATTCACGCAGATCCGAAAGCATCGGGCGCTTGTCCTCGCGCGATTCCACCTGACGCGAGAGCTGCGACAGGGCAATCACAGGGACCGAAAGCTCCTTGGCGATGGCCTTGAGTCCCTGCGTGATCATCGAGATTTCGAGCACGCGACTCTCGGGCTTTGTGCCGATGGCAGGCCGCATGAGCTGAAGATAGTCGACCACCACAAGGCTCAGCCCCTTGGTGCGAGCCAGACGGCGGCAGCGCGTGCGCATGGCCGAGAGAGAAATGGCCGGGGTATCGTCGATATGAAGCGGCAGCTCCGACAATTCGCGCGACACACGCACGAAACGGTCGAATTCACGCTGGCCGATATCGCCACGACGGATTTTTTCGCCCGAGACTTCGGATTGCTCGGACAGAATACGCGTGGCCAGCTGTTCCGACGACATTTCGAGAGAGAAAATCGCGACAGCGCCCCGTGGCTTGATGCCCTTGTCCTCAGCCTCACGCAGGAGGGCCTGCGCAGCCGAGAAGGCGATCTTGGTGGCCAGTGCGGTTTTGCCCATAGCCGGTCGTCCGGCCAGAATGAGCAGATCCGATGGATGCAGCCCACCGGTTTTCTTGTCGAAATCGCGCAAGCCGGATGTCAGACCGCTGACATCGCCTGTACGTTGAAAAGCCTGTTCGGCCACCTGCAACGCGCCGGTCAGGGCACGCTCGAAGGTAACGAAACCGCCGTCCTGCCCCTTGTCGGTCGCAAGTTTGAACAGCGTTTCTTCCGCTGCGGCAATCTGGTCGCCGCCCTCAAGATCGGCACGCGCGCCGTAGGCGTTATTGACCACCGTCTCGCCGATATCGATCAGCTGGCGCC
This sequence comes from Asaia lannensis NBRC 102526, assembly GCF_024054035.1. Classification (GTDB taxonomy): domain Bacteria; phylum Pseudomonadota; class Alphaproteobacteria; order Acetobacterales; family Acetobacteraceae; genus Asaia; species Asaia lannensis. Next base: position 33,776 of record NZ_JAMXQU010000011.1, read on the forward strand.
GTATCCAGGCGTCATGAATGGCACGCCCGTAATCGCCCGCATTGACGATACCGACCATCGCCATCAGCAGCTGGCCCAGATATTGCGGTCCGCCTACCTCATCCAGCAGGCCCGAATGTTCGAATTCGGCACGCATGGTGATCGGATCGGCCAGCATGCCGCGATCGATACGTCGGGCGATGGCCTCGAAGATCCTTCCATGCAGCGGATCGGCAAAATGGGCAGCCTCGAGGAAATCCGAGACGCGCTCATAGGCCTTGTTGTTGGTCAGAAGCGCGCCAAGCAGGGCGCGTTCTGCCTCCGGATTGGCAGGAGGGGTGCGCCGTAGCAGCGCGGTCAGGCCGTCGTCGGCCGCTTGTCTGGCTGGGGTATCGATCATGGTCACAGCGACCCTCTATCATGCCCGACCACGATTCGATCAAGTTAAGAGGACAGGGTGTTGCCAGCGAACGGCATTGGGGCAATTTTCAGTCTGTCAGGTTTCAGTCTGCTAGGCCGCCTGTTGCCGATGCCCCGTCATTCGTCGGGTCGGCATGGCAGGGGGCGGCTTCATCGGGGTCGGTTATGCCGGCTGTATCGCTCAGGGAGAGCATGTTTTGGTTCATCCGGCTCTTTTTGCCCATATTCCCGGTGAGGGGCTGTTGCAGGTGCAGGAACTCGGACTGGCCTTCATCCTCTCCGCTCTTGTCGGTCTTGAGCGGGAATATCGTCAGAAATCGGCGGGGTTTCGCACCTATACGCTGGTCGGCGTGTCAGCCGCCCTGTTCATGCTGATCTCCAAATACGGTTTTGACGATGTGCTGATCCCGGACCGGGTGGTCGTCGATCCGTCACGTGTTGCCGCCCAGATCGTGTCAGGTCTCGGCTTTATCGGGGGTGGCGTCATTTTCATGCGTCGCGATACCGTGCGTGGCCTGACCACCGCGGCATCCGTCTGGCTTACCGCCGCCATCGGCATGGCGTGTGGGGCAGGCATGACCATCGTCGCGCTTCTGACCACACTCGGTTATCTTGTGATCATGTTTCTCACGCCGGGTTGGCTGCTGCATTTTCCCCGTGCGCCACGCCACGGCTTCAAGATCAGCATTCGCGGTGCGGCGGAAAGCCATTTTGTCGAGGCTGCCTGTCAGACACTGAAAAAGCTCGGTTTCACGCTCGGCCATATGTCTCAGGAACGCCATGACGAGAGCGACCGGCTGATCATGAGCGTTCATGTGCATGGACTCAAAGCCCCCGATGATGTCGTGACCGCCCTGATGCAGATCCCCGGCGTTCAGTCTGTGTGGAGCGAGAAACAGGATGAGGCTCCGGATTAGGAGAATAAGGCCCCTCTGCGCTGCCCTTCCCCCGCCCCCTGAAAGGGGCGTGCCCCTTTCATCCTGAAATGCATGTTTTCAAAAAGCGAAGCCCTGAAACAGGTCGCGCGTGATGTGACGATGCGACGCCTAGACGCTGTGCAGATGACACAGGCCTTCGGGTGAAAGGATTCGGGTCAGGGTTTCTTCGGGTACGAGATGGCGTTCACGCACGATTTCGATTACGCCGCGCCCGGTACGATGGGCCTCGAGGGCGATGGCTGTTGCGGTTTCATAGCCGATATAGGGATTGAGCACGGTGATGAGCCCGATGGAATGGGTGACCATGGCTTCGAGATGGGCGACGTTGGCCGTGATACCGCGGATACAGCGTGATTCGAGCGTCAGGCAGGCTGCGTGCAGATGGGTCAGGCTCTTGAACAGGCTATGGGCGATGATGGGTTCGAAGGCGTTGAGCTGAAGCTGCCCGGCCTCGGCGGCCATGGTCACGGTCAGATCGTTGCCGATCACCTCGAAAGCGACCTGATTGACCACTTCGGGGATAACGGGATTGATCTTGCCCGGCATGATCGAAGAGCCCGATTGCATGGGTGGCAGATTGATTTCGTTCAGCCCGGCGCGTGGGCCGGAAGAAAGCAGGCGCAGATCGTTGCAGATCTTGGAAAGCTTGACGGCGAAACGCTTGAGCACGCCGGAAACCTGAACGAAAGCACCGCAATCCTGTGTGGCTTCGATCAGATCCGAGGCAGTCAGCAGATGCAGGTCGGTAATCATGTTCAGGTGGCCGCAGACCGTTCTGGCAAAGGCCGGGTGGCCTGCAATGCCGGTGCCGATGGCGGTGCCGCCCAGATTGATCTCGCTGATGAGGAGAATAGCCTCTTTCAGGCGCTTCTGGTCCTCGTCGAGCATGACGGCATAGGTGTGGAATTCCTGCCCCAGTGTCATGGGTACGGCATCCTGCAACTGGGTACGCCCCATTTTGAGAATGTCGTGAAATTCCGTCGCCTTGGCCATGAAGGCCTTGCGCAGCACGGTCATGGCATCGGTCAGATGGTTCACACCGTGGATGGCAGCGATACGCAGGGCGGTGGGATATACGTCATTGGTGCTCTGGCCCATGTTGACGTGATCGATAGGGTGAAGCGCCATGTAATCGCCTTTGGCGCGCCCCAGATGATCGAGGGCGCGATTGGCGATGACCTCGTTGGCATTCATGTTGGTCGAGGTGCCCGCACCGCCCTGAATGACGTCGACGACGAACTGGTCATGCAGCATCCCGCCGCGGATATCCTCGCAGGCGGCGATAATGGCGCGTGTGCGCGAGGCATCGAGCAGGCCAAGGTCGTGGTTGCTCTGGGCTGCGGCCTGCTTGATGGCGGCGAGCGCATTGATGAGTTCGGGATAGGCGCTGATCTGACGCCCGGTGATAGGAAAATTCTCGACGGCGCGCAGCGTGTGGATGCCGTAATACGCCTCTGCTGGCACTTCGCGCGTGCCGAGAAGGTCGTGTTCCGTTCTGGTGGCTGGCATGATCGTTCGCTCTCCTCGATGCTGCGACAAGAGGAGAGGATCGCGCAAGGCATGGCAAGACAGCCGGGTCGTACCGGTCATGTCTATTGCTGACATGAGCCATGCGATTAACGCACGATCATATCATGCCTCATGCGGGGCGAAGGGCACGAAGCCGCATCCTGGGGTCGAGACGGCTCAGGCAGTGAAGAAATGGCTCAGACCGAGGTCGCGCAGCCCTTTCCGATAAGCGATCGAGCTGCGATCGGCCATGACATGCGCTTCCAGCGTCGGATCGAGCGGCAGGCATTCTGGTTTCTGGGCTTCCACGAGAAGGCGATCCTCTTCGAAGACACGACGGTTGAATGCGTAAACGGCTTCGACGGGGATATCGGTGTCGAAATTCCGGCAGATGGGCGCAAACATGCGTGTCTTGCGGGCGGAAACAGGTGAGGCAGCATTCATGATCACCAGACGACCGTTTTCCGGGAAATGGATTTCCAGCGTTGCGGTAAAGGGCAGCGCGGTTCGGAAATGGCGCAGCCATTCGAATCCCTCAGGTGCGCGGCCTTCCACGCCGATGGGGTAATTGCCGACAGAACTACGATATTCCACCTCGAAACCGGTTGCTGTGCGTCGTGGCATATAGGGGGGCACAACCGGGTTTTCGGGGGTGGCGAAGGTGTCTGTATGGACGAAGGCAAAATGGGCGACATCGAGAAACCCTTCGACCTGTCGGCCTGCAAAACCGGCAATATCGATCCAGGGGCAGGTGATCTGCTGATAGGCGGGATCGTTCCAGTGCGGCATGTCCGGCACGGCGTGGGAGGTTTCACCGGCAAGGCAGGTCCAGACCAGCCCGTAACATTCGCGCACGGGATAGGTTTTCAGATGGAGCTTGCCCGGAATGGCGGCGCTCGGATGGGCGGGCACGCGCACACAACGCCCGGACCCGCCGAAGCGAAAACCATGATAGGCGCAGGCAATGGTTTCGCCGTCTCCAGTGCCCAGACTCAGCGGCACGCCGCGATGGGGGCAGATATCCTGCGCCACCACGATGGTCTCACCTGCACGATACACGACGAGCGTTTCGTCAAGCAGGGTCGCGGCAACGGGGGCGGTCCCCACATCGCGACATAGCGCGACCGGATACCAGAAGCGCGAGAGAATGGCCCAGTCGGCAGCGTCGAAACTGCACTGGCGCGGTAGCTGGACCGGGCGGTCGAGTGTTTCTGACATGAGCGGCCTCGCCAAGGGTCGGGATGAGGGGGAGAGGGATAATGCGCCAAGCATGTCATTCCGGACCGTTCGCGGATATGATCAAATTCCTCACAATCTGTTCTAAAAATGAGAGCGCCCGTCATGCCGGTTTTCTCGCGCTTTTCACGTTATTTCATTGCCGTGGCGCAGCATGGATCGATACGCCGTGCGGCTGAGGCGACGGGTATTTCCGCCTCGTCGATCGACAGGCAGATCCTGCTGGGTGAGGAGCGTCTGGGAGCGACCCTGTTCGAACGCCTGCCATCCGGGCTCAGGCTTACGGCCGCAGGAGAGATGCTGCTTGTGCAGGCAAGACGCTGGGAGCGCGAATTCGATGACTGTCGCACCCGTATGGACGATCTCAAGGGTCTGCGACGTGGTCATGTGACCCTGCTGATTCCAGAGGCCATGGCCCGTGGTCTCGTTCCACGCGTGATTGCCGATCTGCGCGTTCGCCATCCGGGGATCACGCTTGGGGTGCGGGTCATGACCAATCATGAAATAGCCCCGGCTCTCCTTGAGGGGGAGGGCGATCTGGCTCTGGTTTTCGACCCTGTCGCCTCTCATCGTCTGGCTATCAGAGCCTCTGTCGACTGTCCGGTGGGATTCGTGCTGCCGCCCGGTCATGCGCTTTCGGTGCAGCGCGCCGCGCGCTTCAGTCTGTGCAATGCCTATCCGGTCATCTCGCCCGCTCCCCCGCTGGCGGTGGCGCAGAAACTGCTATGGCTTGCAGAGGAAACAGGGCTGGTTCTGAACCCTGTTTGTGAATCGGACGATATCGAGACGATCAAGGCCCTGATACGTCATGGTGTCGGGATCAGTCTGTTGAGCTCCATCGATGTGGTCGAGGAAGTCAGGGAGGGCACTCTGGTTTTCGTACCCCTCGATCACCGGCGGATCCACAACTTCACACTGGGGTTTTGCGTCGATCAGGCGCGTTCCCTGCCCGTTGCGGCAAGACTGGTTGCACAGGCGCTGGAGGCGGGGCTGCCGGAGCTGGCTCTCTCCCGCTCCGGCCGTGTATCGGGTGAGGCCTAACCCTCGTGGTGGTTCAGAAGATTCTGATGGCCAAGGTTTGCCGAGGAGATTGTCTGAGGCGTCTCGGCTGAGTCGACAACGACAAGGGCATCGCCGGCGATCGGTGTGGGTGTGCGATCCTTGGGGAGGAGGGCACGGAAACGACCGTCATAGCTTGCAGCCTGCTCATATTGCGCATCCAGCAGACCGTTTTTGTCCATGAAAACATTCATGGTGGCGGGAATGCGGATGCAGCCTTCTGAAGCTGGATGGCCGAGACGCTGTTCAAGAAAATCCGGGTCGGTGGCATGGATTTCAAGGCGTATGTCGCCTGTCTCGTGACTGGGCAGCCATCCCTTGACTGCGTTATGCCACCCCATATCCCACACACGCATGCCCTTGGCCCCAATGCCGCGTATGCCGTTTTCATTCTTGGTGCCGAGTGCGCGGTAGCCGAGGCGGTCGGGCGTATTGATGAACACGCCTGTCGGGGTGATGTAATAGAATTTCCGCCCCGCCTTGCCGGTCGAGACCGGTGTGCCTCCCAGGGTCTCCCACTCTGCATTGCCCGGCATGGCCAGCACGAAGCACAGACGCTGCACCCTGGGGTTGCGATCCACCACCATCAGAAGCTGCGGACGGTCGATCGGCGTATTGGTGCTGGCGATGGCGGCGCGCGCGAGACGGATGAAGCGTTGACGCTGCTCGGGCGTGTAGGTGGTGAAACGCGAGACCGCGCTTTTCATCCGTAATGTCAGGCGGCTTGCTTCACGCCTCGCATCCTGCTCCGACAATACGGGCAAAGGCGGGATGACAATCGCCGGTGTCGTTGCGTGATCGGGCACGGAAGAAACAGCCCCCGCCTGGGAAGGAAGCGGAGGCTGCGCGGCTGTGGTGGGAGCGTTATCCGGATTGGTTGCCTGATTGACGTTCGTTTGGTTGGCGTTCGTCTGGGCCTGGGCGCAGGCGGAGAGGGCGCAGCCCAGAAACAGGCCGGGCAGGATCAGCCTGAGAGGGGTCAGAAGGCCGGTCGATACGGTCCTGTGTCTCGTCTGCATCTCAACTCCAAAGCTCCATGGTCTTAACGCCTGTGAGCGCCTTCAGTTTGTCTTTCCGCTCCCGGATGACATGGCAGTGGGGGGCGCCGCGTTCAGATAGCGGCCGAACCAAGCCAGCATACGCTTCTGGGCATCGACTGCATGATCGTGACCGCGCATGCCATGTCCTTCACCGGGATAGATCACAAGGCTCGTCGGAATCCCGAGTGCGCGCAAGGCATGATAGAATTCAAGACTTTGTGCGGGCGGACATTCCACATCATTGGCCCCGACATAAATAAAGGTCGGGGTTCTGACCTGTTTGATGAATGTCATGGGCGAGGAATGGGCATAGATGGCGGGGTCGTCATAGACGGTGGCGCCGAAGAAAGGCGGCATCCAGGCATCGATCCCGTTCTGGCCATAATAGGACTGCCAGTTGGCGATGCCACCACCCGCCGCTGCCGCTCTGAAGCGGTTCGTCTGGGTCACGATCCACATGGTCATGTAGCCGCCATAGGAATAGCCGGTAACGCCAAGACGGCTCTCGTCGATGGGGGCAGTCTTTTCGAGTGCATCGATACCGCGATGGATGTCGCGCAGATCGCCGTGCCCGAAATCGCGCCGGTTCGCCAGGGTGAAGGCTTCGCCCTGACCGTAACTGCCGCGCGGATTGGGCATGAACAGGTCATAGCCTGCATTCAGCAGCACGGCTGCATCACCCGATGCGCGCAGGAAGCGCGGGGTAACGGCAGAGGAGGGACCGCCATGGATCATGGTGATCATCGGCACCTTGCCATTGCGTGTCATGGCGGCAGGGCGTGTTTTTGGGGTGAGATGCCAGCCCTGAACCTGAAACCCGTCACTCGTCCAGCTGATGCTGGACGCTGTGAAAGGTACGGTCTCGCCGTCGTTCAGATGGGTAAGCTGTTGCCATGACCCGAATGGGCCTGCCCAGATCTCGGGTGGTTTCGTGAAGCTCTGTCGGATCACGACGCTTTTGTCGCCTGCGCAGACCAGACGCGGTTCGCCGCTGCCATCCGACAGAAGATCGTCTGAGCTGACGATGAGCGGGCTCTTGGTGTCCAATGCCTGCATGATCGTTTTCGGGCTGGCAATGGTCGAGGCAATCAGACGCCCCTGACACCAGCTCAGTCCTGTCACGGTGCTTTTGGCATTGCGCGTCAGATTGACCGGTCTTGCTCCCGCCCGGGTCAGGTCGAGCTGGAATGCATCGCCACCGAAAAAGCCGAAATCGCTCATCAACCCGGCAACGAAGCTGACCGTTCTGCCGTCGGGCGAAACGAGAGGCAGGCCGATCTGCTGCGAGAGCGGATGGGTGTAGAGAACCTGTTCATGCCCTTTGGCAAAGCGCGACAGATGCGCCGACCACCAATGGGCATCGCCATTGCCTGGGGCCGCAGTGCCGACGAAAGCTGGCCCGTCACCGCTCTTCTGCCAGTCATATTCATAGACATACAGGGTATCGGGCGATTGCCAGTGCAATCCGTCTTTCTCGATGGTGGCGATACGCTGCTCGTCTTCCTGCGCATCGATTTCACCTGTTTCCGGCGCACCGGCCTGAAGGGCGCCGGGATCGCGACGGGCATTGGCGATGGCGAGCACGGCCAGTTGGCTGTCTGGGCCATAACGCAGGTTCTGAAGCGAGCCGGTGAATTTCAGCAGGCTGGTCACTGTTTTTCCATCGGCCGTAACGCTCAGCACCTCGCGGTTCTGGGTGTTCTTGTGACGGACGATAAAGGCCAGACGGGTGCCGTCCGGGCTCCAGCTGGGGCTGGATGGCGCACAGTCCTCGCAGGGCAACGTCACAGTGATGTCGCGATTGCCCGTTTCCTGCGTGGCCGTCTCACGACGCGCCTCGTCCCGCTGGTCCGGCAGGGTTCGCAGCACGAGACGGGCCGGCGGTGCTTCTTCCGCGCCGGTAGCCTCGATGCTGTCGAGCGTTGCCAGACGGTGCCCGTCAGGCGAAAGCGCTGGCGCGCTGTAAAGATGAAGCGGTGCGGCTTGGGCACTGCTCGAAGCAAGGCCTTGTGAGAGACCCAGAGAAAGCAGCGAGGTGCCGAGCAGGCAGGACCATTTCAGGGAAGCAGGAGACATGACCGGCCTTATGTTTCTGAAGAGAGCGGTGTCGGGGCGATGGAATGCGTGGCGGGACGGGGTGGAAACAGGCGATGCCACAATCTGGTGCCGAAACGGCCGATGGCGTCCATGTACAGATAGACGACGGGCGTGGTGTAGAGGGTCAGCAACTGGCTAATCAGCATGCCACCGACAATGGCGATACCGAGCGGGCGCCGCATTTCTGATCCGTAGCCATGGCCCGTCATGAGCGGCACGGCGCCAAGGGCCGCAGCCAGTGTCGTCATGAGGATAGGGCGAAAGCGCGTCAGGCAGGCTTCATAAATGGCCTCACGCGGCGTGTGCCCCAGCTCTTTTTCGGCATAGAGCGCAAAATCGATCATCAGGATCGCGTTTTTCTTCACGATACCGGTCAGCAGGATCATGCCGATCATGGCGATGAGACTGAAAGCCTCCCCACCGATCCACAGGCCCAGAATGGCCCCGATCCCTGCGGAAGGGAGTGTGGAGAGGATCGTGAAAGGGTGGATCAGGCTCTCATAGAGAATGCCGAGCACGATATACATGGCAAAGAGTGCGGCCACGAATGCCAGCAGCTCGTTGACCAGCATGGCCTTGGTGTCACCGGCAAGACCGGAGAATTCTCCGGTCAGCCCCGGTGGGGCGCCCATATCCTGAAGCGTCTGTTCGATCAGCTTGCGGGCATCCTCATAGGTTTTGCCGTCGGCCAGGTCGAAGCTGATGGCAGTCGAGGTCATGCCATCCTGATGGTCGATCTCCATCGGCGTGGGCTCCATCGCCAGATCGGCCACATTGATCAGCGGGATCATGGTTTCAACCGATGATGCGACGGCAGAGCCGTTGGAGTTGTTGCCGGTAATCTGGTTGGCGATGGCATTGCGAAGCGAAGCCTGACTGAGCAGCGTCGCCGTCGAGGCCGTGGCACTGTTATCGGCACGCACGCGTATCTGGTTGGAGCGAACGGCGCCGGCGGGCGTGCCCGAGGCCGTGGAAATCCAGGCACTGCGGAGTTGTTCGGGGGATTCGCGATAGGCGCGCGCCACTTCCATCACCACGGAATGCGTGGTGATTTCGGTATGGATACGCGAGGCAACCGTCTGGCCATAGGCATCGTAAAGCACGTTGCCCACGAGCTGGGGGGTGACGAGATAACGGGCTTCCGTATCGCGACGTAGCTTCACATGGACCGATGCGCCATGACCCTCGATATTGCTCGTGACGGTGGACATCATCTTGTCCTTGCGCAGACGCGCGACAAGACGCGGAACCCAGAGCTTCAGCTCGGCCATATCCTGATCGCGCAGCACATAGCGGAAGGCACCGCTACGATGCTGGCCTCCGCCGCCATTGGGATCGCCTGCCGAAAAGAACGAGGTACGCAGGCCGGGCATATCGCCAAGTTTCTTGCGTATGCTTTCCACAATCTGCGTGTCGGTCCGCGTGCGCGTGCGCTTGTCGCTCAACCGGGCGAAAAGCTGCCCGTCGCTGCTGCTGTTGTTCCAGCTCGTGACGGACAGCACATCAGGATCGGCCTTCATCACCTCACCGACGTAATGGATACGCTTGGTGATCTCGCTGAACGACATGGTGTCGTCACCGCTGATCGAGCCGCCCACCAGTGCGATATCCTGCGCAGGCACGCCTGTTTTGGGCATGAGCACGATCGAGCCGACGAGCGCCACAAAGCTGAGCGGCAGGGTGAGAAAGGTCAGGATGTGGTGGCGCAGGGCCACGCGCAGGGTACGGCCGTAAAGCGCGATGATTCCGTCGAGGGCCCAGTCGATCAGGCGCAACGTGCGATCGCGCAGGCTTTTACCGGTCGGCTCTTCGTGTTCCACATCCAGCCAGTACGCGCACATCATGGGTGTGAGCGTGAGCGAAAGGACGAGCGAGATGAGCAGCGCCGAAACGATGGTCATGGAAAACTCGTAGAAGATCGCGCCGACCTGACCGGGAATGAACAGCAGGGGAATGAACACGGCAATCAGCGAGGCCGTGATCGACAGCACGGTAAAGCCGATTTCGGCCGAGCCGCGCAGACTGGCGCTCATGCGGTCCATACCGGCTTCCATGTGACGGGCGATGTTTTCCAGCACCACAATGGCGTCGTCCACCACAAAGCCCACGGCGATGGTCAGCGCCATGAGCGACATGATATCGAGCGTGAAATGCTGCCATTTCATCACGGCAATCGTGCCGATCAGGGCAATCGGCACGGTGACGGCCGGGATGATCGTCGAGCGCAGACGACGCAGAAAGACCAGAATCACCCCGATCACGAGAATGATCGATATGCCAAGCGTGAGCTGTGTGTCGTCCATCGACGCGCGTATGCTCGATGAAAGATCGATAGCCGTATCCATCTCCACGCCCGGTGGCAGGACAGAACGCAGCATGGCCATGCGTTCTTTGACGGCATCGACGATCTTGACCGTATTGGCCTTGGGCTGACCGCGTACGATCAGGGTGATCGCAGGTTTGTTGTTGAAATACCCGGCCTGATACAGATCCTGAACGCTGTCCGTGACTTCAGCGACGGACGAGAGCTTTATCGGATTGAGGCTGTTGCGATAGCCGATGATCAGATCGCGGTATTGCGCGGCATCTTCGGCCTGATCGTTCGTCTCCAGCATGAGACGCTGACCGCCTGAATCGAGAAAGCCCTTGGGTGTGTTGGCATTGGCTGAGGCAAGCGCCTGTCTGACGTCCTCGAATCCGACGCCCCATTTGTAGAGCGCATAGGGATTGACATCCACACGCACGGCAGGGGCGGCAGAGCCCACCGCCTGCACATGACCCACGCCCTTGATCTGGGCCAGTAGCGGCTTGACCCTGATCTGTGCCAGATCGAACAGCTTGGGCAGGGTCATCACATCTGACGTCAGGGACAGCAGATAGACCGGCTGCGAGGTCGGGTCTTCCTTATAGGCGTAGGGGTCGCGGTCGAGCGTGCCCTGCGGCAGATCGGCGCGTGCAGCTCTCAGGGCAGCCTGCACATCGCGCAGAGCCCCGTCGATATTGCGCGATTCCACAAAATCGATCCGGATATAGGCAAAGCTGTTTTCGCTGTCGGATTCGATCTGCTTCACACCGGCAATCTGGCCGAGATAGCGTTCGAGCGGCGTGGTGACGGAACTGACCATCTGCTCTGGGCTTGCGCCGGGCTGCTCGATCTCGACATTGATCGTCGACGATCCGATATCGGGCAGGCTTGCGACCGGCATAAGCGGATAACAGATCGCACCTGCAGCGAGCAGCGACAGGGCGAGCAATATCGTCGCCACGGGGCGCATGATGAAGAGACGACACAAATTCATTTCGTCTCCATAGCAAAATTTTCGAAGGAATACTTCGTGGCAGCGCGATACGCGGCTATCTTTTCGTCATCTTGTCACAAAGGCCAGTAGAAAACGGAGCGCCGTCTCCGCCGGCGGCGATTACCGCCTTACGGAAGCGGCGATTACGGGGCCTTGTCGGCGGATACAATGAGCGTGTCCTTGCAGGCGGGATTGTCGATTCCCGGCATCGAGCCGGGGCAGCCTGTCGGTTGATGGGTATAGTAGAATTCAGCCAGCCAGATCGGCAATATATCCATGAAACGTGACCCGAGAACCAGCCAGGACGGGAAAACGATCCGTCTTTTGCGTTGTGCCAGACCACGGAGAATATGAGCCGTCGCTGTCTCGACACGCATCAGCCCCGGCATGGGAAAGCGGTTCTGCGCGACCATGGGGGTTGCGACGAAGCTGCAGCAGACGCTCGACAGATAGATGCCCGCCTTGCGGCTATAGGCGCCGCTCGCCACGAGAAAACGGTCGAGCGCAGCTTTGGAAGCCGAATAGGAGGGGGTGCCGGGATAGGAAACAAGCCCGGCGACCGAGGCGATGGCACAGATCTGACCGCGTTGTTTATGGAATCGCCCAGCCTTTCTCAGAGGCTGGTTTCGCATACGCTCCATGATGGGGAGAATGGCATTCAGGGCGCCATCGAGATTGACGGCCATCATGCGTCGTATCTGGCCCGGCGTCTCGAAGGCTGCGCCCTCCCCGTCGCAGGAAGAGACGCCCCCCGTCACACCGGCGCATACAAGAAGCAGATCGATGGCGAGGTGAGGAACCTGCGCGCACCATTCGGTCATGGCTGCGGTGTCCGTCACGTCCAGGCAGGTAATGACGGCCTGTGCGCCTCGCGTCTCGCACCCTTCACGCGTGGCATCGAGGCCGGTCCTGTTGCAGTCGGCGAGATAGAGCGTTCGTCCCGGTGCCGAGAGGGACAGGGCGAGGGCGCGGCCGATACCGGAGGCCGCACCGGTGATGAAGATCGTGCGATAATCCATGGCGGCGAATTTATACATTGTGTGTCACCCCGCCAAATCCCGCCGCCATTTCAGCCAGATGGGCATGATGGGTCATGAACAGGATCTGATTATGCCGCGCCAGGGCAGAGAGTGTCGCAAATCCTGCCGCAGCGCGCTGCTCGTCGAATGTGATGAACAGATCATCGGCGACAAAGGGCAGGATCACGCCGCGTGCACGCGCCTGATCGAGCGCCGCAAGACGCAGACTCAGGAAAAGCTGATCGCGTGTGCCTTCGCTCATGGCACCGGGGCGGATCATGCGTTCGTCATCGAGCATGGCCGCCAGTTCGGGCGCTTTGCCGTCTTCGGCAATGGTGAGCTTGCGATAGCGTCCGCAGGTCAGCGCCGCAAAATGGTCCTCGGCCGATTTGAGCAGGGGGTTGGTGTTTTCATCCCGCTGGCGTCTGGCCACATGGGTGAGGACAAGCGTCTGGATGCGTGCGGTGGCCCAGGCCTCGGCAGCACTGGCCATTTCAGTGCGGCAGATTTCGATATCGAGTGCGGCATCGCGTGCATTATGTGCCTGCTCGATCTGCCTCATATCATTGGCAATCTCGCCCTGCCTTCTGATTTTTTCCTCGCGCTGGCGTTCTGCTTCCTCCTGTCTGTCGGCCAGGCCGGTCAGATGCAGCGCAATCCGTTCTGTGGGCCAGTCTCTCGCCTGTTCATGCAGCGCATCGAGATCGGAAAGTGCGGCTTCACGATGCAGGCGTTGCTCGAGACGCGTATATTCGTCCTGTGCGGCATAACGCGTCTTCTCGCGCATGACGACGCTGCGCAGCCTGTCTATGGTCGTCCGCACGGTTTCGTCTTGCGTCACCATGCCTGACGGCAGGCGGCGTATGAAGGGCGTGAAATCCTGTGCTGCCACGGACAGCGCCTGTTCAGCCTCGGCCAGGGCATGGCCGGTTCTGGCGAGCTCCAGATCGTAATCCTTCGCCTTTTCACGATCGATTCTTGCCTGATGCAGTGCCCTGACAAGGCCCACCAGACAGTCCTGCGCAGGCTGTTGCGCCAGCCCGTCTTCTCTATGCAGTTCCGTGGCAAACGCGATGACAGCGTCATCGAAGGCAGTGGCTTCATGCTTCTGGGCATCGAGTGAGCCCCTGAGATGGACGGCTTTCTGTGCGGCGTTGCGTAGCGCGATCAGACGGTCGAGCCCGTCGATGCTCTGAAGAGAGAGATCGGATCGCGATGCTGTGGCTTCCGTCCAGGCTGCGGCCAGCGCCTTGCGCTCCTGGGCAAGGATCGCGTTCTTGCGTGTCTCGCCGCTCAGGCTTCGTTCTTCCTGCTCGATATCTGCCCTGATCTGGTGCAGGCGGTCTGCTTCTCTCTGCCAAAACGCATGACGGTGCTGTGCCTGAAGAATGGCATCTGCCACCGTCTCGGCAGGGGGCATGTCGGGAAGTTCGCGCCGCAGAAGATCGAGGGCCTTGAGGCGCTGGGTCGCGCGCTCAGTCTGTTTTGCGGCAATACGGCTCAGTGTGGCTGCATCCGTCAGGGCGCGATCGCGCAGGACGAGCCAGCTTCTGAGCGTTTCAGGGTCGAGTGCAGGCAGGGTACGCGCGGCAAGGAGAGCCTGCCAGTCACGGTCTGCGGCGTCACGATGGGCGTCCAGCGTTGCCTGCTGTGTTTCGAGGTGCTGACGTTCGAGGGTCAGGCGGTCGATTTCCTGATCGATCTGGGTCAGCTTTGCCGATTCTTCCGCTTCCTCGAAGCGTCGGTCTGCCAGGGTATCGGCATGAGATACGGCATCGAGATAGCGCGTGCGCAGGGCATCGTCCGGCTTGCCATGCGTGAGGCTGTCGAACAGGGCATCACGCTCCTTGCGTGCTGCGAGCAGTGCGGCGGCAGAGACGATCTGGCGCTGTTCAAGATGGGTCTTGGCGAGGGTCTGTCGATCGAGTGCAACGCAGACGGCGTCGCGCGCGGTTTGCAGGGTTTCATGTTGTGCCCTGTGCGTGCGCCATGCTGCGATGATGCGATCGAGCGAATCCGGTTCGGGTACGGCCATGGCATGAAGGGCTTCTGGCGTGCCTTCCCATGGTGTCAGGTCGCGCAGGGCAGCGGCCAGTCGCGTTGCGGCTTCCTGATGATCGCATGCGAGAGCCGATAATTCGGCGTCCACACTGCTGCGCCGTTCGGCCTGTTGCAGCGCGATGGCCAGTGATTCCAGCGGTGGTGCGGGCGTGTCGTCGAGGCGGGATCTGGCACGCGCAAGGCGATCCTGTGCTGCTTCACAGGCCTCGCGGCATTCTGTCTCGCGCTGTGTCAGCCGATCGTTCCGGTTGGCAAGCGGACGCAGGTTTTCAAGCAATGCCTGATCCGGCAAGGCATCGAGCATCGCCGCATGATCCCCCTTCAGCCCTGCGGCATGCAGGGTGAGATTCAGTTCTTCCAGCGTTCTTTCGAGATCGGGCCATGCGGCGCGCAGAGGGGTGTAGTGTGCCTGCTGCCTCTGAAAGCCGTCGATACGATCTTCATGGGCGAGAAGATTCAGATCCGGTGTGCAGGCTGCGCGCATGGCGCGTGCGCTCTCATGCTGTTCTGCCAGCCGGTCGCGGTTTTGCTGACAGCTGACGTAACGGGAAAGACCTTCATCGAAGACATCATGATCCTCCCTCGTAAACAGGGGAGGCTCTTCCGTGGCGAGCCAGGCTGTGAGCTGGGCATGCCGGTCCAGATCGGTGCGCAACCGGTCGATACGCTCCAGCGTGGCGCGCTCTTGCTGTATGTCCCTGAGGGTGGTCTGCATTGTCTCGAGTGTGGCATCGATCTCCTCGATCTCCCGATTGAGGGCAGTCCAGCGCTGACTGTCTTTTTCGGCGGCTCCCAGACGCTGGCGTGCGTCGCCAAGGCGGTTTCTCAACTCGTTCAGTCGTGTGCTGCGCCCGTTTTTGCGCCAGATCGCGCCGGCTTCGGCCTCCAGCGTGTCGAGCACGTTCTGCACATTGTCCAGACCGAAGCCGGCGGCCAGAAGCTGCTGGCCGAGATCGTCCTCGAAATGGGCCATGGCCTCGCCGCCAAGACGCAGGCGTTCATGGTCGAGGCTCCACAGACGTTCGAACGCGCCCCGATCCACACCGCCGAGCCAGCGCAGAAGCCGGTTCTCATCCAGAGGGGTTGAGCCATCTTCTGCCAGAAGCGTCTGTTTGGTGCCGCGTCGTCGTATCAGGGAGAGCGGTTCGCCGTCGCGTTCCAGACATGCGCCGACGCGCAGCTGTGACGCATCGAAACGCCAGTCCTGTCCCTTGTGATGCGGAAAGCCGAAGAGCAGGTCGCCGATTGCTGAAAGCGTGGTGGATTTCCCGGCTTCGTTCGCGCCGTAAAGCACCTGCAGGTCCAGCGGGTCGGACGCAAAATCGTACCGGCGTTCGGCAAAACTGCCATAGCGCAGGAGATCGAGCCGGGCGAACCTCATGGCATGTCTCCCGGTGAAAGCTCGGTCTGGCGCCTGTCGCCCCGGTCGGACTCATGCTCACCGGCCAGTTTTTCGCAAAGCGCCTCCTCGATGAAGGGAAGGATGGCGGTCCAGTCGCGCTTGTCGATCCGGTCGAGCAGGGAGCCGGGTGCGATATCGCCCAGACTGAGCGTTTTCAGGCACAAATCGAGATCCTGCCCGATGTCTTCAAGAAGATCCGGATCCTGCGTGGCACGATGGATCAGGGCCGCGAGGGCCGTGTCATCGGTGACGGGCGCGCGGTCGGCTGACTCGCCCACTGGGGGATGCGTTTGCAGAACGAGTTTTTCAAGTTCGATTTCGCCGCCGCTCATCGCGGCGAGATGCTGCACCGCTTCACGCAGGACGGGGCCCTGTCGTCTGAGACGATCGTGCAGGACGGTCTCGCCCGTGAGCGTGAGGCGCATGACGCAGAGATGATCGGGATGAGCGCGAGCGGTTTCCTGAAACAGCGTGCCCAGACGCTGATGCAGTTCGGCCTCGTGAACGATGGCTGTGCAGTCGAAGGATTTGTCTGTCCAGCGCACCACATCGCAGGAGATCGGCTCGATCGCCTTGACGACATGGTCTTCGACCGTGACGAGAACGACGCCTTTTTCGCCTGTCTCGCGTATATGTCTGCCCTGCAGAACACCCGGATAGACGATAGGGGTTCCGTCATTCAGGATCATGCGTTCATGAACATGACCCAGAGCCCAGTAATCGTAGGATTTTGCGCGTAATCCCTCCGGGGTGCAGGGCGCATAGGTTTCATGCTGCCCATGACCGGAGAGCGAGGTGTGAAGTACGCCGATATTGAAATAGCCCTCGACCGGCGGCGGGTAGGCGGGGGTCATGTCATGAGGCACGTGACGCTCGGCAAAGCTCTGGCCATGCAAGGCGACGCGCAGCGTATCCATGGTGAAACTGCCGGGCTTACGTGAGGGAAAGCGGTCGATCCCGGCCTGAAGAGGCAGATCGCGCGTCAGGATGGAGGCTGCATCGTGATTGCCCTGCAGCAGAAAAACGCGGATGCCATGTCTGATCAGCCGCCCAAGCGCATGGGCCATGTAGCGCCCGGTACTGATCGTCTTCCAGTTGCCGTCGTACAGATCGCCCGCGATCACCACGAAAGCGACCTCATGGGCGATGGCGGCGTCGACCATTTTATCGAGTGCGCGTCGTGACGCATCACGAATGCGTTCCATGGACAAACCGTCATGACGCTCGAGCCCTCTGAGTGGGCTATCGAGATGCAGATCGGCGGCATGCAGAAAGCGGAAAGAGCTCATGACGTCTTTCTAGCGCATCTGGATCCATAATGCGCCGGTCGATACACCACCGCCGATAACAGGGGCACAGACTCACCACCATGTCACACCACCCAGTGCCGGTTTCGTCATGATACCGGCCGATAATATTCTTCTGCTTCTTGTGCTCGCCGCGGCAAGCGGCCTGATGGCCCGGGCAATACGCAACCGGATGCCGCTCCCTCTACTTCAGATCATTCTCGGCGTCGTGGCAGCGCTGGCCGGAGTAAGGATCGGGCTCAGGCCTGATCTGTTCATGCTGGTCTTTCTGCCGCCGCTGCTGTTTGCCGATGCCTTTCGCATGCCCCTGCGCGAATTCCATGAGCTGCGTGGCACGATTTTCTTTCTTGCTTTCGGTCTTGTGGTGCTCAGCACGGTCTGTTGTGGCTATGCGATCCACTGGCTCGTTCCCACGCTCGACCTGCCCTGCTGTTTCGCGCTGGCTGCGGCGCTTTCACCGACCGATACGGTGGCCGTCTCGGGTTTGCTGGCCGGACGGCATGTGCCTGAGCGCATGATTCATGTTCTGTCCGGAGAGGCGCTGTTTAACGATGCGTCGGGACTGGTCTGCTTCCGTTTCGCTACGGCGGCGGCGCTGACGGGCGAGTTTTCCTACCGTCAGGCATTTGACGAATTCCTGCTTGTCTCGCTCGGCGGTCTCGCGATCGGCGCGGTGATTGCCTATGTGTCGGCGCGCCTCAACCGTATTCTGCTGCGGCGCGGTTTCGACGATCCGCCCTTGCAGATCACGCTGATGATCCTGCTGCCTTTTGTGACCTATATCCTTGGTGAGCGCGCGCATTGCTCGGGTATTCTGGCATCTGTCTCTGCCTGCATGGTCATCAAGATGATGGGTATGATCGAGGAGACCAATACGGCGACGCGCCTTCAGGCGACAACCGTATGGGGAATGGTCAATTACATCTTCAACGCGCTGATTTTCCTGCTGCTGGGCTTGCAGCTTCCGGCCCTGATGCGTGGCGGGATTGCGACCGCGCATGAAGGCAGTATTTCCGTCCTGCAGCTGTTCGGCCTCGTTCTGGCGATCTACGCCATCATGACGGTGCTGCGCTTTGCCGGGGTGTGGCTCTCTATTTTCAGACGCTGGCTGGTGGCACGCTGGATGCATGTGCCTTTCCTCTGGCCCGATTTTCTCGGTTCGGTGCTGCTCACCTTTGCCGGGGTGCGAGGGGCGGTCACGCTGGCAGCCGTCCTGTCTCTGCCTGCTGCAGGGAGTGCGCTCGGGGCTTTTCCTTCACGCGAGCTGCTCATCACCGTAGCGGCCGGGGTGATTGTGGTGTCTCTGGTGGGGGCCGGGTTACTCATGCCGCTTTGTCTGCGTTTTCTGCCCAAGGCGGGTATGGAGCGTCATGCTGCGGAGGAAAATGCAGCGCGTCAGAGTCTGCTGCATACGGCTATCGATTTTCTGCATGAGGAAAAAACGCATATCGCCAGCGAGCCTCAGGGGCAGGATGCCGACAAGGCTCTGCGTCTGGATGTCATCGACAGGCTTGCGCAGGTTTATCTCAACCGCCTGAGCCAGATCGAGGAGACGCCGCAGGGCTCTCTCATGAGTCGCAGCCTGTCCCTGAGGCGTGAACGTATAGAGCTGGCGACAAGACTGCTTTTGCTGCGCGCGCAGCGCCAGACGCTGCACAGGCTGTTCGTAACCCGTGGGATCAATGACCAGATGGAGTGGGAGCTCCAGCAGGAGCTGGATTTCGAGGAGCAGCTGTTGCGTTCGCGTGTGCAGCGTCTGCCCGTCGATATCTGATGGTGGGTTTTACCCGACCGTTTTCACCTATCCGTTTTCGGTTCGGGATACCGGATGGGCATGAAACCGGTTGGCGACACCCGGCACAGGGGGCACAAACCGGTCCGGGCTTTTCAGCGATGCGATTTCATATCATGCCGCGCTGGTTCAGCTCCCTTTTCATGGTGTCGAGCATGAAGCGCGTGGACTCCTCGGCCCGGTCTTCCCAGGCGAAGACGCAGGACGAAAGAATGCCATCGAAGCGTATCTCGGCCAGCGTATCGAAAAACCGCTTCCAGTCGATTTCGCCCTGACCGATATCGAGATGCTGATGAACGCGTACGCGCGATCCGGGCGGGTTGACGATGTAGCGCAACTCCGAGGATTTGCGATGGTCGAACGTATCGGCCACGCGGATATGCACGAGAATGTCGGCAGCCTCACGCAGCATGGCCGCCATATCCTCGCCGTAGAAGAATGTGTGCGGCACGATATACGACATCCTGACGGCATCGGAGCCGACATTGCGGATGATATCGATGGCGGGATGGAAGGTCTCCACCCAGTCTTCGGGGTGCGGTTCGAGCGAGAGGGTTATGCCTGAGCGTTCGAGCAGGGGCACCAGATCGTCCATCGAGCGCCAGAAAGCCGCCTCGCAGGTTTCCGGCGTGGCAACGCCGGGCGGCAGACCGGACGAGCGTTCGGGCGATGTGCCGCGCCCGAATTCCGATACCATCACCTTGCATTCCATCTCGCTGGCAATCTCGATGGCGCGTCGCCAGTAGCGCATGGCGGTCTGGCGCTCTTCCTCGATCGGGCTGGACCAGCGATACATGGGCTGAAGTGTGGTGAGTTCGGTGCCGTTGTCGCGCAGGGCCTTTCTGAAATCGCGTATGCGCTGCGATGTGGCGCGCGGCATGACCCACCACTCCAGAAAATCGGCACGGGGGGATAATTCTATGCCGTCGAAGCCGTAAGACGCTGTTGCACGCGCAATATCCGGCAGGGAAAGATGGCGCTGCATATAGGGGTCGAGAACCAGTTTCACCGTTGAGGCTCCTCTCTCTTTGTCGCGACATCCCTCAGGGAGAGGGGCGTTGCGCCGACACTAGGCAGAGGTGCAATGCGGTGGGTCAGGAAAACTGATCTGAAACCATCATCCGGCCATTCTCCGGGGTAGAACAGCCCCGGTTCTCACGGATCTGCGCGCGGATGGTGCGCAGATCTCACGCGAGGTTTATCGGCGCGCCGTGTGTCAGCGCTTCGGCAGGATATCCGGGCCGTTATACTGGCCGCCTGCCATGGGGCGATTGACCGGTGGCGAGACCATCGAGTCCGGCCAGGCAGGTTCGTCCGCCGCACCCGGCACGATGGCCGTCCGGTTGCGGGGAAGCGATTGCGGCATTTCCTCACGCAGGCGCTTGAGCATACGCTCGCGCAGGTCGCAGCACAGATCCCACATGGCGTTGGCATCGCGTGCGCCGGCGATCAGCCGTATCGAGATGACCTGTGCGTTGCTGTCTGCCACCTGACAGCCCACCGACCCCATATCGTGATCCCAGTCTTTCGACTTCGCGAGCTCTTCCTGGAACATGCGGCGTACCTCATCGACCGGGGTCTGGTAGTCGAGCCAGAGGAAGATCGACCCGATCAGCGAGGGCGAGCTGTGCGTCCAGTTCTGGAACGGATTTTCGAGGAAATAAGCGATCGGCACGATATAGCGACGACGATCCCACGTGCGCAGCACGACATAAGTGGCGTTGATTTCTTCCACATAGGCCCAGTCGCCGTTGAGGATCAGCATATCCTCCATGCGTATGGGCTGGGTGATGGCAATCTGGATACCGGCAATCAGGTTCGACAGGGCCGGACGGGCCGAAAGACCGACGACCAGTGAGGCAGCACCTGCGGATGCGAATAACGACACCCCGTACTGACGTACGGACGGGAAAACGATGAGAGCAGCACCGACCGTAATGACGCCGAAAGTGATCTCGATCACGCGACGCAGGATGCGTATCTGTGTCTGATGCGACCGTACGGTGATGTCATCGACTTGGGCGCGGTTGGCGATGCGGTCGAGATATTTGTCCGTGCCGAAACGGAATGCCTTGATCAGCCCGAAACCGAGCGTGATGATGAAGGCAAACGCAAAGAAATGGGCCAGGAACTGGGTGGTGGACCATGAAAAGCCGGTGGCAGCCGGAAGGGCAGCACTGGCTGCCACAATCATCAGCAGCAGGCGGACGTGGTTTTGCAGCCGTGCAATCGTTTCGTGAATGAACGCGATGCGACGCAGTCCGGGCAGCCGCGGCAGAGCCTCGGTGATCAGCCTGCTAAACAGCAGGGCAAACAGGGCCGCTGCAATGAGAAGCATCGATGAGGCGAGTGAAGGCGGCAGCCAGTCGAACCATGCGAGCAGTTTCGACATGGAGTGCACGTAGTCTTGCTTGATCACAGGCTTTCCTTCTTCTCTCCGGTCCGGCAGGTCTTGCTATCACTTTGCTGTGATATGACAAAACCGACGCCTCGAAGGGTTAACCCCCGATGGCGTCTGCGTTTCCCATGAAAGAGCGGTAAGAAAAGAGCAGCCCCTCAGGCGGCAGGTTTCTGCGCCTGTTTCAGGCCTCGCCTTCGGCCTCGAGAGGCAGGCCGGGTCGTGCAGCGAGACGGCGTGCCAGGAGTGTGCAAACGAACAGCTGGATCTGATGATACATCATGAGAGGCAGCACCACGGTACCGACGACGGAAACCGGGAACAGGATATTGGCCATGGGTACGCCGGTTGCGAGAGACTTCTTGGACCCGCACAGCATGAGCGAAATACTGCTCTCTTCCGAAAAGCCGAGCACACGCCCCAGCAGGCGTGACAGAACCAGTACCAGCACGAGAAGCACGAGATCGAGCCCGGCGGTAAGGGCCAGATCAGGCACCGATACGCGATGCCAGATACCCTCCACGACGGCATGGCTGAACGCCGTATAGACAACGAGGACGATAGAGCCGCGATCGCTGAACGAGAGCAGTTTCTTGTTGCGATGGGCCCAGGCACCGAGGCGCTTGTGAAGCAGCTGCCCCACGCCGAAGGGCAGGAGAAGCTGCGTTGCAATATCGACGATGGCATGGGCCGACCAGACATTACCCTTCTGCACGATCAGCCCGACCAGAATGGGCGTGGCCACGATACCGATCAGGTTGGACAGGGTGGCGGCGCAGATCGAGGCAGGCACATTGCCTCTGGCGATGGAGGTCAGTGCAATCGAGCTCTGCACCGTCGAGGGCAGGCAGCACAGAAACAGCACGCCATGCCACATATCGGGCTTGAGCAGACCGGGAACGAGGGCATGCAAGGCCAGACCGAGCAGCGGAAAAAGCAGGAAGGTGCAGGAAAGCACGCTTCCCTGAAGGCGCCAGTCGCGCACGCTTTCGAGCACGGCTTCGGGTTTCAGCCTTGCGCCCTGCAAAAAGAACATCAGGGCGATCAGACAGGTCGTGAGACGGGAGAGCAGTACGGCCTCATTTCCTGAGCAGGGCAGGAACGTTGCCAGCACGATGGCGGCGATCAGGCTGAGCAGGAAAGGGTCTAGTTTGCGCATGGAAAGGGATTTCCACTGCAATGGCATGGTTTGGCAAGAGGGTATGAAGTGGGCTCATCGACAGGTCCCACGGGGTTTTTGCCGGGAGAATGAGGACCGGTCATGCGAGCACTCAGGCGCAATAAGGCCCGGAGATTACGAAATCCCAACATTTGGGTTGCTGCTGCCGCAGGCGCACTCCGCTATAGAAATGTCAGTCTCCAGATAACCAAGATTTTACAGGGCCATGATCAAGAGCTTTCCCGGTTTTTTCAAAGTCTCGTCGCTTTTCGACCTGTTCGAGGAGTGTGCGATGCTCGTTCTCACCCTGTGCGTTATGGTGGTTGCAGCACTTGGCCTCGTTCATGTCGTCTATGCGGTGTATGAGATGATACGCACGGCCACGCTGGAGCCCTCCAACCCGGCTGTGCTGCAATCCCTGTTCGGCCTGTGCTTTACGGTGCTGATTGCGCTCGAATTCAAGCACTCGATTCTCGTGGCGCCCGATACGCCCTCTCATAGTCTGGTGAGAATGCGCTCTGTCCTGCTGATCGGCATGATGGCAACCGTGCGCAAATTCATCGTGCTCGATCTGAGTTCGGTCGATGTGATGCAGGTTCTGGCGCTGTCGGCATCCGTTCTCGCGCTTGGTATCTGCTACTGGCTGGTGCGCAATCGCAAGCCGAGTTCCGAAATCTCCATGTCCGCTACGTCTTACGACGCAACGCCTCACGAAATCGTCTGATCCCGATCATCTGATTCCGGTCATCTGACGTTCGTGATCGGACTTCCGGAACCCCGGCGCCTTCGAGCGCCGCGCCTTTTCTGAAAGAAAGCGCATCGGGTGAAACGGCCCCGATTGTGCCGATTCTGCTTTACCTCTCGCAGGAAAAACCCGGTTGGGGCACGATGCCGGCCGATGCGATCTGCACAGACAAAAGCCAGACGGAAATCTGTGCGTGTGAAAGCCCGCCGCCATGAGCGAAACGCCTTTTGATCCGACAGATGATGCCGATGCGCAAGAGGCGCATGCTGCCCCTTATCCGCAATCGGACGGCCGTATTGCGATACGCGAGGCAAGGATTCTTGCCGATGACTGGGCCGTCCTGACGAAATACACGCTGAGTTATCGCCGCAGGAATGGTGTCGAACAGGTTCTGACACGTGAGACCTACTATCGCGGGGATGGAGCCGCCATTCTGCTCTATAACGTCGAACGGCACAGCGTGCTTCTTACGCGGCAGTTCCGGCTGCCCGCCTATGTCACAGGGCATAGCGCCGATCTGATCGAGGTTTGTGGCGGGCTGCTCGATCGCAACGATCCGGCTGTGGCCATGCGCCGTGAGCTACAGGAAGAAATGGGCGTCGAGATCGGCGCGATTACCGAGATCGGCTGCTATTACATGAGCCCCGGTTCGGTCACCGAGCGCATCCATTTTTTCACGGGGGCCTATACGGCTGACATGCGTATGCACAAGGGCGGTGGCCTTGTGGAAGAGGGGGAGGAAATCGAGGTGCTGGAACTCGATTTTACCAAAGCCCTGCATATGGTCGATGACGGACGTATTATCGACGCCAAGACGATCCTGCTTCTGCAGCATGCCGCCCTGAAGGGTCTTTTCGCCTCCCGGGTGAAATGTAACGCAACCGGGTGCACAGGCTAACACAAGCCTGTGATGATCGGTTTTTATAGCTGACAGGTAAAAGCTGGATATCTTACAAAACGAAAATAGAGTTTTCGTTTCGAAAGATCGTTTACCATGTCGATGGGCGTGAACAGCGCAACACTCAAACGGCGTCTGGGAATTGTCGATGCCGTAAGGCGCGCCGGATTTGTCCGGACCGAGGCGCTTGCCACACAGTTCGATGTGTCGATGGTCACCATAAGATCCGATCTTGCTTATCTGCAAAGTCAGAATCTCGTCATCAGAACCAATGGCGGGGCTCAGCCTGCGCATGATTATGCAGTCGATGCGCCACTCGATGAGGGCCCGACACTCTATGAGGCGCGGGCTCTGGCACGTGCCGTGGCGTGCAGGCTCAAACCGGGTTCCTGCGTGTTTCTGGATAACACGCAGGCAGCTTCTTTCGTGCCGGTCTATGCAACGGTGGAAAACCTGCGTTTTGTCGTCAACAGTTTCGAGACCTATCATCTTGCCAGTCGCACGAGCGATGCCGCCGTATCGCTGCTGGGTGGCGAGTACGATCGTCTGGGCTATCCGCTGATCAGCCCGGCAGCCGTTCATGCCCTGTCTTTTTACGATCTCGATCTGGCCGTGATTTCAGCCTCACAGATCGGCAAGCGCGGTTTTTCCTGTCTGGATCAGACGGGTAACTGCCTTGAGACCGCGATTTCCCGGGCGAAACAGGTTTTCCTGCTGACCGACCGTCTCGATCGGGCAGACGATGACGGCCACGTTCTGGACTGGCGTCCCACCATGTCGGTTCTGCATGGCGGCACGCCACCCGATGGGTCGGTTCTGTGCGAGGACTGGTCCGTTTTTACCGATGGCACGGTGCACGCCGACACATCGTCATAACCCGGCTGTCAGGCCTCTTTTTCTTTCCTTCACTTTCGATGGATCACCGATCATGGCATCCAGTTTTCTGATGGACCAGTCTCCGGACGCACCGCGTTGTATCGTCACGATCGGTGAGATCGTGGTGGAGATCATGGCCGAAACCCAGGGTACGGGCTTTCTCGAACCGATTGCGCTCAAGGGACCTTACCCCTCCGGCGCTCCGGCCATTTTCATCGATCAGGTTGCCCGTCTGGGCGTCGAGTGCGGCATTGTCTCGGCGGTCGGTCGTGACGATTTCGGCGCACTCAATATCGAACGCCTGAAACGCGACGGTGTCGATATTTCGGCCATACTGAGCGTCGACAGCTATGCGACGGGCAGCGCCTTCGTGCGCTATCGCCCCGATGGTAGCCGGGATTTCGTTTATAATATCCGTCAATCGGCCTGTTCGCAGACCGGTCTGCATGAAGCTGCACGCGGGCTGCTCAAACGCGCCACGCATGTGCATGTCATGGGATCGTCCCTGTTCTCTTTCCCGATTATCGATGCGGTGACAACCGCTGTGCATCAGGTCAAGGCGCAGGGTGGCACCGTATCTTTCGACCCTAATATCCGCAAGGAAATGCTGGATATTCCCGATATGCGCGCGGCCTTGCAGCTGATGCTTCAGGAATGCGATATTTTCCTGCCGAGCGGCCCCGAGTTGCTGTTGTTCAGCAGCGGCGTAACGCATGAAGAGGCCATTGCCGAAATTCTCGACATGGGTGTGTCGGAGATCGTGCTGAAACAGGGCAGCGAGGGCGCAACCTGTTTCAGTGCCGACAAGACGCTGCACAGCGCCCCCTTTGCCGTGGAGGAAATCGACCCGACCGGTGCAGGCGACTGTTTCGGTGCAACCTATGTCACCTGTCGCCTGCTGGGCAAAGAGCGTGAGGAGTCCCTGCGCTACGCCTGTGCCTCGGGCGCGCGCGCTGTCTCGTTTTTCGGCCCGATGGAAGGGACATCGGATTTCGCGTCACTCGACCGGTTTATTGCGAGCCAGACCACGGGAGAAAAAGCATGACACTTTCCCATCTGAATACATTGCCCCGTCTGGATACATTGCGAGACCGTTTCGATCGGGGGGAGGGGCTGGCAATCACCTCGGTCTGCTCTGCACATCCGCTCGTGATCGAAGCCGCGCTGCTTCATGCGGCGTCACGCGGCAAGCCTGCGTTGATCGAGGCCACCTGCAATCAGGTCAATCAGGATGGCGGCTATACCGGCATGACCCCTGCCGGGTTTCGCGACTATGTTTTCGGCATTGCCGACCGGCTGGATTTTCCGCGCGAGCAGATCATTCTAGGGGGCGATCATCTTGGCCCCAATCCATGGAAATCGCTTCCGGCAGAAGAGGCTCTGAAAAAAGCCTCGGACATGATCGCGGCGTATGCCGAGGCCGGTTTCACCAAGCTGCATCTGGATGCCAGCATGGGGTGCAAGGGCGAGACCGATCATCTGCCGGATGAGATCGTGGCCGAGCGGGCGGTGATGCTTGCCAGACGGGCAGAATCCGTTGCGCCGGCGCGTCCTGTCTATGTGATCGGCACCGAAATCCCGACACCCGGCGGTGCAACGGAGGCGCTCGATCACGTCGTGCCGACCACGCCCGATGCGGTGCGCGCCACCTATCGGGTGCATGAAAAGGCGTTTCGTGACGGCGTGCCCGAAGCCTGGCCGCGTGTGATCGGCATTGTCGTGCAGCCCGGTGTGGAATTCGGGCACGAGGATGTGGCGATCTACAAGCCCGAACAGGCCCGGGATCTGGTGGCGACACTGGCGCAGCTGCCCGGACTGGTTTTCGAGGCGCATTCAACCGATTATCAGCCCGGTGCCTCGCTCGCCCGTCTCAAGCAGGACGGGTTCTGTATTCTCAAGGTTGGCCCCGAGCTGAGTTTCGCCCTGCGTGAAACGCTGTACGGGCTCGATGCCATAAACGGGTTTATCGATCCGCAGGCCGTTTCGCTGGTCGGAATCATGGAAAAGACCATGCTGGCTTCACCGGCCAACTGGCAGAGCCATTATCATGGCAATGCGATGGAGCAGCATATCCTGCGCCATTTCAGCTACAGCGACCGTATCCGCTATTACTGGCCAGAACCCGCGGCAGAGCAGGGCGTCGCCACGCTGATCCAGTCTCTGGAAAAGGCGCCCGTTCCCGAAACCATGATCAGCCAGTATCTGCCCCGGCTCTTCGAGCGTGTGAAATCCGGCGCACTCGCCGCCGATCCGAAATCGCTCCTGATCCAGTCGGTACGCGATGTTCTCGACCGCTACGAAACGCTGTGATCTGCCCGCTGAAACGACAGACGAGATAACAGCCAGAGACTGCAGCAGAAGGATTCAAGACATGAACGCCACCAATACCACACAGGGCAAGCCCCTCCAGAACCGTATCGCCCTGATTACCGGTGCCGTACGCGGTATCGGCCGCGCGATTGCCGAACGCTATGCCAGCGAGGGCGCAAGCGTCGTGATCGGCGATCTTAACGAGGCAGGCGCTGTGAGCGCGGCAGCCGAGCTGGGCGAAGGGCATCTGGGCGTGAAGCTCGACGTGACCCGTCAGGAGTCCATCGATGCAGCGCTGGCCGCCATTATTGCGCGTTACGGTCGTATCGATATTCTGGTCAATAATGCCGGGCTGTTCGATCTTGCGCCAACGGTCGAGATCACCCGCGAAAGCTATCACCGTATATTCGCGGTGAATGTGGAAGGACTGCTTTTCACGCTTCAGACGGTGGCACGTCAGATGATTGCGCAGGGTCATGGCGGCAAGATTATCAATTTCGCTTCACAGGCCGGGCGTCGTGGCGAGCCGCTGGTTGCGATCTACTGTGCTTCCAAGGCGGCGGTTATTTCCCTGACGCAGAGCACGGGGCTCGATCTCATCAAATACGGCATCAACGTTAATGCCATCGCGCCGGGTGTGGTCGATAACGAGCACTGGGACGATGTGGATCGTCGCTTTGCACAATACGAGAATCTGCCTCTCGGTGAGAAGAAGCGTATCGTCGGTGCATCGGTGCCTTTCGGGCGTATGGCACGCCCTGACGAGATCGGGGGGCTTGCGGTATTTCTGGCGTCCAAAGATGCCGATTATATCGTCTCGCAGACCTATAACATCGATGGCGGCAACTGGATGAGCTGATGCCATCGGCAGGCCTGTGATGTAAGCGTCGCGAGGGATCGATCCTGAGCCGACTAGCACAGGCCTGACGCTTTTTTCCGACCACAAGACGACAAGACCGAGGTGCAGGCCGTCTGGCCTGCATCATGAAACGGGCTGCGCCCATGCTGTTGAACGGAATACGGCTCCGACCGTGATCCGCTTCCGGCGTGAAGGATCGCGCTTGCCCTGACGAAGGGGAAAACATGACGAAACTGAACCGTTCTCATGGGAGTAGCGGTGGGGGGGCAGCCACCGACCGGTCCGGAATCGACGCGATCGTGGCAGAAACCTCACCGGGTCGTTCAGCCTGGCTCATTCTGGCTGTCGCATCCTTTGCTGCGGCAGTCTGCGGCGGTCTTTACGGCTACGATACAGGTGTGATTTCCGGGGCGCTTTTGCTCATGACGCGGGAATTCGGTCTGTCTCACACGCAGCAGGAAATCGTTACGGCTTCCATACTGGCGGGCGCTGTCATGGGCGCATTGGTGACGAGCTGGTCGTCGGAATATCTGGGGCGCAAGAAAACCGTGCTGGTCGTGCTGTTCCTGTTCGCGCTCGGGGCGATATTATGTTCGCTGGCACCCAGTATAGGCGCTCTGATTGCTGCACGTTTCCTGCTTGGCATTGCGGTAGGCGGTTCGACCCAGGTGGTGCCCATGTATATTTCCGAACTCTCGCCCAGTCGGTATCGTGGCACGTTGGTGACGACCTTCAATGTTGCGATCGGGGTGGGGATCGTTCTGGCCAATATCGTCGGGTATTATTATCACGATGTCTGGTCATGGCGCCGCATGGTGTCGGTCGCCTCCATTCCTGCCGGTCTGGTTTTTGTGGTGATGCTGTTTATGCCGGCAAGTCCGCGCTGGATTGCCGAAAAACGGGGGCTGCTGGCGGCGGCGCGCATTCTTGAGCGTGTGCGTCATACAAAGCCCGATATTCATCAGGAACTGACTCAGATCGAGCGTATCCGTCAGTCGATCAACCCCGAGAATTCCGGCTGGGCCGGTCTGGCCCAGCCTTGGGCGCGACCTGCTCTTGTGGCAGCTCTGGGTGTCGCCTTTTTCACGCAATGCGGCGGGTTGGAGATGATGATCTATTATTCTCCGACATTTCTTTCCGATGCCGGGTTTGGCAAGAATGCTGCCCTGCTGGCCAGTGTTGGCGTGGCGCTGGTCTACGCTGTCGTGACGCTGGTGGGGTGTTTTCTGGTCGACCGTGTCGGGCGTCGTCGTCTGATGCTGATCATGATTCCTGGCTCGGTAGTGAGTCTGATCGGGCTCGGTCTGTCCTTCATGTCCGGTAGTCATCAGGGTATCGGTGCGCTGGCGACGGTCGCCTTTCTGCTTTTGTTCATGATGTTCAATTCCGGCGGTATTCAGATCTGCGGCTGGCTGCTGGGGGCAGAGCTTTTTCCGCTCGGTATGCGCGGCCCTGCAACGGCGCTTCATGCGGCGATGCTATGGGGCAGTAACTTGCTGGTTACGGGAACAGCCCTGACGCTGGTGCAGGCTGTCGGTATCGGCGCGACCATGTGGATTTATGCGGGGATCAATTTCCTGTCGTTTGTTTTCGTCTGGCGGTTCGTGCCGGAGACTGCGGGTCTGTCTCTTGAGGATATCGAGGGCAATCTGCGCGCCGGGAGCTTCAGTCCGCGCCGGATACGCAAGCTCGATGCGTCACATGAGGCAGCTCATGGGGTTGCGACGATGAGACTGTAACGATGGGACTGTGGTGATGGGGGCCGCATTGCGCCTGAAAAGAAGGTGAGGTGAGGATTGGGTTTCCCACCAGTCCGGTTTGTCTGTAACCCTGTCTATTGCGGTCGCATGAGATCGATCAGAAGGGGTGCGGGTATGAACCGGGCAAGCAGACTGGGAAGCATAATCGGGCTTTGCGTGGCGACCGTCCTGCCTTGCGCGGCTCAGGCGGCCGATACGGTGTTTTCTCCATCCGATCAGGCAAGATTGCACCAGATCGAAACCCTCACCGCCCGGATATCCGGTTTTTCACAGCGTGTATCGGCAATTTCAGCGGCATTTCTGGGTACGCCTTATATCGCCAATACCCTGATCGGCGGACCAGAAATTCCTGAGGAACTGGTCATCCGGTTTGATGGGGTCGATTGCTATACCTTTATCGATCTCGTGCGCGCCCTGACGCTCTCGCGTGACAAGGGCGGCTTTATCGACGTCCTCGAAAAGACACGCTACCGGAACGGTCGGATTACCTATCTGAACAGACGCCACTTTCTGACGGACTGGGTAGCTCTGTCGCCGCAGAATGCACGCGATATTACGCGCGAGATTTCATCTCAGGTCAGGGTAACGCACAAGAACCTCAACCAGCGCAGTCATGGTGGGGTCTATATCCAGGGGCTGGATATTCATCCGCGCGATATTGCCTGGCTGCCCCCCGAGGCCTTGACCCCGGAAACTGCGGCAAAAATCCATACGGGGGATGTGATCGGTATCTATACGGCGCTCGATGGGCTGGATGTGACCCATACCGGTCTGGCCATCTGGAAAGATGGCATTCTCCGGTTTCGTAATGCGTCATCCCTGAAAGCGAATATGAAGGTCGTCGATACGCCTCTTCAGGATTAT
Organism: Asaia lannensis NBRC 102526; assembly: GCF_024054035.1. Classification (GTDB taxonomy): domain Bacteria; phylum Pseudomonadota; class Alphaproteobacteria; order Acetobacterales; family Acetobacteraceae; genus Asaia; species Asaia lannensis. The sequence goes on from NZ_JAMXQU010000011.1 coordinate 64,803, forward strand.
CTCAGAAACAAGCCGGGATTTCTGGTTCTGCGTATGAACGAAGCCGAGTGACACGAGACTGAATGACATCGAGCCCCGACAATACGGGGCTGATCGACATGGGGCGGGTAAAGTCTCGGGATCGCGCCCCGTTCAGGAATATCCGGGTTCAGGAAAATCAGGCGAGTTCGCAGACCCAATCCTCTCCCTGAAGCGGTACGCCGAACAGGTCGTGCGGCGCCGTGGCGACGCAGGTAAACCCGTTTCTCGCATAGAGCCGTCGTGCGGTTTCGAGCACTGTATGCGTCCAGAGAATAACGGAGCGGTAGTGTTTCTCGCGGGCGAAGGAGAGGCATTGCTGCACGAGCGCATCGCCAATTCCGCGCCTGCGCGCAAAGGGCTCGACATGCAGTAATCTCAGCCTTGCCCTGCGTTCGCCTTCATCGGTCAGGAACACGGCACCCGCCATGACGCCATCGAGATCGGCCACCCAGCAGGATTCTTTCTCGGCATTGAACTGGCGCAGGAAGCGCGATGCGGTCTCAGCAATCAGGCATTCCAGTTTATGGCCCCAGCCATGGCTTTGCGCGTAAAGGGCTGACTGGCGTGCGGCAATCAGACTGACCTCACCCGGGCCGGGTGCGCGCAGGGTCAGGGTGGTCTGGCGTTTCGGCGCAAGCAGGAGATGGGCACGGGTAAGCGAGGCAACCAGATCCTGTTGCTCCACCGGGTCGAGTGCATCGAGATTTCTGCTTATCGCCTCCCTCAGACGCATATCGAGATCTTCGACAAGCGCCTGTCCTTTTTCCGTCAGGCGGATGGGCCGGATCCGTTTGTCGTGATCCAGCCGGTCGCGTGTGATCAGATCGCGTCTGCCAAATGTTGCGATCATGCGGCTGAGATAGCCGCGATCGATCTGGGCCATTTCCTGCAGGCTTGCCGCAGTTACAGGCGCATGACGGGCAATTTCGATCAGCAGTCTCGCTTCGCCCATACTCATGGCAGAGCCGAGAAACTGCGCATCGAGTGCACCGATATGCTGCACGAAAAATCGGTTGAAGCGACGTATGGCCTCGATCGTATTATCCATATCAAACGCTCCTTTCTGGTTTTGAAGAGTCCTCACATGCGCGAGGCATCAGGGCAAGTCGAGAAGGCGCGAGCAGCATCATTACAAACCGGAAGCGCAATAAAGGCTGAGCGTTCGCGGGCTCGTTCCGGTGGCGCATGAAGCGCGCTGTGGCTTTGTTGCTGCATAAGTGAATGAAACCTGACTCTTTCGTCACCTTTGAATTGACAATGACTCGCATTTGCAAGATGGGCATAAAAGATTTTGGCCCACTTTCATCACGATGAATTTGAAACGATGCGCAGGATAACCGGTATTGTCGTTCTTGCTCTTGCAAGTGCGACCTCTCTCAGTGCCGCTCTGGCGGACGATACGCGGCCGGATTCGATCCTGCGCAAAAAACCGGTCGTGGCGCCACCGAAGAAAGCCGATGAGCTTATCATCGTTTCGGCGACCGGCCTGTCTCAGGCGGGGGCGACAACCAAAACGCGCACACCCATTATCGACTCACCGCAGACGATTTCGATCGTGACGCGTGAGGAGATCGAGCTGCGTGCGTCCCCGACGATTGCCGATGCGCTCTCTTATATGGCGGGCGTGCAGGCTGAGCCTTCGGGTGTGGATAACCGTGTGGATGAAGTGTCGGTGCGTGGCTTCGGAGCGGGGGGCTTTTCGTCCAACAACAATTTCGTCGATGGGCTGCGCCTGCCTTCCGGCGGGCAATGGACACGCACCTCATTCGACCCGTTCGCGCTCCAGCAGATCGAAGTGCTGAAGGGACCGTCTGGCGCGCTTTACGGTCAGACAGCGCCCGGTGGTATCGTCAATCTGACCACAAAGCGTCCGACCGAGAAATCGCATGGCGAATTTTTTCTCCAGACCATCGGTTATACCAGGCTTGGCAACTGGCAGGGTCAGGCCTCGGGTGACGTCTCTGGAAAACTCAATAAATCCGGCACCGTGAGGGGGCGTATCGTTGCTGTAGCCCGCTATGGCGGTACGCAGGTCAACGATGTGGATAGCGGGCGGTATTATGTCTCGCCCAGCCTGACATGGGCCTATGCGCCAGGATCGAGCTGGACGCTGCTGGCGCAGTATCAGCGTGACACCGGTGGCTCGACCTTCCAGTTTCTCCCCATGACCGGCACGCTTGTGCCCTCGAAAGGACGATATATTGCCAATGACGAAAATATCGGCGAGCCGAACTGGAATACTTTCGATCGCACGCAGGTGCTGACGGGGTCATTCCTCGAGCACCGGTTCAACAACATCGTCACGCTGCGCAACAACACGCGCTACACGTATCTGGATAACCTTTACCGCTCGACCGTGTTATCGGGCGATACGCTCACGAAATGCACCGCCAGCATCAAGGGATGCGTGCCCTATCAGACGGTCAATCGCCGTGCTGTCGAAGGACGTGGGCGCTCTCAGGGCGTGGCAACGGATACTCAGCTGGAGGTGAGGGCCAGAACGGGTGTCGTGCGCCATACGCTGCTGTTCGGCACGGATTATTTCTATACCAACTGGGAAAGCTCACGCGATCTGGTCAATTCGGCGCTTGTGCTGCCTCTGCTCAATATTTTCGACCCCGTAGCGCGTGGCACGACCGGTTATTCGGCCGGTCTGGCGCCGCAGGTTTATGGCGCAACGGAATCGCAGCAGAACGGTCTGTATTTCCAGGACCAGATGAAGATCGAAAATCTCTACATCACGGTCGGCGGTCGTCAGGACTGGGCGCGTGACAATACCCTCAATATCCTGACCAAAAAGCGCTATCTGAACGATAATGACCGCTTCACCTGGCGTGCTGGCGCGGTCTATCGCACCAAAATCGGTCTGGCACCCTATTTCAGCTATGCCACGTCCTTCCAGCCGCAGGTGTCCGACCCCTCCACCGCACTCGACAACAAGCCTTTCAAGCCAACGACAGGCGACCAGTATGAGGCCGGGCTGCGTTACCAGTACGGAAAGAGCATTTACGTTACTTTCGGCGGGTATCAGATCACGCAGCAGAATGTGACAACGCCTGCGCCGAACGGTCAGCTTTGCGGCACGGCGACATGCCTTGTGCAGACAGGTGAGATGCGTGTGCGTGGTCTTGAACTTGAAGGCCGTGCGACCCTGCCCTGGGATATGGCGGTGATTTTTACGGGCACGCGCAGTGCTGCCAGAATTACGGAATCGAACACCGCCTCGCAGATTGGCAACACCATGCCTCAGGCCCCGAAATGGATGGCCTCGCTGTTTGTCGATCAGCGCCTGCTGCATGGGCCGATGCGCGGTGCCGGTTTCGGCGGTGGCGTGCGCTATACGGGTCATTCCTACGGCGATACGGCCAACACGCTCTCCATCCCCGGCTACACGCTGTATGATATGTTTCTGCGCTACGATTTTGGCGTGGCGCGGCCGCGCTATAACGGCCTCTCTTTCTCGCTCAACATGCGCAATATCGCCAATAAGCGCTTTGTGGCGACCTGTACGGCGGTTTCAGCCTGTTATTACGGTCAGGGCAGAAGCCTGACCATGCGGCTGGAGTATCGCTGGTGAGTGGGACGGGTCTGTCTGGCGTTGCGGGTTTTTGCCTGGCTCTGGCTGCTGGAGCCGCTTTTTATCTTGCCAGCAAACAGCAGCAATTGCTTCGGGTACGCCCACCGTTTCGCGTCTGCATGATGGTGGGTGGTCTGTTTGCGCTGCTCTCGCTGATCGGGTTCGTGACCGCGACAGATCGGCTTGTCGGTGTCTTCATGACGGTAGCGATGCTGATGCTCGTGCTCAGCCTTCTCCCTCTGGGTGTGGCGCTTCACGCAAAAAAAGGTGAACGGTCATGAAGGTGGCGAAACTGGATAATCGCCAATGGTTCGCCAAAACGCTCGCGGGACTGGTTGCGGGTGCGGTGCTGGCTCTGGGCGCGATGGTTCTGGCGGGACATCTTTGTGGCGCGACAGGCAATCCGATGATGCTGTCCTCGCAGTTTCTCATGTGGGGGGCTGCGCTGATCTGGGTGATCTGTCTTAGCCTGTGTTTCCTGTTTCACTCCGGGCTCGGGGCATGGTTCGGTCTTGGCTGGATTGCCTGCCTGGTATGGCTGGCCAACACGCTGCTCGCCGGGTTTTTTGGGAGTGAGCAGCCATGAAACTGCGTGCCGATATCATTGCGGTCTATCGTGAGGTTCATAGCTGGGTCGGTGTGGTGGCGGGATTGTTCCTTTTCATCGCGTTCTATGCCGGGGCGATCAGCATGTTCGAGCCGACGCTGGAGGCCTGGCTGACACCGCCACCAGTGCTTCCGGCAGCGGTATCGCTGGAGCAGACACCTGAGCTGCTCAACAAGGCTTTTGCTGTCTATCCCGAGGCACGTCGTCAATACAGCGTCGTTATCAGCCCCGATGCAGACCATCCCGCACGGCTGCAGTGGCCTCTGGGGGAAGGACGTCACGGTCACGGGTCATCGGCCATGATGATGGCTGCGCTCGATACTCAGGGCGGCCTCGTGACCGCTACGCATAAACCATCGCCTGTCGCCCGGCTGATCGATACGGTGCATCAGCGCATGGGGCTGCCCTTGCCGCATGAACCCGCCATGATCGTGATGGGGTTTATTGCGCTGGGTTATGCGCTGGCTCTGGTGTCGGGCACCATAATTTTCATACCGGCCATGGCGCGTGCGCTGTTCGCAGTGCGACTGGTGGGAAGCGTCAGGCGCAAATGGCTCGATCTGCACAATCTGCTCGGGTTCTGCTCCTTGCCCTTTCACATCGTCATGGCGCTGACTTCGGTCATTTTCGCCTTTCACGAGGTGATTTTTGCGGTGCAGGGCGAGTTTCTTTCCCACGCCGGTAATTCGGGCGAGCATGAACGTCATGGCGGGGGAAAAGGCAGGGGGCATGGCCCGGCCATGGGCGGCATTCCTGCAGAGGCCCGCCCAGCGCAGGGCGCAGCATTGCTGGCTCCGGCGGAAGTTCTGGCGCGTCTGGCGCAGGTCGCGCCGGGCTTTGTGCCAGATACCCTCGACTATTCCATGCGTCCCAACGCATCACGCGGTGCATCGCCCGGTTCTGGCCCGGTTCTGCGTGTTTCCGGGCACGACCCTGCCCATGTCATGCGTGGCCCCACGAGTGGATTTGCAACGCTCGATCCTTATACCGGCCGGATTTTGTGGAGCGATTATCTGCCGGGCCATCAATCGGCAGGTTTTGCTGCGCTGACCAGTTTTTTCGCGTTGCATTTCGGTAGCTATGGCGGAGTGCCGATACGCTGGATCTATCTCGCTCTCGGCTTTGCAGGGGCTTTTCTGTTCTATACCGGTAACAAGCTCTGGATTGCCGTGCGCCGCCGCAAGGAAAAGGCGACGGGCTGCCTGACGGACACGCGCAGTACGTGTTTTCTCTCACGCCTGACGACGGGCTGCTGTACCGGCTGCATGACAGCTATTGCCATTCTGCTTTGTGTTGCGCTGCAGTTTCCCGGCTTACTGAGTGAGGCCTGGGCTTTCCGGATTTATCACGGTGTGTTCTGGCTGATGCTGCTGGGCGCGCTTCCCTTTGCTGCGGGTGAAGCCCTGATGCTCTGGCTGGCGGCTTTTGCTCACGCCACACTTGCGGTCCTTGTCCTGCTCCGGGGAGGGCAGACATATGCAGCGAACTGGAGCGTTGCTCTGCTGGCGCTCGGTCTGACTTTTCTGCTGTTGCGTCTGGCCCGCCAGCAGGGGGGTGTGGTGCGCCCTGCCTGACAGGCTTGCTCTCTTGGGGGCGAACAAGACGCCGCTTTATTTGTCGAGTGACTCGATCTTGCGTTCGACCCAGTCGCGTGCAGGATCGCCACCCCAGAGGAGCCAGGCAATGTAGCCGGCTGAGGGGTCGCTGTCCGATCCCCATTCATGGGTTTTCGTGTTCTGATCCGATTTGTGACGGGCAAAGAAACTGTGCATGGATTTGAGATCGCTTTCATCCAGATCTTTCTGTTCAGCCAGCTGCTCTGCGCGTTTGACACCGGCTTCTGTGCCACCGCGATTGAATTTTTCACGCAATCGAAGACCGTGGCGTGCCGCCGAGGCCATTTCCTTGGTTGGGTGGAAGCTTTTTTCAGACATGAACCATCTCGCAGTCGGATAGACTGGTTGAACTCGCTGGAGACGCTATGGTTGCGCAGCGCTCAAGTGACGGGAGCGGCTCGATATGGCGCTTCAGACGATATGATGCTGCTTGTGTCGAATACCTTCGACTGTTCCGCTTGCGATACGGGAGATCGTTCCCAGTGAAACGTTATAGTCGGAAGCGATGGATTTCAGGGATCCCCCGGCGCGGCATCTTTTCCTGATATCCAGTTTCTGGTCGGGCGTGATACGGGCGGGATCTTGATTTCAGACTTCTAGAGATCTGATTGACGATTTTTGGGGTGGCGTTCGCTGGATTGCTACGCGCCCGCGTTGATCCGCTTCAGTCAGAGTCACAGGCAGCTGTCATACCATCTGGAAGAAGATGGCCTTGCCGGCTGGGCGCTACGTGAAGTGGCGCATTGCCGCTGGACCCAGGGCAGGGGCCTTTTGCGTCTGCCCGAGACACGTGTCGATTTCTTGTTACGATCGACGTTCTTTCGCTGGCTCCCGATTTCGAGCCGCGAGAAGAAGCGCCGATGGCAGAGGCTGTCTAGAGCCTCTGCCCGGCCATGGGGAGAAACAATCATTCTCCCCATGATGTTCCGGTTCAGGCGCTGGCAGCAGCAGTCAGCATGGTTGTCAGACGCTGGGCGAAGCTTGCGGCATCGGGCAGTGTCTCGCCATCCTGGATACGGGCCACGTCGAGCAGGACATGTGCGAAATCGGCGACGCTCTCACCCTTTTCCACGCGTGCTGCAAGATCGCGGATCAGCGGATGATGCGGGTTGATTTCCATGATCGGGGCCGAAGGCGGCATGCCCTGACCCGAACGGCGCATCAGGCGCTGCATCATCTGATCCGGGCCACCTTCGCTCGTGATCACCACGGCGCTCCCGACCAGACGCACTGTGCCACGCACATCCTTGACTTCATCCCCCAGTGCTTCCTTCAGCGCCGGGATCAGCTTGTCGAGATCTGCGGCCTCGCCCTCAGGCGTCGGAGCTTCGAACTTCTCCAGATCGCCATGGGCCTGATTGATGGATTTCAGCACCTTGTCTTCGTAGGAAGACAGACGATCGGGCCAGAAGCCGTCTACCTGATCCGACAGCAGCAGAACTTCGATGCCACGGGCACGGAAGCCTTCGAGCTGCGGCGAGGCGGCTAGCGCTTCTGCATTTTCACCCGTCAGGTAGTAGATGGCTTCCTGACCCGGTTTCATGCGTGACAGATAGCCATCGAGCGTGGTCGGATCGTCGGAAGCTGTCGAGCGGAAGCGCGACAGGGCCGCAAGCTCCTGACGGTGCTCGGAGTCTTCCCAGATGCCTTCCTTGATGATCGGGCCGAAATTCTCCCAGAACGTGCCGTAAGCATCGGCCTGTTCCGTATCCTTCGAGCGGTTCTTGATTTCGGTCAGTACGCGCTTGGTCACGGCCTTGCGGATGCGTTGCAGAACAGGGGTCGCCTGAAGCATTTCGCGAGAGACGTTCAGGGGCAGATCTTCTGTATCGACCACACCCTGTACGAAGCGCAGCCAGGCCGGCAGAAGCTCTGCTTCATCGGTGATGAACATGCGGCGCACATGCAGATGCACCTTGCTCTCGCGCGACTGCTCCATGAAATCGAACGGGCGCGCACCGGGGATGAACAGCAGTGCCGTGAATTCGGTCGTGCCTTCGGCATTCCAGTGCAGGGTTGCATAGGGCTCGTCGAACTGGTGAGCGACGTGGCGGTAGAACTCCGTGTACTGCTCGGGCGTGATGTCGGATTTCGACTTGCGCCAGAGAGCCGTACCCTCATTGGCCGATTTGTCTTCCTCGCCTTCGCGCAGGGTGATCGGCCAGGAGATATGATCGGCCCATTTGCGAATGATGGAGCGCAGACGCCAGGCATCAAGGAACTCATCGGCATCGGTTTTGATATGCAGGATGATGTCCGTGCCGGGCTGCTCACGCTCGGCCGGGGCGATCGTATAGGCCCCCTTGCCATCGGATGACCATTTCCAGGCCTGATCCGAACCGGGCTGGCGCGAAATCACATCGACCTTGTCGGCCACCATGAAGGCGGCGTAGAAGCCCACGCCGAACTGGCCGATGAGGCTGGGGCGGTCTTCGGGCTTGGCGCTGTTCAGCTTTTCACCGAAAGCGCGTGTGCCGGAACGGGCGATGGTGCCGAGATTGCTTGCCAGTTCTTCACGGCTCATGCCTGCGCCGTTATCGCTGATGGTCAGCAGGCGGGCATCCTTGTCGGGCGTGATGCGAATGGCAGCATCTGCGGGCAGCGCCTTGGCGGCATCGGTCAGGGCTTCGAAACGGCGTTTGTCCGAAGCATCTGCGGCATTGGCGACCAGCTCACGCAGGAAGATCTCGCGTTCGGAATAAAGGGCGTGAACGACAAGGTCGAGCAGACGCCCGACTTCAGCGCTGAATTCATGCTGTTCGGCGCCCTGGACCTGATCTTTTTCTGTATTCTCGGTCATGGAATTCCCTCAAGACTGTCATGGTGTCGTATCGACACCTATTTGAAGGAAGAAGTAGAAATCCCGTTTCCTTTTTTCAAGAGATGCAAGGGCATAAGGGGAGCACGCAGTCGCGTGTCAGGGGCGCCAGCACAAGCGATTGTGCCTCATCCGGCGTGACCCAGCGTGCCTCGGCGATTTCGGCGGCCACTGTTACGTCCCCCTGCCACAGGAGAGCGAAAAGTTCAGCCCTGACGATATGACCGGGCTCATTGGCTGCAGGAGCCTCGATCCGTTTGAGAAAGCGGCAGGAAGAGCTGGATGCGCGCACACCCAGCTCTTCCTCGATTTCGCGCAGGAGCGCGGCCTGCGGCGTCTCGCCCGGCTCGATCTTGCCGCCGGGCTGCATGAAGGCCTGCGTGTTGCGCTTGCGCACGAGCAGGATCCTGCCTGCCCCGTCATGCAACAGGGCAGCAGCAATAATGATGACAGACACAGCAGAAAATCAGCCCGTTATGCCCGGTGCATCATCGCACAGAATGGACAGGCGCCCATCGGGCAGGCGATGCGCCTTGAGGGCTTCATAGCCCGGTACCGTGGGGTGAGGAACATCCACTTCATGTGTGTGCGTGGCTGTAATGACCACGACGCTGGCCCCGGCGGCCTCGCCCGCCTTGATGCCGGCGGGAGCATCTTCGAACACCGCGCAGTTTTTTGCTTCGAACCCCAGTCGCTGCGCCCCCAGAAGGAAACAATCGGGGGCGGGTTTGCCGTTAGGGGCATCCTCTGCCGTGATCAGAACCTTGGGCATGGGCAGCCCGGCAGTCTGGATACGCTTGAGCGCCAACGGGCGTGAGGCCGATGTCACGATGGCCCAGCGATCTTCGGGCAGGCTGTTCAGAAAAGCCTTGGCTCCCGGAATGGGGTCGATGCCATGGGTATCCTCCAGCTCGCGGCTGGTAATCCAGTGCGCTTCGGCTACGGGATCGACACCCGGCAGCTTCTGGCGGCGTATGGTCTCGACAGTCTGCACGCCGTGAATGGTGGGCAGGAATTTGGCGACGTCGAGACCATGTTTTTGTGCCCATAGGGTCCAGACGCGCTCTGCTGCGATGATGGAGGTCAGAATCGTGCCGTCCATGTCGAACAGGAAGGCATCGAAGGCTTTACCGGGAAACAGATCGTGCTCGGCCAAGGGAGATCTCCGTCATGAAGCGGGGTGTGCAGGGTGGGAGACCCTGCATGACCTGTCCAACGCAGGCAAGCTGGTGCCGGATCAACCCGGCGTGTCGACGGCAAGGCGGCCCAGAGCGGGATCGTCGGTGAAGAAGCCGTCGAGACCCATGTCGAGATAGCGTTTGACCTCGGCGATCATGCCCTTCGGGTTGCGGGCGTTCAGAGGTCCGCCGTCGCGCAGTTCTCTCGGCAGGCAGTAATTTTCAGGGCGTGCCGTGTAGGAATGAACCAGAAGCCCGGCCTCATGCGCATCCGTGATCAGGGTGGTGGGCGTGCCCCATGACCTGTCGGATTTGCGCGGGATCAGATCGGTGTTCGAAGGGCCTATGACATCGGCAAAACGGCGTATGTCGCGTAGTCCTTCCGGCTTCATGAAATCGCCGAAGGTTCTGGCCTCACTCTTGCCTATCAGATCGGGCGGGGTCTGGCCAGGCTCGCCCATCAGGAACATGACACGCGCCTGCGGGTTGATGGCGCGTGTCCTGTCTCCGATCGCTTTCAGATTGGTCGTCTCGAACGACTGGAGTTCGAGCGGTGCCTGACGTGTGTATTCATGCGCTGCGATGGTGCGCAGAAAAGCGGTTTCAGGATCGAGACCGAGGCTGTGGAAATGGGTGGAATTCTTGATCTCGGGAATGAGCCCGAACACCTTGCCGCGCGCTGCGGACTCAGCGGCAACGAAATCGATCACCTCTTCGAACGTCGGCACATCGAAATGACCGTCGTAACGCGTGTTGTGCGGTCGAAGCTGCGGCAGGCGCTCTTTCGCCCTCAGGGTCTTGAGTTCGGCAAGCGTGAAATCGGTCGTGAACCAGCCGGTTTCCTTCTGGCCATCGATGGTCAGGCTGCGCCTGCGCGCGGCAAATTCAGGGCGTGACGCCACATCGGTCGTATCGGCAATATTGCTTTCATGACGCACGATCAGCACGCCGTCCTTGGTCATGACCAGATCGGGCTCGATATAGTCGGCACCGTCTTCCAACGCCTTGGCGTAAGAGGCGAGAGTGTGCTCGGGCCGCAGGGCAGACGCGCCGCGATGGGCGAAAACGAGCGGCTTCGGTGCCAGCGAGGGCGCTGCAAAAGACCGGCAGGCAAGAGCGGGCACGCAGATACCGGCCATGGCAAGAGTGAGAGCGTGACGACGTGACAGCAAATCGAACCTCCTCAGGCCCGCTCCCGCCGGAATGACGGCCGGAAGGAGGCGCTGCAAAAAGAAAGGCGAGGCGGCCCGACGGGAGCGGGCTGCCTCCATTCGGTATCTGATCAGATTACCAGTTGGCGCTCAGCGTCAGGAAATACATGCGCGGTGCGATGGGATAGGCTGTGAACTGGCCTGAGGTCTGCGTGGTGCTGACCGTGGACCAGCCGCGCGTATTGGTCAGGTTGGTGATATTTCCCTGAACGCGCAAGGCCGGAATATGGGGAATGCCATGAATGGTGTAGCCCGCATTCATGCTGAACTGTGCGGTGGGCGAGGCCCAGAGATCGTTGGTGTAGGTGGTGTAGCGCTTGCCCATGACATCGCCGATGAACTGGCCGTAGAAATTGCCCCAGTTCGTGGTGGCGACGAATTTCTCGGTCCAGTCCGGCTGACCCGCCACATTGCGGCCTGCGATGCGGATGGTGGACGTGCCGGAGCTGTAATTGTCGTTATAGACCGACTTGTTATAGCTGAGCCCGTTATAGATCGAGAAATGCGGGCCGAACTGCGCGGTGAAGGAGAAATCCATACCGTCTGTCGTGACTGAGCCCACATTGGCGAGTGTCGTGGCCGAACCGATGATCGAGGACAGCGATTGCGTGGTGGCGATGGCGACCAGACGGTTCGAGAAATGCACATGGTAGTATTCGGCCTGTGCCGAGATATCGGTCAGCGGGCCAAGATTGACATGGTGATGGGTGCGCAGCCCGGTTTCATAGGTCCATGACGTTTCGACCTTGCCGTGCTTCTTGAAATCCTCGAAAGCCGCCTGACTTGTGGCGCCCCAGGGTGTGGCATTGCCATAGCCCGCATCCTGATAGGAGCGCATGTTTTCCTGGATATTGGCGAACCACTGCTCGTTGGGCGTGATGTTCCACAAGGCGCCGAAAGACGGCAGGAACGGTTTGACGGCCGCAATAGTGCCCCCCGGCACGGTCACCGCTGTTGCGGGCGAGAGTGAGCCCGGTTTGCCAGCAACCGGCAGCGTGCCATTGGTATAGACCAGCTCGGATTTGAAACCTGCGGAGAGGGTGAAGTTTTTCGAGACCTTCCAGCTGTCCTGCAGATGGGTCATGAAAGTGTTGGTGTAGAAATAGTTGGTGTACTGCTTGATCAGCGCATCCTGCTGGCGATCATAGGGTGTGGTCGGGTTGTTGGCATCCAGCGGATACCAGCGACGGGCCTGCGTGTTGTTGTTGCGCTCGTACCAGCCCCCGACCTCAAGGTCGTGATGGCCCAGCTTGTAGCGCAGGGTGGTGAGCAGACCGCCGCGATTATCCCAGTATTCGGTCGTGCGTGTGGCATAGCCCGAGCCACCGAACACGTTGCTGAGCTGGCTTGAGCTCTGATTGGGGAAATAGGCGCCGAACAGCGTGGGCAGGCCCGCTGCCGTGATCGGGCCGGCCACCACACCCTCACCGAGATTATGGTGATAATAGAGCTTGTTGTCCCAATGCAGGTTGCTGCTGAAATCGTGCTGCCAGCCCAGATAGGTCAGAAAATCCTGACGCTGGGCGGCGGAATAGTAGTTGCGGTAATTCAGCCCGGCATTCTTGTAGGCCGCCGAATTCAGATAGGATTTGGCATAGTTGAAATCAGGGTAGGTGAAGGGGCGCACATAGGTGCCATAGCCGTTGGGCAGCACAATACCGTCTTCATTCGGCTCGACCTTGTCGGACCAGTCGAAGAAATAGGTGATCTTGTCCTTGCTGCCCTTGTGGACGAATTTGGCGTTGACCTGATTGCCGCCCTGATGACCGGCAAAGTCCCAGGCGCGGGCATCCTGTCGCGCCCATGAAATATAGGCCGTGTTGCCGTTGCCGAAATTGCCGGTATCGAATCGGGCAAAGGTGCGGAAAGTCGAGAAGCTGCCGAAGGTCTGGTCGAGCTGACCGCCCATTTCCTGCTTGGGGTCGAGCGAGGAGAACAGCAGTGTGCCGCCCAGATTCGAGGTCGAGGCCGTGCCGAGCGCACCGGAACCGGTTGCTACGGTAGCATTGCCCACGTTTTCGCTGATTACCGCGCGCTGGGGCGAGAGGCCGTTGTAATTGCCATAGGCCTGATCGCCCAGAGGAATGCCATCGAGCGTATAGCCGAGCTGGTTCTGGTTGAAGCCGTGGATGAACAGTGAGGAATTCTGTTCGTTATTGCCCCAGGGGTCGGCATTGTTGAACACGACGCCCGGCAGGATCTGCAGTGCCTTGAGCGGGCTGACACCGGGCAGGATGCGCTGGAGCTGTGTGTGGCCGACACTCTGCTCGGAACGCGTGCGACGCGCCGTGGCGATAACTTCTTCTGCCGGCGCGGTTGAAACCAGCGCCCTGGCTTTGCGCGCGCTGTGCTGCGCATGAGCCTGCGAGGCAGGAGCCGCATTCTGGTGGACGGGAAGCTTTGTATCTGCAGCCTGAGCATAACCGCTCAGCAGGGCCAGGGGGGAACAGAAGAGAGACAGCGTAAGGAGATGGCGCTGCTGGCGAAGCTTCATTTGTGAATTTTCCTTTAAGGCGGCTCGGTCGCGGCGCACCCTATGCGGAGAGTTCGTTACGGTGTGTGAAGCTTCGGTGATTTGCGGATTACAGAACGATGACTCGCGAGAAAGGTCGAAAACCGGTTCATGAACGCAAAAGGGCTGCCCGATAACGGGCAGCCCTTTCGTTCCGATCGTCCCGGGGAGGGGAAATCAGAAGCGGTATTCGATACCGGCGCCGACAACTGTCGGGTCGAGAGAGTCATGAGCCTTGATGAAGGCGCCCGACCCACGATCGTTCGCCCAGGCATGCATGCGCATGAACATCTGCTTGGCATCGACGTTGAAGAACCAGTTGCCGACCAGCTGATAGTCGAAGCCGACATTGACCGACGGACCGCCTGTCACGCCAACGTTGAGCTTCTGCACCAGACCGCCAGCGGGGGACACGTTGTGGAACCAGGCGAGTGTCGCGCCCACGCCCACATACGGGTTGAAGCGCTTGTGCGGACGGAAATGCCAGGCCAGCGTGATGGTGGGCGGAAGAACCCAGGCGCTGCCGACATCGATGCCGCCCAGCGGTGTGTCCTTGGCGGCCACTTCATGACGCGTGCTGGCTGCGATCAGGTCGATCGAGACGTTGTCCGTGAAGAAATACTCGAACGTCAGTTCCGGCATGACCTGGTTGGTCGTCTTGACGCGGCCGGGGATGGCGGCGCCGTTCAGCCAGAGCTTGCTGTCGCGATCCTGGGGGATAACGCCGAGAGCGGACAGGCGGATGATGAAGTCACCCTTGCCGAGGCCGATCTTCGTGGTGGAGCAGGTCTTGAACAGACCGCATTCGTCGCTGGAGGAAGAGCGCGGTGCGGCCATCGCCTGGGCCTGGGGCGCCAGCACCATGTTCGTGGTGACCGGAGCGTTGACGACGGGGGTCGTCTGAGCCTGGGCACCCGGTGCAGCGACGGCGGCTGCAACAAAACCGGTCAGAAGAGCGGTGGAAACTTTGAAAGAGGTCTTCATCAACGTCATCCGTGATTAAACAGTGACGTTCTCTCACCATGCGTTATGATGCCGTGCCTTGATCCATGTCAAAGCCGCTACAACGTGGATAATGACCGTGGGGAATTGGCAACAGTATATGACGTAATGTTAACAAAACAAGAATAAGAATGAAATTCGAGGGTCTTAGTCACGATGGATGTGCAGACGAGAGACAGTATCAGCACACTCGGACCCTGCGGCAGTTCTGGGCTGTGTGTCCACTGCGAGGCACGATCACGGAGCATATGTTCGGTAATCGATCCGGAGCAGATGGTACGACTCGCGCAATACTCTCACCGCATTGCGGTCGCGCCAGGAAAAACCTTCATACAGGAAGGTGAGCCAGCCAATGATTTCTTCATTGTCACGGCAGGTCACGTAAAGCTTTTCACCCTCATGCCCGACGGCAGACGCCAGATCACGGGGTTTGGGCAGGCGGGTGATTTTCTGGGGCTTGCGAGCGGGACAACCTATGCGTTCAGCGCCGAGGCGCTTGGCCCGCTCTCCCTTTGTCGTTTTTCGCGTACCGGCCTTGGTGCACTGCGCCGGGAGTTTCCGGCACTCGAACTGCGCCTGATGGAAGAAGCCTCACGCGAGCTCGTTCAGGCGCAACGCCGCATGCTTCTGCTGGGGCGAAAGACCGCGCGCGAACGTCTGGCCAGCTTTCTGCTGGAGCAGCATTACCGCTCGCCAACAAAGGCGGTTGCCATTCATCTTCCGATGACTCGCACGGGGATTGCGGATTATCTCGGACTGACGATCGAGACCGTCAGCCGCACGATGAATGCATTGCAGCGCGAGAAGCTGATCACGATTACACAGGTCACGCATATCACCCTGCTCAACCTGCCTGCACTTGAGATTCTGTCACGCGGCGGGTGAGGGGAGAATACCCCGATGGACCGGTCCAATTGATGCCTTGACGTAGCCATGATGACGCGGGAGAGAGAACCCTTTCCCGCATAGAGCCTCATCCTTCAGGAGCGACAGATCATGGACCGTTTCATCATACGTGGCGGCAGGCGTCTTGAAGGCGAGATCGTGATTGGCGGCGCCAAGAATGCCGGTCTCAAACTCATGGTTGCGGGGCTTCTGACGTCCGAGCGTCTCATTCTTTCCAACGTACCCAAAATTGCCGACATCGAGACCATGCAGGTGCTGCTGCGCCAGCATGGTATTGCCGTCGAGCCGGTAGATGCCGAGGGACGGACGCTGTCGATCGGCGGTCCGATCACCTCTGTCGAGGCGCCTTACGATATCGTCTCGAAAATGCGCGCCTCGATTCTGGTGCTCGGTCCGCTACTTGCCCGTGCGCATGAGGCTCGTGTGTCGCTGCCTGGCGGATGTGCCATCGGCACCCGCCCTGTCGATTTGCATCTGAAGGGGCTTGAGACGCTTGGCGCGACCATTCGTCTGGAGAACGGCTATATCAATGCCAGCGCGCCAGGCGGTCTGGTGGGCGATCGGATTCTTCTGCCTTTTGCCTCTGTCGGCGCGACTGAAAACCTGCTCATGGCAGCGACCCTTGCCAAGGGACGCACGGAGATCGTCAATGCGGCGCGTGAGCCCGAGATCGGCGATCTGGTGGAATGTCTCAACCGCATGGGCGCGCGCATCAGCGGCGCCGGCACGGGTACGCTCGTTATCGATGGCGTCGAGGCGCTGTCAGGCGCACAGCATGCAATCATGGCCGATCGTATCGAATGCGGTACCTATGCCTGTGCAGCCGGTATCACCGGCGGTGATCTGCGTCTGATCGGCGGTCGTATACGCGATCTCGGGGCCGTGGTGCGCACGCTTGAGGAAGCGGGGGTCGAGGTGCTGGAAGAGGAAAATGCCATTCGTGTACGCCGCACGGGCGCGCTGAAAGGTGTGGATATCATGACCGAGCCCTATCCCGGCTTCCCGACCGATATGCAGGCCCAGTTCATGGCCATGCTGGCCGTAGCCGAAGGCGCCTCGATGGTAACCGAAACGATTTTCGAAAACCGTTTCATGCATGTGCCAGAGCTCAATCGTATGGGTGCGCGCATCAATGTTCATGGCTCTTCCGCTATCATCCGCGGCGTGGACCATCTCTCCGGTGCGCCTGTCATGGCGACCGATCTGCGCGCGTCGTTCTCTCTGATCCTTGCGGGTCTGGGCGCACAGGGTGAGACGTCACTCAGCCGTATCTATCATCTTGATCGCGGTTATGAGGCCGTGGACCGCAAGCTTTCTGCGGTCGGCGCAGATATCGAGCGTATCCACGACTGATCGGGACATTGGGATGCTTCCAGAGGATCACGGTCCTCCGGAAGTCTGCTTATGTGAAGTCCGCTTATGTATTGAGTGAAAGGGGCGAGCCCTTTTGCATGGGGCGGGACAGCGCCCCCTTATGCGCTTTCCCACCCGGTCGGAGCGCTCAACACTCCTTAATGGCTTCTGCCGTGCGCAGGCTGAGCGCCATGATGGCCAGAGCCGGATTTGCAGCGGTCGCACTTGGGAAGACCGAGTGATCGCAGATCCACAGATTGTCGATGTCATGGCTGCGACCGAACGGATCGACGACCGAGTGATCAGGGTCGGTCCCCATGCGGCAGGTGCCAATCATATGGGCAGCGCGATCCATGGCCCAGATGTCCTTCGCGCCGGCGGCTTCCCAGATTGCCGTCATGGTGCGCGCCATGTGCTCATGCATGGCCTGCTCGTTGGGACCGTAGCTGAACGTGATCTTGGGCTTCGGCACGCCTGCACGACCCGGTTCGTCGGATAACGTGACGAGATTGTCGTCATTGGGCAGGCAGTCGCCATGCGCGCCGAGACCGGCCATATAGTTGTAACCGCGCAGATAGCGCGTCAGTTCCTCACCCCACAGACCGCGCCCGCGCGCAACGCCGGTGGCCCATGTCAGGGGCATCATGCCAAGAGACTGGATAAGATAGCCGCCTGCAAAATCGGCATCTTTTGGGCGCATCATGTCTTCGGTGATGGTCAGTGAGGGGTAACCCTTGTTGGGTCGGATGATTTCGTCGAATGTGCCCCAGACCTGCGTCGAAATATGGGCCATGTAGTTGCGCCCGACCTGGCCGCTGCGATTGGCCAGACCCGTATGCAGAAGCAGACGGGCTGTTTCCACGGCACCGGCGGAGAGGACGAGCGTGGCGCATTTCTGAACCCGGTCTTCATTGCCCTCGCGATAGACGACGCCGGTTACACGTCCAGAGGAATCGCGCTCGATTCCGTGGACGAAGCAGTTGGGCCGTATTTCCGCGCCTGCTGCGATAGCCCGCGGCAGGTATGTTACATCCGTGCCCGACTTTGCGCCGTTGCGGCACCCCTGATGACAGGCGCCGCACCCGGTACAGGCCTTGCGGTCTCCCCAGTCGCGCGTGATCAGGGCCGTCGGGCCATCGGCATTGCGTATGCCCAGTGCGTTGCATCCGCGCGCCATGATCTGGGCCGCTCCGTTGCGCTGCGGCGGCGGATAGGCATAGCGGCGCTCGGGATCCCACGGATAGTTTTCCGGCCCTGATACGCCGATTTCGTGTTCGACGCGTTCGATAAAGGGACGGATCGTTTCGAAACCGAAGGGCCAGTCGACCCCCTTGCCGGTCTCGCTATGCAGCTTCATGTCACGTGCATCGATACGTGGCATGAAAGCCCCGAAATGCAGCATGGAGCCACCCACACCCGTACCACTGTTATTGCCACCGAAGGCCATGGGGTTGGCGCCGCCGGAAAGGCGTTCCTCCAGCCAGTAGATTTCCGAGGCAGTCGCTTCATCGGGCGTGTGCTGTTTGGGCTCGAAATGCGGTCCGGCTTCGAGCGCGACGACTTTCATGCCCGACCGGGCCAGTTCCGCCAGAAGCGGGGCGCCACCGGCACCTGTACCAATCACAACGACGTCGACAACTTCGTTATCGGCAAAACGACGGGTTTTCATAGCGCACCCCCTTTTTCTCTGGGTTCCCAGTCTTCCTCGACACCTTCTCCCATTTCGGAGAAGCCTTGGAAGAACCCGTCGCCACCATTGAAAACGGCGTCGATCCCGAGCTGCGCCTGCACTGCAGGATGGGAGATGAAGATCTGGACGCAGTCGGCACGCAGATCGGCAAACCATGCACGCATCTGCGTGGCATCCAGCCTGTCCGTCGCGAGTGCACCTTCGGCTATGGAATGAACAAGGTTATCCTGTGTCGCGGCATCCAGAGCGGCGAAGGATTTGCCTTGCGTGGAGCGCGCGTGATCGTCGAGGCCGATCAGGGCCCACTCATAAGCTTCGCGGTCAGGGGGAAGGGTTGCGAAGCGCCAGCCATCTCCTGCCGTTCCCAATCGGGCATCGATACGGGCGGCCAGATTGATGCTGGCATCGTTCAGTACGGCTTTCTGCGGCAGGACACGTGCGGTCAGTGCGCCAAGTGTCTCATAGGCAGAACCGGACAGAATGCGTGGCGTGTAATCGGCATCACTGGTCTGGGCACGTTCTTCCATGATCTGGCGCGTGCGGCCCGAAATACGATCCGAATCCAGCAGAGCCAGATAATCCGGGTCTATGGCGGGGGGGAGAGATGTCTGGCTCATGGTGCGTTCCCAAAACCGTGATGACGCTTTTAACATGCCCGACATGGGTAAAGTTTCAGAGCGCTACGCCCGTCAAGTTGTTGAGAATGCTTCTCAAAAATGCATTCCCGATGCAGTGTCGAGTCGCGCGGGAGCGGTCGGGTTGCCGGTATGAAAACGCTGCTGCAGGGCGCGGTCCGACCTCCCGGCGAGAGACATATCCCTTGAATCTGGCTGCGATTGAGCTGTTTCCGGAAGGACGGTCGTTCAGTGCGGGGCATGAGGCAAAGCCTCATGACCTCGGTGATATCAGAGACGCGGTGTCGTGACGCCAAGCTGTTTCATGTATTTGCCTGCGCGATCGGCATAGCTTGTCTCGCAGGGCGAGGCGCCCTGGAAAAACAGGAACTGGCAGATGCCTTCATTGGCATAGATGCGTGCAGGCAGTTTTGTGGTGTTGCTGATCTCGATGGTGACCTGACCTTCCCATTCCGGTTCGAGAGGGGTCACGTTCACGATAATGCCGCAGCGGGCATAGGTGGATTTGCCGAGACAGACCACGAGCACATCGCGAGGGATACGGAAATACTCGACCGTATGTGCGAGGGCGAAGCTGTTGGGCGGAATGGTGATATCGCCGGTGCGGGTGACGAAGCTGTTGGCGGCAAAATGCTTGGGGTCCACCACCGCATTGTCGACATCGGTGAAGATCTTGAAATCCTCACCCACACGGGCGTCGTATCCATAGGACGACAGGCCGTAGGAAATCACGCCTTCGCGTTTCTGGGCTTCGACGAAGGGCTCGATCATGCCCTTTTCCTGAGCCATCTGACGGATCCAGCTATCTGGCATGATGGGCATGGCGTGACTTCCGGTATGTGAACGATAAAAGGGTTTGCAGGTCTAGCCGCGACGGCATGTCTCTGCAAACCCGCAGGACGGGTTCAGGCGATATGGGTCAGGAATACGACCTTGGAGCCACCGCCCTCGACCAGGGTCTTGATGGCATTGTTGAACACCTTGCCGTGCTCCATGCCCATATGGGCCTTGAAGGCATCGTCGTCGCGATAGGTTTCTTCCACGTGGAAAAAGTCGGGGTCTTCCTCAAGCGTGTAGACCACGAAACGCTCATTGCCGGGTTCGCTGCGCACGTCATCGGCGAGCGCCGTGAGGAGACGGGCGAGTTCATCGCGCTTGCCGGGCAGGGCGCGCATGGTGGCGTAAAGTACCTTGGACATGGGTATTCCTTTC
This sequence comes from Asaia lannensis NBRC 102526, assembly GCF_024054035.1. Lineage (GTDB taxonomy): Bacteria > Pseudomonadota > Alphaproteobacteria > Acetobacterales > Acetobacteraceae > Asaia > Asaia lannensis. The sequence goes on from NZ_JAMXQU010000011.1 coordinate 85,141, forward strand.
AGGGCGTAGATGTCTCGGCAGGCGTGACGGGCATGTCCTGATCTTCAGGCGCCTTGACGGCACGATTGCGTACCTGCGCCTTGCGACGCAGAAGATTGGCACGCAGGGCTGCGGCCTCGCGCGCCAGACGCTTTTCCAGATCGGCCTGGGCCTTTTCGGTCAGGGTCGGTACCGGGCGTGCAGGAAGGGTCATGAGAAGGAAGTCCTAAACTGGTCCGACAGATCGCTACCGAGCAGCTCATCATAGACAGCAAGCGTTGCCGACTGCATCTGCCGGGTGGTGTAGTTTTCTGCAATGTGATGACGCGCCGTTTCTGCCAGCAGGGTGCGCGCGCCCTCGGACAGGGTAAGGATCTGCAAAAGGGCATCGGCCAGCGCAGCCGTATCGTCGGGTGGCACGAGAAGACCGGTGCGATAGGGCAGGACTGTTTCCATGGCGCCGCCCTGGGCCGTCACGACAACGGGTCGCCCCATGGCCTGCGCCTCGATCACCACGCGCCCGAAAGGTTCAGGGCGCAGGGAGGGAACTGCCACGACATCGGCCAGCGCATAGGCGGCAGGCATGTCCTGACAGAGCCCTGCAAAACGCAGTCGTTCCGAAAGACCGAGACGGGCAGCGGTTGCGGCGATCTCCTTGACGTATTCGTCTTCGGGGTCCGCCGGGCCGACCAGTACGGCGAGCCATGCACCGGGTAAAAGAGCCTGCAGCTGTGCCATGGCACGAAGAAGGAAAAGCTGGCCCTTCCAGCGCGTCAACCGACCGGGCAGGAGAATGACAGGTGTACCGGGAGGAACCTGCCATTTTTCGGCGAGGGCCTGCATGCGCGCGCCATTGACGAGGGCCGGCTCGAAACGGCTCATATCGGCCCCGCGCGGGATCAGGCGCAGCCTGTCATCGCCAACACGGTAATCGTTGCGCAGGCGCGTTGCGATATAGGCGCTTATGGCGATGACGCGTGCACCGCGCGCCAGAACCGAATTGTACCGTTTCTTGCCCGGAAATCCGGCATTGTGGACGCCATGCCACGTTGTGACCAGCGGTATGCCGGTGCGTTTCGTGGCGCGCCAGGCTGCCCATGCTGGCGCGCGCGAGCGGGCATGAACGAGATCGATCCTCTCATCGCGTATCAGCTGCGAGAGGATGCGTGCATGACGCATGATCGAGAAAGGCGATTTCTGTCCGAGAGGCAGCTCGATATGGCGTGCGCCAACCGACAGGAGGCGTGGAACCAGGGCGCCGCTGGCACTGGCCACCACGGCACGACCGCCTGCAGCGACGATCGCCTCGGCCATTTCGACCGTCCCCTGTTCGATCCCGCCCGTGCCGAGGGCCGGAAGAACCTGAAGAATATGGGGACAGCGGCGTGACATGAATTGCGGGTAGCATGAAGCGTGTCCCGCCGGGAGAGGAAAGAGAAGTCCATACTCAAAAAACCCATAAACCGGGTTTGTGTGCGTCTGCGAAACAGAATAGCGGGCTTTCGGGCCACTGCTGTCGCGATCCGCGGTTTGCGCTTAATGCGTCATCCGGATCGGATCACAGAACGCAGATCATGAGCGGGATCCGAAACAGGATCGGGGGCCGCGTCGAGAACAGGAGTGGAAACAGAGAAGGCCGGGGGAGGGTCCCCCGGCCTTCTTGCTGCGTATCGATCGTCAGACGACTGTCAGACCACCGTTTCAGGGCAGTGCGGCTTAATGCTTTGCCTCGTCGGGCAGGGCATAGACCACGAGCTGATCTGTAACGGGCGTCATCATGAAGTGATGGCCACCGGCCATGATGGCGACATACTGCTTGCCGTTGACTTCATAGGTCATCGGGTTGGCCTGACCGCCACCGGGGAGCACGTCGGACCACACGTCCTTGCCGGTCTTGATGTCGATGGCGCGGATCTGGTTGTCGGTTGCGGCTGCCACAAAGACGAGACCGCCCTTGGTGATGACCGAGCCACCGTTATTTGGCGTACCGATATTGAGCGGCAGGCCGGTTGGCATGTTCCAGGGACCATTCGCGCGAGCCGTGCCGAGGGGGCGCGACCACAGGACCTTCTTGGTCTTGATGTCGATGGCCTCGATCATGCCGTAAGGCGGCTTGTTGCACATCATGCCCGTGTATTCGTTCCAGAACGGGGTCACGACAATGCCGTAAGGCGTGTCGGCCTGCGCACCGTTGCCTTCTGCACCACCGCCAGCCGGGTTATAGGTGGGGTTGTCGATTGGCTTCAGGCCCAGCGCATCAGCCTTCTTGCGGGTGATGAGCTGATCGTACATCGGGGTGGAGTTCCAGTTGGCAATGACAATGCCCGATTCCGGGTCATAGGCCATGCTGCCCCAGTCGCTGCCACCGTTATAGCCGGGATATTCGATATTCGGCTTGTCGAGTGCAGGCGGGGTGAACTCACCGACATAACGTGCCTTGCGATACTTGATGCGGCAGAAAAGCTGGTCGATGGGCGACATGCCCCACATGTCGCTTTCCTTCAGATCGGGGAAAGCAAGACGCGGGAAAGCGGTCGACCAGGGCTGGGTCGGGCTGCGCGGATCGTCAGCCATGGTGCTGGCAGGCGCAGGTTTTTCGACGACCGGGAATTCCGGAAGCGGCTTGCCGGTAGCGCGATCGAGCACGAAGGTCTGACCACGCTTCGTGGGGACGAGCAGGGCCGGCGTGACCGAACCGTCAGCATGACGATAGTCGAATTTCGTGGCCTGAGAGCCGATATCGTAGTCCCAGACGTCCTTGTGCGCCGTCTGGAAGACCCAGCGCGGCTCGCCCGTCTTGACGTCGAGTGCGACGATGGAGGACGAAACGGCGTTCTCCTTGTCGGTACGCATGGCACTGTAATAATCGGCAGCGGAGTTGCCGGTCGGGACATAAACGAGGCCGAGCTCGTTATCGCCCGTCATGGCGGCCCAGGAATTCGGTGTGCCTCGGCTGTAGAATTTGCCGGGCTCGGGCTGGTGATGGTCGTCGGGGTTATTGACGTCCCAGGCCCAGACGAATTTGCCGCTTTCGGCATCGTAGCCGCGGATCACGCCCGAAGGGGCCCAGCGACGCTGTCCGTCGAGGACTTCATGATTGACGACGACGATACCGTTGATGACCGGCGGCGGGGTGGTCATGGACACGAAGCCCGGTACGGATTCGCCCATGCCCTGCATCAGGTTGACCTGACCGCCAAAGCCGAAGCCCTCGCACAGCTTGCCCGTCTCGGCATCGACCTGGATCAGGCGCATGTCGAGCGTGGCTTCCATAATGCGGTTATGGCAGGGCTGCCCCTCAGGAACGGTCGAGGAGGTGTAATAGGTCACGCCCTTGCACGCAGCGGTGTAGGGGATCGACTGGTATTTCACCCCGGCGTCATGACGCCAGATTTCCTTGCCTGTCGCGGCATCGATACGCATCATGTCGTTCATGGCCGAACACATGTAGAGCGAATTGCCGACCTTGATGGGGGTGGTTTCAGCCGCCCATTTATTGGCCTGACCCGGACCCGGCTTGCTGCCCGTGTGATAGACGAAGGCGCGCTTGAGCTTGCCGACATTTTCCGGTGTCAGCTGTTCCAGTGGCGAATAGCGCGTCTGGTTGGAGTCGCGACCATAGGCAGGCCAGTCCTCGCGTGCTGGTGTGCCATCGATCTGGGGCACGGCAGCGGGAACGTCGGCAATCCCGATTTCGGAAATATCGGGCAGGTTTGCGGCATTTACGCCTGGGGCCTGCGGGGCGGAAGGCGGCGGACCGCCAAAGCGGCCGGCACCGGCGTTATGGGCCTCGCTGACGGGCGTGTTGTCTTCGCCGGGTGTCGAGGTCGAGGGCGGGATCTGGGCAAAAGCCACCGTCGCCGAAATCATGCCACCCAGAATGGTGGCGGTCATGAGAGCTGGTTTACGCATCAGACGGCTCCGCGGGAAACTGGACGAACCGTATCCTGACGACGCAGGACAGGCAGGCTGAGCACGACAAGAATGGCAATCAGCGTCGGGCCGAAAAGGCGCGGCAGCCAGCCCCACCAGTCGAAGCCGCATTCTGCAATGGTCCAGACCAGCGTGCCGGCCCATGCGAGCAGGAAAAGATACCCGCCGAGCAGACGGCCCATGGCCATGAAAAGGCCGGATGCCAGCAGAACGATGCCGCAGATAAGGTAATAGGCAGAGCCGCCGAGGCTCAGCAGATAACCGCCACCGCCAACAAAAATCAGCCCGAACAGGACGATCAGTATGGCGAGCGCCAAAGTTGCCCAGTCGCCAGCGCGTCTGGGTCTGGTACGAGACGTCATGAAACCTCCTTGAGACAAGCTGCGGACACTATCCTGAAGGCAAACAGAACAGGGCAACACATATCGGTGAAAACCATGATACGTTCGGTGAGATGACGGGTTTTGCGGTTCAGGAACGTCGTCTGACGGTTTGCGGCCACGTGTGTCTCAGGTGCAATTTCGGGCCGATGCAGCCGGAGCATTCTGTCTGGATCCCGACCTGTCCCGCAAGGCTTTGACCACGGATTGCACTGTCGCGAGAATAGTCTCGCGAAGCCATCGGTGAACCGGGTCATTATCCAGCCTCGGATGCCATGCCTGAAAACTGACGAGATCGGGCAGTGGAAACGGAAAGGCGAAGGCGCGGGCCCCGATAGCCTCGAGTGGCAGGCGCCGAATGATGATTTCTGGCAGGGGCAGGATCATGTTCGTTTCGCGCATGGTCTCGATCATGGCGTAATCGCTGGGGACGACAAGTGCGATACGCCTCTCCAGACCGTATTTCTCGGCAAGGATTGCATCGATCGGCCCATGAGCACGGCCCTTGCGGGAGGTAGTGATGTGATCGTAGGCGACCAGCGTCTCGGGGGTGATTTCCTGATCGAGGATCGGGTGTCCTGCGCGGACTACGGCCTCGAACCGGGTCTGGAACAGGGTTTGCTTCTTGATCTCGGGCAGCAGGTCTTCGGTGGCACCGATATAGAGGTCGATCGTGCCACGCCTGAGCGCGTCTCCGATTGAATCCTCTGTCTCGGGTGAGAAAACGAGCTGGCAGCGCGGGCAGGACTCCCTGAGTTTCTCGGCGATGGCGCTGCCGAAAGCCCCAATAAAAAGGTCGCGCGCGCGGATCGTGAAATGCGGGGCGATCTGCGACAGATCCAGCTGAGCGCGTGCGCTGACAAGTGCTTCTGCTTCGGCCAGAACTGTTTGCACTCTGCCTAGTAGATCGGCGGCGAAGGGCGTTGGAACCAGTTGTCTGCCGGAGAGTACCAGCAAGGGATCTCCGAAAAGGGTGCGCAGTGAGGCGAGGTGGCGGCTTGCGGCGGCTTCGCTCACCCTGAGTCTTCTGGCGGCGCGCGTAACGCTTTCCTCCTCCAGCAGAACCTGAAGCCAGCGGAGATGATCGAGCGAATAACCGCGTTTGGCAGGCAGGTTTCTGGTCACGGGGGCCGACCCTCCAGGGATTGCATGGAATGAAAAGGATCTGCCTGATCCTTACGCTAACTGGAAGGATTCTTTTCACGGATTAAGGGTTATTGAGGCTGGGGGGCGAGGCTAGAGACCGGGCGGAGAGGATGTCGCCCCATGATTGCACCCAAGAAGCAGGATTCAAGGATCCTGCCACCTATGGCGGCCACGCCCCCCTTCGGGTTCAGAACGATCATCGGGTGTCTGGGCATGTTGCTGGCCGTGCATGTCGCGGGGTTCAATGAACATGTTACAGAGCTTGGCCTGCCCGATCTTCGCGGCGCCATGCATCTTGGTCACGACGAAGGCGCATGGTTCATCTCGATCTACGAGGCCTTCAATATTGCGGCGATGGCCTTCACGCCGTGGTTCTACATCACATTCTCGATCTACCGCTTTGCGCTGTTCATGACGGCAGCGCTGGCCCTGTTGTCCCTGCCGTTGCCGTTCATGACCGATATGGTCCCGATCGGTATTCTTCGTGCCATGCAGGGGCTTAGCGCCGGGTGTCTTCCGCCCATCCTCATGACCGTCATGCTCAAATATCTCCCGCCGCCGCTCAAGGTCTTCGGCATCGGCGGTTACGCCATGAGTGCGACCTTCGGCCCCAATCTGGGTATGCCTTTCGAAGCCCTGCTCTTCGAACGGTTCGGCTGGCACTGGCTCTACTGGGAGGTGTTACCGCTCGGTGCGGTCGCGCTCGCCATGATCGCCTGGGGATTGCCGCAGGACCCCTTCCAGCTTTCGCGTTTTCGCAGCTTCAACTGGCGCGGATTTCTGATCGGCGCGCCCTCCATCCTGTGCGTCGTGACGGTTCTCTATCAGGGGGACCGGCTCGACTGGTTCCGCTCACCTCTCATCACCCATCTGACATTCTGGGGTGGGGCGTTCTTCCTCGGGTTTCTGATCCATGAATGGCATCACCATAGCCCGTTCTTCCGGCTGCAATACTGGAAGAGCCGCAATATCACGATGTCCCTGCTGTCACTCGTGGCGGTACTGATCGTCTGTGCCCTGATGAATGAAGTCACGACGACGTTTCTTGAGGAGATCAAGGGATATCGCCCCATTCAGGCCGCTCCAGTTTCCCTGACCGTGGCTCTGCCCCAGCTTGTCGTGCTGCCGTTGGTTGCCGCGCTGTGCAACATACGTCGGGTCGATTGCCGGTGGGTGCTCGGGATCGGTATGGCGCTTCTCGGATTTTCCGCCTGGCTTGGACTAGGCCTGACATCCGAATGGGTGCGCGACAATTTCTATGTCATTCAGGCGCTTCAGATCTTCGGTCAGCCCATGGTGGTCATTCCGGTTCTGATGTTGGCCACTCTGGCGCTTGGCCCGAGCGACGGCCCCTTTATTTCGGGCATGGTCAACATGCTCAAGGGCATGGCCAATGCTCTCGCATTCGCCCTGTTCTCGACCCTGCTGCGCCGCCGCGAGCACTATCATTCGACCATGCTGCTGGATCATCCTCACATGACGCAGGGCTTCGACGGGGCCGATGCGCTGCACAGCTTGCATGAAATGCTGTCAGCGCAGGCGCTGGTGCTCTCCCTGGTCGATATCCTGCTCGTGGTGGTCGTGATCTGCGCCGTTTTCGTGGTGCTGACAGCCGTGCTTCCCGGTCGCGTCTATCCCCCCGGGAAAGCACCCTCCAGTCCCAAGCCCGCGCAGCCTGCCGCATCTGCACGGCAGCCCGAAAACTCCCCTCTCGCAATACAGTAACGGAAATCTCCTCATGGCTTACAAGAAACCGCTCCTGTTTGCGGGATGCACTGCGCTTGTCCTGACCGGTCTCGCCTGGAGCGCAGATCGCTTCTTCGTCGGCGACGGGCGTCATCAATCGACCAATGATGCGTATATCACCGCCGATTTCACGCGGGTGGCGCCCAAGGTCGCCGGGCGGATAGACAGCGTGCCTGTTGCGGACAATCAGAAGGTGCGGGCGGGCGACGTTCTGGCGCACATCGAAGACGATGATTATCGTACGGCCCTCGATACGGCTCGGGGCAAGCACCGTGCCGCGCAGGCCGATACCGTCAATCTCGCAGCAGCGCAGCAGCGCCAGTCGGCCCTGATCGACGCGGCACTTTCCACGATCGAGGCCGATGAGGCCGCCCTGCTTTTCGCGCGGCAGAATGCGGCCCGCTACCGCGCGCTTTCAGCAGGGGGAGCGAGCACGATCGAGCAGCAGCAGGGGGCCGAGGACCGTCAGCGCGAGGCTGTTGCGCGGCTGGCGCGTGACAAGGCGGCTGTGAATGCCAATCGCGCCGGGCTCGCCGTACTCGCTGCAGAAAGCGAGCGTGCACAGGGTGTCCTGATCCAGACGCGAAGCCTCGTGCGGCAAGCTGAACTCGATCTGTCCTATTGCACCATCACGGCCCCGGTCGATGGGGTAGTCGGGGCGCGCGACGTGCGTGTCGGTATGTATGTCCACCCCGGTACCGGGCTTCTGGCTGTCGTGCCGGTGCGTCAGGCCTATGTGATTGCCAATTTTCAGGAAACGCAGATGGCCCATATGCAGACGGGGCAGAAAGCCGAGATTCGGGTCGACAGCTTTCCCGATGCGGTGCTCCATGCCCATGTCGATAGTGTGGCACCGGCGACAAATGTGGCCTTCGCCGTGATCCAGCCGGACAACGCGACCGGCAACTTCACAAAGGTAGTGCAGCGCGTCCCGGTAAAGCTGGTTTTTGATGACGGGCAGCCTCTGGCACGGCGTGTTCGTGTCGGTATGTCCGTCGAGGCCATGATCGATACGGCCTCGCCGCGAGACGGCGCTCATGGCACCGATGCGCGTTTCGTGTGGGAGTGAGGGAGATGAGACATTTGTCCCGCACGATAGCGCTCAGCCTTTTCCTGATCCTCGGGGGCTGTTCGGTCGGTCCCGATTTCCATAAACGTGACCCGGTGGCAGCGTCTCACTGGCATGAAAGTGTGACCCCCCGGAAAAGCCATCCGGATGAAACTGCGCCGATCGAGGCACAATGGTGGAAGCTCTACAAGGACCCTGTGCTGACGGCACTTGAGCAGGATGTGCTCGATGCCAATCTCGACCTCAGGGAAGCGGCGCTTCATTTCGAACAGAGTCGCGCCGAGCGCAGGATCGCAGCCGCGGCGCGTCTGCCCCAGATGCAGGGCGCCAGCTCTTATGCGCGCGAGCGCGCCAGTACGAATGGCATCCTGGGCCTGCTCGGCACGGAAGGGGACCGCGACCCGGCACAGATTGCAGATGGAACACAGGGGTTTGGGCCCGCTGCTGCAGCCGGGCCGAAAGGTAATCCTTCCTTCAACCTGCCCCAGTACGGGCTCAGTGCGTCGTGGGAGGTCGATCTGTGGGGGCATGTGCGCCGTCAGGTCGAGGCCGCGACAGCCTCCATGCAGGCAATGCGCGAGATGCAGCGCGATACGCTGGTTTCGCTCATGGCGGAGACCGCCCAGAACTATATTGCTCTGCGCAATGTGCAGGCTCAGACCGAGATTACCCGACAGAGTCTGGATATCGCTCGTCACAGTGTCGATCTGACCGTCTTGCGTGTGACCCAGGGTACGGCGACAAAACTCGACCTGGCCTATGCGCGTGGTCAGTTGCACGGTTTCGAGGCCCGTTTGCCGCAACTGCATCGTGAAGAAGTCCATCTTCTCAATGCCCTGGCGTTTCTGATGGCACGCGAACCGGGAACCCTGTCATGGCGTCTTGCAGGTACGGGCAATATTCCACCGCTCCCTGAAACCATTCCGGTTGGATTGCCCTCGGAGCTTGCCGAGAGACGCCCGGATATACGGGCAGCCCAGGCGCGTCTGCATGCAGCGACGGCTACGATCGGGGTTGCTGTGGCTGATTTCTTTCCGCGTATCACGTTGTCCGGCAGTCTGGATGTCCAGGCGCTTCAGTTCAGCGGCCTCGGGTCATGGGCATCACGTCAGTATGGTTTTGGTCCGACCATGACCATTCCGCTGTTCGAGGGCGGAAAGCTTGCCGGGCAACTTGCCTTGCGCAGGCTTCAGCAGAAAGAAGCGGCCATCGCGCTCCAAAGAACGGTTCTTCACGCATGGGAGGAGGTCGATGATGCCATGGCCGATCTGGGCACAGCCCAGGAGCGCCACGATCGACTGGCTGAGGCGGTCACTGAAAGTGAGACCGCCGTGCGGGTGGCGCAGTTGCAGTATGCCCAGGGGGCCGGTGACTTTCTCAACGTTCTGACGACGCAGAATGGGCTGCTTGAGAGCCGGAGCGCACTCTCGGATGCGCGGGCTGAAGTCTCGGTCTCGATGGCGCGGCTTTATCGCGCCCTGGGAGGCGGCTGGACGCGAACTTAGCCGGGTCAGGTGCGACGGCCCCTGAGGCCGCCGCGCCTTTTTCTCAGCCTGCGGGGATCGTGATCACGGCACCCGGCGAATGGCTGGTGGCAGCGAGGGCCGCGAGGATCTGCATCATGGTGAAGCTCAGCTTGCTGCGGAAATCGTCATCGCTGATCCAGTACCAGCGGCCCCGGTAGCGCACGGCGTCGTAGTTGTGATCCGGAGCCGACTTGCCTGAGTGAATAACCACATCGGGGCGTGTTTCGATACCGACCGGGCTGATTGTGGGCAGGGTACGACCCGCCTTGATGTCCTCTTCGGGAATTTCCATTTCATAGGCGATCTGGGACAGCATGGCGAACATCGAGCGTGTCAGAATGGCTATCTGTCCGGCCACTTTCGGATAGGGGCCATAGACGATCTCGGCTTCTTCGGCGTGAGGGTCGAGATGAAGCAGGCGCCGCACTTCGGCCTGGATGGTCGTCAGGGCCGGATCGGATGTGGCTGTCAGTACCAGATAGGCATGTTCGGGCTGTGTGCCCGAGGGCTTGTTGGCCGATCCGGAAGGCGGCTGGTCGCCTGTCGGTTTGGCGGCATCCGTCGATATACGTATGGTCATGGCGCCGGCGACCTGCAACTGACGCAGATCGTGCAGAAGCAGATAGAAGCGCACCGATCCGCCACCTGTCGGCCCGGCACCCAGGGCGCGCACATTCGATAACCCGTCGATCGACTGTGCCGTCAGCCGTAGCAGCGTATCGATGGGCAGGCCGCCAAGACTGAGCGGCATGATGACCACAGGTGAGATCGGACGGATGACGTTCTCGGCATATTGCTGTCCGGTTTCGGGCTGGTAGGTAAATGTCGGGCTTTCCTGCAACGTGGCTGTGCTGCTTCCAAACAGATAGCTGCCTATGCCCGAGGGAAAGGCGTTGAAACCGCCATTGATCGAGCGATTGAGCTGATAGCCTGCAATGACCTGGGTCGTGTCCAGAAAGGTTGGGGGGTCGGCATAGCGTATGCGGATGATGTTGAGCAGCATTGCATGTTTTTCTGCCTCGCCCAGCGCACGCGAATAGTCGAGCTGATCGTGGGACAGGCGTGACGGGCCGATCGTGATGCAGCCCGAGAGCAGGGAGGTCAGGGCGATTGCGACGAGTCCTGCGCCACGGGTCATGAAACCATGACGCATCGCGACAAGATGCCGGGCAATGAGGCGTGGGAATGCACCGGACACGGATATTGTCGGGCGGGAGAGAGAAGGAATGCTCATGGGTGTTACCGGCTTAGCCCATCCGCAAGCAGGGTTGCCAGCCCGGAATGATCGTCCGTAACGACCGTCCGGGATGAGCAGTGGTGGCTTCGGGGGACGAAGCGACAAACGCCGTACAGATCAGCTTGCCGATCTGACGTGGCACGGGCGAGCGTACAGGGGAACCCATGATATGCCTATTCATGAAGTTTCCAGCGCATGAATGGCGGCCAGTCCTTCGCGATAGCTCGGATAGAGCCATTCGCGGCCCAGAGCCTGCTGGGTCAGGACGCTATCGACCACACGTCGCTCGGACCAGAAACTGCGCGCCATGGGGCTGAGTTCGTTCCAGGCCTGCTCAAGAGTGAGTCTGCGCGGGAGAGGGTAGTTGCCGAGGCGGGCTGCCTCTTCGAAGACATCGGCCTGGGGGCTGGGGCAGTCATCGACGAAGTTCAGGAATCGGCACGATGCAGCTCTGGACGTGTGTATGGCGGCCATGGTGGCGCCTGCAATATCGTCACGATGGATGCGACTGAACAGATGATCCGGGGCATCGATCAGTCTTGCCTTGCCCGAGCGCAACGTATCGAAAGCAGAGCGACCGGGGCCGTAAATCCCACCCAGACGCATGATGTCGCAGGCAATTCCTTTATCCCTTGCGAGACTCTGCCAGTCCTGCTCCGCCTGAACGCGCGCCCTGCTGCGGGTCTGACCGGGGGCAACCGGCGTGGCTTCGTTCACATGAGCGCCCTGCCTGTCACCATAGACACCGGTCGTGGAATAATAACCCAGCCATTGCAAAGCCTTTGAACCGGCCAGAAGCGTACCATAACGGAGGAAAGCAGGATCGCCCGTTTCATCGGGAGGCACGCTGACAAGAACATGGGTGGCCTGACCGAGTTCAGCCTCGACCCCGTCGAAAGCGCGCAGCCTGGAGTCTGCATCGGGCTGTCGTTTCGTGCCTGTCACGGTCCAGCCAAGGACAAGGGCCTCGGGCGCAACGGCGCTGGCTGAATAGCCCTGACCCAGAATAACGAGGTGAGGTGGCATGAAAGCTCCCATTCGCGCTTGACCGCTGACGCTGTGCCGCGCCAATCACGGATGTATGAAACATGCTTTTGGTGCCTTGGCGATAGGGAGCAGTCTGTGGGCGGGGCCGGTTCTGGCCTATGCGCCGCCGCAAAATCTTGCCCAGTGCATGGCGCCCCTGCCGGATACCCCCGATCTCGTTGAGGAAACGGCACAGAACTGGCTGCATCACGGTGGTGGGCGGGATGCACATGAGTGTCTTGCCCAGGCCGAACTGGCTCTTGGGGCGTATCGCGATGCCGCGGCAGAGTATGAAACCCTTTCCCTGCCCCTGTCGAAAGCCCAGGGCGGGCAGGTTCTTTCGCCTTCCGAAAGGGCGCGTCATGCGGTCTTTGCTGAGCAGGCTGCCGGGGCCTGGTTACTGGCGGGAGATGGAAAGGCAGCGGAGCACGCGTCGCGTCTGGCTCTGGCGGCGGAACCTGCACGTCTGGGGTTAAGGGTTTTGCTGGCACGCAGCCTGTCCATGCAGGGACATTTTGCCGAGAGTATCGAGGCTCTTGGGGCATTGCCGGAGGCTCGGGCTCCCGCAGGGTCTGTCGACCCGTTTCTCGTCCGGGCTCTTGTCGTGCGTGCCACAGCCTATCGCTATCTGGGTCAGAACGCCAAAGGCATGGCCGATGTGAATCAGGCCCTTGTCCTGTCGCCTGACGATATCGATGCCCTGCTCGAACGTGGCATTCTCAATGTCAGACTGATGCAATATGCCCGCGCACGCGGTGACTGGGACCGTGTCATTGCTCTCGCCCCGGATGGGCATGAGGCCTATCTGGCCCGACAGGACGAAGCCGTTCTCGATGCCGATCCCGATCAGGACTGAACGACATTCTTTTCGATCGTGCTTCTCCTGTTCCGACCGCCTTTTCGATCGTGCTTCTCCTGTTCCGACCGCTGAGATTTTCGTCGTTCCCGTTATCCCGCCCGTCAGGCTTTTTGTCGGCTTTCGACCATGGCGACCACGTCCTGCCAGTGGGGAGCCGATTCTGCAGCGCCGGGTCTCGTCGTGGCCAGTGCCCCGCAGGCAGCGGCAAAATGAACCGCCTCGCCAAAATCCTTGCCCAGTGTGAGGGCAGTGGCGAGCCCTGCATTGAAGCAGTCGCCGGCTGCGACCGTGTCGATTGCCTCGACGGGATAAGGCGGCACGAAACCTTCACGTTCACCGCTCAGATAATAGACGCCTCGTGCGCCCATCTTGACCAGGGCATGGGTGGCGCCACGTTCCTTGAGTTTGCGCGCGGCACGCGCGGCATCTGCCTGTGTCTCGGGATATATGCCGGTCAGAAGACGTGTTTCCGTCTCGTTTGGCGTGATGACATCCAGAGCCTGCCATAGCGCATCCGGCAGGCCGTTTGCCGGAGCAGGGGCCGGATCGACAATCACGAGCGTTCCGGCATGTTGTGCTTCTTCTGCAATGGCGACCGTCAGTTCGAGCGGTATCTCGAGCTGCAGAAGCAGCGCCGAGGCTGAGTGGATCAATGCGCGATGGGCGGCGACATCGCTGCTGTCCAGCGCCATATTGGCCCCGCCTGCGACAGTGATGATGTTTTCGGCCTTATTATCGACGGTGATCAGGGCCACGCCCGTCGGATGATCGGGGTCCTCACGCAACGCCGAGAGGTCGACCCCGAAAGGTGTCAGCAGCTTGCGTGACAGGGACCCGAAACTATCCGTGCCGATACGCCCCGCCATAAAGACGCTCAGACCGCAGCCCTGTCCGAGACGGGCCGCCGCAGCCGCCTGATTGGCCCCTTTGCCCCCGAGTCCTGTTGCATAGCTTGCGGCATGAACCGTCTCACCCGGATGGGGAATACGCTCGGCGCGTGCGGTGATATCGATATTGACGCTGCCGAAAGAAAGAATATGGGCTGGTTTGTCGGACATGGCTGGCTCCCGGGCCTGCGACAGGGCAGGCATCTGGATCGATCTGGGGTGCCCGGTGAGGGCGGTGCACCGCTGCATGGCGTATCATCGCGACGCCGCCTCGGCTAGGATCGCTTCATGTTTCGTATACTCGTGATCAAGCTCGGTGCTCTGGGCGATTTCATTCAGGCCTTTGCACCTTTCTCCTCCATCAGGGCTCACTGGCCTGAGGCCGAGATCACGCTGATGACGACTGCGCCTTTTCATGATCTGGCCAAGGCCAGTCCGTGGTTCGACCGTGTGGAGATCGACAGCCGTCCGCGCTGGAACGATCTGGCAGGCATGTTGGCGTTGCGCCGTCAGCTGCGCGGCTACGATCTGGTGATCGATCTTCAGACTTCCGGACGGAGCACCGGTTATTATCGGCTCGCCGGGCAGAAAAACTGGAGCGGGATCGCGTCTCACGGGGCTTATCGTCACGACAATCCGCAACGTGACTTCATGCATAGCGTGGCGAGGCAGCGTGACCAGCTGGCTCGTCTGGGCGTGCCGGAACTGCCGGTGACGGAGGTGGAATGGCTGGCACGTGGAGGACCGGATCTGCCGGCGCCCTATGCCGTAATCGTACCGGGTGCGGCCCCTCATCGGCCTGCGAAACGCTGGCCAGGGGAGCATTACGCTGCGCTGGGCCGTCTGTTGCTGGAGAAAGGGTTGCGCGTCGTCATGGTCGGGTCGGCTTCCGAGCGCAGTCTTGCGCAGACGATCGGGGCTGAACTGCCTGACATGGTGGATCTGACCGGGCAGACCGACCTGCTGGCGCTTGGCGGGATTTTCAGCCGGGCGGCGCTTGCTATTGGCAACGACACGGGTCCCATGCATCTGGCCGCTGCGATGGGATGCCCTTCCCTCGTGCTGTATTCGGGGGAGAGCAACCCGCGCCTCACGGCGCCGAACGGACAAAAACCCGGGCAGGTACGTATTCTTGCGGTCGATGATCTGCGGACTCTCGACGTTTCCAGGGTTGCGGCCTGCCTTAACTGGGGCCATTAGAACAGCTCAACTTTCTTCTTACGCCAGGAGCGCAAGTCCATGCCTGCCATTACCCTGCCCGATGGTTCCGTTCGCACGTTCGACGGTGCCACGACTGGCACGGCAGTCGCGGCTTCGATCGGTCCCGGTCTGGCGCGTGCTGCTGTCGCAATGAGCCTGAACGGCAAGCTGGTCGATCTCTCGACCGAGATCGCCGAAGATGCGGCCATACGGTTCATTACGCGCAAGGACGATATCGTTCTTGAGATGATTCGCCATGACACCGCCCATGTCCTGGCCGAGGCCGTGCAGGCGCTCTGGCCTGGCACGCAGGTAACGATCGGCCCCTCCATCAAGGACGGGTTCTATTACGACTTCTTCCGCAACCAGCCTTTCACGCCCGAGGATTTCGAGGCGATCGAGGCGAAGATGCGCGAGATCATCGCGGCCAATGCGCCGTTCGAGCGCGAGGAATGGGATCGTGATGCGGCCATTGCCTTCTTCGAGGAGAAAGGTGAGCGTTTCAAGGCCGAGCTGATCCGCGATCTCCCCGAGAGCGAGACCATCTCGATCTATCGTCAGGGCGACTGGCTCGATCTGTGCCGTGGGCCGCATATGCGCGGCACCGGGGACATCGGCACGGCGTTCAAGCTCATGAAGGTTGCGGGTGCCTATTGGCGTGGTGACCATCGCAACCCCATGCTGACGCGTATCTACGGCACGGCCTGGCGCGACCAGAAGGAACTCGACGCCTATCTGCACCAGCTGGAAGAGGCAGAGAAGCGTGACCATCGCCGTATCGGTCGCGAGATGGACCTGTTCCATATCCAGGAAGAAGCGGTGGGCCAGATTTTCTGGCACGCCAAGGGCTGGCGTCTGTACACCGTGCTTCAGGATTATATGCGCCGCCTCCAGACGCGCTATGGCTATGAGGAGGTGCGTACGCCCCAGCTCGTGGATCGTGCCCTGTGGGAAGCCTCGGGCCATTGGGATAAATATCGCGAGCACATGTTCATCGCGACTGTCGAGGATGAGGAAAAGACCCTCGCCCTCAAGCCCATGAACTGCCCCTGCCATGTGCAGATTTTCCGTCATGGGCTGCGCTCCTATCGCGAGCTGCCGCTGCGTATGGCCGAGTTCGGCGCCTGTCATCGCTACGAGCCCTCCGGTGCGCTGCATGGCATTATGCGCGTGCGTGGCTTTACGCAGGATGATGCACATATCTTCTGCACCGAGGAACAGATTGCGGCTGAAACGGCGACGTTCGTTGCCATGCTCGATGAGGTCTATCGCGATCTCGGTTTCGAGAATTTCCGTGTGAAGTTCTCCGACCGTCCCGACGCGCGTGCGGGTGACGACGCGACCTGGGACAAGTCGGAAAAGGCGCTCAAGGAAGCCTGTGCCCTGGCCGGAGTGACGTTCGAGACCAATCCGGGCGAAGGTGCCTTCTATGGCCCGAAGCTCGAATTCGTGCTGACGGATGCGATCGGCCGCGACTGGCAGTGCGGCACGTTGCAGGTCGATTTCATCCTGCCCGAGCGTCTGGACGCTTCCTATATCGGTGAGGACAGCGCGCGCCATCGCCCGGTTATGCTGCATCGCGCCATTCTGGGCAGCTTCGAGCGCTTCATCGGTATTCTGATCGAGCAGTTTGCCGGCAAGTTCCCGCTCTGGCTGGCCCCGACCCAGGTTGTGGTGGCGAGCATCGTGACAGATGCCGAGCCCTATGCGCAGGAAGTTGCGGCAAAGCTGCGTCGTGCCGGGCTTCAGGTTGAGGTCGATGGCCGTAACGAGAAGATCAATGCCAAGATACGCGAGCATTCTCTTGCCCGTGTGCCGGTCATTCTCGTTGTCGGGCGTCGCGAGGCAGAGGAAGGCAAGGTGGCCATGCGCCGTCTTGGCGGGGCTGCCCAGGAGATTCTGGCTCTGGACGAGGTGGTAACCATGCTGGGCCAGGAAGCCATGGCTCCAGACATGCGTCGCCTGCAGGGCTGAAACGCGGGCATCCCCTGCGTAAACCTTGCAATTCCGGTGTTTCGTGACTATGTCGGGGCACCGGACTTCTCGCAAACGGGTCGTTAATTTTGTCACAGGAAGGTGATGAAAATTTCGGCCTGTCAGCGCGTAATGAAGTGCCGTTACATATTCTGAAAACGTCGACAGGAGACGACCATAGCTAGACCACCAATGCAGGCCGCACCTACCCGTGAAGGGCCCCGTGTTAACGAGGAAATCCGAGTTCCTCAGGTGCGCTTGATTGACGCCGATGGCGAGATGGCTGGCGTCATGACGACACGCGATGCTCTTGCGCGCGCTTATTCGGTCGGACTCGACCTTCTGGAGATCAGCCCGACGGCTGAGCCCCCTGTCGTCAAGATTCTTGACTACGGCAAGTTCAAATACGAGCAGCAGAAGAAGAAGAACGAAGCGCGCAAAAAGCAGAAGGTTATCGAGATCAAGGAAGTCAAGGTGCGTCCCAGCACCAACGAGAATGACTACCAGGTCAAGCTGCGCGCCATGAATGCCTTCCTTGCCGAAGGCGACAAGGTCAAGGTGTCTCTCCGCTTCAAAGGCCGCGAGATGGCCCATCAGGAGCTCGGGATCAAGATGCTCGAACGCATCCGCACCGAGATGGAAGACAAGGCCAAGGTAGAGCAGATGCCCAAGCTCGAGAATCGCCAGATGATCATGGTTCTCGCACCGCGCTGATCCGACCGTTTTTTCCGAGAAGACTGCTTTCGAAGACCCCGGCTTTGCCGGGGTTTTTTCGTTTGAGGGCGTACGATAACCCTGCTCGGCTTTTCTCTGATCACGCTCATTGTCGATTCTCGTACTGTCGGAGACGATCGATCTCCGAAAACGGTCGAAGCGGCGTTAGTGGCGCCATTTCTTGTCTATGAAGACAAATATTGTTTTTCCCCGTTGCACCTGATCTGTTTCGCGCGCGCTGGAAATACGCAGGGATTTGGGGATTTCAGCCTGTTATCAGGGGCGGAGACCGATAGGAATTACACAATAAAACTTTTTGTAGATTAAGAACTGGTCGCAAGCATGCGCCGGGAGCCGTCAATTTACAGCTCATTATTCACCATAGATCACGCGATCCGGGCCAGATCTTAACGTAGTTTGACATCTATAGGACGGATATGCCGTTGAACACGTAATTATTCATATTTTGGGCATTACCGATTGGGATAATTGCTCGTAACCTTGATCCAGGTCAAAATAAATTCTTAGAACTTCTCGATGTTGTTCTGTAATGGCTATGTATATTAACCTCACGATTTGGTGAGATTTTTGTCCAGGAATTAAGAGAATTTAAATGCGAGGGGTGCAGACTGATTCGCATAAGACGTTTAGAGTTGCTTTAACGAGGTAAGAAGGTCGTATTAACGATGGGCACGAATAATACCGGTTCTTCGACTAATATCTACTCTGATCCAAGTGTAGATGGTCCCAACCTTCCGATGAATACCCAGCAGGTAGTGAACGGCCAGATCGTTTATAACGATACATTGTCGGATCTTGACGGAGAAACGTCACCAGACTGGGCTGTCATTCAATGGAACAATCAGTCAGCTTTCAATCCGCTCGCAGGTGATGAGTCCCGTGTATGGGATAACCAGTTCGGATATTCGGTAGGGCACTGGACCACCGGGTCGACGACCTCTGCCGAGGGTAAAACCAGCTACAATGTCTTCCGCGATGCTGATAACGGACATTACATCTATCAGATGGCGGCGCAGGGCGGGAGATTGCTCGATGTGCAGCTCTCTGCGGTAAAAGCGATCGACGGTCAGTATTCTTTCAATCATCAGATCACGGCGTCGTTCAAGCAAGGCATCAGCAACTACTCAGGATCGACCGGAACCTATCAGGCCGGTATCAATTTCACGATCAACTTTCATAGCGCGACAATGAGTTTCGGCTTGTTCCTGCAATTCGAAACCGTCGATTACAAGGGGGCTCCAGAGGCCTATGTGTATCTGCCCAAGTCTCTGGGTGGTTCGATCTACAATGTCTCCGGTTCCCAGGCAGCTTATATCGATCCGACAAATGCCGCGAATAACGGGGTGATGTACAATACGACGATCGATCTCAATCAGGGCCTGATGGCCGCGATCAAGTCGATTGTCGGTCTCTATCCCAATCTCGCTGGCGAAGTCGAAAACCTCAGTAACTGGTATCTCAGTGGCACCTATATCGGTGTTGAATCGACCGGGACGGGTCAGACAACCGATGTAACGGGCAACTACAATGTCGAAGACCCTACGATCACTTACGATACCTCCAGCACTGTTTCCTACGCCGATCGGTCCAGCACCGCTCCGATCGTTTCGATGACATCCGGTACGTCCAACAGCTCGCACGTCGCAAATGAGGTCACCATGCCCAATCTGATCGTCAAAGGTGTCAACAACACCGTCTATGTTCCTTACAGCTCGACGGATACGGCTGGCATGATGGCCAAGACCTATGCCTCCAGCCTACAGACCCTGATTGCTGCCGGCTCGCTCGACAACACGATCCTCTCTGCGGGATCGAACAGCTTCGTGTCGTCGCAGAAGGCATCGCAGGCAATCGTGGATACAGCCGGGAGCTACGGTGTTTCCGGCAATTACTCGAATATTGTTGTGGGCTCGACCGACACCAGCACGCTTAATGGTTCGGTTACGCTCGATACGACGCAGAACTCAGCAAGCTATCTGAATATCCTGTCGGGCAATGAATTCGGTACGACAGTAAAAGTCGGGAATAGCTCGGGAAGCTTTGCTGCCACACAGGGTAACAATGCGTTCAACGCCTCGAGCTCCAACGGCAACTGGAATATTGCTACCGGATCGGGAAACGATACGATCTACGGGGCGCAGGGCACCAACACCATCACGGGTGGCACGGGCAATAATACTCTCTATCTCGGTGGATCGAACAATTTTGTCAATTCTGTTGGTCATGACACAATTTATGGTGCTGCTGGCGCGATAGACACGGTCTCGCTTCAGGGCGGCAGCTCGACCGCCTATCTGAAAACCAATGCTGCTGTGATGGATTTCTCAAGCGGGAACAACATCACGGTAGGCGATAACAGCACTGTTTACGGCGGGACGTCCTCCATCGTTAATGTCAGCTCAGGTTCGGCAACGGTGACCGGCACGCAGGGCGACACAATCTCGGCTGCTGGCAATCTGCAGGTCATCCATGGAAGCAATCAGTCGATCAGCGTCAGCGGCGCGCTTTCTTTCATTTCCGGCACGGGGCAGACGAATATATCCGCAGGGAGCGGAACGATTTTCGGTGCTGATGGCCTGACTGCCACGCTGCGCTCCTCTTCGCGAATGCTTTTCACGGCAAACCAGCCCTATACAACCGGCAATCAGACGATTGACGGACGTAATGTGGCGGGCGGCCTCGCTGCCTGGACCGGAGCTGGACAGCAGACCGTAATCGGTGGAACAGCTTCCGATCAGTTCTACTTCGGCACGGCGTTTACAGGCACTTCTGACTCATCGGCCTCGGCTACAGTTACAGGTGGATCGGGTGCTGGAAATCTGTTCGGTATGCTTGCCAATCACACAGCAGGTAATTTCACAATCACCGACTTCCGCGCGGCCGATAACAAGTTCTTCCTGTACAATTACAAGCCTACGAATGCGACGGCTGCAGCACAGAATATCCTCAACACGGCGACGGTATCGGGGGGGAACACCTCGGTGATGATCGATGGGACGGCCAAGATCACGTTCCTTGGTGTTACCGATCTCAAGACTTCGGATTTCACGATCAGCTGACAGCCTGCTGTTCGTTTCATGAATGTATTCGGACGCTCCTTATCGATAACGGTCAGGAGCGTTTGCTGTTTAAGAGGTCTTCAAGACGGCGATAGAAGGCTCAAGCAGAATTTTCCGACGTGTTTTGCAGATCGGACGATTGTGCCCGTTTTGATCAGGTGAGTGTCTGCTTCAGGAACTCACGCAAAACCAGAGCATGATTATGAACTTCGTCATGTGCTGCGTAAACGAGCGTAATTTTTCCTGAACGAGCGAGGTGCAGCAGGGTACAAAGGTCATCATTGCCACGCTGGAGTTCATCCAGATATCTTTCTTGGAAAACTACCCATTTTGCCGGATCATGGGCGAACCATTTCCGCAGATCGGTACTCGGCGCTACATTTTTGAGCCACAGCGCGATTTGCAGATCGGCTTTTCGTACGCCTCTCGGCCAAAGCCGGTCGACCAGAATTCTGGTGCCATCGCTTTTGTCTGGCGTGTCATACGCCCGTTTGAGAGAAATTTCAGCCAGTAATTTCTGCATTGCCATGCCCTTTTTCTCTGAAGTTATCTGTTTGCAGCAGGCGGGGTAAAGCATTCAGGCGACGTTCGGACAGATGCGATCGAAAACGAGCGTGCATAGAAATCAAGGAAGATGCTGGGAGACATGCTGAAGGCCGTGTCACCACAGGCGCCGGTGCGTCGTTGCTTGCTGCCTGAAGTGGGAGTCGGGCGGTGAAAAAACGGATCCACCGATCCTGTCGCGTTTGGCGACGGGTAGGTCTGGCTGGCTGGGCGCTGTGATGTCTACCCAACACGACGGAAGCCCCATTTCCGGTGGACTCATTATTATTTCAGAACGCGTCGATGCGGCCAGAGGGTCCGGCATCCGTGCTGCCCGAATGGCGGCGCAATGCGCTTTCAGCTGAAGTCTCATCGCATTCGAACGGTGCAAGCCATTCGCGCTGTGCTCAGGCACATATGAGAGAGCGCTTCTGCAGAGAACAGCACTGCGCGCTCTAGGCGTGATCATTTCGTAATGGAAGGGGTTCGTGGCGGAGAGAGTGGGATTCGAATCGGTTCCGATTCGTTTTTTCTCCAAGTCACAAACTTGAAAAACGGCTGAAAACTGCGGTTTTCACAAAACCCTTCAAGTGGGTATGGGGTGGGATTGTGGAGAAAGGTTATGGGGAAATCAAGAGGTCTTTTTTGATGGTGCGGATTCTATCGAGTGCCCAGAAATGATGACCTCAAGGCGCCTCAATCTTAGGGGGCTGTAACCCTCTGTATGGTTCTAAGGGCGACCCCATACTCCTTGGCTAACGCAGTCCCGGTCTCTTCTCCGTAGCGCCTGCGGATAGCTTCCTGGGCTTGTCTGCTGAGCTTGGGTTTCCTGCCCATTTTGATGCCACTCTCCATGGCTCTCTTCCTGCCAGATTGGGTGCGGTCAATGATGAGCGCGCGTTCGAACTCGGCAAAGGAGGCAAGGAGGTTCATCGTCAGGCTTCCCATCATGTCATCCCTGATGGTGCCAACCCCTTGGATGGTTATGGCGATACCCTGCTGTCTGAGATTCTGGAGGACGGTCAGGATGTCGAGGGTGGACCTTCCGAGCCTGTCGAGCTTCATGACAACCAGCTCGTCACCTGTCTGGAGCTTCTTCAGCAATTTCGCGAATTGTGGTCTGTCATCAGATTTCACGGCGCCGGAAATCTTTTCCTTGAAGATGTTGGCCCTTGGGACACCCAAGGCCATCAAGGCGTCTTCCTGTTCCTGTAAATCCTGTCCTAAAGTCGATACTCTGCAATAGCCATATTTCATATAATTCCCCTTATAGTTTTGGCGGGGATTTATGGCAGTTCATTTTTGGCTGTTTTCTGCGGTTTTATAATACCGCCATATTTCCCAATATATGACTATACCATACGAAGTGAGGATTTTTTCACAGGACAAAAATATATATAACTAATAAATCATATCCTCAGTGCGCCAAAATGATACGGCACATGATACACCTAATTATTTCTAGGCGATCGCAGGCCGTCCATTCCTCCTGTCCCGGCTTCGAGAGCGACTCTCAATTTGGATAAGAGCGCCGACAGGGGCTCAGGCAGGATTCGCTATGAGGCTATCCCACAGCATGACTGCGTCACGGGACACCTCCACTGCGATCAAACGCTCACGAATCGTTGCTGCTGCAAGCTTAGCGGCCTCCGGTGTCGGCAGAGTTGCCCAAAACAGACAGTTATTAACAAGCTGCTCCCACCCATAGAACAATGTCATCGAGAACCCGTATCCTTCACCCAATTCCCGTACTTTATTAGGATCCACAAACGCTTGTTCGTTCGACACCATTACTACAGCGGCCTCGCGGATACCGCGCTCGACACATGTGCGTCCGAAGATCGCAATGTCGGAGAACGGTACAGGCTTGTCCCTAATCTCAAAGGACTTCTCCCAACCAAGTCTTTCTTCTGAGGCAAGGATTACAACGTCGCCTGCATAGTGCCGAGAGGGATCATTGATACGTCCACTTTCAACTCGGTCTTCACCGTAAAGCACATCTAGAAGTCCTGCGGCAACCGCTTGCGCGCGGCGTCCGCCTTCCGAAGCAGCCCCTACTAGCCGTTGTATTGCGTCTAGCAGTTGTTCGAGTGACAGGCTCGCGTCATCGCCAGCGTCGTCATACCTGCGTTGGTATTTTCGGCGCACGGCGATGAACGCTCGGAGCGCCTGCCTTGCTTGCGCAGGCGTTGATGCCGCTAGTTCGTGGATAAGCTCAATCATTAAGTTGAAGACTTGTCTGCCTGCCCCGTGTACCGGGGTCTTGTCACCAAGGAAGGTCATCCTAAAATACGGCTGATTATTCAAAGGTTGTTTGCCGGAAACTCCTATGGAGAACCCCAATTCGGCGGAAAGCGGAACGACTACCTTCTCACTAAGTGTACGCGCTGAGTAGGCGTTGGGCAGTTCTTTGTAGAGATTCGGTTTAATATAAAAGAGGTCTGCCTTGGCATCTACTGCACGCGCAAGCATGGATGTTGCGAGAAAAGCAATGTGGGTCTCAGGCGCCCCAGCAGCGCACATTTCCGATACCCGTTCCACCTTCCTGACCCAGTCTCGATCCAAGGGTGCACTTATTGCGTTGTCTGCTTCGGTACGAAGAATTGCGTCTGCTATTTTCTTGTCAATCTTCATTTTTCTCGCCTTCCGTCGAGAAAGCGGGGGCCATTTCGAGTAGATCGCCTGGAGTGCATTCGAGCGCTCGGCAGAGTTTTCCGATGGTTGCGAGTGTCGCGTTGTAAGTGGCTCTAGAGCCAAGTGACTGGAGCGTGGCTACGGAAATCCCACTCGCTGCCGCTAACGCTTCATAGGTCATTCTGCGGCCTGTTCGAGACGCGTACGCGTCTAAAACTTCCCTGAGACGCATGCGGATTTGCACATCTTGTATTGACAATACAATTTCCCACTTCTATTGTCCTCGAATCGGGTCTTAGGATAAAGATTGGAGATCAGAGGGAAAGTGGTATGTTGAAAGCGATCAGTCTGTTCTCCGGAATCGGTGGCATAGATTTCGGATTTGAAGCAGCTGGGTTTCAGACACGAGTCGCTCTCGAATTCGATCGCCACTGTTGCAATACGATGCGTCTGAACCGCCCTATGTGGAAAATCATAGAGTCGGACATTAATCAGGTCTCATCACAGGAAATTCTTGATCAGGCCGGGTTGCGCGTGGGGGAGGCAGACGTCCTTTTCGGAGGCCCGCCTTGTCAACCATTCTCCAAGGCTGCCTATTGGGTGAAGGGTGAAACGAAGCGACTAGACGACGCACGGTCCGACACCCTTATCGGGTACCTTCGCGTTCTCCGGGACACTCAGCCGCGAACCTTTCTTCTCGAGAACGTCGGGGGCTTGGCTTACGCCGACAAGGACGAAGGTCTCCAGTATCTTCTTGAGGGCATCAAAAAGATCAACTGCGAAACTGGCACTCGATATGACGTCCATTGGAGAGTTTTGCGTTGCGCTGAATATGGCGTGCCCCAGCTACGTGAAAGAGCTTTTCTTGTTGGTTCCAAAGATGGGCGTCCGTTCCACTTTCCAGAACCAACACACAGCGTTTCAGCCTCTGAGGATCTATTAGCCACAGTGGAACCCTATCGGACCGCGTGGGACGCTATCGGCGATCTGCCGGAACCCGACGAGAAACAAGACCTACTAATTGGCGGACGTTGGGGTGAGTTGTTACCTACGATTCCAGAAGGCGAAAATTACTTGTGGCATACCGCTAGGAAAGGGGGAGAGCCACTATTTGGCTGGCGCACCAGATATTGGAGTTTCCTGCTTAAGCTGAGCAAGCGGTTACCATCTTGGACAGTGCAGGCACAGCCGGGATCCGCCATCGGCCCTTTCCACTGGGATAACCGCAGGCTGTCATTTACCGAATTGGCAAGGCTGCAGACATTTCCAGACGGCCTCTTGATAAGGAGCGGCCGTACCGAGATGCAGCGGATGCTTGGCAACGCCGTCCCTAGCTTGATGGCGGAGGTTCTTGCTCGAGAAATTAAACGGCAATTTCTAGATAAGACGGTCTCCGATAAGCCAACACTGTTGCCGCCACGGCGCCACGATGTGCCTGCTCCAGAAAAAGTAGCGCCTCTGCCAGTCCAATACCGTTCTTTGATTGGCGACCATAAGGCTCACAAGGGGACTGGCAAAGGTCCGGCTGCCATAGCGCGCGCGAAAAAGAAAACCCCCGCTACGGCGTGACGTGTGAAACTCGTTCAGATAAGTGATGGGCTGCACTACCGACGACGTTCGGTGTATTGCCTTCGTCATGGATGTCGGACGCCGTTGCTATCTTTGGAATGTGATCGCTACGAGATTGAAGGGAATATCCTCTTCTCACCTTCGAGGTGAAAATCTGGCATTTCGCTCCTCCCTTCACTAAGTCTCTGCTGTCCCAAAAACACCTGATTTGGGAATAGCCCATTTTTGCATGGCAGTGAGTCCGGTCATGCAATTATGGGACGGGGTTTGTGATACGGTTTTCAGGAGTTCATGGCTCGCCATGCGGTCATCTTGGAGACGTGCAGGAGCTTTGCAACCTCTCGTGCTGACAGCCCCTGCGCCTTGAGGCGTCTGGCCTGAGCGAGGTCTTCCTCTGGCAGGGAGGGACGCCTTCCCAGACGTGTTCCTCTGGCCTTCGCCGTCTCCAGCCCTGACAGCACTCGCTCACGAATGATGTTGCGCTCGAACTCTGCAAAGCCTGCGAGAAGCAACAGGAACAGCTTGCCTCCGGCGCCTGAGGTGTCGATGCCGAGATTGAGGATACGTACCGCTACGCCTCGCTTTTTCAGCACATCGATGAGCGTGAGGACGTCCAGAGCGTTACGTCCCAGCCTGTCCAGTTTGGCGACAATCAGCGTGTCTCCTGCATGAAGCTTTCGCACCAGTTTCCTGAGCGCCGGTCGCGTCTTCCACGACGTCGCGCCTGAGATGGTCTCGGTCACGATGCTGTCCTCGCTCACACCTTCACGGAGCAGGTCGCTCACCTGATTGTCTGTCTGTTGTCGCGATGTGCTTACCCTTGCATAGCCATATTTTCCCATATTCCCGTCCTGTCATTGCGGGACAGCTTTTCGGTACGTCTGAACCCGGTTTCGCCATCCTCCCATTATCGTAACAGAATCAGGTGTTTACGGGATATCCTGGGGGCAGATTCAGCACTGCACAGGGTGTGTGACAACCTCGTTCTCTCCGGAATGAGCGTCTGTTTTTCCCCTGTTTATCGGAGGGGATGCACCCGGCATGGATGTCGAGATTTTCGGTCGCAAGGTCTGGATTCACGGAATCCAGGGACGGGTCAGCGGTTTGCGGTCATGGACCGAGACCCACACCACAACCTCGGGAGGACAGGTCAGGGATTGCGGACCTGGCGGTCTTCAGGTGGATGCACCACGGGTCAATGTCCATACCACCCACCACCAGAGCTTCTGGGTCATTTCGCCCTCAGGCCGTGAGTGGCAGGGGAGGGGAAACTATCCCCTGCGGGAGGGGCAGGAAGTGCGTGTTCTCTGGGCGGGGCTCGATGGTCAAACCACAACGGGTCACGTCGTGATGCATAACCGGACGCTCCAGAAGTTCTGGACCAATCCGGTGGATTTACCTCGTGCGCTGACCTTCCATGGCATCAAGCGCCTGACCCTGAAATATCTCGCCGTGCTGGCTGTGGTGTTCGGCGTCTCCTTGTACTTCCCCCTCACATACAGCGATGCTGGTACTGGCGCCTTTTTCAAAGGTCTGTTCGCGTGTCTGGTTCTGGTCGCTATCGGCGCCATGCATCGCGCGCGGATGATACGGGACAATCAGAGCGAAGCGCTCTCCGTCATTCAAAAAGCCGTGGCGAATGACCCCGAGCTTCAACAGTCGCTTTCGGCCTGACGCACAGGGGCAGGCTCGGCAGGTCCGGCGCCTCGTGAGTCGTCTGCCTTCTGCCTGCACGTCCCGTCTTTTGCTCCTCCACGTCATAAGGAATGGCTTCCATGAGACCCTTCGGTTCTCTGCTCTCTGTACTCGTGCTCACGGGTCTCACCGCCTGCGCCTCGGCTGGTGATGCTTCGATGAAGAACCTCACGGCCACCGAGGTCGATAGCGCCATCCATGATGGTGTCACGACCGGCGATGAGGTCCAGCGTCGTTTTGGTGCGCCTTCGGAAATCTCTCAGGAGAACGGGGCCACCATCTGGAGCTACGCCTACACCTCTGGCCGTGAGGATGGTCTTTCCATGGCTCAGGAGGCAGTCGGCCTCAGCTTCATCGGCACACGGACCAATAATGAGAGCAAATCCCTCGACGTCACGCTGAGAAACAACATCGTCCAGTCCCATCGCTTCGCCGTCAAGCATATCAGCGGTGGTAGCGGGGTGAGACAATGACCATGAAACACGCTCTCGTCCTTCTTGCCCTGACGATGCCTGTCACGGCGCAGGCCCAGACCATGACCGAATGCATGCTGGCGCGTAATCAGGGCATGATAAGTCCAGCCTGTGGAAAACTGCTCGGTCTCTCAGACAGGTCAGCCCAGCCTCCCGAGGATAATGGCGGGGTGCATCTCAAACAGACGCTCTCCTACATGCCTCTGGGCAATCGTCTGGGGAATGCCAGCATCCTCGGCCTGTCTCTGGGCATGACGCAGGAGAAGGCCACGCAGATTCTCAGGAGCTGGTGCCTGCGTGACCCTAACATCGTGAACACGGCCATCTCCACCACCTACAAGGGCGCGCATGTCGAGACGCAGTTCTTCCCGAGGCAGATGCAATGCTCCAAAGGCGATGACACCATCGAGATAATGCTCTCTGCCCCTGTGATGGGGTCTGTGGTCACGCAG
This sequence comes from Asaia lannensis NBRC 102526, assembly GCF_024054035.1. Lineage (GTDB taxonomy): Bacteria > Pseudomonadota > Alphaproteobacteria > Acetobacterales > Acetobacteraceae > Asaia > Asaia lannensis. The sequence continues at coordinate 113,263 of NZ_JAMXQU010000011.1, forward strand.
ATAGAGCGGAATGTCTCCTTTGCTCCCGACAGCGCTCCGACCTTTGCAACATTGCAGGAAGAAGTCGCCGGGAAATATGGTCTGCACCTGCCAGCTCCCGGCCCCTATGGCGAAGCCAGTCGCCAGCTCTATGCGAATATGGCAGGTCAGGAAATCGAGGGAGTGATTCACGTTGTCTCGCCCCGAAGCGAGGATGTCTCGACCTATGACGTGCCGGGAGAGACAGGGCTGTTGCAGGTGCGTCTCCAGAGCGTATCAGGCAATCCGGCCAATATCGGTCATATCAGCTTCGACCTGCACGACATGCGGGCCGAACGCATGGTGGCGAGCGAATTGCTGAAGCAACTCAATGCGTCCGTCGACGCGAAACTCGGCAAGGCGTCATCGCTGAAGCCCGAGCTTTGACGTGGTCATCGGGGGGAATTATCCCCTCGGCTAACTTGCCCCTCACACAATACCCATGATGCCAGACAGGGACGGGCGGGTGTTGGCTGATGTTGGACGGGTTTGAGAAGGCGTATGGGAGGCGTTGCGTGGTCTGTTGCTTCCGCCTGTGCCTGACTGCACATCACGTGCCTCCATCGCCTCTCTGTCCGCCCTCTGGCGCAATGTGGTGACACGGGCCTTGGCAGAGAGAAGGTTGATGCGGGCCATCTGCATGACCTCGTTATCCTGCGTGTCTTTGAGATAGGCCAGAACCTCTTTCAGGGCCTGCTTCTCTCTCAGATAGTCCTTCACCTCAGGCAGGTTCATCCAGTCGCGGTGTCTGTGTTCGCGACTGCGGACAATCCAGTCTGCCATCCATTTCATCGCATATAAAAAATTGCTGTCATCGCTCATATCGAGCTTGCCGATATCGTGCCTGTGATAGCCCAGAGCCTCCAACGCCTCATCGAATACGGCTCTGGCCTTGCGGGCTTCTGCTCTGTGCCATGGCGTCCACAGGGTGACACGGGCCTCTGCCTCCAGCCAGTCCTGTCTCACTCCAGTCAGACGCTTCTCATGGCCAGCCCTGATATACGCTGTATCACGCGATTTCGGGTCGGGATGAGGCTCAGCAGGGAGATGGGACCAGCGGGACTGGAAGCTCTCTGTCAGCTCGGTCAGCAGGTCAGCAAAACGCTTCTGGTCATGGAGATGGTCGCGAAGTTGCTGTTCCTTTTCTGCCTGCGCTTCGTTGAAGTCGATAACGGCCTGAACTTCCGATTGTGTCATGCCCCTGGTGATACTGGCGCGTGTCTTGGGGGATGACGCAGGTATGGCTCCAGTCCCTGCGACACTCCTGGCGGTGGCGCCGGTTCTCAGGACAGGCCCTGATATTTTTCTCCTGCTTGCTGGTTCAAGGGTCGTGCTGACGGAATCCTCGAAAGGTTTGCGTGGGTCCGGTGAAGGTGTTCCATCCTCAACAGCAGAGGGGTCAACGGGGGTTTCCCCCTTGCCAGTTGGGTTTCGTGATGTGTCACGAGGGCCAGGGCTGGCTATATCTTCCTTACTTCCCTGACGTATCGCGCTCTGTTCAGGTGTTTCGTGGCCGAGAACGAAGGCGCTGAACTCTGATTTGCGAACACCCAGCAAGCGGGAGAGTGAGCCCACGATGACGCCCTGCTCGTCTTTCAGCAGCACCACGTTGGGCTTTTTGTCTCCCGCCATCAGGGACCAGCCTTGCGAAGATATCGCACTCTGGAAGGCTTGCCAGTCTGTGCTTCCGGCATAGAGGTCACGCAGGACATATTTGATGTCGAAGGGACTGGCTCCCTGTCTCTGAGTGCGTCTGGATTGCGGGTCCGAGAGGACGGAATTGGGCAAGGCCCCTTCAGAGAGCACCTGTAATCTCTCGCGATATTCTTCTGGCACAGCGTGATACACCGCTAGGTTGTGGCGTCCCTTGGTCAGCTCCAGCCCGTGCTTCAGCTCGAACAGACGAGCGATTTTCTCCTGTCTTTCGTAGCGGTGTGACACATCCAGAACCCGGCCTGTTTCTGCATTGGTTGTGCGGACCAGGATATGACAGTGGCGGTTATCGGCCTCGCCATCATGGCGTGTCTTGGTATGGATGACCGCAAGGGCAACATCGGACGCCCTGAACCCGAATTCCTGCGCCAGCATCGTGATGCAGTCTGCAAACTGTTCGGTCGTCAGTTTCTCGCGGGATGATATCTGAAAGTGCTGGACAGCATTGACACGATTGAAGGCTGTGGCATCCGCGATGCAATCATCGATATCCTGACGTCTACCTTTCCAGACATGGATGCGTTCATTGTCGCCGGTCTTCTCGACGAGATGATGATAAATGGCGCCGGAACCAGATGTGGTTTTGATGGGGTTGCTCTTGAGTATCATCGAACCCTCCCCAGCGCGCGATTAATGCGGGCTTTGAGGTCATCAAGCTCAGGAAGCTTGGAGGCGATCTCCACCTGTTCGCCAGTATTCAGACGTTTCGCAATCTGGTTGAGGTTATTCCCTATCGCTGACAGTTCCTGACGCAAGGCCAGAAGCTCCTCTGCAATCGAAGTCCCTCCTGCCAGTTCGTTCAGCAGAACCCTGCGACACCAGACAGACAGTCTGCGTGGTCCTGCGATACGTTTTAATCTCTCCTGTTCCTCCGGACTGATCCGGATATGCACTGTTTCAGTTTTCATGATGCCCCTCGCGCGCGTGAGTCATTGTAGCTTGAGGAGATGCAGGGGAGAGAAAATCTCCTGGTGGCGTTATTGAGGTTCCAGGGTGGGTCTGAAGTAACTGTATGTACAGATTTGAAAAAATGAGAGAGTTTGAAATCACCAAAAATAAATACTTGACAAGATACATCATATTGGCTATACGTCTTCTTGCCCCACAAGGGAGGGCGAACAGAAGGAACAATGACCCATTTAAAAGACATAATTAAACAACTCGAACTTACCGAAAAGAATGTAGTCGAGAGAGCGAAAGCCCTTGGAACGACAAGGCATATAGGCGATGCCTCTCTGTCAGTGACAGAAATCGAGCGCATTATTTCCCTCATCAGGGCAGACCTGAAGGGACAAGGGTTTACAACAGCAAAACGTGCGAATGCATATGCTGAAACTCTCAGAAAATCCGCATATCTAAGAGATGCGAACCCTGCTCATCTGCTGAGCTTCTTTGTGGATTCACAGATTCCGGCAAGTGAAGTCAGTGCATTTGGCTGGGAGCAGGAAGATAGCAATGCCGAGCTTAAGGGCTTTGGAAATGCGCTCTTTGTCGCGCTGGGATTGCTGGTTTTTCGTGATTGGGAGCGCTATCACGGGCATAGCCTGGATTGTGAAATCCAGTATGTGCAATGGTTCGCTCGCTTTGCGCCAGATGAGTTCAATGCAGGGGCGTCGATTGCCTTGCATGCCCATTTCGATCTCGGGTTCTCGCTCCTGGCAGAGATGAAGGGCAAAAAACCTCTCCCCTGGTCTTATGAAGGACAGGGAGGCCAGTCATGACCCATCATGAAATTGCTATGGCTCAACTGGATGTGGCCAGCAGATTTGTCGAGTGGAAGATTTCCGCTGTGGAGACTCGTCTGAAAGCCCTGCAAGAGCGGGGCGATGAGGAAGGAGCCCAGGTACTGGTGGACAGATTCTGGATGCTGAAGAATCGCCTCCAGAGTATCGAGGATGTCGTAACGGTTCTGGAGATCATACAGGAAATGGGAGGTATGCCATGATTAATTCAGACGCCTTCAATCATCTCCTGAAAATGGCTCGTGGCACCAGCCGTGGCGAAATGATCGCTCGCGATTTCCTGCTCTGGTGGTGGAATGAACAGCTTTTCGGGGTGTTCGATTTTCATCGTCTGGTTCACCTCGATGGTAAATCATTCAAGGCTGTTATGGATCTTTCGCGGGAGATCTTTTCATCGCCGACCACCTATCCCTCTGTAGGCTCCGAGGCTTACGGCGCTTTGCGCGAGCTTGTAGGCTGGGAGCTGGAACGTCGCAATCGCCTGAAGTCCTGATAGGAGGGCCCTCCTGCACCTCTCCCCAAAAGGACGGGTGCGGGAATTATTTCCCGCAGGCTGTTCAGGGATATACAATGCTTTGCATCCTCTCGGGGAGGAGGTTGCCCTCTGGAGCCCGTACATTCGCAAGGCAGACTGGAAGCTCGAACACCTTCTTGGTTCTTATATAAACAAGTTGGAACAGGACCAAAGCAAGAGGCTGTGTTTCCCTGCTTCGGCGCCTTTGAAATCGTGGAAACCCTGGGTGTGTTTGTCTCCCTGAAATCCTTTACCGCCCTGAAATGCAGGGTATGCAGGAGCATGGTTTGCAGTCTCTGGGTATCGGTTCCGGCATAATGCAAG
>NZ_JAMXQU010000012.1 GCF_024054035.1 Asaia lannensis NBRC 102526
CTTGCGGGCAATCCCGGCCATTCGGGCCCTCTGCTCTGGTGTCCACATCCAGAGCTTGAATCACATCCGCTCCAACTTTCCAAACAGGCTCTAAGAGCAAACCTTTCTCAGAACACGCCTCGATCGATTATTGATCGCTTTAAAATAACTCTGGCCGACACTGGCCTTGCACGGATCATTGACGATTTTCTATATTTGAGGAGTAAATGTATGGTTTGCTCTATACCAATTATTATTATATCCTGAGCGCAAAATGGATTTTTTAGAGTAAACTATGTTGAAGCTCATTTTCATTATGTCGGCTCTGTGTCTCTTGCTTGCTTTCCCATCAAAGCCGCATGCGGAAGAAACAAAATGCCGTTTTCCGGATATTCCCTCTTTTTCGGAAGGGAAAAAACTTCCGGATGGAAGTTTTGCAGATCTGTCTTTTGCCGACTATAGAACGGCCAATCCTAAGGGCGCTGCATTACTGCTGAGCTGCGCTCAAACCTTGTATAAAAATGCCAATCTATCCCAGCTGAATGACGCATCCCGGAAGAGGCTGGATCGTACCATGAGTACCACTTGGCATAATCATAATACTGGACCGACCGCTCAAAAAGACGGGTATATTGCTTTGGGTGGAAGCTCAGAGCTTGGAAGCGCCAATGATTTCGGGACGATGATTATCGATCCCGATAAAAGACTGGTAGCCGTAGGTCTGATTCTCAATAATGTCGATAGAATTGACGAAAGCGTTCCGGTTAATTACGTTAATTCTAATTTCGTATTTATTTATAATTCTCCCATGGACTCAGATAATGAATATATAACAGTAAACGAAATGCACTCTATTATCGAAAAAATAAATCATCATATCAATGATCAATATATTTTTGGTAATGAGTATTTTATGAGATCCAATATATAATAGAAAACTACGTCAATTAAATGGGTGCTTCGGAAATCGGCGGGGTCTTGCCCCTCAAGTCGAGACGACGCCCGTAGAGAGATGATGAACCAGGTCTTTATTCGAGGCGACCGTGGAAAATCTGTTGACGTGTTACAGCAACCGACATTAAAGCTGTAAGCTCTACGGAGGCGTGTGACCAGTACCAAGGCCCACGCCTTTTTTTATTGGCGTTCGCGTCTTCCCATAAAACCAGATCATGATGCGCGGTTTTGCTGCTGCAAGCGCAGACAATGTGCGCTCTTCGGGTGCCCGGCATTTCCATGTGTGGCAATCACAGGCGCGACGGGCTGCCGTCGGCCCGGGTCCGAAAGCCGCCATGATAACGCGGGATTATCTGTCATCCCCTTTTGGGCAGGACGCCAGATAACCCGCCTATACCGCTCATAATCCGCCAGATAATACCTGTTATCTGGCGGTTTTCAGACCCCGGCCAAGTGTCGGAAATCCAACCAAATCAATATCTTGTCGGAGAGTTGGGGCAATGGCACCACCTACGGACGCGAAAAGGCCCCGTATCTCTGACGATGACCGCCTCACAAATATGTGGCTCCACAACCGATCAGCGAACACGGCGCGGGCCTATCGTGCGGACCTTACCGCGTTCCGCAGCTGGGCGGCCAAACCGCTGGCCGAGGTGGTGCTTGATGACCTTCAGGCCTGGTTCGACAGCCTGCCCGGTTCGGATGCCACACGCCGCCGCAAGCTGGCCTCGGTCAAATCCGCCCTCGCCTTCGGGCTGCGTGTCGGATTTTTTGACGCAGATGTAGGCGCGGCGCTGCGCCTGGAGCGCGGGCGTGATCGTCTGAGTGAACGGATTCTGACTGAAGAAGATGTAAGGCGCATCATTGACGGCGAACCCTGCCCGCGAAAGCGGCTGGCGCTTCGCGTCCTGTATTTCATGGGGCTGCGCATTTCGGAAATGTGCGGCCTCACATGGCGAGATATGACACGGCGACAGCAAGGAGGCGTGGCCTCTGTTTGTGGCAAGGGCAACAAGACGCGTCATGTGTCTGTGCCCGCGAAGCTGTGGAAAGAGCTCATGGCCGCGAGGGCTGACGGCTGGCGTCCTGATACGCCGGTCGTCCCCGGTTATGATGGGTGCCCGCTTCACTTGAGCGCGGCGCACCGCCTCGTGAAGCGGGCAACGAAACGCGCAGGACTGCCTGACGCCTCGGCGCACTGGTTCCGCCATGCGCACGCCTCCCACGCGCTCGACAACGGCGCACCTGCCCATGTGGTGCAGCAAACGCTGGGGCACGCAGACCTCAAAACGACGACGCGTTACGCTCATGTTCATAAGGGTGACAGCGGCGCGAACTACCTCAAGGACTGACGCCCCATGATTCGGCGGCGGTCGTCATCAAAGGAGCCGATATGAGCCGCCGAGACAGACGCCGTCCCGAAACACCCGAGGAAATCGAGGCCGAAAACGTCGATTTCTGGACGCGCACCGCACGGCGGCATCGTGCTTTCATTCCATCAAGCCCTGAACAAAATTTGCAAATTGCCTTGCCTTTGCGGTCATCATTCGACCGGTAGGAAAGACAGCCCATAGATCGATATCAGGCAACGACCATGCCGGAAGGAGGCGCGTTACGGCGCCGCTCTCAAGTTCAGGGGCAAACATCCAGTCCGAGGTGATGGTCAGGCCCATATCAGCGAGTATTGCTGCCCGCAGGCCTTCGGCGGCGCTGACCCTGAGACGCCCGGAAACGGACACCGAGACGGCCGAGCCATCCCTGTGAAATGACCAGACATTGGGGAGCTGACTGTAAACGATCGCGTTGTGATCAGCCAGATCAGCAGGCACTGACGGCACCCCCGCACGCGCCAGATAGGCTGGTGTGGCCAAGACCGAGCGTTTGCCCGTTGCCAGTCTGCGTGCCACGGCAGATGAGTCAGCCAAAGCCCCCATACGCAACGAGATGTCCACCCCCTCGGCAACGAGATCGATCATCCGGTCATCAAGCAGAATATCCACATCGAGCTGCGGATGTGCATCGAGAAAGGCAGGAAGCCGCGGTATGATGTGCAATCGTGCAAATGTTGTCGCCGCCGACACACGCAACCGCCCTGACAGGCCGCTCCCGGCACCACGTGCGGCGAGCTCCGCTTCGTCGGCTTCCTGAAGCGCATTGCGTGCGCGTTCATAATATGCCTGCCCCGCTTCGGTGGCTGTAAGACCATGAGTGGAGCGTATGAGCAGGCTGACCTGTAGCCTCGCTTCCAGCTGTGCCACGATTTTCGAGACAGCGGGCTGACCAACATGAAGCTGCCGTGCCGCTGCTGAGAATGAACCCGTTTCGACCACACGCACGAACGTGGTCATCGCCTGATATCGGTCCATTCTATTCCTCCCGGGAATGATGCTTATCGCATCGAGCCATCTGCCATGCCCAGTGAAACAGAGGCAAACCAGGCCTGCAACCCGGTCAGCGTCGGGGAAGGATGGAGCAGGGTTCAGGATGATCGTTCATTTCACCAACGCCGTATCAACACGACCGGTGTCGCATTTCATCTCGGCCTATCAGCTCACCGGTGACCTGCCACAAGCCATGGTCGCTGCCCTTCTCCCGGCGCTCTCCGCTCTCCTTGCAAAACCTGATGGAGGAACCGCTCATGATTGAGGTCTACGCTTTCGCGACGCCCAACAGCGTCAAGGTCACCATCGCGCTGGAAGAGCTCGATCTCGCCTATGCGCTACACGGCATCAATATCCGGCAAGGCGAACAGGGTACCACGGCCTTTACGACGCTTAATCCTAACCAGAAGGTTCCGGTACTGGTTGATCACGACGCGAGGGATGAGAAGCTCGTCCTCACAGAGTCTGCAGCCATACTCGTATACCTGGCTGAAAAAACCGGCCGACTTCTCCCTGCAACCGGGGCCGAACGGGCGCGCGTTTTCGAGCAGCTTTTCTTTCACGCCTCTGCCCTGAGCCCCGCCTTCGGCCAATCGGGTTTCTTCCAGCGTTTCGCTAGCGAGAAACTGCCTCTCGCGATCGAGCGCTTCGACAAAGAGGCAAAACGCGTCCTGCATGTGCTCGACACCTTGCTGGCGCACCGGGATTTCGTGGCAGGCGATCATTTTACTATCGCCGATATTGCCCATTTCGGTTGGCTCTGGCGGCGCAGTTTTCCCGGCCTCACCCTCGATGACACCCCTCATATCGCCCGCTGGTACGAGCGGATTGCGGCCAGACCTGGCGTTCAGCGCGGTATCGCCCGGGTTGAAACGCTCGCCGCCCCAAACTGATCCTCTTCTGATCGCTCCGAGGTTATTCCCATGAACAAACTTTTTACGCCCTTCAATGCCGGGGCGCTGTCGCTCGGCCACAGAATCGTCATGGCACCCCTTACGCGCATGCGGTCGGACCATACTGGCAAGGCCAATGCCCTCATGGTGCTGTATTACAGCCAGCGCAGCTCACCCGGCGGTCTTATCATCTCAGAGGCAACACCCGTTGCGCTCGAAGGATACGGCTATGCCGGCGCGCCGGGCATCTATGACGACTCCCAGATAGACGGGTGGCGCAAGGTGACCGAAGCCGTTCATGCACGCGGTGGCAAGATTGTCATGCAGTTGTGGCACGTAGGGCGACAGTCGCATCCTGATCTGCAGCCAGGTGGTGCAGCCCCGGTCGCGCCCTCTGCAATCAAGGCAGAAGGCGACGCCTATACGCCCAGTGGCCCTGTCCCGTTTTCCATGCCGCGTGCCCTTTCGCTGGAGGAAATTCCCGCGGTGATCGAGCAGTTCAGGGAAGGTGCCGCAAGGGCAAAGCAGGCAGGTTTTGATGGCGTGGAAATTCATGGCGCCAATGGCTATCTGCCAGACCAGTTCCTGCAGGACGGTACCAACCACCGCACCGATGAGTATGGTGGCCCGATCGAGAACCGCGCTCGCTTTCTGTTGGAAGTGACACAGGCAGTCATATCCGTCTGGGGGGCAGACCGCGTGGGTGTTCGCCTGAGCCCAAGTGGCACCTACGGTTCGATGTCAGACAGCAACCCCCAAGAAACCTTCGGTTATGTGGCGGAGCAGCTGGACAGGCTCGGCATCGCCTATCTGCATGTGGTTGAACCCCGCATCAAGGGCACGGAACTCATCGCCGAGAGCGAACCTGTGGCCGCGCGTGATCTGCGCGAGAGATTTCGGGGCACGCTGATCGCGGCAGGTGGGTTCGACAAAAACAGTGCCGCAGCCGTGCTCGCATCCAGTGATGCCGATGCCGTCGCCTTCGGCCGGCATTTCATCAGCAATCCCGATCTGCCTGAGCGCCTGCGCGGGGACCTTGCTCTGACAAATTACGACCGCTCGACCTTCTACGGCGGCGATGCTCGTGGCTACACCGATTATCCCTTCTTCGACGCCTCGACACCAGAGCAATAACCACCGCGGTTATTCCACCAGGGAATGACCATTAGTCGTACCTGCCATCATCCCTCCGGTACGGCGACCTCCTATCGTCAGATCCGTCACCAGATTTCAAGGAAACGAACCCATGACACTTCAGGCAAAGCTCGACGCCTTCAAGACCGATTTCGAAGCCGGAAAGCCCCCCTATAACGTTCCGCATAGCGTCATCGAAACCATGCACCGTGCCACCGCCGAGCTGGTTGCGTCCGGCGCTGCGGAAAAAGCCCTCAAAGCCGGAGACAAGGCACCCGTTTTTACGCTGAACGACCCCGAGGGTAACCCTGTCTCTTCTGCTGATCTTCTGGCCAAGGGGCCTTTGGTCATCAGCTTTTATCGCGGTGTGTGGTGCCCTTACTGCAACATGGAATTGCAGGCTCTCGAAGCGGCACTTCCCTCATTTCGTGAGCTTGGCGCCCATCTGATCGCGATCTCCCCGCAAACTGCGGTAAACAGCCGAAAATCAATCCGCCAGAATGAACTGCAATTTCCGATCCTGTCTGACACGCATAATGACGTCGCCGCGCAGTTTGGCCTTCGCTTTACCCTGCCTGATTATCTGATTGAGCTTTACAAGAATCTCAAGAACGATCTGCCCGGTTTCAATGGTGACGACAGCTGGACGCTGCCTATGCCTGGCCGCTTCGTCATTGGTCAGGACGGCGTCATTCTCTATGCCGAGGTCAATCCGGATTATACGCGTCGCCCGGAACCTGCCGACATGCTTCCTGCCCTGCGCCACGCGACCCAGTCGGCCGACTGATTGCTCCATCCATACCGCCCCGGCTCGCGCAGGGGCGGAGTTTTTCACTGAGGATACGGAGAGAGATATGCGCTCCAATGACATGGGCAATAGCTTCACTCGCCATTTGATGGGTGACGAACAATCCGCCAAGCTCATCGCAGCATCACAGTCAGGCACATTTGGCGCAGCCATAGCCGGGTATGCAGTCGATCATGTTTTCGAGGACATCTGGACACGTGAAGGGCTCGATCAGGCGCGTCGAAGTCTCATCACCATGACCGTCATGGTTGCGCTGCGCCAGCCTCATGAATTCGGCCTCCATATGGGTTTTGCGCTCGATCACGGTATGAAGCTGAAGGAAATAGAGGAGGCTCTGATACAGATGCTCCCTTATGTCGGCTTCCCCGCCATTTCCGGTGTCATGCCTGTCGCTGCGAAGATCATTGCTGAGCGTGGACTCGACAAAAGCGAAGAGTATGAAGGCCATCGCGGTCTGCTCTGAGCCCTCACCCAAGTACTGTACCCTGCCGGTAGAACGGGCCTCGTCTCGCGCTCCCGATGACATCCAGCCTGCGGCGTTCACGAACCTCTCTGCGCCCCTCTCGCGCTTCGTGAGTACTTCACGGCAATCTGCCTTCGAAAAGGAACAGTTATGACGAAACTGCATCGAAAAACGGCCCTTGTGACCGGAGGAAGCAGCGGGCTCGGGCTTGCAATCGCAACGCGTTTCATCGCTGAAGGCGCATTTGTCTATATCACCGGTCGGCGACAGGCCGAGCTTGAGCGGGCTGTAGCGGCATTGGGCAGTCAGGCCGCCTCTATACAGGCCGATGTCAGTCTCCCCGGTGATATCGAACGCGTGGTGGAAACGATACGGCGTGAACGTGGGGCTATCGATATCCTGGTCGCCAATGCCGGTATCGTTCTGCCTCAAACACTCGAACAGGCAACACAAGCCAATTACGATCGGACGTTCGATATCAACGTGAAAGGCCTGTATTTCACGATCAGCAAGGCACTTGGCCTGTTGCGGTCTGGCAGCTCAGTCATCCTTGTGTCATCCATCGCTGCCAATAAGGGTGTGCCTGGCTATGGCACATACAGCGCAAGCAAGGCTGCAATACGCAGCCTGTCCAGAACCTGGACGGCCGAACTGGTCGAACGCGGCATACGGATCAATACCCTCAGCCCCGGACCGTTCGACACACCAATCATGGACAGTCAGGCCGATACGCCGGAAGGTGCCGAAGCCGTCAAGCGTCAATGGGCTGCAGCCGTGCCCATGAAGCGATTGGGGCAGCCAGAGGAACTTGCTGCGGCCGCGCTCTTTCTGGCTTCTGATGAAAGCAGTTATGTTGCAGGCATTGACCTCATTGTCGACGGTGGTGCGGCCGCGGTCTAGGGCTCCGTGATCACCACAGGATTGCGATCACCAGTACGGTGGAGCGTCAGCAGGACCCGCCCATACTGCCAATCAGACTGACATGGTTTCGCAAGGGTGAGCTATCATGATCCGTTTTTATCTCCATCCCACGCCCAACCCGGCGAAAATCGCCCTCATGCTCGAGGAAACCGGTTTGCCCTATGAGGCCATACCGGTCGATACCCGCAAGGGTGATCAGCATGACCCGGCGTTTCTCGCGATCAACCCCAATGGCAAAGTGCCTGCCATTATCGACACCGAAGGTCCTGCGGGCCCGGCAACACGCGTGTTCGATTCCAATGCAATACTGCTCTATCTTGCTGAAAAGACCGGGCAATATCTTGGGACCCCCGCGGACCGGCCTGAATTGCTGTCATGGTTGATGTTTATCGCATCCGGACTCGGGCCTTTTTCCGGTCAGGCCGTGCATTTTCAGCATGCAGCGCCCGCCGGGCTGGACTACGCCGTCAATCGGTACAGGCGCGAGGTCGAACGACATTACACAGTTCTCGACCAGCACCTCACGGACCGCCGTTACATCGTGGGCGATACTTTCACGATTGCCGATATGTCTGCCTGGGGCTGGCTGGAGCGTGCGCCCCGTGTGCTCAAGGAAGATTATCCGCTCGAGCGCTGGCCTGCACTTGCTCGCTTCATGCACGACATCAATGCCCGACCGGCCGTGTCGCGCGTACAGGCGCTCATGAAGAGGCACGCATTCAAGACCGATATGGACGATCAGGCACAACGGGCCCTCTTCCCATCCAATTTCCCTATCCACAATCGGGAGCAGCGCTCATGACCGCTTCGGAAAACTATACACCGCCCAGTGTCTGGACATGGGACAAACAGAATGGCGGCAAATTTGCCAGCACCAATCGCCCTGTCGCCGGGCCGACGCATGAAAAGAACCTCCCCTTAGGGCATCACCCGCTCCAGCTGTACTCACTGGGTACGCCCAATGGGGTAAAGGTGACGATCATGCTGGAGGAACTCCTGGCCCTGGGACATGAGGGGGCGGAATATGATGCCTGGCTGATCCATATAGGGGATGGCGATCAGTTCGGATCGGGCTTTACAGCCATCAACCCGAATTCCAAGATCCCGGCGCTGGTCGACCAAAGCGGGGGCACCCCCCTGCCCGTCTTCGAATCAGGATCGATCCTGCTTTATCTCGCCGAGAAATTCGCGGCTTTTCTGCCTCGGGATGTTCCATCGCGTACGGCCTGTCTGAACTGGCTTTTCTGGCAGGTCGGCAGCGCACCCTATCTCGGCGGCGGCTTTGGCCATTTCTATGCCTACGCCCCTGAGAAGATCGAATATGCAATCAACCGGTTTGCCATGGAGACCAAACGCCAGCTGGACGTTCTCGACCGGCAGCTTGCCAGGCATGAATATATAGCAGGCGACACCTATACAATCGCCGATATGGCAATCTTTCCCTGGTATGGCGGCCTTGTTGAAGGCTGGCTTTATAATGATGCTGCACAGTTTCTGAGCGTCCAGGAGTATTCCCATGTGCAGGCGTGGTCAGCCCGGTTGCTCGAACGCCCTGCTGTCCAGCGGGGCCGGATGGTGAACAGGCTCTCAGGCCCGCTCTCTTCCCAGCTTCGCGAACGCCATGACAGCTCGGATTTCGAGCTCAGAACGCAGGACAAGTTGCCGAAAGACAGCGCGATCTGATCGGTTCCACCCCGCCGCATCGGGCGATGCATCCCGCATCGCCCGGAACTACCAGCGTATCAGCCACGGCAATACCAGACGCGTGCCGCAGGCCGTCAGCGCACAGGCCAATGAATACCAGACGACGAGATAAAGCGGGTCATCGAAGGGGCAGGCAAGAGCAAAGACGAGCGCACCAAAAGCCGCGCCGGCAATGCCAGTGACCCACGCCGTTCCGCGCACATCAACCGGTGCGCCGCGGCGCACGATAACACCCAGCGCGAGGACAGCGGGCAGAGCAAGCTCTACGATCTTGCGTGCACAGACCATGCCGTGCACCGGATCAAGCCTGAGCCATAAGGCCTCTGGCTCAGCCTGAAGCGCATCCACAAGCCAGCCAAGAGCAAAAAGTACAAGAGCGGTCACGCCCAGCCGACGCAGCCCCTGCCGGGGCGAACGCGTCGGGTCGAGCGAGACCAGCGCCGAAGCAACGCCCAGCCCGACGATCAGCAGCAGTCCGATTGCCTTCCACCAGAAGCTCATCATGTGCATGGCATGGGGCATGTCAGGGCGCATCAGGCCAAACCCGAGCACTGCACCAATCTCGACCCCGGCGAGAACCGCGAGGGTCAAGGCATCGCGCCAGAGCGAGCGCCTCCGGACGGGGCGAAGATCGGTTACAAATTGCTCGATCAGGGGATCATTCACCATCATTGCCTCCCATCACCAGCGTGCTCATACGACTCAACCCGCGATGGATATCGACCTTCACCAGCGTCGCGGATTGCCCTGTGCGACGTGCTGCCTCCTCTATGCTCAATCCCTGCAACTTCACCAACCTGATCGCTTCTGCTGGCCCCGGCTTCAACTGCGCCAGAAGCTTTTCCAGTGCATGAGCCGTGGTCACCTGTTCCTCGTGATCGCCCACAGCCACCGTCTCATCAAGCAGGGTCGTTTGTGTACGCCTGGCGGCCCGGAGGCGATCAATCCATTTGTAACGCGCAATCGCCGCAATCCACGGGCCGAATTTCTGGGAAGGATCGAAGGTGTGACGCTTCTCATGCACCGCCATAAGGGTGTCCTGCACGGCGTCATCGACCATTGAGGGCGGCAAGCGTTTGAGGAAAAAACGGCGCAACCATGCCTGAGCCTCGCCCAGCACCAGGCGATAAGCCTGTGCATCTCCTGCCTGCGCGGCCTCCATCCAACGGCTCCAATCCGCTTCTGTCAAAAATCTGCTGCCTTCATGCGTGACCGGAGATCATTTCCTACCGCTATCATTTGACATACGTAAAGACCCGGGTGCCGTAGAAAGTGCGAGGACCGGCTCTGTCCGCCAGCTTGCCGGGAAGCTGGCACGCAGTGCGTCCAGCCGCGGGGCATCATAGGTCTCGATGTAGATATTATGCGGATAACGCGCCGCAAAATTCTGATGCTCTCTTTCCGCCCCGGTAAACGCCTTGTCAGGCTGAACATGCGTTGCGATGGGCTGGGCAAAGATGTGGGCGGCATCGAGTTGCGCGATATAGGCCTCTGCCTCGCGCGCCTGTTGCGCTGTGCGCGTAAAAATGACGGAACGGTATTGTGGCCCCGTATCGGGGAATTGCTGGTCGATCTGCGTCGGGTCCAGTGCCACGGTGAAGAATATCCGCATCAGCGTGCCAAAGCTGACGAGGGTCGGATCATACTCAACCTCAACCGATTCCGCATGACCGGTATCGCCTTCGCTGACGCGTTCATACTGGGCCGTGTCACGCGCACCGCCGTCATATCCAGCTCGGGTAGCGGTGACGCCTCGCACATGCTGGAAAATGCTCTGCACCCCCCAGAAACACCCTCCCGCAAAAACGACGCTGGATGGTGTCATCCCCGGACGGGAATCATCGGGGGGTGCCGTCATCTGCCCGATGGGTTTGTCGTTACCGGTCTTTGCCACGATAACGGGCTCAGGCAAGGTCGGATAGGCAGACGCCCTTGAGGTGACCTGGTGCAGAATGCCATAAAGGCTGAATGTGGCGAGCGCGACGCCAAGCACGTTTTTTCTGATCATCATGCGAACTTTCAGACTGGCCTGAAGGTAAAGGCTGCACCGTTCATGCAGTAGCGCAATCCGGTCGGTTGGGGACCGTCATCAAAGACATGGCCAAGATGACCACCGCATGTCGCGCACCGTACCTCCGTGCGCTCCATGCCAAGACTGTCATCCCCACGCTCCTGAACAGCTTGGGGCAGCGCTGCCGTGAAACTTGGCCAGCCCGTCCCGCTTTCGAACTTGCTGCGTGAGTCAAATGCCGGCGTTGCGCAGCCTGCGCAGGCAAACCGCCCCTGTCGGTGTTCGTTCAGGAGCGGGCTGGACCAGGGTGCCTCTGTGCCAGCCTCGCGCAGAATCTCGAATTGCTCCGGTGTGAGCAGGCGCCGCCATTCAGCAGCACTATGCGTCACGGGATAAGGTTCTGCGCCCCAGGCGCGGCCCGACAGAGCCAGACAGACTGAAGCAAGGCAGAATTGTCGACGCGATGTCATGAACTTCGCCCTTTTGCTGAATTTCACTCCATCCTTCGTGCTGCACCGTGCAAAGGTTACGGGCAGCCACAATGTTTTTGTTCGTTCCGTGCCGTAACTTTTAGGGGCCTGCGCACGAAGGAAGCTCTGCCAGCCTCCAGAAGACTCAGGGAACGAACTGCCATGTCACGATCGCGACGCGCGCCCGCACCGATCATACGCCTCACCCATTGGGCAGGCGCGCTTGCCATGCTCGTCATGATCGGTAGTGGCTGGCAGATCTACAACGCCTCCCCTATCCTGCCTTTCGAATTCCCCGCTGCCATCACTCTTGGAGGCTGGCTTGGCGGCGGCCTTGCCTGGCATTTTGCTGCCATGTGGGTGCTGATGGGGGCGGGGCTGGTTTACGTTGTGTATGGCGCCGCAAGCGGGCATTTTCGCAACGACCTGCGTCCCGCAGGACCGCGATCTGTGGTGAGGGATGTTGGGCAGGCCCTGCGCCTGAAGCTCTCCCACAAGGCCGGGCACTACAACGCCGTGCAACGTGCGCTCTACACGGGCGTGCTTGTGGTTGCTGTGCTGACAGTCACGACGGGCTTGTCGATCTGGAAACCCGTGCAACTTGGATGGCTGACCTGGTTGTTCGGAGGCTACAACATTGCCCGATGCATCCATTTTGCCATGATGAGCCTGATTGTGGGCTTTCTTTTGCTCCATATCGCGCTAGCCCTGATGGTGCCTGCCACCTTGTGGGGCATGGTGTTCGGGCGACGCATGACAGATAGCGACAGAGAGAGCGCATCATGAGCCCGCCGAAAATCGACCGCGCCGGTGTCGCGCCCGAGTTGCGCAAGCTCGAACGCAGGCTCTTCCTGCGAAACAGTCTTTCGCTTGGTGGGCTTTCCCTGCTGTCAGGCTGCGCGCTGGACGATAATGCGTCGGTGGAACACGCCCTCAGCCTGATGTCACGCTTTACCGACCGGATGCAGGCGCTTCTTTTCAGCCGCCAGCGCCTCGCAAGGGAATTCGATCCGTCACGCATCACCCATCCGTTTCCATTCAATGCCTATTATGACGAGAGCGACATAAGACTTGTCGAGACGTCATCATGGCGGCTGGAGGTAAGCGGGCTTGTTTCAGACAAGAGCCCCTGGTCGGTCGCCCGGTTTCGCTCCCTGCCGCAGAAAAGTCAGATCACGCGACATATTTGCGTGGAGGGGTGGAGCGCTATCGGAGATTGGTCGGGGGTTCCACTCTCTGTATTCCTGCAACATGTCGGGGCCGATCTGCGGGCAAAATATGTGAATTTCCGCTGTTTTGATGATTACAGCACGAGTATCGATATGGCGACGGCACTCCATCCGCAAACAATCATGGCGCTGGATTTTGGCGGGAACCCTCTCCCACCCGCCTATGGCGCCCCGATGAAAATCCGTATTCCTACAAAACTCGGCTATAAAAACCCGAAATATCTCGCCTCTATCGAGGTCACGAACCATTTCCCGGGTGGATATTGGGAAGACCAGGGCTATGACTGGTTCGGCGGTTCATAAAAAATCACGCAGGCATGTAACCTGCGGGCAGGCTGAGGCGAAAGAAAAGATATCGGAAGCTGGCGCGGCCATTTTCCGATCCTTTAAACCGATCCAGGAATGTAATCATGTCTTTTCGCACACTCGCACTCGCCTGTGCCTTTTCTTCGACAGTGCTGCTGGGAGCCCCTGCCTTCGCTCAGGACACCATGGCACAAGGGACGATGTCGCAGGGCGCTATGACACATGACAGCATGTCCCACGGTGACATGTCTTCAGACAACATGAAGAAGCATGCCATGACAAGGGACGAAATGGCGCCCCATGGAATGTCGAAGCAGTCCATGAGCAAGCATGGTAGCATGATGAAATCTGGGGGTATGGAAAAGAAGAACAAGATGGCCAACGCGATGAAGCGCGATCCGATGAGCAATGACGCGATGGGCGCTGAATCGAAAGGCGAGATGACAAAGCCAAACTGAGGAATTCACGCCTGTGGCCAAGAGCCACAGGTTTACCGTTCCGGGTGAAATTGCATTGTGCGACGGTTCTTACGGTCCCCAGCGCGTGGGCACCGGTAGAGAAAGATGATATCAGATAACTCTCGCATTCGGCGCCGATGACCTATGTCCCAAAGAATGACACGGCCGATTATCGTGTCAGATGTACACGCAAGGCGTCGATAAACACTCGGACCTTGGAAGAGAGGCTCCGATGTGCTGCATACACAGCATGTACCTCTACAGTCTCTGTCTGAAAATCGGGGAGCAGTCGTACAAGCCGCCCTTGCTCGACCAAGGAACGTGCCAGAAAGTCAGGTAAGCGTCCTATCCCTCCCCCATTTTCGAGGATGACCTGCAGAACGGCGGGCTCCGGGATAACGGATCCAACAGCAACCGACACGCAATGATCGCATGCCGAGCTATCCCGGAAACACCAGATCGAAGGATGATCGGTCCACCCGAGCAACTCGTGATCGGCCAGCTCGTACGGGGTTCGGGGCGTGCCCCTCTCAGAGAGATAGGACGGGCTGGCGCAGGGCCATAATTCGATCCCACCCAATTTGCTGGCGATCAGGTCCGAGTCAGACATGACTCCTATCCGGATTGCCACGTCGATATCCTCTTTCGGTAGATCGACAATTCGGTTTTCGGCGTCCAGATGGATGCGCAGATCGGGATAGTCTTGCAAAAAGCGCGGCAGCATTGGCGCCACCAGCCCGATTGCGAATGTCGTTGCCGCGCTGACTTTCAGAATACCCCGAGGCTGCCCCGTCACACCGTCAAGAGCCGCGGAGGCCTCGTTCAACTCGTCCATGACACGTCTTGCATGGGTGAGGAGTATGCGCCCGGCCTCGGTCAGCCTGAGGACCTGTGGGCCGCGTTCGAACAGCTTGGCTCCTATTTCGCCTTCCAGGCGCGATAGTGTTCGGCTGAGTGACGATTTAGGCGTGCCGCTCGAACGCGAGGCCGCACTGAGACTCATCGCCTCCGCGATACGCAGGAAGCTGCCAAGGTCATCTGAGTTCATGATCTGCGTTCCAGATGTGGAACGGCATGTTTGCATTGACCCATCTGCTCAGTCCACCGGGAACGACTTATCCTGCTTCTTACTCAAGGAGATCGAGATGTCGAAACCAGTCATTCTGATTATGGGCGGGACCGGACAACAAGGTGGCGCCACGATCCGCGAGATGCAACGCCGAGGGCATTGGCGCATTCGCGCGCTCGTTCGTAATGTGCACGCACCGAAAGCAGTCGCTCTGGCGACAAGTGGGGTTGAGGTCATTCGTGGAAATCTGGATGACGAGCGCTCCTTGCGACTAGCGCTTGATGGTGCTGAAGGCGTTTTGTCCGTCCAGTCGCCCATGAAGATCGGCCCAACCGGTGAGGAGCAGCAGGGAAAGAGGCTTGCCAGCCTCGCAAAGAAGAATGGTGTGCGGCACTTCGTGCAATGCTCCGCAGGCGGGGTAGAGCGACGGAGCGGCGTGCCTCATTTCGAGAGCAAATGGGCGATAGAGCAGCACATTGCCTCATTGGGGTTGCCCGCCACGGTTTTGCGCCCTGCTGCCTTCATGGAAAACTTTTTGAGCCTGATCTTTCGGATCACCATGCTTTCCATGATGAAGACCTATCTTAGGCCCAATCAGACCATGCAGCTTGTCTCGGTGGAAGATGTTGCTTGGTTCGCCGCGGAGGCGTTCGAGAAACCGGACCTGTATCTCGGCCGTGCTGTGGAGCTTGCTGGCGACAGTATGACCGCCCGCTCCGCAGTATCGACTTTGAGACATGACGGAATACGGCCCACCCTCTCCTCCATGATCCCGCCCGTGATACGAGCGCGCCTTCCGGAGGACTTTCGTCTGATGTTCGAGTGGATCGCTCGGGACGGATTCAGGGCCGATATCCCAGCTCTGCGGCGTGAGCACCCTTCATTGCTGACACTCGCAAACTGGGCAGAATCTAAGACAAAACCGGGTCATAGGCTTCTACGGTGATCCAAAGACCGGAGCCGTGACCGGAATATGCTGCCTGCGCAAGCTCCTGAGCTCAGGTTCTTGCGCAGGCAGAGAGAAATCTCATTCAGACTTTTCGGAGGAGGGTGGAAATAGGTATCTGTATCGGCTCACGAAGGAGCAGATGGCCCCGACAAGATGTTCTCCAATCACTGGACACGTCGCAAGTTTGCGAAAATTTCAGGTTGGACGAAGGACGATCTGACGATGATGATTGACGTGCCCTATCAGATAGGGCGTACCGCACAGCCTCTCGACTGCGGGTAAATGGGAGCGGCCCGCCCATCAACCCTGCGACAATCGTCATGTCATGGTGATGGATCCTGAACCTGCGCTCCTGCGCCTTGTTCCATCACCTCCTGATGAGGTCAGGTATCGCCTCTGCTCACTACGCAAAGCTATTATTGCGTGGCGCGTGACTGTGCAGAGGCGTCATTACGGATGATCATTTCCATAAACCGGAAGACAACTCAGCTTCACTAGTTTCCTATATCGTCCGACAGCGCTACACGCGGCCTGTCGAAGCGTGAGGACCGTCCGCAGCCGAACGATCCGTTGTCGCTCCATGGTACTGGAGACGGTTCAGGCGGCTCGTCTCGCAGTTTCCGGGCTCCGCCGTGAACCGTCGAGTTCGCACCAGAGCATGTGTGCCGCAGCTACAATTGCCGGCCCGATAAACAGACCTACCAGGCCAAGCATATGCAGCCCGCCCATGATAGCGACGATGGTGTGCAGGAACGGCAGGCGGGTCTCGTCCGAGATGAATTTCGGACGGACGAAATGCTCCCCACAAAACAGAACGAAAAGCCCCCAGCCCGCTACGGCGATACCCATGTTCATGGACCCCGATGCAGCAATGATGCCACCCACAAGAATTACTGCCGGATAACCGCAGAACGGGATCGATGCCGCAATCGCCAGAACAATCGTCAGAATGACGGCGTGCGCTGCGTCAGCAATGAAAATCAGCGGCGAGCAGACAAGCGCCTCACCAATACCAACAAGAACCAGCCCGTTGACGGCCCCGCGAACGCTTCGAACGATGTGCAGAAGAATGTCATCGCGCTGCGTGAGCTGCATACTGACCGTACGAAGAGAGGATGTGATGCGCCCGTAGGATAGGAGACAACACGCAGCGGTAAGCATCGCAACGAAAAAGGCCTCGAGAAGATGTGGAATACTCTTGAGGATCTTGAAAGCCGCGAGCCCGGCAATTCTGGAAATCGACTTGGCCTGGGCCTTTGCCATCATCATGATCTGTTGCGGATCGATCTTGTTTGCGAGACTGGCAGGAAGAACGCTTTTGACTTTGTCGATCCGCGTTGAGACGGCTGGCGGTAGGGTCGGTTTTTCCGCATCGGCAGAACCTGAGCCACCCTCTTTATCATCATGATGAGCCGTGTCCGACCTCTCCGCATTCGTCACGGTCTGTGAGGACGCAATCTGGCCTGGCGTAGTACTTTCCTTGCCGTTGACCGGGGCTGATGCCTCATGAGGAGCAATAAGACGATGGGCTTTCTCAGAGAGCGAACCGATTTCGGTCACCGCGCCATAACCCGCAATGCCAGCCATAATAGTGAAGATCACACATGTCAGCCCAATAAGGCTGATCGCAGCGAGTTTCGCACCGATGAATTGTCCGAGTTTGCGCTGTATCGGTCGCACAGCGATAGCGATGACTGCGCCCCATGCCAAAGCGACGATAAGTGAGAACGAAATCCAGATTGCTCCGGCATATATCGCAACGCCCATGCTGATGAGCGCGAGATATTTTACCCAGGGATGACGTTCGGAAATGAGAGGAGAAGCCATGTGCTCGTTCGTTCCGTTCATTGTTACATCGGTGAAAGGCGTAAAGGGGCAGTTACAGTGCGCGTTTGATTCTAACGGATACCAGAAGAGCAAAACAGAGCTGAGCTCGATTTCAGGCTATGAGGTAGGGCGTGTTAGGGCTCGAAGCACGAATGGCGCCGCATAGCTCTCTGCCACAAGCGTGATGCGCTTCGCGCGAAAGGCAAGACGCAAGCGCGATCTGCGGCGGACCGTGTCAGCAATTTTCCTGCGGCATCAGAGGGGCAGCACCTCAATGGGACGAAATGACGAGCCATCCAGCTTGAGTTTGGCTCATGATGGACCGTAACCCAAAACCTCATCCACCAGGCGAAATACGGCGTCTGGCAAGCCCGCTTTGAACCGGTAAAGGGCCACCTTCCCCGTTGGGCATGCCCTTCCGCGACGGTACGAGAATTCGGGCCGATAACAAGGCGGCGGGAGCAGCCCGAAAGGAGGATTCCGTGGACGCTGCGGCGATCGTGAAGCAGTTGGCCGTTTGTGTGAGGCCTTTGGCAACAAAGCGTGCGTTACCGCTGAAGAGCGAGGTAGAGCTGTGTCTTGCGTCCCGACTCCACGTCAGACTCATGAACGCTACCCAGCCATGGCTCCTCCTTGATGCACTGCCTCAAGCTCGGCATTATGTTGTCTGCGAACGGGGATACGCCTCGAACGCTTTTGCAAGGCTCCATGGAACGCATGCTCACGCCCCGTCATCCCCGTAAATCGTGATGACGAGAACACCACTATGTCATGCATTGCAGATAGCCGCTTCGGCTCCGAAGTGGAGTTTGACCAATACCCAGCAAAATCCAGACTAAACTCGGTTTGATCAATCAAACTGCACCGGTCTTGTACGCACTCCGGGAACGATATTCATTATATTCGAGCCAACCAACGAAAGTAATGAAGTATCATTCAGGGCGTTCGGTAATCACTGCTGGCAAGTCCGTTTTCGAGCCAAATCATGTCCCAGTAGGATAACGATGGGAGGGTGAATGTAATGTAGTCGCCTGCGCTATCCGATCTGGTTATGTATTCAAGCTTATCCGGTGCACCGTGGTTTATGTCGGGACTGGCCATGTAAAGGTTTCCAAGCGTGCTGCCAGCGGTAACGTACATCTTGACTCGCAAGGCACCCGTTGTCGTCGGTGCGGCGGCATTGGCTGCGTTGTCGTTCACGTCAGAGAAAGACGCGCTGCTCATCTGCTGGTAATTGAGCAGGTGCAGGATATCGAAGCCCGAACGATGGTTCTGGAACATCCAGACCGAGCCCGCGGCTGCTGTCGTGCTTCCTGTTGCGCCGGACGTGATCGAGGGCGCCGCAGCTGTCGAGGCGCTGATATTCAGGCGCAGGAGCTTTTCATACGCGACCCCGAAATTCTGATAATCGTATTCGCCCTGCACCATGTCCGCCTTGGGGCTGAGCATGTTGCCAACAGGGAAATCATCGTTGCTGATGAAACGTGCGCCGTCGCCCGGGTTCTGCTGACCGTCCACGATCCAGGCATGGTGTGCGCCGGTCGCGAGCATGGCCGCTTCCTGATAGAGCACACCTGGCGTTTTAAACGTACAGGCTGTAGAGCCGCCGTTGATCGTGCATGAACGAGATGCGCCAAGGGTCTTGTTCATGCCCATGTCCCAGTCCAGTCCCAGGGACTGTTTGCGGCCTGATGCAAGAGCCCAGTTCCAGACCTGCCGTGCCTTGGTCAGGAATGCGCCGAAATTGCCGATATCGGTCGGGTTGTTCCAGCGCTCGACGAAATGGTAAGCCTCGCGGCGAGACTGCACAAGATCCTGCTCATTGTAGGATCCCGCAGGATTCAAGATGATCGGGCCGTTCATGTATCCGGCAACCGTGTTCAGAAACGACGAATAAGCCGTATCCATGATGATGCGATTACCTGAAGCGTCCCATAAAGCGCGATAAATCGTGCCGTAGGTATCCGCAAACATCCCGTCAAAACCAAGACGCCGGCGCATCAGTTCTGCCTGCTGCCCCCAGTACGCCTGCCACGCGGCGTTATTTGGGTTCATGTAGGCGATCTTGTCGTTATACGTCCAAAGATCGCCGATCTGACAGATGCCACCATTGGCGCCGCATGCGCTTGTGAACATCCCCCAGGAGAGCTGGGCACCCGAGCCGTCTTTCGTGAAATCCGGCGTGATGCCGTAATTCGCCCCGTAGACCGGCATATACATGAACGTGCCCATGCGCAGCGACTTTGCGGCGGCGACATGCTGTTTGATCAGGTCGGTGCTGATGTTCTGCCCGTCGCCATTGATCCACGACGCACCGCTGACCCACGGCTTATGCCAGCGATAGAGCATGTTGTAGAATTGCAGGTTATTGCACTTGTAGGCGTTCAGGCTCTGAAGATCGGCCTGCGCGCCGGAGAAGAACGGCGGCTTCCACCCGCCCCAATCGGTATAGGCGCCCACAACCCAGCACTGACGCGGATAGGTCGACCAATCGGACGAGATATCGAATGCACCGCCTTCCTGGTCGAGTTGGTGCCCGTTCTGATCGGCGGCGACCAGACTGACGAAATATCCCTGCCAGTTTGTCCGGCTGGACGGGAAACGCAACTCCGCCGTTGCTGTGCCGCCCGCTGGAAGGGACGTAACCGTGGCTGCCACGGGACTGCCGACCTGTGCGCCTCGACCGGTGACGGTGCCGGTAATCGTGCCGGTGAATGGCGCCCCTGTCTTGTTCGACAGGGTAACGATCATCCGCACCTGCTCCCCGCCCTTATAGCGGGAGAGATCGGTGTTCACAGACTGGATAAGAGGACCGGACAGAACGGGCTCAGCATAGGCCGTCCCTGAGGCGAACAACGCTGCGACACCTGCGAGCACGCCTTTGATCATCGACATGGAATATTGCTCCGGTAGAGGTCACCAACATCGTCAATGCGGGCGAATTATGAATATCAGAGTACTATGTGTTATCAGGACTGGCAAAATCTAACTGACGTATTGCGTGCCAAGCTCAACTGAAGGGGTTTGGACGCTCGCGTGGAGGTTTTGAGTTGCAAGATCTGCGTAGCCGCCGCATATGGCCATTGAAAGACCCAGTCTTTCAGGCTGACGCCAGATCGAACCCGGGAGCTCGCCTCAGTCATGACGCTCCGAGGCGCATTGACGCACGCTCCGCGCCACGTTGTCTGCGATCAGGGTTATGTCTCGAACCGGTTTCGGGAAGGCCAATGAGACAAGGGCTTACGCCCGGTCACCCCGAAAGAAGGCGACGAGCTGAAATCAGCCTGCCCCAAATGGTCCTATCGGTACCGATATCAGGGCAAAAACCTGTGGGCACGTCTCAAGAGGGGCAGCGGTTACAGCGCGTTGAAAAGAAACTTCGACATCCTTCACGTCTGCCATCTGCATTGCCATGATCACAGATCATCTCAATACCCGGCGGGAGCTAGACCTTCATTGCCTCAAGCGGAATCTCACGAAACATATCGCTACTCTTGATAAAGACAAATAAGGAACGACATTTGTCTATTCAATATACATGGTCGTCGAAGTGGCATATATTTTTCAGTCTCCCCAAATCCAATATGTTAATATTTGATTTGCTTACATTTATAATTCCAGTATCGGATAATGACTGAAGGCTTTTATTTATGGTTTGGCGTGTCATTCCCATATTATCCGCAAGCTGCACTTGTGTGATTGGGATATTCATAATAGGCCGGCTTAATCCGCGATATCCGTCCGCGATGATGCTGAGTATCCATGCTACTTTTTGCACCTTATCATAGACTGACATGACAAAAGTGTATTCCTCAAGCATTTCATGGGATCTTATCATAAGTCCAGTGTATCTCGCTGCGAACGATTTACTATTATCCATCAGATATCTGATGATAGCTCCAGGTATCACGAACACCTCGGCATCTATGACAGCCTTAACGTCGTAGTTCGCCAGCGATTTGACCAAAGGCCATGCAAAATGACCGAAGAACCCCGGTCCCATCACCGCCTGCACGTGGTTTCGCCCTTCAGGAGACGTTCTCTCACACCATAAAATGCCGGATCGGATCATTGCAACGTTATCTACGAGCTCGCCTCTCCTGAAGAGGACATGACCCTTTTTTATTTTTATGAAGCTTACATTATCGCATATTTTTGCGCGTTCGTCTTCATCGATCAAACTGAACCAAGGGTTTAGGCTAGACATTTCATGCATTATGTCCAATTTTCATTACTCTCCCAAAATAACAATACGACAATTTTGTCTGGCTGATGCACCGTACAAACATAGAAATGAAAAAAATGATCTTAATAATTTTTACCGAGATATACTCTTCAAATAGTTATAATAATTAAGACAACACAACACTTACTTCGTGATGATCTTCACCCCAAACAGCTACACTTGACAAACCCAGACTGTGCCATTTTCCAGAAGTCCAGGTCGTGGAGGCTGATTTTCCGGGTCGAAATCCCGCATCTCGATGGACAAACGGAGCAGGAATGCCAATCGCCTGCTGGCGGGACAACGTGCTCCCTAGGCATGAAGTTCAAGCGAAAGAACCGTTGCGGCGAACTCACATTCGAGGCCTGGCAATTCCGCCTTTCCTCCGGTCCAACGGAACTCCGTACTCTCGAGATGATGCCAACCCGTCATAGCCGGTCGTACAAGATGGGTTTCATAAGCCGTCATACCATCTGGCGTATATAGATACATCTTCCCCACGAGCGCGCCAAGCAAACGCCGGTCATCGACAAAAGGTCCAATCTTGGAGGAGGGCGAAGCCGCCGCGGTCATGATACTCAGTGACCGAATGGGTTCGTTGAAGGAAAATACCAAGGTACGTCCCTTTCGACGTGTTGGACACACCCGCGTCTTCCCGTTCAGGAGCATCGCTATGCTGTCATCGGAATCGTGGGTGCAACAGTCTGAGTTGACGCTCACTCCAGGAACACGATCCACAATCATGCGAAAAATAGGTTCGACAAACGCACGGTCGGTGCGAAGTGGCGCCGCGCTATGCGCGCCCCATTCAAGATCCCGGCTTTCGCGCCCTTCAAAGGCGACATGACCTGTATCGAGAAACGATTCAGTAAGAATGCCATTCGCCCTGATTATGGAATGCGTCTCAAGCTCCACGTGATACACGTCGTAGTTGTCCGACTGAATATCGCAGGCAATAGAGTGCCCATTAACGAGCATACGTGCCGGCACAAAACAACCATCGAAAAAGAGACAATGCTCCTGGGTGATATGGAGATCACAAAACGGCAGATTTTCTCCCAGTGCGTTACGACGGACGATTATGGTCGGGTGCTCAGCCTTAACCCGACTTTTGCCCACCCATATCACCCGTCGGGTGACGGTTCGACCATTCTCATAAGCGACCAGGAAATCCCCGGGAACGATTTCCTCAACAGCCACATGCCCACGAGCTGTCTCGATCAATGTACCTGCAAGGTAACAAGGCGGAGCGCCCAGGTACTGAACGCCTGTATCCTTACCGAACCCTGCGATACCATTATATGTGGGCACCTGTTGGAAGCCTGCAGGATCGTAACCCAAACCAATGTCGATCTGCACAATGGCCTTAACGGGTGCACTGCTCCCCGAAACCCAGGTACTGACAGTGAGAATTCCCGTACTAGGATCGTAACCAAACGTGTCGGCGCTACCCAGATATCCGAGGTCAATGATATCCCCATTGCCATATCCCCGAATTTTTAGCCCGGTGATGTTGTTGAAGATCCCTGCATTAATTGCAATGTAGTTCCCCCCACCCTGACAGTTTATGGTAACGTCTGTGATAGACCCTTTTCCATCCCTCGAACCGAACGAAATCTGCGAATTCTCCAGATTGATGGTTTGGCCCGATATATTGTAGAATGTCGTATTCCAGTAACAATATTTACTTCCCACCAGGTCAGTAGCAAGCGTCACATTTTTTAGATTGATGACGCCTTTTCCTGTTATCGTACTTGTCGCGCCATAATTATAAACAGTGCTCCATCCAATATTTATTGTTCCATTATTTACAGTATTCCCTGATATATTGAAATATCCATAGGGAATCCCGATGCCGGATGGATCGACAACACCGATCTTATTGCTGCCGTTTACCTGTATTACCCCACCCTCAGAAATGGTCGCGCCGCTATTACTATTTGCACTCCAGCCGCCGAGGGATATACTCGATCCCTGATGCAAATTGAATACCAATGTCCCAGCGACAGTAAATGGCTGATTATATACAATAAACCCGCCAGCCACCCAACATCCCGTGCAGTTCTGATTAACAGCTATTGTATTGGTTTCCCCCGTTTTAGTCTCTCCAGACGCACTTTGGGCGGATCCCCATAGGGTGGCGGACATTATTTTCCTCCGTACTAAAGTATTTTCATGTCTTATGCATTTAGATATTTGGCGATGCGTTGCTAACAGGATTCAGTATGACGATCTGTCACATTTTTTACACAAAACGCGCAACACACTCGCCGACCGCCCGTTTTATCGTCAATAAAACGTCAAAAACGTAGGACTGATTACCCCAATGCCGCCGTCGTCCTCGCGTTACGACGGCATCGAGATATCTTCAGGTTATGCATCTCGCGCCGCGAGAACTTTCTCTGAAAATCCTTTGATAAAACGCGTCAATCGACAACGCCGTCTGCGTATCTTACAAATAACTCAACCAACAACACCGGTACTTTAGGCGTATGACTCACAATAGATGCAAAACGATATTCCCATAACGAAACAAATATTCGAATTCGAGTGTGCTGCCAATGCGCAGCAAGGCTTGCGCCGCAAATGGAACCGTATAGCGCTTTACGATAACCATGATGCTCCCAGTATTTCCCGATGACGCACACTCGGTATAAGGGCACTGATCGAAACGATCGGACGGAAGGGCAATACGGCGTCACGCGACACGGGGAAAATCGCCACGTCCTTCATGGCCATTCGCTGCATCGTGACCGCAGCAAAGCGAATCAAGACCTAGCGGTACCCAACCCAATATGGCTGCACGATCGCAGCAGGAAGTTCTGTGACGGCCTGACTGTCGTCATGGTATTCGCTTAACCCGCATAAGCAGAAACCAGTTCTTCGACATGTTTCAGATCGTCTGGCGTTGCCGGGTTGTAGATCACAAGTCCCAGATCGGGCCGACCCTCGACGATGAAACCTGAGTATTCGAGGGCGATCACGCCAAGCGTCGGATGCAGGAGCCGCTTTGTGCCTTCTCCATGGATCTGCACATCGTTCTCTCGCCACAAAGCAGCAAATTCAGAGCTGTCTGCGCACAGTTCTGCGACGAGTGTGTCAATCTCGCCGGACGCACCGGCGCGTACGGCATCAGCTCTGAAGGCCGCGGCGACAGATCTGGCGAGGCTGTCCCAGTCGAGCTGCATCTCGCGTATATGCGGTGTGCAGAACACGATTTTCAGAATATTGCGGTCCGCAGGAGCAAGCTTGCTGTAATCCGTCAGAACGGCGGCCGCCGCCCTGTTCCAGGCGATGACATCCCAAAGCGCCGTCTTCACGATTGCCGGACTGAAAAGCAGTGCGTCCAGAACATTTTGCAATCGTGGCGAGATGCCGTCCTGAGAACGATATTGTATTTCAGGCGGACGCCCGAGTGCGAGCATGAAAAGATGCTCGCGCTCGGGATCCGTCAGAAGCATGCCTTTCGCCAGACGGTCAAGCACATCGGGTGATGGCGCCCCACCTCGCCCCTGTTCCAGCCAGGTGTACCAGGTGGGGCTGATATGAGCGCATTGGGCAACTTCTTCGCGCCGTAATCCGGGGGTGCGTCGCCGCCCTACGGAAAAACCGAATGCTGTCGGGTTGAGGCGACTGCGTCGATCTCTGAGAAAGGCACCGAGTGTCTGGGGATAGGTCACGTCAGCCTGTCAGTCTTTATGATCACTACTATAACAGGATCCCGATCTGCGCCATCAGGAAAGCATCAACATTTCAGGATACGCAGGATGAAAGTTTTCCTCACCGGAGCGAACGGCTTTATCGGATCACGGCTTGTGGACGAACTGATCGGAGCGGGACATCAGGTCGTAGGGCTTACCCGTTCTTTGGAAGGCGCAAAACGTCTTGAAGCAGCAGGCGCCGTGGCGCATCGAGGCGATATAGAAGATATCGCACACTTGCAGCGCGGTGCTGACGAATGCGAGGGCGTCATTCACACCGCCTTCGATCATGACTTCTCTAACTATGTGGCGAATTGCAAAAAAGACGAGCGGGCAATCAAGGCGCTCGGTGCTGCGCTGTCCGGCTCCGATCGTCCTTTGGTCGTGACGTCGACGACGCTTTTTGGAGAAAGAACCCCGGGATCGATCGCAGATGAAGACGTGTTCAACGATATGCACGGCAATCCGCGGGTCATATCCGAATGCGCGATCCGCGATCTTGCCGAAAAAGGAGTGAACGTCTCGGCTGTCAGGCTGGCCCAGATTCATGACAGGTGGAAACAGGGGCTTATCACCTTCCTTGTCGCGTTTGCCCGGGAAAGCGGTTGCTCGGCCTATATCGCGGGAAGTGACAACAAATGGTGCGCGGCGCATCTCGATGACACGGTGCGGCTCTACCGTCATGCCCTTGACCATGCTGTGGCGGGCGCGCGCTACCATGCCGTGGCTGAAGAAGGTGTTATGCTGCAATCGATTGCAGAGGCCCTCGGGCAGACGCTTGGCCTCCCTGTTTGCGCACTCGACGAGCAGCAAGCCGCTGCACATTTTGGATGGCTGAATCCCTTTGTGGCGAAAAACATGATGGCCTCAAGCGACAAAACCCGCGAACGCCTGAACTGGAAGCCCATAAAGTCAGGCTTGCTGGACGATCTTGCGCACCTTACGCTTGGGACGTGAAGGTTACGCGATCAAGCGCGATTAAGAATAAACTGAATGCTAATTCGATGCATTGACACGGCGCGGTTCGGTATCAATTCCCCCGTGCTCGTGTCGCAGTGCATTCGTCAGAAAGCGGAGATAACCCCGCTGCGTTCCCACATGTTCATCATACAGATCGTCGTCGTGCAGCGACGGCTGTACTCGATCCACGTTTTCTATCTGCGAGATACCCTGACAGCCAAAATTTGAAATGTGCCCGGACTATGGAATGTTGCATCCAAATGTCCGCGAACCGCGTTTCAACCTTTTCAGGAGAGAATCAACATGCGTAGTCACGATGACGAAGATGGAATGTTCAGCGAGATCAGGAGTCTCATAACCGAGCTGCAGAACGACGCCGATCGCCTGAATGCGGCGGCAAGTGCGGAGAACATTGACGAGGGCATACAGCAGCAGATTGCCGGTCTTGCTGACAAGATTGATGGGTTGCAATCGCTGCTGGGCAATCTTCTGCGGTAGTTTCCAGGCCTCATGACAGCGATTTTATGCTTGTGCAAGGTCGCGACAACCGACTGAGAGAGGTCGATCGGACAGTGTAACCTCGCCGTCAAAAATGACGGTCGGGATAAGGGAATCTCCAAACGACTGCGCTGGATGAACAGATCGATCCAGCGCAGCCCTGTCTGCTCTATTCATTCAAGTCTGATTACCTGAACCGGACTGCCCGCACCGGAGGCAATCAGCGTGATATCCATACGAAGCTACAGTGAGCTACGTGTAGATACGGATGAAAGTTTCTTGGCACTCAGTGATTGACCCCATCCACGAGTGTGGCTCGATACGTGGCACCGCGGAAACGGTGTTCACGCGCGGCGCGATAGGTATCACTTTCGTACCAGGTCATGGCAGCTTCGCGATCCGGAAATTCGAGTATCACGATCCCTTCGGGCCCCTCCCCTTCGAGGCAGACCTGGTCGCCGTAAAACACGATCGGAGTCAATGTATGACCCGGGAGGGTCTTTTGCGCGGCCTCGGCATACTGATCCATCTCAGCCTGGTCGATCAGCTTTTCTTTCGTGAAGACTATATAGACGCTCATGTCGGATCCTTGGTTAACTGGACATAGGGGCCGGTCGCCTGCACACACGATCTTTCAATGCCCGATGTACCGGCCCGGTCGGTGGAAGGCTATCAGGACGCCACTTGTCGCAACGGCGCTCAGCGCGGAAAGCAATGCCTTGTCCAGCGGTAGAAAAAGCGCTGAGATACCGAGAATAACAGCATCGAATGTCATCTGGACGCGTCCGGCATTGATGCCCCGTACTCGTTGCAACCACAAAGCCATGATCCCGGTACCCCCTACACCTGCCCGATGCCGGGCAAGACACAGAATACCAAGACCGATAATCGTCCCCGCAAACAGGGCGGAGAAAAATGGCTGTATATAGGCGACATTGAGGACGAACGGGATCTGGCCGGCGGCGAAGGTTATTCCAAAACTTGCAATCATGGTTCGAACAGCAAAGCCCGGACTCATGGCGCGTACTGCGAATAAAAGAAATGGAATATTGATCAGTGAAAACAGGTTGCCCGGGCTGACAGGCACAAAATATGACAGAAGCAGCGATATTCCCGCCATTCCGCCCGTGACCAGCCCTGCCTTGTGAAGGCAGAGAATGCCCATCACGATCAGGCTGCATCCTATGAAAAATGCGTAGATATCCTCGGCGATTGAATGCCGCAGAGCCGGTACATGCGGCAACGTCATGATTATATCCTGTATGCCCCCGGCTCCCGCCTGCAAGGCGCGCTCAAGAGCGGAAGCCGGGGTAACATTGTTGGTCTTTAAGGCAGAAATCCTGCCCTATGCGCTGTACAGTGTCCCTACCGCCTTGTGGAGGGCCATGGCGACTGGCGCAGCGTCATATCGCTTCATCCGGACCTCAATGAAATGCCCACGTGACGTCTCGTCGTTGCACGCCTTCAGAGCCTGCTCAAGCTCCTCTGGCGTCGAGACGGAGCTTACGCCCCAGTTTTCGCATCCGAGTGCCGCAGGAAGGAGATCATAACGCCATTGAGCGAGATCATTGTAATAGGTTTCGCCGTCCTTGCACAAAAGACGCTCGATGAGATAGCCATCGTTGTTGATAAGAATGACAACCGGATTGCGCTCGAACCGGGCGAACTGGCTGACTTCCTGCGCTGTGAGCTGATGCGATCCCTCACCCGTCACCAACACCACCCGTTGCGTTGGGGCTGCCATCGACATCCCGAATGCCGCAGGCGTGGCCCAGCCGATGGATCCCCATAATGTCTGGTTGTGATAGGCGACGTTTTCAGGCAGCTGGATCTGGGCGAGCCCCATCGACGCATTGCCGGTCTCAGCAGAAACGATATCGCCGGGCCTGAGAAACGCCTGCAGGCTGCTATAGAAAATCGCCGAGGTGATATGGCCTGCATTATCGGGTTGCGGTACGGCACGTGCCGGCAGGACGCGTTCATTGCGTGGCAACGTATCCGCTATGGCGATGAGCCGTTCGAGCACGTCGTGCATGAGAACATCATCTATGCGCGTATCACCGGCAGTGACATGATCGGGCATGATATTGATGAGGCGATCCTGCGGAAGCTTCGCGGTGAAGGCGCCGGTGTTGAAATCGGTCTGCTGCATGCCAATTCCGAGAATGACATCGCTACCCTCAACGAAATCTGCCACGGCCTCATTCAGAAGATGCCCGTAATAGAGCCCAAGGTAGGAAAGTGAGGACTCTCGTACCATGCCTTTATCGGCGAACATCGTGGCATGGGGCAAACCGGTACGGTCGAGAAAGAGCTGTATGCTTTCCTTGCAGTCAAAGCGTGCGCTCAGGATGCCGGGTAAAACGCAGCTGTGGTCGCTCTCCATCAGTCGCTCGGTAATGAGCCCGACAGCTTTATCGAGCGACTTGGGGTTACTTTGTGGCGCCTGACGCGGCTTCGGTATCGAAGAGCCGATCGAAGCACCGGCATAGTCTGACGGAATGCCGAAATAGATCGGGCGCTTCTGAGAAGCCAATGTCTGCAGCGCTTTTTCAACGGCGTCGATACAGTTTTCAGGCGTCAGCACCGCACGGTCGCAGGTGAAGTCTTTCGCCGCGTTGAAAAAGGCCAGGAAATTGCCGTTTCCCAACGTGTGATGAACCAGCTTGTCGGAGCCGAGGACGGACGAAGACGGCATACCGACGATATGAATGATTGGCAGGTGCTCTGCATAGGATCCTGCAACCCCATTCAACGCACTGAGTTCGCCAACGCCGAACGTGGTGCTGAGAGCGGCAATACCATTCACGCGCGCATATCCGTCGGCACTGTAAGCGGCATTGAGCTCGTTGCAGCTCCCGACCCAGGTCATGTCTTCGCGTGCGCAGACCGCGTCTTCAATGGGGAATGCGTAATCACCGGCAACACCGAAAACGTGGCGAACGCCAAGATCGGCGATGCGGTTCAGCAAATGCTCTATCACGGTGGCATTCATTGCACTGTGCTCCTTCCATGGGGACATGGCCGGGATACATGCTTTGTCTTACATTGGATAATATGATATATCGATGCATCATATAGGGTAATTACTATGAGTTCGCATCAGATCACGTTTCGCGAGCTGTCGCATTTTCTGGCCGTGGTGAGTCAGGGCGGCTTCGTCCGCGCCAGTCAGGCACTCAATATAAGCCAGCCCTCGGTGAGTCAGAGTATCCGGAGCCTGGAAGCCAAGATCGGTGCGGCGCTTATCCTGCGTGGCAGACGCTCGATCTCCCTGACCGAAAAAGGCCAGATCTTCCTCCGTTATGCAGAAAGGACGCTGAATGAGGAGGTAACCCTCCGCGAAAGGCTGTCTGAAACGCGTGAGGCTATCGACGGGCCGCTACATGTGACTGTGCCCCCGGCTATTGCCTCGATCTGTTTTCCGGGCATCATCGATGTTTTCTGTCGCACCTATCCCGAGGTAACGCTCGAAATCGACGAGTGCCCGTCGGATCGGCTGATCCCTCGTCTGCGCAGCGGCAGGACCGAAATTGCAGCCCTCATTCTGCCGGTAACAGAAAAGGATATTCATCTCCATCCGCTCGGGAGTGACCAGCTCTGTCTTGTCGTGCCCGACACCCATCTCCTGGGCGGCGCGCGATCAATACGCCTCGTCGACATGCTGGAAGAACGGCTCGTGCTGCTGCGTGAGGATTTCAAGATCAACCGTTTCATTGCCCAGGCTTATGCCGAGCATGGAGCACAGCCTCAGGTCGCAGGGCGTACCAGCGATATCTATCTGCTTATGGCGATGGTGCGGGCGGGCGTAGGGCTTGGGATCGTTCCGTCCCTGTTATGCCATGGACAATGGATGCAGGGTCTCAGTACCTTGCGTATGATGGACCCGACAATCAGTTTCGACCTCGTCATGGCCACGCGCAAAAACCATGTCCTGTCACGTGCAGCCGAAGCCTGGACCCGCGTCTGTCAGGAACACTTTGCCGACAATCGGCATGGATGAATTCCTGACGCTTCCGACCGGTGTCCCAATGGAACGACATGATTTCAGCCATGCACGGCCCCTCCGCCCCTCCTGAACGCGTTATATCCATCGAAGGAGCAAACCGGGTTCGCGGTTCAGGCTTCGGCTGAGGGATCGACGACGAAAACCATACAATTCCCGGTCCGTTCATCTTTCGTCGGACGTATAGTGACGCTTTCACCGATCTGCGCAAACCAGCCTGTAAAAAGACCTGCATAAAGCGACGAAAACCAGAACCCGGCCGGTTGCCCCAGTGCGCCGACACGCAGCACGTCATGTATCTTGATCGAAAACAGGTTCCGATCCTGATCCAGCATCAGATCGGCATGTCCCCAACCGATACGCGCAAGGCACGCATTGCACTCCAGTTCGAATCCTTCTGTCGTCCCGCATTCAGGCAGCGGCATACGGTGCGCCATACGCAGGCCCACACTATGCAAAAGCGCGTTGCTCTCCTCCTCCCCGGCCTGGAGATCGAGTTCGGTGGCAAGAGAATGAATGAATAGAGAAAATTCAGGCGAGATCATTTCGTCCCCAGAAAGCTGTATTTGGCAGCGACAAAAGCCCTGACTTCATTCCACGGTCCGGCACGCTGATAATCCGCGTTGAGACTGAGCTTGAGACTGGGCGTCATGCGATAATCGACGGCGCCGTAGATACCCCCTGTCAGACCATTTGCCGAGTTGCCTTCCTGATAGGCGTAGAGCGGCGCAACATTTGCAAGGAGAGCCTGCGAATCCGGATTATTCGGGAAGGTTTCGGCGCGGTTCGAGTGATAGGTCTGATAACCTGCGCGCCCGATGACGCGCCAGTCGATCTGCTTGTACGACCCGGCATAGGTAACCGGGAAGGTGAAGGCGAGGAAATTCTGTGGCGAGAAGTAACCGCCATTACCGTATGTAAACTGATACTCGTTACGGTCGTAGCCGAACCATGTCAGATCCGTGCCGACATGAAGGTTCTGCTGCCCCCAGTCCCAGACCTTGATCTGTCCGCCGGCCCCGGCTTCATATCCCGTGTTGCTCTTCGTATTTCGGCCGGTGAGATAAGATCCGCCGCCACGCATGTAAACAGATGCATCTGCATCGCCATAAGCCAACTGGGCGTACAGACGATTCCTTGTCACCCCGCCCCATGTCGCTCCGGAAGCGTCACGTAAACCGGAATATGAGACGAGTGAGTCCTGCACAGACCGTCGCTCTACTCCCACGGTCAGGATGGTGTTGCGCGCAAGCTTCGGAGCAATGCTGACGCCACCCAATACATTGGTGACTGCAAACCCAAGTGGCGAGGTTCCTGCATCGAGCGTCAGCCATCGCCAGTCATAGCGCGCCGAGAGAGCGACGCCCGTCGCGTTGAAGGCACTGCTCTGGTTGACTGCTCCGCCAATAACGGAATTGAGCGGGTTATAGCCAATATCGCGTGGGCCGTTGACATCGCCCGAGCGGTAGGAGCGGCTGCTCAGGAAGGTGGGTGTTGCGGCAAGCCTGATGTGACCGCCCCCGACGGGCAGTGTCCCAGCCACGTCCGTCGTCACGTTGCTCAGACCGTTGAGCCCTGAACCCGAGCGTGAATCGATGCCGGGCGATATGTTGACGGATGCCGCCATACCATCACTGATCTGGGTAAGATCGGCATCCATCTGGCGGATCAGCGGATCGGTCTCGTTGCTGACAAGTGTCACATCCTCGCTCGCGAACGGATTGGGACGAGTGAAAGCCTGCCCCCGTTCAGGCGCAATCTGCTCGATGCGAAGCAGTCGCGCCTGCGCAAGTTCGCGCACGGCAGCACGGATATTTCCACGAGCCCGATCGAGCTGGGCTGCCGCATACCAGCTGCGCGGGTCCGTCGGTGCAATCGCGTTCATCTGCTGAAGATAGCCACTCGCTTCCGCATAGCGATGCATGGCGATCGTCGTCTGGATCAGCGCGAGATAAGCATCGAGATCACCCGGATCGTGCTGAACGGCACGGAGGTTGATCTGATATGCCTGTGCATATTGCCCGCCCGAGGCATAGAGCCGCGCCAGCGCAAGATTGGCGGCGACTGGCGGATTGGGTTTATCCAGAGCAGGCGCAAGCGCCTCGTAAGCCCTCGCGCGATTGCCATGCTCATTCAGACGATCGGAGGTTGCTACGGCAAGAGCCGTATCGATCTGGGCGAGTTGTGTGACCTGCTCCGGTGTCAGCGTGACTCCTTTGAGCCACGCTGAAAAACGCCTCGCACGTTCGAGATCGCGCATATGTAGAAAGGCACCGGCGAAGGCGACGCGCTGGGCCGGATTAAGCCGACCACCCGCATGAGCGATCTGTATATCGAGCAGCTGAGCGGCACCTGCGGCATCGCCCCGGTCATAGAGACCCATGGCAGCGGCCTGGGCAAGGCTACCATCCGGATCGCCCTGATCGAGTATATGCGCGAAGTAGAAGCGTGCCGCTTCACGATCCGAGGGCGCATTGGCCAGATCCTGCCTGAACGCCGCACGACGGAGCACGGCCTGCAACTCGGGTGTCATTGCTCGTTCCGGCACGAGTGCACGAAGCCGCGTCACGGCTGCATCGTCACCGGTCTGTGCCGCATAGTAAAGCGCTGCCTGCAGACTCGCCTGGTCGCGCTCAGAGGACGCGTTGAGCAAGGGTGCCATAACCTGATCGGCATCGCTGCGTCTGTTCTCGGCAATCAGGGCCTGAGCGTAATGCAGCCGCGACCAGGGCGACAGGGCGTCGTCACGGTCGGCCCTTTGCAGAATGCTCAGGCGTTCGGCCTGTGTACTCGCCTGCGCCGCCTGACTATCGTAAATCAGGGCCTTGAGCTGAGCGTTTGGCACCGAGCTGTCGGAAAGGACGGCATTAGCCTCATCAAAGCGCCGATCGTCGATCAGGGCGCGCACCAGTCGCTCGCGATAGGACACATTACGTGGCTCAGCCGAAAGCAGCGAACGGTAGATGGTGATCGCCTCATCGCGTCGCCCTGTCCGTTCGAGAATATCCGCTCTCATGGCCTTAAGCCAGGATTGACCGGGGGCATGCGCGATAAGCGGGTTGATGAGCGCCAGCGTCTCCGCATAACGCTCCTTGGCAAAAAGATAGTTTGCCCGTGCATAGGTGTCATTCAGAACGGCACCGCTTTCTGCTGCACGCCAGCGCGCGGCAGAAGCCGGATCGGCCTGTATGGCGCGCTCGAGATAGGTACGAGCCTCGGCATCGCGTTTCTGTCTCAGCAAGGTGACACCGAGCCCTCCAAGTGTATCGGGATCGTTCGGTGCCAGGGCGAGGCCCTGTCTGAACGCCACAACAGCAGCCTGAAGATTGTTGGACCTCAGCGCGTCCCATCCCTTCTGCCGTTCGATCTCGAAAGGCTTGAGCGTTCCACCAAGCGCACGCCCGCGCAGCGCCTGTATATCCCTGTCATCCGGATGAGCATTCAGATAGGATGAAATAAGGGAATCTGACGTTGCATTTGCGGGAAGCCACAGAACGGATTGACGCGTCGTCGCAGCGATCTGCTCTTTCTGGGCACCGGTCAGGCCAGCCATCTTGCCGAGCGCCTCAAGGCGCCGAATACCCGTAATACGCGTCTTTTCGTCCCAGACGAGCGATTGCGCATAGGCAATCTGGTATTCAATGTTGTCAGGTGACGACGATACCAGCTTTCCAAGACCTTGCTGGGCCTTCGTACGCTGCTCCGGCACACCTGCAAGAGTGCGATAGTATTCCAGCGCATAGAGCGATGGCGGCCGATCCGGAAACGCTCGCAGATACGCTGCTGCGGCCTGCGCAGTCGCACCCCGTTGTGACAGTGCACGTGCATTCTGGACTTCCGGTGCGGGTGCCGCGCGTGCCTGGAGATCCATGTCGAGCTGGCGGCCCGCGTCAGGGTCGTTGCTGTGGTCACGGATCTGCTTGAGTATGCGATGGGCATCGGCGATGTCGCCGTCCTGCAAACTCATCTGCCCTTCGAGCGCCAGAACATCCGGGTCGCTCGGCGCAAGCTGTCGCGCCTGGCTGAGCGCGACGCGGGCTTCATCCATGCGTCCATGCTCGAACCAGTATCTCGCCCGTTTGATAACCGGTTGCAGAATACGCGCCGTATCGGACGTCTGTACTGTCTGTGCGACAGCAACACCATTGCATAGCGGCAAGCTTATCCCGGGAAGCATTCCTGTGCAGAGTACGGCCCGCAAGGCGAGCTGGGCTCTGCCTCTCTCCTGCTGGGCAATCTTCTTATTTGTCACGGTGGAGTTCCTGTGCCCGACGTCTGGCATGAGTGGTCAACACGCGGAAGAGAATCAGGACACCGAGCCCAACCCCGATAACGGCAAGCAAGATCACACGGAACGGATGGTCACCCAGATAAAGATCCGGCCAGAACCAGAAAGGAAGCGAGCCCACTGCGTAACTTGGCATGTTTCGCGTAGCGAGAATCTGCGTTCCGTTAACGAGCACGAGATCGCCCTGGATACGGGGCTGCGTTTTGGGATCGCGCATCGTCTGAACCAGACGTTCGAGCCCTTGCGGATTTTCGCTCAGCATGATGAGCATCGTCGCGTTGGAGGAAAAAGGCGACCGTCGCTCGATCAGCGCGCCTCCGTCTCCCATGGAGGTTGCGGTACCGATCGACTGCAGGGATTTCTCCACGCCTCCCTCAACCTCTGTATCGACCGCACGCGTGAGCATACGAAACGGCTCCAGCAATGATGACCGACTGTAATTCAGCGTGGTGCCGGTAAAGCTGTACGGCGTACCACGCAGAAACTTCTCGAAATTGGGAGAAGAGGCGGTATTTTCCATCACGATGAGATTGCGCGTTTCGTTGTCCGATACCGTGTCCGCATAGAGCACGGAAAGACCGGAAACAGGAAAATGGGTGGAGGCTCCGATCATCCCGACGAGATCGAGAAAAGCTGTCTCCATCCCTGCTGAATGCGCCGAAGGAAGAACGATTGCGGTATCGGACAGATCGGCCATGCGTGTAAACGGGAAGCCGGAATTGGCGAAATAGGCCAGATTGGGCAGTCGTGTGTAGTGATAGGCACGCGTCAAATCGATGGTGGAATCAGGATCTATGCTCATGCGCAGATCCTCCGTCATGCCACTGCAGTCGCGTCGCCCGATCGGTCGGCTCTCAAGGTAAAAACCAAGCGTGTTGGCGCCATAAATAGCCCAAGGAGGAATCGACACATGGGCGGATTGCACGCGCGAGGCATCGGGCCACAATCTTCTGAGCCAGTCAGGTAAGTCCGATGGTGGGGCGAGTGAGACACTTTTCAGATAAATGCCGTTAACGCTGACATCCACATGCGAGCGCTTGCGGTCGATCTCAGTCCCGAGCGGTCCCCGCACCGTGAAATGCATGCTGAGCGGATGGTTGCGCCATGTGTAGATATCCGGCGTCGTGCGGAACGGAACAGAAATCGTGCCGGGCACATAGCCATAACCTTGGAGGGAAGAGAGAGCGACGAGATCGCCTATGCGGATTGGCTGAGTACGTGTCACAAATCCAGGCGCATCGAAGGGTTTACGTGGATCGATCGATACCTGAGGCGCCGCGATACGCTGCTCATGCGGAAACCCTTTGCTTCCGAACGCAATAGAACGTGCCGCCGCCACGACCTCGTCATCCGAACGCCCGGTCACAATCAGGAGCGTGCCGAACGCATCATTGGCATTGACGGTCTCGAGCACAGTAGGACCCGTGACCTGCGCCTGTCCGGAAAGGAACGGGCCGAGCGTATTGGCAGGTCCGACGACGACCGCACTCCCCGAGGGCGGCAGTTG
Source organism: Asaia lannensis NBRC 102526 (assembly GCF_024054035.1). Classification (GTDB taxonomy): domain Bacteria; phylum Pseudomonadota; class Alphaproteobacteria; order Acetobacterales; family Acetobacteraceae; genus Asaia; species Asaia lannensis. Next base: position 36,742 of record NZ_JAMXQU010000012.1, read on the forward strand.
CGCCATAACGGGAAAATTTGCGCCGCGATAATCTGCAAGCGACCCGAACCACGATGCCAGGACAGCAGAGGCTTCGAGCGTGCGCGGCGAACTATGGCTCGGCATGACGAAAGGGATACGGGCCGGCGTAAGGACGGCATCGTTGAAAAAGGGGGCCGGTAGTGCGGCGAGGTCTCGAGCCGGTGGCAGGGGGGCAGAGGTAATGGAGATGCTGGATTGCCCCAGTATCTTCGCCCAGAGGAGCGGGCTTGTCTGGTCTCCGCAACTCAGCGTGTATTGGCCCGCAAAGTGGAAGGTCAGAATGTTGTGCTCTTTGAAGAAAAGAGGGTTGATCGTGAAGCTCAGGGCATCGAGTTGCGGCTTGAGCTTGTCCGGATGGATAACGCCGATGAACTGATCGTTGAGAAAAATGGTCACGCCGCTGCCAGCGGGTAACATATCGGGCGAAAGCGACCCGCTGAGCGTCAGCGTTGCCGCCGTGACGACTTCAGAAGGTGGAACACCGAAATTGAGCCCCTGAATCGGGATCCAGGGTGTCATGATCATCGTGTCCGCACTGCCGAGCTGGGTAAAACTCCATGATGTGGTATGCGCATTCTCAAGCTCTTCACGACCTGCGCCCAGTGGCTCTGCCTGGCCAGAGGCATTGGATGACGGCAGCGAGCCTCCTGTAGCAGCGGGCAAGGTCGGGGACGCTGGTGCTGGCCCGGATCGGTCGGGGCTCCCTGTCACATCCGATGCGATGCCGGCACTTGTAGGAACATTCGCCCGACCAGGCGGCGCAGATACGATATCCTGGGCCGGCGTGGATGGGCGAGGTATTTCGCCCGACCCATGAGGCATGGGAAGATCGTCCGGGGTCTGCTGTGCCCAAGCGCGGCCGCCCCCCAGAAGAGACGACGCGAGAAGTGTTGCTGCGACAACTCTTACGATGCCTGTTTTCGGACGCACGATCACAGCGGTTTTGTGTAGGGTAGGCTGGGAAACCTTCGGCTTGAGCGATACGGCGCGCTGCCGCTGCCGGAATGTTGCCGGTTTGAACAGATCGACGATACTGCGCAGGATAAGGAGGATGGAACGTGGCAGACTGTCGGGCCTGTAATCGGCCCAGGACGTCCAGGCATCGAGACGCCCGAATATAACGCGCACAATCTGTGCCTCCTGAATAATGGTCGTGGAAGCCCAGCTCAGGGCAAGCGAGCCCTTCTCCGTGGCGCGGATCACCTTTGCCGGAAGTGGATAGGTCTCCTGCATATCCGGCACGAGAACATGAATCATGCTGCCTGAAGGCAGAGCCTCGACCGGCGCATGACCGTGCAACAGGCACCCGCCATAGGACATGTTTTCACTTGTGTATTGGAACATGCGTCCATCTGCAGTGCAGACTGTAACAGGAACAACCATGTCGACACGGGGCGAATTGCGTATCTGCATCGACTCACGCCCGATTGAAATCGCTGCCAGTACGATAACGATGCTGATGGAAATCCAGAGGATATTCATCAGCAAAGCGTCGGTCACGATTGCGTCGTTATGGGTATAGGCGAGCCGGAACAGACCTACACCGAGCGTGATCAGTAACGCAGCTGCCAGATAGACATTCGGATAGACCGCGCTCCAGTCGAGATAGGAGCGATCGAGAAGACCGCCTTTTTCAGTGACGTTGAACTTACCACGACGGGGGAAGATCAGTGTCATGACGCTGACACGTGCAAGAAACGGCGCGAGTGTCGTTTCGTAAACCTCGCTCCACAGAGAATATCGCCAGTTGCGATTGGTCCTGGCGGAAGTCAGAACGCTATGGACAAGATGAGGCATGGCGTAGATTGCGATGGCAAAAGGCGAGGCATCGATCAGCGTCTGATTGAACAGAAGATAGGCCATGGGTGACGTGAGAAACACGAGACGCGGTATGGCAAAAAGAAAACTGGCGATTGCGGCGAAATAACACAGACGCTGCGCAAAATTCAGACCCGGACCCGTCAGAGGGTTATCGAGACGCAGGATCTGCAACATGCCACGCGCCCAGCGCATACGCTGCCCGACATGGAGAATGAGGCGCTCGGTTGACAGTCCTGCGGCGAGAGGCTTTGCGAGATAGGCCGTCGACCAGCCGCGCCTTTGCAGCTTGAGCGCGGTGTGCATATCCTCTGTAACCGTTTCGACCGCCACGCCGCCGATCTCTGCGAGGGCTGCGCGACGGATCACTGCGCATGACCCGCAAAAAAATGTCGCATTCCAGAAATCGTTTCCATCCTGGATCAGACCATAGAAAAGATTTCCCTCCGGGGGCACGACCGCGCCATGAGCGAAATTACGCTGAAACGGATCCTGCGAATAAAAATGATGCGGAGTCTGGATCAAGGCGAGATGCGGCTCACTCATGAACGGTCCGACCGTTTCCTGAAGGAAGCTGCGTTTGGCGATATGATCGCAGTCGAAAATGGCAATCAGCTCGCCTTTGGTGAGCTGCATGGCGTGATTGAGATTGCCTGCCTTGGCGTGACTGTTGTCCGCGCGCGCAATGTACCCTGCCCCGCAGGATTCAGCGAACTCGCGAAATTCCTCACGATGCCCGTCGTCGAGGAGATAGACATTGAGACGGTCGCTCGGCCAGTCGATCCCCATCGCTGCGAGGACAGTCTGACGCACAATGCGCAGTTCCTCGTTATAGGTCGGTATGTAGATATCAACGCTCGGCCAGGTCGTTACATCCCTGGGCATGGGCGCCACCCCACGCTTGAGCGGATGGAGCGACTGGAAATAACTCAATATGAGCATGAGAAAAGCGTAGATCTCGGCAATAACGAGCACGGTGCCGAGGATGGTCTGTGTCAGGGAGCTGAAATTGAGCGTTTCGGTCAGACGCCAGCTGAGATAACGCAACGAGACGATAATCGAGAGCCCCTTGAGCACCATGGTTGCTCTTGGCCCCGGATGGCGGTTTACCAGCAGAAAAAGCAGGATGCCGAATATGCAGACAACCGTCTGTCCGGCGAGGTTGAGATGAACGAATGCAGCGAGCACCATACATAGGATGGCAAACGCAATAAGAGTCGTCTTGATGACCGCGCGGCTCGTCGAAGCGCTGGCATTATCCAGCCACGTTTCGAGGGCGTAAAGACCTTGTCGTGCGTGCTTCATCCGTCTTCTCGCCTCATTGCAGGCCGTTGATCGTCTGGATCAGACGGGTTCCGACGAGTTCGATATCTGCAGCGGCACGCGAATAAGGCGCGTAATGCTGCACAAGCCTCTGGCTCGCAAAGGCCTCGCCCACATGTTCATCGCGGCAGATCGTTCCGAGATGCATGGTACCGAAACGGCGTACGATCTGGGGCATGGCCATCGCACTGACCCGATTGAGCGGATCGAAACGATTAACCACCACACGATGATCGAAACGGGCAGCCTTTGCCGCGCTGATACCGTAGCAGCTCGCCGAGTGGATCTCCGGCACGAGCGAGATACACGATGCTTCTGCGGTCATGACGGAGAGAACGATATCGGCCAGCGGCAGGATGGAGGACAAAGCAACCGAATAACCGGGGGATGTATCGACAATCACGACCGTCTCGGGCTGGCGTGCGAGGGCACCGATTTCGGATACGATCAGATCCGGACGATTGCGTATAACGTGGTCGAACTCGGCCCGGGCATGCAAAGGCTGCGAACCGAAAGGAAAGAGCAGAATATCGCTGGATGTACGAATGGCCGCGTCCTGCCATGGCAGGTGGCTACCTATGCATCCAGACAATCCGAACCTGTGCGCCACGGGAACGCCGAAATGCAGCCGCAAAGCATTCTGAGGATCCAGGTCAATTGCAATGACCTCAGATGCGCCCGCCCTACGCAGTTCATCAGCCAGATGCGCCGCCACCATCGTCTTTCCAACACCTCCTTTTGGAGAAGCCACGCAAATCAGAGTCATCTTGCTGTTCTTGGTCCCGGTTGATCGGAATAAATCGGTTACTACTTGCGAAACATGCCATGCAGGCGTCTCTGCACGCCGCCCTTGCTGGGCGCAGCCGATCTTAGCCGCGTCATAAGCTCCGAAAGCGGAAGCTGCCGCCACGCTGTTGCATTTGCGTTTGCTTGACGCAACGTTTCTTTGTCGTTTCGTTGCTTTGACGACTCATTCTCTGGGCGAATTGTCGATCTTGCCTGCGATGCATCGCGTGCCGCAATCCCCCCGGAAGAAAACAGCCGATCCTCACCGGGCTCTTCGCGCCTTTCCCCAGTCCCCATCTGCGACATCGACGATGCCGGTCGCGGCGATGACAGGCTCGACTGAGGCGGTTCAGTTCGTTTCTGTCTATCGAAAACGCAGGATGCCGACCGTGTTTGTGAGTCCTGCACCTGAGCCGACTGATGATCGGCGATGGTAGAGGCAGATATATCCGCCGGTGCGAGCGGTGGTATTTCGGGTTTCCGGAGGCGCTTTTCATCGCTCTCCGGTCCGTTCGGCTGAACCGTCGCGATACGCGACAACGCGTTGAAATCGTGAAAGCCCTCGCTTTCAGCTTCCGGAGGCTGATCCTGGAAGGATTCGCTCAGCAATCTGAATGTATCTGGCATCACACCAACTCCATAGACGCAATTCTGGACAGTAATGTGAGAGAAGCTGAATAGTAATCGCCGCTTTCACTGAGGCTTGGCAGATCGGCAAGAGCGTCGGCGCCACTCAGGGAAAGGAGATAGACGGCACGAAATCCCGGGGGAGCATTGTAGGCCGACCGCTCTCCCGTCATCAGATCTATCCAGCCGGGTAGTGCCGTCATCGAATAGTTCTGACTGACAGCATAGAGCGATTGCCTCAACGTGCTTGGCAAGCGCTTTCCCCATGCGAAGTAAAGGGGGATACGTATGGCATCGTAGGAAAACCGCGGCGGAAACCCCGGAGCCGGAAAAATACGCTCGGACTTCCGGTCGATCGCCAGCCAGTCGGGAGGCAGTCCCCAAAGACCGAACCGACTGGTTTGCAACAGCTGTTGCCCATGATCGATCAGGGTTTTCCACGGCCCCCCAGGATCGAGCAGTGCTGCACGTATCAGGGCTGGCATGAGATAATAAGAAAGATTGACGGTCACGGATTTGGGACGGTCGAATCCTTTCATTCCGGGGAGAAGGACGAGCCTGCTGCCGACACGCCTGACGCATTTCTGCGACAGATCGGCCAAAATTGCCTTGGCCTGCTCGGTAAAAGCCTCCACACGCCACAAGAGAGCCGCTCGCCGCAACGCCCAGACGATCATGAGATCGCCATCCGACGCATTGTTGGTGTCGGCCACATGAGGCGGCGTAGGGGACCAACGCCAGCTATGAAGACTTCCGTCCCTGTGCTTGAGGTTGGAGCGGGTCCAGTTCCATATCGTTTCGAACGCGGCGCGGTCATTGAATGTCGCGGCGAAAAGCATTCCATAGCCCTGCCCCTCGGAATGGGACATGTCGTGGTTGCCGGTATCGACGATCCGGCCTTCCGGACGCATGAAACGCTTTTTGTAGAGATCCCAATCGGGGTCTCCGAGACCGTTCGACTGGGCATGCGCCCCTGCCCCGGACAAGGCTGAGCCCCCCAGAGCAAGCGAGACGCTGCAGAAACGACGTCTGACCAGTGAACGATACATTAACGATCTTCCGATAAGGCACAGCATATCGGCTGGGCTCACTAGTCGGAGCATGCTATTTCTCAGCAAGGTTCGTCAATACCTAGGGCGTTTTCGTAAAAACTTTCATTAAAATGCAAAAAACACTGCATAGAATTTTTTATGATTTGGCTTGATTGCGCCCTATCGTTAATTACCCTTTAACGTCTTCTTCTTGACTTCCCCTTTCCATCGACCGCATCGAGTTTTTCTTGCCATAAGCTGTAATCACCCAGCTATGGATAGCCCTATGCACGACGAAGCACCGCCACCACGGGGCGGTATTTTCATTATACAGTCGATTACCGTTCTGAATTCCTGATCTGAGATCGGCAGTAACGACACGCTGGGGCCAGCTGCATGTCAGAACAGTAACCCGGAAGCAACAACCCACGACAAAATGCTAAAACGATGGTTCGCACTCAGTCGTTCAGGCGAGATTTCGGCGCGGCGCCGTTATTGGAAATACCAGGCGATAGAGTGTTCCACCCTCGGATGAGATATCGAGTGTCGCACCCAGCTGACGGGCAAATCCACGCACAAGCTGCAGGCCAATTCCCTCGCGCTTGTCGTTCTCACCTTCACTGGGGAACGCGAGGCCCACTCCATCATCCTGTATGAGCAGAAGGGCCCTGTCGTCTTCACGATGAAGCTGTATCAGAACTGCGCCGGTTCGCCCTTCGGGAAAGGCATAACGAAGCGCGTTGGTCACGATTTCAGTCACAATGAGTGAAAGGGGCACCGCTTGATCAGGCGTTACGGGAAGATCGTGAATATCGAGGGAGAGACTGATACGCCCCCGGTTCGACTGATTGTTCGCCGTGAAGATCTGGCTGGCAAGCTCTTCAAGAAAGGAGCGTACATCCAGGGAAGATAATCCACCCTCAGGATAAAGATACCTATGGAGTGTGGCCAGAGAGCGCACACGATCTCTTACCAGGTGGAATTCCTGCTTCGCTTCCGGCAGTTTGATACGGTTAGCCTGAAGATTGAGAAGCGATGCCACGATCTGCAGGTTGTTTTTAACACGATGATGGATTTCTCGTATCAGCAGGTCCTGCTGTTTCGTCGCCCGTTGCAGGCGCGCTTCATGACGGTCCAGACGTCTGGTCGCGCGATTGAAGGCGCGTTCCATCTGGCGGATCTCGAAAGGGAGTGATTTTGGCAGATCCGGCTGGAATGTTCCGTGACGGCGCCAGTCTGCCACACTGACCGCGAGCTTTTCCATTGGCTCGACCAGATAGCGCTGTGCGGCCAGAGCAACCAGCAATAACTCTACAACAAGGATCAGAACGATCAGCATTACACGCGCCAAGAAAAGCTGTAACGCTCTCGTTTCTGCAGCGCTTCTTGCCGATACGGCGACGATGCTCGTCGGCCCATATCCGGGCATAAGCGTGTAATAGACATCGTCGATCTCGAACTGATCGCTCATACGATGCTGTTTGAGGTTTCCCTCGAGCCGGTTATCAACTTCTTTGGGCCATGGCATCGGCAGATGTTGGACAGGGGTCAAAGGTAGAGGTGCGCCTTTACCCGTGTAGAGCCATAGATCGGTCGTGCCCGTCGCACTGTCGCTCGCTGAATGTGCATACTGTCCCCCAGCAAGAAGCTCCTCATTAATGAGAGGCCGGAAAGCAATCAGCTGCCCCGGAACGATTTCACCAGACCTGTCGACATAATCGAGCTTGATCTGAGACCGCACGAGCGGTGTGGAACCGAGAAACACAACAGTCGAGCCATTATCGCCCGAATGCACATCGTTGCGCGTCGCTATAGCATTTTCTGTAGCCGAAGCAAGTGAGAGCAGGTTGCCCTGGCAGGGGTTGCCGTCTTTCTCGCTACCACGACTTGTGGCAACGATCTTGCCCGCCCGATCGACGAGATTGAGAGAGCAGTAATGCTGCTGGCTGATTGACTGCACGAGCTGAAACGCACGGGAGGCAATTTCTTCATGCAGGGTGATCTGTGAAAGTGTTTCGAGCGCACCCTGAGCGCGCCCGAGATCTGTCGCGATTTCATGTCGAGCGCTGAAAGCTTCCGCGCGGGTGCGGGCGAAACTATTATCCGAGGTCGCGAGATAGGCATGCCATGCAAGAAATCCTGCCACGCATGCCAAGGGGAGCGACGTGCAGATAATGAGTGCCATGACGCGGGAGCCAACCGTATCGAGTAGGCGCCCACGCAGGCCTTTCTTCCTGACTGGGAGGGATGACGGTGCATTCTTCAACCGGCCAACCCTTTTAGCGACTGCATTCGTGTTCGTAGATACGACCAGTCATTCTATTTCTGATCGTCACGATCTTCCTCGATGAGGCGCAGCAGCTCTTCCGGGATCGGCTCATTCGCCACATCGTCAAAGAGCTGGTGGAGACCACGTTTGAGCCAGAGATCGAACGGATTTTCTTTATCCGAAGACGCGTCCTTCTGGCGGGACTTCTCCGGCGTGCCGTCCTTTCCCCCAGTCATAGCGTCACCTCGAAACATGAAACAGGTCGATGCAATCTTAACAATGTGCCAGCGCCCAAGTTGCACGAGCTAGGTCTAATCATCGCATTTTGAAGAGAAGAAAAGCCTCACCAAGCCGAAAGGGGAATGAGCAAGCCCATTCCCCTCAATTCCTCCAAAATCACTGCACCTTGTGATGCAGCGACATCATCGCAACAACCGGTCAGAAAGTAAAAAGATCGTCAGATTTCAGCCCCTTGCGGCGGCGATCATCCAGCGTGGCGCGCAACGCTGCAACCTTGACACGAAGCTTGTCGTTGGCGGGAAGATCGCCGGTCATCCAGGCTTCAAGCTGGCGGCGAGCGCGGAAGACGCGGCTTTTTGCCGTGCCGACTGCACAACCCGTTGCCTCGGCAAGAGCCTCGTAGCTCATGCCCTGCACCACGACCATAACGAGCGCTTCGCGCTGGTCAGCGGGGAGACGGGACAGCGCCATCGACAGATCCTTGAGTGCAAGGCTGTCTTCATGCGTCGCGTTGCTCGCAAAGGACGATGCGGGCACATCTTCGATATCCGTCGTCTCACGACGCTTACGCAGGTCAGAGATGAAACGGTTGCGCAGAATGCGATGCATCCACGCAGAGAAATTTGTTCCAGGAATGAAGCTGTCCTGCGCGGCGAGGGCGTTGCAGACCGCATCCTGCACCAGATCCTCTGCTGCGGCGCGATTGCGGGTCAGGGACAGAGCCTGAATACGCAGCTTGGGGAGAATCTGGATAACTTGGTCATGGAAGCTGGTCATGCGAAAATCCTTCTTCGCTCGGTGCTTTTCAACGGATCAATGAACGGCACGACAAAGAGGTTGCATGCTTCGAAAAAAAACTGAAATTTTTTGTCGAAGAGTGATTGAGCGGTTCGGGAACGAGCCCCTCGCCCGATCAGGCCTGCCCTGACTCACGCGGCACAGATGCAAGTTCCGCCAGTTGCCCGCGTGCACGCGAAACACGCGCTTTCATGGTCCCGACCGGGCAGTCGCATATAGACGCGGCCTCCTCGTAACTGAGTTCCTGGGCGCCTACGAGTATAAGTGCCTCACGAAGGATATCGGGCAGGCGCCACAGAAGTTGCGACAGGTCCATCACCCCGTCCTGAAAGCTGTCTCGTTCCGCGACATCGCCCTCACTGCCGCGCGAGATTTCCCCAAGTATCTCAGTCTCTTTTACACGTCGCCGGCGCTGCTCGTAAAAGACATTGCGCAGGATGGTGAAAAGCCAGGCCTTGATGTTTGTCCCGTCGACAAAGCTGTCACGCGCGGAGAGCGCACGAAGCACCGTGTCCTGAACGAGATCGTCCGCCGCACTGGCTTCGCGCGTGAGATAGCGTGCGAAGCCGCGCAGATCGGCAAGATGCACGGAGATGCCACGCCTTACAGGGTCTCGGCGGCCATCCTTTTTCGGTACCCGGCTCAGATCGTCAGCACTCAGTTTTTCTCTCCCTGAGGCCGCAAACGTGCATTCCTCTTTGCTCAAATCCGAAAAAGTGCCATCGTGACGCGACAGACCGCGTTTTGTTCGCGAATTATTTTTCGGAGCTTCGTTTTCCAATGGTCGATGCAGAGCGCCAAGACCTGATACAAGCCTTGCCCTTTGCGCGACGTTTTGCAAGGGCTCTTGAAGGCAATCAGAAACAGGGCGATCAACTCGTTGCCCTGGCAATCAGGGATATGGCAAACAGGAAGGGCGGTCACGATATTGGTGTCCGCTATCGACTCTACAGGTCTGTCATCGCGTGTTTCCGTCCCGAAAGCGAAGCGTCGCACGCGTCTTCCTCCCTTACGCTCACACAGCGTTTCGTCCTTCTCCTGACATCGCTCGAAGAAGTGCCCCTGAGCGCTGTTGCCCTGATTCTCGACTGCAGCGAGAGCGAAATCCTCGCCGATATCGCCAAAGCGAACGAGGGTCTGCGCTCGGTAGCCGAAACGAGCGTGTTGATCATCGAAGACGAGCCGATCATCGCCATGGACATCCAGGATGTGGTGCAGCAATGCGGGCATCGTATTGCGGGGGTCGCCTATACCGAGGCCGATGCGGTCAGACTGGCGAAAGAAACACGTCCGGGTCTCATTCTCGCCGATATCAATCTGGGCGGCGGCGGAGACGGTATGCATGCGGTCGGCCGGATCATGAAAGATCATCAGGCCCCTGTCATTTTCGTGACCGCCTATCCCGAACGCCTTCTTACCGGCGAGCAGGAAGAGCCCTCTTTCATCATTACCAAGCCTTTCGAGCCTACCACCCTTGCCATCACGACCTATCAGGCCGTAACCGGCGGGTTGAAAGCCATCTGACCCCATCGGACCGGCTTGCATAGAGCGAAGCTGTGCGACACATAGGGCGCATGGCTGCACCGATCCTTCATCTTCGCGACATCGTCTATACTCTCGGCGGACGCCCCTTGCTGGATGGCGCCGAAATCGGCGTTGCGCCGGGCGAGAAGCTCTGCCTTGTCGGGCGCAACGGCTCCGGCAAATCGACCCTGCTGCGCATCGCGGCGGGTGAGATCACTCCCGATTCAGGGCAGTGTTTCATCCAGCCCGGCATCAAGGTTGTTTATCTCCCACAAGAGCCCGACCTGACGGGCTTTGCCACAAGCTACGACTACGTGGCGCAGGACCTCCCCCCCGAGGAGGATTACCTTGCGCGCAGCATGCTCGCCGAGCTCGGGCTGACAGGAGACGAGACGACACTCACGTTATCCGGTGGTGAAGCGAGACGCTGCGCCCTCGCCCGCGCTCTGGCCGCCCGTCCGGACCTGCTCCTTCTCGATGAGCCGACGAACCATCTCGATCTGCCCACGATCACATGGCTCGAGCGAGAGCTTGCTGCCATGCGATCTGCCATGATCGTTATCAGCCATGACCGGCGACTGCTTGAAACCCTGTCGCGTGCTGTGGTCTGGCTGGAGCAGGGCGTCACGCGCCGCCTAGATCAGGGTTTCGCGCGGTTCGAGGACTGGCGCGAAGAGGTGCTCGCCCTTGAGGAGCTGGCAGCGCACAAGCTCGATCGGGAGATTGCCCGCGAGGAAGACTGGATGCGTTACGGCGTCACGGCGCGACGCAAGCGCAACGTGCGTCGCGTGGCGGAACTTGCGGGCTTGCGTTCAAGACGCAAGGAAATTTCGAGCCAGTTCCGAGGCGCGCTCAAACTGAGCGTTTCAGAGGCGCAGAGCACCGGAAAACTGACCACGGTGGCAGAGAATGTCACCAAAAGCTTCGGCGATCGAACGATCGTCCGCGATCTGGATCTGCGCGTCCTGAAAGGCGATCGTCTCGGGATCGTGGGCGCAAACGGTATGGGCAAGACGACGCTTCTGCGCCTTCTTACGGGCGAGGATCAACCGGATAGCGGACGGATCCAGATCGGACCCTCGACCTCTCTTGTGACACTGGACCAGCGTCGCGCCAGCCTCGATCCCACGATGACGCTTGCCGATACCATGACTGGCGGAAGCGGAGACATGGTGCAGGTCGGCAACGAGAAGCGCCATGTCATCGGCTACATGAAAGATTTTCTCTTCCGCCCGGAACAGGCGCGTACGCCCGTGGGCGTGCTGTCGGGTGGGGAACGAGGCCGTCTGGCTCTTGCCTGCGCCCTCGCTCAGCCTTCCAATCTTCTCGTTCTTGACGAACCTACAAACGATCTCGATCTCGAAACGCTCGACCTCCTGCAGGAGATGCTCGACGATTATCCCGGCACGGTCATGCTTGTAAGCCATGACCGCGATTTTCTCGATCGTGTCGCCACCTCCGTACTCGTTGCTCAGGGCGATGGGGAATGGATCGAGTATGCAGGTGGGTATAGCGACATGCTGGCACAGACCGGGGGTGCTGCACCGGCCGAACGTGGCACGCCATCACAAGATATCAAACCTGAGAGCACTAAAGATAAGAATGCTGCAAAATCAGATAGAAGCAGCAAAAAGCTGAGCTATAAAGACAAGCTTGCGCTTGAGAAGCTTCCTCAGGAAATGGAAAGGCTGGAAAAGCAGATCGTTGCCTTGCGCGAGACACTATCCGATCCGGCTCTTTACGCCAAAGACCCAGCCAAATTTGGCAAAACCACGGAAGCGCTAACGGCAGCCGAGGCGGCACTGACCGCTGCGGAGGAAGAATGGCTTCTTCTGGAAATCAAGAAAGAAGACCTCGCGACCGGCGCCTGATCGCACCTGCCTTTTCACCGCGCTTTTCCTTTCACGCAACGGATATGATGCGACACCCAGGGCGCCTCATATCCGCCAGTCGAACGTCAGGAGACCGGCAGATGCTCGGCAAGCTGTATCAGCCCAGACGCCTCCATGCGCGCGCGGGTCTCATCCATGCTTGCCTTTACCCTGATTGCGGCATCCAGCGCCCTGATGCCCGCCTCTGCATCAACAAGAATAGGCGCGCCGTCGAGACAGGCCGCCGCGAAGGCGTCGTGCTCGGCAGCAAGACAGTCGCAATCCTTCCAGCGCAGAGCCTCTCGCTTGAATCCGCCCGTCCCGGGCAAGGGAAGGCCGCGTTTGCGACCGATCATGGTCAGCTCCTGCTGCATGAAATCGGCCGAAAGATACCCTTCTTCGGAGAACACGCGCATGCGGCGTTCCGTTTTCAGCGAGATACGGCTTGCTGAAATCGACGCGACACAGCCATTGGCAAACCGGACACGCGCATTGGAAATGTCCTCATGCTCGCTCGATACCGCAACGCCTACCGCATCGATTGAATCGATCGGTGAATCGACCAGGGACAACACAAGATCGAGGTCGTGAATCATCAGATCGAGGATAACGGAAACGTCGGTCCCACGCGGCTTGAATGGCGCGATGCGGGTCGCCTCGATGTAAAGCGGCTTGCCTATACGCTCCGATATCGCCCGGTGCTCGGACGAATACCGAAGCAGATGGCCGACCTGAAGCACGACACCGTTTTCCGCAGCCAAGGCCGCAAGTTTTTTCGCTTCTTCCAGTGTGGCGGCGATAGGTTTCTCGACCAGAACATGTCGCTTTGCCTGCAGACAGGCTGCTCCAACAGGAAAATGCTGTTCAGCCGGTGCCGCGACAATGACTGCATCGACGGCCGCAATCAGTTCTTGCAGGCTCGATGCCACGCTGCATCCCGCTTCACGGGCAACAACAGCAGCACGCTCCATATCGGGGTCATACAGGGCGACCAGGGTTTCTCTCGGGCAATCCCGCGCCTTGAGAGCATGGAACCGGCCGAAATGGCCAGCACCGACGATTCCGACCTTCAGCATGTGTTTTCCCGGTCTATGCGCGTCTGAATTCATGAATTTTGGTGTAGCAGGGCGTTGTGGGAGGTTGCAACGCGGAGCGCCTGCCTGCATCTTCCCGCAGCCTGACCGCCCTGCGGTAGCCTCACACCTCCGGTCGTTGCAAGAAGGACGCCGCCCCGTTCGATGATGTACTATAGTCGGCCTACCATGCTTGGAGTTCTCGGGGTCTGTTTCCTCGGCCTCCTGCTCTGCCTGCCTAATTTCATGCGTGCGCCTTCGGCGAATCTGCCCTGGCATCGGATCCATCTGGGTCTAGATCTCAGTGGCGGTTCGTATCTGCTGCTTCGACTCGACCAGCAGAGCCTGGTCGACGACCGCCTGCAGGGGCTTGAGGATCAGGCCAAGCAGGTTCTGATCGAGAAAAACCTCGGCTATCGCGATTTCCGCAAGGATGCGACGGCACGCACGCTGAGCTTTCTGCCTCGCGACGCAAACGAACAGCAGGCTAGCCTCAACGCGCTGTCATCGGTCGCAGGCTCCGGTAGCGATGTGTCCGCCTCGGTCGATAACGACCGTATCGTGCTGACACTCGATCAGGCCGCACTCAGGCAGCGTGCACGCGAGGCAGTCGGTCAGTCTATCGAGATCGTGCGTCGTCGTATCGACGGTACGGGTGCAGTCGACCCGGAAATCACCCGTCAGGGGGACGATCGCATCGTCGTCGAACTCCCGGGCATCAGCGACCCGGAGCATATCAAGCGTCTGCTCGGCACGACGGCCAAAATGACCTTCCGTCTCCTGGCCAATGACACAGCCGGCGGGGCCGTAGCACCACCGGGTGCCACGATGATGCAGGACGTCAGCACTGGTGCCATGCTGCCCGTGCTCGACCACGTTGCCGTCGACGGTGCGGCTTTGACGAATGCAGCGGCGTCGATCGATCAGCAATCCGGCGAATGGGCAGTGACCTTCTCGTTCAACCGCGCGGGTGCGCGGGCCTTTGCCCAGACGACCACAGAAAATGTCGGCCGACGTTTTGCTATTGTGCTCGATAACAAGGTGATCGAGGCACCGGTCATTCGTACCCCGATCACACAGGGCAATGGCCAGATCACGGGTAATTTCACCGCACAGACGGCAACCGATCTCGCTGTGATGCTCCGTGCCGGCGCACTCCCCGCCCCCCTGGCTGTCATCGAGCAGCGCTCGATCGGCCCGTCGCTCGGCGCCGATTCGATCAAGGCAGGAGCGATCAGCCTGGGCGTTGGCTTTGTTCTCGTGATCCTGTTCATGCTGCTGTTCTACGGACAGTTCGGCCTCTACGCAGATATCGCTCTTCTGGCCAATCTTGTGCTGATGATCGCGATCCTCTCGCTGTTCGAGGCAACGCTTACCCTGCCCGGCATGGCCGGTATGCTTCTCACGCTCGGTATGGCAGTGGATGCGAACATCCTGATCAACGAGCGCATACGTGAAGAAGTGAAGCGCGGTCGCACGCCGCTCGCGGCCATGCAGGCCGGGTTCGAACGGGCATCGTCCACCATCATCGACAGTAATGCGACGGCGTTTCTGGCCCATGTGATGCTTTTCGTGTTCGGTACCGGTCCTGTGCGTGGTTTTGCCCTGACGATCACCATCGGTATCGTGACCACCCTGT
This sequence comes from Asaia lannensis NBRC 102526, assembly GCF_024054035.1. Lineage (GTDB taxonomy): Bacteria > Pseudomonadota > Alphaproteobacteria > Acetobacterales > Acetobacteraceae > Asaia > Asaia lannensis. The sequence goes on from NZ_JAMXQU010000012.1 coordinate 51,762, forward strand.
TCACCACCATGCTTCTGTCACGTCTGCTGATGGTTCGCTGGTATGCCCTCACCCGTCCCACAGAACTGCCGGTCTGAAGCGATGATCTTACGTCCCCTCTTCCGCTTCGTCCGTGATGACAAGCACATTCCGTTCATGCGAGGCCGTTATGTGGGTCTTGCAACCTCGGCCATCCTTTCGGCGATCTCGGTCGTCCTGTTCTTCGTGCCAGGCCTCAAACTCGGCCTCGACTTTCGCGGCGGTATCGTCGTCGAGGCACAAACGCAGGGACCAGCCAATTTCGATCGTCTGCGACAGGTTCTTGCGGCCCATAACGTGTCGGCTGCGGGTTTGCAGCGCTTCGGTGGCGACAATGATGTCCTGATCCAGCTCGACACGCCGCCTGCAGGTCCCCATCAGGATGCGGACACGCAAAAGCTTGTCGATACCGTGCGAAACGCGGTGGTCGAGGCTCAGCCTGGCACGCAGGTACTGCGCGCAGACGCTGTCGGTGCCTCAGTCTCGTCTGAGCTGTTTCGCAACGGCCTGCTTGCACTTGGGCTCAGCCTTGCGATGATTCTGGTCTATATCTGGATCAGGTTCGAGTGGGAGTTTGCGCTCAGTGCCGTGATCACCTTGGTGCTCGACCTGACCAAGACCATCGGCTTCCTTGCCATTACGCGGTTTCAGTTCGATCTGGTGATGGTGGCCGCGATCCTCACGATCCTCGGTTATTCGACCAACGACAAGGTCGTCGTCTATGACCGCGTGCGCGAAAACCTGCGCAAATACCGGACCATGCCGCTGCGCGAGTTGCTCGATCTGTCGATCAACGAGACTCTTAACCGTACGCTGGGCACATCGATGACCGTATTCCTTGCGGCTCTGCCGCTTGCCATTTTCGGCGGTCAGAGCCTGTCCGGGTTTGCCACGGTCATGCTCTTCGGCATTGTGGTTGGCACGTCATCGTCGATTTTCATTGCTGCACCGCTGCTTCTCCTCATGGGTGAAAAGCGTCTGCGCCGCAGCAAGGTCGCGAATGGCTGATAGACGCGCCCAGTTCCCCTCGCCACACTCGGCCTGAAACAGCCGGGGCAGAAGCGTTCAGTCAACCGCCCCTCATGGGGCGGTTTTCTGTTGTATGGAGGAGTCAACCTGCGGTTGGGGCACGGGCGTAGCGTAGCCGAGTATCTGCCGGATACCGTCATCGGCCAGAGCGAAATTCGCATCTGTCGGGGAATAAGCGGCCTGACGGATAAGCTGCCACGTATTGTGATCGATGGCGATCAGTCGGGCGATATCGGTCTTGGTCGCGCGATGCTGCAGAATTCTCGTGATCATGCCGTGTTCAGCCATGCCGTTGGCGATGGCGTAGCTCGTCAGGAGAACGCTCGGTGAGCGCGAGTGCATCATTCTGTCGCCTGTGTTGTCGGCACAGCCGGACAATGCAAGACCGGTCAGAGCGATCGAGATAAAGGCGATAGCGGAAGAATGGGCGTGGCGCATGAAACGATCATGCGCCACTCTATGCGTCACGCCAAGCGCCGACGCTTCAGCGATTTAACGGATACCACAATGCAGCGACAGGCAGCCGAAAGCGCGGCAACGAACGCCCGGGTGATTGGGCATCGAGCCGCCGGACGGATCTGCAGACAAGATCCTACTTGGCGTCACGGGCCATGAGATCGCGGATTTCTGTCAGAAGAACCTCGCTCTTCGTGGGGGCTGGCGGCGCGGCTGGAGCCGCTTCCTGCTTGTGCTGGAAACGCGACACAAGCTTGATGAGCCAGAACACGGCGAATGCCACGATAAGGAACTGAATCACGGCATTGAGAAATACGCCGACATTGACCGTAACGGCGCCAGCTTTCTGGGCTTCGGCCAGCGTAGGAAGCACAGGCCCCTTCAGCGTGATGAAGATGTTAGAGAAATCGATCCCGCCCGTCAGAAGACCGATCCCCGGTGTAAGGATATCCTTGACGAGACTGGTTACGATCGACGTGAAGGCCGCACCGACAATGATACCGACGGCCATGTCGATAACATTGCCACGCATGATGAATTTCTGGAATTCGGAGATCCAGCCGGGTGTGTGTAGCTTCGAGCGGAGATCGGCCATCGTTGGTTTTTTTCCTTCAGGAACGATGTGAGAAGAGGTGGCTCACCCCTGCGGCCTTCGGTGAAGACCGGGAGACTGCCTCACGATGTGAGACAAAAGCCGGAGCGCGACTAGACAAAACAGTCACGAGGCAAAAGTTTCTGCGCTTTTCTCGTTTCCCAATCCGTTTCTTTCCGTTATAGCCCCCGCATCCGCTCCGGTCGGCATCGGAGCATTTCAACGAGGATATTCCTATGAAGCCCGGCATTCACCCTGACTATCACGAAATCACGATCATCATGACCGATGGTACGGAGTTCAAGACGCATTCCTGCTACGGCAAGGCTGGCGACACGCTCCGTCTCGACGTCGATCCGAAGTCCCACCCGGCCTGGACTGGCGTGCAGCGCATGCTCGACACAGGGGGGCAGGTTGCCAAGTTCAACAAGCGCTTTGCCGGCATCGGGGCACGCTCCGCCAAGAAGTAATCCAGGCGCTCCTTCCCGGACAGGGCCTTGTCCTGTCCGGAAACGATCCTACATGCACAGTGAGCGGATGCCCGAACGGGGTCCGTATCTCACTGTCATGTTGTCTGCGTCTGCCATCATGGAGGCGCTGTTCAGGATCTGCCTTGAAGGAGGTTCATCATGTCTTACGATTTCGCACCGCTTCTGCGGTCTGCCATCGGGTTCGATCGTCTGGCACGGCTCGTCGACGACGCTGTGTCGAATGCACCAGCCCATGCAAGCTACCCCCCTTACAATATCGAAAAGTCGCAGGATGACGTTTATCGCGTCACGATGGCACTTGCGGGGTTCGGCCAGGACGACATCGAGGTTCTGCTGGCCGAGAATCAACTGATCATCAAGGGAAATGTCCCGCGCAGAGCCTCGGATGGAGAGCTGCTGCACCGAGGTATCGCAACACGGGCTTTCGAGCGCCGCTTTGCCCTTGCCGATCATGTCGAGGTTACAGGCGCGGACCTGCACAACGGCCTTCTCACTGTATCGATCCGTCAGGTCATGCCGGAAGCACTCAAGCCCAGACGCATACCCGTCACGCGCGGTCAGGACGCCGCCTCCAACGATAGCCGGCCTTTCTCAACGATGACGGCCATGCCGGTGCCCGCAGCCGGCACTGCGGTTGCACCCGCTCATCACGCGGTCTGATGAGGGATGCCTCGTTGTGCCACAGGCATGACGAGGCATGGTTTTTTGTGGAATTCTTACGGAAGGACTTGACCCTCAAGCCATGGCCGGACCATATCAGCGCAGACTTTGCAATGCATCCAGCAGGTGCCGCGCAGACGACCCCGGCCCGCCGGGGAAGGACATTTCAATCGGTGCCTGCTGGAGCGGCGCTCCTCATGCAGGATAGACCGAGATGACCTTGCCGCTTATGCCGAAAGCCACTGCAGTATGGCTGATCGACAAAACCGCCCTCACCTTCACCCAGATCGCCGAATTCTGCGGCATGCATCCGCTCGAAGTGCAGGCGATCGCCGATGGTGAAGTAGCTGCCGGGATCAACGGATACGATCCGGTCAAGAACAATCAGGTGACCCAAGAACAGATCACGCGCTGCGAAGGCAATCCGGATCTGCGCCTCAAGCTGTCCCCGAAAGCCAATCCGGTGGCACGCCGCGCCAAAGGCGCACGGTATACACCGATTGCACGACGCAACGACCGCCCCGATGCGATCGCCTTCGTGCTGCGTCAGTTCCCGCAGCTTTCCGAACTGCAGATCATCAAGCTTCTCGGCACCACCAAGGATACCATCGCCAAGGTGCGCGATCGCCAGCATTGGAACAGCGCCAACATCAAGCCGCGCGATCCGGTGATTCTGGGCCTGTGCAGCCAGACGGACCTGAACGCTGCCGTTCAGGCGGCCAACGAGCGCCTTGCCCGTGAAGGTCACAGCGTTCCTGTCGTCGCAGAAATGTCAGATTTCGACGACGCTCAGAATTAAGAAGAGATGGCGCCGGTCGTTCTCCCTAGTGTAGGATTTCGGGGTTAGCGACCGGATATGAAGCGGAAAAAACCTGATGCTCGTTGATCATGAAGTCATGCTTCGCCGTCTGCATGAACTGCGCAGCGAACATCGCGATCTTGATACGGTAATCGATCGTCTCGTTCAGCATCCGCTAAACCAGTTGCAGCTACAGCGCCTCAAAAAGCGCAAGCTGCTGCTGAAGGACGAGATCATATTTATCGAAAACCGTCTGATACCGGATGATATTGCCTGAATGAGCGAAGATCTCGATCTCTACCGTCAGACGACGGATCTGGCCCAGACACCGCGTGTGGGCATCATCATGGGAAGCCAGTCCGACTGGTCGACCATGAGCTTCGCCGCCGAAAAACTGGCCGAGCTCGATATCAGCTTCGAGACACGAATCGTCTCTGCCCATCGCACACCTGACAGGCTTGCAGACTATGCCCGTTCGGGTCGTGGGCGCGGGCTTCAGGTCATCATCGCCGGTGCCGGGGGTGCCGCTCATCTACCGGGCATGGTCTCCGCATGGACGACACTGCCGGTGCTTGGCGTTCCGGTTGAGTCCCACGCACTCAAGGGCATGGACTCACTCCTCTCCATCGTCCAGATGCCCGGCGGTGTTCCTGTGGGTACGCTTGCCATCGGCAAGGCGGGCGCGATCAACGCGGCATTGCTCGCGGCGTCAATCATCTCCCTTCAGGATGAGGGCGTACGCGCGCGTCTGGATACATGGCGCGCAATGCAGACCGCCTCCGTGGCAGATTCACCCGAATCATGAGCCACAGCGGACTTCCTCTCGGTTCGACAATCGGGATCATCGGTGGCGGGCAGCTGGGACGCATGTCCGCCGTAGCGGCCGCCCGACTGGGTTATCACGTGCACATTCTGAGTGCAGAGCCCAACCCGCCAGCGCAGGATACCGCACGGCAGGTCACAATCGGCGCCTATGATGACGAGGCCGTACTGAGACGCTTCGCCGAGAGCGTGGATGTCATCACCTTCGAATTCGAAAATATCTCGGCACAAGGGCTCGACCTGCTGGCATCGCTTTGCCCGGTCCATCCTGCGGGCGCCGTCCTGGCCATCAGCCAGGATCGTATTCTCGAGAAAAGTTTTCTTGGCGAGAATGAAATCCCGGTCGCACCCTGGGTGTCGGTGGCTGGGCCCGCACAGCTTGCAGACGCTGCCGAGACGCTGGGCTTTCCTTTCCTGCTCAAGACAACCCGGTTCGGGTATGACGGCAAGGGACAGTTCAGGATACAGGATGCTGCGACGCTGCAGGCACTGACACGCGATCTACCCTACCCGCTGATCGCTGAAGGGTTTGTCGATTTCGATCGCGAGCTCAGTGTCATGGTTGCGCGGAATGCACGCGGCGATATCCAGAATTTCGCGGTCACCGAGAACCAGCACCGCGATGGCATTCTCGACGTCAGCCTTGCCCCTGCACGCGTTCCCGTTGCACTGGCGTGCGAAGCCGTCTCTCTGGCACGTGACATTGCATGCCGTATCGGTCTCGTCGGCATTATGGGTGTTGAGATGTTCGTCGCAGCGGATGGCTCGCTGCTGGTGAACGAGATTGCCCCACGTCCGCATAATTCTGGCCACTGGACCATGGATGCCTGCCTGATCGACCAGTTCGAGATGCATATCCGTGCCGTCGCCAATCTCCCCCTCCCCGATCCATGCCGCCATAGCGATGCGGTTATGAAAAACCTGATCGGTCCGGAGGGCATGGCGCTATGCGAGAACACGCTGGCCGGTTCGGGGCTTGCCTTGCATCTTTATGGCAAAAGCGACTGTCGCCCAGGCCGAAAGATGGGCCACATCAATGCCCTGTTCCCGCTCGGTGCCCTCCCAGGCCCCTACGGGATCGATGCACGCTTCGAACCGCTACGCGCAACTGCGGATATCGTTGAAGTCGCGTCATCCGAGCGAGTGGAGATTGTCGAGTAGACCCAGTTCCCTGAAGCTGATCGAACTGCCATTGCCGATGATGATGTGATCTGCAATCTCCACTTCGATCAGCGCAGCTGCGCGCTGGGTATCGTGGGTCATGGCGATGTCGCCATCCGACGGTGTCGGATCGCCGCTCGGATGATTGTGGACCAGAACGATTTTTCTGGCGCCTATCTCCATGGCCCTGCGCGCGACCTCCCTTGGATACACAGGAGTATGATTGACTGTACCGCGTGTCTGCGCCTCATCTGCAAGAAGGCAGTTCCGCCGGTCGAGAAACAGGATACGAAACTGCTCGATCGGTTCGCGTGCCAGCCGTGACTTGAGATAGTCGAGCATGGATTTCGGGTCCGACAGAATGTCCCCGCGTCCCATACGCGCACGGCTGACCCTGATGGCAGCTTCGTGCAGTAGCCGGATTGTGGACACCATATGCGTTTCGGGCAGCACGACGCCGGCCAGATTACGCACATCTGCCGCAAAGAAAGCCGCCAGAGAACCGTAACGGGTCAAAAGATTGTTGGCCAATGCCTGGCAGCTTTGCACGTCGACCCCGACCGAACCCAGAAAAAGCCTCAGCAGGATCTCATCGGAGAGAACTGGGCCTTGCCCATCGCGCAAGGCCATGTGAGGTATTTCGGACCAGTTCTGCTGGTCGTGCCCGAATAAGGGCGTTGCGGCGAGCGGCACATCGACCCTGACGCCTAGCTGGTGTTCAATTTCTTTCAACGGCTTCTCCGCCACTATTTATCGAGCCATGTATGTCAAAGTTTGATCAATATACGAGTGATCAATCCATTTTATTTGATCTTGACGGAACGATTATCGATTCACGCATAGGTATTATTGAAACACTTCACGGAGTCGTTCGGGCATTGGGGCACGAGCCTGACCCTTTCATCGACCTCACCTGGGTTGTTGGCCCTCCGCTCGCTGAGCTCATGGCCGAGGTCATTCGGCCCTACGGTGAAAAACGCGTCGAGGAGGCAATCGCTCATTATCGTCGTCTCTATGACGAAACCGGGCGGTTCCAGACGCCGGTGTTTCCCCATATGGCCCGCCTTCTCAAGGATCTCGCCCGATCGCCGGTACGGATCTTCACGGCAACCTCGAAGCCTGCCTCACTGGCACGCCATATCCTGGCGCAGCACGAACTCGATTGCTGCTTCGACGCCATTCATGGCGCAGCCGATGACGATAGCGGTGGTGAAAAGCCGGAGATGATCGCACGCATCATGAAACAGGAAGGTCTATCGCCAGCGCGCACGCTGATGATCGGAGACAGACGTTTCGACATTTCCGGTGCGCATGCCAACCGGTTGCGCGCTTTGGGTGTCCTGTGGGGATATGGAGGTGAGAGCGAGCTTACCGAAGCAGGTGCAGAGATGCTCGTCGATGCCCCTGAGGCGCTCGAACCGGCAATCCATTCTCAGTTCCACGCACTCGCCCGCCAGCCTTCCTGACCCGCGATGGGGGCCGCACCTCCGGGGTCTCCATCTCCCGGTGACCATTCGCTTCAGAAGAGTCCCTTCTGTCTCAGGCTCAGAGGGCTTCGCCTTTCACTGACGACCACGACGTCATGGACGATCATGGACAGGGAACCTGCTTCCATGCTCAGACGTCGGGCAAAGAGGGTCAGAGGCGATGTCGAGGCATGAAACGCGGCAAGGGTTTTCTGCACACCGATGAACGAGACCGCCTGAAGCGCCAAGGCGCGGCGAAAAATCGGCGCGGTCGCTGCAAAATCGTCCACGGGCTCATCGGCGAGTAGCCGGTTGCGATTATCGAGATAGAGCAGACGAAACTGCTCTGGCACGGCAGTATTCATCGCGCCGGAAAGATAGGTGCATAGCTGGTCCCAGTTTCCCAACCGTGGGCGTAATCTGTCTTCGGCCAGTGCGAGCCGGTCAGCGAGAATCGGAGGAAAACGCAGGAGCAACAGGGCCTTGTCGTTCAGACCCATAGCACGCAGATCGTCGACAGGTGCTGCAAACACGGCAGCCAGACTGCCGAAGCGATGCATCAGTGCCTTGGCCATCGGCTTGGTGTCACGTCTGGGGATGCTGTGGAAGAGCATCATTTCCAGAATTTCATAATCGGCGAGGCTTTCCGCCCCTGCTGTCATCACCCGTCGGCGCATACGCTCACGATGGCCGTGCGGTCCTGTCCCCCGAAGATGGTTCGCAGCGACAGGAGAAAATGAGCGTTTGGCCATGCTGGCATTACATTCTATATCGGAAGGGTGACGCAATCCCTGACTCCCTCTCCCTCGCCCGATTATCTCGAACGCCTCAATCCCGAACAGAGGGAAGCGATCGAGACCACGGAAGGCCCGCTTCTGATCCTTGCAGGAGCAGGCACCGGCAAGACGCGCGTTCTCACGACACGCTTTGCCCATATTCTACTCGACGGCCGTGCCAGACCCTATCAGATTCTGGCCGTGACCTTCACCAACAAGGCTGCGCGCGAAATGCGCGAGCGCGTCGGTGCGCTTCTTGGGGAGGCGGTCGATGGCTTGTGGCTTGGCACCTTCCATGCGCTGTGCGCGCGCATGCTGCGCAGACATGCAGAATATGTCGGTCTCACCACCGGCTTTACGATTCTGGATACGGATGATCAGATCCGCCTGACCCGGCAGATCATGGAGCCCTACAGGATCGATACCAAGCGCTGGCCGCCCCAGGCGCTGCTCGGTATTTTCCAGCGTTGGAAGGATCGCGGCCTGACGCCGGAACAGGTCACAGCAGCAGAAGATACCGATTTCGCGGGCGGTCAGGCACGCAAGCTTTACGCGGCCTATCAGGAGCGGCTTAAAGCCGTTAATGCCTGCGATTTCGGCGATCTCATGCTGCATACGCTCGAAATCCTGCGCACCCAGCCCGATGTGCTGGCGCAGTATCATCGCCTGTTTCGCTACATCCTGGTCGATGAGTATCAGGACACCAACACCATCCAGTATCTGTGGCTGCGCCTGCTTGCCAAGAAAGAGCATGGACCGTCCAATATCGCCTGTGTGGGCGATGACGATCAGTCGATCTATTCGTGGCGTGGCGCGGAAATTGAAAACATCCTTCGCTTCGAAAAGGATTTTCCGGGTGCCAAGGTCGTGCGTCTCGAGCGCAATTACCGCTCAACAGCCCAGATCCTGGCAGCAGCATCGGGACTGATCGCCCATAATTCCGGCAGGCTCGGCAAGACATTGCGACCCGGTCGGGACGACGCGCAGGGCGAGAAAGTACAGATCATCAGCGTCTGGGATTCCGATGAGGAAGCCCGCATTGCCGCCGGGGCGATCGAGCGCCTGCGAAGCGAAGGGCACCCGCTCTCCCAGATCGCCATTCTGATGCGCGCCGGGTTTCAGACGCGACCTTTCGAAGAACGGTTTCTGACACTTGGTCTGCCCTACCGCGTGGTAGGCGGCCTGCGCTTTTACGAGCGCGCCGAGATACGCGATGCCATGGCCTATATGCGCGTTCTGGCCCAGCCCGCCGACGATCTCGCTTTCGAGCGTATCGTCAATGTGCCCAAGCGCGGCATCGGCGCAGCAGGCCTGCAGAAGCTCCATCATGAGGCACGCAGCCTGAATGCTCCACTGAGCGCTGGTGTGATCCATGCGCTTGAAACCGGCGTGGTCAAGGGAAAGGGAAAAGAAGCGCTTTCCACCCTCATGGATGCCTTCGCCCGGGCACGCGAGACCCGTGACAGCGAGGGTCATGTGGTCGCAACCGAGCAGTTGCTGGAAGAAAGCGGCTATCTGCAGATGTGGCGTGACGACAAGTCGCCCGAGGCACCGGGGCGTCTGGACAACATCAAGGAGCTTCTGCGCGCGATAGGCGACTTCGGCACGCTCGAAGGCTTCCTAGAGCATGTGGCGCTTGTGACCGAGACCGAAGACAAGGCGAGCGTCGATACGGTGAGCCTGATGACGATCCATGGTGCCAAGGGGCTGGAATTCGACACCGTGTTTCTCCCCGGCTGGGAAGAAGGTGTCTTTCCCTCGCAGCGCAGTCTCGATGAAGGTGGCCTCAAAAGCCTCGAGGAGGAACGCCGCCTAGCTTATGTAGGTATTACGCGTGCGCGCAAACGCGCCATAATAATCCATGCAGCACGCAGGCGCATCTATGCCAACTGGCAGGATTCCATGCCGAGCCGCTTCATTGACGAGATACCGTCGGAAACGGTCGAGCATAGCGGCCAGGCCATGCAGGAACGAAGGCAGCTTGCGCAGCAGAGCTCGATCTTCGCATCGGGTCCGCTTTCGAGCACACGAGGCGGATACAGGGCACCCGCGCCCAAGGTCACCGAGGTACTGCCGGACGCCTCACACGGAATTGCCCAGGGCGCACGCGTGTTTCATCAGAAATTCGGTTATGGCACCGTACTGGCTGTCGAGTCCGACAGACTTCATATCAACTTCGAAAAGGCAGGCGAAAAACGCATCATGGCGCATTTTGTGGAACAGGTCTCGTGAGCGCATCCAGACGACATGCTTCGGCGCTCGAAACCATTTCCGTCACCGTAGCCGATGAGGCGGTGCCTCTCTTCGAGCAGGCCTTTCTGACGGTCTGCACGACGGTCGGTATTTTCGAGGCCAACGAGGATCAGAACATCTGGCGTGTCGAAGGCGTCAAGGATGTAGGCCATGCCGAGGAGGAACTTGCACGCGCACTGACGCTCGCGCGACTGATGACCGGGGTCGATGCCGAGCTGGTGCGCGAGCGTACCGAAGCCGAAGGCTGGCTTGCGCGCACCTACGAGGCATTCCCGCAGCAGAATGTCGGCAGGCGTTTCGCCATTCGCGGTACGCATCTCGCTCCCAGTCACAAGCGCGACCGTCTGACGATCACGCTCGATGCCGGGATCGCCTTCGGCTCGGGTGAGCACGGATCGACGCGCGGCTGCCTGCGTGCGCTCGAAGACATGGCCTGGCGCAAGCCGCAACGTATTCTCGACATGGGATGCGGCTCGGGCATTCTTGCCATGGCGGCTGCGCAGCTGTTTCACAAGCGTATCCTTGCCGTCGATATCGAACCATGGTCCGTACGTGTCGCTGCCAGCAACGCCACGCTCAATGGCATCGGCCCGCTGATCGATGCACGTCTGGGCAATGGCTGGCTCACGCCCGCAGTCCGTGCGAAGGCGCCTTACGACCTCGTTTTCGCGAATATTCTGGCACGTCCGCTCTGCAAGATGGCCAAATCGCTCGGCACGCACCTTGCTCCGGGCGGCACCGTTATTCTCGCCGGACTGCTGACCACCCAGGCACGTATGGTGCTCGCTGCCCATAGAAGACAGGGGCTTGTTCTCGAAAAACAGTATTACGAGGGCGAATGGTCGACACTGGTACTGCGCCGCCGTGATTGAGCTGCGCGATGCCGGGCCTGAGGATCTGACGGCCATTCTCGCCATCACGAACGATGCAATTGCAACGTCCGAGGCGATCTGGGCCACGTCACCTCGCGATCTGGATGAGCGTCGCCGCTGGATGAACGATCGCCAGAGCGCGGGCTTTCCTGTGGTTGTGGCTGTCGAGAACGGACAGGTTCTCGGTTTCGCCTCCTACGGGCCGTTTCGTGCCTATGAGGGCTATGCCCGCACGGTCGAGCATTCGATCTATGTATCGCGTGATGCCCAAAGGCGCGGAATCGGCCGCCTGCTGCTCGATGCCATGGTGACCCACGCACGCGATGCAGGCATGCACGTGCTGATTGGCGCGATCACGGCAAGCAACACGGCCTCTATCGCGCTTCATCGCGCTGCCGGTTTTGGCGAAAGCACACCATTACCGGAAATGGGGCATAAATTCGGGCGCTGGCTCGATCTTGTTTTCATGTACCGGCTTTTCGACAGAAGCTGAATGCGGCTCTTGAAGAGAGAGATCAAATGATGAGCATCATCCCCCTCGCCAATCGTCAGACGCTTGTTCGAAAAGAACTCGAGGCCAGCGGCGTCGACGGTTTTCTGCTCACGCGTGGCGATGAATTCCTCGGAGAATACGTTGCGCCCTATGCCGAACGGCTCGCCTGGCTGACCGGATTTACCGGGAGCGCCGGACTGGCCATCGTGCTGCGCGACAACGCTGCTGTCTTTTCGGACGGGCGCTACACCAGCCAGTTGCAGGATCAGGTCGAGGCAACGCAGTGGGAACGGCTGCATCTCACCAAGCAGCCCCCCGCGGCATGGCTCGCCCATAATGCGAAGGGCCTGCGCATCGGCTACGACCCCAAGCTGGTGGGCGAGGCTCAGCTGAATGCCCTGACTTCTGCCGATTACACTTTCGTGCCGCTTGCGCAAAACCCGGTCGATGCCGTCTGGGTCGACCAGCCGGATCCGCCGGAGAGCGGCATGCGCTACCACCCCGAGACGTTCAGTGGCGAAGGCAGCCTTTCCAAGCGCATCAAGATCGGTGGCGCCTTGCGCAAGGCCAGTCAGGAAGCCATGCTGATCTGCGATCCCACTTCGCTTGCGTGGCTGCTGAACATACGTGGCGATGACGTACCGCACACGCCGGTCATTCTTGCCTTTGGCATACTGCATCACGACGCATCGCTCGAGGTGTTCATCGATATCAGTCGGGTCAGCCCCGATGCCGCGATCTCGTTCCGCAATGTCTCCATACTTCCCCCTCACGAGCTGCCGGATCGCCTGAGGGCACTGAGCGGGCAGGTCGTGCGCTTCGACCCGGCCCAGACATCGCTCTGGTTCATCCAGACATTGTCGGATGCGGGGGCGAGCCTCGCTCGCGGTGCCGATCTGTGCGCCCTGCCCCGCGCCTGCAAGAATGCAATCGAGCAGGAAGGCGCGCGCAAGGTTCATCTGACGGATTCAGCAGCCCTGTGCCGCTTTCTGCACTTCGTCTCGCGCGAAGGGACCGGGCTGCATGAGACGATGCTTGCCGAGATCCTCCACGGCTATCGGGGGGCAGCATCCGATTATCACGAGGAAAGCTTCCCTGCGATCTCGGCAGTGGGGCCCAATGCCGCATTGCCCCATTACAGGGCTCTGCCGGGTCAGGACCGCATTCTCGAAGCCAATCAGGTCTATCTGATCGATAGCGGCGGTCAGTACGATGCCGGGACGACCGACGTCACGCGCACTGTCTGGAACGGCCCCGACGCGCCGCCTGCCGCCCTGTGCGACGCTTTCACCCGCGTGCTCAAAGGCAACATCATGCTTGCCCGCGCACGTTTCCCCGAAGGCACGACAGGGCATCGTCTCGATGCACTGGCACGCTACGCGCTTTGGCAGGCCGGGCTCGATTACGATCATGGTACAGGTCACGGGATAGGCAGCTTTCTTTCCGTCCATGAAGGCCCGCAGAATATCAGCTCGGTCCCACGACCGATCGCGCTCGAGGCCGGTATGATCGTATCGGACGAACCCGGCTACTACCTTCCGGGCGCCTATGGCATCCGGCTGGAGAACCTGCTTCTGGTTCGGCCTGCTGCAACAGGCACGCACGGTCCGTTCCTCGAGTTCGAGGTGCTGGGTTATGCACCGTTCGATCGCAAGCTCATCATGCCATCGTTACTGGAACCCGAAGAGCTACGCTGGCTCAATGCCTATCACCACGATACGCTCGCGCGCATCGGGCCGCTTCTGGACGAGGACGACCGGAAGTGGCTGGCCGATGCCTGTGCGCCGATTGCGAACTGAAAAAGGAAAGACAGAATGGCTGATCACATGATCCCAGCGACCCTTATCGAAGGCGATGGTATCGGCCCGGAAATCACCGCTTCGGTCGTCGAGATCCTTGCCAGGATCGGTGCGCCGTTCGAGTGGGACCATCAGTCGGGCGGACTGGGCGCCATCGAGAAATTCGGAGCGCCCCTGCCGCAGCCGACACTGGACAGCATCCGCAAGACAGGTCTCGCCCTCAAGGGCCCCCTGACGACGCCCGTCGGCGCAGGGTTCAAATCCGTCAACGTCACGATGCGTCAGGAATTCGGTCTGTACGCCAATCTGCGCCCCACACGGACCGTCGTGCCGGGCGGGCGTTACGACAATATCGATCTGGTCGTCGTGCGTGAGAACATCGAAGGCCTGTACGCCGCGATGGAGCATTACCTTCCCTGCGGTGACGACCCCAAGGGCCTTGCCTATGGTGCCGGTTTCAACTCGCGCGCCGAGTGTGCCCGTATCGTACGCTTTGCCTTCGATTATGCCGTTGCAAACGGCCGCAAGAAAGTCACGCTGGTTCACAAGGCCAATATTCTCAAGATCCTGAGCGGTATCTTCCTCGAGGAAGGACGCAAGATCGCCAAGGAATACGAGGGACGCGTTGCCTGTGACGAGCGCATCGTCGATGCCTGCGCCATGCAGCTCGTGACCGATCCATGGCAGTATGACGTGATGGTCACCACCAACCTGTTCGGCGACATTCTGTCCGATCTGACGGCGGGGCTCGTGGGAGGACTTGGTATGGCACCGGGTGCCAATATCGGTCCGAATGCCGCTATCTTCGAAGCCGTGCATGGTTCGGCGCCCGACATTGCAGGCAAGGGCATTGCGAACCCTCTCGCGCTGCTCATGGCTGCCAGCATGATGCTTGCCCATGTCGGTCGACAGGACCTCTCCGCCCGCGTCGATAACGCCATCGACCGCGTCATTCGTATCGATGGTGTGCGCACGCGCGATCTTGGTGGCGACACCGGCACCGCAGAACTCACAAAGGCTCTGCTCGCCGCGCTCTGAACTTTCTCCTGCCGGGGGTGACTTTCACCCCCGGTTCCCGCCCCGGCTTCCTGGTCGGTTACAGCAAGCAGGCCCGTCCGCAAGGGGAAAAAAAAGCTTAAGCCGGGTTAGGCGATGCGTTGACCTGCCTTACGCGCGTAATGCATGGCGACGAACACGAAGACAAACCCTGTCATCGCAAAACCCGCCGACAGATAGGGTAACCGGTCATATCCGGCATAGCCGGTGGCAAACAGGCTGCCTGCCCACGCCCCGACGGCATTTCCAAAATTGAACGAGCTCTGGTTCATGGCCGAGACGATATTCGGCGCCGACTGGGCACACTGCACGACATAGGCCTGCAGGGGAGCCATAGGCGCGTAAATCAGCACGCCCCAGATGAATAGCACCGGCAGGCAGGTCCAGACATCCAGGGATGCGGGTACGAGCAAGAGCTGCATGACTGCCACGAGGAACATGATCCCGGCGCAGGATGGCAGCATTTTCCAGTCGGCCAGCCAGCCCCCAAGCACATTGCGGATGCATAGCCCACCACCGATCATAAGCAACACCAGATCGATCGCGTGAGACGACAGGCCAGTCCTGATATGCAGGAAAGGTGAGATATAGGTGAACAGACAGAACATGCTGGCAGACGTGCACATCGAGATCAGCATGGTGGAAACGACCAGAGGCTGGGTCACCGCACGAAGCTGCGCATAGATATGAACCGGCGGCCCAGAAATCTTGTCTTTTGGCACCCACAGACTGATCGTAAGAAAGGCGATAATTCCGATAACGACAATCGCCATGAAGGCAACCCGCCACGACCCGAAGAACTGCGCAATTGCCGTTCCCAGCGGAACGCCAACAATCATGGCCAGTGTCAGGCCGATATAGACAAGAGAAAGCGCTTGGGCACGCTTGTTCGGTGGTACGATCTGACAGGCGATGACCGACGCTGCTCCATAGAACGTGCCATGTGCAAACGAGGTAACGATACGCCCGGCCATAAGAGACCAGTAACCGGGGGCAAGGCAGCTCAGCAGATTGCCCAGGGTAAACAGGCTGATCGTCAGGAGCAGCGTTTTGTGCCGTGTCAGCGAATTCGTGAGTATCGCGACAATGGGCGAAGAGATCGTCACACCGAAGGCGTAACCGGACACGAGAAGACCGGCATCTGCGATAGTGACATGCAGACTGCCGGACAGCTGGGGCAAGAGCCCCATGACGATTGTCTCACTCGTACCGAGGCCAAATGCCCCGATGGCCAAAGCGAGTAATGCGATAGGCACAGCGGAAGTCCTTGTTAAGACGAAACTGTGTTAACGGACGAAACGATAGGCGCGTCAATTTTCTTCTCTGGTGAGATTAACCGTTTTTACATTTTCAGGCAGAGTGGTTCATCGCAGCATTGAACTACTGTCATTCGAACGTAATTCGAAAGACAGTTTCCTCATGAGTGGACCCAGATGGATTACGGCGAGCCTGAGCATAACCCGCGCTCAAGCGCTGTTGTGAGCGCTACGGCAGGAGACCGAGGCGAGAGTCTACCGAACTGAAGGCGTTTCATTTCGCATCCTGATAAGTGACAAAAAGCAGAAAAACTGCATATCGCACTCAACCAGAGAACAACGCCCCTCCCTTGCGCTCGCCTGCGGCGCATCGCTCGATGAGCGGTCCAGCTGATGGCAGGCTCACACGTCGTAATGGCAACATATATTCCAGGGCAGCACACGTATCGATCGCGCGCGAAGAACCCGCGGAGAGGCTTGCCGACGGTCCGACCGCCTCTAAACTTATTGCATCTGCATCCATTTAAATAGCACAAACGCAGTATTGTTACAAAATATACTGTCCTACGGATCGAGTTTTATTGATCGGCAATCCATGGATCCATTTTCAGCCCAGCGTGTTTTACTGACAAATCCTGATGATAGGCTGCTTGTCCATGCAAAGCGTCCGATCATCACGAACCGCTTTAGGCAGAAGGATCCGGAACATGGCTCATATTGCTTACGCTGATCATACTGACAGTTTTTTCATTCCCTGCGTGACCCTTATAGGGCCGGGCTGTGCGAAACAGGCCGGAGACCGTGCCAAAGCGCTCGGCGGCAAAAAAGCCCTCATCGTGACCGATGCGGGCCTCAGGAAAATGGGCGTCGCTGACATCATATCGGGCTATCTGCTCGAAGACGGGCTTCAGACCGTCATTTTTGACGGGGCCGAACCCAACCCGACCGACAAGAATGTGCATGACGGCGTCAAGATCTATCAGGATAACGGGTGCGATTTTATCGTTTCTCTGGGCGGCGGGTCGGCCCATGACTGCGCCAAGGGCATAGGTCTGGTCACCGCTGGCGGCGGTCATATCTGCGATTATGAGGGTGTCGATAAGTCGAAAGTTCCCATGACCCCGCTCATCGCCATCAATACGACGGCCGGGACGGCTTCGGAGATGACGCGGTTCTGCATCATCACCAACTCACAGACCCATGTGAAGATGGCGATTGTCGACTGGCGTTGCACGCCCCTGATCGCAATCGACGATCCGAGCCTGATGGTCGCCATGCCGCCCTCACTGACTGCAGCGACGGGTATGGATGCACTTACCCATGCGATCGAAGCCTATGTTTCGACGGCGGCCACGCCGATTACGGATGCGTGTGCCGAGAAGGCAATCAGCCTGATCGCGGAATTCCTGCCCAAGGCGGTCGGGCATGGTGAGAACATGGAAGCGCGTGTAGCGATGTGTTATGCGCAATATCTTGCTGGAATGGCATTCAACAATGCGTCGCTTGGCTATGTCCATGCGATGGCGCACCAGCTCGGCGGTTTCTATAACCTGCCGCATGGTGTCTGCAATGCCGTGCTTCTCCCACATGTCTGCCGTTTCAATCTGATTGCCGCCGCAGATCGCTACGCACGTATCGCAAATCTGCTTGGGGTACCCACCGATCTGATGAGCCGTGAAGAGGCTGCCGAAGCTGCCATCGACGCAATCACCGCGATGTCGCGATCGCTCGGTATCCCTGAAGGGCTCTCTGCCCTGGGCGTGAAAGCCGAAGATCACAGGGTCATGGCCGAAAACGCCCAGAAAGACGCCTGCATGCTGACCAACCCGCGCAAGGCAACACTCGGCCAGATTGTGGGAGTTTTCGAGGCGGCCATGTAACAGTCAGGCACCCTCCATCATAACCGTTGAGTCGTGGTGGAGGCCTGTTGACTATCCGTTTCTGCAGACCTCACGACCATACGGCAAATCCATGCCGACCCGCTCGGGCAAGACGCTGCGTTATTGATCTGTTTATTGCGGCGTTTGCCCGAACCTTTTTCGCCACGCGCTCTGTGAGTTCCGCCCACAGCCGCGGCAAGTGTCTTTTTCAGCATTTGGTAGGTTCAAGACCGCGCGTCATCAGGTCCAGTACCTGGCGCTGTTCGTCATGAGTAAGGTCGAGCTTGCGATCGCGCTGGAGTATCGCCAGTCCGTGTACAAGCGCCCAGCACCCTGGGGCAGCAATCTTTTCATCAAAACCGGTTGTCTCAACGAGACGCCTTTTGAGAATGCTGTATCCTTCCGCCTCTGACAGGTCATGCGGAGCGTTGCTCTTATCTCCAGCCTCAGCATGGGCGAACATGAGGTGAAACAGGGCCGGATTGGCACGGGCGAACGCAATATAGGCGAGGCCCTGTGCGATCAGAGCCTCCCTCCCCCCAGCCGATCGATCTGCCCGGTCGAGGCTTTCCTGCAATAGTCTGAATCCCGTTATCACCACGGCGGTCAGCAGCGCGGCCTTGTCGCTGAAATGCCGGTAGGGCGCCATGGCAGAGACACCGGCCTTGCGCGCAATCTCTCTCAGGCTCGGCTCGGCATTGCCGGCTTCGAGTTCTGCGATCGTCAGTGCGATCAAACGATCGCGCAAATCGATTTTAATTGTCATCCCGGTTTACACTGCATACTTATGTTATGTTTACATTGTAATCAATCGAGGTGTTCGCGTGCAAACCCATAGGCGTTTCACCGTCAATCTGCAGGACTACCCGGACCTCGTCATGATCGTTCTCGGTCTCGAAATCAGGAATCCCTGCGCTCTGCTGTCCATGCCGTTAATCGGACGCGGCCTTGGCCAGATCGCGGCGTCTGCACCGGATGGTCTACTGCATCATCAGACGCAGCGTTACGGGTGGCGTCACCTCGGTTTCAGGCAGTACTGGCGGGATTTCGACAGTCTCGAACGGTTTACCCGCTCGGCACCCCATGCCGAATGGTGGCGTCATTTCATGACACGATACCGGGGGTGTGGATTCTGGCATGAAACCTATCGTATGCGCGGCGGGATCGAGGCAATTTACGCCGATATGGGTAAGGCAACCGGTCTGGCCAGTTTTGCACCGAGATGTGAGGCGATCGGCCCCCTGAAAACAAGCCGTATGCGTCTCGACGCATCGTCTGCAGTCCGGAGCGACGCTCGGTCCTGAGATACGCAAGCCAGAGGCTTGTGCACCCCATTCACACACCATCTCATCGTAGCGAAAACGCGTTCCGAAACCTGTCGGCCGCACAAGGGTTGTGACACCCGACAAGGAAGGAAGGATGGATCAGATGGAACCGGCACACGGAGAAATCAACGCAGTGTCCTCGAGTGAAACGGCGAACACCCCCGACTTCCAGAAGCTCCGTGAATCCATGCAGGCGACACAGCGTCTGTGGGAGGCTGTCCCGCTCAAAAGCCGGTTGCGCGTCATCAGACGCTTCAGAAAGTGTTTATGGCGCGACATCGCGACACTCACCTCTCTGATCCCGGATCAGCGCCCGCTCGATATCGTCTCCGCCGAAATCCTGCCTCTTCATGCTGCGGCGGGATTTCTTCTGCGCGAGGCGCCCTCTTTGCTTCGCGATGTGCCCCTCTCTGTTTTCGGACGGCCATTCTGGCTTCGTGGCGTGTCCAGCCTGATACGCAGGCGGGCTATCGGCACAATTCTCATTCTGGCACCCGGTAATTATCCTCTCATGCTTGCAGGCGTACAGGTTCTGCAGGCCATTGCGGCAGGCAATACGGTCGTGCTCAAGCCTGCGCCGGGACGTACCGCGATTACAGCCCGTTTTCTCGCTCTGCTTGAACGTGCGGACCTGCCCCGCGGCGTTGTCCACCTCCTGCCGGAAGAGTGCGGACCGCAAGCAAGCGAAGCCGGCTTCGATCTGATTATCCTGACAGGTTCGGCCCAGACCGGGCGGGCGGTCGCACAGGCCGCTGCGCGAACTCTTACCCCCACCATCATGGAGCTCTCCGGCGCCGATCCGGTCTTTGTGCTCCCCTCCGCCTCGATCGATCTGGTTGCGAGAGCGCTCCATTTCGGTCTGACACTGAAGAGCGGCGAGACCTGCATTGCACCGCGTCGCGTTTTTATCGACGAGGCGAGACGTGACGCCTTGGAAAAGGCCCTTGCTGCCTTGTTCGCGCAGGACAGGCAGACCTCACAAACCCCACCGAACCAGGCGTTGGCGGCCCTGAGTACCGCTATAAGCGAGAATGGAGGTGCGCTGCGCCACGTGGGAGACGCAACCATTTTCACGCTCAATGCCGCGCAGGCGTCCCTGGTCGATGTCGACTGCTTCGCCCCCTGGCTCGCGCTTATCTCTGTCGCATCGATGGCCCAGGCCGCTGAGATTGACCGCAACGCACGCCATGCTCTGGGTGCAAGCGTATTCGGCGCCGAGAAAGAAGCGAAGGCACTTGCCGAGCAACTAAGCGCCAACACCATATGCATCAACGATCTGATCGTGCCGAGCGCCGATCCCCGGCTACCGTTCGGAGGCAGAAGAACAAGCGGCTATGGCATGACACGCGGTCGTGAAGGATTGCTGGCCATGACGCGTCCTGTCGGTATTTCGATACGCAAACGTATGGCCTGGCATTTGTTGCCCGCAACCAGGCGATTTCATGCCAGATAAACCATGGTCGGGGCGGAACCGGAACGATCACGCTTCGTTGATGTTTCTCTGGCAAGCTTCCTGCCCGATACGTCCTGTTCTGGCCCAAGGCAGAACGCCCAAAACGTCTCATCCACCAAGAAATGTGACTGAGACGACCCGTCTCCGCACAGAGAAGTCAGGACATTCTGCCCTATGGCCTCTACAGACGCTCTTCTTCGCTCCGGCATCGGTCAGGAACAGGCAACACGTCATGTTGCGGTCATAGGCGCCGGACCGGGAGGGCTTGCAACAGCCATGCTCCTTGCGAAGTCTGGGGCCAAAGTCACGGTTTACGAAAAGTCTGACCGTATCGGTGGTCGCTCGTCCTGCATCGAGCTCGACGGTTTCCGCTTCGATACAGGTCCGACATTCTTTCTCTATCCGCAGATCATACGCGAGATTTTCACCCGTTGCGGGTTCGACTTCGATGAGATGGTGCAGCTCGACCGACTGAAGCATCTATACGACCTCGTTTTCGAAAACGGTCCCCGCCTTTCCCTGACGACAGATCCAGAACAGCTGGAAAACGAGATCGGCAAGATCTCCCCTGCCGATGCCAAGCAGGTAAAACGCTTTCTGAACGACAACAAAGGCAAGTTCGAGCGCTTCGTTGCGCCCTTGCAGCGCCCGTTCAATTCGGTGCTCGACCTTCTGAAGCCCGATATGCTCAAGGCACTTCCCGTGCTTTCGCCCTTCTCGTCGATCGACAAGGATCTTTCACGGTATTTCGCTGACCCGCGCACGCGCCTCGCTTTTTCGTTCCAGAGCAAATATCTGGGCATGTCACCTTATCGTTGTCCGTCCCTGTTCACGATCCTGAGCTTCATGGAGCACGAGTTCGGCATTTTTCACCCGCGGGGCGGAACGGAAGCCGTCATGGCAGCCATGGCCAAGGCTGCCACCCGGATGGGTGTCACGATCAGACTCAATACCGCCGTGACAGCAATTTCCACGCGCAACGGAAAAGCGACGGGCGTCGAAACCGCGCATGGGGTGGATGCGATGGACGCCGTAGTCGTGAATGGCGATTTTGCCCGGACCATCTCGCAGCTCCTGCCGAATGAGACCCGTCGTAAATGGACCGACGAAACGATTGCCACGAAAAAATTCTCGTGCTCGACATTCATGATGTATCTCGGTCTCAAGGGCACCATGCCCGAGAAGGCGCATCACACGATTTTTCTCTCGAGCGATTACGAAAACAATTTCGCCGAAATCGAGGAGGGCAAGCAGCTCTCATCCCGTGCTTCGCTTTATGTTCAGAACGCCTGCGTTACCGATCCCGGTCAGGCGCCCCCGGGGTGCACGGCGCTTTACGTGCTTATGCCAGTTGGCAATCTCCGCGAGGGTGGCTTCGTCTGGGATGAGAAGGCGACCGCTCGCGCAAGACGGATCGTCTTCGAGCGTCTGCGCGATGCCGGATTTGGCGATATCGAGAACAGGATCCTCGTCGAGAAAATCATCACCCCCATGCAGTGGCAGGAAGACCACGATGTTCATCGCGGTGCCGTTTTCAATCTTGCCCATTCGCTTGGACAGATGTTGCACCGTCGACCCCACAACCGTTTTGAAGATGTGGAGAACATCTATCTGGCAGGCGGGGGGACTCACCCTGGCAGCGGCCTTCCCGTCATCTTCGAAGGCGCGCGCATCAGTGCCGATCTCCTGATCAGCGACCTTGCAAAGACCCCCATCAGACTTCCGGAAATCACGACGCCTCCCCTCAACCTCATGCCCGAGTGCTCCGGCGGACACGCCTGACCCCGGGAGGGACACCCTATGCGATCACCTTCCGACCAGTCCCCGGTTATCATCATCGGGGCAGGACTGGGCGGCCTGGCGGCTGCCTGTACCCTGAGCGCCCGCGGGCACCGGGTTATCGTTTGCGAGGCAAATGACTGGACAGGCGGCAAGGCCGCCGAGTGGGAACAGGACGGCTTCCGTTTCGATATGGGGCCAACAATCCTCACCCTTCCCTCGGTTTTGCGCCGCATCATCGGTGAAACGGGCGAGAGGCTGGAGGACCGGCTGGATCTGCGTCGTCTCGACCCGCAATGGCGCTGCTTTTTCAACGAGGGCGCGCCGCTTGATCTGGTCGAGAGTATCGACGCAATGGCTGCAAGCCTTGAAAAGCGCCATCCGGGCGATGGTAAGGGCTACAGAGACCTGTTGGCCATGAGCGAGAAGCTGCACGACATCTCGCGCCGTTTCGTTTTCTGGAAATCGGTCGGCGGTCTGCGGGACACGCTCGATCTGGGCGAGACTTTTTCGCCCGATACCATGAAAGACGTTCTGGCCCTGCGTATGCATTCGACCCTCGGACGCGAGATACGCAAGCGGATCGGTAATCCTCAGGCCGTACAGGTGTTCGACCATTTTACCCAATATGTCGGCTCGAATCCGCTTCAGGCACCCGCCGTGCTGACCGGTATCGCCCATATGCAGGTCGATGAAGGCATCTGGTATCCCATTGGCGGCACGCGTGCCGTGCCTGTTGCGCTACGCAAACTGGCCGAAGAAAGCGGGGTTGTGTTCCGTACCAACTGCCGGATCAAGCGCGTTGTGCATGATGCCAAACGTGTTTCCGGTGTCGAAACGGAGAATGGTGAGATCATTCATGCTTCCGCTGTCGTTTCGAACATGGATAGTGTGAGAACGATGCGCGAGCTTATCGACCGGGAAATCGCGCCTCGCGCGTTTCGCCGGTTCAGACGCCAGTGGAAATCGCGTGAACCGGCCTGTTCGGGTGTTGTCCTCTACCTTGGCCTCAACCGTGCCTACGAACACCTTGCCCACCATAATTTCGTGTTTTCACGCGATGCCGAGGAAGAGTTCGACGCAATATATCATCAGGGCCGGCCTGCACCCGACCCGACCTGCTATCTCGCTGCGCCTTCACGCACTGAGCCCCAGACCGCACCAGAAGGCGGTGAAGCGCTTTATGTTCTCGTTCATACGCCCTATCTCCGCTCTGGACAGAACTGGACGGAGATGTTTCCCGGATACCGTGAAGTCATCCTGAACAAGCTCAGGACGGCTGGAAATATGCCGGATATCGACTCACGCATCGTGACCGAGCATCACCTGACTCCCATGGATATCCATACGCGTTATTCTCCACAGGCCGGGGCGATTTACGGCCTGGCAAGCCATGGCCGTCTGGCGGGCGGATTCAAGCCGGCAAATCGTTCGGGCGACCTCAAAGGGCTGTATATGGCGGGGGGGAGTGCCCATCCCGGCCCCGGCATGCCCATGGCCCTGATGTCAGGATGGATCGCCGCAGATTGTCTCGACGCTGACCGTACGGGCAGAGCTGCCCGTCCCCTCGACCGTGCGAGCTGACCTCAGCAAAGCGTTCGGTCGCTCTGCGTTCCTTACCCGATGGGTCAGCCGCGCCCTGTGCCGCCGCATGACACGCAGTTTTGCGGGGCTGAACCGATCGGGCGAGGTACCCGAGCCGCTATCGGGTCAAGGCATCCTGTTTTACACAAACCACCCTTCATGGTGGGATCCTGCAATGTTCGCGGTTCTGCAGCAGAGATTTTTCCCAGAACGCGTTGCCTTCGGGCCTATCGATGCACTGACACTTCAACGTTATCCGTTTCTCGGGCGCGCAGGCTTTCTGCCGGTCGACCCGAAATCCAGCGCCAGCCTGCGGTCGCTGCTGGTCTCGGCTTCCCATATCCTGTCTTCCGGCGGCGTTTTCTGGATCACGGCGCAGGGAGAGTTTACCGACGCCCAGACGAGGCCGGTACGTCTGCGGCCCGGCCTCGCCCATATTGTCGCACGCTCTCCCGGCTGCATGGTCGTCCCAGTCGCGCTGGATTATCGTTTTACATCGGAATCACGCCCGGAGGCGTTCATTCGCTTTGGGCGTTCGATCAGCCCAGCCGCGTTGCCGCAGGGCCGCGTTGCCACACAAGAGGCACTGGAACGGGCGCTTGAGGGGACAATGGATACACTGTCGCAGGATATCCTGCTGCGCCGCCCCGTTTTTTCACCGTTGACGTCGGGTCGCTCTGGAATGGGTGGTCTATATGCTTCGCTCCAGCGAGCGAGCGCCATCGTTTTCAGGACACGCTATGACCCGCGCCATGCCAGACGCTAGGCGAAACCCTTCGGCCAAAGCCGGGCTCGCTGTTGCAGCGCTTGCAATCCTTCCTCTGGTAATGGGGCTGCTCAATCTACGCGCCATGATCCGCCCACCACGCAGGCCGGTCGGACAGGATCGGGGCGTCTCCGTATTGATACCGGCCCGAAACGAGGCGGCACAGATCGAGGCCGCAATCGATGCCGTGCTCGCTAATGGGAATACGGTCAAGGAGGTGATCGTCCTGGACGATCACTCTACAGATGACACCGCGGCGCTGATTCGGGCTTATGTCGATAGCCGCATCAGACTTCTGACCGGACGTCCTCTTCCACCCGGCTGGTGCGGTAAAAACCATGCCTGCGCACAACTTGCCGAGGCCGCCACGCAGCCATGGCTCTTCTTTATCGATGCAGATGTGCGTCTTGCTCCCGAAGCTGTATCCCGGCTGCTGGGTGTGACAGAAAACGGGCAGACTCCCGCCATGATAAGCGGCGTGCCAAATCAGGACACTGTCAGTGTGATGGAGTGGCTGCTTCTGCCCTTCATCAACGTCCTGTTATACGGATATCTGCCGTTGATGATGGATACCGGACGCTCTTCTGGGCTGGCAGCAGCTTGCGGCCAGCTCGTCTTCGTTGATGCTGATGCCTACCGACGGACTGGCGGGCATGCGGGCATCCGCAACAGGCTGCATGACGGTCTGGCCCTGGCACGCGCAATGCGCCGCCATGGACATAAAACCACGCTTGTCGACGCTACGGACCTTGCGACCTGTCGTATGTACCGCTCTGGCAGAGAGGTTTACGATGGATTGATGAAAAATGCAATGGAAGGGCTCGCCGGACCGGTCGCGCTTCCAGTATGGACCGTCCTTCTCGCTGGTGGGCATATCGCGCCATTCCTCATGCGCACTACCCCCGCAATATGGCTCGCACGCTTCGCCAGTCTGGGCTTTCGTCTTATCGTGGCATTGCGCTGCAGACAGGGTCTGCGCACCGTGATTGCCAGCCCGATCGGCACTTTCCTACTGCTTTTTATACAGTTCCATGCCCGTATAAGGCATGTTCTCGGGCGCCCTGTATCCTGGAAAGGTCGGCATTATGAAACTTAGAACTGGTCTCGCTGCTGTATTGTCTTTATGGCCCCTCACCGCTCTTGCGGCGTTTGCAGGCCCTGTGGAGATCGACGTCAGGAACGTGCCTGACAACACGGGCATGGTTCGCGTCGCCCTGTGCAGCGAAGACGAATTTCTCAAGCCCACCTGCAAGTTTCATGGCGAAGTCCAATCCAGTACGCCGACCGTGGCGATCACTCT
Source organism: Asaia lannensis NBRC 102526 (assembly GCF_024054035.1). Classification (GTDB taxonomy): domain Bacteria; phylum Pseudomonadota; class Alphaproteobacteria; order Acetobacterales; family Acetobacteraceae; genus Asaia; species Asaia lannensis. The sequence goes on from NZ_JAMXQU010000012.1 coordinate 77,848, forward strand.
CGATAACGTGCCAGAGGGTGTGTATGCCGTTCAGGCCTATCAGGACCGCAACGGCAATGCGAAACTGGACAAGTCGTTCTTCGGCATTCCTCAGGAGCCGATCGGCTTTTCACGTAATCCTGTTCTGCGCTTTGGGCCGCCTACTTTCGAACAATGTGCAGTCAAACTGACACAAGGCGGCGGCAAGCTGGATGTCACGCTGATCACGCGCTGAAAACGCGAGGCCGGGGCGGACACGGTTTCTCCGTCTGATGGTTTCGATGCCGCCCCGCTCGCGCATCATTAAACCAGCTGTTCCAATGACTGGCGGCACTATGCGCCCACGTCATTGGAACGCCCGATGAGATGCGAGACGCCTGCCGAGTCTCCCGCCACCCATCAGGGAACTGCTTCTTCTGCAAAACAGTTACCGGATCGACTGCCAGCGGTTCAGAAGCAGGGAATTTGTCACGACAGAAACCGAGCTGAGGGCCATCGCGCCGCCGGCTACCGCCGGATTAAGGAACCCGAACGCCGCAAGCGGAATAGCCGCGACATTATAACCGAACGCGAAAAACAGGTTTTGTTTTATCTTCCTGACAGTTGCACGTGAGAGAGAAAGCGCATCGGGAATAGCGCGCAGATCGGCCGTCATCAAAACAAGATCGGCCGTCTCCATGGCTGCAGCAGAGCCCGATCCTATCGCGATACTGATATCCGCCGCAGCCAGAGCTGGCGCATCGTTGATGCCGTCCCCTGTCATCCCGACCACCTGTCCCGGGCCGTGCAGGGCCCGAATAGCCTCGACCTTGCCTTCAGGGCGCAGTGAAGCTGCAACATCGTCGATCCCGACCTGGGCGGCAATGGCATCGGCAACGACCGGCCTGTCACCTGTCAGCATGACCGTCCTGATATGCTCGCGGTGAAGCCATGAAATCACTTCGGCAGCTTCGGGACGCACGTGATCGGAAAGGGTAATGGCTCCCAGATACGCATTGTCACGCGCTACGCAGGCCAGGGTCACGCCATCCCCCATTCCGGGTGTAGCGTCGACCGTGACACCCTGTTCGCGCAGATAATCCGGTGTTCCAACCATATAGCGTTCGCCATCGGCATGGGCCTCGATCCCTTTGCCGGGCAACGCCTTGAAGTTTTGCGGGTGCGTGACGGATTTTATGCCCTTTTCGGCTGTGTAAGCCACGATGGCCTTGCCGAGCGGGTGCTCGGAACCGCTTTCCAGCCCGGCCGCGATGGCAAGCAATCCAATCTCATCCTGACCTTGCACCGGAAAAACACCCTCGACCACGGGTTGGCCTGTCGTGATCGTGCCTGTTTTGTCGAAGGCCAGAACGGTAAGTCTGTGCATGCGCTCGAGCGCTTCGGCATTGCGAAACAGGATACCTGCCGATGCGGCCTTTCCGGTGCCGACCATTAAAGCCGTCGGTGTGGCAAGACCGAGGGAACAGGGACAGGCAATGACCAGCACCGAAATGGCTGAAACCAGGCTCCAGCTCGCATCACCCGTAACGGCCCAGCCGACGACGAAAGTCAGCACTGCAATGACGATAATGGTCGGGACGAACACGGCCGAGACCTTGTCCGCCATACGCTGTATGGGGGCTTTGGATCCTTGTGCCTGAGAGACGAGAGAAACGATACGCGAAAGAGCCGTATCGCTCCCCAACGACGTGGCGCGTGCGCGTACGATCCCCGTGGTGTTCAGCGTGCCGGCATAGATCGTGTCACCGGTTTGACGAAGCACCGGACTTGATTCACCGGTAAGCATCGACTCATCGATCTCGGTCTCACCTTCCGTCACTTCTCCATCCACCGGTATGGATTCACCCGGTCGGACGAGAAACAGGTCGCCTTTCTGCAGCATGGCAACCGGACGGGTAACGATCTCCCCCCCCTCGATGCGGTTCGCAGTTTGCGGCCGCAATCTCAGAAGGGCCTCGAGGCCGGATGCTGCCCTGTGGCGCGCACGGGCTTCAAGCAGCCTGCCAACGGAGACGAGGAAAATGACAAAGGCACTCGCCTCGAAATAAACCGGGAGATCGAGACCGAGGCAAACAACGATCAGGCTGAATCCATAGGCAATACTGGTCCCAAGGCAGACCAGCACATTCATATTCGCCGAACCGCTGCGTAGCGCGTGGAACGCGCTCCTGTAGAAATGTCGGGCAGAGTAGAACTGGATAAAACTCGCGCAGACCAGTTGCACCCATAACGGCACGAGTTGATGCATGCCAACGCTCATGCCGATCATCTCGATCAGGAAAGGCACACAGAACAAACCGGTCAATGCGAGATCGAGGAGCGCGCTCTTTTCAGACGCGTCGTCATCAGAGTTTTCTCGCACGAGCGAGACAGGCGACGCGTCGAAACCGGCTTTTCGTATGACAGCAACCAGCGCCTCTTCGCTTGCTGCTCCCGTAACGAGGTCGATATGCGCCTGCCCGGTCGCGAGGTTGACGTTTGCAGTCACGCCGGGGAGACGATTAAGCAGCTTTTCGATCCGGGACGAGCATGCTGCACAACTCATACCAGACACGGCAAGCTCGATGGCGTGATGCGATAATCCGAATCCCGCTTTTTCGACAAGCTTCTCTATTGCGGCGAGGTCGGGAGCACCATCCCGGCATGTGATCAACGCCCGTGAGGTCGCGAAATTAACCCCGGCTTGCAGACCCTGCTGACGGTTCAGAACCTTCTCGAGCCGTGCTGCGCAGGCAGCGCAGCTCATTCCGGTGATCTCGAGATCGAGGGTTTCGGCAGTCATGCAGATGTCCAGTCCGTCACCGGGGGTTACGTGGCTTCGGTCTTCGCCGTCGCGACCGATCTTTCAGGAAATATCAAGGGCGAACGACGTCGAACCCGGTATCCTCGATAACGGTCTCTATCGCCGAACGGGGAACAGCGACGTCGCCAAGCGTGACCTGAACCAGGCCCGTTTCATGACTGGCCTTGACGCCCTCGATGCCCGGAACATCCATCAGGCTTTTCTCGAGCCGGGAAGAGCACCCACCACAGGACATGCCATCGACCTTGAAATCCAGCGTTTCGCTCATCTCTTTATCCTTTTTTGAGATATACTCTGTCTAGGTTGGTATCCGGGTCGTTGCAATCAAGCGCGTTCTGGGTGAGACTGAACTGCTCGACCACCCAGCTTCAAAATCTTGTGCAAGGATTTCATGCGCCGCCGGAACGCGCCTCTCTGGATCGTCTTTGCCGTCACACTCAGCCTGTGTCTGAGAGGCATTTTGCCTGCTCAGGCACAGGCGGTGGTGACGCAGGTTTTGGGGGCTCATTCCATCACTATCGGGCAGCCTGATGGCATGCAATCGATCTCCACGCACCCTTCTGCCATCCACGCAGCGTGTCATGCAGGACGGGTCTCGTCCATGCATCAACATCCTGCGGGAATGCCTGCCCATAACGGCCACTGCACGGATCACAGTCACGGTTCCGAATGCCCGCTCTGTCCGCCTGCCATAGCCTGCGCGATCGGATACATCCTTCCTGATCTGGCGTTTTTCAGCGCCTCGTTAGTCTCGACGTCGGCCCGATATGAATGGCGGGTGCATACGGTGCAGTCAGGCTTGGACCTTATCCCCGATGACAGGCCTCCTCGCCCTCTCCTGACAGTCTGATCCGCGCATCCGTTCGGGAAACCCACCCGGATGAATGCCTTGCTTCGTCTGCTCAGGACCTTGTCTCATGTCCATTGCCTTTCGTACCGATCCTGCCTCCCGCAGGACGGTTGATCGTGCGCTCACGCGCCGTCATTTCGTGACCGGGCTTTCCGGCCTCGCCCTGACCCCCTTGGTGCCACATGCTCGTGCCGATGCGGCTCCTGTCGATGCATCGGCAATACCGGAGCGTGCATCCTCCTATTACCGCCTCGATATCGACACGAGACGCTGGAAGGTTGGAACGCGAAGCGCTCACGGTTTTACAGTGAACGGGTCCGTCCCTGCCCCCACGCTACGCTGGCGTGAAGGCGACGATATGACGCTCGATATTATCAATCACCTCGATGCGCCCACATCCATCCACTGGCATGGCATACGACTGCCTGCCTCGATGGACGGCGTACCGGGGCTGAGCTTTGGCGGCATTCCTGCGAAAGGGCGTTTCACCTATCGCTTTCCTCTCAAGCAGTCCGGGACATACTGGTATCACAGCCATTCGGGCATGCAGGAAGCACAGGGGCTATTCGGCGCACTCGTTATCGATCCCGCCAAACCGCAGCCCCGTCGATACGAACGCGACTATGTCATCGTGCTTTCCGACTGGAGCGATGTTGCCCCGCACGACATCATCAGCAACCTCAAGCAGCAGGACGACTACTACAACTTCCGGCAACGCAGTGTGGCCTCTTTATTCCGTGAAGCCCGCCAGCAGGGCCTGAACGAGGCCGTAAGCAGCCGTCTCATGTGGTCGCGCATGCGCATGTCGGCGACAGATATCTCCGATGTCAGTGGCGTGATCTACAGCTATCTCATCAACGGTCGGGCGCCGGATCAGAACTGGACAGGCTTGTTCTCTCCGGGTGAGCGTATCCGGCTGCGGGTGATCAATGCCTCTGCAATGACGCTTTTCGACTTTCGCATACCGGGGCTCGATTTCGATATCATCGCGGCAGATGGATCCGATGTTCAGCCCGTGCGTGTGGAGGAGTTCCGCATCGGACCGGCGGAGACCTACGATCTGATCGTAACGCCGACCGAAAGCCGCGCCTGGACGATTTTCGTCCAGCCTGAAGACCGGACCGGTTTTGCGCGCGGCACGCTTGCACCGGCACCCGGTATGCAGGCCCCCATCCCGGCTATGGACCCGCGTCCCGTCCGAACGATGGTCGATATGGGCATGAGCGGCATGAGCGGCATGAGCGGCATGAGCGGCATGAGCGGCATGAGCGGCATGAGCGGCATGAGCGGCATGAGCGGCATGAGCG
>NZ_JAMXQU010000013.1 GCF_024054035.1 Asaia lannensis NBRC 102526
TCGACGTCTCACAAGCCATGATCCTCGTCGCCATGGGCGCCAATCTCACCCGCAGAAATGCCCATCCGTGAGTTTCCAAACAGGCTCTAAGTCGTTCATGAGCCTCGTCGGTCTCGCCGCTATAAAGATCGAGTGTAGATTTGACGACATAGAACCGTTGTAAACACGTGAATTTCAGCGCAATGAAATTGAGTAAATCTCCTCGATAGAGGGCAGAAAAGAGTGGAAACTAGGTTAATCAGCACTGTGCGAGGTATTCTTTTCAAGGTCCATTATTGTGAGATTCAGAAATCGACTTCTTCATTCCTACGGCAGCTCCGAGTAAGATCACGGTCAAACTCACGCCAAATATGAGAAGGGCGTGGGGCAGGCCGGAGAGGGCTACAAGAACGCCCAACGCTACGGTTCCAACTGAGTCACTGACAACGTCTTGCATGCTCCATACGGCGCTGACTCTGCCACGCATATGGTCCGGTGTTTGACGCTGAACCGTTGTGAATTGCAGTAAGGCCGTAATAGAGCTCGCTACGCCGACAACGAGCAACGCAGGCAGCAAAAGTGCTGTGTGGGGCAGCATGCCCAGAGAAGAAACGACTAGACAGCACAGTGCTGCTGCGGTGATCAGTACTCGGATCGGTGTCGCACCATTGGCGAAAGAAGAGCCACAAAGAGCCCCCAACATCGCGCCTGCCGGAACAGCCGCGTACATTGCCCCTATAGCCGTAGGGCCTGCTTTTAGCCCCTCCGCCAAACCGGGGAAGACAACGCGGATTGCGCTGCACATGCTCTGAACCGTGCCGATCAGGATGACGCCTGCGATGACAGGGTGCGTCACCAGAAACTTCATTCCATCTCCCAGTGCTTCGATCGGATGGGCGGACGCCATGTCACTCATTGCAGGGTCAGGACGCAAAACAGGCAGACTGAATAAAGGGATGACCGTGGCAATTGTGCCGATCCCGGCAAGCAGATAGTTTGCGGCAACGCCCTGCGTTGCGATCAGCAGCCCCCCAACAAGCGGGGCAAGAATGGCTCCGATGCGTGTCGTCAACATAGAGAGGGCGCCCGCGACGGCCAGATCCTTCTCTTCGACGAGTGACGGAAAGGCCGCCATGAGGGCCGTCATGCTAATACCGCCGAAGAAACCATCCCAGAATGCGACGGCATAGATCAGGAGCAGAACCGGGTGAACCAGAAAGGCATTGAGAGTCAGAACCAGAAAGCCGATACCACACAAAAAACGTGCCGACAGGATGAGGCGTCTGCGATCGTAACGATCAGCCGTGACGCCACCCGTCAAAAGGCCGAGAAATGTCCCAAGGCCATCAAGCGCCAGCGCGAGGGAGACAGGGAAGCTTGCTCCTGTAAGGGTGTGGATTTGCACCGGGACGGCGACATTGAGGACGCCGAGAGAAAAGACTGACATCATCCGAGCCAGGAAGAGGCGACGGAAAAAGACGTTTCTTCGCAGAAGGCCGAAATCGAGGGAAAATAAGCGGGCCAAATGGGGCGTCCTTCAAGGAGCATGTCGACGGCAGGCTTTGGCCTGCGTCGAGGGAGGGATCGAGGGCATGGGGAACTTCAAACGACGATCTTTGTGATGAGCTTTTCGAGTGTCTGTCGTAGGATCGGGCCTGAAACGGCGAGGCTTTGTGGTGAGAGGCTGTCTTCATGCGCGCAGCGGACATCATGGCAGCACAGCGTTTTGACTTGGTCCGCCCAGGCCGTCACAGGGTCCCACCCTTCGGGCATGCCGATCCGTGCCGCGAAGAGAAGCACCGTGCCATCAAAACGCGTGGTACGAGCCTGCGAAAGCAGCGTCACGGCGTCAGCATAATTGGCGACGATATCCGCAAACATCGCATCTCGCGACGCGACGACCTCTGTGTCTTCTTCAGCGTCGGGTTCGAGAAAGTGAAGACGTTCGCGCTCAACCTCAGCTTCAGCCTCGTCTTGCGTCGGTCCGGTCCAGTCCTGTCCTTCGGGGGGGTAGGTGTCGAACAGCGCAAGAAGCTCCACGCTTTCCCCTTCAGCCCGTAGAGTTGCGGCAATCGCATGGGCCATGGTCCCACCGAGCGAATAGCCGATGAGACGATAAGGACCGCGCGGCTGCAGGCGCCTGATGGTCGCAAGGTGACGATCGCACGCAGATTCCAGCGTATCGCAGCTCGCGATCACGCCATTGGGGCGCGGGGACTGGAGCCCGATCAGTCCCATTCCGGCCGGCAGGTAGGACAGAATACCGGTATATTGCCATGCATATCCTGACGCCGGATGGATGCAGAAGACGACGCCCTCAGTCCCGACAGCACGAAGCGTCAGGATTTCACCCATCCCTGACGCATCGGGATCGGGGGGACTGTCTGACGCCAAACTTTGTGCCAGACGCCCAACAGTTGATGCCGCAATGATTTGACCGACAGAGACAGGTTTCTCTAGTTTCTGTCGCAGCAGGGATGCGAGACGCATGGCCAGCAGGGAGTGTCCTCCAAGCAGGAAGAAATCATCGTCAACGCTACGGACCTCCTGTACAAGGAGAGATTCGTAGCTTTCGGCGACGATCATTTCGATGGTCGTTTGCGGTGCCCGTGCCTCGCTGGAGTCAAAAAGGCTGGGCATCGGCAAGGCTGAACGATCGAGTTTACCGCTCGGCCCCGTAGGCCAATGAGAGATGACGACAATTGCAGCAGGAACCATGTGGGAGGGAAGTGTCTCGGAGAGACGATTTTTCAATACCGCAGGATCTAGGGCTCCGGCATCCACGTCGGGCAAGACATGGGCGACGAGCTGCCTTGAGTCGAGATCGGTTCGAGACGTCGCCCCCAGAGCCAGTGCAGAAACCGATGCCTGTGCGATCCCAGGAAGTTCGCGAAGCGCGTGCTCGATTTCGGCAAGTTCGATGCGTTGACCCCGGAGTTTGATCTGATTGTCGGTTCGTCCCAGGTACATGACTGTCCCGTCTTCGGACCAGCAAGCCAGATCTCCGGTTCGATACATCCGCGCGCCGTTTCCTTCCGGGTTCGCCACAAACCGCGTGGCGGTGAGGTCCGGACGGTCGAAATAGCCTTCTGCGAGCTGGATACCAGCGAGATAGAGTTCGCCTGGTACACCGATCGGCGTCGGGCGGAGATAGCTATCGAGGATATGAAGCTGCGTGTTCCAGACAGGGCGGCCAATCGGTACGCTTCTTTCATTGGCGACGCGAGCTGCGGGGAAATAGGTTACGTCCACTGCTGCTTCGGTCGGACCGTAAAGGTTGTGCAGTGAGGCTTTGAGCCATGTCTGGCAACGTCGTGCCAAAAGTGTATCCAGAGCCTCTCCGGAGCAGAAAATGTGACGCAGGCTCGGACACTGGCCCGGGGACCCTGAAATCTGAAGGTGGTCCAGAAAGGCCGTAAGCATCGAAGGCACGAAATGTATGATGGAAATCTTATGCCGCTCGATGAGGGACTGAAGAGTTTCAGGCTCCCGATGCGCTTCAGGCGGAGCCATAAACAGGTGCGCGCCTGAAATCAGAGGCCAGAAAAATTCCCAGATAGAAACATCGAAGCTGCTTGGCGTTTTCTGGAGCACGGTATCCGCTGAAGTCAGTCGATACGCGTCTTGCATCCAGATCAGGCGATTGACGATGGCCTGATGAGAAACAAGGACACCTTTAGGACGGCCTGTAGACCCCGACGTATAAAGCAAATAGGCGGCGGCCCCAGGTTTGATGGCGAGACCAGAGTTGTCGTGTTCCCGACCTGAATATGCTTGAGCTTCTGCATCATGAACAAGAAGCTTACCCTCAGGACATGTGCCCTCTTCAGACGGCATCAGTGCGCCAAAGCGGGCTTCGTGGTCGCTATCTGTCAGAACGACGCATGGTCTCGCGTCGTCGATCATGAGCGCAAGACGAGCATCAGGATAACCTGTGTCGAGCGGCAGCCATGCCGCTCCAGCTTCAAGTGTCGCCAGGAGGGCGACTGTCAAAGTGACTGATCGTGGCAGCGCGATCCCGACGAGGGATCCGGGGCCGGCGCCAGCTCGGTTTAGGATGGCTGCTAGCGACCTGACCCTGTCCTGCATCTCGGAATAGGTCAGTGTCTCGTTGATATCCGAGAGTGCTTCGGCGTCTGGTGTCTTTCGGGCCTGCCGTCGGACGAGATCATGAAGCGTCACCTCTTCGACTTCTGTTCTCGTGCCGTTGGCTCTCTCATTGATGTCTCGTTCGTGGTCGAAACGAGGGTCGATCTGTCCCCAAGGCGCGTCGACAGGATCTGCCATATGTGACAGTAACAGGGATAGTCGCTGGAGAAGTTCGCTAGGATCGAAGGCTCTGCCGTTGAGTTCCTGCACCCGGCATTCGAGAATGAGGCGTGTCTGTTCCCCGGGAACCACCATCAATGTCAGCGGATAATGCGTGTAGCCCCGATTGCGGGGAGCGCGGAATCTCACTCCTGCGAATTCTCGTCGCTCAAGGGTCTCATCATCAGGATAGTTTTCGCTTACGAGCAACGTATCGAATAGCGAGCCCTGACCTGCGAGGCGCTGGATCTCGGCCAGGCTGATTCCGTCATGCTCGAGCATCGAGCTCTGCATGTCTTGGAGGGTAGTGAGCTGGACGAGTAAAGGCTGATCTGCCTCAAGCCTGACGCGGACCGGGACCGTGTTGCTGAAAAGACCGATTTGGGTAGACAGGCCCTCTATATCGCTGAAACGGCCTGACACGGGAGTACCGAAGACAATATCCTGTTGACCGGTGAGGATCGAGAGTGCGGCGGCCCAAAGACCCTGCATGAGGATGTTTCGCGTCAAACCCATCACACGGCAGCGTTCCTCGAGCGCAGCATCCAGCGTCGGATCGAGGAACATCTCATGCTCGGTCACCGTCTCGCTTATGGTGCTGTCGCGGAACAGGAGCGTGGGCGCTGCTCCTGCCATTGCGGACGACCACGCAGCGCGTGCTGGAAGAGGATCGCGTGCGGCCAGCTCTCCAATTATCTGTGCGTAGGAAGGCGCAGGTTCCACGAGACTTTCGGTATCATAGGCTTGAGCCAGAGCGCTGATGATCAGCGGCGTTGACCATCCATCTGCAATCAGATGATGCGTGCTCAGGAATAAGGCATGAGCCTGTGTCTCGAGACGAACAAGGCGCGCGTGAAGCATGAGGTCCTGTGCCGGGTCGAATTGGAGCGCAAGCTCACTCTGTTCACAGGTCTCGAGTGCGGCATCTCGTGCTTCCTCCGCGAGCCCCTCCAGGTTTTCGAAGGTTAACGGCCACGTCTCCTGTCGTGCAGGGACAACCTGTATGGCGTGGCCTTCGAGCGTGTCCTGAAAGCGTGCACGTAGGGGTGTCTGGACCTGAAGAACACGGTCGAGCGCTCTTTGCAGGCGTGCGCGGTCGAGGGGACCCTCAAGGAAGAGCCGGGTTACAGATGTGTAGTGGCCCCCAACAGCGTCTAGGCGGGCGTGGTAAAGTAGGCCCTCATGGAGCGGGAGAAGAGGCAGCGTCTCGAGCAAGGGGCCAATCTGGGTGCGGAGCTTTTCAAGGCTTTGGGCGCTTACGCCGCATTCAGACGGAACGAGTGTGTCCAAGACCTCGAACGGGTGCGTGTCAGTATTCGACGCTAGGGCGCGCAGCCAGTTCTGGGCTCCTTCATGCAAGCGTTCGATCGTTGTCCGGTCGTAAATGGTCGAGGCCCAGCTCCATGAGAGAGCAAGACGCGGAATCCCGTCGGCTTCGTCCACAAAGCTGTTGAGCTCCAGAGGATGTTGCAGAGGGCTTGTCGGGTCACAATGGACAGCGAAGGAATCCTTGAAGATTTCCCCTAGTCTCTGAGGCAGGAAGTCTTCGGTTCCAGCCTGGAACCGTCCTAGATAGTTGAACAAAAGCGAGCAGGGAGCCTGTTCCTCAGCTGCTTCGAGAAGAGGAGACGTCTCAGGATCGACATAGCGCAGAAGGCCGTAGCCCAAGCCGCGATCAGGAACGCGACCGAGTGTCTCTTTCGTATTCCTCAATGCGGTGAGAGGCGTGGTTTCCGCGCTTTCGACGAGTATCGGATACTCGGCAGTGAGCCAGCCGACGGTTCGTTCCGGGTCGAGAGCCGTGCCTTCGTCCGTCGTCAGGACATGACGTCCGTGTGACTCCATGGCGACGCGAAGGCGCGCCGCGCCGAACATGGCACGCAGTGACTGTGTCACCGCGGTCAAAAGCAGGCTTTCAGTCGATGCCCTGCAGCGAGCGGGGAGGGAATGCAAGACCTCTGCGGTCAGGGCCGGATCCATGACCAGCCTGGCGTGCCCTGCTGTGCCTTGTCGGTCACGAAGAGGATCGAGCGTCCCTTCGGACCAGGCTGGCGTCTCGAGGGTCTTCTGCCAGTAAGACAGCTCCGTTCGACGCTTCCGGGCTTCCTGTGGAAGAGCCAAAGACCAGGCGCGAAGCCCTGTTTCTTCAGGCACCAGGACTGGAGGACGCCCCTCGATCGCAGCCTCACAGGCCTCCTGAAGCTGCGGGAGCAGTGCGCGCCAAGAAACCCCATCGACAGCGAGATGATGAATAGCAACGAGCATCCACCCTCGGCGATGATCTTCTGCTGACAAGACGATCCGAAGGAGATCCCCCGTGACCGGGTTGAGATCGGAGCAGGCCTTCTGAAGACTTTCAGCGACAGCCTGTTTGTCGGGCGCGTCGCCCACAGGTGAGCCAAAGACCCTCTCAGTCACACAGCGTTCTGCATAGCTTGGATCTTGCGGCGGGATGATGAGGGTGCCGCCGTCGACCTGCATGCGCAGAGCAGGGTGAACGCGGAGCAGGGTGGTCACTGCGGAAATGAGATGCGAGCGATTCAGCTCTGCTGGAACGCGCATCAGGACAGCGTGGGCGAACGCGCGCTCCATACCAAAGCGCTCGGCGAACCAAGAGACAATCGGAAGTTTGCCGAGGGCGCCTTCCTGACTCGCGCCCGCACTATGGCTGGTTCTTCCACTTGGCACAGCTGTGAGAATTTCGGCCATACGGTCTGCGCGCCGGAGTGAGAAGATGTCACGTGGCCTAAGCACCCATCCCTCGCGACGTAATGAGGTACCCAGCGACATTGCGGTGATGCTGTCGCCCCCCATCATGAAGAAATCGTCCTCTGGACCGACAGTGATATTGCCCAAGGCCTTTCCCATGAGAGAGCAAAGCAGGCGCTCATTATCGCTACTAGGTTCGCGGCTACGCTTTTGAGTTTTGTCCCGTTGTCGTGGAGAAGGCAGACGAGAACGATCGATTTTTCCGTTGATCGTCTGGGGCCAGGCGTCGAGCACTGCGAGCGCCGAGGGGATCATGTAGGATGGGAGTTTTTGCTCCAAGGCTGCAAGCAGAGGTGTTGCCCGGTCTGAGAGATCGCTGGGTTGAGAGATGCACCAAGCGAGGAGACGCGTGGTGCCATTCTCTGTCTCTGCGACGACAAGGGCGCCGCCAACACCGGGGAGCGTCGCGAGAGTATTCTCGACCTCTCCGAGCTCCACGCGGTGTCCGCGGATTTTGATCTGACGATCTCCACGCCCGAGATAAGAGACCGTGCCATCGGGTGTCCAGCAGGCTCGGTCACCACTACGGTACATGCGCTCCCCTGGTCTGTTCGGGTCAGCGACAAATCGCGAGGCTGTGAGGGAGGGCTGTCCGAGATACCCGGAGGCCAGGCCCGGACCTGTCAGATAGAGCTCTCCTGCGACGCCAATGGGAACAGGACGCAGAGTGTCATCCAGGATCTGGATATGCGTATTGGCGATCGGTCTTCCGATCTCAGGTTCAGCTGTACCTGTGATGGAGGCACACAAAGCATCGACGCTATATTCGGTCGGGCCGTAGAGGTTAAAAAAGAGCGTCTCGGTTTCCGACTGTAGCCTTCTCCACAAAGCTGGTGGAACCGCTTCCCCTCCGAGTTGGATCATGGCCAGTTTGTGCGCTTGTTCCAGCAAACCTGCAGCGACCATCTGCTGCATCATGGCTGGGGAGACGTCGAGTGTATCGATTTTGCGAACTGTGAGCTCGGTGATGAGGGCCTGCGGGTCTCGACGGGTCTCCTCGTCAAAGAGGTGGAGCTCATGGCCCAGAGCGAGCCAGATCAGTTGCTCCCATGAGGTGTCGAAGGCTATCGACATCGCGTGGCCAGCACGAACACGCCTTTCTCCGACGCTGCGTCTCACAGTCCCGAACAGACCAGCATCATGAGCGAGAAGCAGGTTCAGCAGACCGCGATGGGGAACGAGCACACCCTTGGGGCGTCCGGTCGAGCCCGATGTGTAGAGCACATAGGCGTCGTGATCTGCGGTGAGAGGGGTAAGACGCTCGACATTGTTGATCCAATGCGGATCTTGTGCCGCAATTTGCCTCACGATTGCCGGGTCATCGAGACATAAAATCGGGCATTGCAACGCTTCGGATCCCTGCTTCAGCCCGTCCAGACTATCCAGCAGCGTCAAGAGCGCTACAGCTTGAGCATCGATGCACATGTCACGCAGGCGCTCTGCCGGGTGCGCAATGTCAAGCGGCAGAAGTGTCGCGCCAGAGGCGAGGATGCCGAACAGAGCTTCGACCGCGATAATGCGTCGGGGAAGAGCTATGGCAACGATCGACCCCGGTCCGACGCCTTGTGCAATCAGCCAGCGCCCGATCTGGGAAATGCGCGTAGCCAGCGCGCCTGATCCGATATTGGTGTGAGCGTCCGAGAGAATGGCTGGCACATTATGGGGCAGCCGAGTGTGCAGGATGTCGAGGATCGTTGTGGTGTCGGGCGGTAAGGGGACAGTAGGGCCTGATGCCCATTGAGCGATGGTTTCCAGTTCTTTCTGGTCTGTCAGAGGAAATGAGCCGATAGCAGTCTCGGGGGATGCTGCAAGCTGAGAGATGAAGGCTGCAAGCCGGGCTGCATGGCGTGCCAGACAGTGCTGCGAATATAACTCGGGATGTCCGGCAAGTTCGATATAAAAACCCCCGACTTTGCTGATGTCAGGTGTCAGGTTGATATCGAGATCCTCGACCGGCCCGGTGATTAAAGGATGGGTCGAAACCGTGAGGTCGGAATAGCTGATCTCTGAATCATACGCGCGCATGTTGATCAGAGTGCGGTGGAGGGGGGGCGTTTTCCCCACGCGCTTCAGGTCGCGCTGTATCTGCTCAGAGCCGTAGCGTTCATGAGCTCGGACCTCACGCAGCCGCTTTCTGAGCTTTAGCTTGACGGAGTCCAGAGTGTCCTCGCCGCTCAGCGAAAGCAGAATCGGCAAAACGCTGACCATAGGACCTGAGCTATCGATCGAACATGACCCCATTCGTCGCATGAAGGGCATTCCGAGTGCTATCGTCGCCGCGTTTTCAGGCGGTTCGCCTGCCTGAGCCAAGGCGAAGCGGTGCATGTAGATGAAAATAGCTGCAATCAGTGTTTCGGCCGGATCAGCTTGCTTCCGGTCAGATAAGCTCTCGTTAAAGCCCGGGGCCAGGCAGACAGCTGCGCGGCAGGTGTCGATGTTCACAGGAGCTGGAAGATTATCCTGTCGGGAAGACAGGCTTGGCGTCTTGTGTGGCGCGTTGAGGCTCTCGGACCACCAATGACGGTCTTGCTCAAAATCGTTGTGCTGCTGATACGCCTTGTTTTCAGCGACGACCTCAGCGAAGGAAATGAAGGGCGATCCATCGTCGGGTACGGAGCCGGCCGCGGAGCAGTAAAGTTTTATAGTGCGTCGGGTCAGGGTGGCGATGCTGTAGCCGTCGACGCAGAGATGATGATGGCGCTGAAACCAGAACACCCGCTCGTCGGCGACGCGCAACAAAGCGTGGCTGTAGGAGGTTTGATCGCTCCCCGTTGTGATCTCATGCAAATCGTGCAGGGCCGAACGCATGTAGTCATGGGCAGCGGCTTCAGGGTCCGAATGGTGCCTCATATCGATGATAATTGGCTTTGGGATGTCGATGGCTTTCCGTTTGGTGGGCCATGACTGTTCGACCGGATCGCCATCGGCATTGAATCGAGCATGGAGCGTGTCGGCTTCAGCCGTGACAGTCCTGATCGCGTCAGACAATGCACTCAGCGATACGGTTCCGCAGAGGATCGAATATTGTGCGACCCAGTAGAGGCCGGCGCCAGCCGGCGCTGACAGCTCCGCGAACCAGATCGCAGGTTGTGCCCCGGCAAGGGGCAGCGTTGTGACAGAGGGACTCTCGCGTAGTCCGTGAGGCGCCATTTCCGTCATGCGCTGGTTCCTGGCACGGGAGTCGATCCGATAGTATTCTGAGCGCGCGGTGTCCTGCGCCCCGGTGCATCGCTCCAGTTATCCTCGATGAAGCTAAGGCACGATTGACGTGAGTCCGGTCCGTATTGCTCCGCCCAGCCCGCCGGAATCGCGGCGATGGACGGCCAGAGGCTGTAATAGCCTGCATCGTTGCGCAGCACATGAAAGGAGAGGCGCTCATCGTCAAAGGGATTGATGTATTCGTCAGACATGGGGTGTCGCTTCTGTTTCAGAGGTTTCTAATGCTTGATTGTCAGGTTGTTGTAGCAGGTGACGCAGGCCATCGATGATGCCGTGACGCCAGCAGAGCGCATCGTGACCGCCCGAAAAACTTCTTTGGATAATCGGATGTCCCGCGTTCCGCAGGGCGTCTGCCATGGCGTCATTGACGTCGATCATCGCGCCTTCGCGGTTACCGACCTCCAAAAACACTGTGACTTTCTTCTCGGTCGCTGCGGAGATGGGGTGGTGACAGAGCCAGCCGCCTTTTGCGGGACGTTCGCTGTCGTCATGCAGGACATCACTGTCTGGCCACCAGAAGGATCCGGACTGGCTAAGTACTCGGCCGAAACGAGTTGTGTCAGACCATGAGACACACAAGGCCGCATAAAGGGCGGAAAGTCCGCCCAGGCTTTGCCCAACGATAATCCGCTGTTCGGGCTTCTGGCTTAAGGGAGCAAGGCAGAACACCTGGCGCAGAAGATTGTGTTGAACCGCTCCCCAGAAAGCCGGATTGCAGGCGAGGTCATCGTAACGTTGCTCACCATTCCCCTGTTCGACAAACACGTAAAATGCGGGCGGGAGATGCCCTTCTCGGGTCTCTCTTGAGAGCACGTGCCGTAAGGGAAAGCGATCGATCCATGTAGCGCCGTCCAAAATGACGACGAGGGGAAGGGGTACATTACTCTCGCTTGAATCTGAGTACTGGGTTTGCAACAGCCAGGCACGCCTTCGTTTCTCTCTGTGGTCCTGCCATACGAGGCTCTCGGGGATGGCGAGAGATCTCTCGATCTCAAACAGACGGTCCTTTCGGGTCGTGTCGACTGAAGCCCAGCTCGGCTGTCGTGGTGCGTTTGCAAGAATAAGGGGTGAGCATTGTCCGCCCCAGCCCGAACGGTAGGACCGTAATGGATTGAGAGGGTCGGCAATGGCCCGATCCTGAATGGAAACCCACCAATGCCGCTGCGCTTGGACTCTCTCGTCAGGTGTACGATTGTCGGTGTTATTAGACAGCCACGCTTGGAAGCTGTCCTCCTTATGCAGCGGGATGAAACTATAAGTGCCGCACCATGTGTCGGGGAGGCGGATCGACCAGCTCCAGATATCTGTTTGCGGGACAGGACGCAGCGATTGAGGCGTTTCGCTGTGATGGTCCGTGACGCCGTTGATATCCACCAGGACCTGAGCAAGTGAGCCACTGGCTGTGTTTAGCTTCGGTTCTCGCCAGTAAAACGTGACATCGACGAAACCTGGCTCCGTTGGCTCACAAAGCGGTGCCTGCCGATTTTCAAGCTCCTGCCACCATTCGGGCGTTCCGGGAGAATGGGTCATGATGAGAGATGCCGTGACGTTTGTGAAATGAGGGCGTGAGTGCCTGATTTATGTTGATAATGAAACTGATAATCATTATCAACTGGTGAATACAAACATCGAAGCCAATTGAGAGAAGAATTATCAATGTCGCAACCAGAACGTTCCACACTCGGAATGCGGTGTCTTTTCCTTTACGCGTTTAAATCGCTCGCAGGGAGTGCAGGAGCAGCTCTCTGGACGACAGATGCACTTGCAGCGCCGTCGGAAGTCTCCCCCGAGAATTCCACAAAACAACATCCGACGGCGAAAATAGCCAAGTCTGACAAGGCCAGGATTGCCAAGCCGAATAATGGCGAGGCTATGGAAAGTATCGTCGTTGTGGGTCAGACCCTTGACCGACTGCAGAATACAAATTCTGCAGTCACTGTGCTGCGGCATCTCGACGCCAGTGACTACCGCTCGCTTTACGATGTAGTGAACCGTGTTCCCAACATGATTGGCAATGCGGCGGACATTCCGACAATTCGTGGCATGACGGGGTCTGGCGCAGCAGGCGGCATTTTCAGCCTGATGTCCGGTAGTCGCCCTCGCACGGCGACGATTATTGACGGTCTGCCCGAAACATACTCCGGTCAGCGTTATGTCGATGCGGGCACCTGGGACATGGATCAGGTAAGCGTCTTGCGTGGCCCACAGGCGACGACACAGGGGCGAAACGCCATTGGCGGTGCGATCACCCTGAACTCGAAGGCGCCGACCCAGTACTGGGATGCTGCGGTTCGCGGCGGGTATGAGAGCGCGGGAAGCAAAGGCGTCTTCGCGGGTATGGTGTCAGGGCCGATCATCAAGGACGAGCTTGCCTTTCGCCTGACAGCCGATGGAACGCGAGGGGACAGTTACATCCGATATCCCGGCAAGGGATGGCCTTTCGATCCGTCCGAGGTCAGCCAGACATCTTTACGCGGCAAGTTATTATGGACGCCAAAGGTTCTGCCCAAGCTGAGCGTGACGCTCATGGGCTGGCATCGCGAGCAGCATGGTGAATATCTCTATATCGCAAACGGCCCGGATCTGTTTCGTTTCCGCTTCGATAACCCGGATATGAACACGCGCGTGTCTGATTCCAGCATCGATCAGGCGAGCCTGCGGGCGGGTTACAAGATTTCTCCTGCGCTGACCAATGAGCTGACCTACGGCCATGTCTGGTACGATGCGGCATTCAACCAGTCCGATTATCTGGGCAGTGCAAACAGCCTGGGTCATCTCAAGCTGACGGAACAGAACAATACGGTGGAAGATCGTCTGGTTCTGGCGCCAGAACATAGTCGGTTCAACGGTGTTGCTGGCTTCTACTACTTCAACCGCGATCAGAATATTCGCTCTGACATGGGTGTGAACGGCCCTGATTCGGAACGGACATATGCGGGATACGTGGATGGGACCCTGCACCTCATTGGAGGGTTGAGCCTGATTGCGGGCGCGCGCGTGGAGCGTGAGGAACAGCAGCGAAACGTCGCTTTGTCCTGGGGTAAGGTCGCTCTCAACGCTGGAACGACGATGTTTTTGCCAAAGGGTGGGCTGAGCTACACATTTACACCGGTGACGAGTGCCAGCTTCACGGTCAGACGGGGATACAACCCGGGCGGTGGGGCAATCGACTGGGATAAGGGCACGTATTACCAGTATGGCAAGGAAACCGTGACGACCTACGAGTTAGGCGGCCATACGGAGCTTCTGCATCGAAAGGTCAGCCTTAACACGAACCTCTTCTATAACGATTATCACGGTTATCAGGATCTCCTGAATTATACCTTCGTCAACATTCCTCACGGCCGCAGCCTCGGTCTTGAACTCGAAGCGATCTATCACGTGACGAAGACCCTGGAGTTCTTCGGGGGATTGGGGCTTCTGGACACGAAGATCCTGGATGCTCCCGCGGCATATCAGTCCGTTGTCGGCAAAAAATTCAGCAATGCACCGTCTGCGACCTTGAATATCGGTGTAGAGAAACGCTTCCATAACGGGCTGTTCATGGGTGCTAATTTCAACCGGGTCGGCAGTTACTCCTCTCAGGTCGAAAGCGGAACAGGCGTCTATGGAGGGGACTACAACGTGCTCAACGCCAATATTGGATATCGGACACGACATTACGCTATTCGGTTCTACAGCAAGAACCTCACCAATGAGCACATTCTTTATAGCGGCCGAACCAACTGGGCCGGACTGCAGGCGCAGGTTGGCCAGCCTCGGGCTTTCGGTTTCACAGTAGAGGGTCGTCTCTGACCTTCCTGGAAAGAGACCGGGTCCGGGACGATGGATTGCTTCGCTCCGGGCTCGATTGAGGGATACAGGTTCTTAAGCCCCAGGACCTGACATGTCAGGTCTCTGCGGGTATCCCCGCAATGCTCAAGACGACGTCATTAATCACTGAATGATAAGCGGTGATGGTGCTGCCTGTACGCCATGAGCAGTTGAGATCACGTAGAAGCTGCAGCGATAGTTGCCCGTCAGCTCGCGCAGAGATAATTTCAATATCCCGGAATTCGAACATTTTCCGCGCGAGAGGATAGATGGCCTTGAAAGCGGCCTCTTTCACTGAGAACACCCGCTCGAAGCGCATATCACTGAAACAAGCCGTCATGAGCTTGTCTTCAGCTGATCCCATGATATCACAGCGCAGGAGGCTCGCGAGAGCTGGCGCGGCACGGTGTTCGATATCAACGCCGAGCGACTTCCAAAGTCTTGTCGAACCGACGATGGCAATTGCCTCATTGCGGCTATGAGAGATCGATCCGGCGCTGCCCTCCGGCCAGAGAGGCGAGCGATCGGGATTGCGGGTCGGCATGGTTGAGGAGAAGCCAGCGCGCTTTAGAGATGTTTGAGCACAGAGCTGACCTGCAAGAAATTCCGCTCTTCTCTTTTTTACTGCTGCTCGCATTTCTGGTGGAACAAGCTGCTTCGGCAAGAAGTCCGGCAAATCGTCCGAGAAATGCAGGTGTGACGTTATGATGCCGTGGAAACTGGCCTCCCAAGGGTGGATGAGACGAGGACGCGAGGTAATTACGCTCGTGTTGAGTTTGCCAGGTTTCGGGTCGAGTAGCGTTCGGTCGTCAGGCACCGAGTGTTGCGCCGCCATCGATCATGATTTCCTGCATTGTCAGATGGCCAGCGCTGTCCGAGAGGAGAAACGCGGTCAATTCTGCGATGTCGAGCGGTGTTGCGATTTTTCCTAAAGGGATGCCGAGTTTGAAAAGTTCAGGGAAGCCAGCGATCATGCGCTGTTCGCCGGTTTCGTCGGCCCACAGACTGCGTTGCATGGCTGTATCGGTCGAACCCGGTGAAACCATGTTGCAGCGAACACCGTGAGGGGCCAGTTCCAGCCCCACACCCCGACCTAAAGCCGAGAGCGCGGCTTTGGACGCAGCGTATCCGATCATTCCCATGCGAGGCGCGCGCGCTGCGTTCGAACTGACCAGCACAATCGCTCCACCGCGCCTTTTTTTGAAATGTGGTACGAGGCTATGCAGCATATAGAAATTGCCGCTCACATTGACTGAGAGCATTTTATCCCACTCAGCCGGATCCAGCGTGTCGCAGTCGCCGATCCGTAAAATACCCGCCGATCCCACGAAAAAATCAGGTACGCCAAAGCGCTCCGCCATGTCTTGCGTCACGGCCGCGCAGCTACTCGCATCGGAGACATCGAGCAGAACTGGATGGAGCGCCTCTGATTCAGCTTGTGCTTGCCGATCAAGGCCGAAGACAATGCAGCCTCGCCGGGCGAGGGTGGACGCTATTTCCGCCCCGATACCCTGTGCTGTCCCCGTTACCCAAGCGGTCTTACCGCTGAAAGGCTGTTCCATTTCAGGTTCTCTCCACGGAGCGAAGAGAAGCCGAGGCCGACAAGTTTCTCTTCTCGGTATAAAGGGCGGTCCAAGCATTGAGTGAGGGTTTGCGCGCCAGGTCCTCGAAACTAATATCCAAGCCCTGTCTGCGCCACTGGGCGACAAGCGCCATGACCCGCATGGAATTTAGCCCGTAATCGAGGAGATTATCATCGGGAGGAAGGGAGTCGACCTCGTCGTCGAGCAGAGCCTTGATACTCTCTTCAAGACAGGTCTCGTTCGATGTGGATGACGTTTTCAGGATATCATCCAGTCCGAGCACACGGCCGCAGCGTCTGCCGACATAATCGAGTGCCAATAAATGATCGTCCAGAGAGAAATCGGCGACTGCATCGGCAATCAAGAAAGGCCGGATATCCTGCATGAAGGCGTCTAGGGCTGTCGTCATGCAGCCAATCGAGGCGTACACGCCACAGATCAGCAGTTGGTCCCGCTTCCAGCTCTGCATGCGGTCACGCAGATCGGATCGTGTGAAGGCGCTGTAGCGCCACTTGGTGAGGACGACATCTCGCGTGTCGGGTGCGAGCTCGGAAACGATGGCGGCCAGAGCTGGGTCGGATGCGGTGATTCCCGGACCCCACATGTCGTTGAGCAAGGCACGATCGCTCTGGGGTTGCTCGGGAGGCTGCGCCGTGTAGACAATTGGTATGCCCAGGCTGCGGCAATGCGCCCGCAATTTGGCGATCTTTTCGATCAACTCTGCCATCAGGGCGCTATTCTCGCCGTAGAACTGCGTGAAATAACGCTGCATGTCGTGGATGAGCAGAACAGCGCGCTCCGGCTCGAAATCCCAGTCGACGCGCGCTGTCTGCTTCAGATTATCGGCAAGGTTGCTCCAGATAGGCATGTCATAGTCGGGTAAGCGAGGAATAGTCATGGTGTCTGCTTTCTCGGTCAGGAGGAATGGGTGCAGGACAAGAGCGCGCGCAAGGCGTTTTTGTCTGTCTTGCCGACAGGTGTCAGCGGCATTTGCCTAACGGTCGTAAACCGATCAGGTATTTTGTAGTCCGCGATGCCTTGCTCACGCAGGAACCGACGCAGAATGGGAGCGGAGGGCGCGGTCAGCCCCTCTACTGTCGAAATGACGGCGCAGCTTTTTTCGCCGAGTTGGGCATCGTCGATCGAAATCAGCGCGGCATTAAGGATTTGAGGATGACGTAAAAGAAGAACCTCGACCTCTTCAGCGGCAATTTTTTCGCCGCCGCGATTGATTTGGTCCTTCTCACGGCCGACGACGCAGAGAGCACCTTCTTCGTCACAGGTGACGATGTCGCCAGAACAGTAGAAACCTTCAGTGGTGAAAGCTGCTATATTTTGCGCGTCGGATTTATAGTATCCTCTGAAAGTATACGGACCGCGGACCATGAGACGCCCCGGTGTTCCGGGGCAAACCGGTCGGCCCTGTGAGTCGACGACGCGCACCTCGTCATCCGGGCTAATCGGCCGGCCCTGTGTGCCATAGATGCGGGTATCCGGATCGTCGAGACGCGTGTAGCAGACAAGTCCCTCGGCCATGCCGAAGACTTGCTGCAACTGGCAACCGAGCTCGTTCGGGACGCGGCGAGCAAGCGCTTCCGCCAGACGGGCTCCTCCGACCTGTAGAAGGGTCAAACTCGCGAGGTCTTCCCTGTTTTCTGCGGCATGGAGCAGCCAGAGGCTCAAGGCACTAGGCACCAGACTTGCCATCGTGACCGCATGACGGCGGATCAACGTAAAACAGCTCGTTGGTTCAGGGCTCGGAGCCAGAACGACTATGCCCCCTGCATAGAAGACACCCAAGGCACCAGGAGAACTCAACGCATAATTATGGGCCGCTGGCAGGGCGACAAGGGCCCGTGTATGGGGCGAGAGCCGACATATTTCTGCGCTTGCGCGTACACTATAGGCATAATCGTCATGCGTGCGTGGAATGAGCTTGGGTGTGCCTGTGCTGCCGCCAGAAAGCTGAAAAAATGCGACTTCTCCAGCCAGGGTGGGAGAGGGTTGAAATCCTTCGGCCGTTGGCTGCAGGATAAAATCGTTCAGATCTTCGAACTCTTCCTGCCCACCCAAAACTAGAATGAGCGGTCTTATATCGACGTGGTTTATCAACTGTTTCGCGAAATGGCCGTCGGCGAAAAGAGGATGTGTAGCGCAGGCGATAACGAGGCTCGGGCGGATCTGTTCAGCATAAGAGAGCAATTCATGCTGCCTGTGACTGAAGACAGGATTGACCGGCACGACACCAAGCTTCATGAGCGCAAAAAAGACGATGTAGAACTCAGCGATATTCGGCAGTTGGACGATAGCGGTGTCTTGCGGCTTTAGACCACGGGCTTTGAGAGCCGCAGCGAGGTTACTGGAATACCGGTCCAGATCCTCATAGGTGAAGGATCGTGAACCACATGAAATCGCAGGACCCCTGTTTTTGGCCAGTCCCTCATAAAGCAGTTGGGTAAGGGGAAGACCCCTCCAATAACCTTTCTCACGGTAAATCCGTGCCAGGTCTTCTGGCCATCGAGTGAACGCTATTGTCATGGGTGCTGGTCCGCCAAACCGAGGACGGTGAGCATCGTGCCGAGCTTGGCTTCAGTTTCCGCCCACTCCATCTCAGGGTCCGAATCTCCTACGATCCCCGCTCCGGCGTAAAGTCGGATTTTGCGATCTTCAACGATGCCGCAGCGAATGGTGACGGCCCATTCGCCATCTCCCTTGTCATCGCACCAGCCAACGGCTCCCGCAAATGTTCCGCGATCGAATGGTTCCAGTTCGCCAATGAGGGCGCGCGCTTCTTGCGTCGGCGTCCCGCACACGGCTGGGGTCGGGTGAAGCAGTAGAGCGAGATCGAGCGCGCTGAGCCCGGTATCGGTAAGAATACCCTCGATATGTGTCCCAAGATGCCACATCTGCGCCGTCTGTACGAGGCTCGGCTCAGGCGGAACGTGAAGCGAGTCACAAACCGGCGCCAGAGCCTCTTTGATCTGAGCGACGACGAAGGAATGTTCGTGACGATCTTTGGGCGACCCCAGAAGGGCAGCCCCGATAGCGGCGTCTTTGACGGGATCCGCGACACGGCGCGCCGAGCCGGCTAAAGGATTGCACATCACGCGTCGGCCCTCACGACGCAATAAAAGCTCGGGGCTTGCCCCTAGAAGCGTACCTCCCTGGTTAAGCGGGATCTGAAAATGTGTGACGCCCGGATTAAGTGTCACCAGTCTGTTGAAAACAGCGTCAAGGCAGATGGCTGTATCGAATTCGACAGCTAACTCCCGTGCCAAGACAACCTTTTGTAGCGCGTTTCCTCGGATGAGTGCGGCGGCACGGCGCACAGCCTCCGTATAGCCCGCGTGGTCCGGCGTTGGAACGGCGGCGCGCCTGCGCGGCAATGACGCTGTGGTGCGCATAGCACCGCCTGCCTTCAGTATCGCACCTAGCGTTCTGGTGCAGGATTGCGGGATAAAGAGATCGGTTCCCTGACCTAAATCGAAGGGAAGGGCGCCCATGACAACAGGGTTAGTAATCCCACTCCTGCGGGCATCCTCTATGGCCGTTGTGATCGCTCGCGAAAACGCGTTTCCCGTGTTTTCGGGCTCGATTGTGAGGTCATGGGCGGGCAAAGCAATACGTTTGAAGCACCCATTTCCATGAATTGAACTCGTTTGTGATGCGAAAAGGATCCGGAGTGCAGGGAGAGCTTCCCTGTCATGATGGGCGCTGTCATCGAGGCGAGACGGCCACTCCGACGCTAAGGGTGTAGCAGGCATGGGATCTCCAAGAGGGGCTCGGAAAGCAGGGTGTCGCTCCTCGGCCTACAGGCCACGGGAAATAAACACCTAGTTGCGAACGATAATCATTCTCTTTTCGAAGCATATTCTTTATGTCCTGTCAAAAGATGTTTTGACCTTGGTTGATACCCGCAGGCGACCAAATGGAGATCGACGAAGAAGCCATATAGGTACGAGGGCTCTCACGAGCAGTATTCGGGGGTTTGGTGATCCTCTAGACGGAGCGCTGGTAGCGTAGCTACGTGGTCAGGAACCGGGAGGGTGTCAGCGCTTTGTCTCGTACGCCTCCATCACCACCGCCCTTTCCTGGTAAATCTTTTGTCTCTGTAATTTCGTTCAGTGGAACAGCGTGACTGTCCTCAGCGTCTGAGAATCAAAATTATCGGAAGTAGGAGAGCGATTGAGCGTCTATTCTATACGCGTTGGTTCATTCGCCTCAATCTTGTCCGCAAGTTCCTGCATGATGGGCTGGTAATATCGGTCGAGCGATTTCAGATCGCGATGTCCGGTGACCCGCATCAGATCAAGCGGGTTCGCGAGATAGCGTGCGAGACGCGACGTCGCTTCGTGGCGCAGATCGTGAAAGGTGAGG
Source organism: Asaia lannensis NBRC 102526 (assembly GCF_024054035.1). Lineage (GTDB taxonomy): Bacteria > Pseudomonadota > Alphaproteobacteria > Acetobacterales > Acetobacteraceae > Asaia > Asaia lannensis. The sequence continues at coordinate 20,049 of NZ_JAMXQU010000013.1, forward strand.
TTGGTCAGACCCGCCCGTTTTGTCATCCGGCCAAAGCGGACAGAGAACGCCTTCTCATTGCCAATATCGAAGATCTTCTCGTGCGGCTCGGGTCTGTGCGGCATCTGCCCAAGTTTCTCAACGAGAAGGCGCCGTGCGCCAGGCGTCAGGGGGCGCTTCTCGGGGCCGAGTTCCTCCCGGTGTCGCTCGTTCTTCAGCCGGGCAAGCGAGAGCGTGCGACTACCGAAATCGATATCTTTCCAGCAGAGAGAAACGGATTCCGATAAACGACAGGCTTGTTCGATCGACTATTTGACGAGCCATACATCGTCAGCATGCTCAGAGGCCGAAACAACCGCTACCAGGCGGTCATATTCACTCTGGTGGGAGTTGTCATTGTCGAGCATGGCCAATCGCCTGTTACGCTTTCTGTCAGCGCCTTGCGGCCGTTTTACGATCCTGCCTGATGCATGATTGACCGTGTGGATATCCCACTCACTGATCGCATGCTGGACGATGCTGGCGAGGAGATTGAGCCGCTTGACCACGGTCGCTGGCGCATAGCCATCCGCAAGCAAGCGATCACGGAAGGCCCGAACGTCAGCGGGCTGCCATTTGCTCACCATGACATTGATGACTGGGTCATCAAGTAGGGCAGGGATGTGGCCAGTGCGGTCCGCCTGGCGATGGGCCATGCACTCGTCGCGGTAGCGTTCCACCAGTCGTCTGAGAGGCGTCTTGTCGAGGGAAGATGTGTCCTTGAACTGACGCAGATCGACTTCAGCGCGTTTTTCAGTGAGCCAGCGACGAGCCAGCGCTGAGGATGCGAAGGTCTTTCTCAGGCGTTTGCCATCGACCACCTTGCGGGCCTGATACTGACCCGCGCCTCGGTACCATACACCCTTGGGGAGTGGTTTACATGTGGTCGGATCGATGCCTGATCTTTCTGATTCGCTCATGCGAAGCCCCTGATACCAAAGAGCCATATTTTCCTGATTGGCTCAGGAATGGCTCAAAATCAACATTCTGGTAAATCAGGAGTTTGCTGTTTATCCATCGGAACCCGCAGAAAACTGCGGAAAATCGAATGGCGTCCCATAGGGGAATTCAGCAGTTGGGACTTTTCAATAGGTTACGCCGTAAAACAGTGCAAATCCAGTTCCGGAAATCAATGGGTTAGCGGCAATTTGTAAAACACTGGATACATGTGGCCCTCTTTCAGAGAAGAGTTTCTTCCTGCCTTTCCCTGACCAGAGCGATGAACTCTTTCAGGTTCATGAGCCACTGCTGCTGTGCTGGCTTGAATGTCGTGTGCAGGCTTTGCGGCAGAACGAGCTGCAGGTTTTTTGCCTGCATTTCACCAGTCTGGTTTTCCGATATTCCTGGCTCGAGGGTGAGCAGATGTTTCCCCGGAATACGGACTGCCTCGGAGAGCACCTGACGCCATCTGTCTTTCAGCGTCGATTTGGCGCCAAGCATGGTAAGCCGGGATTCCGGGAACTGTGGGTCTGCATACTGTGTCGTGCCGGGAAACAGGAAATCCGGGCGGTTGCGGTTTTCGGTTTTCGCCCCGCGTTCGTGGCTGATGCTGCATGCGGTGAAGATAGCCTCCAGATGGTTTTCCAGAGCCATCCCTGCGCGCGCCTTGCGTCTGTTCTGCACGCTCAGGGAAAAGCCCAGAAATCCCTCCACATCCGGCCCGTCCTCCTGCATGAAGCCGCCCGCAATCCGGCTCGCAACGATCCTGCGCTCGAGACGGCGGAACAACTGTTCCTCGCGTTCCATCCAGGAAATGAGAGCCAGATCGGGATCATCAAGAGGGGAGATTTCCGGGAGTGACTGCCGGGCGAGTGTCGAAAAGACCTGCGTCTTCGGGAAAACCAGACCGAATGGATCAATCAGGCCGTCCAGATAATCTGCTTCGGGCTCTGCCTGTTCGAGCCCCAGCTCATCAAGGATATACCGCGCGGCAAAGCCGAGCTCCGGATTGTTTGTTTTCCCGACATCCGTAAAGACGAAGCCTTTTTTAGGGCTGCTTCCGTCTATGCCGAACAGCCAGTCAAGCTGGTTTCTTACCGTGCCTTCCGCAGCCGTGATGATCACCAGCGCAGATCCGTCAGGCCGCAAGGCGAGATAGAAGAGGTCCCCCGGGGACATCAGGAGAGTGACCTCATTCTCCCTGTAATACAGGCGGTACTCGGTACGGGTTGGATGCGCACGCCGGGAGTCATACCAGCTTAGTGATCCGTCGACAGTTACCGGCTGTTCGTCTTCGTTGAGCCAGATGAAGCGCGCGGGAAAATCCGATCGATCATCATCGCCGAACAGCGCGCGCAGGGCCCGCGAACCGTTGAACTCATGCTGATGGGACTTCGCCGGCGAGGCCTCAACCACGCTGATTACCTTGGATACAACGCCAACAAACTCATCTGCCAGCCGCCCGCGCTTCATAATCCCTGCCTGATCTGAATGATGCCCGGACAAGCCGGCTCAATCATTCCAGCCTAATCTGACCGGTTCCGGGCGTCGAGTCTGGCGAAAACAGGAACAAGTCACGAACAGGGTATTGTCTGCCGGGAGAAAAACTGTACAAATGACAGAAATATTCCCAGAGGCCAGAATGTCGCTTTTTCCCGATGCACGCACCAGCTTCTCGCTCATGAGAGAGCAGGCCGGGCTTACCCTGAAGGAAGCCGCCGGGAAACTCAGGATCAGCGAAAGCACAGCCAATCGCTACGAGAAGGGGCGGCAAAAGGTATCTCCGCCGGTCATGCGTCTGCTCGAAACCCTGGTGACGGAGCGCCGTCGCAGTCAGCGTGCTGTTCAGCCCGGTTTCCGATTTATCGACCTGTTCGCTGGTATCGGGGGGTTGCGCATCGGCTTTGAGGGGATTGGCGGTCGCTGCGTCTTCACGTCCGAATGGGACCGGTTTTCGCGTGAGACCTATGCCCTGAACTACCCTGACAATCACGAGATCAGCGGAGATATCAGACCGTTCTCGGAAAAACCGGAACTGGTGCCGGAACATGATGTGCTGCTGGCCGGGTTTCCTTGCCAGCCATTCTCTCTGGCCGGCGTTTCGAAAAAGAATGCTCTTGGTCGTCCCCATGGCTTTCTGTGCAACATGCAGGGCACGCTTTTTTTCGATACGGCACGGATCATCGCGCATCACCGGCCCGCTGCCTTCCTTCTGGAAAACGTGAAGAACCTGCGCAGCCATGACAAGGGCCGGACATTCGCGGTCATCATGGCCACCTTGCGGGACAAGCTCGGGTATCATGTGCAGAGCCGTGTGATCAGCTCGGCCCCATGGGTGCCCCAGAAGCGTGAGCGGATTTTCATTGTGGGCTTTCGCGAGAAAACGGATTTTGATCTCGATGCGCTCGAACTCCCGGCTGCGGAGAATGGCCCGCGTCTGGGCGAAATCCTCGAGCCCAATGAGCTGGTACCGGCCAAATACACCCTGACCGAGCATCTCTGGACCTATCTGCAGAACTACCGCGCCAAGCATGAAGCCAAAGGGAACGGTTTCGGCTTCGGTCTCTGTGGCCCGGAGGATATCGCCAGAACACTCTCTGCCCGTTACCACAAGGATGGATCAGAAATCCTGATCCGGCAGGACGGCAAGCGTCCACGACGCCTGACACCACAGGAATGCGCCCGTCTGATGGGGTTCGAGCGGGAAGGGCGGCCCTTTCGCATCGGTGTGTCTGACACCCAGGCCTACAGGCAGTTCGGCAATGCGGTTGTCGTGCCGGTAGTGGAATATCTGGCGCAGGCCATGGCGCCCCATATACGCACGGTCATGCAGACCCCCGAAGATCCTGCGCGTCGTCGGGAGCTGTCATCGGCCAGTGTTGAGGTGCCAGTTGGCTGATATCGTCACGCCGGAGGTTCGCAGCCGGATGATGTCAGGCATCCGGGGCAAGAACACGAAGCCGGAAATCGTGCTGCGCAAGGCCCTGCATGCGCGGGGATTCCGCTACCGGATTCATGATCGCACCCTGCCGGGGCGTCCGGACATTGTGCTGCCAAAATGGAAAGCCGTCATTCTTGTCCAGGGATGCTTCTGGCACGGCCACGACTGCTCGCTCTTCCGCATGCCATCTACCCGGCAGGAGTTCTGGTGCGAGAAAATTGAAGGCAATCGCGCGCGTGACGCGCGCAATCGCGAGAAGCTTATCAACCTGGGATGGCGGGTACTCGAAGTCTGGGAATGCGCCACGAGGGGAGGTTATTGCTGCAGTTCTGTAGAGCTCGTAGAGGGTATAGATGTTTGGCTCCGCTCATCACTGCCTGTTGGGAAAATGTCTGAGAGACCACATAAATCTTCCGCAATAAAAAAATAGTAATTGATGGATATTTGACTGCTTTGTATGCGAGTTGATAACTATATGATTCCCATTTCAGGACTCTTATAAGGGGGAGATTGATATGTTAGACATCCTGATTCGTTCTCTTGAGTATTGCGCTTCGAAAGAGGTGAGTTCAACAGACGTTGAAAAAGCCGCTTATGTCTTGAATGCTGCTCAAAACGAAATTTTACGAAACGCTGGACATATCCCCAACGATGGCGGTGGCAACCAATACCAATCAAATATTTCCTTCATTTTTCCTTCCACCTCTGGAAATACGATAATATCAGGGCTTTATTACAACTCAATTCGCGCTGATCCTGCACGAACACCTGAAGCCCGGATTGGTCGTGCATTCAGTGGTTTGATACGGGAGGGGGACGAACTTATGATAGGGGTGTTGCGGAACACTCTCTACGCCCTAAATCTCACGGCTTTACAACAAAACCCAATCTATGGGGCTGCGGTATCGCCGGTTCCGCGACAGATATATTCTGTTATGCAGTATCAGCGCAGTCCTTCCATCGCCGCCCAGACACGTGCGCGCGCCGGATCAAACTGTGAGATGCCGGGATGTACACAACCGCTGTTCCGAGGGTTAGATGGAAACGTATATCTCGAAGTGCATCACATAACGCCGCTTTCGGAGAATGGGGCAGATAATCTGACAAACACAGCCGCACTATGCCCGACGTGTCACCGCGCGCAGCATTACGCCATAGACAGTGCACAGCGCAGGCAACAGCTTCAGCAGATGAGACGACAAAATCCATAACCCCTCCAATAGGGCTCTAATATTCAAGACCACCGTTATCAGGGCTCTCAGTGTATGCGTCTGATCCTCACGCCACGCTATGCAGCCGCTCGGGCATGAGCTTTTCCAGTCTGGCGAGGCCCTTGGCAGTAATACGCACCTGTTCTGTCACCTTTTCCGATCCGTCGGGGCGGGTGACGGTGGTGATCTTGTGGTCCAGATCGCCGTTGGAGGTGTGGGCCTGATAGCCCAGCCAGTGATCGGCGCCGGGGCGGCGGTAGATCCAGCCATTATGCGCCAGCCAGTCGAACAGGGCCTTGGGGCGCATATGCAGGTTCTTGGCGGCGGCGGTGATGCACAGACTGCCCTCGGCATTCACCAGCCGGTCATACACCTCCGCCTTGGGCAGGGTTTCCGCCAGGGCGGCTTTCTGCCTTGCCACCGTGGCCTGCAACACGGCCAGAGCGCGGGTGGCGAGGGCCTCGGGCGTTTCCTCCGGAGTGGCCGTCATGTAGCCGCCGGTCTTGCGTATGGCGGGCAGCACTTCCTCGAACACCCAGCGCTCGAAGCGTTCGGCCTCGGGGCGCTTGCTGCGCACGATCAGCCGCAACACATCAGGCTCTGACAGAACGCGGACATCCTGTGTTCCCCCCGGTGTCGAAAGGGGGTGCCGTTTTGGCGACCCCTTGCAGTGCTTGGCTATCGCACCGGCAGGGTCGGCGTACCCCAGCCGCTCGGCCACATCCCTGCCGACAAAGAACGGCTCGCCGCCGATCGTCACCACGCGGATTTCCCTGCCCTCGAAGCTGAGGGGGATAAGCATCTCGTTCATGCGGCGTTCCTTTGTGCGAAAAGGGTGGCGTCTTCGATGAAGCTGGACAGGAGACGGATTTCCGGGCTGCGCTGGTCGACCTCGAACGCGCGGAAATACGGGGGCAGATAAAGCCGGATGAGGCGCGCTTTGGCACTCAGCCCCTCGGGCGTGACGGCCTGCATGTCGGCCAGCGCCTCCAGCTGGTCGTCGAAGGCATCGGAGAGGGCAAGGCATTCATCATCAGTAAACTCATGCGCGCGGTCATTCATGACGCGATGCGTTTCGATGGCCTGCGTAATGCGGGCAAGTAGCGTGGCATCTGCTCCGCCAAACGCTTGCGCATCTGGCATCAGGGTGCCGAATGAGCCGACAAGAGGCAGAACGGCAAGTTGGGAGAGAACAGCACGTCGAGATGTGCTAGGAGAGGCATCAGCCTGTGGCATGGGGTATCATCCCTGCTGAAGGTTAGTTCGAGCTTGAGGCTGCAATCCTCAAGCTCGAACGCTTAACTTACACATCTTTAAGCCAAGGGCAACACATCTTACACACTTTGCTCGTTTGCTGATTTCAGGTATCGCTTGATTATGAATGATGAGAAGCAAGATCAGCGTATTCAGCTAGTTGCCTCGAAGAGCTTTATATCTTCGGTGGACGAATGGCGTCGCCAACAGGCTGATATCCCGTCCAGATCAGAAGCTATCCGGAGGCTGACTGAATTAGGCCTCCAAATTCACACACAAGATTGCAGGTCGTGAGGCGGGCTTAAGAAAGCTGTGGCGTTATTTCGAGACCGGACAATTTTGCACACCCATCTTCGATCAAGCGTACGAAGTCCGTCGTATCCGAGAAGTAGTTTCTGAATGCGTCTCGTACCTCGCCCGTAGAATCCGCTCGTACAAGGACCAAATCAGCTCCTGGCATTGATTTCTCGAGGACAAATAACTCTTTCAAAGCTGCTACGGCGCTTTCGAAAGACCGAGTCTCGATTGGTGAATTTGGTTTTATTATAAGTATTAAATTCTTAAACTTTGACCCGTGCAAGCTATGAGAATTTAGATCCTTAAATAGTTTCAGTAAAGAGGTGCTCTGATTGATATCCAAGAACTCAGCGACGATATCGCTATTACTTTTATCGGGGAAGCACGCGGTTTTATTCTCGTGAGCTCTAGCGAGTATTTCGCTCGCCAAGGCCATGGCACGGTGATATCTTTCATCACCGCGTTGGAATTTCGGCTGGCTATCAGCAATATGACCTATAACTTCGACTGCGGTTGCCCAAGCGTGCTGTATGCGGGTTCTATATTGGATTTCTATAGATAACCCCCTGAGAATGGCACCCATAACTGAGTTAGCATGATATTCGTAAACGTCATGTATGCCGCGGTATCCCGTTTCCTTAGGATGGACGATATAATCATATTTCTCATAGTCGTTTTTTAGGCGATGATTAAATCGAGCTTGATGCATTTTAGCCCTAAAATCCCACAATTCATCCAGATCTTGGAAGATGAGTCGACATCCAACGATGTCGTCCATTCTCGCGAGATTCATTTGCGGAAAACGGCGAAGTTTATCAAAAATTGTTGCAATACGTTTATGTCGTTGGGCAACGATAATCTTATGACCGCGCGCGCGAGTGCGCAAAAGCGCTTGAAAGGTGTTTAAGACAGCTCGATGTGCTGCACGCCATTGATCGATAATCTCTTTATCTTCAAAAGTAGCCTGCCCCACGCGCACGGCATCGCCAGCACGTTTTACTCGTTTTCTCGAAGGGATACCTGTTTCATCCGGATGCAAAGTATTTTCACTCAGTTGTAATGTGAATCGACGATGTATATGGCCATGATCGACCTAAATACGTGCTCAGTCCACTACTTTTTTCGATCATCCTCCGTTGTGTTATTGTTGTACTTAAGTGCCTGCGCGCTATTCATTCCTATACAATTAATCATCCGATAAAGGATCAACCACCTCGACCCTGCACTTGGACGTTGCCAGAACCGTGCAACGACAGCGCATAGAGAGACCAGAAACGTCCCGATCAGCGTCAGGTCGGCCGCAATCTCGGCCGGAATGAACGGGAGTACGGACGCGTAAAGGCTTTGCCAGTCCAGTGTCATGGCAGTGTGTCCTCATATTCGATTGTGGGAAAGGAAAGAGGCGGTCGGTCAGATCGTAAACGGCACACCCGAAACAGGGCGGCCCTGATAAACAGAAAGCTCGATACGGCGGCGGCGCTGAAGGCCGGGCAGGGGCACCAGACGGCCATTCACCGTCGCCTTGTCCCACCGCAGAAGCTGCTGCCCCGCCGCCGCATAAAGCCGCTGGTTGAGCAGCCGCAGCAATGTCGAACCCCGCACAGCGGCACTCCCGACATTATACTGCCACGACAGCAAAGCTCCTTCCTGCCAAAGCAGAAGCGGCACGGTGACCATATCAGCCAGAACCCGCTGCAACCCGGCCACCGTGCGCTCCAGCAAAGCCACGGCCTCGCCCTCGCTGATCGGCTCCGTCAGCCGCGTAACCGGCGACCCATCAGCCAGCGCACGATTGCCATAGCCGATAGTCCAATACCCCGCAGGGCAAACATAGGGCGCAAGACGCAGCCCCTCGAAATCGTCCCGACGCAAAAGCGCCGTGGCGATGTTAAGCGCGTTGTTCATTACGAAGTCTCCAGAACGAAAAAAGCCGCCCGAATGGGCGGCTGAGATATTGAATTCAAATTGGATTACGGCCGATTTGGTCCTTCATTTTGAAGACCGTGGCACAACGTCAAATGTTCGGAAGCAGATGCGGCCTGCGTTCCATCTTCATGCATTCTGAGCGAGGGAACTCACATCCAATCGCATTGCACACCGGGAGCCTTCGGGAAATCCGTGATTCTCTTCGGCCTGAAGAATGGACGCCAATCGTTGATCCAGTGCTTCTTTCTCGAGGATCACAAAACCCGATCGGGAATAAAATGGCGCATTCCACAGAACATTTCTGAAGGTAGTCAGGGTGATACTCGTGATCTTTCTCTAGATACTCCAGTATTTGACAGCCTGAATCAGGGCGCGCCCTATTCCCTTGCCCTGCCAGTCTGATGCGACCGACATTTCGAGAATATGCAAGGTTTCACCCTGTAAATGAGCGGTCAAAAACCCAACAGGCACATCCTGCACATCGACGGCGACCCAACATGTGCCAGCCTGAACAGATTTGCGATGGACTGCTGGCGACATGGCGTCCGTAGCCGCAATCCAGTCTAGCGCGGGAACAGACCTGAAGGATTGTGCAGCTGAAATCTCTATGGCCGGCAACTGGTCAACTTCGGCCAGTCTGGCAAGGCGAACAGAGAAAGAATGTGTTTGCGATCGGGCGGGCATACCTCAAAGATTAACGCTTTGAGTGTCCGGGACGCAAACTACGCGCCCGTTACTGGCAGTTTTCTACCACCGCCCATGTCTCAACAACTGACGCGATACCTGACGATTTATCTCCTGTTTTCATCTAATCGGCAGCTAAGAGACCCAGGCGATTAGGTGATTAAGGGTCTTTCGCGGCTGTCCGTTCTGCGTTCTCAATTCCTCGATCAAGCCAAGGCAGCCCCTCGAAATCGTCCCGACGCAAAAGCGCCGTGGCGATCAGCATAGAATTCAACATGCGTTATATCCGTGGGAATGCCATTCATAACGGTCAGCGCAGAACGATGTTCTCATCAGCACGATTGAACGCGTCTCGTAGCGGTGGTGAATTTGATATTTTTTATTATCGAACTAATCTGGGTTAGCAGCGAGCCTTGTCTATCAAGACACATGAACTGCGAATTATTAGTGGAGGTTATCTTGATCAATCAGGATACACTTGAGAGATTTCCAGAAATACAGACATCACGATTGCGCCTCAAAGGCCTCGATCTTGGCGATGCGGAAGACTTGCAGAAGATGACGGATGATCCAAGAATTACGGAGATAGTCCATTTTTTACCGACTCCTTTTACCGTACATGACTCGCAAAAGCTGATTGTCGGCAATCGTGACGGACGAGACCGATATATCGGTGTGTGGTTCCATGACTGCGATGATATGATTGCCGTGGTCGGTACACATCTACATGGCGTGGGTGAGATAGAAGTTGGATACTGGGTTCGCCCGGACCAGCAACGGAAAGGTATCGCGCAAGAGAGCGTATCCAACCTGCTTGACCAGCTTGCCGAGCTTTTTCCTCATCGCCAGATCATTGCAGAATGCCGCCCGGAGAATCTGCCTTCGCGGCATCTTCTGGAGAAAATGGGATTTGTCGGAACCAACGAATTGGGACAGCGCCCCGGAAGATACCGGTTTATCTGGATGCCCCAGAAGAACGAAGAATAGATTCATAGTAGGTTCGAGCTATTGTGAAATGGCGTCACCAGTGTTTCTGAGCGCCTCCCGCAGCATCACATTCTGTGCCCGCAATTCTACGATCAACGCGAGATATTCCTTCTCGCGTTCTTCCAGCCTGTCCAGATCCTGACGCTGCGACTCAATGGTGGCTTTCGCGCTCGACGCCCCGAAGCCAATCAGCCAGCGTATGGTAAAAAGCAGGCCACCGAGAACCGCAACCCACCAGGGCTGTCGGTTCGCTAGAGAGTTTGGTCATTACTGCCATTGCAGCCCGATTGAGAAAGCCAGACGGCTGCGAGAAAATCGTTCGTGACGCTGCCTGTTCATGTGATGCCGTTGAGTGATCCCGCCGTCTTATATTGTTTATCTCCGGGCAAATTCGCTTCCATTTAGATGGCGTACGATCAAGGCAATCGGCAAGCCGAACAGAAACAGATGAACGAGTAAGGCCGCTAGAGGGGGCATTGGTGTCACGCCCGCTGGTACTGCAAAACGGCTATGCGGCAAGATGATCAATCCCATGACCAGAAACACGCCGAAGCCAAAAGCCGGCCCGGCAAGCCACGGCATCCGGTTAAGAACCGGAAGACGCACAATTGCGAACGCGTAGATGATGGCCGGGATGACCGAGACAAGAAAATGCAAAGCGGTGCCGATAAAAAATCCGGATGCGCCATTATAGGCAGCCAGCCCCATGACGCTGCTGGCTGCAAGCTGCATTTCCGGAATCACCCCAACTCCACGTGCCATCTGAAGAATCAGGACAGGAACCAGGCCCGCAGCACCTGTGACAAGGCCCGCAATCAAACCGGTCCGGAGCGCATTGTCATGGCCAGGTACCGGTCGCATCCTCAGCCGCGAAACATGGGGAATGTTCACAAATTATCTCCTTATCATTCTTGCATCAGCGCCCCCGGGTGGTTGACCACGACGGTTTTCCAGTGGGGATGCGCCTTTATAGAAATTCGGTTTCCAAAGGTAATCTGATATCTATTGGTTATCGTGGCTTTTGAGTTACCAGTTGGAAACCAGCAGGAGATAAAACGATGGTTCTGAAAATGCGCACTACGGTCAAAGCGCTGCCCGGCTGTCCCATGTCGCAATGCATGTCTTTGCTTAGCGGCCTGTGGAGCCCTGAAATCATCTGGTCGCTGAGCACAGGGGCCCGTCGGTTTTCTGAACTGCGCCGGAATATCCCGGGGATCTCAGCCAAAGTCCTTACAGGCCGGTTACGTGACCTCGAACAACGTGGCGTTCTCGCACGCAGCGTGATTGCTACGTCACCCCCGACGGTTGAGTACGAACTGACAGCACTAGGCGAGGAACTGTTGCCAGCGATCCGGTCAATCGTGGAGGTCGGAACACGGCTGATCCTGCGCGATCGAGAACAATCTCTACGCGATGCCGCAGATAGGGGGCTTGCTGCGCCCGACGCTGTTGATGAATAACATCATATGAATGCGTCGTGACGCCACGTTCCTCGTTATCAGCGAACCTCAGGTTCTCCCCAACCCGGATCAAACCGGGCGCTTAGGCCTCCCGACGATCAAGAGCCTTACGCAGCATGGCATTTTGCACCCGCAATTCTCCAATCAACGCGAGATACTCCTTCTCACGTTCCTCCAGCCTGTCCACGCGGGCGTTCAGCCGATCCAGATCCTGACGCTGCGATTCGATGGTCGCTTTCGCGCTCGACGCCCCGAAGCCGATCAGCCAGCGTATGGTGAAAAGCAGGCCACCGAGAACCGCAACCCACCAAGGCTGCGGGGTGAGGTTTTCAGGCATGGTTCCCCCTTGCCGGACGGCGCGGTGCCGCCCGGTTCCGGTGCGTCAGGCGTTACCGGTCGGTGTAGTAATAGAGCGTTGCCGCAATACCGGCTGCCGTGTTTGTGGTCAGACCGTTATCGGGCTCACCGCACTGCCACGTCACTTTCAGCGAGCGGTTGAAATGCACCGGATCGGCAGAATGAAACCGGAAGGCCGAGGACTGGTCATCAATAGCGTTCGGCCCGGTAGCGTTGCTCCACTGGTTATAGAATGTCCCGAAGCTCTCGGTGGCATAGGGCGTCTGCGCACCGGTGGCGCCTGCAAAACCGGCTGACATGAACTCGAACGCCGAGCCGAAATAGTCCTCTGTGCCCGAGGATTCATAAGAGGGCTTTGTCGCTCCATCGACGTAATACCGGAAATTGCCTTCGATGCAGTTCTCGTCGGCCCCGGCGGCATTGTTGTGCCGGTCCATGAAAAACTGCATGCCCCAGAACGCACCACGCCCGGTCACGTCGAGCAGCGTATATTCCTCAAGCGCCTTCACCTTGACCTGCTTCGCGTACTGGTCGCCCAGCGTGACGGCGTGGGCTACCGCATAGCGGTCGAGGAACTGATGCCCGCCTGCATTACCCTGCACCGCACCCCAGAGCCGGACATTGCCGCCGCCGTTATTGGTTAGCACGATGCGCAGGGATCGCTTGTAAGGCACCCTGAGACTGTAGGTGCAGCCCGCCCAGCTGCGCCCGCGACCGCCCGCACAGGTGACGTGTTTCGAGGAAAAGGCATAACCGCCGTAAGTGCCGATCAGCCCATAAAGGATTGTCACGCTCGGCGTGGTTTCTCCATCGACGTAATAGGCAATCGAGGTGCGATCCACATCGGCCCCGCCACCGGCGAGCGCCATATTGATCGTCTGCGCATAACCCGGCCCGTTGCTCACATCGGCCAGGGTGAATGACGCCCCGGCAGCCACGTCCTGACGCTCCCATTTGGCGTGCCAGACTGTGCCCACGTTTTCCGATGCAATTTCCTGCACGGTCTGGGCACCGTTGCCGATTGTCATGGCGCTGGCATCGGCGCGCAGCAGGCTGGTCATGGCAGCGGTCAGATCGTCTTTCGTGGCCCCGGCCTGACCCAGCGTCGCGATATCGCGGGCATTGCGCTCGATACCGTCCTGCATGGTGGCCAGGGTCGCACCCTGCGTGCCCACCCGCGTACCCGATGACAGACCGCCCGGTGGCGCAAACTGCGGTTCGGCGTGGGCCACCGCGCCGATCAGGACCAGCCCGGCCAAGAGGGCAGGGGCCATGCGTGCACTATGTCTCATGTCAGATCTCCGAGGCGGGTCGGGATACCCGCATTGTTGTACCAGCCGGACCCGCTCTCGGGCGGCGCGGTCGGCAGGGCGCGCAGCCAGTTATCCATGGCTTCGCTGGAGAGTTTGCCGCCCGACTGCGTGGGCGCGTCGGGGCTGTCGGGCAGGTCGAGCGGAAACAGGGCCTCACGCGGGCTGACGGTGATATTCACCTCGACCTGCTTGCTGTTGCCTTCGCTTGTCAGCGCGCAGACGGTCACGCTCTGCGTGCCCGAGGCCTTCCAGCGCATCCAGGCGGTGACGATGTTGCCGAACAGACTGGTCCAGGCGAGGTCGGCCCCGCCCGCCTCGAAACGAAAGGACGTGATGAACTCGCCCGGTGACAGCAGCCTGTCGAAATCGACGCTGTAATCGCCGCCGCCCCTGAGCGAGGAAGAAGGCCAGACAAGCGCGTTCTGCGCACTGGCAAAGGCCCCGCCCCCGAGTGCCTCGGGGCGCAGGATGTTGACGACAGGTCGCCATGTCATGATGTGATCTCCGGTAATCCCGTGGCGGGAAACCTGCCCGGATCGGGGCAGGGGAAGGGCTCAGCTGTTGAGCCAGCTCAGCGCACCGTCCTGCAGCGCCATGCTGAACAGGGTTGCGCCGCTGGAACTGCCCGGCACCTGCACGCTGGCCACAAGGCGCAGCGTCATGCCGGGGCTCGCATGGGCCAGTATCGCGGCCCGTGCGCCGAGGAAAAAGAAACGGTCGAGCCGCACATTGCTGCCCGCCGCCGCGATGGGCTGGGCCGAGGCTGCGCCCTGGGCGTCGATTGTGTGAACGGCCACGATGACCCGCGCCACCTGCCACGTCGTGTCACTGGCCCCGTTATCGTTGATCCGCAGCGTGGCGCTGAACTCGGCACGCAGGGCAGGGCCGGTCAGCGTCACATCCACACTGCCCAGCACAAGGCTCTGCGCCTTCCATGAGCGGTCGGACACCACGCTCGCCCCCTGAACCACCGGCACCGGTACGGCATATTCAGCGGGCAGGGCGGAATAGACCCATGTGGTCCCGGTGAAGTTGAGCCGTGCGGTTCTGTCCTGCGTCGTGCCGAGCACCGTATCGCGTGAAATGCTGGCCGGTATGCCATGGGTCAGACGCCCGATGCCCCATTCGGCCTGGGTGCCGTCATCGGCAAAGTAATACACCTCGCCATCCGGGAAAGCGCCCGACCAGTTGCGACGCCCGGCGGGGGCACCGCTCAGGATGAAAGCATTCGTTCCCGGATTGTTCGCAGTCTCTAGCACGAAATTGCCAAGCATGGCCATTACAATCGCTCCCTTATCGTCAGGGTCAGGGCGCGGCGGTTGGCCGCCCCCGCCGATGAGGTGATCTCGCCCGCCTCGATGCGGCCGAACACGGCATCGCCACTGCGCGTGCCAGCCCCCGGATCGGGCAGAAACAGGATGTTCGCGCCCGTGCGCCCGAGGGCAAGCATCGCGCGTATCTGGGGCAGTTCCTCGGTGCCGAGAGACTGGTGCTCGATGCGCAGCACGCGGCGCTGCCAGCGCAGGGTGACATATTCCACGCCAGACAGGCTGGTGATCGTATCGGCCCCGCTCTCGGCACTCTCGCCACTGCTCCAGGCCATATTGCGCTGCGGCTGCCAGAGCGGCCCGGCATAGGCCAGCGGGATGGACAGGAAACCGTCAGGGTTCTGCGCATCGGCTATCAGGATCGTCACCCGGTCGCCCGGTGTTGCAGCGTCCAGCATCATGATGGCCTGACCGTCGCGCAGGTCAGCGGCCAGCAGGCCGGAGTCATGGGTCAGTGTCGCCCCGCGCCAGATCTTCACCGACCATTGCGCGGTGGCGGTCAGGTTGGTGCGGTGCAGCGAGAAACACCGCCAGTCCACCATCCCGCCCGGCTCGATCGTGACCGAGGCCACACGCCCCGGCGCACGCCATGCGGTCGCGGGCGCGCCCTGCGGCGTGGCGAGGTTGCTCACCGGCAGATCGGGCATGAAGCCCGAGGCCGTCAGCCGGGCCGAGAGAAAGGCATTGTCGCACCCGAACGCGCAGAGCCTGCCGGTGCTGTCCTCGATGGGACAGAAACCGGAATCGAGTATGGCTTCCATGGATCAGCCTCCTGCCTGTTCGGGTGTGAACAAAGGCAGGCGCAGCGACTGGCCGTTGACGTTGATATGAAGCCACTGCACAGGCTGATCGTTGAGCGAGAGGCGGGCACCCTGTCCCGTAACCGGGCTTGCGATCTGCAGTTCACCGCCCGGTCCCGGATAGAGGCCGAGATTGGCCGAGCCGTTCTCACCCTTCTGCACATAGAGCCCCGCCGCTGCCTGTCCGCTGCCCGCCTGTATGTTGAGCGTGTTGGTCGGCGAGGCATTGGGAGAGATGGAAAAGATCAGCTGACCCGCCATATTGGTGATCAGCATCCCGTCATCGGAGAATTGCAGGCGCTGGCCTTTTTTCGTCTGGCTTACGGTCGAGAACAGCATGGCCCCTGAATCGAGCCCCTGCACGTTCTCGCGTGTCTCGCCCGTGCGCCATTCGATGCCCTGATGCGCGCCCATGGCAATGGCCGTGCCGTAACCCTCCGTTCCATCCGTGCCGGTCAGGCTGTCACTGGCGAAGATAATGCCACTCTTGTGCCGCGACGGATTGCGCACGAACACGATACCGGCCTCGGCATCGAAGGAGCCTTGCGTCTGCCCGCCACCCGATCCGATCTGGATGGCATAGGTGCCGCCGCCGCAATTGGGGTGGTAGGGCGTGGACATACCCGCCGCCGGTCCGCCCATGTTCACCGTTTCCAGCTCCATGACGAAGCTCGGCTGATAATTGACGCCCGCCATGCGCCAGCCCTCGCCGTAATAGGCATAGGCCGTCGCCGTGGTGGGGTTCTGCGTCTCGTCCGCCACACCCCAGGCGGCAACCCCGATTGCCGAGGGCACAAAGCCCATATAGCTGCTCTGCTTCTGGCTGTCGGATGTGCGCGACGCGCCCGTGATGCCGGTGGCCCCGAAGCGCGAGATGGCGGCGAATGTGCTTGTCCAGGTGGCCCAGGCCCCGATCGAGGTCGAGCCCATGATCTGCGAAAGCCAGTCATTGCGTGTGGTGTCGCGGTTGCGCTGGCCCCGGTTATCCGCCGCCGCCCCGATGAACAGCCGGTCACCGATCCGCCCGACCGTGGCACCGTCATCGGCAAAGAACACCCCGCTTGCGTCCTTGTCCGGCACCGCAGGTGCAAACCTGTCGAGCGGCATCGAGCGCGTGCAGCCCTGCTGCTCGACCACGATCACCTCCGACCCGTCGAGCGTCGCGATGCGCGGATAGGCGCCTAGTCTGGCCATGATTCGGTGTCCTGTTGAGCCGGGAGGCGGGCAAAGAAAAAGCCGCCCGGTTGGGCGGCCTGAACGAACGCAACAGCTTTTCCTGTCGCTCGGGTCGATCGAGAGACAAGCCCGGAATGGCCTGCCTCGTGTCGGGATCAGCGGAGTTTTACCATGAGACGGCCGAGATCGCGTTTGCAGGCGAACCGTCGATGAGGCCCTGACTGGTCACGAGATAGACGACGGCGCTGTGTTCCTGATCGATCATCCGGGTGATGACGAGGTTTGTGAACAGGAAAGAGTTACGCAGTTTCGTGATGTTCTGCTGCTTGGGCAGTTTGGTGATATCGGTCGGCACCCCACCGCTTTTCACGCAGGAGAGGGAAAAGCGCGTCGGATTTTTTGCGATCCCGACTGCACCCTTGATCCCGCCGGTCTGGGCCCGTGAAAGATAGCACGTCACGGGAAGATCCGGATCGGTAAAGGATGACACCTGCACATCATGCGATCCGAACAGATGGAACGATGTATTCACCCCACCCAGCGTCGTCGCGCTCTGGGCGCAGGCCGCCGATACGCCTGTGACGGCACCCGCCATGGCAAAAGCGAGAAGTGAACGGCGCAAGGCGGAGAGAGAGGGAATGGTCATGACTTTCCTGTTCAAGAGGCTGGATCGGGCCAGGTAGTGCGACAACATGAAACGCAACCAGCCTCAGGCTGGCAAGAGTTTGAACAGCCTGTTTTATGCTGCGCGACTTTGGAACAGCATCCAGCCCGATCGACCTATCCCTGATCCCCCACCAGCACCTGCAGGGTGATTGTCGCCTCGCCGGGGCGGAGCTGCTCGCCCACCACCAGGCCGGAAAGCGTGCGCTCCGGATGCTCCGGGAGCGTCAGGGTGACGTGATCGCCCAGATCCACCGCGTAACCCTGATCCACCGGCACGGTGATTGCACGCAGGCGGCGCGTGCTGGCCCACAGGACGGCGTGCAGGGTTGCCACTTTTACGGCGTCCTGTTCGTCGCCTAGGGCCGTGACCAGCGCGGGCGGGTCGTTGGGCACGCGGTAGCGCCTGCGCAGATCCGGCGAGGCCCAGCTTGCCAGCCGGTCGGCCTGTCCGATGAACGCCTGACGTTCGGGTGTCACAAGCGGGCTCAGCCCCGAACCTGCGGCCTGCACGGTCTGGGCATGGGCATAACCCACCCGCCAGCGTGCTGGCGGCGGGTCGAGCATGTCATCGAGCGCGACCGGGGCCACGGTGATCAGGTTATGCGGCCCGAAATGCGCCACGGCCTCGCCCTCGGGGGCACGCACCGCCACGGGGCGCAGCGTGCCGGAACTCGAGGCCACAAGCCGCACGCCCAGCCCTGAAAGCAGGGTGTCGGCCATATCGCGCCCGGTTATGCGTGCGCTGCCATCCCAGTACCACGCGCCGGGCCAGTTCATGGCCTGCGTTACAGTTTCCCATGAGGGATCGAACAGGTCCGCCTCCAGCACGCAATCCTGAAGCAGCACGCCACGCAAAAGCGTGAGAAGCCCGCCCGGTTTTGTGCCGTCCGGCAGGGCACCGGTGGCATCGAGCGTGATGGCCCAGACAGGCCGCGTGCCAAGACGAAACCACAGGCCCGAGGAATCGGACTGCACCACATAATGACCGGGGGGCGGCTCGGCTGCGAATATATCCGCCACCTGACCGGCAAAAACGATGCCGCCTGTCGCGCCACCTTCGTAAAGCGCCTCGATGGTGCCCGGCGCATCGCTCACCTGATAAACCAGCTTGATGGTATCGATTGCAACCGGCGTGAGATTGAAGGCGCGCCCGCGCAGTTTGGGGGGATAATGCCCCGCCAGATCGGCCCCGCCATTGCGCCAGCCCTTGCCGTCATAGGGCAGGCCCTGCGCCGGGGCATCGAGCCAGGCGGTGGCATCGGTGAGCGCAATCTCGACGTTTTGCCGGTCGGGCTGCCAGCTGCGCCCCAGCCCGGCAAAAGCCGGTTGCAACGCCGCCTCGGGCGGGTCGATTGCACAACCCCGGATTGCATCGCGGCCCCGCCAGCCATAGCGCACGCGCACGGGCATATGATCGACCACGCGTGTGGCGATGATGTTATCGAGCAGCCCGTCAGGGCTCGACAGGATGAGCGCGCCCCAGCTCTCGCCGCCCGCCTGCGCATCGGGGCGCAGATCGAGCCTGCGGTCGAGGCTGTAGGCCTGTTGCACCAGAGGGGGCCACGCGCCATGACTGTCGCTGACATAGCCCACATCGGAGAAACGCAGCGTCTCGGTAGCCTCGACCGGTGCAGGGCGCTGTGTCAGTGCACCCCATGGGGTCGAGCCCCAGCCACGGGAAAATTCAGGAGTGGTCGTCTCTCCCGGCACGGTCACGGTGATATCGACCGCGTGGAATAGCTGACCGCTCATGAGGTTCCCCGTTTATTCTAGCCTGCCTTGCGCAAGGCCGCCTGCCGCTGCTCGGCCACGCTCTGCTTTGTGGCGTTGGCGGTATCGC
Source organism: Asaia lannensis NBRC 102526 (assembly GCF_024054035.1). Classification (GTDB taxonomy): domain Bacteria; phylum Pseudomonadota; class Alphaproteobacteria; order Acetobacterales; family Acetobacteraceae; genus Asaia; species Asaia lannensis. The sequence continues at coordinate 39,246 of NZ_JAMXQU010000013.1, forward strand.
GCAGGGTGTTGCCATTGGCCTCGGTCGCAGCCACCAGCTTGCGCAGCAGATCCACCAGACTGGCGGTGTTGTCGCGTGTCTGGTTCAGTGCCGCCTGTGTCAGGGCCTCGGGCGAGCGCGTGCCGATCTCGCGCATGGCCGCCATGACCTGCTCGTAAACACGGGCATATTCTGTACCAGACCCATAAACGGCCTGACCCGTGGAAAGCAGGGTTTGCGCATCGCCCTGCACATGGGAAAGCGCGTTGAAATCACCCGCACGCGCCGCCGCAAGCGTGCTCTGGAAATTGTCGTTTGCGGCCCTGTATTGCGCTTCCGCCGAAAGCGGAGAGGCGCTGGAGGTGCTCAGGCCGCGCGTGAAATCGACCAGAGAACCGATGACCGAGGCGGCGGAACCTGCCGCCTGGTCGTGTTCCTGTTTGGCCTGGGCTGCGGCGGCATCTACGGCCTGTTTCGCCGCTTCTGTCGCCTTGTCCGCATATTGCTTCTGGATGGCCAGACGTTCGGCCCCCAGCGTCTTTTCCAGATCCGATGCCTGTTGCAGATAGGTCCGGTTCGAACTGTAGGCCTCGCCCAGAAAGTCGCGCCAGCTCTCGGCAAGCTGGCGTTTCTGTTGCGTGGCAGACAGGTCGAAACTCATGAGCGCCGCGCCCTGGTCGTCACCGGTCGCGGTGAGATACCGCACCCGGAACGCTTGGGCACTCTCGGCCAGGCTTTGCATGTTCTGCGCATAGCCCTGTTCGTAGAGCGTGCCGAACTTGTCGTTCAGCGCGTTGCCATCCAGCCCGTAGCTGCTCGCCTGTGTTGCGGCAGCCTCATAGGTTTTCTTCAGCGCCTCCATCTGCTCGACCCAGCTTTGATGCCCGTTCACCGTGGCTTTCATGAGGTTGGGCATGGTGTTGGAAACAAACTCGGTAATCGTCGCCACCTGGCTTTGCAGATCGCTTGTGGCGAGCGTCTTGCCATTGAGCATCGTATCCAGCGCCGTGCGCAGATCGCCCGTGGCCTCGGTAAAGCCCGAGACGGTCACGGTGCCGTCACTGTTGAATTTCGACACCGCGACACCCAGCGCATCCACCGTGTCGGCCATGCTCTTCAGCTGCGTTACCGCACTCTGGAATGAGGCCACGCTATCGAAACTCGCGGGCATCCCCTGCGAAAGCGCTTGGCTGAATGTGGCGCTGTCATCGCTGCGCAGCTGCAGCTTGCCCAGCAAATCGGTCAGGCTGACGGAACGTTGCGACGGGTCCTTGTTGTTGGGGTCATCGCGTACCGTGCCGAGATAGAGATTTTCAGCCTTCAGCCCGAGGCTTTTCATGGTGGCGTTGACGCTGGCCATGTCAGCCTTGAGCTGTGCCGTGATGGTGTCGTTTTGCTTCTGGTTCCAGCTTTGCCCCATGCTCAGCCGGTCGCCTTCCATCACCACCTGGTCGATGGTGTAGGGGTTTTTCTTGTGCCCAAACAGGCCGCCCAGGAGGCCGCCAAGGCCGCCACCGGCAATGCCGCCGATCAGCGTACCCACGCCGGGGATGATCGAGCCGAGACCCGCACCCAAAGCCGCGCCCAGTCCCGAGCCGATCGCGCCATACGTCCCGCCGCCGATATTGCCGAGCGCCGAGCCGATTCCAAAACCGCCACCGATACCGGCCAGGGTGTTGCCGATCGTGGCCGTGCCGAACAGCTTTGTTCCCATCGCGCCCGAGAGCCAGCTGCTTGAACTCGATACGTTCGATGCGGGCGTCCCGGCCCCGCTAATCGAGACACTGGCCGCCTTGTTGCCGACCGAGCCACCCGAGGCCAGCGCGTCAGAGACGCTTGTGAACGTGTTGCGTGAGCCGCCATCCAGCGCGTTCAGGGCCGGGTTGACCAGTGCCATCTTGGCCACAAGCCCCACAATCTGCGTTTGCAGACCGGACAGGATCGAGCCGAAATCGACCGCACCCTTGCCGCTCTGCACGAAAGCCTGCGTGACGCTGTTCGTCAGCGTGTCAAACATGCCGCTCAGGCTTCCTGTCAGATCATCGAGCGCCGATTTCTGATGCTGATAGGCGTTGGTTGCCGTCTGGATGGCCGCCACATTGTCGAGATAGGCCTGGCTTGTTTTCGAGTTGATATCGCCGCCCGCTTCGAGAATGCGGTTACGCTCTTTCATCACCGCAATCTGTACCGATACGGCATCGCTATTCTGCCCGATCGCCGCCGTCTGTGCCTTGATGATGTCCAGATCCTGCGACTGCCCATACAGCTTGCCCGCATTGGCCATATCGACCTGCGAGGCGGCGGCGGATTTCATGGCACCCGTCAGGACATCGAGCTGGCGGGCCTGTTCGGCTGTGCCGTCGATCGCGGTCGCCCGCACTTTCTCGGCGGCCTCCATTGCCTGTTGATACTGTGTCAGCGAGCCTTTCGAGGCGTCATAGCCCGCCAGCATATCCTGCTCGGCCTGGGTGTGCTCGTTGATGGCCGCAACGGACTGATTAAACTGCCCCGTCAGAATGGCCTGTTGCCTGGCCTCAGCTTCCGCCAGCTGCGTGGCGTTCGCGTGCGCCTGGCCCATATGCCGTGCCGCTTCCTCAACCTGTTGATGCACCTGCACCATTGCGGCCTCGGCGGCTGAATAGGTCTCAGCACTTTGCGCGGCCAGCTTTTGCTGATGCGCGATGGTCTCGATCGGGTCGCGCAATTCGTTGAGCGCGCCGCGCTGCACGTTGATCTTGTCCGTCAGCACGCCGGTTTGCGCGGCGTAATCGGCGTCCGACACCTTGCCTGCGGTGTGCAGGTCATTCAGTGCCTTTTGCGCCGTGGTCAGAGCCGTGATGGCCTGCTCATGCTCGCGGATCTGCGCCGCCGTGCTGCCGTCACTGCCGCGCAGCTGATCATCGACCCGGCCCTGACGCGATGCGATTGCCTGGGCACCATAGATTTCGCCGCCCGTGGCCTTTTGGGCATAGGCCGCGACACTGGCAGGCGGGCTTGCAATCTTGCCTGACAGGTACTGATCGACGTTCCCTTCACCCCAGTTATAGGCCATAGCGACAAGCGCCTGATTGCCGTCATATTTGGTGTAGAGCCGCATGAGCAGCTGCACGCCTGCCGTGACGTTGCCCGTGGTCGTGCGCAGATCATTGCCATTGGCGCTGCCCGGCATGACCTGCATCGCGCCCAGCGCACCGGCAGAGGATTGCACCACGCGACCCTGCGCATCGTATTGGCCCGTTGCGCTTTCGATCGGCTGGATGCGATGGGCAAGTGCGAGCACGTCCGAGCTTGCGCCGAGACCGGCCCCCACCTTGTCGATGGTCTTGCCCACACCTGCGACATCGGAGGCCGCGACCTCGCGTTGCTGCAGGTAATTGTGAACGGCCGGGATCCTGTCCAGCTGCGCCCATTCCCAGTCGCGCACCTCCTTGGCCTTGTCCAGAAGATACTGGATGCCCTGCACGCCCTTGAGAGCACCGGCCATGATACCATTGCCGATCGTGTCCACGAACTGCCCGAGCGGGGCCAACCCCTCATGCAGGGATGTGCTCATGTCGTGCAGGGCGCGATGCAGCGGCGTCACGCCCTGATCGGCAGCGTTGGCCGTGGCCTTGCTGACCTGCCCCATGAGCAGGGACCAGGCCCCCATGCGATCGCCGCTGTTCTGCAGATCGCGTATATGCTGCACCAGGCCTTCATGGACACCAAGCAGGCCTTTCTGCGCGAAATCCTCGGCGGCTTTTGTCGGGTCATCGAAGGCAGCGGCCATGTCTTTTGCTGCGTCCGGCACGTCCTTGCCGAGCACGGTGGCGAGGTTGCGCGCTGTCGTGGTCAGCGCATCGAGGCTGCTGCCACTGGTCGAGGGCATGGCGGCAAAGGTGGTGGTGACGGCGCGGCTGTCAGTCAGTGACAGGCCAGTCTTGCCAGCAATGCGCCGTGCCGCGTCTTCGGCAGCACCGGCCATGGCCGCGTAATCGCTGCGCGTGGCGCGAAGGGTCTGGCCGAGGGCCGCAAGGTGCGATTCCTCGGTCTCGGCAGCGCTGCCCATCTTGTAGATGGCTGCACCGGCAGCGACGGCTGCGAGCGCCAGACCGGCAGGGCCCATGAGCAGGCCGGTCACGATCTGCGTGGCCTTGCCAAAGCCGCCCATGACCGTGACCATGTTCGGCACCTGGTAAAATGCGGCCTTCATGGCCCCGCCACCGGCCAGCACCTGATCGGCGAATTTGTGGGCTTCGCCCGCCAGGATGCCGAGCTGATAGCTGGATAGTTTGGCTGCGGCCGTGCCCTCGGCCAGGGCGACAGCGTGTTGCTTGCTGGCACCCGTAGCCGCGTCGAATTTCTCTTTCTGTGCTGCGGCTGATCTGGCGATGCCAGCCAGCGACCCCGCATATTGCTCCTGTGTGATCTCGCCGGCAGCGAGCGATTTCTGCAGCGCCTCGATATTGGCCGTGCGCTGGCGGATTTCGCTGCTTAGCTTGGCCTCGGCCCGCGTCGTTTCATCGAATTGCCGCGCGACCGACGCACCGGAGCGGCCCAGCCTGGTCACTTTCGTATCGGCCACCTCTGCTGCATCGCCAAGCCTGGTCAGGGATTGCGCATCTTCCTGCGCCTTGGCCAGATTGCTCGCAAAAGCAATGTAAAGCTCGGAGATCGTGGTGGGCATCGTTACGCTCCATGCGTAGCAGCATCGGACCGCGCATTTGTGAAATGCGGATGAGCCGAAATGTTGCCGTCATTTGATAGGAAGGTGCGCGCATGCCGCGAGACGCGCAGGCAAGCGCAACAGGAAGTGGAGCAGGACTATGATTCGTAAATTGACGGGAGCCGCGATTGCTTTGACAGCCATGACCGCTGTTGCATCCGCGCACGCAGAGACTGGCGATTCACTCTCGATTCCACTGTCGTCGTCGACCGACATCCAGCGTCAGATTGTGTCCTACAACTGCAAGGCAAAAAAGGGCGCGAGTTCAGCTAGGCTGCGTGCTGTCCTGCCCGAGAAAATCGTCAAGGTAAGCTATATCAACGCGGGCGATATCAGCCTCGCTGTGCTTCCGGTCGACGGAAAAACGCAGATATTTACCGACGTGATTGCCGCAAGCGGCGCCAAATATGCCGCGGCCGAATATGTCTGGTGGAGCAAGGGCGACGATGCCATGTTCTCGAGCGAGATGGATGCCAGTGCCATGCTCACCTGTCACGAAATCAAGGACTGATTGTTTACAGTCCAGTTTTCATGACCGAAGGGTGATCTGCAACGCCGGATAAGTCATGATCGTACCGGCCCGTGTCCTGCGCTCGCCCGAAGCACCGCGCAGGATGTAGGGGGCAGACGATGCAATACCGCTGCTCAGGCGCACGAATATCTTTCCGAAAGAGAGCGTTGGACAGCGCCGCATGAGGGTTTGTCGCACGCGCTCGATCTGGTTGCGTCGTATGCGTGGCTCCAGTGCCCCGGTCTCGATCTTGCGGGCATAGGGCATCGGATTGACGATCAGGATCGTGCCATCAGCAGGCAGATCCTTGAGCGGCTTTTTCCATGGCTTTCCGTCGCAGATTAGCACCCAGGCATCGCGAAAGCGTCCGCTGCGCACGGGCGATGTTGACCGGCACAGAGCGAGCGCAGCCTCTGCCGCTTCGCTCGTGAGATTGAAGCGATAGAGAATGGCCCCATCTAGCCGCACGCTGGTTTCCGGTGCATCGGCTTTGCCATCCACATAGCGCCGCCAGCTGGGCGGGGCCTCGCCGCGTGCGATCAGATCGTCACGCGCCGCAATGGCCCGTCTTGCCATCTCGGCCCGCAGGGCATCGGGGGAGAGGTTGCGATCGACAAAAAGGCGCAGCGACCGGCTGAAGGTTGCGGCTTGTGCCATGGCTCACCCTTTCATGAATTGCGCAATGCTTGCGGTGATCCGCTCATTTCTGTGCTCAAGAAAGACGGCATCGAGCGCCCGCACCTGGGCGATAAGCCAGGGTGCATCTTCCTGCGTCACGGCGTTGGTCTGGCACCAGAGCGCGAGCGCGGCCCAGGTGATCGCACCCGGACGTGACACGCCACGGATCTTGCCCATACCCACGCCGATCAGATCGAGCGTCCAGGCGCGGTCGTGCTGCAGCTCATGCCAGCATCGCCAGGAGCGTTCGTGGGCGGGAGCAAGCCGTGGTTTCATCGCGAGAAAGGCTTTACGCTGTTCGGCAATGTCGCCCTCGCCGGTGAACTGACCGAACTCCAGTTCCCAGGCGAGGGCTTGCGTCAGTTTCCCACCGCTTCCTCATGCTCGCGGGCGCGGTCATCACCGACGCGAGCCGCTGCCGAAATGGCAAGCGCGATCAGCAAGGGCTGCTCGCCGCTTGCGAGCATGGCGCGGAACTCGTCGATCGTGACCTCCTGGCCGTCATCGTGCTGCAGGCCGCTCACACCGATGACGCAATGATCGGCAATGGCCTGACCCTGGGCGCGGTCATCCTCTGTCGGCGGCAGGCTTTCGGGGCCGTAGCTCGATGCGCCCGGCTTTTGCGAGCGGTTGAGCTTGCGGGCGGCTGCCAGTTTGAGGTCGTAAAGGGCATCGCGATAACGCGGGGTGAAACCGCGTGTCGTGATGTGAAACGTGTTGCCGATCGGACCGACCTCGATCGTTTCGCCTTCGCGCATACGGTCGGCGTTGCGCGAGAAATCGGAGAGTTTTGCCATTATTGTCTGTTTCCTGATGGAATGAGCGGGGGTGACAGGGGCAAACTGACGCGCTGCGTCGGGCTGCGCTCAGGAGGCAGGCTTGATGCGGGTGATCCGGAACGTGCCGCCGCCTGTCTGCGGGTTGCCTTCGAGGTCGAAGGTCGCAACGATGGAGGTATTGCGGCTTCCGGCATTGATCTGCGGGCTTTGCAGGCGACCATTGAGGAAGGTGAAGCGATAGCCGTTGCCGGTCGCGTCCATCACCTCGATATCGATCGCGCCCGACCAGCCTGCGACGTAACGGTCGTACAGGCTCCAGTCCTTGAAGAAGATCTGCAGCTGGCCTGCGGCCTTGAACTGGCCGGGGCGGATGCCGCACGCATAGGCCTGACCGATGCCGTAATCGCTATCGGCCCCCTCGCGCGTGAGTGTGATATCGACCTGTCGCAGCACGCCGACCGGCACCTGACCGCCCAGCCTGAACGAGCCGAAATTACCTACCGTGTCGAGCACCGTGCCTGTGGGGGCGGGGATGTAGCTGGCGGCGGGATCGGTCAGGCTCTTTTCCTGCCGCGCACAGGTGAAATCGAAAGCGGCGGTCGCGAAATTGCCCTGCGGGAAACTCAGCTGCGCCCGCGTGCAGAACGCGCCGGGGCGAAGGAAAAACCCGTCACCGATTGCCTGATTGAGACACCAGGTCTTGACCAGGTTGTTATTGACGATTGAGCCGTCATTGGCCCAGTCCGCTCCCATGATGCCCGCAAGCAGGTCGTCATAGGTGCCGACCGAGAGCGCACCGGACAGGGTGCCCGACACACTCAGCTGCGTGGTGACAGATTGCGAGACCTCGGCCAGCAGGTTGATTTCCTCCGGGCTCTGGCGCGTGTCGTTGATACGGAAGCTCTCGCCGGTAAAGCGCGTGCGCTGGAAGGCCCCGCCCGGTTTGACGGCATAGGTTTCTTCCTTGGCATAAGAGACGGTCGAGGCATTGGATTGCGCTGCCGCCGCGTAATTGGCTGTTGCGCCGGTATAGGCCATGAGGTTTTCCCCTTGAGGTTGCAGGCAAGAAAAAAGCCGCCCGGATGGGGCGGCCTTGCGACTGTCAGATCATGCGATCCTGAAAGCGGTAGTGAACGATCAGGGTCATGGTGAACCAGTTCCCGCCCGTATCGGGATCGGGCGGAAAGAGGCTCTGCCCGTCATAGTGCAGCCCATCGGGCAGGCGTTGCACGCCTTCCAATTGGGCGCGGAACATGACGCTCATGCCCTTGCACAGGCTCAATGCGTCAGGGGTGAGGATCGACCCAGCCCGGATAGTCAGATGAAAGGCAAATTCGCCATCTTCCTCCATCGCTTCCTCACCGGTGCCGAAGCGGTCCGACTGGCTCGCCTGGGCTTCCATGCGCCAGAACAGAGCGGGCCGATCCTCGCTCTGCTGTTCGAGCGCATCGACCAGGGCGAGGCCCTGTTGTTTCGCGACCAGCTGGGCGCGGGTATAGGCGTCATTCCAGACAATATCGGACAGCATTAGGAACCTCCCGAAGCGATCAGGGTCCAGCCGCACAGCGTGCCCCGGTCGAAAACCGGGCTGGCGTCTGTCAGGGTGTAGGTTTTCGGCCCGTCGCGCAGGGTGTCGCCCTTGCGCGGCTCATAGCCGGTTCGGCCCGTTTCATCGGCGGTGATCTGCACGAGCAGCGTGGCTTTCCCCACACCTTCCGCCAGCTGCGCGGCCTGCGGGGGCGGGGCATAGCCGGTCACGGCCAGGCTGCCTTCCATGCGCGGGCGCGACAGGACCATGAGACGCCCGGCACGCAGGATTTGCCGCCTGCGTCGGCTCGCGCCCACGCTCATGACAGACCCGCCAGCGCATAGCGGGCGAGGATGGACGCCGCATCGGGTGGCAGGCCGCCGAGGCTTGCATCGGGCGTGGCCCAGCTGCTTGCGCCCACGCCTTGCTCGCTCTCTGAACGCAGGAGCGGGTCGCCGCGCTGGGCGGTGAAGAACAGGGCCCGGGCGGTCGAGAGCGTGGCAGCGCGTATATCGGCGGGCACGGTCGGGGCCAGAGGCTCGCCCTGGTCGTCTTTCATGCCCGGCAGGATCCAGCCGCCGCGATAGGTCACACGATAGCGCCCCGGCCACCACCAGCCGCCTTGCAGCCGGGAAGGGTAGAGCAGGCCGGACCAGGCCGCGCACTCCCAGCCCTCGGGGCCGGGGTCGAGGGTGAAACCGTCCTGCGTGACGGTCACGATCTCGACCACAGGCGAGGCGGTGAGAGTGAGCGACAACCTGCGCTCGCCATCCCCAACGCGCAGGGTCTGGCGATACAGACCCGCCAGAACCGGACGGCCCAGCGTGGCCTGCACGAGGGCCGTGGCCTGGGCCAGATACTCGCTCAGGGCCGGGTCATTGCTCTGCCCGCCCGGCTCGCCCGCCAGCTGATCGCGCAGGGCATCGAGCGAGACCAGAGGGAGATTCTTGTCTGGCGCTTCGAGAATGGTGAGCGTCATGGTGCCCCCCGATCAGGATTTCTTTGCAGCGGTCGCATCGGGCGGCAGGGTGCCGGTGATGAAGGATTGCTGACGATAAACGACGAGGCCGGTGCGTTCCTCGATGCGGATCGACGCCATATTGTCTTCGAAGTCGGTGCCGTTGTTTACCGCGACCTCGATTGCGACCGACTGACGATCAAAAATCTGGGCACCTGTGGCAAAGGCCCCCACCAGGAAGTCGCCCTGCCGGATCGTATTACTGATTACGACGGGCAATCCCCATAGAGTATGCGTTGCAACGGATTGCGGATCGCCCAGAACGTAGCGTCCGATCTCATCCTTGACCGACGTGATGCGGAACCAGTCGATTTCGTTGAGAACGATGCCAGTGGCGGGATACAGCGACAGCGATGCCTGAAGCATGGCCATGCGGATCGTATCCAGTGCGCTATCAGGAGGCGTCAGCCCTGCGGGTGCAGCAAAATCAGTTGCCTGCTCCATGAGGCCAAGAATATTGGCACCAACTCCGTCACCGTACATGAACTGATATTCTTCGACCTGCTCGAGCCCGGCCACACCCTGGGAGTTGATGATCGAAGTGAGTTCCGGAGCATCGTCCAAGGCCTGTTTGGAGACCTTGAACAAATGAGCGATGACAGCAACATTCGCGCGGTCCAGCTCGAAAGTCATATCCGAGTAAGGCTTCTTAGCTCCTTCAGCGACCGTCGCTGCCTTGTTCGTAAAGCTCTTCTGTCTGACGAATTCGATAATCGGCGAAGATGTTGCGCCCGAAGGGATAAGACTGCGCAGGGTTGGCTTCGGCAAGCGTACCAGATCGATACCGGGCAAACGCATCGTCGGAATCAGGGACGTGCCAGCGGAGGTTGTCGTGCCCATTGTTGCAGGGCCAGTAGTAAGTGCCTTGCGCTCCATTTCCGACCTGACACGCCCCTGAAACGACGATTTCAGTTCGCGAGCCGCATCGCTGGCCATGAATTCTTCGCCAAGACTCTGCACAGCATTCATAGGGTTGCCGCTATGACGGGCGGCCTTCTGCTCGATATCGGCCAAGCGGGCGGATAGCCCGTTCATTTCAGCCAGGGCCTTGTCGGCGCTGGCCCTGGTTTCTTCCGTCACCTTGCCGAGGTTGCGCAGTTCTGTGGTCGAGGCTTCGGCAAAACGCTTGACCTCATCGGTTGCGGCCTTGAGATCGCGGGCGGCCTGTTCGTAATCGGACATGGGGTTTTCCTCATGAAAAAGGGCGCCCGAAGCGCCCTTGAAGGAGTGATGATGAATGTTCACTTCGACGCTCCCAATTAAATCGTGTAGCGTCTCCGAAAGCCTGGAACTCCCAGACTTTTATGGAAGAAACAGTAATGACATTTGAAGATGCGAGAGCGTCAGTAGAATTGTATTTGAGCAGAGCCGACCAACCGCTCCAGATTGTTTTCGAACAGGAATTCGAGAGCGGGTGGTGTTTTCGTTACCAGTCAAAACGCTTTCTGGAGACACACGATCCCGGTGATCGGCTCGCTGGAAGCGTCCCTCTCATCGTTGACCGCAAAACAGGTAAAATTCGTGCCTGTCCAACCGACAGGCCGCTGGAAGAATGCCTTGCTGATTACGTGCGAACCGGGTCGTTCCTTCGCAAATGACGCGCTTCGTAGCCGAGCAACCCTAACCGGATCAGCGGGAACCCATATGCGACTGCGATCTGACCGCTTCAACGAGACTACGGCTGGCGGCGCGTAGCTCTGCCGCCAGATCGGGCAGCTGCGGCCCCACGGGATAAAATCGCCTGCGCATTTCAGTCACGCGGGCGAGCGCGTTGGACGGGTCATCGACAAGGCTGACTTCGTGCAGGTTCGCGGCCCTGATCTGGCGGCGCGGGCCGCCTGGAGCGGTGCCGAAGGTTGCACCGTCCTTGCGCACGGAAAAGCCGATGGAGAGGCCACCGAGTGCCCCGTCTTTCACCAGGCCGTAAAGCCTGCGCCCGTAATCGGTATCCATGCCGGACAGACGCCCGCGCAGATGCAGGCCGTGGCTGTCCTCGCTGGCATCGTCCCAGACGCCGACCGGCAGGCCGTCGCCGCCAAGGATGCCGTGCATGACGTGCATCGGGATGCTGCGCCCCTGCGCCTTGCGCTCGGCCAAGGTCTCGGCAAAGGCACCGGGCAGGACGATATCGCCATGCGCGTCCTGATGGCCGAACACGCTGCCATAGCCCTCGAAACTGCCTTCTTTCGCGTCGGGTGCAAACTTCCACTCGAAGGCAGCGGCCAGATAGTTACTCATTGTCATCTCCCGTGATGCCGGATTGCGTGCCGGGCGGTCGGTTACTGGCAGGCGGATCCTGCCCCCCAGTGCCGGTCAGGCTGCGGGGCTTGCCGATATCGGCAAGCGGGATCATCTGCGCCTGCACCATCAGCACATCGCCGCCCGGCATGGGGGCCAGGTTGTCATTGGCGCGGGCCTCGTTGACGGTCATCCAGCCCGAGCGCAGCGCGGTTTGCATGTAGCCCGCCCGCGCCGTGCTATCGCCACGCAACAGCGCATCGACATTGAACCGGGCGAAATACCGGTCACGCTCGGCAGGCGAGAGCAGGCAGCGCGAAACAGCCTGTTCGATGCGTTGCAGCCAGGGCATGAGACCGTATTGCAGGAACCAGAGATTCATCTGTTCCAGCCCGGTGCCCCAGGCCGTGGATTTCTCCATGGCTCCGATCATGACCGGCTGCACCCCGAACCACCGGCAAAGTGTCGCAACGCCCAGCTGACGGGTTTGCAGGAGTTGCAGATCCTCGGCCCTGAGCCCGATGCTCTCGACCTTCCACCCGCCCTCGAGCAGAGGCGTCTTGCCTGCATTGATTGCGCCCGAATACTCGCCGAGGATCGCCTTGGCCTGTTCCTTCTGCGGGCCGGTCAGATAGGTGGGCGCAGAGATATAGGTCTGCGAGAGCAGCCCGTTGCGGAACATGCGCCCCGCCGTTTCCTCGGCGGCGAGCGCGGCCCCTATGGATTGCCGACCCGCCGTGATGGGCGAGATGCCCATGAGCCCGTCGAAACAGAAGCCCTTGATGTGGAACACGTCGCCCTCATCGAGCACCAGTGTCCTGCCCTGATAGCTGTAGCGATAGACCAGCGCCCCGGTAACGGGATCACGCTGCACGGTCATGCGATCGGGTCGCAGCGGATTGAGGGCCGCAATCTGCATGTCACCGCGACGCATGATCTGCGCGAAGCCATTGCCCCAGGCGAGGCAGCACGCGGCCATGCACGACCAGAACTCGATGGGCGTCATATCGGCGTTGGGCGCGCGGGCCAGCACGCGATAAAGCGGGTGATCGCGCGCCAGAGACGATTGCCCGTCGCCCTGCTGCTCATGCAGCTTGAGCGGCATGGAGCCGATGGTTTCGGACAGGAGCCGTATGCAGGCCCAGACCGTATCGAGCTGCAGCGCGGTATCGACCGAGACGCTCTGGCCCGCAATGCTCGGCCCGCCCGCCATGAAAGCCCCGAGGCGCAGATCGGTGAGGGATACGCCCGTGACGGACTGGAACGCCGCGCTTGCGGTCTTCCAGGCCATGCCGCGCAGTCTTGTGGCGATGCTCATACGGCAATGATCCCGGTTGAAAGAAAATCATCCATTCGGCCGCCACCGGGCGGCTCGGGGTTGCGGCTCATCAGCGTGACGGCATTGAGCAGCGCCATCAGCGGGTCGATCTTGAGAAAGCCCGCCGCCTGTTTGGTGATGATGATGGCATTGCCCCGAGGCTCGACCTTCGCGTTCGAGACGGCCCAGCCCATGATCGGCCGCGCACCGTGGCAGAGCGTGCCATCCGCCAGCTTGCGCTCGGCGGTCTTGATGGCACCCGAGAGCGTCCAGCCCTGAGAGATGCCCACCACACGCTCATGCGCAATGCCGATCTGGGCCAGCGCATCGACAATGGCGCCCACGCCCATCGGGTCGAGCCCCACGATCGCGAGCTTGTTGCTCCGGTCGATTGTGCCGAGCACCGCCACCAGCTGGTCGATATCGGTGCCGGGCTCGGCCGTGATGACCAGATCGCCCTGCGCCTCGAAGTCACGCAGCTGGCTGGCCTCGCGCTTGCGAAGCGCCAGTACGCCCTCGAACACCCAGCTTTTCTGCCAGTGCAGCCACTGGCCCGTAATGGCGTCACGCCCGAGAACCGCGAGCGACAGCAGATCGTCGAGCCCGCCGCCGTCGATGCCTGCCACGATCACCTCGCAGCGTTCGATCAGGGCGTCGAGGGTCAGCGTGTCATCGCCTGCGCCCTGCCAGTAATCGGCACCGACCCAGCGATCGGAGCGCAGGGCGAGGCCGATCTCGACATTGAGATGCTGCGAAGCCCAGCTGGCCAGCTCGCCCACGCCTTTCTCGCGTGCGTCGTCATATTCGCGCTTCAGGCGGTCCAGCGTGATCGACCGGCCCAGATTGGGCAGAACCATCGGCCAGTAGGCGGGATCTTCCCAGGGCGCGGCCTCGCCGGGCAGTTTCGCGGGTTGCTGGATATCGGGCGGCAATTCGTACAGGACCGGCAGAACCGGCTGGAAGCGTTTGCCGTCGCGGATCTCGCGGGCGCGGATCAGGTCCTGCGCGAACACGCCCCGAGGCGGCCCGTCGCTCTGGGTGGTGATGATGGCCAGGAACGCCTCGGGCTGCGAAATCATGCCGCCGCGTATCTGGCGCATGACGCTGCCCGCATCGTTGCGCATGGCAATGACGTGCTGCTCGTCCACCAGCACGCCTGCGGGCTTTACGCCGGTCATGACGTCAGGGCTGAACGCCTTGACCTGCAGGGTTGCGCCTGTCGCGTGAAACCTGAGGCGCTTGAGATGCTGCTGCACCTGGAAGCACCGCATCAGCGTGCGGTCGTTCTGCACCATGCCGAGCGCCTGGCTGAAGGCGAGATCGGCGATTTCCTTGGTGGGTGCGACGATCAGGAATTCGGCGTTGGGACGTTTATTCACGATTACGGCCGTCAGCATCAGCCCTGCGCCGTTCGTGGTCTTGCTGTTCTTCTTCGGCACCAGGAGGAAAAGCTCCTGGATGGCGCGCACGCCCGTTTCGGGATCGAGCGCGCCGAACAGGGCCGAGACGATCTCGCGGAACCAGTTGCCGCAGGCTTGCGCCATGGTAGGCGTGCCGGGCACGTCAGGAATGCGCAGCCGGTCGAAGCAGCGCACGGCCCGCGCGGCGAGATCGGGATTGACCGGGTCCAGATCCGGCAGGAGGGACTGGCTGGCACGCAAACGCGCCTCCCAGTCCTTCCGGCTCAGATCCAGCATGTCAGTTCCTTCTGTTCATCGGGGGCAGGTCGTTGCCCCAGCCGTTATCGAGGCCGGGCAGGGCGGGCTGATCCTCGCGCGGGGCCGCGAGGCGGGCATGAGCGTAGGGAAGGGCGGCTTTGGCGGCGTCGGCGCGTATGGCGGCGGCCAGACTGCGATTACGATAGATATGCGTGAGGAAGGCCAGCGGCGAGCAGGTCGCGAGATCCTGCGGGCTCATGCCGCTCAGGGCATCGAGGCCGGGTGCGAGTGCGGAGGGATCGACCACGAGGGGGCCATTCCAGTCCACCTGCTTCCTGTTGCGGCTGCCCTTTTTGCGTCCGGCGCCAGGACGTGCGCCACCATGAGCCATTTCTGCTCCCTTTCCTTGATAACTTGATTTCCTTGATAGACCGGAAAATCTGCCGCTGAGCCTTGCGCGGTTGCGGGGGTAGGATCCGGCCGGACTTTCGACCTGCCCCCTCGGGGTCAGCGGGTTGGGGTTTCGCGGGTGCGGATGGCCCGGACGCGGGCGGTCTTGGTGCTGTGGCAGGAGCCACAAAGCAGCCGGATATTGCCCGGATCGAGCGGTGCGCCGCCGTCTTTCAGTTCATGGATATGATCGCCGAAGATCCGGCAGCCGGTACGACCGCAGGCCTCGCAGCCTTGGCCACGTCGGGCGAGTAGGCGGGACATGAGGCCGCGCCATTCAGGTGAGAGGTAGATGGTTTTTGTCTGCTTGGGCAGCGCCGTTGCAATACCGGTCTTGACGCTACGAACCGCTGGCAGGACGCATTGCAGTTTGCGGACTGCCATGGACCATCACTCCAGAAATCAGGCACAAAAAAAGACGCCTGCCCGAATGGGTAAGCGTCTCGCGAGAATGACACTTGAAATACTGCAAAAACCAACAAAAGCAACATTAAAAATCAACGGGACGCAATTTTCTTTCCGATGGCTTCGCATCCAAGGCGGTGCCATCTTTTGGCGGTGGGCTCGGCAACACCCAGTTTACCAGCAATCTTCTCCCATCCCCAACGGTTGCGGCCGGATATGGGATGAACGATCAGGCGCATATTGATCACGCGGCGCAGCCTGATCTGCGAGGCATCGATCAGGGAAAGCCAGCCCAGCGCGATATCCATGCGCCTGATCTGCTCGGCAGTCGGTGGCGGCATGAAGGCTTCCATCTCGCGGAACCAGTCCAGATCTTCCGGGTCGAACACGACGTCGGGCCATTTGACGCAATGCGTGCTCGGCCTGGTGCCCGTGGCAGGAAGGGCCGCGAGCGTGTCCGCTGCCTCGGCAAGCCACTCCGCAACCTGATCGGCAATATCGCGGGAGTGATCGAACAGGACGTATTCCGGGGTCATTTCATCCTCTTCCGGGCCGCTGGAGCCCATTGGCTACCGGTCTGGCTACCGGGCTACGGGATTGGCTACAGGATTATATATATTTATCAGTAGGTTATAGTAGTGGTAGCCATGGTAGCCACGGTAGCCAGTATTCAGGACACAAGAGACACGTCTCCCTTTGTGGGGAAGGCGTCTATACAGGTGCAGGGAGTGGCTACGGCGGCTACGGGAGCTACGGCGTTGTTTTTATTGCTCTTTTATGGCTACCGGCTGGCTACCATTGGCTACGGGATTATGTAGCATTCTCAATGAGTTAGGCATCTTCACCTACTCCGAAGCCCAGTTCGGCCGCCGTAACCCACACGCAGCGGGCGGGAGTCATCGAGCCGATCTTGACCTTGCGTTTGGGGCTGCGGGCCGATTCAAGACGTCGCAGCTCATAGAGCCAGCGTTGACCGGCGAACGGCGTATCTTCGAATAGCCGGGTCAGCATGGCATTCCCTTGGGAAAACCAGAGCCCGGCACCATCGGCCTCGCGAGGATATGCCACGCCGTTGCGCGCCTTGATCTCGTTTGGCCTGATAACCCTGATCCCGTATTGCCCGAGCACTTCGTCCGCAACAGAGCGCGAGAGCGGATCGAGATCCGGCCTCTGTCCACTGTCATTTTCGAGAAGGCGCTCGATAAGGTCAGCTATAGATTTCCTCTCGGTCGATCTCTGCACCATGACAAGCTGCGTCAACAGGTGATTGATCATGCGGGTCGGGGCATCTTGCGTCGTAACGTCCTCCGCGTCACGCACAAATTCTGATAAAGCGCCAATTCCTATTTGCGCGCCACGTTCATCGGGAATTGTATCCTCTGTCATGACCCACCAACCGGCAAGAATAGTGCCAAGCTGGTCCATTTCACGAGGCTGACAACCGCTTTCGAGAAGCGCCGCCCGGAATATCGCCAGCGCGGCGCGGTGGCGTTCCCAACCGGCAAGGGCACGACCCCAAAGTGCTGCGCCGTGCTCGCGTGCCCAGGTGGCGAGGTCGCGATGCTCGGTGGAATGATCGGCCCCTTCCTCGGCCTTGGCCAGGTCGATAATCGTGAAGCGTCCCAGATGCTGCGCCTGCATGTCAGGCGGGTTGATCGAGGCCATGATGATCGAGCCGACAACCTCGATACTCCGGGCCACGCCATCCTTGCCGCCGCGCACGCCTTTCGTGCCCTCGCCGCCCGTCGATGAGAGCACGAGATCGAGCAGCGCACGCGCACCGCGCTGATCCTCGCGATCGGACGCCTCATCGATGAAAGCGGGCATGGCGCGCCCGTCGAGCCTCTGTTCAAGACCGGCTTTCGACGTGTCATTGACGAACACATGCAAAGGCGACGCCGCCTGCAACACGCGCAACAGCGACGATTTGCCCGACCCGGCCCCGCCGATCAGAAACCCGGCAGGCCGCCACGGGATGGACGCCCCGTAATAGGCGCAGGCAAGCAACCCGAGCACCGCAATCTCGCCGCCCGGCGTGCGAAAATTCCAGAGCCTGCGGATCTGCTCAAGCAGGTAACGCCCTTCCTCCGGACCGCAGGGCCGCGCGGGGCGAGGTGAGGGCGGGGCAGCGGCCCATACCTGATTCCCGGTGCGTGTTCCTGCCTTTTCCAGTCGGTCGCCTATCATCACGGTGTCGCCGCAATGAACCACCGGGAAACCATTTTCGGCAGGCCACACGCCCGGTTTGCGGATCATGATATGAGACCCGAAAAGCCCGGCCTGAGCGCACTCAGCCTGTAAATAGCTGGCCACCGAATTGATGCGGAAATCCACCACCTTTTCCTCGGTAACTTCCTGCCCGTCCTTATCCTTTGTCTTGCATTGCGCCTTTTTCGGAAAGGTCGCGCGCAACCATCCGTCATTCCCGGCAAACAGGCCAAGCAGATCATGGCGCGACCCGACCTGTCTTGCGGTCAGCACACGCAGCTGTCCCACGCGGTCGAGAAAGAAATAGGAGCCATCGAGATGGCCCAGCGCCGTAACGGGACAAGGCTCGTTTTCTTCTGGCGCGGCTGGCGGCTCGCCGCCGCCCTTGCGCTCGCCATCCTGGCGGCCCCCGTCGATGACCTGAAACGCCCGGTCGGCGCGCAGTACCGCATCGCGGATATCATTGGATTGCATCGTTGAAATCCTTCCCGCGAGGGGGTTTTGCGACCCGCACCTCGCGACCTCTGGAAAGGTGAAAATCGATCGCCCGATCGAGACCACGCTTTGCGGCTTCGTGTTCATCCCGATCGGCAAGAAGCGTGACCCTGCGCACCTGGTCCGGCAGCCAGATGGCCGCCATGTTGCTCAGGCTACCGGCTGCGAGCACGCGAAATTCAGGGCAGCACACGGCCACCGAAAGACAGGTTTCGATACCTTCGCCGATCAGCACGATTTCATCCGGGCGGGCCTTGGCCAGCGTCTCGCCGGTCTCGCCCTTGCGCAGGCGAATGGCAGCGCCCGCATAGGCCCCGCGTATTTTCTTGGCGACATCGAGCCGCGCCTTGACCCACCGGCCCTCGCTATCCTGCGCAAGCCATGTCTGATGCGTGGCGACATGTGCGCCCGTGGCATCGGTGAAGGCGGCCAGCATGGCGGGCAGTTTGCGCTGCACCTCATTGCAGTAATGGGCGGGGGCAAAGCGTATGGAGCGCGTGAAACGCCCGAGCGGGGCGACGTCGATACCGCGATTGCGGATATAGGCGAGCACCGGCGAACCCTCGGTGACGGGCTCGGCATTGAGCCACATGGCCAACGCCTTCTTGCGCCCGTCCTGCTCGTCCTTTACCGCGTCGCGCTGGATCTTTTCCGCCGCCAGATGCGCCTGTCGTATGGCGACCGGGCCAAGATCGCCCAGCCCGAGCCAGCCATGCGCCCAGCGATAGGCCTCTTTCGTATTCCCGCCTGTCAGGCACGCCGCCACCAGATCGAGCGCATCGCCAAACTCACCCGAGCGATGATCGACCCAGCCCCCCGGATTTTTGCCGGTCAGATGCACGGAAAACGCGGTGCCCTTGCCACCCGACAGGGAATCGCACCGCCAGTCTGCGCCCATGCGCTGCCCGAATGGCAACAGCTCGCGCACCAGCTGATCGATGCGCTGGGTCAAAAGGGTCGAGAGTTCGGCCGCGCCGATCTGCATGGTCATGTCATGCCGCCTTTCTCTCAGGCGATGGCACGGCCAGACGGCGAAGCGCATAGCGCACCGTGCGTTCCGATATGCCCAGCGCGCGGGCGATGCGCGATGCGCTTGCACCACGCTGGCGCAGCGCCGCTATGGCGGGGTCGATGCGACCCCGATCGAGCGCGGGCCGGGCCATCAGCAGCACTCCCGGCAGGGCTGGCACAGGCGCAGCCAGCGCCCTTTTGCGGTAAACCACGCCCCGCAACACAGGCATTTGCGGTCGATCCGCTCGACCGGTTCAGGCTGTAGCGATCGCACACTCTTGTGGCTCGGAGGATGATTGCCAAAACAGGCAACGAAACGCCTGAGATGACAGGCCGGTAGAAGCTCCCACCCCTTGACCGTGCATGGATCGAGAGAGAGCTTTGCGGCAATCTTTTCCGCTCCGCCGCGCTGCGCCCTCATGCGGCGCATGAGCACGGTTGCAGCCTCGCGTTCTGGCGTCATGATGGCGGGGCGAGGCATGGCTCAACCCTCTCCATCGGCGCGAAAAGCGAGCGCCTGCATTTTCTGTAGCGCATCGGTCGAGTGGCGTATGAGGTCGCCCAGACGCTGCGACAGGTCGGCAGCCTCGGTCCGGTCGATCCTGCCATCTGCCAGCGCCCTGATGGCTGCGGTCATCGTGCCACTGGCCGAGGCCGCGACTTCGCTCATGGCTGTTGCCGCGCATCCCTCGCCGAACGCGATCGGGAGCAGCGCATAACCCTCGATGGTGGCCATGGCGGCGAGAATGAGGGGCTGTTGCGCATAACCGTCCAGCGCGACGGCGACGTCGGTAGGGACAACATGCGGTGAATTGCGGTTCTGATATTCAGAAATCTGCGTCTTTCCGACGCGCGTGCAGGAGGCTGCTGCTTCAACCCCACCGACAAGCCTGATTGCGGCTTGCGTGGCTGTTTTCAGACAGGCGACTTGGGCCCGGTGGACTTCAGTCATGAGCCTTGACCCCAATATCGAGGACAAACAGGACAGCTCTATCTATCGACGGGAACATAGGTGGCAGTCTCTCTGTGTCAGGGACGCGAGAAATCTTGTGTCTGGTGGTTTTGCGGAACGTTTCCGCAAGCGAGCATGGCTCGGGCCTGTTATTTAGGCAGCCGCAGCGCCAGCCCCCGGCTCGTCCCGCCTTTCGGGGGAGGAAACACATCCGGCCTTATAAGATGAGGCGGCACTCCGCTTAGTTCAGCCACGGCAACGACATGGCAGGGAGGAACTTTTTGCCAACCAGCAACTGTATTGTGCTTGCGGCGAACCGCATTGGCGACCTTGTTTGTCCCACCGGCCCGGCGGATGATATCTTTCGTGTCCATACTGCGTTGTCGCCTATACCGACACTTGGCGTCAAGGATAATGTCGGTATAGGCGGCACGGAAAATGCATTAATGCGTCATGGTGCGTCTATGATCACGGACGGAAAAATGGGCGCTCGCATAAGAGAGCTTCGCAAAGCACGTAAACAGTCACAGGTTGACGTGTCAGCGGCGCTCGACATCAGCCGGTCGCATTTGGCCGAAATTGAAGGTGGAAAGCACCCTGGATTTGCGACATTTGTAGAGATAGCTCACTACTTCTCTGTATCACTTGACTACCTTTATTCTGGATCTTCTGCGGCAAGCCAAGATATCGGCGGTGCGCCGATAGAACAGGACGAAAAGACCCTCATCGAATTTTGGCGTGGTCTCAGTGACAACGAGAAAAACATGCTTCTCAACCTTCTTGTCCGGGACAAAAAGGCACAGATCGTCTGAATTATCAGAGATTTTCTTGAGCACGGGCCACTCCTGTTTTCCTATGGAACGTATCGAGTACAGGGCGGTTAGTACAGTTCTAGATTGGAGGTGTTGATTACAAATTAACGCTATCCATTACTGCTGCTTTCTGGTCGCTGCTTCCCCTTCCGCCCTGTTCCTGCGTGATGATCGCGAGTAAGCAGCTGCTCCGATCCTGCACGCCCCAATTCGCCTCCCCATCCCATAGGTCACCCCGGAAAAATCAGAGGCGTCGTCTCAGGTAAGGAGCAGTGGATAAGCCTATGTCGATATAGACGACATTATTTGGTTGTGATGTCTGTCGGTATATGCGACATATCGTGCGTTCTTTAGGAGATGCGCACCGTGACACTTCCTGCCCAACGACTCGCCGTCATGACAGAGCGTGCGTTCTGGATCGCCATTGCCCCGCTATCCCAAGCCGAGCAGGCGCACGCCCTCGACCTGTTCCGCCGCTGGCGCTACGCCGCCACGCGCGCCGATGATGGTCGACCGCCGCAATGCGCTGCGCCGTGGAAGCATGCGGCTTCGGCATTGGCCAAAGAGTTACAGAACTACTGCGCAACCCGGCACCCGGGCCGTGTGACCATTCCGCCAGCCCATGCGGCGCAGATCGACGCGCTGCGCGGGCTTGCGATTACCGCTGCCCGGAGGGGATTTATCCTGTGAATGACCGGGCAGAAACCAAGAGACGTGCTTTCGCCGCCGCGTCGACGGAAATCGCGGCAACGTGCAATCGTCTGGCGTTGTCGCGTCAGGATTATCTTGAACTGCTGGCAGAGCTCACTGCGGTAGCGGCCTTCAACGGTCTTGAAACGCTGCCGGGCTGGGAGTATCGCGCCCGCCTGACGATGGAAGCCATAGTGGAAGAGGCGCGTGCCCGGTTGCGTGCCTTACTGGTCGCACAGATCGAGCAAGAAGGCGGCCGCGCCAGTTTTCGGGCTGGCGCGGAAAAGGGCAGGGAGGGCCCGCGATCATGAGATACGCCACCGTTCTCAATATCGCGCCGCGCCTGCTGAGCACCGAGCAGGCCATAACCTATCTGGGGGGCATGATCGGCCGCGAGACATTCATGCAGCACGTTGCGCCGCATTGCCGCCGGATTATCCTGTCGCCGCGCAATTTCGGGTGGCTGCGTGAGGATCTGGATCGTTATCTCGACCACCTCGCCGGCATAGAGCGAAAACCGGACATACTCCCCATGCCGGAACCGAACATGCTGGAGGCTATCCTGCCGCCATGATTCTGAGACTGCGATATATCCAGCGCGTAAAGGACAGGCGGGGCAAGGCGCGCCTCTATTTCCGCCGCCCGGGGCACAAATCGAAAAGACTACCGGCTGAAAACGACCCGGGATTTCTAGCCGCATATAATGATGCGCTTGCTGCGGGGAAGCCCGAAACCTTACGCCCGAAAGAGCCCCCGCGCACGCTGGCCGGGTTGATCGATTTCTGGACGCGCAGCGCGCGCTTTGCGGCTCTCGCAGAAACAACGCGCTCGACCTACCGCCGTATCCTGCTGAATATGCAGAAACAGGATTACGCGAATGCGTTCGTAACGGACTTCCAGCCGGTTTACGTCCGGCGCATTCTTGCCCGTCATACCGCGACCCCGGCGGCGGCGAATAACCGGCTCAAGATCCTGCGGGTGCTGTTCGATCATGCCGTCAGCGAAGGATGGCGTCCCGATAATCCGGCCAGTGCAGTGAAACGCCACAAGGAAAAGGCCGAGGGTGCCGTCACATGGACTGAGGAGCAGATTGACCGATACGAGGCACGCTGGCCCCAGGGAAGCATCCAGCGACTGGCGCTCACGCTTCTGGTCTATACAGGACAGAGGCGCAGCGATGTGGTGCGTATGGGTAGTGCGGACCGTCGAGGCGATCTGCTGGAGGTGCGGCAGCAAAAGACAGGAGCGCGGCTTCTGATCCCGATCCATCCTCGCCTCGCGCAGGAGATCGACGCCGCACCGGCAACAGGGACGTTCCTGCAAACACCGGCAGGGAAGGCATACACCGCCAACGGGTTTTATATGCGGTTTCGCGAATGGCGAGCAGCAGCGGAGCTACCGGAAGGCCTGAGCCCGCACGGACTGCGAAAGGCCGCCGCCAGAAGGCTGGCAGAGGCAGGCTGCACGACCCACCAGATAGCCGCCATTACGGGCCACGCGACTCTCGCGGAAGTCGAGCGATACACGCGTGCGGTGGACCAGGAAAAGCTGGCCCGCTCAGCGATCGAAAGGATCAAATTGTAAGAGCCTGTTTGGAAACTCACGGATGGGCATTTCTGCGGGTGAGATTGGCGCCCATGGCGACGAGGATCATGGCTTGTGAGACGTCGATA
>NZ_JAMXQU010000014.1 GCF_024054035.1 Asaia lannensis NBRC 102526
CTTGCGGGCAATCCCGGCCATTCGGGCCCTCTGCTCTGGTGTCCACATCCAGAGCTTGAATCACATCCGCTCCAACTTTCCAAACAGGCTCCAAGGCGTATGGGATTGGACTGAGAACCATCCAGAGAATGGTGTACAAGACTGGAACATTCGACGGCGTCTAGCCTAGTCTATTGCCACGTTATATTGTTGGTCCGAATGATCCAAATATCATTAAAGCGACTCATTTGATTTTATGTAAGAATATATTCTTTTCATTGCCTCATCGAACACACAAGACTTGTAATCAATAAATATCTTATAAGTTTGATATAATCCAAGGCCCATCTCCCCATGGAGTATACAATTGTGTATTATATCCAGCTCATCTCGATTGAACGGGTCAACATACTCGTTCTTTCCGAACTCTATACGTGAATGTATCTTCTTAGCCATATCCAATATATCGTTGGCGTCGAAATACCCAATGGTTTCCATTTCTATAGCGTCAAAAAACTCGAAGACGGTCGCTATCAGAAAGCTCCGCAACGAAGCCATCTCATCATAAGAGAGTATCAACGCCTCCATTGTTGGTTCCCTTATCTCCACGGTTTCACGGTGAGGTTCCCTAACCTATCACCCAACATTCAGCCCGAGGACCCGGCCTCGCCGAGATATGTTCATTACGATGCACGAGTATAGAAGTTCTGACCAGCAAAGATAACAACCTTCCCCACCCACGTTGTCGGAAAACATTTGGGCACCTCATACACAAGCATTGTTGCATACGGAGCTTCTGAGCTTGCCTTCGTGAATGATGTGCCCCGACACGTAAACATACGTCCTTCTTAATCTTGAGAATGTAGCAAATTATACTACACTATCGTGCAACATCGCTTGAGAAGCATAGATGTTTTTCAGTGCTTTATTGGGAGAGGATACGCTTCGAACCCGTAAGAGTCCGAGTCCTGCAGATACAGTGTGACAGAGGCGTGATGTGACAGAGGGCACAGGAGCGGCCAGTTTTTCCCGATGATGGACACGCTCGTATTTCGCCTCAAATTCAGGCAGCTCCTGTTGCTGCGTCAGATCAGTCTTGAGCCGTCACTGAACCGCGCGGCACGGTCGCTCAACCTGTCGCAGCCTACGGCGTCGAAGCTGCTCCAGGATATGGAGACAGATCTGGGGGTGCAGCTTTTCGAGCGTCATGCGCATGGGTTGACCCCGACACAGGCGGGACTGGTGGCGATACGCCATGCTGGTCAGATCCTGGCCGATCTCGGCCGGCTTCGGCATGATCTGCAGGCGGTCAGCAGAGGATTGTCGGGCACGGTGAGCATCGGTGCCATAGGGGCAGCCTTGCATGACATTGTGACACCCGTTCTCGCCACGCTTGTCAGATCGCATCCCGATATCAGCGTGACACTGCAGGTCACCACAAGCGACGATCTGATGGAGATGCTCCAGTCGGGCCGGATCGATCTGGCTCTTGGCCGCCCGATGGACGGTATTGCCAGTGGTCTGCTGGATATCGAGGAGTTGTCGTCCGAGCCGCTTCTTGTCGTCGCGGGTGCGCGAAACGCGCTACACGACTCACCGGGACTGACGCTTGAGCAGCTCAGCCGGGAGCGCTGGATCGTACAGACAAGACCGAGCCCCATGCGGGTTGCACTTGAGCGCATATTCACATTGGCGCGACTTCCCGTGCCTGCTCACCCGATTGAACTGTCTTCCATTCTCGCGACGATCGACCTGCTGACCCAGTCAGACATGCTCTCCGCCCTGCCGCGCTCGATCTATCGTCTTTTCGAACCGGCAGGAATCATCAGGGAATTGCCGGTTTCTTTGCCCGATCTGATTGGTCCCTATCATCTGATGCGCATGCACGAGAGGGCGATGACCCCTGCCATCGCGTATCTTGCGAATGCGCTCAAACAGCAGGCTATCGGGTTATCCGATAACCCCATTCAGCAAGTCTGATCGACAAGCGCCCCAACGGATCCTTTTCTTGTCTGACCAACAGGTAATGAGCAGGGTGACGCGTTATCATGCATGTTCTCGTTCTAGGCGCGGCAGGGATGCTGGGCCGTAAACTGGCTGAGAGTTTTATGGGCGGACATGATGGATCGTTTCCATCCATAGCCCGCCTTACCCTTGCCGATATCGTGGCGCCCCAGGTGCCACCCGGCGCCGATGGAGCGGTCTCAGGCGTTTCGGTCGATCTTGCCATGGCCGGCGAGGCTGAACGGCTGATTGCGGAACGACCGGATATTATTTTCCATCTGGCAGCGATCGTCTCCGGGGCAGCAGAAAAGGATATGGCGCTCGGCTATCGCGTCAATCTCGATGCGACACGTGCATTGTTCGATGCCATCGCAAAAGCGCACGAGCAGGATGGCTACAAGCCAAGATTGGTGTTTGCTTCCTCTATCGGCGTCTTCGGTCGCCCGCTGCCTGACCTTATTCCCGACAGCCAGATCCCCACGCCCGAAAGCAGCTATGGCGTGCAGAAGGCGATGGTGGAGCTCCTGCTGACCGATTACGCGCGTCGGGGCATTTTCGATGGCGTGGCGCCGCGACTGCCCACGCTTTGCGTGCGTCCGGGTCGACCGAACGCAGCGGCATCCGGCTTCTTTTCCGGCATCATACGCGAACCGCTCAACGGTATGGAGGCCGTTCTGCCGGTGCCACGCAGCACGCGACACTGGCTGGCAAGCCCGCGTGCGGCGGTGCATGCCCTTCGTCATGCCGCAGTGCTCGATTACGAGAAGCTGCGCGGGCGTCCTGTTTTCACGCTGCCTGGCCTGAGTGTGACGGTTGAAGAGCAGATTGAGGCGTTGCGTGTCATTGCGGGCGATGGCGCCGTCTCCCTGATACGCGAGGAGCCCGATCCGTTCATCCAGCATTTTATTTCGAGCTGGCCCAAGGCATTCGATACGCACTGGGCCCTTTCTCTGGGTTTCGTCGCCGATCCCTCGTTCGCCGCCATGATCGAGGCCTATATCGAAGACGATCTGGATGGCCGACTGCCAGCGCATGAGGAGAGCAGGCCCGCACATGCGCAAAGCCAGCATGCGGTATTGCCGCAGACAGTCTCCCGACAGAGCCCGCCGAGATACAACGCCAGGACCTGGCCGATTGCCGCTGCCATGATCCAGTATCCGGCCATCTTGCCAGATGGACGCTCGGTGCAGGATCAACCTGCCGAGGAATGGGCCGCAACCCTGCGCGACGTCACAAGGGCCGGATTCACCGAGCTGGATCCGACAGATAGCTGGCTGCGCGTTGCCGATCTGAGCCCGGGGCGCCGTCGTGAATTCCTGTCCGTTTGCCGGGAAGCCGGACTGACGATACCAGCGATCTCGACATCACGCCGCTCGGTGATCGATCCGGACCCTGAAAAAGCCGATGCTTATCTCGCTTACATTCACCGTGTGATCGATACGGCGCCTGAATGCGGTGCCACCGAGATTGCCGTCGGTTTTGCCACGGCCCTCAATGACGCGCAGAAAAAGGCGCTCTGGTTCTGGACGGCGCAGGGCCATCGCGACCCTGATGACGCGAGCATCTGGAAAAAGGCTGTCTCCCGCATCCGGGAGCTTGCCGACCATGCGCAAAGTGTGGGCGTCACGCTCTCACTTGAAATGTATGAAGATACCTATCTCGGCACGGCTGAATCGAGCGTACGCTTCATAACGGATGTCGATCATCCTTCCTGTGGCATCAACGCGGATATAGGCAATCTCGTGCGTCTGCATCGTCCGGTCGAGCACTGGCACGGCATGATGAGCCAGCTCGCACCATTCCTGCGCTACTGGCACGTCAAGAATTACCTGCGCACGGAGGACGCCACGACAGGGATGATCGTCACTGCGCCCGCCCCGATGGAACAAGGGGTGATCAGCTATCGCGCCGCGATCAACATGGCGCTTGCCCACGGATACAACAGTCCTTTCCTCGTCGAGCATTATGGCGGTGACGGTCTGAGTGTGGCGGCCAGGAACCGGGACTATATCCGTGGAATCCTGCCGCTATGAGTCCGCTGTCATCTCCCGGGGCTCCGCAGTCTGCAGTTACCCGCCTCACCCGTCTCGACACGAAACTCGCCAGAATGCGCGAGGGAAGAGACGAACCGACCGATTTCATACTGGCCGATGCCAAGGATGCAGATATGGCGGGCGGTCTTTCGGGGCTTGGTCGCAATCGTGAAACAGGGCGCCTCAACACGCTTGGCGAATTCGATAGCGCGATCCGCGCGATAATCCGTCAGGATGTTGTCGATATCGTTCTGACATCGGTGTCGACCTTGGGGCGACTTGCGCGGCAGGGCGTTTTCGATGCGGGGGCCATACGTCAGGCGGTCAGATTCAACGACACCAGCGATCTGTGGCGTATTCGTGGGGCAGATTACGGGCGGCAAAGCTCTGTTCCATTCGCTACGGCGCGTCTTGCGCTTTCCCCCACCGATCTCGGGCTTTATTCCATGACGTTCAGCGGAGAAGCCCGCGCAGATGCCGAAGCACTTGAGCGGTATCGTGTGTTCCGTGAAGCGGCGCAGTCGCATGGGATCAGCCATTTTCTCGAGGTCTTCAATCCCGTCTCTTTGCATCTCGATCCGAGCGATTACGGATCTTTTCTCAACGATATGGTGAGCCGCGCCCTTTCCGGCATGGAAACGGGAGAGCGCCCCGTTTTTCTGAAGCTGGCTTTCAACGGGTGCGATTCATTCGAGGAATTCTGTCGTTACGATCCATCTCTTGTCGTCGGGATCATGGGGGGCAGTAGCGGCACGACACGCGACTGTATGGAGCTGCTGCATCAGGCGCAGATGAGCGGCGCACGGGCTGCACTGTTCGGCCGCAAGATACTGGATGCAGAAGACCCCCCTACCATGGTCAGGGTCATGCGCGCTGTGACGGACAGACGTCTGACGCCGAAGGAGGCCGTCTCGTTTTATCATGATCTGCTCGACGACGCCGGCGTGACGCCGGACAGACCCAGACAGGACGATCAGCAGATCACACAGGAGATTCTGAGGCAGTGACGATGCTGCCTCCCTTCTGCTGGGACACTGCCAGTTGCGCCGGTCGCGTGCTGGGAGAACCTGGCCCGCGGATCTGGAAACGAGGCTCTCCGCTCCGCTTTCCAGCCGTCCACGATACGCACAACGCTGAAACGGAATAGATGATATGGTCGATATTTGCGGCAATGAAGACGATTTCGCGACACATGGTTTGCGTGCCTTCAACCATATTTTTCAGGATATCGTGCGCCCTGTGCGCAGTGGGGCTCTAAGAGCGGATCCGGGTCCTGAAGGCAAGGTGACCGTGCTGGTGGGCGGCGGCTCGGGCCATTATCCGACCTTCTGCGGATTTGTCGGACCGGGATTTGCCGATGCTGTCGTTATGGGCGGTATCTTTGCATCGCCCTCCATACAGGCGGTGGCCGAAATAGGTCGGCTCGCCCATCGGGGGGGCGGTATTGTCATGGGCTTCGGCAACTATGCCGGTGACAATCTGAATTTCGGCATTGCGGCAGAGCGTCTGCGTGCCGAGGGGATCGATACGCGCATCGTGGTGACCACAGATGATGTCGCGAGTGCGCCCCCCGAGGACCGCGCACGCCGCCGCGGCGTTGCGGGCGATATCATCGTATTCAAGATCATGGGGGCGGCGGCCGATGCCGGCTACGATATCGACGCTGTCGAAGCCGTTTCGCGTAAGGCCAACGACCATACACGCTCTTTCGGAATCGCGTTCGACGGCTGTGCGTTGCCCGGGGAGGCCGAAAAGATCTTCAGCGTGCCGGAGGGACGCATGGCGCTCGGTCTGGGAATACACGGTGAACCGGGGATAGAAGAGCGTGCCCTAGCCACGCCTGACGCGATTGCTGCGGAGTTGTACCAGCGCGTCATGGCCGAGTGCCCGTCCCAGGCGCGACGTCTGGCCGTGCTTCTGAACGGTGCAGGAGCGACGGCGACAGAAGAACTCTTCGTGTTGTGGAACGAACTTGAGAGCCTTTTCGAGCGCGATGGGATCACCTTGATCGCTCCGCTCGTGGGCTCCTATGCGACCAGTCTCGATATGTATGGATGTTCCCTGACGATCACATGGCTCGACGACGAGCTCGAACGTTTCTGGCGCGCGCCTGTGAATGCGCCTGTGCTGTGTCGTCATGCGGTCAAAGGCGACTGGGTCCCCGCGTCACGACAGGAAATTGCGGTTCGCCCGGTCGACTATGCCCCTGCCGGGACGCCTCTCGGCGCAAAATCCGGCAAATGCATTGCCCGCGCGATGGCGCGCCTGTCACATACGATGGCAGAGAACGAGGCAATGCTTGGCCGTATCGATGCGATTGCAGGCGATGGCGACCACGGACAGGGGATGGCGCGCGGGGCCCGCGCGGCTGCAAGAGCGGCAGATCTCGCCATGGCGGCTGGTGGCGGCGCGCGAACCGTTATGGAAGCGGCCGCAGATGCATGGGGCGATCGCGCCGGGGGGACGTCGGGCGCGCTATGGGGCGAGGCACTTTTTGCGTTTGCCCGTCATCTGGATAATCACTCGGCCATCGATGCGCGTCAGGTCGTTGACGGCATTGTCGCTGCGGCGCAGCGCATCCGCGACATCGGCAAGGCCGAGCCGGGCGACAAAACGCTGGTGGACGCCTTGGTGCCCTTTGTCGCCTGTCTGCAAGACCGCACCGAGGAAGATACGCCCGGCACGAAAACGTTTGGACCGGTATGGCGAAAGGCCGTGGCCGAAGCGCATCGCGGCGCCGAGGCAACCAAGGCATTCGCTGCCAGAAAAGGTCGCGCGAAAACCCATGGCGATCACAGCATGGGCTACCCCGATCCGGGTGCGCTCTCATTCGCGCTCGCGATGGACTCACTGACCGAACTCGTCGGTGGGCTCGATTAAAGCATGCGTCGTCACGTATCGGGCAAGTGGCGACGGAGATAACGGGGGAGCAAGGGAGAAATCATGCTTCTTGAAGGAAAGATTTTCGCGATTACCGGCGGGGCATCCGGCATAGGGAAGGCTGCAGCGCTTGAGGCCGCACGACAGGGGGCGGATGTGGCAATTACCGACCTCGTGTCAGCCGAGGCCGTGCAGCAACTCCTGCGGGAAATCGGGGATCTCGGTCGCCGATCGCTCTACTACCGCGGCGATGTTGCCTTGGCGGAGACCGCATTGGGTTTCATGGCTGCCATCGAAAGCCAACTGGGCGGGCTGGATGTTTTTGTCAGCAATGCCGGAATCTGCCCGTTTCACGCCTTTCTCGACCTGCCGGCTGAAACGCTGCGTCAGACGGTGGAGGTCAATCTGCTCGGGGCCTATTTCATGGTGCAGGAAGCCGCCAGATTTATGGTGAGGCAGGGGCGCGGCGGTGCGATTATTGCGGTCTCATCCATTTCGGCGCTCGTAGGCGGCGCCTATCAGACCCATTACACGCCCACCAAGGCCGGGGTTCATTCGCTCATGCAATCCACTGCAATCGCCCTTGGCCCTCACGGCATCAGGTGCAACTCGGTATTACCCGGCACCATACGCACCCCGATCAACGCCGACGATCTTGCCGATGAAACGAAGGCGCAGGGGTTGATCGATCGTATCCCGCTCGGCAGGCTGGGAGAGCCCGAAGATCTGGCTGGCCCGATCGTGTTTCTGGGCTCTTCCCTGGCCGGTTACGTGACTGGAGCCGCGTTGCTCGTCGATGGGGGTTGCTTCGTGAATCTTCAGTAGAGCACCGGTTTTTACGCACAGGCGAATGGCTTCGACGGGATTATCTCGACGGCACGTTGTGCAACGCAACTGCGTTCAGGCAGCGTGCTGCCGGTTTTCGAACGATACTTGCCCCGTATTGCCTCTTTCAGGATACATGACGGGCAAATTGGCGTTTTTCTCCTGACCGTGGCACATGATGCGCCATGTCCGAAGGCGTCCCATTTCAGTCGAGTTCACTCTATCATCTTCTATCCGTTGCCGGTGCCGCCTGGTGGTCGAAGGGGCTTGCCGTCATCATAGGAACGTTCATCCTCGAAGATGCCACGACCATGATTGCCGCGATGGCCGTCGACGAGGGGCGCATCAGCGCTGCGCTTGCTCTGGTCTCGCTCTATATCGGCGTTGCGGTGGGTGATCTCGGGTTGTACGGGCTTGGTGCCCTTGGGGCGAGCTGGCCCCCTGCCCGGCGCTGGCTGACCCTGCCGCGACATGATCGCGGGCGTTCGTGGTTTCATCGCAATGTGGTGCGTACGGTCGTGATCAGCCGCTTCATTCCCGGTGCCAGATTGCCGCTCTATACGGCGTGCGGGTTCTTCAGGGCGCCTTTCGGGGCTTTTGCTGCGAGTGCAGTTGTCGCTACACTGATCTGGACATCGATCCTCTTCACCGTTTCGCTCCATGTCGGGGGATGGCTGTCCGTTCATATGGCAGGCTGGCGCTGGTTCGGCATTGCCGGGTTTATTCTGACCATCCTTTTCGTCGGGCGTCTCGTCGCCCGGTTCCAGAGTTTCAGTGACTGATCGCCCCATGCTCCAGAAAACGCATATCCCGTCAGATCTTGAACCCGAGGCCGTTACCGATCCTGATCACGTCATGTTACGTGCTGCGCCCTCGTCTGGCCCATCGACTGCGCCCCTCCAGGCAGCAGGACAGGAGGACGCGGCAGAAAAAACCCCTCATCCTCTCTCGCTCTTCGAATTCTGGCCCGGTTCGGTGTTCTACACACCCATCGTACTTTACTGGATTGCACTTGGGCTGCGTTACGGCGATTTCAGTGTGCCCAGCGCAGCCAACCCGCTTATCGAAACGGGCGGCCTTTGCGGCGAGAGCAAAAGCGGTATTCTAGATCTGGCCGGCCCTGTGGCGCGCAAATGGATTGCGCCTTATGTCACGCATATGCTGCGCAAGGGTCAGCGCGAGAGCGACGCCTCGATCATGATCGAGGCGATGCGTAAAAACGGGATTGGCTTTCCTGTCGTGATCAAGCCCGATATCGGCTGCAACGGGACGGGCGTCAAACTGGTGCAGACACCGCAGGCTCTGGTACCGGTGCTGAAAACCTTCCCCTCCAATGTGCGCATACTCGCTCAGGCACTGGCGACAGGACCTGTCGAGGCGGGCCTGTTCTATATTCGCGAGCCTGGCGCGCGCTCGGGAAAAATCACATCGATCACCTACAAGGAGGCACCCGTCCTTACAGGCGACGGTGTTGCGACGATCAGAGAGCTCATCGCGCGCGATGAGAGAACCAACCTCCTGCCGGATATCTATCTGCCACGCCTACGTGAGAGGCTGGACACGGTTCCCGAGGCCGGTGAGGCCGTTCAGCTCGTTTTCACCGGCAATCACTGCAAGGGGTCGATTTTCCGCGATGGGTGCGCCGATGCGACCCCCGAATTGACGCGTCGTCTGGATGAAATTATTGGTGATATCACCGAATTTCATTTCGGGCGTATCGACGTGAAGGCGGCTTCGGTCGAAGCGCTGCGTCGGGGTGAGGATTTCGAGATCATCGAACTCAACGGCGTCGGTTCGGAGGCGACCCATATCTGGGACTCTCGCACCACCCTGTGGGAGGCCTATCGCGCGCAGTTCTATCACTACCGCATGGCGTTCAGGGTGGGGGCGATGAACCGTGCGCGTGGATGGAAGACCTGTGGCGCCTATACGATGCTGCGCTACTGGCGCAAGCAGCGCCGTCTGCTGGCGCTTTATCCGCTGAACGACTGAGCGATCGGGACCGGCTTTCGATCAAGGACGCAGAGTCGGTCGTGTCACGCGTCTTCGGGCTTACTGGATGCCCGAGCCGAAAATATAGTTGCTGACCTGCTGCTCCAGAGATGTAGGGGCTTCAGTGTTGGTGATGGTTCCGTCGGTCGGCAGACGCGCTCTGGATTTGCCTGGCTCGATCGCCAGTGCATTGTCAGAGGTCATGCTCGGTGCAGCGATGGTGAGAATGCTGTCAGCGGGAAGCGAGAGATGACGATCGATGGAAAAGTCGACCTGTGCCATCTGTGTGGCAGGGTCGAGCGCGATGTGTGAGACCGTGCCCACACGTACGCCAGCAAGCACCACGGCCGCACCTGCGTTCAGTCCATTGGCCGAGACAAAACGGGCATGCAGCTTCTGCGTGTCGCCGCTGGGGCCATGCCATTGGGCGATTGCGAAGATCGTAAATCCGGCGGCCAGAGCGAGCACCATCGTGCTGGCCAGAATCGCGCCGCCCCGGTTCGTTGCTGCCATGACCACATCTACCCGACTGTTATAGGAGCGGAACTCTTCGCCCGAGACGGGATGCCGGTCAAGCGACGATGGGTGAAGAGCGCAAGGACCAGGAGCGAACGGCGGTGGAGCTATGTCAAGGGCGGGCTTGCGAAGCGGGCCGCACTCAGGCAGGAGGTAGAAACATTTATTTCATACTGAGCTGACATGACGCTGCTGCAAGCACTGGTTCTGGCAATCGTCCAGGGACTGACCGAACTTTTTCCCGTGAGCAGTCTCGGACACGCGGTTCTGCTCCCTGCCCTGCTGCACTGGAATCTCGACGAGCGCAGCGAGCTGTTTCTGCCTTTCCTGACCATGCTGCATTTCGGCACGCTGGTCGCATTGTTCTGCTTTTTCTGGCGCGACTGGCTGGCCATCTTTACCGGAGCGTTCGGATTTTACGGGCCGGCGCGGCGCGAGGAAGCGATACGTATCCTCGTTCTGCTGGTTGTCGCGACCATTCCGCTGGTGATTTTCGGCGCGGCATTCGAGCACAAGCTCAAGATCATTTTCGGCACGCCTGCTGCGGTTGCGATCTTCCTGATCCTGAATGGCGTGATCCTGCTCGTGACCGAATGGATGCGCTCCTATAAGGGTCGCATGCCACAACGCGCCATTGCTGATATGTCGGCCAAGGATGCGCTTGTGATCGGCCTGTGGCAGTGTCTTGCCCTGTTTCCGGGTATTTCGCGCTCTGGCTCGACCATCAATGCAGGTCTCGTCTGCGGGCTCAACCATGAGACGGCGGCCAGATTTTCCCTTCTCATGGCCCAACCTGCAGTGCTTGCCGCAACGGTGCACGAGGCATGGCAGCTGCGACATATGAGCGTCAGCCCCGAAATGATCCGCATTTCGGTAATCGCTGCGATCGTGTCAGGCATCACGGCCCTGATCAGCACGGCTGTTCTGCTGCGTTATTTCCGTAACCATGAACGCTGGGCTCTGTCGCCCTTCGCTTTTTATTGCATGGGCGCCGGTGTGGTATCGCTGATCGCGCTCGTTCTCTTTTGATAACGAATTAAGTTCCACTTTGACCGCCGATCCGGCATGATCGGCTTTTGACCATGGGCGATTTTCACCATTCCTGACCTGGCCGCATCTTCCTCTTCTCCTCCGCCCATCGGCAGCCGTCGCAAGACGCTTGAGCAGGTGACTACCGATTATGAAACCAACGGCCTCAAGCGGTCGCTGACAGCGACCCAGCTTGTCATGCTCGGTGTGGGGTCCACGATCGGCGCAGGCATCTATGTCATGACAGGGACAGCCGCCGCAGAATATGCCGGGCCGTCCATTCTTGTCTCGTTCGTGATTGCGGCACTTGCCTGTCTGTTCACGGCCTTTTCTTACGGCGAGTTGTCTTCCAGCCTGCCGGTATCGGGCTCTGCCTATTCCTACGCCTATGTCTCGATGGGTGAGCGGGCCGCCTGGACTGTGGGTTGGCTGCTTCTTCTTGAATACGGGATATCCTGCGCAGCCGTCGCTTCGGGCCTGTCCGGCTACGCCACAAGCCTGCTGTCCAGCTTCGGGTTTCACGTGCCGGCGGCCCTGAGTCAGGCGACGTTCCAGACAGTGCCGGGCAGCGGTGGCATGGCCATTACCTCCGGCTGGCGCTTCGACCTTGTTGCGACCCTCGCCATTGCAATCGTGACGGCCTGCCTTGTGCGGGGTGTGCAGGAATCGGCCAGGGTGAATACGGTGATCGTGTTCATCAAGGTCGGGGTGCTGTTTCTCTTCGTGGCATGTGGCCTGTTCGCGCTCCATCCGGCCTACTGGCATCCCTTCATTCCGGAATATCGCGGCGGGTTCCAGTACGGTATTCCCGGCATGTTTCGTGCCGCCTCGATCATTTTCTTTGCCTATGTCGGGTTCGAGGCCGTATCGACCGCCTCTGCCGAGGCGCGTAATCCAAGGCGCGATGTCCCCATCGGGATTATCGGCAGTCTGGTTATCTGCACGTTCGTCTATGTCTGTGTGGCGTCCATTCTGATTGGCATCGTGCCATACCAGCAGCTCAACGTGGCCGATCCGCTCGCCATTGCGGTCAAGGCCATGAAGCAGCCCTGGCTTGCCCTGTTCGTCAATCTCGGCGCGACGATCGGTCTGTGCTCTGTACTGCTCGGCCTGCTTTACGGTCAGACGCGTATTTTCTTTGCCATGAGCCGCGACGGGCTTCTGCCTCCCGTGTTTTCATACGTGCACAAGCGCTATCACACGCCCTGGACCGGTACGATCCTGCTGGGGATTATCGTGGCGCTGGCCACGGCAACGCTGCCGATCGACGTGATCAGCGATCTCGTGAGCATCGGCACCGCTGCGGCCTTCGGTATCGTCTGTTTTACGGTCATCTGGCAGCGCAACATGCACCCCGATATGCCCAGAAGCTTCAGCGTGCCGCTGGGTGGTGTGCGTATCAGAGGATGGTGGATTGGTGTAACGCCCGTGCTGGGTATTCTGTTCTGCCTTGTCATGATCGCGCCGCTCTTCGCCGATATGGCGCGCGCCCTGATGCATGGAAATCCTGTGCCGGCCCTTCTGCTTCTCGCCTATGCAGGGCTCGGTTTCGTGACTTACTGGTTCTATTCGCGTCACAATTCACGTTTTGCCCGTCCTGATAAACCCTGAGCATTCAGGGTTTCAAAACAGACGACAGGTCGAGGTTCTGGGCGCAGGCGCCCTGACCGAAGCACCTGGCCTGTCGTGGGTTACCCACAGATTTCGTGGATGCGTTCGTGGGCAATCCTGTGGATAAGCTGCGCGGGACTATGGAAAAAGGGGAGCAAACGCTCCCCTCATTTTTTCGGTGCGCGATCCCGGCATGTGCGCATCGAGCGGTCTTCAGCGCCGATGCGAAAGTTATTTGACCGATAGCGCTGAGAGCTGTTCGCCCACCACACGCGCGCACAGAGCCATGGAAATGGCCCCTGCATCCGGATGCCCCTTGCTTCTCTCGCCATGCGTTCTGGCGCGCCCCAAACGTGGCAGAAGGTCTTTTGTCGCTTCTGCGGCAAGGGTCGCGTCCTGAGCGGCGTTCGTCCAGGCTTTTGCCACACTGTCTCCCCGTCTCAATCCGCTCTCGAAGCCTGCGACGAGCGGTGAAAGCGCGTCCATGAGTGTCTTGTCGCCGGGACGGGCCTTGCCGAGTGCCGTGATCTTGTCTTTCGCGCGCGTAAGACCGAGCAGAAGTCCCTGCGCGTCCGGCCTGGCTGAATCGTCGAAAGCAGTGCTGAACGCGAAGAGCCCCGCTCCCCAGAGTGCGCCGGATGTTCCGCCTGCACGGTCGGCCCAGGCATCGGCCGCAGCGGCAAGAACGCTTGCGGGGCCAGCCCCGGCTTCCACGGCGGCAAGCGCTGCACGTGCTGCGGCAGCGGCACCACGGGCCATGCCCTGTCCGTGATCGCCATCCCCGGCATGAGCGTCGATCTGACCGAGTTCGGGTTCGGCCTTCGTAAGGGCTTCAGAGAGCTTGACCATGACATTCGCAACGCAACGTCCGCCCTGTCGGCCTGCTTCGGTCAGCGATTTCATATAGACAGCCTGAGCCTCATCCGGCACGGACAGGCTGTGGTCGACCGGGGCGTTCATAGCCCCACGGGTTATGGCCGCCGTCTCGACGGGGGCACACCAGAAGCGCTCCAGCTCCTCGTCGAGCCAGGTCAGGGTGAGAGAGCACCCTGCCATATCGAGACTGGTGATATATTCGCCAGCCAGCGGTGCCACGACCGTGTATCCGGCATTTTCGAGACAGGGGATAATTGCTTCCCACAGAACGAAAAGCTCTTCGTATTTCGTGCAGCCCAGACCGTTCAGCAGCGCGGTGATACGCGACCCGCCATTGGCTGGCGCCTCTTTCAGCAGGCGCTCGCACAGTGTCGCGGCCAGTTCTTCGGGGCGCATGAGATCGCGCTCGTCGATGCCCTGTTCGCCATGTACGCCAAGACCGAGTGCGACGCGTTGATCGGGAACATGAAAAAGCTTTTCGTGTTCTCCGGGAAGGGTGCAGCCATCGAACGCAACACCGAAGGATCGTGTGCGGTCGTTTGCACGCCTTCCTATCGCTTCGACTTCATCGAGCGTGAGCCCGGCCTCGGCAGCCGCACCGATGATCTTGAATACCGGCAGATCGCCAGCCGTGCCGCGTCGCCTCGATGCCTCATCTGCAGGGGCACTTGCGATATCGTCCGTCGTGGCGATCATGCGCGTGTCGATCCCCTCCGCGCGCAGGCGCTCAGCTGCGATGCTGAAATTGAGGACGTCCCCGGCGTAGTTTCCGTAGCCCAGAATGACGCCACCCCCGAGATGCGCCTCGCGCGCAATGCGAAGGATGGCCTGCGTCGACGGCGAGGCGAAGACATCCCCTGCCACTGAAGCATCGGCAAAGCCGGAACCGACATAGCCGTTGAACGCGGGAAAATGACCCGAGCCACCGCCAACGACCAGTGTAACCTTGCCCTGCTTACCCGGTCGGCTGCGCAAGACGCCGCCTCTCACAGGCTGGACGATATGCCGGTACAGGCTTGCAAAACCACGCAGGGCTGAGGTTGCGAAATTCTCGGCATCGCCACAGATCTTGGTCATGGATAAGGGTCCTTGGTGGTTGCTGTCGGTCCGGAAAAAAGTCCCGGAAATGGGGAGTCCGTCAGGACTCCCGGTTGAAATAGCGTCGGGCGACTGAGTCGAATGAGATCGCTGCGACGACGATTGCGCCACTGACGATGGACTGCCAGTAGGGCGATATTCCAAAGAGCACGATGACGTTCTCGATAATGCCGATGATCACCGCACCTAGCACGGCGCCAAACGGGCTGCCGAGACCGCCTGTCGTGGCGACGCCGCCGATCACTGCAGCGGCGATAGGGGCGAGCACCCAGGTATCGCCGATTGAAGGCTGCGCCGTACCAAGACGTGCGACCATGACGATACCGGCGAGAGCAGAGAGAAAGCCCGCCGTCGCAAAAGCGCAGACGCGGATGGCATCGACCCGGATGCCGAGCATACGGGCCGCCGCATTATTGCTGCCTATTGCATAGACGTAGCGTCCGAGCGGCGTGCGAAGCATGACGAACGATACGACCGCAAGACAGGCCAGAAGGATAATGAAAGGCACCGGCAGGCCCATCACCATGCCGCGCCCGAGAAAGGAAATGTCGCTCGGTATGCCTGTAATGGCCACGCCCTTTGTCAGGACGAGATTGGCCCCTCCATAAACGCCCGCCATACCGATCGTGAGCACGAGCGAGTGCAGGCGCAGACGTGTAATGAGCAGACCATTGAGAAGACCGCACCCGGTGCCGAGAGCCAGGCACAGAATGAGGGAAAGCCATGGATTGAGCCCGACCTGTACCATCAGCAGGCCCCCGGCAACGCCTGCCAGACCGCCAATGGCGCCGACGGACAGATCGAGCTCGCCCAGGATCATCAGAATGGCCTGACCGATCGTTACCAGCCCGACGAAGGCCAGAGATCGCGCGATGATCTTCATGTTGAAGGCGGTGAGGAAGTGCGAGGAGAGCGAGCACGAGAGGATGAAGATCACTGCCAGTGCCACGATTACGCCGCATAGAGGATTGGCAGCGAGCGTTTTCAGGCGCTGTGCGACACCGGGCGCGGCCAGAGCGGCCGAACCGTCGGGTTGTACGGGAGGAAGCTGGTCATG
The DNA here is from genome assembly GCF_024054035.1 of Asaia lannensis NBRC 102526. Lineage (GTDB taxonomy): Bacteria > Pseudomonadota > Alphaproteobacteria > Acetobacterales > Acetobacteraceae > Asaia > Asaia lannensis. The sequence continues at coordinate 15,901 of NZ_JAMXQU010000014.1, forward strand.
CGACATGTCTGGTCTCCGGTGAGCCGATGATCGAGGCGACCAGCGTGCTGACATCCGTCTTGTCATGATCGAAGGAGCCGTTGATGCGGCCGGAATAAAGGGTCACGATACGCGTCGCGCAGCGCTGCAACTCGTTCATCTCGGAAGAGACGAGAATTATCCCGACCCCTTCCTCGGCCAGCTGCTGCATGATCCGGTAGATCTGGAATTTGGTGCCGATATCGATGCCCTTGGTGGGCTCGTCGAAAATGAGCAGACGCGGCTTTCTGGCCATGGCCCGACCGATGATCGCCTTCTGCTGGTTGCCGCCGGAGAGAAACATGATCTTTTTGGCGGCCGAGGACGTGCGTACATCGAACTGGCGTATGATGTTCTGCACGATCTCCCGCTCTCTGGCTGTGGAGATCATTCCCGCATGGCTTATGTCTTCCGTTACCGCCAGAGCGATATTCTCGCGCACGCTGAGCAGAGGGAAAATTCCGTGATGCTTGCGCTCCTCTGACAGATAGATCATTCCGGCTTTGACAGCCTTGTCCGGCCGGTTCGGCGGAATGATTTTGCCGTCCAGCGTGACGCGGCCTTCAACGGCTTTCCTGAACCCGAACATGGCCTGCATGATTTCAGACCGCCCTGCGCCGACAAGCCCTGCAAAGCCGAGAATTTCACCCCGTTTCAGCTCGAAGGAGATGTCGTTAAATCCGGCACCGGAGAGATGCTCGACGCTGAGGATCGTCTCGCCCGTGCGTGCTGACGCTGCTGGCTGGAACTGCTCATCGAGTTTGACCGTATTGCCCGACATGAGGCGTATCAGCTCGTTCTCCGTCATGTCCTGCATGGGGAAACTCCCCACGCTGCGTCCATTGCGCAACACGGTGACCGTATCGCCCAGCGAAAAGATTTCTTCCATCTTGTGCGAGACGAAAACGATGGCCACGCCCCTGTCGCGCAAATCATGCACGATACGAAAGAGCTGCTCGGTTTCCCGTGCAGTCAGGGAGGATGTGGGTTCATCGAGAATCATGACCCCGAAATCCTCCTGCGTTGCGGCACGCGCAATCTGCAGGAGTTGCTGGTCGGGAACGCTAATCTCGGCCACCTTCTGGTCAGGCCGGGCTTGAATGCCAAAGCGGGCGATATAATCGCGTGCTTTTTGCTCCATGGCCTTTTCGGAGACCGTGATCGTGCCGAACCCGGAGCGGGCGAAGGGCATGAACATGTTCTCTGCGACGGTCAGATAGGGAAAGAGGTTGAGTTCCTGAGGCACGTACGCGACGCGGCGGAACAGCCGTTGGTCGTTCAGGGCGTCGAGGTCATCGATGACCAGCGATCCCTCATCGGGTTTGACCAGACCGGACAGGGTCTTGATCAGGGTAGATTTCCCTGCCCCGTTCTCCCCGGCAAGGATATGCACCTTGCCGGGTTCGAGGGTCAGGTCGATATGGTCGAGCGCCACGACGCCTGGATAGGTCTTTCGTATGCCCGTCGCCTTGAGAAGGACCATCGCCCTGTTCCCATCGCTTATTTCGAAAGCGTTGCTTTCGTGATGATATCGATACCCGTGTCTATATTCTTGGGCGTCTGCTGCCCCAGGGCTTTTTGCCATGCAGCAATCACTGCCCAGTAGCCCTGCATCTCAGGGCGGCTGGATGCGGAGGAATCAACCACGCCATCCTTGATGAGCTGGAGCATGTCGCTGAGGTTGTCGAGCCCGACCTCCTGAACCTTGCCGACCTTGTCGCTTTCACGAATGGCCTGACCGATACCGACCGGGCCTGCGGCATCGCAGGCGACCCATCCACCCAGGTCGGGATGCGCCTGCATGATGGCCGAGGCCTGTTTCTGTGCCGTTTCGATGCTGTCGTTATCGATGCCGGTCGCCACGACCTTCATGTCGGGATATTTGGCAAAGACCTTGAGTTCGCATCGCGCGCGCAGAGCATGATTGGGGGCTGTCGGCACACCCATCATGATAGCGACCTCACCTTTGTGGTTGAGCAGTTTCGCGAGCCTTTCGGCGGCGATGGTGCCCTGCTCGCAAAAATCAGCCCCGACCGCCGTGATATTCATTCCCTCGGGCGGGAGTGAATCGAACACCGTCATGGGGATTTTCTCGTCGACGGCTTCCTGCATGGTCGAGCGATTGCCCTTCTCGTCGAGAAGGTCGAGAATCAGCCCGTCAGGGTGCGTGGCAATAGCCCGTTCGATGATATCGTTCTGGGTCGAGACGTCAGCCGTCTGGGGCGCGCGATACTCCACCGTGATGGAGCGGCCGGTTGCCTTGCTGAGAAGCTGGGCAGCAGCCTGTGCGCCATTATTGGCCTTGTCAAACCAGGGATGAACGGCTTTCGGGATCATGACAAACCGCATGGGCCCGTTATCCGCGGCCGCATGAGCGGTCATCGGAGCCAGGAACAGGGCGGCAGTTGCGAGCAGAGCTTTTTTCATGAAGTCAGACCTTTATGGTCGTGTTGATCCATTACTTGCAGGAATTGGGCGAGTATTTGCGGTCGAGGGCGTTGATGCCGTCAACGTTCTTCGCCGAGGCGCTGGCCGGATCGAATTTCTTGGCCAGGAACGCGTCCACAATTGTCTTTGCCAGCTCGGAACCGACAACACGTGCGCCCAGCGTGATGATATGGGCGTTATTGGACAGCGCCGCGCGCTCGGCCGAATAGACGTCATGGGCCTGGGCCGCGCGGATGCCCGGGATCTTGTTGGCTGAAATGGCAACGCCAATGCCCGTGCCGCAGCAGAGGATGCCACGCTCGTACTCACCCGATAGAATTGCGTGGCCGACGCGCTCGCTCAGTTCGGAATAGAGTTCGCTCTTGGCATCGACCGGGCGCGAAAGATCGACGGCATCGACACCTTTGGCCTTGAGGTGGGCCACGATCTGCTGGGCCAGACCTTCACCGGCGCTATCGCCACCAACTGCAATTTTCATGATCTCTTCCTTTATTTTGATCAGGGATAGGGGTCAGAAAGGCGCGCGTTGCGCGGGAGGTTGCACGGTATCCAGTGTGGCTATGTGCAAATTGATCCCGGCATCGAGCATCCGGTTCTTCTGGCTGTCGGACACACCTGAATCGGTGATCACGACATCGAAGTCAGAAAGGTTGGCCAGGCGATTGAGCGCCGTGACATCGAATTTCTGACTGTCGATCATCAGGATACGACGATCGACGATCTCCATGAGTGCCATCTTGCATTTGACGATCTCCTGCTCCTGATGAAAGGCGCCGAGATCGCGCACAGCCGAGACGGACATGAACAGGGTATTGGCACGCAGCGACTTGGTGCCCTGTTCGCAGAGGATACCCAGAAACGCATCGAAGCGCGGGTGGTATTTCCCGCCGAGGCAGATCAGGCTTATGTCGCGTGCTCCGGCAATCTGCGTGGCAATGCCCATGCTGTTTGTGAGCACGGTCAGTGGCATTCCCGAAGGCAGGTTTTCCGACAGCACGCGTGACGTCGTCGAGTCATCGAGCGCGATGATATCACCTGCCTTGATGAATTCCGCAGCAACACGCGCAATCGCCTGCTTCTCACGCGAGGCGCGTCTCATGCGATGCACGACGCTCGTTTCCATGACGCCGCTGGCGAGCATGGTCACGCCACCATGGACCTTGCGCACCAGTCCCTGCTCGGAGAGTGCGTGCAGGTCGCGATGGATCGTCATGCGGCTTGTCGAGAAGCGATCGACCAGTTCCTCGATCTGCGCGCCGCCATTTTCGAGCACATAATCGAGGATCTCGCGGCGACGTGCCGAGACCGCCTTGCTCTCGACTCCGGTCGCGCCGCTCATGATGCGACCGACCGGATGATGGCTTCCAGCCCTGCCGGATTCCATGCTGAACGACCGATAAACACGCCATCGACATCGCGCAGCGCGGTATAGGCGGCAGCGTTCGCCAGAGAAACGCTGCCGCCATAAAGCAGAGGCACACGCTTTGCTGCGTCTGTCCCGACCAGTTCGGCAAGGACCGCGCGCAGTCTCGTATGGGCGATATCGACAAATTCGGGTTCTGCTGCCGTACCGTTTGAACCGATCGCCCAGACGGGCTCGTAAGCGATAAGAACCGTTGCGATTTCGGCCTCGTTCAGACCGTAAAGAGCCATTTTGGTCTGGCGTGCGAGTGTTTCATGTGTGACGCCGAACGCATATTCGTCCGCGCTGTCACCGATGCAGATGAGCGGACGCAGGCCGTAGCGGATTGCGGCGCGGACCTTCAGATTGACTGTGATATCCGTCTCGCTGAAATGCTCACGTCGTTCGGAATGCCCCAGTTCGATCAGATCGGCACCGCATTCGCGTACCATCTGCGGTGAGATTTCTCCGGTCCAGGCGCCCTCGTCCTCCCAGTGCATGTTCTGGGCGCCGACATGCCAGCGTGAGCCCTGTAACCGCGCCGCGACACTTTCCAGCGACGTGAAAGGCGGAATGATAAACGGTGTGATCGAAGCCGGAACGTCCATATCTGCAATCTGTGTGGCAGCATCGCGCGAGGCGCCCGGCCCCTTGTTCATCTTCCAGCTTGTTCCGACCCAGAGAGATTTTGAGGACATCGCTTTGTCTTTCTTCGCACTACCGGCACGTTCATCATAACGTATGAATGTTACTATAGGCGGAGAGATAACATCGAGATAGATAAAATATCATATTGTCCGTTCACATTGATATGATTGATCGGGCTATGATATTCAGAAAACTACTATATCACTGATAAACAACGATAATGTTTTTGGTGCAAGTGTTACGTTTTGTGGCGTGATAATGTGATGTCATGTTTTCCGTCCCTACAGGCGGGAAATCCGGGTTAACCGGCTTTCACTGACATGCAGCAAGCGCATGGAGCATCATGGAACACCGATGACACCGGTGATCTCAACGCAGGTTTGTATGGGCCTTTTGTTGTTTCAGCGCCGATAAGCCGCCCCTGTTGCGCTCTGCTGGCCTGATAAGCCCGCAATGTCTGGGCCCGCGCAACAGGCCTCGCGCTGTTGCGGGTTGCTCATGTCGCGCTCGCCGGGTCCGGTGTCACAATCCTTCGGGATCCTTAACGCCGTGAGTTGTTTGGGCCCGTTGCCAGCAGCGATCTACCTGTTCGCTTCGTTTGGCATCCGACCAACCCAGCATTTCGGCCATGATGAGACTGATCTCAACGATCCTTGCGCGGGTCAGTAAACCGCGCAGGGCAATGGGCGTGCGTCGGTAGACAATGTCATCAACCGTGCGAACCAGTTCTTCGTCCACGATATAGCGTATTTCGTTACGCGTATATTCGGCCAGGGTCTCAAGCGGCCGGTCGGGTGTGGCGCTGCAGGTGGCTGCAACACGTTCTGCCGTTGTGCCGTAGCGTTCGAATAACGCTTCGGCACGCGCCATATCGATGGCATTCTTTCTTGCAATCGTTTCGAGATAGGCCTTGCGCCCGCGTGTGCCGGGATAGCGCGCGCCGCCGCCAATGGGCCGCGTACGAGATGATGCGATACGTTTCCTGTGCAGCATCGCCAGGGTTTTGTCTGCCACCTCTTCCGCCAGTCCGCGAAAAGTCGTCCATTTACCGCCGACCAGCGAGAGCACAGGCGTGGTTCCCGCATAATCCGTGTGAACAATATGATCGCGGCTGATCGCTCCGGGGTCGTCCGCATTGCTTGCAGGGAGCGGTCGCACGCCGCAATAGCGATAGAGCACATGCCGATCCGCGATCGCAAAGCCTGGGAAAAGCTCGCTCAGCATGTGCAGCATGTAATTCTGCTCCTCTTCGGAACAGGTGGCGGTGTCGGGATCCTTCACGGGAATATCGGTCGAGCCGACGAGAATATGCCCGAGGAAAGGATAGGCCAGACAGATACGCCCGTCCTTCGTGCCGAAATAGACCATCTGCCCATCGAGTTCGCGCAACAGGGCCTCGTGACGGAGGACGAGATGAGAGCCCTTCGTGCCGCCGATATAGCGGGTCTGAAGGCCGAGTTCCGCATTGATGCTGTCGATCCAGGCCCCACCGGCATTGATCACGAGATCGGTCTTCACATGGATGACCGTATCGGTCAGCGCATCGCGCAATGTGAGCACACCCTCATGAAAACCCTCGACGCGTGTATAGGTTTTGACCGCGCAACCGAGATTGAGACGCAGCGCATCCTCTACGCATTCGAAACCCAGCCTTTCCGGCTGTGAGATCGCTGCATCGTAATAGCGGCCCGTCGCGATTACCTTCCGGGTCATATGAGGCCACGCCCGTCGGACGGCCTTGCCAAGGCTGAGCCTGTGGCGCGGCATCACGCGTGCCCTCCGACCGAGAAAATCATAGATCTGCATGCCGATTTCGGTGATCAGCACGCCGCGATCGGCAAGCTTGCTCCTGAATCCCAGAAAACGTCTGATCGAGGGAATAATACCGCCAAACCATGAATGGATCGGTATGACTGTCGGAAGCGGCGTTACCAGATGCGGCGCATTTCTGAGGAGCAGGTTACGCTCAAGCGTGGATTGCGCGACAAGTCTGAATTCACCCGTTTCGAGATATTTGATTCCACCATGGATAAGACGTGACGGAGCCGCAGAGGCGCCTGCGCAGATATCCTCGCGCTCGATCAGGAGCACGTTGACGCCCTGAAGCGCGAGCTCCCTGAAAAGGCCGACGCCATTGATGCCGGCGCCGATGATCGTCACATCGAAATGGGTGGAATCGAGCTGTTCGGCGGAATGGGTCATGTCAGTCTCGTGCTCATGCGTGTCATCGGACAAAGCCGAAATGGATGATGGTCAAATACAGGCGACGGGGTTTCAGGCATTCGGAAGCGAGTCGGTGAGGTAATCGTCACCCTGATCACTATGCAGGGCGGGCCAGAATGGCTCCAGTGCCTGGGCGACAGACTGATAACGCGCGTAAATTGAGTCGTAATACCGTTTCATGACAGCATCAGGTCCGAACTGACGGGGCTGAACATCGAGAGAGTCGACAGCATTTTCGAGACTCGTGGCCATGCCGCACGCCACCCCCGCAGTGAGCGCAGCGCCAAGCGCCCCGGCTTCACGTACGGGTGAAGTCATGACCGTATGTCCAAGAATATCGGCAAAAAGCTGGCCGATTTCCGGTCGCCTGCTACCTCCTCCCGATACGCCGATACGGACGACGCTCCCGGTCCGAAGCAGGTCCTCGACATGGTGGCGGTGATTGAAGATCGTTCCTTCGATCATGGCACGAAAAAGGTCGGCGCGGTCATGCCAGGACTGCACCCCAAGAAAGGAGGCTGTTGCCGGTGTTTCGAACGGCGAGCCGAACAGATAGGGATGATAGAGCGGGATCTGACGGTTCATGCGGCCCTCGCTGAATTTGCCTATCGCGGCATCGATCAGCTTTGCAGCGGAATCCGGATCTTCAGGGTCGATATAGCGGGCCATCCATTCGAGATTGCTTGCCGAGGCGGGCGAGATCGCCATGCAGTTCCACAGACCTTTGCGATATCCGGCGCGACAGGCCCATTCATTGCCTGTCACCGGACGGTCGCGGAGAACCTCATTGATCGAGAACGTGCCTGCGGTCACTGTCATATCGCCTGGCCGGATCTGTCCGAGCCCGACCGCTGCAGCGATGACGTCATGCAGCCCTGCAGAAACGGGTGTGCCTGCCATGAGACCGGTCATACGGGCGGCCTCGGGAGTTACCCTGCCCGCGCAGTCGCAGGAATCGTGCATGGGTGGCAGTGCCGGTGCGACTTCGCGCAGATCGAGGCAGTCGAGGATATCCGTGCTGTAGCATTGCCTATGCAGATCGGTGAATGCCGTACTCGCCTCGGTGAGATCGGTCGCCACCTCTCCTGTGAGGCAGTAGCGCAGCCAGTCCTTGGCAAAGAATGCCACGCCGATTGCGCTGTAGCGCTCTGGCTGGTGGCGCTTGATCCACGCGAGCAATGTGGTTGCGGAATAAGGATAGGGGCGCTGCCCGGCGAGCGGCATCATCCTGTCCAGGATGCCATCACGCTTCCACTGGTCGTGAAGACCATAGGCACGGCTGTCGAGCGACATGATTCCGTGCCCGAGCGGTCTGTTGCCCCTGTCGAGCAGGAATAAACCATCGCCATGTGCTGTCACCCCGACACCGGCAATGTCGGCACCGGTCAATCCAGCATCGGCAAGCGCATCCCGTATCGTGCCGGCCACGACAGACCAGCTTTTCTCCAGATCACGTTCCACATGGCGCGGCGTGTCCGAGATCTGCGCGATGCGCGCATGCCCTACTCCTGCAATCCGGCCGTCTGTGGCGAAAATCACAGTTTTGGCGCTGGACGATCCGCAGTCGATCCCGATCAGATATGCCGCACCCATGACTTGGCTCCATAATGACTTGAGGCCTAACCGTTCTCCCGCTGTAATATGAGCGTAAATGTTATGAAAATCACAATAAAGTGCTATATATGATACGTTGGGTGAGGTAATTTATCGCACGCTCCGGTGATCGCCGGTATCGATCAAGTTCTGTCTCTCGCGGGACACGCACAGGTTTATTTCCGGTCAGGCGCTCACCCGCTCTTGAAGGGCATGACATGTTGTTTCCCTTAAGCAGATGTATGAGACTATCCCTTGCTGGCATGAGATATTTGTGATATTTTTGTTATCAATCAATCGGTCTGCTTGGTCCACCGGAACAAAGCGAATTCTGTCAAAGGCAGTTCTTGAATATGAGTGATGACATCAGGTCAGCACCTCCCCTGGACGGTTTCTCGGGCGTGAAACGTCAGAATCTGAAGTCGCGTCAGCAGCAGATTCTCGATCTGCTGTTCGAGCAGGGTAACGCCAGCATCGAATTTCTTGCCGAGCATTTCGACGTCAGTCGCATGACGATTCACCGTGATGCCCATGCGCTTGCCAGTCAGGGGCTGATTGACAAGATCCATGGTGGCATCACGCTCAAGAACCGGGCGCGTACCGAGAAAAATGTGGCCTATCGTCAACACCGGGCGGCCAATCTCAAAAAGGCGATCATTCAGCGCGCCGTATCGATGATCGAACCGGGTCAGGTCATCATCCTCGATGATTCGACGACGGTAGCCGAAATGCTGCCGCTCCTTCCGGCACGCGCACCGCTGACAGTGATTACCAATGCTGTCGGTGTCGTGCAGGCGCTTGCGCCCTTCCCCGGTATCAAGATCATCTGTCTCGGGGGCGATTACAGCAATTCGCGCAACGCATTTTTCGGGCTTGTCTGTGAGCAGGCGGCGCGGTCTTTGCGCGGCAACATCATGTTTATGTCAACCTCGGTCATTTCTGGCGATACGGCGTTCCAGAACGATCAGGATGTGGTGAAGGTAAAACGTGCGCTGATGGCAATTGCCGATCGGTGCGTTCTGCTTGTGGACAGCACCAAGTTTCGCCAAGGCGGTTTGCATCGCCTGACGTCGCTTCAGGAATTTGACCGTATTCTGACCGATGGGCAGATCAAGCCGGCAATCCTGTCCGATCTGGAAGCTTCAGGAATCCCCGTCGAAGTCTGCTAGGCGTTTTACACGGGAGGCGCCCTTAACGGGCGCCTCCCGGATACCGTGAGAACGGTATCAGGCTGCGTGATCGAGCGTGGCCATATCGATGACAAAACGGTATTTCACGTCCGATTTGAGCATGCGCGCATAAGCATGTTCGATCTCGTCCATGGCGATCATCTCGATATCGGCCGTGATGCCGTGTTCGCCGCAGAAATCGAGCATTTCCTGTGTCTCGGCGATGCCGCCGATCAGCGAGCCCGCAAAGTTACGGCGCTTCATGATGAGGCTGAACACCGCAACGGGTAGTGGTTGTTCGGGGGCACCGACCTGAACCAGTGTGCCATCGCGCTTGAGCAGATTGAGATACGTATTGATATCGTGCTCTGCCGCAACGGCATCGAGAATGAAATCGAACCGGCCGGCTTCACGGGCCATCGCGTCTGCATCTTTCGACAGCACGACCTCATGGGCGCCGAGACGAATACCGTCCGCAACCTTGTTCTGCGATGTGGTGAAGAGCACCACTTCCGCCCCGAAAGCGCGCGCGAATTTCACGGCCATATGGCCAAGTCCACCCAGGCCGACAACACCCACGCGCTGACCCGGCCCGACCTTCCAGTGCTTGAGCGGCGAATAGGTGGTGATGCCTGCGCACAGAAGCGGCGCTACCGCGGCGAGATCGAGGTTTTCAGGCACCTTGAGAACGAAAGCCTGATCGACGACAACGGCTTTCGAATAGCCACCGAAGGTTATACCACGTCCCTGTCGATCTTCGCCGTTATAGGTGCCGACAAAGCCCTCTTCGCAATACTGCTCGAGACCTTCCTTGCAGCTCGGGCATTCGCGACAGGAATCGACCATACAGCCCACACCGACGAGATCGCCCACCTTGAAGCGGGACACCGAGGCGCCTGTTTCGCTTACGCGCCCCACGATTTCATGTCCGGGAACGCAGGGGTAAATCGTGTTGTGCCACTCGTTGCGTGCCTGATGGATGTCTGAATGGCACACGCCGCAATAGAGAATGTCGATTTTGACATCGTCCGGACCGGTATCGCGTCGTTCGAACTGGAATGGGGAAAGTTTGTCTGAAGCGCTCTGCGCGCCATATCCGACACAGGATAGCATCGTGGATCTCCGTCTTGGCTTGCGGCGTTGAAACGGCAAATGCCGCAAGACCCTGTCGGTCATTGCGGCATTTATGTCGAAGCCTGTCAAATCAACGTCGTGATGCCGGGGTGGTTTCAGTCCTGCTGTGTCGCACCGACAGGACGCCGCGCTTTCTTCTCACGCCAAGCGGAGAGGCTGATATAGAGTGTGGGAAGTACGAGCAGCGTAAGCGCGGTGCACGAGATGAGCCCCCCGATAACGACTGTGGCCAGTGGTTTTTCGACTTCGGCGCCCTCGCTCATTGAAAATGCCATGGGAAAAAAGCCGAGACAGGCGACCGTCGCTGTGGCCATGACAGGGCGAAAGCGCTCGCGTGCCGAGGTAACGGCGGCTTTGATCGCATCGAGCCCGGCCAGGCGCTTGTCTCTGATATAGGCGATCAGAACGACGCCATTGAGCGTGGCTACGCCGAACAGGGCGATGAACCCGATCCCTGCCGAAATACTGAATGGCATGCCGCGCACCCAGAGGGCGATGATCCCACCGGTTGCGGCAAAAGGCAGATTGACGAAGACGAGTGCCGCCAGCCAGACATCGCCAAGGGCGAGGATCAGCAGACAGAAGATCAGCACCAGTGTGATTGGCACGACGACCTCAAGTCGGGCCACCGCCGTCTGGAGATTGCGGAACTGCCCGCTCCATTCAATGCGATAGCCGGGCGGCAGCTTGATCTGTGTCTTGACGGCTTGCTGGGCTTCCTGAACGAACGAGCTCAGGTCGCGCCCGCGCACATTGGCCTGGACCATCATGCGCCGCTCGCCCTGATTGCGCCGGATTGCCGCAGGACCATCGCGCAGGGTGATATCCGCGACCTGATCGAGACGTACCGTGTGATCGTCACGCGTGAGTACGGGAAGCAGTTTGATATCCGCCAGATCGTCCCGTGCCTCTGCCATGATGCGCACTTCGGTAGGGATGAGCGCGTCCTGCAACGAGACGGGCGGTCCGACATGGCCTCCAATGGACTCCACAACGTCCAGCACTTCAGACGTATCGACGTTCAGACGGGCGGCAGCCGTACGATCCACATCGATGTGAAGATAGGGGATCGTCCCGACATCCTGCGGCGCCACGTCTGCTGCACCGGGCACGCTATCGACCACACGTGCGGCATCTGCAGCAAGGCGCATGAGCGTGTCGATGTCCGGCCCGTAGATGCCAATCGCAATCTGCGAGCGCACGCCGGATTGCAGATCGTCCATACGCATCTGGATGGGCTGGCTCCACGAGTAGAGCGATCCGGGGTTGTTCTTGCGCAGTGCCGCGTCGAACGCCCTGATCAGCCCCTCCTGCGATGTAGCGGTTTTCCATTCCGAGCGCGGCTTGAGCAGAACATAGGTATCCGATTGCTCGCCGCCCTGGGGATCGGTGGGAATGGCTGACGTACCGCTGTTGCTGACCAGCATTCTGATATCGGGAAACTGCCTGAGTGTTTTCTCGATCTGCTGGATGGACCGTAGCGAGGCATCGAGCGAAATGCCCGGCAGACGGGTGGAGGTCACGATGAGATCGCCCTCCTGAAGCTGGGGAATGAATTCGCCACCGAGGTGCGTGGTCAGGCCCAGAGAAACGACAAGAATAACAAGGGCGATAGCGATCACCTTGCGCGTGTTGTCCATGCACCAGCGTGAAGCCGGAGCGAAGCCGCGCCTGAGAAACCTGATAAAGAACGTATCGTGTTCGGTGCCGGAAAGCGCGTTGTCCTGACCATGCTCGTCAGCACTCTGTTCTGCACCCTGCCCATCGATCTTATTGCCTGCTGCCTCGCGCGCCGGTCCGTGCGCAACATGAGGTTTGATCTTCATGATCAGTGCCGAGAACGCCGGTACTGCAACCAGCGCATAGATCAGCGATGCGACGAGAGCGAGAATGACCGTCTGCGCCATGGGCCTGAACATGCGCCCTTCAACGCCCTCAAGCGTCAGTACCGGCAGATAGACCATGATGATAATGAGAATGGCGAAAATGACCGGGCGCGCGACAGAGGCGACGGTATCGGCGATACGACGCGTCAGCGGCACATTGGCTGCTGCCTGACTGGACAGAACGCTTTCGACAATCACGAGGGCGCTATCGACCACCATGCCGAAATCGATTGCACCGAGGCTCAGCAGATTGGCTGAAATCCCGAGATGACGCATGCCAACCATGGCCGCAACCAGAGAAAACGGAATGACGGAGATAATGACCAGTGAGGCACGCCAGTCGCCTATTACGACCAGCAGAACGATCAAGACCAGCAGAGCGCCAAGAAGCAGGTTTTCCTTGACGGTGTGAATGGTGACATCGGTTAGTGTGGCGCGGCTGTAATAGGGTTCGAGGCTCACGCCTGCTGGCAGGGTCGAGACGATCTGAGGCAGGGCCTTCTCGATGCGCGCGAGCGTGGCTTTGGCATTGGCCCCCTGCTGAAGCAGGATCACGGCATTGACGATTTCGCCCTCGCCATCACGCGTGACGCCGCCCAGACGGGGCAGTCGTCCTTCGCGCACGGTGCCGACATCGCGCACATGCACGACACCGCCATTGGGCATGCTGCGCACCTGAACCTCGCCCAGCTCGTGCAGGCTGTCTATGAGCGAGCGGCCGACGATGATCTGCTGTTCGTCATTATGCTCGATCCATGCGCCACCCGCAGCCTCGTTGTCACGATCGACAGCGTTGAAGACATCCGAGACCGAGACCTGGAACTGCCTGAGCGCCATGGGGTTGAGGGCAACCTGATAGGTCTGCGACGCACCACCATTGATATTGACGTCGATCACCCCCGGAATGAGGCGCAGCTTCGGCACCACGTTCCATGTCATGATACGATTGAGCGACGCCAGAGACTGACCCTTGCCATGGATCTGGATCTGCATGATCTCGCCCATGCCGGTTGCCATGGGGCCCATGCTGATGGCAATATTGCGTACCGATACAGCCGCCCGCGCCTGATCGAGACGCTGCGCCACCAGCTCGCGTGCCCTGTAGATGTCTGTTCCGTCGTCGAACTGGAGATAAAGCACTGAAACGCCCGTGCGCGACACCGAGCGCATGGAATCGACACCCACTATACCGGACATGACGGTTTCGATGGGGAAGGTCACCAGTCGCTCGACCTCTTCGGTCGGCAGACCGGGAGCCCGGACGCTGATAAGCACCTGACGCGGCGATATATCCGGTACCGGTTCGACCGACAACGAGCGCAGGTCCGCAATCCCGGCGATCATGAGGAGCACGACCGCACCGAGTATGGCGGCGCGCCCCTTGAGAAGGGCGAGCATGAAACGCATGATTACTGGCCGCCCTCACCGTGATTGGGTTCGGGTGCGAGAAGTGCCTGGGATTTCAGCACGAAACTGCCATCTGTCACGACAGTCTCCCCGGGTTTGAGCCCTTTGGTGACGATGATGGTCCCGTCGAGTTCCGGGCCAGTCGAGACCTTTCTGGCCTCGTAATGCGTATCGTCGATACGAACGAAAACGCAGGGCTGGCTGCCGATTGTCTGGATTGCCGTCGCAGGCAGGCTCGTTCCGTGAACCAGTTCCGATGAAAAGAGCCTCGTCTTGACCAGCATGTCAGGCCTGAGCTGACGTTTTGCGTTCTCTACAAGGCTGCGCACCAGAACATGGCGCGTCATCGGGTCCACGCTGCCCTCGATCAGATCGATACGCGATGCGATCGGCTGGGCATCGGGCGCGGGCCATGTCAGCTGTCGGCCGCCCCGACTCAAATGGGTCGCCTGTTGCTCACCGACCTGCGAAACCACCCAGACATGGGAAAGATCGTCAATTTCAACGGCAGGGGCAGCACGTCCCGATACTTCCTCCCCCACGCCTACCGTTATCCTGTTTACGATCCCGTCGATGGGGGAAATAACGGAGGAATGAAGCCCCTCGGTTTTCTCTGACGATGAGGAAAAACGGGCGAGGCGCTCACGCTCGTTCTGGACAATCGCCTGGCTGCGTTTGACCGTGCCCTCGGCATCCTGCAATCGCGAACGCCGTCGCTGTGCTTCGCCCTGTGACACCGCGCCCCCCTGGAGGGAGCGCGCCCTGTCATAGGAGAGGCGTGCATCGTCACGCAGGGCCTTGGCCTGTTGCAGGGCGGCCTCGGCCGAGAGCAGGCGCTGATGCGCATCGCTGAGACTGAAATCGTCATAGGTGAACAACACCTGACCCTTGCTCACAACCTCACCCGGCGTGACCAGAACAGTCTGAACACGTCCCTGCCCTACCGGATGAATGCGTGCACTGCGTCTGTCATCCTGATCGATATAGGCTGGAACATCGACATGGGGTGGCAGTGCGCCAGCTTTGGTGATGGCCGTGTGGATATTCTCATGCGAGAGCGCCTCGCGCGAAATCACGATGGGCGCTTTCGGCCAGCTGCCGCCCATCTGGGCAAAAGCGGGACCAGGGAGAAAAACGCTTGAGGAGAGAACCGCACAGGCAAGCAGGGTTGCGATGTGTGCGGGCCGAGGCCTGAGGACAGAGCGATATATCATGGGTAGTTCCCGGCCATCAGGCTCATTCTTATCATTGCCGCGTGCCAAATGACGTCAGCTTCGGCGCTTCTCTGTCCGGCTTCGAGAGCCGCGCGCCGCGCACGCAGATATTCGATGACCGGTGTCTCGCCCACACTCCAGGCGTGTTCGAGGTCATGGGCGCGTGAATCGAGAGCGTGGCGGGCGGAGGACGCGCTACGGAGCATGGTCAGGGCGGAACTGAGACTGGCGCGTGTCTGACGATATTCGGTTTTGACCTTGCGCTGGGCGAGAATGGCGTCGCGCTCTGCGGCGCCCATGGCCTTGACCTCTTTCATGACGATAGGCGTGTTTCTGGCCTCGCTAGGGAGCGCCATGGAGAACTGCACACCGACCTGCGTGTCCCACGGACTGCCGTACTGCCCCTGTTTGACAACCTGCACACCGAGTTGGGGATTGGGCATGTAGGAATGGCGGGCGAGCGTATAGGCCGCCTTGGCACTGCGCGATACGGCAGCAGCCATTTCGATACGTGGATCGCGCGCCGGGTCGAGGCTCAGGTTCTGTGTTCGCAGCATGCGTCCGTCGAGTGAGAGGATATCCGGAATTTCATCCGTGCCCGTCAGGGCTTCCAGTTCGGCGCGGGCATTCTCGAGCGCCTGTTCGGACTGCGCGATCTGGGCATCGAAATCCGCTTTTTCGCCGACAACTGCATCGAAATCGGCTGCCGCGATTTCCCCGGCGCGCAGGCCCTGATGCGAGCTTTGAACAACGCGTTCGAGCAGATCGCTTGTCGCCCGCAGATTGCCGATTTTTTTTTGCAAAAGCGTGGCGCTGCTGGCCAGATCGAGCAGGCGTACGGCGCTGAGAAGGTGCTGGACCTTGATGCGGGCTTTTGCCACTTCCTCGTCAGCGAGGGCATTCTTTACCGTCGCGGTACCCTGTCCCGGCAGCCACAGGGGCAGACTGATGCTGCCCTGATAGGTCGTGTAGCCAAGATTGGTGCCGATGAAATGATCGTCGAGATACTGTCCGGCGATGATCGGGCCTTCGGGGAACCACGACTGGGCGGCCCGCGCATTTTTGTGTGAGGCCGTGGCATCGATGGAGTAGGATGTGTTGGCCGGATCGCGATCCCAGGCAAGCTGGATCGCCTCATGAAAACTCTCCGCGTGACCGGTCGGCATGAAACCGATTGTCGCGAGGAAGAGGAAAGCGCCTCGCCACAGGGGTATGGACCGGGTCGGACCATAAGGGGGCTTGCGGAGCGTTCGTGCCGCGATGGACCTGAGAATCTCTGACATGGTGCGCAATATTAGGCGCTTAACACGCGCAGTCCGCGACAAAACTTGGCTGGACAATAAATTAAATAATAAACCCGACATCGAACGGAAAGCCTGCATTCGAAGGCTTCCTGCTCCATGACGGGTTACTGGTCCGTTCAGTCGTCCAGCGGCTGAACGTGCGAGACCTTGCCGTAGCGATCGTAATAGATGATCGCATTGCCACGACGCTGTGCGTAGCCATCCGGCGTGCCGTCCGGGCGCTTGAACAGAATGCGGTTGGCATCCGGCTGTTCGGTTACCTTGTCGCCAGCAGGACGATATTTGAACATCGAGAAATCGGCTTCGGCCTTCGGCAGGGCCGATGAGCGGGCAAGCTGATGCATATCCGGCTTCTTCTTGCCGTCATCATCATCCTGCGCAGCTGCGAGTACCGGGGTCATGACGACCCCGATCCCGAGAGCGCAGAACATGGAGCGGTATAGTATGGACTGTCTCATCCGGTGGTTTCCTGTGTCAGCCTTTTCCTGGGGTTGAAGGCAGAGCTGCACTTGCGGCGACATCCGACGCGCTCCAGCCGCCTCCAAGGGCCCGATAGAGCGTTACCAGATTCTGGTAACGCGCCAATTGCACGACGATCAGGCTTTGTTGAGCGTCATAGAGGCTGCGCTGCTGGGTAAGCGTCGTGAGATAGGGATCGATACCCGTATTGTAGCGCATCATGGCAAGGTCATAGGCCTGCTTCGACGACTGCACCAGACCCTTCATATGTGCATCCTGCGCGAGATAGGTCTCACGCGCCGTCAGGGCATCCGACACTTCCTTGAACGCGGTCTGAACCGTTTTCTCATAAGTGGCGATTTGCGCCAGACGCCGTGCCTTGCTGACCTTGAGGTTCCCCTCATTCTGGCCCCAGGTGAAAATAGGCAGCTCGATATTGGGCGAAACCGACCATGTCTGCGCACCCGGCGTGAACAGATGCCTGAACTGGAGCGAGCTGACGCCTTCCTGCGCTGTGAGCGTTACCTTGGGGAAGAAAGCAGCGCGTGCGGCACCGATATTGGCATTGGCCCCCATCAGCTTATGCTCTTCGGTTTGGATATCCGGCCTTTGCGCAATCAGGTCCGACGGCAGACCAGCCGGCAGATCGCTCAGCAATGTCTGTGCGCCGAAGGGCTGCGGTGGAGGCAGGGTGTCGGGCAGAGGGACGCCGACCAGAAGCTGGAGCTGATGCTCGTCCTGCGCCATCTGGCGTTCGTACTGCGCCTTGTTGCTTGCTGCCTGTTCGACCTGGGTCTGGGTCTGGGCCAGCGTCAGGGCATCGGCCTCGCCGTGATCGTATTTCATCTGTGTCAGTCTGAGCGTATCGCTCTGCGACGTCAGGGTCTGATTGGTCACGCGAACGAGTTCACGGTCGGCCAGCCATTGCAGATAGGTATTGGCAACCTGCGAGACCGTACTGATCAGAACGGATTGCGCATTCATACGCGACCCAAGCAGTTCTTCGGCCTGCTGGCGGGACAGATTGCGAATGCGGCCGAAGAGATCGACCTCATACGACGAGAACCCGATCCCTAAGCCATAGTATCGCAGCATCGAGGTGCTTCGACCGAGACCCGGTGCGAAGGAGAAGCCGGCGGTTTCGGACGGAGCGAGAAACTGTCCCTGCCCCGATACGCCGATAGGCGGAAACAGCGAGGCATGCTGCACATCGTAGCTGCCCTGCGCTTCCATGATCGCTGCAGCCTGACTGCGCAGATCGCGGTTGTTCTTCAGTGCAAGCTCGATCAGCGCACGCAGACGCGCGTCGGTGAAGAAATGCTTCCACCCTATATCCGCCGCGGCCTGACCCTTGAGGGGCTGCGTACGACCTGAATCTGCCGGATAGCTGTTCTGCACCGGCTGGGTGGGGCGCTCGTATTTCGGTGCAAGATTGCACGAGGCGAGCATGGTGAACGCCATGAGGGCGCTCACCGATCTGGACTTGGTCATGAGGCTCATGCGCCCTCTCCCCGAGCGGCTTCATTGCGGTGTTCGTAGGGGTCAACGCGATCCTTCATGCGGGTTACCTTGAAGAGACGCAGGATCACAACAAAGAATACCGGGACGAAATACACGGCAAGCACGGTTGCCGAGAGCATGCCGCCAACCACGCAGGTACCGATCGCCACGCGTGCCGCCGATCCCGCGCCGGTCGCGATTGCCAGCGGGAACACGCCGCAGACGAAAGCGATGGACGTCATCAGGATCGGGCGCAGACGCTCACGACCTGCCTTGAGCACGGCGTCTTCGAGTGAATCGCCCTGTTCAAAGAACTCCTTGGCGAATTCCACGATCAGAATGGCGTTCTTGACCGACAGACCCACCGTGGTGAGCAGTCCGACCTGGAAATACACGTCGTTATCGAGCCCGCGCCATAGCGTGGCGCCGATTGCACCGAGCACGCCGAGCGGAAGGACCATCAGCACCGAGAACGGAATTGCCCAGCTTTCATACAGTGCCGCAAGGCAAAGCAGGATCACGATGGATGCGAGGGCGTAGAGAGGACCCGTCGAGCCGCTGGATGCGACCTGCTCATAGGAAATACCGGTCCATTCGTAACCGATCCCCTTGGGCAGATGGGACAGGATCTTCTCCATTTCCTGCATGGCCGCACCGGAGCTGGTGCCCGGAGCGCCCTGACCCTGAAGCTCGAAGGAGTTCAGACCGTTATAGTCTTCCACCTTCTGCGGTCCGACAATCCAGTTACCGGTGGCGAAGGCGTTGAATGGCACCATGTCTCCAGCGGTATTGCGGACGTACCATTTATTGAGGTCTTCGGGCGTCATGCGCGCCCAGGCCTCGCCTTCGATATAGACCTGCTTCACACGGTCGCTACGCATGAACTGGTTGACGTAGATCGAGCCGAACGCCCCCTGGATGGTGGTGTTGATTTCGGCATTTGTCACGCCCTGCGCATTGGCGCGCTCGCGATCAATATCGAGATGGAACTGCGGCTGATCTTCCAGACCCATGGGGCGAACCGCCATAAGACGTGGGTTTTTCGCGGCTTCGCCCAGAACCTGATTACGGGCGTTCAGCAGGGCCTGATGGCCCAGATGGCCGTTATCCTCAAGCTCAAGATCGAAACCGGCCGCATTGCCGAGTTCCATCACGGCTGGCGGGTTGATGGCGAAGATCATCGCTTCCGGATCCATCCAGAAATGCTTCATGATCGCGCCAGCAACGGACATGGTGGTATTCTTGTAGCCCGGACGCTCATCCCATGGCTTCAGACGGATGAAGAAGGCGCCTGCGCTCTGGCCCTGACCGGCGAAGTTGAAGCCGTTCATGGCAAAGACGGACTGCGCGATGTCACCGTACTGATGCATCACATAATCGGTGATCTTGCGATTGACCGCGGCTGTCTGGGCATTATTTGCGCCCGGACGCATGGTCACCTGACCGAAGATGATTCCCTGATCTTCCTCAGGCAGGAAGCCTCCTGGCACGCGCAGGAACAGGAAGACCGCGCCGATAGCGAACACGGCGAAGATGAGCATGCTGACAAGACGGCTGCGGATGAGGAGCTTGACGCCGCGCAGATAGCCATTGGTCATACGATCGAAATTGCGGTTGAACCACGCAATCGGGCCCGTCTTGTGCTCCTTGTGCGTCGGCTTGAGCATGGAGCCGCAGAGTGCGGGCGTCATGACCGTTGCGACGAGGACCGACAGCCACATGGCGGCGACAATCGTGATGGAGAACTGGCGATAGATCACACCGGTCGAGCCGCTGAACGCCGCCATAGGCAGGAACACGGCGGTCAGGACCAGCACGATGCCAACCAGAGCGCCCGTGATTTCATCCATGGACTGGCGGGACGCCTCTTTGGGAGAAAGCCCCTTCTCGCTCATCACGCGTTCGACGTTTTCCACCACGACGATGGCATCATCGACGAGCAGACCGACGGCAAGCACCATGGCCAGCATGGTAAGCGTGTTGATCGAGAAACCGAGGGCCGCAAGCACGCCGAACGTACCCAGAAGCACAACGGGAACGGCAATCGTCGGAATGAGCGTTGCACGGAAATTCTGCAGGAAGATGAGCATGACCACGAAGACGAGCGCGATAGCCTCGACCAGTGTGATCACCACTTCCTTGATCGACAGGGTAATGAAAGGCTCGGTATCCAGCGGATAAACCGTCTTCAGGCCCTGCGGATAGAACTTCTCCAGCTCGGCAATCTTTGCACGAACGGCCGTTTCGGTCGTCAGCTGGTTGGCGCCCGGCGCGAGCTTGAGCGCCATACCGACTGTCGGCAGATTGTTGTAGAACGACGTCAGATTGTAGTTCTGCGCACCGAGTTCGACGCGCGCCACATCGCTCAGATGAACCTGCGAGCCATCCTGCTGGACCTTGAGCACGATCTTCTTGAACTGCTCGGGCTCGCTCAGGCGGGTCGGGCCGATGATGGTGGCGTCGAAGCCGATTTCCTTGGTCGCCGGCAGACCGCCAAGCTCACCGGAAGACACCTGGATATTCTGCTGCTGGATGGCAGTTTGCACATCGCTCACATTGAGCGCGTATTTGTACAGTTTATTGGGGTCCATCCAGATACGCATGGCGTATTCGGAACCGAACAGCGTGTGATCGCCCACGCCGGACACGCGCGACAGCGGATCGGACACGTTCGATGCCACATAATCGGCGATATCCTGACCGGACATGCTGCTATCGGTCGAGATGAAGGCGATCACGAGCATGAAGTTCTTCACGGCCTTCGTCACGCTCAGACCCTGATTGACGACTTCCGTCGGCAGGCGGGGCTGGGCGAGCTGAAGTTTGTTCTGCACCTGAACCTGCGCAATGTCAGGGTTCGTGCCCTGTGCGAAGGTCAGGTCGATTTCCATATGGCCGCTGCCATAGGAAGACGCCGAAAGATATTCGAGATGATCGAGGCCGAACATCTGCTGCAGGATCGGGCGGACAGTCGTGTTATTGACCGTTTCAGCCGACGCACCGGGGTAGTCGACCGTGATCGCGATCTGCGGCGGTGCAATCGACGGGTATTGTGCAATCGGCATGCTGAAGATGGACACGCCACCCACAAGCATGATGATCAGCCCGATGACCCAGGCAAAGATCGGTCTGTCGATGAAAAAACGGGACATGAAGAGCTCTTATCCTGCGTGCGCGGGCTGGGCGTTATCTGACTTGCCGTCGGACGTTTTCTCGACAGGCTTCACGACGGCACCCGGGTGCGCTTTTTGCAGCCCTTCGACGATGATCCTGTCACCGTTGTTCAGGCCACCCATAACGACCCAGTCGCCATCGAGCGCGCGATCGAGCTGCACGAAGCGCATCGTAACCTTGTTGTCGCCATCGAGTGCGTAGACGAAAGGATCGCCCTTGGAATCGCGCTGCAAGGCAGGCTGCGGAATTGTGATGGCGTTGGGGTCGATCCCTTCAGCCACCTCGGCATGGACATACATGCCCGGCATGAGCAGACGGTCCGGATTGGGGAACTCGGCACGAACGACCATCGTCCCCGTGGCGGGGTCGACTGTGACTTCTGTCAGGCGAAGCTGACCGGATTTATCGTAATGGCTACCGTCTTCGAGTGTCAGCTCGACCGCAGCCGCGTTGCCAGAGACCTTTTCGAGCTTGCCGCTGGCAAACTCGCGACGCAGCCGCAACATGTCCGATGTGGCGAGATTAACGTCGACATAAATCGGGTCCATACGCGTCACGGTTGCAATCGCGTTGGTCTGACCGGCGGTCACGAGCGTACCGGGCGTGACGAGCATACGGCCGATGCGCCCGTCGATGGGCGAGCGAACCTGCGTCCAGTCCAGATTGACGGCAGCGCTGTCAACATTCGCCTTGGCCTGGGCAATGTCGGCTTCCGCCTGACGGGCGGATGAAAGCGTATTGTCGTAGTCCTGTTTGCTGACAGCATGAGCCGCAGCAAGCGGGCGATAACGCTCCAGCTGGGCGCGGATGCTCAACGCAGCGGCCTGGGCATGCAGAAGCTGCGCCTTTGCCTGGTCGTAGGTTGCCTTGAACGGCGCCGGGTTGATCACGTACAGCAGCTGACCCGCCTTGACGTCCGTTCCCTGCTCGAAGGTGCGTTTGAGGATGACGCCACCGACCTGCGGGCGGACCTGTGCCTGCTCGAATGCCTCGACACGACCGGGGAGCGATGTGCTCGTCTTCAGCGGGTGAGGATGGACCGTATAGATGCCCACGGTCTGCGGCGGAGGCGTAGGCGCGGCACCCTTGTGCTTACAGCCTGACAGGTCGAGTGTCAGGAGAGCCAAAGGGATAAGGCGCAGGGAAAGGCTCGTCGTTGCCTTGAGGCTCCAAGGCGAACGGAACGAGTAGAACGAAGATGCTCGCATGCTGGCGCTATCCAAAATTACCGATGTGCAAGAAGGGTAACCGGAAACCTTGCGCTCGCGCCAAAAAAGGTTTCGGAAACCCTTGAGTTTCTCATGCATAGGGAACTATACGGTTTCCGAACCCTGGTCAACGGACCTGAAGCAGCCCCGGAGCGGTTTTTCGCAACACGATGTCAACAACACCCCCACCCCTCAGATCGTCTGTTTCTGACCGTGAACCTGCTCTGATGCGCAAGCATTGCGGGCGTCCACCCGTGCTGTGCGAGACCGAACGACGAGAAAGAATTTTCGACGCAGCAGAAATTGTTCTGCAGCAATATGGTTATTCGGGCGCTTCGATGGACCGTATCGCGCAATGCTCGAACATGTCGAAGAAGACGCTCTACCACATGTTTGCATCGAAACAGGAAATGGTCGAGCTTCTGCTTCGTGACAGATTATTGCTGTCGGGGATGCGCGATCTCGAACTTCTGGGTGACACGGTCGAGGACCGTCTGGTTTACGGGCTCGAAGCCCTGTCGGTCGCCATGATGGCGGAAAAACGTCTGAGCCTCATACGGGTGGTGATTGCCGAGGTCTCGCGTAATCCCGAAGTCAGCCGCTTCGTACGCGAATTCTTTTCAAGTGCGGCCGGTCCGTTTCCCTTGCGCGTCTGGCTGGAACGCCTCGTTGAGGATGGCAGTCTTGTCATTGGCGATGTGGAGGAAGCATCGGACATGCTGTTTGGCAGCGCTCTGGCGACATCCGTGCTTTGCGAGCTGAGCCATTGCCGCACCAAGCAATACTGGGAAGGTCAGACGGAATATCTCCGCAAGGTCGTACGCATGTTTCTTGCGGGGCTGGAACGTGAAAACGGGGCCTGAGAGGCCCCGTTTTCCTATCAGGCGACCAGTCGCCCTTCTTTATCGACCAGCTCGATCGGGTAATCACCGGTAAAGCAGGCATCGCAATAGCGGCCCTGCGCACCTGTCCGGTCGTCGTGGCCAAGCGCACGGTACAGACCGTCGAACGAGATGAAAGCCAGGCTGTCCACGCCGATGGCTTCAGCCATTTCCTCGAGGCTGTGCGTTGCGGCAAGGAGCTGGCTCTCCTCGGGCGTGTCGATCCCGTAAAAACAGGGATGCTTCGTCGGTGGGCTGCTGATGCGCATATGCACCTCCGTCGCACCGGCTGCACGCACCATGTCGACGATCTTGCGCGAAGTTGTGCCGCGCACGATCGAGTCATCGACCAGAACGACGCGTTTGCCTTCCAGCACCGGTCTATTGGCCGAATGCTTCATACGTACGCCAAGATTGCGGATCTGGTCTGTCGGCTCGATGAATGTACGGCCGACATAATGATTGCGGATAATCCCCATTTCGAAAGGAATACCGCTCTCGACCGCAAAGCCCATTGCCGACGGCACGCCTGAATCGGGGACCGGCACGACCACGTCGGCTTCGACGCCGCTTTCGCGTGCGAGCTCGACACCGATCTGCTTGCGCGCTTCGTAGACGGAGTGATCCTCAAGGATCGAGTCAGGCCGGGCGAAGTAGATATACTCGAAAACGCAGAAGCGGGGCCTTGTCTGAGCGAAGGGACGCATGGAGCGTACGCCGTCATTATCGATGATGACCAGCTCGCCCGGCTCGACATTACGCACGAACTCTGCCCCGACGATATCGAGTGCACAGGTCTCGCTGGCGAGCATCCATCCGCCATCGGCCAGGCGGCCAAGAATGAGCGGCCTGACCCCCAGCGGGTCGCGCAATCCGACCAGAAAGTCCGGTGTCAGGGCCACAACCGAATAGGCGCCCTTCACCTGCTTGGCCGCATCGACCAGACGTTCGAGAACTGTGGCGTATAGCGAAATGGCGATGAGGTGAACGAAGACCTCTGTATCGGTGGTCGACTGGAAAAGACAGCCGCGCTTGACCAGAGCCTGTCTGAGTGTGGCGGCATTCGTGAGGTTGCCGTTATGTGCCACGGCCAGGCCGCCGAATTCGAAATCGGCATAGAGGGGCTGGACATTGCGAAGAAGCGTGCCGCCGGTGGTGGCATAACGGTTATGCCCGATGGCTCCGCTGCCCTTGAGCGTGTTCATGACCCGCGCATCACTGAAGACATCGCCCACAAGGCCCAAGCCCTTGTGCTGACAGAAACGTTCGCCGTCATGACTGACGATACCTGCGGCTTCCTGACCGCGATGCTGCAGTGCATGAAGGCCCAGTGCGGCAAGTGCGGCTGCGTCGGGAGCGCCCCAGATACCCACCACGCCGCATTCCTCGTAAGGGCGGTTCAAGGTGTCGAGTGTTTCGGGGTGCATCATCGGGCAGCGCTCCTCGGCGGGGTCACACATGGACATTCGGTGTGGGACATTCGGTATGGGGCATTCGGAATAAGGCGTTCGAGGCGGGTCGATCAGAAGGCAGCCTCATGGCCTGTTGCGGGCGGCATGGCAAGATGAAGTTGCGGGAAATATGGCATAAGTTCCTGCACCATGTGCACGCCTGTCAGGATGTAGGGACCCGAACGGCTCCCTGCAATGAGCGATTGTGCAATTGTTGCGCCAGCAAGCGACATACAGACGAGATAAAGCACAACAACCAGGATGTATCCGCGCGCGATGCCGAAGCAGCAACCAAGTATCCTGTCAGTACCTCCAACAAGAAGCGTGCGCAGTGTGGCAGCGAAGCGCTGCGCAACTGTCGAGAGCAGCAGGACCAGCACGATGAACGCGAGGATATAGGCGAGCGCCGAGGCGGCAAGCGGATCGGTAACCTTCTGCGCAAGCCAGGGCAGGATCAGCGGGGCGATGCGTGCGGCCAGTACGAAGCTGCCGATCCAGGCCGCAAGACTGAAAACCTCTTTGGCGAAGCCTCGCGTGGCACCCCATAGCGCCGAGAGGAAAAGGACGAACAGGACGGCAATATCGGCTGAGTTTTCCATGATGTATCGTTGGATAAGTCCTGTTATGCCAAAATTCTGGCAAAGAGCATGCCGGTGCGCGAGCTAACGGTCAGGGCAGCTTGGTAGAGGATGGACGCCAATATTTGCGCGTCGTCTCAGCTTCGATCGGCGTATGGCGATTAAGGCGGTTCAGCAGATTGCCAAGTTGCACCCGATGATCGATCTCGCGCCATACAGCCTCCGGATCGATACCGCGCGCTGCCCATAACCTGCCGAGCGCATCGAGAAATGCAGCACTCTGTTCGATCAGATCTTCGGGCATGTCGAGCATATAGAAGCTCGTACATCGCACCATGGCACGCGCGAGATCTTTTTTCAGGAGCGCTTCCAGATGAGGTTCGCTTACGAGTGGGGCTGCCTGGGTCGCTTTCTTCGCACGCTTTTTCGTTTTGATGGCCACAGGTGGCAGCGTTCCGGCGTTCTCCGCGCGATATTTGGACGCGTCTGCGCGATGTCTTGATGTGAGCGTATCGAGGATATGGGGTTCGACCATGGGCGCCTTCATTGCTCTGGCATAAGAACCTGCCATGGCAATCGTCAATTAAATGCGTGGAAACGTCGTTAAATTCACGCCGTTTAACCGTTAATGCATGACTGAGCGCGAAAACACGTTCACGATCACCACACCGACGATGATCAGGGCAAGCCCGATCAGAGCGGGAAGATCGAGTGCCTGCTTGAACTTGACCCAGCTTATTGCTGAAATCAGGACGATCCCCACGCCGGACCAGATGGCATAGGCGATGCCCGTCGGCATGACGCGCAGCGTAAATGACAGGGCATAAAACGAGATGCAGTAACCCAGAACGCTCAGCATTCCGGGAACGGGCCGCGTAAAACTGTCCGACATCTTGAGCATGGTCGTTGCGAAGACTTCGGAGCAGATGGCGATCATTAGGTAAAGATAGGTCATGACAATCCGGATGCGTGATCGGCGCATCCGTCTATCGTAGCACCGGCACCTTGTCACGATCACGCATCCGTGCGGCGCACGGCTGTTATCAAGTAGTCAGGTAAGAGCGGGCGAAGTGCCGGCCCCTCTCCCCGCCGCAGGAAGAGGGACCGGCGGACAGTGCCAGATCAGGCGGGTTCGACTTCGCCCGGTGCAAGGTAGAGCTTGCTGCCATGCGCCTTGAAGCTCTCTTTCATCTGCTCCATGCCCTGCTCACGCTCGGCATTGCGCCTGATATCGTGACTGATCTTCATCGAGCAGAATTTCGGCCCGCACATGGAGCAGAAATGCGCCGTCTTGTGCGCCTCTTTCGGAAGAGTCTCATCGTGATAACAGCGCGCCGTGTCGGGATCGAGCGCCAGATTGAACTGATCCTGCCAGCGGAACTCGAATCGTGCGCGTGAAATGGCATCGTCGCGTATCTGCGCCGCGGGATGCCCCTTGGCGAGATCGGCCGCATGGGCGGCAATCTTGTAGGTGATCACACCGACTTTGACGTCGGAACGATCAGGCAGACCCAGATGCTCCTTGGGTGTGACGTAGCAGAGCATGGCACAACCGTACCATCCGATCATCGCCGCCCCGATGCCCGAGGTGATGTGATCGTAACCGGGGGCGATATCAGTCGTGAGCGGACCGAGCGTGTAAAAAGGTGCCTCGCCGCACTCGCGCAGCTGTTTGGTCATGTTGATCTTGATCTTGTGCATGGGCACATGACCCGGCCCTTCGATCATGACCTGGCATCCCTTGGCCCAGGCAATGCGGGCCAGCTCCCCCAGCGTTTCCAGCTCAGCGAATTGTGCGGCGTCGTTTGCATCGGCAATCGATCCGGGGCGCAGGCCGTCACCGAGCGAGAACGAGATATCGTAGCGACGCATGATGTCGCAAATCTCGTCGAAATGCTCGTACAGGAAATTCTCGCGATGATGGGCAAGGCACCACGCCGCCATGATCGACCCGCCTCTGGAGACGATCCCGGTGGTACGACCCGCCGTCAGGGGCACGTGGGCAATGCGCACGCCGGCATGAATGGTGAAATAATCGACGCCTTGCTCAGCCTGTTCGATCAGCGTGTCGCGATAGACTTCCCATGTCAGCTCTTCGGCAATACCGCCCACCTTCTCCAGCGCCTGGTAAAGCGGTACCGTGCCGATCGGAACGGGGGAGTTGCGCAGGATCCAGTCGCGGATGTTGTGGATGTTGCGCCCTGTGGAGAGATCCATGACCGTGTCCGCACCCCAGCGGATCGACCAGACAAGCTTCTCGACTTCCTCTGCTGCCGAAGAGGTTACCGCCGAGTTGCCGATATTGGCGTTGATCTTGACGAGAAAATTGCGCCCGATGATCATGGGCTCAAGCTCGGGGTGATTGATGTTGGCCGGAATGATCGCCCTGCCCGCGGCAATTTCCGACCGGACAAATTCCGGGGTGATGAAGGCGGGTATTTCCGCGCCGAAATCCTCGCCATCGGCGCGTCGTGCCTCCGCGCCCTCAACCATTGCGGCGCGACCGAGATTTTCACGATGCGCCACGAAAATCATTTCTTCGGTGACGATACCGGCGCGTGCGAATTCGTATTGTGTGACATGGGGCGCTGCATCGCCACAGAGCACGTCGTGCGATGCCGGACATTGAGGCACGGCATGATCGCCTTTGGCAAAGCCGTTATCCTCGGGCTTGATCGCCCTTGTTTGCGTGACCGGTGTCAGCCCTCTTCTGGCGAGCCAGGATTTTCTGAGATGGGGCAGACCCAGTGACACGTCCGCATGATAGCCCGGCGCCGTATAGGGGCCGGATGTGTCATAGACGCGCACCGGAGGCTCGTTTGCGCTCGGTTCGAGATCGATTTCGCGGAAAGGCACCGTAATGTCCGGCCGGTCGGCTGGACTGGATACGACCTTGCGTGAGCCCGAGATGGGGCCGGTCGTCACCTTGCCGTGGGCTGGAGCGCTGTCGCGCCCGGACCGCACCGGGCTGTTTTGACCCAGGGTGCCTTGTTCTGAAGTGTCATGTTCGGTGGTGTTGAGCGTTGAGTCGTCCATCATGTCTCCCCTTGCGGCGTGGAGTTATGTCCGACAGCGCAAGAGCAGAGTGAATGGACGTCACGAAAGGAGATCGGTCCGCTCACACCAATCCCTACGCCGGTACGAACCGGATCAGGTTCTTCGCCCACATGCCGGGGCGAAAGGGTCGCTGCGCTGCGGTTATCCCGCGATCAGCCTCTCAGCCTCTTGTCGAGGCCCCCCCTGGTATGGGCGTGAGTGTTGCGTCCTTGTAAGGTTTCTGTCAACCGAATTAGCGCGTGGTTTGAGCCGGTCTTTCCTGGGGTTGTGTGGCAGACCGGCCATCACGCGTCTGACGATCATGCGTCTTACGCGGGCAGTTCCCGGCGCATTCCATGAATTGAAGCCAAGATGGCAGAGGGATCAGAAACGGATGTGCGAGGCACGCCCTGACATGGGCTTGAGCTGTCCGATTTCCTGATCGTGTCGGCTCATCCCGGCGGGGGTTATGTGAAAGCGCCCGTCATCGCCTACGAACACGAACCCCATGGCCTGCAGGCGCTCCAGGCAGGGTTGGTCGCGCAGCCCTTGAGGCCGGCCTATGCCTTCGCAGAGCAGGACCCTGTGGAGCGTCGAACGACAGCAGGTCTCCAGATAGGGCTCGTCCCACATGATGCTGTCTCCACTCTATGCGATTGCGCCGGGCAGGTCCGCAGCGTGCGTCCCCTCATTCCATGTTTACGGGTTGGTGAGCAACAGCGCCCGACGGGAATTCGTGTTGAAAGGGCGAGCTGTGTTGCTCTTTCCGGATCCGGGCCCGCACCACTCGCTGCACGCGATCGTGCCGGCACGCGCAGGCAAGCTGCGTGGCGATGCGATGGCCGCAAGAGGGGTCGACCCGAGCAGGCAGAGCGTTATAGAGAGGCGCATCGATCTTCTGTGCAGGATGTTTCATGGCCCATTCATTCCTCTCGACCCTGGGCACAAAGCTGTTCCATGGTCTCGATCCCGAGACTGCCCATGAGGCCGCTATCGAGGCGCTCTCCCTCGGTTTGGGGCCTAGCGCGCCGAAAGACGTGCCTGCTCTGAGCACGCGATGCATGGGGCTCAGATTTCCCAATCCTGTCGGGCTGGCCGCTGGCTTCGACAAGAATGCGAAGGCCCCGCTCGCGCTTGCGCGCATGGGGTTCGGTCACGTCGAATGCGGCACGGTTACGCCAAGACCCCAGGAGGGTAACCCCAAGCCGCGCCTGTTCCGCTTGACGGAAGATCGGGCGATCATCAATCGCATGGGGTTCAACGGCGACGGAATTGAGGCTTTCACGCGGCGTCTCGACCGGTTTCGCACCCTTCAGGCGGGGCGCAATGCATCGATCAGAGCCGTACCCGTTGGAGCCAATCTCGGTATCAACAAGATCGGTGCGAAACCGCTCGAGGATTACCCCGCTCTCGCCGCACGTGTGGCGCCGCTGGCAGACTACATCACGATCAATCTGTCGTCGCCCAATACGCCGGGATTGCGGGATCTGCAGAGCGCCAGCAGTCTGCTCGATATTCTGCAGGCCGTCACCCGACAGAATGACTCCCTGCCACCCCTGGTTGTAAAGCTCGCGCCCGACCTCGATCCGGACGCCCTGCCCGACATCGTCGAGGCTGCCATCGAAGGTGGCGCGTCGGGGATTATCGTCAATAATACGACGATCAGCCGCCCCTATTCGCTTCGCTCCCCTCTGGCCAGCGAGGCGGGTGGCCTCTCGGGACGTCCTCTGGCTCAGCTTGCCGTTCACATGCTCGGTCGTATCGTCCCGCTGGTGCGCAAGCGCATTGCCGTAATTTCCTGCGGTGGTATCGAAAGCGGCTTCGATGTGTTCGAACGTCTCAAATCGGGCGCGGACATGGTCCAGATCTATTCCGCCCTGATCTATCACGGGCCGGGCCTGGTTCAGCGCATCAAGAAAGAGCTGCTGAGCGAGCTTTATCGCGAGGGATATGAGTCCATCGGGGATCTCAAATCGAGGTCGATCTGAACCGGCGCGGAAGGCGCGGAACGAACGCAAGGCGTTTTACGCCGTTCCTAACGACACGATACGATTATTAACGGGAGGCAATCATCGATAGCTCAGCCATGACGAGGCGGCCCGCCTTGAAACTTCTCCATGGGCTTTTCCTCATCCTTGCCCTGTCGATGTCGCCAGTTCCGGCCGTGGCGGCGCAAGGGAATGCCCAGCCCTCTGCAGCGCCGCCTGCCGCGCCTCTGGCACCCTCGGCAGCCGACGGTTATGGCTGGACCACCGTCTCTGCCACACTGAACAAGCAGATCAGCTCGGCTCAGGGGCGGCTCAAGTATATCTACGGGCAACTGAACCGCACGGATATCGTGCTGGGTAGCGAAACGCTGTCGGATCTTTCGGATCAGGTGGACTCCGTGGCCTCGGTAGCGCAGTCCATCCAGACCCAGGCTGCGTCTTATCAGACCGTCTATCAGAGCTATCTGGAGATTATCGGGGACAAGGCCGAGGGCGAAAGCCCGGCGATTGTCGCACAGCGCACGCATCTGCAATCCGTGTTGCAGGATATCAAGTCGACCGTCACGCAGGGCAAGCTCCTCGGCCTTCAGGCCAAGCAGGTTCAGCTTGAAGTGCAGCGCCGCGGTGCGGTGAGTCAGCAGGCGCTTCTTTCCGAACGGATCGCCTCACCTCTCACGCTGGGGTTCTGGCGCGACCTGATCCAGGAAGGGCCAGAACTCAGGCTGACCTTCGCTCCGCCCGTCAATAACGGTTACGCCGGGGTGCTTTACAACTGGCCGGTCATGCTCGGCGCGCTTATCGGCGTCTTTGCATTGACTATCCTTGTTGCACGCCCGGTATATCGCATGTTCCGCGTTGCCGAGAGCAATATCGCGCAGCGTTTTACCGGCGAACCATTACCTGAGACGCACCAGTCCTTCATCCCCGTGGCGCTTTGCGGCCTTGCCTGCGGCGTTCTCATGCTCATTTTCTGGGAAATCGTCTCGGGAGTTCTCTCTCTGAGTGTCGGGCGCAGCCCTCTCATCATGGAGGGCATTGCAGGCATCATGCCTCTTTGCGGCTTTATTCTGGGTGCCGGTCTGCCGGCCCTGAGTCGCGCAACCGCAGTTGACGGTGTGACCCAGAATGTGACGCGTGCCCTTTGGGGTGTGGACTGGATCGTGGCTGTCTTCGTCCTGCTGCAGACGCTGTTCGTGATCGTCGGTCAGGAGAACGCGTTTCCGGTGACATCGAGGCGTCTTGTCGAAGCGGTCTTTACCATTGCCGTTTCCCTCCTTTTCGTCGGGCTCTGTCGTCGTCTTACAGGGCGAACCGATGCACGCATGGCCCCGGCATTTTACGGGCTTGCATGGCTGGTTCTGGTCATCAGCTGGTTCGCTATTGCCATCGGGTATCTCGCCTTCGCTTTTGCCGTGGCTGTCTGGGCGGTCACGCTGACCGTCAGCCTCTCCACCCTGCTTCTGCTTTCCATCGCGATGAAGGAATTCACCGCGCGTACGTTCTCGGTCGGCTCGGTTATTTCCCGCCGCCTGTCACGGCTTGGCGTTCATTCCAATCGCGTGGCCCAGTTCGGCGTGGTGCTCTCGGGGGTCTTCAACGTTGGTCTGATTATTGTTTTCGTTGCGATCTGCCTCTCTGGCGGAAAGCTCGATATTCCCGTTGTGGCCGATGCCGTGCGGGGACTCTTCGTCGGACAAACGATCAACGGCGTTCAGTTTTCGCTCAATACCGCGGTTCTGTGCATCGTTATACTGATCGTCGCCTATTATGCGATCGGGGCGTTCACGCAGTGGCTGCAAACGCGTCTTTTCCCGACGACCAATCTCGATATCGGTGCGCGTACCTCGATCCTCAACATTTTCAAATATGTTGCGTGGATCGCCGTGTTCCTCATGGTGCTGTCAGAGGCTGGCGTTACGGTCAAGAACCTGACCTGGGTGGTCAGTGCGCTCTCTGTCGGTATCGGTTTCGGACTTCAGGCGATCGTCCAGAATTTCGTATCGGGTATCATTCTTCTGGCTGAGCGGCCGATACGTGTGGGCGATCTGATCGAGCTCGGTTCGATCAAGGGGGATGTGAAGCGTATCAGTGTGCGCTCGACGGAAATCGGGCTTGGAGACGGCTCGACCATGATCGTGCCCAACTCGCAGTTCATTACCTCAGCCGTGCGCAATGCCACACTCGGTACATCGCTCAGTGCAGCTTCGGCAACCGTGACGATTTCACCGCGTGCCGATGCGATGAAGGCGCAGGAAGTCCTGCTGGCGATGATGAAAAGCCGCACGGACATCCTTCAGGATCCGGCGCCGGGCGTAGCGATTTCGGCTATTACCGATACGGGCGTAACGCTGGCCCTGTCGGCCAAGGTATCGTCGGTACGTGACGTTGGTGCAGTGACCAATGCCATCATGCTCGATGCCTATCGCGCGTTGCAGGATGCCGGGCTGGAGCTGGGAAAACCCGCCTGATTTGAGGCGCTGAACACAGAAAAGGCGGGCGAGAGAAATCATCTCTCACCCGCCTTTTTTGTTGGTTCGGTACCGTCTCAAAGACCCCACGCGGACAGGATCACCTATCGGGCATTCATCCAGCCTTGCGACGATCCATCAGGAATCCGGTTACGGCAGATTTGAGCGGTGTCAGTCGCTGTGCGACCGCAAGTCCTGCACGGCGCAGGGTCAGGCTTGGCAAGGCGTCATGCGTGTAGAGCGTGGCGATGCCGTTTGTCGCTGCAAAAAGTGGCGCGGTTGCGCGCCTGTGACGTCGCTCGAAACGCCGCAGTACCGCCGGGGCACCCGGATCGCCATCTCCCTGCGCGATTTCCTCATTCAGTATCGATTGCCCGGTCAGCCCCAGATTGAATCCATGGGCGGTGATAGGATGCATGCCCACGGCTGCATCGCCAATCAAAGCCAGTCTGGTCGTCTGGAATCGATGAGCGAACACGGTTTTAAGCGGATAGGTGCAGCGCCCGCTCTCAACACTCATCGGTCCGAGACGGCCCTGCGTGCGACGGGTGATCTCGGCGTCGAAGGCTGTCTTGTCCAGGCCGCGCAGACGGGCAATTTCATCCGGATCGAGCGTCAATACGAGAGACGAAAGATGGCCGGGTTGCTCATCGTCGGCGACCGGGAGGAGCGCGATCGTCTGCCCCTTGTCGAACCACTGCAGGGCTACGCCATCATGCGGCTGGGGATGGCGCATACGACACACCATGATTTCCTTGCCGAAATCATGCACGATTGCGCCAATCCCCCTCGCCTGACGGATGCGGGAGAACCGCCCATCGGCGGCAATCAGAAGTGCGCTCTCGATCAGCGTGCCGTCTTCCAGCAGCACCATGGCCCTGTCGGCATTGCCGGAACTCCGGCTTACCTTCCTGCCTGCAAGAATCGTCACGCGTCCCTGCTCGCGTACCGCATGATGGAGTGCGGACCGGATCAGGTGGTTTGCGACAAGATAGCCCAGCGCGTCAGCAGAGCCAGGTGGCGCCTGAAATAGGAGCGCTCCGGAAGGATGATCGGGAGCTTCCTGTCCTGACTCGATGCGGGCAGTACGCAACGGCGAGACGATGTGCGCGGGGATAAGTTTCCATACACCATTCGTTTCCAGCCAGTCGCGCGAATGATGGGTCAGGGCGATTTCGCGCCCGTCAAAGGAAGGTGCCGCGAGCACGGCTTCCGGTGTGGGATCGATGACGGCAACGCGCCATCCCTGTTCGGCAAGCGACAGGGCGCAGGCGAGACCCGCCGGCCCTGCCCCGGCGATCGTGATATCGTACGATAGAGAAGACGCTCTTGTGCTCACTTGTCCGCCCCGAACGAAACAGGCTCACCTTTCCAGACGGCCATATAATCAGCGATATCGGGACGTTTCGCGCCATGAACGGGCTTGTCGGGTGTGCCGACGAAAAGGAAACCCGCGAGGCTCTGCGTGCCTGTCAGTCCGAGTGCCTCGCGAAAGCAGGGCTGGTCTGCAAAATCGCTCGAAACCCAGAAACCACCGAAGCCCTCGGCATGGAGGGCATTGAGCACATTCATCGTGGCGGCGCCGACCGAAAGCTCCTGTTCGAGCACGGGAATCTTTCCGTCTGGTTCAAGCGCCATCACCAGTGCCACGATCATGGGCATTTCAGAGAAGCGCTGTCTGCGCTTTTCGATCTTTTTCTGCGGCACGTCCGGATCGAGCGCGACCATGGCCTTGACGACCTGTTCGGCAAATTCGGCGCGGTGCTTGCCCTTGATCACAATATAGCGCCAAGGCCTGATTTTCCCGTGATCGGGCGCACGTAGCCCCGCGGAAAGAATGCGGGCGATCTGCTCCTTGTCCGGGGCGGGCGCGCTCAGATGATCGGTAGATGCCCTCGATAGCAGGACATCTAAAGCGGGGGATGATGCGGGTGCACTGCTCATGCACGATAGATGGCAAGTTCCCGCAGGCTCGCCAAGAGGCCATCGCCTATTCGCGACGAATAGTTTATGCTTGGCATCATGACAGACGCCAGACAGTCCCGCATTATCCGCAAGACGGGTGAGACCGATATCTCCGTTGCGATCAACCTCGACGGAAGCGGTCAAGCCGACCTCAATAGCGGCATAGGTTTTTTCGACCATATGCTGACGGCACTCGCGAAGCATGGTGGCTTCGACCTTGAGGTGCGCTGTCATGGCGATCTGCACGTCGACGGTCATCATACGGTCGAGGATATCGGGATTGCGCTGGGCAAGGCTTTCGCGCAGGCGCTAGGCGACAAGAAGGGGATTACCCGCTTCGGCCATGCCCTCGTGCCGCTCGATGAGGCTCTGACCGAGGTTGTGGTCGATATTTCCGGCAGGCCTTATCTGGCATGGAATGTCAGTTTCGTTCGCGAACGTATTGGCGAGATGGATACGGATCTGTTCGAGGAATTCTACCGCGCTTTTGCCATGGCATCCTCGATCGCGCTTCATGTAACCTGCAAAGCGGGGCGCAATGCCCATCATAT
Source organism: Asaia lannensis NBRC 102526 (assembly GCF_024054035.1). Classification (GTDB taxonomy): domain Bacteria; phylum Pseudomonadota; class Alphaproteobacteria; order Acetobacterales; family Acetobacteraceae; genus Asaia; species Asaia lannensis. The sequence goes on from NZ_JAMXQU010000014.1 coordinate 51,606, forward strand.
CGCGGAAAGCGGGTTCAAGGCGTTCGCGCGTGCTCTGCGTATGGCAGTGGCACCCGATCCGCGCGCTGCCGGCGTTATCCCGTCGACGAAGGGGGTTTTGTGAAGAGCTATCTCGCTTACCGAACCGGTTCGCAGCCTGAGCCGGTGATGATCAAGCAGGGCTTCCACTGGAGGCTCTGGTTCTTCGGTGCTCTGGGCTTTCTTGCATCGCGCTGCTGGATCTGTTTCTGCCTTGCCGCTTGCGCATCCCTGCTGATCCTGCGCGCCGCGGGGGCATATGGCTTGCCGCTTCTCGTGCTGATCAATTTAAGTCTTGCGTGTTTCGGGGCTGAGCTTTCCGGTTGGGAAGCGCGTCTGAAGGGCGGGGTTGTGGACGGTATCTGGCTTGGGCGCAACGCAGCCGATGCCAGACTGCGTTTCTTCGATCGCGAGGTCGTCGCGTCATGAGGCGGGTGGTGGTGATCGATTACGACGGCGGCAATCTGGCTTCGGCAGCACAGACCGCACGCCACGTAGTGAACGAGAACGGCCTTGATGCCGAGGTTGTCATTTCAGGCGATCCTGAGACGGTTCTTGCCGCCGACCACATCATCCTGCCCGGTCAGGGGGCGTTTGCCCATTGCGCTTCGGGACTGGACGGAGGGTTGCGCGAGGCCCTTATCGAGGCGACCGACAGGGGTACGCCTTTCCTCGGAATCTGCGTCGGGATGCAGCTGATGGCCGAATGGGGGCTGGAGCATGGCCGTACTGCTGGCCTCGGCTGGATCAGGGGCAGTATTGCCAAGATGACCCACGCACTCGATGCCGGGCTGCGCCTGCCCCATATGGGATGGAATGTTCTGGAATTCGAACCCGGAGCGCACAGACTGACAGACGGCCTGTCTCCTGGCGATCATGGTTATTTCGTGCATTCCTATGCCCTGACGGACTGGGATCCGGCGGATATCGTGGCAACGGCTGCCTATGGTGATGCGGTCCCGGCAATCGTTGCACGTGACAACAGATGCGGTACGCAGTTTCATGTGGAGAAAAGCCAGAAGACCGGGCTTACGATCATGGGTAATTTTCTGAGCTGGAAGCCGTGATCCGCTCTGCCGAACGCCTGACGCGCATTGACGAAAGCGATATGGCTGCGTTGTGCGAGATCACGACGGCGGCGATACTCGATGGCGGTGGTCTGGGGTGGTTGACCCCACCGGGAAGGGCCGTCCTCGAGCGCTATTTCAATGGCCTGCTCCTGGTTCCCGAGACGCGCTTTTTTGTCGTGCGCGACGAGACCGGCCAGATACAGGGATGCGCGCAGCTTGTCCGACCCTCGCGCAATAACGAAGCTCAGGCTCAGACCGCGCAGATACGCGGTTATTTTGTTGCACCTTATATTCGTGGTCAGGGCTATGGCTATGTGCTGGCTGAAGCAGTCATCCGCGCCGCCCGTGCCCTGGGGTGTCGTGTCCTGAATTGTGAGGTGCCGGAAACCCAGGCATCGGCCCTTTCCATGTTTCTCTCCTTCGGGTTCGAGCCCTGGGGGACGCATCCTTTCTACGCCCGCAATCATGACGGCGTCGTGCGCGGCGTTCATATGACCATGCGTCTCGACCCCGAGGCGAACCGCTCTTCCTCCAGACATACATCCCGAAAGGATCACTCCGTGGCCAGTACGGACGGCACCCTGCACCGCTCCCTCACCCTTTATCCGGCGATCGACCTCAAGGATGGAGCCTGTGTGCGGCTGAGACGCGGTGAGATGGACGATGCAACCGTTTACTCGGATAATCCTGCCGCACAGGCGCGGGAGTTTGCGCATGCCGGATGCTCGCACCTCCATGTTGTCGATCTGAATGGAGCGTTTGCCGGACGCTCGGCAAACGGTGCTGCTGTAGAGGCCATTATTGGCGCTACAGACCTGCCGGTTCAGCTTGGCGGCGGCATTCGCGACATGGCCGGTATCGCGCGCTGGCTCGATGCCGGACTGAGCCGCGTCATTCTGGGCTCAGTGGCGGTCAAGGATCCCGAACTTGTGCGCGAAGCCTGCAAGGCCTTCCCGGGAAGGATCGTTGCCGGGATCGATGCGCGTCAGGGGCGTGTGGCGACTGAAGGGTGGGCCGAGGTATCGGAGCTCAACGCACGGGACCTCGCTCTTCGCATGCAGGACGCGGGCGTGGCTGCTGTGATTTTCACTGAAATCACGCGGGATGGCATGCTCGAAGGGTTGGACCTCGATCAGACTGCCGATCTTGCACGTGCGCTCTCCATTCCCGTTATCGCGAGCGGCGGTGTCGGTTCAGCGCAGCATCTGCGCGATTTCAGACAGATTGCGCAGGAGGTGCCGGGGCTTGAAGGCGTAATCGTGGGGCGTGCGCTCTATGACGGCCGTATTTCCCTCAAGGAAGCGCTTGAGATTGTCGAGGGGGCTGCATGCTCAAGCTGAGAGTTATTCCGTGTCTCGACGTAAAGGATGGCCGTGTGGTGAAAGGCGTCAATTTCGTCTCACTGCGCGACGCAGGCGACCCTGTCGAGCAGGCGATCGTTTATGACGCAGCGGGTGCCGATGAGCTGACCTTTCTCGACATTACCGCGAGTGTCGAAAACCGTGAGACGATTTACGACGTGGTGCGTCGCACAGCGGAGCGCGTTTTTCTTCCGCTGACCGTTGGTGGTGGCGTGAAGGCGCCGGAAGACATGCGCAAACTCCTGCTTGCAGGCGCTGACAAATGCGCGGTGAACTCGGCTGCTGTCTATAATCCAGACCTTATTAACCAGTCGGCCAATCGGTTTGGCAGCCAGTGCGTTGTTGTGGCGATCGATGCCCGCTCCGATGGGAATGGCGGTTGGGAGGTCTATACCAAAGGCGGCCGCGAGCCGACAGGGATCGATGCCGTGGCCTGGGCACAGGAGGCACAGGCGCGCGGTGCCGGTGAGATCCTTCTGACCAGCATGGATCGGGATGGCACCGGCAAGGGGTTCGATCTCGATCTGCTGCGTACGGTGTGCGGCAAGATCACGATCCCTGTTGTCGCATCGGGGGGCGTCGGGTCGTTGCAGCATTTTGTGGAGGGTGCGCAGGCGGGGGCGAGTGGTCTTCTTGCAGCAAGTGTCTTTCATTTCGGCACATTCGGCATTGCAGGCGTCAAGGCTGCCCTCGAAACTGCGGGTCTTCCTGTGAGACCCGCAAACTGACAATTCGATTTTCTTTCTGACTATAGACGGATCTGCATCATGGCGCTTGCCACCAAACGTACCACACGCAAAACCGAAGGAAGCGCTGGCAAGAAGGGCGATAAGGCTGCCGGCCCGAAAGGAGCATCGGTAAAAAAACCGCGTGGCAAGAAAAACAGCCCGAAGCCCGTCGTGGAAGATATGTCGCCTGTCGATGCTCAGGTGCTCGACCGCCTGTTCGAAACCGTGCAGTCGAGACGCGGTACCGATCCGGCATTGAGTCATTCAGCAAGGCTGATGGCACGCGGACGTAAGAAGATTGCCCAGAAATTCGGTGAGGAAGCTGTGGAATGCCTTATCGAAGCCGTTGCGGGCAAGACATCCGAGCTTGTGAGTGAGAGCGCTGACGTTCTCTACCATCTGATCGTCATGTGGGTGGATGCTGGCGTAACGCCAGATGCAGTCTGGCACGAGCTCCGCCGACGCGAGGCGATGAGCGGCGTTGAGGAAAAAGCTTCCCGCCCGCGTGAAGGAAAGGAATGAGTCATGGCTGTCGATCTTGCCCTCCCCTACGATCCAGCGAACGTCTTTGCAAAAATCCTCCGCAGGGAGATCCCGGTCGCGGTTTTCTACGAAGACGACCACGCTCTTGCCTTTCCTGACATATCGCCCCAAGCGCCAATCCATATGCTCATCATTCCAAAGGGAGCCTATGTTTCCTCGGCTGATTTCGCCTTGAAAGCGTCTGACGCGGAGATTGCTGGATTTGCCCGTGCAGTTGCACAGGTTGCCGAGAAGCTCGGCCTTACGACCCTGGGCTATCGTCTGATCAGCAATACGGGCCCCGATGCTGGGCAAGAAGTCCCGCATTATCACGTGCACTTACTGGCTGGAGAAAAGCTGAGCGCAAAATTAATCAAGGAAAATACAAAATAACCCCTTGGCAGGTTCGTTCTTATCGCATAGAACGCACCTCGCCTCGTCCCATTCGTCTAGAGGCCTAGGACACCGCCCTCTCACGGCGGCAACAGGGGTTCGAATCCCCTATGGGACGCCATTTCTTCCTGAAAACCGCAGTAATCCGCCATTTTTGAGCGAAGTTTTACAGTTTTCCGGACTCATTTTACAATTTGATCCTTTCGCTCGCCGAGCGGGCCAGTTTTTCCTGATCTACAGCGCGCGTGTATCGCTCGACTTCTGCGAGAGTCGCATGGCCCGTGATGGTCGCTATTTGGTCAGTTGTGCAGCCCATCTCCGCCAGCCTTCTGGCGGCCTTTCGCAGTCCGTGTAGGTGCAGGCCATCTGCGCTATTCCTATCGCACCTAACTACACCGATATGATTGTCGGGGTGCAAGACTTCCGGTGTGGTATGACCGGTCAGTAAAAACGAACCTCATCATAGATTTCGTATAATTTATATGACGAAAAATATGATGTATACATTCTCTTTCTAAAACTTATGTCATTGCCTATAAATTACGTACGATAATTTTCTACGATTTCATGAGAATTTCTGTTTCATTTAGTTTGTATCTTCGTCAGAAATATATACTTCATGAATGACAGGTCTTTATCTTTCCGAAGAACTTCCTCTAATTCCTTTGAGCTACTCGATTCCAGCTTGACTATCAAATTTGGGAAATATGACCATTTTATAAACCCATTTTTCAGGATAAAAGAGACTTTCTCCTCATCGCCAATTTTATAATCTATAGCGTATAGTGCGTCTTTTGGCACAACTACACCGTTATGCTTAAACACAAACTTACCGCCAGCCTCTATGGCTTTTCGTTCGAAATGATTGAGTTCTGAGTTTTGATAGTCGGGATAAGAACGATAAATTTTTTTGCTGGTTTTCAGATATATGCCAATGCTCTCATCTCCATTATTTGCCAAATAATAACTCATGTTAAATGGCTTATTATTCCTCGTATAATATGTGACGTCATCTGGATAGACTGTACATGAACCGTTTGCGGGCAACACTATAGGCGTTTCGAGCGTAGCGTAGGTAAAGTATGTGTTGTTTATTGTAAAATATATTGCATACAATACCTCTGTCTTGTCTTTCTTGTTGATTAAAATCATCTCCGATATTTTCGGACTTTCTCCTTTCGAGCATGATATTGTCAGTTTATGCGATATCTTCGTACCTAGCTTCTGCCAATAAAAATAATAAGATAGGAGCGCTGCAGGTGTAGTCAGAAGAAGAAACTTCAGTGTGGCTACAGGATCTATTTCTATTTGGAGAGACACTAAGCAATATCCTTCATGGAAAATCCATTCACACGTCGAGCATTTCAGTGAACATCGCTCCTCAAACGCCTCTACGGAACCAGTCGACTATATCTTTCTATAATTAGGTTCTCTGAAAAAACCGTATCAATCTTGTATTTTCGAGCGAAGTTTTACAGTTTTCCGGACTCATTTTAGAGCCTGTTTGGAAAGTTGGAGCGGATGTGATTCAAGCTCTGGATGTGGACACCAGAGCAGAGGGCCCGAATGGCCGGGATTGCCCGC
>NZ_JAMXQU010000015.1 GCF_024054035.1 Asaia lannensis NBRC 102526
TCCAAACCAAAAAAGTCCAAAAAAAAGCAAAAATCCCAACCAACAATCTCAAACCACAGGAAACGACACACTCAAATGACCACCAGAGCGAACAGCGTCGATACGTGTCGCTAGACCCGTGCGGTCATCTGTCTCGACAAACACCCCGCACACCGTCGCATCGCCCTCAGCCGGTTGCAGACGCTCGCCGGGCAACTTGCGTACGAAACGGTAAAGCGAGGCCTCCTTGCCCATGCCGATCACGCTGTCATAGTCGCCGCACATCCCGGCATCGGTCTGATAGGCCGTCCCCTTCGAGAGAATACGGTAATCGGCCGTCGGCACATGCGTATGCGTGCCCACCACCAGCGACACCTTGCCATCCAGATAATGCCCGAAAGCCATTTTCTCGCTGCCGGTCTCTGCATGCAGGTCCACGATGATGGCGTGAGCCGTCATTCCCAGCTTGTGACGTGACAGAAGCTCGCTGACAGAACGGAACGGATCGTCGAGCGGGTCCATAAACAGACGTCCCATGACGTTGATCACCAGCACCTTGCGCCCGTTGGGAAGCACAATCACATAGGATCCCTGCCCGGGCGTACCCTGCGGAAAGTTCAGAGGGCGAATAATGCGCGGCTCCGAATTGATATCGCGCAGCAGCTCTTTCTTGTCCCAGGCGTGGTTGCCCAGCGTGATGACATCCACCCCCGCCTTGAACAGATCGGTCGCGATCGCCGATGACAGACCGAAACCGTGAGAGGCATTCTCACCGTTCACCACAACGACATCGAGTTTCAGAGTCTCACGCCACTCCGGCAGACGCGCCATGACAGCCTCACGCCCTGAACGTCCGACGATATCTCCAAGAAAAAGTAGTCTCACTCTGCTTTGCCTTCCCCGGCCTGTTTCCTGATGGTTTCTTTTTCGGTCACGATCCGCTCCAGCGCATGGTCGTGAATACCGGTCGGCACTTGCCCGACTTCCTGCCATGACAGCGCAAAGCCAAAGGCACGACAGCCAAGCTGCGCCAGGGTGCGGTCATAATATCCCCCCCCATAGCCCAGACGATTGAGCGTCCGATCGAATGCAAGCAACGGCACAAGCACCAGATCGGGCCTATCGCACACCCCATCGGGATGCGTCGTGCCGTATCTTCCGGCAATCATCGCCGCCTGCGGGGTCCATTGCCTGAAAACCAGAGCGTCGCCTTTGGGCGTCGTCTCCGGCAGAAATACCTCACGCCCTGCAACGTGCAGCGCATGACAGAGCGGACGCAGATCGGCTTCACCCGGCAAGGGCCAGACACAGCCTATTTTCAACGCCTGCGTCTCAGCCAGCACCTCGGCAGCAAGACGCTCGTTCAAGACGGATATGACAAGGGGGGAATCGGGATGATCGATACGGCGTTGCCGCATAACGCGACGCAGAGCCTGCTTTTGCCGGTCGATATCGATGTGTGGAACCACCATGGCCGTCGGTCTTTCAGCCCTCCCGGACCTGCTCACGCAGGTGGGCGCCAGATATCATGACCACGATCACGACAGAGCCAGCTCCCTAAGGAAGTGCTTATCGGCCCAGGGGTTGAGTTGCCTGACGTACCGGGCAGTTCCACCCGACACTAACTAGGCACTCTCCAGCTCGGCTGCAATGCCCTCAGCCCGTTCTGCGAGCAAATTAAGCTTCTGCTCGCGCGATTCGTTCTCGGCAATGAGGCGTTCGGCACGCTGGACCCGCTCACTGGTCGTGCTCGGCAGGATTTCCTTGGCAAGATCATGAAGTTCGTCCGCCATCAGGAGCGAGGCCATGACCAGTGTCCAGGCCTCTCCACCCTGCGTTCCCAGTCCGCGCACGCGCTCGATACGGCGCTCCACCTGACGGGCAAGGTCCTGCAGGTAACGTTCTTCGCCATCCTTGCAGCCGATCGTATAGGAGTAGCCATTCAGACGTAGGGTAACCTGAGCCATGGTTATAGGCCCTCCTCATCGTCGAGACCTGCAATCAGGTCACGCACGCGCAGGCGAAGCGCCTCTATGTTCGCTGCCAGAGGCTGCAGGTCGACAGGGTCCGGCTGTGTCGTCACCTTCGGATGATGAAGGGCATAGGCAATACGATCGAGAGCCTGCTCGATCCGCTCTTCGGGTCTGGTCGCCTCATTGGCAATCTCGATCTGATCCGTCAAAGCACCCTCATCATACGCGCCCGTTTTGCTGTGTTGCTAAGGAAGCCCTTATCCTGTCAGGAGGTCAAGCATGAAGCCGTCGTCCATACTCCCGCACAAGGCTGTCGCGCTATACGATAACTCTCTGATCGCCCACCTCCCGTCAGGAGAGGCGTTTTCACCCTATGCCCTTGTTCCGGCTCCCGGTCTCGGCAGGATCATGGGCGTGCCTTGGTGGCAAGCCCTCACCCTGGGGCTGAAGATGCCTGTTATTTTCGATGCCGACGATGCTCCCGCTCTGGCGGCATCTGCGCTGCGCGCTGGCGAAACATGGGTGATCTGCACGGCAACGGGCCCCTGCCTCGAAACCGTAAAGGACATGGCACGCCTTTGCGGCGGCCATATTTTGACAAGTCGCCCACAGGCGCTCACTCTTGGCAGACCGCCCTATAACGCTTACCGGATAGCCCAGCTTCACCAGTATCTTGCGCCCGACACCTGAGCGCCCCATCGGACGGATTCCCCTCATGCTGCCTTGCGAACTCTATCTGGTTACAATGCCGGATTTCGACCCCTCCCGTGAGTTGGCCGATCTGGCAAAGGTTCTGGAACGCTGGACACCGGCCGCCCTTCGCCTGAGCACAACCGATGAGAAGCGCGCAAGAAGCTGCGTCGAAGCCATTCGTGACACCGTTCAGGCCCACGGTACGGCGCTGATCCTGACCGACCTCCCCGCTTTGGCACGCGAACTCGGATGCGATGGCGTTCATCTTACCGGCAGCCCCACACAATGTCCGACAGCCCGCGAAGAGCTGGGGCGCGACCTGCAACTTGGCGTGTATTGTGGAACGAGCCGTGACGATGCGATGAGCGCTGGCGAACTGGGCGCCGATTACATCGCCATTGCGCCCAATGCACCCGATCTGGCTGCATGGTGGTCGCAGATGATGGAACTGCCCGTCATTGCCGAGGATATCGAAACCAGAGAACAGGCTCTGGCCATGTTCAAGGCCAATGTCGATTTTCTGGCAGTGCCGCTCAGCTTCGTCGATGCAGACGAAGCCGGAGCCAGACTGACGGCAATCGTCAGCCGCGCGGCGGAAGAATATCCTGGATGATGTAAAGCGTACCGTTGGACTGCGGCGCACCGTTCAGCCAGATCTTCGCAACATGTCCTGTCGTATTGGCAAGCACGAACTGTCCGGCCGAAGCATCCTGCTGCACGGTCAGCACATCGCCGCCAAGCGTCTTGAGCGCAATACGATCGGTCTTGAAATGCGCCATCGTTCTGGCGATCTTCCGGGGCGACCAGTTGCCACGGACGATCGTGTAGCTCAGCAACTGCTTCAGCGCCGGCGCATTGGCTGCATTCATCAAACCGCCAGGCACCTGTCTTGCATAGCGTTCGAACGGCTCATTCGGAATGGCGAAGACAGTGAACGGTCCGTTGCGGCCAAGCAGGGGGAAGATCCCCGCCTGTCTGAGCGCCTGACGGTAATCGGCCAGCTCAAGCGACGTCGTGATGTTCTCCAGCAGAGGGCGATCATTCATCGAAAATGTCGGCGGCTGGTCATAAGCGACCGGGCTCGACGTCTCCGTCTTGGTCGATTCATGATACATATGCTTGCTGCTGACGGCAGGCATCTGCACGGCCGTCAGGGAATTCGGACGTGGAAGCGGATCCTGTCGCGCACCGCTCTCGCAACCGGCCAGTGCAAGAGCGACAAACGCCCCACCGATCAGACGTTTTTTTATTATTCTTGTCGTAAACGGTACCATCAGGTTCAGCATCCATCTCCACGCATGGTCCAGCCGACCACACGACTATTGGTCAGCTCGAAAGTCGTCTGACAGGTCGTATTGTAATAGCTCGGCGGGAAACCGCCAAAACCACCACCCCAGCCGCCGTAACCGCCCCAGCCGCCACCCCAGCCACCGTAACCGCCATAACCACCCCAGGGGCCGCCGCCCCAGCCCCAGCCCCAGCCACCGCTGCCGGGGGAGTAGTTGGTTTCGTTATCGATATAGGCGAGGAAATCATGCCCACTGGCCTGATAGGTCCGTGTCGGCACGCCGAAGGTACGCAGCACGTCCACATCGGTCTTGCCGATCATTGAATCCAGCACCTTGCGCTGCTGGACAGTCGGCACGTCGCAGGCTGACAGGGTCAGCAAAGCGGCAAACGACAGAAAAACTGTTTTCTTCATCATCCTGATACCCTTTCCGAAGCTGAAGCCGCCTGCCGGATCAGTTCGAAGCTGGCGCCACTTTAGGTCATGAGAACGAGTTTGCCCCCAGAAAAGGTTCATGGCTATCCGAAGGTTTAAGAAAACCACATAATGTCACACAAGCGCGGCGCGCCGGTGGCCAGCATCACAAGACGGTCAAAACCCAGGGCAATGCCGCTGCAGGGCGGCAGATCCTTCAGATCGTGCAGAAATGCCTCATCGAGCGGCCAGTCCTGATCCGGAGACAGAGCCATCCGTCTCGCGCGGTCCTGCTCGAAACGTGACCGCTGTTCTTCAGGGTCGGTAAGTTCCTCGAAGGCGTTGGCCAGTTCAATTCCCGCAGCATAGAGCTCGAAACGCAGCGCGACGCGCGGGTCAAGCGGATCGCGACGCGAGAGGGCCGCCTGCGCGGCTGGCCAGTGCGTGAGAAACGTGGGGCGATCGCGGCCGATCCTCGGCTCCACGCGCTCCAGCAGAAGGCGGAAAAACAGATCCTCCCAGCTTTCCCCTGCGCGCAATACGGTTCCTGCCTCCCGGGCCAGCCTTTGCGCATCGTCGCCGATACCGAGAAGATCGACCCCGACATAACGCGCAAAAGCCTCCGCCATCGTCAGACGCTCGAAAGGAACATCCAGGCGCAACGTCGTATCCGCCAAAGCCAGCGTTGGGGGAAGAAGATGGCGCAGCAATGCCTCGGTCTCATCCATCAGGGAGTCCAGTCCCGCCCCCGGCCTGTACCATTCGAGCATTGTGAATTCCGGTGCATGAAGGGCGCTGCGCTCACCGTTGCGCCAGACACGCGCCAGCTGAAACACAGGCAAGCCGGTCGCCGCCACAATGCGCTTCATCGCAAATTCCGGGCTGGTATGCAGAAAGCGCGCCTCTCTCGTACCATCCGGATGCTCGAGTTCTGTGCGAAAGCAGCGCAGATGCACTTCCTCTCCCGGCACGGGCACCGCACAGGGCGTATCGACTTCAAGATAATCGCGGGCTTCGAAGAACGCGCGTACGCCACGCTGGAGCAGGGCACGACGCTGCAAAAGCGGCAGCCTGTCTGAAATTGCGTTTCGTCCTGCCATGATCTGCGCTCTCCGGTTGCGAAAACTGATGCGCCTGCAGTACAGCCCCCTGATGCCAGAAAAGGTCAATCCCCTCTCAGCGCCCAGCACCGGCAAGCCTGCTTGCGAAGGGGCACCTCCTGCCGAACGCCCCTCAGTCCTGCGTACCGTGTCGCAGCTGATCGACCGGGGTCTTGTCCCACCCGAGCAGCAGGAAGCGCTGGAAACCCTCGCCGGGCAATTCGCCACAGCCATTCCCACAGCCTTTCTCGATCTGATCGCCCACCCCGATGACCCGATCGGCAAACAGGTGGTGCCCAGCCCCGCCGAACTGCACACGGCCCCCTGGGAACTTCACGACCCGATCGGTGACGATGCCCTGTCTCCCGTACCGGGGATCGTTCATCGCTATGCCGATCGTGCCCTGCTCAAGCCACTGCTGGTCTGCCCGCTTTATTGCCGCTTCTGTTTCCGTCGCGAGCATGTTGGGCCCGATGGCGGTCTCCTCTCCGACGAGGCCCTGACCAGAGCTCTCGACTGGATCGCCGCTCACCCCGCCATAAGCGAGATCATCCTGACCGGTGGCGATCCCCTCATGCTCAGCCCAAGACGCATGAGCCATATCATCGCCTCGCTTTCTGCCATGCCCCATATACAGACCATACGCATCCACAGCCGCGTACCGGTCGCTGACCCTGCCCGGATCACGCCTGCTTTGCTGGATGCGCTGGAAACCGACCGCGCCTTGTGGGTCGTTCTGCATGCCAACCATGCCAGTGAGCTAACCGCGCACGCACGCAACGCCATACGGCAGATCCAGAGCCGCGCCATCCCCGTGCTCAGCCAGTCCGTGCTGCTGCGCGGCGTGAACGATACTGAAGAAGCCTTGGAGGCTCTTCTGCGTGCCTTCGTTACGGCGCGCATCAAACCCTATTACCTGCACCAGCTTGACCCCGCTCCCGGCACCGCACATTTTCACGTGCCAATCGATGAGGGGCGCGCGCTTCTCGCGAAACTGCGCGGTCGTGTGACCGGTCTCGCCTGGCCTACCTATGTTCTGGACATTCCGGGCGGCGCCGGGAAGGTCCCTCTGGGCCCCGATTATTACCGCCCCGATACCCATCCCGGTACCGTGCAGGATCCGGCAGGCACCCTGCATTCTCTGCACAACGCACCCTCACGGGACGTGCAACCGGACAGGGCGCCCTCAGAGGGGTGAAGATCCCGACAGCATTTCGTTCAGAAAATGCTTCAATACGCGCAGCGTCAGGCGACGCAGCTGCGGCGAGACATGATAGGGCTCAGCCTGCGGATCGGGCAGATGCGTCATGCTCTCACGCATCGCGGCGGGCAAGGCCGGAAAGGGATCGACCCCGGTGACCCTGATAAGGGTCGCTACTGGCACCTGGGTGCAGCTGGGCGACAGTGTATTCTTGCATACGTAAACCGAGACAGTCTGTCGGGAGGGCAGATAGACCGCCTTCCATGTCGATGTCGGCACAGGCAGACCGCTTGCACCGATACGCGCAGGCGAGGCCGTGCGATAGGCCGGCCCCGTCACCACATAAGCCTCGCCGTCCGACAGGGCCAGTTCGCGCACGCGCTTCTCGACCCCCGCCCATAAGCCGCGATTGAGGTCGGGCGTCTGCGGCACCATATTGGCCAGCGAAAATGTTTCCTGCTGCGAGGCCCGGCTCGGCGCATCGCCACTGGGCATCATATGCCCCCGGTCGAAACCCGATTTCTGATAATCGGCCAGATGCGCTCTTTCATCCTCGGGCTGGCGCGTTTCCTCATGAAACTTGCCCTGACGGAGCTGATGCTGTGCGTGACGGATTTCGTCGCGGGTCAGATGCTCTGCCACCCATACGGGCTCATGAGTCACGCCAGAGACCAGCACGGCGAAATCCGTATTACATAAAAACAGATTGTGCTGCATCGGGGCAGGCACGCTCAGCTCCGGTGGGCGTGCCTCGGGAAAATCCTGCGCGCACGCTATTACCGCCGTACCCTGCGACGATGCAGCCGGAGCAGATCCGTCGAAAACCGCTTGCGCAAATGCTGCCTGTGTGACCGATACAGGGCCGATAATCCCGCAGATGAGCCCAAGGCCAAAGGTAAGCAGGGCAGAAATACGGGTTACAGGTGCAGTCATGACTGCGCTCTAACCATCACTTGGCAAATGCACAACATGCAGCACGTCATGACAGGCTCGACGCCTGTCGCGTTCCTGCCCACCGTATCCAATGGCGCATCTTGCTTGCTCTTGCGCGCCCGCTTCGTTAGAAACCCGCCTTTCACGGCGGCACAGACCCGTCGTATCCACATCACGATTCCCGGGATCTTTCTTCCATGAAGCAGCAGGCAAACCTGATTCGCGCCGGACAGGTTATTGAGCATGACGGTCGTCGCTGGACGGTTCTCAAGCAGCAGATCATCACGCCGGGCAAGGGTGGTGCCTTCATCCAGGTCGAAATGCGCGACCTGAACACGGGCAACAAGACCAACGAACGCTGGCGCACCGCCGATACGGTCGAGCGCCTGATGACGGAAGACAAGGACTACACCTATTCCTACACGGATGGTGACAACATCGTCCTGATGGACCCGGAAACCTTCGAGCAGGTCATGCTGCACAAGGATATCTTCGGCGACCAGCTGCCCTTCCTGCAGGACAACATGGAACTGAACGTGAAGCTTGTCGAAAGCGACCCGGTCGGCGTGTCCCTGCCGCCGCACGTCACGCTCGAAATCACCGAAGCCGATCCGGTGGTGAAGGGCCAGACGGCCAGCTCGTCCTACAAGCCCGCCATGCTCTCCAATGGCGTCAAGACCATGGTGCCGCCCTTCATCGAAGCCGGCGAGCGCGTGGTTGTCCGCACGGATGACGCATCCTACGTCGAACGCGCCAAAGGCTGATCCCGCCGGACACAGGGGGTGTGCAAGGCGTACCCCCGCTCTTGCGACCGTTTCCTATCCGGGGTCGCAGCCTGTTATCTTGACCAGACTACCCTGCTCTTTCACAGTTTCTCATCAGGATTATTGCCATGCGCCTCTCGCCGCATATGACCGTCATGCAGAATGCTGCGCAAAAGGCAGCCAAACGCCTCCTTCGTGATTTTGCCGAAGTCGAGCAGCTTCAGGTCAGCATCAAGGGGCCGGGCGATTTCGTCTCGCAGGCCGATCTGCGTGCCGAGCAGACAATCCGTGATGAGCTTGCCCGCGCCCGTCCCGGCTACGCCTTCCTGATGGAAGAGAGCGGCACATCCGGCGGCGAGAACTGGACATGGCGCTGGATCGTCGATCCGCTCGACGGCACATCAAACTTCCTGCATGGCATTCCGCAATGGGCCATCTCGATTGCCCTGCAGCGCCGTCATCCCGATGGCTCGACCGAAATTGCCGCTGCCATGGTGTACAATCCCGCAGCCAATGAGATGTTCTGGGCCGAAAAGGGCGTCGGTGCGTTCCTCAACGAACGTCGCATCCGTGTTTCTGCCCGTCGTGATCTCTCCGAGTCGCTCATTGCCACCGGGATCCCCTTCGCCAAGACCCCTGCCGATCGTCGCCTGCCTTTCGGGCGCAGCCTCGCTGCCCTGATGCCGCATGTTGCAGGCTTCCGCCGCTTCGGTGCCGCGGCCCTCGATCTCGCCTGGGTCGCTGCCGGTCGCTATGAAGCTTTCTGGGAAATCGGCCTCAAGCCCTGGGATTGCGCAGCCGGTCTTCTGATCGTGCGTGAAGCCGGCGGTTACGTAACCGACCCGGAAGGGCAGGAAATCACCGATCTGGACAACGATGTCACGCTGGTGGCGGGCAACGCCAACCTGCACGGTCCGATCCGCACCATCGTGCTCGACGCCCTGACGCGCAAAGCCTGAACCAGGCGACTGGAACAGGACAAACCGGAACAGGACAATAAACCATCATCCGGCAGGGCCCCCCTATCGGATGGCGGGCGCCATGTCCTGACTAGCAGCTGGCTGGTCCTGTTCTCCCCTGACACGCCGATCCTGCCCGCTCTCCTGCCCCGCGAAGACAAGACGGCAGGAGAAAAGGCTGTAGCGGGATCGGACAGATCTCAAAAAAATCTGTCGCGCGAGGGAACCATAGCCAGTCCCACCTCATTCCCCATTGCTTGCGCAGGGGGAGCGCGATTAGGATCGCCCGGTCATGAATCGGCCGATCCTTCTCTCCCTCCTGTTCTCGGCCGGTTTTCCGGCTGTCCTGCTGACCTGTGCGCCTGTACTGGCGCAGGTCACCTCCAACGATGACGCGATCCCCGCCGCAAAGCCTGCGCCGCAAAAAGCCCCATCCAGGGCAGCCTCAGGCAAGGCAGGCAATACCGCTCATGGCGGATCGCACGAAACGTCGAAAAAACCGTCATCGGACAAAGTCGCGTCGCCGAAGCCGCAGGCCGCCGATGCCAGCCTCCCCGGCAAGAGCGCCCCTCCCGCTGCCCCTCGCCTACCTGCAGCTCAGCGTGTCGGTGCACCGCCAGATGTTCCTGCCCAGCCCCCTCGCCCCGTGGTCATTCCTCCCCCCGGCGTAACGGTCCCGACGCATCCTCCCGTCCCGCCGGAAGAGGTCAAGGCCGTCCCCGATGCCAAGGGCAAGGTCGAGAAACAGGCCCACGGCCTGCGCATTCTGTTCGACGCCAATAGCAGCAGCATGAATCAGGCCATGATCGATGCCGTGCGCGATGAAGCCAGAATTCTGGCAGCCAAGCCGACGCTGCGTGTCACGCTCTGGGCCTCGGCCAGCGGCACGAATGAAGATCTTTCCACACCGCGGCGCGTGGCCCTGGCCCGTGCCCTGGTCGTGCGCTCCATCCTGATCCGTGAAGGTGTAGCCACGACGCGTATCTACCCGCGTGCGACCGGCCTGGCCCAGCCCGGAACCGCGCCGGCAGACCGTCTCGACATCATTGCCGAGGGTGCCGTTCCGGCCCCGATTTCTGAAGCCCAGTTCGGAACCGCATCGAGGACCCCGACGCCATGACCCGCCCGACCCTTTACCTCCTGCGCATGGGGATCTTTCTGGTCCTTGTCGCTGCCGTGGCTGCCCTGCTCAGCAAGACGCTCTATGCCGCGTTCTTCGCCAATCCGGCGCTGGACGGGCTGATTCTGGGTGTACTCGTCATCGGCATCCTGTGGAATCTGCGCACGGTGCTGCGCCTGATGCCCGAGGTAAAATGGGTCGATCAACTCCGCGTCAACCGCACCGGTCTTGCACAGCCCGAGCCGCCCCGCCTGCTCGGCACGCTGGCGCGTAATCTGGCAGCCCGCACCTCGACGGGTCGCCTCAGCCTGTCGCATCAATCGGCCCAGGCCACGCTCGACAGTCTCTCGGGTCGACTGGACGAATCACGCGATATCTCACGCTACATGACCAGCCTGCTCATCTATCTGGGTCTGCTCGGTACGTTCTACGGCCTCCTCCTGACCGTCAGCTCCATCGTTGATGTCATTGGAAGCATGAATGTTGGCGATGGCAATCTCGATGCCATGTTCGGCCAGCTGAAAACCAATCTGGCTCAACCCTTGCGCGGCATGTCCACAGCCTTCTCGGGCTCGATGTTCGGTCTTGCCGGGGCGCTCATCCTGGGCTTCCTCGATCTCAACGCAGGTCAGGCCCAGAACCGTTTCTTCAATGAAGTCGAGGAATGGCTGGTCGGTATCACCAAGCAGGGCGGCACCCTGATCGAAGGGGGCGATGCCTCTGTCCCCGCCTATGTGCAGGCCCTGCTGGAGCAGACAGCCGAGAACCTCGAAACCCTGCAGAACGTCGTCTCGCGCAGCGAGGAGAGCCGCATGCAACAGCTTCAGGTCATGGACGGACTGCAGGAGCGCCTCAGGGCCATGACGGACCTGCTTCAGTCCAACCAGAAAATGATGAACCGCGTCGCTGAAGGGCAGGCCCTTCTAGGGCCGTTCCTCAAGCACGTGGGCGAGGCCGCAACACCCGGCACGGCAGCTTTCAACGACGCCAAGGACAGCCGCGAGCAGTTCAGCCGAATCGAGGGCCATATCGTGCGCCTGATCGACGAGCTTCACAGTGGCCGCGCCCAGATGGCGGGCGAAATACGCAACGATCTGCGCGTTCTTGCCCGCACCATTGCGGCTACAAGCCCCGGCGGTTCGACGGTCGTCCCCCCTTCGGCCCAATAAGGCGAGGCGGCTCTCATGGCACGACGCTCAAGACGCAGCTCCCACGGCGGAGAACTCAATGCCTGGCCGGGCTACGTGGATGCGCTCTCCACGCTGCTCATGGTCGTCACTTTCGTGTTGCTTGTCTTTGTGCTGGGCCAGCAGTTCCTGTCCGTCGCCCTTAGCAAGCGCACCCATTCGCTCGATGCCCTGCGCCAGCAGCTTGCTGCCCTGCAGCAGACACTGTCGATGACAGAGGCCAAGAACACGCAGCTCAACGCCATGGTGGCCAGCCTCACCACCGATCGCGACAGCGCCAAACGTCAGGCCGATGTCCTCACGCAGCAGCTTGCCACACTGAACGGCACGATTGCCGAAAAGGAACAGGCCCTCGCCGCAGCCGGTCAGGCGACGCAATCCGATCAGGCCACCATCGCCGAGCTCAAATCGCAGCTCGAACAGCTCAACCAGCAATTGCTCGCTATCGGCCAGGCGCTCGATATCGCGAAGAAAGATGTCACGGCGCGCGACCAGCAGATCACGGATCTGGGCAACAGGCTCAATGTGGCGCTGGCCGACAAGGTCAATCAGCTCAAGCGCTATCGCTCCGAATTTTTCGGCCGCCTTCAGGACATCCTGAAAAACCAGAAGGGCGTCGAGATCGTCGGCGACCGCTTCGTCTTCCAGAGCTCCATTCTCTTCCCGCAGGGCAGTGCCGATCTGACACCCCAGGGCGAGAAGGAAATCGCCGCGCTGGCGCATACCTTCAAGCAGGTCTCGAGCCAGATTCCGGCCGATATCCCCTGGATCCTGCGCGTGGATGGCCATGCCGACAAGCAGCCCATCCATACCGCCTTTCCAAGCAACTGGGAGCTGTCGAGCGCGCGCGCGATCACTGTGGTCAAGGTGCTCATTCGCGAAGGTGTGGACCCGCATCATCTCGCCGCTACCGGCTTTTCCGACTATCAGCCTCTCGATCAGGGCAATACGGCCGCGGCCTATACCCGCAACCGGCGCATCGAGTTTCGCCTGACGGATCGCTGAAGCGCAAAACCGGCCCCGGACAGGCAATGAAACGTCAGGGAGAAATCGTATGGCGGCGGTTTCTCCCCAATGACAAGAACAGCGCAATCGCTTATGTATCGCGCCATGACCGGCACGCCCCTCTCCCAGATCCGCAATTTCTCGATCATCGCGCATATCGATCACGGCAAGTCCACGCTGGCTGACCGTCTGATCCAGGCCTGCGGTGCGCTCACGGCACGAGAAATGAAGGAACAGGTGCTCGACAACATGGAGCTCGAGCAGGAGCGCGGCATCACCATCAAGGCGCAGACCGTGCGCCTGACCTACCCGGCCAAGGATGGCAAGACCTATATCCTGAACCTCATGGACACGCCGGGCCATGTCGACTTCGCCTATGAAGTCAGCCGCTCCCTTGCCGCCTGCGAGGGCTCCATTCTGGTGGTCGATGCCTCTCAGGGCGTCGAAGCGCAGACACTGGCCAATGTCTATCAGGCCATTGATGCCAATCACGAGATCGTCCCGGTTCTGAACAAGGTCGATCTGCCTGCCGCCGATGTCGAGCGCGTGCGCGCCCAGATCGAGGAAGTGGTCGGCATCCCCGCCGATGATGCGGTCGAGGTTTCGGCCAAGACCGGCCTCAACATTGAAGGCGTGCTCGAAGCCCTCGTCACACGCCTGCCGCCACCGAAGGGCGACCCGAACAAGCCGCTCCAGGCCCTGCTGGTCGATAGCTGGTACGATCCGTATCTGGGCGTCATTATTCTCGTACGCGTCATGGAGGGCACACTCAGGCGCGGCGACAAGATCCGCATGATGCAGGCGGGCTCGACCTATCATGTCGATCAGGTCGGCGTGTTCCTGCCCAAGATGACAGCCGTCGAATCGCTCGGTCCGGGCGAGATGGGCTATATCAATGCCGCCATCAAGACCGTGGCCGATGTGGCCGTGGGCGATACCGTCACCCTTGATCGCAGCCCTGCCGAGAAGCCTCTCGCCGGGTTCAAACCATCGATCCCCGTGGTGTGGTGCGGCCTTTTCCCCATCGATGCCGATGACTTCGAAAAGCTGCGCGATTCGCTCGCCAAGCTGCGCCTGAACGACGCCTCGTTCCATTTCGAGGCAGAAACCTCGGCAGCGCTTGGCTTCGGCTTCCGCTGCGGCTTCCTCGGCCTGCTGCATCTGGAAATCATCCAGGAGCGTCTGTCGCGCGAGTTCAATCTCGATCTGATCGCGACGGCACCGTCCGTGGTCTACAAGATGTATCTGACCAACGGCACGCAGGAAGATCTGCACAACCCGGCCGACATGCCCGACCCCGGCAAGATCGAAAAGATCGAGGAACCGTGGATCAAGGCGACCATTCTGGTTCAGGACGAGTATCTGGGAAGTGTGCTCACGCTCTGCAGCGAGCGTCGTGGCATCCAGATGGATCTCACCTATGTCGGCAACCGCGCCATGGCCGTCTACCGCCTGCCGCTCAACGAGGTTGTGTTCGATTTCTACGACCGACTGAAATCGCTGACACGCGGCTATGCCAGCTTCGACTACCAGATCGACGGCTATGAAGAGAGCGACCTCGTGCGCATCTCCATTCTCGTCAATCAGGAACCGGTCGATGCCCTCGCCTTCGTGGCGCATCGCTCCGTCGCAGAGACACGTGGACGCGCCATTTGCGGCAAGCTCAAGGATCTGATTCCCCGCCAGCTCTTCAAGATCGCCATCCAGGCATCCATCGGTTCGCGCATTATCGCGCGCGAAACGCTGGGCGCCCTGTCCAAGGATGTGACGGCCAAGTGCTATGGCGGCGATATCTCGCGCAAGCGCAAGCTTCTGGAAAAGCAGAAGGAAGGCAAAAAGCGCATGCGTCAGTTCGGCAAGGTTGAAATTCCGCAGAGCGCGTTCCTCGCCGCCCTGAAAATGGACTGACACGATCAGTCCAACCCAAGAACAACAAGAAGGAACACCACGATATGGCCTCTGCCGCAGCCGTCCTTTTCGTCAAGAACGATGCTGACGATATCGGCTGGTGGATCGCCTATCACCTTGCCATCGGCTTCAACGCCCTGATCATCTATGACGATCATTCAACCGATGGCACTTGGGACATCATCCAGAACGCCGCAGGACTTTACCCTGTCGAAGCGCATCGTGCCGATCGTCATGCAGGCACATCCCATGCCCAGCGCCGCTCGAACGCGTTCGCTCAGGCCTTGGAAGCCTGTCGTACCCGTTTCGACTGGGTAATCTGCCTCGACAGCGACGAATACGTCTATTTCGACGATCATGACGATATCGGCCGTTATCTCGATAGCTTTGCCGATGCCGACGCCATCATGCTCAACTGGTCCGTTTTCGGCTCGAACGGTCATGTCGGTCGCCCTGCCCAAGGTCCGATCGCCGCCTACACAAAGCGCGCAGAGCTCGATTTCCCCGATCACCGCGCGGGCAAGACCTTCCTGCGCCCTGGCGCCTATACCGGGCATTTCGTCGATGGCTGCCATTTCACGCTTGATCCGTCACGCCACGTCCACGCCGATGGTACGGCCTTCGACCCGGCACGAGCAGCAAGCTGGCAGGGCGCCCGTATCCTGCATTATGTGACGCGCAACCTGACCCATTACACCCGCCGCCTTGCCCGGCTTGGTGCCGGTCAAAGCGCGCCCGATCTGTGGTCGCACTACAACCGTAACGACGTGCAGGATCTGGCAGCGCAGCGTTTCCGCCAGGCCACACGTCAGGTCGCGTCGCGGCTATGGCGTTCCAGCCTGGAGGCGCTCTACTGGCGTCTGCAGAAGGATATCAAAGCGAATAGCCTGAGTTTCCTGCCTGAAACCGCCTTTACGGTCAGAGAGCATCGCAGTCTTGCCATGCCACGCCCGTTGCACTTTGCAACCCTGAGTACAGAGTCAGGCGAAACTCTCGTCTACGATCCTGAAACACATGGGCTCGTACTGTCTCCTGCAGTCTCTTCGCACGAACAAAGCCGGATTGTTCTCGTGACAGAAGCGTCGGACCTGTCATCGCGCACATCACAGACAGGCTTCCTCCTCCTTCCACCTAACGATACCGCCCCTCTCGATTCGGGCGATTGTCTGACGCGCTGGATACCGGTCGACATAACCGCCGGCGTTCCCGCCCATCGCGACGACGCGTTCGCACAGCAGGACGAGCAGAGGGTCACCCTGCATGCCGACGGGCAGGTCATGGCACGGATGGAGAACGGTCAGATCGGATTCATAGGCGGAACGCCTCTTGCGCTCTACGCCTGCACCTTCACCCCCGACACGGCCCTTGAGACACGACTGCGCCCCTATCTTGCCCTGCGCGGCCATGGCAACAGCCTGCACGATTTCTGCACCGGCATCGACCTGCTGCGTGCGCCTCAACCCGACGCCATGGCCTGCGCCCTTGCAAGCCTCTCGAACGAGGCCCGCGCAGTGCTGGGAAGCCGCTATAGCGGCTTCCTGCCGCCCTGGATGTATGCGGCGTAAAACACCCCTGACCGCTCTGCGGATCCGGTCGAATGGCCGGGAGAGACCCTCTCAAGGAACTCCCGCCCCCCTTATCTCGTAAATCAGGACATGACAGCCTTCAGGGGCGGGGTATGGCCATGGCGTTTCCGCCGTGCCCGGGCCCCGCCCCTGAATGCAAATTGTTCCTGATGCAGCAGAAAGGCAGAGCACGTGGCAGAAACCGGAAATCCCCCGACCCCGCCGCGGAGACGCCCTGTACGCCGGGTACTCGGCATTATCTCAGGGGCTCTTGCCGTTCTCCTCGTTCTGCTCATCCTGTTATGGAACTGGGACTGGTTCGTCCCTCTGATCGACAGACGCGCGAGCGCTGCGCTTCATCGTCCGGTGACGATCGCCCATCTGCATGTCCGTCTCGGCCTGACCACGTCCGTTTCGGTAGACGATCTCAAAATCCAGCAACCAGAAGGCTTCGAGTCCGAAAAAGAGCTGTTCGCCAGCGCGAAAAAAGCGACCGTTTCAGTCAATGTATGGCGCTATCTCACCCATAAGGGGCTGGAGATCCCCCTGATTGCTCTGGATACGCCCAGGGGCGATATCGTCGCACTTGCCAATGGCAGGAACAATTACAGCTTCACAGACCCGAACGCGAAGCCTGCCCCTGCAGCGCAGAACCAGTCGACCGAGTTGCCGAAAATCGGAACCCTGACCATCACCGATGGCGATATCCGTGTGGCCCTCGCCAAGCTCAAAACCGACATGCATGTGCTGATGCACACCACCCCGGTCAAAGGCGATCAGGACGGTACGATCGTCATCGATCTCAAGGGACGCTACGCACAGGCCCCCATTACGGGACATATCGTGGGCGGCTCTCTGCTGACCCTGACGAATGCCTCCCATCCCTATCCGATCGATGCACGCCTCGAGAACGGCCCCACCTATGTCACACTGCGCGGTACCGTCGACGATCCCCTGCATTTCAAGGGGACGAAACTCGTTTTGCATTTCGCCGGCCCCGACATGTCGCTCCTTTATGCCCTCACGGGAATCCCCATTCCGCAGACACCGTCCTACAGCATTGCAGGCAATCTCGATTACACGGCAGCCCATATCCGTTTCACGAACTTCGCCGGGAAAATGGGCTCATCGGACATCGGCGGCACGATCTCCGTCGACCCGCAGACCAAGCCTATTACGGTCGATGCCAACCTTCACTCACGCAACGTGGATCTGAAGGATCTTGGCGGCTTTATCGGGGCCAAGCCCGGACATGAAGAGAGCAAGAAGGCCGCCACGAGCGACCGTATCCTGCCCTCCACCCCGATCAATGTGCCGAAGCTCAACTCGGTCAATGCCCATCTGGTCTATAAGGGCGATCATATCGAGAACAAGGATATGCCTCTCGACAATATCGTGGCCGATATTGCCGTGCAGGACGGCGCCATCGAGATCAACAAGCTGAATTTCGCCGTCGGCAATGGCACGCTTGGTCTGTCCGGTGCGCTGGACCCGGTGGCCAACGGCCAGTTCAAGACCCATTTCAAGGTCGATGTATCGCGTCTTTCCATTCAGCGTCTGATGAAGGCAACGCAAACCTTCAAGGGCGAGGGAACGCTCGGAGGGCATATCACGCTGGCCGCAACCGGCAATTCCATTGCCTCCCTGCTGGGCAACGGCGATGGCGGGATCACGCTCGTCGTCGACCATGGTGGCGATGTCTCCGCCCTGCTGCCCGATCTGATGGGGCTCAAGGTC
The DNA here is from genome assembly GCF_024054035.1 of Asaia lannensis NBRC 102526. Lineage (GTDB taxonomy): Bacteria > Pseudomonadota > Alphaproteobacteria > Acetobacterales > Acetobacteraceae > Asaia > Asaia lannensis. Next base: position 17,827 of record NZ_JAMXQU010000015.1, read on the forward strand.
GGTAGCGCCATTCTCTCGGCGCTGGGCATTCCGCAGCGCTCCGATCTCAAATGCTTCATTGCCGACATGCCTTTGCGCAATGGCATTCTCAGCACGAATTCGCTGCTGCTGATGACCAACAACACGCGTACCCTCGGGGGTGGCAGCGTCAACCTGCGAAACGAAACGCTGGACTATCACGTCACGACGCGTTCGACCTCGTTCAACATTCTTTCCTTCCCCGGTCGGGTCAATATTTCCGGTCCGCTGAAAAGCCCCACCATCATGCCGGGTGCCGAGATCATCGGCCGGGCGGCGGCAACGGCCGGGCTCGCAATCGCTTTCCCGCCTGCCGCTCTTCTACCCACCATCCAGTTCGGCGTCGGCAAGGGCAGCGCCTGTGAAGACGCGCTGGGCAAGGCCAATGCCGACCCGGCTGCCGGCGTCAAACCCGGCGCCACAACCGGGAGCGGCCCCGCCAGCGTTCAGGCGAACAAGCCTGCACCGCCTGCCCGGAAGCTCACACGCAAACAGATCCACTCCGTCTGGAAAGAGCGTCTCAAGCAGAACTAGCCCTTTCGTATCGCATGCAAGACGATTGATCCCTGCGCGCCATCCTGCCAGTCTGCGGTCATGGCGCGCATCCCCCTCATCTTGACCCTGTTCCTATGTCTGGCTGGCTGCGAGAGCACCTCGCCCCCAGGACGAACCGACACTGTCTCCGGTCTGCCCCCTGTCATTCTGGTATCCATCGACGGTTTCCGTCCGGACTACCTGCAAAAGGGTGACACGCCGACACTCGATGCCCTTGCGGATGACGGGGTTTTCGCCCGGATGCACCCGTCGTTTCCGTCCATCACCTTCCCCAACCACTACACGCTCGTGACCGGTCTGCGCCCCGATCACCACGGGGTCGTTGGCAACACGATGATCGATCCCGACATTCCGGGAGAAATTTTCAGTGTCGCAAGACATACGGGGGTGGACGATCCGCGCTGGTGGGATAACGGAACGCCCGCATGGGTTACGGCACAGATGCACGGCCTGATGAGCGCCTCCGTTTTCTGGCCCGGATCCGATGTCCCCATTCTCAATACGCGTCCCGATATCTGGTCGCATTTCGATGCGAAAAGCTCACCCGCCCAGAGAGTCGACACTGTATTGTCTTGGTTCGACCGTCCGGCGGAAAAGCGTCCAGCTCTCTCACTGCTCTATTTCGACGGGGTCGATCATCACGGTCATGTGGACGGGCCTTTCTCGCCTGAAACGCGTGCAGCCTCACACGCTGTTGACGATGCCCTTGCCACCCTGATTGCAGGGCTCAGACAACGTCACGTGCTCGCCAATCTCATCGTGGTCTCCGATCATGGCATGGCCGAGCTGAGCCCGTCGCGCGTCATTCCGCTGACAGACCTTGCGCCTGTACAGACCATGTCCATCGTGACTTCAGGTCCCTATGCCGGGATCAACCCTGTCCCGGGTCATGAACGTGAGCTTGCGAAAGCGCTGAGCACCCCACATCAGCATGTGACATGCTGGCCCAAGGCCCAGATCCCGTCACGCCTGGAATACGGCCATAATCCCCGCGTTCCTGCATGGCTCTGCCTGGCCGAAACCGGCTGGACCCTGACACGCGATGCGCATGATCGTGTTTCCAAAGGCGGACATGGCTATGACAATCTGTCACCCGCCATGACTGCCACCTTCATTGCCTCGGGGCCCGCCTTCATGTCGCATCGCACTCTGCCGACAATCGATAATGTCGACGTCTATCCGCTGGTCATGATGCTTCTGGGCCTTCTTCCCGAACCCAATGACGGATCTCTTGTGCCGCTCCAGAGCGGTCTGCGCGATACGTATCGCGCCATCCAGTAACACCCCCTGACAAGAGGGCCCGATCTGCACGGGCAAGAGCGGGTGTTCTCCCGGGGGCTTCATTCCTCTTGTCGACGGCCCCTGTGCCCACCTAGAAGGACGCCACGCCATCCCCAAGCCAGGAGCCCGCCCCACGTGATCTCATCCCCGCTTTCTTCCTGGCTGGACCGACATTTCAGGATCGGACAAAGAGGCTCGACCGTTCAGCGCGAAATTCTCGCCGGGCTGACCACGTTCGGTGCCATGGCGTATATCATGGCCGTCAATCCGGCCATCATGGCCAATGCCGGCCTGGCGCAGCACGACATGATTATGACGACCATCGCGGCGGCCATCTGCGGTACGCTTCTCATGGCGCTCTTCGCCAACATGCCCATTGCCCTGGCTCCGGCAATGAGCAGCAATGCGATTTTCGCGCAGATCGTCGTCAAGCAGATGCATGTCGATGTGCGTACGGCATTTACCATCGTGCTCCTCGGCGGCGTGGCCTTCACCGCTCTCTCGATCACCCGCCTGCGCCACAAGATCATACAGGCCTTCCCCGAACCGATCGTCCTCGGCATTCAGGTGGCCATCGGTATCTTCATTGCACGGCTCGGAATGGTGACGGGCAATCTGGCCGTCGTTGCACCGGATGGCTTTCATTTCGGCGCGCTCAGCGACCCTTCGGCCCTGCTCACGCTGTTCGGCCTCTTCATCGCTGGCGTCTTCATGGTGCTGCGCGTTCCCGCCGGCATGCTGCTGACCATTATCGCCGTAACGGTCGCCAGCCTGTTCGTCCACAAGAATGGCCATGCGCTGGCAAGCCTCCCGACGCATCCGATGGAATGGCCCCATTATCCGACACAGCTGCTTTTCCCGTTCAATTTCGGCGATTTCTTTTCTCACCTCGAACTGCTTCTGCCGATTACGCTCTATTTCCTCATCAGCGACTTCTTCGATGCCACGGGCACGATGTACAGCGTGGCCAATCGGGCAGGACTGACAAAACCCGATGGCTCGACACTGCTCGGTCGCGCTGCCTTTGCCGCAGACGGATCGGCCAGCATGATCGGTGCAGCACTCGGCACCAGTACCGTCTCTGCCTATGTCGAAAGCCTCGTCGGGGTCGAGGCGGGCGGACGTACGGGCCTGACAGCCCTTGTCGTTGCGCTGCTTTTTGCTGCCTCGTCCATTTTCTGGCCTCTGATCGTCATGATCCCTTCCGAGGCAACGGCTCCGATCCTGATTCTGGTCGGCCTGTCCATGCTCTCAGCTCTCGGACAGGCGGCCAACCAGTCGAAAGAAGCGCTTCTCACGCCTGCACTGATGCTGCTTATTGCCGTGCTGACCGGTAATTTCATGATCAGTCTGGCGCTCGGTCTCCTGTTCTACTCCCTGATGCTGCTGGTCACGCGTCAGTTCGTGCGTCTCACCCCTATGGTCCTGGGTCTCGATGCCGTTTTCCTGTTCTATCTGGTGCTGATCAGCCGAACCGGCCTTGGCCAAGGCTAGGGAAGCACTTCTCCGGACCTCGCTTTTCCGGTCCTGTTGCCTCGATTTTTCCGGACGTCGGTTTCCGGGGCATCGGTTTAGAGAGCATCGGGTCCGGTTGCACACCGATACCGACGCGCTGCTCCTCGTCTTGTGAACCCGGATCCACACCAACCAACCAGCTCCCCAGATCGTTGACCGAGTCAAGTAGGCCCCGCTGCCAAGGGGCCACATCAACGAAAAAGGGCATCTGTCATGTCTTCCCTTCTCGACGCACTCGCTCCACTCAAAAGCGAATTCGTCGCCCTTCGGCACGATCTGCACACCCATCCTGAACTCGGCTTCGAAGAGAAACGCACGAGCGATATCGTGGCCGACAAACTGCAATCCTGGGGGTATGAGATCGAGCGCGGGTTCGCCGGTACCGGGTTAGTTGCCACCTTGCGCAATGGCAGGAGCAAAAAAACCATCGGGTTACGGGCCGAGATGGATGCGCTTCCTATCCTCGAAAAAACCGGCCTGCCCTGGCAGAGCGCACAAACCGGCGTCTCGCATATGTGCGGTCATGACGGGCACACCACCATGCTGCTCTGCGCCGCCAGATATCTCGCCGACAAACGCCCTTTCGATGGCACCCTGCATCTGATTTTCCAGCCAGCGGAAGAACTTCTCTGTGGCGGAAGCCGCATGATCGATGACGGGCTTTTCGACAGATATCCCTGCGATATTCTCTTCGCCCAGCACAACATGCCCGGCTATCCGAGCGGCAATTTCTACTTTCACAAAGATGCCAGCATGGCGTCGTCGGATACGGTGCGCATCACCCTGAATGGCATGGGCGGCCACGGCGCCTTTCCGCAGAAATCGCATGATCCTGTCGTGGCTTCCGCCCAGCTCGTCCTGGCCCTTCAAAGCATCGTGTCACGCAATATCGACCCGTTCGCTCCGGCAGTGGTAACGATAGGCGCACTCAATTCGGGTAGCGCCGCCAATGTCATTCCTGACAAGGCCGAGCTGCTTCTGAGCATACGCACGATGACCGACGCGACACGCCAGCTGGTTCTCAAACGGGTAAGCGACCTCGCCGCGGCCATCGCGAAAGCGCATGAATGCGAGGCCATAGTCGATCATCTCAATGGCAGCCCGGTTCTGGTGAACAGCAGCACAGCCATCGATTTCGCCCGTGAGGTCGCATCCGGGATCGTCGGAGCGGATCACTGCCATGAAAGCCCTCCCTTCATGGGAAGCGAGGATTTCGCGTTCATGCTGCAAGCCCATCCGAATGGCTGCTACTGGTTCGTTGGCAATGGTACCGAGGGCTGCAACGGCACACCGCTACATAATGGCGGCTTCGATTTCAACGATGACAACATCGTCCCCGGTGCAGCGCTGTTCGTCGGACTGGTCGAGAAATATCTGGCCCCTTCCGACAATGCGTGACCGTGTCTCCCACGGACGAGAGCAGATGCGGGGGCAAAAAACCAAGCATCCACACTGCGATAACTTGAACAAAGTTTGCTTGTGACAATCGAGATAAAAAATTTTGCTTATACAAATAGGACAAAATAAACATTTCTGCCCATTTTCGGCCACAGTCATATCGTTAAACAGATTGGTGATACCGGGAGCGTGATGCAAAACTTCCTCGGTATCACCACCATTCCACCGATAGTCCGATAATCCTGTTGAGCTTCATGGGGTAACGTGACCCTTGATATCGGTCAGGTATTTTCGTCCATCCGCCAGGCCTCAGTCTTTTCGTCACCGGACTGACCTGTCTGGACGATGTTCAGGGCAGTGTGGAGAGAAAACGTCCCATGGCGTCGCGTGCCAACGAGGCATCGCGCCCCAAGGCCATCAGTGCAGGGATCTGTCCTGGCTGGCGTACCAGGCTTGCTGCCAGCTTGAGCGGAGAAATACCCCCATCGGCCAGAACGTCGTGCGCTGCGGGCGGCAGATCGCGGCGTGCGTCGTCACAGACGACGCGCAATACCGCAAACGGCAATCCGGTCCGCGCCACGAAACCACTCTCCATATCGACGGCCAGACAGCCGGTACGGGCATAGAGCATCGCCTTCTCGGCCCCCGTTGCCACAAGGGTATCGCTATGAAGCATACCGCCATGCAGGACACCGGCCTCTCCCACGCCAAACCGTCGTGACAGGCCCGCATCCGTCTTCAGGCGCTGCCCCTCTGCAATCACCCATTGCGGAACGATAATCGCACCGGGTTCGAGATCGGGCGCAAGGCCGGCTGCACAACCGAATGACAGCAACGAAGTAACGCCGCTTTCAAGCAGGCGCGCAACCGCACGTTGCGCGCCCTCTTTCGTTGCCCCGCTAAGAGCGATGGGGAGCCCGGGCACATGAGGCCTTATCAGACGCGCCTCAGCCTTGAGCCCGACAAGTATACCGAGCATCTCAGAACCCGTGCTCGACACGACCCGAATTGCTCAGCCCAAGATTGCGGAAACGCGACAGGGCCATAAGCGGAAAGAACTGCTTGTAACCATGGTAGCGCAGGTAGAACACCTTGGGGAAACCGACCGCGTTATAGGGCTTTTCTTCCCATTCGCCCTTCTTGTTCTGCTGCGATACGAGATACGAAATGCCGCGCTTGACAGCTGCGGTTTCGCGACGGCCTACCGCCATGAGGCCAAGAATAGCCCAGGCCGTCTGGGTCGGCAGGCTCATATCGTATTCCCCGGGTGTGGCGCCCTCGTACGAGGCACAATCCTCACCCCAGCCACCATCCTCGCGCTGAACGCTCTCCAGCCATGCCACGGCACGCTCGACCGCAGGATCGTCATGCGGAACACCTGCGATATTGAAGGCGCAGAGCACGGACCAGGTGCCATAGATATAGTTGGTGCCCCAGCGCCCGAACCAGCATCCTTCAGGCTCCTGCTCTCGACGCAGATAGTCCAGGCCGCGCTCGATCACCGGGCGGTCTTCTGCAAAACCGAGCTCGCACAGGAAGGAAACACAGCGTGCCGAGACGTCGGCAGTCGGCGGGTCGAGCAGCGCGCCATGATCGGCAAACGGAATATGGTTCAGCGCATCCAGATCATTGTCGATATCGAAAGCACCCCAACCGCCATTGGTGCTCTGCATGCCGATAATCCACTCGCGGGCACGGGCAATCGCTTCCTTGTTGCCTTCCGGATCCTCGCGATTGAGCAGCATGCCGACGACAGCCGTATCGTCCACATCGGGGTAGTAGTCGTTTTCGTACTGGAAGGCCCAGCCGCCCGGACGCACATCAGGGCAGTTGATGGCCCAGTCGCCCTTCACATTCAGGATCTGACGCTTGCGCAGCCAGTCCATGCTGCGTCTGAGTTTCTCGCGCGTCTCTTTGGGCCGTGTCGCATCAGGACCCGACGCGGCCTCCGCCATGGCAAGACCGGAAAGCCCCGTATCCCACACAGGCGAGACGCAGGGCTGGCAATAGGTTTCATCCCCGTTGGTGACCAGAAGGTCCTGGATTCCCTTCCAGGCCAGTTCCACACGAGGGTCGGTGTCGGGCACACCCATGCCGCGATACATCATCACCACATTGGCCATGGCGGGATAGATCGCACCCAGCCCGCCTTCGCCCAGTCGCGGCTCGATGAAATCGATCGCCGCCTTGATCGCCTTCTTGCGCAGCGCTGCAGGAAAACGCGGCTCGATGGGCCGGAGCACCGTATCCACCTTCTTGAATACGTGACCCCAGATCGAGCGATACGGGCCGCGAATCCAGTCCTTGACCTCCTCGGGCGGCGTAACGAACAGTTCCTGGATATGAATATTGCGCGGGTTGATCGCACGCGGCTCCAGCGTGCGCAGCACCAGAAGCGGCGCGACCACGCTGCGCGACCAGTATGACATGTTCCACATCGAGAACAGGGCAGCCTTGGGCATGAGCATCAGCTCGACCGGCATGACCGGCGTCGCGCGCCAGGGGACTTCTCCGAACAGCGCCATCTGGATGCGCGTGAACACATTGGTACGCGCTGCCCCACCACGATCGAGAATGGCCTCACGGGCACGCTTCATGTGAGGCGCATCGATATCGTCACCGATCGCCTTGAGCGCGAAATAGGCCTTCACCGAAGCCGAGAGGTCGAACCCGCCATCGTGATAGAGCGCCCAGCCGCCATGCGTCCCCTGCGTCCGGCGAAGATACACACCGATACGGGCCTGCTTCGCGTCGTCGATGCGATCGAGATAGTGCTCAAGCAGCACGTATTCCGCGGGGATCGTCGCATCGGCTTCAAGCTCGAACACCCAATGTCCGTCTTCGTTCTGCCGGTCTGACAGCGCCGCATGAGCAGAATCGATAGCCTGACGCACCTGGCCCATATCCGCCTCAGCCGGGATGTCGGCCTCGTGACGCTCCAGAACGTCGGAATAGATCAACATTGCCCGCGCATGTCCTTTATTCAGTTCAGTATCAATGTGAGAGACCCAGAGCCCTGATGGCCTCTGTGCCGGAACCGATCGCCCCTTCGATGGTCGAGGGGAATCCCGTCTGCGTCCAGTCTCCGGCCAGAGCCAGATTGGACAGGGCCGTGCAGGCCTGAGGCCGCAGACGATCCTGTGCCGGGGTCGCGGCAAAAGTCGCACGCTTCTCACAGACCAGACGCACAGGCGGAATGGCCTCCGGCAAAGCCTCGACAAGCACCGGCCCGACAGCCTGACGGATTTCCGACCAGATCGTGGCGATCAGTTCATCGTTATCCCGCGCAGCATAGCGATTGGCCGCACTGACAGTCACGGAAAGAATTTCGCCCTTGAGATAGACCCATTCCGCCACCCCGCCCACGAGACCGACAAATCCGGTCCTGCCCAGCATGCCACGCGCCGTCACCGGGGCAGGCAGGCGATAATGAACGTTGATAATGCTCTCATATGCATCGGGGGCCGTGAAATCCGGCAGATGCTCTGCAAGGAGGTTTCTTGCGACCGGAGAAGGAGCCGCGAACACGACACTGTCCTCGGGGCCGAGCACGATCGTTTCCTGACCGAGCTTCAGGGCGCTCACGCGCCCATCACGCACCTCAAGACCGGAAATACGGGCGCCGCAGCGGACCTCACCCTGTAGACGTCTCAGATGCGCAACAGCCGGATCGACAAAACTCTCCGAAAGTCCCTCAGACGGATACCAGGGGCAGCATGCCGTACCCCCCAGTGCCAGCGTCTCGCGTATGATCGCCGCCAGAAGCGTCGCGCTCGCCGTATCGAGAGGCGTGTTGAGCGCCGAGATGGCGAAAGGCTCCAGCAGTCGCGTCGTGAGCATGCCATCGCCCAGAAACATGCTGACCGTGTCGTCCGGTCCGGCCTTGAGCAGACGCGTCAGCATGCCAAGCTCGCGCAGCTTCATTCCAGGGACACGCCGCCCCTTGGAGAATGCCCAGAACGGCACGCGCCCTCTGGACAGTTTCAGCGTCCAGCCCAGATTGGCAGAGAGATCGAACCAGGGAAAAACCGGCTCGCCCGGACCTGTCAGGGTCTTCTCGGCGCCAATCAGTCCAAGATACCGGAAACTGGCCTTGTTGGCCGAGAGAAGCAGATGATTCCCGTTATCGATACGCGCATCGAGCGCCTTGTCGTAATAGGAACGCGCCCGACCGCCACAGGCCGGCCCAGCTTCATAAACGGTGACTCCTGCACGTCCGATGACGTCGACCGCAGCGGAAAGACCGGCCAGCCCACCACCTATGATATGCACATGTGTCATGGGTCAGCGATAATAAGCGAGAAGCGAGCGCAGGATGCGGCCCGGCTTGCTCACCTTTACCGGGCGTTCCGGATGCTGCCAGCCCCGACGCAGCAGCGCTGTCAGAATCGGACGGTAAGAAGCCGCCATGATCCGGGCAGGACGCATGGCCACAGTATCGCATTGCTTCATGGCACGACGGGCTTCACGGAAATGATCCGCAGCACGCACCGCCACAATGCGCGCCAGCGGATCAAGCCCTCGTGCATAGACCGCTTCCTGTGGATCGAGCGGCACATCGTAGCGCACAAGCAGTTCACGCGGCAGATAGAGACGTCCCTTGTCGGCATCTTCCTGTATGTCGCGCAGAATATTGGTCAGCTGCAGCGCTCTGCCCAGATGAAAGGCCACCTTGTCGGCAGCGGGTGAGGAATCGCCGAAAACACGTACCGAAAGACGGCCGACTGCTGAAGCCACGCGGTCGCAATACAGATCGAGTGTCGCCTCGTCAGGCGCGATGACCGGACCGTTGGCATCCATCGCCATCCCGTCGATCACCGCTGCGAAATCCTGCTTGCGCAGGCCGAAACGGGAGATTGTCGCGACAAGCACCCTGTCCAGCGCATCGCGTGTCTCACCTTCGTAAAGGCGCTCTATCCGTGCGTGCCAGTCCTGCAGCGCGCTGTTGCAATCGGCCACCTGCACATCGCCATCGGCAATATCGTCAACTTCACGGCAGAAAGCATAGACGGCAAACATGCCGTAACGGCGTTCGGCAGGCAGGATCTTCATGCCCTTGGCAAAAGACGTTCCGGCGCGGGTCACGATCGTTCGGACATGATCGAGATCGGCCGTGGAACAGCCCAGCACCGCTTCCTGTTGAAACCCGCTCACCGCTTCATCCCTGTATCATCCAAGAGCCGCGCCTTTTACCCGCAAAAGGATCAAACAGCAAAATCCTCCTTGGCCTGTCTGCGTTCAACCATCGTCATCCGTCATTCCGTTCCTTTTTCCCGTTCCTTTTTCAAGGAGACTCCTCATGCGCCTCTTTCCGCTCCCCCTCATGGCTCTTGCCCTGACATTCGTCAGTTTCCCGGCGTCTCCGGCCAGAGCGCAGAACACCGCTTCCGCTCATGCCGATCACCTGCTCAAGGCCGACCATTCCTGGAACGGCAAGCCCTATACGGCCTATCCTCCCGGACCGCCCATGCTGACCACAATCCGCCTGACCATTCCACCTCGCACAGCCCTGCCCTGGCATACCCACCCCGTACCCAATGCAGGCTATGTGCTTGAGGGTCAGCTGACCATCCAGGACAAGGAAAGCGGCGCGAGCCACGTATTTCATCAGGGAGAGGCCTTCGCCGAGAGCGTGAACGACGCCCATCGCGGAGTCTCAGGCGATACGAGAACGGTGTTGCTCCTGACCTATGCCGGCGGCAATAATCTTCCGACATCGATCCCCCTCAAGGGTCAGAAGAACGAATACTGACGAAAAGGGCGCAATTCCGTTACGAAAATGATTTGACAACCGTAACGAATCCCTCTCTCCTTGACGTCATCTGATCACCGGAGAAACGCTCATGACCGCGCCCCTTACCCAGGAAGCCAAGGAAGATTTGCTCGAACGTGGCTATTCACGTCGCCATTTCGGCCGCCTGACCAGCCTGCTCGGTATGAGCGCCGCCCTGACCCAGTTCGGTTCTTCCGCTTTCGCTGCAATCAAGGCACCGGGCGACGATCCGTTCGTGGGTCATCCGGATATGGTGCGCATCGGTAGCAACGAATGCTGGACCGGCCCTTTCCCGACCGCAGTGACGGCCGGCCAGGCCCAGGTGCCTTTCGGCAACCGCTACGAGCCCGACCATCTGCGTTCCACATTGCTGCGCACGGCCTCTTCCGTCGAGAACATCTCTGAAGAGCATATCCTGCCCTGGCCCGGCTCAAGCGACCCGCTCTGTCGATCGGTCGTGACCTTCTGCTCACCCGGACGCGGACTGGTCACGGCCAACCCGACCTATGAAGCCGCCTGGCGCACCGCAGACTGGATGAAAATCAAGCTGACCCGTGTGCCGCTCTCGGCCCATAACGGCTATGCGACCGATGTACGCGCCATGCTCAAGGCCGACCCGAATGCGGGCGCCTATTACATCTGCTCGCCCAACAACCCGACAGGCACCGTCACCCCGCTGGAAGACATCGCCTGGCTGGCCGACAACAAGCCCGCTGGCTCGGTCATTATCGTCGATGAGGCCTATATCCATTTCTCGGGCGCTCCCAGTGCCATCTCTCTGGTCAAGCAGGGCAAGGATGTGATCGTCCTGCGCACCTTCTCCAAGATGTTCGCCATGGCCGGTCTGCGCCTTGGCCTGTCCTTTGCCCGTCCGGACCTGCACAAGCGCATGATGCGCTATGACGGCCCGAACATGATCTCGATGCTCAATATCGTGGCGCTTGCCGCCGGTGCCGTCAGCCTGACCCAGGCCGATGCCATCAAGGCCCGACGCGACGAGATGATCGCCGCACGCAGCATGACCTTCGATCATCTTGCCAAGCGCAACATCCGCATCGTACCCGGCAGCCAGGCCAATATGTTCCTGGTCGACTGGAAAAAACCTGCAAGCCAGATGAAAACGGCGTTTGCTGCCAAAAAGGTCGAGATCGGCCGTAACTGGGATATCTGGCCCACAATGTCGCGGGTCAGCGTCGGCTCGATGAAGGATATGGAAGCATTCTGCGCGGCCCTAGATCAGATCCTGGCCTGATCGGTCGGCATCAACCCGATCCGCAGAAAGGGGGCGCCATTCCCGGATGGCGCCCCCTTTTTTATTCTAGCGTCTGACCAGTGCGATCAGCCCCTTGCACAAGGCAAACACAGCATCGACACGTCCGAGTTTTACACGATCTGCAACCGGGTCTTCACGGCGCAAACGGGCTGCCAACCGGTGCGAAAGCGCAACCACGACCGCGCAGTAGGCGCGCATACGGCGATCCCTGACCATAGCCGGTAGATCTGCCGCCTGTCTGTTCAGACGATCGACCTCATCAAGCAGGCGATCGAAAACGCGACGCAGGCCGGGCTTGCTGCGCGCAAGCAGAACATCCTCTACCTGCGCGTTTTCCGCATCCAGCATATCCTGAGGAAGATAGGACCGATCGAGCGTCCTGAGATCCGAGGTCACATCCTGCAGATGGTTGATGACCTGCAGGGCACTGCACAGCGCGTCGGACAAAGGCAGGGTCCTGGCATCCTCACCGTGAAGCAGCAGCAGGAAACGCCCGACGGGATTGGCCGAGAAGCGGCAATAATCCAGCAGCGCATCCCAGGTCTCGTAGCGGTTCTTGACGGCATCCTGACAGAACGCCGTGATCAGATCCGAAGCCGTCTCGAACGGAACACCGGTCTCGACAAGATGTCGACGCAAGATCGCAGCCGTCTGGGCATCTGCACGCTGGGGGGCTTCACGTTCGCCACGCAAAACCTCCTCCATCCCGCGCAGCCGGGCAATTTTGGCTTCGGGCGTGAGCGTCGCGTTATCGACCATGTCATCGATGACACGCGCGAAATTATAGTAGGCGACAATATGCTCCCTGTTGGCCTTCGCAAAAAGCAGCGAGCCCACGGGAAAATTCTCGTTATCCGCCCCTTTGGCCGATGTCACATCGGCCTCACCCCAGACAGGGTCGGGCATTCTGGCTGCGGCATGCATCAGGCGTGGGTCTCCTCGGTATAAAAGCGGCTCTTCCACTGGACCCCACGGCCACGATGATGATCGAATGCCGACCCCAGAGTCGCTGCCATGTAAAAAGCCGCAATCACGGGAAGAAACAGCGCCCGTACAGGCGAGAGCCTGAAACGCGACAGCGTGGGCAGGAACGAGATCACCGCGAGAAAGAGCGACGCCCCACCCATCGCTCTGGCACGCCCACGCCCGAACAGGGCGAAATAGACCGGCGCCAGCCAGACAAGCCCCATACCCAGCACGGTACATAAGAGAATAAGGGGCGAATAGCGCAGCTGCACATAGGCGGTGCGGGCGATCATGCGCCAGATATCTCCCGCCCCCTGATACGGCCTGATCGACCACGCCAGCATGCTATGCCCAAGATAGAGCTTGCCGCCTGCCTTCTTGATATCGCTGGCCAGAGAGCAATCGTCGATCAGCGCGCCCCGGACCGATTCGACGCCTCCGATACGATCGAGCATCGCACGGCGCACAAGGATCGTCCCGCCTGCGGCACCGGCGACCGGCGAGGCCGGATCGTTCACCTTCTCGAACGGGTAGAGCATGGCGAAGAAATAGACGAAGGCAGGAACCAGCATACGTTCGGCAGCACTTTCGCAGTTCAGCACAACCATTTCGGACACCATGTCCAGCCCGTCGCGCTGCGCCTTTTCCACCAGCGTTTCCAGATGCAGGGCCGAATGCAGGATATCGGCATCAGTCAGCAACACGAAGCCATCCGCATCGATCTTTTCGCGCGCCAGACACTCGCCCTGATGCACCGCCCAGAGCTTTCCGCTCCAGCCTTCCGGTCGCGGCTTACCTGTCAGGACCGTCAGACGCCCCTGCGGATCGGCCACCTGTCGCGCCAGCGCCCCCGTGCCGTCCGTGCTGCCATCATCGACAAGTATGACACTCAACCGGCCCCTGTAATCCTGCTGCACGAGGGTCGCGAGACAGGACTGGATGGACTCCGCTTCGTCACGGGCCGGTACGACAATGGCCACATCGGGCCATCCGGCCATTTTCCCCTGAGACGCCGGCACCGTGCCGGGTGCGAGACGCTCACCTGTCTGCCAGAAGCGCCCATGCGCAAAAAGCAGCTTTCCCCACGCAACCAGCGCGGAGGCTGCCATCACATTACCAATCATCTGGTCGCAATCCGCCCGTGCTCTCGAAACCATGTCACGGCATCGGCCACAGCCTCACGCGCAGGGCGCGGGGCATAGCCCAGCTGTTCCTGCGCCTTCAATGAGGTGAAGAACATCATTTTCTTCGACATCGCCAGGGTCTCGCGCGTCACGCGCGGTTCGATCCCGAAACCGCGTGCCATCCATTCCGACACGACAGCCACAGGCTGCAGCCAGGACTGCTTCAGCTTGATGCGTGGCGGCTTGACGCAGGCCACTTCGCTGATCAGCGAGAAGAAATCGCCGAGCATGTAATTCTCGCCACCGAGGATATATTTCTCCCCGATCGTTCCTTTCTCGAGTGCCAGCGCATGACCCTCGGCCACATCGTCCACATGCACGATGTTCAGGCCGCTATCCACATAGGCAGGCATGTTGCCCGAAGCGACATCCACGATCATCTGCCCTGTCGGGGTCGGTTTGATGTCGCGCGGTCCGACCGGCGTGGAGGGGTTGACGATCACGGCAGGCAGACCGCGCTCGCGTACCAGCCGGAGCACTTCCTGTTCCGCACGGTATTTGGAGAGTTTGTAGACGCCGATCACATCGTGTTCAGTGACTGGCGTCAGCTCATTGGCCGGACTGCCGTCCTTGGTGAGCCCAAGAGCTGCCACGGAGGAGCAATACACCACACGCTCCACACCGGCATCGAGTGCCGCCATCATGAGCCGCCTCGTCCCCTCGACATTGGCCCGCATCATGACAGCCGGATCGGGCACCCAGAGACGATAATCGGCGGCGACATGAAACAGATAACGGCAGTTCTCAAGAGCAGGCGCAAAACTCTCCGGCGCAGTCAGATCGCCCGTCACCAGATCGGCATCGAGCCCTTCGAGATTCGAGAGATCGGCCCCCGCACGCACCAGTAATCTGATCTTGTGCCCGCGCTGCCTGAGAATACGCGCCACTGCAGAGCCAACGAAACCGGTCGCGCCGGTAATCAGTGTGTATTCACCCATGCCAGGCCCTGATGCTCTCATTTATTGCAAATCGTTCCCGCACCATACCGTCCGTGCAAGGACAAGCAACTGGCCCGTGATGGCTTTTTCGTCATATTCCGCCCCGGAGTAGCGGAAGCTGACTGTCTGGTGTAGACAGCCGCGAGCACTCGACAGCGCGACATATTTTCAGATTGCCACAGAAGCATTGCCCGACCTCCAGCATTACCCGACCCTTCTCCGGCCGGATGGTGCGCCACCGAAACCCTGCGTCGTTCGGAACTGACTGGCCTTGAAGACTCTCACTCTCATCCTTGCCCTTCTGGGCCTTGCCCTTCTCACGGGAATCATGGCCTGGCTCGGCATCGGGCATGTGTTCAGTGCGATGCAGCGTGTCGGTATCGGAGGCTTTGCCGCCATCGTCGGCAGCCAGGCACTTGTCGATGTCGGTCTCGGCCTTGCCTGGTTCTGCGCCTGTCCCGAACTGGGACTCTTTCGCGCCATTGCCTCGCGCGCGGTGCGCGATGCCGCTGGAAATTGCCTGCCGTTCTCCCAGCTTGGCGGCATGGTGATCGGCATTCGTGCCACATGCAGCATTCCGACCCTCACCCGCAGGCTCGGCCCGTTGCAATGGCCCGCCGCCGTCGCCACCAATATCGTAGACATCACCACCGAAGTTCTGGGCCAGATCGTTTTCGTGATTATCGCGATTGCCTGCCTGTTCGATCATACAGGTGCCAACAAGTTTACCTGGCCCGTACTGGGCGGAATGGCCCTGCTGGCTGTGGGCATTGCCGGCTTCATCTGGACACAGCAGCGCGGCGGAGCAGCCATCCGCCATGTGGCGCGTTTTCTGGGGGATCATATCGCCGATGGGTGGCGCGCATCGCTGATCGACAACATGGACGTTTTCCAGTCCGAACTCGATCAGCTCTGGGCGCGTCCTGGCCGCATCGCCCTGGGGGCTACGATCCACCTCCTGTGCTGGATCGGTGGCGCAGGGATCACCTGGCTTTCTCTGGAACTGCTCGGTGCCCATATCAGCCTCATAGGGGCCATCGCGATCGAAGGCGTCGTCTGCGGGCTTATGTCCGCCTCGTTCCTTGTTCCTGCGGCTCTCGGCGTGCAGGAAGCCGCCTATGTCGCACTTGGCTACTTCTTCGGAATCGATGCCGGAATTTCCCTCGGTCTTTCTCTTCTGAGGCGCGGCCGCGACATCGCCATCGGCATTCCGGTCATGGCACTCTGGCAGCTTTCCGAAATGCGTCGCCTGCGTCAGCCCAAGTCGCTTCAGACCTCCACGCCCTCAATGGATTACGCCGAGACCTCTCCCCGGAGCGAAGCGTCGTGACCGCCCCCCTGTTCAACACGCTTTGCGTCATCGGCCCCGGACTGATCGGCTCATCCGTTCTGCGCCGCCTTCGCGCCCAGCCCGGTCTGGTTAGCAGGCTCGTCGTCGCCGATCGCGATCCTGCCGTGCTCGACCGGGTTCGCTGTCTCGACCTCGGCGACGAGATTACCGACGATCTTGCCAAGGCCGTTTCCGGCGCGGATTGTGTCATGCTCTGCGTGCCGGTCGGTGCGATTGCCCCCGTGGCACGCGCCATCATGCCCCATCTCAAATCCGGTGCGATCCTGACCGATGTCGGATCGACCCGTCGCAGCGTGGTCGATGCCCTGCTTCCCGCCCTGCGCGACGATATCGCCTATGTTCCCGCCCATCCTATGGCAGGCACCGAACATTCAGGCCCCGATGCCGGTCTCGCCGATCTGTTCGAGGATCGCTGGTGCCTGCTCACACCCGATGCGAACGTACCTCAGGATGCCATCGACCGCATGAGTGCTTTCTGGCGCGCCATGGGGGCACGCATCCGGATCATGGATATCGACCATCACGACACGATCTGTGCCATGGTCAGCCATCTGCCGCATCTGATCGCCTTTACCATCTGCGGCACCGCCGACACTCTGGCAGAGGATATGCGCTCCGAGGTTCTGGACTTCGCCGCATCCGGCTTTCGGGATTTCACCCGTATTGCTGCCTCAGACCCCACCATGTGGCGCGACATTTTCCTGAACAACAGCGACGCCCTGCTCAGCGTTCTCGATCGCTTCAGCCAGGACGCCGCGTCAATGGCCAAGGCCATCCGCGAGGGCGATGAAAAAACGATCGTCGAAACGATTTCCCGTGGCCGACGCATTCGCCGCAGCTTGCTGGAAAACCGTCAGGCCTGACCTCACATCCCCAGCGTCGCCTGGTATTACGACGTCAAGACGAGAGCCTGTTTTAACGGAAATAGTTCGAAATCTGTCGGGACGGTCATGGGGCTTTGCCCCATACCCTACCAAAGGACAGTCGTTCTCTGGAAACCTGCTCGATTAAATCAGGACAGAAATACCGCCCCTTTTCAGGGGGGCAAGGCAGCGTCGGCTTGCGATCACGGTTGGCCTGCATAGAGCCCTGCCCATGCTCTACCAACATACAGGAACATCGTCTTGGTAAATCGGAATAAGCGGGGCGAACCCCCTTCCCCGGAGGTTAAGGGCGGGGCCGTGACCCCGCACCTTCCTTCAATCAGATCGTGACAACACGCAATGTGTTGGTCGATCCCTGCTGACCGAACGGCAGACCGACGAGCAGAACCAGCTTGTCACCCTTTTCGGCATAGCCTTCGGAAACAGCCAGACCGACTGCCTGATCCACCACGCCTTCAACGCCATAAACCGGCGTTTCCTGACCCACGGACATGGCGCGCACGCCCCAGACCATGTTCAGGCGGCGAGCCGTTTCGTCGTCCGGCGTCAGGGCCAGAACCGGGCAATCGGCACGCTCGCGTGCGATCTGCAGGGCGCCACGACCGCTCTGCGTATAGACAACGATCACAGCAGCCGAGACCGACTGGGCCACATGCCATGCGGCTTCTGCAATAGCGCCGCCGGTCGTGCCGTCACTGTCAGGACGCAGCGC
Organism: Asaia lannensis NBRC 102526; assembly: GCF_024054035.1. GTDB lineage: Bacteria > Pseudomonadota > Alphaproteobacteria > Acetobacterales > Acetobacteraceae > Asaia > Asaia lannensis. The sequence goes on from NZ_JAMXQU010000015.1 coordinate 35,675, forward strand.
TTCTTCCTGCATGCGCCATTCGAGGTCGTTTTCGACGCGACGCGTCACACGGGCCATCACCTCGACGGCCTCACGCGGGTACTTGCCGGCGGCGCTCTCGGCGGAGAGCATCACGGCATCGGTGCCATCGAATACGGCGTTCGAGACGTCGGACACCTCGGCGCGCGTCGGCGTGGGCGACGTGATCATGCTTTCCAGCATCTGCGTTGCGACGATCACCGGCTTGCCCTGAAAACGGGCTTCACGGATGGCGCGTTTCTGTTCGATCGGCACTTCCTCGGCGGGGAGCTCGACACCTAGATCGCCACGAGCCACCATCACGGCATCGGAAAGCGCAATGATATCGCTCAGACGCTCCATCGCCTGCGGCTTTTCGAGCTTGGTCATGATCCATGCACGACCCTTGGCGATATCCTTGGCTTCCTGCACGTCCTCGGGGCGCTGCACGAAGGAAAGGGCCACGTATTCGACACCCAGATCGAGGGCGAACGCGAAATCCTTGTGGTCCTTTTCGGTCAGGGCCGGAATGGGCAGCACAACGTCAGGCACGTTCACGCCCTTGCGCTCGGACAGCCAGCCACCGACTTCGACTTCGGTTTCCATATGCGTGTCATCGCAGGACACGACGCGCAGACGCATCTTGCCGTCATCGAGCAGCAGACGGCTGCCGGGTTCGGCGGCACGCATGATCTCGGGGTGCGGCAGACAGGCGCGACGGGCATCACCGGGCGTGCGATCCAGGTCGAGGCGGAAACGTGCGCCCTCGATCAGCTCGACCTTGCCATCGGCAAAAGTCCCTACGCGCAGCTTCGGACCCTGCATATCGGCCAGAATGGCGAGCGGACGGCCCAGCTCGGCTTCGACATCGCGAATGGTGGCATGACGCTTGGCATGATCTTCATGCGAGCCATGCGAGAAGTTCAGACGGAACACGTCAGCGCCGGCCAGAGCCAGTGTGCGGATCATCTCATGCGTGGAGGAGGCCGGGCCGAGGGTCGCTACGATCTTCGTGCGGCGCTGCTCGGCTTCTTTCTTCACTCCCGTACCCTGGGCTCCCGTACTATGGGCCGAAGCTGCTTGAGGTGAGGACGTCATACTGATCTCCGATCCATTTGCTGCACGTTGCATATCATAGCTTCAGCTAGGCTGAAGCGTCTCTCCTGGCAACAGCCCCCAGAACACACGTCTGGGAAGCCATCCCGTATAGCCCTTGACCACGACCTTGCACCATGTCGATCCCTGCGGGCACAGCTTCAGCGTACCCACGGTTCCGGGTTGCAACACGGCGACGACACTGCTGTTTTCGTCCGACTGGCTATAGAGCAGGGTATCGCCCTGACGCTGTCGCGCCTCGCTCTCACTCGGCACATAGCCCAGCACGCGGGCATCGGCCTTGCCGATCACATCGCCGGACTTGGCCGAAGCCTCGCCCACTGCCGCCGCATGTCCTTCGGGCGGCTGACCGGGAATCACGAAGGTGCGCTGTCCGACCAGCGTTGCCTGGTGCACCCAGCCCTTCATCCCGTCAGAATCCTCGATCAGGCGCCAGACATCGAATTCGCGCTCGACCTCAACGGGCAGACCACGGCGATGATAGACCCATTCGATCGGGTAACGCTGACCGGGCCCCTTGCGCATGAACACCTTGTCGGCGCGCATCGCCGCAAAACGCGGCAGGGGAAGACCCGTATTGGTTCCCTTGTCCTGAGGCGGCGCATCGGGTGCAGCAGCGGCCGCAGCGGCATCGTCCGGGGTGGGAGGCGCCGCAGACTGCGCTGCAGAGGCAGCAGCGCCCGTAGCAGCGGCACCTGCGGCAACCGCCGCTGCACCGCGTACGTGATGTCTGGCTGTATGGCGACCATGCGCCGTATGGGCGTCATCCCCGTGGGCTTCACCTGCGACAGGGGCCGCCTTGTGCCTTTTCGTGCCCTTTGCCGATGCAGCCTTGCCCGCTGCCTTCGCTTTCCTGCGATGCGCGCCGGACTCCTGACTCGCGGCTTTCGCCTTGCCAGTGGCAGCAGCCGCCTTCGCACCATGCTTGTGATGATGCGCCGTATGTCCGGTCGTCTGGTGTTGGGTCGTCTTGTCTTGGGTCGTCTGGGGCGCAGCCTCTGCCAGCGCGCCGAACGGCAGCAGAATCGTCAGCCCGATGCCATAGACGATGCGGAATGTCTTCATGGGTGCATGGGTGCCAAGTTGTGAGGTTCTGGGCAAGAGGGCGACTGCGTCACAAACTCAGAATCTGGGCATCCGCCGTCCGCTCGAGGAAAGACGTGACACCGCAGATACGCACATCCTCGCACAGATCGCTCTGGACAAGACCAGCGGCCCTCATCCCGGCTTCGCATGCCATGATCTCGCCCCCCAGCTCGAGAACGGCGGAACGAAGGGTTTCGAACCCCGCAACACCCCGCTCCTGAAACAGCTGATCGAGCGCGACGCCGTCCATGCCGGACCAGTTCCGGCAGAGTGCATGAACGCTCAACCCTCCCGCGAACAGCACGACTTCACGCCCGAGAGCCAGCGCTCCGGCCGCGAGCACAAAAGCGTGATGAGCGCGTTCAAACGAGCGATCGGCGAGAATGATACCCATGACACGCATCATGGCGTCTCCCTTTCGGAGGGGTGACCGCAGCCTGGACATTCGGGATCGACAGGCAGGGCGAGACTGCGAAACGAGGCATCGAGCGCATTCCAGAGCAGGACATGCCCGCTGAGACTGCGCCCCAGAGACAGAAGCTCCTTGAGGGCCTCTGTTGCCATGAGCGTGCCGATCACGCCGGTCACTGCCCCGAAAATGCCCGCCTGTCCGCAGCTCAGGGCTGCGCTTTCATCCGCATCGGGGTAGAGGCAGCGATAGCATGGGCCGCCACGGTGCGGCGCGAAGGTCGAGAGCGTGCCCTCAAAACGCTGTACGGCGCCGGAAACGAGCGTCTTCTTCATAGCCTGACAGCAATCGGCCACGGCATAGCGGGTCGTGAAATTGTCGCTTCCATCGCAAACGACATCGTACCCTTCCATAAGGGTCGGAAGCGAATCGCTTTTGACCCGCATGACATGCGGCACGACCTCGATATCGGCATTGAGTTCGTTCAGACGTGCAGCGGCCCTCAGCGCCTTTTCCTGACCCACATCCTGCCTCGCAAACAGGATCTGCCGTTGCAGATTGCTCAGTTCGACATGGTCATCGTCCACAATCCCGATCCGCCCGACGCCTGCCGCGGCAAGGTACAGGGCCAGAGGGCTACCGAGGCCGCCCGCACCGATGACCAGCACCGACGAGTCGCGCAGTCTGGCCTGCCCTGTGGCACCGACTTCAGGAAGGAGAATATGTCGCGAATACCGGTGTAGTTCGTCTTCGGAAAAGGTGAGATCGGAAAATTCGGACGACATTATTCGGGTCGGATCCCTGTCCAGAAGAAAACTCGTGCGGCGCTCAGGATTTTAATGACAAGTGGCCGATCTTTCCCATAGCATAGCCCTGTTCAACGAAGAAAACAGAGGCTTCGGCCATTCGGAACCAGGCTTGTTACCGGCTTGATCGATAACAATGCACGATCGTCGTGCGTTCATGTCCCTTTTGCCAGTTACAGAGAAAAAAATGAGAGACCCAGCAGGATTGCCCGCCGAGCTTTTTTCCATTCCGGCTCGACTGACATGGCCTTCTTTCAGAAGAGCCCCGCATGCACTGGGCGCGTTTACCGTCGCACTGGTATGCATCTATGCCCTGTCGCCGTATCTCGCGCTCTGGTCTCTTTCCGCAGCCCTGCGCACGCATGACACCAATACACTCGCGCAGCATGTCGACTGGAGCGCGCTGACCAGCAGCCTCAAGGCCGAGGCTGTCGATGCAATCGTCGGTCCCCCGCCCGCAGCAGACGACCTTCCCGATTTCGGTTCGTCTTTTGCAACGGGTGCTGTCTCCCATGCCATAGACACCCGTCTGACACCCGAGCTGCTTATGGGCTTTGCAGGCCAGCTGATCGACGGGCAGAAAACGTCACCGGTCCCCAGTGTATCCGAGCTTTATAATCGCCTTTCCGCACATTTCGTCGCTCCGGCCGAGTTCGAGGCCGGGCTGGTCATGGCGCCCGGTCAGAAGCCGACCATAGTCCATATGAAGTTCGAACAGTGGCACTGGAAAATCACGCGTCTGGATCTTCCCAAAGCCGCGTGAGAGCTGAAAACGGCTGCCCTTAACGGGCAGGGCGGAAGCCAAGGCGCAAACGACGAAGGACGCGCGCGACGAAATAAGGCAAAACCAGCAGACGTTTTGAGCGCGGCCTCAGACAGGCAAGATAGAATTTGAGTTTTATCCGGTCCTCAAGACGCAGGCGGGTATGGGTGGCGACGAGGGTCGCAAACTCTTCCAGCATGCCGACCAGTTCGTCACTATATTGCGCCATGCGTTTCTCGTGGTCGTATCGAGCAAAATAGATCGATTTGAACGCTTCCGCAGCAATCACGATGCTGAATCGAGGAAAGATCAGATCGCGGACATAGACACTCAAACGCTCCGGGTCGGAAGCGAACAGAACACACAGCTTATGGATATAACGCATGCGGCTTCGGCTCATACGTATGCTGTATGACGTGCTGTTCTTGTTGATACACCAGACCGTCACGGCCTGCGGAAAGAAGTAGTTGGTGTATCCGGCACGGAACAGTCTCAGAAAAAGATCGTCGTCCTCGTAGCCCATGAACTGGGTATCGAATCCCCCGATCGCCTCAAAAGCCTTTCGGCTGATAATCGAGGCCGACGGCAGGATATGCATATCGCGCTCAAGCAGGTCCTCGACCGAGACCTTTGGATGCTTGCTGTAACGCGAAGCAATCGAGGTGGCCACGATATGTCCATCCTCATCGGCCTCCATCAGCTCGCCATAAGCCCAGCCGAAATGAGGATCCTTGTCCCTGACCTGCTCCAGCAGAAGCTCGATATGGTTCCTGAGGTAGAAATCGTCCTGATCGAGAAAACAGATGTAGTCCGCTGCGGTCGACGCTACGCCAAGATTGCGTGCACTTCCCTGTCCACCATTCTCCTTTCTCAGGACCGTGACGCCGGTCTCCGATGCGATAAGCGCAAGCGTAGCGCTTTCCGTCTCTGACGATCCATCGTCGACAATCAGGAATTCATCTGCAGGAACGGTCTGTTCCAGAACGCTCCGAATGGCGCGCTCGATATAGCGCGACCCATTATAGAACGGGATAATGACAGCGACCGTTTTCTTTATCGGCTCGACCATGGGTGCGACCATGAAGGCACGTTCCTCTCTAATTACACCGCCGAAGCTCTATGCCATGACCAGTACCGCACGAGGCCTCGCATGCCGGGAGCACCTGCGCCCAACCGGATTGCCCACGATGGAGGCGAAGCCTCCAACAGATTTAGACGATGTGCAGATATCAAGGTGCCGGAAGGCGAAAGTGAGGCAACAACCCTACCGACGCGCTCCGAAAACCGAGGGACGAAACTGCTCATTCGAGAAGCAGACCGGTACCCGTCGACAAAACACCGGTGGGACGATGCCCGGTGTGATCAGAAACCGGACGCCGCAAACTCCAGGGTTTGCGGCGATGATCTCGTCAGGGTGCCAAATGCCTGGCCGGACGATCAGGCCGGGGGAAGATCTTCTTCAAGAACCGTGATGTGGATTGCGTATGAGATCTCGCCTTCGTCTTCGTCACGATGAACCGTGCCGATAAGCTCGCCGTTAACGGCCAGCTCGACCGTATGGCCAGCACGGGCGGGCGGATTAACCGTGAGTTGCGAGGAGCCAAGCAGACGACGCAGGGTGGTTTGCAGGCGGGACAGCTCGGATGCGGAAATAGCAGCCATGATAACTCCTGGGGTTTGATGCGTTGTGCGTTCTGTAGAGCATCCTGCCCCCCTGCGAAACCGTCTTTAAACCTGCTGACTGCCCGATACGGTCATGGTGCTGCCATGATTCCCCGGCAGATTTGCGCAATACGCCACTCATCAAGGGAGAGCCATGCTTCGCAGCCTCTTCATCCTCACGATCCTTGCGATCGCGCCGGTCGGGATGGCAAAAGCCGCAGGATTGCCGCCGCATTTCGCGTCGTCTCTGTCACGTCAGATTTCCAGCGACGGTCCACGCGCCGCCGCCTGGAGTCTGACGCTCAACCACGACTGGACGAAAGTGACGCAGAATGTCGCCAATAACGACCCGGCCCTGAGTTCAGCCACGTTACGCGCGCTGCTCGACTATACGCCCCGTTTCGAAAAAGCAGCGATGCAACATGCCTTGCGCATACGACTCCAGCGCGATCCCCTGGCGGGGCTGGCCGTTCTCTCCCCGGTGTCCCACAGCCCCTATTCCGGCCGCGCCATATGCGGCGCAGGCGAGGCACGATGGAAACACCAGATACGTCCCATGATCGCCGCCACGCATGACATCGTCTACGCCTTGCAACGTGAGGCATGTTTAAATGCGTTAAGGTTACATTCGAGACGTTGAATTAACCGACGCGAGAGGGCACACAGAACTTACTTCCAGTAAGTTCTGTTGTCATAACGACGCCCGCAAGGGCTCCCTGCCCCTTTTCGCATCGAGGAAAATCTTTGACTTCCACCCTGCGCATTGCCCTCAGCGCGTTGCCGCTGCTGGGTCTGTCTGGCTGCGGCTATTTCGATTCACGCGAGGCCCACAGGGCACAGCTTGCCATGATCGGCATGACCTCGAACGATCTTCAGGCCTGTGCCGGTCTCCCGGCCTCGACCAAGACGCTGAACGACACTACGCAGATCTATCAGTATACTGCGACGATGAACGTGCCCACGGCAAGCGACTCAACGATCATCCCGGTTCAACAAATCTTGAATATGACACAGATCACGCTCGGAGGCGCCGGTACGACCTGCAAGGCCATTATCCGCCTCGATCATGATCGCGTGTCGGAAGTGCACTATGCCGGCGATGACGACGAGATCATCGGCTCGGACGGCATATGCTCTATCATTACCCGAGGCTGCGCAAGACAGCCGGAAGCCAGCATGCGCAAAGTCAATGCCGGCCCGTTCGGACCTGTTTCCGCGTTCCACTCGCCCCCAGCCCCGAACCAAAGCACGACAGCGACCTACAACAAGCAGTCTGGCGAGACCGTCCCCAATTTCACCGACCCATCGAAACCGGTTATCGTCCCACGGCCCTGAACAGGGCTCCGGTCGCAATCTCCTGCCTCATGCGGGCGATTGCCGCCGGCAGACCGACAAGGATGGCCTCGCCTATCAGGAAATGCCCGATATTGAGTTCTTTCAATCCGGGCAGACCGGCCACACGCCCGACATTGGCATAGGTAAGTCCATGGCCTGCATGGAGCTCCAGCCCCTGAGCTTCCGCGGCCTGCGCACCATGATACAAACGCATGAATTCCCCATCATCCGGGTGATGGGCATAGGCGCCTGTGTGCAATTCGACCACCTGGCCGCCTATCGCAGCGGCAGCCTCGATCTGCCTTGGATCCGGATCGACGAACAGCGAAACGCGTATCCCGGCGTCTCTCAGACGTGCGACTTTCGCGCGTAGATCGTCCTGCTGTCCCGCCACATCGAGCCCACCTTCGGTGGTCACCTCTTCACGCCGCTCCGGTACGAGACAGCATGCATGAGGGCGAAGGGCGCAGGCCATACCGACCATTTCTTCCGTCGCACCCATCTCGAAATTGAGTGGCACGGTCAGTTCGCGTCGTAGTCTGACCATATCCTCATCGCGTATATGACGGCGGTCTTCGCGCAGATGGGCCGTAATGCCATCAGCCCCATGCATCGCAGCCAGAAGCGCTGCGCCCACTGGGTCGGGATGACTGCCACCGCGCGCATTACGTACGGTCGCCACATGATCGATATTGACGCCAAGTCTGATCATGATCCTGTTCCCCTGACTGTAGCGCGTCTCGCGCCAAGATCGCGTGCCATGCGCAGGGCAGCGAGCAGACTTGCCGGATCGGCCGTGCCCGTGCCTGCAATCGAAAATGCGGTGCCATGATCGGGCGATGTCCTGACAATGGGCAGGCCCAGCGTCACATTGACCCCATTCGCCATATCCAGTGTCTTGAGCGGTATCAGCGCCTGATCATGATACATGCAGAGCGCGGCATCGTAGAGCGGACGCGCAATATCGGTGAAAAGCGTATCGGGCGGATAAGGGCCGCTCGCATCGATCCCGGCATCGCGCAGGGCGGCAATGGCCGGCTCGATCATGGTCCGTTCTTCAACACCCATCACGCCCCCCTCACCGGCATGAGGGTTCAGCCCCGCTACTGCAATACGAGGCGCTTCCAGACCGAAATCGCGACGCAGGGCCTCGGCAAGGGTCTTGCCTACCTGCACGATCCGTCGTGCAGTCAGCGTGTCGAGTGCCTCTCGCAGACTGACATGCACTGTAACAGGCACCACACGCAGCCTTGGAGAGGCGAGCATCATGATCTCTTCACCCGGCACACCGCAGAGCGAAGCGAGAAATTCGGTATGCCCCGGAAAGCCGAAACCAGCTGCCTTGAGCACAGCCTTGCTGATCGGGTTGGTCACGACCGCACTCACGCGGCCTTCGAGCGCCAGCGCGGTTGCCCGCTCTATGGACTCGATCACGCCGGATGCCAGTGCTGGATCGGGCTGACCCGGCGTCACTTTTGCAGGGAGATGGACCGGCATCACAGGCAAGGCCTGCGCAAAAACCGATCCTGCCTCTTCGGGACCCGCCACAACCTGCACCGGAATACCTGCAATCAGACGCGGATCGCCAATCCACACGAACCCCTCATCGTGCTCGCGTAGATGCTTCCAGGCATCGATAGTCAGTTCAGGCCCGATCCCTGCAGGATCGCCCATTGTCAGTGCAGGCAGCATGAGGTGCCTCTTGAGGGATCAGTGAACCGAGAATGCATCCAGGATACGAACCCATGAACGTATGCCCTTGTGAAAGGACTCCACGCCATATTGTTCATTGGGGGAATGAATGCGGTCATCGTCCTGCGCAAAACCGACCAGGAGCGAGTCCATATCCAGCGCCTCCTTCACCTCGGCCACAACCGGAATCGAGCCACCGCATCCGATAGATACGGCAGGCACACCCCATTCCTCGCCCAGCGCGTTCAGGGCCGTTTTCAGATAGGGGCCGTCCTCCGGCACAGCAAAACCACTGGAGGCGCCATGTTCGGTGAAGCTGACTTTAGCGTCTTCCGGCAGAACCGAGCGTATATGGGCGCGAAAAGCGTCCCGTACGGCATCGGGATTCTGCCCCGGCACCAGACGGAACGATACCTTGGCCATCGCCCGCGCAGGCAGAACGGTCTTGAAACCGTCGCCCTCATAGCCGCCGGAAATGCCATTGATCTCATAGCTCGGGCGTGCCCAGATCTGCTCGATGGCGGTAAACCCGTCTTCACCCGCAGCTTTCGAAAGACCGACCGGCTTGAGGGTAACGGCGTCATCGGGGAAGATCGCCTGCCACTGTGCCCTGACCGTATCGGAAGGCACAGCCACGCCATCGTAGAAACCCGGAAGCGTCACGCGTCCCTTGTCGTCACGCACGCTGCCCAGCGCCTTGCACAGCAGCTCGATCGGGTTGCGCGCTGCATTGCCGAACATGCCTGAATGCAGATCGTGCGTTGCGCAATCGATCACCACTTCATCGCCTACCAGACCACGCAGTCCTGTCGTAATGGCCGGCGTCCGGCGATCCGGCATGCCGGTATCGCAGATCAGGGCCACGTCGGCCTTGAGCTCATCAGCATTGGCCTTGAGGAACGGCATGAGATTGGCTCCGCCACTCTCTTCCTCCCCTTCGATCAGGATAGACACCTTGAGCGGCAGAGTCCCCTTGATCGCCTTCCAGGCGCGACAGGCCTCGATAAAGGTCATCAGCTGACCCTTGTCGTCCGATGCACCGCGCGCAACGATTATCTTGCGCCCATCGGGTTCCGATACGATTGCCGGTGCAAACGGATCGCTCTTCCACAGATCGAGCGGATCCGTGGGCTGAACGTCGTAATGACCATAGAAGAGCACATGCGGGCCGGCTTCTGCGACAGCGTCATGTCCGACCACCATGGGGTGCCCGGCCGTCTCACGCACGCTGGCATCGAAACCAAGGCTTGATAGCTCGTCACGCAACCACTCGGCAGCCCGCCTGCAATCGGCAGCGTGTTTCGGCTGGGCCGAAACGCTGGGTATGCGCAGAAAATCGAACAGGCGCTCCAGACTTTTCTCCAGATCCCGGTCGACCTGCTGCAATATCGCTGCCGTGCTGTCAGTCACAGAATTCTTCCTTTACCAAGCTCTGTCCCAGCAAGCCTGCAAGCGTCTCGCGATAGCGTCCTGTCATCGCGCCCGCCTGCTCTTTTGCTTCATCGGACAGACGCTGCCATGTCTCCCGATCCTGATATAGGGTGATGATCGCCTCTGCAAACCGGGCAGCGCTGGAACTCGTGCACATGGCACCGGGCGATGACACGTCGCCGCCTATAACGGCTGGCAATCCCGACGCCCCTGCAACGAGACGCTGAAGCGATACGTTTCCGTCTCTCTCTTCCGGGGCAATCATCAGGCGGCAACGCGCTGCAAGCTCGGCTAAGGGAACCTTGCCCTCATCCAGCGAGGCCACATGTGCATAATGGACGATCATCATCAGATCGCGTGTCGGCGCGCCCTCATAGGCCAGGATCAATCTCGCCGTCTCGGGCAGATGTCCATCAAGACGCACCAGAACCGACCGGGCAAACCATTTGAGGAAAGACAGGTCGTAACCATCCTTTTGTGACGGCACCGCAAAAACCAGATCGTGACGCCTGTCGAAATCCTCGCCCTCATGCGCGGGAAGATCGTCGCCAAGTATTGTCAGTCCACGCAAACCCGCCTCTTCCAGCCTTTCGGCCTGCTGGGCGTTCTGGACCACGATATCCTGACAGAACCAGGCATTCGCCGTTTCATCCAGCAGGGCCTGCCTGATTGCAGGCGTTTCCACGGGACGCGGCATCTGATCGGATGAGACATTCTCCCAGTCCCTCTCCAGAGACTCCAGGATGCGAAGGTCGAGAATGAACCCTTCATCCGGCAGACACTCGGCCTTCTCGCTGAACAACTCGATTACGCGATTGAGCGTGCGTCCACCCATAACCCAGATCTGGTCGAACCCGCGCCGTCTCTGCTCGATAAGCCGCGCAAGCGCGTCGAGCGTGCCGGACCGGGACTCCACTTCGCCCGACAGATTCCGGCAAGAGCGTGCTCTGTCGTACAGGTTTGCATCTGCTGCATCCCTGCCCGTGTCACCGGGTCTGCCCTCATCCAGTACGAACTGCGTCACCTGCAGGCCAAGCCCGACCATGGACCGCGCCAGAGCATGCAGACGCATGTCCTGGGCAACAGGAAGCGATACGTCCTGGCTGGCCAGCAGAAGGACACGCCGCCCCCAACGGGCTGGCCTGTACATGGCGCCGCCCTGCCCGCCCCTGCCCGGCGGGTTGCCACGCAATGTCTGGGCGAACACCTGACGCAGAATGCGCTGCTCGCGCATGATCAGCCCGTCCTGAGCGCGTTCGCGCTCAGGAACGCGGATGACGAAATCAGGGGCATACAAAACACGCCCGTCATCCGAGGACTGTCGAAGAGCCAGGGCAAGAGAGGCCCAGATATGCGCCTCGACACGCAGCAGGGCTCCGGCCTCATCAGGCACGGTGACCGCTCGCAATGCGTCTGTGTCGCATAGCAGGGCTCCCCTGCTGCACCCGTCGCAGGCACGCACGAAATCCAGTCCGGCCGCAAAGGCGTCCTCACCTGCTCCGTAAGACGTGCAACTCCCGTCACGCGCAACGCAAAGCCCTGCTTCAACGACGGTCAGATCGAACCCGAGACTCTGCGGCGCCACCGCAACCACGCCGGGACCTTCCAGGCAGGCTTTCGCCGCTTCAAGCGCACCCGAGAACAGCGTAACACCCGACTGGACAACCAGCACCCGAGGCGCCGCGACCTGCGCGACGGCACGCTGCAGGCCCTCCTGAACACTCAGCCCCGTAGCCTCAACCGACTCGATCCCATAGGCGTAGCGGGCGATACTGGCGGTATCGTCCTTATGCGCGCCAGTGAGCAGGACGATCTGCATGTCCCCCTTGTTCGCGTCATGGAGCGAGACAAGCGTCTGGATCAGATCGGTAAAAAGCTCTGGCGTCGCGATGACAACACCAAGTGCCGGTTGCCCCACATAACGGAAATCGAGCGGATAGCGCGCCAGGAGCGGGATCAGACTCTCCGTTCGCAGGGCCTGAAGAGTGTCGAGCTGACGCAGGGATGGTGAATCAACCGGCTCTTTCGTCTCGAGGGCTCCGTCGCGCCTGATATGCGCGATGAACGGGTTATCGCAGATCGCAGCCCAGCCCGGCACGTCCCCGTCATAGACTGTCGGAGGCAATTCCACGCCCTCTGCCGGACTACGTCCTTCGAACAGCCCGAACCGCACGAAATGATCGTAACCGTTCCTGAGAACACGCGCCGTTACCTGGCCGCCCACATCTTCGTAAGTCGCAAGATAATAGGCTTCGTCGAAAAACGCATTCGGATTATAGGCGGCGGGATTTTCGTTCGACAGATAATGATGAAGGGGGGAGTCATACACCCCTGAAGCAATCTGCGGCGCAACATCCCTGTACCGGTCGAGATACCATTCCGGGTCGAAATACCACGAGGTCCGCATCGCGGCGCAATCCGCATTCAGCACGAAACGGGAAAACTCGCCGATCTGCGGATCGTAAGGCAAGCGATGCTGCAACAGCTCTGCACGCAACATATCCGGAACGAGAAAAGCCGTGCTGACACGGCGTTCCACCTGCCCTACGGCCAGATAATGGTCATAGCCGTTGGCATAACCCAGTTCACGCACCTGAGACGGCGTGAGATCGGTGTTCAGGGCAAAATAATTGCTCTCCGAGAACATCCAGTGGCACGAGCGACCGCGATGACCCGTCTCGCAGTAATGCTGGAATCCGGAATCGAATACCCCCATCCGTATCCCGTTTTCGACATCGAAATGCGCACGCCGGTACCATATCTCGTCGAAATATCGATTGGGAGAATGCGCATAACGTGCCCCATCCCTCAGCCAGAACTCATACAATCCCCGGTCATCGGGCAAACTGCCGGTCATCTCGATCACAGCCTGACGATACCGCTCGCGATACCAGTCCGGGTCGAAAATGGCCCAGAGCGGCGTATTGGGTCTCGGGGCATCGCCGGGACCAAACGCAGTCAGTATTTCAGGTGTCAGTGTCATCGTTCCGGTCCGGGCTTGTCAGGGCAATTCATGGGCACAGGGAAAGGCGTTCAGCTCGACGCGCTCAGAGGGGAACGATCATGCCTGGGCACGCCGGCTGAGCATGAGCGCATGAAAATCCACCGGCTGGATATTCGCGACCGGAAAACCGGATTCACGGATGAGACTGAGCAGGACATGGCGCGCGGAAGGGAAAAGCTGACGCGGTGCCTCGACCAGAAGCAGGGGCTCCAGCATGTCGGCCCGTGCATTCTGCACCGTGAAGATGCCCGAATAGACCATCTCGATCCGGTAAAGTGCCTCAGGCTCCGGCATATCCGGCGTCGGAGGTGTGCGATAGCCGATCCCCTGCAGCGAGAGACTTACCTCGAAATTCGGCTGGTCTTCGGAGAGTTGCCGGGCATTTACGTCGATACGCAACCCGATATGCGGACGAGGCGGAAGATTGAAAAAGACTTCTGGCGCGCCGACCGAAGCAATGGATGAGGATTTCAGGTACTGGATACCGGAAACGAGCAATGTCTCGGGTGCGACCTGATCGTGGCGCACAGACTTCTCCGTACCTTCGTTTTGCGACATGGCGTGCCGTTCCTCTGATAACTTTCCATAGCTATGCTTGTTGACAACAAGCATTCAACGCCTGTGCTTCTGTCATGACTTGACGACCAAAGCCAGACGAAGCCGCGAAAACAGTCCTTTCGTCATGCTTTTAAACAGAATGGCAATCCTGCGTTCAGAAATCCTGTCCGCGCAGAAATCCCAGAGCAGGCATAGGCACCCAGCGCCGGGGCAGCTCTGCGCGGCCGATCTGGCGTATATCGTAGCGCAGCGACGCTTTTTGTTCGGCCGCGAGAAAATGCCTGTATTCGCGTACCTGGCGACTGCGCCAGTCACAATCAGCCCGTGCCGCCTCCTGGGTCAGGTGGACATTTGCGATACGGCTACGTTGCCCCTTCCATGCAATAACCGCCCATAACCGGTCGGCCTTTGGCAAAGGGGGCTGGAACACCAGAAGCTGTGACATTCTTGCGGCATCTCCTTACGATCCATGGCAGCCATACCGTCACGCGACCATGTTCCCGACGGGCCGGTCAAGAAAAAGCAACAAACCTTGCCGCTGGGTGGAACCCGAGGTAAGGCGATACGATCAATACCCGGCATGATATCCTGCGCCGATAACCCGTTAAGAAGGTGGTCTTTCCCATGGTTCGCTTGCTCGTTATCGTCGTTTTTCTTGTCGTCCTCATTACCTTTGCTTTGAGCAACCCGGATGCCCAGCCTCTGTGGATCGTGTCCTATGGCTGGCAGTTCTCTGTCGGTATGCTCGTTCTAGGCGTCGGCGTAGCCAGCTTCCTGATCGGTGCATTCGTCGCATTCATTGGCGAAATCAAGCAGCGTTCGCGTGCACGCAAGGCCGAGCAGCAGGTTCGTGCCCTCGAAACCCAGGTGCTCGACCTGCATCAGCGCATCGATCGCCTGACACTGGCAACAGACCCCAGCCGCGCGCCTTACGAAACCCAGCCGGCTACCACGCCCTCCGCTCCCTGACTCCACGCCCGTCAGCCCTGTCTTTCAAAATCTGTACCGAGACCCCATGATGAAACGGACCCGCCTGATTGCCGCCCTCGACACGCAAAGCCTCGATCAGGCGCGTGACTGGGCCGAGACGCTCGACGGCCATGTCGATGCAATCAAGCTGGGCATGGAATTCACTTACGCTCAGGGTCTCAAAGCGCTGCGCGATGTCGCGGGGCAACGGACGCTTTTCCTCGACCTCAAACTGCACGACATTCCGAACACGGTTGCAAAGGGGCTTGCCAGCCTTGCACCGGTTGGCGCTTCCCTGCTGACAATTCACGCCAGCGGTGGCGCGGCCATGATTGCTGCGGCACGTCAGGCGATCGATGCAGCCTATCCGCCTCTGCATCGCCCCATTCTGCTGGCGGTCACAGTGCTCACCAGTCTGGACGAAAACGCCCTGCACGAGATCGGTGTCAATGCCACGCCAAGGGAACAGGTCGTGCGTCTGGGTCGGCTGGCCATGACTTCGGGCGCAGACGGTCTTGTCTGCTCCGCTGAAGAAATCGCACCGTTGCGCGATGCGTTGGGCAGTGCACCTGTTCTGGTCGTACCGGGTATACGTCCTGCGGGATCCGAAGCAAACGACCAGAAGCGCATCATGACGCCGAGACAGGCTGCACAGGCTGGCGCAGACTGGATCGTCGTCGGGCGTCCGATTACCCAGGCCGCCGATCCGGCAGAAGCCGCAAAAGCGATTCAGATCGAACTCGCTTCGGCATGATGCCCACCAACGCAGATCGATCCGAAGGAGCGCATCGCCGACCTGCCGGATCGCCCATAGGGGTCAAGATCTGCGGCATCAGGGAACGTTCTGCTTTCGACGCGGCCTGCGAAGCGGGTGCCGATTGGATCGGCTTCGTTTTCTTCGCCAGATCGCCCCGCTGCGTAACGCCTCAGACCGTGGCGACGCTTCTCCGAAGTGAGAAAAAGGCGCGTCCGCAAACTGTAGGTCTTTTCGTCAAAGCCGATGACAGCACGATCGAGCGGACATTATCCGTTGCCGATCTCGATATCCTGCAGATTTACGATACACCTGCCCGCGCCCTTGAAATCAGGCAGAAGTTCAAACGTCCCGTCTGGCTCTCCTGTGCCGTGACGACCCCGATCGATCTGCCCGAAAATACAATGCTCGATGGATATGTCATCGAGCCGCGTGCCCCGGCAGATGCGGCGCTGCCCGGTGGGAACGGCATCACACTGGACTGGAGCCTTCTGCGACACTGGCAGGCCCCGAGCCCCTGGATGCTGGCAGGCGGGCTGACGCCTGACAATGTCGCTCGGGCACTGGCAATGAGCCACGCACCTGCGGTCGATGTATCATCCGGTGTGGAAACCGCGCCCGGAGAGAAATCACCGGAACTGGTGCGAAACTTCATCAAAAACGTCAGGGGCTATTGCGCCGCGAATAAAAGATGATATGGTCCGCCCGCGCTGGAGAGATGGCCGAGCGGCTTAAGGCGCACGCTTGGAAAGCGTGTGTACGTTAATAGCGTACCGTGGGTTCGAATCCCACTCTCTCCGCCACCAACCCCTTGAAAAACAAGAAAATTATACCACTCGCATATGCGAGAGCGGGTTTTCTCCAAAACTCTTCTCCATTCTGGAGAAGCGTGTTTGCTTCGTCTTGTGAAAAGCCACTACCATTTTCGCAGGGTGGTCCCGGTCGCAATACGCGACGTGGTGGGCAAGCGTGAGCTTTGGTTCAGCCTTCATACCGCCGAGAGGTTTACAGCCAAAGGACGTGCGTCTTACCTTTATGGGCAGACATCAATCCTGTTCCAGAGAGCCCTCTTTATGACTCCCGCTGAAGTCGCTCAGCTCCTGAAAGAACAGGCAGAAGCCTATGAGGCCATACTTCTCGCAGAGCGTAAGGAAGCCGAACTTGCTCGCGCCGAGCATCTGCTTCAAAGACTTCAGGACCACACGAGATCCAAAAGCCAGATAGACAAGATGGTCTCTGCCTATGAGGAGCTATCGAAGATACTGGACCTTCACGCTATCCGTGTGAGCCTTCGTGAAAACATGCTTCAAGAGCGGATTGATGACCTCAAGAGTATCATCTCCGAGATTGCCAGACCAACCGCACAGCCTCTGCCTTCCGCCTTACCCGAGGAAAAGCCAGAAACGCGTCCCAAAGGGATTCGCAAAGCCAAGCTTCCCATCTCAACGGTCGTGACCAAACATCTTGAGGGTAAGAAAGTCAGCAGTCATACCATCAAAAACGCGAAGAAGACCCTGCAACTCTTCATATCCTGCTTTGGTGATATGGATGTCAGAGACATCAACGGAAGCACCGTGGGTGATTTCAGGGATGCGCTTCTCTCCCTCCCCACCGTTCATGGCAGAGGGCGCAAAGGTCTCTCCATTCAGGAGGAGATTGACAGGGTTCTAAGCGAAGAGCTGGAAACCATTGCTCCCAAAACAGTGAAAAATCACTTCTCCCGTATCTCTCCGGCATGGGCAGATTTGGTTCGTCGTGAGGTTGTTTCACGCAACCCGTGGCAAGGTTGGGACTTCGATACAACCCAGAAGGTTATCCGGCGCGCCTGGACAGAGCAGGAACTGACGACCCTCATAACAACGCGATGGGAACGAACCGCCATCAGCGAAAGAACGTTTCGGGGCATGGTGACGATGGCTCTATACACCGGCATGCGACTCGGAGAAATCGCCAACCTCCGCAACGAGGATATTATCGAAAAAGATGGCACCCTCTGCTTTGTGATTGGCCCGCATGACGATGGATGGAAGCCCAAGACTCCGGCAGGCATACGGGTCGTCCCGGTTCATTCAGAGCTGATGAGATTCGGCATAATGGATTACATGAAGAAGGGTGAGAAATATCTCTTCTCCGAACTGAGAGGGTCAGATGTTCGCTCTCGTGGCCAAACATTTGCCAATGAGTTTTCGAAACACAAAACCAGTCTTGGCCTGCCTCTAGCCGTAACGTTTCACGGCTTCCGCCATACAGTCTCGACACGTTTACGAAATGTCAGAGCAGACATCCGAGAGGTGTGGATTGATGCTCTGCTGGGGCATGAAGCCTCCCATAAATCCATGGGTACATTGAACTACCTTTCAGGCATCGACATCGAGAATCTCCACGAGGTCGTGGAAAACATCCGGTACCCGATGGAAATATTCACCATATAAACAAACATGCCTGTCCGGGTGATATACTCCCTCTTACAGCCAGAAATTGACCCAGACCGGCTGTAGGAAGGAGTATCAGGATGATTTGCACCACTGACAGACAGTATACATCATTTATCGCATCTCCGGGCTTTGCGTGGGGAATGCGTAGGATGATGTGCAATATGAAGAGATAGAGAGTTATATAAAAACCGACAGGCCAGATATCTGGCGCAGGCTGTATCCCCTGCATGGGTTCTACAAAGACCAAATCACACAAATAACCGCAGAAAACTGCGTCTTTCTTGCCTGTTACGAAGAGGCTGAACAGGTCGCCCGTGAGGTCATCGCATGGGTTGAGACACAACCAGACGACCTGGTTTCAGGCTTCGACCTTCTCTCCCAATCTCACGCCGAGCTGAAAGAACTCAGACGAATCACCGGGCGTGTCTTTACACGCAAGGCCAACAGGTTACGGCGCAATCTCCGCAGGGTCATTGGTCTACATCCAGAAGACGACGAGGTTCAACAGGACTTCGATTACGCCAGAACCGCAAGCGCCA
>NZ_JAMXQU010000016.1 GCF_024054035.1 Asaia lannensis NBRC 102526
TTGCGGGCAATCCCGGCCATTCGGGCCCTCTGCTCTGGTGTCCACATCCAGAGCTTGAATCACATCCGCTCCAACTTTCCAAACAGGCTCTTAGAGGAAGCCTGTATCGATACCTCTGTTGCCTTGGAATGCGGATCTATTCGTTCCTCGACGTTAAGCAATAGTGTTGTCACCCACTCTCTAGCGATCATCACCTCTGGGGGGCTAAAACAAAGATAAGTCCTTGTGATGCTAAGTCGCCATTTAAGCATTTCCAAAGGGCGACGGCCCTTTGGCGGGTTTCAGGTCGGCGCCCTGATCCTCCCACATTGCACCCCCTTCCGAGATTGTTATACTGTTCCAAACTCGAAAGGACTTTGCATGTCGCGCAAGACTCTTGTTGCGGCGTTGCTGGCTTCGGCCTGCTTCGCCCTGACCCTCCTCCCCGCTGCTCACGCGGCTGAGCCCGCCAAGAGTGAGGCGCCTAAGGAGGGATTGGCGGTGCTGCTGCCTGCGGATTCCATCACCAAGCATCATCTGACCGCAGGCGGCCAGAGCATTGCCTATACCGCCCATGCGGGCACGGTCACGCTACGTGACAAGGAGGGTAAACCCTCCGCCAAGGTCTTCTACGTGGCCTATACGAAGGACGGGGCGAATACCCAGACGCGCCCGGTATCGTTCTTCTTCAATGGTGGACCCGGCGCAGGCACGGCCTATTTGAATCTTGGTGCGGCGGGCCCGCGCGTCCTGCAGTTCCCGGCAGATCATCCGGAAGATGGCGCGCGCGCCCATCTGGCCGACAACCCGGATAGCTGGCTGCCCGCCACCGACATGGTGTTCATCGATGCCGTGGGCACGGGCTATTCGCAGCCGACCGACCCGAAAAAGGCGGCCGACGAATTCTATAGCGTGACCAAGGATGGCGAGGCTTTCGCCAAGGCTATTGCGCTCTGGATTGGTGAAAACGGGCGTCAGGCTTCGCCGCATTATCTGGTGGGCGAGAGCTATGGCGGCATCCGCTCGGCACAGGTGGCCGATGCGTTGCAGCAGCAGCAGAACCTTATCGTCAATGGTATCGTGATGATCTCACCTGCCATCCAGATGCAGTTTCTGGACAACACGAACAACCCGATGGCCTCGGCCATGGCGCTGCCCACCTTCATCGCCTCGCATCTGTCGCAAACCGGCAAGCTGACGCCACAGGCGGTGGATGAAGCCTATCACTATGCGCTCGGGCCGTATCTGAGCACCATTGCCAATGCCCCGCCCAAGGGGGATGACGCTAAGAAATTCTACACAGATCTCGCCGCCCGCACCGGCCTGCCGGTGGATGTCATTACCAAGGAAATGGGCGAGCCCAACCCGTTTGCGCATGATGTGCGCAGCCGCGATGGCCGCCTGTACGGCATTTACGACTTCACCCAGTCGATCCCTGATCCGTATGCCGATGGCATCGACAACAGTCAGAGCCCGGAACTGACCTTGTCCGGTTTCGGTCGTGCCTATGGCAATGCCTATAGCGGCTATCTGGCCAATGAGCTCGGCTACAAGACCGACCTCACATACGATCTGCTGAACATGGAAGTGAACGGCGCCTGGAAATTCACCAGCTCCGGCTCGCAACTGACCGATCAGGTCGGCATTCTGCGCAAGATGCTGGCGCTCGACCCAAGCCTGCATATCTTCATCGCCAATGGCTATTTCGATATGGCCTGCCCGTTCGGCACCACGCGCTGGACCAAGGATCACATCCCGGTCGGTGCCGATCGTATTTCGCTGCATCTCTACGAAGGCGGGCATATGCTCTATACCCGCCCGGCAAGCCGCGCCGCGCTGACGCGCGATGTTTCGGCTTTTTATAACGATACATCGAAGTAAAAAATCCGGGCGCAATAGGCAGCCGGCTTTTACGAACATGGCTTTTACAAAAATCGCAAAAGCCATGTTCGCCTTACGTGACTGGCGTTTCCGTTCCTCCCATCTGTTTGAACACGGCGATAGCATCCTCGACATATGTTTTTTGCGGAAAAGCACCCAGCCAGGCGAGACCACTTTCCAGTCTCATCTCCTCCATCGTTTCATAGTCACTCACGTTCATGTTTCCGATATGGTCGGTCGCGCCTGAAAGCGCATAGGTTGGAATAATACCCCAGCCCCCGCTCGCAAGAAAAAGCTCTTTCACACCTGAGGCAGAGTTATACTCGATAAGATTCGGCGGGGGAGTCAGATTGCGTGAATAGAGTACGGCATCAAATCTATCGCGTATTGCCATACCCCTGAATGGCAGAATCCAAAGATCATTTTGGTAAGAGGGCCACTCCTCTACAATTTCTCTCACGGTTCTTGCACCATGTTGCGACACCGCAATGCAGCCTGCCTGTAGCATGGGAAAGAAAGAAATATGACTTTGCCTATCCACCTGGAATGAATCGATAAAAATCATATCCAGTTCACGCCGATTAAGCATGTCGATGAGAAGACTTCTTTCCCGGTGAATTACGCGAATAACACGTTGAGGGTCATTTCGCTTAACAGCCGAAATACCTTCCATAACCCTCGTCTCCAGCCCCATAGCCTGTAAGCCGATTGTGAGCGGCCCCACTTCAATACCCTTGTATTCGTTTACCGTTCTTACAAGCTTATCCAGTTCGTGACCGATTGAGCGACTTGATTCCACAATGCGCAAACAGATCTCAGTCGGTTCCATACCATGATGAGAACGGACAAAAAGCTGCACACCAAGAATACGCTCGATCTCCAGACATGATTTGGATAGTGCCGCAGGTGTTACATTCAGCCTGGCTGCAGCACTCACGAGTGAGTGCGTTTCGCAAATAACATCAATAAAATGCAGATATCTGAGCTTGATCTTCCTTATGACCTGCTCATTAAGACTTTTCACGCCGAACTTCCTTTGTTTTGCATCCTCGATGCATCGACCAAAATCAGGAGCGTGAAGGCCAGTAGCCGTTCTCCGTCCCGCCAATATGTTGCGAACCCTCTGACAGACCGTTGACTCGTTTCGCGAAACTGCTCGCGCCCTGCGTCACGATGCCTCACCCGGAAACAGACATCGCCCAGCGCATTCCAGACATGCCATTAACGCAGATCACGAGCCCGTGACTGCAACACAAACTGGGCTTTCTTCGCTTCAGCGCTGCTCCAACCAATCGGAAGCACAAGAGGCAAAACCTGCCGCTCTCGACGTCAAGCAATTGGACGAAACACACCAAATATCCTCCAGCTTCCCGGATATTTCGCGCATTTCATCAATAAGCGCCTCAAATTCGGAAACAGATAGTCAATACTCAACATAGACCGCTCAAAGGATAAGAACGTCTTTTTTGTCAATGATTGCACATGGCCATTAACCATCGCTTCGTTGCTAAGTATTTCTACAACAAGTTCAATATACGGGGACCAACTTTCGGTTAATACCCTTAAACAAGAATTCGGTTTCTTGCGTTGAGATTTTCGATCAGATGACAAATATTGAGTTAACGTCATGCAAACGAAGGCTGACGAAAGCTCTCTAACGAATAATAAGATGCACGCCATCGCAGCAAATCAGTAATATAGATACACCAATACACAATACCACATAGCTCTGTATTACTCATACACTGCGAGCGGTATCTATTTTCTATATTATGCGATCAATGCGTTGTGCCCGGGTTTCTGGAGACGCAAGATATCATGCAGACCGATACAGTTCAGAAGTCAGCTGCCGACGCAGCGAGCGCAGACGCAACGACTAATAATATTGGTATCTGGGAAGGCTACCTTTCTGCTGGCGCCGCAGACCTCGCAAGCGGTGGTACGACCTCCGGTCGT
Source organism: Asaia lannensis NBRC 102526 (assembly GCF_024054035.1). Classification (GTDB taxonomy): domain Bacteria; phylum Pseudomonadota; class Alphaproteobacteria; order Acetobacterales; family Acetobacteraceae; genus Asaia; species Asaia lannensis. The sequence continues at coordinate 3,817 of NZ_JAMXQU010000016.1, forward strand.
TTCTCTAGCGGCGACAAGGGAAAATTGACCGTTAATTACGACGATAAAAGCTTCACCTATGAGGCTGCTGATGGCACCCTCACGAAAGGCACAATCGATAAAACCTTCTCTCTCGCGAGTGTAGGAGATACTTCTCTCGGCGGTGGGACACTTGCCTTTACCGACGGCAATGGAAAACTCTGGATTCTGTCCCAAAATGCTCCTGTCACAAACACCCGATGGACTTACTACGCCGCCAGTGGCGGCGCTCTACTCGTCGTAATTCCTAGCGCAACAGGGGGAGCCACTCAGGTTTCTGGAACGGCTTCATCCGATCTCTGGTACATCGAACAAAAATACGCCGTACAGCCACCCCCTGTCCATATCATGAAATGGACAGGCTATCTCAGTGGCGGCCCTACACAACTGAATGGGACACGCCAAAGCGGCGCGCTAAATGATGGCCCCAAGGGCACGCTCTATGTCGATTATCTAAATCGGAGCTTCACCTACATTCCCGATGGCGAAGGCCCGGTGACAGGAAAGATTGTCAGGACATTCCCGATACAGGGAGGGTCAGGAATGTCGATCGGTGCGGGTACCCTCGCTTTCACTGATGAGAAGGGTCAACTCTGGATTTTCACGCAAAACCAACCGGGAAGCGGCGGACACTGGACTTATATACCGGCAGCAAGCACTGATGCACTTACCCTGGTCACAAAGAGTACGACCAGCTCAAATAATTTACAGTCTGCCGGTTACGGATCTAACGATCTATGGCTCGACGAACTCAAATACGGCACACCCGTGCCGGAAGTCTGTTACCTACCCGGCACGCTTATCGCCACACCGCAGGGAGATAAGCCGGTCGAAGCTCTTAAACCGGGCGATGAGGTGCTCGTCTTACGCGAGGGCGTGGTCGTTGCCGAAAAAATCATCTGGACGGGGTCCGGTTTTTGTTCGACGCGCAACACACGCCATAAAGATCTGGCTGGGCACCCCGTGCGCATTCATGCTGGCGCACTGGGTGGTAATTTGCCATCAGAAGACCTCGTCGTCACTTCAGAACATTGCCTCTACCTCGATGGAGCACTGATCCCTGCACGTATGCTGGTTAACGACCACTCAATTACTTATGAAGATACACTCTTATTCTACGAATACCACCACTTTGAACTTGAAACGCACGGACTGATCTTCGCCAACGGTGCGGTGAGCGAAAGCTATCTGGATACAGGGAATCGGGTAATTTTCGGGCTACAGGTCTGGGCACCAGACAAAACTCCCTCGCAGCGCAAGGTACGCTCATGGGCGCATGATGCCGCAGCCCCCTTGCAAACAAGCCGTGAATTTGTGGAGCCTGTCTGGCTCAGACTGGCGGCGCACGCAAACCACATTCCTGCTCCCGAAGCATGGTCCCTGCCGGAGGACGATATCTTCCTCGAAGTGCAGGATGGTGGGAAAGTGCGCTATCTTCGTAAGGGCAGCGAGGGCTATGTCTTTATGGTCGAGCCGAAGGGACAGGATATTTTCCTTCGCACGAACACACATAGGCCCTGCGACAGGATCGGCCCATTTGTGGATGATCGGCGTGAACTCGGATTACTGGTTGGAGGGATCAAGGTGTTCACTTCAAAAACAAGCTTCGACATCGATCCAAACAGTATCACCGGAGCCCAAAATGGCTGGCATGGTATTGAATCTCCAACTCAGCGCTGGACCAGGGACAAGGCTCTCATTCCACTCCGGGAAGCAGATAGCGACGAACCGCTTGTCATCTTTGTCTCGGCAGCTCCCAATGGGGCCAGGCAGGCTTCCAAGTCATATACGCATTAAATGAGAGGGCTTACCCCTTTCTTCTAGTTTCCCACGCACTTGCTCAAGGAAGGTGCCACCTGCCGCGGCACCTTCCCGATTGCACAAACAGTTCCCCTGGCAACAAGACTCAGAAGAAACCGAGCTTCGTCTCACTGTAGCTGACCAGCAGGTTCTTTGTTTGCTGGTAGTGGTCGAGCAGCATTTTATGCGTCTCGCGACCGATGCCCGATTTCTTGTAGCCACCGAAAGCCGCATGGGCCGGATAGGCGTGGTAGCAATTGACCCAGACACGCCCGGCCTGAATGCCACGCCCCATACGGTAGCAGATATTGGCATCACGGCTCCACACGCCAGCGCCGAGACCGAATTCGGTGTCATTGGCAATCGCCAGCGCTTCTTCTTCCGTTTTGAAGGTCGTTACCGCCAGAACGGGGCCGAAAATCTCCTCCTGGAAAATACGCATCTTGTTGTTGCCGCGAAAAACGGTCGGCTCGATGTAAAACCCGTCATCCAGCACACCGCCGAGTTTTGCTGCCTCGCCGCCCGTCAGGAGTTCGGCCCCCTCTTCCTTGCCGATCTGGATATAGGAGAGGATCTTGTCCTGCTGCGTGCGTGAATTCTGTGCGCCCATCATGGTTGCCGGGTCGAGCGGATCGCCCTGTTTGATGGCACGCACACGCGGAAGCACCTTTTCCATGAAGCGCTCGAAAATCGCTTCCTGCACCAGCGCGCGGCTCGGGCAGGAGCAGATCTGTCCCTGATTGAGCGCGAACATGGCAAAGCCTTCTATGGCCTTGTCCAGATAACCATCATCCTTGTCCATCACATCGGCAAAGAACACGTTGGGCGATTTGCCGCCCAGTTCCAGCGTGGCCGGAATGAGGCTTTCTGCTGCGGCATGGGCAATGGTCTTGCCCACCCCGGTCGAGCCCGTGAAAGCCACCTTGGCAATACGCGGGCTTTTGGCGAGGTAATCCCCCACATCGCGCCCGCTTCCGTTGACGATATTGATCGTCCCCGGAGGGAAAAGATCGCCGATAATATCCATCACCACCAGAATACTTGCGGGCGTGGTCTGGGCAGGTTTCATGACAACACAGTTCCCGGCGGCCAGTGCAGGCGCAAGTTTCCACGCCGCCATCAGGATCGGGAAATTCCAGGGAATGATCTGTGCCACGACACCCAGCGGCTCGTGGAAGTGGTAGGCAACCGTGCTGTCATTGATCTCGCCAATGCTGCCTTCCTGCGCGCGTATGCAGCCTGCAAAATAGCGGAAATGATCGATGGCAAGCGGAATATCGGCGTTCAGCGTCTCACGTATCGGCTTGCCGTTGTCCCAGGTCTCGGCACGCGCAATCAGGTCGAGATTGGCCTCCATGCGGTCCGCTGCCCTGAGCAGAAGCAGAGCGCGGTCTGCCACCGAGGTCTTGCCCCAGCTTTCGCGTGCACTCTCGGCAGCGTCGAGCGCCATGTCGATATCCGCAGGCGTGGAATGCGGAACCTGACACAGCACACGCCCATCGACCGGCGAATGGTTGTCGACATATTTCCCGGCAATCGGCTCGCGCCATTGACCACCAATGAAATTGCCATAGCGCTCACGAAACGGAGGGGCTGCCTTTTTGCCTGACATAGGATCGACCTTTCCCTTGGGCGACAGAGACAACGCCACAAGATGGCCCTCTCCCTGCATCGCCCTAACCAGCAAGATCGTTATACAGAACAGAAATACTGATCTATTTAACGTTACCCATGAGATAAACACGAAATTACCTGAACGATTACTCACCCTCGCGAGAGGTCACCGCTTCGTGACCAGAGTCTGTTCAGATATGTCATCCGTATCGCCACCTCGATAGCAACGCTACGCGGTGAGCGGAGGTCATGATCTGCCCGCGTAGTAACACTCACGCAGGACGAGATGGGATCGTGCAGAACACAAGCGCCCTTCCCGCTGAGCACCATGAGCCCCCATGCGCTTCCTTAGGCTGTTGCCGTTGCAGGACGCTCATACCAGGCGACTGGCAGAGCACTGCCGGCGCAGGCTTGACCCGTCCTCGATGGTCAACGCCTGAGAACGGGAGCCTCGAAGCGCCTGTTTTCAAGCACAGGCAGGATCCGTCTTGTTTCCTGCAGATGAGCACGATCAATCGAGCCGAAAATCACACCTGGCTTGGCACCCTGGGCGCTTATGACCACGCCGAGCGGATCGACTATCATGCTATTGCCGATATTCTGGCTTCCGCACTCACCGGCACCGAGCACATAGCATGTATTTTCCAGCGCACGGGCTGCCAGCATGAGTTCCCAATGGCGCTCCTTGCCCGGCCCTCGAAGCCACGCCGCTGGCACGACGATACATTCGGCACCGGCAAGAGCAAGATGACGCGCCACTTCCGGAAAGCGCACGTCGTAGCATGTCATGAAACCGGTTTTTACGCCGTCGATCTCGATCACAGGGGGCAAATCCTGTCCCGGCGCGATCAGTCGGGATTCCTGCATGGCGAACGCATCGTACAGATGGAGCTTGCGATAGGACGCAATGATTGCACCATTTCGAACGACCACCAGCGTGTTGAAAAAACGTCCTTCGCCGTCGGGCACATTGATGCAACAGGCGACGGTTATACCCTGTGCAGCTTCGCAAAGCCCGGTGATAAACGGGCCATCCAGCGCCTGCGCCGTGTGCAGGATATGATCCGGATCGGAGGGGTCGCGTGCCGCAATACCTTCTGGCAACACCAGAAGGGCAGCGCCGCCCTCTCGCGCTGCCCGGATCATCGTGCACGAAGTTGCAAGGTTTTCGGCCCAGAATGCCGTGACAGCAAATTGCCCCAGAGCGACGCGCATGGTGTTCCTCGCAGGTTGGAAGAACATCACCCTAAAGCGATCGCTCCCTCGTAGCCATACCGTTCCGGTAGCGCATTTTTTGCGCTCTGGAGTTTCAGCTCAGACCAGCATCCCCGAGTTCACGGGATAAGGTTGCGACAAAGCGCGCGTCGGTCGTCCATCCGGCAAGTCTGGCGGCAACGAGCACGGCGCCACCTATGGGCGGCAGGCCCGGTATCTGCGGCGGGCCGCATTTTTCGGTCAGTTTCTGGCGCAACAGCGCACTACGCATCGTGCCGCCTGCGTAGCTCCAGACAAGTTGCGGGTCGGAAAGACGCCCGCGCAGGGCCTGAACATGACGGGCGAGCTGCTCGGCAGCGCGCTCGAAAATGGAATACGCCTGTGCACAGCCCTGTTCGGCAAGCTGCCCGACACCTGCGGCAAGTGCAGCCACCGCAGGACGCGCCTCATCGAGACCGGCATACCATTCCTGCAAGGCGGCTCCGCAACCGGCCTCATCCCCCGACCAGCCCTGAAGCGCGGCGAATCCCTGCACAAAACCGCTGCCATCCGGGGCCTTTTCATCCTGCGCACGGCCATCCAGAATCTGCGTGAGAAGAGACAGCGCCTGACGGCCTATCCAGTAGGCACTTCCCTCATCGCCGAACAAGCTGCCCCAGCCGCCAACACGCGCCGTGCGCCCCTGCTCGTCCTGCCCCCAGGCCATCGACCCCGTGCCCGAAAGCAGCAATATGCCGGGGCCGTTCAGAAAAGCGCCGCGGCGGGCCATATCGACGTCATTATGGATGATATGCGGCGCGCCACATGCTTCGCCCAGTGTCTGCGCAAGGTCCCGGCTCAGACGTCCGCTTTCCCCGAACCCTGCCATGCCGAACGCCGCTGCACGGATATAAGGCTGTTGCCCTTCGAGCAGCGTTGTCACGACATTGCGCCAGTCGGGCACGTCGAACGGGTTGGAGCCCCCTGCCTTGCGTATATCGGCAATCGTGGCATCCGGTCGGACGCGCAGGAGAAGTGTTTTCGTGCCGCCGCCATCGACGGCAACAATATCGTTGTTCTGCACCTTGGTCCCGTCTCTGAGCCATTGAAACGCGCCCGGACCTTCCCCGGGCGCAGAGTATGAGTCAAGCCCGCCCCGCCTGCCGGTTTCGGGCGTCAGAACCCGGTGGAGAGCGAAACCAGTGCTGCAAAATTGCCGCCGACAAGATAGATCGGAGCACCCGCCTTGGTCTGGTTGCCGTAAATTCCGGTACGTGACTGCGCACTTGTCACGAAACTTGCGGGCGCCGAGCGGTAAAGGTTATTGCCGATATTCACCAGATTGAGCTGGATTTTCGGGCCGCTGAGATGCGCCACATGAGGCAATCTGTACCCGAGCGTGATGTCGGAAACGACATAGCCCGGCATACGCTGATCGTTCATGAAGGTGGAATACTGCGCACTGATATAGCGCAGGCTGAAATTGCCGAAAAACTGTTTGTTATCATCATAGGCAAGACCGACCGATGCCGTGACATGGGGGGTTGCGACCATGGTTTTACCCGCAGTCGGCAGATAGTCGATCACCGACTGGCCGGCTGCATTGGTGGCGGAAACGGGAAGGTTGTTATCGGTTGTCGCGTGAAGATATTGCGCCGAAACATAGGGGCTGAAATGATGCCATGGCTTGAGGCCGAACTCACCCTGTATGCCTCGTATGGTTTCGCCCCCCACATTGATCGGCATGGATACGAGTGTGTTCGTACCCGGGATATACGAGGTGGAACTGACCTGATGATTGGTCAGATTCATGTTGAAGGCAGAAACCTGCACATGGAACAGCGTGCCGTTATGGCGATAGCCGATTTCTTCTCCAATGCCGTATTCCCCTTTCAGATTGCCGGGCTGAGAGGTCGCCCCGACCGAGTTGGGGTCGAATATCTGGCTATAGGCCTGAACCGAGGCCGGTGCACGAAAGGACGTCGTTCCGTTGATGTAGATCTGGTCTTTCGACGTCAGCGCATAGCTGATGGCCACCTGAGGCAGTGGCGCGAAGTAATTGCGCACCGTCTTGTAGGGATCGGCACCGGGAACATCGTTTGTGCCCTGACGCGACACCATGACCGTGCGGAACCCGGCGCTCAGCGTCAGCCTGTTATCGAGCAGCTTGAGGGTATCGGCGATATAAAGCGCGTTGATCTGCTGCATGAAATTGAGGTTATAACCGCTCAGCAGTTCGCCGCCCGGCACCCTGATGCCATAGGCACCGTAGGAATTCGCTGCCTTGCCTGAAAAATCGACGGTGGCGAAGGTCGAGTGCTCTTCATGCGTCGCGTAGGAATACCAGTACCCACCCGAGAGCGTGTTATGACCCGATGTCCAGTCAAGTGACGTGTTGATCGCTCCGACTTTCTGGTTCCAGGGATCGACGGCGACTGTCGTGATCTTACCATTGGTCACATAGGGCTGGTTCAGATTGCCGTAAACCTGCGTTCCGAATGTTCCTCCTGAAGCAGGGATATTCTCGCCTCCCACGGCAGGGCCGAACTGGTGAACAAAATAGGGTGTCACGCTCAGCTTGAGGCTGCGTGCGAGCGTAAAATGCATCGGCACGACGACATCTTCCGAGTTCAGATTACTGAGCTGAAGCTTGTAGTAATTTGCATCGCCCGGCGTGTAGTGATTGCTATAGCTCAGCCCCTCACCCCACTGCTTCCACTGTGCAGCTGTGGGGGAGCGAAACGGTGTCTGCTCCTGCTTGTTGAACCCGAAAATGGCACTGATCGAGTTATCGTCACCCCACTCCTTCACGAATTTAGCATCGACGTGATAACGCTTCAGGCTACCAGGACCACGCCAGTTATTATTGGACTGGTGAGAGAGAGAGACGAAACCGCGAATGCCGGTTTTGCCGATATCGCCGGTGTCGAGCCTCAGAAACTCCTTGTTCGCACTTTTGTTGCCGCCCATCAGATTGATGAAACCGCCATATTTGTGAGACGGATTAAGTGCGCTTGCCGAGATCTGGCCGCCCACTGCATTGAATGTCGGGGCGTTGAGATCGGGTGAGCCCTGCGATACGGTTACCGATCCCAGATTTTCCGTATCGACGAGCATGGCCGTATATGGCTCGTAATTGATCGGATCGGCGAGCGGAGCCCCTTCGAACAGATATCCGATCTGGCTCTGGTTCATGCCGCGCATGGTAATATTGTCACCCGCCGTCGCAAGCGGGCTCTGATTGGCATAAACCACGCCGGGCAGATTGGCGATCATGGATGAGATATTGCCTGTCGGAGCCTGCTTGGCGATGAAATCACGCGTTACACCGCTTTGAGATCGGGGCGCCGTCTGCTTCGGCATCAGCCCTCCACCCGGTGTGGTGTTGGTCGTTCCATCGGCGTGGCGTCCACTCGACCTGACCGAGATTTCTTCTGCCTGCAGATTGGGGCCGAGCACAGATCCTTCGGTTGCACTTGCCCGGCGATGAGACTTCTGCCCGCCCCCCGTTGCAATGTGAGAGGACGCAGCGCCGGCAAAACCGGCTTTCGGCTTCGCATTATTGTCGCCAGGCGAGGGTGAAGCAGCGAAGGCAGATGAACAACACGCCGTCGTGTTTATTGCGATGGCGGAACAGAAAAGAAAGAGATCACGTCGTATCTGGCGCATGCTCGACCCCTGGAAATAAACTCATGGTTGGTACGGCAGATCGAAGCGGAGGTTATTGTTATCTTTCCGTATCGTTCCGGCTCATTCGAAAACGTTAGATGGCCAATTTTACTTCCGCAATTGTTTATTGATAAAATTAAGCGAGTCTGTGAAATTTTACCTTCCGATGAGCTTTTGGCCTTACCTCGTCAAGTTTTCGTGTCTCTTTCCCGAAACCTGTTTAATTTATCTCGATAAACTAAGGGGAAGTTCATAGATGATTGGAAATTGCTTCCGTTAAGGGCGTTTCTTACGCCACATCACACAGGACCATGCCCGACCATGCGCCTTATCATCATGCCCGACACGCATTCTGCCATGCGACTCGCTGCAGGCGAAATTGCCAGTCTGATTTCTTCGGTCAGTTCTCCGGTCCTCGGTCTTGCAACAGGCAGAACAATGGAAGGGGTCTATAGCGATCTGGTGCGCCTTCACGAAAAGCAGGGACTCGACTTCTCCAGAACAACAACATTCAATCTGGACGAATATGTCGGTCTTTCGCCGGAAAACCGAAACTCCTACCACTATTACATGAACGACCTTCTGTTTCTCCACGTCAATATTGAAAAGGGCGCAACACATCTTCCCGACGGTTCAGCCGCCGATCTTGCCGGAGAGTGCGCAGCCTATGAAGACGCGATCAAGCGCGCCGGGGGTATCGATCTTCAGCTTCTCGGCATTGGCGATACGGGTCATATCGGCTTCAACGAACCGCCCTCGCCATTCGACAGCCGTACACGCTGCGTGACACTCAATGCCAGAACGCGCGAACAGAATGCCGGAATGTTCGGCAACGATCCCTCCAAGGTACCCGATCGCGCGCTGACGATGGGGGTCGGCACCATTCTCGAAGCGCGTGGATTGCTGCTTCTGGCCCTCGGATCGGCAAAGGCAGCTATCGTGGCAAAGGCCCTTGAGGGTGAAATCTCTCCAGAGGTCAGCGCCTCGGCCATTCGACTGCACAACAACTGCACGGTGATCCTGGACAAGGCCAGCGCCGCCCTGCTGAGTGAGGAAACGAGAAAGAAGGCAGATTTCGGATCGCATTGAACCGGCCCGTTGCTTCCTCTACAGCTGAGAGGAGGCAGACGATGCCGGACGGGGTTCGGGAAAAGAGGTATCCCCCTTAAGAAAGCTCCAACGCTTTCTTAAGGGGGCTGTCTTATTTTACGGTCGCGACCAGTGCCTTGATGCCTGGAACGATCGCTATCAGCAGGCCACCCGGCGGCTGCGTGTCGCGGTTCGACGCCACATGATCGGCACTCGCCGCATAGGCTGCATCCTGCGCTGCAAGAAGACCCTGCGCCTTTTCATGCCATGCCCCGTTGCGCGCGCCACCTGAAAGGCAGTCCAGTCCAAGACGCGACAATACCGCAATCTGCGCAGATACGGGTTTGATCTCATCGATTGCTGCATGACCGGAAAGCGCCTGGAAAGCCAGATCGTTACCGGCATAGCGCATCAGCTTATCCCGAAGTGCCGCCGCAAGGCTCCTGTCTCCGGCCGCGTAACGCGCGGCCATGTCATTGAATGCGTTGGCTTCAAAACTGTCGGGGGCAGCGATGGCGGCGGGTGTATCCAGAATTGCGTCGCCTTCGCTTTTTGCCAGACGGTTCAAGGCATAATTACGTACAGGCACCGTTATGGCCACGAGCTGGGTCAGCGGCACGACATTTTCAGGCGTAAGTCGTGCGATCATTCGTTCCTGATGCGTTGTCGCTTCCAGTCCGAACGTCTCCAGCTGAGCCAGCATGGCAGGAAGACGTTGCCTGAGCGCCTGAATATCGGTCACCGACTGGGGCGACCAGTAACGCTCGGCCAGCGCGGCAGAACGCGGCCACAGGCGTGAATCCACCATTTCGTCCGATACGATCTCTGTCCAGAGCGGCGCCTCGCCCCCCAGCACCAGTTTCTTCTGGCTATCGTCAAGCGGCGCCGCGTTCGGATCGCGCATAAAGGCATTGTCGATCGGGCGCTGCGTTTGCCCCGAAGGCGTTGGGGCAAGACCATCGGCGCGCGTATCGAATGGATCGACGGCATAATGGGTGGCAGAGGGATTAAGGAGATCGAGATAATAGCCTGCCGACACGACGACCGGATGGCCCTTTTTCGTCGCGGAGCCGACCCATTTCGACCCACGCCAGGCTTCCACCACCACGTTTTTCGGAATGGGCGCCTCGCTGACTTCGTCCCATCCCATCATGATCTTGCCATCGGCAGCGAGCAGTTTCTCGATTTCTGCCGTAAAGGCAGCCTGCATGGCCGGCGCATCGGCATAACCATGGGCCTTCATATACGCAGCGATTTCCGGGTTATCGTTCCACTGGCTCGATACCACCTCATCGCCACCCGTATGAAAATAGCGATCGGGAAAAAGAGCTGCCATTTCTGAAAAAAGCACTCTGGCGAAGGCCAGAACCTTCGGACTGGTCGGGTCCATGGCTGGAATATTGAGGTCGGGGTGTCTCGTACAATGCGTTGTGGTCTCTCCGTTGCTGGAGGCCACCAGGCAATCCTGTGCCCAGTCCTTACGCGTTGTGACCGGCTTTTGTGCTGCAAGGTCGGGATAAGCGGTCAGGATCGCCAGTGTATGGCCGGGAACATCGAATTCCGGCACGATGCGAATACCGCGATCCCCTGCATAGGCGATGATTTTACGAATATCGTCCTGCGTATAATAGCGGCTATGACCGCCAAGCTTCTGCAAGAGTGGCAGCTTTTTACTTTCGACGCGAAATCCCGTGCCATCGCTCAGATGCCAGTGCAGGACATTGAGCTTCGTCAGTTCCATGGCGTCGAGCTGACGCTCGATCGTCTCGACCGACTGGAAATGACGCGAGACATCGAGCATGAGACCGCGCCATTTGAAACGCGGTGCATCGATAATATGTCCCTGCTCCAGAACGGGAGTCGCACCGCGCGTGTCGATCATCTGCAAAAGCGTGGCAAGGCCATGGATCACCCCAGCCGGCCCATCGGCCGAGAGCATGATTCCTTTCGGTGACACTGTCAGTTCATAGGCTTCGCGCGCATCGACCGTCAGATAGGCAGGATCCCTGCCCACGCGTATCGTCAGCAATTGCGCATCATCCGTGCCAGAACGAACACCGATCGCCCCTAGCCGCGCCTCGAACCGCGCTGCCGCCTTTTTCAGAAGAGGCGATGGCGGCGTTGACCAGACGATTTTCGGCAGACTTGCCAATGTCAGCACCTGCCCGCTCATTTGCACCTGCGCAGGCTGGGGCATGAATACAGGCGTCAGAGTCGACGCATGACCTTGCGGCATAGTCGCGGAAAGAAAGAGCAGTGCGCCCAACGCCACGCCCGAGCGAACGACCCGTTTTGGACAGAACATCGATGTTTCCTCTTTCAGGGCAGGTCATGCCTGGGTCGCAGAGCCTATCGCTTCATGCAACCGGATGATCTCCGCCGCGGATGTCTCGGCATTTAATGCTGCGAATCCGAAATGATCCAGTTTTTTATCCTGCACTCCCACAAACTTGCGGCAAGAGGCATGGACGGATTTTATTCCCGCAACATGCATGATCTGACCCACATTGCCCGGGTTGATGCCACTTCCGGCCATAATATCGATACGACCGAGCGCATGATCGACAAGTCTGGCAAGACATGCGACACCATCGATCGCCCGAATAGCCTGCCCTGAGGTCAACACACGCTCGAACCCCAGATCGATCGCCTGATCGAGCGCATGAAACGGGTCACTGACCATATCGATGACCCGATGAAGCTGACGTCTCAGGGGACCACAGGCCCTTGAGAGACGCGCGAGCAGGGAGTCATCGAGCCCCCCTGAAGCATTCGCGGCCCCTAGAACGACCCCGGACAGCCCCGCCTGTCGCACCAGCGCGATATCGCGCATCATCTGCGCCTCTTCCGCAGGCGAGAAAATGAAATTGCCAGCACGCGGCCTGATCATGACAAAAACGGGAATACGGGACAGTCTTGCCTGATCGATAAATCCGCCTGACGGCGTGATACCTCCCAGACCCAATGCCGCGCAGAGCTCGATGCGATTGACGCAGTCAAGCTGGGCAGCGGCTAATCCTGCGCTCGTATCGACACAGATTTCGAGACCGGTGCGGTTATCCGATGCATCAGGAACCGGAACCGGTACAGGCATGATCAAAAAAGCGCTCCTCTTCCGTCCGGCACGATCGGGCAGGAAAGAAAGATGCCCTAGAGCGTGGTATTGCCAAAGAGGAAATGCTGGGCAGCGAGACTTGCAGCCCCTGTCGCGAAATCAACCGGGTAAAGCGCACAGAGCATAAGCTCCGTATCGTAGCTGTCGCGTCGCAGCACATGCGCCTCGACAGACTGACGCAGGGCGCGTGCAAAAACACTTTCGACGAGATGCGGGTCAAGCTTGACGATGATGCGCGCAGGATCGACGAACTGAATGACCTGCGACAGCGCAACACCAAGCGCTGTACCTGCCTTGTGCAGAATGGTCAGCGCCTCTGGATTGCCGTCCGTCGCCAGCGTATCTAGGCTGGCGATGTCGCCGGGCAGCCCCGCTTTTCGCGCAGCCCCCAGAATGGCAGGCAGGGCCGCGACCGTTTCGAGGCATCCCCTGTTCCCGCAGCGACAGGGCAGCGCCTCACCGTCGATGGCGATGGGGGCATGCGACATTTCGCCTGCCCCGCCGTGGCGGCCGCGATGCAGGCGCCCGTTGACGATATGAGCACCCCCTATACCCTCACTGACGAAGACGAGACTAAAATCCTGCAAATCGCCGGAAGTGCCGAAAAGCTGCTCGGCAATGATCAAGGCGTTGGCATCGTTTTCGACAAAAACCGGCAGACCGGTCAGAGCAGACAGTCGCCGACCGATATCGACATCGTGCCAGCCAAGTGTTGCAGAAGCGAGGCAGGTCTGACTGTCGGAAGATACGATACCGGCAATCACGACGCCGATCCCTGAAATCGTCCCGATATCGGGCGGAGCGCAGGTCGATATCTGCCGCACGGCATCGGCCATCGCTTCGAGACATCGCGTCACGTCTGTCACAAGCGGAAAGTCCATGCGCGCATGCACGCGCCCGTGAGGATCCGTCAGGACCACTTCAGCCGGATCGGCCTGGAGGGAAATACCGATAAAACTCGCAGCATCCTGCCGCAGCCCGAGCATGATGGCCGGACGCCCGAACCCGAACACTCTCTCGCGCTCATCCAGAATGTTACGCTCGATCAGTTCACGCACGAGTGCTGTCACGCTTGCCTTGCTGAGATTAAGGACACGCGCAAGATCCGTGCGACTTTGCGGGCCGGATCGGCTCAGGACACTCAGAATGCGATGATGACCGGTCGAAAACATCGTTTATTTCATTTGCTAAATTAAGAAGGATACTTCTACAATCTCAATCGGAGTCCGAACAGATAGTTGCCTTCGACACTTCAAAGGCAATCTGGCTCAGGAGTCAGTTTCCATGATAGCGAAACAGGAATAGGCATGTCCATAAGCGCACGCCGGAATTGGCGCAGTATTAGTCCGATAAAAGAGTAAATTATCGATAATAAGTCTCTCGCGTTATCATCAATTCTGAAAACGACGCGAAATCGTTACGCCGGCCATTCATCTTTCCACTATTATAATTATCAAGATGCCAAATCTTATCAATGGAGATGCAAAGTTTGTCATCCATGCTTCTTTGCGCCGATATCGGTGGCACGAATATGCGTCTGGCCAGAATCGATTCCCGAAAGACAGTCACCCACAGGCATTCCGTTCCCACGCCGGTTACATCGGCCAGGGAGTTCGTCTCCACTCTGACCGATCTCGTCCTGTCGATGGATGAGGCCATACCCGCGTTTCACATCTCTCTCGCCGGATTGCAGGACCCGGAAACAGGTTGCTGTCACGCCGCGAACATTCCCTGTCTCGACGGGCTTCCTCTGGCATCGATTCTGACTGAGCATCTGGGCAAAGAGGTACGCATCGCCAACGATGCCGACTGTTTTACCGTTGCCGAAAGCAGGATCGGGGCGGGACAAGATAGCCAGGTCGTTTTCGGTATTATTCTTGGTACAGGCGTCGGTGGCGGTCTCGTGCTCGACGGTCAGCTGGCAACGGGCCCCGAGGGATTGATCGGCGAATGGGGGCACGGCCCTTTCCTGCGGGCGGGCGATAGCGACTATCCCTATCTGCCATGCGGTTGCGGTCGGACAGGATGCATCGATACCATTGGCGGTGCACGGGGGCTCGAACATCTGCATCGTCATGTCACGGCAGAAACGGCAACCAGTCTCGATATTATCGCACGCTGGACCGCGGGCGATCGGACTGTCAGCGAAACGATGCGACGTTATATCGCCATTCTGTCAGATGCCCTTGCCTGCATCATCAATATTACCGGCGCAGGCTGTGTTCCTGTAGGCGGAGGAATGAGTACCGTAACATCATTGATCGATGAGCTGGACAGGAATGTAAGAGACAGGATCCTGCGTCACAGCACATCTCCGATTATCGTGAAAACGAAACTTGGAAATGATGCTGGTCTGATCGGAGCATCTTACTTATAATCCGCATAGTTTATATTCTGAATAAACACCCTTTCAGGGGCAGGATACCCTAAAATGATCAAGGTTCCACCAAATCAGGACAGGCTCGTCGGTTCCTATGGCTATAGTGCCCTAGCCGTCGCCGCGCTCATTTTCTTCGCCATGGGATTCGTCACCTGGCTGAACGGCCCGCTCATCTCATTCGTGCGCGTCGCCTTCTCGCTCAGCGAGTTCAGCGCCTTTTTCATTCCGCTTGCGTTTTATTTCTCCTTCTTCCTGTTCTCCATTCCGACCTCGCTGATCGCCCAGCGACTGGGGCTCAAAGCCGGTCTTACGCTCTCGGTTCTGGTTTCCGCCCTTGGGGTCGCAACCTTCGGTCAATTCGTCGCGTGGCGCATCTATCCCGGCGCCTTGACTGGACTGCTGATTCTTGGCGCCGGCATCTCGCTGATGCAGGTGGTCATCAATCCGCTCGTCAGCCTCCTCGGGCCGCCCGACCGCGCTGCGCAACGTATTTCGATCATGGGGATCTGCAACAAGACCGCGGGCATTCTCGCACCGATCGTCCTGGGCCTGCTGGTCATGCGCAATATCGGTGAAGTTGCCGAAAAAGCCCAGTCCGCAACCGCTCCCGCCATACGCGAAGCCCTGCTGAACAATTTCGTTCAGGCGCTTTATCTCCCCTATCTCAGTATGGCGGGCATACTCGTTCTGATTGCCTGTGTGGTTGCTCTGGCTCCCATGCCGAACCTGGAGGCCCCTCCGATCGTCTCGGGTGACGGCGCAAAAAGCGGTTTCCTCAAACCACATCTCGTCTTCGGCTTCGTCGCCATGTTTCTCTATGTCGGTATTGAGGTCATGGCGGGCGATGCCATCGGTACCTACGGGCAAAGTTTCGGTCTACCGTTGGATCAGACGAAATTCTTCACGGCACTGACCCTGACCGGCATGCTCATCGGCTACATCATGGGCTTTATAATTGTACCGCGCTTTATCCGTCAGGAGCGTTACGTGCAGATTTCCTGCGCCGCGGGGTGTGTTCTGACCGTCTTTGCGGTACTTACCCAAGGCTATACATCGGTCTTTTGTGTGGCCCTGCTCGGCGTCACCAATGCCATGATCATGCCAACGCTTTTTCCGATTGCCATACGCGGCGCCGGACACATGACCGCCATGGCATCGGCGGTCATGGTGATGTCCTATAGCGGTGGCGCCATCGTGCCGCAGTTCTATGTCTGGCTCAAACCGGTTTTCGGCTTTCAGGGCATGTTCGCCCTCATCGTCATCCCGGCCTATCTTGTGATCCTCGCCTATGCCCACCGCTATGGACGCGTCGGCCTGAAAAACGGAGAATAAACGCATGACCGAAACGCTGAGCGGCCGTATCGTCCTGCATGATCGCATCCTCCCCGGATCGATCCGTTTCGATACCCATATCGAGGCGATAGAGGCCAATACGGTGCGCGATGACTGTTTCATCCTGCCCGGCTTTATCGACGGTCATGTCCATGGAGGCGATAATGCCGACACCATGGATGGCGTTGAAGCCATACGAAAGCTCTCGCGCTTTCATATGCGCCACGGAACGACAACGATCCTTCCCACCACGATCACACGCCCCTGGGGCGATGTGATGCAGACCCTTCATGCCGTTGCCGAGGTCATGCGTCATCCCGACGATCAGGGGCCGCGCATCCACGGTGTCCATCTGGAAGGACCTTTCGTCAGCCCTCACAAGCTCGGCGCTCAGCCTCCCTTTACCATTGCACCGACACCGGACAAGCTCGACGACGTGCTGGCTGTCGGCTGCGTGCGCGTCGTCACGCTCGCACCCGAAATCGACCACGCCGAGACTGCCATGGCCCGTCTTGCCGCGGCGGGAGTACGCGTCAGTATTGGACATACGGTTGCCGATTACGAAACGACTTTCAATGCGCTCTGTCGCATCTGCACGTCAGGCGGTGTGCCGGGGGGCACGCATCTGTTCAACGCCATGCTACCCGTTGAAGGGCGCAATCCGGGGCCTGTCACGGCGCTGATGTGCCACGATGCAAGCTATGCCGAGATGATTTTCGACACGCATCACGTTCATCCCGCCAGTTTCACCCTGGCATCGAAGGTAATGGGAGATCGCCTGCTTTTCGTTACCGACGCCATGCGCGGTGCGGGTCAGCCTGATGGGCCAAGTTCTCTCGGCGGTCAGGATGTCCTGATCCGCGACGGGGTGGTGCGCCTGCCCAATGGGTCGCTCGCAGGCAGTGTGCTGACACTCGATCAGGCATTGCGCAATGCGGTGGCGCATGGAAGCGCGCTGACGCAGGCCAGCCGTCTCGTGAGCGGTAATCCTGCGGGCTATCTCGGCCTGCACGATCGCGGCACGCTCGATATCGGCAAGCTTGCCGACATGATCGTTCTGGATCGCGATCTTCATATCCGCGAAGTGTGGATCGGCGGAGAACGCCGCTACAGCGCCGCCTGAGCCTGGGGGGCGCCTGAGCACTGCATCAAGAGATCAATCATATCACAAAACCGCAACAACATCACACGAGTTTTTGTATGATGATGTGGTATTGTTCCTTTGTGTCTTTCTGTTAATGCGTTGTCCATTCTTGCTACCGGGTTCAGGTGGCAGCCAATATGGTCTAGTTAAAAGCAATGAGCAGAGCAGATACACCCCCTCATACCCGGCCCACCTCTCCCGCACAGTCGCTTCAGGGTTCCGCGAAACGAATGCGATCAGGTCGCCGGATCGCACTCGCTTTTGCTTTGACCCTGGGGCTTGCAACAGGTGGAAAGACACTCTCGTCCGCCCGGGCACAGACTTCCAAGACACTCCAGACCTCCAACTACACCGCTGCCGGCTTTCCGATTGCCGGACAAGGCGCGGTTCCGATCGGCCCTCTCGTTCCCTCGCTGTATGGAAATCCGCATCTTTTCGGCGACTGGGGCGGCGCACAGAGCTGGATGCAAGACCGCGGCATCTTTCTCAACATTGCCCTGAATGAAGAATATATGGGCAACGTGACGGGCGGTCGCACACGCGACAATATTCTCGCCGGACAGGTGGCCGCGGAACTCGATATAGACTGGCAGAAACTCGCCGGAATCAAGGGTTTCTGGACACATCTTCTGGTGGTGAACGGTCACGGACGCAATATCAGCTACTCGCTGGGCGACTACGTATCGAACCCGGAACAGATATACGGTGCGCGCGGCAATGTGGTTGCCCATCTTGTTTCGATGTATGCCGACAAGACCTTTCTGAACGACCGGGTCATTCTCTCGGCTGGTGTGATCCCAACGGGCACGTTTTTCGACTTCGATCCACTTGCCTGTAACTTCATGAATGTCAGCGTGTGCGGCAATTTCGCTCCGGGCAAATATTCTCCGGGCGGACGAGACTGGCCCTCAGCCAATATTGGTGCGGTTCTGCGCATCAGACCGACAGAACGCACCTATATCATGGGCGGACTTTTTGCAGTCAGCCCCCATGCGTTCAATGGCGGCATTTCCGGCTGGGCGCTTGCCCAGGATGGGCTGGGCAAGCTGAGCTCGCAATTCGAAACGGGTTGGGATCCGGCTTTCGGCAAAGACAAACTGCTGGGCCATTACAAGATCGGCTTCTATTACGACAATTCGCGTTACCCGCATCTCTATGAGGATCGCTATGGCGGCTCCTATCAGGCAAGTGGACTTGCTGCGCGACGTCAATCCGGCATGTGGTCCAGCTGGTTCATGTTCGATCAGATGCTGATGCGCAGCGGCAAGGGCCTATCGGACGGCCTGATCGTGATCGGTGGTGTCGGTTATGCCCAGGGCAATGTGGTGGCCATGCGCGATCATGAATGGATCGGTCTGCTGCAAAGCGGCACGCCATGGCACAGGCCGCTCGACCAGATTGGCGTCATGTTCCAGCGCATGAACATGAGTCGCTCCGTACGCCTCCAGCAGGAATCCTCCGTGGCGCTCGGGCTTCCCTTCGTCTCCAATCAGTGGGGTAATGTATACGGCGTACAGAACTGGGAACAGGTGTGGGAGGCATTCTACAGCGTGCACCTCGCCAGAGCGACCGCCCTGCAATTCGATTTCCAGTATCTCCAGCACCCCGGCGCCGCAACCACATTCAACGATGCAGCGGTTATCGGCGGTCAGTTCACCACCAATTTCTGAGCAATGAGCTGCGCCGGTACAAGTCGGCGCAACGCTGATCAAGCTTCTTGGTTATCCGCTCAAGAGACTAGTGACATGGTATCCACATCGATCATCCCAAGATCTGTGATCTTGAGATGTGGAATGACCGGTAGCGGCAGGAACGCCAGTTGCAGGAAGGGCTCCTCCAGCGTGCCCCCCATGGCACCGACTGCTGCACGCAGTTTCTCCAGATCTGCCCGTACGACCTCGAAGGGTTTGTCACTCATGAGTCCGGCCAACGGCAGGGACAATTCTGCCACGACATGTCCCTCCCTGACCGCCACGAAGCCACCACCGAGCTCGGCCAGTCGCGCGACAGCCAGCGCCATATCGCAGTCATTCATCCCGACGACACAAAGATTATGGCTGTCATGCCCCACCGATGAGGCGAGCGCCCCGGTGTTCAGGCCAAAGCCTTTGACGAAACCGCGGCCGATATTGTCATTCTTGCCATGCCGCGCGATGACACAGATCTTCGCGATATCACGTGCCGGGTCTGGCTGCACTGCCCCACTCTGCACGGGCAGATCGAAACGCAAGAAGTCCGTTATGATCTGCCCCGGCACGATACCGATCACAGGCCGGCTCTCCCCCGGTGCAGCGATAACCAGCTCTTCGGCAGTGATCGGCGCGGCGAGGCGTACCGTGCCATATCCCTGCGGGTCGATTGTCTCACGCGCTGCAAACAACGCCTCGTCAACCAGACGCCCCGCCGAAAAGACCTGTGCGACCTGACAGGTTTCGAGGTCATCAAGCAGAACGATATCGGCACGCTGTCCCGGGGCAATCTGTCCGCGATCGCGCAAGCCGAAAGCACGCGCAGCCGAAAGGGACGCCGCACGGTAGGCCGCAAGCGGGGCGACGCCAAGCGCGATAGCCTTGCGTATGAGGAAGTCGATATGGCCTTCATGAGCTATTTCGAGCGGATTGCGGTCATCAGTGCAGAATGCAAAAAACTGCGAGGTCTCTGGTGTTAAAAGAGGCGCCAATGCTGAAAGATCCTTGCAAACTGACCCTTCGCGGATGAGAATGGTAATGCCCTTGCGGATCTTCTCCAGCGCCTCGTCAGCCAGCGTGGCCTCATGATCAGTCAGAATACCCGCAGACAGATAGCCGTTAAGTTTGCGCCCGCGCAAAAGTGGCGCGTGACCGTCGATATGCTCACCCGCGAACGCCACAAGCTTGTCGATACAATCAGGCTCACATGAAAGCACGCCCGGGAAATTCATAAATTCTGCCAGCCCGATCACTTTGGGATGGGACCGGTAGCGCATGAGAGCATCGGCATCGAGAGCTGCCCCGGAGGTTTCGAACAGTGTAGCCGGCACGCAGCTCGACAGATTGACGCGCAGATCCATCACAGTGCGCGTGGCACACTCGAGAAAATACGCGAAAGCTTCGCCGCCCAGCACATTCGCCATCTCGTGCGGATCACAGATCGCTGTTGTCACGCCGTACGGCAAGACACAGCGATCAAACTCGAATGGCGTAATGAGCGAAGACTCAACGTGCAGATGCGTATCAATGAAACCTGGAACGGCAATACGCCCCTGCCCATCGAGCTCACTTACTCCTTCATAGGCATCGAGAATACCTACAACGCGGTCGCCGCAGATTGCGATATCGGTCGGCAACAAGTCACCGGTAACCAGGTCGAACAGCCTGACATTGCGTATGACGAGGTCGGCACACGCCTCGCCGCTTCCCTGCTTTATCTGTGCAGCGATGTTGCCGCGCATCATCCCACCTTTTGATCCGACCCAAATTGTAGATACCGTTACAACACATTCTGCGAAATAGATCTATTGCAGCGGAGCGACTGAGAGAAGGAATCAACAATTTTTCTCACAGCGTGATGCTCTCAGATTGACTGTCAGGTTATGTTGACAAAAGCTCTGATCCGGAACCTTGCGGTATTTACGTCAGGGAATAATCGGCAGGCTCCCACGGATCAGCAGTTCCCGA
>NZ_JAMXQU010000017.1 GCF_024054035.1 Asaia lannensis NBRC 102526
TAGGTCTCCGCGATCCATGGCTGCCCCATAAAAAGCAGCCTTGAATCAGAATGCAGCCCCTCTGGATACCCCTTTTGTCAACACGACCTAGTGTTACGCTTAATCTGCAGAACCTGTTCAACATAGCGGGTAATGTTGTAAATAACGGAACGATCAACGTAAATAATGCAGCTTTATTCAATTACAATCAGACCGGCAGAATAAAAGGTACCGGCACAATTAATTTGACCAATGTTACAATAGCGAGTAACTATTCAAACGCTCAGTACTATTACGCAAACAATACATTCACAAGCATCTCAAATCAGACCATTAATATGACCAATTCACATGTCGTATTCGGCTCTTCGAGCAGCAGTAGTGGAGTAACAAGTGCCATTAAGAATGTCACTATTAATTGTAATGGTGGAGGCAACTACATTGGCATATGTCCGGCTATGCTGCCTAGCAATGTGTCGGGGCTGAAGATCAGA
The DNA here is from genome assembly GCF_024054035.1 of Asaia lannensis NBRC 102526. Taxonomy (GTDB): domain Bacteria; phylum Pseudomonadota; class Alphaproteobacteria; order Acetobacterales; family Acetobacteraceae; genus Asaia; species Asaia lannensis. The sequence continues at coordinate 474 of NZ_JAMXQU010000017.1, forward strand.
GGTTTCGGAAATGGAGATATCTTGGACCTCTGCTCATCGGGGAGTGCCGATAGTTGCTCGTACGATCCTGCGACAGGGTACCTGACGATCAATACAAGCTATGGCGGCAACACGGTAACTCTGACGATCGACATCGGTTTGGGCTATAATCCGGCCGGTTTTTCGACCTATAATCTGTTTTCGGGATCCAGTGAGAGTGGCATCAGCTATGCTGGAGCGCCGCCATGCTATCTGGCAGGCACGCTGATCGATACAGCCCGCGGTCCTGTGGCGGTGGAAGACATCACGCTTTCCGATCGTGTCATGGCGTTTGAAAACGGTCAGGAGGTCCGCCGCCGAGTTATCTGGGTCGGGAAATCACAGGTCGAGGCACGCTGTCCTTCTGTAATTGTTCGCCAGAATGCGCTGGGCGATAATATGCCGTACAGGGACTTACATGTGACAGAAGAGCACTGCATGTTCTTCAACGGGTGTTTTGTTCCTGTCCGCATGCTGGTCAATGGTCATTCCATCGTTCTGGACAAGCCTTCGGACAGCTATGATGTCTATCATATCGAGCTCGACACGCATTCTGTCATCAGGGCGAACGGCGTATTATCCGAGTCCTTTCTGGACACAGGACACATTGCCTTTGAAGGACGTGATAGCCGGGATCTGACCTGGGAGCACGATAGTGCTGCCCCCCTTTGCACTGCCCGCGAATTTGTGGAACCTCTCTTCCGAGACATCGCAGCGCGTGTTCCGGGGCTGGTCGTGCCGAAGGATGAGCCCGCTGCTGACGCAACGGCGGATATTGCTCTTCTTGTTAATGGTAAGACGCAGGTCGCACCGACCCGCCGCAACGGGCGTACTTTCGTTTTCTCGATCAATGAACCCATACGCTCATTGAGCATCCTGACCGAGGCAGCGACCCCTAGCGACGTGATCGGGCCGTTTGTTGACGACAGGCGCGTGCTCGGTGCGCTGATCGGCGCAGTCAATCTGTTCACCCCTCAGGGCATGGTTGCGTATAAAACCCACCTTTCCGAGCCTGCTTTGACCGGGTGGCATGGCATGGAAAGCCCGCGCTATCGCTGGACAGGCGCGCAGGCCGAAATTCCGAATATCCGCAGCGATTTTGAGGCAAATATTGTCTCGCTCGAAATTTACGCCTGAGCCCTGTCTCTGGAGGGGTGTATGAATTCGCCAGGATCCGGCCCTTATCGAGCAAGTACAGGATAGAGGCCGGATCGCACGCCGAAGCGACCCGGCTCCCGGCGCAACGCGACGCATTGGAGGCGAACATCCGTTGCGTCGCCTCTTTCTGACAAGTCCTTATGGTAGTTGTCTTGGCGCCGCGGTCGTAACGTAAACCCTACACATGAATAAGGCGCGCGTATGCGATGCAAGACGCCCCGTCTGTGGGAGCAGAAAAGCAAACCTGTCTTGCTGCGCTAAGAAGTGTGAACTATGGGCCTCGAACCTCAATACTCTGGGTAGTCCGCATCACTATTTCCAATGATTTGAGGTGTCTCGCTGTCTACGCGCTTCTTCCTGTTTCTTTCTATTCCCATTCTTGGACAAACGCTCTGGGAAGGCAAGAGCTGATTTCGAAGGTGCTCGTGGGTTGTAATTTGCCCGGCATGATTGGATGAAGCGTTGTCAGAGTTCTTCAGGCGATGTCGGGGAGAATGAGCGATTGATAGCTCTCCTATCAATCATAAAATGTGCTTATAGTGATCGATAGGTGGTAGGGTATCGATCATCCGTTGGAACGGGTTGGGATCGCTCACCTCTGGCTCGAAACCATTCATCCTTTTGAGGATGGGAATGGTCGTCTTGGTCGTGCTCTTGCAGAAAAAGCACTGGCGCGAAGTCTCGAAATCTCGGTGGTGATGGGACTGGCCGCGACCATCAATACTCATAAAGAAGCGTATTACGATGAGCTGCACCGAGTGAGTACATCCAATTACATCGAGAGCTGGATGGCATGGTTCGCAAGTATCGTTCTCGAGGCACAATCCCGGACAATTGCCACGATCAGTTTCGTCGTGGAAAAGGCGCGGTTCCTTGATGGTCTGAGAGGACAGCTCAATCCTCGCCAGGAGAGAGCCGTACTCCGGATGCTGGCTGAAGGGATAGACGGCTTTCGAGGTGGTTTGAGGGCCCAGAACTATCGCGCAATCACCGGAGAACCTCCGCCACAGCCGCGCGTGATCTGGCGGAACTAGTCGTGCTCGGGGCATTCACCAAGACCGGAGAGAACCGCTACGCTCGCTATTCTCTCAATTTCGATAGCTATGTTTGATCGTTGCAAGACCCGATGCATCGCATATGTCTGATCATTCGTTTCATTGGTGCCGTTCTGAATCGGAACAACTCTGGTTGTGTTGTTCCCCCGACGCATGGCGCTTCGAAGGGGTAGCCATTCGGATATCAACTCAGCCTATCTCGAGCTCACGCCCCCCGTTCCGACGCCAAGCAATCAAGACACCTCTTGCGGTCGTCAGACTGACCTCAGTTCCAAGGGCGCATTCCTTAACCATCGCGACCCGCCATCCTTTTTTCAACAATGTCAAACGAACGGCTTTGTCCCGCGCCACATTTGCCTCGAACTTGGAAATCCAGAATTTAGGTCGCGTCGACGGAGTGGTAGCGCATCTACAGCCACGATGATAATGCCAGAAGCAGCCATGTACGAAGATAGTTGTCTTGTATTTCGGCAGAATCAGGTCCGGTTTCCCACGAACTCCTTTGGCGTGAAGCCGATAGCGAAAGCCCAATGCGTGTAGGGATTGGCGCAAAGTCAGCTCTGGCTTTGTATCCTTCCCCCGGATTCCGGCAATCATCCGGGATCTTGTTGCTTTGCTGACGACTTCTATCATTTGCCTTCTGGCTTCAAGCTGAGAACCTATTATGCAGCTGTTCGTTTGAATTCGAGAGGTTCCTGTCTTGTCAGCCACTTTGGGCATCGTTGATCTGTTTGCCGGACACGGTGGCTTGAGTGAGAGGTTTGCCTCATTCGAGGTCAACGGACGCTCCCCTCTTCACATTGGGATTTCGGTTGCGAAGGAGGCGTCGGCATATCGGACCCTGCGGCTACGCGCTTTCCTGCGCGCCCATCTATCCCGGCACGGTGCCTGCTAGAAGCCATCCTGAAGTTTCATGCCGGTCTGACGGACGAACCGGACTGGTCAGAGATCGACGCCGCCTCTTGGGTAGAGGCGGAGGGCGAGGCTCAATGTCTGGAACTAGGCAGTGATGCGGCTGCAGCAGCCATCGATAAGGTCATCACCAGTTTGGCACGGGCATCTGACGACACGATCTTGATTGGGGTGCCGCCCTGCCAAGCTTATTCACTTGTCGGGCGGGCTCGTTCGCGTGGCATGGCTGATTACGTCCCAGAGAAAGACCAACGCCATTACCTGTTTCGAAAATACATATGCGTGCTTGATCGACTGAAGCCGGCTGACTTTATAGTGGAAATGTAAAGGAAATGAAAGCTGAACAGTAGTCTACTAGGGGCTGAACACTGCCGAATATTGTTTCCTCGTAACCTTACTCATAAAACCCTCCTCTCCTAGGCCGGTCTATAGCTTACGCCCCTATCCAAAAAATGGGGTCTACCTCTACCTCGCGATGTTCGATCACCGCTCTATTATTTCGTCGATTGAACATGTATGAGCGGTGCCCCGTGTCGACCTGTGGACGATCAGGCAGTTTCCAGAATATGGACGGTGATGAATTGGCCTGGCCTGGCCTAGCCTGGTCGGGAAGCCGAGCAGCGTCGCAAAAATTACCGAGAGGTCCTAACGACCGATGATACTATCTGAGCGCATGCAAATAGCAGTGTTTATCGCCTCGAACCTGGTGTCTTCAACTTGATGACATAGGCGATGATGGCCGCGACCGGTTTGAAAAACTCTGGCGGTATTTCGGTATCCAGCGGCAATGTGTAGAGCCCGCGTGCGAGAGGGGGGTTGTTGACGATTGGCACACGGGCGTCATCTGCTGCGGCACGAATGCGTGCCGCCAGTTCGTCGGTGCCTTTGGCTACGATTTTGGGTGCGGCCGTGGAATCGTTCTCATATGCAAGGGCTACCGCGTAATGAGTGGGGTTGGTGACAACAACGGTTGCCGTTTTCACCGATTGGAGCATGCGTTGTCGGGCGCGACGCATCCTCAATTGATGTCTTTTGGCCTTGATCTTGGGATCACCGTCTTCCTGCTTCGTCTCGTCCTTTATATCCTGGTGACTCATCCGTAGCTTCTGGAGGCGACTGTATCGCGTCCATAATTCATCGAGTACAGCGATTAAAACCTGAACAATGAGGATAACGAGGGTGGCGTAGACAAACCAGGAAACGAGCTCCTGTGTCAGCCGACGAATAGTCCATCTCTCCGCTTCAGGGGCGATATGCAGCGTTCCGCGTGCTACGTTGTATAACACAACACCAAACACCAAAAATTTCGCCAGGCTCTTGAGGAGTTCGACGAGATTTCGGGCACTGAACACACGTTTGACCCCGGCGGCAGGAGACAGCCGTTTGAGGTCGGGAGCAAGCGCCTGAGGCCTAAACAGGAACTGTGTCTGGAAGAGACCGAAACCTATGACAGCTGCCATGCATGCCCCACCGAACGGAGCGATCAGGAGGATTCCTTCAGCAAACGCCTGATGGACGATACGCCCGATCGTTGCTGTATCGTCGATCGGGGTGGAGAAGTGCTCCAGCAATCCATGCATATGGGTGATAAAGCGATATCCCGAAGTCGCCCCGGTCATTGAGAATACCGCAAGGAATATTCCCAGCACCAGCAGCATCTGTGTTTCACGCGACTGGGCAACATTTCCCTCTTCCCTTGCTTTGGCAAGGCGGCGCGGGGTAGGGGCCTGTGTGCGATCTTCGCTGCTTCCTTCCTCAGCCATAGACTTGGCGCGAAGTACGAGTTGGGTGGGCTAGGTTATTGGAATGCATGGATGCCAGGAAGCTGAAGAAGTGTTTCCTGCATACGTTCCTGCCAGACGCCAGTGATGACCTGAATCAGGAGAGCGATCAGGAATACGCCGCCCAGAAGCTGGGCAGGCATGGCAATTCCGTAAACCTGAATAGCAGGCATCAGTCGGTTCAGTACGCCGAGAAGCGCAGGCCACAGGGTGCCGACAAGAACGAACGGAGCAGCGTATTGGAGGCCAAGCCTGAAGCTCAATGATACGCTCATGACAGCAGCCTGCGCCATATCATTCAGAAAAGGGAATTGGCCCGGCAAGAACACTTTGTAAGAGCCTGTGAGCGCGGCGAGGGGCAGGATATACAATCCTGTCGTCAGAAAAAGTACCGGGATGAGGAAAGAGGCCATATGACTGATGGCGGTACTCGAGGCGCCCAAGTCAGGGTCGGGTTGTAAAACACTCGCCAGACCCGTGAAAGTTGCAATGAACTGCATAGCGATGATGAGTGACATCGCGATCAGTCGCGCCATCCATCCGATGAAAGTTCCTATAAGCAATTCCTGAGCAATCATGACGATCAGGAGAGCCGGGCTCTTGAGGGCTGGCGTCACCACGGGGGTGAGCACAGGCTCCAGCAGCGGGACAAGCAGGAAAGAGATCGTGACAGCTATACCTGCGCGCACTGTCATGGGTGATGTGGACTCACCCAGCCCTGGCGCTACCATGACAAGTGTACTGACACGGCACAGGATCATCAGATAGACGGCTACCACATCGGGGGATGGAAGAGCCAACATCTACCTTTTCCGCATTATTCCGAACAACGCCCGCCGTGTCGACATTGCTCTGTTCATGATCCGCCAGCGATGACCATCTGATCGAAAATCTGCATCGCATAATTATGCAGGGTCGCGTAAATAAACGAGCTTGTCAGCATAAGGGCAAGCATTGCAGCGACAAATTTGGGTACAAAAGATAGTGTTGCTTCGTTGACCTGGGTAACTGCCTGGAAAAGCGAGATCAGGATGCCTGCTGCCAGCGAGGCGAGAAGCGACGGGGCACCCATCTTGACCGCTACGAACAGGGATTGCTGCAGGATCTCGTGAATGTCTACCGTATGTTGCATGCCGTTCTGCGTTCAGATCGACATTTTCATTACATCTTGATAGGCTTGCACAAAGCGATCACGAACTGCGGTTACGGTCTGCAGCGTCAATTTTGCCTCAGCGACAGATGTCGCGATCTCAGTCATATCCCCATGTCCTGAGAGACCAGCCGCGGTCTGGGTTTCGGCAACTTTTCCGGTATGCACCGCATCTTGCAGCGCACCACTGAGTGCGTCACTAAAACTTCCGGTACCAATGCTGGAGGTGTCAGCTTGTTTGGCCGGGCCCGTTGCGGATTGCAGGCTACGCTGAACTTCTCCATACGCGTTCATGGCGTCGAAACTACGGGTGGTGACGTCGCTGATCATGAGCCTCTACCGAATCATCTGCCGCAGGGAGGGCAGATTGTTGCCAAGGTCGTTCGTAACGTGAACCTATCATGACAGCAATATCTTTCGGCAGCGTTATCGGTGCGCCCACTGTGACATCACTTTTCCGGCGTCGGGCTTTTTGAGGAAATTTGTCGTGTCATGCTTCAGCTGTGCGACTTTTCGGGTATCGTGGCCCAACCATCGAACGAACCTTCACGAAGGATATGAAAGTGGTTTCACCGCGAGGCTTGTTCCTCTCTGCGCGCGCGGTCTTGTGCGCTACGGTACCGTGTCTGGCGACGGGGTTAACAGGAATGTCGGCTCCGGCTTACGCTGGTACAGTGTTGCCCGGGAATGGAGACAGCATACGTTGTCCCTCTGGAGTTGTTCGGATCGCCGAGGTGCAGGCAATTGTCGATTATGTCGGGCAGGAAGCAAAAAACAGGGTGATCGGATCGGCCTCAATCGAGGTGTGTTCTGATAACGAGACAAAATATATAGATATCATAACACGCGGCACGCCTGACGACGTTTCGAACAATGGTCAACAGGGACAGAAAAGCGGGATAGACGGATCAATCCAGATTCACGGCCGTACTGCGCAGCTCAATACCAACGTCTATATTCCGTTGACGGAATCCGATGCCATGCAGTGCAACAGGCAGGAGGAATCACAACCTGATGGCGTTTGTAAACCACATGCCCAAGTGGCCAGTTTTACCGGCACGTGGGTTTTTTCTCTTGGAAAATGGAGGATGTTCCGGACCGGCGCTGAAACCGAAGGGGGTTCGGTCATCGTGGCGGCGCGTATACTCAACGGTCCGGTTGAGTAAGGCTCTAGCTACCCATGGGATGAACAGGCCCCTTGCTGTTGGAGGCGAGGGGCCTGTTTTATTTTACTGGAAGAGTGAGAGGATGTTCTGTGACTGGGAGTTGGCGATGGTAAGC
>NZ_JAMXQU010000018.1:0-2500 GCF_024054035.1 Asaia lannensis NBRC 102526
TTTGCGTGGATGATTGCTATGCATGTGTATGCTCTCTTGTGAGAGCGTTGTGTGAGCGATATGGGCGATTAGGACCGGTTAGCTTCACGTGTTACCACGCTTCCACACCCGGCCTATTGACGTGATGGTCTTTCACGGCCCTGTGAGACCTCGTTTTGAGGTGGGTTTCCCGCTTAGATGCTTTCAGCGGTTATCCCGTCCATACTTAGCTACCCGGCTGTGCCGCTGGCGCGACAACCGGTACACCAGAGGTATGTTCATCCCGGTCCTCTCGTACTAGGGACAAATCCTCTCAAGTCTCATACACCCACGGCAGATAGGGACCGAACTGTCTCACGACGTTCTAAACCCAGCTCACGTACCACTTTAATCGGCGAACAGCCGAACCCTTGGGACCTGCTCCAGCCCCAGGATGTGATGAGCCGACATCGAGGTGCCAAACCTCCCCGTCGATGTGGACTCTTGGGGGAGATCAGCCTGTTATCCCTAGAGTACCTTTTATCCGTTGAGCGATGGCCCGTCCACGTGGGACCACCGGATCACTATGGCCGACTTTCGTCTCTGATCGAGCTGTCACTCTCACAGTCAGGCGGGCTTATGCCATTGCACTCGACAGTCGGTTTCCGACCGACCTGAGCCCACCATCGCGCGCCTCCGTTACACTTTGGGAGGCGACCGCCCCAGTCAAACTGCCCACCATGCAGGGTCCCGGACCAGGCTAGACTGGTCTCGGTTAGACATCAGAAAAATTCAGGGTGGTATTTCAAGGACGGCTCCACCGGTACTGGCGTCCCGGGTTCGTAGCCTCCCACCTATCCTACACAGGATGTCTCTGATGCCACTGCAAAGCTGCAGTAAAGGTTCATAGGGTCTTTCCGTCTGACCGCGGGTACCCCGCATCTTCACGGGGAATTCAATTTCGCTGAGTCGATGCTGGAGACAGTGGGGAAGTCGTTACGCCATTCGTGCAGGTCGGAACTTACCCGACAAGGAATTTCGCTACCTTAGGACCGTTATAGTTACGGCCGCCGTTTACCGGGGCTTCAATTCAATGCTTGCACATCTCCTCTTAACCTTCCGGCACCGGGCAGGCGTCAGGCCGTATACGTCGTCTCTCGACTTCGCACAGCCCTGTGTTTTTACTAAACAGTCGCTACCCCCTGGTCTGTGCCACCCGCACATGGTTGCCCACATACGGGTCTTGCTTATCCCGAAGTTACACAAGTAATTTGCCTAGTTCCTTCAGCATCGTTCTCTCAAGCGCCTTGGTATTCTCTACCAGTCCACCTGTGTCGGTTTCGGGTACGGTCTATACGCCAGAGCTATTTCCTGGAATGCTCCAAAAGCCTGGTCAATCCAGTAAGACCAGACAACATATCGCATTCGTCACTTCTGGCAGGCCCAGTAATATTCAACTGGTTCCCATCGACTACGGCTTTCGCCCTCGCCTTAGGGGCCGGCTCACCCTGCGTGGATTAACCTTGCGCAGGAACCCTTGGACTTTCGGCGACAGTGTTTCTCGCACTGTTTGTCGCTACTCATGTCAGCATTCGCACTTCCGATATCTCCAGAGAGGGTCACCCCGTCTCCTTCGCAGACCTACGGAACGCTCCGCTACCGCGCATATCAAAGATATGCACCCACAGCTTCGGCACGTGGCTTGAGCCCCGTTACATTTTCGGCGCAGGGTTTCTATTAGACCAGTGAGCTATTACGCTTTCTTTAAAGGATGGCTGCTTCTAAGCCAACCTCCTGGTTGTTTTGGAATCCCCACATCCTTTCCCACTTAGCCACGATTTGGGGGCCTTAGCTGGTGGTCTGGGCTGTTTCCCTCTCGACAATGGACCTTAGCACCCACTGTCTGTCTGCCACGCTCATACTCCTCGGTATTCGGAGTTTGGTTAGGTTTGGTAAGACTTTGGGTCCCCCTAGCCCATCCAGTGCTCTACCCCCGAGGGCAATACGTGACGATCTACCTCAATAGATTTCGCGGAGAACCAGCTATCTCCGAGTTTGATTGGCCTTTCACCCCTAGCCACAGCTCATCCCCGACTTTTTCAACAGGCGTGGGTTCGGCCCTCCAGTGCGTGTTACCGCACCTTCAGCCTGGCCATGGCTAGATCACTCGGTTTCGGGTCTTCTGCCAGCAACTCATTCGCCCTATTCAGACTCGCTTTCGCTACGCCTACACCTACCGGCTTAAGCTCGCTGCAAACAGAAACTCGCTGACCCATTATACAAAAGGTACGCCGTCACCCCATAAGAGGCTCCGACTGCTTGTAGGCATCCGGTTTCAGGTCTCTTTCACTCCCCTCATCGGGGTGCTTTTCACCTTTCCCTCACGGTACTTGTTCACTATCGGTCATCAGGGAGTATTTAGGCTTGGAGGGTGGTCCCCCCATGTTCAGACAGGGTTTCACGTGCCCCGCCCTACTCAAGAACCTTCATGAACACTACGCATACGGGGCTATCACCCACTATCGCCGGACTTTCCAGACCG
>NZ_JAMXQU010000019.1 GCF_024054035.1 Asaia lannensis NBRC 102526
AGATTACCAGAATGGAAGAACCCAGATGATACCCGTACAGCCATCAAGCTTGATCAGACCACAGACGATACAGCAAACAGAGATGACCGATACGTCTCATTAACGATCTCAGGGGAATCCATCATCAAGACATGGCCTGCGCTCGAGTAGAGGAGTGTTGTCTCGGCTGTGATCCTCGGTCATACAAAGACAAATCCGACTGTCTTGAGATCCATGTGGCAATGGCCAGACAGCACTTTCACAGTACGAGTCGATACGGAAGCAGGACGATGGTTCTTCGCGTGATCTTCAAAGCAGATGCTGAAACACTGAGAAAGTTCAGAAAAAGAAATCCTGCGGCTGACAATCTGGAAGTGGTACCGTCATTTGACGTGCTTGCACTCGACCGCAGTTATATGGTGGAGAACGGCCTTCTGGATGTTAATATCCGGGCGTCGGACGATCAGGTGGCCGAAATCTTTTCCCATGTCATTCAGTGGAGTCAGTGTGTTGCTGACGGTGTGCCGCGCACAATCTTCAGCGATAAATCATCGATACCAGATAATTTTGAGGAACTGGCGAACGCGCTCTTGCAGACGCTTCCCGAGGATTGGGACCTGATTGTTTGGGGCGTTGATTACAACGGCCTGATGATTGTCAAAATGCCCAATCAGATGGGTGACTGTATCCTCAAATGTGACGACCATCCATCAACCGGCCCTACAGGTCCTTTGGGAGAGCGTAAAACCCCTGCGTTGCTCTTGAAACTGAGCGCGATCGAGGGAATGTCCGGATATACGGTTTCGCCACGTGGCGCATCGATCCTGATGAATTCGCTGCCAATCCGAGAATATAGCTACAGAAGCAAGCTGGCGGGGCGCGAGATGAGGGGCGTCTCTCTCAGCACCCTCTTTTCGAGTTTGATCGAACATGGTGCTATGGCTGCGCATGTCTCATTCCCGCCGCTGGTTGTTGGCCGGCTACCAGAAGACGTTTTCAAGTCTGTTGGAGCTGTCGATGAGTCATTTGACTATGCGTGTATCAATGTCAGGCAGCTTTTCGATGATTGCCTGAGCAAAAGTGCATGTCGTCCTATCTGCTCGAATGAAGCTGGAGCTTTCCCCAAGCTTATTCATTTTGTCGAGACCACCCCTGAAAAAGTCGTCTTTGATGACGTGAATTACTTTTCCGAGAAAAAGCCGCCTGGTATCAGGTCTTTTGGCTTCAGTCATTATATGGCTGTGCTTTCCGCAGCGACTCATCATCCGGGGTTCAGGATTGTCCTCTGGTGCATCGCCGAACGTGAAGGGCCCTATTGGGAGGCAGTAAAGCATATAGCGGATATTGTGATCGTACCTGCGCCGCAGCGTATTTTTGGTAATCCGGTCATGCATCCTGCTCATCAGTCAGATATCATCAGAATGAGTGTCTTGCGGGCATACGGTGGAATTTATCTCGACCTGGATACGATCACCCTCAAAAGTCTGGAACCCCTCTTCTCCGCGACGCAAACTGTTATGGCTCGCGAGCTCATCTCAACAGATCCAAGGGTGGAAGCCGAAAGTCTCGGCAATTCAGTTATACTCTCCCCACCAGACGCCCCGTTCATGGCTGCATGGTGGGACAGCTACAAGCATTTCGACTCCCGGTATTGGGCGCATTCTTCGACAAAGATGCCCCACCTTCTGAATGCAGCGCGACCTGGTCTGGGGGCCATTCTTGCTCCGGAAGCTTTCTTTGTACCTTCCTGGGACGGAGCAGGGCTTTCCTCGCTTTTCGAGCAGGCTGTCGCTTTTCCGGACGCATACGTTTTCCATCTGTGGGAAAGTATGTCGTGGCCAGTCCTAAAAGAAATAGACGAAGCCAATATCTGGTCGCGGTTAGATACCTATTCGCTCGCCTGCCGTGCGATTCTTAGCAATGGCCATATCGAACACCTTGCTGAGCTACGCGATAGGTGCGCTGCATTTCCTCTCGTATCGACGGAAGATCATGGATTGCAATCTGTATTTCAGCAGATTTACAGAAACAATGATTGGGGAAGTTCCGGTCGCGTATATTCGGGGGTTGGGTCAGATCCTGATAAATGTAGTGATTATATAAACTTTATCTGTCACTATATTATACGCAACAAAATCCGGACAGTGCTAGATATTGGCTGTGGAGATTTCCGAGTAGGGGCCGAAATCGCACGGCGTTGCCCGGACACAATGTTCGTCGCGATGGATCTTGTGTACGAAGTTATTGCTGTAAATAAACGTACCTACTCCAATCTGACGAATGTGCATTTCGGCGTAATCAATCTTGTCGAGCAGGTTCCCGCCGCTGATGGGGATTTGGTTATCGTGAAAGATGTATTGCAACATCTCTCAAATCAGTCGATTATCAGGGCGATTATTAATATCTCGCGATACCGAGAAATAATTCTGGTTAATTATATGCTGCCTGACTATCCCATCATCAACGAAGACAAAGTTGATGGTAAACATATCCGAGGTGGTCGCCTCGATTTTTCACTTCCGCCTTTTGGCTTCACAACCGAAACATTGGCTAGGTTGATAATCAAGGGCTCTCCGGGCCTTACTGAGGTCGTACGCTATCGTCCGGCAACGGGCTAGATAACGATAGAGCTGACTCCGGGCGCCGCAGGTGGAGATGCGCTTTCGCGGTCCACGTCTTTCATCGACTCGCGGTTATGTTTTCGTGATTCAAAAAGTTTCTGTTCATCAGAATTAGAGTGTGTGGAAACGGAACGTATGAACAAATGGCTTATCACACTCGCACGCACGCCTGAACGACTAGAGGCCTTTCGCCGCGAAAATCCTACCTTCACAGATGTACGGATTTTTGAGGCAATCGACGGTCTGAGGCTTGATCGCGCAGTGCTTATTGCGCAGAAGATCCTGGATCCCGCTTTGCAATACAGCGTTGGAGCGCTTGGCTGCGCCATGTCTCATCTCACGATATGGACGAACGCCCTGCAAGAAGGGCAGGGATGCACAGTTTTCGAAGATGATGCGATCATCAGCGAGAGTTTCAATGAAAAAAGCACTGACCTCTTGGCCACGCTGCCTGAAGATTGGGATCTGGTTTTGTGGGGATACAACACAGATGCCCACCTCACATTTAGAAATGCGGAGACAGGATTTTATTGCACGTCGCGCTTTGATCACCAAAATCTTTTGAAATACAAACAGGATTTCAGAAAAAAATCGGGGCAGTCATTGCTGTTTGGCTTGCTGCGTGCTCACGGGCTGATTGGTTATTCCATCTCACCCGGCGGTATTTCCAAAATGCTGGCACATGTTCTGCCATTGCGGCCAATGCAGACATTTTATCCTGGTCTGGAGAAGAACAAGGAAAATACCGGCATCGATGATATGATGGCGGCTTGCTACGACAAGATACAGGCCTGGGTTGCTTTCCCACCTCTCGTTCTTGCCAAGAACGATGTGGCCAATAGCACTGTGCAGACACAACGTTGATTTTTTAGATGTGCCGTCAGGGCAGGCCCCTTGCTGTTGGAGGCGAGGGGCCTGTTTTATTTTACTGGAAGAGTGAGAGGATGTTCTGTGACTGGGAGTTGGCGATGGTAAGC
>NZ_JAMXQU010000020.1 GCF_024054035.1 Asaia lannensis NBRC 102526
ATCAAAGCGACCCAGATTCATTGGCGCTTATAAAAGCGGAATTTCGATGGCTCTGGCAATTGCCCATGGGTTCGTTAGGCTCAGACCCCGTTGATTTGGGTAGGTAAATCTGATTCAGGCTCCTTGAGGAGACTGAATTGGCTGACGGACGAGCAGATGGCGCGTCTGGAGCCATTTTTCCCAAGGAGCCATGACAGACCGCGTGTTGATGACCGGCGTGTGTTGGGCGGGATTATCTTCGTCAACCGCAATGGGCTGCGCTGGCGGGATGCTCCGCGGGAATATGGGCCGCATAAGACGCTCTACAATCGGTGAAAGCGTTGGGGCGCCATGGGAATCTTTGCCCAGATGATGGATGGTCTGGCGGCCAGCAGATTGGCTCACCAGACGATCATGATCGACGCGATCTACCCGAAGGCGTACCGCACGGCCTCGAGCCTGCGGGGAAAAAGGGGCCCCAGGCCGCCTGATCGGGCGGACCAAAGACGGCATGAACACGAAGCTGCACGCGGTGACGGACAGAAATGGCCGCCCGATCAGGTTCTTCATAACGGCTGGCCAGATCAGCGATTACACCGGGGCCGCTATCCTGCTGAACGATCTGCCCGCTGCAAAGTGGCTCCTGGCTGATCGCGGTTATGATGCCGACTGGTTCAGGGACGGGTTGGAGGAAAAGGGGATCAGACCCTGCATTCCAGGCCGAAGATTCCGCACGATGCCCGTGAGCTACGACAAACACCAATACCGGCGCCGCCATCTTCTCTGCGCCGTGCGGTACACTGTCAAATTCCGCATATCGTAAAGAGTTATCACGGCGCTTGAACGGAAAGCTGCGATACACGAAAACACTATCATCGGTCTGATATGGTGGAACGATAATTTGAAATACGTTCCAAGATGTTTTCTCTTGTATTCAATAGACTGGAAAAGCAGTTTGAGCGTAAGCTAGCGTTGTCTCTTTGCTATGATGCGTGTCTCGACCTGAAGCTCCAGCATCCTTATGCTCAATGGATGTGAATGGATCCTCATTAATAAAAAAGATCTCATTAATAATGGAACGAAGTAAGGATATGTCTGAAAACCTGATGAAATCTGATTATGATGTCCTGATCATAGGTGCTGGTCTAGCTGGTCTTACCTTGGCTAAACAGTTGCTTGATCGTGACTCGTCACTTGATATCTGTATTGTCCATAATCGTAGGTTTCCGTATCCAGAACGTATCCATAAAGTTGGTGAATCGACGATCGAGATCGGCGCCTATTATTTGGCTGACACGATTGGATGCTCTGACCACCTGAAGCGCAGTCATCTGCGCAAAATGGCGATGCGTTTCATCGACACGCGGGGTGATGCCCATAACGAGAAATATAAAGAAGTAGGCTTAGACAATTACCCCGAGCATCATACATTCCAGCTTGATCGTGGAAAAATAGAGAATCACATACGCGACCTGCTCGATAATCGGGTTACATTGAGTGAAAACATGCGTGTGCTCGATATCGATAAAATTGATGACGGTTACCTCGTCTCTGTTCGTGATCATGCAGGCGTCGTGAGTAAACGCAAGACGCGTTGGGTAGTTGATGCATCAGGGCGAGGACGTGTCCTGATGAAGAAATTTAATCTTCAGAAAGAATCAGCTCTTAATCGTTCGGCTGTCTGGTTCAGAGTGGCGGGTAAACTCGATATCAACGAGTTTCTGAACGAGGAAGATGAGATTAATCCGTTCCGTTTTTCTAGAGAGCGAGGCCATAGTACGACCCATCTGACCGGGAAAGGGTATTGGGTCTGGATTATACCCATCAGCAATGAAACGACAAGTGTCGGCATCGTATTCGACAACGAGATCCATAATTTGGCGAACATGAGTTCGTATCGCTTGGCCTGTGAGTGGCTTGGAAAATTTGAGCCGTCTTTTCTTCGTTACTTGGAAACAAAGAATCTTCCAGTTATCGACTTTGTGATGTCAAAAAATTATTCTTATCTGTCGAGTAAGTTTATATCAAATGATGGTTGGGCGCTTACTGGTGAAGCTGGTGGTTTTGTAGACCCATTGTACTCGAACGGTACGGATTTTATCGCGATTTCAAACACCATGATTACCAACGCGATAACGCGTCCGAAGGGCGAGTGGCAGATTGATCTCATGAATAGAGTGTTGACCGAGACATATGAAAGCTTTGTTGAGACACATAGAGGGGCATTGCTCAATTTTGGAGACTGGAGTTACGTAGTTGTGAAAACGAGCTGGGACACTTGTTTCTATTTCATGTTTCTTCCGGTGCTGTATCTCAATGGAAAAATCGACGAGCTGGATTTTTTCGACAGATATATGAGTGATATAACCGAATTCCATAACGTCCATAGAAGAGTTACAGATCATCTGCGCCAACG
Source organism: Asaia lannensis NBRC 102526 (assembly GCF_024054035.1). GTDB lineage: Bacteria > Pseudomonadota > Alphaproteobacteria > Acetobacterales > Acetobacteraceae > Asaia > Asaia lannensis. Next base: position 2,396 of record NZ_JAMXQU010000020.1, read on the forward strand.
GGCCGCTTTGCAGCATTTTCGGGATCTGCCTAGATTTATAAATCTAGCAGGGTCAATGCTGCAATACGCGCATGCTTGTATGATTCTGCCCGATAAATCTGACGAGATTGTGTTGGCGCGGCTGCGTGAGAACATGAAGATTCTCAATAAACTTGCTGACGCCATCACGATACATGGGGATTTTGATAAGCAATTTCATGATTTGCCCAAATATCTTCCTAGCCCTTGGCTTTTGCCTAGGTCGCTTTGAC
>NZ_JAMXQU010000021.1 GCF_024054035.1 Asaia lannensis NBRC 102526
GCCAGTATCGCTGGACCGGTGCACAGGCAGAGCTGCCCGATATCCAGAGCGAGAGTGACTCGGCTATTCTTTCGCTGGCTCTTTACGCCTGAGGAGCCCGTCGAACCGGTGCTCGCAGGCCTGAAGCGATGTGAGATCCTGTGGCCTTGAGTGTGCTTGCATCGTTTGCGACTAATCTCTGTCCAGTCGGACTGCGGATTTACAAGGCAGTCCGGCAAAGCTTCCCGGCAGCGGCAAGTCCTGTTCTGAACAGACGGTTTCCCGAATGCGCCGCCTTGTAGGCGGACCGGGCTCGCTAACAGGGTGTTGTGAGCCCGGTAGATCCTCGGACGGTCGAGGCTCGTGCTCGAAGCGCTCAGAAAACTGATCGATACACGTTCCCGGCTTTCCACCGACGCAGTGCTTTTGCGCCTCGTGGGCTGATTGTTCGCGGCAGGATCAGGTGGTCGATAACGAGCGCTTTGTTCTGTTGTGATCACGATAATGAAATGCGCGGCTTAACTCCCGTGTCTTATCCGTCGATGAACGGCAAAGGATACGATAACCCGCGGTCAGTCTGTTGCGACGCAGCCCCTGGCGACCGGTCGTCGATGATGCGCGGCTCCTGTGCCTCCGTACGTTTGAAGGAGGGGACGCTAAGACAATGTCATTGCGCGCGTTTCAGTCGGAAGGTGTTATTCAAATGCGGAATTGTCGCCGCTCCGTGGACGAAGACCGAACGGGAATTTTGGCTTACGCCTTATATGAAGGAGCCGTTTCGGTCGGGGATTGCGCGATAACGGGCTGTCTGCCTTGTGACGGCCTGATTCTATTCAGCTAGATTCCGGCACGGCAGTGATCAATTGCTGTCCAGTGCCTCATGATCGCGTAATGCCGCGTGGCAGGACAGGAACGGGTCGTGTGTTCGGTCAGCCGTAACGTCTTTAGACGGTTCACGCTGCGGCAGTGGAAGCATATCGATCCGATTTTGTGTTTTTGATATGCCATTTTCCGATTTGCCAGATGGCATCGAGGTTGATGAACTGAATGTGCAAGCCCATTGAACCGGACTGTGTTGAACCGGACGGTCAGGGAAGGCTGCTGCCTGAGGAGCGAAGCGTCCCGATAATGCTGCCCTATCAAGGCAGGCGCCGGATGATCCATAGCAGCGCGATGGATCGTTCCGTGTTCTATCTGCCTTATGCCCTGTTGATCAGGCGCTCCGCTCTGGCCTGATCGATGGGGCCTGGACAAGCCTGCCGATGCAGGCTTGTCTCTGATCGTTTTTAGGAATGCACGGACAGAGAGATGACAGCCGTGTCACTCTCGCTCTGGATATCGGGCAGCTCTGCCTGTGCACCGGTCCAGCGATACTCGG
>NZ_JAMXQU010000022.1 GCF_024054035.1 Asaia lannensis NBRC 102526
CAGGCCCCTTGCTGTTGGAGGCGAGGGGCCTGTTTTATTTTACTGGAAGAGTGAGAGGATGTTCTGTGACTGGGAGTTGGCGATGGTAAGCGACTTGATGGCGAGGGACTGCTTGGTCTGAAGCGAGGTCAGCTTGGCGCTGGCTGCAGACATGTCCGCATCGGTCAGGGAGCCGATACCGTTGGTGAGGTTGTCGGAGATGCTTGAGCCGTAGGTGCTCATGTTGTTGATGACGTTGCTGTTCGCACCCAGTGTGGAGGTCACGAAGGTCATCGCCTTGATGGCGGCCTGAACCTGCGAAATCATGTCCGAGACGTTCTTGCTGCCGCCGAGTACGCCACCGGTGGATTCGAACACGTTGGTGGTCGGGTTTGCACCGCTCGTACCGCTGTTTGTGGTGAGGCCCAGGGCGTCGGTCAGGCTCGTGCCAGCTACGCCGCTCTGGAAGAACGAGGAAGAGACAGCCGGTGCGCCGGCGACGCTGGATCCGCCCATATACGAGGCAATAGCTGCGTTGAAGCCTGTGACGGTCGTCTGGTCACCCTGAAGGCCCGTGATGTAGCTCAGGTTGTTGGACGTGATCCCGAGACCATCTTTTGTGCTGCCCGAAATCAGGTTCACGCCGTTGAACGTGGCGTTGCGCGAGATGGTATCGATCTGTTGAAGCAGGCCAGTGATCTGGGTACCGATCTGGTCGAGAGCGGCCGGGCTGCCCTGGTTGTTGCCAAGGGTGGTCACTGCGTTCTGGACGCTGTTGAGCACGCTGATGATCTGGTTGACGGCGGTGCTGGTCGAACTGACCGTCTGTGCGGCGAAGGAGAGGCCGTCATTCACAGCGGACTGGCCAGAGACGTTGCCCTGCATCTGCTGCGCGATGCCGTAGGCAGCGGCGTTGTCGGCAGCGCTCGAGACCTTGCGGCCGGTCGAGAT
>NZ_JAMXQU010000023.1 GCF_024054035.1 Asaia lannensis NBRC 102526
GAGCCTGTTTGGAAAGTTGGAGCGGATGTGATTCAAGCTCTGGATGTGGACACCAGAGCAGAGGGCCCGAATGGCCGGGATTGCCCGCAAGACGAAGCGCTATCCGTCGGACATGACGGACGAGGAATGGGCGCGGATCGCGCCGCGGATGCCCGAACCGGGGCGCATGGGCCGTCCACGCGAGATCGAATTTCGCGAGGTGATCAATGCGGTGCGCTACCTGGTCCGCTCGGGCTGTGGCTGGCGGATGTTGCCGATCCATTTCGGCCACTGGCGCACGGTCTATGGCTGGTTTCGGGAGCTGGCCCGGCGGTTTCTGTTTCAGACTATTCATGACGTCGAACTGATGCTCGATCGGGAGCGGTCAGCTCGCGAGACGAGCCCGACCGCCGGGGTGATCGACAGCCAGAGCATCAAGGCACCGCATGCGCAAACAAGAGGTTATGACGCCGGCAAGAAGGTCGTCGGGCGCAAGCGGCATATTGCCGTGGATACAGACGGACGGCTGCTGATGGTCAATCTGACCCCGGCCGACATCTCCGACAGCGCGGGCGCGCAGATGATCCTGGATGCGATTCGCAAGCGCTGGCCCTGGGTGAAGCACCTGTTCGCCGACGGGGCTTACGACCGGCTCCAGTTGATGGACAAGGCGGCTTATCTGGACTTCGTCGTCGAAGTCATCCGACGCAGGGACGGAGCGAAGGGCTTCGAAATTCTACCCCGTCGATGGGTCGTGGAGCGGACCTTTGGCTGGATGACCCGCTGGCGACGTCTCGTGCGTGACTATGAGCGTCGTATCGACGTCTCACAAGCCATGATCCTCGTCGCCATGGGCGCCAATCTCACCCGCAGAAATGCCCATCCGTGAGTTTCCAAACAGGCTCT
>NZ_JAMXQU010000024.1 GCF_024054035.1 Asaia lannensis NBRC 102526
CACTTTCCTTTTCATGCCAGCCGGTCAGGGCGTCTGCCTCGAGATGCTTGCGATGGGGGACCATGCCCTCAGGCGTGAACAGATGCACTTCGCCAACGAGTGCGCCAAGCTGACGCCGGTCATCGACGAAAGGACCGATCCTGACACTGGGCGCAGCCGCTTCTGCAAGAACGTGCAAAGAGCGGATCGGCTCATCGATCGTGAAGACGACATTCTTGCCGTTGCGTCGTGTGGGCGTAACCCGTGTTCTGCCGTTGACCAGCAGGGCGATCCCGGTCTGATGTTCGGGGCTTGTATCCGAAGCCGGCACAACGAGACCGGGCACGCGTGCTGCGATTTTACGAAACAGCGGCTCGACGAAGCTGCGGTCGGTGCAAAGTGGCGCAGCGCTGTCACGTTCCCAGCTCAGATTGCGTACCTCACGCCCCTCGAATGCCAGATGTCCGGTATCGAGGAAGGATTCCGAGAGCACGTCATTGGCCTTGATGACCGAGTGGGTATCGAGCTCGATATGATAGACGTCGTAGTCCTCATGGCGTGTGTCGTTGACGATGGAATGACCGTTGACGAGCATACGCACGGGCACGAACCGCCCTTCGAGGAACAGGCAGTGCTCCTCTGTGACATGCAGATCGCGTGAGGGCACATTGTCAGCGAGCGCGCCTTGACGCACGATCACGGGCGAGCGGTCTGCCTTGACATGCGATTTCCCTGTCCAGACCACCTGACGCAGCACTTCCTGGCCGTTGTCATAGGCCACGACACGATCGGCCAGCGTGATCTCCTCGACCGCCACGGGGCCGCGCGCGGTTTCGATCAGCGTGCCAGTCAGGTAACAGGGCGGAGCGCCCAGATAGGTGA
>NZ_JAMXQU010000025.1 GCF_024054035.1 Asaia lannensis NBRC 102526
CTAGGTCGTGTTGACAAAAGGGGTATCCAGAGGGGCTGCATTCTGATTCAAGGCTGCTTTTTATGGGGCAGCCATGGATCGCGGAGACCTATCGGACGCAGAGTGGGACGTGGTTGGGTCGCTATTGCCGCCTGAGCGAGGCCGGTGGGCGCGGCCTGCGGGCGACAACCGCCGTTTCCTGAACGGCATGCTCTATGTATTGCGCGTCGGCTGCCCTTGGCGAGACATGCACGAGCGCTATGGCAAGTGGAATTCGGTCTATGTCCGCTTCCGCCGCTGGGCCGAGCAGGGCGTATGGGACGCAATGCTGCAGACGCTGGTCGATCTGGGCCTCACCAATGACTGGCAGCACATGATCGATAGCACCAGCGTTCGCGGCCACGTCTCGGCTGCGGGCGGAAAAGGGGGGCTCGTGCGAACGCTCTTGGTCGATCACGCGGCGGTTTTACAAGCAAGATCCACGCCCGGGCAGACAATCAGGGACGCCCTCTCGGTTTCATCCTGACCGGTGGTGAGGCATCGGACTACACCAGCGCCGAGCCGCTCATGGCGATCCCGGCCGCTACGCCGAGGGCATTGCTGGCAGACAAAGGATACGATGGTGACGGTTTCCGCCAGAGCCTGCTGATGCGGGGCATCCTACCGATCATCCCGCCACGCGCGAACCGTAAAGCGCCAGAGCATCCCGACTATCGCCGCTATCGGGACCGAAACCGCATCGAACGTATGTTTGGCAAGCTCAAGCAGCAACGCCGCATCGCCACCCGCTACGACAAGAGCGTTCTGTCTTTCGAGAGCTTCCTCAATCTCGCC
>NZ_JAMXQU010000026.1 GCF_024054035.1 Asaia lannensis NBRC 102526
TGTCTCCCTGAAATCCTTTACCGCCCTGAAATGCAGGGTATGCAGGAGCATGGTTTGCAGTCTCTGGGTATCGGTTCCGGCATAATGCAAGTCGGGGTGACGGGATGACAGTCTGTTCAGTCTCTCATCAGCAAACCCACGCAGAAGCAGGAGAACAGCCCCGCCTGATGTCTTCTGCTTCATGAGCTGGCTGGCTCTGCTGACACGCCATTCAGAAAGAGTGCCGGTGTCCTTGCCCTCGTATACACCTCGGTAACGGCGCTTGATGTCTTTCCTCAGTCCGATGAACGTCAGGCTGGTTTCAGGCTTGCCATGGTCCTTGGTCGTGTAACGTGAGGCTCTGGCGACATCGCGGATATCCTTGATGGCTTCATTGCGTCTGTCGCATTCATTTGGGAACGCATCGAGTATCTGTTCCTCGACCCATGCCCTGTGTTCAGGTGAAACATAGAGCTGGATATGATAATGCGGTGTTTCATCCTCATGCAGTTCCAGCGCTGTCATACCCAGCAGGAGAATATCCCTGTCCCGGGCTTTACGTCTCACACGCTTCCAGCGTCTGCCGATTTCAGCCTTGGCCTGTTCATAGGAGCAGTTGCGGTATTTCCCCGGCAGGGTGAGGGTCAGGAATAATCCGACGTAATCGAGGAAGTTGACTGCGAGGTCGTGGACGCCATCTGCAATGGCAAGATTGACCGCATAGCTCCTGCGGAGATGGAACTGGCGCAAATCATGAGCTGACAGGCTTCGTTCGGGGTGTTCTGCATCAGGGATGATGATGAAGCTTTTGGCGCTTGCGG
>NZ_JAMXQU010000027.1 GCF_024054035.1 Asaia lannensis NBRC 102526
CAGGTTATGTTGACAAAAGCTCTGATCCGGAACCTTGCGGTATTTACGTCAGGGAATAATCGGCAGGCTCCCACGGATCAGCAGTTCCCGACAGAAACTGTTGCTGTCATAGTTCCGATCAGCGCGTATGGCTTTTAGTTCGAAGTTGGAAGTGTCATTAGAGCATTTATGGCTCTGTAGTCCGAGACCTGCCCCTGGTAAGGACCAAGCCCTGAGGATGTCCCTGATTGTCACATCGGGCATGGGATTTTGCTCGCAAAGCCGCCGCGTGGCCAACTAAAAGTTTCCACATGAGCTCCCCGCTTGCCCCAGTGGCCTGTGAATGAGCACGGACTACGATGCTGTTGAGCATATGCTGCCAGTCATCGGTTAGCCTCGGCTTTACCAGGTTGAAGCAGGGCATCCTGCGCCCCCTGTTCGGCCCAATACCGAAACCTGCGCATTCATGCATGTCCCGCCAGAGGTCGGGCTGTGCGCAGAACATGCCGCCTGCTATTGAAAAACAGGCGGTTGTCTCCAGATGGACGGGTCCAATATCCGCATTCAGACAGTAGGAGCGGACCAATCATCGACCATTTCTGATCCATCAGATCGCCTCGTGCCATACCTGCTCCCCTTTGCTCTTATGTCATAGGCAGGAAATGAAACAGACCTCAGCCAGATCGTATAACTCCTTT